>CAWJAK010000001.1:0-755945 GCA_963840825.1 uncultured Pseudomonadota bacterium
GCATTCACGCCGACTGTCGCGGTGCTCGTCGCGGGGTTGGTGCCGTTCGCTGATGGTATAGGGTGATCGGTGGCCGTGCCGGTGAAACCGGCCGCCGGGGTGAAGGTGAACGTGCCATCGGGATGGTCGACCACGTGCCCTGGCCGGAGCACGCTGCGCCGGTGACGTCAGGGACGGCTCTCCGGATCGGTGTCGTTGCCGAGCACGTTGATGGTGACAGGCGTGTCGAGGGGTGTGGTGGCGCTGTCCGGAACTGCCACCGGCGGGAGATTGACGGGGGCATTCACGCCGACTGTCGCGGTGCTCGTCGCGGGTTGGTGCCGTCGCTGATGGTATAGGTGATCGTGGCCGTGCCGGTGAAACCGGCCGCCGGGGTGAAGGTGACCGTGCCATCGGGATTGACGACCACCGTGCCCTGGGCCGGAGGCACGCTGGCGCCGGTGACGGTCAGGGGATCGCTCTCCGGATCGGTGTCGTTGCCGAGCACGTTGATGGTGACAGGCGTGTCAAGGGGTGTGGTGGCGCTGTCCGGATTTGCCACCGGCGGGAGATTGACGGGGGCATTCACGCCGACTGTCGCGGTGCTCGTCGCGGAGTTGGTGCCGTCGCTGATGGTATAGGTGATCGTGGCCGTGCCGGTGAAACCGGCCGCCGGGGTGAAGGTGACCGTGCCATCGGGATTGACGACCACCGTGCCCTGGGCCGGAGGCACGCTGGCGCCGGTGACGGTCAGGGGATCGCTCTCCGGATCGGTGTCGTTGCCGAGCACGTTGATGGTGACAGGCGTGTCAAGGGGTGTGGTGGCGCTGTCCGGATTTGCCACCGGCGGGAGATTGACGGGGGCATTCACGCCGACTGTCGCGGTGCTCGTCGCGGAGTTGGTGCCGTCGCTGATGGTATAGGTGATCGTGGCCGTGCCGGTGAAACCGGCCGCCGGGGTGAAGGTGACCGTGCCATCGGGATTGACGACCACCGTGCCCTGGGCCGGAGGCACGCTGGCGCCGGTGACGGTCAGGGGATCGCTCTCCGGATCGGTGTCGTTGCCGAGCACGTTGATGGTGACAGGCGTGTCAAGGGGTGTGGTGGCGCTGTCCGGATTTGCCACCGGCGGGAGATTGACGGGGGCATTCACGCCGACTGTCGCGGTGCTCGTCGCGGAGTTGGTGCCGTCGCTGATGGTATAGGTGATCGTGGCCGTGCCGGTGAAACCGGCCGCCGGGGTGAAGGTGACCGTGCCATCGGGATTGACGACCACCGTGCCCTGGGCCGGAGGCACGCTGGCGCCGGTGACGGTCAGGGGATCGCTCTCCGGATCGGTGTCGTTGCCGAGCACGTTGATGGTGACAGGCGTGTCAAGGGGTGTGGTGGCGCTGTCCGGATTTGCCACCGGCGGGAGATTGACGGGGGCATTCACGCCGACTGTCGCGGTGCTCGTCGCGGAGTTGGTGCCGTCGCTGATGGTATAGGTGATCGTGGCCGTGCCGGTGAAACCGGCCGCCGGGGTGAAGGTGACCGTGCCATCGGGATTGACGACCACCGTGCCCTGGGCCGGAGGCACGCTGGCGCCGGTGACGGTCAGGGGATCGCTCTCCGGATCGGTGTCGTTGCCGAGCACGTTGATGGTGACAGGCGTGTCAAGGGGTGTGGTGGCGCTGTCCGGATTTGCCACCGGCGGGAGATTGACGGGGGCATTCACGCCGACTGTCGCGGTGCTCGTCGCGGAGTTGGTGCCGTCGCTGATGGTATAGGTGATCGTGGCCGTGCCGGTGAAACCGGCCGCCGGGGTGAAGGTGACCGTGCCATCGGGATTGACGACCACCGTGCCCTGGGCCGGAGGCACGCTGGCGCCGGTGACGGTCAGGGGATCGCTCTCCGGATCGGTGTCGTTGCCGAGCACGTTGATGGTGACAGGCGTGTCAAGGGGTGTGGTGGCGCTGTCCGGATTTGCCACCGGCGGGAGATTGACGGGGGCATTCACGCCGACTGTCGCGGTGCTCGTCGCGGAGTTGGTGCCGTCGCTGATGGTATAGGTGATCGTGGCCGTGCCGGTGAAACCGGCCGCCGGGGTGAAGGTGACCGTGCCATCGGGATTGACGACCACCGTGCCCTGGGCCGGAGGCACGCTGGCGCCGGTGACGGTCAGGGGATCGCTCTCCGGATCGGTGTCGTTGCCGAGCACGTTGATGGTGACAGGCGTGTCAAGGGGTGTGGTGGCGCTGTCCGGATTTGCCACCGGCGGGAGATTGACAGGCGGTGCGACGCTGACTGTGACCGTCGCTGTCGAGGTTGCGCCGCTTGGATCGGTGATCGTATAGGTGAAGGTGTCGGTACCCGAGAAGCCGGGGTTTGGAACATAGGTTAATGAGCCGTCGGGATTGATTGTGACGGTTCCATTGGATGCCGCCGATGTTCCAACGATAGTGAGCGGATCGCCGTCCACGTCACTATCGTTACCCAGCACATTGACCGTGACGGGCTGGCCATTATGCGTGCTCGCCGAGTCGTTGATGGCCACTGGCGGGTCATTGACCGGGGTGACGGTGATGATCTGGTTGGCGGTCGCGGTGCCGCCCTGGCCGTCGCTGATCGTGTACGGGAAGGTGACGGTACCGTTGAAGTCGGGAGCGGGAGTGAAAGTGATGACGCCGGCGGCGGTGATATTGACAGTGCCATTGGGCACGGCGATGGTCTGCGCGATGCCTAGGGTAAGGACGGTGCCATTGATGCTTGTCACCGAGAGCGTGTCGCCGTCAAGGTCGGTGTCGCCGGTGAGCGGGGTCAGGGTGATGGCGGTGCCATCCTCGGCCATGGTGTAGCTGTCATTGACGGCGACGGGCGGGTCATTGACGGGGGTGACGGTGATGATCTGGTTGGCGGTCGCGGTGCCGCCCTGGCCGTCGCTGATCGTGTAGGGGAAGCTGACGGTACCGTTGAAGTCGGAAGCGGGAGTGAAAGTGGTGACGCCGGTGGCGGTGATATTGACAGTGCCATTGGGCACGGCGATGGTCTGCGCAATGCCCGGGGTAAGGACGGTGCCATTGATGCTGACAATTCTGAGCGCACCACCGTCCGGATCGATGTCTCCAGAGAGCGGGGTGAGGGTGACAATGCCATCCTCGTCCATAGCGTAGTGGTCATCGACAGCCGCCGGAGCCACGTTGTTATTGCCCCCAGCGACTCCTCCAAGTGGTTCGAGCGTGCTGGCCGTCGGCGTGAAAGAAAACTCGAAATTCAGCGGCGTAACCGGTTCGACGATACGTAACAAACGCACGAAGCTGTTGCCGGTGTTTTCAACGCCCGTCAAGGCTGCTGCGGTCGGGTCGTCGCCGAGGAGTTGTTCAGGGTCGATGACCGTCGCGGCGCGGCTGTCAGTCAGTACGGCGGCCTCGCTGGCATCCGGTGCAGTGGCTTGGGTGGTTTCTGGCCCGAACTGGAAGGATTCGTGGGCATTGATCGCGAGTCTCGTTCCATCGGCCATCTGGAGTTCCGCATGTCCGTCGGCGCCGGCGACGATGATTTCGCCTTGCAGGAGGGTGTCGCCGGCGGCAAGCTTGCGCATGCTGCCGTTTGCGCTACGGGCGAAGACATTGCCTTGGACGGATACGACAGTGGCGATCACTTTCATGAAACTCTCCTGCAAAAGTCGGGTGCACCCAAGTGCGCCGTGAGTGGGGGATGCCGCTTTTTATCGAATTTGGTGAGGGTTTTCTATTGTCCTGGTGGACAGGTCTGCAAAAGTCAGCCCTGGCGCGACGGCACTTCGGTACCGCGCCGGACTTCGGGCAACCCGTTGAATGCAATCGCGAGTTGCAGCCGGTCGCGCAGAACGAGCAGTTCGAAGATCCGGCTGAGGTGGGCCTTCACCGTGCGCTCGGTAATGTCGAGCTGGCGTGCAACTTCCTTATTGGTGGCCCCGCTGGCGACAGCCAAGGCGACCTCTCGTTCGCGCGGACTCAACTTGTCCAGCAGCACGGAGTTCTGCGGGCGCGCACGGTTGTGGTTGATGCCGACCAGTAGTCGCTGCAGGAGCTCGGGGCCGACCCAGAGCCCGCCGTTGCCGATGACGGTGTCGATCTGGCGCAGCACCTCCGGCACCGCGAGCGCGTTGGTGTAGCCGCTCGCGCCGGCCCCCAGCACCGCCAGACCCTCTTTCTGGCTTGGCAGATTGGACAATACCACCACCGGGCAACCCGGCGCGGCCTGCGTGACGGCGGTGACCAGTGCGCCCGGCTGTCGGGTCTGGTTGTCGAGGTGCAGCCAAATCAGTGCGCTGCCTGAGGCGGCCAGTATTTCCTCTTCTTCGGGATAGCCCTGAATTCGCGCGGCGGGGAATGCCGTTCGCCAACCCGGCAGCGGGATGGCGCGACGGGTCAGGAATATCGGCTGAAAGGTGCGCTGGCTCATCGCTCCGTCAGCGCGACGGCCTTGGCGCGCAGGATCGGTTTCAGCAGGTAGGACAGCACGGTTTTCTTGCCTGTTCTGATGTCCACCTCGGCGACCATGCCCGGCATGATCGGCAGGTTTTTGCCCAGACTGGATTTGAGGGTGCGCACACGACAGACGTAGAAGGCATTGCCCTTGTCGTCGATGACCGTGTCGGCGCCGATTTGCTCGAGTACGGCGTCGAGGCTGCCGTAGATGGCGAAGTCGTAGGCGGTGAAGCGCACGATGGCCTGCTGGTTCGGCCGCAGGAAGGCGATATCTTTCGGGTGGATGTTGGCCTCGAGCAGCAGCGTATCTTCCAGCGGGACGACTTCGATGATCGGGTGGCCGGGCTGCACGACGCCGCCGACCGTGTTGAACAGCAGGCGCTTGACCGTGCCGCGCACCGGCGATGTGACGCTCGAGTGCTTGACGCGGTCCGAGAGCGCGGTGCTGCTCTCGGACAGGGTATTGACCTTGCCGGATACGTCGGCGAGCTGCATGCGCGCCTCGTTGCGGAAAGTCAGCTCGACTTCCTCGATCTTGCGCACGGCTTCGCCGATCGCGGCCTGGATGCGGTTGATCTGCGCACCGGCCTGGTCGCGCTCGCCGCGAAGGCGGCTGACATCGCGCTCGAGTCGCAGAACTTCGACCTCGGAAACGGCGCCCGAACCGAGCAGTGGCTTGGTGGCGGCGAATTCGCGCTGCGTCAGCTCATATCCCTGCGCTGCGGAGTCGCGGCGGGCACGCACTTCGACCAGCTCCTGATTGCGTTGCGCCAGCTGCTGGCGGGCGATGCCCACCTGGGCTTCGAGTTCCATGCGGCGTGTATCGTAGAGCGTGCGCTCCTGCGCGGCGATCTGCGGAAATTCGCTGGCGACCTCGGGCGGCAGCACGAAGGGCATGCCTTCAGCCAGGGCGCGGAGGCGCGCCGCCTTGGCGAGCAGCGACAGATATTCGGCACGGTTCTCGCGCAGCGAGGAGACGAAGCGGGTCTCGTCGATCTTCAGCAACAACTGCCCCTTGTCGACCACCTGGCCTTCGCGCACGAGAATTTCCGAGACGATGCCGCCATCGAGCGACTGAATGATCTGCAGCTGGCTCGACGGAATTACCTTGCCGGAACCGCGCGTGACCTCGTCCACCTCGGCGAGTGCCGCCCAGAGCAGCAGCACCAGCAGGATGACGACTATCGCGCGCAACACGGCGCGCGCGCGCAGCGGTTCCTGCTGCAGGCGCGCCCACTCGGCATCGCTGACCCAGTCAAGATCCTCTTCGGTTCGATCGGGAATCCAGCGCGCGAACAGGCGGTCGATGAAAGCCGCCGAGCGCTTCTGCAACGGGGACTTGGCGTTGGGCTGCAGATTCATGCCGCTTTCTCGATTCTGCCCTGGCGCAGCGCCTCGACGACGCGAGCCTTCGGGCCGTCCGCGACGATCCGACCGTTGTCAATGACGATGATGCGATCGACCAGATCGAGCAGTGTGGTGCGGTGCGTGACGATGACCATCGTCTTGCCCGCGCCGAATTGCTGGAGGTTGCGCTTGATTGTCTCCTCGCTGGAATGATCCATCGAGCCAGTCGGCTCGTCGAGCAGCAGGATCGGCGGGTTATGGACGACCGCGCGCGCGATGGCGACACCCTGACGCTGGCCGCCGGAGAGGGACTCGCCACGTTCGCCGACCATCATATCGAAGCCGCGCGGATGCGTGTTGACCATTTCGGCGAGGCCGGCGACCTGTGTGGCCGCAAGCAGATCGGCATCGTCGAGGTGCGGCATCGCGAGCAGGATGTTCTCCTTGAGACTGCCGAAGAACAGCGTTGCATCCTGTGGCACATAGCCGACGTTGCGCCGCAGTTGCGTCGGGTCGAGCTGGCGGATGTCGATGCCGTCGATGCGGATCGTGCCGCTTCCGGGCTGGTAGAGGCCGAGCATCAGCCGCAGCAGCGTCGACTTGCCCGACCCCACGCGGCCGAGCAAGGCCACATGCTCGCCCGGATGGATGCTGAAGCCGACTTTGCGCAAGGCTTCGCCGTTGTCGCCGGGGTAGCCGAACTCGATGTCGCGGAAATCGATTTCGCCCTGGAGCACCGGCCGGCTGACGAATCCGGTTTCACTGTCGCGCTCGGTCGCCTTGCCCATGATCTCGTCGAGCGAACTCAGCGCCGTGGCGGCGTTGTGGTACTGGGTCAGCAGCCCGGCTACTTGCCCGAACGGCGCCATCGCGCGGCCTGCCAGCATGGTGCAGGCGATCAGGCCGCCCATCGACAACTCGGCTACGCCGATGCGATAAACCCCGAGGATGATGATGGCGAGCGATACCAGTTGCTGCATCCAGGCTGCGCTGTTGACCGTGGTGGCGGCCAGCAGGTGCAACTGGTTGGAGACGCGCGCCAGGAAAATCGCGCTGCGTTCCCACTTGCGTTGCATGACGCCCTCGGCGCCGACGGCCTTGACGGTTTCCAGCCCGACCAGGCTTTCGACGAGGTTGGCGTTGCGCATCGCGCCGGCGCGGTAGGTTGTTTCGGCGAGATCGTGCATCTTGGCCTGCACCAGCCAGGCGTAGCTGACCACTAGCGTCATGCCGACCAGTACCGGGACGAACATCGGCAGGTCGATCCAGGCTATGACAACGAGGAACAGCACTGCGAAGGGCAGGTCGACGAGGGCCGTCACCGTCGCCGAGGCGACGAAATCGCGCACCGTCTCGAAGGAACGCAGGTTGGCGGCGAAGGATCCCGCCGAAACCGGGCGGTTTTCCAGCCGGATGCCGAGCACGCGCTCCATGATGCGCGCCGACAGGTTGACGTCGATCCGCTTGCCGGCGAGATCGATGAAGTAGCCACGCATCATGCGCAGCACAAAATCGAAGAACAGCACGAGGCACAGGCCGACGGCGAGCAGCCAGAGCGTTTCCACCGCCTGGTTGGGCACGACGCGGTCATACACGTTCATGATGAACAGCGGCATCGCCAGAGCGAAGACGTTGATCAGGCCGGCTGCCAGCATGACGTCGCGATAGACCGGCAGGTTTTCCATGAAAGCGCCCCAGAACCAGTGGCGGCGCGCCACGCGGCCGACTTCCGGCGCGCGGCGGTCAAAACGGAATTCCGGCCGGGCGAAGATCACCGTACCCGTATAGCGTTCCTTCAGTTCGTCACGCGGCAGCGTGGTGGCGGCTTCACCCAGTTCCGGAAAGATCACCCTGGCCTTCCGGCCTTCGTCGTCCCAGCCGACCAGCAGGCAAGCGTCCGTGTCGTTCAGCAGCAGGACGACGGGCAACAGCGCCGGCTCGATTTCGGTCAGGTCACGGCGCATCAGCTTGCTGGCCATGCTGGCCCGCTTGGCAGCACGGCCGAACAGGGAGGGCGTCAGCTTGTGGTCTGCCAGCGGCAGGCCGGCGACGAGGGCCTCGCGCGATTGCGGCGTGCCGTGGATGCGGCACAGCAGGAAAAGACACTCCAGCAGCGGATCATGCAGACGTGCGTGATCACCGTGGAGGTGTTCCTGCACCACCGTCCTTGAGCCGTCCGCCGGGCTTTCGTGCTGTCCTGGATTGGCCTGCATGCTGTCCTGAAAATCTTTAGTGCTGAATACGTTACTAGCGGCTTTGCAAGATAAAACTTGAGCCGTGACGCCCGCACTTTACGCTTTCCGCGCACTCCAAATGAAACGGCCACCCAGAAACTGAGTGGCCGCGATGAGGGTTCCCCGCGGTGCCGTTTGGCCGGCATCCTGAACCTGGGTCCAGAATGGTCGCGTTCCTGCCGCTTCAGGTGCACCCGACAAGGGGCGCTCACAACAGCGGCGTCTATGGGCGGCGACCGATGCCATGCAGCATTGGTTCAAGGAATGTATGGCCTTGGCGAACACCGCAGGGAAAAACCGGGAAATCTTCAAACCCCAGGCTTGCTTGTCGCACCCGCTAGAAGAGCTTTTCCTGCGGTGCGAGTATTTCGTCAAGCCGGGCTTCGATGGATTTGATTCTACGCCGCGACTCCCCCTCGTCAATGACTTGATCCGCCGGGACAGCCGTGGCATTCTGCTCGACTGAGTTCAGTTCGTGCGCGAGATTGAGCGCCGTCATGACGGCGAGTCGCTCGCCGGTACTCTTGGTGGCCAGGGCGATTTCACTCATGCGGGCGTCGAGGAGTTCGGCCGCGGCCTGGAGCGATTCGACTTCCTCCGGGGCGCAGGCCACGCGATATTCGCGTCCCTGTATTCGGATGTCCAGCGTGGTGGTCATGCTGCCTCCGACGGGCCGCCCCGATGAGGCAGAAGCCCCCCTGTAGGGGGCAGCGAGCGGAACTTGCGAGCGTGGGGGGCCATATTATTCGGGCAGTTTATCCATCAGGCCTTCGAGCCGAACGCGCGCGGTCGTCATGCGCTCGGCGAGCACCAGCTTCTCACCCTCAAGCGCACCGACGCGATCGCGCAGTCGATGGTTCTCGGCGCGCAACTGATTGCAGAGCGCAATGACCTGCTCGACTTTTTGTTCGAGGCCGCCAAGTGGATCGTTCATGGGCGCGAAGTTTGTTTGAAAAACACTTTCAGGTCAAGAAGTTCGACTGGGTTCTGAAGGTTTCTTCACATTGCATGCGGCATGAAAGTCAGCGCTGGCGGGACGGCAAGCCTATAATCCGCCCGCTTCGTTCGCGGTGCCTGTCCGGCTTCAAGCCGGCAGGTGAAACGGGAAACAGGTGCGCATTTAGTGCAATGCCTGTACTGCCCCCGCAACGGTAAGGAAGTGAGGCAGCTCCAACGGCCACTGGGATAGTCCTGGGAAGGCGGAGCTGCAAGACTTCCGAGTCCGGAGACCGGCCACGGACGATCCAGTTGAATGCGCTGCGGGGTGCGGTGCGTCGGCGGATCGTTTCTGCCCACGCCTTCATTCCCTGTGCATTCGTGTCCATCATCGGCTTGCGGGGACGCTGGCCGCACAGGGAGAGTTCCATGACCATCCGCCTTACTCGCACGGTTGCCGCCGTTGCGCTTTCCATTGCTTTTCAGCCTGCCATTGCCGCGACCGACGACGAGGCTGCCATCGTCGTCACGGCGAGCCGCTTCCTGGCGTCCGACCGCACGGTGCCCGCCCATGTGATGACGCTCGGCCGGGCCGAGATTGCCGCGACGCCGGCTGCCAGCCTGCCAGACTTGCTGGCCACGCGCGCCGGGATCGATGTCCGTTCGCTCTACGGCAACCAGTCTGCCGATGCCTCCGTCGCGCTGCGCGGCTTTGGCGAAAACGCCAGCCTGCGCACGCTGATCCTGGTGGATGGCCGCCGGCTCGACCAGCTCGAATTCACGGCGCCCAACTGGGCGAGCGTCCCGCTCGACAGCATCGAGAAGATCGAAATCGTGCGCGGCAGCGGCAGCGTGCTGTACGGCGACCAGGCGGTGGCGGGCGTGATCAACATCGTGACCCGGCGCGGCCACGAAAACAGCGCCGACGTCGCGCTGACGCTGGGCAGTTTCAACACGAAGGAACTGGCCGCCTCTTTGTCGCGCAACGATACGCCGCTGCGCTATGCGCTTGCCCTGCGCCACGCCGAGAGCGACGAGTATCGCCGCAACAATGCCCACCGCAACACGGCCGGCTCGGCGCGCATCGCGCGCGATCTGGCGGACGGCGAGATTTACGCAGAAGTCGGCGCCAGCACATTGCATTTTGGTCTGCCGGGCGCCGTGACTGCCGCGCAGTACCGGGACGATCCGCGCGCCGCCGAAACCACCGACAGCGGGTTCGAGCGCGACAATCATTACCTGCGCCCCGGCGTGCGCTGGCGTCTGGCGCCCGGTCTGGAATTCGCCGCGGAACTCGGTTTCGAGCAGTCGAACAATCGCGCGTGGATTTCCAACTGGGGTTCCTACCGGGACGTCGATGTCCGGGCGCTAAGTTTCACGCCGCGCCTGCAGTGGGCGCACGGCCTCGGCAGCCTGTCGAGCGTGACCGTCTTCGGTTTCGACGGGTCGGATGCCCGCCTGGAGCAGGATCAGGCCGCCCTGCCCGGCGGCAGCGTGTTCAAACGCGTCAGCCTCGATCGCAGCGGGGGCGGCGTCTATGTGCACAACACCACGGCAGCGACCGACCGCCTGGCCATCACCCTCGGCGCGCGTCAGCAGCGCCTGCATACCGAGGCGAGGGATTCCACCGTCGCCGGACGTGTGGATACGACGACCAGCATGACAGCCACCGAGCTTGGTGCGGTCTGGCGACCGGCCACCTCATGGAAGCTGTTCGCCAAGGCCAGCAGGACATTCCGCTACCCGGTCCTGGATGAGCTGACGACGTGGGGCGGTTTTGCCCTTCCCGCGCCGCAACCGGAATCCGGCCGTGGCGTGGATGTCGGCGCGGAATGGCGCGCCGGCGGCCATAGTGTGCAGGCGACCGCCTACGACCTGAAGATGGAAGACGAGATCGCCTACAACGCTTTCACGGGGCAGAACGAAAATCTGCAACAGACCCGCCATCGCGGCATCGAGATCGACAGCCGCTGGCGGCTCGCGTCCGACTGGCGCTTCGATTTGTCCTGGACGGGACGGGAAGCCACGTTCCGCGCCGGCGCGAACGCCGGCAAGACGATCCCGCTCGTTCCGGAATCGCGCTGGACCGCGAAACTGGCCTGGGAGGGCGGGCAGTGGGGCAGCCACGCACTGCTGGCGAACCATGTCGGCGCGCGTTATTTCGGCGGCGACGAGGCCAACGCACTCGCGCGCCTGCCGGCCTACACCACGCTGGACTGGCAGTCGCGCTGGCAGCTCCGGCAATGGGAACTTGCCCTGCGCATCGCGAACCTGACCGACCGCAAGTACGCGCCGGTGGCCTTCGATTACGGCTTCGGCGCGGGCTACTATCCGGCCAACCCGCGTGCGGGCTACGTCACCGCGCGCTACCGGTTCTGATGCTTCGGCAGAGCGGCGTGCGAAAGTCAGGGCTGGCGGGACGGCACCTTTACCGGGTCGGCCTGCTCCGTGCCGTCCTGCTTGGCCTGTTCGGCCTGTGCATTGCGTCGGCGCGTGCCGAGATCGTCCTGGTCGATGATGCCGGCCACCGCGTTGTCCTGTCCCGACCCGCCCAGCGCATCCTCAGCCTCGCGCCGCATGTCACCGAACTGGTGTATGCCGCCGGGGCGGGCGAGAAACTGGTCGGCGTCGTCGACGTATTCGGATTTCCCGGCGGCGGCAAAGCAGCTGCCGCGCATCGGCAGCCACGCCGCCTTCGACCTGGAGCGCATCGTGGCGCTCCGCCCCGATCTCGCCATCGCCTGGGGCAGCGGCAACCCGCCGTCCCAACTGGCGCAACTGCGACGGCTGAACATTCCCGTCTTCGTCAGCGAACCGAAGCAGCTGGACGATATTCCTGCCGGGCTGCGCAGCATCGGCCAGCTGGCCGGCACATCGGGGGAAGCCGCGGCGCGGGCCTTCGAGACGCGACTCGGGAACTTGCGCCAGCGCTACGCGGGCCGTTCCCCGGTCAGCGTCTTCTATGAAATCTGGAACCAGCCCCTGATGACGATTGGTGGTTCGCATGTGATCAGCGATGCCTTGCAGGTCTGCGGCGGCCGCAACGTCTTTGCCGCCTTGACGCAGCCCGCCGCCAGCGTGGATCTGGAGGCAGTACTCAGTGCCAATCCCGAGGTCATCGTCGCCAGCGGCATGGATGAGGCCCGTCCCGAATGGCTGGACCAGTGGCGCCGCTGGCCCCAGCTCGCCGCGGTGAAGCGCGGCAACCTGTTCTTCGTCCCGCCGGAATTGCTGCAGCGCCAGACGCCGCGCATCCTCGACGGCGTCGAACAGCTTTGCACCGCGCTGGAGGCGGCGCGCAACCAGGCAAATCAGCGCGGCAGGTAGGCCATGCCTGCGTCAGTCCGTACCGCCATGACGGGGTGCCGGTAGAGTTGCGAGAGGACGTCGGCCGAGAGCATTTCAGCCACCGGTCCCGCGCACCACTTTCCTGCGCCGAACAGCAGCAGGACATGCGTGCAATAGCGCGCCGCGATATTCACGTCGTGCAGGGTCATTACCAGCGTGCGGCCATCCCAGCCGATCAGCAGGTCCATGAAGGCGATCTGCCGGTGCAGGTCGAGATGCGAGGTCGGTTCGTCGAGCAGGCAGAGCGGCACTTCCTGCGCCAGCAGTGCGGCAAGCGCGAGACGGCGCCGTTCGCCGCCGGACAGCATGGCCGCGCGGCGGTGCGCAATGTCGCTCAGGCCGACCGCCGCGAGCGCGGTATGCGCGAGTTGCACGTCGTGAGCGCTTTCGCCGCGCCACCAGTCGAGATGCGGCAAGCGGCCGAGCAGCGCCACTTCGAGCGCGGTGGCTTCCGGGTCGCTGATGTGGAAGCTGTCTTCCTGCGTCATGAGCCCGAGCCGGCGCGCGCGGGCGTTCGGCGACAGGCCGGCCAGCGGCTGATCGTCGAGCAGGATCGCACCACCGTCCGGCGGACGCAGGCCGGCGAGGGTGGTCAGCAGGGTCGTCTTGCCGACGCCATTCACGCCAAGGATCGCCCAGCGGCTGCCGGCCTCGATCGTCAGGTCCAGGTCCCGGCAGACGATCACGTCACCGATGCTGACTGAAAGCGTGCGCGTCGTCAGCTTCATCGGTTGTTCCGTGCCAGCAGCCAGAGAAACAGTGGCGCGCCGAGTGCTGCGGTGACGGCGCCGACGGGCAGTTGCAGCGGGGCGGCGACGCTGCGCGCAGCCAGGTCGGCGAGCAGCAACAAGGTGCCGCCGCCGAGCAGACAGCCCGGCAGCAGTCCGCGGTGTCGGCGCAGTCCGGCCAGGCGCAGCAGGTGCGGCGTGACGAGGCCGACGAAGCCGATGCTGCCGGCGACCAGCACGACCAGCGTCGTGATCGCGGCGGCGAGGCTTAGCGCGACGACCCGCAGGCGATCGACCGGCACGCCCAGCGCGCGCGCGGAAAGCTCGCCCTGGGCGAGCGCATCGAAGCCGCGCGCCAGTGGCCAGGCCAGCAGCAGGGCCAGCAGCGCGGCCGCGAGCGGCAGCACGGCCTGGCCCGGCTCGACCCCGGACAGGTCGCCCATCAGCCAGAACACCATGCCGCGCAGCGGCGCATCCGGCGCGAGGGCCAGCAGCAGGGTGACGACCGCGCCCCAGGCCGAGGAGAGGATCACGCCGGCGAGCAGCAGGCGCTGCGGCCGCAGTCCCCCGCGCCAGGCCAGCAGCAACAGGACGCCAAGGGACAAGCTGGCACCGGACAGCCCGGCGATGCCCAGTGCAAGACCGCCCAGCCCGAGCAGCATCGCCAGCAGTACTCCCGTCGCCCGCGCCGCCCGAGATGCCGAGCACAAAGGGGTCGGCCAGCGGGTTGCGCAAGAGGGCCTGCAGCAGCGCGCCGGCGAGCGCGAGCAGCGCACCGCAACCGAAAGCCGCCAAGGCCCGCGGCAGACGCAGCGAAAGAATTACCTCGCGTTCGATGCTGTCCGTGCCCGTCAGCGCCAGCCAGGCCTGCGCCGGCGCGAATCCCTGCGTGCCTGTGGCCAGCGCGGCGCCGAAGGCGCCCAGCGCGATGAGCAGCAGGATGAACAGCCGTGACGGGGTGCGCACGTCGATCAGCGCAGTGTGACGCTTTGCCCGGGTTCCGGTGCTTCGGCCGCCCAGCCCAGTGTTTCCTCGAGGGTCGCGGCGAAGCCGACGGCGGTTTCCGTTTCGCCGTGCACGACGAAGGTGCGTTTTGGCGCGGCATGAAACTGCCCGAGCCAGCCCAGCAGTGCGTCGCGGTCGGCATGGGCGGAGAGCCCGCCCAGCGTGTAGATGTCGGCCCGGACGGGAATGTCCTCGCCGCGGATGCGCACGCGGCGGGCGCCATCGACCAGGCGGCGGCCCAGCGTGCCCGCGGCCTGGAAGCCGGTGATGAGGATGGTCGACTCGGGACGCGGCAGGTTGGCGCGCAGGTGGAACTTGATGCGGCCAGCGTCGCACATGCCGCTGGCCGAGATGATGACCGCGCCGCCCGTGATGCGATCGAGCGCCTGCGATTCCTCGACATCCTCGACGAAGGCAAGCTTGCGGAAATGCGCCGCGCCGCCATGATGCCCCATCACCTGATGGGCCTCCTCGTCCAGCAGGGCCATGTGGCGCAGGGTGACCTCGGTGGCCGCCGTCGCCATCGGCGAATCGACATACACGTCGAGCCTGGGGATGCGCCCGCGCCGGGTCAGGTCGGCGAGCAGGAACAGCATGTCCTGGGTGCGCCCGACCGCGAAGGCCGGCACGATCAGGTTGCCGCCCTTGCGCACGAGGGTGTCATTGACCGCATGCACGAGTTCTTCCTCGGTGTCCGCCATGCGCTTGTGCAGACGATTGCCATAGGTCGATTCGACCACCAGCCAGTCGGCCTGGTGGATTGGCGTCGGATCGCGCACCAGCGGCCGCGCCGGCTGGCCGAGATCGCCGGAAAACACGATCTTGCGCGTGTGCGCGCCTTCCTTCACAGCGACCTCGACGATGGCCGAGCCGAGGATATGGCCGGCATCGCGGAAGCTGCACCGCACGTTCGGGTGCGGCGCGATCTCGGCATCGTAGTCCACCGCCTGCAGGCGCTTCAGGCACTGGCGCGCCTGCGTCACCGTGTAAAGCGGGGCGGCTTCCTGATGCAAACCCTGCTTCGAGCGGAAGCGCCGCTTGTTCTCGTACTCCGCTTCCTTCTCCTGGATGTGGGCGGCGTCGGGCAGCATCACGGCCAGCAGGTCGCAGGTGGCGCGCGTTGCGTAGATCGGCCCCTTGTACCCCAGCGCCACCAGCCGCGGCAACAGGCCGGAATGGTCGATATGGGCGTGGGTGAGCAGGACGAAATCGATGTTGCGCGGATCGAAGCCGAAGGCCTGATGATTCTTGCCGCGCGCTTCGCGGCCGCCCTGGAACAGACCGCAATCCACGAGGAAGCGTGCGTCATCGGTGTCCACCCGATAGCAGGAACCGGTGACTTCGCGGGCGGCGCCGAAAAAGCTCAGTTGCATGGCGGATGTCCGGTTGGCTGCGGGCAGGAAGCGCCCGCGGGATTAAAGAAGGAACAGCGTCGCGAGGCCGAGGAAGATGAAGAAGCCGCCCGAATCGGTGACGGCGGTGACCATCACCGAGCCGCCGATCGCCGGGTCGCGGCCGAGCTTTTGCAGCGTCATCGGGATGACCACGCCGACGGCGGCGGCGAGGCCGAGGTTGAGCGTCATCGCCGCGGTCATCACCGCACCGAGACGCCAGTCGTCGTAGAGCCACCAGGCGATGAGGCCGATCAGGCCGCCCCAGACGATGCCGTTGATCAGCGCGACCTTGAGTTCCTTGCGCAACAGGCGGCGCTCGGATTCCTGGCCGATCTGGCCGAGCGCGATGGCGCGCACGATCATGGTGATGGTCTGGTTGCCCGAGTTGCCGCCGATGCCGGCGACGATGGGCATCAGGGCGGCGAGCGCGACCAGCTTCTCGATCGAGCCCTCGAAGGCGCCGATCACGCGCGAGGCGATGAATGGCGGTGACGAGGTTGAGCGCCAGCCAGGCCCAGCGGTTCTTCACCGAATCGATCACCGGCGCGAAGATGTCTTCCTCTTCGCTCAGGCCGGCCTGCGCGAGCTGTTCGGCTTCGGCTTCCTCGCGGATGTAGTCGAGCACCGCATCGACGGTCACGCGGCCGATCAGCTTGCCGTTCGCTGCTGACCACCGGCGCCGAAACCAGGTCGTAGCGTTCGAAGGCCTGCGCCGCGGTTTCGGCCTTGTCCTCGGGGCGCAGCGTCAGCGCGTCCCTGCGCATCACGGCGGCTACCGTCGTATCCGGGTCGTTGATCAGCAGCGCATTGACCGGCAGCACGCCGTGCAGGTGGTCTTCGCGGTCGATGACGAACAGCTGGTCGGTCTGGTCGGGCAGGTCGTCGAACAGGCGCAGGTAGCGCAGCACGACCTCGAGGCTGACGTCCTCGCGCACCGTTACCATGTCGAAATCCATCAGCGCGCCGACGGCGTCCTCGTCGTAGGACATCGCCGCGCGCAGTTGTTCGCGCTCCTCGGTGTTGAGGTTGCGGAAAACGTCCTCCATGACCTCGGTCGGCAGGTCGGGCGCGAGGTCGGCCAGCTCGTCGGCATCGAGCTGTTCGGCCGCGGCCTTGAGCTCGTGCGGCGCCATCGACTCGATGAGGGATTCGCGTACCGCATCCGAGACCTCGATGAGGATCTCGCCGTCGCGCTCGGCCTTGACGAGATCCCAGACCATGAGACGCTCGTTGAGCGGCAGCGCCTCGAGGATGTAGGCGATGTCGGCGGCGTGGAGCTGCTCGAGCTTCTGCGCCAGCTTGGCGAGGTGTTCATTGTGGACGATCTGCTCGACGAGCTCGTGGCGCGGCATGTCCTGCCGATGCACCAGCTCCTCGACGCGCTTCTGGCGAACGAACAACTCCCGGATATCGCGCAGGTGCTGCGCGAAATCCTCCTGGCGGGTGTCTTCCCGCGGCTCGGCGGGAATGTCCGTTGGAAGTTTGTCCGGTTCGTCCATGACCCGCGATTCTAGGCGCTAGAAGATGGGAGGGGAGGCTAGGGAATGACGGAATGCTGCATGCGGCCCAGAATCAGCTGGGTGCGGCGGTCGAGGTAGGCGGAGTTCGGGTTCTTCTCGAACTTGCGCGGCGCGGGCAGCATCACCGCCAGCCGGGCTGCCTGCACGGCATTCAGCTGGCCGGCGCCGGTGTCGAAGTAGCGGCGGGCCGCCGCCTCGGCCCCGAACACCCCTTCGCCCCATTCGACGACGTTGAGATAGACCTCGAGGATGCGCCGCTTGTCCCACAGCAATTCGAGCCAGACGGTGATGATCGCTTCCTGCGCCTTGCGCCAGGGCGTCTTGGCGGCGGAGAGGAACAGGTTCTTGGCGAGCTGCTGGCTGATCGTCGAGCCGCCGGCGACGACCTTGCCCTTTTTCTGATTCTTCTCGATGGCCTTCTGGATGCCCTCCCAGTCGAAGCCTTCGTGGTCGATGAACTTGTCGTCCTCGGCGGCGATCACCGCCCGTTTGAGCTGCACCGAGATGCGGGTGTAGGGCACCCAGCCATGGCGCAACTGTGCCGCCGGGTTTTTCGCGCGCAGTTCGTCCAGCCGCTGGGCCATGAAGCGGGTCTGGCCCGGATCGACGTAGCGCCACCAGACCACCCAGCCGAGATACCAGCCCTGCCAGAGCAGCAAGCCCAGCCCGGCAATGACCAGCAGCTTGAGCAACCAGGATGGGGCGGGCCGCATGCCGGGGCGAGATCAGGCGTCGGCCGGCGGGGTTTTCTTGCTGCGCGGTGTGCGTGCGGTGCGGGTGGCGCGTGGTTTGCGCGCGGGCTTGGTGGCTGATTTTGCAGGCGTCTTGGCGGCCGTCTTGGCGGCCGGCGCTTCGCTTGCGGCCGGTTCGGCCGCCGGTGCCTCCGGTACGGCTGCGGTGCTTTCGGCGGGTGCAGCAGGTGCGGCTTCCTTGGCCTTGGGTTTGCGATCGCGCGTGCGGCGGCGGGACGGCTTGGCCGGCGTTTCGGCGACCGGCTCGGCCGCCGGGATTACGGCGGGCGCCTTCTCCAAAGTCAGACCCGGCGGGACGGCACGTTCGGTCGTTGCGGCGACCGGGGCTGCGGCGGCCGTTTCCGGCGGGAGCGGCTGGGTTCCCGGCGCGCGCCGCTTGACGAAGGCGCTGTTGTTCTCGCGGCCGAACTCGAGCAGACCGCGCTTGTGCGCATCCTCGAGCATGGCGCCGAGCGTGCGGTAGCCAAAATAGTTTTCGTTGAAGCCGGGGTTGCGGCGCTTGATGGCTTCCTTGAGCACCGAGGCCCAGACGCGCTCGTCGTCGCTGCGGTCCTCCAGCATGGCCTCGAGGGTCGCCGCGGCCATTTCCAGACCCTTGATGCGCCGCGCCTCGGCTTCCTGCGGATCGACGGGTTCCAGCGGCCGGCGATTCTGCTTTTCCGCGCTGTCGCGCTGGCGCTTCCTCACCAGGTCGTCGATGTAGATGAACTCGTCGCAATTGGCGATCAGCAGGTCGGAAGTCGATTGCTTGACGCCGACGCCGATAACGCGCTTGGCGTTCTCGCGCAACTTCGAAACCAGCGGCGAGAAGTCGGAATCGCCGCTGATGATGACGAAGGTATTCACATGCGCCTTGGTGTAGCAGAGGTCGAGCGCGTCGACGACCATGCGGATGTCGGCCGAGTTCTTGCCCGACTGGCGCACGTGCGGGATCTCGATCAGTTCGAAGTTGGCCTCGTGCATCGCGGCCTTGAAGCTCTTGTAGCGGTCCCAGTCGCAATAAGCCTTCTTGACCACGATGCTGCCCTTGAGCAGCAGGCGTTCGAGCACGGGCTTGATGTCGAATTTTTCATACTGGGCGTCGCGCACGCCGAGCGCGATGTTCTCGAAGTCGCAGAACAGGGCCATGCTGACGTCGTCGGCGGATAGGGCCATTGATTTTCCTTTATTTAGTTGGTTTGCAACTGGTCGGCTCCGGTGAAGGACCAGGTGCGGGTGATTTCGATGATGTCGGTGTCGCGACGGATGGCGGCGGGGAAGTCGGCATAGGGCGCGGCCAGCTTGACGATGCGCAGCGCCGCGTCGTCGAGCAGCTTGTGGCCGGAGCTGCGGTTCACTTCGACGCGTTCGAGGCTGCCGTCGCTCTTGATGGCCACGGTCAGGACGAGATTGCCGTAGAGCCTGCCTTTGGCTGCCTGCGGGTAGTTGACGTTGCCGATGCGCTCGACCTTCTGGCGCCAGTCCTCGACATACTGGGCGAAGCGGTATTCCTCGACGCGCGCGCCGATGAAGCGCCGCTTCGGCCGCTGGTTGTATTCCTCGAGGGAACGCGCGATTTCGGCCTCCAGCCGGATCATCGCCTTGGCGGAGGTGACGAGGTCGCGGCCCGAGATATCGACGTCCGTCGCACGCGGTTGCTGATCGCCATCGATGCGCACGGTGCGCTCCGTGCCGGGGCGCGTCATCATTTCGCGCTGCTGTTTTTCGAGCTGGACGATGCGCTGCTGCGCGGCGACGATGTCGTTGCCGGGATGCGCCTCGCGCGTCGGAGGCAGGGGCGTGCGGGCGCGTACCGGGGCCTCGGTGTTGCCGCCCGCATCGAGGTTGGCCTGTGCCTTGGCCTGCGCCTTGGTGGGCTTGGTCGCCGACTTGCTGTTGACGAGGATGACGTCAAGCGCCTGCTCGCGGGCGCGGTCGAACGCCTCGGGCAGCTTGAAGTGGATCGACAGGAGGACCGCGTGCAGGAAGAGCGACACGCCCAGCGCCAGCGTCAGGTGACGCTGGGGCGGGTCCATCGTCGCCAGCGGTGCAGGCCAGTTGAAAGTACGGGGCATCAAGAAATTCTACCCTGCGCCTTCCTCCGTTCCGGTCTCGTCAATCGCCGCATCAGGGCGTGGGAGGGGCAGCAATTCGATGAATGTCGCCTGCGCTTCCGCGGCCAGCAGGTCGATCTCGGCAATGGCGAGCCGCACCCGCGCGCCGCGATCAAGCGTCGGCATACCGGAGGCTTTCGTCACGAGCGGGATGTCTTCGCAGCGCACGATGTTTTCCTTGAGCACCTGCGCCGTGACTTCGCTCCGGTTTTCCTGCGCCAGCCAGCGCAGGCACCAGTAGCGCTCCATGCCGCGCTGGAACTCGGCATAGCTGGCGTAGGTCAGTTCGAAATCGCGCAGCGCGGCCATCAGGTCGGCGGACTTGGGCGGATAGGGCGGTTTCTCGCCGCGCAGCAGGGCGATCAGTTGCCACTGGTTGGCGAGGTCGGTAAAGCGGCGCAGCGGCGAGGTCGACCAGGCGTAGCAATCGACCCCCAGCCCTTCATGTGGTGCGGCGACAGTGGTCATGCGCGCCTTGCCAGCCGTTTGCGCGCGGTACATGGCGGGAATTTTTGCGTCGCGCAACAGTGCGCCCCAGGTGCTGTTAGCGACGATCATCAGCTCGGCCACCAGCGTGTCGAGCGGGCTGCCGCGCGGACGCTCCTCGATGGCCACCCGGCCCTGCCCCTGCGGAGTGCCGGATGTCCAGTCGATGCGGAAGTTGTAGTCCTTGCGGTTCTGGTTGGTCAACGCCTGGCCGCGGCCCGCCTCGAGCACGGTGGCGAATTCCCACAGCCGTTTCAACTCGTCGCGGAAGGGAAAGTCGGGCAGGCCGCTGATGACCGTCTCGGCGTTGAACAGCGGCTCGATGTCGTGGTGGCGCAGGTTGGCCGCCACGGGGACGCATTCGAGTTTTGTCTCCTGGCCGAGCACGCGCAGATCGGCGGCGACGTCGAGATAGAGCGACAGCGCCGGTACTGTCTGGCCGGCGGCGAGCGTGTGGCTGTCGATCACGGCCTCGGGCAGCATGGTGATCTTGCGGCCGGGCATATAGACGGTCGAGAGCCGGCCGCGGGCGATGCGGCCGAGGTCGGAATCCGGCCCGAAGCCGAGTCCCGGCGCGGCAATGTGGATGCCGATGCGCATGCCACCCTCCGGCAACGGCTGCAGCGAGAAGGCATCGTCGATCTCGGTGGTGTGGGCGTCGTCGATCGAGAAGGCTTTAACGGCGGCAACCGGCAAATCGGCCGGGTCAACGGCAGCGGCGTAGGCGGGGAAGTCCGTGCCGCCACTGAAGTGCTCGAACAGGAAGCGGCCGAGATGGAAGTCATGCGTATCCGCGAGCGCGCCACAGCGCTGCAGCAGGCGTTCCGGGCTTTCGCCGGTGTCGGCACAGGCGGCCTCGAGCGCCTTGGTCTCGGGCCGGTTGCGATCCGGCTTGTAGAGCAGCGGGGCCAGCAGCGGCGGGAACTCGGAGGGCAAGCGGCCGGCCTTCAGCTCGGTCGCCATGTGTTCGATGGCGAGCGCCTGCTGGCGCTTCTTCTCCAGCCCGGCTAGCGCGGCCTGCAGGATCTCGGGCGGCGCCTTGCGGAAATGGCCCTTGCCCTTGCGATGGAAATAGATCGGCGCGGAGTGCAGCCGCAACAGCACGGCCGTGGCCTCGATGGGCGTCGGCTTGTGTCCGGTGTATTCGGCCGCCAGTGCCTCGAAGCCGAATTCGGCTTCGCCGCAGGCCTCCCAGAGAAACTCGGTGTCGATGCCCGCCGCTTCGGCCTCGGCCTGGGCGAGCAATTCACCGGCGCCGGGCGTGGTGAAGCGCAGCAGCACGTTGGCGGCTTTCAGCTTGATGCGCTTGCCGCTGGCGGTATCGACCTGCAGCGAGCTGTCATTGTCGGCGATGATGGTGCCGGTCTTGAAGGCGCCATCCTCTTCGAAGAGTACGTTCATGGGGAGGAATAGACGGAAGGGGCGCGGATTATAGCGGTCCGCCGCCGGGGTGCCGTCCCGCCAGCGCTGACTTTCAGTCGGCTTCCGGTCGCAGGTCGGCCAGCACTTCCCGGAACTGTTCCAGCGCCGCTTCGAGGTCGTCCACGATCTCCTGCGCAATTACTTCGGGCGCGGGCAGGTTATCCGAATCGGCGAGCGCGTCGTCCTTGAGCCAGAAGATGTCGAGGCTGGCCTTGTCGCGCGCCGCCAGCTCCGCGTAATCGTAGGCATGCCAGCGGCCGTCGGGATTCCCGGTACTCCAAGTCGCCGCGCGCTGATGGCGATTCGTCGGGTTGTAAAGCCGCACGAACTCCATCAAATCGTCGACCTTCAGTGGATTGGTCTTCAACGTGAAGTGCTGGTTGGTGCGCAAGTCGTAGATCCACAGCTTCTTCGTCCACGGCGTTTCCGAGGCTGGCTTCTTGTCGAAGAAGATCACGTTGGCCTTCACACCCTGGGCGTAGAAGAGGCCCGTCGGCAGGCGCAGCAGCGTATGTACCTCGCACTCGTGCAGCAGCTTCTGGCGGATCGTCTCGCCGGCGCCGCCTTCGAACAGCACGTTGTCCGGCACCACCACGGCGGCACGGCCGTGGATGTCGAGCAGGGTCTTGATGTGCTGCACGAAGTTGAGCTGCTTGTTCGAGGTGGTCGCCCAGAAGTCGTCGCGCTCGATGATGTCCTTCTCGGTCGTCGAACTTGCCATCCTCGCCGACGATCACCGTGCTGCTCTTCTTGCCGAAGGGCGGATTGGCCAGCACCACCTCGTAGCGCTCGCCGGGGTCGGCCGCCAGCGCATCGCCGACGCGCAGCGGCACGCTGGCTTCGGAGCCGATGCCGTGCAGCATCAGGTTCATGGCGCACACGCGCGCCGTCGCCTGCACCAGTTCCCAGCCGGTAAAGGCGTCGTTCTTCAGGCGGTGAAGTTCGTCGCGTTCCAGATGCGGGTTCTCGTGGGTGATGTATTGATGCGCCGCCAGCAAGAATCCGCCCGTGCCACAGGCCGGGTCGCAGATGCGCTCGCCCGGCTTCGGCGCGACGCAGGTCACCATCGCCTGGATCAACGCCCGTGGCGTGAAGTATTGACCGGCGCCGCTCTTGGTGTCCTGCGCGTTCTTTTCCAGCAGGCCTTCGTAGGCATCGCCCTTCACATCGACGTTGAGCGACGACCAGTCTTCCGAATCGATCAGGTCGGCGATGACACGGGTGAGTTTGGCCGGGTCCTGGAACTTGTTCTGCGCCTTGGCGAAGATCAGGCCCAGCGTGCCTTTCTGCTTGCCGAGCGCGTCGAGCACGTGGCGGTAGTGGTCGAACAGCGCGTCGCCGCTCTTCGCCAGCAGCGTCGGCCAGGCGTACTCGGCCGGCACCAGGCTCTCCTGGCTGTAGGGCGGCTTGCTGCGCTCGTCGGCCATCTTGAGAAACAGCAGGTAGGTGAGCTGCTCGACATAGTCGCCATACGACATGCCGTCGTCACGCAACACATTGCAGTAGTTCCAGAGCTTCTGGACGAGGGTGGAAGCGTTCATGGGCGATCCAGAGATGCGATTTGTTTGAGTCGTGAGGCGACTGTCGCCACGCGGTCGGGGAGGGTTTCGTCCTGCACGACCAACCCCGGCAGATAGTTACTGAAATCCGGCATACCGAGCAGACGCACTGCCTTCCCGGCCAGGTAGGTGCGCAGTTCCGGCACCGCGCGTGCTATCTCGTCAACCAGCGGCGGACGGCCATCAACAATATTGACGATGTCTTCGAGATCGTGGCTGCCAAGGATATCCTCATTGCCCCTGTCGGCGAACGCCTCGAACTTGGTGGCCAGGAAGAGCGGTGCCGTGATGAGCTGGATTACCACGCCGCTCGGCAGTGTCACCGCCTCGGCAGTCGTCGCCACCAAGGGGTACCAGCGGTTGGAGAAACCAAGAATGCCGGGATCGGTCGGCATCAGATCGACTTCGATGTCCTGGTAACGCCAGCGGCAGATGGGCGCCTCCGGCGCCATGTCCCGGGCGAATCCCAGGTCGGCGAGACTCCCTTCCATGCGATGGTAGTCGCGCAGGCCCGCCACCTGCGTGACGAGATCGACATCGTAGGTCACGCGCGCTGCTGGCGTCGCCGGGCCGCTCATCAGCAGGCCAGCAGCACAGCCGCCGACAAAGACCAGCTCGTCGCGCAAATCGCCGAGCGCCCGAGCGACCAATTCGACCTTGGCAAGGTTTGGATCGGCAGGGCTCACTTGAAGTAGGCCTCTAGCAGGTCGCGCGCCGCGTTGCGCTCGCGCGCCTGGCCGGAGCGGACGGCATCGAACAGGGTCAGCAGCGCGTAGAGTTTTTCGTCGCGCAGCGCCGCATCCGGCACCGACGGA
Organism: uncultured Pseudomonadota bacterium; assembly: GCA_963840825.1. Taxonomy (GTDB): domain Bacteria; phylum Pseudomonadota; class Gammaproteobacteria; order Burkholderiales; family Rhodocyclaceae; genus Sulfuricystis. The sequence goes on from CAWJAK010000001.1 coordinate 24,070, forward strand.
TACAGAGGCGCGAGGCTGAGGCCGCGCGCCGTTCCCTTGGCGCTCGGCCACACCGGCACCGGGTCGGACGAAGGGGCGATGATCGTGTTCAGAGGCGCTGCCGCGTAACCCGTGGCCACGCCCCGGCTCATCGTCCCCCAGATGGGCGGGAACGCATACTTGGCGCCGCACAGCAGAAATTCCTTGAGTTGCGGTTTCAGGATCACCGGCCGGCGCTCCTGAAACATCAGCAGCCGCGCAACCGCCGCGCGCTTCAGCGAAGCGTGCACAGCGGAAATGGCAAGGCCGGTGTGCGCCGCAAGTTCCGGATAAGTAACACCCCCGTCGCCTCGCGCGAGCAAGGCCAGCAGGACGAACAGATCCTGGGGTTTGAGCGCTGTCTGGCGGTTGCTGATTCTGGCCATTTCTTGTTTCAGGAAATGAGAAAATACAATGCAAAGCCTATCTGGAAGGAAATTGCCTGTCAATATTCTTATTTCAAGAATTGAGAATGCAGGACTCAGGCCGAACCTCGACTGGCTACGCAGCTCGCGCGAAGCCCAGCACAGCCTGCTCGTCGTTGGATGCCGCCAAGGTGGCGCCCAGGTCTTCGAGATCGCGGCGCACTTCGTCGAAGGCGGCGTGGCGATCCGTATCGCGCGGCGGCTCGGTCACCGCCAGCAGCATTGCCTGGGGCAGCGCATGAATCCGCTCCAGGTGCCGCAGACGTCCAAGCCACTGGTTGCCATGGTCGAGGATGCGCACCGGGTCTTCCTGCGCCAGATGCATAGGCTTGATGATGCGAAGCACGCGTCCGGTTTCGTCCTTGTCGGCAAAGGGAACCGCGAACTGCAATGTTCCCGTACCGAGCTTGGCGCGCTGGAAGCGTCCGCCCAAACCATCGCGCCGCAAGACGCCGCGAACGTCCCGTTCGATCAGCGCCTCGTGATATTCCGGCGTCGCGAAGTCATGCATGACGTACCGATCGAACAACGCCGTGAGCTTGGCCTCCGGGGCATCTGCCATCACCGCCCGAATGGCGGAGAAGCGGAACAAGGCTTCGCGCGGACGCACCAAGTCTTCAAACACCCGCAAGGCCGCATTCTGACCGGTGCCGCCACCATCAGCCAGGGTACCGATCATGTCGCGTGTGCGGGCCAGTTCTTCCTCGAAAGCGCGAACGCCCTCCGCGAATACCCGACGCTCCAAGGTATCGAAGAAGCCGCCGATCCGGCGCCACTTGTTGGATAGCCGGAAATCGAAGTACCGCGCCGTCGGCGCGAACATCGCCACGCCGACATTGGCGAATTCCTCCGTTTCCGCGTAGGGCAGAAAGCGAATGATGGAATAGCGGGCAGCGTGAGTCATGGGGAACCTCTGACGAGCCCGGCGCGGATGGCCAGCCGGGCCTTGATGGAATTCAAGTCTACTTGAACCGGAAGCGTTTGCGCCAAATCGATCCAATGCCAGGAGGGCGGCACGCTTGCCACCGCAGCATCGAAGCAATCCAGGGCTTCAGCGAACGCCGCCGAAGTCTCGGCGCGGCAGACCAGATCGCCAAACAGCGCGTCCGCATCGCCCCGGAATACGTGGGTTTCGAAGAACCCTGTCTCGTCGAAATCCGGGTCAAAAGCCAGGTTGTGGTCTATGACCAGCAGCCGATTCTCTGATGCACGCCAGAGCAGATTCGGGTTGCCGCCGTGAGGGGTCAGTGAACGGTCGCCATTCTCGACCCACCAATCGAAGGCGAGCAAGAGTCGGCGCTGATCGGCGCCGATACGCTTGAGCTGGGTTACGGCGAACTCCTGAACGTTCGCTTCTCGATGCGAGCCAAAGACGATGCCGGCGCCCAGCGCGGCACCATCGGCTCCCATGGCCTCGGTCAGTTCTTGCGGCACATCGAGTAGCGAAAACTCCGGCACCGGCAGGCCGATCTGTGTCGCCAGATGCGCGCAAATCCACTCGGCCATCAGGCCGCGCTGTGTGGTTTCGCGACCCTTCGCCACGTACAGTTCATCGTCCTCGGCCCGAACGATGAAAGGCCGGGTCATGCCCTGGTCGAGGCGGCGCACGATCTCCGTGACTTGCAACGCCGTCATTGCACGCCTCCGCAGAACGCTTTGGACAGTATCGCCTGCCGCAACCCCTGCGCGCGCTTGAGGTTGGCGTCGACCTCGGCCTCGGCTTCGCGGGCGATGGAGAGCAGGCGGTCAACTTCGGCGACGATGCGGTGTTGTTCGGGGAGGGGCGGCAGCGGAAATTCCACTTTGGCGAGGCGACCAAGGCTCAAGTGAGCAATGTTTGTCGTGATGGTTCCTTCGTCCACGAACCGCGCAGCGTGCATGTAGTGCCGACTCAAGAGCAGGGCAAACTCAACCACGAGTCCATCCAAGGCGCGAAACCGAATGAGTGTGTTGGTGAAGCACACATTCGGTAACTCTCCGCGATAGATCGCCGGCCGCCCGAGCAACTCGGGACTTTGGCCTTCATTCAGGAGCAGATCGCCCGGGGACAGTCTGTACTTTTCGAAGTCATTGGGTGGGAAATCCATCGTCATTACGTCTGAAAGGTCGATCAGATCCTCAAAGACGTTCTGAACTCGCAAGTAGGGCGCATATTGGGCCCGTCGTGATACTTCGGAGCTCGTTGCCGCCCAAGCTGCAAACGTCCAACAGCATCGTAGGTCGCCCACACCCACCCCTCCGGCAACTCGGGCAGGTCGGTGGTATCGGGCGCGGCGGGTTCCTTGTACTTGCCCTTGCCTTGCCACTGGCTGCGGCGGGTTTCGAGGATGCGTTGCAGGAGTTGGGCGCCGGTCTCGTAGTTGCGGCCTTCGCGGCGGGCGAGGTCGGCTTCGGTGGGGACGAGGCGTCCCGTCGACGGCGACTTTGAGGACGGCGGCCTTGTAGCGCTTGAGGTTGGCCTTGACGCGCTTGAGGCCGGCGACGGCTTCGTCGAGGCGGGAGAACTGCTTTTCGATTTCGGCGACGATGCGGCGCTGATCCTCAAGTCCCACAATGGGAATCTCGAAGTCGAGCAGCGCATTTGTCTCGACAGATGCGACCGTTGTGCCGTGCTTCGAGCACCGCTTGAGAATACGCTGGCTCGCTCCCCGAACCGCATGCGCCACATACTTCGGCGAAATTCCAGGCTTTGGAGACAGCGCCTTCAAGTCTTGGTTGATCGTGACCGGGAGCTTGGTTATTGCTACTGGGAACGTATGCGCCAGGATTCCGCTGCGTGTGACAAACAGTACGGAACCCTCCGGGATAAGCGACACGCGCCCATCTGCCAGCGCAGCCTCGGTGATGCGATCCTCGGACGAAGCGATCTCATCGACCTTCATGTCCTTCGGCGATACCCAAGGCACCGTTCCATCGGTCCAGTACGCGGGATTTGCCTTCGATGGCGTGTTGCCGCCAGACCAGTCGCCGAGGTCGCGAAGCCGAATCATCGTAGCCGCGCTCACGCCACCAACTCCCGATTCAGTTCCTCAATCACCTTCGGCAACTCCGCGCCGAAGAGTTGATGCACGCGGCCGAGGCCGCCTTCCTTGTTGAAGGGGGCGTATTCGAAGTCGTCGGTGTCGATGCCGAGGTTGGCGGCGATGTGGTCGCGGATCATTTCCAGCCAGTGTTGTTGTTCGGGGGTGAAGGCGTCGCCTTGTTGCGCGAGCCAGGCCTTGAAGTTGGCGGCGACGCGCTCGGGGTAGGGGATGAGTTCGTTTTCCTGGTGCATGGCGAAGCGCACCAGGCTGACGAGGTCGGTGAGGATACGCCGACTGCTTGCGCCTTTCACCTTGCTCTTGTCGAGCGCGGCGTAGGCCTGCCAGAGCGTCGATTCGTCGAGCAGGTGCGGTGGCGCGTGCAGGGTGTCGGCGAGGGCCTTGATGTCCTCGAAGCGCAGCGGCGCTTTCACCGGGCGGTTGTAGAGGATTTGCAGGGCGGTGATTTCGTCCTTGTGCTCGGCGATGAAGGCTTCGAAGGTCTGCACCAGACTCTTGGCGCGCTCGGTGGCCGCCGCGCTGAAGCCGGCTTCGATGAGCGTGTCTTGCGTGACGATGTCGATGATCTGGTCGGCCTTGCGGCGCAGGTCGAGCAGCAGGTTGCGCAGGGCCGGATCGGCGAGCGGTTTCACGGCTTCTGCCGCCGTCTCGCCAGCGCCGACTTTCAGGGCCTCGACGATGCCACGGGCGAGGCTCTTGAGATCGTGGCCGCCGCTGGCTTCGATCACCTTGGCCTTGTCGGCGTCGGTGATGTCGCGCTCCAGGCGGGCGAGCCGCGCGGCGACGGAGGAAAGCACTTCGGGTTCGACGTTACCCAGCGCGACGGCTTGCAGCAGCTTGTCGAAGGGCACGGCCTTCTTCTGGTCCATGGGCCGGCTGTCGGTCTTGTCGCGCTCGCAGACGCCGACGGCATCGACGATGACGAAATGGTCTTTGACGACGTGCTCGCCGGGATTGACGGCCCGGAGGTCGGCGCGCTCGACGATGCGCACGCCGCGGCCTTTCATCTGCTCGAAGAAGCTGCGGCTCTTCACCGAACGCAGGAAGACGACGATCTCGACCGGCTTGATGTCGGTGCCGGTGGCGATCATGTCCACGGTGACGGCGATGCGCGGGTAGTAGCTGCTGCGGAAGGCGCGGATCAGGTTCTCCGGCGTGTCGCCGGTGCTGCGGTAGGTGATCTTCTGCGCGAACTCGTTGCCGCGGCCGAATTCCTCGCGGATGATCTGGACGACGGCCTCGGCGTGGTTGTCGTCCTTGGCGAAGACCAGCGTCTTGGGCAACTCCGTGCGGCTGTGGAAACATCTCGGCCTGCCAGCGGTCGCGGATGGTGCGCACGACGGTGCGGATCTGGTCGGGCGTCTGCACGCTGCGATCCAGCTCGGCGGGGTCGTAGTCGAAGTCCTCGTCGAGCTGCCAGTCGCTGCGCTTGCGCGTGTCGCGGTCCTGCACCTGCACCCAGTAGCCGGCTTCGACCTTGCTGCCGGCCTCGGTGACTTCGGTGCGGATGCGATAGACGTCGTAATTGACGTTCACGCCGTCGGCCACGGCCTGCTCGTGGCCGTATTCCATCACCAGGTTCTGGTTGAAGAAGCCGAAGGTCTGCTTGTTGGGCGTGGCGGTGAGGCCGATGAGATAAGCGTCGAAGTAGTCGAGCACCTGGCGCCAGAGGTTGTAGATGGAGCGATGGGCCTCGTCGGTGACGACGATGTCGAAGCTCTCGATGGGGATGGCCGGGTTGTAGGCTATGGGCGGCGCGTCCTTGAACATCGATTCGATGCCTTCGGCCGAATGCTCGTCGTCTTCCTCGGCCAGGTCGCGGCCCTTCAGCAGCGAGTACATGCGCTGGATGGTGCAGATGACGACGCGGGCGCTCTTGTCGAGGTGGTTGCTTTGCAGGTGCTGGACGATGTATTCCTCGCCGAACTTGAAGTTGTTGTAGGGCGAGTCGTACTGGTCGAATTCCTTCTTGGTCTGCCGGCCGAGGTTGCCGCGATCGACCAAAAACAGCACGCGCCGGGCGCCGGCGAACTTGATCAGTCGGTAGATGAAGCTGATGGCGGTGAAGGTCTTGCCGCTGCCGGTGGCCATCTGGATCAGGGCGCGGGGCTTGTTGGCGGCGAGTGAGGCTTCGAGATTGCGCACGGCTTTGATCTGCGCGGGCCAGAATCCCGCTTCGATCAGCGGCGGCATGGACTTCATGCGCGCGAGGAACGTGGCTGGCGGCTCGGCGACGCCTGACGCTGATGCGCCGGCGCCGGCACCATTTTGGTAGCGCAGCCATTCGGCCAGCATGTCGGGCCGATGGAAGGCGAACACCGGCCGGGCGCGCGGCTCGGGGTCGAGGCCGTTGGTGAAGTGGGTCTCGACGCCGGTGGATTCGTAGAGGAAGGGCAGCGGTCGGCGCCAGGCCGGCAGACTGGCGGGCAGGCCAGTCGCGTAACGGCCGGACTGGAATTCGACGCCGGTCAGCGTGGCACCTTGCTTCTTGGCTTCGAGGATACCGGCGGCCCTGCCGTCGACGTAGAGCAGGTAATCGGCGAAACCGAAGCCGGCTTCGAGCGGGAATTCGCGCAACGCGACGCCGCGCGCGGCGTGGAGGTTGGCCTGCGCCATGTCACAGACATGCCAACCCGCCTGGGTCAGCAGCCTGTCGATTTCCTCCCGTGCTTGTTGTTCCGGCTGCGCCATGATTCCGATGCCGTTTGATTAGGCGGCATCATCGCACAGAACGGCAGGTGCCGTCCGCCGGATTGGCGGCGATCCGGCGGTGCCGTCCCGCCAGCGCTGACCAGCCCTCAGCGCGCGCGGCGGGTCAGCAGCAGATCGGCGGTGTAGAGCGCAAGGCCGGCCCAGATGGCGGCGAAGGCGAACAGTCGGGGCAGGTTCATCGGTTCGTCGTAGAGCAGGATCGCGACGAGGAAGGTCAGCGATGGGGCGACGTATTGCAGGAAGCCGAGCGTGGCAAGCGGCAAGCGGCGCGCGCCGATGGCGAAGAGCAGCAGCGGCACGGCGGTGACAGCACCCGAGGCGATCAGCAGAAGGCTGGTGGGCGCGTCACTGCCGAAACTGCCCCTGCTGCCGAGCCACAGCAGGTAAAACAGCGCGAGCGGCGTGGCGCAGGCGGTTTCGAGCAGCAGGCCGCCGGCGGCATCGACGGGCAGTTGCTTGCGCAGCAGGCCGTAGCTGCCGAAGGTGGCGGCAAGGGCCAGCGAGACCCAGGGCAGGTTGCCGACGCGCCAGCCTTCGAGTACGACGCCGAGGCCGGCCAGTGCGACGGCGACCCACTGGCGTGGCCGCAGCCGTTCGCCGAGCACCGCTACCGCGAGCACGATGCTGACCAGCGGCGTAATGAAATAGCCGAAGCTGGTTTCGAGGATGCGATTCGCGTTGACGGCCCAAACGAAGACCAGCCAGTTGGTCATGACCAGTGCCGCGCCCGCAGCGGCGCGGGCGAGGATGCGCGGCTGGCGCGCGGCACCCCAGACGGCATTCAGGCGACCGCGGCCCAGCAGCAGGGCGCCGACCAGCAGCAGCGACCAGACGACGCGGTGCGCGATGATTTCGGTTGCCGGCACGGCAGCGAGCTGCCTGAAGAATATCGGCACCAGTCCCCAGATGACATAGGCGCCCAGCGCGGCAGCGATGCCTTCGCGGGCGGCAGCGATACCTTCACGCGCGGCAGCGACGCCTTCCTTCTGCTGGGTACTCATGCCAGACCCGCGAAGGCGAGGATTTCGTCCAGATAGTCGTCCCAGCGCGTGAAGCTGTGATCGCCACCGGGCAGCACGGTCTGTTTTGCGCCAGCGTAGCGGGCGACGGCCTGGCGGTAGTCGAGCGTTGCGTCACCCTCTTCGACCAGCAGCCAGTAGCGACCAGGGTCGGCGAGGCGCGGCACTTCGAGGGCGCGTAATTCGTCGAACGTGCTGGCAGGTGAATTCGAAGGATTCGCCGGTATACAGCCAGGTCTGCGGGCCGAGATAGCGTTCGAGTTCGATGGCCGCGACAACGGCGGGATTAATCAGCACGGCTTTCAGGCCATGCTTTTCGGCGAGATGGGTGGCATAAAAGCCGCCAAGCGAGGAGCCGATGACCGTCAGTGCCGTCCCGCCGGGTCTGACTTTCGCAATGAGGCTGTCGGCCAGCGCGATGGCTGCCTGCGGCGATGCCGGCAACTGCGGGGCGATCAGCCGGTCGGCCAGCCCCCGCGCCGCCATGCGTGCGGCGAGCGCCTGTACCTTGTGCGACTGCGGTCCGCTGGTAAAGCCGTGCAGATACAGGATTACGGGTTGGTCCAACTCACGAGCCCGAATTGCCAGGTGGCGATGACGACGATGCCGAAGGCGATGCGGTACCAGGCGAAGATGGTGAAGTCGTGCGACGAGATGTAGCGCAGTAGCCAGCGCACGCAGAAGAAGGCCGAGATGAAGGAGGCGACGAATCCGACGACCCACATGCCGAGGTCGTCCCACGCGAGCAGGTGGCGTTCCTTGTACAACTGATAGAGGGTGGCGGCCGTCAGGGTGGGCACGGCGAGGAAAAAAGAGAATTCCGTGGCGGCCTTGCGGCTGAGACCGCAGAACAGCCCGCCGATGATGGTGGCGCCCGAGCGCGAGGTGCCGGGAATCAGCGCGCAGGCCTGGGCGAAGCCGAGCTTGAGGGCGTCGCCCGGGCCGATGTCGTCGACCGTCTGGACGGTGACGGTGTGCGTGCGGCGCTCGGCCCAGAGAATGATGAAGGCCCCGACGATGAAGGCGATGGCCACCGGCAGCGGGGCGAACAGGTGCGCCTTGATCGCCTTGCCGAAGGCGAGGCCCAGCACGGCGAGCGGCACGAAGGCGATGGCCAGGTTGGTCACCAGGCGGCGCGCCACCGGATCGCGCGGGAACCCGGCCAGTGTCTGGATGAAGCGTGTGCGATATTCCCAGACCACGGCAAGGATGGCGCCGGACTGGATGACAATTTCGAACAGCTTGCCGCGGTCATCGTTAAAATCGAGCAAATCGCCTGCGAGAATCAGGTGGCCGGTGCTCGAGATCGGCAGGAACTCGGTGAGTCCCTCGACGATGCCGAGAATCAGCGCCTGAATCAGGGGATAGATGTCCATAACATGCAGTCTGCCAAAAGGCCGGCGAGTCTAACATGGTGAAAAAAATCACCGTCGAACAACTCCGGCTCGGCAGCGGCGTAGACCAGACCGAAAAATCCCTGCTGGCACCCAAGGTGCGGGTGTTCTTTTCCGTTCGGGGGAATGCGCCTATCCCGCCGGAGGTGACCGACCTGTCCCCCGCAATGTGACGGACAAGATCGTCGGCCGCGAGGATCCCGCCAAGTGGAGCTTTCCGGATCTCGACCGGATGTGGGGGAGAGCCGACCTGTTGTGAATCCGGTCAGCCGGGCAAGGGCAGGAGCGCATCGCGCAGGTGCACGGCAGTCTCGTAGGCATGTTCGAACAGGGTCTCCTGCGTTTCGCGGCGCAGGCCGGCGAACAGGGCCACGGCACATTCCCGGTCGATCAGCTCTGCGCTGTGCATGAAGGGCAGGAAGACAAACCCGCGCTGGCGCGGGGGCAGGTTCTTGTCCCGGCCACTGGTGACGAGAGCCTTAGCCAGAGCCAGCGCCTCGGCGCGTTCGGCGTGATCGGGCTCACGCCCGATTTCGCGTGGAAACGTGTCGAGCCACAAAATCGTCGCCAGCACGGTCTCGGCATCGACATGGGCAATGGCGGGATCGGGTTGGCGTGCCATCCGGCCTTATTCAGCCTTCTTTGACGCTGATTTCTTGGTGGCCGTTTTCCTGGGTGCCGTCCCGCCAGCGCTGACTTTGGAGGCTTTGGTGGACTTGGTGGCCTTGGTGGTGGTCTTGGCCGGTTTGGCGGCGGCGGGCTTGGCAGCCACTTTCGCCGTTTTGGGCGTTTTGGGGGCCTTGGCAGCCCGCTGTTCGAACTCGAAGCCGACCTTGCCATCGGCCCCACGCACCAGATAGGCGGAGAACTTCTTGCGCGTGCGGTTGGAGACGAAGCCCTTGAGCAAGGTGGTTTTGCCCGTTTCGAGCAGTTTCTGCATCTCCGCTTTCGCGATTTCCTGCTGCAGGATCACCTTGCCCGAACGGAAATCGCAGCTTTTGGCCGCACCGGTGGATTTCTCGCAGAGGTAGGCCATCGGTTGTTCGAAGACGCGCGCACCGCACTTCGGGCAGGCGCCGAGCGCTTCCTGGCCGCTGAAATCGATTTCCTCGCCGGCTGCATCCTCCTCGTTGCCGAAGTCGAACTTGGGCGCGTGCTCGTCGTCAAGCTTGATGACGGCGGCGAAGGGGCGGCCCATCTTGCTGCGGAAGCCCTGCAGCGGCCCGATCTGCCGATTCTTCAGCAGTTCATCCATTTCCTCGGGCTCCCACTGGCGTCCGGCAATCACCTTCCACAGCTTGAAGTCGCAGCGGTCGCACTTGAAGTGGCGGTAAGTTTCGTGGATCGTGCCGCCGCACTTGGGACAGGGGGTCTGGAGCGTGCCGAAGTCGGCATCGGCGAACTCGCCGGTCTTGATGCGCTCGACCATCTCCTGCGTTTGCTCGGTGATGTGGGCCATGAACTCCCCGCGCTTGAGGCGTCCGTGCTCCATCTCGCGCAGTTTCCACTCCCACAGGCCGGTCAGTTCCGGCGAACGGATTTCGTCGACCTTGAGTTGTTCCAGCGCGAACAGCAAATTGAAAGCTTTTGCGGTCGGTTGCAGCTCGCGTCCGTTGCGATGCAAATACTCTTCGGCGATCAGGCCCTCGATGGTCGCGGCCCGCGTTGCCGGCGTGCCGAGGCCGCGCTCGGCCATGGCTTCGCGCAACTCCTCGTCGTCGACGAACTTGCCCGCGCCTTCCATCGCCGAAAGCAGTGTCGCTTCGTTGAAGCGCGGCGGCGGCTTGGTGACGCAGGCCTTGACCTCGATGTCGTTGGCCCAGACGCGTTCATCAATCCGCTCGCCTTTCTTTTGCAGCGGTGGCAGGTTGGGGTTTTCATCATCCGCCTGCGATGCCTTGCCATAGACAGTCAGCCAGCCCGGGGTGACGAGCACCTTGCCCTCGGTCTTGAACGGCTCGCCCTCGACACGCGTGATGCGCGTAGTCACGAGGTATTCGGCGCTCGGATAGAAGATCGCGATGAAGCGTTTGACGACGAGGTCGTAGAGCTTCTGTTCAGGTTCCGAGAGGCTCTTCGGGGGCACGCCGGTGGGGATGATCGCGAAGTGATCGCTGACCTTGGCGTTGTTGAAGATGCGCTTGGTCGGGTGTACCCAGCCGTTATTCAGTACGGCGGCGGCAGTCGGGTAGCCCTCTTCGGACAACGAACGCAAAGTGTCCTTGACGGCGCCGAGATAGTCCTCGGGCAGATAGCGTGAGTCGGTCCGCGGGTAGGTGAGTACTTTGTGACGCTCGTACAGCGCCTGCGCCAGTGCCAGGGTGTTACGCGCGGAAAAACCGAAACGGCCGTTGGCCTCGCGCTGGAGCGAGGTCAGGTCATAGAGCAGCGGGCAGGCTTCGGTCTTGGGTTTGGATTCTTCCGTGACCTCGCCGTGCTTGCCAAGACATTTCTGGCGCAGTGCCTCGGCCAGCTTGGCGTCCCAGAACCGCTCGGCCTTGGCGTGCTCATCCTCGGCTTTCTTGAACTTCTCGTCGAACCAGCGACCGCGATAGGTGCCGGCGACGGCCTGGAACTCGGCTTCGACTTCCCAGTAGTCGCGCGACTGGAAGGCGCGGATGGCTTTTTCGCGCTCGACGAGAATGGCCAGTGTCGGCGTCTGCACGCGGCCGACGGTGGTCTTGTAGAAGCCGCCTTCCTGCGAGTTGAAGGCAGTCATCGCGCGCGTGCCGTTGATGCCGATCAGCCAGTCGGCCTCGGAACGACAGCGCGCCGCGTCGGCCAGCGGCAGCATTTCCTGATCGGTGCGCAGGCGGGCGAAGCCGTCCTTGATCGCCTGGGTGGTCATCGACTGCAGCCACAGGCGGCGGATCGGTTTGGCGGTCTTTTCGGTCAGGGCGTGCTGGATAACGTAACGGAAGATCAGTTCGCCCTCGCGGCCCGCGTCACAGGCATTCACCAGCCCGGTCACGTCCTTGCGCTTGATCAGCCGGGTTAGCAGCCTGAGGCGTTCGGCGGTCTTGTCGATCGGGTTGAGCGTGAAGTGCGGCGGGATCACCGGCAGGTGCGTGAAAGTCCATTTGCCGCGCTTGACCTCGTACTCCTCGGGCACCGCGAGTTCCAGCAGATGGCCGACGGCCGAGCTGAGCACGTAGTGCTCGCTCTCGAAGTAGTCGCCGGTGCGCTCGAATTTTTCACCTGTGCCGCCCAGGGCCCGGGCAATATCCTGGGCGACGGAGGGTTTTTCGGCGATGATCAATTGTTTACTCATGGGGGGCGCATCATAAGCGCCCTTTAATCCCGATGGCAAGCCGGGGTATTTCAGGGCTCAGTTGAGTCGCTGATAACGGCCGCCGGGGAGTGGGGCGATTTGACCTTCAAGTTCCAGCGGCAAAAGCTGCGCCAGCAGGGCTTCCGCGGCCAGACCGGTGCGCGTGATCAGGGTATCGAGATCGCAGGGATCCCGCCCGAGCGCATCAAGGATCGGGTCGGCTTCTGCCATCGGCGCGACGCGGGGGCTGGCCGGATTGACGATTTGTTCCCAGCGCAACTCCTCGAGGATGTCCTGGGCCGACTCGGCGAGCTTGGCCCCCTGCCTGATCAGGGCGTGGCAGCCCTTCGATTGCGGCGAATGGATCGAGCCGGGAATGGCGAAGACTTCACGGCCGGCCTCGGCCGACAGCCGCGCCGTGATCAGCGACCCGCTTTGCCGTGCGGCCTCGACGACGAGGCAGCCGTGCGCCAGCCCCGCGATGATGCGGTTGCGCCGCGGGAAATTGGCCGCCAGCGGGGGTGTTCCGACCGGGAATTCGCTGAGAACTACCCCGCGCCCGGCAATCTCGCGGGCCAGCCCCTCGTTGCGGGCGGGATAGATGCGGTCGCAGCCCGTGCCGATGACGGCGATGGTCGAGGCGGCCTCGGACAGGGCGCCGCGATGCGCGGCGGCATCGATCCCGGCCGCCAGACCGCTGACGATGGTGAGCCCGGCGCCGGCCAGCACTTGTGCGAAGGCGGTGGCATTGGCTTCACCCTGCTTGGTGGCGTTGCGGCTGCCGACAATGGCCAGCGCCGGCCGGTTGAGCAGGGAAATATCGCCCTTGGCGTAGAGCAGGATCGGCGGGTCTGCCGCGGTCAGCAACGCCTGGGGATAAGTCGGATCGGCCAGCGTGAGCAGATGGTTGCCTGGCTGGGCGATCCATGCCTGTGCCGCCTCGATTTCCGGGTCGGCCGCATGGCTGACGAGGCGCTCGGCCAGTGCGCTACCCAGCACGCCGCGCAGTGCGCTGCCGGAGGCGGCAAATACGGCTGCAGGGTCGCCGAAGGACTGGAGCAGGCGGCGCTGGGTTTCGCCGCCGATGCCGGGGATCAGGGTCAGGCGCAGCCACGGCGCCAGTTCGTCTGGCGCGGTCACGCCTGCTCCCAAAGCCCGCTCAGGGCTTGCGTACCCGGTCGCCTTCCATCACCGGGCGGCTTGCCGCCGTGATCAGCGCGTAGGAAACGCGGTCAAAGACGCGGAAGACGAAAGCCAGGCCGATACGCTCGTCCGGCAGGGTATGCGTCTGTGTCTTGTCATCCTCGAAGCGGTTCGCGACGGTAGGGCCGGCGCGATAGACGGCCAGCACGTGGCCAACTTCGAGGCCGTCACTCTTGCCGCGCGACAGGGAAACGACCGAATTCACCGCCGCTTCGCCGACACCGCCGTAGATCAGCATGACGCGCCCATTGATGTCCTGGGTGGGCGGATGGGGGACATAGCTCATGACTTCGGGGCGCTCTGCCGGGACGAGATAGTCGCCGCGGCCGATTTCCTGCTTGATGCTCGTCAGTTCCATCGGTTGCACGTCGCCGCGCTCGCCCGTCGGTCGCGCGCTGCCGAGGTAGACCGCCTCGATGCCCAGCACCGCGCTGTTTTCTGGATCCTTGAGCGGCCGGCCGGAACGGAAGATATGCCAGCGCTTGACGGCTGGGTCGGCGTTGTTGGTGACGTAGATCAGGTCGCCGGCGCCGGTGAAGACGCGGCTTTCCTGTGTGGCGACAATACGCGGCGCCGTATCGAAGTCGCCGACGTTGATCACGAGCGGTTGCGAGAGGAAGGGCTCGATGGCGTTGGCAGGGATCGCCGGGATTTCCTGCGGAATGGCTTCCGCGCGCACTTCGGGACCGAGCTTGATGATGTTGCCGATCTTGAGGCGCGGGTCGCCGCTGCTGCGGTCGAGGATCAGCACCTGGCCGGGATAGATACGATGCGGGTTCCTGACCTGTTCCGCATTCATGCGCCAGAGTTCGGGCCAGCGGAAGGGGTCCTTGAGGAATTTCGACGAAATGCCCCAGAGCGTATCGCCCGGCACCACGATGTGACGCTCCGGCGCGTCCGCCGTCAGTTCGAGCGGCGTGGCCGATGTGCCCTGCGCGAAAGCGGCAGTTGAAAAACTTAAAAACAGGGCGAATATAATGCGACGCATAGATCGAACCTCCGGGCTGTTCATGGATTCTGCCCGCAAATTCCGCAGGCATCAACCCGTTAAAGACTAATTTCATGGCCTTATTGCCCATATTGCGCTACCCCGATCCCCGACTCCACACCAAGGCCAAACCGGTGGTGGTGGTCGATGCCGGCATTCGCAAACTCGTCGCGGACATGGCCGAGACGATGTACGCCGCGCCCGGCATCGGGCTGGCCGCCACGCAGGTCGATGTGCACAAGCGCGTGCTGGTGCTCGATGTGTCCGAAGACAAGTCGCAGTTCAAGGCCTTCATCAATCCCGAGATCCTCTGGCGTGAGGGCGAATGTGTCGGCGAGGAAGGCTGCCTGTCCGTGCCCGGCATCTACGAGTCGGTCAAGCGCAGCGAGCGGGTCAAGGTGCGGGCGCTCGACACCGACGGCGAGACCGTCGAACTTGAGGCCGACGGGCTGCTGGCGGTCTGCCTGCAGCACGAGATCGACCATCTCGACGGCAAGGTGTTCGTCGAATACCTGTCGCGCCTGAAACTTTCCCGCATCAAGTCCCGGCTGGAAAAACAGGCGCGCATAACGGTGTGAAGGCGTCCATGAGAGTCGCCTTCGCCGGTACGCCGGAATTCGCCGCGGTCGCCTTGCGGGCGCTGCTCGATGCCGGCTTCGAGGTTCCGCTGGTGCTCACCCAGCCCGACCGGCCGGCCGGCCGTGGGCAGAAGCTCGTCGCCAGCCCGGTCAAGCTGGTCGCGCTGCAGCGCGGTATTCCCGTCCATCAGCCCGAGCGGCTCAAGGACCCGGCGACGCACGCACCGCTGATCGCGGCGGCGCCCGATGTGCTGGTCGTCGCGGCCTACGGCCTGATCCTGCCGCAGGCGGTGCTCGACATCCCGCAGCGCGGCTGCATCAACATCCATGCCTCGCTGCTGCCGCGCTGGCGTGGCGCGGCGCCGATCCAGCGCAGCCTGGAGGCGGGCGATGCCGAGACCGGCGTGACCATCATGCGCATGGAAGCCGGGCTCGATACCGGCCCGATGCTGCTGGCCTACGCGATCAAAGTCAGTCCCGGCGAGACGGCATCAATGCTGCACGACAAGCTGGCGCTGCTCGGCGGCCGGCTGATCGTCGCGACGCTGAACGAACTCGATATCCTGCAGCCGGTGCCGCAGCCGGCCGCGGGCGTGACCTATGCGGCCAAGATCGGCAAGGCCGAAGCCGCCATCGACTGGCGCCGGCCGGCAGCCGAAATCGAACGACGCATCCGCGCCTTCGACCCCTTTCCGGGTTGTACGGCGCAACTGGGCGACGCTACCTTCAAGATCTGGTGCGCGATGCCGGCCGATGGCGCGGGCCAGCCGGGCGAGATCCTTGCCGTCGCCCCGGAGGGCATCACCGTCGCTTGCGGAGAAGGTGCCTTGAGGTTGGTTGAACTGCAGAAGCCCGGCGGGCGCCGTCTCGCCAGCGCTGACTTTCTGCATGGCTTCGCGTTTGTCCCGGGCCAGCGCTTCGCCCTGCCGGCGGCTTGAACCTTTCCCTTTGCCCCTCATCTAAAGCGGGACTTTAATTTCACGGAGATCCATCCATGTTCAACTGGCTGAAAACCACAATCCTGATGGCTGCCATCGTCGCCCTGTTCGGCGCGATCGGCATGGCTATCGGCGGCAAGCAGGGCATGCTGATCGCCCTCGTGCTGGGCGGTGCGATGAACTTCTTCGCCTACTGGTTCTCGGACACGATGGTGCTGAAGATGTACAAGGCACAGGAAGTCGATGCCGCTTCTTCACCCTATCTCTACAACATGGTGCGCGAGTTGACCCAGCGCGCCGGCCTGCCGATGCCCCGGGTTTACATCATCGACGAGGCGCAGCCGAATGCCTTTGCCACCGGCCGCAATCCCGACCACGCGGCCGTCGCCGCCACGCGCGGCATCCTGCAAATGCTGTCGGAACGCGAGCTGCGCGGCGTGATGTCCCACGAACTCACCCATATTCAGCACCGCGACATCCTGATTTCGACGATCGCCGCGACGATGGCCGGCGCGATTTCGATGCTGGCCAACTTCGCCATGTTCTTTGGCGGCCGCAATTCCGAAGGCCGTTCCAACCCGATCGCCTCCATTCTGGTGATGATTCTCGCTCCGCTGGCGGCAGCGCTGATCCAGATGGCCATCTCGCGTGCCCGCGAGTTCGAGGCCGATCGGGGCGGCGCCGAAATTTCCGGCGACCCGAATGCGCTGGCCGACGCACTGACCAAAATCGACGCCTACGCGCACGGCATCCCGATGGAAACTGCCGAGGCGCACCCCGAAACGGCACAGATGATGATCATGAACCCGCTGTCGGGTGGCGGCCTGCGCGGCCTGTTCTCCACGCACCCGAGTACCGAGGAACGCGTCGCGCGGCTGCGCGCTTTCGCGCGCGGCAGCGCCTGAACCTGACGCCCGGCTGACGTACACTGCGGGGGATGACGTCACCCCCGCTTTCCGCTTCCCTCAAACTGGCCGCCCAGGCCGTGGCCGCCGTACTGGCGGGCCATACGCCCGATACGGTGCTGGTGCAGATAAATGCCGCCCTGCGGCCGGCGGTGCTGGATCTCGCCTATACCACGCTGCGCGATTTTGGCCGCGGTGACTTCCTGCTCGGGCAATTGCTCGCGAAACCGCTCAAGGACAAGCCGATACAGGCCCTGTTGCTGGTTGCGCTGGCGCGCCTCGAGCGCCGGCCCGAAGAGGCCCATACCCTCGTCGATCAGGCGGTCACGGCGGCCGGCAAGCCCTTCAAGGGACTGGTCAATGCCGTGCTGCGCAATTTCCTGCGCCGGCAGACGGAACTGCAGGCGGCCGCGGCGGCGGACGATGTCGCGCACTGGCGCCATCCCGCGTGGTGGCTGGACAGTTTGCACGCCGCCTATCCGGCGCAGTGGGAGGCCATCGCCACCGCCGGCAACAGCCATCCGCCCATGAGCCTGCGCATCAACCCGCGTCGCGTGGCGGCAGGGTGCCGTAGCGCCAGCGCTGACTATTGCGCGGAACTGGTGGCGGCGGGCATTGCGGCACGTGCGCTCGCCGCCGCCGCCCTGCTGCTCGACAGGCCGTTGCCAGTCGAACGCCTCCCCGGTTTCCGTGAAGGCCGGGTCTCGGTGCAGGACTGGGGCGCGCAGCAGGCGGCGCGGCTCCTGGATGTGGGCGATGGCCAGCGGGTGCTCGATGCCTGCGCCGCGCCCGGGGGCAAGACGGCGCACCTGCTCGAGTTGGCCGATCTGGATCTCACTGCGCTCGAACTGGATCCGCAGCGCGCCCGGCGCGTCGGCGAAAACCTCGACCGGCTGGGGCTGCGGGCGGACATCCGGGTTGCCGATGCCCGCCGCCCGCAGGACTGGTGGGATGGCAATTCTTTCGACCGCATTCTCGCCGATGTGCCTTGTTCCGCCTCGGGCGTCGCGCGCCGCCATCCCGACATCAAGTGGCTGCGCCGCAACGCGGATGTGGCGGCTTTCGCACAGGCGCAAGCCAAGATTCTCGATGCATTGTGGCCGTTGCTGGCCCCCGGTGGCAAAATGCTCTATTGCACCTGTTCGGTATTCGCCGCGGAAAACGAACTGCAGATGGCGGCCTTTGCCACCCGCCACCCCGACGCGCGCCGGCAGGATCCGGTCGCCTTGCAGTGGCTGCCCACGGATGAGCACGACGGTTTCTTTTTTGCGCTGCTGATGAAGGAGAGTTGAGTTTTGGAAGGCATGCGGCCCCCCCTCTGCAACCCTGTGGCGAACAACCAGAATGCGTTCGGTTTCCTGCATGAAATCGACCGTGCGCTGCATGATTTCCTGCAATGGCAGAACCAGTTCTACCGTGCGCTGGTCAGCGAGGGCACGGCCAATCCGGCCGATCTCGCCGAGGATGCCCATACGCGGTGCGCCTTCGGCCGCTGGGCGGCGACCCTGCCCGATGACCTGCGGCGTAACGATACCGGCCTGCGCGACATGCTCTCGGCCCACACGGGCATGCATGCCGCCGCGCGGCACCTGCTGATCACGCGGCGCGACAGCCAGCCGATCGCCGCGCCGGCCTTCGACAGCTTCGTCGAACTCGCCCAGGACTTCAAGCTGACGCTGCTCAAATACCAGCGTCGCATCATCAGCGAGGTCTGCACGCTCGATCCCCTGACGGGAGCCGGCAACCGCTACGCCATGGACCTGCGCCTGACCGAGGAATGGGAACGCACGCGGCGTTCGGGCCTGCCCTGCAGCCTCTGCCTGCTTGACATCGACCACTTCAAGCACGTCAATGATGATTACGGCCATGCCGTGGGCGACACCGTGCTGCGCACGATCTCGCGTTTCCTGAAAGGCGACGGCCGGATCTATGACGACATCTTTCGCTATGGGGGCGAGGAGTTCCTGATCTGCATGCCCGATACCGCGCTGGACGAGGCGGCACAGGTCTTCGAGCGCTTGCGCGTTGGGCTGGCAGGCCTGGCGATTCCTCTTGAGCAGGGCGGCCAACTGCGCATGACCGCGTCCTTCGGCGTTGCCCTGCTGCTGCCGGACGAGCCCGTCGAACAATCCCTCGAACGCGTCGATCATGCGCTGCTGTGCGCCAAAAACGGCGGACGCAACCGGGTCTGCGTCTGGGACATGGACACCACGTCACACGACCCGGGCCGCTCATGACAATCGCGCTGCGCTGGCTGGGCTTGCTTCTCCTCCTTGGAGTCGGCTGGGTGCACGCCGGGAGCATCGAACCGAAGGGTGCGACGCTGGTGCCGGACGAGCGCGGCTACGCCGTCAATGCCGATTTCGCCATCCAGATCGGTCCGCGCCTCGAAGATGCCGTCAACCGGGGCGTGCCGCTCCACTTCCGCTTCGAGATCCAGATCCAGCGCAAGCGCTGGTACTGGATCGACGAACATCTCACCGGCCGCGTGCTGAAGTACCGGCTCGGTTACCAGGCCCTGACGCGCCAGTACCGCCTCAGCCTGGGCAACCTGCATCAGAATTTCGACACGCTCGACGAGGCGCTCCAGGCGCTCGGGCATGTCGCCCGGTTGCACGTGGCCGACAAGTCCGCCTTGCCCGTGGGCGAACCCCTGACGGCCGCTGTGCGCCTGTCGCTCGACCACACCCAGTTGCCCAAGCCGTTGCAGATCGACGCGCTGGCCGATCGCGACTGGCAGGTCGAGGCCGGCCTCCAGCGCTGGGAATTCGTCCCATCGGCCGGCAGTGCCCTGCTTCCCGAAGGGGAAGCAGCCAGCACCCCGCGCAAATGATCATCGCCCTGGCCCTGGTCGTTGCCCTGGGCGGCATGCTGGTCTTCCTGTTGGCCTCGGCGAGCGCGGATACGGCACTGTTCGCGCAGCATACCCCCCTGCTGATCGGCATGAATGCGCTTGCGGCATTCGTTCTGATGGGTCTGGTTGTGACCCAGCTACGGCGGCTCTGGCGCGACTACCGCCGGGGGGTGTTCGGAGCGCGCCTCAAGTCGCGCCTGCTGCTGATGCTGGCGCTCATGGCCGTGTTGCCCGGTGCGCTGGTGTATGCGGTATCCATGCAGTTCGCGGTGAAGAGCATCGATTCATGGTTCGACGTGCGGGTCGAGGCAGCCCTCGATGGCGGCCTCGACCTCGGTCGCGGCGTGTTCGACGCGATGCAGGCCGACCTGCTCGCCAAGGGGCGCTCGATGGCCTACGACCTGGCCGATATGCCCGCGCCCGGTGCGGTGCTGCTGAACCGGTTGCGCGAACAGGCCGGCGTCCATACGGCCGCGTTGGTGACGACGGGAGGCCATCTCGTCGCCAACAGCAGCGGCGATTTGCAAAGCCTGCTGCCCGCCTTGCCGGAGGCATCGCGACTGCGTCAGGCCCGTCTCGGCACCGGTATCGCACGCGTCGAGGGTGATGCGGCGAGCGGCTACGTGGTGCGTGCCCTCATCCCGCTCGGCGGCTATCGCTTTACCGCCGAGCCGCTGATCCTGCAACTCGAGCAGCCGGTACCGTCGACAATCACGCAAAGCGCCGCGCTCGTCGAGAGCGCCCAGCGGGACTACCAGGAACTGCAACTGGGGCGCGCCGGGCTGAAGCGCCTCTATACGCTGACGCTGACCTTCACGCTGCTGCTGGCGCTGTTCGCCGCCCTCGCGCTGGCTTTCTTCCTTGCCGCGCGCCTGGCGAAACCCCTGCTGATGCTGGCCGAAGGCACGCGCGCCGTGGCGGCCGGCGACCTGACGCCGCGCGCGGTGCTTGAAACCGACGACGAACTCGGCGTGCTCACGCGCTCTTTCAACGAAATGACCGTACAGCTCGAGCAGGCGCGTGTCGAGCGCGAAGCGGCCCAGCGCGCAGCGGTCTGGGGCGAGGTGGCACGGCGGCTCGCGCATGAGATCAAGAATCCGCTCACACCCATCCAGCTCTCCGCCGAGCGCCTGCAGATGAAGCTGGCCGACAAGCTCGATGCCGACAGCGCGGCCATGCTCGGACGGGCCACGCGCACCATCGTCGAGCAGGTCGAGGCGATGAAGGCCATGGTCAACGACTTCCGCGACTATGCGCGCCTGCCGCCCCCCGTGACCCGGCCGCTCGACCTCAATGCGCTGGTGACTGAAGTGCTCGAGCTCTATACGGAGGGGCCGGTGGCGGTGACCACCGATCTCGACCCGATCCTGCCGCCGGTACAGGCCGATGCCGACCAGATCCGCCAGGTGCTGCATAACCTGATCAAGAATGCTGGGGAAGCATCGAAAGACAAAGTCAGTCCCGACGAGACGGCACACGTCACGGTGATTACGCAGGACAATGGCCGCATGGCGCGGCTGGCCGTCGTGGACAACGGTGCCGGATTCCCGCCGGCAATCCTGCAGCATGCCTTCGAGCCGTACGTGACCACCAAGCCGAGGGGCACGGGGCTGGGCCTTGCCATCGTGCAGAAGATCGTCACCGATCACGGCGGCACGATCAGTCTCGCCAACCGGCCCGAAGCCGCGGGCGGGGGTGCCGAAGTAAGCATCCAATTGCCCCTACATCGGCATACCCAGCGCACGGCGATGGCAGCATAATGCGCACCGAGGGACACTGAACCCATGTCACAAATACTGGTCATCGACGACGAAGTCGGCATCCGCGAACTGCTCTCCGAAATCCTCATCGACGAAGGGCACGATGTCGCCATCGCGGAAAACGCCACGGCCGCGCGCCTTTGGCGCGATCAACGCCGGCCCGATCTCGTCCTGCTCGACATCTGGATGCCCGACACCGACGGCGTGACGCTGCTCAAGGAGTGGGCAGCCAACGGCCAGCTCACCATGCCGGTGGTGATGATGTCAGGCCATGCCACCATCGATACCGCCGTCGAGGCCACGCGCATCGGCGCGGTCGGCTTTCTCGAGAAACCGATCGGCATGCAGAAGCTCCTCGCTGCGGTGAAGCAGGGACTTGAGCGCGCGCCCAAGACCGGCGCCACACTGACGCTCGCGGCCTTCCCGCGCTCGCCGCTGCTCAAGGATCTGCGCAAGCGCCTCGAGCAGGTCGCGGCCAAGAGCCGTTCGGTGCTGCTGCGCGCGCCGGCGGCATCGATCGTCGAACTCACCGCGCGTACCCTGCATTCGCCCGGCAAGGCCTGGATCAACCTGGGCCACGACTCCAATCCGATCTCGCTGGAATCGCTCGCGCAGGCAGGCGGCGGTGTCCTGTATTGCGGCGAACTGGCCAAGCTGACCCGCCTGCAACAGAAGAACCTGGCCTTTGCGCTCGACCGGCTGGACAAGCACAACCTGCGGCTGGTGACCGCCAGCACGGAGGACATTCCCACGCTGGCCGAACAGGGCTGGGACGCCGGCGTGCTGGATCGGTTGTTCGACATCAGCATCGGATTGCCCTCGATGGCCGAACTCAAGGATGACGTACCCGATCTCGCGACGCATATCCTGACGCAGCTCGTCGAGGCCGGCGAGGTGCCGAATCGTCACCTGTCCGTCGCGGCGCAGAATGCCCTGCGCCAGTTTGCCTGGCCCGAGGGCTACACACAGCTCCGGAGTACCGTCAAGTCGCTCGCGCTGGCCGCGCTGGAGGAAGCGGTCGGCGCCGAGGAAGTACAGCACCTGCTGGCCCCCGGCGCGGCGGCATTGCCCGAAATCCCCCCCGGCCTGCTACCCGAGATGCTGAAGCTGCCCCTGCGCGAGGCCCGCGAGTTGTTCGAGAAATTGTATTTCGAGCATCATCTGCGGATCGAGGGCGGCAGCATGACGCGGCTGGCGGAGAAAACCGGGCTCGAACGCACGCACCTCTATCGCAAACTCAAGGATCTCGGCCTGCGCAACGCATCCAAAGAGAGCGAAGAATGAATCCAACCCGCCATCCCCCAGCCCCTTCCGCGCGGAAGGGGAGACTTTCGGCTCGCGGTGCTCGAAAAACATGAAGATCCTGATCCTTGGCGCCGGGCAGGTGGGTGCCAGCGTGGCCGAGGCCCTGTCCTCGGAAGCCAACGACATCACCGTTATCGACCAGAACCGCGAAGCGCTGGCGCTGCTCGCCGACCGACTCGACGTCCGCACCGTCGCCGGCAACGCCGCCTACCCCTCGGTGCTGCGCGAAGCCGGCATCGAGGACACGGACATGCTCGTCGCGGTCACGCAGTCGGACCAGACCAATCTGGTCGCATGCAAGATCGCCCGCAGCCTGTTCAACGTCACCACGCGCATCGCGCGCCTGCGCGCGCCTGACCTGCTCGAGCCCGAACTTCTTTCGAACGACAACTTCGCCGTCGATTACGCCATCTGCCCGGAACAGGACATTACCGACTACATCGCCAAGCTCATCGCGTTTCCCGAGGCGCTGCAGGTGCTGGAGTTCGCGGGTGGCCATGTCACGCTTGTCGGGGTGCGCGCCAAGCAGGATGGCCTGCTCGTCGGCAAGCCGATCCGCACCATGCGCGAGCACTTGCCAGTGGGGGTGGATGCACGCATCGCCGCGATCTTCCGCGAACACCAGCCGCTCGACCCGGACGGCCATACCGTCATCGAGCCGGGTGACGAGGTCTTCGTGCTGGCGGACAGCAAGCACATCCGGCCGGTGCTCAAGGAATTGCGCCGCAGCCAGCAGCCGGTGCGCCGGGTCATGATCGCCGGCGGCGGCAACATTGGCCAGCGCGTCGCCAAGCGGCTGGAAAAGGACTACGAGGTCAAGCTGATCGAGCTCGACCCCCAGCGCGCCGAGGTCGTTGCCGGCCAACTGACCGAGACGCTGGTGCTGCATGGCGAAGCGACCGACGAGAACCTGCTGGCGCAGGAAAATATCGATGAAGTGGACATGTTCCTCGCCCTGACCAATGACGACGAGGACAACATCATGGCCGCCTCGCTGGCCAAGCGGCTCGGCTGCCGGCGCGTGCTGGCGCTGATCAACCGCCGCGCCTATGCCGACATGGTGCAGGGGGGGCCGATCGACATCGGCCTGTCGCCGGCGACGGTTTCCATCGGTGCGTTGCTGACTCACGTGCGGCGCGGCGATGTCGTCAAGGTGTACAGCCTGCGGCGCGGCGCGGCCGAGACGCTCGAACTGATCGCGCATGGCGACAAGAAATCCTCCAAGGTCGTCGGCCGCAGCATCGGGGAACTGCCGAAGATCAAGGGTGCGCATATCGGCGCCATCGTGCGCAAGAGCCGAGAGGCCGAAACGGCCATCAAGGATGGCATTGTCGTTTACGATCATCTCGAACACGTCATCATTCCGCACCACGACACGGTGATCGAGTCCGACGACCACGTCATCGTGTTCTGCGTGCGCAAGCGCGAGGTCGCCCAGGTCGAAAAGCTCTTCCAGGTCGGCTTCCAGTTCCTCTAGCCTGCCCAGCCCGAAACACTTCGCGCCATGCATCGTTTCTTTCCGCTGTTCCGGGTGTTCGGTGCGCTGCTGATTGGCTTTTCCTTCTGCCTTGCCGTACCGATGGGCGTTTCCTGGTATGTCGGTGACGGCGCCCAAACGGCTTTCGACGAGGCCTTCATCGCCACCCTGATGACCGGCTTGCTGCTGTTTCTCGGCTTTTATCGCGAAAATCGCGAGATGAAGGTTCGCGACGGCTTTTTGCTCGTCGTGATGGTCTGGACGATCCTGCCGCTCTTCGCCTGCCTGCCGTTCTGGATGCACCTGGACATCGGCTTTGCCGATGCCTATTTCGAGGCGACGTCGGGGCTGACGGCGACGGGCGCGACCGTCTTGTCCGGACTCGACGGCATGCCCCTGTCGATCAACTTCTGGCGCACCTTCATGCACTGGATCGGCGGCATGGGCGTCGTGGTGCTGGCCGTGGCGATCCTGCCGCTGCTCGGCATCGGCGGCCGCCAGATGTTCAGGGCCGAGACGCCCGGCCCGATGAAGGAAACCAGCCTCACGCCGCGCATCGCGGAAACCGCCAAGGGACTCTGGAGCGTCTATCTGATCTTCACAATCGCCTGCGGTTTCACGCTCTGGGGTTTCGGCATGGAACCCTGGGATGCGCTGATGCACGCTTTCACCACCATGGGGTTGGGCGGCTTTTCGAGCAAGGACGCGAGCCTCGGCCATTTCAACAGCATCGAAATCGAACTGACGGTGATGTTCTTCGCCTTGCTCTCCGGCATCAACTATGCGACCCATTTTCTCGCCTTGCACAGCCGTTCGCTCAAGCCGTATCGGCGCGACCCGGAGGCCCCCTATTTCCTCGGCGTGCTCGCGTTCAGCATTCTGGTCCTGACGCTCTATCTGCTCGCCCGGGGTGTCTTCGACGAGTTTTCCACCAGCCTGAGATATGTCGCCTTCCATTCGATTTCGCTGGCCACCTCGCTCGGCCTGGCGACGACGGATTATGGCCAGTGGCCCTTCTTCGCGCAGGTCTGGATGCTGTTCCTCGGCAGCTTCATCGCCAGTTCGGGCTCGACCGGCGGCGGCATGAAGATGATCCGCGCCATGATCCTCTACAAGCAGGTTTACCGCGAGTTGCTGCATGCCATGCACCCGAGCGCCATCTGGCCGATACGCGTCCGCGGCGCTGTCGTGCCGCCGCAGGTGCTGTCGGGCGTGATGGCCTTCGGTTTCATCTACATGGTCAGCATCGTGTCGCTGACCCTGCTGATGTCGGCCACGGGGCTCGACATCGTCACGGCCTTCTCCGCCGTCGTCGCCTGCCTCAACAATACCGGCCCCGGCCTCAATCTCGTCGGTCCCGCGTCGACCTATGCCGTGCTCAACGACTTCCAGACCTGGGTCTGCACCTTCGCGATGCTGCTCGGCCGCCTGGAGATCTTCACGCTGCTGGTCGTGTTGATGCCCGCCTTCTGGCGCAAATGACATGCGCTCGACCGGAGCCCCTGCCATGAGACGCTTCTACCCCGTCATCCGCGTATTCGGCGTATTGCTGATGTGTTTTTCGCTGACCCTGCTGGTGCCATTGCTGATGTCCTGGTACTGGCATGATGGCGCCGAATCCGCCTATGACGAAGCGTTCATTCTGACACTCTTGACCGGGCTGGGCTTGTGGTGGACGACGCGGCGCGAATTACACGAACTCAAGGTGCGCGACGGCTTCCTGATGGTGGTTATGGTCTGGACGCTCCTTCCGGTGTATGCCTGCCTGCCGCTCATTCTTCAACTCGGCATTTCGTTCACCGATGCCTACTTCGAGGCGGTATCGGGACTCACGACCACCGGCGCGACGGTGCTGGCCAATCTCGACACCCTGCCGCCGTCGATCAATCTTTGGCGCGGCATGATGGTCTGGCTGGGCGGCATGGGTCTTATCGTGCTGGCCGTCGCCGTGCTGCCGCTGCTGGGTATTGGCGGTCGCCAGATGTTCAAGGCCGAGACGCCTGGCCCGATGAAGGATTCACAACTGACGCCGCGCATGACCCATACCGCCAAGGGGCTCTGGGTCGTGTATGGCGGGATCACCCTGGTCTGCATATTGAGTCTGCACTGGGCCGGCATGGATTGGTTCGATGCAGTGATGCACGCCTTCACGACCATGGGCCTGGGGGGCTTCTCCAGCCATGATGCAAGCTTCGGGTATTGGGATTCGCCCGCGATCGAAGCGGTAACGATCGTGTTCATGCTGCTCGCAGGAATGAACTTTGCCACCCACTTCCTGGCCATTCACGGTCGTAGCCTGAAACCCTATCGCAACGACCCCGAGATCGTCTGGTATCTCGTGGTCGTGATCGGCAGCGTCTTCGGCATCGCGCTGTACCTGCTGGCGCTCGATGTCTATCCGGATTTTCCGACCGCATTGCGTTTTGCCGCCTTCAACGTCGTATCGATCGCCACGACGACGGGTTATGCGAATACCGACTACTACCTTTGGCCCGCCTTCGCGCCAATGTGGATGCTGTTTCTGTGCAGCTTCGCGACGAGCGCAGGCTCGACCGGCGGTGGTGTCAAGATGATGCGTGCGATCATCCTGTTCCGGCAGTTCTATCGCGAATTGATGCGCGCCATGCATCCCGCGGCGATCTGGCCGGTGCGTGCCGGTGGTGGAGCGGTACCGCAGAACATCCTGTCGGCCGTGATGGCCTTCGGCTTCATTTACTCGGTCTCGATCGCCTCGATGACGCTGCTGATGTCCTTTTCCGGGCTCGACACCATCACGGCCTTTTCCGCCGTGCTGGCCAGCATCAACAATACCGGTCCGGGCCTGAACCAGGTGGGCCCGGCGACGACCTTCGCGTCGCTGAGCGATTTTCAGACCTGGGTCTGCACCTTCGCCATGCTGCTCGGTCGGCTGGAAATCTTCACCCTGCTGGTGGTGCTCACGCCGGCGTTCTGGAAAAAGTAGTCCCTTCCGCCCCCAGTCCCCCTTCTCAGGAGGGGAAACCTGCGGCGCGCTGCGCTCGAATGTCCAGCAGGTGCCGTCCCGCCGGGTCTGACTTTCAGAAACCGAAGCGCTCGCCCGCACCCGCCAGCGTGGCGATGCCCAAACCCGCGAAGAGGATGGCCACGATGCCGTGGATCAGCTTTTCGGGCAGCTTGTGGGCGATCCGGTCGCCGAGCAGAACCGCCGGCACGTTGGCGATCATCATGCCCAGCGTCGTGCCGACGACGACCAGCAGCACGGACTCATATTGGGCGGCCAGCGCGACCGTGGCGATCTGCGTCTTGTCGCCCATCTCGGCGAGAAAGAAAGCGATGAAGGTCGTGCCGAAGACGCCATGCCGCGTCAATCTGGCATCGTCAGAATCAAGCCGGTCGGGCACGAGAATCCAGATTGCCATGGCGATGAAGGAAAGCCCGAGAATCCAGCGCAGCGTTGCGGGCGCGAACAGCGCGGCGATGCCGGCCCCCAGCAGACCCGCGCCGGCATGGTTGGCGATTGTTGCAAAGAAGATGCCGAGAATGATCGGCCAGGGTTTGCGGAATTTGGCCGCGAGGATGAAGGCGAGGAGTTGCGTCTTGTCGCCGATCTCGGCCAGGGCGACGATGCCGGTGGAGATCAGGAAGGCTTCCATTTTTTCAACTTCAATGCGCCCTGGCGGAAGGCCTGGTAGGCACTTTGATAATAGGCGACTGCTTCGTCCCGCAAGCGCTCGTTCAAGGGCGCAGGCTGGGCATCACCCTGGGCATCGATCGCGAAAGTTTCGACCCGCCGTTTCGGCCCCAAGACGATGAGCTGATTGTCCTTCAGGTAGCCCAGTTCCTGATAGTTGCTGATGAAGGCGCGCTCGATCGATGGCTTGCCTTCAAAGAGCGAGTTGCCGAAAAAGTGGTCGTCGCCCGGCAGACCCATGCTGTCGAGCAGGGTCGGCGGAATGTCGATCTGGCTGGCGAGACGATCGACGCGGCCCGGCGGCAGGAGGGCCGGGGCATAAAGAATGAGCGGGATGTGATAGCCGTTGACCGGCAACTTGGTCTTGCCGGCCGCCGAGGCGCAATGGTCGGCGACGATGACGAAGAGCGTGTCGGCGAACCAGGGCTTCTGTTTTGCCTGATCGATGAAGTGGCCGATCGCGTAGTCGGTGTATTTCACCCCGCCGTCGCGCCCGCCGGGCGAGGGCAGGTCGATGCGTCCGTCAGGATAGGTGAACGGCCGATGGTTGCTCGTGGTCATGATCTGGGCGAGGAAGGGCTTGCCGCCCGCATGCGTCCGGTCGAGTTGCGCGAGGGCGTTGTCGAACAGGTATTCGTCGGCCACGCCCCAGATATTCTCGAAGCCGACCGAGTCTTTCGGGAAGTCGGTGCGATCGATGACCTGGTAGTCGTTGCCGGCATAGTAGGCGTTCATGTTGTCGAAATAGCCGTACCCGCCATACAGGAAGAAGGTTTCGTACCCTTGGCGGCGCAGTATTTCGCCCAGCGTGGCGAGGTGCTCGTTGCCGGGCCGGCGCACGATGGCCTGACCGGGGATCGGTGGCGTGCCGAGCGTCAGCGCTTCGAGTCCGCGTACCGTGCGCGTCCCGGTGGCATAGAGGCGGGTGAATAACAGTCCTTCACCGGCCAGCGCGTCGAGGCGCGGGGAGAGATTCTCCGTGTTGCCGAAAACCCCGAGATATTTCGCGGACAGGCTTTCCACGGTGATCAGCACGATATTTTTCGGTGGTCGCTTGAAGGGCAGGCGCTGGGCGTCGAAGCTTTCGTTCTCGTCCGGGTTGGGGCGCAGCGCTTCCGCCAGCGGCGCCCGTTCCACGCCGAGATCATGCAGGATGTGGTCGGCTTGCGCTGTGTCCAGCGTTGCATAGAAACGCTCGTAATCGAGGTCGTTGCGGCGCAGCGCCGCCGCGAAGGTCATCAGGCCATTCCCCGCCAGTTCGTTGGCGTAGGCGTTGGCGGAAAACTGCATCTGGTCGATGTCGGCCAGGTGCCAGGTGAGGGCCGGCAGCGCGAAAGCCAGCAGGCCCTGGGCGAATCGCGCACGTGCACCTGGCGCTGACGCCGGCGTATTGCGGATGGACCGGCGGAACATCCAGGTCAAGAGTACGGCGAGCAGCGCGACGCCGGAGAGCAACAGGCCGACCGGATAGGATTCGCGAATGTTGCCGATGACTTCGTGGGTGTAGATCAGGTAATCGACGGCGATGAAATTGAACCGGGTGGAAAATTCCTCCCAGAAAGTGGCTTCCGCCAAGGCACCGAACAGCAGCACGAAGCCGGCGAGGAAAAACAGGACCAGTCGCAAGAACCCGCGCAAGCGCGTGGCGCGCCAGCGCTTCGGCCAGAGCGCCGACCAGAGCAACGCCGGCGCAAGCAGCCAGACCAGTACGACCAGGTCGAAGCCGAAACCGCGTAACAGCATGCCAGGCCACACATCCAGCGGCAATGCGCTCCAACCGGTATACAGGGCGAGGCCGAGGCGGGTCAGAAAGGCGAGGCAGAGAAACAGCAGTGCGTAGGGCAGAAAGGATTTCACGTGATTTTGGAGGGTTATCAAGGGGCTCGGAACATCTTACGCGCGGCGCAAGCGAACAAATGCAAAACGCCCCGGAGGGGGCGTTTTGCTGTCAGGCCGCAGGCGTGGCAATTAGGCTGCAGTGGCCCTGCGGGCCTTTTTCTTGGTAGCCGCTTTTTTATGGGTCTTCATGACCGGCTTCTTCGCGGTTGCCGGTTTGCTTTCCGCCATCGGCGCAGCGGCTGCGGGAGCGGCCGCCGGTACGCCAGCAGGCGCAGCCGCCGGAACATCAGCAGCAAACACGGAAACGGCAAACAGGCCGGTCAGGAGGGAGGCAAGCAACTTCGACATTCGAATTCCTTTCAACGGTAATGGCGCATATACGCCTGTGCAATTTAACGTTACCGGTTTGTGTGCGCGGACACGCAAGGTGTAACGGTTTGTAAGTGCCGTCCCGCCAGCGCTGACTTTGTAAGTCTCCCGTCAGCCTAGTCGCCGAAGTTCGTGCCGACGCGCCGTGCCGACAGTACCAGCCCGTGGTCGGGTGGCACGGTCTTGACCTTCCCGGCGCAATCCTCGATCTTTTGTGCCTTCGTGCCTTCGCAGTGCGAAGCGACCAGCACGCCATAGTGCTTCTTGGCGATCAGGTCGGCGGCTGCCGTGCCGAGCCGCGTCGCAAGGATGCGGTCGGCCGCCGACGGCGTGCCGCCGCGCTGCAGATGGCCGAGGATGGTCAGCCGCGCTTCAAGGCCGGTGAGCTTTTCGAGTTGTTGCGCCAGCCGCAGCGTACGGCCGGCATAGATCAGTTCGGCGGCATCGGCCTCCGTGTCATCCATCTTCTTGGCGGCCTTTGGATTGGCTTTTGCCTTCTCCTTGGCGGCCTTCTTCTTCAGTTTCGCGTCGGCCATCGCGGCGAGATCCTGCTTCGAGACCGCACCCTCGGCGACGGCGACGATGGAGAAGGGCTTGCCGCCGCGCGCACGGTCGCGGATCGCCTCGGCGATGCTCTCGATGTTGTAGGGAATTTCGGGAATCAGAATCACGTCGGCACCGCCGGCGATGCCCGCGCCGAGTGCGAGCCAGCCGGCACGATGACCCATGATCTCGACCACGATGATGCGGTGGTGGCTGTGCGCCGTGCTGTGCAGGCGGTCGATGCATTCGGTGGCGATGCCCAGCGCGGTGTCGAAGCCGAAGGTGGTGTCGGTGCCCCAGACGTCGTTGTCGATCGTCTTGGGCAAATTGATGACATTGAGACCTTTTTCCTTGAGGCGCAGCGCGTTCTTCAGCGTGCCGCCGCCTCCCAGGCAGACGAGGCAGTCGAGGTGGTTGTCGTGGTAGTTGCCGGCGATCGCGTCGGTCATGTCGAGGATTTTGCCGCCGACCGGCATCTTGTGTGGCTTGTCACGGCTGGTGCCGAGGATGGTGCCACCGGTAGTGAGGATGCCGGAGAGCTGGCCGCCATCGAGCGCCATCGTGCGGTTTTCCATGAGGCCGCGAAAGCCGTCGCGGAAGCCGATCACGTGCATCTTGTAGTGCCCCATCGCGGCCTTGCCGACGCCGCGGATCGCTGCATTGAGGCCGGGGCTGTCGCCGCCGGCGGTGAGGATGCCGATTTGTCGTGCCATGTCGATCTCCTTGATTGTGCCTGACAGGATTGTCCGACTTTTCGTCATGGCTAGCATGCGATAATTCGATCATTCGATAGGAATCATGATCATGGCCCGTCCCGAGAACGACAATTTCCTGCGCGCGCTGTTGCGCGAGCCCACGGATTACACGCCCCTGTGGCTGATGCGTCAGGCGGGCCGCTATCTTCCCGAGTATTGCGAGACGCGCAAGCGCGCGGGGAATTTCCTGAATTTGTGCAAGTCGCCAAGCCTCGCCTGCGAGGTGACATTGCAGCCGCTGGCGCGCTACGAGCTTGACGCTGCGATCCTGTTTTCCGACATCCTCACCGTGCCCGACGCGATGGGACTGGGCCTCTACTTCGCGGAGGGCGAGGGCCCGAAGTTCGAGCGTCCGCTGCGCGAGGAGTGGGCGATCAACGACCTGACCGCGCCCGATCCCTGGGATCACCTGCGGTATGTAATGGACGCCGTCGCCGAGATTCGTCGTGCGCTCAACAACTCGGTGCCGCTGATCGGCTTCTCGGGTTCGCCCTTCACGCTCGCCTGCTACATGGTCGAGGGCGGCGGCTCGGACGACTTCCGCACCGTCAAGACCATGCTCTACAGCCGACCCGACCTGCTGCACCGCATCCTCGACGTGAATGCTCATGCCGTGACGAACTACCTCAACGCCCAGATCGAATCCGGTGCGCAAGCCGTGCAGATTTTCGACACCTGGGGCGGTGCGCTGTCGCATGCGGCCTACGAGGAATTCTCGCTGGCCTACATGCAGCGCGTGATCGACGGGCTGAAAAAGACCCACGACGGCGAGCGCATTCCCTGCATCGTCTTTACCAAGGGCGGGGGGCAGTGGATCGAAAAGATCGCCGCCGCCGGCTGCGACGCGGTCGGACTCGACTGGACCACCGACATCGGCGCGGCCCGCCGGTGCGTTAACGGCAAGGTTGCCCTGCAAGGCAACATGGACCCACTGACCCTCTTTGCTTCGCCCGAGGCCGTGGCAAAGGAAGCGACGCGCGTCCTCGATTGTTATGCTGCCGCGGGCGGTGGCAACACGGGCCACGTCTTCAACCTGGGCCATGGCATCAACCAGTTCACCCCGCCCGAAAATGTAACGGTGCTTGCCGACACCGTTCACGCATACAAAAGATAAATCGGCGCGGGCGGGATGCCAAAAACGAGGGTCGCGGGAACCCGCTGCCCGCTTCGCTTTCCATCGGTGTCCTTCGCCAACCCGCGCCCCGAGCGACATCCGGAGGGGGGCGAATAGTTCACTTATTCACAGAATGATGATCCCCATCATAAAAGAAGGGGTTTGTTGATTCTTATAGTCAACTAATTCTCAAGTACTTGTTTTAAAAATAGATAATCTTCTACTAATGTTTCTCTGCCATGACTTTTGTAGAAAGTAAAGCATCGCACTGCACAAAATAGATTTGTTACTCACAAAACTATCCACAGGCTGAGCGGGAATTAAAAAAGGCTTTTCCAGCAGGCAATTAAAGCCACAAGTGAAGAATCACTTTAAGGAACGCACCTAAGTGGTCATCCTCCAGATTGCCCTCGACATTCCCCTTCCCCGGCTGTTCGACTACCGGCTGGACGGGGAAAACACTGGCAGTCCAGTGGGGCGGCTGGCCCGGGTTCCTTTCGGAACGAGTAGCAAGGTCGGCGTGGTGCTGGGTGTCGTCGCCCAGAGCGACCAGCCGCCCGATAAACTCAAGAGCGCTGAACTTATTGATGATCTGCCGGCGCTGCCGGACGACTGGATCGCCTTGTGCCGCTTCTGCGCGCAGTACTACCACCATCCGCTCGGCCAGGTCATGGCCTTTGCCTTGCCGCCCCTGCTGCGCAAGGGCAAGACACCGCGTGCCTTGAAACTGAAAGTCAGCGCCGGCGGGACGGCACCGCCTGCCCACGCGGCTACCGCCGACCAGGTCGCCGCCATTGCCGCCCTCAACGACGCGCGAAAATTCAACACCTTTCTGCTCCACGGTGTCACGGGGAGCGGCAAGACCGAGGTCTACCTGCGCGCGATCGAGGCCGTTCTGGCGCGCGGCGGGCAGGCGCTGATGCTGGTGCCCGAGATCGCGCTGACGCCGCAACTCGAAGCGCGCGTGAGCACCCGTTTTCCTGATGCGCAGATCGTTTCCGCGCATAGCGGTGTGGCGGACGCGGCGCGGTCACGCGCGTTTCTCGCCGCGCTCGAAGGCCGTGCCGACATCGTGCTTGGCACACGGCTTTCGGTATTCATGCCGATGCCCCGGCTGCAGCTGATCGTCGTCGATGAAGAACACGATGCCTCGTTCAAGCAGCAGGAGGGCCTGCGCTATTCGGCGCGCGATGTGGCCATCTTTCGCGCCAAGCAGCGCGACATCCCCATCGTCCTCGGTTCGGCGACGCCCGCGCTCGAGACTTTTCACCATGCCGAGAGCGGCCGCTACACGAAGCTTGAACTGCCGCAGCGCGCCGTTGCCGCAACGATGCCGAAAGTGGCGATCATCGACACGCGCAAGGAAAAGCTGAAGGACGGACTCTCGGCCGCAGTCATCGATGCGGTCGGCGACCGCCTGCAGCGTGGCGAGCAGAGCCTGCTCTTTCTCAACCGGCGCGGCTATGCGCCCGTGCTTGCCTGCCCGGCCTGCGGCTGGATTTCGCATTGCCGGCGCTGCGCCGCTAACCTCGTGCTGCACCGCGCGGATCGCGGAAAACGCGCCGGGCCGTCCCCGGCATTTTCGGGAGGGGCGTCATGTTTGCGCTGCCACCATTGCGGCCTCGAAGCAATAATTCCACCGGTGTGTCCGGATTGCGGCAATCTCGACCTGCAGCCTTTCGGGCGCGGCACCCAGCGCCTCGAAGAACGGCTCGCCGAGGTGTTTCCGGCCGCGCGCATCCTGCGCGTCGACCGCGATTCGGCCGATTCGCCGAAGAAATGGCAGTCCCTGCTTGCAGCGATTTATGCCGGGGAGGCCGATATCCTCGTCGGCACGCAGATGCTCGCCAAGGGCCATGACTTCCCCATGCTTACGCTGGTGGGCGTGGTCGGTGCCGATGCCGCGCTGTTCGCCGCCGACTTTCGCGCGCCCGAACGGCTGTTTGCCCAGATCATGCAGGTCGGCGGGCGCAGCGGACGCCACGACCTGCCGGGCGAGGTGCTGATCCAGACCGAGTATCCCGCCCATCCGCTCTACCACGCGCTGCTCGAACACGATTACGCAGCCTTCGCGCACGAGCAGCTCGCCGAGCGCGAAGTGGCGGGTTTCCCGCCCTTCGCCTTCCAGGCCATGCTGCGCGCGGACGCGCCGGAACTGGCGCAGTCGCTCGCTTTCCTGCAGGCGGCCGTCCAGGGTGCGCCGCAGGGTGACGGCGTGCTGATCTACGATCCCGTGCCGATGCGGCTGGCGCGGCTGAAGAATCGCGAGCGGGCGCAACTGCTGGTCGAATCACGCAGCCGCCCGGCCTTGCAGGGATTCCTGACCGCATGGATGGACGTGCTCTACGCCTTCAAGGCGCCACGCGAGCTGCGCTGGCACCTCGATGTCGATCCACTCGAGTTCTGAAGGGTAAACTGCGGCTCGGACGCAAGCACGCATCAGGAACCGGCATGAATCATTCGACCACCGACAACCTCATCGAAATCGAAGACCTGCATTTCGCCTTTGGCGCCAACAAGGTGCTGCGGGGCATCTCGCTCGCTGTGCCGCGCGGCAAGCTGGTCGGCATCCTGGGCGTGAGCGGCGCGGGCAAAAGCACCGTGTTCCGGCTGATCGGTGGCCAGTTGCGGCCGCAGCGCGGCAAGGTGCATT
Organism: uncultured Pseudomonadota bacterium; assembly: GCA_963840825.1. Lineage (GTDB taxonomy): Bacteria > Pseudomonadota > Gammaproteobacteria > Burkholderiales > Rhodocyclaceae > Sulfuricystis. The sequence goes on from CAWJAK010000001.1 coordinate 58,901, forward strand.
TCGATGGCCGTATCGTCCATGAACAGGATGAGGCGGGCCTCTACCGTCTGCGCCGCGAGATCGGCATGATGTTCCAGGCCGGCGGCCTGTTCAGCGATATCTCGGTCTACAACAATATTGCCTTCCCGATGCGCGAGCTGACCAACCTGCCTGAGGAAGTCATCCACGACCTCGTGCTGATGAAACTGCATGCGGTGGGATTGCGCGGCGCGAGCCAGCTGATGCCAACCGAACTATCCGGCGGCATGGCCCGGCGCGTGGCGCTGGCGCGGGCGATCGCCCTCGATCCGATACTCACGATGTACGATGAACCCTTCGCGGGCCTCGATCCCATTTCGCTCAACGTCATTGCCCAACTGATTCGCCGCCTCAACGACGCCCTGGGAACAACGTCCATCATCGTGACCTACGATGTGCCGGAAACGCTGAAGGTCGTCGATCTGGCCTTCTTTATCCACGACGGTGTCGTCGTGGCCTCCGGTACGCCGGACGAACTGCGCAATTCGAAGAACCCGGCCGTTGCCCAGTTCATCCACGCGCGGCCGGATGGGCCGGTGGCCTTCCACTATCCGAGCGCGTCGTACTCCAGCGACCTCGGCATCGGGAAGTAGCCGGTCCCACGGGACCGGGGCGGACTCAGACTGCCAGGCGGCTCTGCTTCCGCTTGCCGCAAACGCAATCGCCGCAGAAGCAGAGGCACACGCCGGCCATGGCCAGCAAACCGAGCCCGATCAACGCCACTGCATAATAATTGTGCGATGCACCAAAAACGCTCATGATGCTTGCGACACCCAGCACCAAGCCGACGATACCAATAATTAGATTTATTGCGAAGAATAAGACTTTCATGGCGTTCCCCTGATATTGATCTAAAAATCGGAGCCTCTTGCGAAGCTACGGTGCTACCATATTCGCGATGATGCAATGCAACAAACGATCAATTTTCATCCGACAGCCTAGAAAATCTCATCCATGGCGTACCGACTGCCACCGCTGAATGCCCTGCGTTCCTTCGAGGCCGCCGCGCGCCAGCTCAGTTTCAAGAATGCGGCGCGCGAACTGTCCGTCACGCCGACGGCAATCAGTCACCAGATCAAGATGCTGGAGGACTTCCTCGGGCTGGGACTGTTCCGGCGCCTGACGCGGTCGCTGGAACTGACGGCTGAAGGCGAGACGATGTTGCCGAAGGTGCGTGAAGGGCTGGAATGCTTCGCCGCGGCGGTGAACAGCGCGCGCGCGAAAGTCGAGAAAGAACGGCTGATCGTGCTGGCGCCACCCTCGTTCGCCACACGCTGGCTGGTGCCGCGCCTGAAGCGGCTCTACGCGCTGGATCCGGCACTGAGCCTGCATCTCGTGAGTTCGCTGAACGCGATCGAAAATGCGGAAGCCGATGCGACACTGGCCTACGAGAGTGTCGATTTGCGCGAAGGCGATTCGCCGGTGGCCATCTGCTTCGGCAGCGGCGAATATCCGGGCTTCCATGTCGACCGCCTGTTCGCATCGGACTACGTGGCGGTCTGCAGTCCGAAACTGTACGGGGATGACCGTCCCCTGCGCGAGCCGACGGACATCCGCTGCCACACGCTGATCCACGACGACACCATTGCCAACGAGCGCGCGCGGCCGAGTTGGGAGGAGTGGGCGCGACTGGCGGGCGTGACCGATGTCGACACCGATGCCGGACCGCACTTCTGCGATTCGGGACTGGCGCTTGTCGCGGCGATCGATGGCCTTGGCATCGCGCTTGCGTCCAAATCACTCGCCGCCGCCGAGATCGCGGCGGGCCGGCTTGTGTCGCCGTTCAATGTCGCGGTCCAGCAGCCCTACGCCTACTATCTCGTTGCGCCGGAAGCGATCTCTGGTCGGCCGGCGGTGGAAACCTTCCGGCAGTGGCTGATCGGCGAGGCAGAAGTGATGAAGGAATTCTGCCGCTCAAACACCTGAATTGCAGCTGAATCGCAGCTGAATTAGTGCCGGCGCAGGACGAACCAGAGCCAGCCGGCCGTCTGCATCAGCAGCAGGGTGCCGAGGGTGGCGCGGTAGGCCAGTTCGGGCGACTGGCCCATGGCCTGGAAACTATCGACCGCGACGCCGAACAACCACTGGATCGCGAAGGCGCCAACGAAAGCGCCGAAGTTCAACGCGGTGTTGACGCGCCCGGCGAGGCTGACGGGAAACTCCGCGGAAAGCAGCGCATAGGCGAGGTTGCTGACCGAGAACACCAGCCCGAGGATCGGCCAAAGCAGCCAGCTCGGGCCGATGTTCAGCACGATGCAGAGCGTGGCGGCCATGCCGCAGCCCATGCCGACGGCCAGCAAGCGCACGGGCGGGATGCCGGCATGCGCGAGGCGGCGGACGAAAAAGGCGATGAACAGAAAACCCGTCAGCATCCCACTGGCCATGAGCAACAGATGGAAGGCGGCGGCCTGGCGCGTCATGCCGTTCACGGTCATCATGAACGGCAGGGCCCAGAGGCCTTGCAGCGCCATGAAACCGCCGACGATCAGCGACGTCTGCGGGGCGAAGCGCCAGAAGGCGCGACTGCGGAAAACCGTGCCCAGCCCCGCGAGCTGCTGCCCGAGTGTCTCGCGCGGGGCGCCGCCGGGTTTTTCCGGCGTGGTGAAAATCAGGAGGGAGACCAGCAGAGTGATCGCCGCCAGCGCGTAGAAGATGCCGCGCCAGCCGAGTACCGGCAGCAGGGCACCCAGCGGCGAGCTTGCCGCGAGCGCGCCCAGACCGCCGGACGCCATGATCGCGGCATTGAGCGACGCCTGGCGCTCGATGGGAAACCAGAGCGAGAAGGACTTGAAGCTCGCCATCAGGCAGGCCGAAACGCCGAGTCCGATCATGGCGCGGGCGAGGGCTAGTTGCGGCATGCCATCGCCGTGGCCGAACAGCGCGGCACCCGCGGCGCAGATCAGCAGCAGCGCCGCCTCGACGCGGCGCGGCCCGAAGCGGTCGAGCAGGATGCCCAGCGGCAACTGGAAAGCACCGAAGGCGAGCATATAGACCGAGGTCAGCAGCCCGAGGTCGGCGGCCGCGAGGCCGAGATCCTGCGTCAGCTCGGGCGAAATGACGGCGTTCGCATTGCGCAGCAGGTAGGACAGGAAATAACCGACCGCGAAGGGCGCGAAAATGCGCTTCCAGGGATTGATCGTCGATTCGGTGGTCACGTCGCGATCCTTACTGTACGCCGTGGTCCGCGAGGAAGTCTTTGACCCAGTGTTCGGCACGCGCGCCCGAGAACCGGCCCTTGATCTCGCCACCGATGAACAGCAGCACGGTGGGGAAGCCCTTGAGGCCGTAGCGGCCGGCCAGTTTCATGTTCGCGCCTTCATCGACCTCGACCTTGGCCAGCCTGAACGTGCCGCCGTGCGCGCTGGTCACGCGTTCGAGCACCGGCGTCAGCGCGCGACAGGGCGGGCACCAGTCGGCCCAGAAGTCGACGATGACGGGCGTCGCGCCGGACGCCTCGATCACCGCGGCTTCGAAATGCTCGAAGTCCACGTCAAAAATGAAATCGGGTTGGGGGTGGGGCAAATGCATCGTCGTGTCGTTCCTGTTCTATTTTGGCCACAGCCAGGCGGCGCCGCGCACGCCGGACGAGTCGCCGTGACGGGCCTGCACCAGCCGTGTCGCAACCGCGTCCGAGAATACATGCGCCTGCCAGAGGCGGGGGACGCGATCATACAGCCGGTCGAGGTTCGACAGGCCGCCGCCCAGCACGATCACGTCCGGATCGAGGATGTTGATGACCTGCGCGAGCGCCCGTGCCAGCCGCTGTTCGTAGCGTTGGATGGCCGCTGCATTTTCCGCGCCGCCGTCGGCCGCCAGCGCCGGCCCGGACAGATAGGTCTCGATACAGTTTGTGCGTCCGCAGTAGCAGGTCCGGGTTTCGTCCTCGCCGGATAAGCGGTTATGCCCCCACTCGCCGGCAATGGCGTTCGGGCCGACGAGCACTTCGCCGCGTACGACGATGCCGCCGCCGACGCCCGTGCCGAGGATCACGCCGAACACCACTTCCGCGCCGGCCGCGGCGCCGTCGGTAGCTTCCGACAGTGCAAAGCAGTTGGCATCGTTGGCGATGCGCACCGGCCGGCCGAGCGCGGCTTCGAGATCGGCGCGCAGCGGCTGCCCGATCAGCCAGGTCGAGTTGGCATTTTTGATGCGCCCTGTCACACGGGATTCCGCGCCGGGGATGCCCACACCGACCGTGGCGACGGAGGCGAGCCGGCCAGGCGCCGTCTCGCCAGCGCTGACTTTCATTTCGGCCGATCTCACCAGTGCGGCAATGGTCGCAACCGTGCCGGCATAGTCGCCGCGGGGTGTCGGCACGCGCTCGCGCAGGCGTTCTTCGCCCGCATCATCGAGCACGATGATTTCGGTTTTCGTGCCGCCGAGGTCAATGCCGATGCGCATGGCGGCGCACCCCCATCGCCTTGCGGCTCCAGACCCAGACATACTGGATGCCCGAGACGACGACGCTGAAGGCGACGACGATGAGGAAGGGCATCAGCCAGCGATCGCCCGCGATCCAGTGGTTCGCCAGCAGCAGCGCGAGGGCGAGCAGCAGGAATTCGAGCAGGGTGTTGAGTTTCGATAGCTGCAAGGGCGCCATCTCGAGCCGGCCAACGACCTGCTGGTAGGCGAGCGCGCCGGCAACGATGATCAGGTCGCGCAGGACCATCAGGACAACGATCCAGACGGGCAGCAGGGCCTGCTGCGCGAGGATCAGCGCGATGCCGAGGATGGTCAGCTTGTCGGCAACCGGATCGAGCAGCGCGCCGAGCCGGGACATCTGGTCCAGCTTGCGCGCGAGGTAGCCGTCGAGGCCGTCGCCGAGACTCGCGGCGACGAACAGCCAGAACGCCGCTTCGTAATGGCGTGAATACACCGCCCATAGCAGCACCGGCAGCAGGCCGAGGCGGATGAAGGTGATGATGTTCGGCAGGGTGAGGATCATGTCCGGGCGCATCGTGCAATTTTTACACGAGGCACCGCAGTGCCGGCAATTGACGTTTGACGTGCGAGCCGCTAAGTTGCGTGGGTTTTCTGCTTGCCGCCCAACAACAACGACAGGAGTTATCCGCAGATGAAAACCACCGCACGCTCACTCTTCGCCGCGCTCGGCTTCGCCACGAGCCTGATTTCGGCCACCGCCTTCGCGCAAACCGCATGGGACATGCCGACGCCCTATCCGGCCACCAATTTCCATACCGAGAACATCACCCGGTTCGTCGCCGATGTTGCCACTGCTTCCGGCGGCAAGCTCAAGATCACGGTGCATCCGGGCGGTTCGCTGTTCAAGGCCAACGAGATCAAGCGCGCGGTGCAGGGCGGCCAGGCGCAGATCGGCGAGATCCTGCTCTCCGGCTATTCGAACGAGGATCCGGTTTTCGGCGCCGACGGCGTGCCCTTCCTCGCCACCTCTTTCGTTGAATCGAAGAAGCTCTGGCTGGCCCAGAAGCCGGTCCTGGAAGCCAAGCTGGCCAAGCAGGGCATCAAGCTGCTGTACTCGATTCCGTGGCCGCCGCAGGGCATCTTCTCGAAGAACCCGATCAACGCCGCCAGCGACCTGAAGGGCGTCAAGTGGCGTGCCTACAGCCCGCAGACCTCGCGCATCGCCGAACTGGTCGGCGCGCAGCCGGTGACCATCCAGGCCGCCGAACTCTCGCAGGCGCTCGCCACCGGCGCCGTCGGCGCTTTCATGACCTCCGGCGCAACCGGCTACGACAGCAAGGTCTGGGAACAGGTCAAGTATTTCTATGATGTGCAGGCCTGGCTGCCGAAGAATGCCGTGCTGGTATCGCAAAAAGCCTTCGATGCACTCGACAAGGCGACGCAGGACGCACTGCTGAAATCCGCCGCCGCCGCCGAGGAGCGTGGCTGGAATCTCAGCGAGGAAAAGACCAGGTTCTACCTCGGCGAACTGGCCAAGAACGGCATGGCCGTCACGCCGCCCTCCGTCGCGCTCAAGGCCGACATGAAGAAGGTGGGCGACACCATGATCGCCGAGTGGGTGAAGATGGCCGGTGCCGATGGCCAGAACATCATCGACGCCTACCAGAAATAGCACGCAACCCGCGTTGAAGCGTACCCTCGACATGCTGTACGGCGCCGCTGCCTGGGCAGCGGCACTGTGCATGATCGGCACGCTGGCCATGATCCTGCTGTCCATCGGCGGCAGGCTGTTCGATTTCCACGTGCGCGGCACCGACGCCTATGCCGGCTATTGCATGGCGGCGGCGGCCTTTCTCGCGCTCGCGCACACCTTCAGGCGCGGTGAGCATATCCGCGTCACGCTGTTTCTCGATCGCTTCGGCCCCACCACGCATCGCGTGCTGCAGCTCTGGTCGCACGCTGCCGGCCTCCTGTTGGCCGGCCTGCTGGCCTGGTTTTCGGTGCGACTGGTGTGGCAGTCGTTCCAGTTCAACGACATCTCGCAGGGCAACGACGCCACGCCGCTGTGGATCCCCCAACTGGCGATGGCGCTCGGCAGCCTCGTCTTCGTCATCGCGATGGCCGATAGCCTGGTCGGCGTGCTGCATCGGCACGAGCCGCGCAATCGCGCGGCCGATGCCGAACCGGTCCGTAGTGAATAGACACTAGCCTATGGACGGCCTGATCACCTTCGCGCTGATTATCTTCCTGTTCGCGCTGCTCGGCAGTGGGCTGTGGATCGGCCTCGCGCTGCTCGGCGTTGGCTGGCTCGGCATGGAATTATTCACCGCGCGGCCGGCCGGCGATGCAATGGCGGTGACGATCTGGGGTTCCGCCTCCGCCTGGACGCTCACCGCTTTGCCGATGTTCCTCTGGATGGGCGAGATACTCTTCCGCACGCGCCTTTCCGAGGACATGTTCAAGGGCCTCGCGCCCTGGCTCGAACGCCTGCCCGGCCGCCTGCTGCACACCAACGTGATCGGCTGCACGATCTTCGCCGCGGTGTCCGGCTCTTCGGCGGCCACCTGCGCCACCATCGGCAAGATCACCCTGCCGGAACTGAAAAAACGCGGCTACCCCGAAGCGATCACCATCGGCACGCTGGCCGGCGCCGGCACGCTGGGCCTGCTGATCCCGCCGTCGATCATCATGATCGTGTATGGCGTCGCGGCCGAGGTGTCGATCGCCAAGCTGTTCATCGGCGGCGTGCTGCCCGGTGCGCTGCTCGGCCTGCTGTTCATGGGCTGGATTGTCGTTTGGGCGCTGCTGCATCGCGACGCGATTCCGCCGCTGACCGAGCACACCCGCTTCGTCGAGAAGATTTATGCCGCGCGCCACCTGATTCCCGTCATGGCCCTGATTGGCACGGTGCTGGGCTCAATCTACACCGGCATCGCCACCGCCACCGAGGCGGCCGCGCTCGGCGTCGTCGGCAGCCTGGTCCTCGCGGCGACGCAGGGCTCGCTGAACTGGAAGACCTTCCACGACAGCCTGCTCGGCGCGACGCGGCTGTACTGCATGATCGCGCTGATTCTCGCCGGTTCATCCTTTCTCACGCTGTCGATGGGCTACCTCGGCCTGCCGCGCCACCTCGCCGAGTGGATCGGCGGCCTCGGCCTGACACCCTTCTGGTTGCTGTTCGGCCTGATGATCTTCTACATCGTGCTCGGTTGTTTCCTCGACGGCATCTCGATGGTGGTGCTGACCATCGCCGTGATCCAGCCGACCATCCAGGCCGCCGGCATCGACCTGATCTGGTTCGGCATCTTCCTCGTCGTCGTCGTCGAGATGGCGCAGATCACGCCGCCGGTTGGCTTCAATCTGTTCGTGCTGCAGGGCATGACCGGCAAGCAGATCACCTGGATCGCCTGGCAGACGTTGCCGGCCTTTTTGTTGATGATGGCTGCCGTGTGGCTACTCTACGTCGTGCCCGGCCTCGTCACCTGGCTGCCCGGACACATGGCGGGATGAATCCGCGCCTGCTGGAACTGGGCGATGCCGCCCTCACGCTGGAACTGGGCGCGGGCATCGACGCCGCAACCAATGCGCACGTGATGGCGGCGCGTGACGCGCTTGCGGCCGCGCGGCTGGGAGGCGTCACCGACATCGTGCCAACCTACCGGTCGCTCACGGTGCACTTCGATCCGCGCGTCATCGATCGCGCTGCGCTGCGCGCAGCCCTGCTCGCCGCGGCACAGGCCGAGCGAAAGTGTTCGGCTTCGCCGAATCCCTCGCCTCGCTCGGGACCGCCACTACGTGGCGTCCTGCGCCATTCTGGCTGGTCAGACCGGGCGGGACGGCACTTCGAGATTCCCGTGCGCTTCGGCGGCGCGGACGGCCCCGACCTGGATGCGGTGGCCGCCGCGACCGGCCGCAGCGCGGACGAGATCATCGACACCCTGTGCGGCCTCGAACTGCGCGTTTACCTGATCGGCTTTCTGCCCGGCTTCCCCTACATGGGCGATTTGCCCGAGTGGCTGCGCCTGCCGCGCCGCACCACGCCGCGCACGGCGGTGCCGGCCAACAGCGTCGCCATCGCCGGACCGCAGGCGGCCGTCTATCCGTGGGTCAGCCCCGGCGGCTGGCATCTGCTCGGCCGGACGACGGCGCAGATGTTCGACGCGACGAACGCGGCGCGTCCCGCACTGCTTGCACCCGGCGATACGGTGCGCTTCATTCATGCTTGAAGTCCTCGCTTGTCCGGTGCCGACGAGCATTCAGGATCTTGGCCGGCCGGGCTATCGCCACTTCGGTGTGCCGCTGTCTGGCGCGCTCGACAGCGTGAGCTTCCGCCTCGTCAACGCGCTGGTGAAGAATCCGCCCAACACGGCGGCACTGGAGATGCGCCTCAGTGGCCCGCGTTTGCAAGCCCATGCGTCGGTCCGGGTCGCACTGGCGCATGCCGAAGCGACCATCGAACGCGCCGATGGCGTGCACGAATCGCTGCCGGCCTGGCGCAGCGCCATACTGGCAGCGGGCGACACCCTCAAGATCGGCGCGGTGCAGGGCGGTGCGGGCTATCTCGCCGTCGCCGGCGGGTTCGCCGTGCCTGAGGTGCTGGGCAGCCGCTCGACCTACGCACGCGCCGGCTTCGGCAGCCTGCTGCACGAGGGCATGGCCTTGCCGGTCGGCGCAGTCGAGATTTACGGGCCGGAACTTGCCGTCCCGCCAAGACTGACTTTCGAGAACAACGGGGACCACGGGCCGCTGCGCGTCATCCCCGGCCCGCAGCGCGAAATGTTCACCGCTGCGGCCTTCGCCACCTTCACCTCCTCCGACTACACCGTGACGCAGGCGGCCGACCGCATGGGATTGCGCCTGACCGGCCCGGTACTTGCGCATGTCGCCGGGGCCGACATTGTCTCGGACGCGGTGACGCCCGGCGCGATCCAGGTGCCCGGCGACGGCCACCCCATCGTGCTGCTCGCCGACTGCCAGAGTGTCGGCGGCTATGCCAAGATCGCCACCGTAATCACCGCCGACCTGCCGCGCCTCGGCCGCCTGTTGCCGGGGAACACGCTCCGCTTCGCCGCGGTCTCCGTCGCCGAAGCGCTGATGGCGCTGCGCGCCAACGAAGACTGGCTGGCACAAGCCATCGCCAGCCTGCACCCGCCGGATTCAGGCGGCATCGATCTTGACGCGCTTTACCAATCCAACCTCGTCGATGGAGTCATCCATGCCCACTGAAAAAATCATCAACCTGAACGCCGACCTCGGCGAGAGTTTCGGGCCCTGGGTCATGGGCGACGACGACGCGCTGCTCGACGTGGTCAGCTCGGCCAATCTCGCCTGCGGCTTCCATGCCGGCGATCCGGATGTGATGCGCCGCACCGTGCGCGCCTGCGTGGCCAAGGGTGTCAGCATTGGCGCGCATCCGGGCTACGACGACCTGCAAGGCTTCGGCCGGCGCGCGCTGAAGCTCTCCCCGGTGGGAATCGAAAACCTCGTCGCTTACCAGGTTGGCGCGCTGGCGGGCATTGCCGCGCTCGAAGGCGGTCGCGTCACGCACGTCAAGCCGCATGGCGCGCTCAACAACCAGGCCTGTGCCGACGCCGGCATCGCCGCCGCCATCTGCCGCGCCGTGCGCGGGGTCGATGCCGGCCTGATCCTGCTCGCGCCGGCGGCCTCTGCCTTGCTGAGTGTTGGACGCGCGGCCGGACTGGCCGTGGTCGAGGAGGTTTTCGCCGATCGCGCCTATCAGGACGACGGCCAACTCGCCCCGCGCGGTACCCCGGGGGCCATGGTGCATGGTGCGGAAGCCTGTGCCGCCCACGTGCAGGCCATGCTGGCGGAGCGGGCGCTCATCGCCTTGTCCGGCAAGCGCATTCCGACGGTCATCGGCAGCGTTTGCGTGCATGGGGACGGTCCGGAGGCTGTCGCGGTGGCGCGCCACCTGTGGCAGGCACTGGTCGCCGTCGGCTGGGAAATCGTGCCCCTGACCGACATGGCCCGTTCGCCCGCGGGTGAAAAAAAGGCGCCAAGCATTGACACGAAAGGGTAAATCCCGGAAAATCCGCGTCCTTTCGGCGCTGCAGCATTTGTTTTGCCTCAGTGTCGTCTTGGGGAGTCGCCAAGCTGGTTAAGGCACCGGATTTTGATTCCGGCATTCGTAGGTTCGACTCCTACCTCCCCAGCCAGAATACCCCGGGCAGACTAACGCGGCTGCCCGTTTCGCTTTCAGGGACGCCATGGCCTACGACAGTCTGATGGTCTTTACCGGCAACGCCAACCCCAAGTTGGCGTCCGATGTCGCCAAGCGACTGAACATCTCGCTGGGCCGCTGCTCCGTGGGCCGCTTTTCCGATGGCGAAAGCAACGTCGAGTTGCTCGAGAACGTGCGTGGCAAGGATGTCTTCATCCTCCAGCCGACCTGTGCGCCGGCCAATGACAACCTGATGGAACTGGCGATCCTCGCCGATGCGCTGAAGCGCGCTTCGGCCGGCCGCATCACCGCCGCCGTGCCGTACTTCGGCTACGCCCGCCAGGACCGCCGCCCGCGCTCGGCGCGCGTGCCGATCGCCGCCAAGGTGGTCGCCAACATGCTGCAGACCTCGGGCGTGCAGCGCCTGCTGACGGTCGACCTCCACGCCGACCAGATCCAGGGCTTCTTCGACATCCCGGTCGACAACATCTACGCCACGCCGATCCTGCTCGGCGACATCTGGCGCCAGCGCCACGACGACCTGCTGGTCGTTTCGCCCGACGTCGGTGGCGTGCTGCGTGCCCGCGCCGCAGCGAAGCGCCTCGAAACCGACCTGGCGATCATCGACAAGCGCCGCCCGCGCGCCAACGTCTCCGAGGTGATGCACATCATCGGCGATGTCGACGGCCGCAGCTGCGTGATCATGGACGACATCGTCGACACCGCCGGCACGCTGTGCAAGGCCGCGCGCGCGCTCAAGGAGCACGGCGCGAAGAAGGTGATGGCCTACTGTACCCACCCGGTGCTGTCGGGTAGCGCCGTCGCGCGCATCACCGAGTCCGACCTCGACGAGGTCGTGGTTACCGACACAATCCCGCTGCGCGAGGATGCGCTGGCCTGCGATCGCATCCGTGTCGTGCCGATTTCCGGCCTGCTGGCCGAAACCATCATCCGCATCAGCAACGAGGAGTCCGTTTCCTCGCTGTTCATGGAGTAAGTTTTTTTCAACCGTCCTGCCTGGTCGCGGGCAAGGACATCTTTCTGGAGCAAACCATGCAATTTGAAATCAATGCAACCCAACGCGAACTGCAGGGATCGAGTGCGAGCCGCCGCCTGCGTCGTGCCGGCCGGGTCCCCGGCATCATCTACGGCGGCACCGCCAAGCCCCTGATGATCGAGTTCGATCACAACGAGCTGTATCAGGCGCTGCGCAAGGAAGCCTTCCACGCCTCGATCATCAACATGAACATCGCTGGCGCCAAGCAAATGTGCCTGCTGCGCGACGTGCAGATGCACGCCTACAAAATGCAGATCAAGCACGTCGACTTCCAGCGCGTCGATGCCACCCATGCGATCCACACCAAGGTACCGCTGCACTTCATCAATGCCGAGATCGCCCCGGGCGTCAAGCTGCACGGCGGCATGGTGCAGCACGTCATGACCGAACTCGACGTCAAGTGCCTGCCGAAGGATCTGCCCGAGTTCATCGAGGTTGACCTCAAGGACATGGAGAGCAGCCAGTCGATGCACGTCTCCGAGGTCAAGCTGCCCGCGGGTGTCGAACTCGCCTATCACAGCGAAAGCGACCCGGTCATCGCGGCGGTCGTGATGCGCGGTGCGGGTGCTTCCTCAGACGAAGTGGCCGAGGAGGTTACGCCGACCGAAACTCAGGTCATCACCGAGAAGAAGCCGGCCGCCGCTGCCGCCGCGCCCGAGAAGAAGGTCGAGAAGAAGTAATTGCCTGCTTCGCTGCGACTCATCGTCGGCCTCGGCAATCCGGGGTCCGACTACTCCGAAACCCGGCACAACGCCGGGTTTTGGTTTTGTGAGCGCCTGGCGCGCGAGCTGGGGGTGTCCTTCGCCCGCGAAGCGCGCTACCACGGCCGCGTCGCCAAGTGCCGTCTCGCCGGCGCTGACTTTTGGCTGTTGCAGCCGCAGACCTTCATGAACCGCTCGGGCCAGTCGGTACAGGCGCTCATGCACTTCTACCGCATCGCGCCAGCCGAGATGCTCGTCGTGCATGACGAACTCGACATTCCCCCCGGCCAGTTGCGCCTCAAGTTCGGCGGCGGCCTCGGCGGCCACAATGGCCTGAAGGACATCACTGCCCACCTTGGCACGCAGGATTACTGGCGGCTCAGGATCGGCATCGGCCATCCGGGCGACCGGAACGATGTCGTCGATTACGTGCTGAAACCACCGCGCAAGGAAGAAGCCGGCGAGATCGACGCCGCCATCGACCGCGCACTGCTGGCGTGGCCGCTGCTGGCGCAGAGCGACTTCAATGCCGCTACCCAGAAAATCAACGCGCGGCCTGCCGTACCCAAGCCGCCGGAACCCGAAGCGAACAAGGAAATCCCATGAGCCTCAAATGCGGCATCGTCGGCCTGCCCAACGTCGGCAAATCCACCCTCTTCAACGCCCTGACCAAGTCGGGCATCGCGGCGGAAAACTACCCCTTCTGCACCATCGAGCCGAACGTCGGCATCGTCGAGGTGCCGGATGCGCGCCTCGCGAAACTGGCCGAGATCGTCAAGCCGCAGCGCGTGCTGCCGGCCGTGGTCGAGTTCGTCGATATCGCCGGTCTGGTCGCGGGTGCCTCCAAGGGAGAGGGCCTCGGCAACCAGTTCCTCGCCAACATTCGCGAGACCGACGCCATCGTCCATGTCGTGCGCTGTTTCGCCGACGAGAACGTCGTGCATGTGGCCGGCAAGATCGATCCGCTCAACGACATCGAGGTGATCGACACCGAGCTCGCGCTGGCCGACCTTGCGACCGTCGAGAAAGCGCTGACGCGCTATACGAAGCAGGCCAAATCCGGCGGCGACAAGGAGGCGAAGCTGCTGGTCGATGTGCTGGAGAAGTGCCGGGCGCAGCTCGACCAGGCCAAGCCGGTGCGCGCTCTCGATCTCTCGAAAGAGGAGTGGAACAACCTGCGCCCCTTCTTCCTGCTCACCGCGAAGCCAGTGCTGTACGCCGCCAACGTCAAGGAAGGCGGCTTCGAGAACAACCCGCATCTCGACACCGTGCGCGCCCATGCGGAAAAGGAGAAGGCCGATGTCGTCGCCATCTGCGCCGCCATCGAGGCGGAGATCGCCGATCTGGCGGACGAGGACAAGGAAGTCTTCCTCGCCGACATGGGCCTGCACGAGCCGGGCCTCAACCGCCTGATCCGCGCCGCCTTCCACATACTCGGCCTGCACACTTATTTCACCGCCGGCGTCAAGGAAGTACGCGCCTGGACCATTCACCACGGCGACACCGCGCCGCAGGCCGCCGGCGTGATCCACACCGATTTCGAGCGCGGCTTCATCCGCGCCCAGACCATCGCTTACGATGATTTCATCGCCTGCGGCGGCGAGCATGGCGCCAAGGAAGCCGGCAAGATGCGCGCCGAAGGCAAGGAATACGTCGTCAAGGATGGCGACGTATTGAACTTCCTGTTCAACGTCTGAACTGTCGGAAGCGGATGTAAAGATAACCGACAATCAACAGGGACGCCTGCAATTGCGCCCCTGTAATAACTTGCTACTTACGCCGCCGCATCAACCTCAGGCCAGCCAAGCCGAGACCCAGCAGTGCGAGCGAAGCGGGTTCGGAAACCAATCCGCCGCCCGGATCACCCGAGTGACGTTCGGCGATGTAGCCGCGGACATTGCCCCAGCCACCATCGGGCGCATCGTTCCACCCGGCCCAGATCATGCCGTTGAAGTAGAAGGTGAGATAATCCTCCTCATAATAGTTATTGGGCTCGCCCGGATACCAGTTGGTGTAGGCAAAGGCTTCTCCAGTGACCCAGCCCCAAGTTCCCTCTTGCTGTAGATCGGTCGCCCCAAGCCAATAATAGGAGTCTTGTCTTGCGCTGGCAGGCAGCAGCGAAACTACGAAGGTATTCTCAGCCACTGTGGTGATGGTAGCCAGGTCCCAACCCGACCCCAAGGCCTGAGCCGCTGATTGGGCGTTTGTCCAAGTGATGTTTTCGGCAGTTAAGACGGTGTATTCATGTCCGTTATCCGTCCAGATTGTGCCTGCCTGCGCCGGGCAAGACGCCAGCGCCACAAGGGCACTTGCAACTGCAATCGCGATTCTTTTCTTCATTTTTCATCTCCTATTTGACCTCGGAATACTTAACCGAGGCAGTCGATGCAAAGAAAGCATCTTGCATGCCAAATACATTGACCACAATATAATCAATGCTTTATACGATTAGGCCTGTTGCTACATTGATTCCAATGTAAAAAACATTGACATATCAGTGGCTTGGCGCGAGTGGAAAAGCGCCAGAATCGAATCATTCCAGAAAAGTCAGTGCTGGCGGGACGGCACTTTCCCGCCGCGCCACCCAAACGGGCGCGCCGGTGTGACAATGGGCACCATGAGCGAGCGACCGCAAAGCCTCGGCGAGGAGATTGCCAACAGCGTCAGCCACGGCATGGCACTGCTGGCAGCCATCATCGGCGCGCCGTTCCTGATTGTGGCCGCGCGGGACTTCGGCGCGGCCAATGTCGTCGGCGCCAGCGTCTTCGCGGCGACGATGATCCTGCTCTACCTCACCTCGACGCTCTACCATGCCCTGCGGCCGGGCCGCCTGAAGCGCGTCTTCCGCAAGCTCGACCACAGCGCGATCTACTTCTTCATCGCCGGCAGCTACACGCCCTTCGCGCTCGGCGCGCTGGGCGGACCCTGGGGCTGGACGCTGTTCGGCGTCGTCTGGACGCTGGCGGTTGCCGGCACCGTGCTGAAGACCTTCAACCGCCTCTCGCATCCGTGGCTCTCGACGGGGCTGTATCTCCTCATGGGCTGGCTCGTGCTGATCGCGGCCGTGCCGCTCGTCGAGCATGTGCCGCTGCCGGGCATTGTCCTGCTCGTGGCCGGCGGCATCGCCTATACCGCGGGCGTGGCGTTCTACCTGCTCGATTCCCGCCTGCGCTACGCCCATGCGGTCTGGCATGGCTTCGTCACCGCCGGCACCGGCTTTCACTTCTTCGCGGTGATGAATTACGCGGCGTAATACGAAGTCAATGGCAAGTTTGATAGTTGCAGATCAGCCACAAACCGACCTACAAATTGGGGATGGATTTCGATGCTGAATGACCGCTATGCAACTACTGCGACCGGCGGCCTTGGTTATACGGTCATCCTGCCGCCATATCTTCGTAGTTGACTTTGGTCAGTGAAAAACCATTCTTTGGAGTCGGGTTTATTTACAGGTCGGGTCGATTAATATTCCTATTTCTATCGCCATCTCCGTTGTGCATTGATTCATTGATGGAAGGCTGAGTTCGCATGAGTCTTGCTTCGTTCTTTATGACGGGTTCAGGGCTGTCCTGAGCCGTATATGCAGGGGAACGTGTCATGCGTAAAACGCACATTTTTCTCGCCTTGGCGACCGGACTGACTGTAACGCAACCGGCGTATGCATTGGGAGGGACCTCCTGGTTTGATCTGAGCAATCCACAGATCACATACACCGACCTGAATCTAGCGGATGGTGTCGCTCCACTCCTTACGTTAAGGGCGACCGATTACGCGGGCGGCCCCCAGATCTCGGCAAGCGTATGGGAATTCGCAGGGTATTCGACGACCGTTGATGGGGGAGGCAACTCATCCCCTTGGCCGGACAACGCAAGCTACTCCTACACGACAACCACGCCGCCTGGCGCCGTTGGCACAGCCAATTGGTTAAACAAAATCGGGTTCGCCACTCTAGATGGACATGTTGAAGGCGGTCGAATGTACTCCAGCGTGTGGTTCGGGTCGGGTTTTATCCTGACCCCGTACAGTACAGTGGAGTTTCGATTACCTGCCCGCGTCACTTTGGACGCGACGGGTTCCGATGATCAGCACCAAGCCTATGCGGATGTGTACGGCTATTTTCAAATGCTGGATAACTCGACTGTCTGGGACCAACTGCGCCTCACGCATTGGGATGGTACGGGCACTCTTGAGCGCGACTTTGTATTGACGCTGACCAATTCTGGTGCGGACGACCTCATAGGACGGTTGGACATTGGGGGTGTGCTGAACACGGTCTGGATAGCCGGTGACTCCGGCCCCACAGTTCCCGAACCTGCCTCGCTTGCATTGCTTGGCATTGGTCTCGCGGGTCTCGCAGCAACACGTTGCCGCAAATCGGTCTGATAGATCGCAACCGCGGCGTTGCAGTCGTTGGTGGAGTATGCCGTGACCAGCCCTTTGGGGTCATCACCTGCCGCCCCCTCAGCGCTGACTTTTTTCACCGCCCGATTGAAATTCGGTGTTGATTAAAAAGCGCTGCGATTTGCTTACTGCCAACCGGTCGGTTGGGCCGATAACCCGCAGGGCATCTGGAACACGCGACGGTCTTCGAGGCGCACCGCCGTCAGGCTGCCGCCCCACAGGCAGCCGGTATCGAGCGCGAGCAATGTATCGGTGAGCCGTAAACCGAGCGCCGACCAGTGGCCGCAGAGGATCGCGTGATCTGCGCTCTTGCGATCGGGGGCATCGAACCACGGCACGCAGCCGGCCGGTCCGCGTTCGGGAGGTCCCTTGGCGCCGGGTGCGCGGAACTCCATGCGGCCGTCGGGCGTGACAAAACGCATGCGCGTCATGGCGTTGACCACGACGCGCAGGCGATCCCAGCCGGCGAGGTCGTCGCGCCAGGCATCGGGTTCGGAGCCCCACATGTTGGCGAGGAAATCGACGTAATTCGGCGCGGTGAGCGCGGCGGAGACTTCATCGGACAAGGCCTGCGCCTTGGCGACGTCCCAGCCGGGCAGCAGGCCGGCATGGACCATGCCCCAGCCACCCTCGACATGGAACAGGGGCAGCGACCGCAGCCAGCCGAGTAACTCGTCGCGGTCGGGGGCCGCGAGGATGGCTGCCAGCGTGTCTTCCTTGCCGGCCTTGCCGTAGCCCGCGCCTTGCATGACCAGATGCAGGTCGTGGTTGCCGAGCACGGTGACGGCGCCGCCGCCGAGCCCCTTGACGAAGCGCAGCACTTCCAGCGATTGCGGACCGCGGTTGACGAGGTCGCCGACGCACCAGAGCCGGTCACGCTCGGGGTCGAAGTCGATGAAGTCGAGCAGCCGCCGGAACGGGTCGAAGCAGCCTTGCAGGTCGCCGATCGCGTACGTTGCCATCGTGGCCTCAGTTCTCCAGCGCTTTGCGCACATCCGCCGGCATCACACCGGCGATGCGCACACGCTTGGCGCGCGCTGTTTGTCCGCTGATCACCTCGACTGCCGTCCTGCCAAGACTGACTTTCGCGGCGACGAAAGCGACGAGCGCGGCATTGGCCTTGCCATCGACCGGCGGTGCGGCGAGGCGGATTTTCAGGGCGTCGCCATGGCGGCCGACGATCTCGGTCGTCTTCGCGCCCGGCTGGATATGCAGATTCAGGATCACGTCGTCACCGTCCCTGCGCAGCCAGTCGGCCATCAGCGCAGGTTTTCCAGGACGATCAGCATGACCTGCAGCAGCAGGATCACCACCAGCGGCGAGAGGTCAAGGCCGCCGAAGATCGGCACGAAGCGCCGTACCGGCGCGAGCAGGGGCGCGGCGAGGCTGTTGAACAGCGCGGCGGCCGGCGCTTGGGGCGCGATCCACGACATGAGCGCGGCAACGATCACCACGCCGATCAGCAGGTAGATGAACATTTTGAGCACGCCCAGCAGGGCGCCCCAGGCGATCGCGAACAGGCCGCCGAGCGCGAGTACATCGAAGCCCGCCAGGCTCGCCATGAGTGTCATGAAGATGCACTGCGTGAGCCAGGCCGCGAGCACGCTGGCGAGGTCGATGCCGAACAGGCCGGGGACGATGCGGCGCAACGGGAGCGCGGCCCAGTTGGTGGCGACGACGACGAACTGGCCGACGGGATTGCGGAAGGGCGCGCGCGCCCACTGCATCCAGACGCGCGCGAGGAAGGCGAGGGTCAGCAGGCTGGCCGCCGTGCCCATAAGCAGTGAAATGATTTGATTGAGCATCATGACTCCGCAGGGCCGTCCCAAGGAGGCATGCGCCCCCCTGTGGGGGGCAGCGAGTCGGGTGTGCGAGCGTGGGGGGCCATCATTCAATCCTGTCCGAGAATGTCGCAGAGTTCGCGCCCGCGCGCGGCCGCCGCTTCGACGCCATGCGCGATTACCGCGTCCAGGCCTTCGGTATTGAACACTTCGATGGCGGCGGCCGTCGTGCCGCCTTTCGAGGTGACGCGCATGCGCAGTTCATCGACCGGATCGCCGCTGATCTCGGCAAGGCGCGCGGCACCGAGGAAGGTTTCGATCGCCAGCAGCCGCGCGGTTTCGGTTGGCAGGCCAAGGGCCGTACCGGAATTTTGCAGCGCTTCGATGAAGTAGAAGACGTAGGCCGGCCCGCTGCCCGACACGGCGGTGACGACATCCATCAGCGCTTCATTTTCGATCCACACCAACCGGCCGACGGCGCGCAGGATTTTTTCGGCGGTCGCGCGGCCTTCATGGTCAACCGCCGGATTGGCGTAGAGGCCCGTGATGCCGGCGCCAATCAGCGCCGGGGTGTTGGGCATGCAGCGCACGAGCCTGTTGTAATCCCCGAGCCAGCGGCCGATGTCCTTCAGTTGCAGGCCCGCCGCGATGCTGATGACGAGTTGGTCCTTGAGCTTGCCGGCGGCGGGTGCGATGGCCTCCTTCATCAATTGCGGCTTGACCGCGAGCATCAGCACCTCGCAGTTGAGCGCGGCCGCGTCGATGGCCGGGGCACAGCGCACACCGAAACTGTCGGTGAGGCGGGCGCGGGTTTCTTCGACGGGATCGACGACCTGCATACCGGCGGCGGAGAAGCCCTGCTTCTTCAACCCGCCGATAAGCGCGGTGGCCATGTTGCCGCCGCCGATGAACGTGATTTTCATGGGTAGTGTCTCTCTCCGAAAATGGCGGTTCCCACCCGGACGATGGTTGCGCCTTCCATGATCGCATCTTCGAGGTCGTGCGACATGCCCATCGACAGCGTGTCGAGTGCCAGTCCCCCGGCATTCAGCTGCTCGCGCAGGACGCGCAGCGACCCGAAGTGCCGTCGCGCCAAGTCTG
Organism: uncultured Pseudomonadota bacterium; assembly: GCA_963840825.1. GTDB lineage: Bacteria > Pseudomonadota > Gammaproteobacteria > Burkholderiales > Rhodocyclaceae > Sulfuricystis. The sequence goes on from CAWJAK010000001.1 coordinate 78,524, forward strand.
ACTGTTCCGCATCACTGCCGCTGCCCGGCTCCGGGATGGCCATCAGCCCGCGCAGGCGCAGCCCGGGCAGGGCCGCCACGGCACGGCACAGGGCCGGGGCTTCGGCCGGCGTGCAGCCGCTCTTGCTGTCCTCGCCGCTGACGTTAACCTGCACGCAGACGTTGAGCGGCGGCTGGTTGGCGGGTCGCTGGTCCGACAGCCGTTCGGCGATCTTGAGCCGCTCGACGGAGTGCGCCCAGGCGAAATGTTCGGCGACCGGCCGCGTCTTGTTGCTCTGCAAGGGACCGATGAAATGCCATTCGAGGCCGAGGTCGGCCAGTGCCGCCTGCTTGGCGAGGGCCTCTTGCACATAGTTTTCGCCGAAGCTCTGCTGGCCGGCGGCATGGGCCTCGCGCAGGGCTGCGGCCGGGAAAGTTTTCGTGACGGCCAGCAGCGTGACTGAAGCCGGATCGCGTCCGGCAGCGGAACAGGCCCCGATAATGCGCCTTGTCACGGCTTGCAGGTTGGAGGAAATTGTTGTCATATAGCGGCTGATTGCTGTCTTTCAGTATACCGAAGCGGCCCGAAACACCTCATCCAAGTTGCGCTGGAGCCTATTCGTCATGGATATCACCGAACTGCTGGCTTTTGTCGTCAAAAACAAGGCGTCCGACCTGCACCTGTCTTCCGGTCTGCCGCCGATGATTCGCGTGCATGGCGACATCCGGCGCATCAACCTGCCGCCGATGGAGCACAAGGACGTGCATGCGATGGTGTACGACATCATGAACGATGGCCAGCGCAAGCACTACGAGGAAACGCTCGAGTGCGATTTTTCGTTCGCCGTGCCGCAACTGGCCCGCTTCCGGGTCAATGCCTTCGTGCAGAACCGGGGCGCGGCCGCCGTGTTGCGGACCATTCCTTCGAAGGTGCTGACGCTCGAACAACTGAACGCGCCGAAGATCTTCGGCGACATCGCCAACCAGCCGCGCGGCATCGTGCTCGTCACCGGGCCGACCGGCTCGGGCAAGTCGACGACGCTGGCGGCGATGGTCGATCACGTCAATGAAAAGGAGTTCGGCCATATCCTCACCGTCGAGGACCCGATCGAATTCGTCCATGAATCCAAGAAGTGCCTGATCAACCAGCGCGAAGTCGGCCCGCACACGCTGTCGTTCAACAACGCCCTGCGTTCGGCGCTGCGCGAGGACCCGGACGTGATCCTCGTCGGCGAAATGCGCGACCTCGAAACCATCCGCCTCGCGCTGACCGGCGCCGAGACCGGACACCTGGTGTTCGGTACGCTGCATACCTCGTCGGCGGCGAAGACCATCGACCGGATCGTCAACGTCTTCCCGGCGGCAGAAAAGGAAATGGTGCGCGCGATGCTGTCTGAATCGCTGCGCGCGGTTATTTCGCAGACCTTGCTGAAGACCAAGGACGGCAACGGTCGGGTCGCGGCGCACGAGATCATGATCGGCACGCCGGCGATCCGCAACCTGATCCGCGAGAACAAGATCGCGCAGATGTATTCTTCGATCCAGACCGGTCAGCAGTACGGCATGCAGACGCTCGACCAGAACCTGATGGAACTGGTCAAGCGCAATGTCGTATCGGCGGCCGAGGCGCGCAACAAGGCGGCAAATAAAGACAACTTCCCGGGATAAGGCATTCGAGACGACGCATGGAACGCGACGAGGCACTCAAGTTTTTATACCAGCTGCTGGCGATGATGGTGCAGAAGAAGGGGTCCGACCTCTTCATCACCGCCGGTTTTCCGCCCGCGATCAAGGTCAACGGCAAGATCACGCCCGTTACGGCGCAGGCGCTGTCGCCGCAGCACACGCTCGAACTGGCCCATTCGGTGATGAACGACAAGCAGGCGGCCACCTTCGAGGAAACCAAGGAGTGCAATTTCGCCATCAGCCCGGCGGGCATCGGCCGCTTCCGCGTCAATGCCTTCATCCAGCAGGGCCGCACCGGCCTCGTGATGCGCACCATCAACACCTCGATCCCGAAATTCGAAGACCTCGGCTTGCCGGCCGTGCTCAAGGATATCGGCATGACGAAGCGCGGTCTCGTGCTTTTCGTCGGCGGCACGGGCTCGGGCAAGTCGACCTCGCTGGCGGCGATGATCGGCTACCGCAATGAGAACAGCTACGGTCACATCGTTACCATCGAGGACCCGGTCGAATATGTGCATGACCACAAGAACTGCATCATCACGCAGCGCGAGGTCGGCGTTGATACCGATTCGTGGGGGGCGGCACTGAAGAACACCCTGCGCCAGGCACCGGACGTGATCCTGATCGGCGAGATCCGCGACCGCGAGACGATGGAGCATGCCATTGCCTTCTCGGAAACCGGCCACCTCTGCATGGGCACGTTGCACGCCAACAACGCCAACCAGGCGATGGACCGCATCATCAACTTCTTCTCCGAGGATCGCCGGCCGCAACTGCTGATGGACTTGTCGCTCAACCTCAAGGCGGTGGTTTCCCAGCGTCTGTTGCCCGCGCGCGAAGGCAAGGGCCGCGTTGCCGCGGTCGAGATCCTGCTCAACTCGCCGCTGATTTCCGACCTGATCGGCAAGGGCGACGTGCATGAGATCAAGGAGATCATGAAGAAGTCCCGCGAGTTGGGCATGCAAACCTTCGACCAGGCGTTGTTCGATCTCTACGAGGCCGGCAAGATCAGCTACGAGGATGCGTTGCGCTTCGCCGATTCCATGAACGAAGTCCGGTTGCAGATCAAGCTGCACGGCAAGGAGTTGGCCGAGCGCGATTTGCAGGGCGGCATCCAGCATCTCGACATTGTGTAATCCGTCAGCCACGGCGCAAAGAACATGAACCTTCCAGTCAATCCCGAAGCCAGCGAAATCGAGAAATTCGCCCACGTCCAGAAGCGCATCTGCATGCTGTGGGGGACGCAGGAACTCGATGGCCACATCAATCATCTGTTGACCGATTCGCGGGATGGCCAGCGTAGCGGTTTCCCCATCGAGGTGACGGCCGAGCTGTTGTTCCTCGCCGAGCTCAACAAGCTGATCCGGTCGATCGACCTTGCCCGCAAGCTGAAGATCCCGTTGCGCGAAGCCTACGAGAAGGTCGACAAGAAAGATCGCGGGGCGGACCTGGGCGATCCAGCCGATCCGCTGTCCGGGCGCGACCAGTTCGCGCGCGAGGAGCAGGAACTGGGTGCGCGGCCGCGACCCGTCAGAAAAACCGAGGAAAGCGACGGCTTCTTCGCCATGATCGGCAAGGGGGTGTTCGCGCTGTTTACGAGCAAGGCGATTCTCTTCCTGGTTGCGCTGTTTCTCGCTTACCAGTACGTCCTGCCGCACCTTTTCAAGTAACAGGGCTTACTTGCGGGCACTGCCCGCGACGATCTCGAAGTCGTAGAGCCGGCATTCGAGCGCGCCGTTGAAAAGCGGCACTTTCCGGTCCGGTCGCAGGCCGATCAGCTTCGGCAGCCGCGTGTCCGCCGACAGCAGCCAGCAGTGCCAGCCGGCGAAGCGCTGTTTCAACGCATCCCCCAGCTTCGGATAAAAGGCCGCGAGTTCCTCGGCTTCGCCCAGACGCTCGCCATACGGCGGGTTGGTCACGAGAATGCCGCTGCCTGCCGGCGGATCGATTTCCAGGATATCGCCGCGTCGTACCGTGATCAGGTCGTCGAGGCCGGCATGGGCGAGGTTCTGCTGCGTGCGCGCCACGGCATCGTCGTCCAGGTCGCTGCCCCAGATCGGCAGTGAGTCCACGACCACGCGCCGTTCGGCGGCCTCGATGCACAGACGCTTCCACAATGACGGGTCGTAATCGAGCAGGCGGGTGAAACCGAAATCCTTCATGTTCCGGGTCAGTCCCGGTGCATCGCCGAGCGCCATGCCGGCCGCTTCGAGCAGCAGGGTGCCCGAACCGCACATCGGGTCGAGCAGCGGAATGTCGGGCGTCCAGCCGGCCAGCCGCAAGATGCCGGCGGCCAGGTTTTCCTTGAGCGGCGCGGCGACCTTGGCGATCTTCTGGCCGCGCAGCCAGAGCGGTTCGCCCGAAGTGTCGACATACAGTGTCGCCAACTGCTCCGTGACGTAGAGGTGGATGCGTATGTCGGGCGCCGCGGTATTCACGTCCGGCCGGCTGCCGAGGTCGGCGCGAAAGCGGTCGCAGACGGCATCCTTCACCTTCAGGGTGATGTATTCGATGCTTTTGAACGGTGCCTTCACCGCAGTGACATAGACGCGGATGCTGCGCGACACGTCGAACTGTTTCGGCCAGGCGACGTCGTAGGCCAGCCGGTAGATATCTGCTTCGTTGCGAAAGTCAGCGCTGGCGAGACGGCACAGGACGCGCGTGGCGATGCGCGAATGCAGGTTGATGCGGTAGCCGACTTCCTGTGTGCCGGTGAAGCCTGCGCCACCGTGCGTCGGTGTGACTGCCGTGCCGCCGCTGGCTGCGATGTCCTCGGCAAGCAGGGCTTCGAGGCCGCGCGGACAGGTGGCGAAGTACTGCTGCCCGCCCGCCGGGGCGGCCTCACGGCGCACCACGACACGGGTGCGGCGCGGCGCTGCGGCGCTCAAAACGGTTTCACCACGACGAGGATCACGACAGCCAGCAGCACCAGCACCGGCACCTCGTTGAAGAAGCGGAACCAGACATGCGAGCGGGCGTTGCGGCCGGCCTGGAATTGCTTGAACAGCGAACCGCAATAGAAGTGATAGACGACGAGGCCGGTGACCAGCGCGGTCTTGGCGTGCAGCCAGCCGCCGCTGAAACCGAAACCGAACCATAGCCACAGGCCGGTGATGACCGCCAGCGCGCCGATGGGCGTGACGAATTTGTAGAGCTTGCGCGCCATGACGAGCAGGCGTTCGCGTTCGGCCGGACTGTCTGCCTGCACCATGGCGAGGTTGACGAAAATGCGCGGCAGGTAGAACAGGCCGGCGAACCAGCTGACGACGAAGAAGATGTGGAAGGCTTTCAGCCAGAGCATGATCAGGACCTTGGTTGCAGGGCGGTGGCGATACCGTCATCGACCATCGGGTAACGCAGCCGCAGCTTCAGTTCGCGCTTCATGCGCGTGTTGTCGAGTCGGCGCGATTCACTCATGAACGAGAGCAGCATGGGCGACAGGCGCATTTTGGCTTCCGCGCGGGTCACGCGCGGCGGGCGGGGCAGTCCGAAGGCATCGGCGAGCTTGTCGAACCAGTCGCCCATGCGTTCGGCCGAATCGTCATTGATGTTGTAGCAGCGATTTGCGCCGCCGCGTTCCAGCGCGACGACGCAGGCGGCCGCCAGGTCCTCGGCATGGATGTGATTGGTGAAGACGTCTTCGGCGGCATGCAGCACCGGATCGCCGCGCCGCACGCGCTCGAGGGGCAGGCGGTTGGCCGCGTAGATGCCCGGCGCGCGCAGGATGCTGACGCGCAGGCCGCGCCTTCCCGCGGCGCGCAAGAGCGACTCGGCCGCGACCCGCCGCCGCGCGCGCGCGGTGCTGGCGCGACCGGGGCGTGACTCCGGAACAACCGCGCCGTCACAGTGGCCATACACGCCGCTGGTGCTGATGTGAACAAGTCGGCGTGGTAGAACTCCGCGCCCTTGCCAGCGTTGCCAGCAGGCGTCGCGTGCGCGGGTCGTCTTCACCTTCATTCGGTGGCGGCGCACTGTGCAGCACCGCGTCGGCAATGCCCGCGAGACGCCGCAACGACGCGGGCGCGTCGAGATCGCCGCGAATCTGCTTCACCCCCTGGAGGTGCAAGGCCGGATCGATTGTGCGCACCAAGGCAGTGACCTGCCAGCGGCGCGTCAGGGCAGGCAATGCGCGGCGCACGACATCGCCACAACCGACAATCAGAAGCCTTCTTTTTCTCACCGGACAATTATCGCATGGCACACCAAGTCACTCTCCAGCCCAGCGGCCACAGCTTCAGCGTTGCGGACAACGCCACTCTCCTTGAGGCGGCCCTCGATGCCGGCATCAACCTGCCTTACGGCTGCAAGAACGGCGCCTGCGGTACCTGCAAGGGCAAGGTCATCGCCGGGCAGGTCGATCTGGGCATCGCCCAGGACAGCGCGCTGTCCGCCGACGAACGTGCCGCCGGTCTGGCGTTGTTTTGCTGCGCGAAGCCGCTGTCCGACGTGACGCTGGAAGTGCGCGAGGTGAATGCCGCCCGGGATATCCCGGTCAAGACGCTGCCCTGCCGCGTGCAGAAACTGGAGCGCGTCGCCGACGACGTGATGGTCATCCGCCTCAAGCTGCCGACCAACGAGCGCATGCAGTTCCTCGCTGGCCAGTACATCGAGTTCCTGCTGGCGGACGGCAAGCGCCGCGCTTTTTCGCTGGCGAGCCCGCCGCATGCCGACGACCTGCTCGAACTGCATGTCCGTTACGTGCCGGGCGGCAACTTCACCGACCACGTGTTTCACAAGATGAAGGTGAAGGACATCCTGCGCATCGAAGGACCGCTCGGTTCCTTTTTCCTGCGCGAAGAGTCCACCAAGCCGATCATCCTGCTGGCCGGTGGCACGGGCTTCGCGCCGATCAAGGGTCTTGTCGAACATGCGCTGCACATCGGCATCCAGCGGTCGATACAGTTGTACTGGGGCGCGCGCGATCGCGCCGGCCTTTACCTGCATGCGCTGGCCGAACAGTGGGCGGCGCAACACGGGATCGCCTATACGCCGGTGCTGTCGGCGCCGGCGGCAAGCGACGGCTGGACCGGCCGCACCGGTTTGGTCCATGAAGCGGTGCTGGCCGACCATCCTGATCTGTCAACGTACCAGGTCTATGCTTGCGGCGCGCCGGTGATGTGCGAAACGGCGCTGAAGGAATTCACGGCGCGTGGTTTGCCGAAAGAGGAATTTATCGCCGATGTGTTCTCTTATGCACCCAAGTGACGCACAGGTGCCGTCCCGCCAGGACTGACTTTTATTCGCCCAGGTAAGCGGCACGCACGCGCGGGTCGGCGAGCAGTTTGTCGGAGGTATCGGCCAGGGTGATCTTGCCGCTTTCCATGACGTAGCCGCGCGAGCAGGTATGCAAGGCGAGGCGGGCGTTCTGCTCGACGAGGAAGATCGTCACGCCTTCGGCGGCGACGGCGCGGATCACCTCGAATACCTTCTCCACCATCAGCGGCGCCAGCCCCATGGAAGGCTCGTCGAGCAGCAGCAATTGCGGCCGGCCCATCAGCGCGCGGCCGATCGCCAGCATCTGCTGCTCGCCGCCGGAGAGCGTGCCGGCGACCTGCTCGGAGCGTTCCTTGAGTCGCGGCAACAAGCCGTAAACATGCGCGAGGTCGGCCGCGATGCCGGCCTTGTCGCTGCGGTGATAGGCGCCCATCGCGAGGTTTTCGGCCACCGTCAGGCGCGCGAAGATGCCGCGCCCTTCGGGAACGAGCGCGAGCCCCTTGCGGATCAGGGTATGGCTGGGCTGGCGGTCAAGGCGTTCCTTGCGGTAATGGATTTCGCCGGACGAGGGGATCATGCGGGCCAGCGCTTTCAGGGTGGAGGTCTTGCCGGCGCCGTTGGCACCGATGAGGCAGACCAGTTCCCCTTCCTCGACGGCGAAGGAAATCCCTTTCACGGCGGTGATACCGCCGTAATGCACCTTCAGGTCGATTGCCTCTAGCAAAGCATATCCTTTTTCCGCTGGGTCACGCGCCAACGTCGCCTCCAAGATAGGCTTCGATGACCTTCGCGTCCTTCTGCACGACGTCGGGAACGTCCTCGGCGATCTTCTCGCCGTAGTCGAGCACGGCGACGCGATCGCACAAGCCCATCACGAGCTTGACGTCATGCTCGATCAGCAGCACCGTGAGCCCGTCGGCGCGCACCCCCTCGATCAACTGTCGCAAGCCGGCGGTCTCGGTGGCATTCATGCCGGCGGCGGGTTCGTCGAGCGCGAGCAGCTTGGGGTCGGTCGCCAGGGCGCGGGCAATCTCGAGCCGGCGCTGGTCGCCATACGACAGATGGCGGGCAAGGTCGCCGGCGCGATGGGCGATGCCGACATAATGCAGCAATTCCTCGGCGCGCCGCCGGATGGCCGACTCTTCGGCACGCTGGGTGGCGGTGCGCAGGATGGCACCGAAGACGCCTACTTTCGTCCTGACATGCCGACCGACCATGACGTTTTCGAGCGCCGTCATGTTGCCGAACAGGCGGATGTTCTGGAAGGTGCGCGCGATGCCGGCTTCGGCCACGCGGTAGGGGCTTGCGAGGTCGAGCGCCTGGTCGTCGAAGAGGATGTCGCCGCCGTCACGCGCATATAGCCCAGTCAGCACGTTGAAAAAGGTGGTCTTGCCCGCGCCGTTCGGGCCAATGAGGCCGTAGATTTCCTTGTGGCGGATCGTCAGCGACACGTCCTTGAGTGCCTGCACTCCGCCAAAACGCTTGCCGATGCCGCGCGCTTCGAGCAGGACACTGTTTGCCGTACTCATGCGGCCGTCTCTTCCTTCGCCTCGCTCATCTCGCGCTTGTGACGCGATTCGGGCCAAAGACCGGCGGGACGAAAGCGCATCGTCAGCACGAGTGCGATGCCGAAAATCAGCATGCGCAATACCTCGGGCTCCACGAGCAGGTGGCCGAATAGCGCTTTCTGTGCAGGTTCGACCGTGTAGCGGAGGAATTCAGGCACGAACGAAAGCAGCAGCGCTCCCGCAATGACGCCCCAGACATTGCCCATGCCGCCCAGTACGACCATCGCGAGAATCATGATCGATTCCTGCAGGATGAAACTTTCCGGGCTGACGAAGCCTTGCATTGCGGTGAACATGCCCCCGGCGACGCCGCCGAAACTCGCGCCCATCGCGAAGGCAAGCAACTTGATGTTGCGGGTATTGATGCCGGCGGCCTTGGCGGCGACTTCGTCCTCGCGGATCGCGACCCAGGCGCGGCCGATGCGGGATTGCTGCAGGCGCAGGTTGACGATGATGACCCCCATCAGCAGCACCAGCAGCACGTAGTAATACTTCGCCGGCCCGGTGAAATCAATACCGAACAAGGTGTCGGTCTTCATGAAGTTGAGCCCCGCGATCTCCATGCCGTCGATGCGGGTGATGCCCTTGGGGCCGTTCGTGATGTTGAAGGGCGACGACAGGTTGTTCATGAAAATGCGCACGATTTCACCGAAACCGAGGGTGACGATGGCGAGATAATCCCCGCGCAAACGCAAAGTGGGCGCACCCAGCACGGCCCCGGCGGTGCAGGCGAGCAGGGCGCCGATGGGCAGGATGACCCAGAAGGGCAGGTGCAGGTCGAAATGGGGCGAGGCCAGCAGGGCCCGAGTATAGGCGCCAACGGCGTAGAACGCGACGTAACCGAGATCAAGCAGGCCGGCCATGCCGACGACGATGTTGAGGCCGAGCGAGAGGAAGACGAACAGGATCGCGAGGTTCGTGATGCGCACCCACGCGGTGCCAACCTGCGTCAACACCAGCGGCAGCACCAGCAACGCCAGGGCGATGAGCGCAATGCCGAAGTTCTTCCGGTTCATGCCCGCTCCGAAACGCGTTCCCCGAGGAGACCCGAGGGCCGAAACACCAGGACGAGAATCAGGACGACGAAGGCGAACACATCCTGGTAGTTGCTGCCGAACAGGATGGCGTGACCAACCTCGGTGCAACGCTCGGTCATCATGTCGCCCACCACGGGCCACTTGCAGAGGTCGGTAATTTCGCTGATGTAACCGGTACCCAGGGCCTCGACGAGGCCCAGTACGATGCCACCGAGCATGGCGCCGGCAAGGTTGCCAATGCCGCCGAGGACCGCTGCGGAAAAAGCCTTGAGACCGAGCGTGAAGCCCATCGTGTAGTGGGCGATGCCGTAATACGTGCCGACCATCACGCCGGCCACGGCGCCGAGGCCCGCGCCAATGATGAAGGTCGCTGCGATCACCCGGTTGGCGTCGATGCCCATCAAGGCTGCCACGCGCACATCCTCGGCCGTGGCGCGAATGGCGATGCCGAATTTCGTGCGAAAGACGAACCAGGTGAGGCCCGCCATCATGGCGACCGAAAGCAGGATGATGGCGATCTGGACCGAACTGATGGCCGCGCCGCCGATGGAATAGCTGACGTTCTCCATGATCTGCGGGAAGGCGCGCGGATCGCGGCCCCAGATCAGCAGCGCGAGATGCTGGAGGATGATCGACATGCCGATGGCCGTGATCAGCGGCGCGAGGCGCGGCGCATGACGCAGGGGGCGATAGGCGAGGCGTTCGAGCAGATAGCCGATGGTCATGCAGACGGGGATGGCGGCGACCACGCCCGCCAGCACAATGACGATCGGCGGCAGTGGCACGCCGGCGCCCGCGATGCCCATGATGACCGTGAAGGCGACCATGGCACCGATCATCACGACCTCGCCGTGGGCGAAGTTGATCAGCTGGATGACGCCATACACCATCGTGTAGCCAAGGGCGACGATGGCATACACGCTGCCCGTGGTCAGGCCGTTGATGATTTGTTGAAGGAAAATATCCACGGTCGCGGATGATACTTTAGATAAAACAACGGCGCCCCTCGGATTTCCGCAGGGCGCCGTTGAGGCTCTATCGGCTCTGGCTTACTTCTGGGCCGGAGCGGCTTCGGCGGGCTTGGCTTCGGGTGCCGGAGCGGCCGGGGTGCTCAGCTTGGCATATTCGTCAAGCGTCAGCGCCAAGCCGCCCTTGATGATGGCCAACGGTGCAACCTTGCCATCCTTCATCGCGAAAATGGTGATTTCGGCATCCTTGCGGTCACCCTTGTCGTCGAACTGGATATTACCGGACGCACCATTGAAGTTGCTTGCGGCCAGAGCAGGCAGGTACTTCGCCGGATCGGTCGAGCCGGCCTTCTTCATCGCTTCGATCATCAGCATGGCCGCGTCGTAGGTGAAGGGCGAGTAAAGGATCGGATCGATGCTGAACTTGGCTTTGTACCCATCCAGGAATTTCTTGCCCGCGGCTTGCACCGGGATGCCGGCCTGCGAACAGACCATGCCTTCGGCGGCAGCGCCGGCGAGTTCGGCCATCTTGTCGGTACAGGCGCCGTCACCGAAGGAAAATACGGCGGCGATCTTGAGTTCGCGCGCCTGCTTGAGCAGCGGACCGCCGGTGGCGTCCATGCCACCGTAGAACACGACATCCGGCTTCTTGCCCTTGACCTTGGTCAGCACGGCTTTCCAGTCGGCCGTCTTGTCGGTGCCCTTCTCGCGCGGCAGCACCGTGACGCCGGCGGCCTTGAGAGACTTCTCGACTTCGTTGGCGAGTCCTTCGCCGTAGGCGGTGGCATCGTCGATGACGGCAGCGACCTTCGGCTTGGCGGTGGCGACCAGGTAGTTCGCCACGGCGGGTCCCTGCTGGTCGTCGCGAGCGACGACGCGGAATATGCCCTTGAAGCCCTGCTCGGTCAGCGCCGGATTGGTCGCCGAACCGGAAATCATGGGAACGCCGGCCTGGTTGTAGATGGCGGAGGCGGGGATCGTGGTGCCGGAGTTCAGGTGGCCGATCACGCCGACGACTTTGGCGTCCATCAACTTCTGCGCGACAGTGTTGCCCACCTTCGGGTCAGCCTGGTCGTCTTCGGCGACCAGTTCGAATTTGACCGGGGCGCCGCCAATCTTGACGCCGGCAGCGTTGGCTTCCTCGACCGCCAGGCGCGCGCCGTTCTCATTGTCCTTGCCCAAGTGGGCGATGCCGCCGGTCAGCGGGCCGACGTGGCCGAGCTTGACGATGGTCGCGGCCGGTGCGGCGGGAGCGGCCGCCGGGGCAGCGGCGGGTTTCGGGGCCTCTTCCTTCTTGCCGCAGCCCATCATCAGGACGGCAGCGGCGACGGACAGGGAAAGAACTTTGGCGGATGTATTCATCGGGTGAGCTCCATTCAGGTTGTATGTATTAGGGTGAAGCAAGCGGCGATTCTTGCTTTTGGCGGGTTGCTTGTCAATGTTGGCGGGTTTTCATCGTTCCTCAGTCAAAGAAGCGATAGATGATCACGGTGGCGATGAAGAGCAGCAGTGCCAGCGTTTCCATGCCGACGATCAGCAACCCCACCCGCCGTGCCGTCGGGCTCATGCGCAGCCAGATGCGATCGAGCAGCCAGCGGGCCAGCCTTGCCTTGCGGTCGCTGCGCGCGGCGAAGGCGAGATAGCCGGCCGCGGCATCCAGCCAGAGATTGAGCTCGGCGATGTGCGCCGTTTCGAGGGGTGCGCTGAAGGCTTCGCGGTAGTCGATGCGCGTTGCCTGTTCGCCTTGCGGCGTCAGGACGAGTTCGATACGACGCGGCGGATTGCCTTCCAGCATGACGCTGCCGCCTCGATTCGAAAAGTCAGCGCTGGCGGGACGGCAGTACTCGGCCTCCTGTTCGCTGCGCTCGTAGCGAACCTTGAGGCGATGCCCTTGCGCTTCGCGGTTCAGGGTCAATACTTCCCACTCGGGATTGAGCCGGTACCAGGCTTCGCCATCCGTGAAGAACCCTGCCGCGAGTTCCGCGGGCGCGAGGACGATGAAGCTACGTTCGAAGCGGTGTGTTTCAGACACGGCAGAGCAGTACCGGAACGCCGAACTTGCCATCGAGGCGGCCGGGGAGATCGCGCGAGGTCCAGCGTTCATAGCGGCCGGAGAAGCGCTTGCCGCCCAGCACGACCAGATCGTAAGCGCCGGCGGCAACGAGTTGCGGGATGACTTCCTCCGGTTCGCCGTATTGCAGCAGGCGTCCCACGGCGATACCGGTGGCTTCGGCACGCGCGCAAAAAACATCCAGCGCCGCTTCGCCTTCCGCCGCGAGGCTGCGATCGAGATGTGCGCGGCAGGCATCGCGATTGGCCGCATAGATTTCGTGGGTGAACTTCTTCAGGTAGGGATCGACGATATAGAGGGCATCGAGCGCGGCATGGTTCATGCGCGCCAGATCGAGGGCCTGCGCGCAGGCCGACTCGGTATGCGGTTCGCCATCGACGCACAGCAGAATGCGTGAAATGCTCATGGACAGAGAATGAAAAGGGGGCATCCGCAGATGCCCCCAAGGTTAGCCTGGAAGCGAACGCTCAGCCCTTGATCTTGAATGCGTCGCCGCCGATGGCCATGACGGCCAAGGCAGCCAGCACGGCTTTCAGCGTGCCGGAAACCACGCCGATGAAGAACGCCGTGCCGCCGGCTTTCTTCAGGTCGTCGAAGGCGATGTTGAGGCCGACGCCGGCGAAGCCGATGGCGAAGAAGAGTTTCAGCAGCTCATGCGCAAGAATGCTGCGATGCTCGGCGGTGAAGAAGCCCATCTCGTTCATCGTCACCATGATGAAGAAGCCGAACACGAAGATCGGGAACTTGGACGTGACGACTTCCATGACGTTGATCTTCTGTCCCTCCTGGCCGGCTTCGACCGCAGGCTTGACGACGTAGAAATAAATTGCCCACAGCACGATCAGCGGGATGAAGCCCACGCGCACGATATTGATGACGTTTGCCGTCAGCAGAGACTCATGGCCGTACCACGAAGCCGCCGCGACAAGCTGGGCGGTGTTGAGGATCGCGGTGCCGACCCAGGCGCCGAATACCGGCTGGGACATGCCGAGGGCCTGGCCGATATAGGGGAAGGTGAACAAGCCCACCGTACCGAACAGCAGGATGGTGCCGATCGCATAGAAGAAGTCGCGCGGCTTGGCATTCACCACCGGCGCCACGGCCACGGCCGCGGATACGCCACAAACGCCTACGCCTGCACCCATCACGCCGGCCAGCCCGGGGTCAACTTTCGCACGGCGCGCCCAGAAGGAGATCAGTACCTGCGTGCCCATCACGAACGCGACCACCAGCGCCAGGCCGAAAACACCGACTTTCAGCACGTCGGACCACATGTAGTAGGCGCCGAGGATGATGATGCCCGGCTTGATCAGCGGCCGTGCCGCCACCGTACCGGCCTTGAATACCTCAGGCAGTCCGACGGTGTTGCGGATCAGCATGCCGACCAGCAGCAGCATGGCGACGTAGGTCAGCTGGAAGGAGATCATCAGGTTGCCAAACTTCAGGTTGCCCGGGATCGACTTGGTCTGCGCGACCTGGGTGAAGTCGGATTCGGCGAGGACCGTTGGCTTCGAAGGCTTTTTCGGTGCCTTGACCGACTTGTCGCCCGCCGTCTGCGCGGTTTTGTAAGCTTCTTCGGCCGCCTTGAACTCCTCGGTCTTCTTGGCTAACCCGTCGGCAAGCTTCTGCTTGTATTCGGCGAAATCCGCCGGTGCCTTGCCTTCATTCACGGCCTTCAAGACCTTCTCGGCTTCTTTGAAGTGGGTATTCCACTTGCCCATCGTCGAATCCCACTGCAGCGCCATCCAGCCGAAGACCGCGCAAAGGATAAGACCCGGCAACATGTTGGGGAGATTTTTAAGACTGAACTCGACACCGATTCCACCGCTTCCTGCACTGCCCATTTTTTCTCTCCAGAATCAGAAGAACAGAGACTTCACAAAGGTCGGTCCAATGATCCCGGACAGTACCAAAGCCACCGTAATTGCGGCCACGATCAGCACGAAGTAGTCCTCCTTGCGCTCGGCCGAGAAGGTTGATTTCGCCTTTGCTTCATAGGCATCATGCGTTGATTGCTCGCTCATGCATCACTCCCTTTGCTATTTGACAACGGTGACGGTACAGGGCGCCCACTCGACGACCCGGCTTGAAATGCTGCCCATGGCGATCCGGGCGATGCCGTGGCGACCCTGCGAAGCGACGAAGATTTCACTGGCGCCTTCGCGCTTGGCGATGCCGATGATGCCTTCGGCCGGCGGGCCGATTTCGTGGACGGTGCTGGCATCCACGCCGACCGCCTTGGCTTTCGCGAGCGCGGCCGCGAGGATGGCCGCGGATTCCTTCTTCATCGCGCTGTCGAAGACGCTAACATCCAGTTCGGTAACGCCGATGGGGCAGAAGGGTTCGGAAACATTGACGATGACCAGTCTGGATTGTTCCTGCCTTGCCCGGAGTGCCGCTGCTTCCACTGCCTTGTCGGCAGCGGCGGAGCCGTCGGTTGCCACTAGAATGGTTTTCATGTCCGCCTCATCTTCATATTAGTGATTGCTGAAATCAATAGTTTTTTTCTCTAGATAAAAAGCTTAATGCCAACCAGCCCCGCTTCGCTATTGGGGGTTCGATTAGCCGGCTACACGATATGCTCAATATACAAACCCTGATGATTGTGATACCGACAGCACGTTTCATCGTCCGCAAATCCCGCCCGTCCTGACTTCAACCATGCCAATTCGCCCTGCCCTACTGCTGCTGGCCTGCCTCTTCACCCTGGCAGGGGCGACAAGCGCCGAAACAAGACAGGCGGTGCGCGTCGCTGTGCTGGCCGACAAAGGCATCCCGGCAGCCGTGGAGGAGTGGTCGTTTGTTTTCCAATGGCTGAACCGAAGCCTGCCGCGGTACCGATTCATCCTTGTCGGACTGGATCATCCCGAATTGCGCCAGGAAGTGCACGCCGGCACGGTGGATTTCGTGATTACCAATGCCGGGAATTACAGCGAGCTGGAATATGCCGAAGGCGTTACTCGCCTGGTGACGCTGGAATCAGAGTCCGCGCTCTCGCCCAGCCAGGCTGTTGGTTCCGCGGTGATCGTGCGTTCGACCTCCGGCATGACGGAATTGGGCGAGCTGCGCGGGAAGCACCTGCTGGCCGCCAGCCACGATGCCTTCTGCTGCTATCAGATCGCGGCGCGCGAACTGGTGCTGGCGGGCATCGATCCCGAACATGATCTCGGCCGTCTGGAATTCGCCGGCTTCCCGATCCAGTCGATCGCCCGTGCGGTGCAGGAAGGCAAGGCCGACGCAGGCATCGTCAAGACCTGCCTGCTCGAGCAGATGGTCGCCAGCGGGGCCCTCAAGCCGAGCGAGTTGCGCGTCCTGTCGCCGCGGGAGATCCCCGATTACCCCTGTCAGACCACCTCGCGGCTTTACCCGGATTGGCCGTTCGCCGCCGTGCGGCATACCCCGCCGGAGCTGTCCCGGAAAGTTGCCGTGGCCCTGCTGGAAATGCCGGAAGCGCCGGAAGGCTATCGCTGGACGATCCCGGCACACTATGCCGTCGTCAACGAAATGTTCCGCGACCTCAAGCTCGGCCGCTATGCCAATTTGCAGAAGGAGACGCTGGAAGACCTGGCGCGGCGCCATCGCTACACCCTGCTGGCGATCTTCGTACTGGTCATCTTCTGGATCATCCACACCATTCGCGTCGATTATCTCGTCACGCGCCGCACGCGCGAACTGCAACGCATGCACGCGGAGAAGCAGCACATGGCGGCGGCGATGCGCGAACGCCAGAATGCGCTCGACCACGCCGGCCGGCTGGCAGTGCTGGGCGGCATGGCCAGTGCGATCGCGCATGAATTGCGCCAGCCTTTGGCGGCCATCGCGAACTTTGCCCGTGGCATGGAGCGGCGCATCGGGGCGGGGCGTCTGGAACCGGTGCCGCTGCAGGCTGGGTGCGGCGAGATCGTCCAGCAGAGCGAGCGGGCCGATGCGACCATCGAGAAGATCCGGCATTTCGCCCGCAAGGGTGAAAGTGCGATGCAATCCATTAACCTGGCGGATCTCGTCCGGGAGGCGGCCAACCTGTTCGTCGTGGCCCACCCGGAGGCGCGCATCGTCTGGAGCGGACGGGATTCCCTGCGCCAGGCCAAGGTCAAGGCCGACGCCATCCAGATCCAGCAGGTGACTTTCAACCTGCTGAAGAATGCCTACGATGCACAGCACGCGCAGGGCAACCCGGCCGCGCCGATCGATATTTCCATCATGCACCGTGAGGGCGGCTATCGCGTGGCGGTGCGCGACCAGGGCGGCAGCCTGAAGGACGAGCATCATTCCCGGCTCTTCGAACCCTTTTTCACGACCAAGGCGGATGGGCTCGGTCTGGGCCTGGCGCTCAGCAAGGGCATCATCGAATCGCATGGCGGCACGCTGCAACTCGACCGGGAAAACGAGGGCGTTTGCGCTAGCTTCTGGCTGCCGGAGGAAAATGCCGATGAATGAGCAGGACGCGATCATTTACGTCATCGACGACGACGACGCCATGCGCCGCTCGCTGATCTATCTGCTGGATTCCGCCGGCTGGCAGACGCGCCCATTCGCATCCGGCCGCGATTTCCTCGAGCAGTACGATGGCCATGTGCCGGGCTGCCTGATTCTGGATGTGCTGATGCCGCTGATGGGGGGGATGGAGGTTCAGCAATTGTTGAGCGCGCGCGGCATCCAGTTGCCGATCATCTTCCTGTCCGCACATGGCGATCTGCCGATGGCGGTACAGGCGATGAAGCGCGGCGCCTTCGACTTCCTGGAAAAGCCCTGCAAGGATCACGAATTGCTGGATGCCGTCGGGCGTGCGGCCCGTCAGAGCATCCAGCAGAGCCTCGACCAGCAGCAGCGGCTTTCGGTGCAGGCACGCCTCGCTGCCCTGACCGCGCGCGAGCGCGAGGTCGCCGAATGCCTTGCCGCGGGCGAATGCAACAAGACGATCGCGCGCAAGCTCGCCATCAGCGACAAGACCGTGCAGGTACATCGGCACAACACCATGGAAAAGCTGGGCGTACACTCCACGGCGGAGATCGCCCGCCTGATCCTGATGGCCAACCCGGCGCAGAAACCGCCGCCGGGCTGACCAAAAACAACGGGGAGCCGAAGCCCCCCGTCATTCTTGAATCAAACCGCCCGGATTACTTGGCGCCAGCCAGAATCCACTTCACCAGCGTCTCGATATCGGCATCCTTGACCGCGGCGTTCGGCGGCATCGGAATCTCGCCCCAGACGCCCTTGCCACCGGCCTTGACCTTGGCGCTCAGCGCCTTGACGGCATCCTTGTTGCCGGCGTACTTCTTGGCGACTTCCTGGTAGGCCGGGCCGACCAGCTTCTTGTCGAACAGTATGGCAGGACATGCAGTTGCTCTTCTTGGCCAAGTCGAGGCTGGCCATGGCGGGAGCGGAAACCATCACGCCGGCGGCGATCAGGACGGTAGCGATCAGTTTCATGTTCTTCTTCCTTGTGTATCGGTTAGTGGGTGCAATACTTCGCCCAGCATTTTAACGGAAATCCGCTGGCTTGAGAATCCGTGCCGGTTAGCCAATGGCTGCGGGCACAGTGCAATTAACGCCATCGCAGGCCGGCGGGTTAACGTCACGCGCAACTTCGAGCGCCATGACCAGCGTGGCGCACCCGGCCGGTTGCTGGCCGATCTGTGCCGCGAAGGCGTTCAGCGCCCGGCGCGCGGCATCGAGATAGCGCGTTTCGCCGGTGCGCTGCCCGAGGCGTTGCAGGGCCAGCGCGGCGACGCCGTTGCCGGCAGGCAGGGCGTTGTCGTGGGCGGTCTTGGGGCGCTGAATCAGGGTTTCGTGGTCGTGAGCGGTGAAGAAGAAACCGCCGTTGTCGCGGTCCTCGAACTGCGTGAGCAGGGCCTCGGCCAGCTGGCGGGCGAAATCGAGATCGGTCGGTTGCGAGTCGGCTGCCATGAGTTCGAGCAGGGCAGAGAGCAAAAAGGCATGGTCGTCGAGATAAGCGGGCAAATGGGCCTTGCCGTGGCGCGAGGTCGCCAGCAGGCGGCCACCTTGCCAATGGCTTGCGCACAGGAAATCCAGCGCCCGCCGCGCCGCGGTGCGCCAGTCGGCGCGGCCGAAAATGCGCGCGGCACGGGCGAGGCCTTCGATCATCAGCGCGTTCCAGCTGGTCAGTATCTTGTCGTCGCAGCCGGGACGCACGCGCTGTTCGCGCGCGGCAAAGAGCTTGGCGCGGGCCGATTCGAGCAGGGCTGCTGCGTCGGGTGCAAGGGGCGTGGCGACCTTCAGGTGCCAGTGGTGGCCCTCGAAATTCGGTGGCTGGTCGAGCCCCCAGTGCCGTCCCGCCAGCGCTGACTCTTGCGGCGTCAGCAACAGCGCAACCTGGGCGCGGTCCCAGACGTAGAAGCGGCCTTCTTCCCCTTCCGAATCGGCGTCGAGCGAGGAGTAGAAACCGCCTTCAGGTGCGGTCATCTCGCGCAGCAGCCAGCCGGCGATGCCTGCCGCGACCTGTTTGAAATAAGCGTCGCCGGTTTGCGCCCAGGCATCGGCATAGAGGCCGAGCAGCGGGCCGTTGTCGTAGAGCATCTTTTCGAAGTGCGGTATCTCCCAGCGCTCATCCACGCTGTAGCGGCAGAAGCCGCCGCCCAACTGGTCGTGGATGCCGCCTTCCGCCATGCGCCGCAGCGTGACCAGGGCGGCTGCGCGGGCATCGGGATCGTTCGGCCGCTGGAGCAGGAAGGCCAGGTCGGTCGGGTGCGGAAATTTTGGCGCGCCACCAAAGCCGCCGTGCTCACGGTCAAAGCTGCCGAGCAGGATCGTGCGCAGGATGGCGATCGGCGTGTCGTCGAGCCCGGCGCCGGTCGCCGCCATGGGCACAGGCCGGTTCAGGGCGGCCAGCAGCTCGCGGTTCTGTGTCTCGATGTCCTGGTGGCGCGTGTTCCAGGTGTCGCCGATGCGTTCGCACAGTTCGACGAAGCCGGGCAGGCCATAGCGTGGTTCCCGCGGGAAATAGGTGCCGCCATAAAATGGTATGCCGTCGGGGGTGAGGAAGAGCGTCAGGGGCCAGCCGCCGGCCCGGCCGGTGAGCATCTGGTGGGCGGTCTGGTAGATCTGGTCGAGGTCGGGCCGCTCCTCGCGGTCGACCTTGATATTGACGAATAGCCGGTTCATCACCACGGCCGTCGCGTCGTCCTCGAAGGATTCGTGCGCCATCACGTGGCACCAGTGGCAGGCGGAATAGCCGACCGAGAGCAGGATGGGCTTGTTTTCGCTGCGTGCCTGCCGCAGTGCGGCCTCGCTCCAGGGCAGCCAGTCCACCGGATTGGCGGCGTGCTGCAGCAGATAGGGCGAGGTTTCGTCCGCCAGCCGATTGCGGAAAGCGGAAGGGCTTGTGTTCATGTCGGGTCTCCGGATGGGAAATCCGACTATACCCGATTAAAATAATCGGGTAATTGAGCCCTGCGATTAAAGCATCAGACCCTTGAGCAGGCGATCGACATCCTTCTGGGACAGCCGCTGTTCGTCGGTCGGTCCACCGCCTTCGACGACGATGATCGCGCCGACCAGCGCCTTCGTTGCCTTGCGCAGCGCCTGTCCGGCCAGATCCTGGAACTCCTGCGCGACGATGATGTTGGTCAGGTGACCACTTACGCCCGCCAGCTTTTCTTCGAGCTCCTTGCGGCTCCAGTCTTTGCCGAGCGAGGTTTGGGCCTCCTTGACGAGCTGCTTGGCCGCTTCCGCTTCGAGCAGCGACTTGGTGGCCGCATCGGCGGTCATGCGTTCGACGCTGCCGAGGATGGCGGAGACTTGCTTCGGGCTGCCGGCGGCGCGCTTGGTGAGCCCCTTGGCCGCCTGGCTGAGTTCCTTGGCGAGCTGCTTGAGTTCGCTCAGTACCTGGCCGGTGGCCTGTGACGCGAGCTGAGTGCCGGTTTTCTTCGCAGCCGGTTTGCGCGCGGGTTTGACTGCCTTGGGCTTGTTCGCTGCCATCATTATTTTCCCCTGGGTTTTGGCATCTTTGTCGCTTATCCGAACAGCGCGCGCCACCAGCGCTTGCGGCCTTCCGGCAAAGGTCCGTCCGGCTTGAGATCATCCGGCGGCAAGCGGCACAGAATCCAGCCCGGCAGGGGCGGATTGTCGGAGAAGCCGCAGGATACGCCGAGATTGTTCGGGTCGAAAATCTTCACGAAGCCGGGCGCGTCGAGCTTGTCGGCATAGACGATGCCGCAGTAATCATGGTGGTGTTCCTTGCGCAGCAAGGCATCGATCTGCTTGAGAAAGGCGGCGACCGCTTCGGCGGAAGCCGGGTTGCTCGGTGCCGGTTCGCCGACCGCATAGACATACCAGCCGGCCGCCGGGTCGATGCGCTGCCAGAAAGCGTCGAGCTGCTCCCACGACATGACCGACCAGAGCCGGCCGCTATAGAGCTTCTGGAAATCGCTCATGAGAGTTTCGATACATCCCGCACGGCGCCCATGTCGGCGCTGGTCGCCATCGCTGCGTAGGCGCGCAGTGCGGCAGACACGGCGCGCTCGCGCTTCGCCGGCTGCCACGCGGCGGCCCCTTTCGCCACCATCGCGGCGTGCCGTCGCGCCAGGGCTGACTTTTCGACGGCGAGGTGGATGCGGCGGTTGGGGATGTCGATCTCGATGGTGTCGCCTTCCTCGACGAGGCCGATGGCCCCGCCGGCTGCTGCTTCGGGCGAGGCGTGGCCGATGCTCAAGCCCGAGGTGCCGCCGGAGAAGCGGCCGTCGGTGAGCAGCGCGCATTGCTTGCCCAGCCCCATCGACTTGAGATACGAGGTGGGATAAAGCATCTCCTGCATGCCGGGGCCGCCCTTCGGGCCTTCGTAGCGGATCACCACGACATCGCCGGCGACGATCTGGCCGGCGAGGATTTTCTCGACCGCCTCTTCCTGCGATTCGCAGACCCGCGCGCGGCCGGTGAATTTCCAGATGCTTTCATCCACGCCGGCGGTTTTGACGATGCAGCCTTTCTCGGCGATGTTGCCGAACAGCACGGCGAGGCCACCCTCCTGCGAATACGCATTTTCCTTGTTGCGCACGCAGCCGTTGGCGCGGTCGAGGTCGAGTGTCGGGTAGCGGCGGTTTTGCGAGAAGGCGGTTTGCGTCGGGACGCCGCCCGGCGCGGCGCGGTAGTAGTCATGAACCTTCTTGTCCGTGTTGCGCTTCACGTCGCAGCAGTCGAGCGCCTCGCCGAGCGTCGGATAGAGCACGGTCGGACAGTCGCGGTTGATGAGTCCGGCACGATCGAGCTCGCCGAGAATCGCCATGATGCCGCCGGCGCGATGAACGTCTTCCATGTGATATTTCTGTGTCGCTGGCGCCACCTTGGCGAGGCACGGCACGCGGCGCGACATGCGATCGATGTCGTTCATGGTGAAGTTGATGCCGCCCTCCTGCGCCGCCGCCAGCAGGTGCAGCACCGTGTTGGTCGAGCCGCCCATGGCGATGTCCAGCGCGATGGCGTTCTCGAAAGCGGCGAAGCTGGCGACGGAGCGCGGCAGCACCGAGGTGTCGTCCTGCTCGTACCAGCGCTTGCAGAGGTCGACGATCAGGTGGCCGGCCTTAACGAAAAGCTTTTCGCGGTCGGCGTGTGTCGCCAGCAATGAGCCGTTGCCCGGCAACGACAGGCCCAGCGCTTCGGTCAAGCAGTTCATCGAGTTAGCGGTAAACATGCCCGAGCAGGAGCCGCAAGTCGGGCAGGCCGAGCGCTCCATCGCGGCGACTTCCTTGTCGCTGTTGTTCGGGTCGGCGGCCTCGATCATTGCGTCGATCAAGTCGACCATGCGGTATTCGCCATGCCATTTCACCTTACCGGCTTCCATCGGCCCGCCGGAAACGAACACGGCGGGAATGTTGAGGCGCAGCGCGGCCATCAGCATGCCCGGCGTGATCTTGTCGCAGTTCGAGATGCAGACCATCGCATCGGCGGTGTGCGCGTTGCACATGTATTCGACCGAGTCGGCGATCAGGTCGCGCGAGGGCAGCGAATACAACATGCCACCGTGGCCCATGGCGATGCCGTCGTCGATGGCGATGGTGTTGAATTCCTTTGCCACGCCGCCGGCTGCCTCGATCTCGCGGGCGACCAGCTGGCCCATGTCTTTCAGATGCACATGGCCCGGCACGAACTGGGTGAAGGAATTGACGACGGCGATGATCGGCTTGTCGAAGTCGCCGTCCTTCATGCCGGTAGCGCGCCAGAGCGAACGGGCGCCGGCCATGTTGCGGCCGTGGGTGGAGGTGCGGGAACGGTAGGCGGGCATGTCGGTCTCCTGCGGGCAGGCGCGCTCGGGCGCGCAACGTAGAATGACAATTCTAGCTTAGCCCTTCCTGCTGACGCATGCTGATCCATCCCCAGTTCGACCCCGTTGCCCTCAACCTCGGCCCGCTCGCCGTGCGCTGGTACGGGCTGATGTACCTGCTGGCCTTTGTCGCCTTTCTCTGGCTCGGCAAGCGGCGTGCCGCCACGCAACCCTGGCATGGCCTGACGCCGCAGCAGGTCGACGACCTGCTGTTTTATGGCGTGCTCGGCGTGGTGATCGGCGGCCGGCTCGGGCAGGTGCTGTTCTACGAGCCGGGCTACTACCTCGCCCATCCGTTGGAGATCCTCGCGGTGTGGAAAGGCGGCATGAGCTTCCACGGCGGCTTTCTTGGCGTGCTGGTCGCGATGGGACTGTTCGGCCGCAAGCACCATCTGGGTTTCTGGCAGATCACCGATTTCATCGCGCCACTGGTGCCCATCGGGTTGGGGCTGGGTCGCATCGGCAATTTCATCAACGGCGAACTCTGGGGCCGGGTGGCGGATGCCAGCCTGCCCTGGGCAATGATCTTTCCGCAGGTCGATAACCTGCCGCGTCATCCGTCGCAGTTGTATCAGGCCTTCGGCGAGGGCCTGCTGCTCTGGGCGCTGCTGTGGTGGTTCTCCATGCGGGAACGGCCGCGCATGCAGGTCTCGGCGTTGTTCCTGATCGGCTATGGCGTCGCGCGCTGGATTGGCGAGTATTTCCGCGAGCCGGACCACGGCATTTTTGGTGTGTCCTACGTCGTCAGCATGGGACAATGGCTCTCCTTGCCGATGATTCTCATTGGCCTCTTTTTGTTCGTCAGGGGAAAAAAACAATGACCAGACCGTTCCGGGTTTTGGGCATCCAGCAGATCGCCATCGGCGGCCCGTCAAAAAACAAGCTGCGCACGCTGTGGGTCGACAAGCTCGGCCTCGAAGTAACCGGCAATTTCGTGTCCGAACGCGAGAACGTCGACGAGGACATCTGCGCGATGGGCCGGGGTGCGTTCAGGGTCGAGGTCGATCTCATGCAGCCGCTCGACCCCGAGAAGAAGCCGGCCGTTCACACCACGCCGCTCAATCACGTCGGCCTGTGGATCGACGACCTGCCCAAGGCGGTGGATTGGCTTGCCGCACAGGGCGTGCGCTTCGCGCCCGGCGGCATCCGCAAGGGCGCCGCCGGCTACGACATTTGCTTCCTGCATCCGAAAGCGAGCGAGGAGTTTCCCATCGGCGGCGAAGGCGTGTTGATCGAGTTGGTGCAGGCGCCGCCCGAGGTGATCGCCGCACTCGGAAAGTAAAAGTCAGCGCTGGCGGGACGGCATCCACGACTGCACGTGTCCGGCTTCCTCCACCATTTCGCGCTCGCCAGCCCGCTGTTCCTGCTGGTGCTGGCCGGTTATGCGCTCGCGCGGCTCGGCCGCTGGCCGGGCACGGTCGGCGAGGCGCTCACGCGCTTTGCCTACGTGGTCGCCATCCCGGCCATGTTGTTCCGCATGATGAGCGACTTCTCGCGCATGCCGCCGGTCGATGTCCGCCTGCTGCTGGCTTTTTTCGGTGGCTGCCTGATCGTCTTCGTCATCGGCCGGCTCGTCGCGCGCGGCCTCTTCCACCTCGACGGCGTGGCGCAGTCGGTCTTCGCGCTCGGCGGCGTGTTCTCCAACAACGTCATGCTCGGCCTTGGCATCGCCAAGATCACGCTCGGCGATGCCGCGCTGCCGGCGGTATCCATGGTCATCGTCTTCAATGCGCTGATCCTCTGGACGCTCGTCACGGTTTCCGTGGAATGGGCGCGCCACGGGGAGTTTTCGCTGCACGGCTTCGGCAAGACCGCGCGCGGCGTGCTGACCAATCCCATCGTCGCATCGATCCTGTCCGGCACGCTGTGGGGCTTCGTCGGCATTCCGCTGCCGGGCTTCGTTGATGCGTCGCTGGAAATGCTCGGCCACGGCGCCGTGCCGCTTTCCCTGTTCGCGCTCGGCATGGGGCTGGCCGAATACAAGATTCGGGAAGGCCTGAACCAGAGCCTCGCCATCTGCGCCATCAAACTCGGCGTGCAGCCGCTCGTCGTCTGGCTACTGGCGCGGGCGCTCGGCCTGCCGCCGCTGGAAACCCAAGTAGTGACGCTGCTCGCCTCGCTGGCGATGGGCATCAATGTTTACATTATGGCGATGCAGTTCCGCAGCCTGCAGGGCCCGGTCGCCGCCGGTCTCGTGCTCTCGACCCTGCTGTCGGCGCTCACCACGCCGCTGGTGCTGACGCTTACCGCGGGTGGTTGAGCGTGGCCGATAATCCTTGCGCTACCTGCCTTCGGCGTCCTTCAGACGCTGATCGGCCTGGCGCTGGGCCGCATCGAGCTGATTGACGACTTGTGCCTGGGTGTCCTGGGCGTGCTGGAGTTCCTTGGCCTTGAGCGATGCCGCGGTCGCCGCCGTGCCCGCCGTTTCGATGCCACACCCCGCGAGGCACAGCACAGCCATTGGCAAGATCAGTTTTTGCATGAGCGTTTCCTTTCGCCTATTCCGGTTTTCAGTCGAACGTACCCAGCCTTAGCGCCGCACATCGGCCATCAGCGCGGCAAAGCCGATGAACGCGCTGCCCGTCACGCGATTGAACACCCGCATCACGGACGGACGCTGCAAGTATGTTGACAGGCGCTGCCCGCTGCCGGCATACACCAGATACCAACTGGTTTCGATCACGACGAAGGTCGCCAGCAGGATCGCGAACTGGGGCAGTTGCGGACTCCCAGCGCTGATGAACTGCGGGAAGAAGGCCGCCGCGAACAGGATGGCCTTGGGGTTGCTCGACGCCACCATCAAGCCTTGGCGAAAGCGCTTGCCCGCCGTGTTCTGCCGTGCCAGCGCCGTGGTATCGGCGGCGTCCGCGGTAACGGTTGCACTGACCGGCGTGCGCCAGGCCTGAATTCCCAGATAGGCCAGATAGGCCGCGCCGAGCAGGCGCAATGTGTCGAAAACGGCGGGGAAGGCCTGCAACACCGCGCTGAGCCCCATCACCGAGAGGCTGATCATGCCCAGCAACGCGGTCAGGCAGCCAGCCATCGTCGGCAGCGCGGCCCGGAAACCGAAGCGCGCGCCGCTGACCATCACCAGCAGCATGTTCGGCCCCGGCGTGGCCGACACCACGAAGGTCATCACGACGAACAGCCACCACGTGGCGAGGTTCATGGCTTTATACCGTCGATCAAGGGCGTACGGTCGGCGAAAGGGCCGCGGGCAACAACAGCCGGATGGTACGGATGAAAATGGAGGCGACAAGCCATGCCGCAATGCTATTTCAATCCGGCCCGCCTGATCCTGGTATTGCCAGTAAACGGCTATCTGTGCTTCGGGCAGCCAGACCCCTGTGGCGGCTTGTGCACCGCATAGAGCATTTCACCAAAAACAAAACGGCCCATCGGGCCGTTTGTTCTACGCACTTGCCAAAGAAAGTCAAACAACGGCGCGGCGGCGTAACCCGGCTAAACCGGCAAGCCCCAAGCCGACGAGTAGCAGGCTGGCGGGTTCAGGAACTTGAGCATCATCGCTTTCCAGGCGGAAATAATGAGTATGGCCATCCGATCCCTGATTGGGGTTATTCTGCAATGCGATTGACCAATGCATGTCCCATTGTCCCGGTGACACATGCAGACCCAGGTAATAGTCACCGGCCCCCAAATTAATGTCAGGCAGAGCCACGGTGTAGTCCGTGAGAATGTAGTTCGAATCGTTGCCGATTACATTCGAGGCGGCAATCCCAAAATTACCCGTATAGAGAAGGCTGCCGATGCCATTTACGCTCGCAGAATAAAAATCCACCAGCACGTTGGTAACGGGTTGCGTGCTGGCCGTCGTGTAAGCATTGTAGGTCAGAGAATCGACGTTCACCGCATTGGCAAGCGTAAAGCGCTGGGTGACTAATCCATATGTGAACGGATTGTTGCCGCCATAAAAAATACCATCCGTACCGATCTCATAAACAACTGTCGCCAATGCCGGCGCCGCGATTCCCATCAAAATAACCGCGGATGCGATCGTTTTTCTGATCATTATTATTCTCCCTTTAGTTAAAGACAAAAAAACAAAGCAAATATCGCGCCACACAAAATAAATCAATCAGTTGTGCCAGCCCTGCTTGAAAACTCTGCAACAGTGTAAAAACTTCCGACACCTTTTCCAAGGTATTGAATCCGGGAAGCTGCACGCATGTCACAGAAATCTGACTGGGTTTATCGGCGCTGAAAAATGAAGCGGGCCCTAATGGCTGCTCGTAAAACTCAGCGTTGGCGAGACGGCATCAGCCAAACTATTCGAGCGGCAGGCGCACGGCAAGCGCGACGAGCAACGCGGCGCCGACAAGAACATGGCTTCGCGCCGGCCGAGCAGTTTGAGCATCATCGCGACAAATAGCCACCATCCAGCAAAACTCATACTGATTGTTGAATGGAAGTATCCACACATCCTGTCTTGAAAGTCGGCAACCAGATGCGGAACGTGGTTCCCCTGCCGGGTTCGCTTTCAACTTCGAAATGCCCGCGATGCTTCTTGACGACGATGTCGTAGGCAAGAGATAGCCCCAAGCCGGTACCTTTGCCCACCGGCTTGGTCGTGAAGAATGGCTCAAAAATCCGCTTCTGGACATCGGGAGGGATGCCGCTACCGGTATCATTCACTTCGATCCAGACCCGATCGTCCTCGGTGCCGGTGCGAACAGTGATGGTGCCGTGCGCGTCAATTGCCTGCGTGGCGTTGATCAGCAAGTTCAGGAACACTTGGTTCAATTGGCCGGGGATGCAGCGCACCAGCGGCAATTCGCCATAATTCCTGACCACCTCCGCTTTGTATTTTATCTCGTTCCAGACGACGTTTAGTGTGCTTTCGATGCCGGCGTTGATGTTTGCGTCCTGCCATTCGGCTTCGTCGATATGGGAGAAGTCCTTGAGGTCCTGGACGATTTTCTTGACGCGCGCCAAGCCGTCGTGTGACTCGCTTAACAAGGCAAGAATATCGGTCCGCAAAAAATCGAAATCGATTGCCTGTCTGGCTGTGGCTATCTGTTCCAAATGGGGGTTGCTTTCGGTCCAGTACCGTTCGTAGTCATCGATAAGACCGAGCAAGCTGGCGACATAATTCTGCAGCGTGCCAAGGTTGGAGTTGACGAACCCGATCGGGTTGTTTATCTCGTGGGCCACACCGGCGGCCAGTTGACCGATGGCGGCCATTTTTTCCGACTGCAACAACTGGTTCTGGGTAGCCACCACCTTGTCGTTGAGTTCCTTGAGCGCGCTGTAACTCTGTTGCAACTCGTGCTCGGCCAGCTTGCGCTCGGTGATGTCGTGCCAGACGCTCAGGATGACCGCCTGCTCTCCTAAACTGGACGGGGCGAGAGTGACGTTGGCGACGAATTGCCCGCCATCGCGCTTGCAGTAGTTCCATTCAAACCGTTGAACCATGCCCGTCGTCGCGGCCTGAAGCAGTCGCTGGGTCTTCACGTTCGAGTTCTCTCCGTCCGACTGTTGTCGAGGAGAAACCTCGGCAGGACTGCGCCCGACCAGAGAGTCCTTGTTCGCATGGCCGATCAGTTGGACAGCTGCCGGGTTGCAGTCGATGAAGCGCCCGTTGGCGATGATCCACATCGGTTCCGGGGAGGCCTCGAAAAGCGTAACGAAACGCAGCCTTGCTTGCTTGACATGCCGGTTCTGGACGACCAGGGCAGCACCGGCTCCGATCAACAGCAACACCAATAGCCCCAAAGCCGATATGACGATCTTGTGTTTGTTCCACAGATCAGTCAGGGTGAATTCCGGAGCGACGTCAAACGGGGGCAGGCGCAGGCTGCGCAATATGGCCTCGACGCCGCTATAGTCCGCGGGGATGGAAAATCCATCGATGCCGATGGTGAGCGCGGCCTGGCTTTCGGGCGACAAGGAGAGCAAGGCGACCGCGAGAAGGCGCGCCGTTTTTTCATCGACATGTGGCAATACAACCACCGGCCACTCCGGTTGAAGGTGGGTGGAGGTGATAAAAGGAAAGTCCGGCGGATTCTGCTGGTGAATGATCCTGATGCGGCCCAGATCGAGTTTGCCTTCACGGACCATGCCTTCGAGTACGCCGGAGCGTACGAATCCTGCATCGGCATGCCCGGCAAGCACTGCCTCAACGACCAGGTCGTGAGGCATGCCGGTGACGACCAGATTGGCCTCGTCGGGGAGTGGAACCTTCGCTCCCAGCAGTTCGAATGCCGCCATCTGGTAGCTGCCAAGGGACGCCTTGTTGGTGGTCGCAATGCGCTTGCCCGCAAGATCGGAGATTGAACGGACAGTGCTGCTGTCTGCCTGGGCGAAAATCGCACTGCCGTATCTGGAGAGATGATGCCCGGCTTCGTTGGTGACGAGAGTGGCCAGCGGCGCCGACAACCCCTTGTGAAACTTGAGCAGGATGAAGTGTCCCGGATTGGTGATGACGACATCCACCTTGTCCTGCGTAACTGCATCATTCAGCTCGGGGAAGGTGTAGGTTGTCAGTTCGACACGCCGCTCAAGGGCTGTTTCAAGATACTTGGCCAGCGGTAGCCATTGCGTATGGGTGTGCGCTTTCGAGCGAAAGGCAAGCACTCCCAGTTTAAGAGGATCTTCGGCTGAGGCTGGCAGTGCAAACAAACCGGCCAGCAACAGCATCAAAACGCGAATCAGGCGCTGCATGCCGGCATTCTCCTGCATTCTTGGCACAGAAGCTCAAGGCATCTTGGCGAATTATAGACAGGCGGCAAGAAGAGAGCTGCGGTACGGTGCTGGCATGGCAGGGGCGATCAGGACAGGGCCTGAGCCAGTTCCAGCGGCAGGCGCACGGCGAGTGCGACGAGCAGCGCGGCGCCGACCGAGAGTGCGACCGAGAACATGGCTTCGCGCCGGCCGAGCAGCTTGAGCATCATCGCGAAGGTCGATACGCAGGGCACGTAGAAGGTCAGGAAGACGAGGAAGGTGGCGATCTGCGTCGTGTCGAGCACGCCTTCGAGTTCCTGCGTGCCGAGCGCCTGGAAGACCATCAGCAGCGAGAGCTCCTTGCGCAGCACGCCGAACAGGATCGGCACGCCGAGCACCACCGGCAGGCCGAGCCACCAGCTGGTGATCGGCGTGAGCGCGAGGTTGATCCACGCGTCGGCACCGAAGTGGGCAAGCAGGGCGAGCACGATGCTGCCGGCGACGAGCAGCGGCAACACGATGGTGACGATGTCGCGGCTGCGATCCCAAGTGTTCCACAACAGGGAGCGCACGTCGGGCAGCGCATAGGGCGGGATTTCCTGGATCATGCCCGGCGTGGTTTCGGGATAGCGGCGCTTGAGCAGCTTGCCGATCAGGCTGACGACGATGGGCGCGAGCATGAACAGGCAGAACACGCCGAAGCCGCCGAGGTACTTGCCGCCCAGCGCGAGCAGGATCGCCGAGCGCGCCGAGCAGGGCAGGAAGGTGATCAGCAGCGCGGCGACGGTGCGGTCGCGGCCGTGGGTGACGGCGGCGGTTGCGGCGAGCGCCGGCACGTTGCAGCCGAGGCCCATCAGAAACGGCAGCGCGACGCCGCCGTGCAGGCCGAGCTGGTGGAAGCCACGGTCGACGACGAAGGCGACGCGATGCATGATGCCCGACTCTTCGAGGAAGACGAGCAGCAACACGAGCGGAATCATGTAGGGAATGACGATGCCCATCAGGCCGATGAAGCCGTCGAGAATCGCGCGGCCGATAACGCCGGCAAGATCGGTCGGCTGCCAGGGTTCGGCCCAGGCGATGATGCGCGCGACGGTCAGGCCGTCGAGGAAGGCGCTGACCTCGAAGACGAAGAACAGCACTAGCGCAAAGATGGCCAGCGTGCCGGCAAAACCCCAGCGCGGGTGGAGAAACACTTCATCGGCCCAGCGCTGCCAGCGCGGGCCGGCCTGGGCCCCGCCGGGGCGGGTGACCGTTTCATACAGCAGCGCGGCGCGATGGTGGCGGTCGGCATGGATCTCGTCGGCGAGCGGGCGTGGCAGTGCCGCGTCGGCTGTGTCGCGCGCAGCGAGTAGCGCGGCATGGCGGAAGGGAAAGTGGCAGTGCAGTTCGTCGAAGAAGTAATCGTCGTTCTCGGCAAGTTGCAGCGCCAGGAAGGTGGTGGGCGTGACGAAGGCCGTGGCGACATCCGCCTGCCCGGCGATTTCGGCGATGGGCGCCAGATGAGCCGCAATGTGCGGACTGGGCGGTTGCGGTGTCGGCGCACGTTTTTCGCGTGCGGCGCGCACGACGGTTGAAAACAGGTCGGCCAGTCCGATGCCCATGTGCGCGACGGTCGGCACTACCGGTACGCCGAGTTTTTCCGACAAGGCGCGGACATTGATGAAGAGGCGCTTGCTGCGCGCTTCGTCCATGCGGTTGAGCGCGATGACCAGCGGTTTGCCGATCTGCGCCAGTTCGAGTGCGAGTTCGAGATCGCGTTCGAGCGCGGTGGCGTCCATCACGAGCAGCAACACGTCGGGTGCGGCAAACGAAGATTCCGGTAGGTGCGTTTCATGGCGCGCGATGGCCGGCCAGCGATCGCCCCAGAGCAGGTACTTGAGTACAACCGGCACGTCGCCGGCCAGCGTGTGGAAAGTGTCGATGGCCGGCAGGTTGACCAACGAGATCTGGTCCAGGCCGACTTCGACCTGGCATTCCTCGTAGGCCGGGCCGATCCCGGCGAGGCGCTCGTGATGCACGACCGTGCTCGAGGCGGCGCGGAAGATGCGACTCTTGCCGGCGCGCGCCTGGCCAATCAGGGCGACGCGCGGACAGCGGCTACCGCGCAACAAGGGGCCGGCGAGCGGAAAGGTATGGGCGGGAAAGGTGTGGTCGGGTGAGGGCAAAATGCGGAACTGCTCACATAATGAGAATGTTTCTCATTATGTGAGCAGTTCCGCAAAGCTGTCAATGGCCGCGTAGCGACCGGTATCTTTCGGGGGAAGGCGCGTGTCGGGTGTACGGACGGCAAGCAGGTGCCGGATGCCGAAGTCGCGCGCGGCGTCGAGGACGGGCAGACTGTCGTCGACCAGCAGGGTACGGACGGGGTCGAAGGGTTCGATGGCCTGCAGCTTTTCCCAGAAGCCGCGTTGCTCCTTCGCGACGCCAAGCGCATGCGAGCTGACGAAGGCGTCGAAGTGCGGTTCGAGGCCGGTCTTGGCCATCTTGAGAGTCAGGCTCTTGTGGTGGGCATTGGTCGCCATCACGATGCGCTTGTTCAAGCGGCGCAGCAGGGCAAGGAAATCGACGACCGCCGGATGCACGGCGATCAGGTGCGATACCTCTTCCTTCAACTGCATGATGTCGAGTTCGAGCTCGGTGGCCCAGTAATCGACCGAATACCACTCGAGTGTGCCGGCGCGCGCATGGTAGCGCGCCATCAGTTCGTCGCGCGCGACAGCGTGCGGCAGGCCGCGCGCCTCGGCATAGCGCAGCGGCACATGGGCCTGCCAGAAGTGGTTGTCGAAGTGGAGGTCAAGCAGGGTGCCGTCCATGTCGAGCAGGACGGTGTCGACTTCCGCGAGGCTGGGTAAATCAGGGTTTGAGGTAGGCGTAGCCTTCATAGGTCTGGAGTTTGCCGATTTCGGCGACGCCGGAAGGCACGATTTTCGCCTCGGGAATCACCAGCTTCGGATCAATCTTGCGGCTGGTCAGCGTGAAATTGCAAACGCGGAAATCGACGCCCTTGCTGACCAGATCCTCGACGATGACCTGATAGGGGTTGCCGTTCTTGTCCTTGGCGCCGTCGAGCAGGAAGTCGATGCCGAGCGCGTGGCTGACGACGGTGATCTTCGCGGTGGGGTCGGCGGCCAGGTGGTTGCGGATGTTGCGCAAGCCATTGCTGGCCTGGTCGAGGCCCTGGTTGAGGTGATAGACGGTCTTGACCTGCTTTTGTTCAGGGGTGCTCGCGCAGCCGGCCAGGACAAGCGCGCCGGCGCACAGCAGCAGGGTCAGGAAGCGGGACAGCAGGTTCATCGGATTCTCCTCGGGTGGGTTGTTCAGGCCGTATCTAACGCACGGTCGGCGCAGCTTAACAGCACAACCGACGAGAAAAAACCATGACCTTGTCAGGGCCGCATTCAGGGACGTAGATAGGCCCAGCCCGCCTGCTGGCGCAGCATCAACTCCACATAGCCGGCCACGCTGACGGATACGCCCGCGACAAGATCATCCTTGGCGATGTGCTGCGCCTTCATCGAGTTGCCGCAGGCGACGAATTCCACGCCGGCCGCGAGCGCATCCTGTACGCCATTGGCGGCCAGCGATTCGGCGGACAACATGCCCAGTCCATCGCCGATAGCGACGACCGCGATGGCGACGTTCTGCGGACCGAGCTCGGTCTGGATGTTGTGAATGTTGGCGAGCACGGCATTCCACTTCTTCACGTCCTGCTCGTTGATCTGGATGACGATGCGGTTCTGGGCGGCGGGTGCCGCCATTGCCGTCCTGCCGGCGCTGACTTTCGCGTCGGCGGCCCGGACGGGGAATGTGGTACTGGCCAGCAGGGCGGCCAGCGCCAGAGGAAGCAGTCTGTGCAGTGGGTACAGTGATGTCGGCATGGCAAATCTCGCTTTTGCGACCGGTGAAACGCGGCGTGCGTTTCTCGAAAACGCGGTCAATCCTTCCGCGTAGTCTGCACTATCCAGGAAGGTAAAGGAAGACGCCAGTTCGCCCGTATTGAGCGGCGTTCGGCGTATTGAGCGTGTCGGGGTTTGCAGAGCGTGACAGCGGCGATGCCGCCGTCACGCATGGACAGGACGTCCGGAGCTACCGCTTACTTGTGCAGGCGATTGACGCCGATCAGCTTGAGCACGTATTTCTCATAGACCGGTTCGGTGTTGCCTTTCTTCATCTTGCGGATGAAGTATTTCTCGTAGCCGACCTTGGCCAGATGCACCCACTTGCCCTTCTTGAACCAGCTGACGTTGCGCGGCGGGATCTGCGGGATCGCCACGAAGGCTGCGCCGTTGTCGCCGAAGTCGGCGAGGCAGACCGCGTTCCAGGTGGCTTTCTGGTCGGGTTCCTTGCCATCCAGTTGCAGGCGGATGTTATGCACCGTGGCCGTGACCATCGACTCGATCATGTAGCCGGTCTTGGGCGTGCCGACGGGAATCGGGGTGGGCTCAACCGGCGGGATCGCGACGCAGACGCCGACGGAATAGATGTTCTTGTACTTGGGGTTGCGCTGAAACGGGTCGACGATCGTGAAGCCGCGCGGATTCGAAAGTCCCTCGATGCCGGAAACCGCATCGACACCCTTGAAGGCCGGCAGCATCATCGAGAACTTGAAGGGCAGTTCATGCTCCTTCTTCGGTTGGCCTGCGTCGTCGTGTTCGGTGACGAACATCTTGCCTTCCTCGACCTTGGTGACCTTGGCGTTGCAGATCCACTTGATGTGCTTGTCGCGCAGGATGGATTCGATCATGCCTTTCGAGTCGCCGACGCCGCCGAGGCCGAGATGGCCGACATAGGGCTCGGCGGTGACGAAGGTCATCGGCACCTTGCTGCGGATCTTGCGCCGCCGCAGGTCGGTATCCATGATCATCGCGAATTCGTACGCCGGTCCGTAACAGGAGGCACCTTGCATTGCGCCGACGATGATCTGGCCCGGATCCTTGACGAACTTGTCCCAGACCTTCGACGTCTTCTCGGCGTGATTGACCGTGCAGATGGATTGCGTGTGATGCTCGGGACCGCTGCCCTCGACTTCTTCAAAGGCCAGCTTGGGGCCGGTCGAGATGATCAGGTAATCGTAAGCGACTGACGAACCGTCGATCAGTTCGATACGGTTTTCGTCCGGATGCAATTTCTTGGCGGCCTTGGCGATGAAGCCGATGCCCTTGCGTTCCAGGTAGGGCCCCATTTCGAAGGTAATGTCCTCGCGCGTGCGCCAGTTGACCGCCAGCCACGGATTCGAGGGCGTGAACTGGAAGTAGGGAAACTCGCTGACGACGGTGACCTTGTCATTGGGGCCGACTTGCTCCTTCATGTCGTAAGCTGCGGTCATGCCGCCGATGCCGCCGCCCATGATTACGATGTGTGCCATTTTGATATTCCTTGGTTATTCTTCAGCAAAGACTCGATTGATTGCGGTGACGCCTTCATCGACCACGGCGCGCAGATCCTCGGGACACTCGTCCTGGTCGATCACCAAGGTGGCGTAGAGCGACAGGGACTTGAGTGCCAGCGCGATCTTCGCGACATCTCCCGCGACCTTGTCATCGATCTTGACCCCCGGTAGAAGTTTCCAGTCCTTCGTTGCAGTCATTGTTTCCTCCTCATGCTTTATTGGAAGAACCATTCTGACAGCAGGGGAAAAATTCCGCTAGTCCCCGGATAAGGAATATTGTTAAGAATGGGTTAACAACTGCGCTAGCGCGGCGCGTCCGGACAGGATGTGGTTGTGCATCTGCAG
The DNA here is from genome assembly GCA_963840825.1 of uncultured Pseudomonadota bacterium. Taxonomy (GTDB): domain Bacteria; phylum Pseudomonadota; class Gammaproteobacteria; order Burkholderiales; family Rhodocyclaceae; genus Sulfuricystis. The sequence continues at coordinate 113,740 of CAWJAK010000001.1, forward strand.
GGCCGCGGCAGCAGCGTCTTTCTTCTTGATGGCGGCGAGGATGGCACGATGCTCGGTGAGCGATTGGTGCACGCGCCCGTCGAGCCGCAGCGAATCGCGGCGCGTCAGCTTGAGAAACTTGCGCGTATCGTCGATCAGTTGTGAGAGCCAGCGATTGCCGGCGAGTTCCTGGAGGCTATTGTGAAACGCCTGATTGGCTTCGAAGAAATGATCGGTATCGTTCGCGGCGGCGTGTGCCTCGAGCGCTGCGTGGATCGCCGCCAGGCGCGCAAAGTCAGCGCTGGCGAGACGGCACGTCGCCTCCTCGGCGACGCGGCCTTCGAGCAGGGCAAGGACGGGAAAGATCTCGTCAAGATCGCGTTCGGAAAGCTGCGCGACATAACAGCCGCGCCGCGGCTTGAGCACCACCAGCCCCTCGGCGGCCAGTACCTTGAGCGCTTCGCGCATCGGTGTGCGCGAGATGCCGAACTCGTCAGCGAGAGTTTGCTCGTCCACCCATGCGCCCGGCGCGAGCTCGTGCGCATAGATGCGCGTCCGCAGCCGTTCGGCAACCTGCTGGTACAAGGCCGGCAGGACAAAAGGGGTAGCGGGAGAGGTGTCGGTGTCTCTTGCATTCATAATTATGGATACAGTATTATCCGAAAACGCGAATGTCAAGCATCATTCGCACTGAAGTAACAGACAAGCCCAGACAAGCGACGGGAGTGGAAATCATGAGCAAGCATCCGGAAGTGACGGTACCGGGACTCGATGCCTGGGCCAAGGCGGCCACCAGGTCGGCACCCGACGGCGATGTGGCGAAGCTGGACTGGGTCACCCCCGAGGGGCTGACCGTGAAGTCGCTCTACACGCAGGCCGACACGGCCGATCTGCCCCATGTCGAACAGCTTGCCCGGCTTCGCCCCTTTCTTGCGCGGCCCACAGGCGACGATGTACGCGGCGCGGCCGTGGACCATTCGCCAGTACGCCGGCTTCTCCACCGCCGAGGAATCCAACGCCTTCTACCGCAAGGCGCTCGCCGCCGGCGCCCAGGGCGTGTCGGTCGCCTTCGACCTCGCGACCCACCGCGGTTACGATTCCGACCACCCGCGCGTGGTCGGCGACGTCGGCAAGGCGGGCGTGGCGATCGATTCCGTCGAGGATATGAAGATCCTTTTCGACGGCATCCCGCTCGACACGGTCTCGGTGTCGATGACCATGAACGGCGCCGTGCTGCCGATCCTCGCCGGCTATGTCGTCGCCGCCGAGGAGCAGGGGGTATCACAGGACAAGCTCTCGGGGACCATCCAGAACGACATCCTCAAGGAGTTCATGGTTCGCAACACCTATATCTACCCGCCCGCGCCGTCGATGCGCATCATCGCCGACATCATCGGCTACACGGCGCAGCACATGCCGAAGTTCAATTCGATTTCGATCTCCGGTTATCACATCCAGGAAGCCGGGGCGACGCAGGCGCTGGAGTTGGCCTTTACGCTCGCCGATGGCATGGAATACGTGCGCACGGCGATGAAGAGCGGCCTCGATGTCGATGCTTTCGCCGGCCGGCTCAGCTTTTTCTTCGGCATCGGCATGAACTTCTATCTGGAGATTGCCAAGCTGCGCGCGGCGCGTCTGCTCTGGTGGCGCATCATGCAGGAATTCGGCGCGCAGAACCCGAAGTCGCTGATGCTGCGCACGCACTGCCAGACCTCCGGTTGGTCGCTGACCGAACAGGATCCCTATAACAACGTCGTGCGCACTACCATCGAGGCGCTGTCCGCCGTGTTCGGCGGCACGCAATCGCTGCACACCAATTCCTTCGACGAGGCCATCGCGCTGCCCACGGAGTTCTCGGCACGCATCGCCCGCAACACGCAGATCCTCATTCAGGAAGAGACCCACATCACCAGCGTCGTTCGACCCCTGGGCGGGCAGCTACATGATGGAAAAGCTGACGCAGGACATGGCCGACATGGCGTGGTCCACGATCCAGGAAGTCGAGGCGATGGGCGGCATGACGCATGCCGTCGAGACCGGCTGGGCCAAGCTGCAGATCGAGAAGTGTGCTGCCGAGAAGCAGGCACGCATCGACTCGGGACAGGACGTCATCGTCGGCGTGAACAAGTATCGCCTGGTGAAGGAAGACCCGGTGGAGACCCGTGAGGTCGATAACCACGCGGTCCGCGATGCGCAGATTGCGCGCCTGCGGAAGATCAAAGTCAGCCGTGACGGGACGGCAGTCGCGACGGCGCTCGAAGCGCTGACGGTCGCGGCACGCACGGGCGAAGGTAACCTGCTCGAGCTGGCGATCAAGGCGACGCGCTTGCGTGCCACGGTGGGCGAAATCTCCGACGCGCTGGAGCAGGTCTGGGGGCGCCATCGCGCGACCAACCAAGTCGTTTCCGGCGTCTATTCCGCTGCTTTCGGCGACAGCCCGGGGATCGACGAACTGCGCGAGCAGATCGAGGATTTCGCGGCGAGCGAGGGTCGCCGCCCGCGCATCATGATCGCCAAGCTCGGTCAGGACGGCCATGACCGCGGGGCCAAGGTCGTCGCCACGGCCTTCGCCGACCTCGGTTTCGACGTCGACGTCGGCCCGCTGTTCCAAACACCCGAGGAGGCGGCGCGACAGGCGATGGAAAACGACGTGCACGCAATCGGCGTGTCGACGCTTGCGGCCGGCCACAAGACGCTGGTACCGCAACTGGTAAAAGCGCTCAAGGATCAGGGGGCCGCCGACATCGTCGTCTTCGTCGGCGGCGTCATCCCGGCACAGGACTATGACGCGCTGTTTGCCGCCGGTGCCAAGGGCATTTTCGGCCCCGGCACGCCGATCCCCCAATGCGCCGACGCGGTGTTGCGCGCGATTCGTGTCGCGCATCTGCCGGCATCGGCCTGATTCCTCGCCGCTGATGTTACCCATCGGCTCCGGCTTGTCGTCCGAGGATCAGGACCTCGTCGCGGGCGTGCTCGCGGGCCAGCGCCGGGCGCTGGCCAAGACGATCACCCTGATCGAATCGAGCCGCCCCGATCATCAGGCGCGCGCCGCAGCCGTGCTCGACGCCTTGCTGCCACAGACCGGCAGAAGCTTGCGCATCGGCCTCACGGGGGTGCCGGGCGTCGGCAAGTCGACCTTCATCGAAGCCTTCGGCCTGCATCTGATCGTGCAGGGCCTGAAGCTTGCGGTGCTGGCGATCGATCCATCATCGAGCCGCAGCGGCGGTTCCATCCTCGGCGACAAGACGCGCATGGAGCGCCTGTGCCAAGAGGAAGCGGCCTTCATTCGGCCCTCGCCTTCCGCCGGCACGCTGGGCGGCGTGGGGGAAAAGACCCGCGAAGCGATGCTGGCGTGCGAAGCGGCCGGCTTCGATGTCGTCATCGTGGAAACGGTCGGGGTCGGCCAGTCCGAAACCGTGGTGGCCGGCATGACCGATGTATTCGTTGTGCTGCAACTGCCCAACGCCGGCGACGACCTGCAGGCGATCAAGAAGGGCATCATGGAACTGGCCGACGTGGTGATCTATAACAAGGCCGATCTCGACGCCACGGCGGCCGAGCGTGCTGTCATGCAGATGCGCGCCGCGCTGGCCATGCTGCATCCCGCCAGTGCCCACTGGCAGCCGCCCGTACTGCAGACCAGCGCGCTCCTTGGGCAGGGCATCGAGCGGGTGTGGGCGACCTTGCAGGAATACCGCCAGACCATGGCGGCCAATGGCGAACTGGCGACGAAACGCCAGCGCCAGTCGCTCGACTGGATGTGGCAACTGATCGACGCCGGGCTGCGTCATCGCTTCCGCGAGCATCCCGGCGTGAAGGCGGCCCTGCCCGAAGTGAGGCATGCCGTGGCGACCGGCACGGCGACGCCCGACGCTGCCGCCCAGCGCTTGCTGAATCTGATGAACCGGTATTTCTAGAACGACATTTCAGGAGAAGTCCATGCACGAAATCATCCAACAACTTGACGAGAAGCGCGAAAAAGCCCGTCTCGGCGGCGGCCAGCGGCGCATCGATGCCCAGCATGCCAAGGGCAAGCTGACGGCGCGCGAGCGTATCGAACTGCTGCTCGACGACGGTACCTTCGAAGAGTGGGACATGTTCAAGGAGCATCGCTGCACCGATTTCGGCATGGACGCGACAAAAATTCCGTCCGACGGCGTGGTGACCGGCTACGGCACGATCAACGGCCGCATGGTGTTCATCTTTTCGCAGGACTTCACCGTCTTCGGCGGTGCGCTCTCCGAAGCGCACGCCGAGAAAATCTGCAAGATCATGGACAAGGCGATGCAGGTCGGCGCGCCGGTGATCGGCATCAACGACTCGGGCGGCGCGCGCATCCAGGAAGGCGTCGCGGCACTGGGGGGATATGCGGATGTGTTCCAGCGCAACGTGATGGCCAGCGGCGTGATCCCGCAGATCTCGCTGATCATGGGGCCGTGCGCCGGCGGCGCGGTGTATTCGCCGGCGATGACCGACTTCATCTTCATGGTCAAGGACACCTCCTACATGTTCGTCACCGGCCCGGAAGTGGTGAAGACCGTGACCCACGAGGAAGTGACCGCGGAGGAACTCGGTGGCGCGATCACGCACACCAGTCGGTCGGGGGTTGCCGACCTCGCCTTCGAAAATGACGTCGAGGCGCTCGTGATGCTGCGCCGCTTCTTCAACTACCTGCCGCTCAACAACAAGGAAAAACCGCCGATCCGCCCGACGCCCGATTCCGCCGACCGGCTTGAATACTCGCTCGACACGCTCGTGCCGGACAACGCCAACAAGCCCTACGACATCAAGGAGCTGATCAACAAGGTCGTCGATGATGCCGATTTCTTCGAGCTCCAGCCCGACCACGCGAAGAATATCGTGATCGGTTTCGCGCGCATGGAGGGACTGACCGTCGGCATCGTTGCCAACCAGCCGATGGTGCTGGCCGGCTGCCTCGACATCAAATCCTCGATCAAGGCCGGCCGTTTCGTGCGCTTCTGCGACGCCTTCAACATCCCGATCGTCACCTTCGTCGATGTGCCGGGCTTCATGCCGGGCACGTCGCAGGAATACGGTGGCATCATCAAGCACGGTGCCAAGCTGCTGTACGCCTACGCCGAGTGCACCGTGCCGAAAGTCACGCTGATCACCCGCAAGGCCTATGGCGGCGCTTACGACGTGATGGCCTCGAAGCACCTGCGCGGCGACGTGAATTTCGCCTGGCCCTCCGCCGAGATCGCGGTGATGGGGCCGAAAGGCGCGGTGGAAATCATCTTCCGCGAGGAGAAGGGCGATCCGGAAAAGGTCGCGGCGCGCGAGGCCGAGTACAAGGCCAAGTTCGCCAACCCCTTCGTCGCCGGCGCGCGCGGCTTCATCGACGACGTGATCCAGCCGCATGAGACCAGGAAGCGCATCTGCCGCTCGCTGGTGATGCTGAGAAACAAGTCCATTACCAATCCGTGGCGCAAGCACGGGAATATTCCACTTTGAGCGCCGGGAAGGAGCGAAACATGTTCAAGAAAATATTGATCGCGAACCGTGGCGAGATTGCTTGCCGCGTGATGAAGACTGCCAGGAAGATGGGCATCGCCACCGTGGCCGTGTATTCCGAGGCGGACAAGGATGCCCTGCATGTCGAGCTGGCCGACGAAGCCGTCTGCATCGGCCCGGCACCGTCGAAGGAGTCCTACCTTTCGATGGACAAGATCATCGCCGCCTGCAAGCAGACCGGCGCCGAGGCGGTGCATCCGGGCTACGGCTTCCTCTCCGAGAACGCGACGTTCTCGAAGCGCCTCGAAGAAGAGGGCATCGTCTTCATCGGCCCCAAGCATTACTCGGTGGCCAAGATGGGCGACAAGATCGAGTCGAAAAAACTGGCGCTGGCCGCCAGGGTCAACACCATTCCCGGCTATAACGACGCGATCGATACGCCCGAGCAGGCGGTCGGGATTGCCAAGGGCATTGGCTACCCGGTGATGATCAAGGCCTCGGCCGGCGGCGGCGGCAAGGGCCTGCGCGTCGCCTTCAACGACCAGGAAGCCTTCGAAGGTTTTTCGTCGTGCAAGACCGAGGCAAAAAATGCCTTCGGCGACGACCGCGTCTTTATCGAAAAGTTCGTCGAGGAACCGCGCCACATCGAGATCCAGTTGATCGGCGATGCGCACGGCAACTGTATTTACTTGCAGGAGCGTGAGTGCTCCATCCAGCGCCGTCACCAAAAGGTGATCGAAGAAGCGCCGTCGCCCTTCCTCGACCCGGCGCTGCGCAAGGCCATGGGCGAGCAGGCCGTGGCACTGGCGAAGGCCGTGAATTACCAGTCGGCCGGCACGGTGGAGTTCGTCGTCGGCGGCAAGGACAAGAGTTTCTTCTTCCTCGAGATGAACACGCGGCTGCAGGTCGAGCACCCCGTGACGGAGTTCATCACCGGTCTCGACCTTGTCGAGCTGATGATCCGTGTCGCCGCCGGCGAGTCGCTACCCTTCAGGCAGGAGGACGTTCAGCTGCGCGGTTGGGCGATGGAATGCCGCATCAATGCCGAGGATCCGTTCCGCGGCTTCCTGCCGTCCACCGGCCGGCTGGTGAAGTTCATGCCGCCCGAGGAAAAGCCGGGCCAGGTGCGCGTCGATACCGGCGTCTATGATGGTGGCGAGATCTCGATGTTCTACGATTCGATGATCGCCAAGCTGATCGTGCACGGCACGACACGCGACAGCGCCGTCGCCAAGATGCGCGATGCACTGAACGCCTTCGTGATTCGCGGCGTGGCCAGCAACATCTCCTTCCAGGCCGCGCTGATGCAAAACCCGCGTTTTCTCTCCGGCAACTTCAACACCGGCCTGATCGCCGAGGAATACCCGAAAGGCTTCGATGCCTCGATGGTGCCGCACGACGCCCCGGCCATGCTGATCACGGTCGCCGCAGCGATGCACCGGCAGTACCTCATGCGCAACGCGACGATCACCGGCCAGATGCCCGGCCACGAATACAAGCCGGCGACAAACTTCGTCGTGCGCCTCGAGGATGGCGTCGACCATGAAGTTGAGGTCTTGCCGGCCGCCGATGGCGCACCCGGCTGGGATGTGCTGCTGGGCGGTGAGCGCTACGCGATCCGCACCGACTGGCAGTTCGGCCAGCCGCTCTATCAGGGCATGTTCAATCATGAACCCTTCTGCATGCAGGTCGAGCGCAGCGGTCTGAAATACCGCTTGTTCCACTGGGGCACGCAGGCCGACATCCTGGTGATGACGGCGCGCGCGGCGCACCTGCAGTCGCTGATGCCGAAAAAGGCACCGCCCGACATGTCGAAGTTCCTGCTCTCGCCGATGCCCGGCCTGCTGACCCACATCGCCGTCACGGCCGGCCAGGAGGTCAAGGTCGGCGAGGTGCTGGCGAAGATCGAGGCAATGAAGATGGAGAACGTGCTGAAGGCGGAACGCGACTGCGTCGTCGATGTCCTGCTGGCGAAACCGGGCGAGAGCCTGTCGGTCAACCAGCCCATCATCGGCTTCAAGTGAAAGTCAGTGCTGGCGGGACGGCATGGTGACGCTTGATCATCTGGTCGTCGCCGCGCACGACCTCGCCAGCGGCGCCCGCTGGCTGGAAGGTCGAACTCGGCGTAGCGCTCGCGCCCGGTGGGGTGCATGCCGCGATGGGGACGCACAACCGGTTGCTGAAGCTGGGAGGCGGCGAGCGCCTTTACCTCGAACTGATCGCCATCGATCCGGCTGCAAGGCCGCCCGGACGGCCCCGCTGGTTCGGCCTCGACGATCCGGCGCTGCAGGCCCGGCTGGTGGAGCGCCCGCGCCTGATCCACTGGGTGGCGCGCAGCACGGATCTTCTCCGAGAGGCGACGCCCGGGCACGGGGAGATCCTGTCGATGCAGCGCGGCGACTTCCGCTGGCGCATCACCGTGCCGGCCGATGGCCGGTTGCCCGGCGACGGTCGACTGCCCACTTTGATCCAGTGGGACGTGCCCTTCCACCCTGTCGACCGCCTGCCCGATGTCGGCTGCGCGCTGGCGGTCTTCGAAACCGCGCAGGCGCCCGATCTCAAGGCCATTCTGAGCACACCGCACGGACGCATCCCTCTCGACTAAACCCGGTCGGGGTGCCGTCCCGCCGGGACTGACTTTCGCGGTAGCCGTTCGGGCGCTATCTGGCGGACTTTTATGCCTCTTATTGGCCAATTCCGGTCCGGTGGCGCCGCTAGACTCCGGGAACACGGTTAATCAGGTCCGGACATGGCATTGGGGAAAACAGGGTGAGCGAGGCAAACGACGGCGCATGGACAGCGGTGGTTTTCGGCACCGAGCGCGTGACCGTGGCCGAGATCGTGCGCCAGGCCGACGGCAAGCCCAGCGTGCGATCCTGCGACGGCTTCGCCCGCGAAGGCAGCGAGTTCGAGGTCCTCAAACGTCTGAAGAATGCCAAGCGGCTGGCCCGCCAGCGCTGTACCACGTTGCTGGACGAAGGCCAATACCAGTTGCTGCAGATCGACCTTCCCGCGAATGCCGCCGACCTGCCGCGCGCGGAACTGCGCGAGTCGCTGCGCTGGCGCGTGAAGGAAATGGTGGACTTCCCGGTGGAGCGGGCCGGCATCGACCTGCTGGATATCCCGGCCGTGGGCAATCGCAATCCGCAGCTCTGGGTCGTGGTCGCCCACCATGACATCTTGCAATCGCGCATCTGGCAGTTCCAGGACGCCAAGGTCGCGCTCGGGGCGATCGACATTCCCGAACTGGCTCAGCGCAACCTGGCCGGTCTCTTCGAGGAACCGAATCGCGGCCTGGCCTTTCTTTCATTCGATCGCCACGGCGGACGCCTGAGTGTCACCTACCGGGGTGAGTTGTACATGACGCGGCACATCGATGTCGGCGCGGCCGAAATTGCCGAATCCGGGGCCGGTGTGCTGCATGAGCGCGTGCTGCTCGATATCCAGCGCTCGCTCGACAACTTCGACCGCAACTACAGCGCGATCAGCCTGACGCGCCTGCTCGTCGGCCCGCTGCCGAACGGCGAAGCCTTCATCGCCTATCTGCGCGATAACCTGTCCCTGCCGGTGGCCAGTGCGAACCTCGCCGAGGTGATGGACTTCACGCAGGTTCCCCAACTGGCCAGTCCGGCTGCGCAATCGGAAGCCTGGCTCGCGCTGGGCGCCGCGTTGCGGGAGTGACGATGGCGCAGCAGATCAATCTTTTCGACCCCGCACTGCAGAGACAGCGCGACTGGTTCGCGCTATCGAACATCGTGCTCGGCGGCGGTGCACTGGCCCTGCTGGTTCTGGGCGCTGGATTCCTCGCGCGCGGCAACCTGCCGGCGCTGCAGGCCCAGGCGGCAACGGGCGAAACCCAACTGAAGGCCATGCGCGAGCAAGTGCTGACGCTCGGCCAGCGCGTCGCGGAGCGCAAGGCCGACCCGCGCATCGAGCAGGAACTGGCCGTGGCGCGGCAACTGGCCGACGCGCGCGGGGTGGTGCTGCAAACACTGCGCGAACGCCTCGAAGCCGATGTACCACCGTATGCGGACTATCTGCGCGGGCTGTCGCGCCAGTCAATGACTGGCCTGTGGATCACCGGTTTCGCCTGGGACGCGACAAACGGCAGCCTCGAAATCCGCGGCCGCACCGTCGATCCTTCCGTGTTGCCCGAATACATCCGCCGCCTGAACCGCGAACCGGCCTTCCGCGGCCACGCTTTCGCAGCCCTGAAGCTGACCGAAGGGAAGCTGGAAACCCCTGCCGGTACGACCGCGCCCGAAAGCACCGCGCCCGAAAGCGACCGCAAAGCCCTGTTCCACGAATTCACGCTGGTGCCGGTCAAGGCCGGCGCAGCAGCCAATGCGTCCGCCGGGAGGCAGGGATGAGCGCCGGGGGCAACGCGTTGCGGGCACGCTGGCAGGGCTGGAGCCAGCGCTTTGCCGCCCTGCAGTCACGCGAGAAAACTCTGGTCGTCGCCGCTGTCGCCCTCGCCATCCTGTTCGGGGGCTACAGCCTCTGGGTCGAGCCGGGCCAGATGCGCGTCGAGCAGATCAGGAAACTGCTGGACCAGCAACAGGCCGAGCAGGTCCAGTTGCAGGAACAGATTACAGCGCTGGCGGCGCGCAACAGCGATCCGGATTCCGCCAATCGCGCCGCGTTGCAACGCCTGCAGGCGGAAGTCGCCCGCACCGAAGGCGAAATCGGCAGCTTCAGCCACACCCTCATCCCGCCCCAGCGCATCCCGGCCTTGCTGCAAACCCTGCTGACACGCCATCGCGGGTTAACACTGGTGAGCCTGACGACCCTGCCGCCCCAGCCCCTGATCGCGTTGCCGGCGACGGGCAAGGACGGGGCGAAGCCCGCAACGGATGCGGCGCCCTTGCCGGAAGGCAATCTCTACAAGCATGGTATCGAGATCAAGCTGGCCGGCAACTACGGCGACTTGCTGGCCTATGTCGTCGAACTCGACGCCAGCCCGCTCAAGTTTCTGCGCGGCAGCATCAACCTTGCTGTCAAACAGCATCCGGTCAGCGAACTGACGCTGACAATTTACACGCTCAGTCTGGATTCGACATGGCTCGTCGTCTGACCTTCGCTTTCCTGTTGTTCGCGTCCGGCGTGCTGCAGGCGCAAGTGGCCGATCCGACCCGGCCGGCCATTGATACGGGCAGCACCGGCGTGGCTGCCGCGTCGGCCGTGAATGCTGCGGCGGGACTCCAGTCGATCATCCAGCGCAAGAACGGCAAGCCTGCTGCATTGATCAACGGCACGGTGGTCGAACTGGGGGGCAAGGTCGGCGAGGCGCGCCTCGTCAGGATCGGCGATGACTTCGTGGAGTTGCGGGGTGCCCTGGGCAGGGAAGTCCTGCGCCTGACCCCCGAGGCCGAAAAGAAGGCCGCGAAGAAAGATAAGAGAAGAGAGGTGGAACGATGAGAGTCCGGTTCCCGCTGGCCCCGCTGGCACTATTGGCCGTGATAACCCTGTTGTCCGGCTGCGGCACATCCCAGCCGCGACCCGATGTCGTGCGCGAGAGCATCGGCAACGAGATCGCCCAGGCAGTGAATAACCGCAAATCGAACGAGACCGCCGAAAAGGCGCTGCTCGCGCCCCTGACGATCGAAATGCCGAAGCATGAGGTGACCGAACCGCGCTTCGACCTTTCCATCGTCAATGCCCCGGCTGTCCAGGTGTTCATGGCCATCGTCAGCGGCACGCGCTACAACATGCTGGTTGGCCCCGAGGTGGGCGGCAACATTACCGTCAATCTCAAGGATGTGACGGTGAAAGAGGCGCTCGAGTCGATCCGCGAACTGTATGGCTATGAGTTTTCGATCAAGGGAAATCGCATCGCCATCCAGCCGAACACCCTGCAAACCCGTATCTTCCAGGTGAACTACCTTGCCAGTCGCCGTCAGGGCGCGACCGAACTGCGCGTGACCTCCAGTTCGATTTCCGGCTCGAACCCCAGCACGACACCCAGCCCCGCAGGGGCGGCGGGGGCTACGCCGCTGGCGTCACCGAACGGCGGGCAGACGACCAATACCCTGACCAGCCGGGTCCAGACCAGCACCGATACCGACTTCTGGCGCGACCTGCAGACCGCCCTAGGCACCATCGTCACAGGCGAAGGGCGCAGCGTTGTGGTCAACAGCATTTCCGGCGTGGTGGTCGTGCGCGCCTATCCGGGCGAACTACGCTCAGTCGAGCAATATCTCAAGGCGACACAGATCATGGTCGAGCGGCAGGTCATGCTCGAAGCGAAGATTCTGGAAGTTTCGCTTAAGCGCGACTATCAGGCCGGCATCAACTGGAGTTCCTTCAACGGCAGCCGGAACCGCTTCTCGGCCGGGGTCGTGCAACCGGGCACCATCCTGCGCACGCAACCGGGCGAGGCCTTGAGCGGGATCTCCTCGGATGTCATCGATGCGACCGGCCGGGTGGATGAAATCCTCTCCAACAATGGCACGTTCGCCCCGGGCAAGGCCGGCCTGATCGCGGCCTCGGCACTGGGCAAAGGCTTCTTCGGCCTGGCCTTCCAGTCGGTCAACTTTGCCGCGCTGCTGAATTTCCTCGAAACGCAGGGGCAGGTGTCCGTTCTTTCCAGTCCGCGCATCGCGACGCTCAACAACCAGAAAGCCATCCTCAAGGTCGGCACCGACGAGCTCTTCGTCACCAACGTGACCGCCACCACGACCAGTACGACAGCAGGTACGACGTCCACCCCGAGCTTGTCGCTGCAACCCTACTTCTCGGGCATTTCGCTCGACGTCACGCCGCAGATCGACGACGAGGGCAACATCATCCTGCACGTGCATCCAGCCATCAGCACCGTCTCGGAAAAGGAAAAGATCGTCGATCTCGGCACGATGGGCCAGTTCAAGCTGCCGCTCGCCACCTCGAGCGTGAATGAGACCGACAGCATCGTGCGTGTGCTGGATGGCAACATCGTCGCCATCGGCGGCCTGATGACCCAGGGTTACGCCAGCGACAACAGCGGCCTGCCCGGCACGGTCAATTCGCCCGCCGGCGTCCTGCTGGGTCAGCGCGGCAGTACGCTGACCAAGCGCGAACTGGTCATCCTGCTCAAGCCGACCATCATCCAGGACGACCGGTCCTGGGTGAGGGATTTGCAGCAAAGCAGCGACCGGTTGCGCAGTTTCGACTTGCCGCCGCTGGCCGTGCCTCTGCAGTGACTGTTTATCTTGCGCACTTCGGACTAAACCAGCTGCCGTTCGGGATCACGCCCGACACCGAATTTACCTTCCCGAGCAAGAGTCACCGCGAAGGCCTTAATCTTCTGCATTTTGCCTTGGCGAGCGGCGAGGGCTTCCTCAAGGTCGTCGGCGAGATCGGCACGGGCAAGACGCTGCTGTGCCGCAGCTTGCTGCGCGAGCTCGACGACCACTGGCAGGCCGCCTACATTCCCAACCCGCAGATGGGCCCGCGCGAACTGTTGCTCGAGATCGCCGACGAAGTGGGTGCTTCAGATGGCGCGAAGGACATTCCGCGACTCATCAGGCGCATCAACCAGCGCCTGATCGAAATCGCCGGCGAGGATCGCAAGGTCATTCTGTGCATCGACGAGGCGCAGACCATGCCGCACCTGACGCTGGAAAGCCTGCGCCTGCTGTCCAATCTCGAAACCGAGAAACGCAAGCTGCTGCACATCGTGCTGTTCGGCCAGCCCGAGCTCGACGAGATGCTGGCGGACCATTCGCTACGGCAACTGCGCCAGCGCATCGCCTTCGCCCATCGCTTGCAGCGGCTCGACGCCGACGAGGTCAGCAGCTATGTCGCGCAGCGCCTCGGCAAGGCGGGTTACCTCGGTGAGCCGATCTTCTCGCCCGCCGCGCTGAAGGCTCTGTATCACAGCTCGGCCGGCGCACCGCGCGTGATCAACATCCTCGCCAACAAGGCGCTGCTCGCGGCCTACGGCGAAGGCCTGGCGCGCATCGAACCGCGCCATGTGCGCGCGGCGGCCAAGGATACGGAAGGTGCGATCCACCATTTCTGGTGGCCCTGGTAGGCGCGTGGAACGATGAGCCTCATCAATCAGATGTTGCGGGATCTCGATGCGCGCCAGGCCAGCGAGCGCGAGCGTGCCGGACTGCCACCGCACTTGCGCACGTTGCCCCCCGTGCGCACGGTAAAGCCGAATGCCTGGCTGTTGCTGCTCGCCGGGCTGGCCGGCGGCGCCCTGATCGCGTGGCTCCTGCTCGATCAGAAAGCGCCCTCGCCGCCGGTCGTTATGTCTCCACCGCCCGTGCCGGCCGCGACCACGCCGCCACTGGCGCCACCGCCCACGGTGGCAGAGGCGACCACAGCGCCGTCCGTCGCATCGCCCGTACCTTCGGCGCCATCGGTATCACCCGTACCATCCTTGCCATCCGCACCTGTTGCCAACCCCCCGGTTGCAGCAGCGGTGAAGGAGAATGCATCCCCACCCAAGCCGGTTGCGTCACCCAAGGTGACGCCCGCCGCGCCGGCAGCCACTGCGACCAAACCATCCGTCGCCAGCGTGCCCAAGCCCCCTCCGTCCCCGTCGCCACCCCCGGCTATGCCGGCCGCTGTCGCAACCCCGCCGATGCCTGCGGGCGACGGGCATATCGAGAAGCAGCCCAAGGGCGGGCAGTCGCGCGAGCTCGCCGAGGCCGAGTACCGCAAGGGCATGCAGGCCGCCGCCGTGGGCGATAGTGCCGCAGCCATACCGGCGTTGCAGCGCGTGCTCGACATCGATCCGCGTCACGTCAAGGCGCGCCAGGCGTTGCTGTCGGTCCTGGCTGCCAACCGGCAGTGGGACGAGGTCAGGCAGGTCGCGCAGAGCGGACTGGCGCTCGATCCGACGCGCAGCGTCTGGGCCAGTATCCTCGCGCGCCTGCAACACGAACAGGGCGATACCGACGGCGCGCTGAAGACGCTGGAAACCCATGCCGCGCATGCTGACGGCGATGCCGATTATCAGGGGATGTTCGCCTTCCTGCTGCACAAGCGCCAGCGCCATGCCGAGGCCGTGCAGCGCTATCAGGCAGCCCTTGCACTGCGGCCCGGCGAAGGCCGCTGGTGGTATGGGCTGGGGCTCGCACTCGAGGGGGCCGGCCGGGGTGACGAGGCGAAGGCGGCCTATGGCAAGGCGCGCGATGCCGGCAACCTGCCGGCCGACATGCTCGGCCTCGTCGAGCAGAAACTCAGGTAGCCGTTTCCGCTTTCACCGCGCGCGCCGCGACCCAGTTCACGACGCGCAGCGCCCCGTGATCCTTGAGCGTGCGCGCGACCGCGTCGAGCGTGGCGCCGGTGGTCATGACGTCATCGACGACGATGACCGTGTGCCCGGCCAGATCGCGACTGCAGGCGAAGGCATGGCGCACGTTGCCCTTGCGGGCCCGCCACGGCAGGCGGCTCTGGGGCAGGGTTTCGCGCGGACGGGTCAGGCTGGTCGCGTCGAGCGGGAGTGTCAGCGCCCGGGCCAGCGGACGGGCGATTTCCAGCGCCTGGTTGAAGCCCCGTTCGCGCAGGCGCTGGCGCGAGAGCGGAACCGGCATGATCAGGGTCCCTTCCGGAGGCTCTCCGGCCAGCAGGCAGCGCGCGAAAAAGTCGGCGCTGGCGAGACGACGCGAAAACTTGAGATTCTGGATCAGCCGGTCAACCGGAAAGCCGTAGCGCAGGACGACTTGGGTCGCATCGAAGGCCGGTGGCGCCTTGAGGCAGGCGCCGCAAGCCGGCGCGGGCGCGGCGAGCGGTACCGCGCAGATCGGGCAGCGCGTGGCAGGCAGGCGCGGCAGGTCGGCGTTGCACGCGTCACAAAGGGCGGCGGCGGACCGTTCGCCGCACAGCAGGCAAGCCCGCGGCAGCAAGGCATCAAACAGGGCGGCAAGCGAGAGGTGCGGGACCACGGTGGATGTCGGATAATTCGATGATGAGTACGCGCAATGATTTTTCGGCAGCCGCCGCATCCTACGACAGTGCCGCCGTGTTGGCGCGCGAGGTCGGGTTGCGCCTCGCGGAACGGCTGGATTGCGTAAAAATCGCACCGCGCCGTTTCGCCGACATCGGCTGTGCGACCGGCGGTGGCGTGCGCACACTGATGCGACGCTATCCCGAGGCCCTGCCGCTGGCGGTCGATTTCGCCGTGCCGATGTTGACTGCAGTGCAGGCGCACGCGAAAAAACCGGGACTCCGGGGACAGTGGGAACGCTGGCGCGGTCGCGCGCCGCGCTGCGTGAACGCCGATGTGCGTACGCTGCCCCTGGCGTCGAACAGCCTCGACCTGGTCTGGTCGAACCTGATGCTGCACTGGCTCCCCGCCCCCGCCGGCTTGCAGGCGGCGTTCGCGGAACTGAATCGCGTGCTGGCCGTGGGCGGCTTGTTGCATTTCGCGCTGCTCGGTCCGGACACGCTCAAGGAACTGCGTGCCGCCGCCGCGAAAGTCAGCGCTGGCGGGACGGCACCTGCGTTCCTCGACATGCACGACATCGGCGACATGCTGATGGCCGCGGGCTTCGGCGATCCGGTCATGGAAATGGAAATGCTCACGCTGACCTATTCGTCGCCGCGCGGCTTTCTTGCCGACCAGCGCCATTTGGGTGCGCGTGATGGCCTGCTCGGCCGGCAGGGCTGGCGCGACTGGCGCCGGATCTTCGCTGCCTGGGAACGCGTGAACGGCGTCTTGCCCGCCCGTTTCGAGATCGTCTATGGCCATGCCTGGAAAGTCGCGCCGCGGTCCGCGCCCGATGGGCGGTCGATCGTGGCATTCCACAGAAAATGAAGCGCGCGAAACAAACTGTACGCATCAAGCCGCGCAATCCGCTGGCGACCGCGCCGTTGATGCAGAAGGGCGGCGCGCATGCGCGCCAGGACAAGCGCGCCAGCCGCGCCCGCCAGAAGGCGCAGCTGAGAAAGCTCAGCGACGCGGCAGGATCGGAATGATCCGGTTCTTCACCCTGGGCTGATTGGGCTGATATTTGCCGGCGCGTTGTTCGCGGCGCTCCTGCTCGCGCCACCAGGCGCGCAGGCCGAGCAGCACGACGAGGATGCCGCCGTAGAGCAGCGGCTGCGACTGGTCGGCCTTGACCAGCCAGCTGTAATGCAGCACGGCGAGGATGCCGATCGCGTAGACCGTGCGGTGCAGCGCCTGCCAGCGCCGCCCGCCGAGGCGGCGGATGGCGAAATTACTCGAGGTCGCGGCCAGCGGGACGAGCAGCGCAAAGGTCGCCATGCCCACGGTGATGAAGGGCCGCTTGAGGATGTCCTGCGCGATTTCGCCCCAGTCGAAGAACTGGTCAAACCAGAGGTAGCTCGTGAGGTGCAGCGTCGCGTAAAAGAAGGTGAACAGGCCGAGCATGCGCCGCAGGCGCAGGGCGGCATGCCAGCCGGTCAGCTTGCGCAGCGGCGTGACGGCCAGCGTGATGAGCAGGAAATTGAGTGCCCAAGTCCCCAGTCCGCGCGTCCCCGCCTCGATGGGATTGGCGCCAAGCGTGTCATGCCATGCGCCCCAGCCGTAATACGCCAGCGGCAACAGCGACAGGGCGAAGACGATGACTTTCAGCAGTGCGATGGGCATCAGAAGTGCTTCTTCAGGTCCATGCCGGCGTAGAGGTGCGCGACCTGGTCGCCGTAGCCGTTGAACGGCAGCGTGTCGCGCTTCAGGAATTCGCCGATGCGGCGCTCCCGGGCCTGGCTCCAGCGCGGGTGCGACACGTCGGGATTGACGTTGGCGTAGAAACCGTATTCGCGCGGCGCGGCGCGCATCCAGAGCGTTTGCGGCTCATGCTCGACGAAGCGGATCGAGACGATCGACTTGGCGCTCTTGAAGCCGTACTTCCAGGGGACGACGAGACGTGCCGGCGCCCCGCTCTGGTTGGGCAGCGTCTCGCCATAAAGGCCGAGCGCAAGCAGGGTCAGCGGATGGCGCGCCTCGTCGAGCCGCAGGCCCTCGACGTAGGGCCAGTCGAGCGAATAGGCGCGCATGCCGGGCATGGCTTCGGGCTGGGACGCGGAGGTGAATTCGACGTACTTGGCACTGCCGAGTGGCTCGACCTGCCTGAGCAGGATGTCGAGTGGAAAGCCGAGCCAGGGAATCACCATGCTCCAACCCTCGACGCAGCGTAGGCGATAGATACGCTCTTCGAGCGGCGCGAGCTTGCGGAGGGTCTCGATGTCCAGCGTGACCGGCTGCTTCACCAGCCCGCTCAGGGTGATCTGCCAGGGCGTCGTTTTCATGCGGTGGGCAAGGTGGGCGGGGTCATCCTTGTTCGGGCCGAATTCGACGAAATTGTTGTAGCTCGTGACATGCTTGAGCGGCGTCGGGTCTTCGCTGGTGGACAAGGCGCTTGGCTTCGCGCCCTCGCCCAGTCGGGCGGGCGCGGCGAAAGTCAGGGCTGGCAGGATGGCATTGCCGAGGGTGGTCGCGAGGCCGACGCCGATGGAGGTCTTGAGAAATTCACGCCGGCGCGCATACAGCTCGGGCGGGGTGATCTCGGCAGGGGTAGGGGGCGCGTTCATGGACAATAGTCGGTGTTGGGCGGAAAACCTTACGACCGATTTGCCCAGCCGGGGTTCAACGCCGGCTCAGTCCGGCAGGTCGTCGGCATGGGTCGCCAGCCGGCCGATCAACGCCCGCAGGCGCGCCGGGCGGAAGGGGCGCGTCAGCAGCAGGCGCGGCGACTTCCCGGGCTGCTCGCCGAGGGCCGGCACCGGACCGCTGCAGATGATGAGCGCGGGCAGTTCATGGCCGAGTTTTACCGTAAGCTTGTTCAGCCAGTCCAGGCTGCTTTCGACCTGCGTGCCACCTTCGGGCAGGTCGAAGATGACGAACTGCGGCGGGCCGTCGTCGGTAATCGGTTGCCAGGCCGCCGTGGATACGAGCGCGCGCCGGACATCGAACTGCCAGCCCTCGAGCAGCGCGGCCAGTTCTTCCAGCTCGGGCCGCGCGGGTCCGATCAGCAGCACAGGGGTGTGCGCCGCGCCAAACTTGCCCTTGGGCGCTTCCTCCGGGATGCCGGGTGTCATGAGTGGAATGTCCAGGCCGAAACGCGATCCATGGCCGACGCGAGAACACAATGACAGCGGATGGCCGAGCAGGTCGGCCGACTTCCTGACGATGGCAAGCCCCAGTCCCAGTCCCTTTTCGGCATCGCGCTCGGGGTTGTCGAGCTGGACCAGTTCATCGAAGATCGCTTCGCGCGCTTCCGGCGGAATACCGGGGCCGGTGTCCCAGACCTCGATGCGCGCCTGCTGCCCCCGCTGCCGGCAGGTCACGAGAATTCCGCCGGTCCGGGTGTGGCGCACGGCATTCCCGATCAGGTTGATGAGGATGCGGTGGAGCAAAGCCGGGTCGGTCATGAGCCAGCCATCGTGAATCCGGCTGCGCAGTTGCAGATGCTTTTCGGCCGCCGCTGCCGCGAAACTCTCCACGACCTGGCCGATGGCCTGGCTGGCCTTGATCGGTTGTGATTCGACGCGAAACACCTGGCCATCCAGCCGCGAATAATCGAGCAGGGTGCCAAGCAAATCCTGCAGGTTGCCGACAGTCTGGGCGAGTTGCTGCAGCTTGGGCTGCAATTCCGGGCTGAGGTTGTCGCGTTGCAGTCGCGCGACGAACAGGCCGAGCGCTTGTGCCGGCTGCCGCAAGTCGTGGCTCGCGGCAGCGAAAAAGCGGCTGCGCGCTCGTGCGGCATGGTCGGCCTCATCGCGTTCGTGGCGCAGCGTGGCCGTGGCCTCGATGATGCGCTCGGCCAACTGCTCCTGGGTCTGGCCGAGCGCGCCTGCCATGGCGTTGATGCCTTCAGCCAGCTTGCCCAGTTCATCCTTGCCGCGCGGCGCGACCCGCAATCCGAACTTGCCGCGTCCGATACCATCGACGACATGTCCGATTTCGGTCAGTGTGCGGATCAGCCCGCGCGAGAATGCCATGGCCAGTCCGACCGCGAGGGCCAGCATGACGGCAGAGATGCCGACAGCCTTGAGCGCATAGGCGCGAGTTTCGTCCAGCAGCGACTTTGTCGATATTTTGAGCAGCAATAATCCCATTGGGGGCGGTGCGTCACCCTCCGGCGGGGGGGTGTAGAGATCGGTGTCCGCCAGCTGGGTGGCACGGATCGGCAGGGCGTGCCAGTGTTCCATCTCGACTGATGTTGCGGGCATCTCGTCGAAACTGGTGAGCCAGTTTCCCTGCTGGGGCAGCTGGTTGGCCGGCAGCGTGCTGGCCAGTATGTGCCCCTGGGTGTTGAGGAAGGCAGCCGCCATGACGTCGGGCTCGCGCCTGGCGACCTGGAGCAGCTTGTCGAGCGCTGCATTGTTGCCGACGAACAGGTTGTATTCGGCCAGGGCGGCCAGCTGCCGGGCGACCGCGTTGAGCCGGTGGTGTTGTTCGACTTCCGCTTGCCGCATCTGCCCGATCACCAGCATGCCGGTGATAAGGACGGCAACCAGGGCGGCCGGCCCGAGAACCGTGAGAAGGATGCGTACGCGGATGCCGATCGATTTCATGGTGGTCCGGTCAGGAGGGTGGCATCACGGCACAAATGAAAAAGGGTGGCATCGAGCCACCCCGTTCGACGCCCATCTCGATAAGACAGTCGATCAATGCAACCCGGCGATGTAGTCGGCGACCGCACGCACCTCGGCATCGGTCATCTTGATGGCGACCATCTGCATCATCCGGTTCGGGTCGTTGGCGCGCTCGCTGTTGCGGAAGGCCTTGAGCTGCGCTTCTAAGTATTCCTGATACTGGCCGGCGATGCGCGGATACTGAACGGGCAAGCCGGAACCGGTCGGGCCATGGCAGGCGGCGCAGGCCGGCAGGCCCTTGCTGGCATCGCCCGCACGGAACAGTTTCTTGCCGAGGTCGAGCGTGTCGCGGTTCTTCGCTTCGCCACCATTCTGTTTCTGGCTCGAGAAATGGGCAGAAAGATCCTTCATCTGCTCTTCGGTGTAAGGGGCGATCATGCCGTTCATGATGGCATTGACGCGCTCGGGCTTGCCATCCGGACCACCCTTGAAGTTCTTCATCTGCTTGAACAGGTAACCGGCGTGCTGGCCGGCCAGCTTCGGGTTCGCCGAGGTCGGGCTGTTGCCGTCGGCGGCATGGCAGGCAATGCAGACGGTGGAGGCAATTTCCTTGCCCTTGGCCGGATCACCCTGGTAGGCGGCGGGCTTGGCCGCATCGCTGGCGTGGGCATGGGCGGCCAGCGCGAAAGCGGCTACGGAAAACATCAACTTGAGCGAAAAGCGGGTCATCTTGAAGATCCTCGGAGAACTGCCCAATCAACAAACGCGCTATTCTATACCAGCTTGGTTTTTCAGTTCATGCGCCGCGTTTGGCGCCAAATCATGTCCGCAAACCTGTTTAGACACGCTGTTTTCGAGGTTTCCGTTGCCGATCCGATGACCCTGCCGCAGGCCGGCGGGGCGGAAATCGCCTTCGCCGGGCGGTCCAATGCGGGCAAGTCCTCCGCCATCAACACGCTGGCGGGCCATACGCGCTTGGCTTATGTCTCGAAAACCCCCGGCCGGACCCAGCTCATCAACCTGTTCCGGCTGAAAAACGGCGCCGCGATGGTCGATCTGCCCGGTTATGGCTATGCCGAGGTGCCCGAGGCCGTGCGCAAGCAGTGGCAAGGCCTGCTTGAGCACTATCTGACGCGCCGCACCGCGCTGGCGGGTCTCGTGCTCATCATGGATGCCCGCCGACCGCTGACCGATCTCGACCGCAAGATGATCGGCTGGTTCGGCGGTACCGGCAGGCCGATCCACTGTTTGCTGACCAAGGCCGACAAGCTGACCCGGCAGGAGCAGGTGAAAACGCTCGCGGCCACGCGCCGTCTCGCCAGCGCCGACTTTCCAGACGTGCCGATCAGCGTACAGCTGTTTTCGAGCCTGAAGAAAACCGGCATCGAGGACGCCGAGCAGGTCATAGGACAGTGGCTGAATATTTCCGGTGAAACCGGCCAAACAGCCCCCCCTCCTGAGAGGGAGGGGCTGGGGGAGTGTGGGTAATGGGAGGGCGAGTACTGCTGAGCCCTTTCTCTTTTTTGCATTGCAAAAAAGAGAAAGGGCTCTCGGCCAAAGGGGATAAAGCCGAGAGCCCAAATACTGCGGCGAACGCCGCAGTACCCGCTCAGGGAGGAAAAGCGGGGGACGATTCGTCACCGTCCAATTACTAAGATAGGTAATGTATTAAAAAGTTCAAGTATTATTTTTCAAGGCCAAGACCATGATTATTAAAGGTGTATTTCCCAGCACGCGCATGCGCCGCATGCGCCGCGATGACTTTTCCCGCCGCCTGATGCGCGAATCGGTGCTTACGCCCGCCGACCTCATCTACCCCGTGTTCGTGCTGGAAGGGAAGAAAAAAGTCGAGTCCGTGACCTCAATGCCGGGGGTGCAGCGCATGACGCTCGACCGCCTGCTGCCGGTGGCCGAAAAGGCGCTGAGGCTGGGTATCCCGGCGCTGGCACTTTTCCCGGTCATCGATGTATCGAAAAAGAGCGCGGATGCCGCGGAAGCCTGGAACCCGAAGGGACTCGTCCCGACCGTCGTGGCGAAGCTGAAAAAGGAATTTCCTGAACTTGGGGTGATTACCGACGTGGCACTTGACCCCTACACCAGCCATGGCCAGGACGGCCTGATCGATCCGGCCGATCCGACCGGCTACGTGATGAATGATGAAACGCTGGCGGCGCTGGCGCAGCAGGCGCTGTGTCATGCCCGTGCCGGCGCCGACGTGGTCGCCCCTTCGGACATGATGGATGGCCGCATCGGCGTGATCCGCTCCACCCTCGACGACGAGAATCACATCCACACGCGCATCCTCGCCTACTCGGCCAAGTACGCGTCAAGTTTCTACGGCCCCTTCCGCGATGCGGTCGGTTCGGCGGGCAACCTCGGCAAGGGCAACAAATACACCTACCAGATGGATCCGGCCAACACCGACGAGGCTCTGCGCGAAGTCGCGCTCGACCTCGACGAGGGCGCCGACATGGTGATGGTCAAGCCGGGCATGCCCTACCTCGACATCGTGCGCCGCGTGAAGGAAAGCTTCGGCGTGCCGACCTATGCCTACCAGGTCAGCGGCGAATACGCGATGCTGAAGGCCGCCGCCGCCAACGGCTGGCTCGACCACGACGCGGTGATGATGGAGGCGCTGCTGTCGTTCAAGCGCGCCGGCGCCGACGGCATCCTGACGTATTTCGCGCTGGAAGCCGCGCAATTGCTGAAAAAGTAAAAGTCAGCGCTGGCGGGACGGCACCTACTGGCGGAGCAGCGGCCACTGGGCGGCCCACTGTGCCAGCGGGTCATCCCGGAAGCCGCTTTTGACGAAGCGTTGCAACCGGCCCAGCAGGTGGCAGACCAATAGGTCGGCGTGGGCGGTGCAGTCGTGGTCCTGTGGAAATGCATTCTGCGCGACGGCGATCTTCAGGGCCTGCTTCAGCGAGGCTTCGAGCCGCTCGAACAACTGATTGATGCGTGCCTGCAGGCGCGGATGCTCATGCACGAGCGCATCGCCGATCATCACGCGGGCGAGGCCGCGGTTCTTGCCGGTGAAACGCAGCGCGGCGGCCAGCATCAACTCGGCCTGCTTCAGGCCGTTCGGTTCGTCGGCGACGATCTGACCGACGACGGAAAAGATCGCGCTTTCGATGAACTCGATCAGGCCCTCGAACATGCGCGCCTTGCTGGGGAAGTGGCGGTAGAGCGCGGCTTCGGACACGTCCAGCCGGGCCGCGAGCGCGGCAGTGGTGATCTTCTCCCCGGCGGGGTTTTCCAGCATGGCGGCGATCGCCTGCAGGATCTGGAGTTTGCGGTCACCGGCCTGATTCATGAAGTGAGCCCGAGTCGTGAAAGGTCGAGCGCTGATTTTATGCGCACATCGACGTAAGTGGGCACTCGCGCTGCGCGGGTGACCAGCACGGTTTTCATCCCCAGCCGCTTGGCGGCGCGGAGGTTGGCGGCCGTGTCTTCGACGAGGATGCAGCGGCGCGGGTCGAGCCTTTCCCTGTGCAGCAGCCGGCGGAAGGCGCCGCTGTGCGGCTTGGGCGTGAAGCGCAGCCGCTCGATGGTCCAGACGCTGTCGATCAGCGGCCGCAGCCCGATCAGGTCGAGCACCGCCTCGACATAACGCTGCGGCGCGTTGGAAAAGACAATCTTGCGCCCCGGCAGCCGCTTCAGAACATGGCGCAGGGCGCGCTCATGCACGACCATTTCCGGCAGTTGCGGCAGAAAATCATGCGTTTCTGCGAGGAAATGATGCGGATCGACGCCGTGGTGGCGCATGAGTCCCGTCAGCGTGGCGCCGTAGCGCCGCCAGTAATGGTCGCGCAACTGTTGCGCTGCCGTCGCGTCGAGACTGACTTTCCGCGCCACGTACTCGCCCATGGCCCGGCTGATGGCGGGGAAGATGTGCGGGCTGGCGTCGTGGAGCGTGTTGTCGAGGTCGAACAACCAGACCCGCGCAGACCCCATTTACTTCGACTTGATCAAAGTGCCGACACCCTGGTCGGTGAGGATTTCGAGCAGCAGCGCATGTTCGACGCGGCCGTCGATGATATGCACGCTCTTCACGCCGCTGCGCGCCGCGTCGAGGGCCGAGCCGATTTTCGGCAGCATGCCGCCGGAGAGCGTACCGTCCTCGACCATGGCGTCGATTTCCTTCGGTGTCACGCCGGTCAGCAGTTCGCCGGCCTGGTTCAGCACGCCGGGCGTGTTGGTCAGCAGCACGAGTTTTTCCGCGCCCAGGACTTCGGCGATCTTGCCGGCGACGACGTCGGCGTTGATGTTGTAGGTCTCGCCCCGCGGGCCGACGCCGATCGGCGCGATGACCGGGATGAAGTCGCCCTTGTCCAGAAAAGCGATCAGCGACGGGTCGATGGCGGTGATGTCGCCGACCGAGCCGATGTCGATCATCTCGTCGGGCTTGTCCTTGTTGGGCAGCAGCAGTTTCCTGGCGCGGATGAAGTTGCCGTCCTGGCCCGTCAGGCCGACGGCCTTGCCGCCATGCTGGTTGATGAGGTTGACGATTTCCTTGTTGACCTGGCCGCCGAGCACCATTTCGACGATGTCCATCGTCTCCTCGTCGGTGACGCGCATGCCCTGGATGAAGGTGCCTTGCTTGCCGACGCGCTTCAACAGATCCTCGATCTGCGGACCGCCGCCATGTACGACAACAGGGTTCATGCCCACCAGTTTGAGCAGCACAACATCGCGCGCGAAGCCATCCTGCAGCTTCGGATCGGTCATGGCGTTGCCGCCATACTTGATCACGATGGTCTTGTCGAAGAAGCGCTTGATGTAGGGCAGCGCTTCGCCAAGAATCTTGGCCTTGGTGGCGGCGGGCAGGGAATCGGTATCTGGGTTGGCTGGGGTGGTCATGACGCGTCCCGGGAAAGAAAAGACGGCGGCAATTCTACTGCCGCCGCCCGTTTCGGTGCCGTCTCGCCGGCGCTGACTTTCAAGGGCGGATATCATGGGGCAGAGGTGCAAAGGGGGTTCCATGAAACCTGATGAAGTCCAGGCCGCGCTGGCCGCGCTGCGACCGCAACTGCTGCGGTTCGCGCGCCTGCAGTTGCGCTCCGAGGCGCAGGCGGAGGACGCGGTGCAGGAAGCGATGCTCGCCGCGCTGGCCGGCGCCGAGAAATTTTCCGGTGCGGCCTCGGCCAAGACGTGGGTGTTTTCCATCCTGAAGAACAAGATCATCGACGAACTGCGCCGGCGCGCGCGGGAAGATTCCGAGACGGCCCTGGGCATCGGCGCGGACGATGGTGAGGACTTCGACGACCTGTTCGACCGGCGCGGCCACTGGTCGGAAAGGCCGGCCACCTGGGAAAATCCCGAAGCCGCGCTGGAGAGCCAGCAGTTCTGGACCGTGTTCGAGGCCTGTCTCGACGGGGTGGCGGCCAAACCGGGCCGGGTCTTCATGATGCGGGAAATCCTGGGGCTGGAAACTGCGGAAATTTGTAAGGAACTGGGCATCAGCACGTCCAATTGCTGGGTGCTGTTGCACCGGGCGCGTCTGGGATTGCGCGAATGTCTGTCCCGACGCTGGTTTGGAGAACGAGAATGATGAATTGCAAGGAAGCCACGCAACTGATGTCGCAAGGCATGGACCACAAACTTTCCCTCCGCGAGCGGATGGGACTGCGACTTCACGTCCTGATCTGCCGCGGCTGCGCTGCAACCGAAAAACATTTTTCATTCTTGCGCACCGCGACCGCCGCCTGGCGCACACGGCATGACCTACCCTCAACCCAGCAAGGAGACAAGTCATGAAAAATTCCACATTGAACGTCGTCGTCGGCTCCGCATTTTTAGCCGGCGCACTGGCCCTCGCCGCCACCCCCGCCCTGGCGGCCGATACCGCCAAGGAAAAGTGCTACGGCGTGGCCCTCAAGGGCAAGAACGACTGCAAGGCCGGCGCCGGCACCAGTTGCGCCGGCACGTCGAAAACCGATTACCAGGGCAATGCCTGGACGCTCGTGCCGGCGGGTACCTGCGAGAAGACGCTGTCCAGGTGCCTCGGCCACCGGCTTCGGCCAGCTCAAGGAATTCAAGGAAAAGAAGGCCTGAGCGGCAGCGCGCACAGGCTGTAACGCATCATGGCGACGCTACCCGCCAGGGCGGGTGTCGGGCTTAAACCCGAGTACTTCCATGACATCCTGGAGGCTCGGCCGGATCTCGGTTTCTTCGAGATCCACGCCGAGAACTATCTGGTCGATGGTGGCCCGTTCCACCACTGGCTGACGCGCATTCGCGAGCGGTATGCCCTGTCGGTGCATGGCGTCGGCCTGTCGATCGGTGGCGCAGAGCCGCTGGACGAAACGCATCTCGATGGGCTGGCACGCTTGCTTGGCCGCTACGCGCCGGAATCCTTTTCCGAGCACCTGGCCTGGGCCAGCCATGGCGGCAACTTCTACAACGACTTGCTACCCTTGCCCTACACCCCAAAGACGCTGGCGCGCGTGGTCGAGCATATCGACCATGTGCAGTCGCGGCTGGGGCAGCGCATGCTGCTGGAAAATCCGGCGACCTATGTCGAATTCGCGGACTCCACCCTGACCGAGACCGAGTTCATCGGCGCAGTCGTGCGCCGCAGCGGTTGCGGCCTGCTGCTGGACGTGAACAACGTCTACGTGTCCTGCGTCAATCATGGCCGCGATCCGTTGGGTTACATCCGTGCCCTGCCGCTTGCGCAGGTCGGCGAAATCCACCTGGCCGGCTTTGCCCGCGAGGTCAACAGCCTCGGTGCGCCGCTGCTGATCGACAGCCACGGCGCGCCGGTGGCGCAGGCCGTGTGGCAGCTGTATGCCGAGACCCTGGCACTGACCGGCCCCCTGCCGACGCTGCTGGAACGCGACAACGACATTCCGCCGTTCCAAGTCCTGCTGGCCGAGGCGCGGCAAGCCCAAGCCTATCTGGATGCGGCGGCAGCCAGCGTGGAAGTGGTGGAAGCGGTGCCGGCATGAGCGCGCAAGTCGAGTTCGCCAGTGCCTTGCGCGATCCCGCTGCGCCGTGCCCGGCCAGGCTTACGACCTGGAACGGCTCGGACCCGGCGCAGCGCTTCGCCGTGTATCGCAACAACGTCGCGGTGTCGCTGGTCGATGCGCTGGCCGATACGTTTCCGGTCGTGCAGGCGCTGGTCGGTGTGGAGTTCTTCCGCGCCATGGCGCGAATCTTCGCATTGACCCAGCCGCCGCGCTCGCCGGTGCTGGCCTGTTATGGACAGGGTTTCGCCGCTTTCATCGAAAGTTTCCCGCCCGCCGCAGCGCTGCCCTATCTGGCCGACATGGCGCGCCTCGAAATGGCACGCGTGTTGTCCTTCCATGCGGCGGACGCGGACAGCGTGACGGCGGAGGAAATCCAGCATTACGTTGCGCAACCGGATCTGCTACCCGACTTGCGGATCGGGCTGCATCCCGCGCTGTTCCAGCGGGCCTCGTCGTCTGCGGTGGCTTCGCTCTGGGCGGCGCATCAGGACGAGCGCTTGTCTGTCGCCGCTGTCGATCTCGATCAGCCGGAGCATGTGCTGCTGATGCGACACGAGCTGGCAGTTGAACTGCATCTCATCACCGCGGCCGAGCATCTTTTCATCCGCCAACTGGTGGACGGCGCGACGCTGGGGCAGGCCGCGCAGGCGGCGCTTGAAGCCGACGCCGACTTTGAACTTGCCGCCGTGTTCGGACTATTGGTCCGGCTCGGCGCCATCTGCACCCTGACCGGGTGAAGGAGAACACCATGAACGCAAACACCGATACTTGCAACGCCGGAATTCCCAAGCTGCTGACGCGCAGCATTGACCTGCTTGGCCGTATTCCTGACTCACTGATCGCCTTCGTCGGCCGCTTTTCCATCGCTGCCGTGTTCTGGCTGTCCGGGCAAACCAAGGTGCAAGACTTCGCCATCAACATCGTCAGCGGTGAATTCACCCTGGGTTGGCCGCGGCTTTCCGACTCGGTGGTCGATCTCTTCCGCGAGGAATATCGGCTGCCGCTGGTGCCGCCGGAACTGGCGGCGCCGCTCGCCGCCTTCGCCGAGCATGTGTTTCCGTTGCTGATCCTGATCGGTTTGGCGACCCGCTTCTCCGCACTGGCGCTGCTGGTGATGACGCTGACGATCCAGGTTTTCGTCTATCCGGACGCCTACGCGGCCCATGGCACCTGGGCGGCGATCCTGCTCTACCTCGTCGCCAAGGGGCCGGGCGCGCTGTCGCTGGATGCGCTCATCGCACGCCGCTGTAGCAGTACCCATGGGATGACTTCAGGCTGAAAGGTCACGTGTTCGATCCCAAACTCCTTCGCTTTGCCCTGCAATCCATTCAGCACAGTGGGCCAAGCATTCATGTCGGCCACGCGCACATGAGCCGACAGCGCCATAAGCCCACCGGAAATCGCCCACACATGCAGATCATGTACGTCCAGCACGCCAGGCACGGCGGCCAGCTCGCGCCCTACATCCTCCAACGAGATGGCGAATGGCACACCGTCCATCAACCCGTGTAGCGCATCGCGCAATAGGCGCAGGCTGGACGCAAGAACCAGACCTCCAATCAACAGTGATAGCAGTGGGTCGATTGGCGTCCAGCCAGTGGCCCACACCACGATACCGGCGACTATCGCCGCCACCGAACCGAGCAGATCGCCCAATACATGCAGGAACGCGCCACGCACGTTGATGTTCTGCTGACCACGTGAAAGCATCCATGCGACACCGAGATTGACCAGTAGTCCTGCCAGCGCCACGCCGCTGACCAGCACACCATCAATTGCACGTGGTGTCGAGAAACGTGACCAGGCCTCCCAGCCGATGCCGAATACCACTGCCAGCATCGATAGCGCATTGATCAAGGCCGCTAGAAGTTCAACCCGACCCATGCCGTAGGAGTGACGCGCAGAAGGTGGGCGCACGGCGATCGATGCTGCCAGCAGAGCCAGGCCAAGCGCCGCACCATCGGTGATCATGTGACCGGCATCGGCCAGCAGCGCCAGCGAGCCGCCGGTCCAGCCAGCGATGGCTTCGACAGCGGCAAAGCTCCAAGTGAGGCCAAGCGCGATCAGCAGACGACGGCGCTGGTCAGGATCGGTCGCGCTACCGTGGCTATGGTTGTGGTCGTGGCCGGTATTCATGGTTATTCAAGGCGTTCATTTGTTAGGCATTATGCATGCCCAAGCTTGGGATTCGGCGGGCGATGTTGTGTCCGGCTTCAAGCAGTGTTTAGCCCTTCACCAGCCTGCGCGCGCTGGACGATGGGCCGGCGCTCCTCATCCACCCCGCCGATGCCGCCGCCCGGGGGATCGCGGATGGCCAGCCGGTGCGCATCCATGAAGCCACCTTTCGCAAACGGCTGACCTGAAAGTCAGCGCTGGCGGGACGGCAACTCGCGGCCAGCTCCAGTCATTCAGCAAGCCGGAAAATCATTGAGTCGAACGGCCGCAAACTAATAGCGAACGAACCCTGATCGCTACTGGGGTGAACGGCCCGTGTCGGTTAGCTGCAGGTCTATTCAATCGGTTCGATGAGCTCCGAGCCGTTTGAATCGGGGCGATTGACGGCCGTGGATACCCGGTAAGCCTGCAATTCGCCGGGTTCTGGTGGCCGACACAGAGCAAGCACATCGGCTGGTTCAAATACTTCCTTGTCCAGCCAAGCGGAGAAATGCGCGGGCGTCACGATCACCGGCATCCTGTCATGGATTTGAGCAATCTCTGGCAGCGCAGCTTGCGTGAGAATCGTGAAGGTCGGCACGACACCCTCCCGTCCCGTCCATTCATTCCAGAGGCCGCCGAAGAAGAAGGGGCGATGGTCGGTGAAACGCAGGAAATAAGGCTTCTTGCCCTCTGGTGTCGGGAGCCATTCGTACCAGCCATCGGTGGCGACAAGGCAACGCCTGTACCGAAAGATGCGTTTGTACATCTGCTTCTCTGCGGCCGTTTCCAACCGTGCATTGATAGGGCGAGCGACCGGACGCTCCTTGGCCCAATGCGGGATAAGGCCCCATATGAGGTTGCCCATACTGGGTTCTCTGCCAAGCTCGCGACGGACCAAGGCGCAGGCTGTGCCGGGCGCTGCGTTCCAGGAAGGGATTGTGTCAGCGTAGAGCTTCTCATCGACGGGCAGGCCGGCGAGTTTGGCGAACGTCTTACAAGGGGTAAATCGAGCGTAACGACCGCACATAGCTAATGGTCAGACCTACGATGGCATTTGATTCGAGAATAGCAGCCATCAACGGCCATGGGAGGATCAGTGGCCACAACAAACACCATTGCTGTCTGTGGAAAGAACGAATTATCGGTGTCGCATGGGACTGGGTTCGGCCAGTAACCGCCGGTGTAGCCAGACTTGCTGCCGTTGTTGCAGAGGTCGGACAGGAAATTGATACCATGTGCGCGTGGAAGCCACCGTGCCGCCCCTATTACAACGAACAACCAGATCATCCCCATGACGCTTTTACGCACCTCCGCCCTGGCCGTCGCCATGGCCATTTCCCTGCCGATTCAAGCTGCCGGCTTAGAAGCCGACCCGCTGCACGCGGCGGTCACGACCATCGGGATCGTCAACGGCCGCGCGTTGGCCTGCGGCCATTCCGAGATCGTCAGCCGCGCCAAGGCCATCGTCATTGCCCGCGGGTCCAAGACGCGGGAACTCGGTGAAGCCTTCGAGAAGGCCACCAGCGAGGCCTTCCTCGCCCAGGGCCAGCGCAAGGCGGATTGCCCGCCACGCGCCGCACTGACGGTCGAACTGGAAATGGCCGCCCGGCCGTTCAATCCGCCGAATGCCCACCAGCTGGCCGCCATGCCGGACACGCCGGAGGTCGGCATCAACCCGCGCTACCTGCTGCAGGCCACAAACGGCCGCGCCGTGATGGACGGCGACTTCAAGGACCGCTTCCAGCTGATTACCTTCGGCTACACCTTCTGTCCCGACATCTGCCCCACCACCCTGCTCGAAATGGCCGCGGTGCTGAAGCAGCTCGGCGACGACGCGGCCAAGGTGCAGGCCCTGTTCATCTCCGTCGACCCCGAGCGCGATACGCTGGCACAGCTGCGTAGCTACACTAACTTCTTCGACGCACGCATCTTGGGTGCCACCGGTTCGCCGGAACTGGTCAAGCGCGCCGCCGACAACTTCAAGGTACGGTATGAGAAGGTGATGGACCCCAAGGTCAATCCCGCCCATTACGCGGTGGATCACTCCGCGGGCATGTTCCTGCTCGCGCCCGGCGGCCAGTTCCTCGCCAAGTTCCCCTACGGCAAGCCGGTGGACCAGATTGTCGCCCGCCTGCGCGATGAGATTGCCACTGCGGTCAGGAACCCGCCTTCGCCACCGATGCAAGGAGTATCAAAGTGAATCGATCCAAGCTTCCCCTGATCCTGGCCGGTCTGCTCGCCTTGGCCATGAACTGCGAAATCGCTCGTGCCGCTGGCGCAGCGGACCAGATCGCGGTCAGCGATGCCTATATCCGCCAGGCGCCGCCTGGGGCCATGGCGACTGGCGCCTTCATGGTGATCCGCAACGCCGGCCCCGGGGAAGTCCGGGTCGTCAAGGCAGCCAACCCGGCCTCGCGCATCACCGAGTTGCATACCCACCTCAACGAGAGCGGCGTCATGAAGATGCGCCAGGTGAAGGACATCCCCGTGCCGCCGAACGGCGAAGCCGTGCTCAAGCCAGGCGGCCTGCATATCATGCTGATCGAGATGAAGTCCCCGCTCAAAGAAGGCGACACGGTACCGATCACCCTCGGCCTGGACGACGGGAGCAGCAAGGAGATCAGCGTACCAGTGAGAAACCCAAGTTCGAGCTCGAGTTCCACGGGTGGGATGGCTGGGCATAAGCATTAGCCATACCGTTGTTCGAGTTCATGAACAGTGAAGCTTTCATTGACCGCCATCGGCGTCCGAGTGGCAGCAAACCGGCGCATTGCCGCCTGAGCCTGACTACAGGCACAAGGTCAGCAGTGGCCGATCTGCTGCCTATGGGCAGACGCGCCAGATGACTGCTCGCATCTCTGATACCTGACGTTGAACCTCTGACGGATCGAGCGGCGGCAGTGTGTCGTTTACTGCCGTCCCGCCAGCGCTGACTTTCAGAGCCGTTCGACGCCCGGCAGGAAAACCTCGGTTACCAGCAACGGACGGTCGAGTCGGCAGAAGCGCGAGCGGCGCGCCCAGAGCATCGGCAGGGTTTCGCCCAGCGCAGTGCAGGCATGGCGGTGCAGGGGGTGGCCGGGCATCAGGCGCGCGCTGGTGAGCGGGCCGCGGCAGATACCCG
Source organism: uncultured Pseudomonadota bacterium (assembly GCA_963840825.1). Classification (GTDB taxonomy): domain Bacteria; phylum Pseudomonadota; class Gammaproteobacteria; order Burkholderiales; family Rhodocyclaceae; genus Sulfuricystis. Next base: position 145,930 of record CAWJAK010000001.1, read on the forward strand.
GATCGGCAAACAGCGCGGCACCGAGCGGTCGGCTGCCGACGGCTTGCGCCATGTGCCAGGCGCCGTTGAGATCGCGCGGCGCGAGCACGCTGTGGGCGAAGACGACGGGTACGCCGTCGGCCACCAGCAGCACCTCGCGCGTCCAGGCATGGCGGCCATGGCGCAGGCCGATCAGGGTGAGTTCATCGGCGAAGGGAGGCGCGCGGGTTTCGCCCAGCACGCGCACCTGGAACTGGCTGCAGCGGGCGACAATGCGCGCGGTGAGCGAACCGGGATCGGACAGCCAGGGGTGCAGATAGGCAGGAGCGCCGGCCAGGGCGGGACGGGGCTTCCAGCGGAATTCCTGGCGTGACATACCTTGTGCGGCGCATCTTGTGGAAAGTGGCGCCGATGCTACCATAGGGCGCGTTGTCCCCTTGTCCGTACATCCTCTCTCCATCATGCAATTCGTGCTCATCAGCGGCCTGTCGGGTTCTGGCAAATCCATCGCTCTGAACGTGCTGGAGGATGCCGGTTACTTCTGCGTCGACAACCTCCCGGCGGCGCTGCTGTCCGGGTTGGCGGGCCACCTGATGCGCGAGGGGCATGAACGCGTCGCGGTGGCGATCGACATGCGCGGCGGCAGCGGGATCGCTGCCCTGCCACCGCAATTGAAACAACTCGCGGCGAACCGGATCGATGTGCGCATCATCTTTCTCGATGCGCGCGACGACGTGCTGATCCAGCGTTTTTCCGAAACGCGTCGCCGCCATCCGCTGGCGGATGCCAACACGACACTGGCCGAGGCGATTGCCAGCGAGCGTCTGGCGCTGGAAACACTGCATGGACTTGGTCACCATATCGATACCAGCAACCTGCGGCCGAATGCGCTGCGCGGCATGGTCCGGGATTTCATCGCGCTGGAGATGGATGGCCACGGCTTGATGCTGCTGTTCGAATCGTTCGGCTTCAAGCATGGACTGCCCCTCGATGCCGACCTCGTCTTCGATGTGCGCTGCCTGCCGAACCCGCATTACGATTCCGAACTGCGCCCGCTGACCGGCCGCGATGGCCCGGTCATCGCCTTCCTCGAGGGGCAGCCGGAAGTACTCAAGATGTGCGAGGACATCCGCCGTTTCCTCGCCGACTGGTTGCCGGCCTACGTGCGCGACAACCGTTCCTACCTGACGGTGGCGCTCGGCTGCACCGGCGGCCAGCATCGTTCGGTCTGGTTCGCCGAAAAATTGGCGGCACATTTCAGGAACCAGGCGCGCGTGCTGGTCAGGCACCGCGCGCTGGCTGAGTGAGCGCGCGCTGGCTGGCCCTGCTGCGGCCGGGCGACTGGGCCGTCATGCTCGCCGCGGCGCTGGTCGTGGGTGTTTCCTTCCCCCTGCTCTGGGTCAGCGGCCAGGCCGAGCGCGCCATCGTGCGGCTCGATGGCAAGGTGGTCGCCGAGTTTCCGCTCACCGCGCCGCGGCGCTATGCGGTGACCGGTTCGCTCGGCGAAACGCTCATCGAAATCGCCCCTGGACGGGCGCGCGTGCTGTCCGATCCCGGGCCGCGCCAGTATTGCGTACAGCAGGGCTGGCTCACGCGCCCCAATGCGATCGCCATCTGCGCACCGAACCATGTGAGCCTGAGCCTTTCCGGCCGCGCTGCCCGTCATGACAGCCTCAACTACTAAACCCCCTCCCGAAGCGTCGGCTGCGCCGCCGCCTCCTTCCCGGGAGGGCGAGAAATTCTTGGGACGGCCCGGCGGATTTCTTGAACTCAAAGTCACCCCGGACGACCGCCGCATCGCCCGCTATGCGGCCGCCGCGATCGCGCTGTCGGTTCTCGAGGCGGCCGTGCCTTCGCCACTGCCCGGCGTGAAGCCGGGGTTGGCCAACATCGTGATCCTCATCGTCCTGATGCGCCACGGCTGGCGCGATGCGGCCTGGGTCGCGCTGCTGCGCGTCATCGCCGGCAGCCTGCTGGTCGGCCAGTTTCTCGCTCCCGGTTTCTTCCTCGCGCTCGCGGGAACGCTGGCGAGCCTGGCCGTGCTGGCCGTCGCGGTGCGCCTGCCACGACGCGGCTTCGGGCCGGTGACGGCGAGCGTGCTCGCGGCCTTCGCGCATATCGGTGGCCAGTTGGTGCTGGCCCGCCTGTGGCTGGTGCCGCACGACGGCGTATTCCTGCTCGCGCCGGTATTCGGCCTTTCCGCACTGGTATTCGGTATCGTGAACGGACTTGTCGCCGCCAAATTGCTGAAAGAAAACCAATGAAAACCATCGCCGTCGCCTGGACCGGGGCATCCGGATTGCCCTACGGTTTGCGTCTCGTCGAGTGCCTGCTCGCTGCCGGGTGCCGTGTCTGGCTGATATATTCGCAGGCGGCGCAGATCGTCGCGAAGCAGGAAACCGACCTCGTGCTGCCCGCGCAGCCGCGCGAAGCGCAGCGCCTGCTGGCCGGACGCTTCGGCCTGGCGGACGCCGGAACGAAGCGCTTGCAGGTGTTCGACCGCAATGACTGGAACGCCCCGCCAGCATCGGGCTCGAATCCGCCGGATGCCTGTGTGATCTGCCCCTGCACGATGGGCACGCTCGCGGAGGTCGCCGCCGGCACGGCCAAGGACCTGATCACGCGCGCGGCCGACGTCGTGCTCAAGGAAGGCAAGACGCTGATCCTCGTGCCGCGCGAGACGCCCTTCTCGGCGCTGCATCTTGAGAACATGCTGCGGCTGGCGCGCGCCGGCGCCGTCATCCTGCCGCCGAATCCCGGCTTCTACCATCGCCCGACCGACATTGGCGGGCTGGTCGATTTCGTCGTCGCGCGCATCCTCGACCGGCTGGGCGTCGCCCATGACTTGATGCCGCGCTGGGGTGACGGGCGTGATTGAGATGGAGATCCCGCTCTTTCTCCTTAACGTGGTGCTGCATTCCGGCGGGCGCATCGAACTGCGCGTCTTCGAACCGCGCTACATGGACATGGTGAAGGCGTGCCTGCGCACGAACACGCCCTTCGGCGTTTGCCTGATCAAGGCGGGGGGCGAGGTGGCGGCTCCGGAATCCGTTGCAGCCGTGCCCCGGGATGTGGGCACGCTGGCGACGATTGCCGACTGGGACATGCCGCAGCTGGGCATCCTCAACATCGTCGCGCACGGCGGCCAGCGCTTCCGCATCCTCAGCCCGCGCACGCTGGACAACCAGCTGGTCCGCGCCACGGTCGAGTTGCTGCCCGATCCGCCGGTGAAGCCGATTCCCGGCGACTACGCGCGCCTCGTGCCGATGCTGCGCGCATTGCTCGAAGCACTGGAAGACCCGCCGCCGCAACCACACCGCTTCTTCGATGCCGCCTGGGTGGCCGACCGCTGGGCGGAATTGCTGCCGCTGTCGATGGACCGGCGCCAGGAAATCCTCGAACTCGACGATGGCGTGGCGCGACTGGAAGCGATCTACCGCTTCCTCGAAGCGAACTAGGGTTGGCTCAGCCGACCACGCGGTCGGCGATGTCAACGCGTACGACCGGGCGGTCGAGCACGGCCGCGACGGCGTCGGCGTACTGCTGCGACCATTCGCCCGGGTTGGCGAAGCGCTTCTCGCCGGCGTATAGCGCGATGCCGAGGATGCGGTCGAGCACCAGCACCTTGCCCATCGGATTGGTCGGTTCGCACTCGAGTGCTTCCCACTCGGCGTCGAGCCAGCGGTTGGCGTCCTCGCGTGACGGGCCGGCATGGGCGATGAGTTCGTAATCGCGGCTGCGGTCGAAGACGACGGTGACGATGCTGGACATGGCATTCTCCTGACGAGGGTTCCGGCCCCAATTCTGACGGCGATAGGCGCCGGGGAAAAGTCGCGGCGGCGACAATTGGACGAAATCATCCCGCGGGTGCCGTCCTGCCAGCGCTGACTTTGGTTTGCTTTGGTTTGACATGCCCCCAGTGTGTGGGTAGATTACTGACCACTTAGTCAGTAAATTTAATTCCGCCGTTTGCCCATGCCTCGCACCACCCTGCACCACAGCCCGAAACCGGCGCATCGCCGCCGCAAGGAAGCCCGTCCCGCTGAACTGACGGCGGCCGCGCTCGATTTGTTCGTCGAGCGGGGTTACGCCGCGACCCGTCTCGACGACGTGGCCGCCCGCGCGGGCGTTTCGAAAGGCACGCTCTATCTCTACTTCGACAGCAAGGAAGCCCTGTTCAAGGCCGTGGTGCGCGAAGGCCTGCTGCCGGCGCTGGTCGAAGGCGAGGCGCTGCTCGAGGGGTTCGCCGGCGATTCAGAAGCCCTGTTGCGCGAGGTCGGGAGTGGCATGTGGCGGCTGATCGGCTCGCAGCGCATCGGCGGCATTCCCAAACTGGTGTTTGCCGAGGCGCGCAATTTTCCGGAAATCGCCAGCTTCTATCACGAGGAAGTGATCCAGCGCGGCTCGGCGCTGATCCGCGGCGTCATCGAACGCGGGGTCGCGCGGGGCGAGTTGCGTGCGGTCGATATCGACGCCGCCATTTACATCGTGATGGCGCCGCTGCTGATGCGCATGATCTGGCGGCATTCGCTGGACGTCTGCACGGCCGCCGGGATTTCCGACGCGACCTACTTCGACGAGTATTTTGAAATCATGCTGCGCGGCCTGCGCGCCGGTTCTCCAGGAAAGGGGAAGCCCCAATGATCAACCAGCGAACCGCTCTGACCGCCCTGGTCCTCCTGCCCCTGCTCGTCGCCTGTGTCGAGAAGGAACCGCCGCCGGACGCGGCGCAGACCGGCCCGCGCCTGGTCAAGGCGCTGAAAGTCAGCGCTGGCGAGACGGCACCGCAGTATCGCTACAGCGGCGAAGTGCGTGCCCGCCATGAAACACAACTGGCGTTCCGGGTCGGCGGCAAACTCGTCGCCCGCCTCGTGGATGCCGGTGCGCGCGTCCGGAAAGGGCAGCCGCTGGCGCGCCTCGACCCGGCCGACCTGCAACTGACGGCGACGCAGGCCGAGGCCAACCGTGCGCTGGCGGCGGCCGACCTGAAGCGGACGCAGGAGTTGAAGGAAAAGAATTTCGTCAGCCAGGCAGCGCTCGACGCGAAGGAAACCGCGGCGCGCTCGGCCGCCGCGCAAGCGAAACTGGCACAGAATCAGGCGGGCTATGCGACGCTGGTGGCCGAAACGGATGGCGTGGTCGCGGCGGTGCTCGCCGAGCCGGGGCAGGTGGTGGCCGCCGGCCAGGGTATCTTTCGCGTGGCGCGCGACGGCGAGCGCGAGGTGGCCATCGCGATTCCCGAGGCGCATCTGGCCGGCCTGAAAGTCAGCGCTGGCGGGACGGCACAACTCTGGGCGGACGGCACCGATACGACCTACCGCGCCGTGCTGCGCGAACTGGCGCCTGCGGCCGACGCGGCCACGCGCACCTTTGCCGCGCGCGTGGCCCTGCAGGAGGCCCCCGCCGGCCTGCCGCTCGGCCTGACGGCCACGGTGAGCTTCGCGCGGCCACAGCCCGAACGCATCGTCGTGCCGCTGGCCGCGATCCTGCAACAGGGTGACCGCCCCGCCGTCTGGGTGATCGGCGCGGACCATACGCTCGCGCAGCGCGTGGTGGACGTCGAACGCTACAGCGATGCCGGCGCGGTGCTGAAAGGGGGCTTGAACGGCGACGAGACCATCGTCGCGGCCGGCGCCTTCAAGCTGGTCGCCGGCGAGCAGGTGCGCATCGCCACCGAGCCCGGCCAATGAAGAACCAGCTCAACCTTTCCGCCTGGGCACTCGAGCACCCGTCGATGGTGCTCTACCTGATCCTCGTGCTGGCGATCGGAGGCGTGCTGTCCTTCTTCAGCCTCGGGCGCGCCGAGGATCCGGATTTCACCTTCAAGGTGATGGTGGTGCGCACGCAATGGCCCGGGGCGACCGCGGAGGAGGTCGAGCGCGAGCTGACCGAGCGCATCGAAAAGAAGCTGCAGGAAACGCCTTACGTGGACGTCATCAAGTCGGCCTCGCGCGCCGGCGAGTCGCTGGTGTTCATCCAGCTCAAGGACTACACGCCGAAGTCCGAGGTACCGGAATCCTGGCGCCAGGTGCGCAAGAAGCTCGACGACATCCGATACCAGTTGCCGGCCGGGGTGCAGGGGCCTTATCCCAACGACGAGTTCGGCGATGTCTACGTCAATATCTATGCCCTGACCGGCGACGGCTACGAGCATGGGGCAACTGCGCGAGGAAGCGACGCGCATCGCGCGCGACGTTGCGCGCCGCGGCGGATGTGAAGAAGGTCGACCTGCTCGGCGTGCAGGACGACAAGATCTTCGTCGAAGTCGCGCCGGCGCGCCTGGCGGTGCTGGGCCTCACGCCGGCGCATGGTGGCCGAGGCGCTGGCGAAGCAGAATGCGCTGGTGGCGGCGGGCTTTGTTGAAACCCCGAGCGACCGCGTGCGCCTGCGCGTCACCGGTCCCTTCGATTCGGTCGAACGCATCCGCAACGCCGACCTCGTCGTCGGCGGTCGCCACCTGCGGCTCGACGACATCGCGACGGTGACGCGCGGCAGCGCCGATCCACCCAACCCGCGCATGCGCTTCATGGGCAAGGACGCGATCGGCATCGCCGTGGTGATGGCAAAAGGCGGCGACGTCATCAAGCTCGGCGAGCATCTGGGCGCCGACATCGACCGGCTGGCGCGCGACCTGCCGGTCGGCATGGACGTGGCGACGGTGGCCGACCAGCCCAATATCGTCAAGGTCTCGCTCAAGCTCTTCATGCAAAGCCTGGCCGAAGCGCTGGTGATCGTGCTGGCGGTGAGTTTCCTGTCGCTGGGCTTTCGCACCGGGCTGGTCGTGGCGCTGTCGATCCCGCTGGTGCTGGCAATGACCTTCCTGCTGATGAAGGCCTTCGGCATCGACCTGCACCGGATTTCGCTGGGCGCGCTGATCATCTCGCTGGGCCTGCTGGTCGATGACGCCATCATCGCCGTCGAGATGATGGTGGTGAAGATCGAGCAGGGCTGGGACAAGTTCCGCGCCGGGACGTTCGCCTACACCTCGACTGCTTTCCCGATGCTTACCGGCACGCTGATCACGGCGGCGGCCTTCACGCCGGTCGGCTTCGCCAAGTCGGGCGCCGGCGAATACACCTTCGCGATCTTCGCCGTCACCACCATCGCGCTGCTGGTGTCCTGGATCGTCGCGGTGATCTTCACGCCCTATCTCGGCTTTCATGCTGCTCGACGAGAAGGCGCTGCGCAAGTATGGCGAGGACCATCATGGCGACGTCTATGACACGCCCTTCTACCGGCGCTTTCGTGCGCTGCTGGAATGGTGCCTGCGCCATCGCTGGACGACCATCGGCATCACGCTGCTGGCGTTCGCGCTTGGCATGGTCGCCTTTACCACCAGCGTGCAGAAACAGTTCTTCCCGCCGTCGAACCGGCCGGAACTGCTGGTCGACCTGTGGCTGCCGCAGGGCAGCTCGCTGCGGGCGACCGAGGCGGCGGTCAAGCGCGTCGAAGCGCTTGCTGGCGGCCGACGACATCAGGGGCCAGCTGGTGAACCATGCGTCCTACATCAGCAATGGCGCGCCGCGCTTCTACCTGCCGCTCGAACAGCAGCTGTTCAACGACAGCTTCGGCCAGCTGGTGATCGTGACCAAGGGCTTTGACGAGCGCGAGGCGGTCAGAAACCGGCTGATGACGGCCTTCGAGGACCCCGACGGATCGTGGAGCCATTTGCGCACGCGCGTGCAGCGGCTCGAGAACGGTCCGCCGGTCGGCTACCCCGTGGTGTTTCGCGTCGTCGGCGAGAACGTCGAGACCCTGCGCCGCATCGCCCATGAGGTGGCGGATGTGATGCGCCAGAACCCCAACGTCAGGGACGTGCATCTCGACTGGAACGAAAAGTCGAAGAGTGTGAAGGTGGCGATCGACCAGGATCGCGCCCGTCTGCTCGGCGTGTCGAGCCAGGACGTGGCGCAGGCGCTGCAGGCCCACCAGGTCGGCGCGACGCTGACGCAATACCGCGAGGGCGACCAGTTGATCGACATCGTCTGGCGCGCACCGGGTGGACCGGGCGAAGACCGGGGCAGGCTCGACCGGCTCGCCGATCTGCCGATCCCGGCCAGCACCGCGGCGGGCATGAAATGGATGCCGCTCGCACAGGTGGCGAAGCTCGAGCCGGTGCTGGAAGAGGGCGTCATCTGGCGCCGTGATCGCCTGCCGACGATCCAGGTCCGCGCCGACCTTGCCAATCCGAAGGTCACCGGTCCGACCATTACGCGGCAGATCGACCCGCAGCTCGCCGCCATCCGCGCCCGGCTGCCGCCGGGCTATCGCGTCGACATCGGCGGCACCATCGAGGAATCGGGCAAGAACGAGGATGCCCTCAAGGCCGTCATCCCGCTGACCATCGTCGGCGTCATCACGCTGCTGATGATCCAGCTGCAGAGCCTGCGCCGCACGGTGCTGGCGCTACTGACCGCGCCGCTCGGCCTGATCGGCGTGGCGCTGGCGTTGATGGTTTTCGCCAAGCCGTTCGGCTTCGTCGCCAACCTCGGCGTTATCGCGCTGATGGGCATGATCCTGCGCAACTCGGTGATCCTGCTCGACCAGATCGGGCAGGACGAGGAGGCCGGCAAGAGCACCTGGGAGGCGATCGTCGGCTCGGCGGTGCGGCGTTTCCGTCCAATCATGCTGACCGCTGCCGCGGCCGTGCTGGCAATGATCCCGCTGTCGCGCCAGATCTTCTGGGGGCCGATGGCGGTCGCCATCATGGGTGGCCTGATCATCGCCACCGTGCTGACCTTGCTGTTCCTGCCGGCGCTGTTTGCCGCGTGGTACCGCATCAAGGAGCCCACCTCGTGAATGCCGCTGCGCGGCATTCACGACCCCTCAAGGGGCGGGAAACACTCGGGGCGCCCCGGCGTGTATCCCGGCCACCGGCGTAGAATTGCCTGCCAGCGAACTTGCTTTGCCGAACATGATCCTCACCTACTGAAATTATGGAGTATTGCCATGAATTTTGAGTCTGCGCGCCATAACATGATCGAACAGCAGTTGCGCCCATGGCGCATCAGCGATGCGACGGTCATCGACCAGTTGTATGCCGACCGCCGCGAGGATTTCGTGCCCGAGGCCTATCGGGCGCTCGCTTTCGCCGATGTCGAGATTCCGCTCGGCCCGGGCGCCAGTCTGCTGCCGCCCAAGCTCGAAGGCCGGATCTTGCAGGCGCTGGCCATCCAGCCGCAGGAACGCGTGCTCGAAATCGGCGCGGGTTCCGGTCACATGGCCGCGCTGCTGGCCCCGCGCGCGAAGGAAGTCTGGAGCATGGAAATCGACCCCGCCATCGCCGCCATCGCACGTGCCAATCTGGACCGTGCCGGGATCGAGAACACCCATGTCGAAATCGGCGACGGCCTCGACGGCCTGATTGCCCATGCACCGTATGACGTGATCGTCGTGTCCGGCGGCGTGCGCGAGATTCCCGCGACACTGATTGACCAGCTCGCGGCGGGTGGGCGCCTGTGCGCTTTCGTGACGCTGCCCGATCAGGCGCCGACCATGGCGCTGCGGCTGCTGACGCGCGTCGGCACCGATGCGGTCGCGCGCGAGGACGTGCTGGAAACCAGCGTGCCGATGCTGAAGCAGGCCCCCGCGCGGCAGTTCGTGTTCTGATACATGAAGCAGATGACCGCCGTCCAGCTCAAGGCGTGGCTCGACCAGTCCAAGGCCGGCGGCCATCCCTTGCCCGTCCTGCTGGACGTGCGCGAACCCTGGGAGTTCGATGTCGTCCATATCCCGGGGTCAAAGCTGATGCCGATGCGCTCGATTCCGGCACGCTATCTTGAGTTGAAGCGCGATGCCGAAACCGTGGTGATCTGCCATCACGGTGCGCGCAGTTACCAGGTGGCGATGTTCCTGGAACACCAGGGCTTCGACAATGTCATCAATCTGTATGGCGGCATGGCGGCATGGTCGCGCGATGCCGACCCGTCGGCCCCCACTTACTAAGCACTTCTGGAGTCATTCATGCAGCCTTCTCTCAAGATACTGATTGCCCTCGCCTTTGCGGGAAGCACCTTCGGCGCGCATGCTGCCGACCTGATCCAGGTCTACCGCGATGCGGCGGGCTACGATGCGCAGTACGCCGCAGCGCGCGCGAGCCGGGATGCCGGCCTAGAGAAACTTCCGCAGGGACGCGCCGGCCTGTTGCCGACCATCGGCCTGTCGGCGAACACGACCTGGAATGACAGCGAATCGACATTACGCACCAGTCCTTCGGTGACCCGCAGCGCCGAATACAACAGCAACGGCTGGAGTGCATCGCTCTCGCAGCCCTTGTTCCGCTGGCAGAACTGGGTCGGTTTCAAGCAGGCCGAACTGGTCGCCGCGCTGGCCGAGATGCAGTACACGCAGGCCAGCCAGGACCTGATCGTGCGCGTGACGCAGGCCTATTTCGACGTGCTGCTCGCCCAGGAAACCCTGGCGACGGCGCAAGCGCAGAAGGTCGCCATCGCCGAGCAACTCGAAGCCGCCAAGCGCAGCTTCGAGGTGGGTACCGCGACGATCACCGATACCCACGAGGCGCAGGCGCGTTACGACCTTGCCGTTGCAACCGAGATCGCCGCCGAAAACGATCTGGCCGTGAAGCGTCAAACCTTGCGCACGCTGACCGGAGCGGAACCGGACAACCTGAAGGGATTGCGCCGCGGCGTCCAGATTGGAGCGCCCCAGCCGGCCGACATCGGCCAATGGGTGAGCAACGCGGAAACCGGAAATATCGGCGTGCAGCTCGCCCAGACCAACTTCGACGTCGCCAGCCGGGAAATCGAACGGCAGCGCGCCGGTCATTATCCGACCCTCGATCTGGTTGCCGCCTATGGCAAGAGCGGAACTGGCTACAGTTCGACCACGGGCGGTGGTGTCAACAGCAAGAGCAGCACCATCGGTCTGCAGCTGGCCGTGCCGCTCTTTGCCGGCGGCGCGGTGTCGTCGAAGGAACGCGAGGCGGCAGCGCTCAACGAAAAGGCGCGCGCCGATCTCGACAACGCGCGCCGGCAGGCGCAGCTTGCCGCGCGCCAGGCTTATCTCGGCGTGAATGCCGGCCTGGCCCAGGTCAGGGCGCTCGAAGCAGGCGTGGCGTCGTCGCAGCTGGCGGTTGAATCCAACAAGCTCGGCTACGAAGTCGGCGTACGCATCAACATCGATGTGCTGAACGCGCAGAGTCAGTTGTTCGACACGAAACAGAAACTCGCCAAGGCACGCCTCGACACGCTAATTGCCCAGTTGAAGCTGAAGGCTGCCGCCGGAATACTCACCGAAGCCGACCTGGCGTCGATCAACGCGCTGCTGGAATAGCCAGCAAAGCCTTACGGGTAAAGTCGCCTAGGGGTGATTTGGCGGCGGCATGAATTTTTCAATCAGCGCCAGCGTGCGCTGTGTGGCGCCGCGATGCTGCGCCGTGAAGGCGCGGCCCGCCTGACCCATTTTTTCGCGTGCGTCCGCTATGTCGAGCAATTCGATGGCGCCCTCGACCAGGGCGGCCGCATCGGCGTACTGCCGCGCCGCGCCGGCGGCCAGCGCATTCTGCGCGGCGTCGGCAAAATTGAAGGTCGAGGGACCGAGCAGCACGGGGGTTCCGACCGTGCAGGGTTCGATCAGGTTCTGGCTGCCGAAGTCGAGCAGACTGCCGCCGACGCAGGCCACATCGGCAGCGACGTAGTAGGCAAACATTTCGCCCATGCTGTCGCCGAGCCAGACCTGCGTTTCGGCGGCGACCGGCAAATCGTCCGAACGACGCTGCAACTTCAGGCCGCGCGCCTCGACCAGCCCCGCGACTGCGTCGAAACGCTGCGGGTGACGGGGCACGATGACCAGCAAGGCGTTCGATGCCGTCCCGCCAGGCCTGACTTTGTTGGCCCCCCTCGCTCGCAAATCCGGCTCGCTGCCCCCCACGGGGAGGGCGTCGGCTTGGGACGGCCCTGCGCCGACTTTCGTCCATTCATCGAGAATCAGTGCCTCCTCGCCTTCGCGCGTGCTGGCACAGAGGAAAACCGGGCGGTCGCCGCTGCGTGAGCGGAACAACTGCCCGAGGCCCGCCTGATCCGCCGGCGGGTCGATGTCGAACTTCATGTTGCCGAAGACGGGAACCTCGGGCGCGCCGAGCCGGCGCAGGCGCAGGGCATCTTCCGCACCGATCGCGGCGATCGCCGAAAGCTGGCGCAGCGCGACGCGCGAGAGGTCGGCGAAGCGCGCATAGCGTCGCGCGGATTTTTCCGAGAGCCGGGCATTGACGAGGAGCAGGGGAACGTCTTCATCGCGGCAGGTAGCGATCAGGTTCGGCCAGAGTTCGGTCTCCATGATGATGCCGATGTCCGGCCGGAAATGCCGCACGAAGCGGCGCGCGGCCCAGGGCGTGTCGTAGGGCAGGTAAACGCGCGCCATCCCGATACCCAGATGGCCGAACAGTGCTTTCGAAGTGGCGCGCCCCGTCGGCGTCATGTGGGTGAGCAGGATGCGATGGCCGGGGTAACGCGTGCGCAGGGCGGCGACCAGCGGCTGCGCCGCGCGCGTTTCGCCGACCGAAACGGCATGGATCCAGATCAGCGGGTCCGGCGGTCGCGGCCGGTAGCGACCGAAGCGTTCTCCCCAGTGCTTGAGGTAGGCGGGCTGGCGGCGTGCCCGCCACAGCAGGTGCAGGACTGCCCAGGGCAACAGGGCGAGAATGGCGAGGGTGTAGAGCCAGCGCGCGTTCATCTGCGCTAATCCAGCAGCTTGAGCGCGGCGGTCACGACCGCCGCCGCCGCGGGCGGCGCGCCGGCGCTCCCCAGATTGACGTGCGGCGCCGTGCCGAGCACGCCGGTCAGCGCGGGATCGGACGCGCAGTAGAGCGCCAGGGTGGGGCGCTGCAATGCGGCGGCGAGGTGCACCAGTCCCGTATCCACGCCGATGACGATCGCTGCGCCCGCGAGCAGTCCGGCCAGTTCGGTGAGGTTCATCGCCGGTGCGGCAATGGCCCGGCCGAGCGACTGGGCGAGGCGCGCCGCCCGCGTCCGTTCGGGAACGCTGCCGCCCGGCAGGACGCAGCGCAGTCCGGTGGCGATCAGCGCGGTGGCCAGCGCGCGCCAATCCTCCTCGGGCCACTCCTTGTCGGCGCGACTCGTGGCGGTGAGCAACACGGCGTAATCGCTCGCCGGCAGCCACGCCGTTTTCAGTGGTGGTGCGGTGATGCCGTAGTCGAGTGGCAGTGCGTCGAGCGTGTAGCCCAGCGCGGCGGCAGCGAGCCGGCGATTGCGCTCGACCGCATGCAGGTGCTTCGGAATGCTGAAGCTGCGATCGTAGAAACGGGCAGCCAGTGGCTCGCGCGCGGCATCGGCCGCATAGCCGAATTTGACGCCGCGGGCTTGCGTTGCGAGCAGCGCGCTCTTGATGAGTCCCTGCGTATCCACGACCGCAGCATAAGAGTCAGACCCGGCGGGACGGCACGCCAGGCGTCGAAAAGTGCCGAATTCGCGCCAGGTGGCGGGTGAAAGGAGTGACTTGCGCCAGCGCCGCATTGCGACTGGCAGCACGTGGCACACGGCGGGGTGCAGGCGGGGGATTGCGGCAAAGTTTTCTTCAACCACCCAGTCGAGCGCGGCTTGCGGAAGCGCGCGGCGAATGTCGCTGGCGACCGGCAAATTGTGGATCACGTCGCCGAGCGAGGAGGTTTTGACGAGGAGGATGCGCTGATTCGACGCCGAGTCGCTGGTGTTCATGGTCTTCCGTTGGCCGTATCGACACGCAGGCGCCGCATGGCTGCGACGACGTCCTCGACACTGATATCGGCAACGTTGCGTGAAGGTGGTTGCAGCAATTCGTAAGGGACACCCCAGGGGTGCCAATGTGCCGCCGCGGAGTTGCCGAAAAAACAGACGATGGGCTTACCCAGTGCTGCCGCGATATGCATGGCGCCACCGTCGGAGCAGATGACGCTATCGGCCAGCGACAAGCCGGTGACCAGTTCGGATAATTCGTGCGTGGGTACCGGTGTCACCGGCAGGCCGGCAAGTTCGTCGAGCAACTGTTCTGCCTTGCGGTCGTCGCCGGGATGCTGCGGGTCGTTTTCTTCGCCGGGCGCCCAGAACAGCAAGACCCGCTCCGCCATGCCTGCGGCGAGCAATTCCTGCAGCAAGGCGCCGAAACGCTCCACGGGCCAGCGCTGGCGTGGCTTGCGTGCTGAAATGTGTACGCCGAGGACGCGTCCGACTGATTCATTCAGTCCGATGCGTGCGCGGAGTTCTTTCTGGTGCGACGGATCAGCGCGCAGGACCAGCGGACCGGGATTGGCCTCGATGCCGAGGGACTTCAGCAGAAGGAAGGTTGTTTGGGTTTCGTGGCCCACGTCAGTTGAGCGATCGATTTCGAGAATGCGACGCGGTGCAATCAGGCGCGCGAAGCGGCGCGCGCCAGGCGAGGCGCACAGTACAAAATCGAGCTGCATGCACCGCAGGCGCCATAGCAGCCTGGCCGTACCGCGCCAGACCGCCAGCCGACTGATGTTTGCGCCCCGGTGCTTGGCTTTCTCGTAGGAGAAAACGGCATCGATATCCGGGTTGCCCGCCAGTATCGGTGCGTTGTAGCGATTCGCCAGCACGCCGATCCAGCCCTGTGGCCAGGCCTGACGTAGTGCCGTCAGCAAGGGGGTGGTGCACAGCAAGTCGCCGATGTTGTCGCGCCGGATAACGAGGATGCGGGGCACGGCGGAAACAGCGGATGGCAAGATGACTTCTTTTCGTTTTTGCCGCAAGGTTCCCAGAAAGGCGCCACTCATCAGCCAGAACAGCAGGGCGTCATCGCGGGAAAAGAAGTCGTCGGTCATGTTGCGCATGAACACGCCAGCCATCATGGCCAGGAGGGCAATGGCCCAGGGACGCAAGGTCGGCTCCCGCAGTCCGCGCGCGCTGACTCTGGCCAGTGCCAGCCAGAGCAGGAGGAAGGCCAGTATGCCGGGCATGCCCATCTGAATGCCCTTGTTCAGCACCATGTTGTGAGCATGCCAGAGATGGGCGTGCTCGCGGTAATACTCCGGGAACTGCAGCTTGAAGGCTTCGCGCCCAAATCCGCCGCCACTCCAGGGCCGCTCGACGATGTGCGCCAAACTGAATTGCCACAAGTCCCAACGGACATCCTGCTCGACAGCTTGAGCCGACTCGCCGATGCCAGTGGAGGCTGGATCAATGCTACCCAGAACACGCGATTGAATCTGAATGACGAAGACCGCGAACAGGGTCGCCGCTATCACCGCAATACTTGCGATCCGCCGACTCGTCCAAAATGTCCGGCCAGCAAGCATGCCCATGATTGCCAACGAGGTTGCCAGCGCTACCCAGCCTTGCCGGTTCATGGTCAGGAACAAGGCGGCGAGATTGCCGATCAAGAGTAACGTAAGTGCGTATGCAGACTTGCGTCGGCCTAGCGCAACAGACCGCAAGGTCAGGATGACCAACCAGGGGAAGCTGGTAATAATGGTTGTTGCGGTATCACCGACGCCTGTGACCCAGGCACCGGATCCACTGCCGTTGATGCCTCCAGACCGACAGGCAGTCCAGGCAGAGCCGGTAACAAAAAGCAGATTACCCGCTGCCAGTAACCACACAAGGCGTTCGAACCGGTTTTCGTCGCGAATCCAGCTGGCTGCAATGACCAGAATCAGGATGCAATAAACAATTTCGGTACGGATTTCGTGGAGTGAATACCTGATTTCGGTTGCATAGAAGAGCGAAGCGCAGGCAATCGAGAGATAGAGAACCCATGGCCAGAGCAGCGGAAAGTCGAGCCGAACCCGTTGTTGCGCTGCTTGCCAGGCGGTGAGTGCCACGAGCATCAGAAAAGCCACATTACGCAGGGCAATCGTGCCATCAATGGGCAGCACGAAAATATAGACAGCCAAGGCTGCCCAGATCATCGGCTCAATATATTTCATGCAAGGCTATGCATTCAGGCCACCACTGGGTCGGCACGAGGCAGCGCAAGCAAGTTGCCGTTAAGCGCTTTTCCCCAATCGACCGGCAGCAGCAATCCAGGGTCATAGCGAGTGATGTAATACACGCCGTAGTCGATAGCCCGGAAAAATGCATTCAAGCCTTCCTTCGCATGCTGTGCGGCAGCGGCGTCGGCGAAGTTGATATCCTCGTGCTCCAGCAGAATCACCGGCCGATTGCGGCGAATCGTCTCGATGGCGCCCGACAGTACATTGATCTCAAATCCCTGCACATCGATTTTGATCAGGCTGACGGGCGGGTTATCTCCCAGCAATCCGTCCAGGGTGACCACTTCAACGGGAAGCGGCCCGACCTGACTGTCCGATGCTGGCGCGATGAAGGACGACAGGCCCAGATCGCCGCTCTCTCCGCCATAGGCGTAGAAGGTCAGCTTGCCGGGCTGCTCGGCCAAACCGACATTGTGCAGAAGTACCCTGACCCCCGCGTTTAGGGCCAGGTTGTGTTGCAGCCTTTGCAATGCCATTGGATTGGGCTCAACGGCGTGCAGGGTGCAATCGCCACGAACCTTGGCGAAGGGTATGGCATAGCAGCCAATGTTCGCACCTACGTCGATAACGTGAGTATCCGGCTTGGCCATGTCGCACATCAAGTCCAGGACTTCACGGCCATATAACCCGTCCCGAACAATACGCTGCTCGACATGTGAAACCAGGTTACAGCCAAATAATATCGGAGCCCCGCGGAAATGGGAGTACCGTAAGACTTCGTCGCCAGATACAAATTGTTCAGCATCCTTCTCGGAAAAATACCATTCATCTCCTGCCGACTTGGTTCTGGCCAAACGTTTGAGATACTGCAATGCATCGATTTGCGGGTATGGTTTGCGCAAGCCCAACCGATAGATCAACCTGAGTAATTTCTTCAGCATGGCCTGGATAGCGTGGCGAATTCGAAGTGCCGGAAGAGACGGTAATTTTCCCGGCGTGAAGTTTGGTGACAGGGAAAGACAAGCAAACCTTCCCGGGCTTGTTGCTCACGCTTCATTTTTGTTAACACCCAGAGCCTTCAGCATTCTTGTTGCGGCCAGTTCCCATGTGTACAGCGATTCGATTCTTTGGCGGGCGGCACTTCCCAGTCGCCGGCGCAGTGCCTCGCTGGCTGCGAGTTGTGCCATCGCTTCAGCCAGGGCAGCCACATCCCCAGGTGGAACCAGCATTCCACAACTCCCTTCATTGCCCACCACCTCGGGAATGCCGCCTATATGGCTAGCGATGACGGGTTTGCCGCAACCCATGGCTTCGGCAATGGTAATCCCAAAAGCTTCATCACCCACACTGGGAAATACCCCGACATCAATAGCGGCATACAGGCCAGGCAGCATGTCATGCGGTACCGGGTGATGGAATGTGACTCTTTCAGTAACACCAAGCGCTATTGCCAATTGTTGTAATTCCTGCAGTTGGGGACCGGCGCCGATGACGGCCAGTTTTGCGGGAAGGTTTCGCAGGATTGGGAGAGCTAATGCGCGTATGGCGATACCCATGCCCTTCCAGCCAACCAATCTGCCGGCATAGCCGAACAAAATGTCACCAGATGTTGCGCCAAGAGCGGCACGCAGGGTTGGGTCGGGAGGGCGCACGGCAAATCGCTTGATGTTTACACCGTTGTACATCACCGAGGGATGGCACTTGTAGCGGCTGGCGATCTGCCAGGCGTTGAAGTGACTGCAGGCCAACCATGCACTTATCCTGCGTCCCAGTCTGCGATCGCCGGCAAAAAAGTCCGTGCCGCCGCTCATCAGCGCAAAGCGGGATGCGTTTGCACGCGGCATCAACCATGGCCAGAAAAAATCCAATGGTTTGGTGAGGATGATCCAGTCGAAGCTTCCGGAGATGATGGCATGGCGGGCATGGCGGGCAAACGAAAGGCGTTCGGCGATTTTTCGGAAGCGAGTACCGAAGTTGGGCAGCCGCTCACGGGGCGTGAACGGAAAAGTGCTGATGGCAATTGCCCGCCCACCAAGGTTGGGCCGGATATCGCCATTACCTCCGCAGACGGTGATCTCATGGCCAAAATCATGCAGGGTGTTAGCCAGTTGCCAAATGGCGGTCTGGACCCCACCGTAAGAAACAGTGGCGGTGACGTCGATGAAAGCGACTCTTGCCATTACGCGCGTGCTGGATCGATCTGTTGTTGAATGAAACCTGCCATTCGTTGCGCGCGGGCCGTCCAGGAGTAGGCGGCCCATGCAAGGGCACGCGCTTGAGTCCCCAGGCGCGTGGCCAATGCCACGTCCTCCATTAGTCTATTTACCGCCGCCGCAATGGCACTCGGGTTTTCGGGTTCGACCAGCAGCGCAGTTTCTTCCGGTGCAAGTACTTCGCGGATTGCCGGTAGATCGGAAACGATGATGGGTTTGCCCATGGCCATGTATTCGAACAACTTGAGGGGCGAAGTGTAGCGGCTGCCGATACTGGTTTGTGACAGAGGCAACAGGCAGATATCGGCCTGATCGATGGTCTCGAAACGTTTAATTGGTGGCACGCTTCCCAGGAACTCGATCTTTTCGGTACATCCCAAATCCCTTGCCAGGCGCTGCAATTCGGCAATACGCATCTCGCTGCCGCCCGCGATCCACAATTGGGCGCCTTGTATCTCCGGCATGGCACGGATCAGGTTTTCCACGCCCTTCCAGGGGTGCAGGCTGCCCAGGTACAAAAGGATTGCGGGTGTTCCGGGAGTCTGCTGTCGCCCGGAAGGTCGCGCCAGATGGGCATCAAAACCATCCGGTGCGACCAGTGTCGGCGTTCCTGCGCCATAGTGGGAAGCTACGTCGTCGAGCAGGTGGCGCGTGATACCGATGATTCCCCGCGCCCGTCCGTAGACCAGTGTCTCGCGGCGTACCAGCGCCTCCAGCTTGCGGTGGTTCGTCCGCGACAGGTCGGCAAATTGCTCGCGAAAACTTTGCGCGAAAATTTCGTGGGTTTCGAAGAAGACCGGAACGCTATGGGCCGGTCGAGCAGGTAGTCGGCGAGCTTGAGGTTGCGCACCAGCACGGCATCGTAGCGGGTGCGCTGCAGGAGTTGTCGTGCCAAAAAGTAAAAGGGCTTGTTGGAGGACGACGGAAACCACCAGCGCCGCCGCAGGTCAGGGAGGTAGTGGAAACGGGCGCCAAGTGCCAATTCGCGGCCGAGCAGGGCGGTTGCGGTCAGCCCGCCACACGGGCGTGGCGTGATCAGGTTGACATTGACACCGACTTCCGCCAGCGCGTCCACGGTATGCAGTATCTGCAACGTGGCGGGCAGGGTGTCCGGCACGGAATGCGGATCGACATAGGCGATCTTCACGCCGTCTCCCGTGGTGCTGCCAGTGCCTGCTGGACATGATCCCACACAGTTGCCACATCGATCTCCGCCATGGTGCGGGCCGACGAAGCTTTGTCATCGGCAGCCGGATGTTCCACCACGCCAAGGTAGGCGGGGTGTTCGAGTGGCGCCAGATGACGTCCGCGATGCTGGCAGTGGTACAGCGCCACCATGGGAATGCCGAGTGCGCCGGCAAGATGTGTCGGCCCGGTATCCACGCCGACATACAGCTCGAGGCGGCGCATCAGCGCCGCGGTCTGGCGCAGGCTGAGTTTTCCTGCCGTACTGGTCGCCCCGGGCCCCAGGGTGCTCGCGAGATGGGCAGCAGGCGCGGCATCGTCCTTGCCACCGAAAACCAGCAGCCGGGCATGCGGATAGGCGGCAAGAATACGCTCGCCCAAGCTGCGGAAATTCTCCATTGGCCAGTTGCGGTAAGCCTTGGTAGGAAAGCTGGCCACCTGAAAACCTACCAGTGGCCAGCGTTGGCAATCATTGTCCGCCAGCCATTCCTCTGCCCAGCACATCTCCTGCTCGGTGATCCGGTAGTCGAGACGTCGCGCGCCATGCGGAACGCCAATGGCATCCAGCCAGCGCAGCCGGTCGGGCACTGCATGCTCGCCGCCGTGCCCATCGATACCTGCCAGCAGCCGGCGGTCCCGCCGTACGTCACCAGTACGCTGCGCCACGACATGGCGAGCCACCCTGAAAGCATAGTCGATCAGCGCCGGTTCGCGGCCATACACCAGAGCAAGGTCAAAGGTCTTGCCAAGGCGGCCGCGCAGGAAAGCTGAACGCTTGGTTATCCCGGCCCACCGGTCGATATACGGAAGTCCGGCAATGACCTCGATCCGCTTGGGATGACCCAGGCAGACGATTTCCGCCGTGGGATAGGCCTGTCGTAATGCACGCAGGACGGGCACGACGAGCAGGGTATCGCCGATCCTGGCGACATTGATCACCAGGATGCGGTGCGGTGCTTGCGGCAAATGTGCGATCGGTGTCATGCGGCTAGGCTCGAATTGCGGCGTAAAGACGGCCCAGCCAGGGATTGGCATAGAGACGGGTACGGCGGACCAGCCATTCGCCGTCACGCTCTTTCGTCACGAAACGGCCAATCCGGTCTGCAGGAGAGCGGGGGCGATTCAGGCGTGGTTCGGTCGTGTAGAGATAGTCGAAACCGGCCACTCTGGCGACTTCGCGGTAAAGCTCGTCGTAATAGCCCTGCGGCCAGCAAAGATGGCGGCTGACGCGCCCCAAGTGTTGTTCCATGGATTGACGCGAGTCCGCCAGATCCTGGACGAGGGCAGCGCGCTTTGCAGCAATGCTGTCGAATAGCTTGTCCCAGCGCGTATGGGTATGGGTGTGCGAATGGAATTCGAATGTTCCGGCTGCATGCAATAGCTCGACTTCGGACCAGCGTAGCATCACGCTATCCTGATCGCCTCCGGCAATTCTGCGTTTGCACTCGCGGTGGTCCGGCGTCTCCAGTTGGCCAAAGCGCGGTGGTCCGTCGCCCAGCCAGCCGGTGACTGCAAAAATAACTGCCTTCATGTTTAGTTCCGCCAGCACCGGTGCTGCGTGAACCAGATTGTCGAGATAACCGTCATCGAAGGTGATCACGCAGGTCTTTGCGGAGACTGGTTCGCCGGCGAAGAAGCGTTCAACCGTACCGAGCCCCGCGGTCTGCCAACCTGCCTTTGCGAGGGCGTGCAGGTGACTGCGAAAGGTGTCTGGCGCCACCGTCACCAGCCCGGGGGATGGGCTGACATGGTGATACATCATGACCGGAAGTGCGCTAGCCTTGCTCATTGTCCTTGAGCAGCCGCTGGTAAAGGGTTTCCATGCCTTGGGCCATCGCTTCGCGCGAAAATCTGTCGCGTACGAATTTGGCGGCGTTGCTGCCCATGCGGTCGCGATAACCTGGGTCAGCCAGCAATGTACAAATTGCTTCCGCCAGCGCCGTACCGTCATGCAATGGCACCAATAGTCCGGTTGCGCCTTGCTGCACCACTTCCGGCACACCATCAACATTTGTTGCAACCACCGGAAGGCGCATTGCACCAGCCTCGATGAAGGCTGTGCCGAGGGCTTCCTGATGCGTCGGCAGCACGAAGATATCCAGCGAAGCGAGCACATTGGTAATGTCGCGCCGCAGACCAAGCAGATGGACGTGCGCGGCCAGCCCCTCGCTGGCGATCCGCCTTTTCAGGTTTTCCATCTGCGGTCCGTCGCCGGCGAAAACAAAATGCGCCCCCGGAAAACGTTGCAATACGGCCGGCACGGCATCCAGTATTTCGGCGTGACCCTTCTTGATGCGCAGGATGGCAATGGTGCCAACCAGCAGTGCGTCCGGTGCAAGTCCGAGTTCCACCCGCAGATCACTGGTGGTGTTGGCGTGATCGTAGCGGTTGAGGTCGATGCCGGTCGGTACGGTAGTGATCCTTGCCTTTGGAACACCTGCGGATTCGAGGTAGCGTCCGACATGCGCGCTGACGGTGACGACATGATCGGGCAGTACGCTGTAGGTGAAACGCGAGGTGATCGGCAGCGCCAGATGGCGGGTGCGAACGATGCGCGGACGGTGCGGCAGCGTGCGTGCCGCCATGCCGGCGAGCTGGGTATCGCGGCTGCTGTGGGTGTTAACAATATCGATCCGATACCGCAGCATGAAGCTGCGCAGCCTCAGTATGGCGGGCAGGTCGAGCGCGCCGCGCATGCGCGTTTCGAATACTTCGAAGCCAGCTTCACAGGCGCGGGCGCCGAGCCTGGCGCCGGGCTGGCAGGCAAGCACCATTTCATGACCCAGTTCGCGCAGGCCGAGCATTTCGTTGAGGGTGCGGTTTTCCTGTCCTCCCCAGCCCAGCGAGGATTCGGTGTGCAGAATCCTCATGCAGCAGGTTCACGAAATTGCATGGCGTGCAGCCGCGCATAGGTACCGTCGTGGGCGACCAGCTCCTCATGCCGTCCGGATTCAACGATGTGTCCTCCCTCCAGTACAACGATGCGATCCGCTTTTTCGATGGTGGACAAACGGTGGGCGATGACGAGCGTGGTGCGATGCTTCATCAACGCGTCGAGGGCGGCCTGCACCTGGCGTTCGGATTCGTTGTCGAGGGCCGAGGTGGCTTCGTCGAGAATCAGGATGGGTGCGTTCTTCAGCAATGCGCGCGCGATGGCAATACGCTGACGTTGTCCGCCGGACAACTTTACGCCGCGCTCGCCGACTTCCGTCGCATAGCCTGCCGGCATGGCCATGATGAAATCGTGCGCGTGGGCGGCGCGCGCGGCGGCCTCAATGTCGCTCTGAGAGGTGCTGGCGAGTCCGCCGTAGGCAATGTTGGCGGCCACGGAATCGTTGAACAACACGACTTCCTGGCTGACCAAAGCGATGTTGGCGCGTAGCGCGGCAAGGGTAAGCACCTCAATCGGCTGGTCGTCGATCAGGATTCGGCCGCTTTCGAGCGGATAGAACCTTGGCAGGAGGTTGGCGAGGGTTGTTTTCCCGCTACCCGATGGTCCGACCAAGGCGAGGGTTTCGCCCGGGCGGATCGTAAGGTCGATTTTATCGAGCGCGAGATGTTCGCTGCCTGGATAGCGGAAAGTAATATTTTCGAAACGTAACAAACCCTGCGCACGCGGCAATTTGGACGCACCGGTATCCACTTCGGTCGGTTCGTCGATCAGGGAAAAAACGCTTTCGGCAGCGGCCAGACCGCGCTGCAAGGGGGCGTTAACATCAGCCAGATGCTTAATCGGTGCCAGCAGCATCAGCATCGCGGTAATGAAGGAGACGAAGCTGCCCACCGTGGTTTGTGCTTCGGATGACTGCAACAGGGCGGTGTAGATGACGATGCCGACTGCGATCGCGGTGAAAAGCTGTACAAAGGGGACAATGGCCGCCGCCGCGACGGCCTGCCGCATGTTTTGCCCACGCATGTATTGATTGGCCTGCAGGAAACGGTGCGCCTCATAGCCCTGACCACCGAAGATCTTCACGATTTTCTGACCGCTAATGGCTTCTTCGAGAATGTGCGACAGGGTTCCCATGGCGAGTTGCGATTGACGACTGGCGCGCCGCAAGCGACCACTGAAGGCTTTTACGACCAACGCGATCAGTGGGCCGACTGCCAGGGCCACCAGTGTCAGTTGCCAGTTGAGATAGAGTAGCCAGGCCAGCAGTCCCAGTATCGAAAGTGAGTCGCGTACCATCACGGTAAGCGCCGAGGTGGCTGCGCCGGTGACGTTCGCGACGTCATAGGTTATGCGCGACATCAGCGCGCCGGTGCTCTGATTGTCGTAGTAGCGGGAAGGCAGGCGCAGAACGCGATCGAACATGGTGACGCGCAGATCCATGACCACCCGGTTCGTTACCCAGGCCATCAGGTAGCCGCCGCAGAAAGACAACACCCCCCGCAGAAGAAAGATGCCGACGATGGCGAGCGGTGCCAGCCACAGGTCGTTGCGTGCCTGACCCGAAAATCCCTTGTCGAGCAGCGGCTTCATCAAGGCCGGGAACAGTGGTTCGGTGGCGGCCAGCAGCACCATGGCACAGAGCGCCAGTGCAAAGCCCCCCCAGTAGGGGCGCACGAAGGTCAGCAGCCGCAGATACATCTGGGCGCTGCTGCCCGAAGGGGAAGGGGACTTGCTTTGAGAGGAAGGCATCAGGGAAGAGGGCTTGTCACTACCCTAACAGGGATGCGCGATTATAGTCGGCGCAATACGCCGGCCTTCATGCAGTCTTGATAGAGGGCGAGAAGGCGTTCCGCCATTGCCGCTGGCGTCAGCGGTGTAACGCAGCTTCGTGCCGATGCTCTCATTGCCGGGGTTATGCCCGTTGTCCAGAGTGTATCGAGGTGGCGGGCCAGCGCGACGGGATCGAGGGCTGTGCAGAGACTGCCGTTTACGCCCGGTTCGATGAGCTCCGCTGCGCCGCAAGTTGTGGTCGTTGCCACCGGCAAACCGCAGGCGAGCGCTTCGAGCGCGGCGTTGGGAAGGGGATCATAGAGCGTCGGCAGGCAGAAGATGTCGGCGGCGCCGTAGAACGGACGTACGTCGGGCTGTGCCCCGAGAAACCGGACGCGCTCGCTAATACCAAGAGCGCGAGCCTGACGCGCATAACGCCCCAGTTGCTTGTCGCGACCGATGATCCAGGCTTCGGCGGTATGTGTTTCCATGCGCGCCAGTGCATCAAGCAGGGTTGCCACGCCCTTGCGTTCGTATCCGGAACCCACGAACAGGATTACCGGTACATTTTCCCCGACTCCGAGTTTCTCCCGCAGCAAGTTGCGGTGCTGATCGCGCAGCCCGGGATGGAAATATTCCGCATCTATGCCGTTGTAGATCACATGCAATTTGTCGGCTGTCTCGGGAAAGCGCAGCGCGATATCGTCCCGCACCATGCGCGAGTTGCAGATGACCGCGCGCAATTCAGGATGGCGCAACATCGCTTTCTCGGCGGCGAGCGTGTAGCGATGCCAAGGCGACAGCCAAGTCAGGGGTTTGCGGCTCAGCTCCAGCCAGGTCGCGTGAACGCCATCGCCGGCGCGAAATATGTGGCAACCGGGAATGCGCTCATGCGATTGCACGAGGTCGTAGCGACCGGAGGCAATCACCCGCTGCACACAATGTGCAAAACTGGCATCGCGCCAGGTGCGCCCGAGAAAGAAAGGATTGCAACGCACGCCGGCTGTATCGTCTTTCCCGTCGCTATCCCACTGTCGGGCGACGATTTCGACTTCAGTGCCCTGCGCAAGCAGGGCATCCAATGCACGTGCAACGAAACGTTCGGCGCCGCCAAAGGGCGTGTACTTCTGCCGAACGATGGCCAGTCTCATATGGCGAGCAACTCGTCGCAGGCGGCCAGCACCTGCTCGACGGGCAAAGTGGTCAGGCATTCGCTGATCTTGCTACCTTCGCAGCCATCACGACCGCAGGGGCGGCAGGGATGGTTTCTTGAGGCGACGATGCGGTGCGCCACGTTCCAGGGTCCCCACTCCTGGTCACCGGACGGGCCGAAGATGGCTACGGTCGGCGTGCCCATCGCGGCGGCAATGTGCATGGGCGCGGAATCGACGCCGACGAACAGGCGCGCGCGGGCGGCAAGTGCGGCCAGTTCCTTGAGCGAAAGCTGGCCGGACAAATCCAAAGTCAGCGCTGGCGAGACGGCACGTTGCCGGATGACCGATGCAATCATGGTCATTTCCTGTGGATCGGGTGCTGCCGTCAGGACGATCGGCCAACCGCGCTCCGCAAGGATGTCGCAAAGCGCGGCAACGCGTTCCGTCGGCCAGCACTTGAAGGCCCAGCGCGAGGCGGGATGAATGTGGATGAATTTCCCGCATGCGACTCCGTGCTGTGTAAGCAAGGCGTCGATGCGTGTCTCAGCGTCCGTTCCGGGCGTCAGGGAGACGCGCTTGTCCTCCGGTTGCGGTTCGAGACCGAGTGCGCGCAGACTGTCGAGGTTGGTTTCGACGGTATGGCGATCCGGATGCGATTGCGCGGGATAAAAGTGCGTGAAACTGTTTGCCCAGAAGGCGCCCGTGTAGCGTGGTGCGACTGACCAGCGCGGCCTGAGTATCCTCACCAGCCACGCGCCGCGGCGGTGCACCGAGAGATGTACCACAAGATCTAAATGGCGCGCGCGCAAGGACGAAATCAGCCGCCACTCCGCCATGGTCTGCCGCAGGGGGCCAAGCTGTTTCCAGTGACGGTCGATGGTGTGCAATTGTGTTAGTGCCGGATGCCCGGCGAGCATCGGTGCGGTATCGGCATAGACGAGCGCATCTACTTCACACTGCGGTGCGGCATGTTTCAGGGCAGAGAGTACCGGGGCCGCCAGCAGCGTGTCACCGTGATGACGCAGCTTGATGACCAGGGCGCGGCGCAATCCGGCCGGTGCGAATTCTTCGGGCATGGGTGCATTTTGCCAGACCCGGCTGGCTAGAATGGGCACATGAACAAGCTCTCCGCCGTCATCATCACGCGCAACGCTGCCTTGCAGTTGCCTGCCTGCCTGCGCGCCTTGGAATTTTGCGACGAAGTTCTTGTCATCGATTCCGGCAGCACGGATGACACGGCTGCGGTTGCCCAGCGCTTTGCTGCGCGCGTGATCCAAACCCGTTGGCGTGGTTTCGGCCCGCAGAAGCAGTTCGCCGTCGAGCAGGCCAGCCATGACTGGGTGCTCTGCATTGATGCCGACGAACGGGTCAGCGGCCTGCTGCGGGACGCAATCCTCGCCGTCCTGCCGGCGCCGGGCTTTCCAGCCTATCGATTCGCCCGCTGCAACCTCTTCATGGGCCGCTATCTGCGGCACGGTGAAGGTTATCCCGACTGGAGCCTGCGACTTTTCGACCGCCGTCGCGCACGCTGGTCTGAGGATGTGGTGCATGAGCGTGTGGAGACCGCTGCGCCCGTGGGTACGCTGAAGGGTGATCTCTACCATGAGTCGGCCGAATCGCTGGAGAATTATCTGGAAAAGCAGAATCGTTATTCCACGCTCGCCGCTACGGCAGCGTTAGCGACCGGGAAGCGTACTTCGGTCGCCCGGGTAGTGCTTTCTCCCCTGTTTCGATTCATCAAGTTCTATTTGATGCGGCTGGGCTTTCTGGATGGCGTGCCGGGACTGGTGCATATCCTCATTGGTTGCTACGCAAGTTTTGCCAAACAAGTGAAAATGCTGGCCAGCGTTCGCAGCTAGGCGGGTGTCAATGCGATATGTCTTCTTTGCGCAATACTTTCACGCTCGTGAGCCAGAGAATCCGCAGGTCGAACCAGAATGATCTGCGCTGAAGATATTCGTTATCGAGCCGAACCTTCTCGCTGATTGGCAATTCGTCGCGGCCATTGATTTGCGCCCAGCCCGTCAGTCCCGGCACCAGCGCATGTACGCCCGCCTGGGTTCTGAGCGCAATGAGATCGCCTTGATTGAAGAGAGCGGGTCGGGGGCCCACGAAACTCATATCCCCTTTCAATATGCTCCACAGTTGCGGCAACTCGTCCAGGCTTGTTCTGCGCAGAAAACCGCCGATTGGCGTCAGAAATGCGGCTGGATTTTCCAGCAAGTGTGTTGCGACCTCCGGGGCGTTCGCCCGCATACTGCGAAATTTTGGCATCCGGAATAAACGATTGCCTTGCCCGACTCGGTCAGACCAATACAACACAGGGCCATGCGAGGTCAATTTTATTGCGATGGTGAGCAATGCGATCGGAATGGCGAATAGCACGCTCGCGGCCAAGGCAAGCGCAAGATCAATCAGGCGCTTCATCTCGCAACATTTCCCGTAATCCTTCGGCCAGGCCGATTTGCGCTCGCCACCCCAATTCCTGTTCGATCAATCGGGGTGAATAGCATTCTGAATCCAGGAGACGGGACACTGTTTTGGAATTCCAAGGCATCGTGTTATTCAAGAAGGTTTCCAGCCAGTCCCCGATTCTTCCACCAACTCGAAACAGCGAGTACGGTACATGCCAGTGAATGCTTGACATTCCAAGAGCGCTACGAATCTCATCGTAGATTTTCCGCCCAGAATAAGGTCGATAGTCGGACACGATATAGGTTCGGCCATTCGCTTCCGGTTTCTCCACAACCAACCTGATTGCCTCGACCACATCATCGACGTGCACCAAAGAGCGCATGTTCTCATCCTCTGGCAGGGGGGGGAACCAACCGGTGCGAATTGCCGTTGCCATGCGCTGCAAATTACCCCGTCCCCCCCGGCCATATACCATTGCCAGCCGCAAATTAACCACATGCATTCCATACTTATGCCCCGCGTCCAGCACGGCATCCTCGGCTGCGCGTTTGGACTTGCCATAAGGCGTAGTTGGTTCACCTGGCCAGTCTTCGGCAATGCAGTTGTCGCCTGGTTCAGCCATGGCTTTGACGCTTGACAGAAACACGAAACGCTTTACACCCGCTTGTCCTGCTGCGGTCAGCAAATTGCGCGTACCTTCAAAATTAATTTGCCAATATGCATCCGTATTGGAACGTGTATTTGAATGAGCGTACCCCGCACAATGGAATACCGTTGAAATGCCTTTACAGGCTGTTGAAAGCGATGCGGGATCAAGAAGATCGCCGATTATTTCGTTTACGAGTCCGGACCTTTTTCGCACCAATGCCCTGTTTTCATCTTGCAATAGTCGCTGGCCAACGAATCCAGTGGCACCAGTAATAAGGATCATTGAGCAGTTCGCCGGTAATCGACGTAATAGAAACGTAATTAGCGGTAGGTCGTCGCAGGAGACGAACCAAGCATCCGCTTAGCCAGCGTGTGATAGAGCGGCGGACACAGGGCGCGCGAAACTGCCGAGGAAAGAAGGGCGACGATCATCAGGTCAATGACAATACCGTAACCGCTGACCATTTCCATCACGATGACAAAAGCGGTGATCGGTGCCTGTGTGACGGCGGCGAGGAAGCCGGCGGCGCAAAGGACCAGCACGGTGCCGGCGCTGATCTGGTCGGCGAGCAGGCCGGCGATATTGTTGCCGATGCCGGCGCCGATGGCGAGCGAGGGCGCGAAGATGCCACCGGGTACGCCGCTGGCGTAGGAGATCAGGGTGGCAAAGAATTTGTTGACGCCGTAGTGCCAGGGCAACTGGACGTCGCGTTCGAACAGGTTGCGCGTCTCCGCGTAACCCGTGCCGAAGCTGTGGTAGTCGGAAATCAGGCCGATCAGCGCGATCAGGAGGCCGCAGATTGCAGCGTAACGGACTGGGTGTGCGTTGCGGAAGGCACTGAAGAAAGGCCCGTTCTTCGCCGTGGCGAGCAGCATCATCCGTGCGAAGGTGCCGCCGGTCAGTCCACAGGCGATGGCAATCAGCGCGACCCAGACGATCTGGAGATGGCTCTTGAGGCCGGTATAGCTGACCCAGCCGAAATAAGTATAGTTGCCCAGCAGTGCCTGCGAAACGACGCCGGCGAGCACGATCGCCACGATGAGCAGGCCGCTCATGCGCTGCTCGAGGCCGCGGTTGAGTTCCTCGATCGCAAACATGATGCCGGCGAGCGGTGTGTTGAAGGCGGCGGCGATGCCAGCGGCGCCGCCAGCGACGATGAGGTGGCGGCGCTGGATATTCAGCTGTCGGGGCAGGAGCCCATGCAGGCTGTTCATCATCGCAGCGCCGACCTGGACGGTTGGCCCCTCGCGGCCCATGGAAAATCCGGCGAAGAGCGCGCCGGCGCCCAGGGCGATCTTGCCGAACGCGATCTTCAGCGAGAGCAGCGGGCGCCAGCCCGGCGGGGGCGACTTGTCATGGTGGATTTCGGCGATGGCTTGCGGGATGCCGCTGCCTTCGGAACCGGGAAAGTAGTGGCGAGTCAGCCAGACGATGGCAGCGCCGCCCGCAGGCCCGATGATCAGCGGCCACCACCAGACCACTTCGCTGATGTCGCGGAAGGTGCGCACCGCGAGTTCGGAGAGTTCGGCGAACAGCACGGCGAGCAACCCGACGCAGATCGCGCCGCCCCAGATCAGCAGGCGGCCGAACCAGAAACGCAAATAGGCGGCCCGCCAGCGCTCCGCCCGCCCCCAGCGGTCGGCAATCCGATTCATCAGGTCGGTTGGGATGCTGCTTGATGCGGATGCGGTATTCGGGGCCGGGTTGTCTGCTGCCCGGTCGGGTTCAGGAGTGGTGATAGACCTCGCCCCCCTGCTTGACGAACTCGACGGATTTTTCCTGCATGCCCCTTTCGGCATATTCGCGCACATCCTGGCTGATCTTCATCGAGCAGAAGTGCGGCCCGCACATCGAGCAGAAATGGGCCAGCTTGGCCGCATGCTGCGGCAGTGTCGCGTCGTGGAACTCGCGGGCCTTGTCCGGATCGAGGCCGAGATTGAACTGGTCCTCCCAGCGGAACTCGAAACGCGCCTTGGATAACGCGTTGTCGCGCGCCTGCGCGCCGGGATGGCCCTTGGCCAAGTCGGCGGCATGCGCGGCGATCTTGTAGGCCATGATGCCGTCCTTGACATCGTTCTTGTCGGGCAGGCCGAGGTGCTCCTTCGGTGTCACGTAACAGAGCATCGCCGTGCCGTACCAGCCGATCATCGCCGCGCCGATGGCGCTGGTGATGTGGTCGTAACCGGGGGCGATATCCGTGGTGAGCGGGCCGAGCGTGTAGAACGGCGCTTCGCCACACAGGCGCAACTGTTCGTCCATGTTGAACTTGATCATGTGCATCGGCACATGGCCGGGACCTTCGATCATCACCTGCACGTCATGTTTCCAGGCGATCTGGGTGAGTTCTCCGAGCGTCGCCAGTTCGCCCATCTGCGCTTCGTCATTGGCATCGTAGATCGAGCCGGGGCGCAGTCCGTCGCCAAGGCTGAAGGCGACGTCATAAGCCTTCATGATTGCGCAGATGTCCTCGAAATGCGTGTAGAGGAAGTTCTCTTTGTGGTGGGCGAGGCACCACTTGGCGAGGATCGAGCCGCCGCGGCTGACGATGCCGGTCATGCGCTTGGCGGTCAGCGGGATGTAGCGCAGCAGCACGCCGGCGTGGATGGTGAAATAGTCCACGCCCTGTTCGGCCTGCTCGATCAGCGTATCGCGGAACAGTTCCCAAGTGAGATCTTCCGCCTTGCCATCGACCTTCTCGAGGGCCTGGTAGATGGGCACGGTGCCGATCGGCACCGGCGCGTTGCGCACGATCCACTCGCGCGTCTCGTGGATGTTCTTGCCGGTGGACAGATCCATCACCGTATCGCCGCCCCAGCGGATCGCCCAGGTCATCTTGTTGACCTCTTCCTGGATCGAGGAGACGAGCGGGCTATTGCCGATGTTGCAGTTGATCTTGGTGAGGAAGTTGCGGCCGATGATCATCGGCTCGCTTTCCGGATGGTTGATGTTGTTGGGGAGGATGGCGCGACCGCGGGCCACCTCGGCGCGCACGAACTCCGGCGTGATCTGCCTGGGCAGCGCGGCGCCGAAGCTTTCGCCGGGATGCTGCTGCCGCAGTTGCTCGGTGAGCAAGTCGAGGCGCTGGTTTTCGCGAAGGGCGACGAATTCCATC
Source organism: uncultured Pseudomonadota bacterium (assembly GCA_963840825.1). GTDB lineage: Bacteria > Pseudomonadota > Gammaproteobacteria > Burkholderiales > Rhodocyclaceae > Sulfuricystis. The sequence goes on from CAWJAK010000001.1 coordinate 177,204, forward strand.
TCGGGCGTGACGATGCCCTGCCGCGCGTAGTGCATTTGCGTGACGTTCATCCCGGCCTTGGCGCGGCGCGGTTGCTGGGCGTGGCTGAGGCGCAGGCTGGCCAGCGCGGGGTCGACGAGACGCGCACGCCCATAGGAGGAGGACTGCGCCGGCAGGCGCTCGGTGTCGCCGCGTTCATCGATCCAGGCCGCGCGCAGGGCGGGCAGGCCCTGGCGCAGGTCGATCTTTGCCGCGGGATCGGTATAGGGACCGGAACAGTCATAGACGTAGAGCGGCGGGTTCTGTTCACCCCCCATGCTGGTGGGCGTTTCGGACTGGCTGATCTCGCGCATCGGCACGCGCAGGTCAGGGCGCGAACCGGTAACGTAGACCTTCCGCGAGTTCGGCAGGGGCTGGATCATTGCAGCGTCAACATGCGCCTGGGCGGCAACGAATTTATCGTGGGCATTCATGCAGGGGGCTCCGTTGGTTGGCCCATGAAACTACTGGATTTGCGCCATGAAAGCAACCACGTGACAAAGGTTGCTATAAAGTGCACGAATTAAATGCCGTAATCTCGCAAACGCAAAGAAATAAAGGACGTGCCATGCACGAAAAAAGCCATATCGCCGCCCTGGCGCTGATCGTGGCCTGCGCGACTGCCGCCATGGCGAACGAAGAACCCCGTCCGCGGATCATGCACGCCGAAATGGTGACCCTCGGCGATGCCAAGGCCGCGAAGGCGGTGAAAGTGGCGGACACTGCCGAAACCGCAGCACCGCGGCAGCGCATGTTCGATGTGCCTCAGGTCGACAAGTCGAAAGCCGAGGATCCCTACAAGAACGGTTCGCCGCCGGCTGCCAGCGCACCGGCAAAAACGGCACCAGCGGCACCTGTGGCGAAGGCGGCTGATCAACCCACCCCTACGCCGGTGACCAAGCCAGCCCGTTCCGTGCTCAAGCTGCCCGAGCTGTCGGCGGCCCAGGACCTGACCCGCCAGCAGCGCGAGTTGATGCTGGCAACCTCCGGCCCGCACAAGGCGGTGCCCAAAAAGGCCGAGGCGGCGGAAAAACCTGCCGCTCCGGATCTTTCGAATGTTCCTTGGGGTTATCTCGGCGCGGGTGCGCCGGAAAACTGGGGCAAGCTGCGCCCCGCGTTCGCTACCTGCGCCAAAGGCAAGCGCCAGTCGCCAATCGACATCCGCGGCGGCATTCGTGTCGACCTCGACCCAATCCGTTTCGACTATCGCCCCAGCCACTTCAGCGTGATCGACAATGGCCATACCGTGGAGGTGAACGTCGGCGAAGGCAGCAGCATCACCCTGACGGGGCATACCTATCAACTGATTCAGATCCAGTTCCACCGTCCGGCCGAGGAGCGCATCAACGGCAAGCTGTACGAAATGTCCGCCCACCTGGTGCACAAGGACGCCGAAAACAACATCGCCGTGATCGCCGTCCTCCTGGAGCGCGGCATGGAGCACCCCGAAATTCAGACGATCTGGAACCACATGCCGCTCGAAGTCGGGATGGTCGTTTCGCCGCCCGCCGCCGCGATCGATCTCGTGAAACTGCTGCCCGATCAACGTGAGTACTACACCTACATGGGTTCGCTGACGACGCCGCCATGCACCGAGGATGTCCTGTGGCTGGTCTTCAAGCAGCCCGTCATGATCTCGCCGGAGCAGATCGACATCTTCGCGCGGCTGTACCCGAACAACGCGCGCCCCATCCAGCCGACGCACAACCGCCTGATCAAAGCGTCCCGTTAAGCAGTTTTCGAATGGGCGCGGGCAAGGGCGCCTCTGTCCACTCATTCGGCGCGAGCCAGCGCAGGTCGCTGTTTGTCTTCACCGGGCGACCGGCCACCGTGCAGAACAGGGGATGGATGTGCAGGCGGAAGTGCGTGAAGCCGTGCGTGAAAGTCAGACCCGGCAGGACGGCACGAATGCGTAGCCCAAGCTGCTGCTTGCAGAAATCCGCGGGATCGGCATCCAACGGTAGTTCGGGCAGCGACAGCAGTCCGCCCCAGATGCCGCTGGCCGGGCGCAGTTCGAGCGCGATGCGCTTGTCGGCGCGCAAGACCAGCACGGTGACCTCTTTTTCGGGCAGCGGCTTGTGCGCGCGTGGCGTGGGCAATGCCTCCGTCAGCCCGTCGCGCCGGGCGACACACCCGGCGGCAACGGGACAGACCGTGCAGCGGGGCTGCTTCCGCGTGCAAATCGTCGCCCCCAGATCCATCTGCGCCTGGATATAGGTCGCCACCTCACGTTTTGGCAAGAGTGCGGCGGCTTCCTGCCACAGCCGGGCCTCGACCGCCGTGCTGCCCGGAAAACCCTCGATGCCGAGAAAGCGGCAGAGCACGCGCTTCACGTTGCCATCGAGGATCGGCACGCGCGTGCCAAAACAGAAAACCGCGATCGCGTTGGCCGTCGACCGCCCGATGCCGGGCAGGCTGGCGATGGCGGCCGGAGCGCGGGGAAACTGGCCGGCGTTTTGGGTCATCAAGGTTTGCGCACAGCGGTGCAGATTGCGCGCGCGGGCGTAGTAGCCGAGCCCGCTCCAGAGTGCCATGACGTCTTCCACCGGCGCAGCCGCAAGGCTTTCCAGCGTCGGAAAGCGTTGCAGAAAACGTGTGTAGTAGGGAATGACCGTCGCGACCTGCGTCTGCTGGAGCATGATTTCCGACAGCCAAACCCGATAGGAATCCTCGGTCTGCTGCCAGGGCAGGTCATGGCGCCCATGCCGGCGTTGCCAGGCGATCAGGCGGGAAGCAAATTCGGACATGGGGAAAGGGTTGGAGCGGGCGAAGGGAGTCGAACCCTCGTCATCAGCTTGGGAAGCTGAGGTAATGCCGTTATACGACGCCCGCGTGGAGCGGATTGTAAGTGTCCCGGGGATGGCTGACAACCGCCATCAGGGCAGCCGCCCGGCGCTCACAAGCCGCTGGAAGAGCAGGCTCGGCGGCAGCCAGACGACGATGTCGTCGTAGCCGGTGGTGTTGCCACTCAAGTTACGCTGGACGAAATCGGTATCGCCGTCGAGATTCTCGAGTTCGTCGGCATCTGTGGTGACACCGGCACCATTCTTGCCGAGGGACAGGATGACGGCGGGCAACCCGCTGCCGAGGGTGGCCGTGCACGCAGCGGTGGTGCAGACGCGCAGGTCGCCCACGGACATCAGCGTGAATCCCGTCGCGCTGTTCGAGAAGACGGCGGCGACGCGATAGCGGAAGGTATTGCCCCAAGCATCCTGGCGCGCCAGCCCCAGATCGGCCCAGGGCAGGTTGCCTTCCTGATTGGTACAAGCCGTGCCGGTGCGGTTTTCGGTACCGTTGCCGTCAGTGTCCGGGCAGGGCAGGTAGGGCCTGCCGTCACTTGCCGTGTGGCTGGCGGCGTAGCCATAGAGCGCTTCGCTGATGTCGGCAAGCTGCTTCTGGGTTTCCATCACATAGCGGATGTCCTGTTGTGCCGAGAGTGGCAGGATCAATCCGCCGATCAGCAACGCGATGATGACCAGCACCACCGCCATTTCGGTGAGGGTGAAGCCGCGGACGAAAGTCAGCGCTGGCGGGACGGCAGGTTTCAGGGCAGCCATGTCGTAAAGATATCGGAAATTGCGACTTCCTGGTCAGTCGTGCGCTGCGAATTGGTGAAGCCAAGCCGAAGTTGTTGCATGGCCGGACGGTAGCATACGTTGCCTGTCCCGCAGGCTTGGCTGGTCGGACAGGGCGTCGTGGCGTCGCAGAAGCTGCCGGTTACCGGAACATCGTAGAGCGTCGCCGTATCTGCCAACTTGGGCGCAGAACTGGTGACGGGGCGCGTGGTGTTGCGCAGGTCGGCAATCTGGTTGATGACTGTGCTGCTGTCGGCGAGGATCCATACCCGGGTCTGCAGCGTCGTGGTGCTGTCTTCCGCGGGGGTCGCGATAGTGCGCACGGGCATGATGTCGATGCGCACATGATAGAGGTAACTGTCGCCGCCTTCGCTGGACTTGCCGCGCAGGTTGACGAAGTTGATACCGGATGACGGATACGCTGGGTTGGTCGGCGGGGGGTGACTGCCGGGCGGCGTAGCCGGCAGTCCGTGGACGTTGTCATCGAAGTCGGGCTGGGCGACGCCATCCGCGCCGTTGGGCGCCGCATTGCCCCAGTAGAGGATGGCGGCGTGGCTGTTGTATCCCGCCGTGCCGCCGCAGCCTGATGTGCCGCAGGGGTCGTCACGACCGGCCGTCAGCGACAGTTCGCCTCCCGTACCGGGGAATCCGACATCGCGGCTCTGGTCGAATTCGATGCCGATCTTGGGGTAGGCAATGGCGGGCGTCGTGCCGTTATCTCCCGAGTAGCCGAGATGGCTTCCCGCTGCGCCGCAGGACAGCAAGGTGTTTGTCACCGCATCCGCAAGCGCGAATGTGAAGCCGTTGGAACCGACATTGGTGCCGACTATCTTGAAGCGGAACTGGAAGTAGGTGCGCAGGCCGTTGCCGAGCGCGCGTGCCTCGGGAACCCAGGCACAGCCATACAGGGCACCGGCCGGCGCGCCGTTGCCCGTGGTCACGTTGGCCCGGCCCAGCGTCAGCGTCCGGGTCGCCGCATCGTAGGCGGTTAGTTGGCCGAAGCCGAGCGCGGTCAGGGTCGGCGAAACGACGGGAGTAAATGTGCCGCCGACCGGGATGCAGCGCACGATGTCCTGCTCCGCGGTTTGCGCAGGTCCGACCCGGTCGAGCAGGTTTGGGCCTGTAAAGTTGTTTGTGCTTGCGGCATACTCCGTCAAGTTGGTGCCTTCGAGATAGTTCGCCGGCGTGGCCTTGTCGGTCGGGGTGATGCGCATCTGGCCCGCTGCGCGTTGTCCTGCAAACAGCACGGCACCGGCACAGGGGGCGGCGTTGACCGTCGCAGGCGCGGCGACGTGGATCATCTCGCGCCAATGCGGGTAGTAGCCGAGTGGCGGAATGGCTTCGCCGTAACAGGTATTGTTGTTGGCGCCGGCAATCTTGCCATTGACGAGGCTGCCGCCAGCCGCGATTTCGTCGCGCAGGCAGCCGGTGATCCGTTCGAGCAGGCTGTTGATGTCCGTGCGGAAGTTGGCGTTTTTGCGCAGGGCGCCGAACAGATGATCCGCGGTCAGGCGCATTCCCATGTCGTTGGCCAGCAGGTTGCAGTTGGCGCCGGTGCAGGCGGTCGGAACGAAGTTTCCGCTGGTGGTGAAGACTTTGCCTTCCACCAGCGTCGCCTTGGGCGTATCGGGGTCGTTTGCCGGATTGGAATCGCCCGTGACACCGCTGGCCGCATTGGTGCCCGCCAGCGTGTTGGTGACGCCACCCAGAGCGGTCGTGACGGCGGGGTCAAGATAGTTGACGGCGTTGTAATTGCCGCCACACTGAGTCACATCGTCGGTGGTCGATGGCGTGCGGACCTGGCCGGGCAAGGCGGGGCCGGGAGCGTAAATGATCGCCACGGGACGGTCATGGACGCTGGCAAGCGCGCTGTTCAGGGCGTTTGTGCCATTGGCGACGACGATGTCGAGTTGCCCGAGCGTGTCCCAGTTCATCGGCGGCAACACGGGTGGGGGCGTAGCGCGCTGGATGCGACTGTGCAGCGATGAGACGATCAGCCACAGGCATTCGCCATGGCCGTCGCGCAGCGGCGCCGTGCCGAGCGTGCGCCAGGGAAAGCGACCGACGACAGTGGGGCCGATGCCGTTCGCGTCGAACGTCAGACCGGTGAAGAAGTTCGCGTCGCAGCCCTCGACCGGATTGTTCGCGGCATCGAGGCAGGCGGGGTCGAGGTTGTTGTTGCGGTTGCTGCCGAGGTCGGGCAGAGGCAGATAGCCGTACATGGCCCGATCGTCCTCGCCGTTGCTGTCCGCATCCTTCGCGGCTTGCGCGTCGCGGTAATTGAGGGCGTAGCCGATGAGGGCATCACGTGCCAGCACCAGGGCTTCACTGGTCTTGCGTGCCCGCTGGGCTTCGATCGCTTCGGGCTTCAGGTTGGTGACGATGTAGGTCAGCGCACCCATCACCAGCAGGATCAGGAACAGCAGCAGCGCTACACCGCCCTGACGTCGCCGCTGGTGCCGTCCTGCCATGGCTGACTTTTACGGCTGCGCCGGACGCTTGACCCGGATCTCGCCGCGCGTCAGTCCGCCGCTCTTTTCTCCGGTCGCCTGGTTGAGGGTTGCACCGACTTTGAGATCGACAGGGGGCTCCGCGCCCGTGGATACCGTGGCACGGCCGGGTTGGCGGCGGGATGTCGCGGCGGTTACGCCGGAATCGCGCGTGCTTTCGGTCTGCGGCTGCTTGTTGATCCAGACGGTCGATTTGCCGGTAGAGCGCACGACGACACCATCGAGACGCAGCGTCTCGCCCTCGAGGGTGCGCGATTGCTGGATGTTCATCTGGCGCTGGCGTTCGAGTGCCGTGCGCCATTCGGGCGTCAGGAACAAGCGGCCCAGCAACTTTCCGGCGGGGTCAGCGTTCTCGGCGTGACCGAGCGGGCCGTGCAGGAGCAGGGGGCCAGTCAGCAGGGCGAGCGCGAGGCGGCGGGACGTCATAGTTTTTCCTGCAGGGTGATCCAGTCGATTTCGCAATGCGCCTTGAGTGTCGCCGCCGCTGCCTGCTGTGCCATCGGGGGCAGCCGTTCCAGGGTGCACTGGCGGGCGCTGACCAGTGCCGTGACCCGGGCGGAGAGGTCGGCCAGCAACCCAAGGAGGTCATTCTCGTGCAGCAGCGCCATGTCCAGCTTCATCGGGCTGACCAGGAAGCTGTAACCGCCGGAGACCACGGCCTTGGCATCGAGCGGCCGCTGGGGCGCGATCTCGTAGTCCATGCCGAGCAGCCGGCGCTGTTCCTTGATGCCGCGGAGGGTTTCGACCCAGTCGAGGCGCCGTTCGGGCTGCGACCGTCCGCGGTCGATCAGGTCGCGATAGCGATCGATCTTGGCGCGGATCTCCCGTTCGTCCTCCTGCGCGCGCGACAGGCGGGTCCGGCTCTCGGACAACTGCGCCTGCGCCTGCCGGAGCCCCTGCTCGGCCTGGACCCGATAGTGAATGACACCGAAGACCAGCCCCGCAGACAGCAGGGTGGCCAGCAGCAGGAACGCGAGGCTCACGCCGAGATTGCGCACGCTGAGGGCCGATTCAAGATTCGCGTTGTCGGTGGTCATAGTTTGCGCGTGACACGGAAAATGAACTTGGGCGCTTCGGGTGTAGCCCGCTCATCACCGCTCTTCAGCGTCTTGCCCGATTGGGTGTCGACCGGCGGCTGCAGGATCGTGATCAGGGTGTTGGATGCCTGGCCCAGGTGCTTCACGAAGTCGGCCACGAGGGCAAGTTGCCCGCGGTTGTCGCCGACCATGCTGATCGGCAGGCGGGCGGTGATGATCGCCTGGGTATAAGGACCGCTCATGAGGTGCGGTGGCACGGGAGACTGCGGCTGCGCGGGCGCCACGCCGGCCGCATTGGCCGTGTTGAGAGAGGTGGCTCCGATCTGCTCGACGATGCCCCATTCGATCCAGTCGAGTGTGATTGCCGGGAAGGCGTCAAGCGACTGGCTGACCTGGATCAGCAGGGGTGCGGGGCCCTGGGCACGCAGGGCGACCTGGTCGTAGCGCCCGATCAGGGTACGCAGGTCGTCGGTACCGAGCGGGATTTTCGGCAGTGCCTGCATCTTGGCCATGTATTGCGCCTGGTTCGCCTCGTTTTGCTGGCGCGTCTGCTCGACCTCGCCCTGCAGCGTCAGAATGTCGAGGCCATGATTGGCCGAGAACAGCAGGCCGCCCGCGAGCACGAAAGCCCCCGCGACCTTCAAGCCGAAACGGGTTTGCCAGAGGCGATAAAAGTCGAGTTCCTCGGGTGGGGCGAATTGTTTGGCGGGCGGCTTCTTGACCAGGAGGTGGCAGAACAGCATGTCTGCCTGGGAATGGGTCAGCGCAACGCGCAGGCCGGTACGGCGCGCTTCTTCGAGCAAATCGACGAACTCGAAATGCAGGCTCGAGTTGCTGAGACAGCGCGCCCGCATGGCGGCCGCTTCGGCAGGATGCACGAGCACGCGGGTCGTCAGCGGCTTGTCGCGCTGGATCAGTCGCTGACTGGCGAGGTACTGATGCATCTTGACCGCCTCGCTTGCGGCCGCAATGGCCGAGGTGTCGGCGCTGTCGTGAATCAGCGGTGTCAGGCGCGAGAACCGCATCTGGCCTGCGTCGAAATAAGTCTGCCGCAGGCCGGCGCGGGTCAGCGTCAGCAACAGCACTTGTTCGGACGTCTTGCCGGGCAAGAAGCCGGCAATGGTTTGTGGCAACGAGTAGACGCCGGCCAGGATGGCCTTGCGCGCGCGCAGTACGTCGAGCCACGGTTCGAGGTGTTGCGGTTGCGTCAGGGCCATCAGCAGCAAACGTTCGTCGCGCCGTCCCGATTTCAGCCGCCCCTGCGATACCGCGAGCGAATAGGGGGTGCCATAGAAATGTTGTGCCAGCTTGCGCTGGATGATGGCTTGACGGTCCTTGCCGGTGCTGTAGGGGATGTCTTCGGTCTGGAAGGTTTCCTCGGACGCATCGGCCAGGACCATGAACAGGCTGCGCCGATGCCGGGTCAGATAATCGCCGAAGGCCGCCAATCCGGCTTCGTCGCCCGCGAAACCGGCTTCGTGAAGCACCACTCCGCTGTGCACGCGGTAGGCGGTCAGGCGCGAATTGTCGAAGAAAAGCACGCGGCGCTGTGGCATGTCTGTCAGAACTTCAGTTTGGAGATGGTGTCGTAAATCGGTCCGAGTACCGCCAGCATGACCCAGCCGAGGATGAAGCCGACGATTATCGTCATGGCGGGCTCGATCATGGACTGTACCCGGGCGATCGATTCGCGCACATCCCGGTTGTAGAAATAGCTGACATTCGTCAGCGCGGTATCGAGCGAACCCGTGTTTTCACCAACGCGCAACATGCGGATGACGAGCGGTGGAAATAGGCCAACGTTCTGGAAGGCCGCCGTGATGCTCTGGCCTTCGCCGATCATTTCCTCGACGCGCTGCAGGCCCTGCCGGATCACCGTGTTCCCGACAACATTCTGCGTGGTGCGGATCGAGTCGAGCACCGAAATGCCCGAGGCGTACATCATGGCGAACACGCCCGCGAAGCGCGAGAGAATGATCTTCTTGAGAATCTCGCCGACCCAGGGCAAGGTCAGCTTGGCGGCGTCGAAGCGCTGGCGCGCCTGCGGATTCGAACGTACCGCCACGGCAATGCCGGCCGCCAGCAGGATGGGCAAGCCGATCGCGATGTACCAGTAATTGACGAAGAAGTTCGAGGTGGCGATCAGAATCTGCGTGTGCAACGGCAATTCCTGGCCCATGTTCCTGAGGAAGGAGACCATCTTGGGCACGAGGTACAGCATCATGAACAGCGTGACCAGCACGACCACTACACCGAGGAACGCGGGATACATGATGAGCTTCTTGGTCTGCGCGGCCAGTTCATCCTGCCACTTCAGCGATTCGGTCAGGCTGTGCAGTACATGCGGGAGGTTACCGGTTTCCTCGCCAGCCTGGATCAGGCTGACGAAAACGCCATCGAATACCTGCGGATGTCCGGCCAGCGCTTGCGAGAGCGTCCTGCCGCCCTCGACGCTTTCGATCAGGTCGGCCAGCACCTCGCGAAAGCGCGGGTTTTCGAGGCTGTCGCGCAGGTCGGTGAGGCTTTCGATGATCGGTACCCCGGCCCGGGCCAGCTGGTCGAGGTGGAAGCAGAAAGTGATCAGTTCGCGCCGCCCGATCTGGCTGCCGCCGAAACTGCCCTGCTTGACCTGTTCGCCATTGATCAGGTCGAGGTCCATGCGGCGCAGGCGCATTTCGAGATCGACCAGGTTGAGCGCATCCATGCGGCCATGGACAACCTTGCCATCCGTGTCCATCGCCTTGTAGCCGTGGAGCGGCATGGTCAGGTCCTTGCCGGGCCGGTATAGCGAGCGTGGATGACCATATTCACATTCGCTCGGTCAGGTCGATCACGCGCATCACTTCCTCGAGCGCCGTGACCCCTTCAATGACACGCCGTACCCCATCGTCGGCGAGTGTGCGAAAACCCTTGGTCGCGGCGGCCATGCGGATCTCGCGATGCGTGGCGCGGCGCACGACCAGGTCGTCGATATCATCGTCCATGCGCAGGATTTCCATGATCGCGATGCGGCCGCGATAGCCCTGGTAGTCGCACGACTGACAACCCGACGGGCGGTAGAGCACCGGGGCCTGCCGGTGCGGATCCATGCCCAGTACGCGCAGTTCCTCACGCCCCGGCGTGTATGACTTGCGGCAATGGGGGCACAGCTTGCGCACGAGTCGCTGGGCAATGACGCCGATGATGTTGCCGGCCATGATGTCGGGCAGGACGCCAATGTCCAGCAGCCTGGGAATGACGCCCAGCGCCGAGTTGGTATGCAGGGTCGAAAAGACCTGGTGGCCGGTCATCGCGGCGCGAAACGCCATTTCGGCGGTTTCGGCATCGCGAATCTCGCCGACCAGAATGACATCCGGATCCTGGCGCATCATCGAACGGATGCCATTGGCAAAGTCGAGCTTGGCGGCTTCGGCGACGGATGTCTGGCGGATCATGGCCATCGGATACTCGACCGGATCCTCGAGGGTCATGATGTTGATGCCTTCATCGTTGATGTGGCTCAGCATCGAGTAGAGGGTGGTCGTCTTGCCACTGCCGGTCGGGCCGGTGACGAGGATGATGCCCTCGGGGCGCACCATCATGCGGCGGAGCTGCTCCATTTGCTCATCATCGAGCCCGAGCCGGTCGAGGGGTACGATGCCCTTGTGGCGGTCAAGAATGCGCAGCACCATGTTTTCGCCATGGATGGTCGGCTGGACCGCGCAGCGGAAATCGACGTCGCGACCACCGATCGACATCGAGATACGTCCATCCTGCGGTGCGCGCATCTCGGCGATGTTCATGCCGCTCATTACCTTGAGCCGGACCATCATCGCTGCCCAGTAGGATTTATGCAGCGCCCGGATCTGGCGCAGGATGCCGTCAATCCGGTAGCGGATGCGCAGGAAGCTGGCTTCCGGCTCGAAATGGATGTCGGAGGCTTCGCGCTTGACCGCGTCGGTCAGCAGCGCGTCGATCAGGCGGACGACCGGTTGGCTATATTCGTCCGACGAGGCGGCCAGGCTGCGAAAATCGATTTCGCCGGTTTCGATCTCGTGCAGAATGCCGTCGATCGAGAGTTCGTAGCCATAGTGCTGATCAATGGCGCGCGCAATCTCGGATTCGCCCGCCAGAACGGTGTCGATGAGGAGGTCTGGCGAGATCAGGGCGCGCAGCTTGTCGAGCGCCACGATGTCGTTGTGGTCGGCGATCGCGACCGTCAGCCGGCGCATCTCCGCGGCGTAGTCGAGGGGCAGCAGATGATGCCGTTTGGCGACGTCCTTGGGGATAAGCCGAAGCGCGGCTGGATCGACCGTGGCGCGACTGAGGTCGATGGACTTCTGGCCGAGCGACTCGCCGAGGGCATCGCGCAGCGTTGCCTCCGACACGAACCCCAGGCTCACCAGCAGCTTGCCGACCGGCAGGTTCGACTTCATCTGCTCCAGCAGGGCAATGCGCAACTGGTCCTCGCTGATGACGCCGCGGGCGATCAGGACCTGTCCGATGGGCTGGCGGTTGGCGTTCATCCCTGTGCGTTATCTCTTTGCGTGAGCGATCTGGCGGTCAGCAGTCACTTGGGTTCCGCTTGCAGCATCTTGATGCGATCCTCGACCCGCACGGAATCAAAAGATGCGCTCTGGGTCTGCGCGGCAGCCAGTGCCCGCGTGTAGTACTGCGCGGCCAGGCGGTCCTGGTGCAGGTGATCGAGACTGACCGCGAGGTTGTAAAGAAAGTCCGGATTCGCCGGGGCCGCGACATGGGCCTTGAAAAAGGCCTGCTGGGCTTCGGACCAGCGGGATTCGGCCAGGTACAGATTGCCCAGCGAGAAGTTCAGGTGGGGCGAATCGGGTTGTTCCGACAGCAGGCGCTTGAGCTGACTTTCCGTTTGACGCACATCCCGCGGGACGTTGATGGACACGAGACCGGCGTACGCGACGGCATCCCTGGGGTCGACTTCGAGCACGCGCCGATAGAGCAGGGAAGCCTGTTCCGGCCGGCCTTCCTGGAGGGCCAATGCTGCCAGACCATGCAGGGCATTGATGTTGCGGGAATCGTTCTGCAGGGCTTTCATCCAGATCGAGCGGGCCTGCTCGTTGTCACCGCGCGTGAAGGCGGCATGGGCTGTCTCCATCGAACTGTCGGTTTTCTTGGCCTTCGTGCTGAAGTGGATGTCGGCGTCCGCTGGGTTGACCGCCTGGGCAGCCGCGGGACGCATCGCCAAGGCAGCGTCGCGCTCTCTACGAGGCGGTTTTGTTGCGGTCGTTTCAGGCTTGGTCGTCCCGTTCACTTCCTGCGGGCTCGGGGTCATGCCGGCCGGCGGGGCGGAGGTCACGGATTTCGCTGGCTCCCCTGCCGCCATCCGTGTCGACGACGGGGTGACTGCAGCAACCGGAATTGGGGTTTGTGTTGAAGGTGCAGCCGCAGGCATTGAGGACAAGGCCGGATTTGTGGTGAGGCCGCCCTTGGGTTGCATCTGCCAGTAGAAGTAACCGCCGATCACGGCGACGGCAATCAGGGTTGCGGTACCGACCACGATGGTGAAGCCATTGCCTACGGCTGCCGCCGGTTGTTTTGCCGCGAATACGTTTTGCGCTGCTTCACGCGAAGGGAGGGGGATTCCTTTGCCCGCCGGCGCAGTGGATTCCGTTCCCCGGGTTTGGGTTTCGGCGAGCGCCCGGATGGATTTCTGTACCGCCGGATCGGACGTGAAGAATTGATCGTCAAGCTCTTCGAGACGCTTTGGCAATTCGGGCAGGCGCCGGTTGCGGTCCGCTTGCGGCAATGCGGAATCGGCCGCAACCTGTGTGACGCTGCCCTGTTCCAACAAGGGCTCGAGGCTCAAGCTTCCCGCATCCCCATTGCCTGATCTGGCTGTCGGCGGACCTTCCGAGGCCGCGCCTTGCTGCTTTTGCAGCTCCGCCTTGCGGAGTGCGTCCATCAGCAAGCTCACTGCGTGTTACTCCGGAAATCAAACTGCTGGCGTGGGGGAGCGACGGTGTCCTTGTCGAAAAAACTGCCGCGGGGCATCTGGTCGCGATACTCGGCGTAATCTCCATGAATGCTGGCGTCCTTGATCACGACGGGACGCAGGAAAACCACGAGTTCCGTCTTGCGGCGCGTATCGTTACGGTTCTGGAACAGGTTGCCCAAGATCGGAATGCCTGAAATGGCGGGCACCGCCTGGTCGGAATTGTCCATGCTGTCCTCCATCAACCCGCCCATGACGGCGATGTTGCCGTTTTCGACGCGCAGGATGGATTCCATTTCACGCGTGCGGATGACCGGAATCTCGTTCTTGATGCCGAGGCGCTGGAGTTCGGGGTGGGGATCGATCACGGTGCCGTACTTGCGCGAAATGCTCGGGCGGATGTTGAGCAGCACTGTGTCTTCGGCGCTGATTTGGGGTGTGACGTTCATCACCAGCCCGACTGGTACTGAATACAGATTCGTGGTGTAGGTTGTCGTGGAAGCCGTCTGGTTGGTCGTCGTATCGGCCTTGATGGTGAAATACGCCAAGTTATCCACCACCTTGAGAATCGCCGTCTGATTGTTCAGCACCGACAGCTTGGGACTCGAAAGTACCCGGACGTTGCCGAAATCTTCAAGCAGTTTCAGTGTGGCCGAGAAAACGCCACCCGAAGAAGAAACCTGGCGCACGCCCAGGGTGAATAGTCCGGCTCCGACGGCAGCGGGGTTGGTTTGGGCGAGGGTTAGCCCGGTAGCCAGCGCATTGGAGCGCATGCGGCTCCAGTCGATGCCTTGTTGGTAGTTTTGCGAAAGGGTCACTTCGGCCACGGTCGCCTCGATCAGCACCTGACGGCGGGCGGAACTCATGACCTGGTCGAGGAATTCCTGAATCTTTTCATGCTGGCGCCCGGATGCGCGCACGCTGACGATGCCCGTTTCGGGATTGATGATCACCGCCGCCGCTTCGCGGAAGGTGGATTTGCGGGTCACAGTAACGCCGCTCTGTTGCAGGGTGGCCGGGTTGGGGCTGGCCGCCAGATTGGTCGGCACATTCCCGCCACGTCCTCCCGGCGTGGGGGGGGTCGCCCCGGTGCCGGTCGTGGCCTGTTCATCCTGTCGCTCGATGATCGTTTCGCTCGAGCCTTCGGGAAGCACCTTGTCGGTTTCGCGCAAGAGATCCTTGATATTTTTCTCGAGCGTATCCCAGAAGCGGTTCTGCGACTTGTTCTCGATCTTGGTCAGGGAGTTGTTGCTGCCGGTCGCGGCGGCCGCGCCGCCGGTCGCCGTCGCGCCCGCCCCCGTGGAGGCGATCTGGGTGGTGACTGCCACGACACCGCTGGTATCCCGGGACATATTTACATAATCTACCTTGTAGGTCCGCAGGAAGGGGGTGTCGGGCATGACCGCGAGGTTGGGCCCGTCCATTTCCCAGCGCAGATCCACCTGCTTGGCGATGCGGGACAGCAGTTGCTGCAAGGTCTGGTCGATGGCGTTGAGGGTTACGGAGCCTTCGATGCCGGGGTGGATATCGACATTGATCTTGGCGTCGCGGGCAAGGGCGAACAGCAGTTCCTGCACGCGCACGTTGTTCACGACCACACTGTAGGTTTCGGTCTTGGCTACTGCCTTGGGTTTGGGCAGGGACGGCGTCTGGAGGACCGGCGGCGGAATTTGTGCCGTCCCGCCAGCACTGACTTTCTCCGCGCGCAGATGACTGTCACCCGGCGGCTGGATGGGGGCGTTGCTGCAGGCGGATACCGCGAGGGCGAGTACCGAGATCAGGAAATGCTTTTTCATGGCCGTTGTCCGGGCGGGTAATAGCATGGTTGCATTGATCATATCACGCGAAGAAATATTGGCAACCATTTGAATATCCTAGAAATTCAACGTTAGTTCTTGTTCGTGGAACGTCCATCGAGCTTCAGCCTGACGGCTTGGCGCGGGTAGGGGCGATAGCGTTTGAGTTCCGGCGGCAGTGCATTCAATACATTTACGGCATCTTTGTGCGAAGCATAATCCCCGAAAATGATGCCGTAACGGTCTTTGTCGTCGATTTTCAGGTGGTAAACCCGTACTTGCGCCATTTCCAGTCCGGCGTTGCGGACCCGCACTAGGAAAGCCTCGACTTGCTCCGGGTTGTCGGCGTCGATGGCGGTAAATAACTGTACGAACCAGCGATTGTCGGTGACCGTATCCAGCCAGGAACGACTTTCGATCAATAGTTTGTCGAGTAAGGGAGTCGTGGTGACTTTTTCAGGTGTCGCCTGGGGTGCCTCGGCAGGTTTGCTGTCCGCTGGGGGCGTGACCGGTGCGGGTTCTGGTTGGGCAGCAGGTGAGGGTGATTCGGCCGAACTCGCGGGTGGGGCGGCGATCTGTGTCGGCGCGGCCGGTACAGGTTCGGGCGCCTTGGTCACGAATTGCCAAAGTGCGACGATGGCCAGCATGCCCATGGCGCCGACGGCGGCCCAAAGCAGCCCCGAAGGGCCATTGCGCGGCGTTTTCCTTGTCGAAGCCTGCGGGGAGGAAAACTCCGAGTCCTTGATGGCGGCTTCGGTTTCCTTGGCACCGACCTGATGCGTGCCGTTGGCGAATGAGGCCAGCAAAGCCTTGTCGGCGAGGATGTTGATGCGCCGGGTCAGTCCCTCGGAAGTCTTGGCGATCCGTTTGATGGCTTCGGGCGCGAACACGCTCGGGCCATGGTAACCGGCTGCCCGCATGCGGAAATCGAGATATTGTGCGATATCTTCGTGAACCAGGGGCTCAAGATTGAAATTTTGGGTAATGCGTTCGCGCAGTTGGCGCATATCGACCCGCGCCAGCGTTGCGTTGAGTTCCGGCTGGCCGAACAGCACCAGTTGGAGGAGCTTGTGGCGGTTCGATTCGAGGTTCGACAGCAGGCGGATTTCCTCGAGTGTCTCCATCGGCATGGCGTGGGCTTCGTCGATCAGGACGACCACTTGCTTGCCTTCGGCGTAAAGCGTGACCAGCTTTTCCTGCAGGGCGCGCATGACCGAGGCGGCACGGCTGTTGTCGGCGACTTCGATGCCCAGTTCGTCAGCCAGCGCAAACAGGATGTCCTCGCGCGACAACGAGGGATTGGCCAGATAGACGATGACGACGGTCTCCGGCAGGCGCTCCATCAACACCCGGCAAAGCATGGTTTTGCCACTGCCAACCTCGCCACTGATTTTCACGATGCCTTCGTCGTGGGTAATGGCGTAGAGCAGCGCCTCCAGCGTGGCGCCGCGATTGGCGCCGGCAAAGAAGAAGTCCGTGTGCGGCGTGATGCGGAAGGGGGGTTCGGCGAGGCCGTAATGTTCCAGGTACATAAAGGGATTCAGGAGGTGGTCGGTGTGTCCTGCACCCGTTCCCGGGCGAGCGTCTCGAGACGGTTGTAGAGCGTGGTGCGGTTGATGCCGAGCAGTCGCGCCGCCTGGCTGATATTGCCGTTCGCCATGCGCCGGGCTGCCTCGATGTAGGCATCTTCCCAGCGCATCAGGGTGGCATCGAGGTTGAAATGGCCCGATTGTTCGGTCAGGTTGCGGCCTGCTCTTTCGATCATAGCTTCCCGTTCGGCAGGCAGCGTCGCCGCAGTCTCCTGCGGATCGAATTCCTCGGCCAGCGTACCGGCGTCGATGCGCTGGCCCGGGTAGCGTGCGGAGAGGCGAATCACGATGTTGCGCAGTTCGCGCACATTGCCCGGAAAGTCGTATTCGCGCCAGAGCCTTTCCGCGTCGGGTGCGAAGCTGAAAGGTGCCTGATGAAACTGGCGGGCAATCTGCTGCCTGAAGTGGTCGAGCAGGCGCAGGCGATCGCTGCCCAGGTCGCGCAAGGGTGGCACCGTGATCGTGAATACGGACAGGCGGTGATAAAGGTCGGCGCGGAAACGGCCCGCGCGCACCTCGTTTTTCAGGTCGCGATTGGTGGCGGCGATGACGCGCGCATGCGACTGGCGCGGCTGGGTTTCGCCGACGCGCTGGTATTCGCCGTTTTCAAGCACGCGCAGCAGTTTCGGCTGCAGGTCGAGGGGCAACTCGCCGACCTCGTCCAACAGTAGCGTGCCGCCCGCGGCCTCCTCGAAAAAGCCGCCGCGCGCGCCGGTTGCCCCGGTAAACGCCCCTTTCGCATGCCCAAACAGCGTGGGTTCGACGAGCGTCGGGGCAATGGCTGCGCAGTTCAGCGTCACATAGGGTTTTTGATTGCGCTGGGAGAGTTTGTGCAATGCGGCCGCAGCCAGCTCCTTGCCGCTACCCGATTCCCCCTCAATCAATACCGGGAATGGGGCGTCGGCATATTGCCGCAACTGCAGGCGCAGTTTCTGCATGGCCGGGCTGTCGCCGAGCATGGCCAGATCCGCTTCGTCGGGCTGCCCGGCCGGGATGTCGAGGAGTTGCCGCAGGAGTTGGCGCAAGCGATCCGGCGCGACCGGCTTCGGTATGAATTCGAGTGCACCCAGTGTGCGGGCATGGCGGGCATTGGCGCTATCGTTCTGACCCGACAGGACGACGATGCGGATCTGGGGCGAGCTGGCGAGCAGGTCGCTGATGAGCGCGAAACCCTCCTGAGGGCGATGTGGGGTCGGCGGCAAGCCGAGATCGACAAGGGCGAGATCGGGGGGCGCCGCCCCGGCCTTGATCCAGTGCATCGCCTCGGACCGGCTTGCGGCGAGGGCGACCTCAAAGTCATTCTCCAAATAGTAGCGCAGGGTTTCGGCGATCAACGGGTCGTCATCGACGATCAGCAAGGTGGGTCGCGCTTGGTCGGAGGTTGTCATTGAAATCGATCTTACCCGTTCGGATTGCCGTGATAAATCGAGAAACAGCACCCCAAAGTGGCGATTTGTCGTGGATCGTCCGCGTTTTGGCTTTTCATGGCCTGAAGCCGGCCATGGGCTGCGGTTATAATTCCCGTTCATTTTTTTACATACTTGCCTGTGTCATCCGAACCGCTCGTCCAGATCAGCAACCTCAACTTTGCCTACGACAATCGTGCCATCCTCACCGGGATCAACATGACCATTCCGCGGGGCAGGGTGGTGGCGATCATGGGACTTTCTGGTTGCGGCAAGACGACGACGCTGCGGCTGATCGGCGGGCAGTTGAAGCCGACATCGGGCGAGGTGCGGGTGGGTGGGCAGGTTGTCCATGAGCTCGACAACGATGGGCTTTATGGCTTGCGGCGCCGCATGGGCATGCTGTTCCAGTTCGGCGCCCTGTTTACCGACATGTCGGTCTTCGACAACGTGGCGTTCCAGATGCGCGAGCATACCGATCTGTCCGAGGACCTGATCCACGATCTGGTGCTGATGAAGTTGCATGCCGTCGGACTGCGCGGAGCGCAGCACCTGATGCCTTCGGAGCTTTCCGGCGGCATGGCGCGTCGCGTTGCGCTGGCGCGGGCCATTGCGCTCGATCCGATGCTGATCATGTACGACGAGCCGTTTGCCGGACTTGACCCGATTTCGCTGTCGATCGTCGGCGAGTTGATCCGCAAGCTCAACGATGCGTTGGGCATCAGCTCGATCGTCGTCACCCATGACATGCAGGAGTCGCTGAAGATCGTCGACTACGTCTATTTCGTTTCGGCCGGCAAGATCGTCGCCGAAGGCACTGCCGAGGACATCAAGCACTCGACCGAGCCCTACGTGCACCAGTTCGTCTGGGGCGAGTCCGACGGCCCGGTGCAATTTCCATTATCCATCGCGCCCCTACGGCGAGGAGCTAATGGCGCAGCCGGACAAGCCCCAGAGGTGGTGGTCTTGAACCCCGTCGAATTGCTGCGGCAACTGGGACACAAGGCCACCGATCGCCTCTGGCGACTGGGGTTCGCCATCCGTTTCCTGCTGATGACGGTGCTGTATTCCGGCACGGCGCTGAGGCGCTTTCATCTGACAATCCGGGAAATTTATTTCACCGGCGTGCTGTCGCTCATCATCATTCTGGTCTCTGGCCTGTTCGTCGGCATGGTGCTCGGCCTGCAGGGCTACGACACGCTGCAACGCTATGGATCTTCGGAGGCGCTTGGCATTCTGGTGGCATTGTCGCTGGTGCGCGAACTCGGCCCGGTGGTGGCCGCCTTGCTTTTTGCCAGTCGCGCCGGATCGGCGATCACGGCCGAAATCGGCCTGATGAAGGCGACCGAACAGTTATCGGCCATGGAGATGATGGCCGTTAATCCGATCGCGCGCGTGGTGGCGCCGCGCTTCTGGGCCGGCGTGATTTCGATGCCGCTGCTGGCGGCGCTGTTTTCGGCGATGGGCGTGTTCGGCGGCTATCTGGTCGGCGTGCAGTTGATCGGCGTGGATGAAGGCTCGTTCTGGTCGCAGATGCAGGCGGCCGTGGATTTTCGCGAGGACATCATGAATGGCGTCATCAAGAGCTTTGTCTTTGGCGTCATCGTGACCTGGATTGCCGTTTTCGAAGGCTATGATGCCGATCCAACTGCGGAAGGCGTCTCCGGCGCGACCACGCGCACCGTGGTGACTTCTTCGCTGGCCATTCTGGCCGCCGACTTTGTCTTGACCGCATTCATGTTCAGGGGAATTTGATGAACCGTGCCACAATTGATCTTTGGGTTGGGCTTTTCGTTGCCATCGGCTTGGCCGCGTTGTTGTTTTTGGCACTCAAGGTCGGCAACCTGAGTTCCACGGATGTGGGTGAAACCTATGCCCTGCAGGCGCATTTTGATAACATCGGCGGCCTGAAGGTGCGTGCGCCGGTGAAAAGCGCGGGCGTCGTGGTGGGCCGTGTCGGTGAAATCAAGTTCGATCTCGACAGCTACACCGCGCTGGTGACGATGCAGGTCGACAAGCGTTATGAGTTTCCGCGCGACACGTTTGCCACCATCAATACGTCCGGCTTGCTGGGCGAGCAGTACGTCGGTTTCGATGTCGGCGGCGATCCGGAGATGCTCAAGGCCGGCGAGACGATGAAGAAGACGCAGTCGGCGATGGTGCTGGAAAAGCTGATCAGCCAGTTCATGTTCAGCAAGGCAGCGGAAGACGATGGCAAGAAATAGTTCAGAAAGGTACAACTGATGAATTCGAAAGCGACAGTCAAACATCTCAAGGCCCTGCTGGCTGCGGCGGCGATTGCAGGCATGCTCGGCGGATGCGCGACCTCGGGCAACCCGAAGGATCCGATCGAGGGATTCAACCGTGCCATGTTCGCCTTCAACGAGGGCCTTGATACGGTACTGATCAAGCCTGTCTCCCAAGGCTACGATGCAGTCCTGCCGATGCCGGTGCGCACCGGCGTGACCAATTTCTTCGGCAATATCGCCGATCTGTTCATCGGCGTGAACAACCTGCTGCAGGGCAAGCCAGGTCAGGCCGTCAGCGATCTTGGCCGAGTGATACTCAACAGCACCGTCGGCATCCTGGGTATTTTCGACGTGGCGAGCGAGGCAGGCCTTGAAAAACATGAAGAGGATTTCGGCCAGACCTTCGGCCGCTGGGGTATGGGCGATGGCGCCTATGTCGTCATCCCGGTGTTCGGGCCGCGCACGGTGCGCGACACGGCGGGTCTGGTGCTGGATGTGACGGTCGACCCGGTGGGCAACGTCAACCATGTCGCGACGCGCAATTCACTGGCCGCGCTGCGCCTGATCGATGCGCGTGCCGACCTGTTGCCGGCTGACAAGGTGATCGAGGAAGCCGCCCTTGACAAGTATGCTTATGTCCGCGACGGCTATCTGCAGCGTCGCCGCAATCTGGTGCATGACGGCAACCCGCCGCGCGAACTAGCCGACTGATTCCTGCCTTTGCAAGGACTGACCATGAAAACCCTGCTGGGCCTGCTGGCCGCTTTCTTCTTTTCAGCCACCGCCATCGCCGCCGATCTGGCGCCGGATGCGCTCGTCAAGACCGTCACCAATGAAGTGCTGGCTGCCGTCCGTAACGACACGGATCTCCAGAATGGCAATTCCAGGAAAACGCTGGATATCGTCGAAACGAAGATCCTGCCGCACTTCAATTTCCAGCGCATGACCCAATTGGCGCTGGGCCGCGAGGGGCGAAAAGCATCGCCGGAACAGCTAAAGGTACTGGTCGACGAGTTTCGCAATCTTCTGGTGCGCACCTATTCCAAGGCGCTCACTGAGTACCGCAATCAGGAAATTTCGTTCAAGCCGTTCAAAATGGCTGCATCCGATACCGACGTCAAGGTGCGCACCGAGGTCAAGCAGTCGGGCGGCAAGCCAATCGGCATCGACTACTTCCTCGAGAAGTTAACAGCCGGCTGGAAGGTCTATGACATAGAAGTCGGCGGGGTCAGCCTTGTGACCAATTATCGTTCGTCGTTTGCCCAGGAAATTCAGAAGGGCGGCGTCGATGGCCTGATTCGCACCCTGCAGGCGAAGAACAAGTCCTGAAACGGCATAAGGTTTGACCGGATGACCGCTCCCGCCATGACCGCTGTTGCCGAGGGTTTTGCCGTGTCCGGCAGCATGACGACGGACAATGCCGCAACGCTCCTCGCGCAAGGTGTCGCTGCGGTGGATCAGGGCAAAACCCGTTTCGATCTGGCCGACGTGACGGAGATCGATTCCTCCGGCCTTGCGGTCCTGTTCGGCTGGCAACGTGCAGCTCAGGCCCAGGGCAAAGCGATCTCGCTTGTCAATCCGCCCCAGACGCTGCGCAGTCTCGCCGATGTTTATGGGGTCGCGGAACTCCTTCCCCTTTCCTGATTCAATACGCTCTCGACCCACATGCTGCTTCCACAACAAATCAAGAGCTGGATTCATGACGGCCTGGAATGCGAACTCCTCTCCGTCGAAGGCGACGGCCGTCATTTCGAGGCACTCATCGTCAGCCAGAGTTTCGAAGGGTTGAATCGCGTACAACGCCAGCAGCGCGTCAATGCCGTGTTGCGCGAGCACTTCGAGACCGAGGCGCTGCACGCGCTGTCGATGCAGTGCCTTACGCCGGCCGAAGCGAAAGAGCGGGGCCACCTTGGATAAGCTGCTGATCGAGGGCGGCACGGCCCTCGCCGGCGAGATCGCCATCTCCGGGGCCAAGAACGCCGCACTACCCTTGCTGTGCGCTGCGCTGCTGACGCGCGAACCGCTGACACTCACCAATGTTCCCGACCTGAATGACATCGCCACCATGCTCAAACTGCTCACGCAGATGGGCGTTAAGGTGACGCAGGAGAAAGTCAGCGCTGGCGGGACGGCATCTGCCGGTACCGCCGCCAATACGGGGGCGGCACTGGCGGTGGTAACTCTCGACGCCTCCTGCCTCGACAACCCGGTCGCGCCCTACGAACTGGTCAAGACGATGCGCGCTTCGGTGCTGGTCCTCGGTCCGTTGACGGCACGCTGCGGCGAAGCCCGCGTCTCGTTGCCTGGCGGTTGCGCGATCGGCGCTCGGCCGGTCGACCAGCACATCAAGGGACTTACCGCGATGGGTGCGGAGACAAGCGTCGAGCACGGCTACGTGCACGCGCGAACGAAGGCGGCCAATGGTCGACTCAAGGGTGCGCGTCTATTCACTGACATGGTGACGGTGACCGGCACCGAGAACCTGATGATGGCGGCCTGCCTTGCCGACGGCGAGACCGTGATCGAGAACGCCGCTCGCGAACCCGAGGTCGTCGATCTGGCCAACTGCCTCGTCGCGATGGGCGCCAATATCTCCGGCGCGGGGACCGACGTGATCCGCATTCGCGGTGTCGAACGCCTGCACGGCACGACGCACCGCATCATGCCCGACCGCATCGAAACGGGCACCTATCTTTGTGCCGCCGCCGCGACCGGCGGGGAGGTGCGACTCACCCATACCGCCGGCAGCTATCTCGATGCCGTGGTCGACAAGCTGATGGATACCGGCTGCGAGATCGTGCTCGAACGCGACGCGATCCGCCTCAAGGCACCGCGCCGACTGAATGCCGTGAGCATCCGCACCGCGCCCTATCCCGCCTTCCCGACGGACATGCAGGCCCAGTTCATGGCGATCAACGCCGTAGCCGATGGCACGGCGGTGATCCGCGAAACCATCTTCGAAAACCGCTTCATGCATGCGGTCGAACTGATCCGTCTTGGTGCCGACATCAAGATCGACGGCAACAGCGCCTTCGTCAAGGGCGTCGAGCAGCTCGACGGTGCGACAGTGATGGCTACCGACTTGCGCGCCTCGGCCAGCCTTGTGATCGCAGGCCTCGCGGCCCGCGGCGAGACGCTCATTGAGCGCATCTACCACCTCGATCGCGGCTATGAGCAGATGGAACAGAAACTCGCGGCGCTGGGGGCGAAGGTCCGGCGCGTAAAATAACGCCATGAACGCTTCCGCCGACATCACCATCGCCCTGTCGAAGGGCCGCATCTTCGAAGAAACCCTGCCGCTGCTTGCCGCCGCCGGCATTGTGCCCAGCGAGAATCCCGAACAGTCGCGCAAGCTTATCATCGGCACCAACCGGCCCGACGTGCGTGTCGTCATCGTGCGGGCGTCGGACGTTCCAACCTATGTGCAATACGGCGCGGCCGACCTCGGCATCGCCGGCAAGGACGTGCTGCTCGAACACGGTGGCGCCGGTCTCTATCAGCCGCTCGACCTGAAGATCGCCAAGTGTCGCATGTGCGTGGCGACGCCGGCCGGCTTCGACTACGCGGCCGCTGTGCGGCCCGGCGCGCGCCTGCGCGTGGCGACCAAGTACATCAACACCGCCCGCGCGCATTTCGCCGCGAAGGGCGTACATGTCGATCTGATCAAGCTCTACGGCTCGATGGAACTCGCGCCGCTCGCGGGGCTTGCCGATGCAATCGTTAACCTGGTGTCGTCGGGGGGGACGCTCAAGGCCAACAATCTTGTCGAGGTTGAGGACATCATGCCGATTTCCTCGCGCCTCGTCGTCAACCAGGCCAGCCTGAAGATGAAGCGCGGCCTGCTCCAACCGGTTATCGATTCATTTGAAAGCGCCCTGTCATGACCTCCAATACCCCTAGCCTCCGTCGTCTGTCCTCCCGCGATCCCGAATTCCTGTCCACGCTCGATACGTTGCTGGCTTTCGACAACAACACCGATGAAGCCATCGAGCGCACCGTTGCCGACGTGCTCGCCAATGTGCGCATGCTGGGCGACAGTGCCGTGCTGGACTACACGCGCCGTTTCGACCGGCTCGACGCCAAGACCATGGCCGAGCTTGAGCTCCCGCTGAGCGAACTCGCAGCGGCCTATAAAAACCTGCCGAACGATCAGCGTGAAGCGCTCAAGCAGGCCGCCGAGCGCATCCGCATCTACCACGAGCGGCAAAAGATCGACTCGTGGGAATACACCGAGGCCGACGGCACCTGCCTCGGTCAGCAGGTCACCGCGCTCGACCGTGTTGGCCTGTACGTGCCCGGCGGCAAGGCCGCCTACCCGAGCTCGGTGCTGATGAACGCGATTCCCGCCAAGGTCGCGGGCGTCAAGGAGCTCATCATGGTCGTGCCGACGCCGGATGGCCTGAAAAACCAGCTCGTGCTCGCCGCCGCCCACCTGTCCAATGTCGACCGCGTGTTCTGCGTCGGTGGTGCGCAGGCCGTGGCCGCGCTGGCCTACGGTACGCAGACCGTCCCGCAGGTCAACAAGATTGTCGGTCCGGGCAATGCCTACGTCGCCAGCGCCAAGCGGCGCGTCTTCGGCACAGTCGGCATCGACATGGTTGCGGGACCCTCCGAAGTGCTGGTGATCTCCGACGGTTCGGGCGATCCGGAATGGACGGCGATCGACCTGTTTGCGCAGGCCGAGCATGACGAACTCGCGCAGGCCATCCTGCTCTGCCCGGATGCCGGCTATCTCGACCGCGTGGCCGCGGCCATCGAACGCCTGCTGCCGACCATGCCGCGCAAGGATGTGATCTCGGCCTCGATTTACGGCCGTGGTGCGTTGATCCACGTCAGCGATCTCGACGAGGCCTGCGTCGTCGCCAACCGCATCGCGCCCGAACACCTTGAACTGTCGGTCGAGAATCCGCGCGCCTTGCTTGGCAAGATCCGCCACGCCGGCGCGATCTTCATGGGCCACTATTGTTCCGAGTCGCTCGGCGACTACTGCGCGGGGCCAAACCACGTGCTGCCAACGTCGCGCAGTGCGCGTTTCTCCTCCCCGCTGGGGGTTTACGATTTCCAGAAACGCTCGAGCATCATCGAGGTGTCGGTGGCGGGTGCCCAGACGCTCGGTCCGATCGCCGCGACGCTGGCGCACGGTGAAGGCCTGTTTGCCCACCAGCGCGCGGCGGAATTGCGCCTGAAGAAATAAGTACCGATAGTCAGCCCCGAAAGTCAGACCTGGCGAGACGGCACTCCGGTGCCGTTTTGCTGTTCAGGGGCCGAGAATTTCCTTCAGCGCGGCGACCAGCAGCGCGCATTGTGCGTCGGTGCCGATGGTGATGCGCAGGAACTGCTCGATGCGCGGCTGTTTGAAATGCCGCACGAGAATGCCGTGTTGCCGCAGCGCCTGGGCGGTTGCGCCTGCATCGTGGCGCGGATGGCGCGCGAAAATGAAATTCGTCGCCGAGGGCAGGACGTCGAACCCGAGTTCTTCCAGATTCCGGGTCAGGGACGACCGCGTGTGGATCACCGCCTGCCGCGTGCGGTCGAACCATTCGCGATCCTCGATGGCAGCGGTTGCACCGGCGCTGGCGCAGCGGTCGAGCGGATAGGAGTTGAAGCTGTTCTTGACCCGCTGCAGGCCATCGATCAGGTCGGCATGGCCGATGGCGAAGCCGACGCGCAAGCCCGCCAGCGCGCGCGACTTGGACAGCGTCTGCACCACCAGCAGGTTCGGATAGCGATTCACCAGCGGGACCACTGATTCACCGCCGAAGTCGATGTAGGCCTCGTTGACGATGACAACCGAGTCCGGATTCGCCTTGAGCAGCGTCTCGATGTCGGCCGGCGGCAGCACACAGCCGGTGGGTGCATTCGGGTTGGCAATGATGATGCCGCCGTTGGGTTGGCCATAGTCGGCGACGCGCAGGGCGAAACGCTCATCGAGGGGCACGGTCCGATAGTCAATGTCGTACAGCTTGCAATACACCGGATAGAAGCTGTAGGTGATGTCCGGAAACAGGATGGGCTTTTCGTGCCGGAGCAGGGCCAGGAACGCATGCGCGAGCACCTCGTCCGAACCGTTGCCGACGAAGACCTGCTGCGGCGTAACGGTACCGAAGAAGGTGGCAATGGCCTCGCGCAGCCGCGTGCTTTCCGGATCGGGATAGAGCCTGAGCGTTTCACCGACTTCCCCCTGCAGGGCCGCCAGCACGCGCGGGCTCGGGCCGTAGGGATTTTCGTTGGTATTGAGCTTGACGAGATTCGGCAGCTTTGGTTGCTCGCCGGGGACATAGGGTTGCAAGGCGCGGACAGTCGCGCTCCAGAATCGGCTCATGGCAAGGTCGGCAGGGTTGGAAATTGCGGTGGAATGGTATTATGCCCCGCACGCAATTCAATTGCCGCCATTTGGCCAAACCAAGCAATGCGCACCGCTGAAATCTCACGCAATACGCTGGAAACCCGGATCTGCGTCAAGCTCGATCTGGACGGCACCGGCAAGTCGCAACTGGCGACGGGCGTCGGCTTTTTCGATCACATGCTCGACCAGATCGCCCGGCACGGAATGATCGACTTGCAGGTCGAGGCACAGGGCGACCTGCACATCGATGCACACCACACCATCGAGGATGTCGGCATCACGCTGGGGCAGGCCTTGGCGCAAGCCCTCGGCGACAAGAAAGGATTGACCCGCTATGGACACGCCTACGTGCCGCTCGACGAGGCGTTGTCGCGCGTCGTGGTCGATCTGTCCGGCCGGCCGGGCCTCGGCTTCAATGTCGAATTCACGCGCGCCCTGATCGGCGAGTTCGATGTGGATCTGGTGCGTGAATTTTTCCAGGCGGTCGTCAATCACGCCGGGATCACCGTGCATATCGACAACCTGCGGGGCGACAACGCGCACCATCAGGCCGAGTCGATCTTCAAGGCCTTCGCGCGTGCCCTGCGCATGGCCATCAGCACCGATACGCGTGCCGGCGGCGCGGTGCCTTCGACCAAGGGCAGCCTCTAGCACTTTCCGTACGCCAGATGAAAACCGTCGCAATCGTCGATTACGGCATGGGGAATTTGCGCTCCGTCGCGAAAGCGGTCGAGCACGTCGCCCCGGGCCATCAAGTTAACGTCACTGCCGACCCCAGGGTTCTGGCGGATGCCGAGCGGATCATCGTGCCCGGCCAGGGCGCGATGCCGGACTGCATGCGCGAACTCAGGTCGCGCGGCCTGGCCGACGCGGTCGTGCGTGCGGCTGGCGAGAAACCTTTCCTCGGCATTTGCATCGGCCTGCAAATGCTCTTCGAGCACAGCGAAGAGGGCGACGTTGCCGGCCTTGGCCTTTTTCCCGGCCAGGTGCGCCACTTTCCGGACGCTGCGATGCACGATGAGCACGGCGTCCGGCTCAAGGTGCCGCACATGGGCTGGAACGAAGTCTGGCAGGCGGCCGTGCACCCGCTCTGGAACGGCATTGCTGACGGTACGCGTTATTATTTTGTGCATAGCTACTACGTCGAGCCGGCGCAGCCGGATGCGATTGCCGGCACGACGAACTACGGGATTGCCTTTACCAGCGCGGTGGCCCGCGCTAACATCTTCGCCGTGCAATTCCACCCGGAGAAGAGCGCGGCAGGCGGTTTGCGCCTGCTCGAAAACTTCATGCACTGGAACCCCTGATCCACTCGTATCGATACTGCGACTATGCTGCTGATCCCCGCGATTGACCTTAAAGACGGACATTGTGTGCGCCTGAAACAGGGTGTCATGGACGATGCCACGGTATTTTCCGAAGACCCCGCTGCCATGGCGCGTCACTGGATCGACCAGGGTGCACGGCGCCTGCACCTCGTCGACCTCAACGGCGCGTTTGCCGGCAAGCCGAAGAACGAGGCGGCGATTAAAACGATCCTGAAAGAGGTCGGCGATGAAATCCCCGTCCAGCTCGGGGGCGGCATCCGCGATCTCGACACCATCGAACGCTGCCTCGATGACGGCATCAGCTACGTCATCATCGGTACCGCGGCGGTGAAGAACCCCGGTTTCCTGCACGATGCCTGCACGGCCTTCGCCGGCCACATCATCGTCGGACTCGATGCCAAGGACGGCAAGGTGGCTGTCGATGGCTGGTCGAAAATGACCGGCCATGACGTTGTCGACCTGGCCAAGAAGTTCGAGGACTACGGCGTCGAGGCGGTGATTTACACGGATATCGGCCGTGATGGCATGTTGTCCGGCGTGAACGTCGAAGCGACCGTCAAACTGGCAAAGGCCTTGCGCATCCCGGTCATCGCCAGCGGCGGCATCGCCAGCCTGGCCGACGTCACGGCGCTGTGCGCCGTTGCGGGCGAGGGCATCATGGGCGCCATCACCGGTCGCGCCATCTACGAGGGCCGGCTCGATTTCCGCAAGGCGCAGGCCGAGGCGGACAAGCTCGCCAACGGCAACTGAGAACGCAGGCCGCATGCTCGCCAAGCGCATCATTCCCTGTCTCGATGTCAAATCAGGCCGCGTCGTCAAGGGCGTCAATTTCGTCGAACTGCGTGACGCCGGCGATCCGGTCGAGATCGCTCGGCGCTACGACGAGCAGGGTGCCGACGAGATCACCTTCCTCGACATCACGGCCAGTTCCGACGATCGCGACATCATCCTGCACATCGTCGAGGCCTGCGCCGAGCAGGTCTTCATTCCGCTGACGGTGGGGGGCGGGGTACGCAAGGTCGATGACGTGCGGCGCCTGTTGAATGCCGGGGCCGACAAGGTCAGCATGAATACCGCCGCCGTGCAGAATCCGCAGCTCGTCGCCGATGCTTCGGGCAAGGTGGGTTCGCAATGTATCGTGGTCGCCATCGACGCAAAGCAGACCGCGCCGGGAAAATGGGAGGTGTTCACCCATGGCGGCCGCAACAACACCCGCATCGACGCCATCGACTGGGCCCGGCAGGTCGCGGCGCTGGGTGCGGGCGAAATCCTGCTGACGAGCATGGATCGCGACGGCACCAAGAACGGCTTCGATCTCGGATTGACGCGCGCGGTGGCCGACGCGGTGACCATTCCCGTCATCGCCAGCGGCGGGGTGGGCAACCTCCAGCACCTGGCCGACGGCGTCACGCAAGGGCGGGCGGATGCCGTGCTGGCGGCGAGCATTTTTCACTATGGCGAATACACCGTGCGTCAGGCCAAGGAACACATGCGGGCACAAGGGATAGAGGTGCGGCTGTAGGCCGCCCAGTGAGGTCAGATTGTGACAGTGACGAAAAAGTGGCTGAATGAAATCAAGTGGGACGAGCAGGGGCTCGTGCCCGCGATCGCGCAGGACGCGCAGACCGGTATGGTGCTGATGTTCGCCTTCATGAACCGCGAGGCGCTGGAAAAGACCGCCCAGCTCGGCGAGGCGGTGTATTGGTCGCGCTCGCGGCGCAAGCTCTGGCACAAGGGCGAGGAATCCGGACACACGCAGAAGGTGCTGGAAATCCGCACCGATTGCGACAAGGATGTCGTGCTTCTCAAGATCGAACAGGCGGGCGGTATCGCTTGCCATACCGGACGCCGCAGTTGCTTCTACAACAAGCTCGACGCGGGAAGCTGGGAGGAGATTGATCCCGTCATCAAGGACCCAAAGGAAATCTACAAATGATTGATCTCGAAGTCATCCATCGCATCCAGGAAACCCTGGAGGCACGCAAGGGCGCCGCGCCCGATTCATCCTACGTTTCCAGCCTGTATGCCAAGGGCACGGACGCCATTTGCAAGAAGGTCGCCGAGGAAGCTGCCGAGACCATCATGGCAGCAAAGGACGGTGACCGCCGGCACCTGGTGCGCGAAACCTGCGACCTCTGGTTCCACAGCATGGTGCTGCTGTCGCATTTCGGCATCGGCGTGGACGACATCATGGTCGAGTTTCGCCGGCGCGAGGGGATCTCCGGCATCGACGAGAAGGCGAGTCGCGGCAAATAAGGAGCAACGCGATGACTGATTGCATCTTCTGCAGGATCGTGCGCGGGGAAATACCCTGCCACAAGATCTACGAGGACGAGGATATCCTCGCCTTCCACGACATCAGTCCGATCGCACCGGTACATTTCATGGTGATCCCGAAGCAGCATATCGATTCGCTGGCAACGGCCGATGCCAGTCATGCGCCAGTGCTGGGCAAGTTGTTCAGCAAGCTGGGCGAACTGGCCCACGGCCAGGGACTGACCGACGGCTTTCGCACTATTGTGAACACCGGCAAGGTGGGACAGCAGGAGGTGTATCATCTTCACGTCCATGTCGTTGGCGGCCCCGACCGGCTCGGGCCGATGCTGACGCGCAAATAACGCCGCAGCGCCGGCTTTCGGCAACCCGCGGTTGATGGATGTCCGCGGTGCCAGTCGGCACGCAAAGCGTTTCAAGTTATTTTCGGAGGAGAAACTGATGGGAACCTGGAGTATCTGGCATTGGCTCATCGTGCTGGTCATCGTCATGCTGGTATTCGGCACCAAGAAGCTGCGCAATATCGGCCAGGATCTGGGCGGTGCGGTGAAAGGCTTCAAGGATGGCGTCAAGGAAGGCACTCAGGAAGCCGAAGGAACCAAGAAGGTCGAGGACCAGGCCGGTAACACCATCGAGGGCGAAGCCCGCAAGGAACAGACCAAGTCCTGATGCGCCCGATGCCGTCCCGTCAGCGCTGACTTTCCACCCATAGAAACTCCCCGCCGTGTTCGATATCGGGTTTACCGAGTTGATGGTGATTGCCCTCGTCGGGCTGATTGTCATCGGGCCGGAGCGCCTGCCCAAGGTTGCGCGTACCGTCGGGCACCTGCTCGGCCGCCTGCAGCGCTATGTCGGCGACGTGAAGAGCGACATCAGTCGCGAGATGCAGCTCGAGGATCTCAAGAAATTGCAAGAGCAGGTCAAGGCGCAGGCGGGCGAACTTGAGCAGGATCTCAGTGAGCAGATGAAGACGGTCGAAGCGTCGCTGAATCGGTCGATACTGGATTCCGCCGCGCAAAACAATCCCTCCGAGGCACCGGCGCTTGCACCGCCTGCTGAAGCTGTGCCGCCCGCACTCGCGTCGAGCACCGAAAACAAACCCGCAGCCTGATGGAAGAGAATCAGGAAAGTTTCATTTCCCACCTGGTCGAATTGCGCGATCGGCTGATCCGCGTGCTGGTGATCATCCTGATCATCTTTCTGGGGCTGGTGAATTGGGCACGCGAAATCTATACGCTGCTGGCCGCGCCGATGCTCGCCGCGCTGCCGGCCGGCGGCCAGATGATCGCGACCGACGTAGCCGGGGCATTCTTCGTACCGATGAAGGTCACCATGATGGTCTCCTTCCTGTTCGCCCTGCCGGTTGTGCTCTATCAGGCCTGGGCCTTCGTGGCACCCGGGCTCTATCAACACGAGAAAAAGCTGGCCCTGCCCTTGCTGTTTGCCAGCGTGCTGCTGTTCTTCATCGGCATGGGCTTCGCCTATTTCATCGTCTTTCCGACGGTGTTCAAGTTCGTCAATGCCTTCGCCCCCGAAGGCGTGGCGGTCATGACGGACATCGACAAGTACCTGTCCTTCGTCATGGGCACCTTCCTTGCCTTTGGCGTGACCTTCGAGGTGCCCGTGATCGTGATCGTGCTGGTCCGCGTCGGCCTCGTCAGCATCGAGAAATTGAAGGAATTCCGCCCCTACATGATCGTCGGCGCTTTCATAGTCGGGGCGATTTTTACGCCTCCCGACGTGCTGTCTCAGTTCATGCTGGCCATCCCGATGTGGTTGCTCTACGAACTGGGCATCCTGCTGGCGCAGGTCATCGGCAAGTCCGAACGTGCCGACGCGGGGGCCTATCAAGCACCCGATGAGGCGGCGATGAACACCGAGCTCGACAAGGCGGAAACGGAATCCGCCGCCAACCGCGAACGCGACTGATCAGCGCTCCGGCCGTGGCCGCTTGCCGACGCTGATCTGAACGTCGCGTGCTTTCCCTTCGCGCATCAGTCCAAAACGGGCAGACTCGCCCGGTGCCAGCGCGGCGATCAGTTCGAGCATCACTTGGGCATCCTTGACCGGCTGGTTATTGACGCTCAGCAGGATGTCACCCGGTTTGACGCCGGCCCGGTCGGCCGGGCTGCCGCGCATTACACCGGCGATCAGGGCCCCTTCGTCGGGCTTGACGCCGAATGACTCGGCCAGTTCGGTCGTCATGTCCTGCACCTCGACGCCGATCCAGCCGCGCGTTACCGTCCCGGACTTGATGATCTGCTCCATCACGTTTTTCGCCAGCGAGACGGGAATGGCAAAACCGATGCCCATCGACCCCCCGCTTTGCGAGTAGATCGCCGTGTTGATGCCGACCAGATTTCCGTTGCTATCGACCAGCGCGCCGCCGGAATTGCCTGGATTGATCGCGGCGTCGGTCTGGATGAAGTTCTCGAAGGTATTGATGCCGAGATGGGTACGACCGAGCGCGGAGACGATGCCCGAGGTGACCGTCTGGCCGACGCCGAAGGGGTTGCCGATGGCGAGCACGACGTCGCCGATGCGCAGCGATTCGGCCGGCGCGAAGGTGATCGGGATCAAGGGCTTGTCGCTGAGGATGCGCAGCACGGCGAGGTCCGATTCGGGATCGGAACCAACCAGTTTCGCCTTGGTCTTGCGGCCGTCGTGAAAGGCCACCTCGATCTCGTCGGCAGATTCGACGACATGGTTGTTGGTCAACACCAGGCCGTCGGCTGAAACGACCACACCGCTGCCTAGGCCCGATTGCCGCTGCGTATCGTTACCGAAGCGGTCGCCGAAGAAATGGCGGAAGACGGGGTCGTTGGCGAACGGGGCACGACGTACCTCCTGGCTGGTGAAGATATGCACGACGGCCGGTAGCGCGGCCTGCGCGGCGTCGGCGAAACTGGCCACCTTGCGGCCATCGGGGCCCGGGGCGGCCTGCTGGATGGCGACGACCTGTGGCTGGCCATTAATGGTTGGCTGGCGCCAGGCCAGCCATTCGGGCTTGAGGGTTTGCACGACAAACAGCGCGGCGACGCTGATCGTGACGGTTTGGGCGAAAATGAGCCACAATCGTTTCATGGCAATTAGGCTGACTTGAGGAAAACGGAAAATGCGGCGAGAGGAACTGGAATCTTATTTGAACGGCATGATGATGCCGGAGCGCTTCCGCGATTATTGCCCAAACGGCCTGCAAGTGGAAGGACGCGCCGATATCCGGCACATCGTCTGCGGCGTGACCGCAAGCCGGGCGCTGATCGAGGCAGCCATTGCGCGCGAAGCGGATGCAATCCTGGTGCACCATGGCTGGTTCTGGAAAGGCGAGGATGGTCGCATCACGGGCTTCCGCAAGCAGCGGATGCAGGCCCTGCTGGCGCACGACATCAACCTGTTCGCCTATCACCTTCCGCTCGATGCGCATCCCGAGGTCGGCAACAACGCGCAACTGGCGTCCCGTTTCGGCTGGACGGTCGAGCGCTGCTTCGGCGAGCACGATCTGGGCTGCCTTGCCGTCCTGCCAGCGCTGACTTTCGCGCGGGATATCGCGCTACAGGCCGAACGCCTGCTCGGCCGGCCACCGCTGCTGATCGGCGACGCCGAACATCCGGTGCGGCGCGTGGCATGGTGTAGCGGCGGGGCGCAGGACTGGTTCGAAGCGGCGATCGCCGCGGGGGCAGACCTGTTCATGTCCGGCGAGGTGGCCGAGCGCACGACGCATCTGGCGCGCGAGTCGGGAGTGGCCTATCTGGCCGCCGGCCATCATGCCACCGAGCGCTATGGCGTGATGGCGCTGGGTACGCACCTGGCCGAAAAGTTCGACGTGAACTGCGACTACGTGGAGATCGACAACCCGGTCTAACCGGGAAGAATGAAGCCGAAGGCTTCGCGCATGACCGCCGTCAGCAACAGCAATTCTTCGGCGACCGACTGCGGGAAGCCGGAACGGGCGCCGCCGCGGTTGTCGTCGAGCAGGTTCTGCATATAGACGAGGCAGTCGGGCTTGCCCCAGAGTTCGGTCAGCCGCTTGGCGATGTGCGGGTAGCTTTCAAGCGATTGGACCGTGCCGGTTTGCTCGTGCCAGTCCTCGGGCCTTACGTTGAAGTGGAGGCGCAGTTCCTCGGCGGAGCGCTCGAATTCTTCCTGCTGGCCATTTTTCCGGTAGATATCCAGCAGTTTCAGCCAGTGCCGCAGCGCCTGCTTCGGTTCGTTGCGGATCTGTTCGGTGAGCGTTTGCGTTGCCCCGTGGCCGAGCCCCATCGAGAGCATGATTTCGGCGAGTTCCAGTGCCTGGTCGCCCTGACCGAGCGAGGGCGGGTCGATCGATATCGAGGGCGTGGTCTGCAGCGGGCGCTCGGGTTCGGCGGGAACGGAAAGTTCGGGGGTGGAATCGAATTCGAGCGCTGGAATTTCCGTGGTCTCTGGTGCGGGCGCGACCGGCGGTGTCTGGGAAACGGGCGTCACCGGCGATACGGTGCGTTTCTCAGTGGTCGGCGCAACGTGTGCATCGAGCGTGCGAGGCGTGCGTGGGGCGTGGGGCGGCTCGGGGAGAGCAGCGGCCTTCCCTTGCGGAGCGGGGTT
The DNA here is from genome assembly GCA_963840825.1 of uncultured Pseudomonadota bacterium. Taxonomy (GTDB): domain Bacteria; phylum Pseudomonadota; class Gammaproteobacteria; order Burkholderiales; family Rhodocyclaceae; genus Sulfuricystis. The sequence goes on from CAWJAK010000001.1 coordinate 211,860, forward strand.
TGCACCGGCCTGTTTGCGCCCGAGCCAGAAGGCCAGCAAGGCGAGCAGCGCACCGCCCGCGAGCGTCGGCATCCAGCCGCCCAACGGACCCGCGGGACCGGGTACTTCCTGGATAATGGTTTTCTCGATCACGACGGGCGCGGGTGGTGCTGCGGGCTTCGCAGCCACCGGCGCTGCACCGAAATCGGGGAGCTGTCGCAGCATGCGCTCGATCTCGGTCACGAGCGTGTCGATATGCGTCAGGCTCAGCAGGATGCCATCGATGAGCTGGTTGTCTTCCTTGATCCACTTCTGGAAGGCTTCATCCGAAATGGTGCGGATCGGCGCTACAGCGCTGCTGCCCGGCTTGTCCTGCAGCGGGGGCTGCGCATGCGCGAAGAGCGGCCATGCCATGAGGAGGCAGGCGAGAACTTTCATGCGCAGTTGCGGTGGGCGTTGGCTCAAGGTGGCGGGTCGCTTGCAGGATTGCTGAATGGCGCAATTCTGCCGGTGGATGCCGCTGGCAAACGCTTAATTACAGGGGCATTGCGGCGCCTATAGTGCGTTTTTAGATGTTTTGAGGCGGTTCGCGAACTTGGCGCGCAGCTTGGCGACCTTGGGGGCGACGACCACCTGGCAGTAGGGCTGGCCGGGGTTCTGCGCGAAATAGTCCTGGTGATAACCCTCGGCCGGCCAGAAAGTCGGCGCTGGCAGGACGGCAGTCACGATGGGGTCGGGCCAGATACGTTCGGCATCGAGTTCCGCGATCAGGTCGCGGGCGATGCTTTCCTGCGCGGGCGAATGCGTGAAGATCACCGAGCGGTATTGCGTGCCGATGTCTTGTCCCTGGCGGTCGCGTGTCGTCGGATCGTGGATCGTGAAGAAGGCCGTCAGCAGGCTGCGGTAGTCGATCACCGCCGGATCGAATTCGACACGCACCACTTCCGCATGCGCCGTGTCGCCGTTGCAGATCTGACGATAGGTGGGGTGCCCGATCCTGCCCCCGGCATAGCCCGAGGTAACACGCTTCACGCCCTCGAGCAGTCCGAGCGCGGCATCGATGCACCAGAAGCAGCCGCCCCCCAATGTTGCAATCTCCATGCGCTAGGCCCCTTCGCGTTCTGCAAGGCGCCGCAAGACGAGCGGAAAGGCGCCGGAAAGAAAGAAGGCGATCGCCGAGACGACCAGTCCCCAGCCGGCCATCTCGTCGGCCAGCAAGGGGTGTACGTTCTTGAACAAGCCGGCGAAGGCGGCGATGCCGGCGATCAGGCTCAGGATGCCGAGCGCGCTGAAAAAGAGGAAGGTCCAGGGCCAGTGGTGGGGCTTCACGGGTTACGGGTTCCTCGTGTTGACGATGCGCCGGGCCTTGCCGGCGGAACGTTCGACGCCGCCGGTGTCCATTACCTCGATCCGGGTATTGATGCCGATCATGGCCTTGATGTGGTGGCGCAACTCGGCGGCTGCGGCATCGCGCAGGCTGTGGTCACCCGCCAGTTCCGGCTTCATTTCGACGCGCACGGTCAGGTCGTCCATGTGTCCCTTGCGGGAAACCTCGAGCTGGTAGTGGGGCGATAGCTTGGCCGTCTTGAGGATCAGTTCTTCCACTTGGGAGGGGAAGAGGTTCACGCCGCGAATGATCAGCATGTCATCCGAGCGGCCGGTAATCTTGCCGATGCGCCGGAAGCTGCGCGCCGTCGGCGGCAGCAGGCGGGTCAGGTCGCGCGTGCGATAGCGCACCACCGGCAGCGCTTCCTTGGTCAGCGAAGTGAAGACGAGCTCGCCCGGCGCGCCATCGGGCAGAACCTTGCCGGTTTCAGGATCGATGACTTCCGGATAGAAGTGATCTTCCCAGATCGTCGGCCCATCGCGCGATTCGATGCATTCGACGGCGACCCCGGGACCGATCATTTCCGATAGGCCGTAGAGGTCCATGGCGACGATGCCGAGGCGTGCTTCCAGCTCATGGCGCATCTCTTCGCCCCAGGGTTCGGCACCGAACATGCCGCGCTGCAGTGTCGAGGCGCGCGGGTCGTAACCCAGGCGTTCGAATTCATCGACGATGTTGAGTACGTAGGAAGGCGTACCGACAATCATCGTCGCGCCGAAGTCGCGGATCAGTTGCACCTGGCGCTCGGTCTGCCCGCCGGAAATCGGCACCACCGTGCAGCCCAGTTTCTCGGCCCCGTAATGCACACCAAGCCCGCCGGTGAACAGGCCATAGCCGTGGGTGACATGGATGATGTCCCTTTTCGTCCCGCCGGCGGCGGCGATCGACCGCGCCATGATCGCGGACCAGGTGTCGATGTCATTCTGCGTGTAGGCGACGACGGTCGGCTTGCCGGTGGTGCCGGAAGACGCATGCAGGCGCACGATGTTCTCGAGCGGTTCGGCGAACATGCCGTAGGGGTAGGTCTGGCGCAGATCGTCCTTGCCGGTGAAGGGAAACAGCGCCAGATCGGCGAGCGATTTCAGATCGCCCGGATGGATGCCGTGGGCGTCGAATTTCTGCCGGTAATGCGGGACGCGCGCGTAAGCACGGGTAAGCGTCGCCTGGAGACGCTGCAACTGCAATGCCGAGATTTCGTCCCGGCTGGCCTTGGAAATGTCCCCTTGGATGCCGTTCATTTATTTGGGCCGGGTGTCGATGACGCGCCTGGCTTTGCCGACCGAACGCTCGATGGTGTTGACCGCCTTGATCTCGATGCGCGTCGAGATGCCGACATAGGACTTGATGTGGTGCTGCAGGTCGTGGGCGATGAATTCCCTTTCCGCGGCGGTGGCGGTGGCGGACTCGGGCTTGATCTCGACGTTAACGATCATTGAGTCGAGGTGACCTTCGCGGCTGACTTCGAGCTGGTAGTGCGGCGAGAGTTTCGGCTGCTTGAGGATCAGTTCCTCGATCTGGCTCGGGAAGACATTTACGCCGCGGATGATCAGCATGTCGTCCGAGCGGCCGGTGATCTTGGCAATGCGCCGCATCGAACGCGAGGTCGGCGGCAGCAGGCGGGTCAGGTCGCGCGTGCGGTAACGGATGATGGGCAGCGCTTCCTTGGTCAGCGAGGTGAACACGAGTTCGCCCAGTTCGCCGTCGGGCAGCACTGCTCCGGTGTTCGGATCAATGATCTCCGGATAGAAGTGGTCTTCCCAGACGACCGGGCCGTCCTTGCTCTCGATGCACTCTTGCGCCACGCCCGGGCCCATGACTTCCGAGAGGCCGTAGATATCGATGGCGTCGATGGCGAAGCGTTTCTCGATCTCGGCGCGCATTTCCTGCGTCCAGGGCTCGGCGCCGTGGATGCCGATCTTGAGCGCGCAGTCGGCGGGATTCATGCCCTGACGATCGAACTCGTCGGCAATCGCCAGCATGTAGGAGGGCGTGACCATGATGATCTTCGGTCGGAAGTCCTGGATCAGTTGCACCTGTCGCTCGGTTTGTCCGCCGCCGAAGGGGATGACCGTGCAGCCGAGCCGCTCGGCGCCGTAGTGCGCGCCGAGGCCGCCGGTAAACAGGCCGTAACCATAGGAGACATGCACCTTGTCGCCGGGCCGGCCGCCGGCCGCATGGATCGAACGCGCCATCAGGTGCGCCCAGTTGTCGATGTCCGTCTGCGTGTAGCCGACCACCGTGGGCTTGCCGGTTGTGCCGGAGGAGGCGTGTACCCGCACCACCTTGCTCTCGGGTACGGCGAACATGCCGAAGGGATAGGTGTCGCGCAGATCCTGCTTGGTCGTGAAGGGGAACTTGGCGAGATCGGACAAATCCCTGAAATCTTCGGGCTTGACGCCGGCGGTATCGAACTTCGCGCGGATGTGGGCGATGTTGTCGTAGGCGTGTTGCAGGCTCCAGCGCAGACGTTTGGTCTGCAGGGCGACGATCTCGTCGCGGCTGGCGGTTTCGATGGCGTCGAGCGCCCGATGGCTTGTCATGTGCAAATCTCCCCTTTGCGCTCTTCCGGCGTTACCGGCGCAATCGTCCAGAACAAGTCGGAACTTTATCATGGCGAGCGACGGTAGAATCCAGCGACATGGCTGGAGAAGGCGTTCCAGAATGCCTGAGGCCACGAATAAAAATAATTGAGTGGTGCATAAATGTTATTATTTTCGCCTCGTGGTGCGAGCCACGAATTTCCGATCAATATCCTCGGCAAGGATGATTCTCCATGAAGATCCATGAGTATCAGGGCAAGGAAATCCTGAGGAAGTTCGGCGTGGCGACCCCGCGCGGCATTCCCTGTTTTTCCGTCGATGAGGCTGTCAAGGCGGCCGAAACCCTGGGTGGCAACATCTGGGTGGTCAAGGCGCAGATTCATGCGGGCGGCCGCGGCAAGGGAGGTGGCGTCAAGCTGGCAAAATCGATTGACGAGGTCCGTCAGCACGCGGGCAGCATCCTCGGCATGCAGTTGAAAACCCACCAGACCGGCCCGGCGGGCCAGAAGGTGCGGCGTCTGCTGGTCGAAGATGGCGCCGATATCAAGAAGGAATATTACGTTGCGGCGCTGACCGACCGCGCTACCCAGACCGTGGCGATGATGGCCTCCTCCGAAGGTGGCATGGACATCGAGGAAGTCGCGCACAAGACGCCCGAAAAGATCATCAAGGTCTTCGTCGATCCGCTGGTCGGCCTGACCGACGCGCAGGCCACCGAACTCGCCAAGGGCATCGGCGTCCCTGCCGCTTCGCAGGCGCAGGCCATCGACACGTTCAAGAAGCTCTACACCTGCTACATGGAGACCGATGCCTCGCTGGCGGAGATCAACCCGCTGATCCTCGAAGGCAATGGCAACATCAAGGCACTCGACGCCAAGTTCAACTTCGACTCGAATGCCCTCTACCGCCAGCCGGAGATTGTCGCCTACCGCGACCTCGACGAAGAGGATCCGGACGAGATCGAAGCGTCCAAGTTCGACCTCGCCTATATCTCGCTGGACGGCAACATCGGCTGCCTGGTAAATGGCGCCGGCCTGGCGATGGCGACGATGGATACCATCAAACTGTTCGGCGCCGCGCCGGCCAACTTCCTCGACGTCGGTGGCGGTGCCACGACCGAGAAGGTGACCGAGGCATTCAAGCTCATGCTCAAGAACCCCAAGGTCAAGGGCATCCTCGTCAATATCTTTGGCGGCATCATGAAGTGCGACACCATCGCCTCCGGTGTTGTTGCTGCAGCCAGGGAAACACACCTTTCCGTTCCGCTGGTGGTACGCATGAAGGGCACCAACGAGGACATCGGCAAGAAGATTCTCGCCGAATCCGGCCTGCCGATCATCGCCGCCGACACCATGGCCGAAGCCGCGACCAAGATCGTCGCGGCAGTGAAGTAAGGAATAGCGCTATGTCGATCCTCATCAACAAAGACACCAAGATCATCACCCAGGGCATCACCGGCAAGACCGGCCAGTTCCATACCGAAAAGTGCATCGAATACGCCAACGGCAGAAACTGTTTCGTCGCCGGCGTGAACCCGAAGAAGGCTGGCGAAAAGATCTTCGACGTGCCGATCTACGCCTCGGTCAAGGAAGCCAGGGCGGCCAGCGGTGCCACCGTGTCCGTCATCTACGTGCCGCCGGCCGGCGCGGCCGATGCGATCTGGGAAGCCTGCGAGGCCGACCTCGATCTGGCGATCTGCATCACCGAAGGCATTCCCGTGCGCGACATGCTGGTCGTGCGCAACAAGATGCGGCAAAAAGTTGCCCAGGGCGGCAAGGAAACCCTGCTGCTTGGCCCGAACTGTCCCGGACTGATCACGCCCGACGAGGTCAAGATCGGCATCATGCCCGGTCACATCCATCGCAAGGGTCGCATCGGCGTGGTTTCGCGCTCCGGCACCTTGACCTACGAGGCCGTCGCACAGGTCACCGAACTCGGCCTCGGCCAGTCGTCGGCGATCGGCATCGGCGGCGACCCGATCAACGGCATCAAGCACATCGACGTCATGCGCATGTTCAACGACGATCCGGACACCGACGCGGTGATCATGATCGGCGAGATCGGCGGCCCGGACGAGGCCGATGCCGCGCGCTGGTGCAAGGACAACATGAAGAAACCCGTCGTTGGCTTCATCGCCGGCGTGACCGCTCCCGCAGGCAAACGCATGGGGCATGCCGGCGCGCTGATCTCCGGCGGCGCCGACACCGCTGACGCGAAGCTCGCGATCATGGAAGAGTGCGGTTTCAAGATCACGCGCGACCCTTCGGTGATGGGCAAGCTGCTGAAGTCCCTGCTCTGAAAGTCAGAGCTGGCGGGACGGCATGGCACTGTTTCTCTCCGAGGCCGATGTCCGCCAGCTGCTGACGATGGATATCGCGCTCGAGGCGGTCGAAACCGCCCACCGGGCGCATGCGCTGGGCCGTGCGATTGATGTTCCGCGCCAGCGCACCCGGGTTCCGACGGCGTCGTTGCACATCCTGCAGGGTGCCTTGCTGGATGAAAACGTGATGGGCTACAAGGCCTACACGGTGAGCCGGGACGGTGCACGTTTCCTCGTCCATCTGTTCGATGCGGCCCAAGGCGGCTTGCTGGCCGTCATCGAGGCTGATTTCCTCGGCATGATGCGGACCGGTGCCGCGGGCGGGATTGCGGCGAAATATCTGGCGAACGAGACGGCGGCTACCGTTGGGCTGATCGGGGCCGGCTGGCAGGCGCAGAGCCAGGTCGAGGCGCTTTGCAAGGTACGTCCAATCCGGCAGGTCAAGCTGTTCTCGCGCGATCCGGGAAAGTGCCGTCGCGCCAGCGCTGACTTTGCACAACGTTTCGGCGTCGAGGTCGTCCCGGCGGATACCACCGAGGCCGCGGTCCGGGACAGCGACATCGTTGTGACGATCACCACGGCGGGTGTGCCGGTGGTGCTGGGCGACTGGCTGGCGCCCGGTACTCACATCAATGCGGCCGGCTCGAATGCCTTGATCCGCCGTGAGATCGACGAAAAGGCTGTGTTGCGTACCGACCGGATTTGTGTCGACAGCCGGGATACGGCCCTGCGCGAGGCCGGCGATCTCCTGCCGGCGCTGGAAAAGGGCCGGATCCACGAACGACAATTCGTTGAACTGGGGGAGGTGGTCGCCGGCATTCGACCCGGTCGCACCGACCCGCAGGACATCACGCTCTTTGAATCGCAAGGCATGGCGATCCAGGATCTTGCTGTCGCGGTCAGGGTGCTGAACTTGGCAAAGTCGCGTGGCCTGGGTATGCATTTATCCTACGCCATCGACCCTTGAGCAGTTTCTCACTCAAAAAAACATTGACTACCCTGAGGGTTGACTGCAAGAATGCAGCCTATCATGCTGTTTATACGTCAAGTTATAGATGTTTGGCTGGGAATTCAGGTGGGACACGCCAGCAACACAGTCCGCAACACTGTCCGTGATGCGGGCAGCGCTTCGGCGTGGATTTGCTGAGATGCACAAATTCGACCTCTCCAGCGCCATCGAAATGGTCAGCCGCACGGATGCCGGGCGAGTGCGTCAAAACAATGAGGATGCGGTATTTACCGACAGCCGGCTTGGCTTGGCCGTGCTTGCGGACGGCATGGGGGGGCACAATGCGGGCGAAGTGGCGAGCAATATGGCGATCACGGCGCTCAGCAGCGAACTCAGCCATGCTTTCAAGAAGCAGCCGCCCTATTCGATCGGGGCAAACGGCCTGCCGATCGCACATGAGCTGTTGTCGGACGTCATCCTGCGCACGAATGCGGCGGTGAATCTGGCGGCCCGCAGCTATCCGAAGTTTGCCGGGATGGGTACGACCCTGGTGGCCGTGCAGTTCTACGACAACAAGTTGGTGGTCGCCCACGTTGGCGATTCCCGGCTCTACCGTTTGCGCGAAGATTTCATCACCCGGCTGACACGCGATCATTCCCTGTTGCAGGAACAGATTGACAAAGGCATTATTTCACCCGAGGAAGCGCGGTTCGCGCCGAACCGCAATCTGGTGACGCGTGCGCTTGGGGTCGATCCCACCGTCAGCGTCGACATCTCCGAACATGAGGCACTGCCTGGCGACCTGTACCTTCTGTGTTCGGATGGACTGAACGACATGGCGGAAGACAAGGAAATTGCAGCGATACTGACGGCATTTTCATCAAATCTGCAACTTTGTACGACACAACTGGTAGAAATGGCGAATGAACATGGTGGCCGGGACAATGTCTCGGTTATTCTTGCCAGGATCAAGGAGCCTTACCCGGCTCCCCGCTCGATCAGCCACTAGGTTGCGGAGGATGAGGACCCTGTGGCATGGCGGATTTGCAACGATTGACATCCTGAAGGAAGCTCAAGATGGCTAAGCTCATACTCAGCATGGACAACCTGGTGCTCAAGGAAATTCCTTTGGACAAGGAACGGATCACCATCGGCCGCAAGGCACAAAACGACATCCAGATCGACAATCTGGCGATCTCGGGCGTCCATGCAGTCGTCGTGACAATACTCAACGACTCCTTCCTTGAGGACCTGGACAGCACCAATGGCACCTGCGTCAATGGCCAGCAGATCAAGAAGCATTTCCTCCAGAACAACGATGTCATCGAACTCGGCAAGTACCGGCTGAAATACGTCAAGGAATTGACCCACCACGTATCCCAGGATGAGTTCGAAAAAACGATGGTGCTACGTCCCGACATGATGCGCAAGGCGGCGGAACCGGCGGCTGTGACCGGATCGATGATGCCCCCCATGAATCTGGCCCCGCCCGTCATGCCAGTTGTTCCCCCTGTCCCGGTTGCCAGCGAGAAGAAGGACGAACCTGTGCCCGCGCTGCAGGAGGTGGCGCCCAAGGCGGCTCCGGCAGTCCCGGTACCTGCAATTACGCTGCCCCCTGTTCCTTCCCCAACCCCAGCCCCAGTCCCTGTGGCCAGTCCTGCAGCGGCCCCGGCGGGATTGCCTTTTGGCGCAATCCAGGTGCTGACCGGCAGCAATGCCGGCAGGACGCTCGATCTGGTGAAGTCCCTGACAACCCTCGGCAAGCCGGGCGTGCAGGTCGCGGTGATCGCGCGCCGTCCCCACGGCTACTTCCTGACCCATGTCGAAGGACCCCGCTATCCGCAGGTGAATGGTTCGCCAATCGATATCCAGGCGCATCCCTTGAAAGACCACGACATTATCGAACTGGCCGGCGTGAAGATGGAGTTTTTCCTCAAGGACTGATGGCGACCACACCGCGACAGGGCAGATGAAAGTACGCATTCTCGGTTGTAGCGGTGGCATCGGCGGACGCCATCTGCGCACGACGTCGTTGCTGGTGGATAACGATGTGCTGATCGATTGCGGTACGGGCGTCGCCGACCTGTCGATTGCCGAGTTGTCGCAGATCGACCATGTATTCCTGACGCATAGCCACATGGACCATATCGCCTGTCTGCCATTGCTGATCGACACGGTGGGCGACATGCGCAACCATCCGCTGACGGTGCACTGCCTGCCGGCGACCGCGGAAATCCTGCACAACCATATCTTCAACTGGTCCATTTGGCCGGATTTCACCGAGATTCCCTCTGCCGAGAAACCCTGCCTGCGCTTCGATCGTCTTTCCGCCGGTGACGCCGTTGTGCTTGAGGGGAACCGTCGCATTACCTTTCTTCCGGTGAATCATGCCGTGCCTGCGGTCGGATTCCAGGTCGATTCCGGCGCGCACAGTCTGGTTTTCTCCGGCGACACAGGTCCGAGCCGCGCGTTCTGGGATGCGGTCAACGCGATCCAGAATCTGCATACCCTGCTGATTGAAACCGCCTTCTCGAACCGCGAGCGCAAGCTCGCCGAATCGTCCCTTCATCTGTGTCCGAGCCTGCTGGTCGAAGAATTGCGCTGCCTGCAGTCGAGGCCCGATCTTTATATCACCCACCTCAAGCCCGGCCAAATCGAGCTGACAATGGAGGAAATCGAAAACAGCATCGGCGAATTTCGCCCGCGCATGTTGCAGAACAATCAGGTGTTCGAGTTATGACAGATTGCGTCGTGACCCCTGAACTGCTCGCGTGCCTTTCGCCGCTGGCGCGGCTGGAAACGGAAAGCCTCAAGCAGGTGGGCTCCCTCGCCAAGTGGCAAGCCTTCAAGCAGGACAAGCGCACCCTGGATTTTGACTGGGCGCACAAGGTCGTTTATTTGCTGAAGGGCGAACTCAAGGTGGTATTTCCCGAGGGGCGCATCAGGGTGTTCGTTGGGGGATGCGACGAGGCCGTGCTGCCCCTGACCGGCAACGGCTATCCTCCCCTGAGTGCGATGGCGATTACCGATATCGAGTTGCTCTGGTTCGACGAAAACGCGCTGGATATCCTGTTCGACGTGGGACCAGATGGCACCGGCCTTGCCGACAAGGCAGCATGTCGCTGAAGTGAGCAAGGCCAGTTGGCATTCCATGTCTGGATTTTTCGAAGCGCGTCAATTGACCCGTGGCACATTTGCCAGCCTGCCGCCGGCACATATCGAAACCCTGCTGAGCTGTTTCAGGCGCCAGCCGGTCAAGGCGGGCGAGGTGATCGTAAGGCAGAACGCACCGGGCAATTGTTACTACGTGATTGAACGAGGCCGAGCCCAAGTCACGCGCGAGGTCTCAGGCGCCTGCATCGAACTGGCCGACCTGGATAGTGGCGATGCATTTGGCGAAGAAGCGCTCATCGCCGGAACCACCCGCAATGCCACGGTGACCATGAAGACGGATGGTGAATTGCTGTGCCTTGATGGTGCCGACTTTGCCCGCTTGTTGCGGGCGCCGTTGTTGCGCAGCATCGATGCCGACCGGGCGCGGGCGCTCATCGCCGGAGGAGGATGGATCTGGCTCGACGTGCGCTTTCCCGCCGAATTCAGGTGCGACGGCCTGCCCGGGGCGATCAATATTCCGTTGAACGAGCTGCGTGACGCCTTGCCCAGTCTGCGCAAGGACAGGGAGTACATCGTGTATTGCCAAAGCGGGAGACGCAGTTCGGCAGCGGTTTTCCTGCTTTCGCAGCGCGGCTTTCACGCCACCCTGCTCGAAGGGGGCGTCAGGCTGCTGACCGGAATGGAAAGGGCGGTGGCATGAGCGTGATTCTGAACCCGGTGTCCGTGGGACACAATGTCGATCCGTTGAGCGCCGGGGAACTGGGCAGCCGCCTGTCCTTCTTCAAGAATTTGCAGGCGGTGACCAACAAGATTCATGCGACGTCGAACATCGAGGAGATCATGCTCGAGTTGTCGCAGGATATCTGTGCGCTTTTCAATGCCGATCGATTGACCATCTACGCGGTCAGTGAAGACCGGAGCGCGATTGTCTCGAAGGTCAAGACGGGATTGAACTCGTTCAAGGACCTCAAGCTGCCGATTTCCGATCAGAGCGTGGCCGGCTATGTCGCCCTGCAGCATGAGGTCGTCAATGTCCGCGACGTCTATGACGAAGCGGAACTCAAGGTCATCAACCCGAACCTGCGCTTCCTGCAGGAGGTCGATCGCCGGACCGGCTACCGCACCAAGCAGATGCTGGTCAGCCCCATTATCGATACCCATACCGATGATTTATTCGGTGTCGTGCAGATCATCAATAACAAGGCGGGAATCCCATTCGCCAGTTTCCAGGACGAGGGCATCAAGGGGCTGTGCGAAACGCTGGCCATCGCATTCTCGCAGCGGTCGCGGCCCGACCACGTCATCAAGACGAAGTACGATCATCTGGTCCTTGATGCCGTGATCACCGCGGACGAAATGGAGTTGGCCAGCAAGTCGGCGCGCCGCAAGAATGTCGATGTCGAGGAAGCGCTCATCACGGAATTCCAGGTCAAGCTGTCGGCAGTTGGCACTGCGCTCGCCAAGTTCTTCGGCGTGCCTTACGAGCCTTTCAGGCCGGATCGCATCAAGCCCTTCGAGTTGATGAAGAACCTGCGCCGCGAGTATGTCGAGCAGAACCAGTGGTTGCCAATCGAGGACGGCAAGGAAGGCATCATCATCCTGACGCTCGACCCGGAACAACTCAGGAGCTCGCGCGTCGTCAATAACATCTATCCGCGCAACAAGATTGCCTATCGCGTTACCACAATCCGCGAGTTCCGGCAGACGATGGATCAGTTCTTCGGGGGCAGTTTCGGTGATGACACCGACGTGGGCGACATGATCTCGGCGATGGACGAGGGGGAAGTCGAAAGCGACAGCGGCGACGAGGTGTCCGCGGCCGCCGACAACGAACTTGTCAAGCTGGTCAACAAGATCATCACCGATGCCTATCAGCAGGGGGCGTCCGACATCCATATCGAACCCGGCATGGGCAAGGACCGGGTCGCGATCCGGTTGCGCCGCGACGGCTCGCTGGAAAAATACATCGAGATACCCTACAGCTTCCGGAGCGCCATCGTCGCGCGCATCAAGATCATGTGCGATCTGGATATTTCCGAGAAGCGCCGGCCGCAGGACGGCAAAATCAAGTTCAAAAAATTCGGTCCGGTTGACATTGAATTACGTGTTGCAACCGTTCCGACCGCCGGGGGAATCGAGGATGTGGTGATGCGCATCCTCTCGGCGGGTGAACCCATCCCGCTCGAAAAACTGGGCTTGCTCTCCCACAACGAGGAACGTCTCAAGGCAACAGTATCAAAGCCCTATGGCCTGTTCTTTTGTTGTGGCCCAACCGGTTCCGGCAAGACGACGACCTTGCACTCGATATTGAAAACGTTGAATACGCCGCACACGAAGATCTGGACGGCGGAAGATCCAGTCGAAATCACGCAAAAAGGTTTGCGCCAGGTCCAGATCAACAAAAAGGCGGGGCTCGATTTCGCGACGATCATGCGCTCCTTCCTGCGGGCCGATCCGGACATCATCATGGTGGGCGAAATGCGCGATGCCGAAACGACCGGGATCGGCATCGAGGCCTCTCTGACGGGTCACCTGGTCTTCGCGACGCTCCATACGAATAGCGCTCCGGAGTCAATCGTTCGCCTGCTCGACATGGGCATGGATCCCTTCAACTTCGCCGATGCGTTGCTGGGCATCCTGGCACAGCGACTCGCAAAGCGGCTATGCACGAAGTGCAAGGAAACCTACATGCCCGAACCGAACGAGGTGAAGCACTTCCTGACCGAGTTTTGCGAGGAACTGCAGCATACCGAAACATTCAAGCGTGACCCCAAATCAGCCAGTGAGGCGATCTACAAGGTCTGGTTGAAGACTTACGCCAACGACAAGGGCCAATTCACTTTCTACCGGGCCAGGGAGGGCGGGGACTGCGATGTTTGCGGCGGTACCGGCTACAAGGGGCGGGTCGGCTTGCACGAACTCATGGTCGGCTCCGATGCCGTGAAGAAGCTGATCCAGGAGCATGCACGCGTTGCGGAGCTGCTGGCGCAAGCCCTGGAAGACGGCATGCGCACCCTCAAGCAGGATGGCATGGAAAAGGTGCTGCAGGGCATCACCGACATGCGACAGGTCAGGGCGGTCTGCATCAAGTAATTCCTTACTTCAGGGCAGTTCCATGAGTTCGATTGACGACCTGTTCAGGCGGCTTGAGCAACTCAACGAAATCGGCGCGGCACTTTCCAGTGAACGTGATATCGCCCGCCTGCTGGAAAAGATTCTCCTCGCCGCCAAGGCGATCACCCATGCCGATGGCGGCAGTTTGTACCGGGTGAGCGAAGATCGGCAGTCCCTGCGTTTCGAAATCGTCCATAACGATACCCTCGGAATCGCATTGGGCGGCACTTCTGGCAACCCGATCGATTTCCCTGAGCTCCCGCTGCATGACACAAACGGCGAACCGAATACCGCGATGGTGGCTGCCTATGCCGTCATCCATGGCCGCACGGTCAATATTGCCGATGCCTACAGCGCGGTCGGCTTCGATTTTTCGGGCACGCGCAGTTTCGACGCGCGGACCGGCTATCGCTCGCAATCCTTTCTGACGGTGCCGATGAAAAATCACGAAGCTGCGATCATCGGCGTGCTCCAGCTCATCAATTCGAAACATCCGCAGACCGGTAAAGTACAGGCCTTCTCGCTGGCCGAGGAACGGTTGGCGGAGTCGCTGGCTTCGCAAGCCGCCATCGCATTGACCAATCGACAGCTCATCACCCAGCTGGAAGCGCTTTTCGAGTCCTTCGTCAAGCTGATCAATCTGGCCATCGACGAAAAATCGCACTACACGAGTGGCCATTGCCAGCGTGTGCCGGCGCTAACCATGATGATCGCCGAGGCCGTGAATGCCACCCGGGAAGGGCCGCTGGCCGGCTTCTCGATGTCCGAAGCGGAGCTCTACGAACTCAACATCGCCGGCCTGTTGCACGATTGCGGCAAGGTCACTACCCCCGTACATGTCGTCAACAAGGCGACCAAGTTGCAAACCATCTACGACCGCATCGGGCTCATCGACACCCGTTTCGAGGTGCTCAAGCGCGATGCGCAGATTGCCACATTGCGCAAGCTGCTTGAACTGCGGTCGCAACAGGATGCGGCAGCCGAGACGGCCGGTTGGGATGGGTATCGCGCGGATCTGCAACGGCTGGACGATGAGCGCACATTTTTGCGCCAGGTGAATGCCGGTAGCGAAGCCATGCGCCAGGACGATCAGCAGCGCGTGCGGGATATCGGCACCAACCACTCCTGGCGCAACCCGGAAGGTGTCGATGCCGACTTTCTGACCGCCGATGAAATCGAAAACCTGACGATTCGCTCCGGCACGCTCACCTCCCGGGAGCGCGAAATCATCAATCACCACATCGTGGCGACCCTCCGGATGCTCGATGCCCTGCCGTGGCCGCAGCATCTCGCCAAGGTGCCGGAGTACGCCGGCGGACATCACGAGCGCATGGACGGCAAAGGCTACCCCCGGGGGCTCACGCGCGAACAGATGTCGGTGCCGGCGCGCATGATGGCCATTGCGGACATCTTCGAGGCGCTCACCGCGCGCGATCGGCCCTACAAGGCCGGCATGAAGCTCTCCCAGGCGCTAAACATCATGCACCAGCTCGCCAGCAGCGGTCATATCGACCCGGATGTATTTGCGGCATTCGTGCAGCAGGGCGTTTTTCGGCGCTATGCCGAGGCATTCCTCGATCCGGAACAGGTCGATCAGGCCTGAGGCTGGCGAAAGTCAGCGCTGGCGGGACGGCACCAACCACCCAACTGACGAAAAACGTCACATTGTGTCGCCAGCGTCGTCGGTTGAAGGCAATATCCGGCCATTTCCGGGGCGAAATCCGGGTAAATGAGCTGGCACGCCCATTGCATAATACTTTTCAGCACGATTCGGGTGCTTTACCTAAGGAGAGAAAACATGCGCAAGGTTCAACAAGGTTTCACACTGATCGAACTGATGATCGTTGTTGCCATCATCGGTATTCTGGCTGCCATCGCACTGCCGGCTTATCAGGACTATACGATTCGTTCCAAAGTGAGCGAAGGTTTGGTTCAGTCTAGTGCCGCCAAGATCGCTGTTGCTGAGACAGCCGCCGCTCTGAACGGGCTTGCCGCTGTTACCGCCGCCAATTCAGGCTATGCCTTCAATGCCTCTGCTGCAACTAACGCTTACGTCGCATCGGTTGTGATTACGGATGCCACGGGCGTCATCACGGTAACGACGAAGAATACGGGCGCTGCAGTTCAGCCTATCTTCACACTCACCCCAGTGCAAGCTTCGGCTAGTGACCAGCTGCAGTGGACATGCGTCATGACGGCAGGTCTTCCCAAGCACATGCCGGCGAGCTGTCGTTAAACCATTTGATCGGGGCTTGCTCCCGGCAAGCGAAAACCCCGCTTCGGCGGGGTTTTCTATTCCTGAAAAATGGATTGCTGAAGGATGGGTGGTGGGTGGTACAGGATTCGAACCTGTGACCAATTGGTTAAAAGCCAACTGCTCTACCGACTGAGCTAACCACCCACGATCGTCTATCGACGATGTTCTGGTGGGCTGTGAGTGACTCGAACACTCGACCTACGGATTAAGAGTCCGCTGCTCTACCAACTGAGCTAACAGCCCGCACATGCTACAAAATGCCGCACTACATCAAAACTGGTGGACCGAATGAGGATCGAACTCACGACCTCCGCATTGCGAACGCGGCGCTCTCCCAGCTGAGCTATCGGCCCAGGAAGCCGCGCAGTATACCAAGAAAAACGGCCGGCTAGCTAGGCCAACCGGCCGTAAATCCCCTTTGATGCGTTCCTGATTACTTGATGAACTTTTCCAGTACTTCGGCGCGGATGACCTGGCCGTCGAGTCCGGTTTGCTGCAGGTTGCCGCCGTAGGAGAGGCTCAGCAGTTGCGAGTAAAAGACGACAGGCATGTTGAACTTGGTGCCCTGCTTCTTGTTGATCTCGGACTGGTACAGTTCGACGTTGGCCTGGCACAGCTGGCAGGGTGTGGCGATCACTTGCGCGCCATGGTCGTAGGCGGATTCGACGATGTCGCGAATCTGCTTGTAGGACTTCTCGGGTTCGGAGAAGGCCAGGGCGCCGCCGCAGCAGGTCACTTTCTGGTCGTAAGGTACAGCCTCGGCGCCGACGATCTCGATCATCTTGTCGAGGTATACCGGGTTCTCGAAGGACTCGCCATTGATGCCGAACGGGCGGTTGGTCTGGCAGCCCACATAGCCGGCGATTTTCACGCCGTCGAGCGGACGCACGATGGGCGCTTTCATTCCTTCGTAGCCAATGTCCTCGATCAGCACTTCGGTCATGTGGCGTGGCTTGACCTTGCCCTCATAGGTCAGGCTGACCTCTTGCAGGGCCTCGTTGGCTTCGGCCTTCATGCTGCCGTGTTCTTCCAAACGTCCCTTGGCGTCACGCAGTGCCAGCCAGCAGGCCGGGCAGCCGCTAACCATGTCCTGGCCGGGCATTTCCTGTTCGACGATCGCCATGTTGCGGGCATTGAGCACCAGACGGGGCAGTTCGCCGCCTTCGGCATAGGCGATCGAGGCGCCGCAGCAGTTCCAGTCGGGGACTTCGTTGAGCTGAATGTCGAGCTTTTCGCACATCAGGCCGAAGGAGTTGAGGTAGTTCGAGGCCGAAGCTCCCTTTTGCGAGGAGCAACCTGGATAGAACGCATACTGTTTCTTTGCCATGTTTCTCGATCTCCTGTCAGGCGAGACCGCGGCGACGGTCTTCGATTTCGCGCGCCTTGGCCACCATGCGCTGGATTCCGCTCTTGTCCTTGCACGTGTGGCCACCGAGGATTTCCATCGGGTTGAGACGTTTGGTTTTCACCAGCCCCAGACCGATCCCCTGCATCTCCATCGCGTTCTTGACGCCTTGCCCGAAGCCGTCACGGAAGTACATCGACAGCGAGAAGGTGAGCTCGTTAAGGCGCCCGTTTTTCACCACGTTTTTCCAGAACAACACGGCGATGGCACGCCCCGGTTGGGCAGGCCGCACCATGTTGAGGCGGTGCGCGTAATTGGCGAGGCCGTGCATGATGTGCGTGATCGGCAGCTTGCGCGGACAGCGCACGAGGCAGTTGTAGCAGGAGGTGCACAGCCAGAATGAGTCGGTGGTCAGCACTTCCTCGCGCTTGCCGGCGCGGATCATCATGAAGAGTTTCTGCGGCGAGTGTTCCCAGTGCGGGCCGAACGGGCAGGAGCCCGCGCAGACGCCGCACTGCATGCACATTTTGACCCAGTGGCCGTCCTCGACACGCTCCTCGACTTCCCTAAGGAAGTTGTTCTTGTAGCGGGCGATGGCCTGATTGTTTGCTTCGCTCATGGTCCCTCTCCTTTATCAGCCGAAGCCCTTCATGGGTGACGGGCCAAGTTCATTGAGCTGCGCGACATATTCGTCGATCAACTTCGCGACACGGGCACTGTCGGTAATGGCGATTTCATACGTCTGCATCCGCTCCGGCTCCAGCCCCATGCCCTTCAGGGTATCGCCGATCTTGCTCAGACGATAGTAGGCCATTTCCGAACCCTTGACGAAGTGACACTGATAATTCTCGCCCTTTTGGCAGCCCATCATCATTACGCCATCGTAGCCTGCTCCAAGTGCATCGGTGATCCAGACGGTATTCACCGAACCCAGGCAACGAACCGGAATGACGCGCACGTAGGCCGAGTAGGTCTGACGCTGCAAACCTGCCATGTCGAGCGCCGGATAGGCATCGTTTTCACAGGCCAGGATCAGGATGCGCGGCTTTTCATCTTCCTCCTCTGGCACCTCGACCGCTTTGATCTGCATGCCGACGGTGTCGCAGGAGTAGTTTTCGAAGGAGATGACGCGTACCGGGCAGGCACCCATGCAGGTGCCGCAACGCCGGCAACGCTCCTCGTTGAACAACGGGAAACGCTTTTCGTCTTCATCGATGGCGCCGAACGGACACTCCACCGTACAACGTTTGCACTGCGTGCAGCCTTCCAGACGAGCTTTCGGGAATGACAAGTCCCAGGCGCGCGGATGGGCGGCACGGCCCAACGCAGCATTTTCCGCAGCCTGAATTGCCTTCAGGGTGGCGCCCACGGCGTCTTCGGTGGCTTGATGCATGTCCATCGGACGACGCATCGGGCCGGCGGCGTAGATGCCGGTGCGGCGGGTTTCATACGGGAAACAGATGAAGTGAGAATCTGCAAATCCGTATTTGAGCTGCGGGAGGTCCGGGCCCTGACGGTAGTTCATGTTGAGCACGGAGATCTTCTGCAGTTCGGACTTCTTGGTCTTGGCGGCCTCATCGCCACTCTCTGCGGCGGTGACCGTGGCGTTCCATTCATCGAGGTCGACGCCGGCGTTCGGCACCTGGCCGGTAGCCAGTACGACCAAGTCGGCAGGGATGGTGTTTTCCTCGTCGAGGATCAAATCCTTGAAGGTTACGCTGCAGCTATCGCCGCCCGCCACCTTGCTCGCTTTGCCCTTGGTGAAGATCACGCCCTTGTTCTGTGCGCTGCGATAAAAGTCTTCGCCCATGCCCGGCACGCGCAGATCGTCGTAGATCACCACGGTGTCGATATCGGGGTTCTGGTCCTTGAAGTAGGTCGCCTGCTTGATGCTGGTGCCACAGCAATGGCCGGAACAGTAGGGCAGGTGCGTGCCGCCATCCTCCTTCAATTTGTCGCGCTGGCCGGCACATTGTACGAATACGACCGATTTGATTTCCTTGCCGTCGGTACGCTTGATCGGCCCGCCGTTGGCGGCTTGCGCCAGAGCTTCGAGACCGGCCTGATCGACGACGTTCGGCTGGCCGCCACCCAGTTCGGGCAGCTTGGCGATGTCATAGGGCGTGAAGCCGGAAGCCTGGACAATCGCGCCGCAGAGTTCCTCGGCGATGCTGCCCGATTCTTGCGCGATCTTGACCGCAAAGCGACCGGGCGCACCGGCTGTTTCGCTGACGATTGAGTTCAGGTAGACCTTGATTTTTGCATTGCCGGTAATCTGAGCCGCCAGTTCCGCAGCCCCGGTGGGTTGGGCTTCGGCGTACGGCATGTTGAACGGCATGCGCTTCCACATCTTGTTGGCGAAGCCGCCGAGGGCACCGGTTTTTTCAACGAGTACCACTTCATAGCCGGCATCGGCCGCTGCCTGCGCGGCGGTCATGCCTGACATGCCACCACCGACGACGAGAATCCTCTTGCTGGAAGACTCCTTCTTGTTGCCGCCGGGCAGGGTCATCTTCTTGACTTCGGCGCACCCCATGCGGACATAGTCCTCGGCCATTTCCTGACGAACCTCGTCATGGTCCGCGCCTTCGGAAACAATCCAGATCACGCCTTCGCGCAGGTTGGCGCGCGACATGGCGACGGTCGGGAAGGTGAAGGCTTCGGCCTTGGCGCGGCGCGAACAGGCGGCGATGCACAGGTGGGTGACGCCATCGTTGGCGATGTCGTCCTGAATCATCTTCACGCCTTCCGCGTTGCAAAGGAAGGGGTGCGTCTTGATGACCGCCATCTTGCCTTCGGTCTTGGCGACCTTTTCAAGGCCGGCGATGTTCAGCTTGTCGCCGAGCCCGCAGCCGGAGCAGATGTAAGCAGCGAATTTATTGGCCGGTGCGTTCATGCGGCCTCCTTGGAAGCAGTTTTATGGATAACCTGGACGGCGCGCATGGCGGCCGCCGTGGCGCTCTGGACCGAGCGATTGACGTCGAGCGGGCTGGCTGCGCTGCCGGCGCCAAACATGCCCGCGCTCTTCGAGCCTTCGATGAAGTTCGAGGAGTCGAGCAGGATGTCTTCGGGCAGTTTCACCCCGGTGATCTCCGGCTCCATGCCGACGGCCAGCACAACGAGGTCGTGCTCGGTCGCGTAGCGGTGGTAGCCCTCGGTATCGACGCCATGCAGGATCGGATTGCCGTTGGCTTCGTTCAGCGCGATGCGTGCCACCTTCGACTTGACGAAGCTGACGTTAGGATCCTGCTGCACACCTTGGTAAAAGTCTTCCAGGCGGTCGATGACGCGGATATCAATGTAGTAGACCGACGACTTTGCCTCGGCATCGGCTTCGCGCACGTACATGGTTTGCTTGAGCGTGGCCATACAGCAGATGCGCGAGCAGTGGCGCAGGTGGTTCTCGTCGCGTGAGCCGGCGCACTGGATGAAGGCGATGTTCTTCGCCTCCTTGCCGTCGCCGGGGCGCAGGATCTTGCCGCCGGTCGGGCCTGCAGGGTCACAGAGGCGCTCGAACTCGAGGCTGGTGATCACGTTGTCGTAGCGATCATAGCCGTAGGGCTGGATCTTGTTGGCATCATACGGACGCCAGCCGGTGGCCCAGACGACACTACCGACCTTGATTTCGATGTTTTCTTCCTGCATGCCGAGATCAACCGCGCCGAACTTGCACGCCGCTTTGGCGGCTTCGCCATCGGCTGTGCCGACGATGGAAGAGTCGATGACATAGCGCTGCGGATAGGCCATGCTGTGGGGCAGGTACGCCGCCTTGATCTTGTTCAGCCCGTAGTTTGCAACGTTGGGAATCTCTGCGGTGACCGCTTGGCCACAATCGCCGCAGGCCGTGCAGTTTTCATTCACGAAGCGCGGCTTGACCTTTAGCGTGACGGTGTAGTCGCCGCGGCTTCCACTGACGGCAGCTACTTCACTCATAGTCATTACGCGCACGTTCGGATTGCCGCGGAGGCGCCTCAGGTTGATTTCCAGGCCACAGGTGGGGAAGCACATCTTCGGGAAATAGCGGTACAGCATGGAAGTGCGGCCGCCCAGCGTGGGGGCTTTTTCGGCCAGTATTACCTGCTTGCCACACTCTGCCGCCTCGAGAGCGGCGGTCATGCCAGCGATACCGCCGCCGACGACCAGAATGGTCTGGTTGGTTGCGATTGAAGCCGTCATCAAGCCTCCGTTGTAGTTGAGTGCTGCCAGAACGAAATCCCGGCGGAAACACGCGCGCCCATGCTGTGGGCACCCGGCGACCACCAAAATCGGTAGGCGATTGTAGCCGCCTAATTTCGCGTTGGCTTCTGCGCTAGATCAAATGAGAGCCAGAATGTTCCTATGGAGAAATAGAAGCACCGTATGCTGCAAAAGGCTGATATTCATGCCGTCCCGCCAGCGCTGACTTTCGCGGGCGATCAGCGTGGCAAGGCGCGAATCTCGAACTGCATTTCCGCGAGGTTGCCGAGAATCCAGGTCGGCTCCGGGGCGCCAAGTCCAGCGACGGTGCCAGGGTTGACGAGCCAGGTCTGGCCCCCCTTGATGTTGGGCTGCTGGCGGACGGTCGGCACATGACTGTGGCCGCAGCAGACCAGGTCGTAGTCGCCGCTGCACGCCATGCCGTGGCCGTAGTGGGGATAGTGGGTGACGAAGATGCGTCGCCCGCCCAACGCCAGGTCTGCATCGCGGCCGTGGTAATGCAGCATGCCTTCCGATTTGACCGAGACGCGGGCGAGGGCAACGACATCGCCAAGGTTGTTGCCGTGGATGACATGCAGGGGCAAGCCCAGCTTTAGCGCGGCCTTGACGGTATTGACACCGATCAGGTCACCGCAATGGATGACGACTTCGGCGCCCTCGGTCTTGGCGAGGGCAACCGCCTCGGCCAGCATGGGGCCGCGGTCATGGCTGTCGGAAACGATGCAGATTTTCATGGGCTCACACAATCAGCGGGCCGTGGTATTCCTCGCCATCGTTGGCTTTCTCGAAGTCGATGGAGTTCATCGCATTTCGAACCTTGCGGCTCTCCTCAGCCTGGTCGACCTGAACCTGCAGCAGGGTGACGACGCAATCGCCGAGGTTGTCGAACTCTTCCTTGCCGGTGCCGAAGTGCATGGCCTCGTTGAAATAGAACTGGCAGCGAAAGCGCTCGTCATCGGTCTTGAACACGATGAAATTTGCCCCGTTTTCGGTCCACATGATCGAAGGACACATGGCGAACTCTTCCTTCAGCAGGTTGAGTTGCAACTCGGCATCGACGGCCTGCAGGGGAACCGCATGGCCAAAGCGTTCGAGCAGCGTCTGGCTGATGAGGTTGCGCTCTCTGGCGGTGAAGGTCTTGATGGGGCGGGGCATGGGGTGAACTCCTGTAAAACTTGAGTGGACTTATCGGGAAATAAGAAAATTTGGAATTTATTGCCTTGTCGTCAGCCTACTGGGCTGCGACAATATCGCAAAATTCTAATAAATATTTTGAGGAGCCCCATACAGAATGACCGAGAACTCCGTACAGGAAGTCAAAAAGACGACCTGTTACATGTGTGCCTGCCGCTGCGGCATCCGCGTGCACCTGCGCGACGGTGAAGTACGCTACATCGACGGCAACCCCGATCATCCGCTCAACAAGGGCGTGATCTGCGCCAAGGGCTCGTCCGGCATCATGAAGCAATATTCGCCGGCGCGCCTGACCCGGCCCCTGCGCCGCAAGGCCGGTGCGGAGCGCGGCGCGGGTGAATTCGAGCCGATTTCGTGGGAAGAGGCATTCTCGACGCTGGCAGAACGGCTCGGCAAGATCCGCGCGACCGACCCGAAGAAGTTCGCCCTGTTTACCGGTCGCGACCAGATGCAGGCGCTGACTGGCCTGTTCGCACGCCAGTTCGGTACGCCCAACTACGCGGCGCATGGCGGTTTCTGTTCGGTGAACATGGCCGCCGGCATGATTTACACCATCGGTGGCTCGTTTTGGGAGTTCGGCGGCCCCGACCTCGATCGCGCGAAATTGTTCGTGATGATCGGCACGGCCGAGGATCATCACTCCAATCCGCTGAAGATGGCGCTCTCCAAGTTCAAGCGCGATGGCGGCCGTTTCGTCTCGATCAACCCGGTACGCACCGGCTACTCGGCCATCGCCGACGAGTGGGTGCCGATCCGCCCGGGCACCGACGGTGCCTTCCTGCTCGCGGTGATTCACGAGATCATCGCCAAAGGCCTTTACGACCGTGATTTCCTCGTTCAATACAGCAATGCTGGCGAGTTGGTGAATGTGAACGAGGCGAGTGACGAGTTCGGCATGTTCCTGCGCACCGAGGTGCCGGAGGAAGAGGCCTGCTACGATCCGCAAGACAAACTCTGGTGGGATCGCGCCACCAACAAGCCGGTCGTCACGCACGCCGAAGGAGCAGATCCGTTCCTGCGTGGCGAGTTCAAGATGAAGGACGGCACGCCCGTCAAGCCGGCCTTCCAGTTGCTGCAGGAGCGCGTCAAGGACTACACGCCGGAGTGGGCCGAAGGCGTGACCGGCATTCCGGCCGACACGATCCGCCGCCTCGCCTACGAGATGGGTGTTACAGCGCGTGACCAACGCATTGAGCTGCCGATCGCCTGGACCGATAGCTGGGGCAAGGAACACGACACCGTCACCGGCAACCCGGTGGCCTTCCATGCGATGCGTGGCTTGGCGGCGCACTCGAATGGGTTTCAAACCATTCGTGCGCTGGGCATCCTGATGTCTTTATTGGGCACCATCGACCGGCCCGGCGGCTTCCGCCACAAGGTACCCTTCCCGCGGCCGATTCCGCCCTGCGCACGCACGCCGAACCACCCGAACGCGGTGCAGCCGAACAAGCCGCTCGACGGCCTGGCCCTTGGCTGGCCGGCCGACCCGGATGACCTTTTCGTCGATGGCGAGGGCAAGCCGGTACGTATCGACAAGGGCTTCTCGTGGGAGTACCCGCTGTCGGTGCATGGCTTGATGCACAACGTCATCACCAATGCCTGGCGCGGCGATCCGTACAAGATCGACACGCTGCTGATCTTCATGGCCAACATGGCCTGGAACTCGACGATGAACGCCGTCGAGGTGCGCAAGATGCTCAACGACAAGGATGAGCAGGGCGACTACAAGATCCCGTTCATTGTCGTTGCCGATGCCTTCCAGTCGGAGATGACGGCCTTCGCCGATCTGGTGCTGCCGGACACAACCTACCTCGAACGCCACGACGTGATGTCAATGCTCGATCGGCCGATTTCGGAGTTCGACGGTCCGGTGGATTCGGTGCGCATCCCTGTCGTGCCGCCGACCGGCGAGTGCAAGCCATTCCAGGAAGTACTGATCGAACTGGGTTCGCGTCTCAAATTGCCGGTGTTCGTCAACAAGGACGGTGCGCGCAAGTATCGCGACTATCCCGATTTCATCGTCAATTACGAGACCGAGGCCGGTTCCGGCATCGGCTTCCTCGCCGGTTGGCGCGGCAAGGGCGGCGAGAAGTCACTGCGCGGTGAGCCGAATCCGAACCAGTGGGAGATGTACGCGAAGAACGATTGCGTCTTCCACTACGAGTTGCCCAAGAGCTACCAGTACATGCGCAACTGGAACCAAGGCTACCTCGAGTGGTCGCAGCGCAATCGCATCACGCGTTATGCCGAGCCGATCCTGATCAATATTTACTCGGAGGTGCTGATGCGCTTCCGCCAGGCCGCGCAGGGCAAGGGTTTCTCGCGCAAGCCGCCGGCGCATCTGGCCAAGCGCGTCGAGACCTACTTCGATCCGCTGCCCTTCTACTACGACACCTTGGAAGCTCAAGCGACAGACAAGCACAAGTATCCGCTGGCGGCGATCACGCAGCGGCCGATGGCGATGTACCACTCGTGGGACTCGCAGAACGCCTGGCTGCGGCAGATTCATGCCTACAACCTTCTCTATGTAAACACGCATACGGCGCGTGTGGCCGGCATCGAGGACGAGGACTGGATCTGGGTCGAGTCGCAATGGGGTAAGGTCAAGTGCATGGCCAAGCATTCCGAGGCCGTCGAGCCGGGCACGGTGTGGACCTGGAACGCCATCGGCAAGGCCGCCGGTGCCTGGGGTCTGACGCCGGACGCCAATGAGTCACAGCAGGGGTTCCTGCTCAATCATCTGATCTCCGAGGAACTGCCCAGTTGCGAGAAGGGCAGTGACCGGCGTGTGTCGAACTCCGACCCGATCACTGGCCAGGCGGCGTGGTACGACGTGCGTGTGCGGATTTCGAAAGTCAGCGCTGGCGAGACGGCACTGACGGAGCCCCAATTCCCGCCGCTCAAGCCTTACCCTGGCCAGCCGGAGCGCAAGTCAGTGTGGAACTTCTTTGCCGGCAAGAAGGGAGGTGCCAAGTGACTCAATTAGCCTTGGTCATCGACCTCAACGTCTGCGTCGGTTGTCATGCCTGCGTCACCAACTGCAAGGAGTGGAACACTTCCAGTCCGACGGCCGGCCCGATGGTTGACCAGAATCCCTACGGCAAGTGACCCGACCGGCACCTTCTTCAACCGCGTGCAGACTTTTGAGGTCGGCGAATATCCCAATACGGAAACCGTGCACTTCCCGAAATCCTGCCTGCACTGCGAAGAGCCGCCCTGCGTGCCGGTCTGCCCGACGGGCGCGTCCTACAAGCGCAAGGAAGACGGCATCGTCCTCGTCGACTACGACAAGTGCATCGGCTGCAAGTACTGCTCATGGGCTTGTCCCTATGGCGCACGCGAAATCGACGAGCAGCAGAAGGTGATGAAGAAATGCACGCTCTGCGTTGACCGCATCTACGACACAACAATGACCGCCGAGGAGCGCCGTCCCGCCTGTGTGCGTGCGTGCCCGACCGGCGCGCGGCTGTTCGGCGATATCCACGACCCGGAATCCGAGGTGTCGCATGCGATTCGTGAAGCCGGCGGCTATCCGCTGATGCCGGAGTGGGGTACGCAACCGGCCAACCACTACCTGCCGCGGCGCAAGACCAAGCTGCGCATCCGTGAGGACGAACTCGAGCGCGCCGACAACCCGCTCAAGATCGACCAGCAACTGCCCAAACCCGGCAAGTCCGAGCCTTCGCTCGACGACGTCACGAGCTGGTAAATATGGCCCCCCACGCTCGCAAATTCATCTCGCTGCCCCCCACGGGGGGGCTGATGCCGCTTTGGGGCGGCCCTGCAGCGGCATTGGAGCTTTAAACATGCATCCCGCTTTCTCCGTCGTATTCCTCACCACGCTGATCGGCGCCGGCCAGGGCCTGTTTCTCGGCCTGTTCACCGTCGAGTCCTATGCGGCCTTCGGCCTGCTGCCGCCGCAGTCGAACGGCTTCTATGCCAGCGGCAGCGCCATCGCCTTTGTTCTGTTGGTACTGGGTCTGATCGCGTCGTTCTTCCACCTCGGTCGCCCGGAGCGCGCCTGGCGCTCTGCGACAAAGTGGCGCACCTCGTGGCTGTCGCGCGAGGTGATCGTGCTGCCGGTCTTCATGGGTACGGTCTTTCTCTATGGTGTCGCGCACTGGCTGGACATCAACCCGGTGTTCGCCCAGTTGCCGAGTGGTGCACGGTGAATGTCACCGCCGTGCTGGGCACGATCGGCACGGTGCTCGCTTTCGCGCTCTATATCTGCACCGGCATGATCTACGCTTGCCTGCGCTTTCTGCGCGAGTGGTACACCCCGCTGACGGTGATCAATTACATCCTTCTGGGTGGTGCCTCGGGCTTCAGCCTTGCCGCGGCGTTGTCAGCGGCCCTGGCCCCGGAAGTGATGCCGCTGCTGGCGGGCTGGGCGCTGATCATCACCTTCCTCGGGTTGATCGGCCGTTCTGCGACGCTGATCCGCAATGCCCGGCTCAAGCCGAAATCCACACTGCAGTCGGCGATCGGCATCAAGCATCCGAAGATCGTGCAAAAGTCGATGGGCATGATGGGCGGTGCGTTCAACACCCGCGAGTTCTTCCATGGCCAGAAACCGGCCTTCCTGCGCTCGCTCAAATGGACATTCCTTGTTACCGCTTTTATCGTTCCGATGCTGCTGCTGGGCATGGGGTTATCGATGGCGGCAGGTGGTGTCCTGCTGCTCGCCTTCGCGATCCAGTATGCCGGACTGCTCGCCGAACGCTGGTTTTTCTTCGCGCAGGCGAACCATCCGCAGAATCTCTATTACCAATCGGTCGCCTGATGGGCCGAAAGCGATAAGTTTCCCCGATTGCCGTCAAGGCGAATGGGCTATATCATTAGACGTCGTAGCTTCAACCAACCACTAATCACCGGAGGAATACAATGAATTTCGATCGCGAACTGGATGCCCGTGGTCTGAACTGCCCGCTGCCGATCCTGCGTGCCAAAAAAGCTCTGGGCGAATTGGCCAGCGGCCAGGTCCTGCGCATCATCGCCACCGACCCGGGTTCCGTGAAGGACTTCGCTGCCTTCGCCAAGCAGACCGGCAACGAACTCCTGTCCAGCGCCGAGAACAACAAGGAATTCGAGTTCTACATCAAGCGCAAGTAAGCGCTGCCGAAAGTCAGCGCTGGCAAGACGGCATAAAAAACAAGGCGCCCACCGGTTCGGTGGGCGCCTTGTTTTGCTTTTGTAGCAATAAAAAATATAAGAAAATAATTTGATGCTGCAATGCGATTTATCGCAGAATAAACAACTTGAGGGGATCGCCAATCCTGGCGGCCGACCTGACGCTTGAGAGGAGATGAATACGTGAGCGCCAATCCGGAACTTGATGCACTGATCAACCAAAAGCTCGACGAGCTGCTGCCCCAGAAACTCGACGCCCTGCTACAGGCGCGCGAGGAATCGAAAACGCCTTCGATGGCCATCATCTGCACGAAAGGTACGCTGGACTGGGGTTACCCGCCTTTTATCCTGGCCTCCACTGCTGCCGCGCTGGGCTGGGATGTCACGGTTTTCTTCACCTTCTATGGCTTGCAACTGGTCAGGAAGGACATCTCCGATCTCAAGATCAGCCCGCTCGGCAACCCGGGCATGCCGATGAAAATGCCTTTCGGCCCGGACTGGTTCAAGAGCATCAACTGGAACATTCCGAACATCATCCAGGCCAACGTTCCAGGTTTCGAGAGCCTGGCTACCAGCCTGATGCAACAGACCATCAAGAACAACGGTGTGGCCGGCTTGGCCGAGCTGCGCGAGTTGTCGCAGGAAGCCGGTGTCAAGTTCGTCGTCTGCCAGATGACCGTCGAGTTGTTCGGCTTCAACCACGAAGACTTCGTCGAAGGCATGGACTACGTCGGTGCGGCCTCCTTCCTGCCGGTCGCACAGACGGCGGACGTCACCCTGTTCATATAATTAATCGCTTATTTGTCGTATCGATGCAACGATAAACACGGCTGGAGCGGAAGCCAAAGGGAACGAGATTGCCTTCCGTAACCGGCCGGCCTAGATTGGCAGCAACCTGATGTTGTAAGCCAGCATATTTTTCTAACTACATGAATTAGAACCGATTGGGGGATTCAATGAAACTCAAGACAATTGCAGCTCTGCTCGCCGTCGCTGGCATGTCCGCACCGGCCTTTGCCACCAATGGCATGAACATGGAAGGCTACGGCCCGGTTGCTACCGGCATGGGTGGCGCTTCGATGGCCTACGACAATGGCTCGGCCGGTGTCGCCAACAACCCCGCAACCCTGTCCCTGATGGCAGCCGGCACCAGCCGCCTCGATATTGCTGTCGGCGGCCTCCACCCTGACGTAACGGCCAGCATGCCAGGTGCGAGCGTTGGTTCAGGTGGTGACGCTTATTTCATGCCTGCAATTGGTTATGTGCGCAAGGATGGCAAGCTGAGTTATGGCGTAGGGATTTTTGCCCAAGGCGGCATGGGTACCGAATATTCATCTTCTTCATTCATGGCCGCAGGCTCTGGAACTGATGCACGTTCAGAGCTGGGCGTGGGCCGCTTGATCTTCCCGCTGGCCTATGACGTTTCCCCCGATTTTTCGATTGGTGGCTCCATTGATTTCGTCTGGGCCACCCTTGATTTGAAGATGGCAGCTTCTGGCGCACAGCTGGGTAGCATGGTCACGGGTGCGAGCGGCAACCTTGCCTTTGCGCTTCCGGCGCTTGGCGGAGCGCCTTGGGCCCGTGTTGACTTCTCCGACGACAACAAGTTTTCTGGTTCGGCGAAGGGCACCGGCTGGGCTGGAAAGCTTGGCTTTACCTACCGTGTCAGCAACAAGCTGACGGTGGGCGGCGTCTATCAGTCGAAGACATCCTTGTCCGACCTGGAAACCGGCTCCACCGGCGCCGCGATGACCGCTTTTGGCGGGTTTGCGGATAACGGAAAGATCAAGGTCAGGAACTTCCAGTGGCCGGAAACCTATGGCTTTGGCGTCTCTTTCCAGGCAACGCCGCAATGGCAGGTTGTTGCCGACGTCAAACAAATCAACTGGTCAGGCGTCATGAAGGACTTCAAGATGACCTATGAGAGCGCTGGCATGGGTGGCACTGTTGATTTCACTCTTCCCCAGGGCTGGAAAGACCAGACCGTTCTGCAACTTGGTGCGACTTACCAGATGAACGACCAACTCGCGCTTCGCTTTGGCCTTAACACCGCGCGCAATCCAGTGCCGGATACCTATCTGAATGCACTGTTCCCCGCGATCGTCAAGGATCACTACACCTTCGGTGTCGGCTACAAGTTCAGCAAGACGGCGGAACTTAATGGCTCCCTGACCTATGCGCCGAAGGTCACCCAGACGGCGGGCTCGGGTATTACCAACGACCATAGCCAGACCAACTGGCAGTTGATGTACAGCAACCGTTTCTGATTGCGGTAATGCATCTGAAAAGGCCGGCTCTGCCGGCCTTTTTCATCTCTACATATAACAACGGAGGAGACAACATGAAGAAGATCATTGCAGGTGTCGCATTGGCAACGTTTTCGCTTCTGGCCCATGCACTCCAGCCCTATGTGGCGGGTGACAAGCTTGCGGGTGGCGACATCAAGGCTGCGGTGGCGGCTGCGGAACAGAAGCTGACTGCCGCGGGCTTCACCGTCATTGGCCGACATAATCCCCAAGGATTGCCGCAGTACGCGTCGATCGTCGTGACCGAGCCGGGCTTTTCTGCCGCCATGACCCAGATCGGGGGCGCGGCGGTGGTCGGCCTGCCGATTCGTGTCGGCGTGAAGGCAGATGGCACGGTGTCCTACCTGAACCTCGAGTACTGGCAGCGTGCCTACCTGCGCAACAACTACGGCAAGGCTGAGTCTGCCATCAAGGCGACCAGCGGCAAGCTGCAGCAGGCGCTGGGTGCCGGCAAGCCCTTCGGCGGCGACGTCAAGCCGGAAGACCTGCCGACCTATCACTATATGGCCGGCATGGAACGCTTCGCCGACAAGAGTGAGCTTAAGACCTATGGGGGCGGTTTCGACGAAGCGGTGAAAACGATTCGCGACAATCTGGCCAAGGGTGTCGCCAAGACAGCCAAGGTTTATGAGGTCGTGATTCCCGAGAAGAAGATCGCGGTGTTCGGCGTGGCAACCAACGACACAGAGGATGGCGAAGGCTGGTGGGCGAAGAAGATCGGCCCCGACCACGTTGCCGCGCTGCCGTGGGAAATCTTTGTCGTCGACAACAAGGCTTACGCGTTGTTCGCCCGCTATCGCACCGCGCTGGCCTGGCCCGATCTGGGCATGTTCCAGTTCATGGGCATCGGCAGCCACCCGGACAGCAACCAGGGCATGATGGCCAAGGTGGCCGGCGGGGCCTACGAGGGCAAGACCCAGTAATCAGCCTAGCCTGGTCAACTGCGCGGCGAGCTTTTCCTGCAAACTGTTGAAGCTCGCCAGCCGCTCGCGTTCCTGTGCCACCACGTTGGCCGGGGCGCGGGCCACGAAGCTCTCGGTGGCGAGTTTTATTTCCGCCTTGACGATCTCGCCTTCGACCCGGGCGAGTTCCTTGCCGAGGCGTTCCTTCTCGGCGGCGACGTCAATCTCGATCTTCAGCATCAGCCGAAACTCGCCGACGATCTGTACCGGTGCCTCGCTGTCCGGCAGCGTGTTGACAGCGGTGACTTCCGACAGTTTGGCCAGGGCCGCGAGGTAGGGGGCGTAAGCTTTTAGTCGTGCCATCTCGCCGGCACCGACCAGCGGGACTTTCTGGGCGGGTGAAATGTTCATCTCGCCGCGCAGGCTGCGGCAGGCCGTGACCAGTGTCTTGAGGGTGGCAACCCACTGTTCAGCCTGTTCGTCGCAGCGGGTCAGGTCGGCTGCGGGATAAGCCTGCAGCATGACCGTTGCGGGTGCCGTCCCGCCAGCACTGACTTTCAAGCGACCTGCCACCGGTGCGACGGTTTGCCAAAGTTCTTCGGTGATGAACGGAATCAGCGGGTGGGCGAGTCGTAACATGGTTTCGAGCACGCGCACCAGCGTGCGCCGCGTGGCGCGTTGCCGGGCCTCGTTGCCCTGCTGCATCTGCACCTTGGCCAGTTCGACATACCAGTCGCAGTATTCGTCCCAGACGAACTCATAGATCGTTTTGGCCAGCAGGTCGAAACGGTAGTCGTTGAAGTGTTTGGCCACCTCGGCTTCCACCCGCTGCAAGTGGCTGACGATCCAGCGGTCGGCGGGCGAGAAATCGAGATAATCGCCGTGGCAGGCGGCCGTGCCGTGCGTTTCCAGCCCGCAGTCCTTGTCCGCGCAATTCATCAGCACGAAACGCGAGGCATTCCACAGCTTGTTGCAGAAGTTGCGGTAACCCTCGCAACGATGCATGTCGAACTTGATGTCGCGGCCGGGACTGGCCAGCGACAGGAAGGTGAAGCGCAGCGCGTCGGTGCCGAAGCCGGGAATGCCGTCCGGATACTCCTTGCGCGTGCGCTTTTCGATCTGCTGCGCCTGCTTCGGATTCATCAGGCCGGTGGTGCGCTTGGCTATCAGGGCGTCGAGGTCGATGCCGTCGATGAGGTCGATCGGGTCGAGCACATTGCCCTTTGACTTCGACATTTTCTGGCCTTCGGCATCGCGGATCAGGCCATGTACATAGACGTGCTTGAACGGAATCTTGCCGGTGATGTGCCGGGTCATCATGACCATGCGCGCCACCCAGAAGAAGATGATGTCGAAGCCGGTAACGAGCACGGTCGAGGGCAGGTACAAATCCAGCGCGGGGTTGGATTTCTCCGGCCACTCCGGGGTCCAATCCAGCGTCGAGAACGGCCACAGTGCCGATGAGTACCAGGTGTCGAGCACGTCCGGATCGCGTTCGAGGCCGCCCGAGTAGCCGTCGTTTTTCGCTAATGCGTAGGCCTCGCTTTCATCATGCGCGACGTAGTAGCGGCCGTCATCGCTGTACCAGGCGGGGATCTGGTGGCCCCACCACAACTGGCGGGAAATGCACCAGTCCTGAATGTTGTTGAGCCACTGGTTGTAGGTGTTGACCCAGTTTTCCGGGAAAAACCGGATTTCACCCGAGGCGACGCAATCGAGCGCCTTGCCGGCGATCGAGGTACCGTCCGCATCAGGCTTGGACATGGCGACGAACCATTGGTCGGTGAGCATCGGCTCGATGACCGCATGGGTGCGATCACCGCGCGGCACCATCAGTTTGTGGGGTTTCGTGGCAACCAGCAGACCTTCGGCTTCGAGATCGGCGATGATCGCCTTGCGGGCATCGTAGCGATCCAGGCCGCGATACTTTTCCGGGCCGTGCTCGTTGATGCGCGCGTCGAGCGTGAAGATCGAAATCGGCGTCAGACCATGGCGATGGCCGATCTGCCAGTCGTTGAAGTCGTGCGCCGGCGTGATCTTGACACAGCCGGTACCGAATTCCTTGTCCACGTAGGCGTCGGCGATGATCGGGATGGTGCGGCCGGTGAGCGGCAGGACGACATGCTTGCCGATCAGCGGCGTATAGCGTTCGTCCTCGGGATTGACCGCAACCGCGACGTCGCCGAGCATCGTTTCCGGACGCGTGGTCGCCACTGTCAGCGATCCGCCGCTTTCGACGAATGGATACCTGATCTCCCACATGAAGCCGTCTTCCTCCTCGCTGACCACTTCCAGGTCGGAAACGGCGGTGAGCAGCTTCGGGTCCCAGTTGACGAGGCGTTTGCCGCGGTAGATCAGGCCTTCCTTGTGGAGCCGGACGAAGGTGTCGGTGACGATCTTCGACAGGCCGGCATCCATGGTGAAGCGCTCGCGCGTCCAGTCGGGGCTGGTGCCGAGCCGGCGCATCTGGCGCGTGATCGTGCCGCCGGAATACTCCTTCCATTCCCAGACCTTTTCGAGGAATTTCTCGCGGCCGAGGTCGTGGCGGGAGACCCCTTGTGCATCAAGCTGGCGTTCGACGACGATCTGGGTCGCGATGCCGGCGTGGTCGGTGCCCGGCTGCCACAACGTGTTGGCACCGCGCATGCGGTGGTAGCGCGTGAGCGCGTCCATGATGGCCTGGTTGAAGCCATGGCCCATGTGCAGCGTGCCAGTGACATTGGGCGGCGGCAGGAGGATGCAGAAGTTGTCCGTCTTCTGCCGGTCCAGACCGGCAGCGAAATATCCATTTGATTCCCAGACGGGATACCAGCGCCGCTCGATGTCGGCGGGTTCGAAGCTTTTTGCGAGTTCCATGAGAATCAGCCGTAACGGCGCACTGCCAAAAAAGGAAAATTATAACGAAGGGGACTGATCGCCCGACCGATCAGGGTTGCCACGATGTGCTTCGATCAGTAGCTGCAGGCGTGGCAGGAGGGTATTGCGGGCTTTGCTGTCGAGTTCATCGAGGATCTGCTGACTGGCATTGGCAACCGCGGCGGGCAACACTTCGACCAGCCAGTCCGACACCCCGTTTTCGATATCCTTGCGCAGTGCGTTCAGGGCAGCGTTGACTTGTGCAGAGGTCAGCACCTCGGCATCCACGACCTCGGTCAGAAGCGGGATTTCTTCATCCTCGACGGGCGCAGGTTCTTCAGCCGGTGTCACAAACGATTGCTGCGGTCGCGCGACAAAGCTGCGAAAGCGTCTTTCCTGCACATCGCTGTCCATGATCACGTCTTCGTCGATCGCCATCAGGGGCTTCCGGAAATGTCGCGACTCTCGATGGCATAGCCGCGGTCGCGATAGAACTTGAACCGCTCGCGGGCCGGCAAGCGGTCGGCGTCATGCGTACTGACGATTTCGACGAGGTGCTCGAAGCGAGAAAATGTTGGCGGCAACTCGTTGCTCAGATTGAGTATGCAACCTTCGTGCGGCGGCGTGTCCAGGCGGTCGGTCAGCAGTATCGGCGTTTCACCCGCCACATCTGCGTCATGGCGACAATGGGGCAAGAACGAGAGGGCGGGCTGGGTCCAGAGCATGCGATCCAGGCGCGTTGCCTGTTCGGCGTCCGGCACATACACCAGCACCGTCTGCCGATTGCCCCAGGCCTGCTGCAGCCAATGGGCCGCGGACTGGATGCGGTCCGCGGCGCCAT
This sequence comes from uncultured Pseudomonadota bacterium, assembly GCA_963840825.1. Classification (GTDB taxonomy): domain Bacteria; phylum Pseudomonadota; class Gammaproteobacteria; order Burkholderiales; family Rhodocyclaceae; genus Sulfuricystis. Next base: position 246,291 of record CAWJAK010000001.1, read on the forward strand.
GCAGGAACGATATGCGCGTCATGGGCGAAGGGCGTCAGCCTTGCCTGGCGCTCGCGCGCGCCAGCAGGAAATGCGCCAACAAGGGGACGGGCCGGCCGGTGGAACCCTTCTCCTTGCCCGATTTGTAGGCCGTGCCAGCGACGTCAAGGTGCGCCCATTCATATTTCTTGGTGAAGCGCGAGAGGAAACAGGCGGCGGTGATCGTGCCTGCCGCCCGCCCGCCGATATTGCCGATGTCGGCGAAGTTGCTCTGTAACAGATCCTGATAGTCGTCGAGTAGTGGCATCTGCCAGGCGCGATCCCAACTCGCATTGCCGGCATCCAGCAGTTCGCGCGCGAGCCCTTCGTCATTGGCGAGCAGACCGCTGACGACGTGGCCGAGGGCGATGACGCAAGCCCCGGTGAGAGTGGCGACATCGACGACGCAATCCGGTTCGAGGCGCTCGACGTAGGTCAGCGCGTCGCAGAGGATAAGGCGACCCTCGGCATCGGTGTTGAGAATCTCGACCGTCTGGCCGGACATCGAGGTCACGATATCGCCGGGGCGGGTGGCGCTGCCGCCGGGCATGTTCTCGACCGTCGGCACCACGGCGACGACGTTGAGTGGCAGCTTCATCAGGGCTGCGGCCTTGATGGCGGCCAACACGCTTGCGGCACCGGACATGTCGAACTTCATTTCATCCATATCGAGCGGCGGCTTGAGAGAAATGCCGCCTGTATCGAATGTGACGCCCTTGCCGACCAGCACGATTGGTTTGTCGCCAGCCTTGCCACCCTGATGCTTCAGTACAATGAACTGCGGCGGCTGGTGTGAGCCCTTCGCAACGGCCAGCAGCGTGTGCATGCCCAGCTTTTCCATTTCCTCGCGACCGAGGATTTCCGCCGTCAATCCATGTTCGCTGGCCAGGGCGCGGGCCTGGTCCGCCAGGTAGGTCGGCGTGCAGATGTTGCCCGGTAGGTTCGCGAGGTTCTTCATGAAGTTCATGCCGGTGGCGATGGCCTGCCCTTCCAGCAATGCCTGCTCGGCGGCAGCCAGTTCGCTGCGGCGCTCGACGCAGAAGGTCAGCTTGCGCAGGGGGCGCCGGACCTCGTCCTTCTTCGACTTCATCTGGTCGAAGCGGTAGAGCGTTTCTTCGGCGGCCATCACGGCTTGCCGGACGCGCCAGGCGACATCGCGTTTTTTCACCGACAATTCGGTCAGGTAGAGCGTGCCATCGAATCCACCTGTTTCGTTTAGCGTACGCACGGCCGTGACGATCGCGGCGCGGTACTCTTTTTCGCGGAATTCGCGTTCTTTGCCCAGACCCACCAGCAGGATGCGGTCAGCTTCCGTGCCAGGCACCTTGTGCAGCAGCAGGGTATTGCCCGTCTTGCCTTCCATGTCGCCACGTCGCAGCAGTTCGGACAGGTAACCCCGTGCGGCGTTGTCGAGCAATTCTGCGGGCAGTGAGAGCTTGCGGGATTCGAAGACACCGACGACGACACAGGCCGATCTCTGCTTTTCCGGGCTTCCACTCTTTATGCTAAATTCCACCGCCAGCTCCTTGAAGATGAACGAAAAGCGAAGTTTAAGCATTTTTTTCGCACATTCTTCATCCTTAGTGAAAATCCGCAAACTTTTCTACGCCTATCCCCATCAATGATCTTCAAGCGTGCCGCCCAGCGTGAGTTTGCGCAAACGGGGATCGCGGTATTTGTTGCCCTTTTCGCAATCCTGCTGACAACCCAGCTGATTCGGTTGTTGGGAAAAGCGGCCAGTGGCGCAACGGCTTCCGAGGCTGTCGTTGCCTTGCTTGGTTTTACGGCGCTCAATTTTTTACCCGTTGTGTTGTCCCTGACCCTCTTCATCTCGATTTTGCTTTCACTCTCGAGGGCTTATCGGGATTCCGAGATGGCGGTTTGGTTTTCCTCCGGAGTTTCACTTGTCACCTGGACGAAACCCGTGTTGCGCTTTGCTTTTCCCGTGGTTCTGGCAATTGCCATCCTGGCGTTCTTTCTTTCCCCGTGGGCCTTGGACAAGCGTGCCGAGTACCAGCAACGCATGGATCAGCGCGACGATGTTGCCCGGGTCACGCCCGGCGAGTTCAACGAATCGTCGCGGGGTGACCGGGTGTTTTTTGTCGAAACCGTCCCCGATGCGCAAGGGCAGGACCAGGTCAAGAATATCTTCATCAATTCGATGCAGCATGGCCGACTGGGGGTCATCGCGGCATCGCAAGGCCATACGGAAGTCGCCGAAAACGGCGACAAGTTCATCGTGCTGACGGACGGCCGTCGCTACGAGGGTGTGGCTGGTTCGGCGGAGTACCGGGTGATGGAATTCGGCAGCTACGCGATGCGGATCGAAACCAAAGAGAGTGCCGGAATGGAGCGGTCGGCGAAGAGTCTGTCTACCTTGGAGTTGATTCAGTATCCGACCAACCTGAACAAGGGCGAACTGCTCTGGCGCATCGGCACCCCCGTGTCGGCACTGGTGCTGGCGTTGCTGGCGATCCCCCTGTCTTTCGTCAATCCACGCGCGGGCCGAACCAACAATCTGATCTTCGCCCTGCTGGCATTCATGATCTACAGCAACCTGTTGTCGGTGAGTCAGGCGTGGGTTGCGCAAGGACGCATCTCATTTACTCTCGGCGTCTGGGTCGTGCATGCCGTGATGATTGGCGCACTGGCGCTGCTTTTCTGGAAACGCATCCTGGTGTTCTCCCCATGGCGTCTTGGCAACAAAGGACGCGAGTCGGCATGAAGATCTACGAGCGCCATCTGGCACGGGAAATATATGGGGACACGTTGCTCGTATTGGTGGCCTTTCTCGCCCTGTTTGCCTTTTTCGACCTGATTCACGAGTTGGAATCGGTCGGCAAGGGTGGATATGAACTTCATCATGCACTCGGATTCGTCGCCCTGTCGCTGCCAGGACGTGCCTACGAAATCCTGCCCATCGCAGTGTTAATTGGTACGCTTTATGCCCTGACCTTGCTGGCGCGCCATTCCGAAATCACCGTCTTTCGTGCTTCCGGTCTGGCGACCAGCGAATTGTTGCTGACCCTGGCGAAGATCGGCAGCGTGTTTGTCGTATTGACATTCTTGATCGGGGAGTTTGTCGCGCCGCAGACTGAGCGCATGGCGCAGCAGTTGCAATTGACGGCCAAAAGCCAGCTCGTCGGCCAGGAGTTTCGGTCCGGGCTCTGGGTCAAGGACGGCCATTCGTTCATCAATGTGCGCGAGGTGCTGCCCGATGCCAGCCTGCGCGGCGTACGGGTGTATGCGTTCGACGACAGCTATCGGTTGCGTTCGATCAGCGAAGCGCAGGCCGGCCGGTTCATGCCGTCGGGGCACTGGCAGTTGAGTGATGTTGCGCGCACCGATTTTGCCGACCTGAATGCCACTGTATCGCGCCAGGCCGTGCTGGAGTGGCGTTCCGCCCTCAACCCGGACATCCTTTCCGTCCTGCTGGTCGTCCCCGAACGCATGTCGCTGGTGAACCTTTTCCAGTACATCCGTCACCTGAGCGACAACCAGCAGAAGACCGAGCGTTATGAGATCGCGCTCTGGAAGAAACTGGTTTATCCACTAGCCACGCTGGTCATGATGGCCCTGGCCTTGCCGTTTGCCTATGCGCATGACCGCATGGCGGTCATTAGCGTGAAGGTGTTCATCGGCGTGATGCTGGGCATCCTGTTCCACATGCTGAATGGCATGTTCTCGCATCTGGGCGTGATCAATAACTGGACGCCGTGGATTTCCGCGGTGACGCCAAGTGTCATGTTCCTGCTGGCGGCGAGCTCACTGCTTTGGTGGGTGGAACGAAGATGATGCGCGTACCCGACAACCGCTCATGCAGGAACTGCCGGTCACGATCGAAGAACGCCCAGAACAGCCCGGCGCCATAGAAAAGCAGGCTGGGCCAACCCAGCAGATAGCGCAACAGCAGTTGCTGCATTCGTGGCGGCTTGCCGTCCGCGCCGACAATGCGGAGCCGCCAGGTTTGCATCGCCAGGGTTTGTCCGCTGTGGCGCCAATACCAGACGAAATAGATCCCGATCACGACGAAGACGTGGATGAAGAGTATCAGCCCGGGCAGCACGACCGAATAACCCATGCCCAGGGCCAGGTGTGGCAGCATGAACGTGACCGACAGCACACCAAGCAGCAGCAGGGATTCGTAGAGCATGCTGGCAAGGCGCCGGCGCACGCCTGCCAACTCAAATACCGGTTTCTCGTTCACCCGCGGTAGGGATCGTTAAATGGGAAGGGGGGCGAACTGTTGTCTGGTGGGGGCGCTTTGGGCACCAAGGGACTTTGCGGCGGTTTGCGTGGCGAAATCGGGGATCGGGGCGATGGGACGGTCGGTGTGGCAACCCGTTTGTCGGCGGGTTTGGCCACTGGGGGCTTGGCTGGCGTTTTGACTTTCTGGTGTGCGGGCGCCTTTTTGCGGTAGCGCTCCTTTTCTTCCTCGGTCAGTGTCGAGTATTCCTCCCACTTTTGCTTCACGACCTGACGTTTTTCCGGGTCGATCTTGCGCAGGGACTTGTATTTTTCTCGTGCGATTTTGCGTTCTTCCGGCGCCAGGCGCGCCCATTCGCGCATGTTGTTCTGCATGCTGTACTGCTCGGCGGGCGACATGTCGGGAAAGCGCTGGGCGATGCTGAGCCATTTCTTGCGGCGGAATGCATCCATCTCGCCCCATTCCTTCTGGAGCGGCGCGAGGAAGGTTTTTTGTTCCGGCGTCAAAGCAGTCCATCCCGGCTGTTCGAACTCGGGCAAGCCCGCCGTGGCGTTTCCGGACAGGAGGCCGGCAACGATCCCGATAGTTATTGCCCAGCTGGCGAATCTTTTTCTAGCCATGCCTGAAAGCCTTTGTCCAGGTAAGCATTGGGCGGCAGGTCATCGGCAAGCAGGGCAGTATCGATTACCGCGTTATCGCTGGCTTGGCTGAAACCGTTCCAATAATAGGCCAGGCTGACGCCCAGCATCAGGGCCAGCATGGTCAGGAACATGCGCAGTGGGTGCCTTTCGTCGCCGCCTCCGCCAAGGACTGCCGTCCCGCCAGCGCTGACTATGGCAGGGCTGTACGCTACAGCATGCTGGCGCTGGAGCGCTTGTTCTCTTGCTGCGCGCAAGCGCTCGGCGATGCCATGATCCAGATCCGCCGTACCCTGATTGAGCAAGCGGCAAATCTGTCGAGCAAATTGTGCTTCGCGACTCATGGTCTGATTCCTTTTGCCTCGAGCGCGGCCGCCAGGGTATGGGTGGCACGCGAACAATGGGTTTTGACACTGCCTTCCGTGCAACCCATGGCCACGGCGGTTTCGGCAATATCCAATCCCTCCCAATAACGCAGCAGGAAGGCTTCGCGTTGACGCGGGGGCAGGTTTTGCAAGGCATCCTCCACCAATTTCAGGGTTTCGGCCTGGAGCAAGGCCGCATGCGGAGTAGCAAACGGATTTATATCTTCATCTAATTCAATGAGTTCCAGTGGATCTGTTGGGTCGCTGCCATCTCCCTCGAAGGCTGAAAGTGAGGTGAATCGCTCCATTTTCGTGCGCGAACGCCGGTAGTAGTCGCGGATGGCGTTCTGCAAGATGCGCTGGAACAGCAGGGGCAACTCCGCAGGGGGCTTGTCGCCATACTTTTCCGCCAGCCGCATCATGCTGTCCTGCACGATATCCAGGGCGGAATCCTCGTCGCGCACGGCGAACAGCGCCTGCTTGAAGGCACGGCGCTCGACGTCGGCCAGAAATCGGGAAAGCTCGGCGCGGGAAGCCAAGAGGGTCGGGAAGGATCAGGACTTGTCTAGGAAAGGGTGCGGAAGCGGCGGGAAGCCTTGACCGCACATATTACTGTCAAGTATTGTTACATGTTTCGGGTTTAGACCGGCGACAATGAAAGCAAGAGAATGCAATTGACAGGCGCGGAGATTGTAATCAGGTGCCTCCAGGAAGAAAAGGTCGAACATGTGTTCGGCTATCCTGGTGGTTCGGTTTTATACATTTACGATGAAATGTTCAAGCAGGATCAGTTCAAGCACATTCTGGTCCGGCACGAGCAGGCGGCCGTGCATGCGGCCGATGCCTACTCCCGCTCGTCGAACAAGGTCGGTGTCTGCATGGTCACTTCGGGACCTGGCGTCACCAATGCCGTGACCGGCATCGCCACGGCCTATATGGATTCGATTCCGCTGGTCGTCATCACCGGCCAGGTGCCGACGGCCTACATCGGCCAGGACGCCTTCCAGGAAGCCGACACGGTCGGCATTACCCGCCCCTGCGTCAAGCACAACTTCCTCGTCAAGGATGTCAAGGATCTGGCCGTCACGATCAAGAAGGCCTTTTACCTGGCGAAGACCGGGCGTCCCGGTCCCGTGCTGGTGGATATCCCGAAGGACATCACGGCCAAGAAGACCGAGTTCCACTATCCGAAAACGATCTCGATGCGGTCCTACAACCCCGTCGTCAAGGGGCATACCGGCCAGATCAAGAAGGCGGTGCAACTGCTGCTCGAAGCCAAGCGGCCAATGATTTACACCGGTGGTGGCGTGATTCTCTCCGATGCCGCCGACAAGCTGACCAAGCTGACGCGCATGCTCGGCTACCCGATCACGCAAACCCTGATGGGCCTCGGGGCCTACCCCGCGACCGATCGCCAGTTCCTCGGCATGCTTGGCATGCACGGCACCTACGAAGCCAACATGGCGATGCAGGAGTGCGATGTGCTGCTGGCCATCGGTGCCCGCTTCGACGATCGCGTGATTGGCAACCCGGAACACTTTTGCCGGGTTGCACGCAAGATCATCCATGTCGATATCGACCCGTCGTCGATTTCGAAGCGTGTCAAGGTCGACGTGCCGATCGTCGGCAATGTGCCCGACGTGCTTGATGAAATCGTGCGCCAGATCGAGGCTGCAGAAGGCAAGCCCGACGCGAAGCCGCTCGCAGCCTGGTGGAAGCAGATCGAGGAATGGCGCGGCAAGAATTCGCTCAAGTACAAGATGGGCGACGAGCTGATCATGCCGCAGTACGTCGTCGAGAAACTTTACGAAGTGACCGGCGGCGATGCTTTCGTCACCTCGGATGTCGGCCAGCACCAGATGTGGGCGGCTCAGTATTACAAGTTCGACAAGCCGCGGCGCTGGATCAACTCGGGTGGCCTTGGCACGATGGGCTTCGGCTTGCCGGCGGCGATGGGCGTGCGCTTCGCCAATCCAAAAGCGACGGTGGCCTGCATCACCGGCGAAGGCTCGATCCAGATGAACATCCAGGAACTGTCGACCTGCAAGCAGTTCCACCTGCCGGTCAAGATTCTCTGCCTCAACAATGGCTACCTTGGCATGGTGCGCCAGTGGCAGGAGATGTTCCACGGCAACCGCTATGCGGAGTCCTACGTCGATGCCCTGCCGGATTTCGTCAAGTTGGCCGAGGCCTATGGCCATGTCGGCATTCGTGTCGACCCGGCCGGCCGATGTCGAGCCCGCACTCAAGGAGGCCTTCGTCAAGCACAAGAACGAACTCGTCTTCCTCGATTTCCTGACCGACAAGACCGCCAACGTCTTCCCGATGATCGCGGCGGGCAAGGGTTTGTCCGAAATGATCCTGGCGGAGGAACTCTGAACATGCGCCACATCATTTCAATCCTCATCGAAAACGAATCCGGTGCACTGTCGCGCGTATCCGGCCTGTTCTCTGCCCGCGGCTACAACATCGAGTCGCTGACCGTTGCGCCGACCGACGACCCTTCGCTTTCGCGCATGACCATCGTCAGCATCGGTTCCGACGACATCATCGAGCAGATCACCAAGCAGCTCAACAAGCTGATCGACGTCGTCAAGGTGGTGGATCTTTCCGAGGCCGCCCACATCGAGCGCGAACTGATGCTGGTCAAGGTGCGTGCTACAGGCAAGGACCGCGAGGAAATGAAGCGGATCGCGGATATTTTCCGCGGCCGCATCATCGATGTGACGGAGTCCACCTACGTCATCGAGTTGACCGGGCAACTCTGCCAAGCTCGACGCCTTCCTCGATGCCATCGATCGTTCGCTGATCCTCGAAACCGTACGTACCGGCGTTTGCGGCATCGGCCGTGGCGACCGCATTCTCAAAGTCTGATCATCCGCTATTGCAAAGGAAAACCATGAAAGTTTATTACGACAAGGACGCCGACCTCTCCCTCATCAAGGGCAAGAAAGTCACCATCGTCGGCTACGGCTCGCAGGGCCATGCCCACGCCCAGAACCTGAAGGATTCCGGCGTCAAGGTGACCGTCGGCCTGCGCAAGGGCGGCGCGTCGTGGAGCAAGGCCAAGAAGGCCGGCCTCAAGGTCGAGGAAATCGCCAAGGCCGTCAAGGGGGCCGACGTCGTCATGATGCTGCTGCCGGATGAAACGATCCCGGCCGTCTATTACGCCGATGTCGAGCCGAACATGAAAAAGGGTGCCGCGCTGGCTTTCGCCCATGGCTTCAACGTGCATTACAACCAGATGGTGCCGCGCGCTGACGTCGACGTCATCATGATCGCGCCGAAGGGCCCGGGCCATACCGTGCGTTCCGAGTACCAGCGGGCGGTGGCGTACCCTCGCTGATCGCTGTCTATCAGGACAAGTCGGGCAAGGCCAAGGACATCGCGCTGTCCTACGCTGCAGCCAACGGCGGTACCAAGGGCGGCGTCATCGAGACCAATTTCCGCGAAGAGACCGAAACCGACCTGTTCGGCGAACAGGCCGTGCTGTGCGGTGGCCTGGTCGAGTTGGTCAAGGCCGGTTTCGAGACGCTGACCGAAGCCGGTTACGCGCCGGAAATGGCCTATTTCGAGTGTCTGCACGAACTGAAGCTGATCGTCGACCTGATGTACGAGGGCGGCATCGCCAACATGAACTACTCGATCTCCAACAACGCCGAATATGGCGAGTACGTGACCGGCCCGCACGTCATCGGTCCCGAGGCTCGTGCCGCGATGAAGGAATGCCTGGCCAACATCCAGAACGGCAAGTATGCCAAGCGCTTCATTCTGGAAGGCCGCACCAACTATCCCGAGATGACCGCGCGTCGCCGCCTGACTGCCGAGCATCCGATCGAACAGGTTGGCGGCAAGCTGCGCGACATGATGCCCTGGATCAATGCCAAGACAAGCTGGTCGACAAGTCGAAGAACTAATTGTGCAGCCGCATCTATCCCACACCCCATCATCGCCCGGGAAGGCTGGCCCTTCCTGGCGGTTCCGTTGCCTTGGCACTCGCTGGTGACATTCGGCGGCTGGCGTACTTTGGTCGATTCCGTTCTGGATCGTTGCACTGTTCGTCCTGCAGTTCTTCCGCGATCCGGCGCGTGACGTGCCGGGCGATGCGAAGAGCGTGCTCTCGCCCGCCGACGGCCGCATCGTTGTCGATCGAGCCGGCGCAAGATCCCTGTCTGAATCGCGAGGCGCTGAAGATCAGCGTGTTCATGAACGTGTTCAACGTCCATTCGAACCGCAGCCCGGTCGATGGCGAGGTCAAGCAACGCTGGTATCACCCGGGCAAATTCGTCAATGCCGACCTCGACAAGGCCTCGACCGAGAACGAGCGCAACGCCTTGCATCTGCGCACCGCGGACGGACAGGACATCACCTCCGTGCAGGTCGCCGGGCTGATCGCGCGGCGCATCCTCTGCTACGTCGATTCCGGCGACAAGCTGGTGCGCGGCCAGCGCTACGGCTTTATCCGCTTCGGCTCGCGCGTCGATCTCTACCTGCCGACGGATGTACGCGTCAAACGTCGGTCGTCGGCCAGAAGGTCAGCGCAACCTCGACGATCCTGGCCGAGTTGCCCTGATCCCTGCGGCCGGCGGCGGGGCTACAATGCCCCCCACTGAATCGCTGGTGGCCTGACATGCCCGAGTATCGCCCCCGCAAGACCCTGTTCAATCCGGAACTGCGCCGGCGCGGCATCTACCTCCTGCCCAACCTGTTCACCACGGCGCACTGTTCGCCGGGTTCTATGCCATCGTGCAGGCGATGAATGGCACGCTTCGAACATCGCGGCGGTGGCGATTTTCATCGCCATGGTGCTCGATGGCCTGGATGGCCGCGTCGCCCGCATGACGCATACGCAGAGCGCCTTCGGCGCCGAATACGACACCCTGTCCGACATGGTGTCCTTTGGCGTGGCGCCGGCGCTGGTGATCTACGAGTGGGCCCTGCAGGGCATGGGCAAGCTCGGCTGGATCGCGGCCTTCATCTATTGCGCGGGCGCCGCCTTGCGGCTGGCGCGCTTCAACACCAACATCGAGGTGGTCGACAAACGCTACTTCCAGGGCCTGCCCAGCCCGGCCGCCGCCGCACTGGTCGCCGGCCTTGTCTGGGTGATGATCGACAACGGCTGGACCGGCGACGAGGTGCGCTGGTATGCGTTTGCGCTGACCATCTTCGCCGGCGTCACCATGGTCAGCAACCTCCGCTACTACCGCGGCAAGGACATCAACCTGCGCAAGAGCGTGCCCTTCGTCATGGTGGTGGCGGTCGCGCTGGCCTTCGCCCTGGTGTCGAGCTATCCGCCCGGCGTGCTGTTCGCGCTGTTTCTCGCCTACGCCCTGTCCGGCTACGTCATAGCCTGGGTGATTGGCTCAATAGGCGCAAAAAACTTGCGCGCGGCGAATAGTCTGATATATCGACGCCATGACTGCGATGACGCCTTATTGGCCAATTTTCCTCTCTGCCGCTTTCCTCATCCTTACCGCTCTACTGGTCGCGCGCGATCTGCTGCGCGCCAAGCTGCGCCTGCTGCTGCGCCGCGCGCGCTACAATACCCCACCCCCACAATTCGAGTACCGCATGCCCGTGCGGCACTGCCGGTGACGGGTCGGCAACCATCATCAGGCATTCCCTCGGGAGCATGAAGATGGCAAACGACCATTTGTTGATTTTCGACACCACCTTGCGCGACGGCGAGCAAAGCCCCGGCGCGTCGATGACCAAGGACGAGAAATTGCGCATCGCGCGCCAGCTGGAGAAGCATGCGCGTCGATGTGATCGAGGCCGGCTTTGCCGCCGCGCAGCCCGGGCGACTTCGATGCGATCCAGGCGATCGCCGAGGCCATCAAGGACTCGACCGTCTGCTCGCTGGCGCGCGCCAACGAGAAGCGATATTCGTCGCGGCCGGCGAGGCGATCAAGCCGGCCAAGTGCGCGGCCGCATCCACACCTTCATCGCCACCGCCCGATCCACATGGAGAAGAAGCTGCGCATGAAGCCCGACCAGGTGGTCGAGGCGGCGGTCAAGGCGGTGCAAGCTGGGCGCTCGAATACACCGACGACGTCGAGTTCTCGGCCGAGGATGCGGTGCGCTCCGACATCGATTTCCTCTGTCGCATCTTCGACGCGGTGATCAAGGCCGGCGCCAAAACGCTCAACGTGCCCGATACCGTCGGCTACAGCATCCCGGCCATGTGGGGCGAGCGCATGAAGCAGCTGATCGAGCGCGTGCCGAATGCCGACAAGGTGATCTGGTCGACCCATTGCCACAACGACCTCGGCATGGCCGTCGGCCAACTCGCTGGCCGCGGTGCTGAACGGCGCGCGCCAGGTCGAGTGCACCATCAACGGCCTCGGCGAGCGTGCCGGCAATGCCTCGCTGGAAGAAATCGTCATGGCGGTGCGCACGCGCAAGGATCTGTTCCCGCTGCGACACGCGTATCGACGCGACGCAGATCGTGCCGGCCTCGCAAGCTGGTGTCGCAGATCACCGGCTATGCCGGTGCAGCCGAACAAGGCCATCGTCGGCGCCAATGCCTTCGCCCACGAGTCGGGCATCCATCAGGACGGCGTGCTCAAGCATCGCGAGACCTACGAGATCATGCGCGCCGAGGACGTGGGCTGGAACGCCAACAAGCTGTCGCTCGGCAAGCTCTCCGGCCGCAACGCCTTCAAGACCAAGCTGGCCGAACTCGGCATCGAGCTCGACAGCGAGGAGGCGCTCAATACCGCCTTCGCCCGCTTCAAGGAGCTCGCCGACAAGAAGCGCGAGATCTTCGACGAGGATCTGCAGGCGCTCGTTTCGCGACGAGATGGTTACGCCCGAAGTCGAGCATTACAAGCTGGTGTCGTCGACGCTTCCATTCGGAAACCGGCGAGGTGCCGCAGGCGCAGAGCTGACCTGTCGGTCGGCGGTGCGGAACAGCATGCCGCAGGCAACGGGCAGCGGTCCGGTCGATGCCACCTTCAAGGCGATCGAATCCGTGGTCAACAGCGGCGCCGAGCTGCTGCTCTATTCGGTGAACACGATCACCACCGGCACCGATGCGCAGGGCGAGGTGACCGTGCGCCTGTCGAAGGACGGGCGCATCGTGAACGGGCAGGGCGCCGATACCGACATCGTCGTCGCCTCGGCCAAGGCCTATATGAACGCGCTCAACAAGCTGCACGTCGGAGCGGAACGCGTCAATCCGCAGCTGTAGTCCGGGCGTTGGAGCGCGAAGGCGCCGTCAGTCGCGCGTAGGTTACGCGCGGCGACGAAAAAGGCGACGCCAGCCCCACTTCGACCACGGCGAGGCCGCTGCATGAGGCCGTGGTCGGTCGTGGCGCGCATCAGGCCTTCGAGCAGGTAGGCAGGATCAGCAGGCTCGACCACTGATGGGTGTAGCGCCGGCCGTGCAGGATGCCGAACAGCGGCAGCCAGCAAGCGGCAGGGCCTTCAGGACCAGCCAGGAACCGCCGGGGCTGCAGCGGTGCGAGCCACAGTTCCCAGGCCAGGCAGAGCGCGATCAGTGCGATCAGGCTGATGCTGGCGACGCGGCGGGCGGTACGCATGCGCTGAAAGTCAGCGCTGGCGGGACGGCAGGAGGTTGGGGCGTTGTCCATCGCGGGGCGGCGCGCAGCGGGCATGGAAGCAAGATCCTTGGCTAGAATCGCCGCAATTATATGATCCTCGCCCCTTTCCACCTCCTCGTCAATGTCGTGCGGCGCTTTCGCGCCGAACGCTATGCCCAGACGGCGGCAGCCTTGTCTTTCGCAACCCTGCTCGGCCTGGTGCCCATGCTGGTGGTGGGTGCCGCATTCCTCGAAGCCCTCCCGTTCGGCATCAAGCTGACCGCCGCGCTCGAGCAGTTCCTGCGCGCGACGCTGCTGCCGGAAAAGGCCGGCGACGTCATCGCCAAGTACCTCGGCCAGTTCGCGCATCGTGCCGGACGGATGACCTGGATCGGCCTCGCCGTGCTGGCATTCACAGCCTTGTTGCAGATGCTGACCATCGAGCGTGCCTTCGCCGCGATCTGGAAGGTGAAGCAGCAGCGGCCCTGGCTCAAGCGCCTCGGCCTGCATCTGCTGACGCTGGTACTAGGGCCGCTCGTGTTCGGCGGAGCGCTCGCCAGCACGACCTTCCTGGCCACGGCATCCCTCGGCTTTGTCGACGAGCCGCGCTGGGTGCGCCTGGCGTTCTCAGAAACCGTGCCGCTGGTCTTCCTGGCCCTGCTGTTCGGCCTGCTGTACTGGACCCTGCCGAATCGGCCGGTGTCGCGCTGGCATGCCGGAGTGGCCGGCGGCATGACCGCGCTGGCCTTTGTCGGCATGCAGCGGTTGTTTGCGTTGTTTGTCGTGAAGTTTCCGACCTACGCGCTGATCTATGGCGCATTCGCGGCGGTACCGATCTTCCTGCTGTGGCTTTACCTGTCATGGTCGGTGATCCTCGTCGGTGCCCTGATCACCGCCGAGCTGCCGGCAGCGGCGCGAAAGTGAACAGGTAGAATCAGCCCATGCGAGTTGCACTCCGCCGCAGCGCGATCTGGCTCGGCCGCTATGTGGCGGATGGCCACTGGCGGAGGACGAGCTTCGAACACTATGCAGATAGCTCGAACACGAGTCGAAAATGAACCCGGAGTACGCAATGATTTCTGACAAACCCATTCCCGCCGCTGAACGCCTGATCGTCGCCCTCGACGTGCCGCGTGCCGATGAGGCGAAAGCCTTTGTCGAGCAGTTGGGCGACGCAGTGAAGTTCTACAAGATCGGCCTCGAACTCTTCATGGCCGGCGGGTATTTCGAACTCCTCGACTGGCTGGTCAAGCAGGACAAGAAGGTCTTCGTCGATCTCAAGTTCTTCGACGTGCCGGAAACCGTGCGTTCCGCCGTGCGCGCGCTGGCGGCCAGCGGGGCAACCTTTGCCACCGTGCATGGCAACCAGGCGATCATGGAAGCGGCGGCCCGCGACAAGGGCGCGCTGAAGATCCTCGCCGTCACCGTGCTGACGAGCCTCGATCGCGGCGACCTGGATGACCTCGGCTTCGCCTGCGACGTCGAGAAGCTCGTGCTTTCCCGTGCCCGGCGTGCGCTTGAAACCGGCGTCGATGGCATCGTGTCGTCGGGCCTCGAAGCGCCACTGATCCGCAGCGAACTCGGGCAGAAGCTGCTCGTCGTCACGCCCGGCATCCGGCCGGTTGAGAACAAGCCGGTAGATGACCAGAAGCGCACCGTCGATGTGGCGCAGGCCTTCCGCAACGGTGCCGATTACATCGTCGTCGGCCGGCCGATCCGCCAGGCGGCCGATCCGCGCGCCGCGGCGCAAGCCATACAGCAGACCATCGCCGACGTCTTCGCCCAGTAAAAGGCAGCGCTGGCGGGACGGCAGGCCGGCCGTTTGACCGAAGCGGCACGGGCCGCTACAATTATCCGATCAAAACCATCAACTATTAGCAAGGAACCCGCCATGAACAATGAACAGATTCACGAGACGGTTAGCCAGAACCCTGTTGTGCTCTTCATGAAGGGCACCAAGCAGTTTCCGCGCTGTGGCTTCTCCGACCGCTCCGCCAAGATCCTCAAGCTCTGTGGCGTCGATTTCGTCAACGTGAATGTGCTGGCGGACGAGGAAACCGTGCCGGCGCTGCGTGACTACGCCAACTGGCCGACCATCCCGGTGCTCTACATCCGCGGCGAATTCATCGGCGGCTGCGACATCATGACCGAGATGTATCAGGCCGGCGAACTCCAGCAGAAGCTGGGTGACCTGGTGAAGGTCGCGGCGTAATCCCGGACCTCAACCGCGCAGTTCGGCGCCGAGCCGTTCGATCATGCGGCGTGCCTGATTGAGGTAGCCCGCGCCGAACAGGTTGTAGTGGTTGAGGATGTGATACAGGTTGTAGAGCGTTTTGCGCGTCTCGAAACCTGCATCCAGCGGCCACGTGGCACGGTAGGCCGCATAGAAGGACGCAGGAAAGCCGCCGAACAGTTCGGCCATCGCCAGGTCGGCCTCGCGGTCGCCCCGGTGCACCGCCGGGTCGAAAATCACCGGCGTGCCATCCGGCAACCGGGCCGTGTTGCCCGACCATAAATCCCCGTGCAGCAGGCTCGGCAGCGGCCGGTAATCGAGGAAGAACGCACCGAGCCGCTCGACGATGCGTTCGCCCTGTTTGCGCACGGGGCCATTCATGCCATTGCGCAATGCCAGCGTCAACTGCGGCTGCAGGCGCTCCGCGGCGAAGAAGCCGGCCCAGGTGCGATGCGTTTGGTTCGATTGCGGCGTGGCACCGATGAAGTTGTCGCGCGGCCAGCCGTAGGTGGCGTCCGCCGCCATCCGGGTGCGGCGGTGCATCTCTGCGAGTTGCTCACCCAACCGTGCGCCGGAAGTGTTGTCCAGGCCGCGCAGTTCGAGGTGCTCGAGCACAAGAAAAGCCTGCCGTGCCGTCCTGCCAGCACTGACTTTGCGCGGCACGCGGATCGCCCCGGCGGCATCCAGCGCCGCGAGCCCGTCCGCCTCGGCCTCGAACATTGCCAGTGCATCGGCCGCATTGGTTTTGACGAAGTACTGCCGCCGGCCGTCGCTGACACGCCAGGCCTGATGGATGCACCCCCCGCCGACCGGCTCGGCCACCTCGATGGGTGTTGCTGCTCCGCTTCCGGCGATGCTGCCGGCGATGGCGGCAGCGAGTTCCGGTGCCAGCACGTTCAGGCGTGCGCGAGGAGGACGTTGGTGCGCGCCAGCCGCGCCGACAGGACGAGCAGGAAGCCCTGATAAAAATGCATGCGACAGGCATCCGAGGCTTGGCGCAGCGACTGGCCGTTGATGACGACGTAGCGTGTGTCGCTCAGGGCGACGACATCGGCGACGCGCCGCGGATGGCGGCGGTCGATCACGGCGATTTCGCCGATGACCTCACCGGCGCCCAATTGGCCGAGCGGCCGATCATCCTTGCTGATCTGCACGGTGCCTTCGGCCAGGAATATCAGGGTGTCGCCCGGATCGCCGTCGCGCATCAGGCGTGTGCCGGCCACGGCGATTTCCCAGCGCGCGAAGCGCACAACCTCCCAGATCTCGACATCCGAGAATTCGTCGAAGAAATGCATGTTGCGCAGCGTCTCGAATCTCTCGCTGTCCGGAATTTCCTGTTGCCGCGCCATCAAGCCCTGGTTGCGGAAGGCCTGGGCCAGGTCGTGGGCAAATTCCTGCCAGGTCGTGTAGCGGTCATCGAGCTCCTTCTGCATCGCACGGCGGACGATCGCGTCCAGCGCCGGCGGCAGGTCGCTGCGGA
Organism: uncultured Pseudomonadota bacterium; assembly: GCA_963840825.1. Lineage (GTDB taxonomy): Bacteria > Pseudomonadota > Gammaproteobacteria > Burkholderiales > Rhodocyclaceae > Sulfuricystis. The sequence continues at coordinate 262,776 of CAWJAK010000001.1, forward strand.
ACGCCGACGGTAGCGGCGGCTCGATGTTGCAGATCTGGTAGATCATGCCGTAGTTACTGCTGGCTTGAAAGGGGAGTCGTCCGGTCAGCAGCTGGAACATCACCACGCCAAGCGAATAGATGTCGGTCTGGTGATTGATCACTTCCTCGCGTAGTTGCTGCGGTGACATGAAGGCCGGCGAGCCCACGCCGCTGACCTGCGTCTGGGTCTGTTCGCCGCTGGTCTGGATGCATGCGCCGAAATCCGAGATCTTGATCTCGCCATCCGGATATCCCGAGGGTCCCGGGGTCTGGGTGAGCAGGATATTCGCCGGCTTGATGTCACGGTGCGTGATGCCGAGGCGGTTCGCGTATTCGAGCGCATGCGTGCACTTGAAAATAATCTCCACGACGCGTTCCAGGGGCAGCAGGCTTTCCGGTGCGCAGTAGGGTTCCAGCGTGCCCCCGGGCACGTATTCCATGACGATGTAACTTTCCTCCTCGCCGATCACCGCGTCGAAGATCTGCACGATATGCGGATGGATCAGCTTGCCGGCCAGTGAAGCCTCGTTCATCAGCAGGTGGCGGAACTGCTTGCCACGCTTCGTGTCTTTCAGTATCTCGGGAAAGACACGCTTGACGGCGACCTCGCGCTCAGTGAACGGGTCAAAACACAGAAAGACGGAGGCCGTCATGCCCTCGCCGAGCGGACGGAAAATCTCGTATTTGCCGCCGATCGTTTCCATGCGCCGTCAGAGCGCGGCACGCAGCCGCGCGATGGCCGCTTTCACCTGGTTCGGCGCGGTACCGCCGACATGATCGCGCGCGGCGAGTGAACCAGCCACCGTCAGCACGGCGGCGACGTCGGCTCCGATCAATGGCGAGAAGGCCTGCAGTTCGACGAGCGCCAGGTCGGACAGGTCGCAGCCTTTGGTTTCGGCGGCACGCACGGCCCGGGCGACGACCTCGTGGGCGTCGCGGAAGGGCAGGCCCTGCTTGACCAGATAATCGGCCAGGTCGGTCGCGGTCGCGTAGCCCTGCTTGAGCGCCGCCGCCATCGCTGCCGGCTTGACCCGGATGCCCGGCGCCATGTCGGCGAAGATGCGCAGCGTATCGACCAGCGTATCGGCGGTGTCGAACAGCGGTTCCTTGTCTTCCTGGTTGTCCTTGTTGTAGGCGAGGGGCTGGCCCTTCATGAGGGTGAGCAGTCCCATCAGGTGGCCGAAGACACGGCCGCTCTTGCCGCGTGCGAGCTCGGGGACGTCCGGGTTCTTCTTCTGCGGCATGATCGACGAGCCGGTGCAGAAGCGGTCGGCGAGATCGATGAAGCCAATGCGCGGGCTCATCCACAGGATCAGCTCTTCGGAGAAGCGCGAGACATGCACCATCGTCACGGACGCGGCCGCGCAGAACTCGATCGCGAAGTCGCGGTCGGAGACGGCGTCCAGCGAATTCTCGCAGACGCCGTCGAAGCCCAGTTCCTGAGCCACGGAGGCGCGATCGATGGGAAAGGTGGTGCCGGCCAGCGCGGCGGCGCCGAGTGGCAGGCGGTTCATGCGCTTGCGGCAATCGGCAAACCGTGTGCGGTCGCGCGCAAGCATCTCGACGTAAGCGAGCAGGTGGTGGCCGAAGGTGACCGGCTGGGCGACCTGCAGGTGGGTGAAGCCGGGCAATGGGGTTTCCGCATGCGTTTCCGCCACATCCAGCAGGGCGCGGATGAGGTCGGCGATCAGTGCGTCGATAACGTCGATCGTGTCGCGCAGCCAGAGGCGGATGTCGGTGGCGACCTGGTCGTTGCGCGAGCGGCCGGTATGCAGCCGCTTGCCGGCATCGCCAATCAGCGCAGTCAGGCGCTTCTCGATGTTGAGATGTACATCCTCGTCGTCGAGGTTCCAGTTGAACGTGCCCGCCTCTATCTCGCCGGCAACCTGTGCCATGCCGCGCTCGATCGCGGCAAGATCACTGCTGGAGATGATGTCCTGCCGCGCCAGCATGCGGGCATGGGCAAGTGAACCGCGGATATCCTGCGCGGCCATGCGCTGGTCGAAAAACACCGAAGCGGTATAGCGCTTGACGAGAGCGGAAACGGGTTCGGAAAAACGGCCGGACCAGGCTTTTTCAGACATGGGAAATACTCATTGGATTTGTTGTATGCAATTAACCCGCAAGTATACAAGCTGCTAAACGACGCTCACGACAAGTGCTGCATCATGTTGTTGCCAGCAAAACGGAATGATGTAGGCTTTTACGCCTTTCGGCAGGGAGATGGCCTGATTGCGCCCCTTGACGACCACGGGGACCGAGATCAGGAATTCGTTGCCGAACTGGCGTCGTGCATTGCCGGAAATCGTGTTGCCGATCTCGCCGGCCAGATCCGCGAGGTTGCGCGACGAAAGATCGGTTTCGCCGCTGCGCGACAGGATCAGGCGCAGCACCTCGGTCGGGGCCGTGAAGTAGACGCAGCCCTGCCGGTTGCCGGAGATGCCGATCACGCCGGTGTAGTCGTAGATGGGCAAGGCACCCGGGTCGGCAAGGTAGGGCGTGTAGATTTCGGCCGCAATGCCGGTCTGCTGTTCGAAATAGTGCTTGACGATACCGACGAAGACGCGCAATTCCGCTTCCGTCATGATGTTTCCTCACTGAGTAGTTCGCCGATGGCTTCGGTCAGCTCGTCCTCGGTGAAGGGCTTGCACAGAAACCCCTGCGCGCCTTCCTTCAGCGCCTGGATGGCGGTTGCCTTGTCGGCGAGCGCGGAAACGACAAGGATGCGTACGCCGGAATCGAGCGCATGGATTTTCCGGATGCATTCGATGCCATCCATCTCGGGCATGGTCAGGTCCATGGTGACAACCTGCGGCCGGTTTTCACCGAACATCTGCAACGCCGTATCCCCGTTGGGAGCCAAGCCCACGATTTCGAGGCCATAGGCACCCAGCGCCCGGGCGATCTTGTTGCGAATGATGTTCGAATCATCGACGATGAGCAGTTTCTTCGTCATGCAGCCGCACCGTCCGGTACGCCGCTTGGCGCGGGAAGGGCGAGGCTGATGCGGAAATGGCAATACTCATTCACGGTGGTGCCAAGCCGGATGTTACCGCCCATGCGTGCGACGATCTCGCGCACCGCATCAAGACCCGCGCCGCGGCCCGCATCGCCATCTACAGTCTGGCGCGTGCTCATGCCGGGCTCGAAGATCAGGCCGATGATGCGGCGCGGTTCCAGCACGGCGGCGGCTTCTGGGGTCAGCCGGCCCTTGTCGATTGCCGCCTGGCGGATGCGCTCAACCGAAATGCCGCGCCCATCGTCGCGGAATCCAAGGTCGATGCCGCCGTCGTCGCGACGCGAAATGTAGATCGACAGGCGCCCGGCAGCGGGTTTGTTGAGGCGCTTGCGTTCTTCGGGTGACTCGATGCCATGCACCACGGCATTGCGGATGAATTGGTTGACCAGTGTGTTGACCGCATCCTGCAATGGAGGTGGCAAGCTGCCGACGTCCAGGCCGTTATAAGCGACTTCGACGGCATTGCCCTGGCGGGCTGCGATCTCGGCCGCGAAGCTGCGCCATCGTTGCACGCAGGGAAGCTGCTCGGCGCCGGGGTTCTGCGGCATGCGGGGCGGTTCGACGGTGACGATGCCGCGTGTCTGCGCGATTTGTGCAATCAGCAACTCGATGGCTTCGATCTGCTCGTACAGCGTCTTGACCTGGACGGCAATGGGCAGGAAATCCTCGCCCGTCAAGTTGTGGCGCTCGTGCATTCCCGTCAGCGTGTCCTCGAGCCGCTCGAAGGCCGCAGCTATGTTTTTCAGGCCCAGCCCGGCCGCATCGCCCTTGATGCGGTGGGTTTGGCGGAAGAGCGCATGCACCTTGCTGCCGCGGGCTTCCAGCCCCGTTTCCTGTTTTTGCAACAGCTGGTTCATGTTCATGAGACCTTCCCGGGCGGTGCGCAGGAACTGCTGCAATGCCGCCGGTTCGATCTGGATGATCTCGATCAGCATGCTGATCTGGTCGCGCGTGCGGGCCTCGGTTTCCTTCAGGGACCGTTCGAGATTGATGCGCTGCGTGATGTCGTTGACCGTCACCAGCAGGTGCGTGATTTCCCCGTCCACCTTAACGCGGTTGAAGCCGAATTCCAGATAGCGGGTCTCGGGATTGCCCGGCCCCTTGCTGTAGAGAATCTGGACGCAATTGAGCGGGTTGAGGTCGGTGACCAGCTTTTCCTTGACGTCATGCTTGAAGAGCAGATCGAGGTACTCGCGCGCGGTGGCCAGCGTTTTCTCGGTGACCATCGGCTGAAGCAGGCTGAAGAAGTTGGCCCCCGCAAAATCCGCCGTGCCGATGATGCGTTCCAGCACCCGGGAATGTTGCGTGCCGATCATGTATTGCGGGTCGAGCAGGAACAGGCCTTCCTGGGTGGTCCGCAGGATGTCTTCGGTTTCCTTGCGGGCACGCTCGAGCGCCTGATCGTTGCGACGCAGGTGCGCGATCAGGTAGAAAAGAATCACCAGGAAGTTGAGCGCGGCCAGCGCGAGCGCCACAATTTTCACCGTTTGCAACGTGGCGGCATTGTTGGTTGCTGTCTCGTCCATGAGCGTGGCCAGCCGCGTCATCAGCCGAAACAGGTCCGGTTGGGCCTCGATGACGCGGAGGGCAAGCTCGCGCGTGTCGGATTCCGTCGGTGACGCTTGCCCTGTGACACCGTGGATGGTTTCCGCCAAGGGTGTCCACACAGCCTTCGCTTCCAGTAGGATCGCCTGGGCCTGGGGCGTGTCGATCGCGGCGACAAAGACTTCACTGTCGCGTTTGCCGACGGCGTTGCCGCCTTGGGCAAAAGCGGTCAGGGTGCGGTCGAAGTTCGTCGCTGTTTTGTCGAGCAGCGCGGTTTGCTCCTCGCGCAGACCGGCGGGAAGCGCGCCTTCCCCAACGTGCAAGGCGGATTCGTAAATGATTTGTAGCAGCAAGGTCTGGCGGCTTGCCAGCCGCTCGTATGTCGCATCGTTGCGAATTTGTGCGGAAACGACATGATCAAGGACGAACAGGCCCGATTGCAGGATCAGGAACAACGCAACGGCGGACGTGAGGGCGCGATACTTACCGGGATTGAAGCGGAGCACGATCAAAGTTCCCCATGAAGTCCTGCATGGAATAAGCAACATATCATAGCCTCGATTCGGATCGCTTCCTTTTATGCTGAATCGATCCTGCGCGCCCGGCGCGGGTCGGATCGGAGATGCTAGACTTCAACGATATGGTTTGAGCATCTCGTTACATTGACCAGGCAGGAGTCTCGAGCGCTTTTCGCGGAAGGAACCCCAAGATGAGGCTAGGCACGCTATTCGCGCTGGGTGTGGCTGTCGGTCTTCAATTTGCATCATGCGCGGCCTGGTCCGCATCTGACGCGACGCTCGAAATTTTCGGCGGGACGACCCCCTGGTCCCAGGCGATCGCACCGCGGCTGCTGGAACTCAAGGCCATGGGCATCGAACTCCGGTTCCGGGGCATTGGTACGGGGCGCGGGGTGCTTTCGCTCATCGATGGCAAGGTGCCCGTGGCAGCTGTGGGCGATACGCTTGAGGATTCGGTCGCGGCCGCCGTCAAGGCCGCCAAGGCGGAAAACCGTGAAATCAGCATTCCTGCGAACCTGGCCTACACGACGATTGGCGCGGACGAACAGGTCGTCATCGTTCACAAGGGCAATCCCGTGCATGAGTTGTCCAAGGCGCAGTTGAAGGCCATTGCTACGGGCAAGGTCGCCAACTGGAAGGATGTGGGGGGGCCGGATCTGCCGATCAAGGTCATCGTGACGGAGCCATCGCTGGCGCCGGGGCAGTTTTTCCGGAAAACCGTGATGGACGGCGAGAGTTATGTGCAGGATGCCATCGAGGTGCGTTCGCCCCGCGAAGTCATCACGCTGGTATCCAGGCACTCCGGCGGGATCGGCGCCGCCGCCGCCGTCCATATGAAGGAAGCGCCGGGCGATGCCAGGGCTGTGAAAGCGCCTGCCATCATGCGGCCCCTGGGGCTGATTACCGTCGGCCCGCCCGCAGGCGTGGCGAAGCGGGTGGCCGACCTGCTGAAGAAGTAGCGTCGTGAATTTCGCCGGATCGCGGGGAGGGGGAATGGGGTGGCTTACCGGCGTTCCCGATTTCCGCAACCAGGGCGTCTGGTTGCGCCTGTTGCTGGCCGCGAACGGGTTGCTCCTGCTCGTGGCGCTGGCCGGCAACCGTTCCCTGACACACCTGCCGGGCGAGGTCGCCGAGCTGGCGGCGACGGCCGAGCCGGTATTGCTGTGCCTGCTGGCGCTGCTGTATCTGTTCGGGCCGTGGCTGCAGCGCCAGCCCCCCTGGCGCGCCCTGCCGGCCGTACTCTTGTTGACCCTGCTGACCGCTATCGGCATGGAGGTATTGCTGGCCCGCCTGCTGGGCGGCACGGTTAGCTGGCGCGCGCCATTGGCCACGACGCTGGCGGCGGCCCTGTTGCTGGGCTGGCTCAACCTGCGTGCGCGGGCGCAGGCACCGGCACTTGCCGAGGCACGGCTCGCGGCGCTGACGGCGCGCATCCGGCCGCACTTCTTCTTCAACAGCCTGAACGCTGTGCTCGGGGTGATGCGCGATGATCCGCGGCGTGCCGAACTGGCGTTGGAGGAACTCGGCGAGCTGTTCCGTGCCCTGATGCGCGACAACCGCGAACTGGTGCTGCTGTCCGAGGAAATCGCCCTGGCCCGCAAATATCTCGACATCGAGAAGCTGCGTCTCGGCGACCGCCTGCAGGTGCGTTGGGAAGTCGATGATTGCCCGCCCGAGATGCTGGCTCTGCCGCTGTTGCTCCAGCCGCTGCTGGAGAACGCTGTCTATCATGGCATCGAACCCGCCATGGCGGCGGGCGAAATCCGCGTGCGCATTTCCGCGTCTAGCGACGGTGTACGCATCGTGATAGACAATCCCGTGCCAGGTGCCAGAGAGCACCGCACGGGCAACCACATGGCGCTCGACAACCTGCGCGAACGGCTGATGCTGTTTTATGACCTCGAAGCGCGGCTCGATTGCGGCGAGCGCGACGGGCGCTATTGCGTGTGCGTTGACCTGCCGCGACGGACGACGGCATGAGCGTGCCGTGCCGCATCCTCATCGTCGATGACGAGGCACCGGCCCGGTCCCGCCTGCGCCACCTGCTCGCCGACATCGCCGGCGAGTTTCCGCACCAGATCGTCGGTGAGGCCGGCGATGGCGTCGCGGCGCTGGAATTGCTGGTGGGTTTGCCGCCCGACGCGTCGGCCGACATTGCCCTGATCGACATCCGCATGCCGCGCATGGACGGCATCGAACTCGCACAGCAGCTCGCCGGCCTGACGCAACCGCCAGCGATCGTCTTCGTCACGGCGTACGACGAATTTGCGCTGAAGGCGTTCGAACTTGCGGCGGCCGACTACCTGCTGAAGCCCGCACGGGCGTCCCGCCTGCTCGACGCATTGCGTAAAGCCCGGCGTCTCGCCCCGAACGATGCCTTGCTGCAGAAGCTCGCGCCGGCAGGGCGCACGCGGCTGCGCGTCGTCGAACGCGGCATGGTCATTCTGGTGCCGGTCGACGCCATCGTGTATCTCCGCGCCGAGCAGAAATACGTGACGGCCCGCACCGCCGAACGCGAGTACCTGCTGGAGGAGTCGCTGGCCAACCTCGAAGACGAGTTTTCCGCGCGCTTCGTGCGCATCCACCGCAACTGCCTGGTCGCACTGGATGCCGTCACGGGCGTGGTACGCGAAAGCGAAGCGGCCGGCGAGGGCGGCGAACCCCACTGGGCGCTCTGCCTCAGGGCCGTCCCCGAGCGTCTGCCCGTAAGTCGGCGCCAGTGGCCGGTGGCGAAGGCGCAGTTGGGCTTGTAGAGAAATCAGTCCGAAAGTCAGTCCCGGCGGGACGGCAGCGTGGATAAGCCCGCAGGGCAAAGGGCAAAAAACTGCCCGGTTGCTGCAATGCACTATTACAATCAAGGTCAATTCAGCATTCTCTAATCTCCCCTTGGCCATCATGAAACAGATCCGCAGTCTCCTCGTCGCCAACCGCAGCGAAATCGCCATCCGCGTCCTCCGTGCCGCCAGCGAAATGGGCATCCGCTCCGTCGCCATCTATTCGAATGAAGACCGCTTCGCCCTGCACCGGTTCAAGTCGGACGAGTCCTATCTTGTCGGCGCCGGCAAGAAGCCGATTGCTGCCTATCTCGATATCGACGACATCATCCGCATCGCCAAGGAAGCGCATGTCGATGCGATCCACCCGGGCTATGGCTTCCTGTCCGAGAACCCGGATTTCGCCGCAGCCTGCGCCAAGGCGGGCATCGCCTTCATCGGGCCGAAGCCCGAGGTGATGCACCTGCTTGGCAACAAGGTGTCGGCGCGCGAGCTTGCCGTCAAGGCCGGCGTGCCGGTCGTGCCGGCCACCGGCGCGCTGCCGTACGACCTCGAAGCGGCGAAGCTGCTGGCCGCCGGCGTGGGCTTTCCGCTCATGCTCAAGGCCAGCTGGGGCGGCGGCGGGCGCGGCATGCGCGTGATCGAGACGGAGGCCGATCTTGGCCCGGCCATGGAAGTGGCGCGGCGCGAGGCGGCCGCGGCTTTCGGCAACGACGAGTTGTATCTCGAAAAACTGGTCCGGCGAGCACGTCACGTCGAGGTGCAGGTGATGGGCGACACCCACGGCCAGCTCGTACACCTGTTCGAGCGCGACTGCACGGTGCAGCGCCGCAACCAGAAAGTAGTCGAACGCGCGCCGGCACCCTATCTGTCCGCCCAGCGTCGCGAGGAGTTGTGCACAGCCGCGCTGCGGCTGGCGCGCGCCGCCAATTACACGCATGCCGGCACGGTCGAGTTCCTCATGGATGCCGACACCGACCAGTTCTACTTCATCGAGGTCAATCCGCGCATCCAGGTCGAGCACACCGTCACCGAGGAAATCACCGGCATCGACATCGTCAAGGCGCAGATCCGCATGTCCGAGGGCGCGCGGATCGGCGAAGAAGACAGCTACGTGCCGTTGCAGGAAGACATCCACATGAGTGGCCATGCGCTGCAATGCCGCGTGACCACCGAGGATCCGGAAAACGGTTTCACCCCGGACTACGGGCGCATCAACGTCTATCGCAGCCCGGCCGGCTTCGGCATCCGCCTCGACGGAGGCACGGCCTACGCGGGTGCGGTGATCACCCCCTATTACGATTCGCTGCTGGTCAAGGTGACGGCCTGGGGCCAATCGCCCGAGAAGGTCGCGGCACGCATGGGTCGTGCACTACTTGAATTCCGCGTGCGCGGCCTGGCCTCCAACCTGCTCTTCCTCGAGAACCTCATCGCCCACCCGCTGTTCCTGTCGGGTGGATGCACGACACGCTTCATCGACGAGACACCGGAACTCTTTATGTTCAAGAAGCGCCGCGACCGCGCGACGCGCCTGCTGCGCTTCCTCGGCGATGTCATGGTCAACGGCAATCCCGAGATGAAGGGCCGCGCCCTGCCGGCCTTGCCCATGGCGCGGCCGATCAAGCCGCCGCCTTCAGCCTGCGACCTCTCCGTCGATCCGCCGGTCGGAACACGCAATAGGCTGCAAGCTATGGGCGCGACCAAGTTTGCCGCATGGGTGCGCAACGAGAAGAAGGTGCTGCTTACCGACACGACGATGCGCGACGCCCACCAGAGCTTGTTCGCGACGCGCATGCGTACCCACGACCTGACCGAAATCGCGCCGCATTACGCGCGCATGCTGCCCGACCTGTTCTCGATCGAATGCTGGGGCGGTGCCACCTTCGATGTGGCGATGCGCTTCCTCAAGGAGGATCCGTGGGAGCGTCTCGCCCGCCTGCGCGAAGCCGTGCCGAACGTGCTGTTCCAGATGCTGCTGCGCGCCTCGAACGCGGTCGGCTACACCAACTACGCCGACAATGTCGTGCGCTACTTCGTGCAGCAGGCTGCCAAGGAGGGCATCGACGTCTTCCGCGTCTTCGACTCGCTCAACTGGGTCGATAACATGCGCGTCGCGATGGATGCGGTGATCGAATCCGGTGCGATCTGCGAGGCGACGATCTGTTACACGGGCGATCTCTTCGATACGGCCCGACCGAAGTACAACCTCAAGTACTACATCGATCTCGCCAAGCAGCTCGAGAAGGCCGGCGCCCACACGCTGGCGGTCAAGGACATGGCGGGTGTGTGCAAGCCGCGCGCCGCGCGCGAACTGTTCCGCGCCCTGAAACAGGAAGTCGGCCTGCCGCTGCATTTCCACACCCACGACACCAGCGGCATCGCCGCTGCCTCGGTGCTGGCCGCGGTCGAGGCTGGCTGCGACATCGTCGATGGCGCGCTCGACAGCATGAGCGGCCTGACCTCGCAGCCCAACCTCGGTTCCATCGTCGCCGCGCTGGCGGGCAGCGACCGCGATCCCGGCGTCGATCTCGGCGCCATGCAGACGCTCTCGCAGTATTGGGAAGGCGTGCGCCGCTACTACGCACCCTTCGAGGCCGACATCCGCTCGGGCACGGCCGACGTCTACCGCCACGAGATGCCGGGCGGGCAATACACCAACCTGCGCGAACAGGCCCGCGCGATGGGCATCGAACACAAGTGGGGCGAGGTGTCGAAGACCTATGCCGACGTCAACCTGCTGTTCGGCGACATCGTCAAGGTGACGCCGACGTCCAAGGTCGTCGGCGACATGGCATTGTTCATGGTGGCCCACGGGCTGACGCCGGCGGACGTGAAGGATCCGGAGCGCGAGATCGCCTTCCCCGATTCCGTGATTTCGCTGATGAAGGGCGAGCTGGGCTTCCCGCCCGACGGGTTCCCGGCCGATCTCCAGAAGAAGGTACTCAAGGGCGAGTCTCCACTGTCTGGCCGGGCCGGCGACTTCCTGCCGCCGGTCGATCTCGAGGCGAAGCGTACCGAGGCCGAGAAAGCCACCGGGCACAAGATCGGCGACACCGACCTCGCGTCCTACCTGATGTATCCCAAGGTGTTCAAGGACTATGCCACCCATCACGGCCACTATGGCGACGTCTCAAAGCTGCCGACTCCGGCCTTCTTCTACGGCCTGCAGGCCGCCGAGGAAATCACGGTCGACCTCGAGCGCGGCAAGAGCCTGATCATTTCCCAGCAGGGCACCGCCGGTCCCGACGAGGAAGGCAAGGTCAAGGTGTTCTTCGAGCTCAATGGCCAGTCACGCGTGCTGCGCGTGCCCAAGGCCGGCCTGGTCAACGTCCGGGCCAAGGCACAGGCCGACGAGAACAACCCGAAGCACGTCGGCGCGCCGATGCCCGGCACCATCGTCACCGTGGCTGCGCATGTCGGCCAGAAAGTGGTCAAGGGCGATCCGCTGATTTCCATCGAGGCAATGAAGATGGAAACCATGCTGACGTCCGAGCAGGACGGCACGATCCACGCCGTGCATGCGCGCCATGGCGAACTGGTCAACGCCAAGGATCTGCTCGTCGAGTTCGCCTGAGCGCGGCGGAGGTGCCGTCCCGCCAGCCCTGACTTTCAGCGGCTAGCCGCTGTTGCGCAGACCGGCGGCCACGCCGTTGATGGTCAGATGGATGCCGCTGCGCACACGCGGGTCGTCGCTCGACGGCGGCCCGGCACGATAGCGCCGCAGCAGTTCGACCTGCAGGTGGTTGAGCGGGTCGAAATAGGGCGAGCGGTTCCTGAGCGACCGCATCAGCATCGGGTTGCTCTCGAGCAGTTCGTGCTGACCGGTGATGGCAAACAGGGCGCCCAGCGTTGCCTCCCATTCGGCCTTGAGCCGCGGGAAAATGGCCTCGCGCAGCGCGGCATCCTTGACCAGCCCGGCGTAACGTTCGGCGAGCGCCATGTCGGTTTTTGCCAGCACCATGTCCATGTTCGAAAGCAGCGTGCGGAAGAAGCCCCAGTCGCGTTGCATTTTCTGCAACAGTGCGAGCCCCGCCTCGCCGTGTTGTGCGATGAAGGACTGGTAGGCGGTGCCGAAACCGAACCAGCCCGGCAGCATCAGGCGGCACTGTGACCACGAGAAGACCCACGGGATGGCGCGCAGGTCCTCGATCGCGGTGGTCTTCTTGCGCGAGGCCGGGCGGCTACCGATGTTGAGCTGCGAAATTTCGCTGATGACCGTGGATTCCCAGAAGTACTGCTCGAAGCCCGGCGTTTCGTACACCAGATCACGATAGGCGTGGAAGGCCGAGTCCGCCATTTCCGCCATTGCCGCGAGGCATTCCGGTTGCGGGTCATCGTGTTCGCGCGGCAGCAGTGTCGCCTCGAGCGTGGCCGCGACCAGCACTTCGAGGTTACGTCGGCCGAGCTCCGGGTTGGCGTACTTCGACGCGATGACTTCGCCCTGCTCGGTGATGCGGATCGCGCCCTGCACCGCGCCGGCCGGCTGGGCGAGGATGGCGCCGTAGCTCGGGCCGCCGCCGCGGCCGACGGTGCCGCCGCGGCCGTGGAACAGTCGCAAGCGCACGCCGTGTTTCCGGAACACGTCCGACCAGCGCGATTTCGGCGCGGTAGAGCGACCAGTTCGACATGAGGAAGCCGCCATCCTTGTTGCTGTCCGAATAGCCGAGCATGACCTCCTGCAGTCCGCCACGGCTGGCGAGCAGGCGGCGGTATGCGGGCAGCGCGAACAGGCTGTCCATTATTGCAGCGCTATGCTCAAGATCGCCGATGGTCTCGAACAGTGGCACGATGTTGACGTCGAGCGTGCCCTCGCGCGGCCGCAGCAGCCCGACCTCCTTGAGCAGCAGCGCGACCTCGAGGATGTCGGAGACGCCTTCGTTCATCGAGATGATGACGTTCTGGATCACCGTCTTGCCGTAGAGGCAGTGCATGTCGCGCGCGGCATGGAAGATCGCCAGTTCGGCAGTGGTTTCTTCGGAATAGGTCCAGTAGGGTGTTGCCAGCAGGCGCGGCGTGGCGAGTTCGGCCAGCAGCAGCGCGATACGCCCGGCCTCGCTGCGCTTCTCGTACTCCGTGCCGGGGCGTGCCGTCTCGAACAGTTCATGCACCGTGCGGGCGTGGACGGCCGAGTTTTGGCGCAGGTCGAGCGGCGCGAGGTGGAAGCCGAACAGCTCGACGGCACGGCGCACGCGGCGCAGGCGACCGCGTGCCATCAACGCCGAACCGTGCGCGCGCAACGAGGCGTCGATGATGTCGAGATCGGCGGCGAACGCCGCGCTGTCGGCATACGACGGCGCGTCGGCAACGGCGTGGCGCATTGCCTCCATGTGATCGAGCTCGCGCGCCGTGGCGGCCAGGCGCGCGTAGATGCCCGCGATGGCGCGGCGGTAGGGCTCGTCGTCGCGGTGCGGGTTGCGGTCGGGCGAGCGCTCCGCGAGATCGCGCAGGTCGGCCGAGACGGCGACCAGCAGTTCGGAAGACGACAGTTCGCGCACCGAGCAGGTGTACCTGTTCGAGGTAATAGCCGAAGGCCTTGCGGCTTTGCGCGTTGAGCGCCTTCTTCATGATGTCTGCAGTGACGAACGGATTGCCGTCGCGGTCGCCGCCGATCCACGAGCCGGGCCGCAGGAAGGCGGACAAAGGTGTGCCGACGAGATCTTCGATACTGTTGTGCAGGCGGGGCACCTCGCGCAGGAAGGTGGTGTCGTAGTAGGACAGGGCGTTGTTGACCTCGTCCATCACCGAAAGCTTGAGCTCACGCAGCATGCGCGTCTGCCAGAGGATCAGCACCGCACGCCGCAGCGCCTCATCGTTTTCGGCCAGTTCGTCGGGGGTGAGTGCCAGCCGGTCGCGGGCGTCGAGCAGCTGCGCGATCTTCCACTGGCGGTCGAGGATGCTCTTGCGCTGGACCTCGGTCGGATGCGCGGTCAATACCGGGGCGATCTCGGCGCGGGCGAAGAAGCCGGCGAGCTTCGTCTTGTCGATGCCGAGGGTGTCGGTGCGCGCGACGGCGAGGGCGAGGCTGCCCGGACGGGCCTGGGAGCCGGCCAGCGCATGCGCGCGCGCGCGGCGGATGCGATGCTGGTCCTCGGCGATATTGGCGAGGTGCGAGAAATAGCTGAACGCCCGCACCACGAGATTGGTCTGTTCGCGCGAGAGGGTGTTGAGGACTTCGTCGAGTTCGCGCCGGGCATCCGGATCCTCTTTCCGATGCTGGCGGACCGACAGCAGGCGAATGCGCTCGATGAGATCGAAGATCGCATCGCCTTCCTGATCGCGGATGACATCGCCCAGCAGGCGGCCGAGCAGGCGGATGTCCTCGAACAGGGGAGCGTCCTTGTCGTTTGCCCGCGCGGGGGATTGGGCTGGGGCCGGGATGCTAGAATTTGCTTGTACTGACGGCTGGACCGCCGGTGAATCATTCATGGTTTTCTCGTCTATCGGATAGTTGCAACAGTGACCTCCACTCCCGAGTGCTCACCCGAGCAAATTATTATCGCCACCCGCGAGTCGCGCCTGGCCCTTTGGCAGGCAGAACACGTGCGTGATCTTTTGCGTAAATTATATCCTTCCTGCCGGGTCGAATTGCTCGGCATGACGACGCGCGGCGACCAGATCCTCGATCGCCCGCTGGCCAAGGTCGGCGGCAAGGGCCTGTTCGTCAAGGAACTCGAAACCGCGCTGCTCGATCGCGGCGCCGACATCGCCGTGCATTCGATGAAGGACGTGCCGATGGTGCTCGAGCCGGAATTCGCGCTGGTCGCCATCGGCCCGCGCGAGGTGCCGCTCGACGCCTTCGTCTCGAACCAATACGCCAGCCTCGACGACCTGCCGCCCGGGCGCGGTGGTCGGCACCTCCAGCCTGCGACGCGAGGCGCAGCTGCGCGCCCGTTATCCCTATCTGGCCGTCGCCGAGCCTGCGCGGCAACCTCGACACACGTTTGCGCAAGCTCGACGAGGGCCAGTACGACGCGATCATCCTTGCCGCGGCGGGCTTGATGCGCCTGGGCCTGAAGGCGCGCATTCGTGCCATGCTGCCGGCCGAGGACTCGCTGCCGGCGGCCGGGCAGGGGGCGCTGGGCATCGAGGCGCTGGCCGACCGGCCCGAGGTCGCCGCCTGGCTGGCACCACTCAACGATCCCGCCACGGCCGCCTGCGTGCGCGCCGAGCGCGCCGTCTCGCGGGCGCTGGCCGGCAGTTGCGAGGTGCCGCTGGGCGCCTATGCCGAAGAGCGCAAATGGTACGTTGCGACTGCGCGGCCTCGTCGCGACACCGGATGGCACGCGTATCGCGCGCGCCGAACACAACGGCCCGGCCAGCGATCCCGAGGCGCTGGGGCTCGCGCTGGTGGCCGACCTGCGGGCGCAGGGCGCCAACGAGATTCTCGCGGCGCTGGGCTAGCGGAAAGCCATGGACGGCGCGCTACAAAAGTCAGCGCTGGCAGGACGGCACATCGTCGTAACGCGTCCCGCGGGGCAGGCGACGCATCTGGCCGAAGCGCTGGTCGACTGCGGCGCGCATCCGGTGCTGTTCCCCGTGCTGGCCATCGAGGCGGTCGCCGATACGACGCCGATCCTGGATGCCGCGATCCGGCTCGATCAGTACGACTGGGCAATGTTCGTCAGCCCGAATGCCGTCGACAAGGCGCTGGCTGTGATCCTCGCTCAGCGACACTGGCCGGCCAGTGTGCGGGTGGCGACCGTAGGCCACAGCAGCGAGGTTGCGCTGGCGCGCCAAGGCATTCATGACGTGGTGGCGCCCCGGGAACGGTTCGATTCGGAAGCCCTGCTCGAGTTGCAGCCACTCACCGACGTGCAGGGCAAGCGCGTCATCATCTTTCGCGGCGACACCGGGCGCGACCTCTTCGGCGATACGCTCAAGGCGCGCGGTGCGACGGTCGAACTACGTGACCTGCTACCGGCGCACCAAGCCGGCCCTCGAGCCTGCGCCGCTACTCAAGCTGTGGAGCGAGGGTAAACTCGACGCGATGACGGTGACGAGCAGCGAAGGGCTGCGTAATCTTTATGACATGGTCGGCAAGGTCGGCCAGGGCTGGCTCAAGCGCACGCCGACATTCGTGCCCCATGCGCGCATTGCCGAGCAGGCACGCGCGCTGGGGCTGCATAATGTGGTACAGACCGGGCCGGCCGATGCAGGCCTGCTGGCCGGTCTGAACGACTATTTTTCACAGCCATGAACGAAGACAAGATACTCGAGACATCCACACCGGCTGATCCCCCGCCACCTGACGACAAGGCAGTACCGGTTCGCCCAGCGAGTTCGCTGCCACTCTGGCTGGCAGTGTTGGCCCTGTTGGGCGTGGGGACGCTTGCATGGCTGGCGTGGCAGGGCAACGCGCGCATCGAATCCACCCGCGCGGAACTGGCGCGTCGCCTCACCGACAGCGATACCGTACAGCGGGAAGCCCAGGCGAACGCCAGACAGAATCGTGAGGCGCTCGATGCGTTGCAGGCGAAGGTCGGCGCGCTGGAAGCCAGCCTCGCCGAAATGCAGGGCCAGCAACTCGCGTTGCAAACGATGTATCAGGAATTGTCGCATGTGCGGGACGACCGCTTGCTGGCGGAGATCGAGCAGGACCTCGCGATCGCAACGCAACAGTTGCAACTGGCGGGTAACGTCGAGGCGGCCCTGATTGCCCTGCAAGGCGCCGAAGCGCGGCTGGCGAAGAGTGCGCAGCCGCAGTTCCTGCCGCTGCGCAAGCTGATCGCGCGCGACATCGAGCGGCTCAAGTCATTACCCGGCGCGGATGTCAGCGGCATCGCCCTGAAACTGGATGCGCTGCTGGCCTCGATCGGCAGCCTGCCCCTCGCCTTCGAACAGCGGCCGGCCGCGTCGGCCAAGGCCGCCGCCGCAAAGCCGCCAGCGGCCACCGCCGCCGGAACAGGCGAAGCGGTCCCGGTGCCTCCTGTGTCCCCGCCGCCGCTGGCGCTCACCGACACTTCGGCGTGGCCGGGCCTGCTGCGGACCTGGCTGGCCGAAGTTTGGCAGGAGGTGCGCCAACTCGTACGCATCGAGCGCATCGACCGACCCGACCCGGGTCTGCTGGCGCCGCGCGAAACCTTCTTCCTGCGCGAGAATCTGCGCCTGCGCCTGCTCGCCGCCCGCCTTGCGCTGCTGGCGCGCGATGGCCGCAGCTTTCAGAGCGACCTGAAGCAGGCGGACGAGTGGATCGGCCACTATTTCGACACGCAGAACGGCGCGGTGCAGGAAACGCAGGCGACCTTGCGCAAGCTGATCAAGCTCGACGTCATGCGCGAGCCGGTGGAGCTGAATGAAACGCTCTCCGCGCTGCGCAACTTCAAGCTCAGCCGTGACCGCGGCGAGCGCGGGGCAGGGCGCTAACCGGTCATGCGGACGATCTTCTGGCTACTGACCCTCGCCGCGCTGGCCATCGGTGTGGCGCTGCTTGGCCGCCTGACCGACGGCTACGTGCTTTGGGTCATGCCGCCGTGGCGCGCGGAGATTTCCCTCAATCTCTTCGTGGTGCTGCAGTTCGCGGCCTTGTTCGCGGTCTATCTGCTGCTGCGCCTGATCGTCAATACGCTCAGGCTGCCGCGCGTGGTCAAGGCGTTTCGCGAGCGGCGCGCGCGCCAGCGCACGGAACGCATCGCGATCGAAGCGCTGCAGTCGTTCTGGGAAGGCCGCTACAGCCAAGTACTGAAGACGGCGGAAAAGGTTGCGGGAGAAAAGGTCACCGGAGTCAGCAAAGTCAGCGCTGGCGAGACGGCATCCGGCACGCAGGGCATGGCCACGCTGGTCGGACTGAAAGCCGCCCATGCCCTGCGCGATCCGGAACGGATCAGCGTCTGGCAGGCGCGCGCGGAAGCGCTCGATGACGCGGGTTGGCGCAATGCACGCCTGATGGCCGAGCTTCGGATCGCGCTCGATGCGCGTGACTACCCGGCGGCACGTCATGCGCTGGAACTGCTGGAACCCAAGGCGCGGCGCCAGCTGTCCATCCAGCGCCTCGCCCTGCGCCTGGCCCAGGGCGAGGGCGACTGGGCGGAAATGCTGCGCCTGGCGCGGCAGCTTGAAAAACACAAGGCCCTCACGCCCGAGCAGGCCCAGCCCCTGCGCCTGCACGCCTACCACGGCATGCTCGATGCCCTGCAGGACGATTCTGCCCAGCTCATGCGCTTCTGGCGTGACATGCCGGATGCGGACCGACGCGAGCCGCGCCTCGCCCAGCGCGCGGCCTGGTCACTGTCCGTCGCGGGCAGCTGCGCGGAGTGCGCGCGGCTGGTCGAGGACTACCTCGATGACGATTGGGAATCTTCGCTGCTGGAAATCTACGGCGGCTGTATGGGTGGCGACGTGCTCGGACGCATCGCCCATTGCGAGAAGTGGCTGCACGAGCATCCGCAGGATGCGCACCTGCTGCTGGCCCTGGGACGGCTTTGCCGCGAGCAACAGTTGTGGGGCAAGGCGCAAAGCTATCTCGAGGCATCGTTGGCCGTGAGCACCCAGCGCGCCGCACATGTCGAGCTGGCCGGGCTGCTCGACCACCTGGAGCGGCCGGAGATGCGAATCGGCACTTCCGGGCCGCGGCCAGCTGCCAGGCGACCGGGCCTCAGATCCAGTCGCGCGGCGGCAGGAAGTCGGTGTAGAGCTTTTCCTCGGCGCTGCCCGGCTGCGGGATGCCAGTCGTAGCGCCACTTGACGACCGGCGGCAGCGACATCAGGATCGACTCGGTGCGGCCGCCCGACTGCAGGCCGAACAGCGTGCCGCGGTCCCACACCAGATTGAATTCGACATAGCGGCCGCGCCGGTAGGCCTGGAAGTCGCGCTCGCGCTCGCCGTAGGGCAGTGTCGCGGCGGCGCGCGCAGAGCGGCAGGTAGGCGGCGGTGAAGTGGTCGCCGACGCTCTGCGTCAGGCCGAAGCAGCGGTCGAAGCCACCTTCGTTCAGGTCGTCGAAGAAGATGCCGCCGATGCCGCGCGGTTCGTTGCGGTGCTTGAGGAAGAAGTAGTCGTCGCACCATTTCTTGTAGCGGGCGATGGACGTCGTCGCCGAAGGGGTCGAGCGCCGCCTTGCAGGTGCGGTGGAAGTGCACGGCGTCTTCCTCGAAGCCGTAGTAGGGCGTCAGGTCCATGCCGCCGCCGAACCACCAGACCGGCTCTTCGCCGTCCTGCGTCGCGACGAAGCAGCGCACGTTCATGTGCGTGGTTGGGCAGTAGGGGTTGCGCGGATGCAGGACCAGCGAGACGCCCATGGCTTCCCAGCGGCGGCCGGCGAGTTCCGGGCGATGCGCGGTGGCCGAGGCCGGCAGTTGGTCGCCGGTGACGTGCGAGAAATTGACGCCGCCGCGTTCGAAGAAGTCGCCCTCCTCGATGAGCCGGGAAATGCGACCGCCGCCGCCTTACCTTCGGGGCGTTGCCACGCGTCGCGCCGAAAGGGCTTGCCGTCGAAGGCTTCGAGTGCCGCGACGATGCGTTCCTGCAGCCCGGTGAAGTAGCCGCGGACAGCGTCGGGAGTCATCAGCGCTTGATGGCGCGGTGGCCGATGTCGCGGCGGAACTGCATGCCGTCGAAGCGGATGCTGTTCGACCATCTCGTAGGCGCGCTTCTGCGCGCTCGCACCGTGTCGCCCAGCGCCGTGACGCAGAGCACGCGGCCGCCGGCGGTGACGACATGGCCGTCCTTCAACGTGGTGCCGGCATGAAAGACATGCGCATCGGCATCCGTCTTGCCCAGGCCGTGGATGACATCGCCCTTACGTGGCGGTTCGGGGTAGTCGTGGGCGGCGAGCACGACGCCGAGCGCGACGCGGCGATCCCAGTCGGCCTCGATCTTGTCCAGGCGGCCGTCGATGGCGGCATCGACCAGTTCGACCAGGTCGCTCTTCAGGCGCAGCATGATCGGCTGCGTCTCGGGGTCGCCCATGCGGCAGTTGAATTCGAGCACCTTGAGTCCGCCGTCCGGCTTGATCATCAGGCCGGCGTAGAGGAAGCCGGTGAAGAGGATGCCGTCCTTTTCCATGCCGGCGATCGTCGGCATGATCACCTCGCGCATGACGCGGGCGTGGATCTCCGGCGTGACCACCGGCGCCGGCGAATAGGCGCCCATGCCGCCGGTGTTCGGCCCCTGGTCGCCGTCCTTGAGGCGCTTGTGGTCCTGGCTGGTGGCCAGCGCCAGCGCGTGGTGGCCGTCGGCCATGACGATGAAGCTGGCTTCCTCGCCGTCGAGGAATTCCTCGATGACGACGCGGCTGCCGGCGTCGCCGAGCTTGTTGCCCGACAGCATGTCGTCGATGGCGGCGATGCGCCTCGTCGTGCCAGCGTGGCGACGACGACGCCCTTGCCGGCGGCGAGGCCGTCGGCCTTGATGACGATGGGCGCGCCCTCGGCGTCGATGTAGGCATGGGCCGCGGCGGCATCGGTGAAGGTGCGGAACTTCGCCGTCGGGATGTCGTGGCGGTGCCATGAACTGCTTGGCGAAATCCTTGGAGCTTTCGAGTTGCGCGGCGGCCTGGGTCGGGCCGAAGATGCGCAGGCTCGGCGGCGCGGAAGGCATCGACCACGCCAGCGGCCAGCGGCGCCTCGGGACCGACCACGGTGGCATGAATGCCCTGGTCGCGGGCGAAGGCGACGAGCATCGGAATGCTCGTGATCGGCACGTTCTCCAGGCCATCCTCATGCGCCGTGCCGGCATTGCCCGGCGCGACATAGATTTTCTGCACGCGTGGCGATTGCGCCAGCCGCCAGGCCAGCGCATGTTCGCGGCCGCCGGAACCGATGACGAGAAGTTTCATTGCCTTACCACCCCAAAAGACTCTTGCTGTCAGTGTGCCATTTTGCCCAGAACATCATGACATTGCCGTTGTTTTTGCCACCAGGCACATAAACCCCCTCCACCGCCAGCTTGTCAAAATCGATGGAAACAATCGGCAGGATGAAGGGTACCGGGGTGTAGTGGCCGATATCCTCGCGCGTCGTGAGGCCGGCGGTATAGCCGAGTCCGAGCTTGAGGTCACCCGACATTTTCCAGTAGGTTTTCCAGCCGTAGCCCAGAACCCATTCGGGCTTGAAGTGGGAGTCCTGAAACCCCATGGCATACAGTCCGTGCCAGTTGCCGCGCGTGTCGAAGTGCCCGCGGCCCAGGCCGAAGCCGGGCGGCCAGTTCTGGTATTCCTTGTTCTGGTCCCGGGTATAGGCCCAAGGCAGGTGCAGGGTGCGGAAGGTTGCATAATATTCCGTGGTACCGAGCCGCCAGGTTTCGTCCAGTTCGTTGCGCACCTGGTCGACCCAGCCTTCGTCTGCATGCGCTGACCAAACACTGGCCAGGGCGACGGTAATTGCCAGCAAGCGGGATAGTTTGCTCATATCAGTGCCTGAAGTGACGGAAACCGGTGAACACCATCGCGATGTTCTGCTCGTCGGCCGCAGCGATGACTTCTGCGTCGCGCACCGAGCCACCGGGCTGGATCACCGCAGTGGCGCCGGCCTTGGCCAGCACGTCGAGGCCGTCGCGGAAGGGGAAGAAGGCGTCCGAGGCGACCACCGATCCGACCACGGTCAGCTTGTTGTTCTCGGCCTTGATGGCGGCGATGCGCGCCGAATCGACGCGGCTCATCTGGCCGGCGCCGACGCCGACGGTCATGCGCGTCCTTGCAATAGACGATGGCGTTGGACTTGACGTACTTGGCGACCTTCCAGGCGAACAGCAGGTCGCGCATTTCCTGCTCGGTCGGCAGGCGCTTGGTGACGACCTTGATGTCTGCCTGGGCGATGCGCGCTTCATCGGCCGTCTGCACCAGCAGGCCGCCGCCGACGCGCTTGAAGTCGAGCCGGTCGCCACATTCGCCCATGCGGGACGATCAGCACGCGCAGGTTCTGCTTGGCGGCGAACACGGCGCGGGCGTCGGGCGTGATTTCCGGCGCGATGATGACTTCGGCGAACTGGCCCGAGACGGCTTCGGCCGTGGCCTTGTCGATGGCGCAGTTGAAGGCGATGATGCCGCCGAAGGCCGAGGTCGGGTCGGTCGTGAAGGCGCGGCGGTAGGCTTCCTCGGCCGTCGGCGCCGAGCGCGACGCCGCAGGGATTGGCGTGCTTGACGATGACGCAGGCCGCGGTGCCGGCGTCGAAGGCCTTGACGCTTCCCAGGCCGCGTCGGCGTCGCCGATGTTGTTGTAGGAGAGTTCCTTGCCCTGCAGTTGTTCGTAGAAGGCGATGCTTCCGGGGACGGGGTTCGGTTCCTTGTAGAAGGCCGCCTGCTGGTGCGGGTTCTCGCCGTAGCGCATGGTGTCGACCTTGTCGAAGGCAAGCTGCAGGCGTTCGGGGAAGGTGGTCGGCTTGTTGTCGACGTCGAGGCTCGTCAGCCAGTTGGCGATGGCGCCGTCGTAGCGCGCGGTATGCACGAAGGCCTTCTTTGCCAGCGCGAAGCGGGTGGCGTAGGAAATCGCGCCCTGGTTCGACTTCAGTTCGGCGACGATCGCGGCGTAGTCTTCTGGATCGGTGACGACCGCGCAGCCGCCGTGCTCGTTGCCGTGGTTCTTCGCCGCGGCACGCACCATGGTCGGGACCGCCGATGTCGATGTTCTCGATGGCGTCGGCGAGCGTGCAGTCCTTCTTCGCGATGGTCTGCGCGAAGGGATAGAGGTTCACCACGACAAGGTCGATGGTCGGGATGCCGTGCTTGGCCATGGTCGCGGCGTGTTCGGCGTTGCCGCGGATGCCGAGGATGCCGCCATGCACCTTGGGGTGCAGCGTCTTGACGCGGCCGTCGAGCATCTCGGGGAAGCCGGTGTAGTCGGAGACGTCGGTGACGGCGAGGCCGGCGTCGCGCAGCAGCTTGGCGGTGCCACCGGTGGAGAGGAGCTTGATGCCGAGGGCGTCGAGTTCGCGCGCGAAGTCGACGGTGCCGTGTTTGTCGGAAACGCTGATGAGTGCCTGGGACACTTTCATGGAAATCACCTGTTCAGGAGAGATGGTGTTCGGTGAGCTTGCGACGCAGGGTGCTGCGGTTGATGCCGAGCATGTCGGCGGCGACGGTCTGGTTGCCGTCGGCCTGCTTCATGACGACTTCGAGCATCGGGCGCTCGACAGCTGGTGAGCACCATGTCGTAGATCGCATGCGGCGCCTCGCCGTCGAGGTCGCGGAAATAACGGTTCAGATTGCGACGGACGCAATCGGCGATGTCGGTGCTCATGCCGCCCTCATTTCCGGATAGGCGTAGGGCACCGGTCGTTGGCACTCTGTGCCGTCCCGAGGAAGAATTCGTCGGTGGCGGCGAGCTGCGCGTCGATGTCCTCGAGCTGGTTCATGGCGTGGCGGAAGTGCGCCGCGCCGACGATGCCCTTGGTGTACCAGCCGATGTGCTTGCGCGCGATCTTCACGCCGGTGTCTTCGCCGTAGAAGGCGTAGAGGTCGGCGAGGTGCCCGCGCAGGATGGCGTGGATCTCGGCGAAGTCGGCGCCGGCAGGACGGCACCCGTCTTCAGATAGTGTTCGATCTCGCGGAACAGCCACGGCCGACCCTGTGCCGCGCGACCGATCATGACGCCATCGGCCCGGTGTAGTCGAGCACGGCCTTCGCCTTCTCCGGCGTCGCGATGTCGCCGTTGGCGATCACCGGAAGTTTCACTTGCGACTTGACCTGCGCGATGGTGTCGTACTCGGCATCGCCCTGTACTGGTCAGCGCGCGTGCGGCCGTGGATGGCGATGGCACGAATGCCGGATTCCTCGGCGATGTGCGCGATGGTTGGCGCATTCTTGTTGTCGCGGTTCCAGCCGGTGCGGAATTTCAGCGTCACCGGCGTATCCGGCACCGCGGCAACGACCGCTGCGAGGATCTGCGCGACGAGCGGCTCGTTCTGCATCAGCGCCGAGCCGGCCATGACGTTGCAGACCTTCTTGGCCGGGCAGCCCATGTTGATGTCGATGATCTGCGCGCCGTGGTCGACGTTGTAGCGTGCCGCCTGCGCCATCAGCTGCGGGTCGGCGCCGGCGATCTGCACCACGATCGGATCGACTTCGCCGTCGTGGTTGGCGCGTCGCCGCGTCTTGGCGCTGCCGTAGAGCAGGGAATTCGAGGTGACCATCTCCGAGACCGCGAGTCCGGCGCCGAGTTGCTTGCACAACTGGCGGAACGGTCGGTCGGTGACCCCGGCCATGGGCGCGACGAACAGGTTGTTGCGCAGCGTGAAGCCGAGATAGTTCATGACGGAAAGGCGGTGGGGGGGCGTGGAAGCGGGAGCGTGATTTTAACGCAAAGCCTTGTGTCGGCCATCGGCGCTGTTTATTGCGTAGCGGTGGGCGATAGGCATGGCCTGTAGCGGGATGCCGTCCTGCCAGCGCTGACTTTCAGAAACCGCGCGCGCCGAACATCATGCGCCGGGCGAGGAAACTGCGGGCCGCGGGCAGCAGGTCGAGCGCGAGCAGGCCGGCACCGCGGGCATGCCGCAGCGGCGGAATGGTATTGGAGAAGAGGCGGACCAGACTGTCGGTGAAACCGATGGTGCCGATCCGGTCGAACTTGCGCCGGGCGGCGTAGCGGGCGAGCAGCTGCGCGTCGCCCGGATCGGTCGCATCCGTGAGCGTATCGGCGAGTTCCATGATGTCGCGCAGCGCAAGATTGAAGCCCTGTCCGGCGACCGGATGCAGCGTCTGCGCGGCGTTGCCGATCCAGACTTCACGGTCGCCGACGGATATCCGACGTACGCGCAGGCCGAGTGGAAAGACAAGGCGTGGGCCAGACGCCGGTGAAGTTGCACGCGCGGACCGAAGCGCTGCTGCAGCAGCGCGTAGGAAGTCGACATCGTCGAGTGCGGCAATGCGTTCGCTATCGCAGGCTTGGCAGGTGAGCACGACGGCGTAGGCATGCCTGGCACGGCAGCAGCGCGACCGGACCGGCGGGCGTGAAGCGTTCCCACGCGACGCCGCCGTGCGGCTTGCGCGGCTCGCGCGGTGCAAATGCACTGCGTGCTGGCCATAGTCGTGCGGACGGATGCCGCCCGCGGCGTCATCCGTGTCGATGCGGCCTTCGGCATGCAATGGTCAGCAGGGCATCTCGCTGTGTCGTCGGTGCCCGGCGTGTTGTTCCGTGTAGACGATGCCGGCCGCGGTTACCGCCGGCATCGAGCGCGGCGGCGAGGTCGCCCGCGGCGAGCACGTAGCCGAGCGCCGGCACGTCCTCCTCCGCGGCGCGAATGCATGGTGCGGCCGAGCCCGCCCTGCTGCGAGACATGGATGGTCGGCAATCGCGGTGTGCGGGAATGCCTTGCCAGGCGCCGAGCGTTCGAGGATCAGCCGCGAGCCGTGCGATAGCGCGAGGATGCGCGCGTCCTGTTTTGCCGCGCCGCGTCGGACGCGCATCGACGATGTCGGCTGCCGATGCCGTGCCGCGTGCAGCGCGCAGCGCCAGCGCCATGCCGGCCGGTCCGCCACCGACGATGGCGACCGGGTCAGCTCATTGCCTCGCATCATCAGCGCCTCGATGTCGGCGATGGTTCTTGGGCGCGTCGGCGGTCAGGATTTCGCAGCCCTCGGCCGTGACCAGCGCGTCGTCCTCGATGCGCACGCCGATGTTCCAGAAGGCCGGCGGCACGTCGTCGCCGGCGCGGATGTAGCAGCCGGGCTCGACGGTCAGCGTCATGCCCGGCGCGAGGCGCGCCAGTCCTCGCCGTTGCCTTGTATTCGCCGGCGTCATGCACGTCGAGGCCGAGCCAGTGGCCGGTGCGGTGCATGTAGAAGCGCTTGTAGCTCTCGGATTCGATCACGCCGTCGACGACTGCCCTCGAGCAGCTTCAGGTCGATCATGCCCTGCGCCAGCACGCGCACCGCGGCCGTCGTGCGGCGCGAGGAAGGTGGCGCCGGGCCGGATGGCGGCGATGGCGGCCGTCTGGGCGCGAGCACGAGGTCGTAGACGTCGGCCTGCGGTCCGCGAGAAGCGGCCATTGACGGGAAAGGTGCGGGTGATGTCGCTGGCGTAGCCGTCGAGTTCGCAGCCGGCGTCGATCAGCAGCAGGTCGCCGTCGCGCAGCTCGCTGGTTGTTGCCGACGTAGTGCAGCACGCAGGCATTGGCGCCGCCGGCGACGATGGGCGAGTAGGCCGGGAACTGGCTGCCGCGGCGGCGGAATTCGTGGAGGAATTCCGCCTCGACTTCGTATTCGAACTTGCCCGGCGCGGCGAAGCGCATGGCGCGGCGGTGCGCGGCGCCGGCGATGGCGGCGGCCTGGCGCATCAGCGCGATTTCGTGGTCGTCCTTGACCAGGCGCATTTCGTCGAGCGCGACGCGCACGTCGCGGATGGCGGCAGGCGCGCGCTTGCCGGTGCGCGTCTGGGCGCGCACGGCGTTGAGCGCGGCGGTGATGCGCGCATCCCAGGCGGCGTCGTGGCCGAGCGAGATACCACAGCGCAGGCTGGTCGGCGAGCAGCTCGGCAAGCTTCGCATCGAATGCGCCGATCGAGTGCGCCGCATCGAAACCGAAGGCCGCGCGCGCGCCGTCGGGGCCATGGCGAAAGCCGTCCCAGATTTCCTTCTCGATATCCTTGTCGCGGCAGAAGAGGATGCACTGCGGGCTGGTCTGCGATTTGTCCCCGGCGACACAGCACCAGCACGGCCTCGGGTTCGGGAAAACCGGTCAGGTAATGGAAGTAGCTGTCGGCGCGGTAGGGAAAGGTCGTGTCGCGGTTGCGCATGCGCTCGGGTGCGGTGGGGATGACGGCCACGCCACCGCCGCCCTCATTCATGCGGGCTAGCAGGGAAAGTCGGCGCTGGACGGAGGGTGTCATGCGCGTGCTGGTTCGGCATGGAGAAATGCTAGCACGCGTGGCGAAGCTCGTGTCGAGCGCGGCGAGACGCTCCGGTGTGCCGACATCGACCCAGCGGCCGGCGTGGCAGTTCGCCGCAGACGTGGCCGGCGGCGCATGGCCTCGTCGAGCAGCGGCGCCAGCTTGGCGGGCTGGCCGCGCCGAATGTCGACGAAAAGTTCTGGGCGATAGATGCCGATGCCGGCTGAAGGTGAGCGCGGGCATGCCGGGTGCCGTCCCGCCAGCCCTGACTTTGCCATCATGCAGGGTGAAGTCGCCGGCGGGATGATGCGGCGGATTCGTCGACCAGCACCAGATGCGCGAAGCCGGTCCGGCGCCAACGCGGTGCGCGCCCGGGCCGGCGTCCCAGTCGCAGAAGATGTCGCCGTTGATGACGAGGAAGGGGGCATGGCCGAGTTCATCGGAAGCAGCGGCAGGGCGTTGGCGATGCCGCCGGCGGTCTCGAGCGCGCCCGCCGGTTCCGCGGAGTAGCGGATGGACACGCCCCAGGCGTCGCCGTCGCCGAGCAGGGCCTCGATCTGGTCGCCGAGGTGGGCGTGGTTGATGACGATCATCGCGGAAGCCGGCAGCGCGCGAGGCGCTCGATGTGCCAGACGATCAGCGGCTTGCCGGCCACGGGCAGCAGCGGTTTGGGTGTGTGGTCGGTCAGCGGCCGCATGCGCTCGCCGCGGCCGGCCGCGAGAATCATGGCGCGCATGTTCAAAAGCTGTAGCCGACCTGGGTCTGACGGTTCTCGAGCTTGTCGAGCAGGCGCAGCAGCGGCGTCAGTTCGCGGTAGCGCGCGCAGGCCGCCCGCAGGTACTTTGCCACCAGCGGCATGTCGTTCAGGTAGCCGTCCTTGCCGTCGCGGTGGTACAGCCGGGCGAAGATGCCGAGCACTTTCACATGCCGCTGCACGCCCATCCATTCGTAGTCGCGGAAGAAGTCGCCGAAGTCGGCGCGAACCGGCAGTCCGGCTTCCCGCGCCTTTTCCCAGTAGCGCACCAGCCAGTCGAGGGTGCGCTCCTCGTCCCATTCGACGTAGGCATCCTTGAACAGCGAAGCGAGGTCGTAGCTGATGGGGCCGTAGACGGCATCCTGGAAATCGATGACGCCCGGGCTATGTCGTCCTGCGTACCGGCCACCATCAGGTTGCGCGAGTGGTAGTCGCGATGGACGAATACACAGGGTTCGGCAAGATTGACAGCGAGGATCTGCTCGAACACCGCCTCAAGGTCATTGCGCTGCGCCGTCACCGAAGGGGATCGTCACATGCTTGCCGATGTACCAGTCGGGGAAGAGGTCGAGTTCGCGCTTGAGCAGCACCCGGTCGTAGGCGGGCAGGGTGCCGGGCGGCTGGCCCGCTGGATGGCGGATCAGGGTGTCGATGGCCGTCGCGGTAGAGCATCTCGGCATCGACCCCGCCGCCGAGGGCGGCAAGGTAGGTGGTCGATCCGAGATCGGAGAGCAGCAGGAAACCGCGTTCGGGATCCTGCGCGAGGACATCGGGAACATGGGCGCCGGCAGCGTGGAAGAGGCTGCTGCACGTGCAGCCAGGGGCGGACATCCTCGTGTTGCGGCGGGGCATCCATGACGATGCAGGTCCGGCCATCGGGGAACGTCACGCGCAGATAGCGCCGGAAGCTGGCATCGGCCGAAGCGGGCGCCAGGCTGAATGGCTGGCAGGGGAACTGCGCCTCCAGCCAGGCTTGAATCTCTTCGTTCCGCTCCACGCGAGACATTCCAGTCAAATGTTAGAATCAAAATTCTATCATCGGCTCAATAGCGCCCCGGCGCTTATCACGGACAAGAAAAGCGGCAACGATGTCTTCGGCATGGCACAGGCAGGCAGTATGGACCATCGTTTGGCCGCTTCTGGCTACGGCGAGCGGCCATGCCATGGCCGGCGAAAACCTGCCGCTGCTGCGAGTCGATCCGACGCTGCTGGGTGCGCCACCCGTCAAGAAATCGGTCACTGCCAATTCGCCAACGGCGACCGAGCTGGCGACCCCGGCCGTTCTGGCGCCGCTACAACCCGTCTCCCCGAGAGCTGTCGTCGTTCCTGTCACCGCGACGGACATTGCGGCGGAGGGTGCCAAGCCACCGCCCGCACGGGCGTTGCCGCCAGTCCATGCCGCAACCGCAACGCCAATGAGCGCAGCCGCCACGACGCCGTTTGCCTCGAGCGACAAGGAATCTGCACCGACCCACGTCACCGCCCGCAAGATCGATGGCGTCAATGACTTCGAGGTGGTTGCGGAAGGCGAGGCACGTCTTGAGCGTGCCGGCGACGTACTGAGCGCGGACCGCATCGTCTATCGCCAACTCGACGATGAAGTCGAAGCCACCGGCAATGTGCGGCTGATCTCTCCCGACACCGAAATCAGCGGGCCGAATCTGCGGATGCGCATGGAAACGAGCACGGGCAAATTCGAAGCGCCGGCTTACACGATCAGGCATCAGCCCCCACCCGTGCCCGAAGCCGCGCTGACGTTGTTGGGGCTGCCGGCGGTCACCGAAGGTGGCAGTGTGATGGCGACGACGGGGCGGATGATCGCGCGTCCAGTGGTGACTGGAAGCGGCAACGCGGAACACCTCGAGTTCCGTGGCAAAGACCAGTACTACTTGCAGAACGCCTCCTACAGCACGTGCGCGCCCGGCCGCCGGGATTGGGAGATATACGTCGATGAGCTGAATCTCGACTACACCGGCGAGGTGGGCACCGGGCGCAATGCCGTGGTGCGCTTCAAGGATGTACCGTTTTTCTATCTGCCCTGGATGAGCTTCTCGCTCAACAACCAGCGCAGGAGCGGATTCCTGCCACCGACGATCGGTTCGACCAGCAAGAGCGGTCTTGAAATCGCCGCGCCCTGGTACTGGAATATCGCGCCCAACATGGATGCGACGATCACGCCGCGCATGATGAGCCGGCGCGGCTTGCAACTCAACACCGAATTCCGCTATCTCCTCGACACGCCTGTCAACCGGACTCAACCGAGCCTGCCTGACAAGGGACAGGTCCGCATCGAATACCTGCCCGGTGACCAGTTGGCCAATCGCGATCGCTATGGCTACGCGGTCTTGCATACCCAGCAGCTTGGGCATGGCTTCGCGGCCAATTTGAACCTGAACGGCGTGTCCGACGATACCTACTTCAGTGATCTGTCCACACGGATTTCGCAGGTGTCGCAGGGCAACCTGCTACGGCAGGGCATGCTGACTTATGGCGGACCCTGGTACAGCGCGGCGCTCAACGTCCAGACTTACCAGACCCTGGGAGAACTCGCGACGCCCTATCGCCGTTTGCCCCAATTGACGGCCAGCGCATTCCGGTACGACCTGCCCATGCGTATGGCATTCAATCTGAGTGCCGAGTATGTGAATTTCGACCACCCGGACTACCTGCTCGGCAAGCGCACGACCCTCTACCCGCAACTCTCGCTGCCGCTGGCAACGGCTGCATTTTCGCTGACGCCGAAAGTCGGCATCCACGCGACGCAGTACACCTTGGATCGGCTGAATCTGCCAGGCCAGGACAATCCGGCGGTGGCCAACTGGGCCGGCGTACCCGCAAGCCAGAGCCGTGTGCTGCCGATCTTCAGCATCGATGGCGGTTTTGTCATGGAGCGCGCGACCGACTGGTTCGGCAAGTCACTGACCCAGACCCTTGAGCCGCGCGCGTACTATCTTTATGTTCCCAGGCGCGACCAGAGCCAGATCCCGATCTTCGATTCCGGCATCGCCGGCTTCAACTATGCGCAGATGTTTTCCGAGAATCGCTATGCCGGCGGTGACCGCATCGGCGATGCGAACGAGCTGACGCTGGCGGCGACATCCCGGCTGATCGATCCGGCCAGCGGTGCGGACCTCCTGCGCGCGACCTTGGGGACCCGCTACTACTTCAGCGATCAAACCGTGACCCTCCCCGGCGAGTCGGCGCGCACCCAACGCTCGGCCGACCTTCTCGCGACCCTCGCGGGCCAGGTTCTGCCGCATACCTACGCGGATATCGGCTGGCAATACAACCCGCGCGATGCCCGCACCGAGCGCCTCACGCTGGGCGGTCGCTATCGCCCCGAGTCGGGCAAGGTGATCAATGCCGGCTATCGCTACGCACGCGACTTGCTGGGCCAGATCGATGTCTCGGCACAATGGCCCCTGTTCGGGGGCTGGCATGGTGTCGGTCGCTACAATTATTCGACCAAGGAACGCCGCATCATCGAAGTCATCGGCGGGCTCGAGTACGATGCCGGCTGCTGGGTCGGCCGCTTCGTCGTGCAGCGTCTGGCGACGATCGCTGACCAGCCGACGTCTGCAATCTTCTTCCAGCTGGAACTCAATGATTTCTCGCGCATCGGGTCCAATCCCATGCAACTTCTCCGTCGCAGCATTCCCGGCTATGGTGTCATCAACCAGCCGACCGCCGACCCCGTGTTTGCCGAAAACTGAATTCCCATCATGAGACTGCTCCTCCTCGTCGCACTGTTTGCCTTGCTGCCCGCGCTGGTCTCCGCCCAGTCGCGCCAGCCCATCGCGATCGATCGCGTCGCCGCCGTCGTTAACAGCGAAGCGATCACGCTCAACGAGCTGACCGAGCGCCTGGCGACCGTGTCGCGCCAGCTGCGCAGCCGTGGCACGCCGCTGCCGGCACGCGACGTGCTGGAAAAGCAGCTGCTCGAACGATTGATCGTCGACCGCCTGCAACTGCAATTCGCCAAGGAAGGCGGCATGCGCATTGCCGATGCCGAGCTGGACGCAGCCCTGCGCCGCATCGCCGAAAACAACCGCCTCTCGCTGGCCGAGTTTCGTACCGCGCTCGAGCGCGACGGCATCACGTGGAGCCGGTTCCGCGAGGACATCCGCGAGGAAATGGTCGTCGCCCGCCTGCGCGAGCGCGAAGTCGAAAGCCGCATCGTCGTGTCCGATGGCGAGATCGACAACTACCTGGCACATCCCGAGCAGGCGAATCAGTCCGCGCTGGTTACCCTTGGACACATCATCGTGCGCGTGCCCGAGCAGATCGATACCGCGCGGCTGGGACAGCTGCGGGCGCGGGCCGAGGAAGCGCTGGCGCTCGTCAAGTCAGGCCGGGATTTCGGTCAGGTCGCGGCGAGCTTTTCCGAAGCACCCGATGCCCTGGCGGGCGGCATCATCGAACCCCGGCAGGCCGACCGCCTGCCGGCGCTCTATGCCGAAGCAGTCGCCGGACTGCAGCCGGGGGAGGTGAGCGGCATCCTGCGCAGCCCCGCCGGTTTTCACATCGTCAAGCTGTTCGAACGCAAGGGCGGCAGCGTGGGTGCGGGACTGATCCGGCAGACCCATGCACGGCATATCCTGATCAAGGTCAACGAGCTGGTGTCCTCGGACGAGGCGCGCAACAAGCTGGCCGGACTCAAGGAGCGTCTCGACAATGGCGCCGATTTCGCCGAACTGGCCCGGCTGTACTCCAACGACCTTTCGGCAGCGAAGGGCGGCGATTTGGGCTGGATGTATCAGGGCGATACCGTACCGGATTTCGAGCGCGCGATGGATGCGCTCAAGATTGGCGAATTCAGCGCACCCGTGCAATCGCCTTTCGGCTGGCATCTGATCCAGGTGCTCGAACGCAAGAATGCCGAGGCCGGCGACGAGCGCAAGCGCTTGCAGGCGCGCCAGGCCCTGCGGGAGCGCAAGTCAGACGAGGCCTACGAGGATTGGCTGCGCCAGCTGCGCGATCGGGCCTATGTCGAATACCGGCTTGAAGAGCGCTGATCTTCCCGTAATTGTTGTTACCTCAGGCGAACCCGCCGGTATCGGGCCGGAGCTTTGCCTCGCGCTCACCAAGCGCGCATTTCCGGCACGGCTCGTGGTGCTATGCGACCGGAATCTGCTTGAAGAACGCGCCCATTTGTTGGGGCGCAATACGACAGGACTGAATATCGAGCATGTGCCGCTGGCGGTGCCGAGCCAGCCGGGCCGGCTGGCGGTCCGCAACGCCGGCTATGTGCTCGCACTACTGGATCACGCACTGGCTGGATGCCGTTCGGGCGAGTTTGCCGCCATGGTCACCGGGCCGCTGCACAAGGGCATCATCAACGATGCCGGCATCCCTTTCACCGGCCATACCGAGTACCTTGCCGAAAAAACCGGCACGCCGCGCGTCGTGATGATGCTGGCTGGCGCGGGGCTCCGTGTTGCCTTGGCGACGACGCACCTGCCATTGAAAGATGTTGCCGCGGCCATCACGCCGCAGGAACTGGAAACCACGATCCGCATCCTGCATGCCGACCTGCGCGCCAAGTTCGGTTTCGCGCATCCCCGCGTATTAGTTGCCGGCCTCAATCCGCACGCAGGCGAAGACGGCCACATGGGACACGAGGAAATCGAAGTCATCACGCCCGTGCTCGACAAGCTGCGTGCCGAGGGTATGAATCTGGTTGGCCCGCTGCCCGCCGACACGCTGTTTACGCAGAACATGCTGGCTGGCGCGCACGCCCAGCTCGCGATGTATCACGACCAGGGACTGGCGGTGCTCAAGTTCGCCGCCTTCGACGAAGGCATCAACGTCACGCTGGGACTGCCGATCATCCGCACCTCGGTCGATCACGGCACAGCCTTCGATCTGGCCGGCACGGGCCGGGCTTCCGCAACCAGCCTGTTCGCCGCGGTCGATGCCGCCATCGACATGGCGCGGCGCAAGGCAGCATGAAAGATCATCAACCAAGAAAGCGATTTGGCCAGAATTTCCTCGTCTCCCCGGGGGTGATCCGCAAAATCGTCGATGCGATCGCGCCACGCGCGGGCGATACCCTCGTCGAGATCGGGCCAGGGCTCGGCGCGCTGACCGGGCCGCTGCTCGAACGCATCGATCACCTGCAGGTCGTCGAGATCGATCGCGATCTCATCGACCGTCTGCGCGCGCAATATCCGGCCGAGCGCCTGACGATCCATGCCGGTGATGCCTTGGCATTCGACTTCGGCAGCCTGAAAGCCGTAGGGCCGCTCAAGATCGTCGGCAATCTGCCCTACAACATTTCCACGCCCCTGCTGTTCCACCTCGCCCGGTACGCAGACAAGATCAGCGAGATGCACTTCATGCTGCAGAAGGAAGTGGTTGACCGCATGGCCGCCGCGCCGGGTTCCGGCGATTTCGGACGACTTTCGGTGATGCTGCAATACCGGTTCGTCATGGAACGACTTTTTGTCGTCCCGCCCGGTGCCTTCGATCCGCCGCCCAAGGTCGATTCAGCCATCGTGCGCATGATTCCGATCGACTTCGCGAAAGTCAGCCCTGACAGGACGGCACGGGATCCGGAGTTGTTCGCCCGTTTGGTCGCGGCGGCGTTTTCGCAGCGCCGCAAGATGTTGCGCAACACGCTCAGGGACTTTGGCGGCGAGGCGCTGCTGGAAGCGCAGGGGCTGGCGCCGACGGCGCGTGCCGAGACCCTCTCGGTGGAAGACTACGTGCGTTTCAGTAATGCCCTGAGCGAGAAACCCAAATGAAAAACGCCCGGGGGGAGGCGATCCCCCGGGCGTTTGTCCAGTTGCCCGACTAGTCGGCCTGCTTGCGCAAAAACGCAGGGATATCGTACTTGTCCATGCCGGTATCGGACATGTCGCGCGCACGGCTGTCGCGGCCGCCACCACGCGGATTCGGCGTGAAAAAGTCGTCGAGGCTGCCGGAGGCGGCATTGCTACCGGCAATGTTCATCACACCCGCGCCGGTTGCCGGCTCGGCGGAAACGGCGGCCGGGCTGGGCGGCATGTCGTAGGTGCCGGTACGCTGGCCGCGGCCTTCGCTATAGACGATCTTGGGCTGGCGCGCGACCTTGGCGCCGAGGCCAGTGGCCACGACCGTTACGCGCAGTTGGTCTTCCATCGTGTCGTCGAACACCGCGCCGCAGATCACCGTGGCTTCCGGCGCCGTGTAGGTGTGGATGGTGTTCATGACCTCCTGGTATTCCCTGAGGCCGAGCGAGTTGCTGGCGGTGATATTGACCAGCACGCCCTTCGCACCGGAGAGTTCGATGCCCTCCAGCAACGGGCTGGCGACGGCCTGCTCGGCGGCCAGGCGGGCACG
This sequence comes from uncultured Pseudomonadota bacterium, assembly GCA_963840825.1. GTDB lineage: Bacteria > Pseudomonadota > Gammaproteobacteria > Burkholderiales > Rhodocyclaceae > Sulfuricystis. Next base: position 297,483 of record CAWJAK010000001.1, read on the forward strand.
ATCGACGCCGGCCGCGCTCGCGGAGCCCATCATCGCCTTGCCCATCTCACCCATTACCGTGCGCACGTCCTCGAAGTTGACGTTGACCAAGCCGGGCACGTTGATGATTTCGGAGATGCCGCCCACGGCATTCGTGAGCACGTTGTCGGCCGCATGGAAGGCCTCGAGCATGCTGACATCCTCGCCGAGCACCTCCATGAGCTTTTCGTTGAGGATGACGATCAGCGAATCGACATGCTGCGAAAGTTCGACCAGACCTTCTTCCGCGATCTTGCCACGGCGGCCTTCGAACATGAAGGGCTTGGTGACGACCGCGACCGTCAGGATGCCCAGTTCGCGGGCTACCTCGGCGATGATCGGCGCTGCGCCGGTGCCGGTGCCGCCGCCCATGCCGGCGGTGATGAAACACATGTGCGCGCCGCGCAGCATGTCGGCGATGTGTTCGCGTTCATTGCGTGCATGTTCGCGCGCGCGCTCCGGTTTGCCGCCGGCGCCGAGGCCCGGCCCGAGCTGCAGCTTCGCGCCGGCCGATGAATTCTTCAATGCTTGCGCATCCGTGTTGCAGCAGATGAAATCCACGCCGCCCACGCCCTCGCGGATCATGTGCTCGACGGCATTGCCGCCCGCACCACCTACGCCGATCACCTTGATGATCGTGTCATTTATATCCCTGTCGATGATTTCAAACATGTTCGCCTCTCCTTTTGTTGCCGAAAACTTACTGAAAATTAAAGATTGCGTGCAAACCAGGTGCGCATACGCCCGAACACCTGCCCCATGCTCATTGGTGGTTCCTTGCTGCCGCGCTGTTTTTGCGCGACGCCTTCGAGCAGCAGGCCCATTGCGGTCGCGTAACGTGGGTTCTTGATGAAGTCGCGCAGGTTGCCGGCATAGTGCGGCATGCCGACCTTTACCGTGTTGTGGAAAATCTCCTCGCCCAGTTCCGCCATGCCGGGCATCTGGGCGCTGCCGCCGGTGAGCACGATGCCGGCCCGCAGCAGGCGCGCATAGCCGCTCTTCACCAGCTCGTCCTGCACCTTCTGGAAGATTTCCTCGACGCGCGGCTGGATGAAGCCGGCCAGCGTTGCGCGCGACAGGCTGGTGGCCGGGCGGTCGCCGACGCCGGGGACCTCGAGCATCTCCTCGGGGTCGGCGAGCTGGTGCAGGGCGACGCCGAAGCGCAGCTTGATTTCCTCCGCGTCCTGCGTCGATGTGCGCAGCGCGATGGCGATGTCGTTGGTGATTTGGTCGCCGGCGATCGGGATCACCGCGGTATGGCGGATCGCGCCTTGGCTGAACACGGCGATATCCGTGGTGCCACCGCCGATATCGACGAGGCAGACACCGACATCCTTCTCGTCGTCGGTAAGCACCGCGTTGCCCGAGGCGAGCGGCTGGAGCACCAGGTCGACGACTTCCAACCCGCAACGGCGCACGCACTTGACAATGTTCTGCACGGCAGTGACGGCGCCGGTGACGAGATGCACTTTCACCTCGAGGCGACGGGCGTCCATGCCGATCGGTTCCTTGACGCCGTCCTGGCCGTCGACGATGAATTCCTGCACCAGCGTGTGCAGGATCTGGTCGTCGGCGGAGATCGGCGTCGCATTGGCGGCCTCGATGGCGCGCGCCACGTCGTACTGTGTCACTTCCCGGTCCCGTACCACGGCCATACCGTTCGAGTCCTTGCTCTTGATGTGGCTGCCGGCGATGCCCGTATAGACTTCCTTGACCTTGCAGCCGGCCATCATCTCGACTTCGGCAATCGCCTTGGAAATGCTGTTGACCGTCGCCTCGATATTGACGACCACGCCCTTGCGCAGGCCGCGCGCTTCTTGCGTGTCCTGCGTGCCGAGGCCGAGGATCGCGAGCTGTCCCTCGGGACTCACTTCGGCGACGATGGCGACGATCTTCGAGGTGCCGATGTCGAGGCCCACGACCAGTTCGCGGTTCTTTTCCTTGCTCATGACTTCCGTCCTGCCGCTTCGGGTTTCGCCGGGCGCGGCATGCGCTCCATGCCGGCCAGCGCAAAGCCGTTGGGATAGCGCATGTCGGCGACCTGAACCTTGCCGAATTGCGCCTTGACTGCCTCGTAATGGGCGATGAAGCGGGCGAGCCGCATGTTCAGTTGCTGGCTGTCCTGGTCGCGGCCCAATTCGATGGCTATGCCGTCATCGAGCCGAAGTTGCCAGGCGCGGCGCGGCGAGAGCGAAACGGCGACGATGCTGCGGCCGATGCCGGCCAGGGCGGCGCTGAATTCGGCATGGCGTGCCAGCAGTTCCACCGTGCTGCCGGTCGGCCCTGAGAGCCGTGGCAGCCCTGAGGCATCGGCCAGTTCGGCGACGAACACCTCACCCTGCCGGTTGACCAGGCCTTGTTCTCCGCCCGCGTGACGCCAACGTGCCACGGCCTCGTGCTCTTCCAGCGTCAGGCTCAGGCCGTCGGGCCACTGGCGCCGGACGGCCGCATTGCGCACCCAGGGGAGCTTCTCGATGGCACTGCGGGTTGCATCGAGGTCCACCGTGAAGAAGTTGCCGACAACCGCGCTGCGGGCAGCATGCGCGATCTGATCGGCGGATACCTGATTCGGAGCGGCGGTCAGCACCACTTCGCGCAGCGGGAAGAGCGGCAGGCGCTGCAGGGCTGCCAGGGCCGCCCAGGAAAGGCCGGCAATCGCGGCAACGATCAGGACGTCGGCGATCAGGTTCATCAGCGTGGGCTGGTGCCACAGACCGCCGGGGTCGGCCGCCTGCTGGCGCGTGTTCCCCCTGGGCCGGTTAGGCTTGGCCACAGCGCGCCTCCGCGAGAATGTCCAGCACCAGCGCGGCGAAATCGATGCCTGCCGCGCGTGCCGCCATCGGTACCAGCGAATGGCCGGTCATGCCTGGCGCGGTATTCATTTCAAGCAGGCTGTAGCTGCCGTCGGCGCGCAGGATCAGGTCGGCGCGGCCCCAGCCGCGGCAACCGAGCGCGTCGAACGCCGCCAGCACCGTCTTGCCGATCTCGGCTTCCTTGGCCGGATCGATGCCGGCGGGACAGTGATATTGCACGACATCGGTGAAGTACTTGTTCTGGTAGTCGTAGCGACCCTCCGGCGCTTCGATGCGCACCAGCGGCAACACCTTATGTCCCAGCACTGCTGCGGTCAGTTCGATGCCGGCGACAAACTCTTCCGCCATGACTTCTTCCTGACGTCCATCGGGCAGGGTTGCGGCGGCGGCGAAGGCGGGGGCGAACTCGTGCGCGCTTGCCACCTTGGTGACGCCGATCGAGGAGCCTTCCCGCACCGGCTTGACGATCAGGGGCAGGCCGTACGCGGCGATGATGGCGGACCCTTCGGCGGACGCGGCGACCTGCCGTGAGCGTGGGGTCGGCACGCCGGCGGCCTGCCAGGCCCACTTGGTCCGGATCTTGTCCATCGCCAGAGCCGAGGCGAGCACGCCGCTGCCGGTGTAGGGAATCTGCATCAGGTCGAGGGCGGCCTGCACCGTGCCATCTTCGCCATCGCCGCCATGCAGGATGATGAAGACGCGGTCGGGACGAATTTCGGCAAGCTTCCGGACCGGCTGCTCGGCGGGATCGAAAGCGAAGGCATCGACGCCCGAGGCGACGAGCGATGCCAGGACCGCCTTGCCTGATATCAGCGAAATCTCCCGCTCGGCGGATGTGCCGCCTAGCAGTACTGCCACCTTGCCAAAGTCTTGCGCCAACCTGCTCATTGTGTCGATCACCTTGCTGCCCCGAGGATGCGCACTTCGCGCACCAGTTCCACACCGAATTGTTCCTGTACCTCGGTCTGAATTCGACCGATTAAGCTTTCTATCGCGGATGCGCTTGCGCTGCCCTCCGGATTAACGATGAAATTTGCATGCTTTTCGGATACCCTCGCCCCGCCTTCCTGCGTGCCCTTCAAGCCGGCCGCTTCGATGAGGCGCGCAGCATGGTCGCCGACGGGGTTGCGGAACACCGAACCGGCGTTCGGCAGCTGCAGGGGCTGGCTGGCGATGCGCTTTTCGAGCAACGCCTTGATGCGCGCGCGTGCAGTCAGCGCATCCCCTGCGGGAAAGCGCAGCCAAGCGGCCACGAAGACCTCGTCGGTACTCGCCCTGAGGCCGGCATGGCGATAGCCGATGGCAAATTCCGCCGGCGTGCGGTCGATGAGTTCGCCCTTGCGATTGAGCATGCGCACGCGCTCGACGTAGGACCAGATCTCCCCGCCGTGGCAACCGGCATTCATCGCCAGCGCGCCGCCCAGCGTACCGGGAATGCCAGCGAGAAATTCCGCGTCGCCGAAATTGTGATTTGCCGCAAAGCGGGCAATCTTCGGCGTCGCCACACCGGCCTCGGCATAGAGCGTGCCGTCGGCCTCGAGGCGCAGCACAGCCAGTGCGCCGTGGGTGAAGATTGCTGTGCCGTCGAAGCCGCCGTCGCGGATCAGCAGGTTCGAGCCCAGGCCGACCATCAGCAGTGGTTCGTCATGGCGCAGCGTGGCCATGAAGGCGGCGAGGTCGTCGATGGCGCGCGGGAAGCAGGCCTTGGCCACCCGGCCGCCGGCGCGCCAAGTGACATGTCCAGCCATCGGTTCGTCGGGACGGATGTCCATCAGGCGGTCAGCTTTCCGGGCACAAGTTTGGCGGGTATCGAGCCAATGGAACCGGCACCGAGGGTGATCACGACGTCGCCGTTCTGTGCCAAGTCCAGAATGGCCTGTGGCAGGGCGGCGATGTCCTCGACGAACACCGGCTCGATCTTGCCGGCGACACGCAAAGCCCGCGCCAGAGAGCGGCCGTCGGCCGCGACGATAGGCGCCTCGCCCGCCGCGTATACCTCGGCGAGCAGTACCGCATCGGCGCCGGAAAGCACTTTGACGAAATCCTCGAAACAGTCGCGGGTACGCGTGTAGCGATGCGGCTGGAAGGCCAGTACGATGCGTCGATCCGGAAAGGCGCCGCGCGCGGCGGCCAGTGTCGCGGCCATCTCGGCAGGATGGTGGCCGTAGTCGTCGATCAGCGTGAATGTGCCGCCGCCGGGGCAAGCCACCTCGCCGTAGCGCTGAAAGCGGCGGCCGACGCCGTTGAACTCCGCGAGCGCTTTCTGGATTGCCGTATCGCCGGCGCCGACTTCCGAGGCGACCGCGATGGCCGCCAGCGCGTTCCTCACGTTGTGCTCACCGGGGAGGTTGAGCGTGACCGGAAAATTCGACACCGAGCCGTTGGTGCGCACGCAGTCGAAGTGCATGCGTCCGCTGCCGTCGGTGCTGGCACGCACATTCTCGGCGCGGATGTTGGCCCCCTCCGCGAAACCGTAGGTGACGACCTGCTTGGCGATCTGCGGCAGGATCTCACGTACGTTGGCATCGTCGATGCACATCACCGCAACGCCATAGAAGGGCAGGCGATGGACGAAGTCGACGAAGGCCTGCTTGAGCCGGCCGAAGTCCTGGCCGTAGGTATCCATGTGATCTTGGTCGATGTTCGTCACGACCGCGATTACCGGCGAGAGGAACAGGAACGAGGCGTCGGATTCGTCGGCCTCGGCAACGAGGAATTCGCCACTGCCGAGTTTCGCGTTCGCCCCCGCCGAATTGAGGCGGCCGCCGATAACGAAAGTCGGGTCCAGTCCCGCCTCCGCGAGGCAGCTGGCGGCGAGGCTGGTCGTTGTCGTCTTGCCGTGGGTGCCGGCGATGGCGATGCCTTGCTTGATGCGCATCAGCTCGGCCAGCATCTGTGCGCGCGGGACGATGGGAATGCGCTGTTCGCGCGCAGTGACGACCTCCGGATTGTCTTCCTTCACCGCGGTCGATACGACCACCGCATCGGCGCCCGCCACGTTTTCGGCCGTGTGGCCGATGGTGACGCGTACGCCCTTGTCAGCGAGGCGGCGCGTGGTGGCCGAGGCGGCCAGGTCGGAGCCGCTGACGTCGAAGCCCTGATTGGCCAGCACTTCGGCGATACCGCTCATGCCGGAACCGCCGACACCGACGAAGTGGATACGTTTCACTTTATGTTTCATTTGGCCATTTCCATGCAGACATTGGCGACAGTTTCGGTAGCGGCCGGCAGCGCAAGCGCACGTGCTTTCTCCGCCATTTCGTGCAACTGCGGACGATGTAGGTCGCGAATCAGGGCCAGCCGTTCCGGCGTGAGTTCGTTCTGGGATAGCAGGATCGCGGCGCCGGCGCTGGCGAGGAAGCGTGCGTTCGTGGTCTGGTGGTCGTCCACCGCATGCGGGAAGGGCACGAGGATGCTTGCGACGCCCGCGCAGGCGATCTCGGCGATGGTTAGCGCGCCGGCGCGGCAGATCACCAGATCAGCCCACGCATAGGCGCCCGCCATGTCCTCGATGAAGGCGACCGTGTGCGCCTGCACGTTGGCGGCGGCGTAGGTGGCACGCAGGGCATCGAGGTGTTTTTCGCCGGACTGGTGCACGACCTCGGGACGCTCTTCTTCCGGCAGCAGGGCGAGCGCCTTGGGTACCGTTTCGTTAAGCGCCTGCGCGCCGAGGCTGCCGCCGAGGACCAGTACATGAAGGCGTTCGGGACTTTGGGGTTCCTCCTGCGTGTCCTGCGTGAAAGTCGGCGCTGGCAGGACGGCAATTTCCGGCCGCACGGGGTTGCCCACCCACTGACCCTTCTTCAAGACGTCCGGGAAGCCCGTCAGCACGCGGTCGGCGACACCGGCGAGCACCCGGTTGGCGAGGCCCGCGATCGAATTCTGTTCATGGAGGACGAGCGGGATGCCGCGCAGCGCCGCCATCATGCCGCCGGGGAAGCTGATGAAGCCGCCGAGACCGAGCACCACGTCGGGCTTGATGCGCGAAAACTGCTGCCAGGCTTGCACGAAGCCGCGCAGCAGATTGAACGGCAGCAGCAGCTTGCGCACGATGCCCTTGCCGCGCAATGCACTGAAGCGCACCCAGGCCATCTCGTAGCGCCGCGCCGGCACGATGCGCGCTTCCATGCCATCCGGGTTGCCCATCCAGATAACCTTCCAGCCCGCGTCGCGCAAGTGGTCGGCGACAGCGAGGCCGGGCATGATGTGCCCGCCGGTGCCGCCCGCCATGATGACGATCGTCTTCATGCTGCTGTCGGGCCGCCCCAAGGCAGCATGCGCCCCCCCTGTGAGGGGCAGCGAGTTGTTGTTACGAGCGGGGGGGGCATTATTTTCATGCCGGGAACCCCCGCATGAGCCTTCTGTTTTCATAGTCGACGCGCAGCAGCACGGCCAGCGCGAGGCAGTTGGCGACGATGCCCGAACCACCGAAGCTCATCAGCGGCAGCGTCAGGCCCTTGGTCGGCAGCAGGCCCATGTTGACGCCCATGTTGATGAAGCTCTGGAAGCCGAACCAGATGCCGATGCCCTGCGCGACAAGGCCGGCATAGACGCGGTCGAGCAGCAGCGCCTGGCGCCCGACCATGAAGCAGCGCCAGGTCAGTACCGCGAACAGGCTGATCACGACGACGACGCCGATGAAACCGAGTTCTTCGGCAATTACCGCGAGCAGGAAGTCGGTATGCGCCTCGGGCAGGTAGAACAGTTTTTCGACGCTGGCGCCGAGACCGACGCCGAACCATTCGCCGCGACCGAAGGCGATGAGCGCATGCGATAGCTGATAGCCCTTGCCGAAAGCGTTCTGCCAGGGGTCCATGTAGCTGGTGATGCGGTCCCAGCGATAGGGTGACGAGAGAATCAGCAGGGCGAAGGCGACTACCATCGCGATGATGAGGCCGGCGAACAGCCGGCCATTCATGCCACCCAGGAAGAGGATGCCCATGGCGATGCTGATGATGACGACGAAGGCGCCGAAGTCGGGTTCACGCAGCAACAGGCCGGCCACCACGATCATCACGGCCGCCATCGGCACGAAGCCACGCCGGAAGCTGTCCATCTCGGGCAGCTTGCGCGCCGTGTAGTCGGCCGCATAGAGCACGGCGAACAGTTTCATCAGCTCGGACGGCTGCAGGTTGATCGGGCCGAAGCCGATCCAGCGCTGCGCGCCATTGACCGACTTGCCGATGCCCGGGATCAGCACGATGGCGAGCAGGAGGACACCGGCGAGGAACAGCCACGGGGAAAACTGCTGCCAGAAGCGCAGCGGGATCTGGAAGGCGATCAGCGCGGCGAGGAAACCGACCAGCAGGAACACGGTGTGGCGAATGAGGAAATAGGCGGGCTGGTGGCCGGTGAAGGCCGATCCCTCGGCTGTGGCAATCGAAGCGGAGTAAACCATGATCAGGCCGATCAGCAGCAGCGCCAGAGCCGGCCAAAGCAGCAGCGGATCAATCTCACTCGCAGTGGCAGAGGGCTTGCCGATGTTGCCGAGACGGCGGCCGAAGGTGGCGGTGTTCATGCTTTAGTGCCCAGCGCCGCGACAGCAGCGCGGAAGACCTCGGCACGATGGCCATAGTTGCGGAACATGTCATAGCTTGCGCAAGCCGGCGAGAGCAGTACCGCATCGCCGGACTTTGCCGCGGCGGCAGACTGACGCACGGCGTTGTCCATGTCGGCCGCGTTCAGAACGGGAACAGCGCAGCCCTCGATCACCTGCCCGATACGCGGCCCGTCGCGGCCGATCAGCACGACAGCGCGCGCATGCGCCGCAACCGCCGGCTTGAGCGGCGCGAAATCCTGCCCCTTGCCGTCGCCACCGAGGATGACGACTGATTTGCAGCCCACGCCACCGAGGCCTTCCAGTGCCGCGACCGTCGCGCCGACATTAGTCCCTTTCGAGTCGTCGTAGTAGGTTACGCCGTTCAGCGTCGTGACCTTCTCGACGCGGTGCGGCAGGCCGTGGAATGCCCGCAGCGCGGGCAGCAGGCCGACGGGATCGATGCCGATCGCGGCGCACAGCGCCAGCGCGGCGAGCGCATTGGCGGCATTGTGCAGGCCGGCGATCGGGAGTTCGGTGACGGGCATGAGGAACCGGTCACCCAGCACCAGCCAAAGTTCCCCGCGATTCTGCCGCAGGCCGAAATCGGCGGCAACGGCCGGTGCGTCGATGCCGAAAGTGATCAGCTTGCGTCCCGGAATTGCCATGCGCTTCACGCGCGCGTCGTTGCGGTTGAGCACCTGCACGCCCTCGCCCTGGAAGATGCGCGTCTTGGTGAGCGCATAGTCGTCGAGGTCGATGTAGCGGTCGAGATGGTCATCGCTGATGTTGAGTACCGCCGCGGCGGTGGCATTCAGGGTTTCCGTGGTTTCGAGCTGGAAGCTCGAAAGCTCCAGTACCCAGGCCTGCTGCAGTGCACCCCTGTCCTGAAAGTCCATCAACGCGGCCAGCGCAGCGGGGGAGATGTTGCCGGCGACGCCGACGGCCTTGCCGGCAGCGGCGATCAGATGCCCGGTCAGCGCGGTCGTGGTCGTCTTGCCGTTGGTACCGGTGATGGCCAGCACCGGCACGTGCTGTCCGGTTTTTTGTCCGATGTCGCGCAACGCCCAGGCGAACAGTTCGATTTCACCGACGACCGGAATGCCCTGCGCCCGCGCATGGATCACGACCAGGATGCCCGGCGACAGGCCCGGCGAGAGCACGAGCAGGTCGATGCCATCCAGCAGAGACTTTGTAAATTCCCCGGTGCAAAAGTCAGCGCCGGCGAGACGGCACTTGAGCTCGTCTAGGCCCGGCGGATTCGCTCGCGTATCGGCGATGCGCACGCACGCGCCCTGCCGGTCGCACCAGCGCGCGGCGGCCAGCCCGGATTCGCCGAGGCCAAGGATGAGGACGTGCTTGCCGTGCAAATCCATTATCTGATCTTCAACGTCGATAGCCCGACCAGCACCAGCAGGATGGTGATGATCCAGAAGCGCACGACAACCTGCGTTTCCTTCCAGCCGACCTGCTCGTAGTGGTGGTGCAGCGGCGCCATCAGCAGGATGCGCTGCCCCGTGCCGGTGCGCCACTTGGTGTATTTGAACCAGCCGACCTGCAGCATCACCGAGATCGTCTCGGCGACGAACACGCCGCCCATGACGAACAGCACGATCTCCTGTCGGGCGATAACCGCCACGGTGCCGAGTGCCGCGCCGAGCGCCAGCGCGCCGACATCGCCCATGAACACCTCGGCCGGGTAGGCGTTGAACCAGAGGAAGCCCAGCCCCGCGCCGGCGAGCGCGCCGCAGAACACCACCAGTTCACCGGCGCCCGGGATGTAGGGCAGCAGCAGGTATTTCGAGAAGCCGGCATGGCCGGCAACGTAGGCGAAAATGCCGAGTGCCGCACCGACCATCACCGTCGGCAGGATGGCGAGGCCGTCGAGGCCGTCGGTGAGGTTCACCGCGTTGCTGCTGCCGACGATGACAAGGTAGGTGAGGACCATGAAGCCGAAGATGCCGAGCGGATAAGAGACGCTCTTGAAGAAGGGCACGATGAGGTCGGTCTTGGTCGGCAGTTCGAGCGTGAAGCCGCTGCCGACCCATTGCAGGAACAGTTGCAACACCTTTTCGTTGTTTGGCGCCGAAATCGAGAAGGCGATCCAGATCGCCGCGAGGATGCCGATGACGGTCTGCCAGAAGAACTTCGTCTTCGCCGAGAGTCCCTTCGGGTTGCGGTAAACCACCTTGCGCCAATCATCCACCCAGCCGACCGCGCCGTAGCCGAAGGTGACGATCAGCACGATCCAGACGAAGCGGTTGGTCAGGTCGGCCCACAGCAGCGTGGCGATGCCGAGCGACAGCAGGATCAGCGCGCCGCCCATTGTGGGCGTGCCGGATTTGACGAGGTGCGTTTGCGGACCGTCGGTGCGCACGGCCTGGCCGATTTTCTTTGCGGCGAGCCAGCGGATCACCGCCGGGCCGAAGACGAAAGAGATTGTCAGCGCTGTTAGCGTTGCCAGCACGGCGCGCAGCGTGATGTAGTTGAAGACGTTGAAGGCGCGGATGTCCTGGGCCAGCCACTGGAACAGTTCAAGCAACATGGGTTGTCTCCACGATGGCTTCGACGACACGTTCCATCTTCATGAAGCGCGAGCCCTTGACGAGCACGGAGGTGTCCTTGTCCAAGAGCGGCAGCAGCGCCGCGACGAGCGTGGCGGCATCCTTGTAATGCCGGCCGCCGTCGCCGAAGTTGTACGCGGCCGCCACACTCTTTTCGCCCAGGGCCATGAGTTGGTCAATGCCCTGGCTTTTCGCGTAGCCGCCGATTTCGTCGTGCAGCTGGCCGGCCGTTTCGCCGACTTCGCCCATGTCGCCCATGACGAAGATGCGCCGGCCGGGCAGGCTGGCGAGCACATCGATGGCCGCGCGCATCGAATCCGGATTGGCGTTATAGCTGTCGTCGATCACCGTCGCGCCGCCGCGTCCCTGCTTCTGCTGCAGCCGGCCCGGCATGCCCGCGTAGCCTGCCAGGCCGCGCACGATCGGCGCGAGCGGCACCCCGGCGGCGAGGCAGGCTGCTGCTGCTGCCAGGGCGTTGCGCGCGTTGTGTTCGCCCGGCACTTGCAGTTCGACGGTCGCCTTGCCCAGTGGCGTTGTCAGTTCAAGCCTGCCGCCCGGGCCCTGCGCCTGCCATGTGCCGCGCACGTCCGCGGTGGGCGCGAAGCCGAAGCCGACGCTGCGGCGGTCCGGATTCATGCCCTGCCAGAGCGAAGCGTTCGGGTCGTCGACGTTGATTACCGCCACGCCATTCTCCGGCAGCCCGGCGAAGATCTCCCCCTTGGCCCGCGCGATATCGGCGACCGTGCCGAGGCCGGCGAGGTGCGCGCGCTGGGCATTGTTGACGATGGCGACGGTCGGTCGCGCGATGCGCGTCAGATAGTCAATCTCGCCCGGATGGTTCATGCCCATTTCGATTACCGCGGCATGGTGGGCGCTGCGCAGCTTGAGCAAAGTGAGCGGCAGGCCGATGTCGTTGTTGAGGTTGCCGGTCGTCGCCAGCACGGCGTGCTGGCCGAAATCTGCGCGCAGGATCGCCGCGCACATCTCCTTGACGGTGGTCTTGCCGTTGCTGCCGGTGATCCCGATGAGCGGAATATGGAAGCGGGCGCGCCAGTGGGCTGCCAGATGGCCGAGCGCAAGGCGCGTGTCGGCCACGCCGACCAGGGGCAGGTTGGCATGTGCGGCAGCCCAGTCGGCGCTCACGAGCGCACAGTTCGCACCCTGCGTCAGCACGCCCGCGACGTAGTCGTGCCCGTCGAAGCGTTCGCCCTTGAGCGCGACGAAGAGCATGCCGGGCATCACCGCGCGCGAGTCGGTGCCGACGCTGGTGAATTCGCAATCGTGGCCGGCGCGGCCGGTCTGGATGCCGTTGAGGATGAGCGTGGTGGCCGAGAGGGTCAGCATGCGTGCCGTCCTGCCAGCGCTGACTTTGCGCAATCGAGGTCGGAGAAGGGGTGGCGCACGCCAGCGATCTCCTGATAGGGCTCGTGCCCCTTGCCTGCCAGCAGGACCACGTCGCAGGCGTCGGCGGCGGCGACCGTTGCGGCGATCGCCGCCGCACGATCGGGCTCGACGGCAGGACGCGACTGCATGCCCGCGAGGATGGCGGCGATGATTGCCTGCGGATCTTCACCGCGCGGATTGTCGCTGGTGACCACGACCGCATCGGCGAGCCGTTCGGCGATGGCGCCCATCTGCGGCCGCTTGCCGGCATCGCGATCGCCGCCGCAGCCGAACACGCAGAGCAGCTGGCCGTCGCGCGCCGTGGCCGTGTTGCGCAGTGTGGTCAGCACTTGCTCGAGTGCGTCGGGCGAGTGGGCATAGTCGACGACGACCAGCGGAGCGTTTTCTCCACCCACCGGCTGCATGCGGCCGGCCGGCGGAACGATGTGGCGCAGCACGCCGGCGATGTCCTCGAGCGTTTCGTCACCGGCCAGCAGCGCGCCGATCACGGCGAGCAGATTGGATGCGTTGAAACGGCCGACGACGGGGGCGTCGAAGCGGATGCCGTCGAGTGTGAAGGATAGGCCTGCGCCCGATTCCGCAAGCTCCGTGGCGCGCAACACGACGTCCGTGCCGCTGGCATCGCCCAGCGTATAGCCGAGCGTCGGTACATGTCCCCGCAGCTTCTCCGCGAGTTCGCGGCCAAAGGGGTCGTCGAGGTTCAGCACCGCGTGAACGAGGCCGGGCCAGTCGAAAAGCTGCGCTTTTGCGGCGCCGTAGGCGGCCATCGTGCCGTGGTATTCGAGGTGGTCGCGCGTCAGGTTGGTGAACACCGCCACATCGAAGTGCGCGCCATTCGCGCGGCCCTGATCGAGGCCGATCGAGGAGACCTCCATCGCGCAAGCCCCGGCGCCGGCACGCACGAAGCGGTCGAGCGTGGCATGCAGGGTGACGGCATCCGGCGTGGTATTCGGACTGTCCTCGAACCGGGGCGGGAGGCCGTTGCCCAGCGTGCCGATCACGCCGCATGGGCAGCCCAGTGCCGTCATGGCCTGGGCGATCCAGTGCGATACCGACGTCTTGCCGTTGGTGCCGGTCACGCCGCAGAGCCAGAGCTGTTCGGAAGGCCGGCCATAGACGAGGTGGGCAATTTCGCCGGCCAGGGCCGCAAGGCCGTCGATTTCGAGCACGGGTGCCGTCCCGCCAGGGCTGACTTTCAACCCGGGCTCGGCCAGTACTGCCGCGGCACCGCGGGCGAGGGCGTCGGCGATGAACTGGCGGCCGTCGGCCTGCGCGCCGGGGAGCGCGAGAAACACGTCGCCCGGCTGTACCTTGCGCGAATCGAGCGCCAACCGCGCGGCTGTTACGCCACGCGCCTGCAGGTCGTCGAGGAGGGCCTGCGCCATGCTCACATTTCCTCCTTGGCCGGCGCGACGTTGGCCATCTGCAATGGCCGCGGCGTATCGTCGGGGGGTACGCCCAGCGCGCGCAGCGCGCCACCCATCACGGTGGAGAACACCGGCGCGGCAACTTCGCCGCCATAGTATTTGCCCGCCGAGGGCTCGTCGATCATCACCGCGACGATCAGGCGCGGATCGGAGGCCGGCGCGAACCCGACAAAAGCCGACACAAACTTGTTCGCGTAGGTGCCGCCCTCCAGCTTGTTCGCGGTGCCGGTCTTGCCGGCGACGCGGTAGCCGGCCACCTGGGCCTTGGGCGCGGTACCGCCGGGCTGCACCGCCATTTCGAGCATGGCGCGCATCTCGCGCGCGGTTTGTTCGGAGAACACGCGCACTCCGACCGCCGGGGCGGCGTCGACGCGGGCCAGCGACAGCGGCACGAGGTCGCCGTTGCGGGCGAACACCTGATAGGCGCGCGCCAGCTGGATCAGCGTCACCGAGATGCCGTGACCGTAAGACATCGTCGCCTGCTCGATTGGCCGCCAGCGTTTCCAGGGCCGCAGGCGACCACCGGCCTCACCGGGAAATCCGAGCTTGAGCGGCTGGCCGAAGCCGAGCTTGTCGAACATTACCCACATGTCTTCCGCCGCCATGCCGAGGGCGATCTTCGAGGTGCCGACGTTGGAGGATTTCTGGATCACTTGCGCTACCGACAATACGCCATGCGGGTGGGCATCGTGGATGGTGGCTGGCCCGATGGACAGCTTGCCGGGCGCCGTCTGGATCGGCGTGTCGAAGCGTACGTTGCCTTTCTCCAGCGCCAGCGCGACGGTGAAGGGCTTGAAGGTCGAGCCGGGTTCGAAGGTGTCGGTGAAGGCGCGGTTGCGCAACTGCGCGCCCGAGAGGCGGGTGCGATTGTTCGGGTTGTAGGTCGGCAGGTTGGCGAGTGCCAGTACCTCGCCGCTCTTGGCATCAAGCACGACGATGCCGCCGGCCTTGGCCTTGTTGTCGGCAATGGCCTGCCTGAGTTGCGAGTAGGCGAGGTATTGCAGCTTGGCATCGAGGGCGAGCACGGCGTCCTGGCCCTCCTGCGGCGCGCGGATCGACTCGACGTCCTCGACGATCTGGCCGCGCCGGTCCTTGATCACGCGGCGCGAGCCCGGCTTGCCGGCAAGCTGGCCATTCAGGGCGAGCTCGATGCCTTCCTGCCCGACATCCTCGGCGCCGGTGAAGCCGAGCATGTGGGCGGTCACCTCGGCGGCGGGATAGTAGCGCCGGTATTCGTTCTGGAAATAGATGCCCGGCAGCTTGAGCGCGGCGACCTGCGTGGCGACGTCCGGCGCGATCTGGCGCTTGAGATAGACGAAATCGCGCGCGGAGGCCAACTTGCGCGTCATTTCGCGCGCATCGGCATCGAGCAATGCGGCGAGCTGGCGGCCCTGCGCGGGGGTCAGTTTCGCGTCCTCGGGGATCGCCCAGACGGATTTCACGGGCGTGGATACGGCGAGTGCGTCGCCGCTGCGGTCGAGGATGCGCCCGCGCGTCGCCGGCATCTCGATCACGCGCTCGTAGCGCGATTCGCCCTTGCCGATGAGGAAATCCTTCTTGATGCCTTGCAGGTAGAACGAGCGAACGACCAGCGCGATCGAGCCGAGCAGCAACAGGGCGAGCAGTAAGCGCGCGCGCCAGGCCGGCAGGCGGTCGTCGAGGATGGGATTGCGACCGACTCTCATGGTTCCATCGCGACGGTTTGTCCCGTGCGCGGCGCGTGCATGCCCAGCTTGTCGCGGGCGATCTGCTCGACGCGCGTATGGGTTGCCCACGTGCTTTGTTCGAGCTGGAGCTGGCCCCATTCCACGTCGAGCGCGCGCATGCGCTCCTGTTCGCGCTCGAACTCGGTGACCAGCTTGCGCGCGCGATGGTTGGTCGAACACGACCGCCAAGGCGCTGATCAGAACGGCGGCAAGGAGGAGCAGATTCAGTCGCGCCATGGTCAGATTCGCTCAGCTACCCGCAACACGGCGCTGCGCGCGCGCGGGTTGGCGGCTACTTCGGCGGTGCTGGCGCGCACCGGCTTGCTGATCAGGCGCAGCGTCGGCGCCGGCAGGTCGGCGGCACGGATCGGCACGCCCTTCGGGGGTTGCGGCGGCGTTGCCGCGTCCCGCATGAAGCGTTTGACGATGCGGTCTTCGAGGGAATGGAAACTGATCACGACCAATCGGCCACCGGGATGTCCGTCATTCTGCCCGCTCGGCTGCAAACGGCCGAGCGCCTGCGGCAGGGTCAGCGACAGCTCCTCAAGCTCACGATTGACGTGAATCCGTAGAGCCTGGAAGGTGCGCGTCGCCGGGTGCTGCCCTGGCTCGCGCGTGCGGACGACCGCCGCCACGAGCGCGGCAAGCTGTCCTGTGGATGAAATACGCTGCTCGCCCCGAGCAGCAACAAGCGCCTTTGCAAGCGCATGAGCAAACCGTTCTTCGCCATACTCACGAATCACCTCCTCTAGTTGGTTTTGTTCCGCCCGCGCCAGAAAATCCGCCGCGGTTTCCCCTTGCGTCGTGTCCATGCGCATGTCGAGCGGCGCATCGAAACGAAAACTCATGCCCCGCGACGGATCGTCCAGCTGTGGCGACGACACGCCCAGGTCCAGCAAGATGCCATTTACCTGTGCGACGCCCTGTGCCGCGAGCACTTCGTCCAGCTGGCTGAAGGCGGCATGGACGAGCATGAAGCGCGCATCCTTGATCGCGGCCCCTGCCGCAATGGCTTGCGGATCGCGATCGAGCGCGATGAGCCGACCCTGTCGGCCCAAGCGTGCCAGGATGGCGCGGCTGTGTCCGCCGCGACCGAAGGTCGCATCGACATAGAGGCCGTCCGGCTGAATCGCCAGTGCTGTCACGGCCTCGGCCAGCAGCACCGGCAGGTGCGCTGCGAGTGGGGTCTCGCTCATCGGACGTAGTCACAGGGAGATGCCTTCGAATCCTGGCGGCGGCTCGGTGCCGGCCAGGGCTTCGCAGGCGGTTTCATGCTGGCGGTGCCAGCCGGCATCGCTCCAGATTTCGAAGTGCGAGCCCATGCCGACCAGCCAGACCTGCTTTTCGAAGCCGGCGTATTCGCGCAGTTCAGGGGCGATGAGGATGCGGCCCGCCGCATCGACATCGCCATCGCGGGCGTTGCCGACCAGCACGCGTTTTGCGGCGGCGGAGCGGGGGTCGAAACTCGGGGTGGCCAGGATGCGGTCGCGGATCGGTTCCCAGGCGGGTTCGGGGTAGAGCAGCAGGCAGCGATGGGGATGGGCGGTGAGCACCAGACGGCCGTTGCCGTTGGCGACGAGTCCATCGCGATGCCGCGCCGGAATCGCCAGCCGTCCCTTTGCATCCAGGTTGAGTTGCGCCGCCCCTTGGAACACCCATTTCTCCCACTTATTCCCACTTGGCCCCACTTTATTCCACCAATATCGGAGCGTCAAGGGAAAAAGTGAAAATTTTTCGGCAGGACAATGACTTACGTGTGGTTCTGGAGAAAGCCTATAAACATTAACCCTTAAAAATCAAGGGATCAAAATGCATTCTAAAAGTGGTTTATGAAGATCAAGGCGCGCGTGCCGGTAGCGCGCTGGCGTGACAGGCAGGAGGTGGGTGGAAGTCCGCCGATAAGCCGGGTTCTGTCGTGGGCAGCCATTCCTCTGGGACCGCCATTGCTGACGGCCTCGTGCAGCCTACCCGGGAGCGACGCGAGCCACGTCAATGCTCCCCTATTTGGCCTTGCCCCGGATGAGGTTTGCCGTGCCGTCCGTGTTACCACGTCCGCGGTGAGCTCTTACCTCACCATTTCACCCTTACTGCGCTCTTCCGAGCGTTAGCGGTATCTTTCTGTTGCACTGTCTGTCGCCTCGCGGCGCCCGGCTGTTAGCCGGCATCCTGCTCTATGGGGCCCGGACTTTCCTCCAGACGATGATTTGTCCAGCGGCTGCCTGGCGAACTTCCGCTGCCGATTATAGGCGTCGCTATTCGCCCTTGCCGTTCTTGTCTTCGCTGGTCGGTACGAAGGCGAATACGTTGTTCTTGACCCGGAACGCACCGAGATATTCGCCTGGCTCCGGTGGCTCGTCCTCGAATTGCTGCATGCGGCAGTCCTTTGTCTCGGCAACATACCAGCGCTTGCCCTGGTTGAGGATGAAGGCCCCATTCGGCGTGCGGTAGAGATCGACGCGCACTTTATCGCCTGCCTTCTTCAACGTGTGGCGCCGCTGGCATTCCGGATAGCGGGTGACGATGAGGTTGAGTTCCCAGCCATCGCTCCAGAAATACGGCTTGTTGCGCTCGACGGTCAACGAGTGGTTGCCGCCGTCGATGAGGAAGCCGGCAGGCTCCTGGGAGCAACCGGCGAGCAGTGCAGTGAGCAGCAGAATGGGGAACAGGAACAGCTTTGTCATCATCAGGCCTCCAGGCGCCAGGCGATCGATTCACCTGCACGCAACGGTACGAGCGGATCTCCGTCGAGCAGCGCTTGCTGCAAGGGCACGGTCCAGGGCTTGCGCACCAGGGTGACGGTGTCCGTGTTGCGCGGCAGGCCGTAGAAATCGGCGCCGAAGTGGCTCGCGAAGCCTTCCAGCCTGTCGAGTGCGCCGGCGGCTTCGAAGGCTTCGGCGTAGAGCTCGATGCCGGCGTGCGCGGTGTAGCAGCCGGCGCAGCCGCAGGCGGCTTCCTTGGTGCTCTTCGCGTGCGGCGCTGAGTCGGTGCCAAGGAAGAATTTGGGGTTCCCTGACACGGCTGCCGCGACCAGCGCCTGGCGATGAGCTTCGCGCTTGAGTGTCGGCAGGCAGTAATGATGCGGCCGGATGCCGCCAGCGAAGATCGCATTGCGGTTCAGCAGCAGGTGGTGCGCGGTGATCGTCGCGGCGACGTTGGCGCCGGATGCCATCACGAACGCCGCGCCGTCCTGCGTCGTGATGTGCTCGAGCACGAGCTTGAGCGCGGGAAAGTCTTTGAGCAGCGGCGCCAGCACGGTGTCGATGAAAACCGCTTCGCGGTCGAAGATGTCGACAGCCGGGTCGGTGACTTCGCCATGCACCAGCAGCGGCAAACCCAGCTTTTCCATGCGCGCCAGCGTGGCGGCACAGTGCTTCAAGTCGGTGACGCCGGCGTCGGAGTTGGTTGTCGCGCCGGCCGGGTAGAGTTTGACCGCATGGACAAAACCACTTTCCTTCGCCCGGTCGATCTCGTCGGCCGGCAGTTTGTCGGTGAGGTAGAGCGTCATCAGCGGCGTGAAAGTCAGCGCTGGCGGGATGGCACTCAGGATGCGTTCGCGGTAGGCCGCGGCCTGTGCCACGGTGGTCACTGGCGGCTTGAGGTTGGGCATGACGATGGCGCGCGCAAAACGTCGCGCCGTATCCGGCAGCACCGCTTTCATGGCGTCACCGTCGCGCAGGTGCAGGTGCCAGTCGTCGGGGCGGGTGAGCGTGATCGAGTCCATGGCAACGATTCTAGCCATCCTTCAATGCCAGCGCCCGATCGTAGAGCGCGTTCTTTGGCTGGCCGGTGATCGCTGCCGCGAGTTTTGCCGCCTGCTTAACCGGCAGTTCGGCAAGCAGCAGCTTGAGGATGCGCTCGGTTGAAGCGTCGAGCCCCGTGCGCAGCGGCGGAGCGGAGACCAGCAGCACGAACTCGCCACGCCGCCGGTTATCGTCGGCCGCCAGCCAAGCCGGTGCAGCGGCCAGCGGCATGCGCTCGATCTGCTCAAACAGCTTGGTCAGTTCGCGCGCGATGACGATCTCGCGCTGTGGTTCGAGCAGCGCGACGAGGTCGGCCAGGGTCTCCTCGATGCGATGCGGCGCTTCGTAGAAAACCAGGGTGGCGGGAATGGCTTGCAGCCCTTCGAGTGCCGTCCTGCGAGCGCTGACTTTCGCAGGCAGGAAGCCGACGAAGTGAAAAGCCGGGTCGTCCAGTCCGGCGGCGGAGAGCGCGGCGATTGCCGCGTTCGGGCCGGGCAGGGGCGTGACGCGGAAGCCGGCCTTTCTCACGGCAGCGACCGCGCGGGCGCCGGGATCGGAGACCGCCGGGGTACCCGCATCGGAAATCAGCGCGACCTGCTTGCCTGCATCCAGGAGCGTAATCAGTTTTTCCGCCGCCTGCTGCTCGTTGTGCTCATGCAGCGCCAGCAATTGCGTGCGGATGCCGTGATGGTCGAGCAGCCGCCGCGCATGGCGCGTGTCCTCACAGGCGATCACATCGGCAGCGCGAAGCGTTTCGAGTGCGCGCAGGGTGATGTCGCCGAGGTTGCCGATCGGGGTGGCGACGATGGACAATGCTGACTTCATGGCGTCCATTATCTCCCACATCATTTCACTCAGCGCGAAACAGATCGGCGATGCCGGTGAAGAAATGGCCGCGCGACATCTCGTCGCGCAGGGCTTGGCGGTGCTCGCACGCAATTTCCGCGTCAAGGGCGGCGAGATCGACCTCGTCTGCCGCGACGGCGCCGCGACCGTTTTCGTGGAGGTGCGCCGTCGCGCCAGCGCTGACTTTGGCGGTGCGGCGGCCAGTATTACCGCGCGCAAACAGCAACGGCTGATCCTCGCTGCGCGGCATTGGCTGGCGCAGCATGGCGATGCAGAATGTCGTTTTGACTGCATATTGATCGACGGCGAACGGCTGGAGTGGGTGAAGCATGCGTTTACTGCTGATTAGCCTGTTCTGCATCTTCAGCATCGCGGCGCGGGCCGAGTCCGTGAAGCTGCTGGTGCAAAGTTCGCCACTGGCCGGATTCCAGTATCACGCGGGTGCGGCGCTCTGGGAGCGACTGCAGGTCGGGGATGTATTGGCGTTGATCCGCGAACCGGAGAACCCACACGATGCCCGTGCGGTACGCGTCGAGTGGCGCGGCGTCATGCTGGGCTATCTGCCACGGGTGGAGAACGCAGCGGTGGCGGCGGCCATGGATCGCGGCGAGCCGGTGGTGGGGCGCATCGCGGCCCTGGTGCCGCACCGGAATCCCTGGCGGCGCGTGCGAATCGAGGTATTTGTCGTGCTTTAGCCCGTTATTCCGTGACCGGACTGACGGCGGGGCTGGTTAGAATCGCGCGACCATGAGCCTTAATTCACGCATCCGGCAGCAATTCGAAGAAAGCATCGCTGTCAAGCAGGTGGCCTTTGCCGCCATGGCGGCCGGCATCGAGGCCGCCGCACGCACGATGGCGGCCAGCCTGACTGCCGGCGGCAAGGTGATGGCTTGCGGCAATGGCGGCTCGGCGGCTGATAGCCAGCATTTCGCCGCCGAATTGCTCAACCGCTTTGAAAAAGAACGTGCCCCGCTGGCTGCCATCGCCTTGACCACGGACACCTCGACGCTGACCTCGATCGCCAACGACTATGCCTACGATCAGGTGTTCGCCAAGCAGGTCAGCGCGCTCGGCCGTTCTGGCGACGTGCTGCTGGCCATTTCGACCTCGGGCAATTCGCCCAACGTCATGACGGCCATCAATGCGGCCCACGCGCGCGGTGTGCGCGTGGTGGCGCTGACCGGCAAGGGCGGCGGAACCATTGCCAGTCAACTCAAGTCAGACGACATTCACCTTTGTGTCCCCGCCGATCGTACCGCGCGCATCCAGGAAGTACATCTCCTGACCCTGCATTGTCTGTGCGACGGTATCGACGCACTCATTCTTGGAGAAACTCAATGAACAGACCTACCCTGATCCTGCTCGCCGCCCTTGTGCCCGTCCTGTCCGGCTGTTTCGGCGCTGCTGCTGTCGGTGTCGGTGCCGGCGCGCTGGCGTTTGCCGATCGCCGCGCGACCGAAGCGCAGGTGACCGACGAAGGCATCGAACTGCGCTCCGGCAGCCGCATCTCGGAAAAATACGGCAGCAACACCCATGTCAATGTCACCAGCTACAACCGCACCGTGCTGCTGACCGGCGAGGTGCCGGATGCCGCTGCGAAGACGGGGATCGAGAAGGTCGTTGCCGAGGTGCCGAACGTCAAGGCGATCAGCAACGAATTGCAGGTGGCCGGCACGAGCACGCTGGCCGCGCGCAGCAACGACACCTACATTACCTCCAAGGTGAAGGCGCGTTTCATCGATACCAACAAGTTCGCGGCCAATCACGTCAAGGTGGTGACGGAGGCGGGCGTCGTGTATCTGATGGGCCTGGTGACGCAGACGGAAGCCAACGATGCCGTCGAAGTCGCCCGCACCACCGGCAGCGTGTTGAAGGTCGTGCGTGTCTTCGAAATTATCGGTGCCGACGAGGCGCGCCGGTTGAGCCCGCAACCCGCCCCGAAGCAGTAATTGAGCTACGTCGCGCCCGCATTCGAAGCCAAGCTCTGCGCGCCCGCGGAGCTTGCCGCACGCGTTGCCGCGTTGCCCCGACCGCGGGTATTCACCAACGGCTGCTTCGACATCCTCCATCGTGGCCATGTGACCTATCTGGCCCAGGCGCGCGCCCTGGGGGCCAGCCTGATTGTCGCGGCCAATTCCGATGCTTCGGTCAAGCGGCTCGGCAAGGGCGACGACCGGCCGGTGAATGCGCTGGCGGACCGCATGGCGGTGCTGGCCGCGCTCGAATGCGTGGTGCTGGTGACCTGGTTCGACGAGGACACGCCCATCGAGCGCATTCGCGACTGCCGTCCGGACCTTCTCGTGAAGGGCGGCGACTGGACGATCGACAAGATCGTCGGGGCGTCCGAGGTGATCGGCTGGGGCGGCCAGGTCCATTCCATCCCCTTCATCCACACGTGCTCGACCACCGCGCTGCTGGAGAAGATCAGGCAGTTGTAGTCGGAGTCGTCAGGTGACCGTCGTCGCCTTGTCGATCGCCTTGCGCACCAGGCCGATATGCTGGCGCAAGGTGTAGAGCATGTCACTGAAGGTCAGCGGCATCGGCAGGTGATTGACGTCGCGCTCGATCGCGTCGACGCGCTTCATCCAGTCTTCCCGGGACAGCTTCGTCGGCTCGGCCTCGAGTTCTGCCTCGATGAACTTGAGCTCGCCGTAGCGGCGATAGATGCGCGACTTGATGCGCCAGTTGTAAATGCCCGGCGCGAACCGCATGACCGGGATCAGCACGGCGAACAAGGGGATCAACAACACCACCATGCGATCGACCAGCGTCGCGGCCCAGAACGGCAGGTAGCGCTGCAGCCAGGGCTTGCCGGATTTGTAATAGCGCTCCGCCTCGGGTGACAGGGGGAAGTCGGCGCTGACAGGACGGGGAAACTCGCCGGGGTGCTGGAAGATGCCCGGGCCGCCATGCGCTTCACTTGTTGCCTGCATCAGCAGGTCGATCAGGGCCGGATGCGTATCCTCGCGGACCACGAGCGTGGCCAGCGAGGCCAGCACGTCGATGTTGGTCGGCGGCAGGTCGGTCGCCGGATCAATGGCGCCCTGCGGCAGGACCAGCTTGCTCAGGTAGGGAAACTGGCGCGTGTAGGCTTCGGCATGGGCCAGGTTCATCAGCTTGATGCCGGGGGTGTGCAGCAGCGTCCAGACCGCCGCGGACTGCGTCGGCCCGACGACGAAGGCGGCGTCGATCTTGCGCTTGGCGAAGGCCTCCGCCAGCCCGAGGCCCCCCTGGGAGATTAACTGGGTATTCGCAGCATCGATGCGGTTGATCTGCAGTAATTCATCCGCGAGATAGCGGGTACCACTGCCTTCGCCGCCGATGGCGACGCGCTTGCCCTTGAGGTCGGCGATGCGCGTCGGGGCGCCTAGTTCGGCGCGATAGAAGATCCAGAGCGGCTCGTAATAGAGCCCGCCCAGCGATAACAGGGCATCGTCTTCCTGGATGCGCGCCGTGCCCCCCTGGACGAACGCGGCATCGACGGCCTGGCTGCTGTCGCGCAACCGCGCCAGGTTCTCGGTCGAGCCGGCCGAGGGCTTCTCGACGACCTTGACGCCATAGCGGGCCAGCGTGTCCTTGTACACGGCGCCGAAGCGCTGGTAGGCGCCGCCTTCGCCGCCGGTCGAGAGGATCAGCGTATCGGGGGGCGCCGGACGGATGAAGCGCGAGGCGGCCCAGAAGCCGACCAGCACCAGCACTAGCAGCGGCAGGCCGACGATCAGGAGGTCGCGCGACGAATACTCACGCAGGCTGCGGCGCTTCAGTTTCATTGATGGGCCCCTACGCTCAAAAAATCACCCTGCTGACTCCCCCCCACGGGGGCTGCCTCCCCCGAGGTGGCTCGGCGGGAGACTAGAAGGGGATGTCGTCCTCAACATCATTGAACCCCCCGCTGGCGGGGGATTGTTCCGCCGGGCGCGCAGCGGGACGTCCGCCACCACTGAAATTGCTGTCACGGGGCCCTGCATCTCCCATGCCTTCGCGGCGGCCGAGCATCTGCATCTCGTTGGCCTCGATTTCGGTGGTGTAGCGGTCCTGGCCATCCTTGTCCTGCCACTTGCGGGTGCGGATGCGGCCCTCGATATAGACCTGCGAGCCTTTCTTCAGGTACTGGCCGGCGATCTCGGCGAGCTTGCGGTAGAACACCACGCGGTGCCATTCGGTCAGCTCGCGCTTTTCGCCGCTGGCCTTGTCCTTCCAGCTTTCCGTCGTCGCGAGGCGGATGTTTACGACGGCATCGCCGTTCGGCATGTAGCGCGACTCGGGGTCCGCGCCGAGATTGCCCACCAGAATGACCTTGTTCACCGATGCCATGTTGCCTCCCTAGGTTGTACGTTGTTGCGGCGCCTGCAGGCGTACCGCGAGCATGAGCCAGATGATACCAATCCCCGCGCAGGCGAGATGCACGGCTGCGGTGCCGTAGTGCTTGACCAGCCAGCCGCCCAGAAAGCCGCCGAGGAACAGCCCGAAGGACTGGGTCGTGTTGTAGATGCCCAGCGCGGCGCCCTTGGATGCCGGCGGCGCGATGCGTGAGATCAGGGATGGCTGCAGGGCTTCGAGGATGTTGAAGGCGACGAAGAACAGCAGCAGCCAGAGTGCGGTGCTCCACAGGCCGGCGCCGAACAGGGCCAGCCCGGCCTGCACCACGACCAGCAGCGCGACCGCGCCGGCGTAGATCGGTCGCATCTTGCCCTTGCGTTCGGCCGCGATGATCGCCGGAATCATCACGGCGAAGGAGAGCACTACCGCGGGCAGATAAACCTTCCAGTGCTCACCGGCGGTGAGGCCGCTCGCGACGAGTGCCGGCGGAACGACGACCCAGAGCGCTGTCTGCATCAGGTGCAGCGTGAACACACCGAAGTTGAGCCGCGCCAGTTTAGGATCGAGGAGCACGGTCGAGAAGGGCGGGCGATCATGTTTTGCAAAAGTCGGCGCTGGCGGGACGGCACTGAACAACAGCACGATGGCACCGAGGGACAGCGCGCCGGTCAGGATGAACAAGCCCGACAGTCCGATGGCCGCGGCGAGCGGGGGGGCGATGACCAGCGAGACGGCGAAGACGAGGCCGATCGAGGCGCCGATCATCGCCATGACCTTGGTGCGGTGCTGCTCGCGGGTGAGGTCGGCGGCCAGCGCCGAGACGGCGGCTGAAATGGCGCCGGCGCCCTGGATCACGCGGCCGATGATCATGACGTGGATATCCGGCGCGGCGGCGGCGATGAAACTGCCAGCGGCAAAGAGCAGCAGGCCGGCGACGATGACGGGCTTGCGGCCCCAGCGATCGGAAGCGAGGCCGAAGGGAATTTGCAGGAAGGCTTGCGTCAGGCCGTAGGCGCCCAGCGCCAGGCCGACGAGCATGATGTCGTCGCCCCCCGGCAGGCGGGCCGCCAGCACGGAAAACACCGGCAGCACGAGGAACAGCCCGAGCATGCGCAGGCCGAAAATGGCGGCGAGTACGCTGCCCGTGCGCCGTTCGGCAGGGGTCATGGCATCGGAAGTGGGGGAAAGCACGCGGGTAATGTCTTTGGCCTGGAAGGGCGGGTATATTATCAGGTCGCCTTTTTGCTCCTTCAGCCCCCAATGGATGAAATCCGGATTCGCGGCGCGCGCACCCATAACCTCAAGAACATCAATCTCGACCTGCCGCGCAATAAACTGACCGTCATAACCGGACTCTCGGGTTCCGGCAAGTCCTCGCTCGCCTTCGACACGCTGTATGCCGAAGGGCAGCGCCGCTACGTCGAATCGCTGTCAGCCTATGCGCGGCAGTTCCTGCAGTTGATGGAGAAGCCCGATGTCGACCTGATCGAGGGCTTGTCGCCGGCGATTTCCATCGAGCAGAAGGCGACCAGCCACAATCCGCGCTCGACCGTCGGCACCGTCACCGAGATCCACGATTACCTGCGCCTGCTCTACGCGCGTGCCGGCACGCCGCACTGCCCCGAGCATGGCGTCGCCCTTGCGGCGATGAGCGTCGCGCAGATGGTTGATCATGTGCTGGCGCTGCCCGAGGACACCAAGCTGATGATCCTCGCACCCGTCGTCGCGAACCGCAAGGGCGAGCAGATCGACCTGTTTGCCGAGCTCAAGGCGCAGGGCTTCGTGCGCCTGCGCGTGGATGGCAAGGTGCATGACATCGATGCGCTGCCCAAGCTCGCCAAGTCGCAAAAGCATTCGGTGGATGTCGTCGTCGATCGGCTGAAGGTCAAGGCTGACCAGCGCCAGCGTCTGGCCGAGAGCTTCGAGACCGCGCTCACCCATGCCGAGGGCCGCTGCCTCGCGGTCGAGATGGATACGGGCGAAGAGCACCTGTTTTCATCCAGGTTCGCCTGTCCCAGTTGCGGTTATGCGCTGCAAGAGCTGGAGCCGCGCCTGTTCTCGTTCAATAATCCGATGGGCGCCTGCCCGGAATGCGATGGCCTCGGCCAGATCCAGTTCTTCGACCCGGCGCGCGTCGTCGCTTATCCGCACCTGAGCCTGGCGGCCGGTGCGATCAAGGGCTGGGACAAGCGCAACCAGTTCTACTTCCAGATGATCGAGTCGCTGGCCAGCCACTACGGTTTCGACACGGACGTGGTGTTCGAGAAGTTGCCGGAGGACATCCGCAAGATCGTGCTGTATGGCTCGGGCCGCGAACAGATCCGCTTCAAGTACCTCAACGAGAAGGGCAACCGCTTCGAGCGGCCGCACAGCTTCGAGGGTATCGTTCCCAGCCTGGAGCGGCGGTACAAGGAAACCGACAGCCTGATGGTGCGCGAGGAGCTCGCCAAGTACCTCAACAACAAGCCCTGCCCGGAATGCGGCGGTGCGCGCCTGCGCCGGGAAGCGCGCCATGTTCTCATTGGCGACAAGACGATCACCGCAATCAGCCACTTTTCGCTCATCGATTGCCGCGATTTCTTCAACCTGCTGCAACTCACCGGCCAGCGTGCGCAGGTGGCGGATAAGATCGTCAAGGAAATCACCAGCCGACTGTCATTTCTCATTAATGTCGGCCTCGACTACCTCTCGCTCGACCGCTCTGCCGAGACGCTGTCCGGCGGCGAGGCGCAGCGCATTCGCCTCGCCTCGCAGATCGGCTCCGGCCTGACCGGCGTGTTGTACGTGCTCGACGAACCGAGCATTGGCCTGCACCAGCGCGACAATTCGCGCTTGCTGGATACGCTCGCCAACCTGCGCGACCTCGGCAACACGGTGATCGTCGTCGAGCACGACCAGGAAGCCATCGAGTCGGCCGATTACGTCGTTGAACATGGGGCCGGGCGCCGGCGAGCATGGCGGCCACATCGTTGCGCAGGGAACGCCGCAGCAGGTCGAGTCCAACCCCGATTCGCTGACCGGCGCGTACCTGTCGGGTCGCCGCACAATCGCCATTCCGGCCAAGCGCACGCCGCCGAACCCGCAGCGCAAGCTCAGTATTTTCGATGCTACCGGCAACAACCTCAAGCATGCCGAACTGGACATCCCGGTCGGGCTGCTCACCTGTATCACCGGCGTGTCGGGTTCCGGCAAGTCGACGCTGATCAACGACACGCTCTATGCCGCCGCGGCGCGTCACCTCTATGGATCGGCGGCCGAACCGGCGTCACATGCCGAGATCCAGGGACTCGAGTACTTCGACAAGGTGATCAACGTCAACCAGTCGCCGATCGGCCGCACGCCACGCTCCAACCCGGCGACCTACACGGGATTGCTGACGCCCATTCGCGACCTGTTCGCCGGCGTGCCACAGTCGCGCGAACGCGGCTACGGCCCTGGCCGTTTCAGCTTCAACGTCAAGGGCGGGCGCTGCGAAGCCTGCCAGGGCGACGGCATGATCAAGGTGGAGATGCACTTCCTGCCCGACATCTTCGTGCCCTGCGACGTCTGCCACGGCAAGCGCTACAACCGCGAAACGCTGGAGGTGCGCTACAAGGGCAAGACCATCTACGAAGTGCTGCAGATGACCGTCGAGCAGGCCCACGATTTCTTCTCCGCCGTGCCCGTGGTGGCGCGCAAGCTGCAGACGCTGGCCGATGTGGGCCTGAGCTACGTCCAGCTTGGCCAGAGCGCGACGACGCTCTCCGGCGGCGAGGCGCAGCGCGTGAAGCTGGCGCTGGAACTCTCGAAGCGGGACACTGGCCGCACGCTCTACATTCTCGACGAGCCGACCACCGGCCTGCATTTTGCAGACATCGAGATGCTGCTCACCGTGCTGCACCGGCTGCGCGACCACGGCAATACGGTGGTGGTCATCGAGCACAACCTCGACGTGATCAAGACAGCCGACTGGCTCGTCGATCTCGGCCCCGAGGGCGGCGATGGTGGCGGCCGCATCATCGCGGCGGGCACGCCAGAGGACGTGGCGAAGGTTTCCGGCAGCCATACCGGACGCTATCTTGCCCCGATTCTGAAAGTCAGTCGTGACGAGACGGCACCCAAAGCCCCGCGGAAGGGCAAGGCCTGAGCATGTTCGAAGACTATGGCGAAGAAACGCACCAGCTGGAGCTTGAAATCAAACGCAAGGGCATTGTGCTTGGTATCGACTGGAACGATGCCGCGGTGGTCGATGCGCTTGCGCGCGAGGCGCTCGACTACAAACCGGGCCTGCACCCGAATGATTTTAAGGATCCGCGGCAGCGGGCACGCTACGAACTGTTCGGACTCGCCGGCCTGATGCTGAACGTCATGTCCGAAAGCGCCGGGCAGCAAATCCCGTCCCATGGTGGCGCCGTCTGGAAAATCTTCGGCGGTGCCTTGTGGCGGGCATGGCAGGCCCGGCAGGGTACTTCCGGGCCGGCATGAAAGGCTGGCGCAAGCTGTTCTGCGGGATGGTTGCGTGGCTACTGGCCAGTGCATCCGCGGCCGACGAATTACCGCTGTTGCTTGCCGAGCGCTACGCCGGTGGTATCGATGTCAGCCGCTACTGGGCCAGCGAAAAACTCGACGGCGTGCGCGCGCATTGGGATGGCAAGCAGCTGCGTTTTCGCAGCGGCAACGTCGTCCATGCGCCGGACGGGTTCATCGCCGCGCTGCCGCCGCAGCCGCTGGACGGCGAGCTATGGATGGGGCGCGGCAGCTTCGAGCGATTGTCC
Organism: uncultured Pseudomonadota bacterium; assembly: GCA_963840825.1. GTDB lineage: Bacteria > Pseudomonadota > Gammaproteobacteria > Burkholderiales > Rhodocyclaceae > Sulfuricystis. The sequence continues at coordinate 326,611 of CAWJAK010000001.1, forward strand.
GGCATCGTGCGGCGGACCACGCCCGACGCTGCCGAATGGCAGCAGGTGCGCTACATGATCTTCGAACTGCCCGGCGCCGACGGCAGCTTCACGGAACGCTTTGCGCGAATCAGGACAATCGCCGCGCAGTCTGGCGTCCCATGGCTACAGGCGGTCGAGCAGTTTCGCCTGCCGGATGACAAGGCGCTGAATCGCAAACTGGACGAGGTGGTGGCTGCAGGCGGTGAAGGCTTGATGCTGCACCTTGCCGATGCGCCGTATGCAACCGGCCGTTCGCCCGTGCTGTTGAAAGCGACACCCTGGCTCGATGCCGAAGCGCGCGTCGTTGCCCACCTGCCCGGCAAGGGCAAGCATGCCGGCAGACTGGGCGCGTTGCGGGTAGAGATGCCCGATGGCCGACAGTTTTCGGTCGGTACCGGCTTTACCGACGTTCAGCGGCGTGATCCGCCGCCGCTCGGCGCGCGGGTTACCTATCGCTATCGCGAACTGACCCGCAACGGCATTCCACGTTTTCCGCGCTTCCTGCGGGTGCGGGAAGCTTTCTAGACGGTATGATTCGTTCCCGTTTTCTTTTCCTGCGATAGCGTATGAAGACCATCCTCGTCACCGGTGGCGCCGGCTTCATTGGCAGCAATTTTGTGCTGGACTGGGTTGCCGTGACCGGTGCTCCGGCTGTGAATCTCGATGCACTGACTTATGCCGGCAATCGCGAAAATCTGCGCGTGCTGGATGACGATGCGCGACATGTCTTCGTGCAGGGCGACATCGGCGACTTCGACCTCGTGGCAAAGTTGCTCGCCGCGCACCGCCCTGCCGCGATCGTCAATTTCGCCGCCGAGTCGCATGTCAACCGCAGCATCCACGGTCCCGAGGATTTCATCCAGACCAACATCGTCGGCAGCTTTCGCCTGCTCGAGGCAGTACGCGCCTACTGGAACGGGCTGGATGGCGAAGCTAAATCAAGCTTTCGCTTCCTGCATGTTTCGACCGACGAAGTCTATGGTTCGCTCGGCAAGGCCGATCCGGCCTTCGCGGAAACCCACCGCTACGAACCGAACAGTCCGTATTCCGCCAGCAAGGCGGCCAGCGACCACCTGGTGCGCGCCTATCATCACACCTACGGCCTGCCGGTGCTGACCACCAACTGTTCCAACAACTACGGTCCCTACCACTTTCCCGAGAAGCTCATCCCGCTGATCATCGTCAATGCACTGGCGGGCCAGTCGCTGCCGGTCTACGGCGATGGCATGCAGATCCGCGACTGGCTTTACGTCAAGGATCACTGCAGCGCGATCCGTCGGGTGCTGGAAGCGGGCCGGGTGGGCGAGACCTACAATATCGGCGGCTGGAACGAGAAGCCGAACATCGAGATCGTCCAGACCGTCTGCGCCCTGCTCGACGAATTGCGGCCACGTTCGGACGGCAAGCCGTACCGCGAGCAAGTCACCTACGTCAAGGATCGCCCCGGTCACGATCGCCGCTACGCCATCGACGCCCGCAAGATCGAGCGCGAGCTGGGCTGGACGCCGGCCGAGACTTTCGAGACCGGCATCCGCAAGACGGTGCAGTGGTATCTCGACAATCCCGACTGGGTGGCCCATGTGCAAAGCGGCGCCTATCGCGACTGGATCGGCAAGCAGTATGGGAAATAAGCGGAGCGCGGCTATGAAAATACTTCTCACCGGAAAAAACGGCCAGGTCGGCTTCGAATTGCAACGCGCGCTCGCGCCGCTCGGCGAGATCGTCGCCGTCGATCAGTCCGACTGCGATTTGGCGGATGCGGCCGTGATTCGCCAGCTGGTCGTGGCAACGCAGCCCGACATCATCGTCAATCCGGCGGCCTACACGGCGGTGGACAAGGCCGAAACCGATCAGGTTCGAGCGCAGGCAATCAACGGTGCCGCGCCCGGCGTTTTCGGCGAAGCGGCCGCGAAGATCGGCGCGTTGGTGGTGCATTACTCCACCGACTATGTTTTCGAAGGCGACAAGGCCGGCTTCCACACCGAGGACGACATTCCCGCTCCGCGGAGCGTCTATGGCAAGACCAAGCTCGCGGGAGAGCAGTCCCTGGCGGCTAGCGGCGCGCGTCACCTGACCTTTCGTACCAGCTGGGTCTTTGGTGCGCATGGTGCGAATTTCGCCAAGACCATGCTGAAACTGGCCGCGGAACGAGCGAGCCTGAAGGTCGTCGCCGACCAGTTCGGCGCACCCACGTCAGCGGCGCTGATCGCCGATGTCACTGCGCAGGTACTGGGGCAGTATTTGTGCCGTCCTGCCAGCCCTGACTTTCATTTTCCTTTTGGTCTGTATCACCTCGTTGCTGCCGGCCGCACGAACTGGCACGAATATGCACAGGCCGTGGTGCAGGCCGCACAGGCGGCTGGCAAGCCGCTCAAGCTGCGGCCGGATGATGTGCAGGCCATCACCACGGCCGACTATCCGCTGCCTGCACCCCGCCCCGCCAATTCCTGTCTCGACACCATGCGCCTGCGCGAGACTTTCGGCCTTTGCCTGCCCGACTGGCGGCAGGGGCTGCAGCATGTACTGACTCAATTGTTGTGACGCCATGAAGACAAATCGCAAGGGCATCATCCTCGCCGGCGGCGCCGGCACCCGCCTGCATCCGGCCACGCTGTCGGTTTCCAAGCAACTGCTGCCGGTGTTCGACAAGCCGATGATCTACTATCCGCTCAGCACGCTGTTGCTGGCCGGCATTCGCGAGATCCTGATCATCTCGACGCCGCAGGACACACCGCGCTTCCAGCAACTCCTCGGCGATGGCAGCCAGTGGGGCCTGCGCCTGGAGTATGCCGTGCAACCCAGTCCGGACGGCCTCGCACAGGCTTTCCTCATCGGCGAGGCCTTCCTTGGAAACTCACCCAGCGCACTCGTGCTCGGCGACAACATCTTCTACGGACACGATTTTCATATGCTGCTCGGCAATGCCACGCAGCGCCAGGATGGCGCCTCCGTCTTTGCCTATCATGTGCAGGACCCGGAGCGCTACGGCGTTGTCGAGTTCGATGTCGCCGGCAAGGCAATCAGCCTCGAGGAAAAGCCCAAACAGCCGAAGTCCAGCTATGCCGTGACGGGCTTGTACTTCTACGATGCGCGCGTGGTCGAACTGGCAAAATCGCTCAAGCCCTCGCCACGCGGCGAACTGGAGATCACCGACCTCAACCGGCTGTATCTCGAGCAGGGACAGCTCGATGTCGAGATCATGGGGCGCGGCTATGCCTGGCTCGACACAGGCACGCACGAATCCCTGCTCGAAGCCAGCCAGTTCATTGCCACCCTCGAAAAGCGCCAGGGACTCAAGGTCGCCTGTCCCGAGGAGATCGCCTGGCGCCGGGGCTGGATCGACACCGATCAAATGAAACAACTCGCCCAGCCGCTGGCGAAGAACGGCTATGGGCAATACCTGCTGCGCCTGCTCAACGAGAAAGTGCTGACATGAAAGTTACCCCGACGGCCATTCCCGACGTGTTGCTCATCGAACCGAAGGTCTTCGGCGACGCGCGCGGCTTCTTCTTCGAAAGCTACAACCGTCAGGCGTTCAAGGATGCCACTGGTCTCGACGTCGATTTCGTTCAGGACAACCACTCCAGGTCGGCGAAGAATGTACTGCGTGGCCTGCATTACCAATTACCCCCCAAGGCACAGGGAAAACTGGTGCGTGTGGTGCAGGGCGAGGTCTTCGATGTCGCTGTCGATCTGCGCAAATCATCACCCACCTTCGGACGCTGGGTGGGAGATATGCTTTCCGCCGAAAACAAGCGGCAACTCTGGATCCCACCCGGCTTTGCCCACGGATTCCTGACGCTCTCGGATACAGCCGAGTTCCTATACAAAACTACCGACGACTATTCACCGGAGCATGAGCGCTGCATCCTCTGGAATGATCCGGCACTCGGTGTTGCGTGGCCATTGCGGGGAATGCCGCTGGTATCCGACAAGGACAGGGGTGGCCAGTTGTTCAATACAGCTGAACCATTCAAATGACGCCAGCTTGTAATATTGCCTGAAGGGTCGCTATCGGGTAACCCAGTGTCCCGATTTTCCGCCGGCCTTCTCCAGCAGGCGGACTTCCTCGATGACCATGCCGCGATCCACCGCCTTGCACATGTCGTAGATGGTCAGCAGGCCGATGCTGCAGGCAGTGAGCGCTTCCATTTCAACACCGGTGCGGCCGTAGGTTTCCGCCGTCACGGTGCAGGTCACGCTGGTGGTTTCTGCATCCAGTTCGAACTCGGCCGCGACGCGCGTCAGCGCGATCGGGTGACACAGCGGGATCAGATCACTTGTACGTTTGGCGGCCTGGATCGCCGCGATGCGCGCGATACCGAGCACGTCGCCTTTCTTTGCCGAGCCTGAGCGGATCAGTTCGAAAGTCGCGGGCAGCATGCGGATGCGTCCCCGTGACCGCGCGAGTCGGGCCGTTTCGGCCTTGGCGCCGACATCGACCATGTGGGCCTGGCCGGCGTCATCGAAATGGGTCAGCGGTGATTTCTGTGACATTTGCTTGCAATTGGAAACGTTGGGAGCGAATTGAGCATGCGCATGGAGCCGGTATCATATCCTTATGAAGTCATTTCGGTGGTTGGCGTGGGTGTTGATGTGGCCTTTGGCGCTGGCGCGCGCCGACGGGCTGCCCGATCTCGGCGAACTCGAGCGCAGCGGCCTTTCGGTGCCGGCCGAACGGCGGCTGGGCGAGAAGATCATGCTCGATATCCGCCGCGACCCGGCCTATGTGCATGATCCCGAAATCGCCGATTACGTCACTCAGCTGGGGCAGAAGCTGGCGGGGCAGGTCGATGGGGCGCGCCAACCCTTCGAGTTCTTCGTCGTGCGCGATGCGATGCTGAATGCGTTTGCGCTGCCGGGCGGCTTCGTCGGTGTGCATACCGGATTGATCCTCGCGGCACGTTCCGAGTCGGAGTTCGCGGGCGTGCTGGCCCATGAAATCTCGCATGTCACCCAAAGCCATCTGGCGCGGATGTTCGGCACCCAAAGCCAGGCGCAGCTCGCTTCGCTGCTGTCGCTGGCGGTTGCCTTGTTGGCGGCGCGCAGCAATCCGGATGTAGCGGTGGGGGCGGCCATGGCGGGACAGGCGGGGGCGATTCAGAACCAGTTGAATTATTCGCGCGACTTTGAACGCGAGGCCGATCGCCTGGGGCTCGACCTGATGGAGAAGTCGGGCTTCGACACGCGCGGCATGGGCAGCTTTTTCGAGCGCCTGCAGCAGTTCGGCCGCCTGTATGAAAACAATGCGCCAGGCTATCTGCGCACTCACCCGCTGACGACCGAGCGCATCACGGACATGGAGAATCGCATCGCGCAGCGGCCCTACAAGCAGGTGCCGGATAGCGTCGATTTTGGCCTGGTGCGGGCCAAGATCAAGGCCTACGATGGCACGCCCGGCGACGCGGTGGCCGACTTCGCCGCCCAGCTCAAGAGCGGCAAGTATGCACGCGAGACCGATGTGCGCTACGGCTACGCCCATGCGCTGCTGCGGGATAACAAGACTGGCGCTGGCCGACACTGAACTGGCGACCTTGCGCCGGTTGAAGCTCGAATCGCCGATGCTCGAGAATTTGGCCGCCCAATTGCGACTCGGACAGCAAGGACGCCGAGGGTGCCGTGAAGATTCTTCGTGCCGCAATGCAGCGCTATCCGCACGCGCGTGCGCTGACCTATGCGCTGATTGAAATGAAAGTCAGCGCTGGCGGGACGGCAAGTGTCGATGAAGCGATCAGCCTGACGCGCCGGGAATTGCAGCTCACCCCTGGCGATGCGCGCTTGCTTGCCCTGCAAGCGAAAGCGTATGCCGCACAGGGCAAACGTTTGCACCAGCACCGCGCCCAGGCCGAAGCCTATCTGATCGAAGGCCAGCTCGATGCCGCGATCCTGCAGCTGGACCTGGCGCGGCAGGCCGGCGACGGAGATTTCTACGAACAATCGGAAGTCGATGCGCGCCTGCGCGAATTGCGGCAGCGCAAGCAGGAGGAAATGCGCCGCCGGTAGGTTTGCTAGGTTTGAGCTGCCGGCTGCGGCAGGGATGCCGCAGCCGGTGTCCCTCATTAAGCCTTGTCCTGGCTCTGGTAGTAGTCCGAGAGGATTTTGGCAACCTCGGGGCGGGAGAACTCCGCCGGCGGCGCTTCGCCACGACCGAGCATCTCGCGCACCTTGGTGCCGGAGAGCGTGATGAAGTCCTCCTTGGTGTGGCCGGGGGCTTCGCGCATCATCACCACCTTACCGAGTTTCTTCGACCAGGCGGTATTGTCTGCCATGAACATCTCGATCTTCAGCGCGCCCTTGGGCACATCGTCGAAGATGGCTTGCGCGTCAAAGGGACCGTAGTAGTCGCCCACGCCCGCATGGTCGCGGCCAATGATGAAGTGCGTGGCACCCATGTTTTGGCGGAAGACGGCATGCAGCACTGCTTCGCGCGGTCCGGCATACAGCATGTCGAAGCCATAACCGGTCACCATCGCGCTGTTGGGCTTGAAGTACAGGTCGACCATCTTGCGGATGCACGCATCGCGCACCGGCGCCGGGATATCCCCCTTCTTCAGCTTGCCGAGCAACATGTGGATGACCAGGCCATCGGTGCCCAGACGATCCATTGCCATGTGGCAGAGTTCTTCGTGCGCGCGGTGCATCGGATTTCGGGTTTGGAACGCGACCACCTTTTTCCAGCCGCGCTCGGCGATTTCGTTGCGGATCTCGACCGCGGTGCGGAAGGTATCCGGGAATTCGGTCTGGAAATAGCTGAAGCTCAACACCTTGATCGGGCCGGAAACAACGAAGCGACCGGAAGAGTTGAATGCCGCCACGCCGGGATGCTCCGGATCCGTCGTGCGATAGACCTTCTCGGTCATGAGGCGCATTTGCTCTTCGCTGGCTTCCTCGATCGCCTGCACGTCCATGACGGCCAGGACCGGGTTTCCCTCGACGTTGGGGTCGCGCAGCGCGATTTGCTTGTGGCCTTTGATGGCGCTGATGTCCTTGGTCAGATTGACGACCGGCACCGGCCAGAAGAGGCCGCTGGTGGTTTTCATGTGTTCCGCGGCGCTGAGGGCATCGGCCAGATTCATATAGCCGGTCAGCGGGTTGAAGTAACCCGAGCCCATCATCACCGCGTTGGCGGCGGCGGCCGAGGAGAGCATCATCGAAGGCAGCGACGCCGCTTTATGCGTCAGCGCTTTATGCTCGGCTACGTCATACACGAACAGCGGGTTCAGCTGATCGGAACCGTGTGGTTTTATCACGTTGATCCTCCCGTTAATGGTTGGTTTTGGAGCCCGCAAAATACAATACGCCTAATGGTGCTTCTATCAATTATTCTTTTTCAACTGTGCCAATGACTAATTGGTGATATCAAGGACAAAGAGTAGAAAAGCAGACTGATTGATGTCGATCAACCATTCCCCAAAAACAATTGGTCTGGCTTATTACTCAATCAAAAATCGGGATTATCCTGCTGCGTGTAAGGTGATAGCCTTCATCAGTTTGATAAGGTATTTGAAACCCCGTGTTCCGCCGGAAGTGGATTCGCGATACGCCCCGGCCAAGGTAGGGCACGGAAGTCAAATGGACCGCTGATACTCAATAAACAGCGGATTGTTAGCTAGCAAGGAGAGGAAGTAATGCCTACATTTGTTCGTACCGAGAAATGCGACGGCTGCAAGGGTCAAGACAAGACCGCCTGCATGTACATCTGTCCGCACGACCTGATGAAGCTCGACAAGGACGGTTCCGAAACCGGCCATGCGATGCGCGCCTTCAACCAGGAACCGGAGCAGTGCTGGGAGTGCTATTCCTGCGTGAAGATCTGTCCGCAGGGCGCCATCGAGTGCCGCCACTACGCTGACATCGTCCCGCTGGGCGGCTCCGTGCAGCCGATGCGCGGTTCCGATTCCATCATGTGGACCATCAAGTTCCGTAATGGCGTGGTCAAGCGCTTCAAGTTCCCCATCCGCACGACGGCCGAGGGTTCCATCGACCCGTTCGGTGGCAAGCCGATGCCCAAACTGGCCGATATCGGCACCTCCGGGACATTCACCCTGGACACGCTGGGTGGCTATCGCTCTGGCAAGCCGGAAGAACTGATCCGCAAGTAATCTTTGAGAGGAACTGAAAAAATGGCTGGAACATTTGAAAAACCGGAAGTCGTCCAGGAAGAGCTGGACATTCTGATCATCGGTGGCGGCATGGCCGCATGCGGCACCGCTTACGAAGTCATGCGCTGGGCCGAGGCCGTCAAGGCCGAGTCCGGCAAGGATCTCAAGATCAAGCTGGTTGACAAGGCTGCGCTGGATCGTTCGGGCGCTGTTGCCCAGGGCCTGTCCGCGATCAACACCTACATCGGCGACAAGCAGGACCCCGCCGACTACACCCGCATGATCTCCAACGACCTGATGGGTATCACGCGCGACGACTTGGCCTACGACGTGGGCCGCAACGTTGATGACTCCGTGCACCTGTTCGAGGAGTGGGGTCTGCCGATTTGGAAGGTTGACGCGAATGGCGTGCGTCACGACGGCGCCGATGCTATCAAGGAAGGCATCCCCTCCCTGAAGGACGGCGGTCAGCCGGTCCGTTCGGGCAAGTGGCAGATCATGATCAACGGCGAATCCTACAAGTGGATCGTTGCCGAAGCCGCCAAGAAGGCGCTGGGCCTTGACCGCATCCAGGAACGCGTGTTCATCGTGCACCTGATCAACGACAAGAACGATCCGAGCCGCGTCGCTGGCGCCGCTGGCTTCTCCGTTCGCGATAACACCATCTACATCTACAAGGCCAAGGCTATCCTGCTGGCCGCCGGTGGTTGCGTCAACCTGTTCCGTCCCCGCTCCGTCGGTGAAGGTCAGGGCCGTGCCTGGTATCCCGTGTGGAACGCCGGTTCGACCTATGCGATGGCCGCCGAAGCCGGCGCCGAGCTGACCATGATGGAAAACCGCTTCGTGCCCGCCCGCTTCAAGGACGGTTACGGCCCGGTCGGCGCCTGGTTCCTGTTGTTCAAGGCCCGCGCCGCCAACGGTTACGGCGAAGACTACATGACCAAGAACAAGGAGATGCTGAACGACTATCCTCCTTATGGCAAGGCGAACGTTCCTGCCGCCTGTCTGCGCAACCACCTGATGCTGAAGGAAATGAAGGAAGGCCGCGGCCCGATCATGATGGATACGGTCACCGCCCTTGCCAAACTGCGCGAGACCCTGTCGCCCAAGGAAGTGAAGCACCTCGAAGCCGAAGCTTGGGAAGATTTCCTTGACATGTCCGTTGGCCAGTGCGGTATGTGGGTTGGCGAGAACATCGAGCCCGAGAAGAAGAACTCCGAGTTGATGCCGACCGAGCCCTACCTGCTCGGCTCGCACTCCGGCTGCTGCGGCATCTGGGCGTCAGGCCCGACCGACGTCGGCGCGCCGACGACCGAAGAGTACGAAGTGCCGGCTCACCTGCCGAAGGGCTGGAACTGGGGCTATCGCTCCATGACCACCGTCAATGGTTTGTTCACCGCCGGCGACGGCGTGGGCGCGTCCGGTCACAAGTTCTCCTCCGGTTCGCATGCCGAAGGCCGCATGGCGGGCAAGGCAATGGTCAAGTATTGCCTCGACAACCCCGACTTCAAGCCTGAGCTCGACGAGACTGCCGAACAGATCTCCGAAGCAATCTGGAAGCCGGTCCGTACCTTCCTCGAGTTCAAGGACTATTCGACCGCCATCGACGTCAACCCCAACTACATCACGCCCAAGATGCTGCAGTTCCGTCTGCAGAAGATCATGGACGAGTACGTTGCTGGCGTGGCCACCTACTACAACACCAACGACGTGCTGTTGAAGATGGCCGAAGACAAGCTCGAGATGCTGAAGGAAGACGCGAAGAAGATGCGTGCGAAGGATCTGCACGAACTGCTGCGCGCCTGGGAAAACTACCATCGCATCCTGACGGCCGAAGCTCACATGCAGCACATCATGTTCCGTGAAGAAAGCCGTTACCCCGGCTTCTACTATCGTACCGACAAGAACTTCGTCGACGAAGAGAACTGGCACTGCTTCGTGAATTCGATCTACGACAAGAAGACCCACAAGTGGACCTGCTTCAAGCGCAAGCACGTCGATCTGGTCGACAAGACGAAGCTGTTCCATCACTAAGCAGCACAGGTAGCAGTTAAAATTCAGGCCGGTAGCCTTTGGGCTGCCGGCCTGTTTTTCTTGGAATTTTGCAAACCATAGTCGTCGAAAGGTTTTTTATGTCAAAGCCCGATATTCCCTTTCCGCAAAGCCCCGTCATTCCACAAATGATCGAAGCCGATCATGTCATCCAGTTCTCCTGCCACAAGGGGATCGGTTGCTGGAACGCATGTTGCGCGAATATCGACATTTCACTGACACCCTACGACATCATTCGCCTGAAGCGACGTCTGGGCATCAGCTCCACGCAATTTCTGCGCGATTACACCGTTCCCTACGAAATGGACAAGGACAGCATCGCCGGCGTGAAATTCCGCCCGGTCGAAAACGGCACTGCCTGTCGATTCATGAAACCCGAAGGCTGTGGCGTCTATGAAGACCGTCCCACCGCCTGTCGCTACTATCCCGTCGCGCTGCTTTCGATGCGCCGGCAGGACGAATTTACGGATGTCCAGTCCTATGCACTGGTCAAGGAAGATCATTGCAAGGGCCACGAAGTCGAGCGCAAGCTCACCATCGCCGACTATCGCAGGGAGCAGGGCGTCGAGGAATACGACGAACTGGCGCGCGGCTGGCGCCAACTGATCCTGAAGAAGAAATCCTGCGGCCCAGCAATCGGCACGCCATCGATGAAGAGCCGCCAGTTGTACTTCATGGCCTGCTACGACATCGACACTTTCCGCGACTATGTCGAAAGCGAAGTCTTCAAGGAACTGTTCGCGCTCGGCGCGGATGAGTGGGCGAAGATTCTAAGCACCGACGAGGAACTGATCCAGTTTGCCTTCCGCTACCTCAAGCAGGTGCTTTTCGGCGAGAACACCATTCCCTTGAACGAGGAAACCGCCAAGGAACGCCTCGAAAAGTGGCGCAACCGGCAGGCCGATATCGAACGCGAAGCCGCCGAAAAGCGTGCCAAATACGAGCAGGAGATGCTCGAAGAGGGCATCGACGAGGACGCTTCCGGTCTCGGTTTTTGCGATGATGAGCCCGGCGCGGGCGGTAGTTGCGGCAAGGACTGATCAGGCCGCAGTAATCAGATATTGCTGATGACGAAGCGGTGCTTGCCTGAAACAGTGCGCTCGATCGCATTGACGTAGTCGAGTTTCAGTTCCAGTCCGGCATCGCTGCGCAGGGTTTCGCGCAGCGAAGCGACAACCGCTGCGTCGAGCGGCGTGGCGGCGACGATCTTGAGCGCGATCTTTCCCGGCTCATTCTGTATGAACTGGTACTGCTCGACCTGCGTCAGGCCATAGAGCAGGCGATTGAAAAAGGCCGGATGCAGGCGCTGGCCGCCCGGCGCGACGACGAGATCGTTCTGCCGGCACATGCCCATCTCCATCAGCGGAAAGGGCAGGCCGCAGGCGCAATCCCCCGTTTTCAGTTGGCCCGAATCGCCGATCGCATAGCGGATCATTGGCATCAGCCGATTGGTCAGCGAAGTGACGATGAGTTCATCATCCACCGATTCCAGCCAGACCATGTCGGTCCAGACATGCAGGTTGCCGTGGCGGCACTCGCAGGCGATGTTGGGGATTTCGCGGCTGCCGTACTGGTTGAACACCTTGCAGCCGAAGGCGCGTTCCATAACGTCGCGCTGGGCCGTGTCGAGAACTTCGGCGGTCGAATACACGCCGCTGAGGGAGCCCGGCAGCGGCAACTTTTCATCCAGGACAAAACGCGCCATCGCGGCAAGGATCGAGGCGTAGCCCTGCAGCAAGACCGGGCGGTAGCACTGGATGAAGCGCACCCAGTCGTGGAGTTTTCCAGCGCTGATTGTATGCGCGGGGATCGTCTGCTCCGCCGCGACGAAGTCGTCCCACCCGGCATTTCCAAAGACGCCCCCGCTGACCGTGTCCTGCCGTGCGCCCCAGAAGTTGAGAATCTTCTGTCCCGGCCGCCAGCCGGACAACAAATAGCTGCGCATCATGCCGGCGCGCATCAGTTCATGCTTTTTCGCGTCGTACCAGAAGGCGAGTGGCTTGCCCGTCGAACCGCCGGTGTGGCCGATGGGTGTCGTTCCCGGCTCGTTGCCGCGCGCCAGCAGATCAGGCAGATGGGCGACCACGTCCGCCTTGCGCAGGATCGGCAAGGAGGCAATCTCCGCTGTATCGGGGATGTCCCTCAGCGTCGCGCCGTACCAGACCGTGTTCGCGCGCGCGAAGCGCACCAGCGTCGCGAAGTCGGTGCGCTGCTTCAGCAGCAGGGCGCCACGACTCAGCGACTGCGTCTTCAGAATTTCCGCAAAGAAACGGTAGCGCTGCGGCCGCTGGCGCTGGTGCAGCCAACGCTTCAACCCGCCGTTCAGGGTTTGCACACCTGCGCCCACGCTGCGCGGTCGTCCTGATAGTGCGCCAGCCCTGCCAGCAAGCGGCCGCGCCATTGCGCCCATGCGTTCGCATTGTTGATGCGGGCGTGGCCGCTGGATGTCGCGCCGAAGTTGCGCCGCACGTTGGCGGCGAAGTGACGGAAGCCGGCGACCGTTCCCGGCTTTGCCTGCCACCAGTGCGCCGGATCGTCGAGCAGCCTGTCCAACTGGCCGAGTTTTTCGAGAATGGCCTTCTGCCGCTCGTTGTAGCGTTCAAGCATCTCGTTGCGCAGGCTGTGCAGCGTCCCCGCAAAGTCAGTGCTGGCAGGACGGCACAGCGTGTTCTCTGCCGCCAATTTCTCCACCGAGAACAGCATCACGTCGCCGTAGAACTGGCGTTCGAATTCGCCGCTCATGTCAATAATCAGCCCCCCCCCGAAATCGCCGCTTTGCGGCGCCCCCCCCCCAGAGGGCGAAGAAATGCTTGGGGCGGCCCGGCGCATTTCTTCTCGTTGCGTGGCGATGCCGGGCCGGAACTCCGCCTGGCCACCGCTTTCCACCGTGCGCTTGTGCAACATCGGCAGATTGGCGGAAACGAAGCGCGGACCGAGTTCGGCCTTGACGATGCGGCCCAGCGTCGGGCCGGACATGCGCAACCGCAGCGCCGCGAAGGGAATGAAGTAATTGAGCGCTTCCGGCCTGAAGACGTAGTTGCCGGCATAGACGGTGCGTGCCGGCTGTACGCTCGCGAACAATTCGCCCGGCTGGTAGGACGAGACACGTGTCGGGTGCTCGCCATAGAAGAAGCTGTTCACCCGGCCGGCGAAGTGCGCGCAACAGTCGGCTTCGCTGTGCGGGCCGGCGAGGGGGCATGGGTAGGCATAGGCCGCCGCGGGCTGGAAGCCGAACAGGTCGGCCATGTCGTGATAGGCGGCGTCGCCCGACGGGGCGGTGGCTGCGTGGTGGCTGCATGCCGCGTGCGGATCGCTTGCCGCCATCCGGCCGAGGAAGGCCAGCACGTCGTCAAGGAAATTGCGGGTCATCACGGCGGGCGATACCGGCGGATCGCCGACCACCTTGCCCGTCGCGACCAGCGCGTCGGTGCGCGAGAAGATCGCGTCGAGGCTGTTGAAGAAATCGACGACATAGCCCTCGTCCTGTGGGACATTGACGCGAAACTCCTGGTCGCTGTCGATCGACCAGACCAGCGTGTCGTCGGGGTTGTCCTGCAACAGTTCCGCCACCTTCAGGTAGGCGATGTTGCGCATCACCCCCTGGCCCTTGTGGCCATAATCATCTCTGGGCGCATTACCCAGCACGCGCGGCAGCTCGACGCCCAGCGCATGGACCCGTTCGTACTGTTCCTCGGGCGGGAAATGGATTGTCCGCAGACCATTGGCCGTGAAGCGTGCCGCGATCTCGCGATTGGCCGCAACGCTGGCAGCTGCGGCGCTATCGTCGGCGATCAGTACCGCGATCTCGCCGGCGTAGGGGAAACGCAGCAACTGTTCCTGCAGGCTGGCGAGGCAGGCATGGATATGCTGCGGGCGGTCGGCGACCGGAACGACGACGATGAAGCGGTGACGACCCATCGAATCCCTAGCGACCCGACCGATAGGCGGGGAAGACATGCTTGTCCCACATCACTTCAATGAGGTTGATGCCGTCCTTGAGGTCGGCCTGCTCGAACAGCGCATCGACATCCGCCGTCTTTTCCACGCGCCAGTGCGAAATGCCGAAGGACTGCGCGAGCAGCGTGTAATCCGGATTGACGAAATCGCAGTCGAGGTAGCGCTCGTTGTAGAGCTGGAACTGGTTCTTGCGGATCAGGCCGAGCGTACCGTTGTTGATCATCACCACGTTGATTGGAATCCCGTAATTCACCGCCGTCATCAGCTCCATGCAGCACATCTGGAAACCGCCGTCGCCGAGGATGGCGAAGGCGGGCGTTGCCACCGCGCAGCGCGCGCCAATGGCTGCCGGAATCGCGTGGCCAAGCGACGAGACGCCCGAGTTGGGAAAGTAGCGGTGCAAGGGCGAGGCTTTCAGGTAGGTCTGCGCGAGGATGATGTTGTCGTCGAAAACCAGTGCGCCCCCGGGCAGGCGTTCGACGAGTCGCTCGAACAGGTGGGCGACGACGGTGAAATTCGGCGCCACCGGCGTGCGCGTGAACGTGGGCGCGGGCGGGGCAGGAAAGTCGCTGAGACACACCAGCAGATCCTCGAGCACGGCGCGGATGTCGCCGTGAATCACGAGGTCGGCCTTGAACACCTTCTCGAGTTGCGCGGCATCGTGGTCCACCTGGATCACGCGCTTGGCGGCCATGAGGCGCGGATCCCAGAGGTTGCTGGTGCGTTCGTTGAAACCGGCGCCGAGCACGATCAGCAGATCGGCATGCGCCACGATGTGGCGGAAAGCGCTGCCATCCGAGGTGACGCCAAGGCAGCCGAGCGCGCGCGGGTCGCTCTCGGCGATCAGCCCCTTGCCCTTGAGCGTGGTGGCGACGCGAATCGCATGGCGTTCTCCGAGTTTCTGCAACGCCTTCTGCGCCCCGGCGAGGAAACAGCCGTGGCCGGCGACGATCACCGGATGGGCGGCTTCGCGGATCATGCGCCCCATCTCCTCAGTCGCGGCGAAGCTGTTGCAGATGCGCGGCGCATCGGTGACGAAGCGGATGTCGTCGAGCAGGCTTTCCTCCACCAGCTCCTTCTGGATGTTGTAGGGCAGCGAGAGCAGCACTGGCCCGGCGTTGGGCGCCATGAGAATGCGCGTGGTCTGCCGCAGCACCTGCAGCAGGTAGTCGGTGCGCTCGACGATCTTGTGATAGCGCGTGATGCCGCGGAACAGGTCGGTCTGGTCGATGCTGCCGCCTTCGCCCGAGCTTTCCTGCAGGCCGCCCTTGCCGAAGATGAAGGTCAACGTTTCACCGGTGATGACCAGCACCGGCAGCTTGTCGGCGTAGGCGTTGGCGATGCCGGTGACGAGGTTGGTCGCGCCCGGTCCGGCCGTGGTGATGCAGGCGGCGATGCCGCGGCCGGCGCGCGCGTCGCCGCAGGCCATGAAGGCTGCGCCCTGCTCGTGCTTGACCAGCACCGTCTTGATCCGCGAATCGTACAGGCGGTCATAGACCGGCAGGATGTGCGAGCCCGGCATGCCATAGATCGTGCGGATGCCGAGGCGCTCCATGAAGCGGACGATGAGGTCGGCGACGGTTATCTGCATGGGGTGGGGACGGTGGGCCAAAGCCCGCATTTGAGCACAAGGCGGGCAGCCGGCAAAGCCCCGGAAGCCGCATCCGGTGCCGTCCCGCCCGCCCTGACTTTCGCTGTACACCCATACGCTCCAAGGTCATTTGACAGCAGCGGCAGGCTGTTGGAGACTCCGGACAGACCCATCACAACAACATGCTCGTTCCATGACTTCCGCCCAACTCAGAACCATCACGCCCGAGCTCGAGATGCTCGGCGTCGAACCCTACTATCAAACCGTTGCCGACGAAGTGGCTCTGTTCGAGGCTGCCGCCACCAAGCGCCTGCCGGTGCTGCTGAAAGGCCCGACGGGCTGCGGCAAGACGCGCTTCGTCGAGTACATGGCATGGAAGCTGCGGCGCCCGCTGGTGACGGTGGCCTGCCACGATGACTTGACTACCGCCGACCTGGTTGGCCGCTATCTCATCGTCGGCGATGAGACGGTGTGGCTCGACGGGCCGCTCACGGCTGCCGTGCGCGCCGGTGCGATCTGCTATCTCGACGAGATCGTCGAAGCGCGCAAGGACACCACCGTCGTGATCCATCCGCTCGCCGATTCGCGCCGCGCGCTGGCCGTCGACAAGCGCGGCGAGCTGATCCCCGCGCCGCCCGGCTTCATGCTGGTGATCTCCTACAACCCCGGCTACCAGAGCGTGCTGAAGGAGATCAAGCCAAGCACGCGCCAGCGCTTCGTCGCGCTCGAGTTCGATTATCCGGGGGCGGCGCTCGAAGCGCAGATCGTCGCCACCGAGGGCGGTATCGACGCCGCGACGGCGCAGAAGCTCGTCAAGCTCGGCGAGCTGACGCGCAACCTGAAGGGTGCGGGCATCGACGAGGGTGCCAGCACCCGCTTGCTCGTCCATGCTGCGCAACTCATCGGCGCAGGCATGACGCCCATCGTCGCCGGCACGGCCGCCGTCGCGCGCGCGCTGACCGACGATCCCGACATGACCCAGACGCTGGACGACCTGGTCAGGGCGGTGTTCTGACGCTTCATGGCCGACCGCAAGCTGTTTGCCCATGAGCTCGAGGAAATCCTCGACGCCTTCCTGTTCGCGTCGCCCTCGCACCGCTCGATCGAGCGGCTATCGGCGATGCTGGAGGCCTTGCCGCGCCGCCAGCAGGATTTCGTGCTGCGCGCGGCGCGCGGCGCGGCGAAGACCAACACCGAGATCGGCTACCTGATCGCCACGCTGGCGCCGGCGGCGCTGGAGCGTTTCGACGAGAAGGCTTTCGAGGCATGGGCCATTGCCGGCCTCGACGTGTTCGACAAACGCGGCCTGCGCGCGGCAGTCGAGACGCTGCGCGACATCGACGGCTTTCTCGCCCGGCGCGAAGGCCGGTTGCATGCGAGCTTCGGCGAAGTCGAGCAGCGGCTTGCGCGCTTTGTCCTCGGGCTGTCCGGCCGGTCGCTCGCATTGAAAACGGGTGAGTATCCGTGGACCGACACCGAGACGATCTTTCTGCCCGAGCGCCTCGCCCACTTCGCTGCCGCCGAGGACAACCGGCGGTTCTACAAAGGGCTTGCGGTGCAGCTCTGGGCGCAAACGCGCTATGGCACGTTCAATGTCGATCTGGAAGCTGCGCTCGCGCCATGGCCGGAACCCATCGCACGTGGGCAGGCGCTGGCCTGGCTGGCGCATCTCGAGGCAGTGCGCCTCGAAGCCTGCGTCGCGCGCGACCTGCCGGGGCTGGGTGCGCTGCTCGCCGAACTGCGTGGCACCTGGCCTGATGCCCTGGGGGCCGCATTGACGGAGCTGCAGGCGCCGCGCGCGGACATCCATGACACCCTACGCTGGCTGACGCATTGCATGGCGGCAGGTGCCGTCCCGCCAGCGCTGACTTTCGTGGGCCGGCTCGAACCGGGCATCGCCGCGCGCGTGCGGGCCGAGCGCATCACGCGCGACACCGAAACGCTGAAGAAAGCCATCGGCGCGTTGAAGGGCGCGAGCGGCAAGCGCAACGCCGCGCCCAACAAATTCACCGCCGAGTTGAATGCAGAGTCCGGCGAGATCGAAGTGCGTGTCGATGGCGAGGCGGTGAAGCTGCCCGACGACGCGCGCGCCGCCGCGCAATCGCTGCTGCAGGATCTCGGCCAGGTGCCGCCCGAGGCCCTGACACCCGCGGGCGATGCGCCCTGGACGCCCGATGACCGGCCGAAACAGGGCGCGGTCGAGCAGGTCAACACGCGCGAACCCGATTTTCGCTACGATGAGTGGGACTATCACCGCAATGCCTACCGGCGCGGCTGGTGCCATGTCTACGTTACCGACGTGAAGCCGGGTGAGGGCAATTTCGTGCGCGAAACGAAGCTCCGCTATGCGCCGTTCATCCACCAGCTCAAGCGCCGCTTCGAGGCGGTGCGCGGCGAGGACCGCATCCTCGGCCGCCAGCCGGATGGTGAGGAGATCGACCTCGACGCGTTGGTCGAGGCCGTAAATGATCGCAAGAGCGGCGCCGAGCCGTCGTCACGCCTCTTTTGCCGGAGAGTGCGGAACGAACGCAGCCTTGCGGCGATGTTCATGATCGACATGAGCGGCTCGACCAAGGGCTGGGTCAATGATGCCGAACGCGAGGCGCTGGTGATGCTCTGCGAAGCGCTCGAAAAGCTCGGCGACGCCTATGCCATCTACGGCTTCAGCGGCTGGACGCGCACGCGTTGCGACATCTACCGCATCAAGAGCTTTTCCGATCGCTATGACGACGCTGTGCGCGCGCGCATCGACGCCATCGAGGCCAAGGACTACACGCGCATGGGCGTGGCGATCCGGCATCTTTCGCATCTGCTCGGGCAACAGCCCGCGCGCCACAAGTTGCTGGTGACGCTGTCGGACGGGCGGCCCGACGATTTCGGCGACGAATATCGCGGCACCTACGGCGTCGAGGATACGCGCCGTGCGCTGCAGGAGGCGCGCGAACAGGGCATTCGCAGCTACTGCATCACCATCGACCGGCAGGGCGCGGACTACCTCAGGCACATGGTCGGGCCGGCGGGCTATACGGTACTCGACGACGTGAAGAAATTGCCGCTGAAAGTGGCGGACATCTACCGCAAGCTGACGGCCTAGCTGCGTCAACCCGCGGCGCTAGCTTGCGGTGGTGCCCCAGACGGCATAGCGCGGATCGGCAGCGCGCAGAGCACGAGGTCGAAGCTGCCGGCGTCGAACGGCAAGGCGGGATCGATGTTGAGATCATGCACGCACCGCTCGGTCAGCCGCGGGTTGTGCGCCAGTTCCGCCGCGTTCATGCCGAGGCCGATCAGCCTGACGCATCACGCCGTGTTTCAGCGCGGCGAGCACGGCGAGGTAGCCGTCGGACGGTTCCGGGGAAACCTCGATGACCTGCACCGTCAGTATCCCGGCAGGATGCGTGATGGCCGTGTGTGCCGTCGCGTCAGGGCTGACTTTCGTCAGCGCGTCAGCCAGCGCCGGCGGCAGGTCGCTATTGCGGGGATCGACACCGGAAAACCGGTGCCGATCGAGGTGCACGGCAATGTCGCGGGTCTAACGCAGCGACAGTTCCAGCGTCAGGCTCAGACGTCGTCTTTCGCCAGATAGCTTTCGATTTCGTTGAAGGTTGAGGCGATGTCGAAAGTCTGGATCGCCGCACCAAGCTGGCGGCCGATCTGCGTGGCGGAGAAGATGCCGCGGATGCGCGTCTGCCCGGTGACGGGATCGCGCTCACCGACCATCGCATGCTGGCGCTTGAGCGACTCCAGCGTGGCGACCACGTCGCTGACCTTGGCGCGCAGCACGTCCTCGATCGCGATCAGGTCAATATTCTCGCGCATACACATCAGATCCTTGACCAGCAGGTCGGTGAACTTGCCGCCTTCCTTCTGGATCATCTGGATCGGACGCTCGCCCTGGGTGTCGCGCGCCGTGATGATGCCCAGCACTTCGTCATCGCGATTGACGACGAGCAGCAGGCGCACGCCGCGCGAAATCATCTTTTGCGTGGCCTGGGCGAGCGTGACATCGGGACCGATGGTCGCGGCTGAGATCTGTCGCAGGTCGGTCATCACGCCCATCGCGGGTGAATCGGCGCGCACCAGCGTGAAGGTCGTGGGTTCAGCTGAAACCGGTGCCCTCGGGTGCCTTGCGGGTGGCCAGTGCGTGCGGAACGGGGTCGTCTTTCTCGATCATGCTCATGGTTGTTGTCCTCCTTGGTCGAGCGAATTGTTCTATGCGCCGGAGCCGGCAGAAGCGCGCGTCAGGCGGTCGATTACGGCCGGCCAGGGCGGCCGCTGCACGATGATCAGGTCGCTGCCGGCGGCATCCAGTGCGCGCAGCGTAGCATACAGGTCGTGCGCGTAGGTGTCCGCGTCGGTGGGTGCGATATGCCAGGCCACGAGCAGCGGATGTTCGATCGGCGGCGGGAAGGGTGCCAGCACGGCGATGCGCTCCTGCTTGCCAAAGGCGGTCCGCACGGCGATGGCGACGCTGTCCTCGGGCGTCATGAGCAGCGGTGTGCGCGGTGCGTAATGGGCGAGGTGCGAGCCGGGCGTCTTGACCGAGTTCGTGTTGACCGCTTCGGCCGGCATGCGGCCGAGCAGCAGGCCGATATCGAAGCCGGCGATCATGCCGGGGCGCAGCACGGAGGTGCGCGCGCCGCTCATGTCGACGATGGTGGACTCGATGCCGACCTGGCAGGGCCCGCCGTCGAGGATCAGGGAAACCGCATCGCCGAGATCGTCGCGCACGTGCTGCGCGGTGGTCGGGCTGATGCGCCCGAAGCGGTTGGCCGAAGGCGCTGCGATGCCGCCGCTGCCGACCGCGGCAAAGGCCTTGAGCAGTTCGAGGGCAAGCGGGTGGTTCGGCACGCGCAAGCCGATGGTGTCCTGCCCGCCGGTGACGCAGTCGGGCACATCGGGATGGCGCTTGAGGATCAGCGTGAGCGGACCGGGCCAGAACTTCCCGGCGACGGCAAGCGCGGCGGGCGAGATGTCGCGCGCCCAGCGGTCGAGATGTTCGATGCCGGGAATGTGGACGATCAGCGGATGATCGCTCGGGCGCCCCTTGGCGGCGAAGATCTTCGCCACGGCTGCCGGATTGCGCGCATCCGCGCCGAGGCCATAGACCGTCTCGGTCGGGAAGGCGACCAGTTCGCCCTGCTTGAGCAGGGCGACGGCGCGCTCGATTTCTGCTGACATCAGACCTCGGGGAGGGTTTTCGAGAGAACCTTCTCGGTCTGCTTGATGCGGAAGTCGGACAGCTTTTTGGCCATGGCCGGATCGCTCAAGGCCAGCATCGAGACGGCGAACAGCGCGGCGTTGGTTGCGCCGGCCTCGCCGATGGCGAAGGTGGCGACCGGGATGCCGCCGGGCATCTGCACCATGGACAGCAGCGAGTCGAAGCCACCGAGATGCTTGGAGGGCATCGGCACGGCCAGCACCGGCAATTCTGTCTTGGCGGCCAGTACACCGGCGAGGTGGGCCGCGCCACCGGCCGCGCCGATCAGCACCTTCATGCCGCGGTCGGCGGCGCCTTCGGCGTAGTCGAGAGCGGCATCGGGCGTGCGGTGGGCGGAAAGCACCTTGGCTTCGTGGGGCACGCCGAACTTCTTCAGGGTTTCGGCGCAGACTTTCATGACGGGCCAGTCGGAGTCCGAGCCCATGACGATACCAACGATGGGATGGGTCATGTCAAAGTCCTTTCAGCAGATTCGAGTGTATTCGCCAGCAGCATGGTAATGGTCATCGGGCCGACGCCGCCGGGTACCGGGGTGATCGCGCCGGCGACTTCCTTGCATGATTCAAAATCGACGTCGCCACACAGCTTGCCGTCGGCAGTACGGTTGATGCCGACATCGATCACCGTCGCGCCCGGCTTGATCATGTCGCCGGTGATCATCTTCGGCTGGCCGACGGCGGCGACGAGGATGTCGGCGCGCCGGGTGTGGAAGGCGAGATCCTGTGTGCGCGAGTGGCAGACGGTGACGGTGCAGGATTGCGCGAGCAGCAGCATGGCCATCGGCTTCCCCACGATGTTGCTGCGGCCGACGATGACCGCCTCGGCACCCTTCAGCGGCACATGGGCGCTTTCGAGCATCTTCATCACGCCGTAGGGCGTGCAGGGGATGAAGCGCGGGTTGCCCTGCATCAGTGCGCCGACGTTCTCGGCGTGGAAGCCGTCGACATCCTTCTCGGGCACGATGGCTTCGAGCACCGCATCCGCGTCGAACTGCTTCGGCAACGGCAACTGCACGAGGATGCCATGCACGGCCGGGTCGGCATTCAATTCGGCGATCTTGCCCAACACGACAATCGGCTCGACATCGGCCGGGTAGGCTTCCTTGATCGAACGGAAGCCGGCCTTCTCGCAGGCCATCACCTTATTCTTCACATACACCGCCGACGCGGGATCCGCCCCGACGAGGATTACGGCGAGGCAAGGCACGATGCCTTGCGTGGCCTTCAGCGCGGCGGCCTTTTCGGCCAGCTCGGCACGCACGCTGTCGGCCAGTGCCTTGCCGTCGATGATCTTCGCCGTCATGCCGGTGCCATTTCCTTGTGCTGTGCTGCCTTGTCGGCCGCGCGACCGGCTTCGAAAGCCTTCTGGTTGAGTTCGACCATGTGCGGCTTGCGCGCACGGAAGCGCTTGAGGATGGCCTCGAGCAGTACTTCGGCCGGGAAGGGCAGGTGGTCGGCCATGGCACCGAGCATCACGGTATTGCCCAGGCGCACTTCGCCGAGTTCCAGCGCGATGGCCATGGCGTCGAAGGCATGCACCTCGAAACCGCGGGCGCGAATCTCGGCCAGCGGGTCGGCTGGATAGTCGTAGAGGCCCAGATCGACCACCGGCGGTACCAGTTGCGCGGTATTCATCAGCACCAGTGCGCCGGGTTTGAGGTAATGGCACCAACGCAGGGTTTCGGCGGATTCGAAGCCGACCAGCAGGTCGGCGGTGCCGGCCATGATCTGCGGCGAGAGCACCTTGGGCCCGAAGCGCAGATGCGAGGACACCACGCCGCCACGTTGCGCCATGCCGGCGACTTCGGTCTTTTTGGCGTCGTGGCCAAGCGCGATGGCGGCTTCCGCCAGAATCTCGGTGGCGGTCATCACACCCTGGCCGCCGACACCGACAACGAGAATGTTTGTGATCATGTCTGTCATGTCTGTCTCTCAGTGACGCACCAGGCGCATCGGCTTGGTGAAGTCGGCGTGCACGATGGCTTCCGGTGCGCAGGGCTGCACGCACAGGGTGCAACCGGTACACACCGAGGTTTCGATCTTGACGAACTGCAGTTCGACTTCCTTGCCGGAGGGCTTGACGACTTTTTCGCGGCGCGTGACGTGGATGGCCGGGCAGCCGACATCGACGCAGTTGCCGCAACCGGTGCACTTGTCGTCGATCACCTCGTAGGGTTGCTGTTTCTTGTAGTCGTCGATCAGCACGCAGGGCTGGTCGGTGATGATCACCGAGACCTCGGGAATCTTGATCTCCTCGCGGATGGTCTTGAACAGCTTGGGCAGCACATAGGGGTCGACGACGTGGATGCGCTCCTTCTTCACGCCGAGCGATTCGACCAGTTTGGCGAAATCGACGCGCGGTGCGTCCTGGCCGTGGATGTCGCGGCCGGTGCCGGGGTTCGACTGGCCGCCGGTCATGCCGACGGCGCGGTTGTCGAGCAGCAGCACGGTAACGTTGCCGCCGTTGTAGACGATGTCGAGCAGACCCTGCATGCCCATGTGCAGGAAGGTCGAATCGCCGATCACGGCGAGGATGCGCTTGTCCTTGTCGGTTTCGCCGCGGCCCTTGTCG
This sequence comes from uncultured Pseudomonadota bacterium, assembly GCA_963840825.1. Taxonomy (GTDB): domain Bacteria; phylum Pseudomonadota; class Gammaproteobacteria; order Burkholderiales; family Rhodocyclaceae; genus Sulfuricystis. The sequence continues at coordinate 350,123 of CAWJAK010000001.1, forward strand.
AGGCCGAGCGCGATGCCCATCGATGCGCCCATCGAGATGGTGGTGTCGAGGGCGTTCCACGGGTGTCCGGCCCCGAGCGTGTAGCAGCCGATGTCGCCGGAGATGGTGAGGTTCTTGATCTGCGCCAGCGTGTAATAGACGCCGAGGTGCGGGCAGGCCACACACATCGTCGGCGGGCGTGGAAATACGGCAGCCGGCACCGGCGTCGCACGCCCCAGCGGCTTGAGGCCCTCGGGTTCGGGCTCGCCGAGCAGTCTGGCGATGGCGGGCTTGAGCACGTTCGGTGCCAGTTCGCCCTGGCGCGGCAGGATGTCCTTGCCGAGGCAGTCGATGCCGGCGGCCTTCAGTTCGGTCTCGACCAGCGGTTCGACTTCCTCGACGATGACCAACTGCTCGACGGTCTTGGCGAAGGCGCGGATCTTCTCGACCGGAATCGGACAGGAGAAGCCGAGCTTCAGCACCGGCGCATGCGGGAAACTCTCCCTGACGTGCATCCAGGCCGGGCCGGAGGCGACGAAGCCGACGCGTTTGTCGGTGCCGCTGTCGATCAGGTTGAGCGGAGATGTTTCGGCTTCGGCGCGCAACACCTTGTCGCGCTCGAACATCAGCGGGATGCGCTTGCCGGCACCGGACGGCGTCATCACCCAGCGTGCCGGTTCCTTCTTGAAGCCCGCCGCGGCGTGTGGCACGCGTTCACCGACCGTCACCAGGCCCTTGACGTGGTTGATGCGCGTCGTCATGCGCAGGATCACCGGCACCTGGAACTTCTCGGAGAGGTCGAAGGCCAGCTTGGTCATTTCGTAGGCTTCTTGCGAATCGGCCGGCTCGAACACGGGCACATGCGCGAAGCGGCCCCAGAAGCGAGAATCCTGCTCGTTCTGCGAGGACGAGAGGCCGACGTCGTCGGCGATGGCGATCACCAGGCCGCCGACCACGCCAGTCAGCGTCAGCGTCATCAGGGCGTCGGAGGCGACGTTCATGCCGACATGCTTCATGCAGCAAAATGAGCGCGAACCGGCGAAGGCGGCGCCGATGGCCACCTCCAGCGATACCTTTTCGTTCACCGACCACTCGGAATAGATGTCCGGATAGGTCGAGATGACTTCGAGCATCTCGGTGGAGGGCGTGCCGGGATAGGCGGCGGCGACCTTGCAACCGGCTTCCCAGACGGCGCGGGCGACGGCTTCGTTGCCGGAAAGGAGGAGCCGTGACTGGCTCGGTGCGGGCAATACTGCAGCCATAGGAATCTCGCTTAACTTAGGAAAACCAAAAAATTAACCCGCGTCGGGGACATGCCCTTTGACGCAGGTCACGGAAGTGCAATTATCCGGATTCAGCCTGTCTGCGTCCATATCATTAGTCGCTGCTGATGAAAAGCCAGGCCGGGGCCATAGATAGCGCCTATACATGGCAAAAATCAAACAATGGGGCAAGCGAAAGCGGGGTCGCTATACTTTTTCCCGACCTGAAATCCTGCGGAAACACGACCATGAAATTCGCTCCCGAATGCGAACCCGCGCGCCTGCCCATCAAGAACTCTGAAATCGGCAAGTACATCAGCGACGTCGATTGCCAGACGTTGGTGACCGTCATGGCTGTCCGCGAGCTGGAGGATGGCGAAGTGCTGGTGAAGGAAGGCGAGCTTGACAACACGCTCTTCGTCGTCACGCAGGGCGCCCTCAAGGTGTTCAGTACGGTGGATGGCCGCAAGAAGGTCGTCAACACCATGAAGGCCGGGGATTGCGCCGGCATCCGCTCCTTCGTCGAGCGTACGCCGCGGCAGGTTACGCTGCGCGCCAAGGGGCCGACAACCGTTTACACGATCCGTCCGGACGACTTCGAACTGCTGCTCGAGAGTCATCCGCGCCAGGCCTACAACTTCATGCGCGGGCTGTTCCGCATGCTCAACATCAACCTTGAGCGCATGCATAAAAAACTGCGGAAGCTCGCCCTCGCCCCGGCCCGCCGGGGCTGATCCGACTACTTTCCAAAGTCAGCGCTGGCGGTACGGCACCCTTCGCGCAGGAGCGTCAGCGCGGTTTCGAACTGGAAGGCCTGGACGGCGTGCGCGAGGCGCCCTCCGGCATCCTTGCCCAGCATCGCCTCGAACGCTGCCGAATGCTGGTCGAAGTACGACTGCGCGGCGATGTCCCCCGATTCCAGCAGGCGTTCCAGCGTATTCAGCGCTGTGCGGAAAGCGTCCGGATCCACCGTGACAGCGGGCTGCGTGATCACTACGGCTTGCGTCAGCAGGGCTGACAAAGTCGTGAGATCCACCGCCAGTTCATCTACCCAGCGGCTGATGCATTGCAGGTCAACCGGGGCTTCCGTCTTGCGCAACTCGGCATCGATGCTGGTTGCGCCACGGGCAATGGCGTTGACGCCCAGAGTACCCGAGACGCCCTTGAGGCCGTGGGCAAGCTGGCGCGCCGCCTCGTGGGCGCCCGCAGCGAGATGGCGACGTAACTGGCCAGGATCGTCGCGATGCCCCTCGACCAGTTGGCGCAGCAGCGACAGGTAAAGACTGCGCTTGCCACGTACTGCGCGCAGACCGCGCGCGACATCCATGCCGGGCAATTGCGCCAGTTGCTCGATGAGCACGACGGTCTCTTCCGCGACGGCCTTCTCGTCCGGGGAGGTGGGAATGCGCGTCGACGTGTCCGCCGCGCGGGCGGGCAGCCACTTCAACAGCGTGGCGTAGAGCAGCGCCGGCTCGACCGGCTTGGCGACGAAAGCGTTCATGCCCGCGTTCGCGCAAATTTCACGGTCGCCCATGAAGGCATTTGCGGTCATGGCGATGATCGGGGTGTCGCGATAACCGGGCAGGTTGCGGAGTTCACGCGTTGCGGTCAGGCCATCCATCTTCGGCATCTGCAGGTCCATCAGCACGAGATCGTAGTGTCGCTCCCGCGCCTTCACCAGCGCCGCTTCGCCATCCTCGGCCTGGTCGACGCCGAGACCCACGGCGTGCAGCAATTCCAGGGCGACTTCGCGGTTGATGGCATTGTCCTCGACCAGCAGGAGCCGTGCGCTGCTGGCGCGACGGCGCAGTGCTGTTTCGCTATCAGGGGCAGACAGCGGATCGGCGGTGGCTTTCACATCCTGGCCGATGCCCAGCCGGGCGGTAAACCAGAATGTGCTGCCGCTGCCGAGTGTGCTGGCGACGCCGGTTTCGCCGCCCATCAATTCCGCCAGGCGCCGGGTCACGACAAGGCCCAGGCCAGTGCCGCCAAAGCGTCGCGTGGTGGATGAATCCGCCTGTTCGAAAGCCTGGAAGAGATTGCCGAGCTTCGCGGGCGCCAGCCCGATGCCGGTGTCCTCGACCTCGAAGCGGAGCAGCACCGCGACGCCCGCGCGCTCTTGCAGCCGCATCCGCAGGTCGATCCTGCCGGTTTCGGTGAACTTGACGGCGTTGCTGACGTAGTTGAGCAGGGCCTGGCGCAGTCGCGTCGGATCGCCGTGCAGCCAGCGGGGCACATCATCGTAGTCGATCTGCAGGGCAAGCCCCTTGGCGCGTGCAGGTTCCGCCATGATCGAAACCACGTTGTCCAGCACGTTCTCCAGGGCGAAGTCGACGCATTCCAGCTCCAGCCGTCCTGCCTCGATCTTCGACAGATCGAGGATATCGTTGATGATGGAGAGGAGATGCTGACCCGCGCCGTCGATCTTGTCCAGGCGCCCGGCCTGATCAGCGGGCAGTGCATTGCGGCGCATCAGGTGGGTGAGGCCGATGATCGCGTTGAGCGGGGTACGGATTTCATGGCTCATGTTGGCGAGAAAGCTGCTCTTGGTCCGGTTCGCGGCCTCGGCGCGCAGGCGCGCTTCTTCCAGCTGCCGGGTCCGCTCCGCTACCAGTTGCTCGAGATGGTGGCGGTGCTGGTCGAGTTCCTGCCCGATGCGTTTCTTCTCGGTGATGTCTTCCTTGACGGCCACGTAGTGCGTGGGCCGTCCCTCGGCATCCCGGAGGGGTGTGATGATGGCGAACTCGATGTATTCCTCGCCATTCTTGCGCCGGTTGAAGAATTCGCCCTTCCAGGTTTCACCGCGTTGCAGCGTGTCCCACAGCGTGACGTAAGTCTCATGCGGTGTATTGTCCGAGTGCAGTAAGCGCGGATTTCTGCCGATCACGTCCTCGCGGCGATAGCCGGTAGCCTGCATGAAGGCGTCGTTAACGTATTCGATGCTTGCCGTGAGGTCGGTAATGACAATGCTTTCGGGGCTTTGCTCCACCGCCAGAGAAAGCTTGAGCAGCTGCTCTTCCGCGCGCTTGCGCACGGTGATGTCGCGGTTTGCACCGCTGCGGCCGAGGAATTCCCCCGTGTCGCTGTAAATCGGCTGGCAGTGATGGCCCAGCCAGCGCTGGCTGCCGTCCTTGTGGGTGATGCGGAACTCCATCTCGGTTTTGTTGGTAGACCGGTCACGGGCCAGGTGGTCACGGAAAGCCTCACGGTCGTCCGGGTGGATCATCCGGACGGACAGTTCGGGATCGGCGATGAGTTCCTCCGGCGTATAGCCGGAAATCTGGGCACAGGCGGGCGAAATGTAGCGGTAGCGGCCATCCGCGCCGCGCCAGAAAATGCAGTCGGCGGCATTGTCGGCCAGCAGGCGGTAGTTCGCTTCCGAAAGGCGCAAGGAGGCCGTGGTTTCCTCTGCCTGTCGCCGCGCCGCAAGTGCATCCTCCATCAGATTCAAAGCCGCAATGCGCGCTTGCTGCTGCTCCTTCATGGCAAGCTGTAGCTGGTCTTCGGCATGCTTGCGCGCCGAAATGTCGAATACATAGGCAACGCGGTTGATCGCGACGCCCGCTGCATCGTGGATGATGGTGATGTCGATCTGAACGGGGAAGCGGCTGCCATCCTTGCGCACATGCTCGGTTTCGAACACGCTGTGGGATGCAGTATCCAGCTGCTTGAATTTCGAGCGTACCTCATCAAGCAGCTCGGGCGGGAACATTGCCATCACCGGTTGGCCGACCAGTTCCTCGACCGTGTAGCCGCGTTGTTGTGCGAAGGCGACATTGACGGCGATGATGAGGTTGGTCCGGGCGTCTGAAATCGCCTGTGGCAGTTCGGCGTGCTCGAATGCCCGGGACAGGGTTCTGACCGTGGCCTCATCGGGTTGCCAGGCTCCCGGTCGTTGTTCAGGATGCATCGGACATCCTCCCCTGATTTTGGTCAGGTGCGAGAAAACCCAACGCGTAGGGTGGCTCTCTTCCCATCTCCTGCGCCAGTGCGTTGATCTGCTTCTTCAATTCAATCATATCCAATTCGCGCCCGATGGCCGCGCGATTGAAACGTTCGAGTTCTGTATTGCGTGACTGCAATTCTTCCAGGGCCTGCTTGCGGTCGGTATTGTCGCGGGCAATACCAAAGGTGCCGATGATCTTGTCTTTGTGATCCCGCAAGGGGCGCTTGGCGACGATGAAATAGCGCTGACCCGCTACTGTATCAAACAGGCCTTCGAACGTTTCCGGTTGTCCAGTGGTCATGATGCGTCGGTTGATCCGGGTCAGCCTATCCGCCTGTTCGACCGGGAACAGCGCGCGGTCGGTGTTACCGAGTACCTGCGGAATAGACTTGCCCATGAAACGGCAGGCCGCGCGATTGAACAGCAAATACCGGCCATCCTCGTCTTGGGCATACATTGCGTCTTCGGTGTTATCGACCACGATCGAGAGCAGATCCAGTACATGCTGCTTGGCCCGCAGATCGTTGATGACGCATTGACTGGTGGCCCCCTGTTGCGCCAGCAAGTGCCTGACGAGTACATACAGGAGCAGCGTGGTGACAGCAACGAACAGCCAGCCCTTCATCATGCTGGCTTTGATGATCTGGTCCGGGTCGCTGAAGAGGGCCTCGACCGCCGCGTCGGAAAGCAGAATCCAGAGCCCGGCGAAGATGCCGTAGATGAGAACCACCGTGAGGGCCGCCTGGCCGGTGAGAAGCCTGCGGGGCTTCGGCAGGTGGGTGGTCATGCCTTGGTGACCTCGCCGTACTGGAGTGCGATGGCAACACACTCCTCAAAAATAACCACGAAGGCGTTCGCAATGTCGGGATCGAAATGACGGCCGCAACCGGCGATGATGATGTCGCGCGCCTGATCGAAGCTTAAGGCGGCTTTGTAGGGGCGTGCCGAGATCAGGGCATCGAAGACATCGGCCACCGCCATCAGCCGCGCGGCAATCGGAATCGAATCCCCGGCGAGGCCGTCCGGGTAGCCGCTGCCATCCCACTTCTCGTGATGCCAGTGGGCGATCTCCTTGGCTAGCGTGAGGAAGGCGACCGGCTGGTCGGCATCGCCCTCGGCCAGTTCGATGGCGTCGGAACCGAGCTTGGCGTGGGTCTTCATGACCGCCCATTCTTCCGCCGTCAACGGACCCGGTTTGAGCAGGATCTGGTCGGGCACGCCGACCTTGCCGATATCGTGCAGCGGCGCGGACTTGACCAGCAGGTCGATGTTCCGCTCGGTGAGGAAGTCGGCGAAACGCGGGTTGTCGCGCAAACATTGCGCCAGGGCGCGCACATAGTTCTGCGTGCGGTGGATGTGGTTGCCGGTCTCGGGGTCGCGGATTTCGGCCAGATGAGCCAGCGCCCGGATGCTGACCGTCTGGATCGTCTCGTTCTCGGCAAGGCGGCGGGCAACTTCCGCCTCCAGCCAGCTGTTCTGGTCTTTCAGCCAGTCGCGCGCACGCTTCAGCTCGAGCTGGGTATTCACGCGCGCCAGCACGATGGGGGGGTCGATCGGCTTGGTGATGTAGTCGACCGCGCCGACGGCAAGTCCGTGCAACTGGGCTTCGCTGCCGTCCATGGCCGTGACGAAGATGACGGGGATCTCGCGCGTCGTTGCTTCGGCGCGCAGCCGTGCCAGCGTCTGGTAGCCGTCGAGCCCGGGCATCATGATGTCGAGGAGGATCAGGTCGGGGGTGGGTTTGCCGTGGGCCAGTTCGAGGCAACGCATACCCGACGTCGCCGCCAGCACCCGGTACTCGGGTTGCAGCAGACCGGACAAGACATGAAGGTTTTCGGCCGAGTCATCGACGATCAGAATCGTCGGCGTTGCTTTGCTTGCCATTGCGTCCTTTTCTCGTTTGGCGAAGTGTAAATCACAAGCTGATCTACGCCTATAGTCAGATAGGGTGCAAGGCAGGGCATTTGAGTCGAATTAATTAACAATTGCACAATGCGAAAGATAGTTTTACTATGTGAAACGTCACGATTTGGTCAGCCTACCCGGCGGGTTTAATCTGTGCAAAAACCCGGCCCGCTACCCTTGGGCCGGGCCCAATAACTCCGACAGGAGGAGAGAGAGCATGGCAGAGCAGCATATCGTCAGCCCAATGACCGCGGCTGTCACCCCTTTGGCCGACAGTGATCCGCAGGAAACGCGCGAGTGGCTTGATGCGCTGGACGCCGTCATCGAGCAGGTCGGTCCCGAACGCGCGCATTTCCTCATCGAGCAACTCATCGAATTGGGCAATCGCGCCGGGATCAGCATCCCCTATTCGGCGAATACCGATTACGTCAATACGATCCCCGTTGACCGGCAGCCGCTAGCGCCCGGCGACTATGCGATCGAAAACCGCATCCGTTCCTACGTGCGCTGGAATGCCATGGCGATGGTGCTGCGCGCCAATCAGGGCCAGTCCAACCTCGGCGGCCATATCGCCAGCTTCGCTTCGGCGGCGACGCTCTACGATGTCGGCCTGGTGCATTTCTGGCATGCACCGTCAGAGAATCACGGCGGCGATCTCGTCTTCGTGCAGGGGCATTCGGCGCCCGGCCTGTATGCCCGCGCCTTCCTGCTCGGCCGTCTGACCGAGGAACAGCTTGACGGCTTCCGCCAGGAAGTCGATGGCAAGGGCCTGCCGTCCTACCCGCATCCGTGGCTGATGCCGGAATTCTGGCAGTTCCCCACCGTATCGATGGGCCTCGGACCGCTGCAGGCGATCTATCAGGCGCGCTTCATGAAGTACATCCACGACCGCGGGATGGCGCAGACGACCGGCCGCAAGGTCTGGGCCTTCATGGGCGACGGCGAGATGGACGAACCCGAGTCGATGGGCGCCATCGGTATGGCCGGCCGCGAGAAGCTCGACAACCTGATCTTCGTCATCAACTGCAACCTGCAGCGCCTCGATGGCCCGGTGCGCGGCAACGGCAAGATCATCCAGGAACTCGAGGCCGAATTCCGTGGTGCCGGCTGGAATGTCATCAAGGTGATCTGGGGCAGCTACTGGGATCCGCTGCTTGCGCAGGACAAGAAGGGCCTGCTCAAGAAGCGCATGATGGAATGCGTTGACGGCGACTACCAGACCTTCAAGTCGAAGGACGGCGCCTACGTGCGTGAGCATTTCTTCAATACGCCGGAACTCAAGGCGATGGTCGCCAACTGGACCGATGACGACGTCTGGCGTTTGAATCGTGGCGGGCACGACCCGCACAAGGTCTATGCGGCCTACAAGTCAGCGGTCGAGCACACCGGCCAGCCAACCGTGATTCTTGCCAAAACCATCAAAGGTTATGGCATGGGCGAATCGGGCGAGGCGCAGAACATCACCCACCAGCAGAAGAAGATGGGCACGACCTCGATCAAGGCCTTCCGCGACCGCTTCAAGCTGCCGGTCGGCGATGACGAGATCATGAATCTGCCCTACCTCAAGTTTGCCGACGACGCCCCCGAGCTGAAATACATGCGCGAGCATCGCTTGGCGCTGGGCGGTTACCTGCCGCAGCGCCGTCGCCGCGCCAGCGAGGCAGTGCCGCTCCCGGTTCCCGAACTGTCGGCCTTCGATGCCTTGCTCAAGGCCACCGGGGAAGGGCGCGAGATCTCGACCACCATGGCGTTCGTGCGCATCCTCAATATCCTGATCAAGGACAAGCAGATCGGCAAGCGCGTCGTGCCCATCGTGCCCGACGAGTCGCGCACTTTCGGCATGGAAGGCCTGTTCCGCCAGGTCGGCATCTGGAACCAGGAAGGCCAGAAATATGTGCCGCAGGACGCCGACCAGCTGATGTTCTACAAGGAATCGAAGGACGGTCAGGTGCTGCAGGAAGGCATCAATGAGGCCGGCGCGATGGCCGACTGGATCGCTGCCGCGACGGCCTATTCGACGCACGGCGTGCAGATGATTCCCGTCTACATCTTCTATTCGATGTTCGGGTTGCAGCGCACCATGGATCTGTGCTGGGCGGCGGGCGACTCGCGCGCGCGCGGCTTCCTTGTCGGCGGTACCGCCGGCCGGACGACACTGAACGGCGAAGGGCTGCAGCACGAGGATGGCCACTCGCACGTGCTGTCCGCGGCGATTCCGAACTGCATCTCCTACGATCCGACCTTCGCCTGCGAAGTGGCCGTGATCGTCCAAGATGGCTTGCGCCGCATGGTGGCGGAACAGGAGGACGTGTTCTATTACCTCACGGTGATGAATGAGAACTACGAGCATCCCGCGTTGCCCAAGCTGGAAAACGAGGACGTCGAAAAGGACATCGTCAAGGGCATGTACCTGTTCCGCAAGGGACCGAACAGCAACGGCCCGCGCGTACAGCTGCTGGGCTCCGGCGTGATCTTCCGCGAGGCGATCGCCGCCGCCGATCTGCTCAAGGACGACTGGGACGTGACTGCCGATCTCTGGTCCTGCCCGAGTTTTACCGAGCTGGCGCGCGACGGCCACAACTGCACGCGCTTCCATCTGCTGCATCCGGATGAACCCCGCCCCATGTGCCACGCCAAAGGCTTGCTGGCCGATACCCGCGGCCCGATCATCGCCGCCACCGACTACATGCGCCTCTACGCCGAGCAGATCCGGCCCTTCATCACCGAAGGCGGCCGGCGCTATACCGTGCTCGGCACCGACGGCTTTGGTCGCTCGGACACGCGCGAGCAGTTGCGCCACTTTTTCGAGGTGGATCGCCGCTGGATCACGGTGGCCGCCTTGTCGGCGCTGGCCGACGACGGCGCCATCGAGCAGAAGAAGGTTACCGAGGCCATTGCGAAGTACGGTCTCGATCCCGCCAAACCCAACCCGATGAAGGTGTAATCATGGAAATCAAGGTACCCGACATCGGCGGCTTTCACGATGTGCCGATCATCGAACTGCATGTGAAGGCGGGAGACGTGGTCAAGGCGGAAGACGCCCTTGTCACGCTGGAGTCGGACAAGGCGACGATGGATGTGCCGAGTCCTGCGGCCGGTACTGTGAAGGCGGTGAAGGTCAAGATCGGCGACAAGGTGAATGAAGGCACGCTGATCCTGTTGCTGGAAGCGAGCGCAGCTGTCGAAGCGCCGGCACCTGCACCCAAGGCGGAACCCGCAGCTTCGCCTGCCGTCCCGCCAGCGCCGACTGTGCCAGAACCGCCGCAGCGCGTTGCCGCTGCTCAATCATCATCGGGGGCCGTACCACCCACGCCGACCATCGCAATGCTGCCGTCGCCCGTGCATATTCCCTCGCCCGCCGAAATCGTGACCGAGCTGGACGGCATCAAGCCGCACGCCAGCCCCTCGGTGCGCCGTTTTGCCCGCGAGCTGGGCGTCGATGTGACGCAGGTGAAGGGCAGTGGCCCGAAGGGCCGCATCACCCAGCAGGATGTGCAGGCCTTCGTGAAGGGCGTGATGTCCAGCCAGGGTGCCGTCTCGCCGGGACTGACTTTCGGCGGAGGCCAGTTGGGGCAGTTGAGCCTGCTGCCCTGGCCGCAGGTCGACTTCGCCAAGTTCGGCCCCATCGAGGTCAAGCCGCTGTCGCGCATCAAGAAGATCAGCGGCCCCAATCTTGCGCGCAACTGGGCGATGATTCCCGCCGTCACCTACCACGAGGACGCCGACATCACCGATCTGGAAGCCCTGCGCGTCAGCCTCAACAAGGAGAATGAAAAGGCGGGCATCAAGGTCACCATGCTGGCCTTCATCATCAAGGCCGTGGTCGCCGCGCTGAAGAAGTATCCCGACCTCAATTCCTCCCTCGACGGGGAGAATCAGGTCTTCAAGAACTACTGGCACATCGGTTTCGCGGCCGACACGCCGAACGGCCTGATGGTGCCGGTACTCAAGGACGCCGACCGGAAGGGCGTGATCGAGATCGCGCAGGAAACCTCGGAACTGGCGAAGAAGGCGCGCGACGGCAAGATCGGTCCGGCCGACATGCAGGGGGCGACCTTCACCATTTCATCGGTGGGCGGCATCGGTGGCACGGCGTTCTCGCCGATCGTCAATGCGCCGGAAGTGGCGATCCTCGGCGTGTCCAAGTCGAGCATGAAACCGGTGTGGGATGGCAAGCAATTCGTGCCGCGCCTGATCGTGCCACTGTCGCTCTCGGCCGACCATCGCGTCATCGACGGCGCGCTGGCGACACGCTTCAATGCGTATCTCGCGCAACTGCTGGGTGACTTCCGCAGGGTGATGCTATGAGCACCGTGGAGGTCAAGGTACCCGACATCGGCGGATTCCACGATGTGCCGATCATCGAGTTGCATGTGAAGGCCGGGGATGTGGTCAAGGCCGAGGATTCATTGATCACGCTGGAGTCGGACAAGGCAACGATGGACGTGCCGGCGCCCACAGCGGGCACGGTGAAGGAAGTGAAGGTCAAGATCGGCGACAAGGTGAATGAAGGCACACTGATCCTGCTGCTGGAAGCGAGTACGGCAGCGGCGGCACCGGCGCCTGCGGCACCTCCCGAGCCAGCGCCAAGTGCCGTCCCGCCAGGCCTGACTTTGGCGGCGGGCAGCTACAGCGGCAAGGCGGATCTCGAAACCGAGATGCTCGTCCTCGGTGCCGGTCCTGGCGGCTATTCGGCCGCCTTCCGCAGCGCCGACCTCGGCATGAAGACGGTATTGGTCGAGCGTTACGCGACGCTCGGCGGTGTCTGCCTCAATGTCGGCTGCATTCCGTCGAAGGCGCTGCTGCATGTCGCGGCGGTGATCGATGAAGCGCAACATGTATCCGCCGCCGGCGTGACGTTCGCCGCGCCCAAGGTTGACATCGACCAACTGCGCGCGCACAAGGGCAAGGTCGTCGGCAAGCTGACCGGCGGCCTGTCCGGCATGGCCAAGGCCAGAAAAGTTGAAGTTGTGCGCGGCTATGGCTATTTCCTTGACGCCCACCACATCGAGGTCGAACTGACGACCGGCGCGGCCCAGGAGAAGACCGGCGAGAAGAAAGTCGTCCGCTTCGAGAAGTGCATCATTGCCGCCGGCTCGGCGGCCGTGCACCTGCCCTTCCTGCCGCGCGATCCGCGCATCGTCGATTCGACCGGTGCGCTGGAACTGAGGCAAACCCCGCAGAAAATGCTGGTCATCGGCGGCGGCATCATCGGGCTTGAAATGGCGACGGTGTATTCCACACTCGGCGCACGTGTCGATGTCGTCGAGATGCTCGACGGGTTGATGCAGGGACCGGACCGCGATGCCGTCAAGGTCTGGGAAAAACAGAACATGCATCGCTTCGACAAGGTGATGCTCAAGACGAAGACCGTCGCCGTCGAGGCAAAGGACGATGGCTTGTGGACCCGCTTCGAAGGAGAAAAAGCGCCGACCGAGCCGCAGCGCTACGACCTGATCCTGCAGGCCGCCGGCCGCACGCCGAACGGCCGCAAGATCGGTGCGGACAAAGCCGGCGTGCAGGTCAACGAGCGCGGCTTCATTCCGGTCGATGGCCAGCTACGCACCAATGTGCCGCATATCTACGCCATCGGCGATATCGTCGGCCAGCCGATGCTGGCGCACAAGGCGGTGCATGAGGCGCATGTGGCGGCCGAAGCGGCGGCCGGCCAGAAGGCGTATTTCGACGCGACGGTGGTTCCGGGCGTGGCCTACACGCATCCGGAAGTGGCGTGGGTCGGGCTCGGCGAAGACGAAGCGAAAAAGGCCGGCCGCACGGTCGAGGTGGCCAAGTTCCCCTGGGCGGCTTCCGGCCGGGCGATCGCCAACGGTGCGGACTACGGCTTCACCAAGCTGGTCTTCGCTGCGGAAAGTCATCGCATCGTCGGAGGCACCATCGTCGGCCCGAACGCCGGCGACATGATCGGCGAGATCTGTCTGGCCATCGAGATGGGTGCCGACGCCATCGACATCGGCAAGACCATCCACCCGCACCCGACGCTGGGCGAGAGCATCGGCATGGCGGCCGAGGTGGCGCATGGCAGTTGCACGGACCTGCCGCCGATGCGCAAAAAATGAATTCAAGGAGGACAGCATGAGCATGACCCAGGACCAACTCAAGCAGGCCGTGGCCCAGGCCGCGGTGGATTATGTTGCAGCGAACGTGCCGGCCGGCAGCATCATCGGCGTCGGCACCGGCTCGACGGCCAATTGTTTCATCGACGCACTGGCGCAAATCAAGGATCGCGTTGCCGCGACGGTCGCCAGTTCCGAGGCGACGAAAAAGCGTCTGGAAGGCCACGGCATCAAGGTGCTCGACCTCAACGACGTGACCCGCATGCCGGTGTATGTCGATGGCGCGGACGAGATCACCGCACAACTCGAAATGGTGAAGGGCGGTGGCGGCGCGCTGACGCGCGAGAAGATCGTCGCGGCGGTGGCCGACAAGTTCATCTGCGTGTGCGACGCGAGCAAGCTGGTCGCAGTGCTCGGCAAGTTCCCGCTGCCGGTGGAGGTGATCCCGATGGCGCGCGCCTACGTCGCGCGCGAGATCGTCAGACTCGGCGGCCAGCCGAAGCTGCGCGCAGGCTTTACCACCGACAACGGTAACCTCATCCTCGACGTGCTGGGCTGGCAGATCGCCGACCCGGCCGGGCTCGAAACGACGCTCAACGGTCTTGTTGGCGTGGTGACGAACGGCCTGTTCGCCCGGCGCAGCGCGGATCTGCTGTTGCTCGCCACGCCCGAGGGCGTGAAGGAAATGAAGCGCTAGACCGAAATCAGCTGCGCGGCGGCACGTAGCCGCCGACGCGGTCGGCGCCCGTGCCGAAAAAGTGCTTTTCGACCTGCTCGGCCAGATACTTGCGGTGGGAGGCGTCGGCAAGATTCAGCCGGTTTTCATTGATCAGCATCGTCTGCATGCGGATCCATTGCTGCCAGGCTTCCTTCGAGACGTTCTCGAAGAGGCGCTTGCCGAGGTCGCCAGGCATCGGGGGGAAGTCGAGACCATCGGCCGCGCGACCGAGCTTGACGCAATTGACCGTTCTTGCCATGGGGAAATCCTTCAGTCGTTGATGTTGTGGAGCCGAAATTCTACAGGCTCTTCATGAACACCTTGGAGCGCCGCTGGAAGTTGTACAGCTCGCGGCGTTTTTCCGGCAGGGCATCCAGTCCGACCTCGGCATAGCCGCGCTCGACGAACCAGTGCGCCGTGCGGGTGGTCAGCACGAAGAGGCGCTTGATGCCGGCCTTCTTCGCGCGTGCCTCGATGTGGCCGCGCAACTGTTCGCCGTAGCCTGCGCGCCGGTATTCGGGTGTTACCGCGAGGCAGGCCAGTTCGGCCGAACGGGGCTCGCCGCGCGGCTTGCTCAGCGGATAGAACGCGGCGCAGCCGACGATCAGGCCATCGTGCTCAAGCAACGAGAACCGGCCGATCTCCATTTCGATGCGCTCCCGGCCGCGCTTGACCAGCGTGCCGTCGGCCTCGAGCGGGGCGATCAGGTTGAGCACCGCGCCGACGTCCTCGGCGGTGGCATCGCGCAGCCGCGCCAGCGGGGCACGCGTCATCACGGTGCCGACGCCGTCGCGGGTGAACAATTCCATCAGCATCGCGCCATCCTGGGCGCGATCGAGGAAATGCACGCGGCCCACCCCGTCGCGGCAGGCCCGCAGGGCGCTCGGCAGCACGCGCGCGATTTCGGGGGCCTGCTTGGTCTTTCTGGCCAGCAGTTGCTCGCCTTCCTCGATCGTCAGCGCGTCGATGCGCTGGCCCTTGCGGTCGACCAGGCCGCTGGCATCGCCGAGAAAGATCAGCTTGTCGGCCTTGATGGCGACGGCCACGGCTTCCGCCACTTCCTCCCAGGCAAGATTGAAGATCTCGCCGGAGGGTGAGGCGGCGATCGGCGTGATGAGGACGACGTTCTCCTGTGCAAGGTCGGCGCGGATCTCCTCGGCCTCGACCTTGCGCACCGCGCCGGTGAACATGAAGTCAACACCATCCTCGATGCCGACCGGCTTGGCGGAGACGAAGTTGCCCCCGGTGACGCGCAGGAAGGCGCCGGCGAGCGGCGTGTTCGGCAGACCCTGCGAGAGCAATGCCTCGATCTCGATGCGCGTAACGCCCATGGCGCGCTTGACGCATTCGAGCGCGGCGGCGTCGGTGACGCGCAGGCCGTTGTGGAAGCGCGGTTCCTGCCCGCGCTCGCGCATTTCGTTGTCGATCTGCGGCCGCGCGCCATGCACCAGCACCAGCTGGATGCCCATGCTGTCGAGCAGCGCTATATCGTGGATCAGCGCCTGCGCGACCCCGGTTTGCAGCACTTCGCCGCCGAAGGCGATGACGAAGGCACGCCCCCGGAAAGCATGGATGTACGGCGCGGCCTGGCGGACCCAGGCGACCAGCCGCGCATCGCTCAACGCGCCGTCTTGCGTTTCGCTCATTTCTTGCCTTTCTTGCCGTTCGATCCCTTGCTTGCGAGCTTGATGGGGGCCCCGTTCGGGGTCGTGGATTTCAGGGCGGCCTCGAGCCGCTCGCAGATGGTACGGATCACCTTGACGCGGGCATAAGCCTTGTCGTTCGCCTCAACCAGCGTCCAGGGCGCCATGCCGGTGCTGGTACGGTCGACCATGTCGCAAATGGCCTGATGGTAGGCGTCCCACTTCTCGCGGTTGCGCCAGTCTTCCTCGGTGATCTTGAAGCGCTTGAATTCGATCTTCTCGCGTTCCTTGAAGCGGCGTAACTGCTCGTCCTTGCTCACCTGCAGCCAGAATTTGACGATTACCGCGCCGGCGCTCGACAATTCATGCTCGAAGTCGTTGATTTCGGTATAGGCACGCAGCCAGTCAGCTTCGGCGCAGAATTCCTCGACGCGCTCGACCAGCACGCGGCCGTACCACGAGCGGTCGAAGATGGCGACGCGGCCGACGCGCGGCATGTGCCGCCAGAAGCGCCACATGTAGGGTTGGGCGCGTTCTTCTTCGGTCGGCGCGGCAATCGGCACGATCTGGTAGCCGCGTGCGTCCATCGATGCGGTGACGCGCCGGATGGCGCCACCCTTGCCGGCGGCATCCGAGCCCTCGAAGACGCAGATCAGCGAACGCTGCTTGAAGCGCGGGTCGCGCACCAGCTCTGAGAGCCGCCCCTGCCATTTGGCGAGTTGGTCCTCATATTGTTTCTTCGTCAGCTTGTGGGTCAGGTCGAGCTCGGAGATGACGTCACGACCGTCGATGTTCGGCTGCACCGGCGGTGCGACCGGCGTGGCTTGCTTGTCGGCATTGGCGAGACGGTCCCGGATCGAATCGAGGATGATCTTGCCGGCAGTCAGCGAGCGAAACCGGTCATCCTCGCCCTCGACGATGATCCACGGCGCCCACGGCGTATTGGTCGTGCGCAGCACGTGACCGGCGACTTCCTGCAACTCGTCATAGGTCTTGAGGCGATCCCAGTTCCATTGGGTGACGCGCCAGGCGGTGCGCGGATCTTTCTCCAGCGCCTTCAAACGCCGCCGCTGGCCTTGCTTGGTGAGATGGAACCAGAACTTCAGGATCAGCGCGCCTTCGTTGACCAGCATCTGTTCGAAGCGGTTGATCTGGTCGATGCGCTGGTCCATCGCCGCCTGCGTCATGCTGCCGTCGATGCGGTCGTGGATCGGGCCCGAATACCACGAGCCGGCGAAAATGCCGACGCGGCCCTTGGGCGGCAGGGCGCGCCAGTAGCGCCACATGTAGGGACGTTCGCGTTCCTCGTCGGTGGGGGTGGAGAAGGCCAGCGTCGAGATGAAGCGTGGGTCCATCCACTCGTAGAGGACGTTGATCGTTTCGCCCTTGCCGGCGCCATCCTGGCCGCTGACCAACACGATGACGGGAATCTTGCCCTGTTCCTTGAGATCGTATTGCGCGTCGAGAAGCTCGGCGCGCAACTGCGGCACGGTCTTCTTGT
Source organism: uncultured Pseudomonadota bacterium (assembly GCA_963840825.1). Classification (GTDB taxonomy): domain Bacteria; phylum Pseudomonadota; class Gammaproteobacteria; order Burkholderiales; family Rhodocyclaceae; genus Sulfuricystis. Next base: position 367,151 of record CAWJAK010000001.1, read on the forward strand.
AGACCTCCTTGTCGATCTTGTGGCCCAGTTCTGCGGATTCGAACATGCCATTCCCCCTTTTTTCCTTGAAAGTTACCGGATCAGAAATCACCCCATAGCGCCTGCAGGGCCGCCAGTACAGCGGCCCCGGCCGTCTCGGTGCGCAGCACGCGCGGCCCGAGGCGCATCGCCACACATCCTGCCAATTGTGCCGCCTGTAATTCGCCTTCCTCCCAGCCGCCTTCCGGACCGATCATGACGACAACCGGTTCGGTCGGCTTCTCAAGCTTGTTCAAGGCCATGCCGCCCTCGGGCGCCAGCAGCAGGCGCCGGGCATTTTGCGCCTTTGCCCCGCCGAGATATTGAGGCAGGTCAAGCACCGGTGCAACGCTGGGCACGCGATTGCGGCCGCATTGTGCGCAGGCGGCGCTGGCGATGGCGTTCCAATGGGCCACGCGTCGTTCCATGCGTTCGGCCGGGAGCTTGATCACGCTGCGTTTCGCCGCGACGGGCTGAATGGCGGTGATGCCGAGTTCAACGCATTTCTCGACGATCCAGTCCATCTTGTCCCCGGCCGGCAGGGCCTGCACCAGTGTTACGTGCAGGGGCGATTCACGGTCGCGGGCATCGAAGTCCCGCAGGGCCGCGCGTGCCGTCTCGCCAGGACTGACTTTGAGCAATTCGGCCCGCCATTCGCCGCCGCGGCCGTCGAACAGGATGAGCGGATCACCGGCCTTCATGCGTAGCACCCTGAGCGCATGGTGGGCAACTTGTGCCGGAAGATTGACCTGGGCGCCGGGGGCGAGCGGAACATGACAATGGAAGCGGGGTATCATTTTTGGATTATTCCACATCATCCGGATGGGGTACTGACATGAAACTAACCATGCCGTCGCTGAAGAAGGTCGCGCTCGTCGTCGTCGGACTTGCGGCAGTCGTGCTGTTGTTCCTCTGGCAGGCCCTGCCGCGCATCATCCAGTCGCAGGCGGAGAAATTCGTCGCCGAAAAGACCGGGCACCGGCTTGTCATGGATCGTCCGGAATTCAATCCGTTCCAGCTTGCGTTGCGTTTGGGAAAATTACAACTCAGCGATCCCGACGGCAAGCCGCTCTTCGGCTTCGACGGCTTGCTGGTCGATATTTCGGGGGCAAGCATCACGCAGCGCGCATTCGTATTCGATGCGATCCGGCTGGACGGGCCGGCGGCGACGCTGGTCGAACTGCCGGAAGGCAAGCTCAACTGGACACCGTTCCTGGATGCGCTCAAGAGCAAGGAAGCACAGCCGGAAGAGAAAGCGGGCTTGCCCCGTCTTGACATCCGCAGCTTCGTATTAGCCAGGGGCAAGGTCGATTTCGCAGACCGGCGCGGCATCGGGGCGGGATTTGAAACGCGCATCGAACCTATCGACCTGGAGTTGCAAAATCTGTCCACCCTGCCGGACAGGGACGGGCGTTTTGCGGTCAAGGCAAAAACCGCCATGGGAGCCAGTGTCGAATTGGTCGGCCAGGTCGATCTGAATCCCGTCACGGTGGCCGGCACGTTCAGCCTGGCTGACCTGCAACTGGCCAAGCTGGCGCCCTATCTCAGGACCGTGCTGCCCGTGCCACCCGAGGGTGTTGCGCGCGCGACGGCCCACTACCAGGCCGGCAATGTCGGGAACAAGTTCGACGCCACGGTCGACCAGATCCAGGCGACGCTGACGGACCTGCGCGTGACCTTGAAGGACGCGGCCGGGCCGGTGGCGAGCGTCGACAGCGTGGAAATGAAAGACGGTCGCTTCCAGCTGGCCAGCCAGGAACTCACCCTGGCCGCGCTTGCCGTGAATGGCGGCAAGCTGGCCTTGCCGGCCATCGAGCACCCGCCCCAATTCGGCGCGCTGGCGGTTGAAGATATCCGCGTGGCACTGGCGGACCGCAATGCCACGGTTGGCAGGATTCTGCTGACAGACGGACGCGTTCAGGCGATACGCCAGGCTGATGGCCACATCGACCTGCAAGAGGCCCTCCAGACCCTGTCCGGCAGCAAGCCCGCTGCCGACAAGCCTGAAACACCAGCGGTTGAAGCCGAGGTACAAAAAACCGAGGTACCTGAAGCTGCGGCGCCCTGGCGCTATCGGGTTGACAAGGTCGAGATCGCCAACCTCGGCGTGGTCCTGCAGGAGGCCAGCGTGAAGCCCGCCCTCGAGCTGGCGCTCGACAACATCGCGGCGCAGGCCGAGGGTGTCAGCGCCGACCTGAATGCACCCCTGCCCGTGCGACTGTCGTTCGATGTGCGCAGCGGCGGACATTTCGAAGGGGAAGGCAAGGTCGTGCCGGCGGCGGCGTCGGCCGACGTCAAGTTCAAGTTGAACGATCTTGCCCTCAAGCTGGCCCAGCCCTATCTGGGGGCGCGGACGACGCTGACGCTGGCCGACGGCAAGCTCTCGACGCAGGGCCGTGCGCTCTACAACGATAAGGGTCCGAACGTGAAGGGCGAATTCGCCGTGCGCGACCTGCGCCTGATGGAGCCGGGTACGAAGGAACCGCTGCTGGCCTGGCGCAGCTTCGGCACGCGGTCCTTCACCCTGACGCAGAAAGTGCTTGATCTCGGCGAACTCCGCCTGAACGGCCTCGCAACGCGGCTGCATATCGACAAGGAAAAGAACATCAACTTCAAGCAGGTGATGAAATCATCCGGCGTGGACAATCCTGCCGTCGCACCCGCCGAGACGGCGCCTGCCGACAAGCGTGCCGTCCCGCCAGCGCCGACTTTCATCGTCGAGATCGATCGCCTGCGCTTCGACAAGGGCCAGATGGACTTCGCCGATGAATCCCTGATCCTGCCTTTCGGCACGCTGATCCACGAACTGCAGGGCAGCATCGCCGGGCTGTCGAACCGGCCGGGGTCGGTGGGCCAGATCGAACTCGACGGCCAAGTGGATAAATACGGTCAGGCACGCGCCGTCGGCCACATCAACCTGACCAATCCAACCGATGCGCTCGACATGCGCGTGCAGTTCCGCAATGTCGAGATGACGAACCTGACGCCTTACACCGCACAATTCGCCGGCCGCCGGATCGATTCCGGCAAGCTCTCGCTCGATCTGCAGTACAAGATCAAGCAGCGCCAGCTGGAGGGGGAAAACCAGGTCATCATGGACAAGCTCACCCTGGGCGAGCGCATCGAGAGTCCGACGGCGACCAACCTGCCACTTGATCTGGCCATCGCCCTCCTGCAGGATTCCGACGGCCGCATCGATCTGGGCCTGCCGGTGGCCGGCAGCCTCGACGATCCGCAGTTCAGCTACGGTTCGATCGTCTGGAAGGCAATCACGAACGTGCTGACGAAGATCGTCACGGCGCCGTTCCGCGCGCTGGGCGCGCTGTTCGGCGGCGGAGAGAAGCTCGACAGTATTACTTTCGAAGCGGGGGCGCCGCAGCTGACGCCACCCGAACGCGAGAAGGTGACAAAGCTCGCCGCGGCAATGGCCAAGCGGCCCGGCCTCGCGCTGGCCGTGGGGGGTGTGCATGTCGAGGCCGACCGCGTGGCGCTGCAGGACCTGCAGTTGCGCCGTGCCATCCTGGCCAGGGCCGGCCAGCAGGTGCCGAAGGAGGGCGATCCCGGCCCGGTCTCGACGCAGCAGCCAAAGATGCGCGAGGCGCTCGAAGCGCTATACAAGGAGCGCACCAGTGCCAGCGACCTGGCCGCGCTGAAGGAGGGCTTTCGCAGTGCGAACCCGGGTCAGATGGAAGAAAACGCGACCGGCAAGATGATGTCGCGGTTGTCCGGGTTGTTGCGCGAGAAGAAGACGCTCGGGGCCGAGGATGTCGCCCAGCTCAAGGGCGCCGATTTTTATGCGGTACTATTTGAGCGTCTGCGCACGCAGGAAAATATTCCCGCAGAACGCTTGCAGGCATTGGCGCAAGCGCGTGGCGAAGGTGTGGCCGAGTTGCTGAAAAAGGCCGGCGTGGCCGCCGAGCGCGTACAGATATTGCCGCCCGAGGCGGGCAAGACCGAAGGCGGAGCAGCGGATGGGGGAAAGGCGCAGGAGATTCCCTTGCGCATGTCGCTGGAACCCGCGAAGCCAAAATGAGTCAATAAGAATTCAACAGGAGATTGTCCATGGTCAGTACCCCGACTCCCGTTTGCGATTTCGGCTGGCAGGCCCCCGATTTTGACCTGCCCGGCGTCGATGGCAAGCGCTACAGCCTCGCGAACGCGCGTGGCCCGAATGGTTTGCTCGTGATGTTCATCTGCAATCACTGTCCGTACGTCAAGGCCGTGATCGACCGCATCGTGCGCGACACCCGCGAGCTGGCGGCGCAGGGCATCGGCAGCATCGCGATCATGAGCAACGACCCGAGCGATTACCCCGAGGATTCATGGGACAACATGATTAAGGTGGCGGGGGACAAGGGTTTCCCATTTCCCTATGTGCTCGACGCGACGCAGGACATCGCCCAGGCCTACGGCGCCGTCTGCACGCCGGATTTCTTCGGCTTCAACGGCAAGCTCGAATTGCAGTATCGCGGCCGGCTTGACGAATCGCGCAAGGAGGCTGCGCCCGAAGGTGTGCGACGCGACCTGTTCGAGGCGATGCAGCAGGTGGCGCAGACCGGGCAGGGGCCGCGCGAGCAGATTCCGGGCATTGGCTGCTCGATCAAGTGGAAGGTCGCGTGAGGGCCGCCTGGATCGGGGCCGCGCTGCTGGTCTGCGCGTTGTCCCCGGCGCGGGCCGAGGACAACGTGCTGCTGATCCAGCAGGGTCCGGAAGGCTTCAAGGTCTGGCACACCGAGGGGCCAAGCCATCTGACCGACGATGAAGTGCTCGAACTGATGGCGACGGCGACGCCGAAAGGGGGCGATGCCATGCCCACGCCCCTCGGACAGGCGCGCGCCTTCGAGATGAAGGAAGGCATCGTCATCCGCCTGCTCGAGGCGCAGCGCGACAAGGCCCTGCTCGTCGACCGCGATGCCTGCGGCCATGTGAACCTCTGGCATGCGGAAGGAACGACGCAGTTGACGGACGATGAACTGACCGAGATCGTATTGTCCGCCTTGCCCGATGGCGGCAAGCGCCTGCGGCTGGGCGATCGCTACGTCAAGGGATTCATCGGCAAGCTCGGCGTGACCGCGACGCTCTGGAAAGTGCCGCAGAAAAAGTAGCGCTGCCGTCCTGCCAGCACTGACTTTCAGGGTTTTTTCGCTGTGGGTTTGCCGGCCATCAGCACGGGCGCTTCGGCGAGCAGGAATTCACGGAAGGTTTCGGCGACCGGCAGCAGTTCCTTTTCGGCGCGATGCACGACGAACCAGCGCCGCATGACCGGCGTGCCGGTCACGGGAAGGCGGACAAGCCGGCCGACCTCGCACTCCAGCGATACCGTATGCGCCGAGATGAAGGCGATCCCGAGCCCGGCCATCACCGCCTGCTTGATTGTTTCGTTGCCGACCATCTCGATCACATGGCGCGGCGTGACGCCCACGTCGGCGAAGAAGCGCTCCATCGTCGCGCGCGTGCCGGAACCGGGTTCGCGGATGATGAAGGTTTCCTCGCTGAGCAGCGCCGGCGTGATCTGCTTGCGCTGGGCCAGGGGATGGTCGGGCGCGGCGATGATGATCAGCGGATGGTCGGCGAAACCTTCCGCCACCGTCGTGAATTCCTGCGGTGGCTGGCCCATGATGGCGAGGTCGATCTCGTTATCGGCCAGCTGGCGCACGACGGTTTCACGGTTATGCACGCCGAGATGCAGCTCGATGCCGGGCTGGCGGCGGCGGAACTCTGCCAGGAGGCGCGGGGCGAAATACTTGGCGGTGCTGATCACGCCGATCGACAGGCGACCGCCGCGGACACCCTTGATGGCGTCGAGCGCTTCGCCGGCTTCCCGCAACTGCTGGGCAACGCGCCGCGCATGGCGCGCGACTTCCTCGCCGGCTTCGGTGAGATAGACCTTCTTGCCGACCATTTCGGTCAGTGGCAGGCCGGCCTGTTCCTCGAGCTGCTTGACCTGCATCGATACCGCCGGCTGCGTGAGATGCAATTCTTCCGCCGCGCGTGAAAACGACAAATGGCGCGCTACGGCCTCGAAGACCTTCAACTGGCGCAGGGTGACGTGTTTCATCTCCGATACTCCTGATCACGGCGCCATCCAGCCGCGCCGACTTTTGTTATGTCGCCAATCTTATCATTCCGATAAGAAAACGTGACTGTTGCTTATGGATTGTCCCCGTTATCTTCGCGGCCCATGAACACACTCCAAGCCCTCATTTTCGACGTCGATGGCACGCTTGCCGATACCGAGCGTGACGGCCATCGGCCGGCCTTCAACGCGGCCTTTGCCGCTGCCGGTCTCGACTGGCATTGGGACGAAGCACTCTATGGCGAACTGCTGGCCGTCACTGGTGGCAAGGAGCGCATGCGCTTCTACTGCGAGAAATACGCGCCGGATTTCCTGCGGCGACTCGATGCCGATGAACAGATCAAGTCGCTGCACGCCGCGAAGACCGCGCATTACGTACGCATCGTCGAATCGGGTTCCATCCCGTTGCGGCCGGGCGTCGCGCGCTTGATCGCTGCGGCGCGCAGCGCCGGCCTGCGGCTCGCCATCGCGACGACCACCTCACCCGAGAATGTCGAGGTGCTGCTGCGCGCCAGTCTCGCGCCGGACGCGAAGCAGTGGTTCGAAGTCATCGGTGCCGGCGATGCGGCGGCGAAAAAGAAGAAGCCGGCGCCGGACGTCTACGTCTGGGTGCTGGAGCGGCTCGGCTTGCCGGCTGCGGCCTGTCTCGCGCTGGAAGATTCCGAAAACGGCGTCAAGTCGAGCCTCGCCGCAGGCATACCGACACTGGTTACGGAGAGCGAATACACGCGCGGCCAGGACTTTTCCGGCGCACTGGCCGTACTGCCCGATCTGGCCTTGACCACGCTGACCGAGTTGCGAACCATATTCGATAAAAGCTTATGGACGACATAAATTATTGTGACTGTTATTTATAGTTAAGCCTCACTAGGATAACGGTCATTGCAGCTCAACAACACACACGACACACCACACGAAAAGGAGAAGGGACAATGGATCAATCATCGCGCTATTCCGACCTGAGCCTCAAGGAAGAGGACCTGATCAAGGGTGACAAGCATGTGCTCGTCGCTTATCACATGCAGCCGGCCACGGGCTATGGCTACCTGGCAACCGCCTCGCACATCGCAGCCGAATCCTCGACGGGCACCAACGTCGAGGTCTGCACCACCGATGACTTCACCAAGGGCGTGGACGCGCTGGTGTATTCCATCGACGAAGCCAAGGGCGTGATGAAGGTCGCCTACCCGATCGATCTGTTCGACCGCAACATCACCGACGGTCGCGCCATGCTGGTCTCCTTCCTGACGCTGGCGATTGGCAACAACCAGGGCCAGGGCGACGTCAAGTGCCTGAAGATGCACGATTTCTACGTGCCGCGCCAGTTCCTGCGCCTGTTCGACGGCCCGGCCAAGGATATTTCCGACCTGTGGGAAATCCTCGATCGTCCGCGTGTCGATGGTGGCTACATTGCCGGCACCATCATCAAGCCCAAGCTGGGCCTGCGTCCCGAGCCGTTTGCCAAGGCGGCTTACCAGTTCTGGCTCGGCGGCGACTTCATCAAGAACGACGAACCCCAGGGTAACCAGACATTCTGCCCGACCAAGAAGGTCATCCCGCTGGTGTATGACGCCATGAAGCGCGCGATGGACGAAACCGGCCAGGCCAAGCTGTTCTCTGCCAACATCACGGCCGACGATCACTACGAGATGTGCGCCCGTGCCGATTACATCCTCGAAACCTTTGGCCCGGACGCCAACAAGGTGGCCTTCCTGGTCAACGGTTACGTCGGCGGCCCCGGCATGGTGACCACTGCTCGTCGCCAGTACCCCGGTCAGTACCTGCACTACCACCGTGCCGGTCACGGCGCAGTCACCTCGCCGTCCGCCCTGCGCGGCTACACGGCCTTCGTGCTGGCCAAGATGTCCCGCCTGCAGGGGGCTTCCGGCATCCACGTCGGCACCATGGGCTACGGCAAGATGGAAGGTGCGCAGGATGACAAGAACATCGCCTACATGATCGAGCGCGATTCCGCCGACGGCCCTTACTACCATCAGGAGTGGTACGGCATGAAGCCCACCACCCCGATCATCTCCGGTGGCATGAACGCGCTGCGCCTGCCCGGTTTCTTCGAGAACCTCGGCCACGGCAACGTCATTAACACCTCCGGTGGCGGCTCCTATGGTCACATCGACAGCCCGGCCGCCGGCGCGATCTCCCTGCGCCAGTCCTACGAGTGCTGGAAGGCCGGTGCCGACCCGATCGAGTTTGCCAAGGAGCACAAGGAATTCGCCCGCGCCTTCGAGTCCTTCCCAGGCGATGCCGACAAGATCTTCCCGGGCTGGCGCGACAAGCTCGGCGTGCATAAGTAAGAAGTCCGCCCACCCCCCCAGCCCCTCCCTCGCGGGAGGGGAGACTGGTGGCTCGCTGCGCTCGAGTATTACGGGGTGCATCGAGTTAAAGTACTCGGGGGTTGCGGCTTTGCCGCGTGCCGTCCTGCCTTGGGGCGGCCCGGCGGCATGACTGCGCAGCTCTGCTCAGGCGGGGCTTTTTTAGCCCGTCATACCTGACTTTATTGATCGGAAAATGCCATGACCGACAAGACCCAGTACCTCGTCAAGACCGAACCCTTTTATCAGGCGCAGGGCAGGGAGGTCGCGCTTTACGAGGCCGCCTACGCCGCCAAGCTTCCCGTGATGGTCAAAGGTCCGACCGGCTGCGGCAAGTCGCGTTTCATCGAGTACATGGCGTGGAAGCTCAAAAAGCCGCTGATCACCGTGGCCTGCAACGAAGACATGACCGCCAGCGACCTCGTCGGCCGCTATCTGCTCGAAGCCAACGGCACCCGCTGGCTCGACGGCCCGCTGACCACTGCCGCGCGCATCGGGGCGATCTGCTATCTCGACGAGATCGTCGAGGCGCGCCAGGACACCACCGTGGTGATCCACCCGCTGACCGACCACCGTCGTACGCTGCCCATCGACAAGAAGGGCGAACTGGTCGAGGCGCATCCCGACTTCCAGCTGGTGATCTCCTACAACCCGGGCTATCAGAGCCTGATGAAAGATCTCAAGCAATCGACCAAGCAACGCTTTACCGCTTTCGATTTCGACTATCCGGCTGCCGAACTGGAAACGAGCATCCTGGCCAAGGAAACCGGCCTGGCCGAAGGTACGGCCGCCAAACTGGTAAAGATTGGCCAGGCCGGGCGCAACCTCAAGGGCCACGGCCTCGATGAGGGCATCTCGACACGCCTGCTGGTGTACGCCGCCACGCTGATCAAGCGCGGTGTTGATTCGCGCGACGCCTGTCGCATGGCATTGGTGCGGCCGATTACCGACGACGCCGACATCCGCGCGACGCTCGATCACGCCATCGATACCACCTTCATCTGAGCGTCCTGTCGTGGCAGCGACCGTGACTGAACACGTCGAATACCAGCACCCGCTGATGCGGCAATACTGGGAGCGACTCGATAGCCATTTTCCCCAGGTCGCCGAAGTATTCGAGGAGATGATGGCCGAGGCGCTCGTCGTGATTGACCGGCCCGACATCAACGCCTATCTCGATGCCGCGAGCTTCCTTGGCAAACTCGGGCGCGGCGTCGAGCCGATCCTGATCTTCCTCGAGGAATGGCCTTCGGTCATGGCCGCCATGGGGAGTCGTGGTCGCGAGGCCCTGCCGCCGGTCATGGAATTCATCAATGCAATGCAACGTTCGCCCAACAGCAAGGCGATCGCGCCGTTCCTGCAAACGCTGGCTGCCGTGGCGCGCCGTTTGCAGTCACGCGCGCAGTTGCAGTTGTATATCGACATTGCGCGTGACCTGATGACGCGCACCACGGGATCGATTCACGGCCACCACACGACTTTCCCCAGTCCCGGACTGCCGCACCTGTTCGAGCAGGCGCCTTTCCTGCTGAATCTGCTGTCGTTGGCAGGAATGCGCAACTGGGTCAACTACGGCGTGCGCTACTACAGCCATCATCCCGAGCGCCAGGAAGAATACTTCGGCTTGCGCCTGGCCGATAGCCGCGCGGTCTTGCAGCGCGAACGCCACGGTACCCTGTTTGCCGATGTCGAACGCAAACTCGATCTTTATCTGCGCGCCCTGTGGCAGGACAGCGATCAGCTCGTGCCGTATTCGACCGCATTCGACGAATTGCGCAAGCCGATCCCCTATTACGACAAACTGGGCCTGCGCGTACCCGATGTCTTCGACGATGCCGCCGGCGTCAGCGGTCTTGACCGCTATCGCGCAGTGCTGGCGCACATGATTGGTCACCGGCGCTGGACCGAGGCGCAGATCGCCGACAACTGGAGCCCGTTCCAGCGCATGGCGGTCGAGTTCTTCGAGGATTGCCGCGTCGAGACCTTGCTGATCCGTGAATACCCCGGCCTGCGCAGGATATTCCTGGCGCTGCATCCCAATCCTGTCGAGGAGGCCTGCGATCCCGAGACCACCTCCTGCCTGCGTCATCGTCTGGCGATGCAGTCGCGTGCCTTTCTGGATCCGGATCACGGCTACCGCGATGCCGACCTCAACGACTACGTCGCCCGTTTCCACGCGCTGCTTGCAGACCGCCTTGCCAGCACGACGGAAATTGCTGCACTCGCGCTGTCCTACGTCGCCAAGACGCGCCGCCAGAGCGACCAGTTGGCCAAAGTGCATTTCGACGATACCGTCATCGACTACCGCGATGACAACCGGCATATGTGGCGGTTCATTGAGGATAGCGATGACGAAGACTTTTTCGACGAGCCAGACAAGACATTGGCGAAGGAATCCGAGATTCTCGGCCTGCCGCCCCGGCACTACCCGGAATGGGATGCCGGAACGCAAACCTACCGTCCCGACTGGACGAGCGTCTACGAAGCCCTGCATCCGAGCGGTAATTCCGCCGATATCGACAAGCTGCTGGAGAAGCACGCCGCCCTCGCCAAGCAGTTGAAGCGTTTGCTCGACCTGCTCAAGCCGCAGGACAAGGTACGCATCCGCTACCAGGAGGAGGGCAGCGAGCTCGACCTCGATGTCGCGATCCGTTCGCTGATCGACTTCAAGGGGGGTGCCACGCCGGATCCGCGCATCAACATGAGTCACCGCACCGACGGCCGCAACATCGCCGTGCTGCTGCTGGTCGATTTATCCGAGTCGCTGAACAGCAAAGTCAGTTCTGGCGGGACGGCACAGACGATCCTCGAACTCAGCCAGGAAGCCGTGTCGCTGCTGGCCTGGGCGATCGATCGACTCGGGGATCCGCTCGCCATCGCCGGCTTCTATTCCAACACCCGCCACGAAGTCCGCTACCAACACATCAAGGGCTTTTCCGAGGCGTGGAACGACGCAGTGAAGGCGCGCGTCGCGGCAATGGAGGCGGGCTATTCGACGCGCATGGGCGCGGCCCTGCGCCATGCCGGCCATTATCTCGGCGCGCGCAAAGCCGACAAGCGCATCCTGCTGCTGCTGACCGATGGCGAGCCCGCCGACATCGATGTCACCGATCCCGAACATCTGCGCGCCGACACGAAGAAGGCGGTCGAGGAACTCGACACGCAGGGCATCACCACCTTCTGCCTCTCGCTCGATCCGAACGCCGACGCATACGTGCGCGAAATCTTCGGCAACCGCTGGCGCGTGCTCGACCGCATCGAACGACTCCCCGAGCAATTGCCGCTGCTCTACCTGAGCCTCACGCGCTGACGCCAAGGCGGGCGCTAAAATGCGCCCCTGGCAATCAGGGAGATCAAGATGTTGAAACGCACATTCACGGGAATGCTCTGTGCCGGCGCCGCGCTGGCTCTGACCCTCGGCAGCGGTAGCGTTACGTCGGCGCACGCCCAGGACGCAAACTATCCGGCCAAGCCGATCCGCTTCGTCGTGCCTTATCCGCCGGGTGGCCCGCTCGATGCCGTGGCGCGCACCCTGGCCGACCAGCTCAAGGAACGCCTCGGCACGGTGGTGGTGGAGAACAAGCCGGGAGCGGGCGGCAACATCGGCGCCGATCTGGTGGCGAAGAGCAATCCGGATGGCTACACGGTGGTGATGGGTGCCGTGGCCACGCATGCAATCAACCCGACGCTCTACCCGAAGATTCCCTACGACCCGGTGCGTGACTTTGCGCCGATTACCCTCGTCGCGAACGTGCCGAACGTGCTGATCGTCAACGCCGAGCTCGCCGCGCGCGAAAAGATCGCGTCGCTGGCCGATCTGGTGGCCTATGCCAAGCGTAACCCCGGCAAGCTCAACATGGCTTCGGGCGGCAACGGCAGCGCTGGCCATCTCGCGGGCGAACTCTTCAAGACGCAGGCGGGCATCTATGCCCTGCACATCCCCTACGCAGGCGCGGCGCCAGCACAACTGGGCCTGCTGGCCGGGCAGACCGACCTCATGTTCGACAATCTCGCTTCCGCGGCGCCGCGCATTCGCGAAGGCAAGGTCAAGGCACTTGCCGTCACGACCCGCGCGCGGGCCGCGGCATTTCCCGACTTGCCGACCATGGCGCAGGCCGGCGCAAACCTCGGGCTCAAGGACTTCGAGGTGAGCACCTGGTTCGGCGTTTTTGCCCCGGCCAAAACCCCGGCGGCCACAGTGGCGCGTCTGAACAAGGAATTCGTCGTCGCGCTGAATAGCGCATCAGTCCGCACGCGCCTCACGGCCATGGCGGCCGAACCCGCGCCCGGCACGCCCGAGGCGTTGGCCGCGCTGGTCGCGAGCGAACTCAACAAGTACGCGGACGTCATCAAGCGCTCCGGCGCCCGCGTGGATTAACGCAGCAGGTTTGCAGCGGTCGTGTCGATGAGTCGCCTGCGGCCCGGGTGCGCGCAGGATGCCTGGGCCGGTGGCCTGTTCGCCCTTGCCGGCGTGGGCATGCTGGTCGTCGCGGGCGACTATCCGGTCGGCGCGGCAGCGCGCATGGGACCGGGCTATTTCCCGCAACTGCTCGGTTGGGCGCTGACGCTGCTGGGCAGCGCCATCTACACGCTGGCCTGGCGCAGGCCGGTCGGGACAGCGCCAGCGCATGCGGCCCGGTTGACGCGACGCTTGTTCAGTGCCTGGCTGGCTGTGCCACTGTTCTGGCTGATCTTGGCGGGCTTTGGTCGGGTCGGGTTGACCGGGCTTGATCTGGCGCTCGGGGTGCTGCTTGCGCTGGCGTGGTTCGTCAGTCGTCCCTTGTTCTGGGTATCGGGCGGGGTCGCCTTGTTCGCCCTGACGCTCGAATCACTCGGACTGGTCGTCGCGTCCCTGCTGCTGGTGATGGTGGCCCGTCGTGCCGAGCCGACGCTGTCCATGGCCGGAGCGCTGGCGCTGTGGTTGGGCCTGTTGCTGCTCAGCCTGCTGGTGTTCGTCTGGGGGCTGGGTTCGCCGTTCCCGGTCTGGCCCGGCTTCCTCGCGAGGTAAGCGGCATGGACCTGATCGCCAACCTGCTGCTGGGATTCCAGACCGCGCTGACCTGGACGAATCTCGCTTACTGCTTTGTCGGCGTGTTTCTCGGCACGCTGATCGGCGTGCTTCCCGGCATCGGGCCGATTGCGACGATGGCGATGCTGCTGCCGATTACCTATGCCCTGCCACCGGTTGCGGCGCTGATCATGCTGGCGGGCATCTATTACGGTGCGCAGTATGGCGGCTCGACGACGGCGATCCTGATCAACCTGCCCGGCGAGGCCAGCTCGGTGGTGACGGCGCTCGACGGCTATCAGATGGCCCGGCGCGGCCGTGCCGGCCCGGCGCTGGCGATTGCCGCGCTCGGCTCCTTCTTTGCCGGCACGGTGTTGACACTGCTCATGGCGGCCTTTGCGGCGCCGCTGACCCTGCTCGCCTTCAAGTTCGGCCCGGCGGAATATTTTTCCCTGATGGTGCTGGGATTGGTTGGCGCGGTGGTGCTTGCTGCCGGTTCGTTGCTGAAGGCGCTGGCGATGATCGCACTCGGCCTGTTGCTGGGGCTGGTCGGCACCGATGTCAATTCCGGCGCGATCCGCTTCGCTTTCGACATCCCGGAACTCAGCGACGGCCTCAATTTCGTCGTCGTCGCCATGGGACTCTTCGGTTTCGCCGAGATCATCAAGAATCTCGAAGCGGGCACCCATCGCGTTGAAAAGGCCCGACCCGTTGGTCGCCTGTGGCCCTCGAATGAAGAGCTGCGCGAGGCCGCGCCGGCAGTCGTGCGGGGTACGGCGCTGGGTTCGCTGCTGGGCGTGTTGCCGGGCGGCGGGGCACTGTTATCGGCCTTCGCCGCATACACGCTGGAGAAGCGCATCAGCAAGACTCCGGAGCGTTTCGGCAAAGGCGCCGTGGCTGGCGTCGCCGCGCCCGAGTCGGCGAACAATGCTGGCGCACAGACGTCCTTCATTCCGCTGCTGACGCTCGGCCTGCCGTCGAACGCCGTGATGGCGCTGATGGCCGGCGCGATGATGATCCACAACATCCAGCCGGGCCCGCAGGTGATGACGGCCGATCCGGCCTTGTTCTGGGGCCTGATCGTCTCGATGTGGATCGGCAACCTGATGCTGCTTTTGCTCAACCTGCCGCTGATCGGCCTGTGGGTGCGGCTGCTGACCGTGCCCTATCGCTACCTGTATCCGGCGATCCTGCTGTTCTGCTGCATCGGCGTGTATTCGCTCAACAACAACGTCTTCGACGTCGCGCTGGCCGTGTTCTTCGGCGTGCTTGGTTACCTGTTCATCAAGCTCGGCTGCGAACCGGCGCCGCTGCTGCTGGCCTTCGTGCTCGGCCCGCAAATGGAAGAGCACCTGCGGCGCGCCTTGCTGCTCTCGCGCGGCGAGTGGGGAACCTTCATCGAACGGCCGATTTCGCTGGGGCTGCTGCTCGCGGCGGTAGTGCTGCTGGCCGCTACGCTGCTGCCGGTGGTGGCCCGGCGGCGCCAGGAAGCGTTCGTCGAGGATTGAAACAAAAACGCCAGCACTGAAAGTCAGTGCTGGCGGGACGGCATCGAATGCCGGTGACGGTTTACTTGGTCGTCGTGCTGGTTGACGGCTTGGTGGTCTTCTTTTTCGTCGTCGGCTTGGCCGGGGCGGGTTTCGCTTCCGGCACGGGCGCGCCATCCACATTCAGCTTGCCGCCGGTGCCAAGACCCTGGCCCTTGACCTGTTGCGCCTTGTAGTTGCGCAGCGCGCGGATCATTTCGTTGTAGGCATCGGTGAAGGCGGCGACCACGACCTTGCCCTGCGGCGTGTTCGAGTAGCCGCCGAGGCCGGCGCCCGCGCCGCCGCCGAGCAGCACGCCGCCGAGGCTGAAGTCGGTGTTCTTGGACGCGCCCTGCGACGCGGCGATCTGCACGCCGGAACGGTTGTCGATGAGGGTCAGCATGGTGGCCGCCTCGTTGGTGCGGATGCCGCCGGCGATGGCGCCGATGACGCCCAAGCCGCCGCCCAGTCCGGCCAGCGCACCGCCGCCACCCGAGGTATTGCGGCCGGAAACCAGGACTTCAGGCGTGATGCTGTAGTCGGCCGCGACCATCTGGCCGCCGCCGAAATTGCTGCCGGACCGGGCCTGTCCGGCGCCCGCGATCTGGCGTTCACGTTCCATCGCCTGGAAGGCGCGGCCGCGCTCGACGACGACGAAGCAGTTGCTCTGCTGCATCAGCAGGCGCAGCACCGGCGTGGTTGAGCCCAGCTTGTATTCGGTGGTAAAGACGCGATACCACTCGGCAGAGGTTTCCTCCACCAAAGCTGCCGTACCCAGCGGACTGTCGCATTTTTCGAGCTGGGTGTTGGCGTTCTGCGCCGATCCACCGGCGGCGGAACCGGTGGCGACGGTGTCGGCGTCCTTGGAGCCGATGGTCGGGCCGGTGCTGACGCAGCCGGACAGCAGGGCAGCGAGAAGGGCTGCGCCCAGAATGGAATGGCGGCGAGTGAGTAGCATGTCTGTAGTCCCCAGGTTGGTGTGTTGGCGTGTCGATTCTATCCACCCGGCAGCCGCCTTTCAATGACTGCCGCCTGGTTTGAAAGTCAGGGCTGGCGGGACGGCACGGGGATACCGGACAAACCATTCGGCATGCTGCATAGCAATAACCATCACCTTATCCTGACTATAAGAAAAAGTGACTGGTGCTTATGGATGTAGCCTATTAGAGTTTGCTCATCTGCACGGCGGTTTCGGTTGCCGGAACCGTTGCAAACTGTTTCTCCACTCCCTCTGGCGTTATTGCCAGTTTGGCCCCGCTTCCGCCGCAAGGCGGGAGCGGGGGTTTTTCTCGAGTCATGGGAGAATGCGGCTTGCAGAGACAAACAAAAAAGCTCTCACTGGCTGCCATAACAAGGAGGGGAACATGCAAGAAGCGCGCATCACGCTGACTCAGTTCATGAATGAACAGCAGCGGAAGATCCCGGGTGCCACCGGCGATTTTACCGGCCTGATCAGTGACATCGCGACCGCGAGCAAGGTGATCGGCAGTTCTGTCGGCAAAGGCGCGCTGATCGCCACCGGCAAGGACCTGAACCAGAAGCTCGAAGCCATGGCCAATGAAGTCATGCTCCAGGCGGGCATTGCCACCGGCCACCTCGCCGCGATGGCCTCCGAGGACATGGAGGGCATCAGTCAACTGCCGGCCGGCCAGTCGCGTGGCAAGTATCTGCTGGCGTTCGACCCCCTGAATGGTTCTGGCAATCTCGACATCAACTTCCAGACCGGCACCATCTTCTCGGTGATGCGCGCGCCCGACGCAAAGCGCAAGCCCAAGGAAGAAGATTTTCTGCGTCCCGGCAAGGAACTGCTGGGTGCCGGCATCGTGCAATATGGCGCATCCATCCGCATGATCTTCACTACCGGCAGCGGCGTGAATGGCTTTACCTTGGATCGGGAGATCGGCGAATTCATGCTGACCCATCCCCAAATTACCGTGCCGACGGAGTCGACCACCTTCGCCGTCAATGCCTCGAACGAAAAGTACTGGGAACCGCCGGTGCGTCGCTATGTGCAGGAATGCATGGCCGGCAAGGAAGGCCCGCGCGGCAAGGACTTCGGCATGCGCTGGGTCGCCTCGCTGGTGGCCGAAGCCTATCGCATCCTCACCCGCGGCGGCGTTTTCCTCTATCCGCACGATGAGCGCACCCGCGATCAGGGCGGCCGCCTCGGTCTGATCTACGAAGCCAACCCGATCGCCTTCATCATCGAGCAGGCAGGTGGCGCCGCAATTACCGGCCGCAACCAGATTCTCGAAATCAAGCCGGCCGAACTGCACCAGCGCGCGCCCTTCATCTTCGGTTCGAAGAGCGAGGTCGAGCGTCTGCACCGTTATCACCAGGAATACGTCGAGGGCAAGGACCTGGACAGCTACGACATGCCGCTGTTCTCCTCCCGCTCATTGTTCCGCTAATCCCTTTCATTTTTTTCGGAGACGCTCATGTCGGTCAAGCATCCTGTCATCGCCATCACCGGCTCATCGGGGGCGGGCACGTCCACGGTCACCAAGTCCTTCGCGCACGTGTTCCGCCGCGAGAAGATTACCGCCGCGATCATCGAGGGTGATTCCTTCCACAAATACGACCGCAAGTCGATGAAGGAAGCCGCCGCCGAGCAGGGCAAGCAGGGCAACCACAATTTCAGCCACTTCGGCGCCAATGCCAACGAACTGGAGGCGCTCGAGGCCCTGTTCAAGCAGTACGGCGAGACCGGCGGCGGCAAGCGGCGTTATTACCTGCACAACCACGAGGAAGCGGCGCCGTACAAGCAGGAGCCGGGTACCTTTACCCCGTGGCTGGACCTGCCGTCCTCCGACGTGCTTTTCTACGAGGGTCTGCACGGCGCCGTCGTCACCGACAAGGTGAACGTGGCCCAGCATGCCGACCTGCTCGTCGGTGTGGTGCCGATCATCAACCTCGAGTGGATCCAGAAGCTGATCCGCGACAAGGGCGCGCGCGGTTACTCGACCGAGGCGGTCGTCGACACCATCCTGCGCCGCATGCCGGACTACGTGAATTACATCACGCCGCAGTTTTCGCGCACCCATGTCAACTTCCAGCGCGTGCCGACGGTGGATACCTCGAACCCGTTCATCGCCCAGGACATCCCGACACCGGACGAGAGCTTCGTGGTGATCCGCTTCGCCAACCCGAAGGGCATTGATTTTCCCTACCTGTTGTCGATGGTTCACGACTCCTTCATGTCCCGCCCCAACGTTATCGTCGTGCCGGGCGGCAAGATGGAAATTGCGATGCAGCTGATCTTCACGCCGATGATCATGCGCCTGATGGAAAACAAGCGTCGCGCCACCGCTTTGTAATCAAGAATTCAATAACTACGTGCAAGGGGATCGCGGCTAAAATAGAGCGTTTCCCCGGGAGGAAATATTCATGTCTGCCACATTCAGCGATTTCGAACCGCCCGTATTCAACAACCTGACCAGCGCGATCCGCGCCCTGGCCATGGACGCCGTGCAAAAGGCCAATTCAGGCCACCCCGGCGCGCCCATGGGCATGGCGGAGATTGCCGAGGTGCTGTGGAACCATCACATGCGCCACAACCCGAGCAACCCCAAGTGGGCCAACCGCGACCGCTTCGTGCTGTCGAATGGCCACGGCTCAATGCTGATTTACGCCTTGTTGCACCTGACCGGCTACGATCTGTCCATCGATGACCTGAAGAGTTTCCGCCAGTTGCACAGCAAGACCCCGGGCCACCCTGAACTGGGTTACACCCCCGGTATCGAGACCACCACCGGTCCGCTCGGCCAGGGCATCACCAATGCCGTTGGCATGGCGATGGCCGAGAAGTTGCTGGCCGATCAGTTCAACAAGTCGGGTCATGAGATCGTCGATCACCGCACCTGGGTGTTCCTTGGCGACGGCTGTCTGATGGAAGGCATCTCCCATGAATCCTGCGCGCTGGCCGGCACCTGGGGCCTGGGCAAGCTGACGGCATTCTGGGACGACAACGGCATCTCCATCGACGGCCACGTCGAGGGCTGGTTCACCGACGACACCCCCAAGCGTTTCGAAGCCTACGGCTGGCACGTCGTGCCAAACGTCAATGGCCACGATCCGGAAGCCCTGCACAAGGCTATCGAGGCGGCCAAGGCCGTCACCGACAAGCCCTCGCTGATCTGTTGCAAGACCGTGATTGGCGCGGGTTCGCCCAACAAGGCTGGCACGCATGACGTGCATGGCGCACCGCTGGGTGATGCAGAAATCGCCGCCACGCGTCCGCACATCGGCTGGAATTTCGGGCCCTTCGAAATCCCCAAGGAGGTTTACGAAGCCTGGGATGCGAAGAAGAAGGGTGCCGAGCTTGAAAGTAGCTGGAACCAGAAATTCGAGCACTATGCCAAGGCGTTCCCCGCCGAAGCCGCCGAATTCAAGCGTCGCATGGCCGGTGACCTGCCCGCCAACTGGGCTGACTTTGCCAAGAAGGCCATCGCCGCGATCAATGAAAAGGGCGAAACCGTCGCGACCCGCAAGGCCTCGCAGATCGCCATCAACGCGCTGGCGCCCGCGCTGCCCGAGTTCCTCGGCGGCTCGGCCGACCTGACCGGCTCCAACCTGACCAACTGGGCAGGCTGCAAGCATGTTTCCGGCAAGTCCTGCGGCAATTACATTTCCTACGGCGTGCGCGAATTCGGCATGTCGCACATCATGAACGGCATGGCGCTGCATGGTGGCTTGCTGCCCTTCGGTGGCACTTTCCTGATGTTCTCCGAATACGCCCGCAACGCCCTGCGCATGTCGGCCCTGATGAAGCAGCGCGTGATCTACGTGTTCACGCACGATTCCATCGGCCTGGGCGAGGATGGCCCGACGCACCAGCCGGTCGAGCAGATCGCCACGCTGCGCATGATTCCGAACATGGACCTCTGGCGCCCTTGCGATACCGTCGAGACCATTGTCGCCTGGACCCAGGCCGTCGAAAAGCAGACCGGCCCGACCTCGCTCGCGCTGTCGCGCCAGAACCTGCCCTTCGTCAAGCGCGACGCGGCGACCCTCGCCAACATCGCGAAGGGCGGCTATGTGCTGTCCCCGGCCAAGGGTGCGGCGCGTGCGATCATCATCGCCACCGGCTCTGAAGTCGAACTGGCTCTCAAGTCCCAGGAAGTGCTGGCACAGCAGGAAATTCAGGTTGCCGTCGTCTCGATGCCCAACACCAATGCCTTCGATCGTCAGGACCAGGCCTACAAGGACAGCGTGCTGCCCAAGGGTTTGCCGCGCGTCGTCGTGGAAGCCGGCGTGACGGGTGGTTGGTGGAAATACGTTGGTGGCGAAGGCACGGTCGTCGGTATCGATCGCTTCGGCGAGTCCGCGCCGGCCGGCGTGCTGTTCAAGGAATTCGGCTTCACGGTGGCGAACGTCGTGAAGGCCGTCGAGCAATTCATCTGATCAATTCAATACAAGGAGAAACCCCTATGACCATCAAAGTCGGTATCAACGGATTCGGCCGCATCGGCCGCATGGTGTTCCGTGCCATCGCCAAGGACTTTCCCGAACTCGAAGTCGTCGGCATCAACGACCTGCTCGAGCCTGACTATCTTTCATACATGCTGAAGTACGACTCCGTGCATGGCCGTTTCAACGGCACGATTGCCGTCGAGGGCACCAACATGGTCGTCAATGGCAAGAAGATTCGCCTGACCGCCGAGAAGGATCCGGCCGCCCTGAAGTGGAACGAAGTGGGCGCCGAGATCGTCATCGACTGCACCGGCTTCTTCCTGACCACCGAGTCCTGCCAGGCCCACATCGCCGCGGGCGCCAAGAAGGTCGTCCAGTCCGCGCCCGCCAAGGACGACACCCCGATGTTCGTGTATGGCGTCAACCACGACAAGTACGCCGGTCAGGCCATCGTTTCCGCCGCCTCCTGCACCACCAATTGCCTGGCGCCGGTCGCCAAGGTGCTGAACGACAACTGGGGCATCAAGCGCGGCCTGATGACGACCGTGCATGCCGCTACCGCGACCCAGAAGACCGTCGATGGCCCGTCCAAGAAGGACTGGCGCGGCGGCCGCGGTATCCTCGAGAACATCATCCCGTCCTCCACCGGCGCCGCCAAGGCCGTCGGCAAGGTGCTGCCCGAACTGAACAAGAAGCTCACCGGCATGGCCTTCCGCGTGCCGACTTCCGACGTTTCCGTGGTCGACCTGACCGTCGAGCTGAACAAGCCGGCTGATTACGCAGACATCTGCAAGGCCATGAAGGCCGCCTCCGAAGGTGCCATGAAGGACGTGCTGGGCTATACCGCCGAGAAAGTCGTCTCCACCGACTTCGTTGGCCACAGCGCCCCCTCGACCTTCGACGCCGACGCCGGCATCGCGCTCGACCCGACCTTCGTCAAGGTTGTAGCTTGGTACGACAACGAATACGGCTACACCTGCAACATGCTGCGCCTCGTCAAGCACGTCGCTAAGTAATCGTTAGAAATTGACGATCCAAGCATTGCGCCTGTCATGCAGGTGCAATGCTTCAGTGGTTAATTTAGAACGAACCATTTCGAACAATTACATGGGAGAAAGCACATGCCTAAATTCATTCGCATGACCGATCTGGATCTCAAGGGCAAGCGCGTCTTCATTCGTGCCGACCTCAATGTCCCCGTCAAGGATGGCAAGGTCACCTCCGACGCCCGCATCACCGCCTCGATGCCGACCATCGAACACGCCCTCAAAGCGGGTGCCAAGGTGATGGTCACGTCGCACCTGGGTCGCCCGACCGAAGGCGAGTTTTCCGAAGAGAATTCCCTCAAGCCGGTTGCCGAAGTCATGTCCGCCAAGCTCGGCAAGCCGGTGCGTGTCGTTCGCGACTGGGTGAACGGTGGATTCGATGTCGCTGCCGGCGAGGTCGTGCTGCTGGAGAACTGCCGCTGCAACAAGGGCGAAAAGAAGAACGTCGAAGAGACCGCGAAGAAGTATGCCGCGCTGTGCGACATCTTCGTCATGGATGCCTTCGGTACCGCCCACCGTGCCGAAGCCTCGACCTACGGCATTGCCCAGTTCGCCCCGGTCGCCTGCGCCGGCCTGTTGCTCACCCAGGAACTCGACGCACTCGACAAGGCACTCGCCAACCCGGCCCGCCCGATGGTCGCCATCGTCGGCGGCTCCAAGGTCTCCACCAAGCTGACGGTGCTCGAAGCGTTGTCGGAAAAATGCGAGCAACTGGTGGTTGGTGGCGGCATTGCCAACACTTTCCTCAAGGCGACCGGCAAGAACGTCGGCAAGTCGCTGTGCGAGGACGATCTGGTGCCGACCGCCCAGGCGCTGATGAAGAAAATGACTGCCCGCGGCGCCACCATCCCGATCGCTGTCGATGTGGTCTGCGGCAAGAAGTTCGATGCCGCCGAGCCGGCAGTGGCGAAGGATGCCGGTGCCGTCACCGACGACGACATGATTTTCGACATCGGCCCGAAGTCGGCACAGGAACTGGTCAACATCATCATGAAAGCCGGCACCGTGGTCTGGAATGGCCCGGTCGGCGTGTTCGAGTTCGACCAGTTCGGTGCGGGTACCAAGGCGATCGCCATGGCCATCGCCAATACCAAGGCCTTCACTCTGGCTGGCGGTGGCGATACCATTGCCGCCATCCAGAAGTACGACATCTACGACAAGGTGTCCTATATTTCCACCGCCGGCGGCGCCTTCCTGGAGTATCTCGAAGGCAAGGTTCTGCCTGCTGTCAACATCCTGGAAAAGCGCGCCAAGGGCTAATTTTCCTCATTTTCAATGGGGCCGCGATTGAAGTGGCCCTCTATATTCCCCATGCCACGTACCACCAAAATCGTCGCCACGCTCGGCCCCGCTTCTTCCGATTCATCCACGATGGAGAAGCTGGTCAGCGCAGGCATCGATGTCGTGCGGCTGAATTTCTCGCACGGCACGCTGGAAGATCATCAAAAACGCATCGACCTGCTCCAGTCGGCCATGCGCGCCCAGGAGCGCACCGTCGCCGTCATGGCCGACCTGCAGGGTCCGAAGATTCGCGTCGGCAAGTTCGCCGGCAGCAAGATCATGCTCAAGCCCGGCCAGCAGTTCGTCCTTGACGCGCAATGCAAACTGGGCGATTCCGGACGTGTCGGTCTCGACTATCCGGAGCTCATCGACGATGTCGCGCCGGGCGATACGCTCTTGCTCGACGATGGCCGCGTCGTCATGGACATCGAGCGTGTCGAGGAATCCGAAATCCATTGTGTCGTCCGCCACGGCACCGAGTTGTCGAACAACAAAGGTATCAACAAGCAGGGCGGCGGGCTATCGGCGCCGGCGTTGACTGCCAAGGACATGGAAGACATCGAGACGGCCGCGAAACTCCAGGTCGATTATGTCGCCGTCTCCTTTCCGAAATCCGGTGCCGACCTGCGCCTCGCGCGCAAGTTGCTGCACAAGGCAGGCTCCCATGCGCTGGTCGTGGCCAAGATCGAGCGTTGCGAGGCGATCGACAACCTCGAGGATATCATGCAGGCCTGCGATGGCGTGATGGTGGCACGCGGGGATCTCGCTGTGGAGGTTGGCGATGCGGCCGTGCCGGCGCTGCAGAAAAAGATCATCCGCATGGCGCGAGTGCACAACAAGTTCGCCATCACCGCCACGCAGATGATGGAGTCGATGATCCACTCGCCCGTGCCGACGCGCGCGGAAGTGTCGGACGTCGCCAACGCGGTACTCGACGGCACCGACGCCGTGATGCTGTCGGCTGAAACCGCCGCCGGCGACTACCCGGTCGAGACCGTTCAGGCGATGGCGCGCATCTGTCACGAGGCGGAAAAGTCGATGGACCCCGCCGCCCTTGATCGCCATTTCCTCGATCTGGTGTTTACCCGCATCGATCAGTCGGTGGCAATGGCAGCACTGTTTACCGCGCATCACCTGAAGGTCAAGGCGATCGCCACACTGACACAGACCGGTTCGACTGCGCTGTGGATCTCGCGTCTTGACTGCGGTGTGCCGATCTATGCCCTGACGACGGATGTCCGCACCCGCTACAAGGTCAGCGCTTATCGCGGCGTGTATCCGCTGATGACCCGCTATACCGGTCATGACCGCGACGAACTGCTGTTCGAGGCGGAAGAGGAACTGATTCGCGCCGGTGCCGTCGAACTGGGAGACCTGATCGTGTTGACCTTGGCGAGCCCATCGGCCAGGCCGGTGGCACCAATACCCTGAAAATCGTTCGGGTCGGCGAACACCGGCCCGCCTAATAGAGAACTAGCAACCCTTACCGAGAAGAGGAGAGAACCCAATGGCACTCGTATCCATGCGCCAACTTCTGGACCACGCCGCCGAACACGGCTATGGCCTGCCCGCATTCAACGTCAACAACCTCGAACAGATTCAGGCCATCATGGAAGCCGCCGAGGAAACCGACAGCCCGGTCATCATGCAGGGCTCGGCCGGTGCCCGCAAGTATGCCGGCGAAGCCTATTTGCGCAAGCTGATCGAAGCCGCCATCGAAACCCATCCCGATGTGCCGATCGTCATGCACCAGGACCATGGTGCCAGCCCGGCCATCTGCATCCAGTCGATGCGCTCCGGTTTCTCCAGCGTCATGATGGACGGCTCGCTGATGGAAGATGCCAAGACCCCGTCGTCCTTCAAGTACAACGTCGATACCACCAAGCACGTCGTCGATATCGCCCACGCCATCGGCGTGTCGGTCGAAGGCGAACTGGGTTGCCTCGGCTCGCTCGAATCCGGCATGGGTGAGAAGGAAGACGGCCACGGCGCCGAGGGCGTGCTCTCGCACGACCAGTTGCTGACCGATCCCACCGAGGCCGCCGAGTTCGTCAAGGCCACCCAGGTCAACGCACTGGCCATCGCCATCGGCACCAGCCACGGCGCCTACAAATTCACCCGCCCGCCCACCGGCGCGGTGCTGCGCATCGACCGCATCAAGGAAATCCACGCCCGCCTGCCCAATACCCACCTGGTGATGCACGGTTCCTCCAGCGTGCCGCAGGACTGGCTGAAGATCATCAACGAAAACGGCGGCGAAATGGGTGCCACCTACGGCGTGCCGGTCGAGGAAATCGTCGAAGGCATCAAGAACGGCGTGCGCAAGGTCAACATCGACACCGACCTGCGTATGGCTTCAACCGGCGCGATCCGCCAGTTCCTCAACAAGGATCGCAAGAACTTCGACCCGCGCAAGTATCTGGCTGAAGCCCGCAAGGCGATGAAGGCGATCTGCAAGGCGCGTTACGAAGCCTTCGGCTGCGCTGGCCAGGCCAGCAAGATCAAGGCGATCAGCCTCGAAGCGATGGCCAACCGCTACAAGAAGGGCGAACTGAACGCCGTCATCAAGTAAGCAACGATCTGCAGTAAAGTTTCGGGCCACCGGGCATACGGGTGGCCCGTTTCATTGCCAAGGTACGATTTCATCATGGACGTTCGTTCCCACACCTTCGATCGATTGCGCCGTTTTTTCAGCAGCGGCCTGGATATCATCGAATACGCCGGACTGCTGGTGATCGGCATTGCCACCACCGTTGCGATGTACCACGAGGTCATGACGATGATCGCGGCGCACCGCGTACAACTGGCGGATTTGCTGCTGATGTTCCTGTATCTTGAAGTGCTGGCAATGATTGGACAGTACTTCAAGTCTGGTCAGTTGCCGGTACGTTTTCCAATGTATATCGCCATGGTGGCGCTGGCGCGTTACCTGATTCTCGATATCAAGGAAATGAACGAATGGCGCATGCTCGCGGTCGCCATGGCCATCTTCTTGCTGACGCTGGGTGTACTGGCCATCCGTTACGGTCATGTGCGCTTCCCCTATCGGGAGGATGCCAGTGAAGGTGTCAGTGAAAAGAAGTTCGTCCGCGAGTGAACCAGTCACCCGACCTGGCGCCTGTGCTTATTCGGCGATGATGCGCACTGCGTCATCGCCAATGCTGACCATCTGACCCGCCCGGATCTTGCACGCTTTGCGGGTTTCGGTGTGACCGTCGACGCTGACTGCGCCGGCGGCAATCATGGCCTTGGCGCCGCCGCCGGAGGGAGCAAGGGCAAGCAGCTTGAGCAGCACGTGGAGTTCGATGAACTCTTTTTCCAGCCGGAAGCTGTGCTGCTTCATCGAAAGTCAGTCCTGGCGAGACGGCATGTCAGCCGGCGAACAGCCGCGCCAACTCGGCGCCGGGCGAAGGCGCGCGCATGAAGGCTTCGCCGACGAGGAAGGCATTGACGCCGTGCTGCTTCATCAGTGCGACGTCGGCGGGGGCGAGAATGCCGGATTCGGTGATGACGATACGGTCGGACGGAATCCTTCCAAGTTGTGAAATCGTCGTGTCAAGGCTGACGTCGAAGCTGCGCAGGTTGCGGTTGTTGATGCCGATCAGCGGCGTCTTGAGCTTGACCGCGCGGTCGAGTTCGCCGGCATCATGGCTTTCGACGAGGACTGCCATGCCGAGATTGAAAGCGAGGGCTTCGAGTTCGGCCATCTGCGCGTCCGAGAGCGCGGCGACGATCAGCAGGATGGCGTCGGCACCCATCGCGCGGGCTTCATAAACCTGATAGGGGTCGATCATGAAGTCCTTGCGCAGCACCGGAAGCGTGCAGGCGGCGCGCGCCTGTTGGAGGTATTCCGGAGCACCTTGGAAGAATTGACGGTCGGTGAGTACGGAGAGGCAGGCGGCACCGTGTTTCGCATAGTCGGCGGCAATTTCAGCGGGGCGGAAGTCGGGCCGGATCACGCCTTTGGACGGGCTGGCCTTCTTGATTTCGGCGATCACAGCGGTACCCGATGCCGTCCCGCCAGCGCTGACTTTCGCACGAATGGCACCGACAAAGTCGCGCGGCGCTGCTTGCGCTTCCGCTGTGGCGCGGACCGCCGCGAGCGACTTGGCGGCTAGCGCGGTGGTGACTTCCTCGCGCTTGACCGCGAGGATCTTGTCGAGAATGTCGCTCATACGGACTGCGTGAAGGCGACGAACTGGTCGACCTTCTTGCGCGCCGCGCCGCTCTCGATGGTCTGGCGTGCGAGCGCAATACCTGCACCGATGTCGGCGGCGAGGTTGGCGGCATAGAGTGCGGCGCCGGCGTTGAAGACAATGATTTCGCGCGCGGCGCCGGGCTGGTTGCCGAGTGCGCCGAGCAGCATGGTTTTCGATTCAGCGGCGTCGGTGACCTTGAGCGTGCGGTTCGAAACCATGGCCAGCCCGAAGTCTTCAGGATGGATTTCGTATTCGGTGATCTGGCCGTCCTTCAGCTCGCCAACGGTGGTCGCGGCACCGAGCGAGATTTCGTCCATGCCGTCCTGGCTATGCACGACGAGCACGTGTTTGGCACCGAGACGTTCCATCACGCGCACCTGAATGCCGACGAGGTCGGGGTGGAACACGCCCATTAGCGTGTTGGGCGCGCCGGCCGGATTGGTCAGCGGGCCGAGGATGTTGAAGATGGTGCGCACGCCCATCTCGCGGCGCACCGGCCCAACATTCTTCATCGCCGGGTGGTGATTGGGCGCGAACATGAAACCCATGCCGACATTTTCGATGCACTTCGCCACCTGCGGTGCCTGCAGGTCGATCTTCGCGCCGAGCGCTTCGAGCACATCGGCGCTGCCCGACTTCGACGAGACGCCGCGGTTGCCGTGCTTGGCCACCGTGCCGCCGGCGGCCGCGACGACAAAGGCGGACGCAGTGGAAATGTTGAAGGTGTGCGAGCTGTCGCCGCCGGTGCCGACGATGTCCACGAAATTGTCGTTGCTGGGTACCTCGACGCGGGTGCACAGTTCGCGCATCACCGTCGCGGCGGCGGCGATCTCGCCGATGGTTTCCTTCTTGACGCGCAGGCCGGTGAGGATCGCTGCCATCATCACGGGCGAGACCTCGCCCTTCATGATCAGCCGCATCAGGTGCAGCATTTCGTCGTGGAAGATTTCGCGATGTTCGATGGTGCGCTGGAGCGCTTCCTGGGCGGTGATCATCTCAGCGGCCTTTCAAGAAGTTGTCGAGCAGGGCGTGGCCGTGCTCGGTCATGATGGATTCGGGATGGAACTGCACGCCTTGCACCGCGAGTTCCTTGTGGCGCACCCCCATGATCTCGCCATCGTCAGTCCAGGCGGTGACTTCGAGGCAAGCCGGCAGGGTGTCGCGGCGGATCGCCAGTGAGTGGTAGCGCGTGGCGGTGAAAGGATTCGGCAGGCCGCTGAAGATGCCGACATTCGCATGCTGCACGGGGGAGAGCTTGCCGTGCATGAGTTGCTTGGCGTGGACGATCTCGCCGCCGAAGGCGTAACCAATGCTCTGGTGCCCCAGGCAGACGCCGAGGATCGGCAGCTTGCCGGCGAATTCCTTGATGGCGGCCACCGAGATGCCCGCTTCCCTGGGCGAGCAGGGGCCTGGCGAGATGACGAGGTAGTCCGGCGCCATTGCCGCGATCTCCTTGAGCGTGATCGCATCGTTGCGGAACACGCGCACGTCCTGACCGAGTTCGCCGAAATACTGCACGAGGTTGTAGGTGAAGGAGTCGTAGTTGTCGATCATCAGCAGCATGGCGCGGCTATCCTTTTGTTCTGTATGGCTACTGTTCCAGACAATCCGCTTTGATACCCGCTGAGATACCCGCTATTTACTTTGATACCCCGCGCCGATGGCCTGGAACCGAATGCACGAAAGCCGCTATTGTCGCCTAGAACGGTCGCCGCCGTCCCGCCAGCGCCGACTTTTGCAGGACGAACCGGATCCGGTCGCCTGGTCGGGCAGGCCGCCTGGTCGAGAGCACCACCCGGGGGTGGGGGTACCCGACCAACTCACCGTTGAACAAATCCTTGATGCCGGCAAGATACAGCCAGCCTTCCTCGGTGGCGATGTAGGTGATATCCGTCACCCAGGCCCTGTTCGGTACTGACACGGCAAACTGGCGATCCAGCAGGCTCGGTGCAACCGGCAGCGAGTGTCGTGAATTCGGGGTCGCCTTGATCTCGACTTCCAGCCGGGCATTCTCCTGTGCCCGTGGCGAGAGGGTCGTTTGCGCCACGCGTGATAACCACTTCCCGATACGTCCAGCACCCGGCACATCGCCGCCACCGGATGCTGCTGTCGCAATTCCTCGATCCGACCGTATTTCACCGCGACTCCTTCGCGAAATACTTGGCACACTTTTTTCGCAGGTCGCGTTCCAGCTTCACCTCTGCCAGTTCCTTGCGGGTGCGCGCTAACTCAATCTCCAGTTCGCGCGGTAGCCGCTGGCCTTTGCCTACCTCGGCCAGCTTCCCCTCTAGCGATGCCCGCACCCAGTTGTCCAGGCTGCTGATTGGCATCGAGCCTTTTGGCCGCCTGATCGACAGCCCCTCGATTTCCACCAATTTCACCGCCTCCACACGAAACTCCGGCGTGTAAATCCCTTTCGGTATCCGTTCCATCTGCGTCCTCCGTTCGTCCAATTCTACGAATCGCCGGACTCTACTTTTCCCAGCCTACCTCATGCCAATGATTACCGATGAGGACGTTGTCGGACCAAAGTGTCGGGATTTGGCGACAGTGGCAGCAAGGCGGCCGAATCCATAAGATGCTTCCATAGCGCAATACCTTGAAGCCCTGATTGCAGATGACCAAAATCGACTGGAGAACGTGATGAATGCTCGATTTTCAGCTGGCGTACTGACGCGTGCCAGTTTTCCCACGCTGAGGCTGGTGCATATCCACCGCCTAGAGCCTGCCTTCGACTGTCTGCCTCTCGCCGAGGCCTGCAACCGGCGCTGTGCGCTGTTCCGCCATGAGGGACGGTTCATCGCGGTGGGCGAAGATCCGCCGTCCGCCGACCTGCAGTGCTGGGTCGAGTACTGCGCGGGGAACCATGTCGAATGGTACCTGGTGACCCCGCAGGATCTGTCGGACTGGCTGAACAAGCAGGCCGAGGTGTCTTCCGCGCTGCACAGCATCCTGCACAAGGCGAAAGTCAGTGCCGGCGGAACGGCACTGACCCAACAACCGAAGGCGACCGTGTTCCCCATGCATGGCGTGCATCTGCAAAACAATCGTGTCAACAACCCGGTGGCGCAACTGGTGCATACGCACCTCGACAATGCCATGTTGCAAGGTGCGAGTGACATCCATTTCGAGGTAGCGGCACGCGGCCTAGTCGTGCGCTACCGCATCGATGGTACGCTCGAGACCGTGTGCGAGGCTGGCGGTCGCGACATGGCCGCGCAGGCGATCGCTTACTTGAAGGAGCTTGCCGGGCTCAATGACGCGGCGCGGCGCATGCCGTATGACGTCCGGTTCGACACGCGAGCGAATGGCCACCGTGTCGAGTTCCGGCTTTCCGTGACACCGAGCCAGCGGGGTGAGGATGCGGTGATGAGCATGATCGAGAAGCGCCGTCTGGTGCCGGCCAGCGAGGTGCTGGGCATCGAGCAACTGGGCTTCACCTGCCAGGATCGCACGCAGTTGCATGGCCTGTCCGCCCAGCCCTATGGCTTGGTGCTCGTGACCGGTCCGGCCGGTAGCGGCAAGACGACCACCCTCTACAGCATGCTGTCCGAGATCAATGACGGCCGCGACAAGATCGTGACGGTCGAAGATCCAGTCGAGTATGAACTGCCCGGTATCCTGCAGGTCTCCGCGGTCGACTATAAGGGCGCGGGTATGGCGGGTGCGCTGCGTGCCATGCTGAAACATGATCCGGACCGGATCATGATCGGCGACATCCGCGACGCGGAAACCGCCGAGCTGGCGTTGCAGTCGGTGCAGGACGGCCATCTGGTATTCGCGGCGGTGCGGGGCAATCACTTCTTCGACGTGTTCAGCCGCTTTGCGCGTTTCGGCATCGATCCCGAGGTGCTATCCGGCGCACTCAATGCTATCGTGTCACAGCGCCTGTTGCGTACGGTTTGTCCGCATTGCGCCGAACTGGCCATGCCGACGACGCGCGAGCTGGCGGCACTGAATCCCCCTCTCGAAGCGGTGATTGGAGGATTCCGGCGTGGTCCGGGGTGCGGTGAATGTCGTACGACCGGCTATCAAGGCCGGCGGGCGGTTGCCGAGATTCTCGTGCTCGACGACCGTTTGCGGACGCTGATCGTTCAGCGTGCTTCGCTGGCTGACATCAAGGCGGAAGCACAACGCCAAGGCATGCAAAGCCTGCGCGACGCGGCCTTGCAACTTGCCCGTGCCGGCCTGACGACGATAGAGGAAGTCACCCGAGTTACCCGACAGGGGTGACGTCGCGGCGCAGCAGAAAGCCTTATTCGAAACGCGTGTCGAGGCCGGATTCGGCCATCTCGGCGGCGCGCAATTGCGCCTTCGCCTTGTTGAGCGTTTCCTGCCATTCGCTGTCGGGATCGGAATCGGCGACGATGCCGGCGCCCGCCTGCACGTGGATACGGCCATCCTTCAGCACCGCAGTGCGGATCGCGATGGCGAGGTCCATGTCGCCGTTGAAGCCGAGGTAGCCGACCGCGCCGGCATACACGCCGCGCTTGGTTGGCTCGAGCTCATCGATGATCTCCATTGCCCGCACCTTCGGCGCGCCGGAGACCGTGCCGGCCGGGAAGGTGGCCTTGAGCACCGAGACCGGGCCTTCATCGTCCTTGAGATCGGCTTCGACGTTCGAGACGATGTGCATCACGTGCGAGTAGCGCTCGACGGCGTATTGCTCGGTCACCTTGACCGTGCTGGTCTTGGCGATACGGCCGATGTCGTTGCGACCGAGATCGAGCAACTGCAGGTGCTCGGCACGCTCCTTCTGGTCGGCGAGCAGGTCGGCGGCCAGCGCCGCATCTTCAGTTGCGTTGGCGCCGCGCTTGCGGGTTCCCGCGATCGGACGCACGGTGACTTTCCGGGTGTTGTTTTCGCCTTCGAGCCGCACGAGGATTTCGGGCGAGGCGCCGACGACCTGGAAGTCGCCGAAGTCGAAGAAGAACATGTAGGGCGAAGGGTTGAGCGTCCGCAGCGCGCGGTAGAGCGCGAGCGGGCTTGCCGTGTAGGGTTTGCTCATGCGCTGGGAGAGTACGACCTGCATGATGTCGCCATCGACGATGTATTGCTTGGCCTTCTTCACGGCAGCCTTGAAATCTTCTTCCGGAAATTCGAAAGTCGGCGCTGACGGGACGGCAACCGTGTCGGCCGGCAGGGATGCCGGGGCGCGCAGCTTGGCGAGCAGTTCCTTGAGGCGGGCCTGTGCCTGCTTCCACGCACCGGGAAAGCCCGGTTCGGCAAAGACGACGAGGGTCAGCTTGCCCGAGAGGTTGTCGACGATGGCGATTTCTTCGGAGAGCAGCAGCAGGATGTCGGGCACACCGAGTGGATCGGGCTTCTTCGCGTCGGCGAGCCTGGGCTCGATGCAGCGCACGGTGTCGTAGCCGAAGTAGCCGACGAGGCCGCCGCAGAAGCGCGGCAGGCCGGGAATGTCCGGCACCTTGAAGCGCGCCATGAATTCCGAGATGAAGGACATCGGGTTGGTGTGCTCGCGCCGCTCAGCGACGCGGTTGCCGGAGAGCAGCAGGATCGTCGAGTCGGTGACGGCGATGCGCGTCGGCGTGGTCAGGCCGATGAAGGAATAGCGGCCGAAACGTTCGCCGCCCTGCACCGATTCGAGCAGGTAGGAATGCGCACCTTCGGCAAGTTTGAGGTAGATCGAGAGGGGCGTGTCGAGATCGGCGAAGGTCTCGAGTGTGACGGGAATGCGGTTATAGCCCTGATGGGCCAAACGGTCGAAATCGGCTTCTTTCATGACAACTCCACAACGTATCTTGAACGGATGTGCACACGTGTAACAGGTGTGCGGCGGGCAACTAGGGAATCAGTGCCAGAGTCGCCAGGGCCAAGCCTCTGCCTCGAGCAGGCGGGCAGGCTGTCGCGTTGTGGAGTGGTATTGGTTCATTGCGGCTGGATCAGCTCAGTTAATCAATTGCGCGGCTTCTTCAACGGTGCCGACTATAGCATCGCAGTCGAGTTGACGGACATCCTCGCCCTCGTTGTAGCCGTAGGGCACGATGAACACCGGGCAACCTGCGGCGCGCGCCGCTTTCGCGTCGTTTTTCGAGTCGCCGATCAACAGCATCTCGTGCGGCTTGAGGTCGAAATGACCGCAGACCCAGGTCAGTTGCATGGGGTCAGGCTTCTGGCGCGGCAGCGTGTCTCCTGCAACGACCACCTGGAAATGCGGGCGCAGGCCGCTGCGTTCCAGCAAGGGCGTGGTGAAGGTTTCCGCCTTGTTGGTGATGCAGGCGAGTTGCAGTCCCCGGGCGGCCAGTTGCTCCAGCCCGGCAACCACGCCGGGATAGACGGTGGCATGGCGGCCGTTGGATTCATGGTAATGTTTTTTGAAGACCTCCAGCGCCACCGTCGGCGGTGGGGCCGGATCGTCCGCGGCCTCCAGATTGCCGGCGAGCAGACGCTTGACGAGGTTCGGCACGCCGCGGCCGACATAGCTGCGCACGGTCTCAATGCTGACTTCGGGACGGCCGAGCTCGCGCATCATGCCGTTGGCCGCGGCGTGCAGGTCGAGCACGGTGTCGAGCAGGGTGCCGTCCAGATCGAGCAGGACAGCCTTGACGGCGACG
The DNA here is from genome assembly GCA_963840825.1 of uncultured Pseudomonadota bacterium. GTDB lineage: Bacteria > Pseudomonadota > Gammaproteobacteria > Burkholderiales > Rhodocyclaceae > Sulfuricystis. Next base: position 400,622 of record CAWJAK010000001.1, read on the forward strand.
GGTGTCATCAGACTCAGACCTTGGCCAGTTCCGCGCGCATCGCGGCGATGATGCTGTTGTAGTGTTGCGGGTCGGCCTCGTTGCGCTTGCCGAACACGGCAGAGCCGGCGACGAAGGTATCGACGCCCGCACGGGCGACTTCGGCAATGTTCGCCGGGCCGACGCCGCCGTCGATTTCAAGCTCGACCTTCAGGCCGCGCGCTTCGATCATCTTGCGCACCGCGCGCGCCTTGTCGAGCACGTAGGGGATGAACTTCTGGCCACCAAAGCCGGGGTTCACCGACATCAGCAGCACCATGTCGAGCTTGTCGAGCGTGTATTCGAGGACGTCGAGCGGTGTCGCCGGGTTGAACACGAGGCCGGCCTTGCAGCCGCATTCCTTGATCAGGCCGATGGTGCGATCGACGTGTTCAGACGCTTCCGGGTGGAAGGTGATGTAGGTGGCACCGGCCTTGGCGAAGTCGGGGATGATGCGGTCAACCGGCTTGACCATGAGGTGCACGTCGATCGGCGCAGTGACACCATGCTTTCTCAGTGCCTCGCAGACCAGCGGACCGATCGTCAGGTTCGGCACATAGTGGTTGTCCATGACATCGAAGTGCACGATATCGGCGCCGGAAGCGAGTACGTTATCGACTTCCTCTCCCAACCTGGCGAAGTTGGCGGACAGGATGGACGGGGCGATGCGAAAGGGCGTGGCAGTGGTCATGGGGGAGCCTCCTCGTAGTGCATTAGAATGGCTTCGATTCTAACGGGCCGTCCATCAGGTCGGCTAATATTTTCTGATGGCAGGTATAAGCGTATGGCGGATTCGAAGAACTACGAAATTGCAGTCGAAGTCGGGACGCAGTACCTGCCGGAGCAATCCGATCCTGCCGCCGAGCGCTACTTCTTCGCCTACAGCATTACGATCACGAACATCGGTACGGTCGCTGCGCAGCTGATCTCGCGCCATTGGGTCATCACGGACGCGGAGGGGCGGATCGAAGAGGTGCGCGGCCTTGGCGTCGTTGGCCACCAGCCCATGTTGCAGCCCGGAGAGAGCTTCGAGTACACCAGTAGCTGTCCGCTGCCGACGCCGGTCGGCACCATGAAGGGCAGTTACCAGATGGTCGCCGAGGATGGCACGCGCTTCGAAGCGCTGATCTCAGAGTTTGTGCTGGCGATGCCGCGCACGCTGCACTAGCGCCCCCTCCTGCGCTGCCGTCAAACGTTTCCATGGCCGCGGAATCAACCCTGGCACGCGTTGCCTGTATTCGCGGTAAGCCGCCCCGAAGTGGGCTTCCAGCTTACGTTCCTCCAGCCAGGCGCCGACGAACAGGTAAAGCGTGATGGCGAGCGCCGATACCAGCAGTGGCGCATTCATGTCGCGCGTCCAGATCAACACGAGACCGAGCGCGTACCACGGATGCCGCACATGGCGGTGCAGGAGCGAAATGCGGAAACCCTCGTGTTCGACCGCATCGGTACGTTTTTCACGCCAGGGCCGCGTGCCGAGAAACTCGCCCATGTCATAGGTACCGCTCGACAGCACGAAGCCGGCGAGCGCCGCGGTTGCCAGTCCATTCGCCAACCAGGCGGCGAAGCCGGTCCAGCGCCACAGCCACTCGCCCGGGATTGCGTAGGTCGCCCACGCCAGCGGCAGTACCAATACGATGGCAATTGCGTTGAACACGAGTCGGTAATACGGCGCGAACCCAGGCCAGCGACTTGTCACCCACGCTTTGCAACCGAGCGCGGCGAGCAGCGAATGCAGCGCGGCATACGCGGCCCATCCGAGCGCAAGCCAGAACAGCGCCATGGTGGATGACCGGCTTAGGGGTGTTCTGACGAGCGGAACAGGTAGTGTCAGAAATTCAGGATTTTGACGTTCGGCTGCAGCATATACGCAGTGACATCACCCGGCTTGGCAACGCCGACGCCCTCGATCAGGTCCGTGGGCTTCAGGTCGCTGTTGGGCAAGAACAAGGCGCAGACTTCAATCTTGGCGCCCGCCTTCATCAGGCCCTGCAGCAGTTGATTGGGCGTGACGTTGCGTGGCTTGAGCATGGCGCCCTCCTTGCCCTTGACGGCGAGTTGGCCGCCGTCGCTGCAGAGCAGGACCCGGACACTGGCTTTTTGTTCCAGGGCTTGGGATGCTAGAACCAGCGCCATGCCCTGCGTTTGCGGACTGGCAGAATTGACGGTGACGAAGAGTTCCGCGGCGTTCTGTGCCTGCACCGGCAAGGCGAGGCTGCAGCCGAACGCGAGGGTGGTGAGCATTCTTTTCATGAGATGACCTCCAGAGGGTTGATGGGCCGCACTCTATGGAATGGAGCAAATCCGATCTGACGTCCTGGTTACCGGTCAACGCGAACCGGCTCGTTCCTGTCGCTTGCGCACCGCGATCATAGCGACAGATCTTGCCGCCGGGTGGAATGCTTAACTACGATAGTCGGCGTTGATCTTCACGTAGTCGTAGCTGAAATCGCAGGTCCAGACATTGGCCTGCTGGTTGCCACGGCCAAGGTCGACGCGGATCCGGATCTCGGCCGGCTTCATCACGGCGGCGCCAGCTTCTTCGCGGTAGCTGGCGGCCCGGCCGCCGTTCTCGGCGACCAGTACCGCGTGTTCGCCCGCGCCGAGCCAGACCTTGACCTTGTCAACATCGAGATCCTTGAGCGCCGGGTCGTTGTTCCAGGCATAGCCGATGGCGGCGAGGATGCGGCCGAGGTTGGGGTCCGAGGCGAAGAAGGCGGTCTTCACCAGCGGCGAATGACCGATTGCGTAGCCGACGGCCTTGCATTCCGCGTGGGTGAGGCCACCTTCGACGGCGATCTCGATGTACTTGGTGGCGCCTTCACCGTCGCGCACGATGGCCTGCGCAAGATCGCGTGCCACGGCGATGACGGCTGCCTTGAACTCGGCCCAGCCCGGCGCGGCGGCGGATTCGAACCGCGCACCGCCCTGGCCGCTGGCGATCAGCACGAAAGAGTCGTTGGTCGAGGTATCGCCATCGACGGTGATGCAGTTGAAGGATTCATCGGCGGCCTCCTTGACGAGCGCTTCCAGCAGCGGCTGGGCGACGGCGGCATCGGTGGCGACAAAGCCGAGCATGGTCGCCATGTTCGGCCGGATCATGCCCGCGCCCTTGGCCATGCCAGTGATAGTACATGCCGTCTCGCCAGCCCTGACTTTCACCGACGCAGCCTTGGCGACGGTGTCGGTGGTCATGATCGCATGCGCGGCAGCGTGCCAGCCATCGGCCTTCAGCGCGGCCTGCGCACCGGGCAAACCGGCGACGAGCCGGTCAACCGGCAACGGTTCGAGGATCACACCGGTGGAAAAGGGCAGCACTTGGTCGGCGGCGATGCCCAGTTGTTGCGCGACGGCCGCGCAGGTCGCGCGCGCGGCGGCCATGCCGGGTGCGCCGGTGCCGGCATTCGCGATGCCGGTGTTGATGACCAGCGCGCGGATGCCTTCCTGGCGGAGGTGCTCGCGGCACACCACTACGGGGGCGGCGCAGAAGCGGTTTTGCGTGAAGACGCCAGCGACACGGCTGCCGGGGGCCAGTTCAATCAGCGTCAGGTCGCAGCGATTGGCCTTGCGGATGCCGGCCTCGGTGACCCCCAGTTTGACGCCGGCGACGGCAAAGATCTGGTCAGGAGCGGGGGTGGCGTAGTTAACGGGCATGATCACTTTTCTCCAAACACGTGTTTCCAGAGGGCGCGCACCGCGGCGATGCGTGCCGCATGCGGCGCGGCTTCGACGCGGCTGTCGAGGTCATTGAGGCGGCGCAGGTGCTGCTGGCGACGATACTCGCGGTAGGCATCGCGTGCCGTTTCCGCGAGGTCGGCCGGGATCAGGCCGCATTCGGCGGCAATCCGCAACAGCGCGATGTTGCCGAGGTTGCCGGTGAGTTGGTGGTAGTTGTGGGCATGCGCGAGGATCAGGTACTGCACGATGAACTCGACATCGACAAGCCCGCCGAAGTCCCGCTTGAGATCAAACACCGAATCGTTGCCGCGCGCTGACAGGTTGTCGAACATCTTTTGCCGCATCGCCAGCACTTCCTCACGCAGCTTGGCGTGGTCGCGCTGCTGGCAGAGGATTTCGCAGCGGATTTTCTCGAACGCGGTGCCGATGGCCGGATCGCCGGCGACGCAGCGCGCTCGGGTCAGCGCCTGATGTTCCCAGACCCAGGCGTTCTCGAGCTGGTATTTGCGAAAAGCCTCGAGCGATGAGACGACCAGGCCGGCGTCGCCGTTCGGCCGCAGGCGCAGGTCGGTCTCGAACAGGATGCCGGCAGCGGTGCGCGACGACAGCCAGGTGTTCAGGCGCGTGCCAAGCTTGGCATAGATCTCGGCGGCTTCAGGGGCCGGGTCGTCGAACAGGTAGACGAGATCGAGATCGGAGGCATAGCCGAGTTCCTTGCCGCCGAGCTTGCCATAGCCGATCACGGCGAAGGCGGGGGTGTCACGATGCTTCTTGAGCAGCTTGCGCCAGGCCAGCTCGATCGTGCGGTGGACGAGAATGTCGGCGAGCTCCGAGAGATGGTCCGACAGCTTCTCCACCGTCGAACAGTCCGGCGATGTCCTGGCTGACAAGGCGGAATACCTGGGCATGATGCGCTTCGCGCAGGTCATCCATCTGTTGCTCGGTGTCGGGCTCGTTCGCGTCGGTCTGTTCGTTGATCTGCTGTCGGAAAGCAAGCCAGTCGGGTGCCATTTGCAGCAAGCGCTGGTCGAGCAGCTCATCGAGCAGGATCGGGTGGTGCAGCAGATAACCCGCCGCCCAGGATGACGCGCTGGCGATCTGCGCCACCTGATCGAGTGCCTGCGGGTATTGCAGCAGCAGCGCGAGATAGGCCGAGCGCCGACCGATGGCGTCGATCAGGTCGAGCATGCGGGAGAGCGTTGCATCCGGGTTCGGCGTGGCGGAAGCCGCCTGGATCGCGCGCGGCACCAGTGCATCGAAGCGTTCCTTCGCCAGTTCGCTCATCTGCTGGTAGCGACTGCCGCTGCGGATGCCGCCCAGGCGATCGCACAGCGATGCCGTATCGACGAAGCCAAGTTTCGCCAGTTCCTCGACGTGACATTCCGCCTGCGTCCACACCACGTCGAGGTCATGGTTGTCCGCATTGGGGTCGGCGAAGACCGATTCGAAATGGCGCGACACGTTCTGGCGATGGTCGTCGAGCTCCATCAGCAACGCTTCGTAGTTGGCAAATCCCATCGCCAGCGCGACGCGCTGCTGGTCGTCGGGGTTCTCCGGCAATGCGTGGGTCTGGGCATCGTCGAGATACTGCAGGCGATGCTCGAGCCGGCGCAGGAAGCGATAGGCCGAGGCGAGCTGGACGACGGACTCGAGTTCAAACTGGTCGCGGTCAACCAGCAGTTTCAAAACGTCCAGCGTGGGCTTGATCTGCAACGCGCGGTCACGCCCGCCGCGGATCAGCTGGAAGACCTGGGCCATGAACTCGATTTCGCGAATCCCGCCGGGGCCGAGCTTGACGTTGTTCGCCTTGTCCTTCTTCGCCACTTCGCGACGGATTTGCGCATGCAGGTCGCGCATCGCATTGATCGCGCCGAAGTCGAGATACTTGCGGAAGACGAAGGAACAGCGGATCGCTTCGAGGTCTTCCCAGCGCGCACCGGTCAACGGGGTCAGCGGCCGTGCCTTGATCCAGGCGTAGCGTTCCCATTCACGGCCCTGGGTGTAGAAATAGTTCTCCAGCATGTCGAAGGAACACGCCAGCGGGCCGGAGTCGCCGTTGGGCCGCAGTCGCATGTCAACGCGGAACACCTGGCCGGCGTCGGTGACGTCGGCGAGCGCGTTGATCAGACCGCGTCCGACGCGCGTGAAAAATTCGAAATTCGAAATCGAACGATTGCCCTCATTGTTGCCTGTGGTGTCGCCATCCTCCGGATAGACGAAGATCAGGTCGATGTCGGAAGAAACATTCAGTTCGCGTCCGCCCAGCTTGCCCATGCCAATGACGATCAGCTGCTGGCGCTCGCCGGTCGCGTTGCGTGGTTCGCCAAAGCGGACGACGAGGCCGGCTTCGATAACCACCAGCGCCGTGGCAACAGCCGTATCGGCCAGCAGCGACATGCTTTCGACCACCTCGGCGAGATCCGCCCGACCGGCGAGGTCGCGGCTGGCGATCCGCATCATTGCGCGCTGCTTGAGACGGCGCAGCACTGGCTTGAGGTTGTCCTCCGTCACCGGGGTTTCGGCCAGCCAGGCTTGCAGGATCGTTGGGTCGAGCGCCTCGGGCGCGGCGATTTCGGCCGCCAGTTCCGGGCGGGCTTGCAACAGACGGGCGAGGTAGCGGGAGTAGTCGGTCGGGGAGAGCAGGGGGGTCATGGATTAGAATTCGGAGACGCCGTCATATCGGCGCATTCTAGCTCCCAGACCCCATTGCCTGCCGCCCAATTCCCCTTGTCGTCCCTCTTTCGCAGCCTGCTTGCCTGGACGGGCCGCATCCTGCTGGTGCTGTACTTTGCGGCGGCGACCCTGATCCTCGTGGGGCGCCACTGGATCCTGCCGGAAATCGGTACCTATCGACCCTGGATCGAACAAAGATTGTCGGAAGCGATCGGTCTCCCCGTCACGATCGGGGGGCTGTCGGCTGCCTGGCCAGGTCTGCACCCCCATCTGGTCATCGAAAAGCTGCAGTTGCATGACCGGGAGGGGCGGCCGGCGCTCGCCTTCGATCGTGTCGAGGCGGACATCGGCTGGCCTTCGCTCCTGTTCCTGGAGCCGCGACTGCATCGGCTGGAAATTGTCGCACCGGTGCTCGATGTTCGCCGCGATGCCGCGGGGACGATTCATATCGCCGGCCTGCCCATGCGCGACGAGGGCGACAGTGATTTCCTGCCCTGGTTGCTGGCGCAGTACCGCATCGTTGTGCGCGATGCCCGCATTCTCTGGCTCGATGAATTGCGCGGCGCGCCGCCGCTCGAACTGCAGCACCTGAACCTGCAACTGCGCAACCTCGGCAGCCATCACAGCTTCGGCCTGACCACGGAACCCTCCGCGCAAATCGCGACACGCCTGGATCTGCGCGGGAATCTCGTCGGGCACAATCCCGCCGACCTGTCTGCCTGGAAAGGCGAGTTGTATGCTGATCTCGGCCAGCTCGACCTGGCGGCATGGGCGCCGTGGATCACTCTCCCGCTCGACATGACGCGTGGCCAGGGGGATCTGCGCCTCTGGTTGAGTTTTGCCAATCGGGTGCCAACCCGATTCACGGCCAACCTGCGTCTCGAGGAACTGGGTGTGCGTTTCGGCGAAGCGCTGCCCCCGCTGGCGCTGCAGCATGTCGCGGGCCGCCTGTCATGGCACCGCACGGAAGCGGGCCAGGTCGGCGAGATTCGGGAATTCTCCCTATCGACGGACGCCAAGGTGGCCGTGGAACCCACGGATGCGCTGCTGAAGCTGGATACGGGCAAGCGACAGGCAGGCGGCGAATTCCGTGCCAACACCCTTGATCTGGGGGCGCTTGCGGCGCTGGTCAAACACCTTCCCGTTCCGGAACAGATGCATCAGCGATTACAACAATATTCTCCGCAAGGGCGTTTGTCCGATATCGGCCTGATCTGGCAGGGCGCGCCGGAAGCGCCGACGCACTGGCATGTCAAGGGAAGCTTCGCCCGTCTGGGCGTGGTGGCGCATGAGGCACTGCCGGGATTTGCAGGCCTCGCCGGGCGCGTGGAGGGTGACGAACGTGCCGGACAGGTTGTGCTCGACAGTCGCAACGTGACTGTCGATCTTCCGGCAGTCTTCCCGGAGCCAACCCTGACCTTGTCGCGCCTGGAAGCCGAGGTCGGCTGGCGAACGAAGGCCGGCATGACCGAGATCCTGTTCCAGCGCGTCAACTTCATCAATGACGACGCGAAAGGCGAAGCGACGGGAAGCTATCGTTACACCGGCCAGGGGCCGGGCGAGATCGACCTTGCCGCGAAGCTGTCTGATGGCGCCGGGAATGTCGTCTGGCGGTACATGCCGCTCGCGGTGAACAAGGATGCGCGCGACTGGCTGCGCACCAGCATCCTCGGCGGCCGCGCGGACAGCGCGACCTTGCGGCTGAAGGGACCGTTGGCGCAGTTTCCCTTCCGTGGCGGCAAGGGGGGCATCTTCCAGGTCAAGGGGACGTTCCGGGGGGGGCAACTCGATTACGCGCCCGGTTGGCCGGGCATCGTCGATATCGATGGCGATCTGTTGTTCGAGGGCGAGCGCATGCTGATCCGCGGGCAGCGCGCCACGATCATGGGGGTCGGTCTGTCGGACGTGCGTGCCGAAATCGCCGATCTCGAATCCGCCGAAGAAACGCTGGTCGTGACCGGCCGCGCCAAGGGTGAAACGCAGCGTTTTCTCAACTTCATCGAGGCCAGTCCGGTCGGGACGCGCATCGATCATTTCACCGAGACGATGGCCGCGACGGGCAGCGGCGAACTCGACCTGAAGCTGATCTTGCCCCTGCGCCGCATCGACACGACACAAGTGCAGGGGCGCTATCGCTTCGCCGACAATCGGCTCGACGTGCTGAAGGACGTGCCGCCGTTCACGGCAGCGCAGGGCGAGTTTTCCTTTACCGCCGACCGCATGCAGGCGAAGAACCTGCGCGCGCGTTTTCTTGACCAGCCGCTGGCCCTGGAAATTGGCACCCTGCCGGGCGGCAGCGTGCGCATCAACGCCGCCGGGACGCTGGAAGCGAATGGACTGCGGCGTCATTACGGCCTGCGCGTCCTCGACCATTTGTCGGGCGAAACGCCCTGGCGCGGCGTGCTGACCGTCAAAAAGCCGACGGCCGAGTTGCGCATCGAATCGACCCTGGCCGGTCTGGCCTCGAGCTTGCCAATGCCGCTCAACAAGTCCGCCGCAACCGCGCTGCCGCTCCTCGTGCAGGGGCGCATCGAGCCACAGCGCAACGATTGGACCCTGACACTGGGCGACTTCGCGGGCGTGCGGCTGCAGGGTACGGGCGAAAGCTGGCGCGGCCGGCTCGCCCTCGGTGCAGCGGCCGTTAAACAATCGATTGCCCAGCCGCCCCTGCCAGCACAAGGCATTGCTCTTGCCGTGAACCTCCCGCGCATCGAGGCCGATGCCTGGCGTGCGCTGCTGGACAATGGCAATGGGGAGGCGGGCAAGACCGGCGGCTTCCCCGCCTTGTCACTGATCGACCTCCGCAGCCCGGAATTGCAGGTCGCGCACCGTATGTTCCATGACGTGCAGTTGCAAGGAACGCGCAGCGAGTCGCGCTGGCGCTTCGGAATCGAAAGTCGCGAGGCGCAGGGGCAGATCACCTGGGATGGCACGGGCGCGGGGCGCATCGTCGCCCGACTGAGTCGCCTGACCCTCCCGGCCAGCGATGCCCAGGGCGGAACCCAGGACCCTGAGCCGCCGGACTCCAGCCGTGAAATGCCGGCGCTGGACCTGACGATCGACAACTTTCGTGTTGACGAATTGGCGCTCGGCGAGCTCAAGGTCAAGGCCGAGAACCGTGACGGCGCCTGGCAAGCCAAGCTCGATGTCCGCAACGATGCCGCCCAGTTGAGCGGCGATGGGCGCTGGCGCCCGGCGGGCACCACCCCGGCCGAAACAGGCCTGGTCTTCAAACTGGATGTGAATAACGCCGAGAAGTTGCTTGATCGCCTCGGCATGCCCGACGCCCTGCGGCGGGGCGTGGCCGACATCTCGGGCGATATCCGCTGGTCGGGCAATCCCTTCGCCTTTGATTCGGCCAGCCTCTCGGGACGCATCAAGGCGGATATCGGCAAGGGACAGTTCAAGAAGCTGGAACCCGGCGTCGGCCGCCTGCTCGGCGTGCTGTCTCTGCAATCGCTGCCGCGGCGCATTACGCTCGATTTCCGCGATATCTTCAGCGAGGGCTTCGCCTTCGATAGCATTGCCGGCGAGGCGACGATCGCCAAGGGTGTGATGCAGACGGACGAATTGCGCATTCGCGGACCCGCGGCCAAGGTGTTGCTGTCCGGCCAGGTCGATCTGCCCGCCGAGACGCAGAACCTCAAGGTGCGCGTGCAACCCGCGCTCGGCGAAACGCTCGCCGTCGGCGCGATGATCGCGAATCCGGCCATCGGCGCCGTGGCCTGGGCGGCACAAAAGATACTCAACGATCCGCTCGACCAGATCTTCGCCTTCGAATATGCCGTTACGGGCGGGTGGGACGATCCGAAAGTGGAGAAGATCCAGCGCAAGTTTTCCGAACAAATGCCGAACGTGCCATGACGAATACCTTGCGCATCGCCGCCATCCAGATGATCTCGACGCCCGCCGTGGCGGCAAACCTCGTCACGGCAACGCGTCTGCTCGCTGCAGCCGCCGATCAAGGCGCGCAACTGGTGGCCCTGCCCGAATACTTCCCGATCATCGGCGGCAGCGATGCCGACCGGCTGGCGGTGCGCGAGCCGGCCGGCAGCGGGCCGCTCCAGGACTTTCTCGCGGCGGCGGCCGTGAGGCACAATATCTGGCTCGTCGGCGGTTCGATCCCATTGCAGGCGCACGTGCCGGGCAAGCTGCTCAACAGCTGTCTCGTCTTCGATCCGCAGGGGCGACAGGTGGCGCGCTACGACAAGATCCACCTGTTCGGCTTCCGCAAGGGCGAGGAGGCGTACGACGAGGCGGAAACCATCGAGGCAGGACCGGCTGTGCCTGTCGCCTTCGATGCACCTTGTGGCCGCGTGGGGCTGGGCATCTGCTACGACCTGCGCTTTCCCGAGCTGTTTCGTGCGCTGGGGATCGTGGATTTGATCGTGCTGCCGGCCGCCTTCACCGAGACCACCGGCCGCGCGCACTGGGAGATGCTCCTGCGCGCACGTGCCGTCGAGAACCAGTGCTATCTGCTCGCCTCGGCGCAGGGCGGACAACACCCGACCGGGCGCGTGACGCACGGCAACAGCATGATCGTCGATCCGTGGGGCGAGGTGATCGCACGGCTCGACAAGGGCGAGGGCGTCGTTTGCGCCGATCTCGATCCCGCGCGCATTGCCGAGGTACGGACGAGCCTGCCGGCCCTGCGCCATAGAAGACTGTAAACTCGTCCCCATATTGAAAGTCAGTGCTGGCGAGACGGCACGACCGAATAACCACCCGAGCCCAATGACAACCCAAGCGATCCAAGCCCATTTCCTGACCGCCGAGCAGCATCTGCTGGCCCCCTACGACCTGAGTCCGGCCCGGTTGTCCAAGGTATTCGGCGAGCTGTTCGGCCACCGGCTCGACTATGCCGACCTCTACTTCCAGTTCGCCCGCTCCGAGGCCTGGAGCCTGGAAGAGGGCATCGTCAAGTCAGGCAGCTTCAACATCGAGCAGGGCGTCGGCGTGCGTGCCATCAGTGGCGAGAAGACGGCCTTCGCCTATTCCGACGAGATCAGCCTGCCGGCCCTGATGGGCGCGGCGCGCGCGGCGCGCGCGATCGCGGCGGCGGGTGGGGCGGGCCACGCGCCCATGCTGGCCGGGCAGGGCATGCCGGCGCTGTATGCCGGCACCGATCCGATCGGCTCGCTCGACGCGGGTGCGAAGGTGCGCCTGCTCGAACGTCTCGAAGCCCTGGCGCGTGCGGCCGATCCGCGCGTGACGCAGGTGATGGCCCATGTCGCCGGCAGCTGGGAGACCGTGCTGGTGGCACGCTCCGATGGCCATCTGGCCGCCGATGTGCGGCCGCTGGCGCGCGTGTCGATCACCGTCATTCTCGAAGAACACGGCCGGCGCGAGCAGGGCTCGGCCGGCGGTGGTGGCCGCTTCGACTACGGCTACTTCACCGACGCTGTACTCGCCGACTATGCCGGGAAGGCCGTGCATCAGGCGCGCGTCAATCTGGATGCAAAACCCGCGCCGGCAGGCGAAATGACCGTGGTGCTCGGCAGTGGCTGGCCTGGCATCCTGCTGCACGAGGCGATCGGTCACGGCCTGGAGGGCGACTTCAACCGCAAGGGCAGTTCGGCGTTTTCCGGCCGTATCGGCGAACGGGTCGCAGCGAAGGGGGTGACGGTCGTCGACGATGGCAGCATTCCGGACCGGCGCGGCTCGCTGTCGATCGACGACGAAGGCAACCCGACGCAGCGCACGGTGCTGATCGAGGACGGCATTCTCGTCGGCTACCTGCAGGACATGTTGAATGCCCGCTTGATGGGTGTGCAATCGACGGGCAACGGACGGCGCGAATCTTTCGCCCACATCCCCCTGCCACGCATGACCAACACGACGATGGAGGCGGGCGGCCGGGACCCGCGGGAAATCATTGCCTCAGTGAAAAAGGGGCTCTACGCCGCCAATTTCGGCGGCGGCCAAGTCGATATCACGAGCGGCAAGTTCGTCTTCTCCGCAGCCGAGGCCTACCTGATCGAGAACGGCAAAATCACGCAGCCGGTGAAGGGCGCCACCCTGATCGGCAATGGCCCGGACGTACTGAAACGCGTGTCCATGATCGGCAACGACCTCGCGCTCGATCCGGGCGTCGGCACCTGCGGCAAGGAAGGCCAGAGCGTGCCGGTCGGCGTCGGCCAGCCGACGGTGCGGATCGACGGCATGACCGTGGGTGGGACGGGCTAGGCAGGATCAGCTATTCCGGCTTTGCCGCGCAGTTGCCATCGATGATGTCGGCAAATGAACCGGCCAGTGCGTGGTCGTCTTCCAGTCCCCGACCGCTGACACCGACTGCCCCTACAACGTGGTTGCCACTGCGTATCGGTATGCCACCCGGCAGGGCGGTATACCGATCATCGCAGAAATCGGCGAGGGTGAGCTTCTCCCGGGCCAGGCGGGCCTGAAACAACGCAGTAGGCGTTTCCATGCGCGCTGCCGTGTAGGCCTTGCCGATGGCGATCGATATGAGACGCATGGGCGCCCCGTCCATGCGATGAAAACACAGCAACTCTCCGGCGCCATCTACCGCCGCGAAGCAGACCGGCGGCTTGCCATCCTGGGCGACAAGCCGGCTGAACTGCTGACAGGCATCGAGCAGGCGATTCGATGAGACTGGCAGGCTTGATTCGCTCATATTCGGATATTCCGTCGCAGAAAGTTACAACAGCATCAAAGACAGCGTGGGGATGTAGGTGATCAGCATCAGCATCACCAACATCACGAACAGGAACGGGAGCGCGGCATGGGCGACCAGACCGATCGGTACCCTCGCGATGCTGCTGGCCACGAAGAGGTTGACGCCCACGGGCGGCGTAATGAAGCCGATGGCGAGGTTGACCACCATGATGATGCCGAAGTGAATCGGATCTACCCCGACGGCCGTGACCAGTGGCAGGAGGATTGGCGTCAGGATGACGATCGCCGCGAGTGCTTCCATGAAGAGGCCGACCCCTAACAGGAAGACGTTGATCAGCAGAAGGATGATGATCTTCTCGGAGGTTACGCTGAGAATTGTCTCTGCAATGATTTCCGGGATGCGCTCGATCGTCATGATGTTGCCGAAGATCGATGCCATCGCGATCAACAGGATGATGATCGAAGAAGTCGCGGTGGATTCGAGCGTAGCATCCCACAGGCTTTTCAGGTTCATTTCGCGGTGGATGAACATGCCTGCCAAGAGACCGTACAGGGCCGCCACCGCGGCGGACTCGGTCGGTGTCATCAGGCCGCCGTAGATACCGCCGAGCACGATCACCGGTACCAGCAATGCCCACTTCGCGCTCCATAGCGCACGCAGCATGGAACCGGCTGTCCTGACGCGCTCCTCGCCCTTCCAACCTTTCTTTTTCGATACGATAAAAGCAACTGCCATCAGGGCCAGTCCCATGAGCATGCCCGGGACAATGCCGGCGATGAACAGCTTGCCGATCGAGGCTTCGGCGGCAATGCCGTACACCACGAACGGGTTGCTGGGCGGGATGATGACGCCGATGGCGCCCGCCGCGGCCACCACGGCAGCCGAGAAGTACTTGTCGTAGCCGCGCGCAATCATCGCCGGAATGGTGATCGCGCCGACGGCCGCAACCGTCGCGGGTCCCGAGCCGCTGATCGAGGCAAAGAACATGCAGGTCACGATTGTCGCGAGCGCCATGCCTCCCGGCAGTGCGCCCACCAACTCGTCGCCCACGGCCAACAGTCGCTTCGACAAGCCGCCAGCCCCCATGAACGCCCCTGCAGCGATGAAGAACGGGATGGCCAGGATGGGGAAGGAGTCGATCGAGGTGAATGCGATCTGGGCCAGATAGTCGATCGGCAGGGTGCCGGCACCCATTACCGTCCCGACCGTTGCCAGCCCGAGCGAAAAGGCAATCGGCACGCCGATGAGCAGAAACAGGACGAAGTAGGAAAACAGCAGCGGCGTGGCCGGCCAGGTATCCGTGATCAGTACCGGAAGAAAAACGAGCAGGGTTAGTGCGAGTCCGATCAGGCTGTCATGCCAGGGCATCTGACGGGTTTGCCACCATAAATCCTGCAGCACCCGGATGCTCATCAGCCCGAAGCCGATCGGCAAAATGAGATAGGGAATGAAATAGCTGATTTGCAGTGCCGGCGTCGTTTGCGGGGTGATGATTTGCATGCCGACATGGTTGGTCCCCATGTAGAAAAACAGCGCAACGAGCGCCAGCGTGCACAGGTTGACGACGATCCAGCTGATCTTCTGATACCGCTCGGGCAGCATCTTGTAGATGACGTCGATGCGAATCGCGCTGCGATTGAGAATCGCAATGGATACCGCAAGATAGGAGATCCAGATGAACAGGTAGCGCGCGAGTTCCTCGGTCCACACCGCCCATCCAACGATGCTGCGCAGACCCCGGCGCAGCCCATCTACGTCGAACAGGTTGCCCAGCCAGGCGGCGGTTCCCGGATCATTGAGAAAATTGGATGCAGTCGAAACGGTGTATCTGAACAGGGTCTGGTAGTTGATGACAAGGATCATCAACAATAGCCCAACGAACAACAGCGGTTTTTCCAGATTACGGCTCAATATCGCTATGGACGATTGCGACTGTGTTCTCAATACGGGTTCTGCAGACATTCCGCAACTCCCTGGTCGGATGGTGCAGTTGAGTGTGCCGGGACCGGGGGGATCCCGGCACACTTGTTGGGGTCAAGCAATGGCCAATATTACTTCTGCGTGTCCTGGACGAGTTTGACAAGCTCGGCAGGGAGTTTGGCGGCGAACTCGTCGAAGACCGGTTGACTCAGTTTGCGGAAGGCCTTGATTTCTTCGTCCGTCGCATCATGGATGGTGATGCCGGCTTTCACGAACCCGTTGCGTGCATCGGTTTCGTTTTTCGGGTACAGCACGGTGCGCTGATACTCGACAGCTTCCTTGGCGGATTCCATGATGATTTTCTGCGCCTCGGCCGGAAGACCATCCCACCATTTCTTGTTTGCCATGGCGACCTGCATGCCATAGTTATGGGCAGAGGTGATGGCAAACTTTAGCGCTTCATGATGCTTGGCGCCAAAGAGGTGCGGGAAAGTGTTGCCTTCGGCGTCGATCGTGCCCTGCTGGAGCGCCGTGTAAACCTCGCCCCAGGCCACGGGTGCCGGATTGGTGCCAAGCGCCTTCGCCACCGCGACTTCGACGGGCGAATCCGTCGTGCGCATCTTGAGACCGGCAAGATCACTAACCTTGTTTAGGGGTTTTGATGCCGAGACAAAATGGCGATAACCATATTCGGCGTACATGATGGGTTGCATGCCGATGTTGTTGGCGACCTTCTCGAAGTAAGCGTTCAGCGGACCGCCTTGATCAATCGAGCGATAGAGCTTGGCCTGATTCTTCGGTTCGGTGATATAGGGCAGATCGAATACCTGGAACATGGGAGAGAAGTTCGCGAGGTTGGGCGTGGAACTGACCCCTATTTCAAGTGTGCCCTTCTGTGCGCCTTCGACGAGGACGCGGTCGCTGCCGAGTACCGCACCCGGGAAAATCTGCACCTTGATCTTTCCGTTCGACTTCTTTTCCACCAAATCCCCGAACTGCTTGTAAGCCAGGGTGATGTGGTTGCCTGGCGGTGTGGTATGTGCAAGCCGGAACTTGATGGCGGGGCCGGAATAGTCGGCGGCATGTGCGGGAACACTCACCATCATGCTCAAGGCGATTGAAGACAGGACTGCAGGAAAGAGTTTCATATGATGCTCCTCTGATATGGTGTTGCTGAGTAAAGCCGGATTTGATTCAACGGAATGGCAGTTTCTGGAAGGATCGTTTATTCAAACGTAGTCCTTGTACTTATCGAGCAGGCGGACGGGTTTGGCGAGGGCATCGCGGCGGAAGGGGTCGCCGAGTTCGCGGGTGCACATGATTTCGATGATGCAGGTTTTGCCCTGGTTCATCTGCAAGTCGATGGCTTTTTTGAGGGCGGGGCCGACCGCATCCAGCTTATCGACGACGATGGCCTCTGCGCCCATGGCGCGGGCAATCCCGGCGAAGGACTGATTCTCCAGTTCGCCCGCGACGAAGCGGCGGTTATAGAAATCGACCTGGTTCTTTTTCTCCGCGCCCCACTGGCGGTTGTGGAAGACCACGGCGGTCACCGGGATGTTGTGACGGACACAGGTCATCGTTTCCATCAGGCTCATCCCCCAGGCGCCGTCCCCGGCATAGGAAATCGCCGGACGGTGCGGCGCCGCCACCTTGGCCCCGATGATGGTCGGGAAGGCATAACCGCAGTTGCCGAAACTCATCGCTGCGAAGAAGCTGCGCGGCTGCTCGAACCGCAAGTAGCTATTGGCCACCGAGTTGATGTTGCCGATGTCGGTCGACACCATGACATCGGCCGGCATGGCCTTCTCCAGCTCGTGCAGCACCTGCCGCGGATGGAGGTACTGGCCGCCATTGAAAGTCTGCTCCTTGCCGTTCTCGTCGATCATGTCGAGGCTGTACGGATCGCGCTCGTGCGTCCATGCGTCGAGTTCCTTTTCCCAAGCCGCCTTCTCGGCCTTGATCTCCCCGGCACGCTCAACCAGCGTCGCATCGCAGGCCAGCGTGCGCGTGGCAAGCCGTTGCGTCAGCGCGAGCGCGGCCGCCTTGGCATCGCCGCAGATGCCCACGGAAATCTTCTTCACCAGCCCCAGCATTTTGTGATCGGCGTCGATCTGAATGATCTTGGCGTCCTTCGGCCAGTAATCCATGCCATGCTGCGGCAGCGTCCCGAAGGGGCCCAGACGCGACCCCAGGGCAACCACCACATCGGCCTTGGCCATCAGCTTCATGGCGGCCTTCGAGCCCTGGTAGCCGAGCGGACCGCACCACAGCGGATGGCTGGCGGGGAAGGAGTCGTTATGCAGGTAGCTGTTGACCACGGGGGCGCCCAGCCGTTCAGCCAGCGCCTGGCAGGCCGCGACGCCGTCGGCCAGGACCACGCCACCACCGGAGATGATGACCGGGAACCGGGCGGCCGCCAGCAGCGCCGCCGCCGCGTTCAGGCTCTGCTCGCCGCCGGGACCGCGATCGAGGCGGGACGGCTGGGGAATCTCGCAGACGATATCGCCATAGAAATAGTCGCGCGGGATGTTGAGCTGGGCCGGTGCCATCTCGCTCATGGCGCGATCGAAGCAGCGGCCGGTGAATTCGGCCATGCGCTTCGGATTATTGACGTGGCCCTGGTACTTGGTGAATTCCTGGAACATCGGCAGTTGATTGGCTTCCTGGAAGCCGCCCAGCCCCATGCCCAGGGTGCCGGTCTCCGGCGTCACGATCACCACCGGGCTGTGCGCCCAATAGGCCGCCGCAATGGCGGTGACGCAGTTGCTGATGCCGGGACCGTTCTGGCCGATACAGACACCGTGACGGCCGGAAACGCGTGCATAGCCATCCGCCATGTGCCCGGCCCCTTGCTCATGGACGACCGGAATCAGACGTATGCCCGCCGGCGCAAAGATGTCCATCGCGTCCATGAAGGCCGATCCCATGATGCCAAACATGTCGGTCACACCGTTGGCTACCATGGTCTCGACAAAGGCTTCGGAAGGCGTCATCCGCGTCGGCCCTGCCGGCACGGTACGGTTATCATGGGTGGTCATCTGCGAATACCTTTATAGAATATTAAAAAATGTTTATATAAGTTCCATAAAATGAAACTTTAGTAAATACTAGGCTTGATAAAAGGGGAAGTCAACAAACTGTCTCTAAAATAGAGACAAAAAGTATCAGAAATGTAAGAAAACCAGTATGTATTTATTCGTAATAACAAATGAAACAGACCATGACAAAGCACATCTCCGATCCCTTGAGAGTCGACGGCGACACACCGGCATTACGGCTGTTTTCGTTATTGGAAGTTATTGCGAGGACGGATCGTTTCTTTACGCTGCAAAGTCTGGTGGAGGAAACCGGGCTGCCGAAGCCGACCCTGCACCGCATGCTGCAGCAACTGGAGAGTGCCGGCATGTTGCAGCGGGAAAGCGATGGTCGCCACTACGGCACCGGATTGCGGCTGCGTCGGCTGGCGGAGGATCTGCTGCTCAACAACACCGTACATGGCGCGCGGCATGCGGTGTTGCGCAATCTGGTTGAAGAAGTGGGGGAGAGTTGCAACATCACGGCGCTGGCCGGAGACGAGGTGCTGTATCTCGATCGGGTGGAAACGTCGGCGCCGCTGCGGTTCTATCTGCACTCGGGGTCGCGCGTGCCGGCCCACTGTTCTGCCAGCGGCAAGCTGTTTTTGGCGCAGATGAGCGCCCGGCAGCGTCAGCGGCTGCTGGAGCAGGTGCCGCTCGATCGCTACACGGCCGGGACGATCACGGATCTGGCGGCCCTGGAACGCGAGATCGAGAATATCAAGCGCGACGGCTATGCCGTCGATAACGAAGAGTTCCTTCCCGGCCTCTTCTGCATCGCCGTGCTGGTGCCGCGTTCAGGGGGCGCTCGAACACGGGCATCGCCATCCAGGCACCTTTGATACGGGTTTCACATACCAAGGCCTTGCAGTTTCTCCCCGCACTGCGGCGGGCGGCGGATGCCATTGCCGCCATCGATGTCGCGACATTAGCCCTACCCAGATCAGATGTTTCATGAGGACGGCCCCGGCCTGCCGCGCCCTCTTCCGGCTCCTGTTTCACTGAAGGCCAGCGTTGGTGTGCGCTGCGGTAAAATTGACCCCTTTTCGTTTGGGCCATCATCATGAAGCACATCGTCGACGACGTACGCATCAAGGAGATCAAGGAACTTTCGCCGCCCGGCCACATCCTGCGCGAGTTTCCGGCGACCGAGTCGGCCGCGATTACCGCCTACGATGCCCGCGCGGGCATCCACCGCATCCTGCACGGTGCCGACAGCCGTTTGCTGGTCGTGGTGGGCCCCTGCTCGATCCACGATTTCGACTCGGCACTCGAATACGCGCAACGCCTGAAGCAGGAGCATGATCGCCTCAAGGACGACCTGCTGATCCTGATGCGCGTCTATTTCGAGAAACCGCGCACCACGGTGGGCTGGAAGGGCCTGATCAACGATCCGCGCATGGACGGCAGCTACAAGATCAACGATGGCTTGCGCCTCGCGCGTCGCCTGCTCTGGGAACTGGCCGAGATGGGCCTGCCCTGCGCTACCGAATTCCTCGATACGATCTCGCCGCAATACACCGCCGACCTCATCAGCTGGGGCGCCATCGGCGCCCGCACCACCGAATCACAGGTGCACCGCGAACTGGCGTCCGGCCTGTCCTGTCCGGTCGGCTTCAAGAACGGTACCGACGGCAACATCAAGATCGCCGTCGATGCCATACGTGCCGCGCAGGCGCCGCACCATTTCCTGTCGGTGACGAAGGCCGGGCACTCGGCCATCGTCTCGACCAACGGCAACGAGGACTGCCACGTCATCCTGCGCGGCGGCAAGCAGACCAACTACGACCATGCCAGCATCGATGCGGCGTGCACCGATCTCGGCAAATCCGGCCTCGCGGCGCGCGTGATGGTTGACTTCTCGCACGGCAACAGCCGCAAGGACTACAAGCGCCAGATGGAAGTGGGCACCGATGTGGCGGGCCAGCTCGCGGCCGGCGAAGAGCGCATCTTCGGCGTGATGATCGAATCGCACCTCAACGAGGGACGCCAGGATCTGAAACCCGGCAAGCCGCTCCTGCACGGGGTCTCGATCACGGATGCCTGCCTCGGCTGGGCGGACACCGTGACCGTGCTCGACCAGTTGGCCGATGCCGTCAGGCAGCGCCGGGCGGCGCTGGCGACGCGCTGACCCCCGATTCTTAATCCCGCGCCTTGGCAAGACCTGCGCTTACCCCCGAACGCCTGTTTTTCCTCGCCGCGGGGTTGACGCTGGTTTTCCGCCTGTGGCTGGCAATGGCGTTGCCCATCACCGGTGACGAGGCCTATTTCATTTGGTGGGGCAAGGTGCCGGACTGGGGCTTCTACGATCATCCGCCGATGATCGGCTGGTGGCTGGCCGGCCTCCTGATTGTCTCCGACACCGCGGCGTGGCTGCGGTTGCCCCAGATTGTTCAGCCGCTGTTGCTTGCGCTGGCGGTGCGCTGGGCCTGGCCGCGGCTGTGGCCCACGCAGGCCGGGCAACGGGACTGGGTTGCGCTGCTGGTCTTGCTGGCGCCGGTGAATGTCTGGGATGTCTTCGTCACCACCGATACCGCGCTGGTCTATTTTGCCGTGCTGTCCGGCCTGGCCTGGCTGCTCGCCGCGCGCGACGACGATTGGCGCCTGTATCTCGTCGCCGGCATCTTTCTGGCCGGGGCGGTACTGTCGAAATACTTTGCCGCACTACTCGGCTTCGCCTATCTGATCGATGTCTTGCGCCGCCGCACGCCGCGGGCCTTCACCGGCCTTGCCATCACCTATGCTTGCACCGTGCCGGCCCTGCTGCTGATGGCATGGTGGAACAGCGAACACTGCTGGACCAACTACCTCTTCAATTTCGTCAATCGGCACGGCAGCAGCAATACGGGCCTCAACCTGAAAACGCCACTGCTGTATCCGGCGATGCTGTTGTACGTTCTGACGCCACCGGTGGTGTGGACCCTGCTGCGGCGTCCGCCAGCGAGCCGTCTCGCCAGCGCTGACTTTGCCTCCGAGCGGGTGATGCTGGTGCTGATGGCGGTGCCCCTGCTGCTGTTCGCCCTGCTGTCGCTGGGCAAGACCATCGGTCTGCATTGGGTGCTCGCCTTCGTGCCTTTCACGTTGATGCTGGCGGCGCGGCGGCTGACGCCGTTCGGGCTGCAGAAGCTGGCGCTGTTCTTTTTCGGTTTTGCGGCGTTGCACGTCACGCTGGCCTTTGCCGTATCGCGCCTGCCGCTCGAGACCTGGCGGTCGACCTCCTACTATTCCAGCGCCGTATTGACCTTCGACGGCCAAACACTGGTGGAACACGCTGCCCCGGGGGACGCGCTGCTCGCTTCCGACGGCTATTCGAACGCGGTGATTCTTGGCTACAACCTGCGCCGCTACGTGCCGGTGCTGGGGCCGGGCTCAGGCCATGCGCGCCACGACGACATCCTCACTGACTGGCGCAGCCACGATGGTCAAGACATTACCGTGCTGCGCAAGACCGCGCCGCGCGATGACGAGTATGCCGACTGGTTCCGCAGCGTGCGCATCGACAGCTTTGAGCACCGCGGCGCGCGCTTCTGGGTAGTGCGCGGGCAAGGCTTCGATTACGCCCGCTATCGTGATACGGTATTGGCTGATGTGCGCCAGCGTTTCTATGGCGTGCCTCAATGGCTGCCGCTGCGCCACTGTTATTTCTGCGACCGTTATTTTCCTGAACAGACATGCCACCGCTGATCCAGTTGCTGCGCCCGCACCAGTGGGTGAAAAACGGCTTCGTGCTGGTCGGCCTGCTGTTCGGCCATGCGTGGGCGCAGCCGGACCTGCGCGCCCAGGTCCTCGCGGCCTTCGTCGCCTTCTGCCTCGTCTCGTCGGCCGTCTATGTGCTGAACGACATCATCGACCGCGAGGCGGACCGGCGCCATCCCGAGAAGCGCAACCGCCCCATCGCCAGCGGCAAGGTCGGCATCGGCACGGCCATTGTCCTCGCCCTGGTCTGCCTCGTCCTGGGGCTTGGCCTGGCGTTCGGCGTAGCGGGCCTGCCGGCTTCGCAGGCGCCGTGGATCTTCGTCGCCTACGTGCTGATGAACATCGGCTACAGCTTCGGCCTCAAGCATGTCGTGATTCTTGACGTGTTCATCATCGCCGCCGGCTTCATGCTGCGCATCCTCGCGGGAACGCTCGGTGTGGGCATCCTGCCTTCGCACTGGCTGCTGCTGTGCGGCCTGATGTTGACGCTGTTCCTCGGCTTCGCCAAACGCCGCGCCGAAGTGGAGGTGCCCGCAGAGGCGGGCAAACCGCACCGGCGCGTCCTCGACGAGTATTCGGCGCCGATGCTGGACCAGTTCATCACGCTGTCCGGCGGAGCGACGGTGATCGCCTACAGCCTCTACACGGTGAGCGAGGAGACCATCGCCCTGCACGGCACACCCTGGCTGATCGCCACCGTGCCCTGCGTGCTCTATGGCCTGCTGCGTTACCTGTATCGCCTGCATCGGGCTGGCGGCGGAGGCGACCCGGCGCGCGAATTGTTGAGTGATCCCCATTTAATGGGGGTATTCGGGCTTTGGCTTGGCTTGGTCATCTGGCTCCTAGCCGGCTAGAATGCGCCATCTCACCGGTCCAACCGCTGCCATGAACAACCTCACTTCCGCCGATCCGTTCGCCAACCTGCAGTTGCTGGGCAATGCAACCGCCCATGTCGATCGCATCATGGAGATCATCGAGCACATCCGGCTGTTTGAGGATTTCGACCGGGTGGAAATCGAACGCCTGGCACAATACATGCGCTGCTACCGCGCCGACATCGGCATCGAGATCATCCGCGAGGAAGAGCCCGGCGACTGCATGCTGCTGCTACTCGAAGGCAGTGTCGAGATTCTCAAGCGCGACCGTCAGGGCCTGCCACAACGGCTAGCCGTCGATGGTCCCGGCAAGACCCTCGGCGAGATGTCGCTGATCGACGGCGAGCCGCGCTTCGCCAGTTGCATCACGCTGGCGCCGACCCTGTTCGCGGTCCTGGATCGCGACGCGCTGACCCGGCTGGTCGCCGAGGAAGCGAAAATCGGCGTCAAGATCCTGATGGAACTGCTGATGCTGCTCAACCAGCGCCTGCGGGCCGTGAGCGGCGAATTCATGAAGTGCCTGGACAACCAGCGGCTCAGAATTCGCTAGCGGGTTCTTTTAGTACGCTGAAAGTCAGCGCTGGCGAGACGGCACCGTGGCCAATTGCGTTTTATGGCCTCAGTAAAACTACGTATGTGCCTAGCGCCCACTGCAATAGACAACCCGGGAAAGGCTACTAGAATGACCCGGAGAATCCAAAGCGATACAAGACCACGCACAGCGCCGGTTCTGTCCAGCCGGGCAGGATTGCCTGCCTATTAGCCAGCAAACGAGCTCGAACCGCATTTTCAACACAACACCAATAAACACAGGGAGTTGAAATGGGCAGGCAGCTATATGATTTCCTCATGGCGGGGTCGATAGCGTATGCACGCTGGGATCTCGAGGTATCGCAAGACATCCTGCGTAACCGGCGCAAGCTGCTCCTGATCGGCCTGCTGCTATTGCCCATTTTGGTGGTAACGCTGGCCGAGGCCGCGGGTACCCCGATGCTGGGCGGCAAATCCACTTACGCGCCCTCGTTCTACTCGACCGAGATCTTCATCATCTCGATCGGTATCGGTCTGGCGGCGGGCCTTATCACCGGGACCATCGGCGCCGGTGGCGGCTTCATTATCACGCCGGCCCTGATGGCGGTGGGCGTCAAGGGCATCATGGCCGTGGGCACCGACGTGTTCCACATCTTTGCCAAGGCGATCATGGGCACGGCGCTGCACAATCGCCTCGGCAACGTGTCGGTCAAGCTGGCGATCGCCTTCCTGATTGGTTCCGGCGTGGGCACCTTCATCGGCGGCGCGATCAATCGCGGCCTCTACGATGCCGATCCGCTGCTGTCCGAAATGTTCATCAGCGTGATGTATGCGGTGCTGCTCGGCTTCCTCGGCTTCTACGCCGCGCTCGACCACTACAAGGCCCACAAGGCGCGGGCCGCCGGCGATACCAGTCAGGGCGACCCGCACTGCCAGACGGGAGAGGTCACCTTCCTGCAAAAGATCAACCTGCCGCCGATGATCACCTTCGACCGGCGCATGGGCGCGCCCAAGAGCATCTCCGGGGTGTTCGTCGCCATCGGCGGGTTGATCGTCGGCATCCTCGCCGCGATTCTCGGCGTCGGCGGCGGTTTCGTCACCTTTCCGATGTTCGTCTATGTCTTCGGCGTGTCGGGCGCGACCACGGTCGGCACCGACATCCTGCAGATCATCTTCACCGCCGGCATCGCCTCGATTACCCAATACGCGATCCACGGCTATGTCTTCTATACGCTGGCAATGGGCATGCTGGTCGGTTCGCTGATCGGCATCCAGATCGGCGCGCTGACAACAACGGTGGTGGACTGCCACCAGATCCGCGGTTTCTACGCCATCACCATCATCGCCGGCTTCATTAACCGCGCTGCGGTGCTGCCCAAGAAGCTGGTCGAGCTTGAGTATCTCAACTGGCCGATGGCACTGGTGAGCGGCATCGAATTCGTCGGCAACGTGCTCTTCTGGCTGATCGTTGCCGTGTTCGGCTTCTGGGTGTTCGCCAAGTTCTTCGGCAACATGCGTGCCTTGCGCTGGGAGGAATGAGATGCTGATCCGCAATCGTCCTTCCTTCATTACCGGCCTGATCCTGAGCCTCAGTTTTGCCTTCGTGCTGGCGCTGATTTTCGCCCCGGTGTTCGGCGAGGGCCGCAACGGCCTCCAGTTCGCCGACGATATGTTCAACCGCCTGTCGAAGGGGTCGTCCTACTTCCTGCCGAAAATCTCCAAATACGCCGACGCCATGGCCGGCAAGACCTTCAAGCTCGAGTTGCCCGCGAAAGCGCTCAAGGACGCCCAGACAGCGCAAGCCATGTATGCCGCGGCGGGGATCGAGGTCGCCTCCAGCGGTGAGAACCTGCAACTCGGCGGCGATCTCGGCAAGTTATTGGCGGTCGTCCTGCAGGATGCGGAAGACGGATTCAGGAATGACGAGGCGGCGCTCAACCAGCGTTACGAACTGCCGGCGCGGGTGGTGCTCGCGAACTGGTGGCAGATGCTGAACCGCCTCGACAAGTCGCTCAAGTTCGAGAAGCGCATACCCGAGGCCAAGGCGGTCGTCGAGGTGATGAAGAAAGGGGTCGAGCCCGCCCACAACTATTTCGGCATCGAGGCCGAAAAAGTATCCAACATGGTGAGCGAGATGCTGGGCTTGCTGATGTTCTACGTGCTCTATACCGTCTGGTGGGGCTACGCTATCCTCAAACTGCTCGAAGGCCTCGGCCTGGTGTTGCGTAGCCACTGAACCCGGCTAGGCGTTGACGCCCTTCTGCCAGAGCACGTCGCCGTGGCCGGCGTGCTTGTTGAGCCAGCGCGCGAGCACGAACAGCAGATCCGAGAGCCGGTTGAGATACTGGCGCGCGGGTTCCGAAACGGCCTCGTTGTGCGCCAGTGCCACGACCGCACGTTCGGCGCGGCGGCAGATCGTGCGGGCGTGATGCGTCAGTGCGGCGGCCCGCATCCCCCCGGGCAGGATGAACTCCTTGAGCGGTGCCAGTTCGCCGTTGAAGCGGTCGATCACCGTTTCCAGCCTGGCCGGCTGCGTATCCTTCAGAAATTGTCCACCCGGGACCGAGAGTTCGCCGCCGAGGTCGAACAAGTCATGCTGTATGCCGGTGAGCAGCGCCCCCACTTCGGTGGGGAGTGACTCGCACAGCAACAGGCCGATTACGGCATTCAACTCGTTGACGTCGCCGAGCGCCGCGATGCGCGGCGCCTCCTTGCCGACGCGCGAGCCGTCACCGAGGCCGGTGGTGCCTGCGTCGCCGGTGCGGGTGTAGATTTTCGAGAGGCGGTAGCCCATGTCAAAAGTCAGTCCTGGCGGGACGGCATGCTGTGCAATCAGGCCTGATTACGCACGGCTGCAACAAGCGCATCGGGCTCGGGCGGCCGCTTGACGACGAGCACCGCGCATTTCAGGCCGCCGACGATGCGGTCAGTCGTCTGGCCGGCCAGTTTGCGCGAGAGGCCCTTGCGCTGGTCGTTGCCGATCACCACGAGGTCCGCACCGATATCCGCAGCCGTTTCGATGATCCCCTGCTCGGGTGTGTTCTCGACGATCAATGGTGTGCAGTCGATGCCTTCGAGCTGGAGCAGCCCGATCTTTTCGGCGATGTCTTCCTCGGCCTTCGCACGGTTGCCGCCGGGCGAAACGGCACTCAGCACGGTGACCGGCAGGTGCAGTGCTTTCGCGATTTCCGCGGTGATCTCAACCATCGTTTCGCTGATGCGGGAGCCGTCGGTTGCCATGAGAATGCGTTTCTGGCAGGGTTGTGAGGGCCAGTTGGCGATCAGCACATGGCATGGCGACCCGACGATGATTTGCAGGGCGTTATCGCCGACGAGGCGTTCCTTGATGTCGCCGCGCGGCGGCCGGCGTCCGATGACCAGGATGCGGCTGTCCGCGGCGGCGGCGGCGGCAACGACCTGCTCTACGGGATTCTTGCCGTAACGGACGATCATTTCCGTATCCACGCCGGAGACCAGCGCCCTGCGCTCGATCTGGGTCAGGCGCACCTTGGCGATCTCGTTCTCGGCTTCCGACTCGACGGCCGTCATGATGTCGAGCGTCACGCCGAAGCCCTTGGCCAGGGCGATCGCCACATCGGCCGGGGCATTGCTGAATTCGGTGCCGTCGGTGGCGAACAGCAGCCGCTCGCGGCGGAAGCCGTCGGGCAGGAGCCCCTTGTTGCACTCCTTGAAGATGCGCGTCTTGCAGGTGCGGCAGATATCGGGGTTGAGCGTCCAGTACAGCGACCGCGTGACATCGGTCATGACCGGGAAGAAAGCCCCTTCGCCGATTTCGTGCGTGTAGCCACCCTGGCGCAGGAAATCGTAATTGGCGCCGCTGAGGCGGTAGAAATACAGACCGCCACCCAGACGCCGGCGGCGGCGCGCTTCCTGGGCGAGGATTTCACCCCCGGCGATGTCGATGCGGACAAGGCTGGCGGCATTGATCAGCACCGATTTCTGCTGGGGGTTGTCCTCGTCGATCTGTTGCAGGGCCGCCTGAACGTAGCTCGCGGCACCGAAATAGATTGAACCGTTGATGCGCAAGATGCGCAATTGCGGGCATTCCGGACGGCCCTTGGCGCGCACGTAATGGTAGGCACCTTCCTCCGGTGCCGGCACAACAGGCACGATCTCGGGTTTCGAGGTGCGGTAGAGGAAGACAATCAGCGAGAGGAAGATCCCCATGAAGATGCCGGTCTCGAGGTTGAAGAGCGTGCCGATCAGGGTGGTCGCCAGGATCGCCGACTCGATCTTGCTGGTGTGCCAGATGTGCTTGATGTGATGGAAGTCGATCAGGCCCCAGGCGACGAGGAACAGGATGCCCGCCATCGCGGCGTTGGGCAGGTAGGCGGCGAGGGGCGCGACCGCAAGCAGCACGATGACGAGGAAGAGCGAGGCGAAGACCGAGGACAGCGGTGTCCTGGCGCCCGCCTCGAAGTTCACGCCGCTCCGGTTGAACGAGCCCGATGCGGCATAACCCGAGAAGAAGCTGCCGATGATGTTCGACAGACCCTGGCCGACGAACTCCTGATTGCCGTCGATGCGCTGCTCGGAGCGCACGGCGATGGCCTTGCCGATCGAGACGGCCTCGGTCAGCGCCAGCATCGTGATGACCAGCGCGGGGCCCAGCGTATGGCGCAATGACTGCAGGGAGAAGTCAGGCATCGACAGCGGCGGCAGATGGGCCGGCAGCGCCCCCACCGTCCTGATGCCGGTGCCCGCTTGACCCTGCCAGAGGACCAGCGCCTCGGCGAACAGGCTGCCGACGATCATTGCCGCGATCATGTAGGGAACCTTCTTCGCGTAGCGCCGCGTCATGATGCCGGCGGCGAGGGTGACGAGGCTGACGGCGAGCACCCATGGATTGATGTTCTCGATCTGCGCGACAAGTTGGTGCACGATCTCGTAAAAGGGCGTGCCGCGCGGGATGTTGATGCCGAAGAAATTCTTGACCTGACTCGCGGCGATGAGAATCGCCGCCCCGGCGGTGAAACCGATCACCACGGTGTGGGAGATGAAGTTCACCAGCGCGCCCATGCGCGCAAGGCCGAGAATCAACTGGAACAGCCCCACCATGAAGGTCAGGGTGAGCACCAACTGGATGTACTGCGGCGATCCGGGATCAGCTTGATGGGAGAGCGCAGCGAATACGGCAATCGAGATCGCCGTGGTCGGTCCTGAAACCAGGTGCAGGCTTGAACCAAACAGTGCGGCGATGATCGCCGGCACCATCGCGGCATAGAGGCCGTATTGCGGGGGCAGGCCGGCGATGGTGGCGAAGGCGACGCCCTGCGGCAGGACGATCAGCGCGCCGCTGAAGCCGGCGACAAGGTCGTCGCGGACGGTACGCTTGGTGACCATCGGCCACCAGAGCAGAAAAGGGAACAGCTTGCGTAATGTGCGGGAATGGGCGTTCATGGAAGCAGTAACAAAGCATCCCGTGCCGCAGGGCAGGGCACCGATTATCAGTTGCTGCTTATTCTACGCTGTTGCCGCGGGACGACGTTTGCCGTCCCGCCAGCGCTGACTTTCGTGGCGTGCGACTGGGTGGCTAGGTGGCCAGAATCGGCATGCCGAGTAGTGGCCAGAGCGTGACCAATGCAATGCCGAGAACCACGAGCAGGATGGCGCTCATGGCCAAGCCGTGCTTGAAGAACTCGCCCGGTGTGAACTGCTTGGATTCGTAGGCGATGGCATTGGGCGCGGCCCCGATCAGCAGTACGAAGGGCATCCCGGCGACGACGAGCGACGAGAAGAAGATCACGTCGGGCGCGACGCCGAGGTAGCGCGCGATGACCAGCGACACCGGCAGGGCGATGGCGATGGCGGCGACGTTCATGATGAAGTTGGTCATCGCCAGCACGAAGGCGGAAATGCCCATGACGAAGACCCACCAGTGCGCGTCCTTGAGGGCACCGAGCCAGGACACCGCCATCCATTCGGCGGCACCGGTCTTCCAGAGGCAGAAGCCGATGCTCATCGCGCCCGAGAACAACAGGATGATGTTCCAGGGCAGTTCCTCGAGATCCTGCACCTTCAGCACGCCGAAAATGAAAAACAAAAGTGTCAACGTGAGCATCAGTGCGGCGCGGTCGATACCCTTCAAGGCCGGCACGAAGGACTGCAAGGCCATCAGCATGACGACCAGGCCGACGCAGGCGAGCACGAAGATTTCGTTCCGGCTCAAGGGGCCCAAGGTGCGCGCGAGCTTGGCCACCTTGTCGCGCAGGCCGGGGATCGTCGCCTTGGAAGGCTTGAAGACGATGGAGAGGTAGAGCCAGATCAGGAACACCATGCCCCAGCCAATGACGCCCATGTAGAGCGGAAGCTCGAAGAAACTGACCTGACGGCCGGTGAATTCGGTGAACATCGCCGCGGCCGCGGGACCGCGTGCCGCCCCGAGAAACGTGATGATGCTGCCCGCGCCGGCGGCCCAGGCCATGCCCATGAACAGGGCCTTGCCGAAGCGCGAGGCGCCCTGGTCTTCCTTGTAGAGCGCCAGGACGGCGAGGAGGATCGGGAACATCGTTGCGGCGACCGCCGTGTGCGCCATGAGGTGCGCGAGTGCTGCCGTGACGACCAGACAGCCGAGCAGGATGGTGCGCGTGTTTTCGCCGGCGATGGCGAGCATCTTGTAGGCGATACGCTTGGTCAGTCCGGATTTGGTGAAAGCCATGCCGACGATCATCGAGCCAAAGATGAACATCACCGACGGGTCCATGAAATCGCGGAATGCTTCCTTGGCCGGGCGGATCAGGAACAGGGCCTGGAATACGCCGATGGCGATTGCGGTGACGCCAATCGGGATGACCTCGAAGACCCACCAGATGCCGGCCATCAAGAACAGGCCGATTGCCGCTTTGCCTTCCGGGGAGAGGGTAAAGGCCTTGCCGCCCGGATCAATCGCGTCGCTCCAGGGCGGCGAGAAATAGATCAGGAAAAAGATGGCCAAACCGCCCAGGAGGGCGGTCCATTTCTTCCAGTCGAATAACGGTGCCGTGGCTTCGAGTTGGGCGACCTCGCTCATGCGGCGCACCTTTCGCTCAGGACTTCGATGACCACTTCGTCGAAGACGTCCACGAGACGAATGACGCCGATCAACTCCTTTCCTGCGACGACCGGCAGGATATTGACCGGGGTGGTGGCGAAGAGGAAGGCAGCCTTGGTCAGCGGTTCGTCGGCACCGATGGTCGCGGTAATCGGGGACACGTGATCCCTGGCCAGAATCCGGTGCGCCTGGCGGCAGTGTTCTTCGCAGTCCTCCTGCCAGAGGACAGAGAGCGCGGTGATGTCCTGGTTGGAACCCTCATAGTGCATCGAACCGTGCCGCAAGTAGTCCGGCAACATGGCATGCAGGACGTTCTTGAGGCCGAGCGTGCCGATCAGCCGGTCCTTCTCGTCAAGCACCAGGATGTTGCGGAACAGCTCGGACGAGCCGCTGGCTGCATGCAACTTGGCGAAGGCATCGCGCAGGCTGGCTTTGCCCTTGACATGGGGAAAGTTGTCCAGCGGGACCATCAGGTCGCGAACGACACCGGATATGGACATGGGAGAACCTCCGTTAACTGAACATCAATCGTGGAGCGGGGTAGCCGCCAGCATTTCCTTGCGTGCGGGCAGTCGCAGCGCGTCGTCATCGCCCGCGTACTCGTCGCGGGCGTAGATGGCTTCCAGGGCTTCGTCGGCGGTGGCGAAAAAGCGTCGCTCGCCAATCAGGTCGCGCAAGCCGGTGGCACGCATCACATCATGGACTTGCTTCTTGAGGCCGGCGAACAGCACGACGATGCCATTCTCGTTGAGCCGTTCGACGAGATGGTGGATTACTTCCTCGCCCGAGGCGTCGATGCCGTTGATGCCGTCGCCCACGATCAGCACGTAGGGGGCTTCCGGATTGTCGGCGACCGCGTTGAGCACGGCTTCCTCGAAGTACGAGACATTCGCGAAGTAGAGCCGACCGTCGAAGCGGATCGCGGTGACGACTTCGGATGACGGCAGGTTGTTGATCTTCGCATCCCGCAGCGTGCCGTCTTGGTAGCGGCCGAGAATGGCCACGCGCGGCTGCATCGTTTCATAGAGGTACATGACGATCGCCAGCACCGCGCCGATCATGATGCCCCGGTCTAGATGCGGTGCATAGGCCAGCGTAGCCGCAAAGGTGATGAGTGCGGTCATGCCGTCCTTGCGACTGGCCATCCAAGTGTGTTTGATCGCGCCCGGGGTGATGAGTCCAACCACCGCGAGCAGAATGATGACTGCCAGCACGGCCTTCGGCAGGAAATACAGAAGCGGAGTCAGGAACAACAGCGTGACGGCCACGAACAGGCCATTGAATACCGAAGCAAGCCCCGTTTTTGCGCCCGCCTGCAGGTTGATGGCCGAGCCGGTGAATGATCCGCATGATGGATAAGCTTGGAAGAAGGCGCCACCGATGTTGGACATCCCCTGGCCGATCAGCTCCTGGTTGGGATCCAGACGCTGTTTGGTCTGGGCCGCCAGCGCCTTGGCCATCGAGATCGTCTCCATGAAGCCGACCAGGGAAATGATCAATGCTGCGGAGAGCAGCGACAGGATCGCATCGAAGCTCAGAGCGGGGAAACGCAAGCCTGGCAAACCGGCGGGGATGGAACCGACGACATCGCCCCCGCCGACCAGCTTGATCTGGCCATTCTCGATCTTCTTGATATGCCACCTGCGCCCATCGCTCTCGACACCTTGCGGAACTTCGCCCGCCAAAAATATCCTGGCCTGCTGGTCTTCGGGGGCCTTGGTTCGCTCCAGCTTGATCTTGTGGAGCTGCTGCATGCGCTCCTTGTTCTCCTGCTCCATGTTCGCCACGCCGAGCCGCATCAGGTCCAGCTGGTAGTTCAGGTCGGCGATGGCGGCGGAATCATCCTCGCCCAGCGCACGCAATTGAGCGGATTTGGTGGCAATATCGACCGACATGTCGCGGATGTTGTCGTCCGCCACGATATGTCCCATCACCAGCGCATGAATCGCCTCGTTGGCAATGTCATCGGGTTTCCCCTTGGCATTGTGTGCATAACCCGCAACGTAGCTGACCAACGTGGTGACCACCACCACGATCAGCACACTGGGTTTGGACAGTGACTTGACCTTTTTCAGTGCCAGCATCAGCCCCAGGGCAAAGACCGACATGCCGAGCGTTGGCCAGTGGGTCTGCGGCAGATAGCCAAGCATTTCCCAGATGTCCTTGAGGAAGGAATTGCTGCGACCTTTGGGAATACCCAGCAGCATGTCGAGCTGCGACAGGGCGATGATGATGGCGGCCGCGTTGATGAAACCGAGAATGACGGGGTGGGAGACGAAGTTGACGATGGTGCCGAGCTTGAAGGCCCCCATGCTGAACTGGATGAGGCCGACCAGCAGGGTCAGCAGCAAGGCGAGTCCAATGTATTCATCGGAAAAGGGTATCGCCAGCGGGGTGACCGCGGCTGCGGTCATCAACGAGACAATCGCGACCGGGCCGGTCAGCAGTTGTCGCGATGATCCCCACAAAGCGCCCATGATCGCCGGGATGAAGGCGGTATACAGACCAAAATAAATTGGCAGGCCGGACAATTGCGCATAGGCCATCGCTTTCGGTACTAGTACCAGTGCGCCCACGATGCCGGCGATCAGATCGCCGCGCAGGATGGTCGAATTGACGGGAAACCAGGCCAGGAACGGAAACAGGCGCAGCAGCAGCGTATTGGTAAACATCAATCCCCTCTTGATCTCGCGCGCAACGCCGTTCGATGGGCCGTTTTATTTGAACGAATGGGCTTATACCGACCTAAGCGCGCGTTATTGAAGCAATATCTTATCTTCTTCAGGGAGGTTCACGGAAAATAAGTTGCGTTATGCAACCATCACTTCGGCCTATTTCCATCAAATCGGATCAGTCTTTTTCCAGTTCGAAGCGCTTGAGCTTGCGCCAGAGCGAGACCCGGTCGATGCCGAGAATCTGCGCCGCCAGCGTCTGGTTGTTGCCGGCTTCCTGCAGCACCCAGCGGATATAGTCGCGTTCCTGTTCTTCCAGCGAGGGCAGGCGTCCCTCCTTTTTGCGGAAGGTACGGATCGAGAGTTCCCTCAGGTCGTCGGGCAAGTAAGCGGTTTCGATCGTGTTGCCGGTGGCGATGGCGACACTGCGCTCGATGATGTTTTCCAGTTCGCGCACGTTGCCCGGAAAATCGTAGGCCTTGAGAATGCTCATCGCTTCTGTGGTGATTTCGCCGACCGGCTTGTTCATGCGTGCCGCGCACTTTGCAAGGAAATGATAGGCCAGTAGCGGAATATCCTCGCGCCGCTGCGACAGTGGCGGAATATGCAGGTTTACGACGTTGAGGCGAAACCAGAGATCCTGGCGGAATTCGCCATTCTTCATCATCTCCTGCAGGTTTCGGTTGGTGGCGGCGACAAAGCGCACATCCACCTTGACGGGCGTGGTGGCGCCCAACGGCAACACTTCCTTTTCCTGGATAACCCGCAGCAGCTTGACCTGCATCGTTGGGGACATCTCGGTGATTTCATCGAGGAACAGCGTGCCACCGTCGGCTGCGGCCAGCAGGCCCTTCTTGTCGGCTTGGGCGCCGGTGAATGCGCCCCTGATGTGGCCAAACAGCTCGTTGGCCAGCAATTCCTCGTTGAAGGCGCCGCAGTTGATGGCAAGGAAGGGGGCTGTCGTGCGCTTGCTGTGGTGGTGCAGATAGTGGGCGAACAACTCCTTGCCGGTGCCCGATTCCCCGGTGATGAGCACGTTGCAGTCGGTCGGCGCGATCTGCCGGGCCATGTCCAGCAGGCGCTGTATCTCGCCATCCTGGGTAATGATGCGCACCTTGCCCCGGAAGCTGTCCACCTGCTCCCGCAACGCGCGGTTCTCGCGGCGCAGGCGAATTTTCTCGATCGCCTCGGCGACGACCTTGCGTACTTCGTCGAGGCGGAATGGTTTGGCGATGTAGTAATAGGCGCCATGCTTCATGGCCTCGACCGCCGATTCGAGCGAGGCGAAGCCGGTAATGACGATAACTTCGGACTCCGGGCTGGTCTCGCGACAGCGTTGCAGAATCTGCATGCCGTCAACTTTTTCCATGCGCAGGTCGGTCAGCACGACATCGAAGGGCTGTGCTTCCAGATGCGCGAGCGCGTTGCTGCCGCTCTGGGTGGCGACGACCTCGTAGCCTTCCTTCTTCATCACATGTTCGAGGTTGCGGACGGCGACCTTTTCGTCGTTGAACGATCAACAGTCTTCCCTTGCTCACGGTTTCTCCAGCGGCAGTTGGATGCGAAATGTCGTACCTCTGCCGATTTCGCTCTCGACGGCAATGCAGCCGCCATGCTCTTCGATGATTTCGAAGACGATGAATAAGCCGAGCCCTATGCCCTGGCCGACTTCCTTGGTGGTGAAAAAGGGGTCGAAGATGCGCGGCAGGACATCGGCTGGAATGCCATGGCCATTGTCGCGCAGCAAGATTTCGATACTCTCGGCCTGGTCGGGGCATTGGCCGAATACCAGCTTGCCGCGCTCGCGATGCGCGACTGCGTGTCGGGCGCTAATGGCAATCTCACCCGCCGTATCGATGGCCACAAGGGCGTTGCTTAACAGATTGATCAGTACCTGCTGCAGGCGTTGCCGGTCGCCGGGAACCTCCAGATCGGCGGGGATATCAACATTGACAATCGCCTCACTCGCGATGCGACCGCGCATCAACCGCAGCGTTTCATTCACCAGTGCGGCAAGCGGAATCGGCTCGCGCTTGAACTCGCGGTCACGCGCGTAGTCGAGTAGCGAACGCACGATGTGACGCGCGCGCCAGGTTTCGGCGTCGATCTGCTCGATCAATTCTTTCAGGTATGCCGTCTCGCCAGCACTGACTTCTTCCGCGAGGATTTGGGTGAACGTGCCAATATTCGACAGCGGGTTGTTGAGTTCATGGGCAACGCCTGAAAGCATCGTGCCCAGTGCCGCAAGTTTCTCCGAGCGCACCAACTGGCCCTGACGCAACTCCAATTCGCGCAGAACATGGTTGAACGCCTGCGTCAGCGAAGCGATCTCGCGATCCTCGGCCTTCATGTCAAGCTGCGTCAGCCGGCCGGCGGCAACGGCTTCCATGCTCTCTTCCATTTCTTTCAGCGGACGGCCGACCCGTTGCGTCATCAGCTGGCCAATTCCGATTACCAGCAGGCTCACGACGATGACCGAAGCGATTAGCAGACGCCGGTGACGATCCAGCATGGCCTGTAACGACTTGCGCTCGGCGCCGGCCAGTTCCTCGGCAAAGGTGATGATGTCCTTGCCGATACGACGGATATTCGTGGCGAGGGGGGCGCGTGACGCATCGGCAGTAACCTGGCCATAGGCGGCCATCAGTTGGCCGTAGCGTTCCAGATCATTCTCCAACTGGCTGATGCGGGCCTTCCCGGCGAGGCTTTCGAACAGTCCGGCATGATTTCGCAACAAGCCCATGCCGCGTTCCACATAGGCGCCGTTTTCAGTCAGATCGGCGAATTGGTGGTAGAGGAAATAGTTTTTTTCGAAGCGGCGAATTTCCAGTGCAGTGTCGAAGAATTCGCCAATCCGCCCGCCCGAGGCAATTCTTTGCTCCATGAGGCGCAGTTCAATAAAAGAGAAAAGCGACAAGGCCACCACCAGAATGGCAATGATCGAGTAACCAACAGTAATCTTGCGCCGCAAGGATTGCACAATTGCATTATGCAACGTATATCATTTTTGACGCAACAGAAGGGTTAATGAATTAAGTTGTTTCTGCAACGGGTAATTTTTCCGAATTGAAGGCATGCGTAAAATAATTTGTTGCAAAGTGCAATTATTGTCTCGCTTCTGATGGATTCGGTCGAGTTTGAAATTTCTTGTTGAATGAAATGCTTGGGCCGTTTCAAGATCACTGGCGCGAAAACTGCTTAATGGTTGCGCCCCAATCCTATATCCATGAACAATGTCTGGTCTTGTAACATCTCCGATTCCCGAGCGCAAAGTGCTTCTCGCCATTCGCGAGGGTTATCTCGACCCGCATTTGCTGGCGTCGGCGCGGAATCTCTGCCAGCGTCTGGGCGCAGGGCTGGACATTCTCCTGGCCGTGCAGGACAAGAAGCCATTGCCTGATGAGGTGGCTGGATTGATCGGCGCGTTGCGGTCAGAGGGGGTGACCTACACCATTACACGGTACGAATGCTTGCGCCGACGGGATGTCGTCCAGTATGCCAATACCCACGAATGCATCACCACGGTCGTCATCGATTCGTTCGAGGGATGGGAAAGCACTATCGGAAGCCGCTCATCGAATCCTTGGGCAAGTCTTGCCTGTCCGCTGGTGACCGCCGTGCCGGAAAAACAAGAAAAGAAAGGAGCATGATGCTGTCCCTGTCGCCCCGAATCCTGTTTCCTTTTTTAGGCTGGTTTCCGCTCAAAAACGCAGCTCTGCGGGCTGATTTCATTGCTGGCTTGACCGTGGCGCTGGTGCTGGTGCCGCAGTCGATGGCCTATGCGCAACTCGCCGGCCTGCCAGCCTACTATGGCCTGTATGCCGCCTTCCTGCCCGTCGCGGTCGCTGCGTTGTGGGGGTCGTCGCACCAGCTCGGCACCGGGCCGGTAGCGGTAGCTTCGCTGCTGACCGCATCGTCGCTGGCGCCGCTGGCGGCGCCGGGTTCGGGCCAATTTGTCGCACTGGCCATCATGTTGGCCTTGCTGGTGGGCATCGTGCAACTGGTCCTGGGCTTGTTCAAGCTGGGCGTGGTAGTGAACTTCCTTTCGCACCCCGTCATCGTTGGCTTTACCAATGCGGCCGCCATGATTATCGGCCTGTCGCAGGTCAATAAGCTGGTCGGCGTGCCGATGGGCCGTTCGGAGTCCTTCGGCAGGGATATCTGGGAAGTGATCAAGCAGGTTGGCGATACCCACTGGCCGACCTTGGGGATGGGCCTTGTTGCGATTGCGATCATGATCGTCGTCAAGCGCAAGGCGCCAAAGTTGCCGGGCGTGCTGTTGGCCGTGGTGGCCACCATCCTGCTGAGTTATTTCACCGGCTTTGCACAGAACGCCAAGGGGAAACCCGACGATATCGTCAATCCGGGCATCCGCGCGCTGGTGACGGGCCATGTCGTGGCTGACGACAATATTCGTGACATGGTGACGGAAATCACTGCGCGGTCGGCGGAGCTGCGCAGTCTCGAGCAACAAAAGAATAACCGTGACAACGCCGAGATCGCCGACCTGCATTACCAGCTCGAATTGATGCGGCTCGGTGTCGCCAACATGGAAAAGGAAAACAAGGAGCGCGAGCAGAGCCTGAACCACATTTACTTCCTGCGTATTCCAGCAACGCAGGAAGCGACGGCCAAACTTTTTCTGCCTGACGAATTGCCGGAGGGGCTGCCTGCCGACGGCCACAAGTGGCACATCAAGCGGATCGTGAATGGCGAGATGCGACTGACTGGCGGCGGCGAGGTCGTTGGCGACATTCCCGCCGGATTGCCTTCCTTTGGCCTGCCGAAGATATCCTGGGATCTCATTGGTACCCTGATTTCGACGGCGATCATCATTTCGCTGGTCGGTTTCATGGAGGCGATCTCGATCGCCAAGGCCATCGCCGCGAAGACACGACAGCGTATCGACCCGAACCAGGAACTGGTGGGGCAGGGACTGGCCAACATCGTCAGCAGCCTCACGCAGGGTTTCCCGGTATCCGGCTCGTTCTCACGTTCCGCGGTCAACATGAATGCCGGGGCGAAGACCGGCATGTCCTCGGTGATCACGGCAGGCTTCGTGCTGCTCACCCTGCTGTTCCTCACACCCTTGCTCTTTCACCTGCCGCAGGCGGCGCTTGCGGCGGTCATCATCATGGCGGTGATCGGCCTGATCAACTTCACCGCGATCCGGCATGCCTGGCAGGCCAACCGTCATGACGGCGTTGCCGCCGTGGTGACCTTCGTGGCGACCCTGGTTTATGCGCCCCACCTCGACAAGGGCATCATGATCGGTGGCGGGCTCGCCATCATCTTGTATCTGTATCGCACGATGTCGCCGCGGGTCGCCATCCTTGGGCGCTACCATGACGGCACGCTGCGCGACGCTAGGATCAACAACCTGCCTTCATCGGATGTCGTGACCGCCGTGCGCTTCGACGGGCGGCTGTACTTCGCCAACGTCTCGTTCTTCGAGGATGCCATTCTCGAAGCCGTGGCCGACAATCCCAAGGCTCATTACCTGCTGGTCGTCGGTGACGCGATCAATGAGATTGACGCTTCCGGCGAGGAGGTTATCCACCATTTGGTCGAGCGCCTCAATGCCATCGGCGTCGTCATGCTTTTCGCCGGCCTGAAGCGTCAGGTGCTCGACGTCATGCAGGCGACGGGATTGCGCGAAAAGATCGGTGACCAGCGCTTCTTTGCGACTGCCGATCAGGCGCTGGAGCGCATCTACGCGCGTGATGAATACTCGGGAGAGGACGACGCCCTGCGCAGGCAGGCGGGTTGATACAATCGGTCCCGGAAAACGACAACAACCATGCCCTCCCTGCTGAACATCGATATCCTCCTCATCGCCACGGGCGCCTGGCTCGTGCTCGGGTTCACGGGACTCTTTTCTTCGCGCAATACGCGCTTCATCTGTTCGCTGATATTTCCGCTCGGCGCATTTGTTGGCGTGGTGGTCGGCTTGGTGGCCATCGCTGCGCTCGGCGATGCACCGCAGACCGCGGTGCTGGCCATCGGCCTGCCCACCCTGCCGTTCCACTTGCGCCTCGACAATCTGGCGGCGATCTTCCTGCTGCTGCTTGGCCTTGTTTCAGCAGGTATATCCATCTATGCGGCCGGCTATTTTCGCCACGATCATGGCATATCGCTGGGTCTGCTCTGCCTCGAGTACCACGTCTTTCTTGCCAGCATGCTGGTGGTTTTGCTGGCGGATGACGCCTATGCCTTCATGGTGGCCTGGGAGACCATGGCCCTGTCGTCCTTCTTTCTGGTGACGACCGATCACCGACATGAAGCCATCCGTCGCGCCGGTTATCTCTATCTGCTGATTGCCCACATCGGGGCGATCGCCATACTGCTGTCCTTCGGCGTCATGACTTCGGGCACGGGAGACTACAGCTTCGCCGGCATGCGTGCGCAGGAGTTGTCTCCGTTCTGGGCGTCGACAGCCTTCCTGCTCGCGCTCTTCGGTTTCGGCGCCAAGGCCGGGTTGTTGCCGGTCCATGTCTGGCTGCCCGAGGCGCACCCGGCGGCGCCTTCACCCGTATCCGCCCTGATGAGCGGCGTAATGCTGAAGACGGCCATCTACGGCCTGCTGCGCGTAAGCTTCGATCTGGTCGGCACGCCCCTGTGGTGGTGGGGCGTCGTCGCGCTGACGGTGGGTCTGGTCACGGCACTGTTCGGGGTGCTTTACGCAACGGTCCAATCGGACATGAAACGATTGCTGGCCTACTCCTCGATCGAGAACATCGGCCTGATCGCAGTCGGTATTGGCCTCACGCTGGTGTTCCATTCATACAAGATGGAAGCGCTCGCTGCCCTGGCATTGACCGCAGTGTTCTATCACTGCATCGCGCATGCCGGATTCAAGAGCCTGCTGTTTCTCTGTACCGGTTCGGTACTGCATGCGACCAAGGAACGCAGTCTCGGCAAACTGGGTGGGCTGATTCATCGCATGCCCTGGGTGGCGTGGCTCGCGCTGGTCGGGGTGCTTGCCAGTGCCGGCCTGCCGCCTTTCTCCGGCTTCATTTCCGAATGGTTGCTGCTGCAGGGCTTCCTGTTCTCTCCCAGCTTGCCACATCCGTGGCTCAATATGCTGGTGCCGGTCGCTGCGGCGGCCGTGGTGCTCGTCGCGGCGATGGCGGGCTTCGCCATGGTCAAGTTCTACGGCATCATCTTTCTGGGCCAGATGCGCGAGCCGGCACTCAAGGACGCGCATGATGCAGGACCGTGGGAACGTCTGGGCTTGGTGTTGTTGACGCTGATGACCTTACTGCTTGGCGTGCTACCCGGCACGATCATTCTGCGGCTCGATGCCGCTACCCAGCAGTTGCTCGGCAAGGGCCTGGCCGAGCGCGTCGCGGAACAGGGCTGGTGGATGCTGGCGCCCATCTCGCCTGACCGGGCCAGCTACGAGCCGCTGGTCTTCCTCGCCGTGATCGCTGTGACCCTGCTGCTGGGGGGCTGGGTGGTCAAGCACCTTTATCACGGCCGGTTGCGTCGTACGCCGGCCTGGGACTGCGGCTACCATTTCCAGGGACCGCGTGCGCAGGATACGGCCGAAGGCTTCTCGCAACCGATCCGTCGTATCTTCGAGCCGATGTTTCGCATGGATCGGCACTTCCCCAGCATTCGCGACAGCGAGCCCTATTTCGAGGTGAAGGTCGAGGATCATTTCTGGTATTGGCTTTATCTGCCCGTGGCACGTCTCGCCAACCGAATTTCCGTATTCATGACTTTTCTTCAGGGCGGGCGCATTGCCGTCTATCTGATGTACAGCTTCCTGACCCTGATCCTGCTGATTCTGGTGGCCCGGCCATGAGCGTATCCGGCCTTTTCAGCCAGGTTTTCGCCATCATCTTTGCGCTGGCACTGGCGCCGCTCCTGACCGGGTGGGTCAACCAGTGTCGCGCCTGGCTGCAGAACCGTAGTGCACCACCGCTCCTGCAGCCCTACTACATGCTCCACAAGCTGTTCAACAAGGATGTCGTCCTCGCGCATGGCGCATCGCCGCTGTTCCGCTTTGCGCCGTATGCCTTGTTTGGCTGCATGCTGCTGACCAGCGCGATCATTCCGAGCCTGTCGACCGACCTGCCGCTCGCGCCGGCCGCGGATGCGCTGGCGCTCGTCGGCGTGTTTGGTCTCGCGCGCGTCTTCATATCGCTGGCGGCCATGGATATCGGTACATCTTTTGGCAGCCTGGGCGGTCGGCGCGAGATGCTGGTCGGCTTCCTCGCCGAACCGGCGCTGCTGATCGTGATCTTCACCGTCGCCCTGATTGCCCAGTCAACGTCGGTTGCAACCATCGTCGAAACGCTGGCGCATCGGGAGTTTGTCATCTACCCGAGCATTGCTTTCGCCGGTATTGCCTTCACGATGGTGTCCTTCGCCGAGAATGCGCGCGTGCCCGTCGATAACCCGGCGACCCACCTCGAACTGACGATGATTCACGAGGCGATGATCCTCGAATATTCCGGCCGCCACCTTGCGCTCATCGAGTGGGCTGCC
Source organism: uncultured Pseudomonadota bacterium (assembly GCA_963840825.1). Taxonomy (GTDB): domain Bacteria; phylum Pseudomonadota; class Gammaproteobacteria; order Burkholderiales; family Rhodocyclaceae; genus Sulfuricystis. Next base: position 441,946 of record CAWJAK010000001.1, read on the forward strand.
AGCCTCAAGCTCTACGCCTACTCCTGCCTCGGCATCGCGCTATTTTTCCCCTGGGGCATCGCTGAGCGGGACAACATCCTGGCGTTGCTGACCTCCATCCCGATCCTGCTCGTCAAGCTGGTGATTGGCGGGTTTCTGGTGGCATTGATCGAGACGATCAACGCCAAGATGCGCATCTTCCGCGCACCGGAGTTCCTCGGCACGGCCTTCCTGATGGCAGTGCTCGGCATGCTGGTGAATCTTCTGCTGGAGTCGCGCATATGAGTGGACTGATGGCTTATTCGGGCCAGCTCATCAACCTTTGCGCCGCGGTCATCCTGCTGCTCGCCTTCGCCATGCTGGCCCAGCGTCGGGTCCTCCATTTGATCGACTTGTTTGCCCTGCAGGGATTCACTCTGTTCCTGTCGACGCTCATCATGGCGCTCAAGACCGGACAGACGCACCTCTACTACTCGGCGGGCCTGACCCTGCTGCTCAAGGCGTTGCTGCTGCCCTGGATTCTACATCGACTGGTGCGCAAGCTGAACGTCAAGAGTGAAGTCGAGGCGCTGATCAACATCCCGACGACGATGCTGGTCGGCATTGTGCTGGTCGTCATTGCCTTCAACGTCGCGCTGCCGATCTCGAACCTGTCGAGTTCGGTTGCCCGCGGCATGCTGGGCATTGCGCTGGCAACGGTGATGCTGGCCTTCCTGATGATGATCACGCGGCGCAAGGCGATCACCCAGGTGGTCGGCTTCCTGGCCATGGAAAATGGCCTGTTTCTTGCCGCGACCAGCGCAACCTACGGCATGCCGATGGTCGTCGAACTCGGCATCGCGCTCGACGTGCTGGTCGGCGTCATCATCCTGGGCGTGTTCTTCTTCCAGATCCGCGACCAGTTCGACAGTCTCGATATCCATCACATGGAAAAGCTCAAGGAACACTGATGGATGTCTTTATCCTGACCCTTGCGATCCCGCTCATCTCAGGCATTCTGCTGAGCGTACTGGGCGAGCGCGACTGGGCGCCGCATCTCAACATCGTCGCCAGTGCCGGTACCTTCATCGCTTCCGCCCTGCTGACGATGGAAATCATTGCCTCCGGTCCGCGCTTTGCCTTCGGCGAGCAATTCTTCATCGATTCGCTGAATGTCTTCTTCGTCACGCTGACAGCATTCATCGGCATGACCACCAGCATCTTCTCCGATCCCTACATGAAGAACGAACGCGAGCACGGCAAGCTCAGCAAGCCGCGCCTGCGTCTCTACAAGAGCATGTTCCAGCTCTTCATGTTCACCATGCTGGCGGCACTGACCACCAACAACATGGGCATCCTCTGGGTGGCCATGGAAGCGGCGACGCTGACCACGGTGCTGCTGGTGTCGCTCTACCGCACGCCGGCGTCTCTCGAAGCGGCCTGGAAATACTTCATCCTCTGCGGCGTTGGCATCGCCCAGGCGTTGTTCGGGACCATCCTGCTCTACTTCGCGGCCGAGCGCGTGCTGGGCGAAACGGGTACCGCTTTGCTCTGGACCCACCTGGTCGAGGTGAAGGGCCAGCTCGACCCATCCATCATGGTACTGTCGTTCATCTTCCTGCTGGTCGGTTACGGCACCAAGGTCGGCCTCGCGCCCCTGCATAACTGGCTGCCCGATGCTCACGCCGAAGGCCCGACGCCGGTCTCGGCCGTGCTGTCCGGCCTGCTGCTCAATGTCGCGCTGTATGCCATCCTGCGCTGCAAGGTGCTCGCCGACGGCGCCATCTTGGGCGGCTTCGCCGGCAATCTGATGATGGGCTTCGGCCTGTTCACGCTGCTGGTCGCCGCGTTTTTTCTTGCCCGGCAGAAGGACGTCAAGCGCATGTTCGCCTACTCGTCGATCGAGCACATGGGCCTGATCACCTTCGCCTTCGGCATGGGCGGGCCGGTGGCCAACTTCGCCGGCCTGCTGCACATGACCATGCATTCGCTGACCAAGTCGGCGATCTTCTTCGCCGTCGGTCACGCTACCCAGAAGACCGGAACACAACTAATGGCTGATATTCGTGGCCTGATTCGCATCAACCCCCTGATCGGCTGGGGCCTGATGCTGGGCACACTGGCGATCCTGGGCATACCGCCATTTGGCGTCTTCGCCAGCGAGTTCATGATTCTCACCCATGCCATGAAGAATTACCCATGGGCAACGCCGATCCTGCTGCTTGCGCTCGGTGTCGCCTTCGCCTCGATCTTCGGCAAGGTGCAACCGATGGTCTTCGGCGAGACCGAGGCCAGGCATCTGCCCCATGCGCCCGCAATCACGCCGGTGTTCATGCACCTTGCACTGGTGCTTATGCTCGGACTCTACATCCCGCCCTATCTCACCCACTGGTTCCACGAAGCTTCGCGGATGCTCGGCTAGCCATGATCCTTTTCGACGACGAACCTATCGACTTTAAGCAACAGCCCGGTGTCGGCGCACGCGTCTGGCGCGGGCGGGCCAACGATCCCGACGAACTGAAAGATATCGCTGCTGCGGCCCGCTTGGCGGGCGGCCGCATCGCGGCCCTGTGGGGTTCGGACTGCCGCGCCGAAGGCAAGGGTTTTCGCATCGATTGCGTCTTTGGTCTGAACGAGGGGCATGCCTGGGTGCGTCTCGACCTGCCCGAGGATGCGTCCGCGTACCCGGACCTGGCAGGCGTTTTCCCTGCGGCGAACCGCATGCAGCGCGCCACGCGCGATCTCGTCGGCATCGCCACGCTCGGCGGCGACCAGCGCCCCTGGCTACGCCATGGGGCTTGGCCGGCCGACTGGTATCCGTTGCGGCACGATGCCGGTGACAGTTCGGGTTTCACGAACGACCCAAGCGACTACGCCTTCGTTCCCGTGGGCGGCGAAGGCGTGCATGAAATTCCGGTCGGTCCGATCCACGCTGGCATTATCGAGCCCGGCCATTTCCGCTTTTCGGTCATCGGCGAACGCGTGCTGCGTCTCGAACAGCGCCTCGGCTACCAGCACAAGGGCGTGGAGCAGCGTTGCATTGGCGTGGATTTCGCCACGGGTGCCAAATTGATTGGACGCGTTTCCGGCGACAGTACCTGTGCCTTTGCCTGGGCGTATGCGGCTGCGATCGAGGCGGCTTGCGATGTTGAACCTTCACCGCGCGCTTTGGCCATGCGAGCCTTGATACTGGAACGCGAGCGTATCGCCAATCATCTCGGCGATCTGGCCATGCTTGGCAACGATGCGGCCCTGGCTTTCGGTCTGAGCCAGTTTTTCCGCCTGAAGGAGGACTGGATTCGCCTCAATGCGCAGCTTTTCGGCCACCGCTTCATGATGGACCGCATCGTGCCCGGCGGTGTTGCCTGCGACCTCGATGCTGCGGCGCAGGCGGCCATCGTCGCGCAGTGCGACGCGATCGGGCGCGAAGTTGGGGTGTTGCGTGACATCTATGATGAGCACGCGGGACTGCAGGATCGTTACCTGACGACCGGCATCATTGATCGTCCGTTGGCGCGCGAGCTTTCCCTCACCGGCATGGCGGCGCGCGCGACCGGGATCATCCTCGATGGCCGCGTTTACCGTCAGGGTTACACACCGCCACCGCCCTATGCCGCACTCGGCGTGCGGCCCGCCACGGATGAGCGGGGTGACGTGGCGGCACGCGCCGCAGTGCGTTTCGACGAGATCTTCGAATCGCTGCGCTTGTTGCGTACGCTGGCCGTCGGCATGCCGGCGGGCGAATTGCGCCGCGAATTGGCCCCGGTGGCCGATGGCAGCGGCGTGGGCGTGATCGAAGGCTGGCGGGGCGAGGTGCTCGTCGGCGTGCGTCTCGATGCGGCCGGCAAACTCGCGCGGGTGCATCCCCATGATCCCTCGTGGCAGGCCTGGCCGGCGCTCGAGCATGCGGTGCTAAAGGACATCGTGCCCGACTTCCCGCTCATCAACAAGTCGTTCAACCTTTCCTATTCGGGGCAGGACCTATGATTTCCCTGCTGAAGCGCATCCTGAAGACCGGCATCGTCACCGAAGCGCCCCCGGCCGTCGGGGAAATTCGGCGCGAGATGGATCGTCTGCAGGACGAGGTGCTGCGCATTCTCGGCAGGGCACTGACGATCCGCGAGGTGGATGCCGGTTCTTGCAATGCCTGCGAACTGGAAATCCACGCGCTCAACAATCCCTATTACAACATCGAGGGGTGCAGCATCAAGTTCGTTGCCAGCCCGCGCCATGCCGATATGCTGCTGGTCACCGGCCCGGTGACGAAGAACATGGAAAATGCCTTGAAAATTGCCTACGATTGCACGCCCGACCCAAAACTGGTCGTGGCGGTGGGCGATTGTGGCTGTGGTTGTGGCGAAGTCGGCGCGCTATTCGGTCCGAACTATGCGACTTGCGGTGCGGTGGGAAATGTCATTCCCGTTGATGTGCGGGTGCCGGGTTGTCCGCCGACGCCGCTTGCACTGATGCAGGGAATACTGGCTGCCATCAAGACCCGCTGATCACTACGCGGGCCGGCAACCTGGGCCGGTAGGGGAACCGACCTGATTCGGTCTGGAACAAGGAACCCGAATCAACGATCCGTGTTGCGTGTTTGTCTGCGGTCGAGCCGCTGGTACATCTGGTTTTGCAGCATGTGGGCCTTGCGGCGGGTCGAGAGCAGTTCGCCCGATTCGCTGGCAAGGAGGTCGGCCACTGTGCGGAAGAAGGACTTGATGACGCGTGGCATATTGATGTCTCCGTTGAGAGTTTGAGTACATTACTCAAAGCAATCAACGTGCCAGGGGCGGATACGATACAACATTATGATTATTAAAGGTTAAATCGACAACCCTAAGGGGTGTGTGTTGCGTAATGCAACTTTACCCTGGGTGAGTGCAACAGTCCGGTGCCGTCCTGCCAGGGCTGACTTTCAGGGCGCAAGCAGTTCAAGCTGGCGCGAGCGCCAGTCGAGAATGGCGGTGCGCATCGTCATTTTGTCGGCCAGCTCGGGAAACTCCCGGCGGATGACCTCGGCGGCGAAACCGGAAAGAAAGCGGCTTTTCATTTCGGCCCGGGCGCGGTCGACCCCGATTTCGTCGTACGGCACCGAGGCCAGCAGCAACAGCCCGTCGTCGGGTATGCGGCCGGCCTGCATGTTGGACTGGATGATGCCGGCGGCACGATGGATCGGCTCGGCGAGGTTTGGGCTGTAGGGGCCGATGATCAGGGCGATGTTGGGCGTGTGCAGGAAGTCGAAGCCGCGGCCGAGACAGATCATCCATTCGCGGTGCTCGATGTCGAGCGTGCGCTCGTTGCGGCGGATCTGCGTGCGGACTTCCTCGATGTGCTCGAGATTGCCGTACAGCAAGGGCAGCAGGTCGGCGCGCATTTGTGCCGGCATGTCGGGCAGCAGGGCGGCCAGCCGCAGGTCCAGCGTGGCGCGGTCGGCGGCAGTGAGCGTGGCGAGTTCGAGCTTTTGGCCGTCGGCGCCGTGGATGATCAGTGCATCTTCGTCGGTTTCGAGGCCGACCACCAGAGGGTAGACCGTGCCGTGTCCGGCGCCGAAGATGCATTCGACCTGATGGCGGATCTCGAGGGTGTGGTCCATGGCGGCGGCGGTGTCGTAATTGAAGCCCGCACAGCCGCGCTGCGGATCGCCCTGCGAGAAATGGTAATTGATGATGAATAGCACGCGCCGGCCGCTGCCGACCATGCGGGTGACGTGATTGGCCAGTACCTCGCCGAGGTGGGGCCAGCCGAGATCGAAACGTCCGCCGAGGTTGCGGAAAGGCATCAGGATGCCGACCGGCGTATGGGTGACCACCGGGAGATTGACGCGACCGTCCATGCACTTCAGCACGGCGATGGCGGTCGGATGCTCCGCGAGGTAGCGCTCGCGCGCCAGCCAGGCTTCCGGGCTGCGGAAACTGGCGCCGTGGCGGTCGGCGAGCTCGAACAACCAGTCGATGCGTTCCTGGATGGGTTTGCTGTGGATGGCCATGGTCAGAGTCGCTCCTCAAGAATACGGGTGATTTCTGCGTCCGTCAGCACGACGGGGTTGGTTTTCATGCTGCTGCCGCGGCTATCGACCACGATGCGGGCAAAGTCAGACCTGGCGATACGGCATGCCGACAGGCGCGGCAGATCGAGCTGCCGTTCCCATTGCCGCAGCGTGGCGACGAGGAAGGCGCGGGCGTCATCACCGTTCAGGCCCTTCTGCATCGCGAAGCGCCGGCCGATCTCGGCGTATTTCGGCAACGCGGGGCTGTCGGGCAGCCGCGCTTGCAGGGCCGCGATATTGACCGCGGTGGCCGTGGCGACCAGCGTGCCGCAGGCCACGCCATGCGGGATCGGGAAGAAGGCGCCGAGCGGGGCGGCCAGCCCATGCACCGAGCCGAGTCCGGTCTGCGCCAAGCAAATGCCGGACAGCAGCGCGGCGTAGCTCATCTTCTCGCGCGCGGCCGGCGTCTGTTCGGCATGCAGTTCCAGCAGGCTGTCCTTGACGGCCATGATGCCGCTGCGGGCGAGCGCGTTGGTCAGGGGATTGGCGCGCGTCGAGACGAAGCTTTCGAGCAGCTGCGTGAAGGCGTCCATGCCGTCGGCGGCGATCAGATGCGGCGGACAGCTTGCGAGCAGGTCGGGGTTGACGAGCGCCCATTGCGCCACCAGTTGGTCGTCGCGGAATGATTTTTTGAAACGGTCTTCGATTGAGAGCACGGCGTTCTTGGTCGCTTCGGAGCCGGTGCCGGCGGTGGTCGGCACGGCAATGAAGGGCGTGGCCGGCCCACGATAGGGCAGTTCCGGCCCGACGCCTTCGAGGTGGTCCAGCACCGAGTTGCCGGGTTTCAGCAGGCCGGCGATGGCCTTGGCGGCATCGAGCGCGCTGCCGCCGCCGATGCCGATCACCGCATCGATGGCCTGCCCGCGCAAGCGGGATACCGCATCATCGACAAGGGCGGGCGTGGGTTCGCCGGCGACCTTGAGAATCTCCCAGTCACATTCCCGCTGCTGCAGCGCATCGAACAGCAGTGGCGCATGGGGCGACTCAAGAAAGCTGTTTGTGCCGGTGACGATCAGGAAGCGCTGGCCGAACCCGGCGGCGATGGCCGGCAGCTTCTTCAGTGCGCCAGCGCCGAACTCGATGCGCGGCAAGCGGGCGATGGAGAAGGGCGGAATCATTCGAGTATTATCATGCCAACCCAAAACTGGAAGGCAACAAATATGTCTAATGCGCAAGAAGCCATTACCAAAATCCAGGCCGCCACCCTCGTGCGTTCCGAGCGGATCTCCCCTGAAAACTCGCCCGAGGAGGTGCGTCATCTGGTGTTCCTCCGCAAGGATCCCACTTTCGACTGCAAGCTGGGCCAGTGCATCCGCATCATGGCGCCCGGCCAGTACGGTAACGCCCATCATCCCCGCCTCTACCTGGTTGCCGACGACACGGTCGAGCGCGACGGCGGCGTGGAGTTCGCGCTCTGCGTCAAGCGGCACGACTACATCGACGACTTCAACGGCGAGCGCTACCCCGGCATCGCCTCCAACTACCTGTGCGACCTGAAGATTGGCGACAGCGTTGACTTCGCCGGCCCGATCGGCTACCCCTTCGCGATACCGGCCAACCGCAAGGCGGGCATCATCATGATCGGCATGGGCACGGGCATTGCCCCGTTCCGGGCGCTGATCCGCACGATCTACGAGAAGTTCGGCTCCTGGGAAGGCAAGGTGCGCCTCTTCTACGGCGCGAAGACTGGCCTCGACATGCTCTACATGAACGACGAGAACAAGGACCTGTCGCAGTACGTGTACCAGCCAACCTTCAAGGCCTTCCAGGCCGTCAGCCCGCGCCCGGTTTTCGACGCGCCGGTCGAACTGGACAAGGCCATCGCGCAGAACGCCGCCGAAATCTGGGAGATGCTGCAGGCGCCCGACACCTGTCTTTACCTGGCCGGCGTGAATGAGATGTTCCCGCGCGTCGAGAAGGCGCTCATCGACATCGCCGGCTCGGTCGCGCGCTGGCAAGTGATCCGCGAAAAGATGAAGACCGAGGGCCGCTGGAACGACGTGCTGTATTGATGACCCTGTCAGCAGGCCGGTCGCGTACCGGCGGGTGGACCAGCAACGGCTTGATCCTGCTGGTCGGCCTTTTCATTCTCGTTCTGGATAACGCGAGTTTCTTCGGCCAGGTCCTGAAAACCTACGGGCTGTCTGCCGCCAATGCGCCCGCGCTCGCGGCTCTGGCGGTGGTGTTCAGCGCGGCGACTGTGCTTTTGTCGGCCCTCTTTGCCTTCGGTCGCGCGACAAAGCCGGTATTGGCCATCATCCTGCTGCTGGCCGCGGGGGCGGGGTATTTCATGGACAGCTACGGCATCGTCATCAACGACGAGATGCTGCAGAACGTCGCGCAGACCAATCCCGGCGAAGCACGCGACCTGATCAACCTGAGAATGCTGGCTTATATCGGCGGTCTCGGCGTGCTGCCGGTGTTCCTCGTGAGCCGGTTGCGGCTGGTCTGGCGCGGCTGGCGCGTCGAGTTGTTCGCGCGCTTCAAGCTGCTCGTTGCGCTGCTGGTGCTGATGATCGGACTGGTGCTGCTGTTCGGCAGCTTTTTTGCCTCGTTCGCGCGCGAGCACAAACCCCTGCGTTCCTACGCCAATCCGACCTATCCGATCTACTCGGCCATCAAGTTTGCGCAGGGCCGGTTCGCTGCGCCATCCGACAAGACCATCGTACCGATCGGTGTCGATGCGCGCATACCGCGCGAGGACCCGCATCGCGAACTGATCATCCTGATCGTGGGCGAAACGGCGCGCGCCGACCATTTTTCGCTGAATGGCTATGCGCGCGAAACCAATCCCCTGCTGAAGCAGGCGGGCGTGGTCAATTTCAGCGACTTCCATGCCTGCGGTACATCCACTGCCGTTTCTGTGCCGTGCATGTTCTCCGTCGCAGGCAGCCAGGGCAAGGCCGAAGGCCAGGAGAGCCTGCTCGATGTCCTGCAACGCGCCGGAGTGAATGTCCTCTGGCTCGACAATAATTCGGATTCGAAGGGCGTCGCGGTGCGCGTGCCCTTTCAGGACTACAAGTCGCCGAGCGTCAACACGATCTGTGACATCGAGTGCCGCGACGAAGGCATGCTCGTGCCCCTGCAGGCTTACATCGACAGCCTCCCGACCGGCGATATCGTCATCGTGTTGCACCAGATGGGCAATCACGGGCCAGCCTACTACAAGCGCTACCCGGCGGCGTTCGAGCACTTCAAGCCGACCTGCCAGAACAGCGACCTGAGCCAGTGCACGCGTGAAGAGATCGTCAATGCCTACGACAATGCCTTGCGCTACACGGACTATTTCCTCGCCCGGACGATCGAGCTGCTCAAGCAAAACAGCGACCGGTTCGAAACGGCAATGTTCTACGTCAGCGATCACGGCGAGTCGCTGGGGGAGGGTGGCACCTATCTGCACGGCTTGCCCAAGGCCATCGCGCCCAAGGCGCAACTGCACGTGCCTGCCGTCATGTGGTTCGGCGGGCATCATCATGAGGTGGATCTGCCGGCCCTGATGCAAAAGCGCGATCAGCCCTATACGCACGACCACCTGTTCCATACCGTGCTGGGCTTCATGGAGGTCGAGACCGCCATCTACCGTCCCGAACTCGACATCCTGACAGGCGCCCGCAAAGGCGACTGGAAATAAAAAACGCCGTAGGGAAGCCCACGGCGCGTTTTACTGCCGTCCCGCCGGCGCTGACTTTGGTACTTGATTGGCAGCGCGGCGGGTGACGGGCGGGATGACTACTTCTTGATCTGCAGCTTGCCGTTGACCAGTTCGACCTCGGCATCGAGGATATAGGCCTCGTTCTTGTAGCCCTTCTCCTGATACATATCGAAGGCCATGCTGGATTGCGCACCGGTCGAGCAAGTAAACACGATCGGCTTGTCCTTCGGAATGCTCGCCAGCTTGCCTTCCAGATCGCCGAGCGGGATGCTGATCGCCCCCGGCCAGCTGCCGTCCTTGAACTGCTCGGGCTTGCGCACATCGACAATCGTGAACTTGGCCGGATCGGTCTTGACGACGCTTTCGAAGAACGGCGTACTGATCACCTCCTTGTCCTTCGCCGTCACGACCATGAACTTTGTCGCAGCACCCACGCTGGCGGCCATGGCACCCGCCGCGCCTTGCATCGCTTGACCCATCGCCGCAGCGGGCGCCGCCGCGGCCGGCTTGGCCTTGTTGGCCGCCGCCCAACCCGGATACCCCTCGACATAGACCCGGACGTTCTTGTAACCCAGCGCCTTCGCCTTGGCAGCCGATTTATCCGACAGATCGCACGCCAGACCGCCGCAATAGAAGATCAACGGCTTGGCCTTGTCGGCCGGCAGCTTGTCCAGCAGCTTGTCGAACTTGTTGTCCGGGATATTGATCGCGCCGGGGATCATGCCCTTCTCGGCCGTGCGGTCGGGACGGGCATCGATCAGCACGATATCGGCCTTGTCGGCGATGGCCTTCTCGATGAAGGCCGTGCTGACGGCAGCGACCTCACCCTTGGCTTCCCAATCGGGAATCCCCGCCGCATACACCTTGACGTTGGTGTAACCGAGCTGTTCCGCCTTGAAGGCCGAACTGTGCGAGAGCTCGCAGGCCAGGCCCTGGCAGTAGAAGATGATTTCCTTGGCCTTGTCGGCCGGCAGCACGCCCTTTTGCTTGTCGAACAGTGGATCGACGATATTGAGCGCGCCGGGCAGGTGGCCGATGTCGTAACGCTGCTTGGTCGGGCGCGAGTCGATCAGCACGGGATTCTTGGCGTGATCGATCGGCGGGGTGGCAAACGGCTTCACATAAGCGAAATCGACGATCTTCGTATAAGGCGTGTATTTGCCGACACCGACGCCACCTCCCGTGGCGGGCGCGGCCGCCGCAGGGGCGGATGGCGTCTGGGCACAGCCGCCCATCAAGGCAATGGATGCGGCAACGACGAGTAATTTGAGTTTCATTAATATCTCCCTCAAGATGACTAAAAAACCCTTTGAAACATGTTCAGAGGACCGTGAATTTCTCCGTCGATTCGTTATAACGGACAAACGCATACCAGGCCAGCAGCAGTGTTCCGCTGACCAGCAGGGTCAAACCCCAGCCGCCGAAGATGTCCGGCCAGTAGGCTTGGTAGCCGACGGCGGTGACTTCGAAGTCCGCATCGCTGTCCGGGTTGGCCGAGGTCAGTTTGAGCATCTTCAGGATGGCGCTGACGGTCGAGCCCATCCAGGCGAAGAAGAACATCGCCACCCAGAGCTTGACGTGGCCTTCGCCCATGCGCCACAGCGAACCCGAGGCGCAACCACCGGCGAAGATCATGCCGATGCCGAAGATGATGCCGCCGACCAGCGAGCCGATCCAGAAGGACGCGGGGATCGCGGAGAACGGGTCGATGACCTTTTTCTGGAACAGGAAGGAGGCGATCGGGATGCCGATGGCCAGGGCGAGGATGATTGCCTTGGTCATGTCGCCTTCGCCCGTCATGAAGGGCTCGCGGAACGAACGCGCGAAGCACAGGCGCGAACGGTGCATCACGAAGCCGATCGCGAAGCCGAGAACGACGATGACCGCGCGGCTGGCCCAGACGCGATCCGTGGAGTTGTACCAGTTGTAGGACCAGACAACGATGCCGCCGAGGATGAGGAAGCCGATCATCGGGTAGGATTTCAGCAGGCCGGGCGGTGTATTGAGCGTGGGTGGTGCTGTCATGCCCCATTCGATGTTCTCGAGCGTCCAGAGGAGCAGCTTGAGCCCGATCACTGCGCCAATCAGCAGGCCGATCCACATGGTCCAGCCGGCGGGCGAGGAATGCACGACCGGGTTGAAAAAGCCGCCCGTGGTGCAGCCGCCGGCGAACGAGGCGCCGGTGCCCATCAGCGTGCCGCCGACCGCGGCCCAGATGATTTCGAGCTTGGGCGGGCGGCTGATCTGGAACTGTCGCGACATCAACGCGGCGGTGAATGCGCCGAGCAGCAACATAATGTTCATCAGCGACATGCGGTGGGTCAGTGGACCCTCATCCGCGGCATGGATGCCCAGCATTGGAGCGAGCCCGAGAAAATCGTTGATCTGGTCACCCCAGTAGCGTACGCCACCGAAGACCCCCCAGACCGTGCCATTGACCATCATGGCCAGAATGATCATGACAAGAAAGACGGCCCCCAGATAATGCGACCACTCTTCGACGAAGACCTTTTCATAGTCAGCCTTGAAGCCGGCGACCCAGCCGTTTTCCGCACTCATGAATATGCTTCCCCCAATATGTGATGGATTCCATCGCGGGCGAAGGTGGCTGAACGCGTTGGGCTTTTTCGAAACCGCCTTCGCCAAGCGAGACCACATTAACACCAAAGTTATTCGGACGCGATTAGCCAAATGGGTTAGAAAACCCCTAAGCATAAGAAACTGCTAATAAATCAATATTAGGGTTGAGCAGCCTGAACCCCGAAAAAACATTTTACTTATCGGCCATTAATTAACCCTGATACTCCCGTGGAGTAATTGCGCCCCTCCTTAAGCAGGCACTAACATTCCACCGTTGCCACGAATCAGAGGGAGTCGAAATGCAACGGAAGCTACGCGTCGCCACCGCGCTTGTCATCGGGTGGCTAGCCATGGCTGGCGTCGGTTTTGCCACTGCCGCCGAGGGGGCCAAGCAGGGCAGCACAGCCGATCACAGCAAGTTCAAGGAACTCGACAAGGCCTTCCAGTCCGGCCCGGAAGTGACCAAGGCCTGCCTGGCGTGCCACACCGAAGCGGCCAAGCAGGTGATGCACACCCAGCACTGGAAATGGGAGTTCGTCAATCCCAAGAGCAAGCAGAACCTTGGCAAGCTGCACGTCATCAACAACTTCTGCACATCGGTTCAGTCCAACTTGAAGGGTTGCGCGAGCTGCCATATCGGCTACGCTGCGATGACCGACAAGGGCGTGATAGATGATCCGGAGCTGGTCGACTGTCTTGCCTGCCACGACACCACGGGTGCCTATTCCAAGCCAGGGGGCCTCGGCGGCAATGTCTTCGCCAAGGATATCGAGATGCCGCCGGGTTCCGGCAAGATCATCCGCGGCCTCAACCTGCAGAAGATGGCGCAAAAAGTCGGCAAGACCAGCCGCAGGACCTGCGGCAACTGCCACTTCAACGGTGGCGGCGGCGATGCGGTCAAGCACGGCGACCTGGATACGTCTCTGGAGGATCCGGACGAAAAGCTCGATGTCCACATGAACTCGGATGGCCTCAACTTCACCTGCGCGACTTGTCACAAGACGGACGGCCACCAGGTATCGGGCAGCCGTTACGCGCCTACGGCGAAAGACAAGAATGCCGCGCATATCCGCGGCAAGGTGGACGAGACTAACCCGGCGACCTGTCAGGCTTGCCATGGCCAGACCCCGCACAAGGAAAAGAACGCCGCCAAGCTGAACAACCACACCAACAAACTGGCCTGCCAGGTTTGCCACGTTCCGGCTTTTGCACGCGGCCAGATCGCGACCAAGATGTTCTGGGACTGGTCAACGGCCGGCAAGCTCGACGAGAAAGGCAAGCCGCTCATCGTCAAGAACGAGGAAGGCCACATCATCTACAACGGTATCAAGGGCGACTTCGTCTATGAAGAAAACGTCAAGCCGGACTATGTCTGGTTCAACGGCGACGTGAAGTACACCCTACGGGATGAGAAGATCGACAAGTCGCAGCAGCCGATCTACATCAACAAGTTCCAGGGCAGCCCGACTGATGGTCGCTCGATGATCTGGCCGGTCAAGACATTCAAGGGCAAGCAGGCCATCGATGCCGAGAACCATACGCTGGTCGTGACCCACCTGGCGGGTGCCGATGACACCGCCTTCTGGACCAACCTGAACTGGGAAAATGCCATTGCCTCCGGCATGAAGACGGCCGGTATGCCCTTCTCCGGCAAGGTCAACTTCATCGAGACGATCAGCCAGTGGCCAATAACCCATATGGTCGCGCCCAAAGACAAGGCAGTTGCCTGTAACGAATGCCATGCCAAGGGTGGGCGTCTCGAAGGCGTGCCGGGTATCTATGTTCCTGGCCGCGATGGCATTCCGCTGCTCGACAACGCTATCAAACTGCTCGCCCTGCTTACGCTGCTAGGCGTGATCGGTCATGGTGTACTGCGCATCTTCACGAGCAAGAAACACTGAGGGGAATCCAAATGTCTGAACAAATCTATATCTTCAAGATCTTCGAACGCATTTGGCACTGGGGGCAGGCCGGGTTGATCATCTTCCTGATGCTGACCGGCTTCGAGGTCCATGGCCTCTACAGCAACTTCGGCTTCGAAAAGGCGGTGAATCTGCACACCATCGGTGCCTGGTCGCTGATTGGACTGTGGCTGTTCGCGATCTTCTGGCACATCACCACCGGTGAATGGAAGCAGTACATCCCATCCACCAAGAAAGTGGTTGCGATGGGGCAGTACTACCTGCTTGGCATCTTCAAGAATGCGCCGCATCCGCACCGCCTCACGCAGTTGACCAAGCACAACCCGCTGCAAAAGCTTGCCTATCTCTTCATCCTGATCTGCGTCGGGCCACTGATCTGGGCGACCGGTTGGCTCTACCTGTTCTACGACCAGTGGGCCGCGTGGGGTCTGGCGGGCACGCTCTCACTCGATGTCATCGCGCTGGGTCACCTGATCGGCGCCTACATGATGCTGCTGTTCGTGATCGTTCATGTTTATCTGACGACGACTGGTGCTACGCCGCTGGCCCATATCAAGGCCATGATCACCGGCTGGGAGGAGGTTCACTAAGAACCAAGAATACATAGCCCCAAGACTATCCCCGCTGCGGCGGGGATTTTTTGCGCCATAAATGGCATAATATGTGACTATATTGTCATTTATCATCAATTGTCATGAGTTGGATATGACAAAGTCAACAGGCATCTTTTCCCTGTTGATTTTCTGGAGGAAAACGAAAAGCACCGCATCTCATTAATTGCGTAATGTTTTTTGAATTGCTAAGAAAAAATGAGGCGTTGGCATGATTATTGAGTGACCCTAGGTGCGAAGTACCCCTACAAGGAGTGAACAATGAACGCGAACGGAATAGGCAATAAAAATGCGGAGTTTTTCGCTGAGATTAAAAAAGGCGAGACTACAAGTCAATTTAATGACGTTATCAATCAGTTGACGGAGGTATTCGAAGGCAAGGAAGATCAGAGGTTGCATTTCTTCATGGTTTGTAAGCCCGAGCAGGAGTCGCTTGTTGATGGCAAGAGCATTATGGAGGAAGGAAAGCGGAATTTCTGTGCGGCTTTCATTTGTGCAGATGAAGCAGATCACCCTGCCTATCAAGCAGGTCGGGCAGTCAAAATCCAGGACATGGGTGACAAGTTTGCGGTGAGTTTTGAAGATGGCAAGGCACTCGAGAAATGTCCACGGGGAAATGTGCGGGAGTTGATGAATCGCTTGTTTGCCAACTCCTAGGCTTGGAATCCTAGTCCCAAGAAAAAACGGCGACCCGCGGGTCGCCGTTTTCTGCCAGACGCTGGATCAGCAGCCGGCGGTCTTCTTGAACGAGGAGCTCAGGTTGCCTTGGGCGTCGTCATACTTGGTGCGAATCTCGTCGCCCTTGACGATGCGCTTGTCCTTGAACTTGTCGAGCGTCAGATCGTCCTTGATCGAGATCGTAACTTCCGCGCCGCCCTTGACGTTCTTCAGAACTGCCGTGGCGGATTTGCCATCCGCGGCGAGTGTGATGTTCGAGATGGTACCGACCATCTTGACATCAGCAGCAGAAGCGACCGGGGAGAAGGCAATGACGGAAGCCGCAAGTGCGGCGGCGAGAGTGAAATTCTTCAGCATGTAGATTCCTCCAGAAATGAGTTCAACAGTGTCTATAACGCGGCCAACGGAAAAAAGTTTACACCGCTGGCCGCCTTAAGCCAAATGAGGCCAAATCAGCCCAATCAGAACTTGACTTCAACCGTACCGTACAGGTCGTAGGCCTTCTCCAGCGGGGTCATGGTCATCATCTGGCCATTCACGTCGGAAATCTTGACCGGTGCGCCGACCCAGTTGTTGCTGCCGGTGTACTTGAAGTCGTAGTACTGGAAGCCGAGGCGGAAGAAGGTCTTGTCTGAAGTACGACGAGATCGGCTTGGCGTCGAGTTCCTGAATCAGGTAGGCCTCGTACACGTTGCCGCGCGTGCCGACCTTGGAGGTCCACATGTCGGTGCTGGCCGGTGCGAAGGTGATCCAGTTCTTGCGAGCCGTGGTTGTACTCGAAGCCGATCTTGGTCTTCGACGGCAGGTCGTAGCGCACGCCGAGGTAGACCGCGCCACCCGTCTTGTCGGTCGGGCGCTTCGGGAGAGAAGAATCCGCCGGTCAGCAGGCCCTGGAAGCCGAACTGCGACGAGACGTTCTGGTTCGGGTGCGTCTTGCTCAGGCCGAAATCGGCGAAGTAGTTGAGGTCGCCCTTGCCGATGTTCTTGAGCTTGCCCATGATGCCGGCGCCGTACCAGTCGATGTCACCGAGATTGGTGCTCGGCGTGGTGTTGCCGAAATAGGTGTTGTTCATCTTCGGTGCGTCGAAGATGTTCATGCCGCGGTTCCACTGCAGCCAGACGCGCGGTCGCGTCGGTGTCGATCGGCACGAAGGCGATGCCGAGCATGTCGGTATCCTGGATCGAGTTCAACTGCGGGGCGCGGAAGCCACTCTCGAAGCCGCGGCCGTAGCAGAGCTTGGCGTAGCCGCCGGGCATGCTGTCGTTATCGAAGCGCATAGCCGAGCGTCATGCCGTCGAAGGCGTAGTCAACCAGCAGCTGCGGCGTGCCGCCGCGGCCGGGCCAGTCCGCGTTGGTCTTCAGGTTGGTCGGGGCACCATTCGTCGATGGGCGGCGACCGACGGAGAACCACATGTCCTGGTCATACAATGTTGACTCCAGGTCGCGTAGGCGCGGTCGACGTTCAGGTAGCTGTCGGAGGGCACATGGCCCAGCGTGCCGTCGAAGACGCCGACGCGGTCGGCGAAGAACGGTGCGTTGCTACCATTGGAGAGCGCATCCAGGGTCTGGTCGCCGAAGGTCTTGTACATCCCCAGGCGGGCACTGACCGAAAGATCCTGCGTGGCCTTGGCATGCAGGTCAAGCCCGAAGCGATGGGTGTACATCGTGTCGTTCTTGGGCTTGTACGAAGGAACGGTTGACGCGAACCCGCCGATGCCTTGAATCAGGCCCGCATTCATCGGGTTGGTGGTGAAGCCCACCGCCTGGTTGTAGGTTTGGACGGTCGACATGCCTTGCGAGAACTGCATCAATGCGGACAAGGCACTGGATGTGGACATGCCCATCATGCCGAAGTAGGTCGAGCTTCCGGCAACCGTCGAAGGATTGGCAAAGAAATCGCCTTGCAGAGCATTTTGAGCGTTGGCAAAAGTACCCACCACATCGGTATAGGTCTTCGTCTCGCCCCGCATGCTATCGACGCGGAACTGGTAGTCGCCACCGACGTCCAGCCACTTGCCGATCGACTTGCTTTCGGTCATTTCGACCCGGTCGACGACCTGCTTGGTTTGCACCTGCTGCGCCTGCACTTGGGCTTTGAGTGCTTCAACCTCCTTGGTCAGCGCTTCGAGCTTGCGCAGAAGGTCGGCATCGGCTGCCTGTGCGGCCAATGGCAGGAACATTCCCGAGACGAGAACCGCCATCAGGGTCCGCTTCATTTGCTGCTGTTTCATGTGTTGCCCCCCATTTAACAAAGAAGAAATTCTTCCTGTCCGGTCTGTCCCTCAGCATCTTGAATGGGGCTTCCGGCCCGATCGGGCAGGTATTCGAGAATCTTAGTAATTATCCATATTCCCATATTGATATGTATCAATTGTTTTGCTCATGAAAGCAATTTCGGGAATGTCAGCGGGTACTGAATTGGTAATAAGAGGGCCAAGACCCGGATGCCGTCCCGCCAGCGCTGACTTTCAGTTGTTACAACGGGCTGCTTGATGCACACTCCGGCCCGTGAAACTCCCCTTCACCGAACCGTCAACCCAAGCGCCTCAAGGCCAAATTCATCGGTCCGATTGCGTTTGCGCTGATTTTCATCATGTGCGCGTTCGCCATTGCGATTTATGGCATCGAAACGCGCATTCGTGATCAGGATCTGGCCGAACGCTCGGCGGCGGTCGCCAACCTGTTCACGCAGAAACTCGACAAAGACACCAACCTGATGATGGCGACGATGCGCGCCATGATGACCAACAGGTCGATGGAAACCGCTTTCCGTCGTGGTGACCGCAGTGAGCTGGCACGGCAGGGTCGACCACTGTTCAATGCCCTCCGCGAGGATCACCGCATCACGCATTTGTATTTCACGCAGCCCGATTTCGTCAATCTCTATCGGTTTCACAGCCCGGAGGAGTTCGGGGACAGAATCGACCGGATTACGACCCTGCAGGCCCATGATCGGCAAGGCGCCGCGTATGGCCTGGAATTGGGGCCGATTGGTACGCTGACGCTGCGTCTGGTGATGCCATGGATACAAGCCGGCGAATTGATCGGCTATTTGGAGATCGGTGAAGAGATCGAACACCTGATCGAAGAGATTCATCGCAGCCTCTCGGTGGATCTGCTGGTGCTGGTGGGCAAGCGCTTCGTGGCGCAGGAGCAATGGCAGCGAGGCCAGACCATGATGCACCGCAGTGGCGAATGGAACCGCTTTGTCTCCCACGCGGTGTTGGCGCAAACCGAGGAGGAGTTGCCGGCCGCCCTGGATGATCGCCAACTTGCCCAGTTGATAGCCGGCCGCAGTGCCGAGATCAGCGATCGGGGACGTTCCTTGCACCTGGCCATCGTGCCGCTCAATGATGCCGGCAAACAGCATATCGGAGACCTGGTGGTGATCCGCGACATCACCCATCTCGAATCAACCTTTCAATGGTCGATCATTTCCGTAACCCTGATCAGCCTGCTGGTCGCCGGTGGTGTATTGGGGATGTTCTATCTCGCGCTCGATCGCGTCGAGCGAGATTATCAGCATAAGCACGACCTCGAGCACCAGCTGTTGCGCCTCGATACGGAGCATCAGCGCATCCTGCAACTGGAAAAGCTTTCCGCGCTCGGCACTATGGTCGGCGGCATTGCCCACCAGCTCAACAATCCTCTGGTCGGCGTGGTCAATCTTTCCCAATTGGCCGAGCGCGAGGCCGACGATCCTGCACGGACGCGCGAACTGTTACGCGAAATCCGCAGTGCCGGCGAAGATTGCCGTGCTTTCGTCAAACGCATGCTGGCTTTTTCCAAGGTGTCGTGTTTCGAGAGCAAGCCGACGGCAATGGCCGATCTGATCGACGATACGGTACTGTTGTTTCGCCAGACCGAGAACCAGCACCTGCCTGTCAAGGTGCAGTTGCCCGATGAGCCGGTCATGCTGAAGGTCGACCCCATGCTGATCCGTCACGCCTTGTTCAACCTGCTGGTGAATGCAGCGCAGGCAACGCTGGACGGTGGCGCCATCGTGATCAGCCTGGCGCGTGAGGATGATCCGGTGCGCGGCATGTCTGGCTGGTCATTGGCAGTGAGCGATCACGGCTGCGGCATGCCGCCGGAAGTGCTGGAAAAGGTGTTTGTGCCGTTCTTCACCACCCGTAGCGATGGCACCGGCCTCGGTTTGCCCGTGGTGCAGCATGTGGCGCTGCTGCACGATGGTCAGGTAACGGCCAGCAGCGAGCCCGGGCATGGCACGTGTATTGCAATCTGGTTGCCAGACACCCTGCCTGATTCACCTTCCGGTCTGACCCGGAATTTGCCCGAGCCTGCCTGACATGCTGCCCAAAATCCTCGTCGTCGATGACGATCGCCATACCCGCATCCTGCTCGATCGTCTGCTGGCGAAGACGGCGAAAGTGAGCCTCGCCACAGACGGCGCCGAGGCTCGCAAACTGTTTGCGGAGGACGACTACAACCTGCTGCTGATGGATCAGCGGCTGCCTGACGCCAACGGTATCGTTCTGCTGCGCGAATTCCGCGAACGTCGTCCACATCTGGTCAGCATCCTGATGACGGGTTTTGCCGACGTGCGCGATGCAGTGGCGGCGGTGCGCGAGGGGTTGTTCGATTACCAGACCAAGCCCTTCGAGGATCTGGAGGCACTCGAAGCGGTCATCGGCAAGGCGCTCGAACTTGACAGCGCCTACCGCGAGATCGATGGCCTGCGCGCGCAATTGGCTAGTGTGCCGGGGACGCCAGTCGTCATTGGCCAGTCATCCGCCATGGAACGGGCACTGGCCCAGATTCGTCAGGTGGCCGGGCTGGATACCACCGTGCTGCTGGAAGGCGAGAGTGGTTCGGGCAAGGATCTCGCCGCCAAGCTGATCCATGTCTGGAGTACCCGTGCCGGCAAGCCTTTTCTCGAAGTTAACTGCGGCGGGTTGCCGGAAACCCTGCTGGAAAGCCTGTTGTTCGGCTATGAGAAGGGCGCCTTCACCGGTGCCGGTCAGGCCAATGCCGGTTATTTCGAGAAGGCCCACGGTGGCAACCTGTTCCTTGACGAAATCGCCGACATGAGTCCCAAGCTGCAAAGCAGTCTGCTCCGCGTGCTGCAAGATCACAGCTATATGCGCATTGGCAGCACGCAGCCGCGCAACGCCGACTTCCGCCTGGTCTGCGCCACCAACCGCCCTTTGCTTGAGGAGGTCAAGGCAGGGCGCTTCCGCGAGGATCTGTATTACCGTATTGCCGTGGTCACGGTACAGATGCCGCCACTGCGCGAACGGGAAGGCGACATCATCCCGCTGGCGACGCACTTTCTCGGTCACTACAACGCGAAATTCAACAAAGCCTGCGGACCCTTCACTCCGGCGGCACTGCAGGCACTTGAAACCCGTCGCTGGGAAGGCAACGTGCGCCAGTTGCAGCACTGCATTGAGCGCGCGGTCGCCCTGCACACCGGTGGCCCCATCGATGTACTGCATCTATTTACAGGCGAAACCACCCCGCAAGAAGGAATATCGGTAGCCGGTGCGCCAGGGTTGCTGCCCTACGAAGCGGCACGCGCCGAATTCGAGCGGGAATACTTGGCACGCCTGCTCGAAGCCGCCGCAGGGAATGTCTCCGAGGCCGCACGTCTTTCGGGTATTCCTCGCCAGAACTTTTATGTCCGCATGAAGCGTTGGGGAGCTGTCACTGATAAGTGACAGCTGTCATGATACGGTGACAGCTTGAGGTTGGTTAGATTAACGATCGTGCTGAAAAGCCAAGCCTTTTTCCTTGGCACAGGAATTGCCCCACCTACTGTAGGTAAAAACCCTACAAAGGTGAATCAAATGAAAAAACGTGCTTTGTTATTCGGTATTTCCGTAATCGCCGCAGGCTGTTCATCCATGCTGGCGACCGGACCGCAAGCCATCGATTGGAACAAGATTCCGACGAGCAAGGTGGCGCTGTTCTATCCGGGCCAATCCTCCTATGAATGGCTGCGCAGCGATGCGCACAAAGGTGCGGCCAGGGAAACGGCGCGCGGCGACGCTTGCGTGTCCTGTCATGACGACCCCAAAGAGGAGCAGATGCAGGGCAACAAGATCATGAAGGGACATCCGCTCGAACCTAACCCGGTCAAGGGCAAGAATGGTCATGTCGATCTGAATGTACAGGTAGCCTACGACGAAAAGAATGCTTATTTTCGCTTCCAGTGGAAGACGAATAATCCTTACCCGGGGACCGAGCATCAATACCTGCGTTTCGATGGCAAGGAATGGAAAGTTTATGGTTTTCCCAAGCTCGACAAGGTGGTACAGGAAGGGACACAGCCTGGCATCTACGAAGACCGCATGTCGATCATGATCGATGATGGCAAGGTACCGGGTTTTGCCCAGCAGGGTTGCTGGCTGACCTGTCACGACGGTCAGCGCGACATGCAGAAGGTGGCCTCCAAGGCCGATGCGAACGCCAATGCCCTGCTGGCAGCGATCAAGAAAAACGATCTGCGCAAATATCTGCCTGAAACGCGGACCAATCCTTCCGACTGGAAGACCGGCAAGTCGGTCGAGGATATCGCCAAAATCAAGGCCGCCGGCGGGTTCGTCGATCTGATCCAGTGGCGCGCCCACCGCAGCCATGCGGTCGGGATGGCCGATGATGGCTATGTGCTCGAATACCGGCTGGCGGATGCCGGCAAGGATATGTTCGGTGGCAATTCCGACAGCAAGACCCATCAACCCAAATACATGTGGGACGAGAAGAAGGTGGGTTACAAGTCGATCACGGCTGATCAATTGCGCAAGGGCGACCACTTCCTGATTCGCGAGCAGAACGCCGTGCCCTTCGACCCGAATGCGGGCTGGAAAGTCGGTGACATGGTTCCGGATTACCTGGTCAGCCGCGAGGATGCGAAGGGTTCCGCTGCCGACAACAACGCGATTGCCAGCTGGAAGGACGGGATGTGGACCGTGGTCATGATTCGTCCGCTGGGTCTGGCCAACAACGACGACAAGGCGCTCAAGGCCGGCGGAGTCTACAACGTCGGCTTTGCCGCCCATGACGACAACATCACGACGCGTGGTCACTTCGTGTCTTATGTCAAGACGATCGGTTTTGGCGCCAAGGCGGACATTCAGGCTGTGAAGCTGAACTGATGAACCGCATGCTCGGCTTGCCCCGGGCTGTGGTGATGACAAACGTTTCCCCATGGGCGGCTTTATTGCTGCCCATTTCTTAATCAAATGGAGAATCTGAAATGTTCCGTCCCACTTTGATCGCCCTTGCCACCTTCGTCGGCTTGGGCATGTCTGCCTCCGCCCTGGCGCAGGTCGATGCGGAAACCGTGTTCAAGGAGAATGATTGCCACAAGTGCCATCACGCCACGAAGGCGAAGAAGGGTCCGTCGCTGGCAAAGATCGCTGCCAAGTACAAGGAGAAGAAGCTGGACGAGAAGGAAGCGATCAAGCACATGACCGCCGGCAAGAAGGTCAAACTGGACGATGGTACCGAGGAAGATCACAAGGTCATCGATACCAAGGACGTCAATGTGCAAACCGCTGTTGGCAAGTGGATGCTCAATCGCTGATCGGCTGAGGAATCATGTATGCGCCGGGAGTGCGTTCGGTAAACAGGGTAGGGACGCTTTGTTTTTTGTTTGTCTTGCTGGGAGTTGCGCCAGCTTGGGCAATTGAAGCTGCGCTTGGCAACGCTTCGTGTCTGAGCTGTCACGAAAGCAAAAAACAGAAGATCGAGGTTCCCGCCAAGGACGACGAAATACGCACTCTCGGACAGGTCGACCCGCGCAAGTTTGGCAAGGGTGTTCACAGTGGCATGCAGTGTGTCGACTGCCACAAAGACATTGTCGACAGCCAGAAGAACCACAAGCTCGGCCAGAGCGCGCCCAAGGCCAACTGCATCAACTGCCACCAGGACCTCTGGGCCAAGGCACAGCAGGACGGCACCGCCAAGGACAAACCGCGCCTCGAACTCGTCGTCAAGAACATCGACGCCTACAAGGCCTCCTTCCACGCGCGCCCCGATACAGACAACCCCGACAAGGCCAAGGCCAGCTGCGACGACTGCCACAGTTCGCACGACTTCAACGTTCCACCCCGGGGCAGCGACCGACGTACCGCCTGGCACAAGGAAATTCCGGCCGCCTGTGGCGAAAAATGCCACGAAGACCAGCTCGAAAGCTACGCGGCCTCCGTCCACGGCGAAGAAGTCATCGACAAAGGCAATAGCAAGGGCGCGGTCTGTACCGACTGCCACAGCGCCCACAGCGTGATCAACACCTCCAGCGAAGCCTTCAAGCTGAAGAACGTCCAGACCTGCGGTGACTGCCACAAGGACGAGATCAAAAGCTACTCGGACACCTACCACGGCCAGGTCAACAAACTCGGGTACGCCTATACCGCGAAATGCGTCGACTGCCACGACAGCCATGGCATCCGCGCCAAGGACGATCCCAAGTCGAAGATCCACCCCGACAACCGGATGAAGACCTGCCGGAAGTGCCACGACGGCAAGAAACCGGGCATTCCGCCCGCCACCGCCGGTTTCGTGAGCTTCGCCCCGCACGCCAATGCCCACGACTTCAAGAAGTACCCCGAGGTCTATGTTGTCACCAAGTTCATGATCGCCCTGCTGGTTGGCGTATTCACCTTCTTCTGGCTGCATTCCGGGCTCTGGTACTACCGCGAATGGCAGGAACGCAAAGCTCGCAAGCCGGAAACCCATATCAACACCGCCGGGCTCGACCTTCCTGTTGGCAAGCACTTCGAACGCTTCCACTGGGGCTGGCGCATCGGCCACCTGCTGTTCGCCGTGTCGGTGATGGCGCTGGTGCTCACCGGCTCGGCGGCCCTGTTCGCCGACAGCGCCTGGGCACCGGTCGTCGCCAAACTCTTCGGCGGACCGAAGATCCTCGGCCTCATCCACCGTGTCGCTGCCGCCGTCTTCATCGCCATCTTCGTGCTCCACTTCATCTACATCATGCAGAAGCTGCTGCGCGACAAGACCTTCCGCTGGTTCGGTCCGGATTCGCTGGTACCGAACTGGAAGGACCTGGCCGACATGATCGGCATGTTCAAGTGGTTCTTCGGGATGGGGCCGAAGCCGCAATTCGAACGCTGGACCTATTTCGAGAAGTTCGACTACTGGGCGGTGTTCTGGGGGGTGGCCGTGATCGGCCTGAGCGGCCTGATGCTGGCCTTCCCGCACATCACGGCCGCGTTCCTGCCCGGCTGGGTGTTCAACGTGGCGACCCTCGTGCATGGCGAGGAAGCCTTCCTGGCGTCCGTCTTCCTCTTCACGGTGCATTTCTTCAACAACCACTTCCGGCCGAACAAGCTGCCGCCGCCGGACGTGGTGATGTTTACCGGCACGCAGTCGCTGGATGAGTTCCGCCACGAGCATCCGGCGCAATACCAGCGCCTGCTCGAATCCGGAGAACTGCAGCAGCGCCTCGTCGATGCACCGTCCCGCCCGCTCCACGTCGGCGCGGTCAGCCTCGGCCTCGCCCTCCTCGCCATCGGCCTTGTCCTTCTGGCCTTGGTCGTAACCGGGTTTGTTGGCAGTTAGCAGGACTGGTTGCCGTCCCGCCAGCCCTGACTTTAGGGCCGGCACAATGGTGGTGGGCAATCTGCGACCGAATGCAATAACATTCGGTGCTTCTACCACGACCATTGACGGACACCCTCATGAAACGCCTATTCTTGCTTGCTGCTTGCGTCGCCTTGCCAGCCCTTGCCGAAGATACCCGCCAGTTCGCCGAGCTGAAGCCCCAGGCGCTGGAAACCATGCGCCAGGAAATGTTCGACAACCTGATCGCGCTCAACCAGATCATCACCTTCCTGGCGGCCAATCAGGTCAAGGAGGCGGGCGAGGTGGCGGAAAAGGAATTGGGTCGCAGCGCGATGGGCAAAAACGCCACCAAGCCTTTCGAGGCGCGTCCCGGCCCGCAGATGCCGCGTCCGATGCACGAGCTGGCCATTAACGGCCATATGACCGCCAGCGATTTCGCGCGCGTTGCGGCCAGCGGTGACCGCGACAAGGCGCTGGCCGAGCTGCCGGCGCTGCTCGGCAGCTGTGTGGCCTGCCACGCGACCTATCGCACGCGCTGAGCTCGGCGGGGTGCCGTCCCGCCAGGACTGACTTTCAGTTTTCCGGCCTGACTTTGCGGAAAGCGCGCCAGATCGCGATGTCGTAGAGGATTTTCAGCGTGCCGCAGGCCACCAGCGGCGCGGCCAGCCAGCCGGCGGCAAACAGCGCGCCGCCGATGGCCGGGCTGGCAGCCGCGGCGAGGCTGCGCGGCACGGCGGTAAAGCTCGCGGCTGCCGCTCGTTCTGCCGGGGTGACGACCATCATGACAAAGGCCGAGCGCGTCGGTACATCCATCTGCGACAGGGCGCTGCGCATGAACAGCAGGGCGAGTGTTACAGGCAGGCTGTCGGCAAAGGCGGCAAAGATCAGGCAGATGCTCGACGGGATGTGCGTGAACACCATCGTGTTGATCAGGCCGATGCGGCGCGCGACATAAGGCGCGGCGAGCTGCGAGCCGGCCGACAAAAGGCCAGCCCAGAAGAAGAAGTTGCCGGCGGCGGCGAGCGAGAGATCGAAACGCTCGAACAGCCAGAGCGCCAGCAGCGTATTTACCAGCAGCCCGCCGGCGAAGGCATCGACTGAGAACAGCGCAGCGAGCTTGACGACGATGGTGCGCGAGGGGCCCAGCGGCGCCGGCGGCGCGGCCTGCTCATGTACTTGATGATTCGGCAGCGTGCGGTAAAGAAAGAAGATCGCCACGCCGGTCAGCCCATAGACGACGAACATCGCGCGGATGGCGGCCAGTTGCGTGAAGCCGTTGTGCGCCAGCAGGTCGGGAATGCCAGTCGCCAGCGCGCCAACGGCGGCGCACAGTGCGCCGATGAAGGTGTAGCGCGCGAAGAGAAAGGTGCGCGCCTCGCCGTGGGCCGTCTCGGCCAGACGCGCATGCTCCAGCGGCAGGAAGACGCTGACATCGCCGGAACTCGGGTTCATCGTGCCAACGAAGGCGACCAGCAGCAAGGGCCAGAAGTCCGAAAACCCAGCCAGCAGCAGTCCGGTGATGGCCATCAGCCAGGCGGCGGCGAGCAGCAGCCGACGCTGCGGGTAGCGATGCCCCCACTGGCCTACCGCCAGCGTCATCAGCGCCGAGCCGAGCAGCGTGGCGGTGGAGACCAGCCCGACTTCCCACTTGCCCAGCCCGAGGGCGAGCAGATAGACGGGCAGCAGGATGGCAACATAGCCGTCGGTGAAAGCCCGCAGCGCGCGGCCGATCAGCAGCAGGCGCGCTTCGGGCGCGACACCGGCGGGGAGGAGCATCATGCTCTCGCCGGGCCGCCCCAAGAGGGCATGCGCCCCCCTGTGGGGGGCAGCGAGCCGGGTTTGCGAGCGTGGGGGGCCATTATCTATTTCAGCCCAAGCAGCCGTGTGATCTGTTTCAACGGCGTGTCGGCACACCAGGCATACAGTGCGTCGTACATCACCATGCCGTGCTTCAGCATTTCGTGGTCGTCGGTGAAGTTGAGCGACAGCCCCTTCGAGATCGCCACCAGCCCGGCAGCCTCCTTCGCCAGCTGCGGCGCGCTGCAGTCGGCCGCGCGCACGATCAGCGCGAGCTTGTTCAATGCCGCATCGTCGAGCTTGTACTTGTCGATGAAGGCATCGAAGCTGCAGTGATCGCCGTGATGGCCGAGCTCGACGCCCGAAACGTCGTAGGGAATCGCGCCGGTTTCGGCGGCGACGCGCATGACATCGCCGCCGGGCACATAGAGGAATTCCGGGGCTTCATCGACGAAGCGCGCTATCAGCCACGGGCAGGCGATGCGATCGATCTTCGGGCGTTCGCGGGTAATCCATTTCATGGCGGTCTCCTTGTGGGGGTTCAGGCGCGCATCAGGCCCTGGATTTCGTCGTGGTAGCCGATGTAGCGCAGCAGCGTCGGCGCGTTCTTGCCGTACTTGATGTTGTCCGTGAGGATGTCGATAAAGCGGTCCTCGGCATCCTGCGGCGAAGCCACCGTGACCAGCCCGTCCCAGATGATATCGGTGAGCCGGTCGGCGTAGATCACGATGCGCTCTTCGAGCATGCGCAGCGTGTAGTCCTTGATCGGCAGGCCAAGCTCGGCGGCTTCTTCCATCGATAGTCCGCCGCGAATGTGCTTTTCCATGATGTCGGTGATGGCCGGCGGCAGGCCCAGCGCCGCGCCCATCTCGGCCCCGAGCTTGCCATGTTCCATGGCATGCGTCTTCGCCTTGCCCAGATCGTGGAACAGTGCACCGCGTCCGACCCGCTCCAGATCGACGGATGTCTTGCTGGCGACACCGACGCGTCGCGCGATTTCCAGCGCCTTGCCGGCGACCTTCAGCGAGTGGTCGAGGTCCTCGGCCGACATGCCCGCATCCTGCAGCAGCTTGATGTCGGCCATGTCGAGCGAATAGTCGCGGCCCTTCCTGCGGATACCGTAGTAGTCGAGCGCCTCGTCGCGCGTCGCCGCGTCCTTGCCCCAGATCTTCATGAGTTTGACGTCGATGTCCTCGCGCAGGTGTTCGATGTACTCGCGTAGTCCCTCCTCGCCGTATTTCGCCTTGATCTCGGGGCCGAAGTCCCAGATCTTGGTGAAGTCGTGGCGGTCGGCCTTCAATACCGGATCGTCGATCCAGGCGTGCAGCGCGGCATAGTCCTTGCCGGTGCGGGACAGGCTGGTTTGCAGATGCTTGGGGGTGGGTGGCATGGTGGATGTTCCTTTCCTTGAAGGCGGATGGCTAGCGGACGAACGACAGCGCGAGGCCCAGCAGCGCGCAGGCGCCGATGACCTTCATGATGTCGATCTTGTATTTCCAGAGTGCGAGGAAGCTCGCGAAGGCAACGCCGACAGCGAGCAGGTCGAATGGGCCGCCGAAGGGCGCGGCGTTGGAGGCTTGCGGCCAGAAGGTGTGCCAGGCGAAGAACACGGCGAGGTTCATGATCACGCCCACCACGGCGGCGGTGATGGCGGTAAGCGGGGCGGTGAACTTGACTTCGCCGCGCGTCGCCTCGACCAGCGGGCCGCCCCCGAGGATGAACCAGAAGCTCGGCAGGAAGGTGAAGAAGGTCGCCGCCGTCGCGCCGGCCAGTCCTGCCGCGATCGGGTTGGCGAATATTTCCTTGGTCACGCCGCCGATGTAGCCGACCCAGGTGACGACCATGATCAGCGGGCCCGGCGTGGTTTCGCCGAGCGCGAGGCCATCCATCATCTGCGGGCCGGTGAGCCAGCCAAAATGCTCCACGGCGCCCTGATAGACATAGGGCAGCACCGCGTAGGCGCCACCGATGGTGAGGAAGGCCGCCGCGCTGAAGAACTCGCCCATGTCGCGCAGTGTGCCGCCAAGAATGAGCAGGGCAATCGCGCCGATGACGCAGAAGGCGACCGTAGTGATGATCAGCTTGCCCCATGAGAACGCTGCGTGCACGGGCGGCGGCGTGTCGTCGTCGATCAGTGCCGGTCCGTAGGCCTTGTTGGAGGCGCCGTGACCGCCGCCGCCCTTGAACATGGCGGGCTTCAGCTTGCCACCGATGAAGCCGAGGATAGCGGCGGCCAGCACGATCCACGGAAAGTCGATCTTGAAGAAGAAGATGCCGACGAAGGCCAGCGCGGCGATGCCGCCGAGCATGCCGTTCCTGATCGCCTTGGAGCCGATGCGCCAGGCGGCGAACAGCACCACGGCGACCACGGCCGGCTTGATGCCGTAGAAGATGCCCTGTACCAGCGGCACGTCGCCGAAGTTGAGATACACGGCGGCAAGTGCCGAGAGCAGAACAAAGGCCGGCAGGAAGAACAGCACGCCGGCGACAATGGCGCCCACCGTGCCGTGCAGCAGCCAGCTGATGTAGATGGCGAGCTGGATCGCTTCCGGTCCCGGCAGCAGCATGCAAAAGTTGAGCGCGTGCAGGAAGCGGTGTTCGGAAAGCCAGCGGCGTTTCTCCACGAGCTCCTGATGCATCATCGAAATCTGTCCGGCAGGGCCGCCGAAGCTGATGAAGCCGAGCTTGAGCCAGTATTTGAAAGCTTCGCCGCGGGTGGGTGCCGGGGGTGCCAAGTTGGTGTGATCACTCATTGGGAGTCTCCTGCGTGTAGTTTTTGTAGAGGCTGTCGAACACACGACTTGCTTCGGTGAGCAGTTTGTCGTCATTGCTGTTATTGGCGGGGGTGCCGCGCAGGCCGGCCAGCACGGCCTCGATGCCGGCGGCTTCGGCGACCGGCGCACCGCCGACATCGAGACAATGCACGATGGCGGCGATGCGGGCGATGGCCGGATCGGTGTCGAGGCCGAAGCTCGCGGCCAGTACTTCGAAGCTGACCTTGTCGCCGACATGGGTGAAGGCGGCACCGTCGAAGTCAAAGCCCAGCGCATCCTTCGGGCACTGCTTCGGATTGTCGAGCCAGAGGAACTTCGCCTTGCGGTCGATGAAGCGGCGGATCAGCCAAGCGCTGGCCATGCGGTCGACCCAGAGGTGCTTGCGCGTGGCCCATGTGCGTGCTGCAAAGTCAGCGCTGGCGAGACGGCAGATTGCGCCCTGGCCGGGACGCGGTTCGCCGGCCGCCAGGGCGGACAGCTCGGCCAAGGCAGCTTCAACCTGCCGGCGGACATCGCCGGGGAAGTAGTCGGTCGCGGCGAGGGCGCTGAAATCGCGCCGCAGGGCATGGGCGGCCTTCGGGTCGGGCGCTGTGGTTGCATCACGAATCGCCGCCAGCAGCCGACCGTAATCCTCGCCGCGATCGAACTGGGCAAGAAAACTCGTGGCTTGAGCGGCATCCGCAGTGATGCGCAACACTTCGGCGCTCCCTTCGGCGGCGCGGACTTCTGTCGCCAGGGTGTCCAGCGCTGCGTCTGTTTTCTCGTTGAGCGGTAGCAGATAGACGCCGTCGCGCAGCGTGGCGCAGCCGAGTGCCTTGATCGCGCGCCAGAGCCGCATGCGCACGGCAGTGTTGCGGGCAGGCAGGGTGCTGACGAGTGCCAGCCAGTCGTGTGTTCCAAGGGTCATGTAATAAACTCTACACGACTGTAGATACTATAACAAAACATTTAATGGCAAACGCGCGTGATTAGGTATCATCAGCAAAACAATAAGTACGAATATCACTGAGGAGAATCTATATGTCCCTGCCTCTGACGCTTTCGCGCGCTGCCCAGTTGCTGGGTGTGACGCGTGCCGTGCTGCAGAAGCACATCGCCGCTGGCGAACTGCCTTCGTTCGACGGCATGGTGACCACCGCGGATCTGCAGGCGATCTTCCCCGACATCCGGCTCGAAGATTCCGGTGCCTTCGAGCGCATCACGCAGATCAAGGAACAAGCCTTCGGCCGCCGCGTGCGCGAACGCATCCTGCCTAATCAGGAAGTCCTCGCCCAGCGCCTCGCCGCGCAGAGCGAGGAACTGGAGGAAGTGCGCCGCACGCTCGCGCATTACCATGACCTGATCGAAGCGCTGCGCGAGCGCATCGACCTGATGGCCGGTTCGTCGGCGGCCGATCAGATCGTCGAACTGGGTAGCTTCCTCGATGACGGACTGGCCAGCGTGCTTGGCGACGAAACGCCGCCCGACACGATTGCCGTGATGGACGATGTGCTCCGGGTGATGAGCGCGCATGTCACCGTCAAGCCATCGGGCCACGAGTTCTTCGTCGAAGGCAACGAAACGGTTTTGCAGGCGGCGCTGCAGAGCCGGGCTGGCGCCGTCCTACGGCTGCGGCAACGGCAATTGCGGCCTGTGCAAGGCGCGCGTGATCTCGGGCCAGCTCAAGCAGGTGCACAACACCGACTATCCGCTGTCGGCCGGCGAGCGCGCGCAGGGTTACACGCTGCTGTGCTCCCACACGGCAGTGTCCGATCTCGTGGTCGAAATGCTCGAAGCGAAGTCGCCCGAGGATATTCCGCAGCAGGAAATCGTCGCCAAGGTGAAGAGCGTCGCCCCGCTGTCGCCCGATATCCTGCTGCTGCACCTGCAGACGCCGCGCACCAACCGGCTGCGTTTCCTCGCCGGCCAGCGCATGACGCTCAACGTGACCGGCAACACGGCAAATTTCCGTGGCGAATACGCCATTGCCTCTTGCCCCTGCGACGACCGCAACCTGCTGTTCCACATCTGTCGCGACGACGACGACGAATTCGCGCGGCGCCTGTTCGCCGGTGCCATCAAGCCGAACGATCCGGTCAGCCTGTTCGGTCCCTATGGCGACTTCGTGCTGAAGAAGGACTCGCCCAACGATCTGGTCTTCGTCGCCTGCGACAGCGGCTTCGCCCCGGTGAAAAGCCTCATCGAGCACGCCGTCGCGTCCGACGTGCCGGGACTGCAGCGGCTCGTATGGGCGGCGACGCGGCCCGACGGGCACTATTTCGAGAACCAGTGCCGCGCCTGGGCCGATGCGCTCGAGACCTTCAGTTATGTCGCGCTCAAGGCCGGCGATCTGGCGGCGGCGGGACGCGCGGCGGCGCAACGCGTGCTCGATGAAGACGAGCTGACGCATCGCGATGTCTATGTCGTCGGGCCGGTGGAGTTCGTCGCCGCGGTGGAGCATGCCTTGAGCGCGGGCGGCCTGCCGGCTGCCCAGCTGATTTCAGAGGTGCTTTGATGCGTCCCGCACAACTTGCCTTCATCCTCGACCGCGAATTCGAAAGCACCACCGCCGGCCACCACACGCCGGTGATGTTGTGGGGGCCGCCGGGCGTCGGCAAGTCGCAGATCGTCGCGCAGGTCGCCGGACGTCACGGCGTGCCGGTCATCGACATCCGCCTGTCGCAGATGGAACCCTCCGACCTGCGCGGCATTCCCTTTCGCGTCGAAAACCGCGTCGAGTGGGCGGTGCCGGCGATGCTGCCCGATGCCCACCGCCACTGGCCGGCCGGCATCCTCTTCCTCGACGAAATCACCTCCGCGCCACCGGCGGTGTCGGCGGCCGCCTACCAGCTGATCCTCGACCGCAAGCTCGGCGAATATCGCGTGCCGCCGGGCTGGGCGATCTTCGCGGCCGGCAACCGGCAGGGCGACCGCGGCGTGACGTATGCCATGCCGGCGCCGCTCGCCAACCGCTTCTCGCACTTCGAGGTCGACGTCAATCTCGACGACTGGGCGCAGTGGGCCTACGCCAACGGCATCGACGAGCGCATCGTCGCCTTCCTGCGCTTCAAGCCCGAACTGATCTTCGATTTCGATCCGGCGAAGAATGCCGGCGGCGAGATGGCTTTCCCGAGTCCGCGTTCGTGGGAATTCGCGCATCGTGCGCTGCAGAAGTTCGCCGACCATCCCGAGCTGCTGACTGGCGCGCTGGCAGCCTGCGTCGGTCACGCGGCGGGCATCGAGTGCGCAGCCTTCATCGACAGCCTCGACCGCCTGCCCGACCTCGACGCGATCTGCGCGGGCGCGGCAGCGGCCGTGCCGACCGAGATCGACCTGCAATATGCCGTGGCGGCCGCGCTGGCCGGCCGCGCGCTGCGTGCCCGTGGCCATCCGGATGCGCAACTGGTCTGGGGCCACATCCTCGATTACGCGCAACGCTTCCCGCAGCGCGAGATGGGCGTGATGCTGATCTCCGACATGCATCGCAGCATCGGCCAGGCGCTGTTCGCCGTGCCGCAGTTCGCCGGCTGGGCGAATGCGGTGGCCGACCTGATGCTGTATGAGTGAGCGCGTCGACCCGCTCGTGCAACTGGTCGAGAACAAGCTGGCGGCCGCGCGCACGCGCCTGATCCTCGACCAGCCCTTCCTCGGCGCACTGGTCTTGCGCCTGCCGCTCAAGCCGGCAACCTGGTGCCGCAGCACGGCGACCGACGCGCGCGTCCTCTACTACAACCCGCGCTGGATCGACAGCCTCGGCAACGCGCAGGCGCAGTTCGCGCTGGCACACGAGGCGCTGCATTGCGCGCTGGGCCACTTCGCGCGGCGCGGCCATCGCATCCAGCGCAAATGGGACATGGCCTGCGATTTCGCCGTCAACCCCATCCTCGTCGACGCGGGGCTGACGCCGCCGGGCGAGGCAGTCGTCCTCGACGTCTATCGCGGCATGGCGGCTGAGGAGATCTACCCCTGCATCGACGATGCCAACGACGACAGCCAGATGATGGACGACCATCTCTGGGATGGCGCCGAAGGGGGGCAGGGCGGTAGTCAGGGTGAGCAGGAACAGTCGCAGGGCAAGGGCGGCAGCACGCCGCCGGAAACCGATCAACGGGACAATGGCGCCGGCGGCAGTTCGCCGCCGAAAGTCAGTCCTGGCGGGACGGCAGGCGATACGGACAACGGCCCGCCACCACCGCTGACCGCGCAGGAAAAGGAGCAACTGCAGCAGCAATGGCAGCGCCATCTCGCCGCCGCCGCGCAGCGCGCGCGCGAAGCCGGCAAGCTCTCCGGCCTGCTGGCGCGACTGACCGAAACCGCACTCGCGGCGCAAGTGTCGTGGCGCGCGCTGCTGGCGCAGTATCTCTCGCAGACGGGGCGCGACGACTACACCTGGTTGCGGCCGTCGCGCCGCGAGGGCGAGGTGATCTGGCCGTCGCTGCGCAGTCGTTCGGGCGACATCCATGTGGCGATCGACGTCTCGGGGTCGGTGACGGAAAAGGACCTCGGCACATTCCTCGGCGAATTGAACGCACTGAAAGGCACCACGCCCGTGCGCATCACGCTGTTCGCCTGCGACAGCGACCTCGCGGCCGGCGCACCGTGGGTGTTCGAGCCCTGGGATGAACTGCGGCTGCCACAGCAATTCGCGGGCGGCGGCGGCACCGCCTTCGCGCCCGTGTTCGACTGGATCGCGCGCCACGGCCAGCAGCCTGACACGCTGATCTACTTCACCGACGCCGATGGCGACTTCCCGCCGGACGCCCCAAGTTACCCGGTGCTGTGGCTCGTGAAAGGCAAGGCGCCGGTGCCTTTCGGCCGCCGTATCCAGCTCAACTGACCTTGCCGGGAAAAGAGTTTCCATCGAGTTGGTAAAATTTCGCAGCGTCGCCGGTTGCGGCGCAAGGAGTCTGTTGCAATGAAAGAATTCGCCGAACGCTTCGGCCTCGCATTTCTGGCCGAACCCTGGATCGCGCGCGCCGCGCTGACGATCCTGGCCACCGTGGTGCTCAATTTCGTCGTTGAGCGCCTGCTGCGCCGGGGTGCGCGCATTGCGGCGAGAACCGCCAATGCCTGGGACGACATCCTGATCGAAGCCGCCCGGCGCCCGGTGCCGGCGGTGATCTGGGTCGTGGGGCTGGCCCTCGCCGCCACCCTCGTCCGGCGCTATGCGGACGACCCCCTGTTCGAATACGTGCCGACCTTGCGCGAGGTCGGCATCGTCGCCTGCCTGGCCTGGTTCCTGTTCCGCCTGGTCCGGCTCGCGGGCGATCGCTTCGTCACGCGGCGTCTCGAGCAAGGCGAGGAGGTGGACAAGACCACGGTCGACGCGCTGTCGAAGCTGGGACGCCTGACCGTGGTTATCACCGCGGCACTGGTGATCATGCAGGCGCTCGGCTTCAGCGTCTCGGGCGTGCTGGCGGCGGGCGGCATCGGCGGCATCGCCATCGGCTTCGCGGCGAAAGACCTGCTGGCGAATTTCTTCGGCGGCCTGACGATCTATCTCGACCGCCCGTTCAGCGTCGGCGAGTGGATCCGTTCCCCGGACAAGCAGATCGAAGGTACGGTCGAGGCGATCAGCTGGCGCCATACGCGCATCCGCGGCTTTAACAAGAACCCGATCTACGTGCCGAACGCGGTGTTCACCACCATCGTCGTCGAGAACCCGTCGCGCATGAGCCACCGGCGCATCAAGCAAACCATCGGCATCCGCTATGCGGACCTCGGGAAAATGGCGGCCATCATCGCCGACGTGAAGGCGATGCTGCAGAAC
The DNA here is from genome assembly GCA_963840825.1 of uncultured Pseudomonadota bacterium. GTDB lineage: Bacteria > Pseudomonadota > Gammaproteobacteria > Burkholderiales > Rhodocyclaceae > Sulfuricystis. The sequence continues at coordinate 477,260 of CAWJAK010000001.1, forward strand.
CATCCCGAGATCGACAGCACGCAGACCCTGATCGTGAATTTCAACGAGTTCGCTGCCTCCTCGCTGGATTTCTTCATCTACACCTTCACCAAAACCACGCAGTGGGTGCATTACCACGAGGTGAAGCAGGACGTGCTGCTGAAAGTAGCCGACATCATCGCGCGCCATGGCGCGGAGATCGCCTTCCCGACGCAGACCCTCCACATCGAACCGGGCGAGGTGCCGGCCCGGCCATGAGCACGACGCCAGCGTCAGCGCCGGACCTGGCGTCCGAGGATGCCCTGCGCCTCAATGTGCTGCTGGCCGGCGAGCTGCTCGCGGTACGCATTGACGAGGGCGCGCGCATGCTGCATGCGCTGACGCCGAGGGGCGAGGCCAGCATCCGGCTCAATCCGGTCGGTCGGGCCGAACGCTACTTCCAGCGCGTGCGCGAACTGCTTGGCGGCCATGCGCTCGATTCGCCCGGCGGCTATCCCGTGCACCTGCGTCGCTGGACGCGCATGGGCCAGACCAGCGAGAAGAATCTCGCGGCGCTCCTCAAGCTCGGCGCGCCCGACGCGGTAATGGCGGTCGCCTACGCGGCGGGCCTGACCGACGAACTGGCGCGGCGCGTCTGGTGGGCCGGCCAGAACCTGGCGACGATGGAAATCGCGCGCGTGATGCTCATGCACCCGGCCGTGCGCGCGGGCACGATGGGCCCGGTGCTTGCCGAATATCTCATCGAGCACCTGCCATTCGAAGCGGATCCGATCGCCGCGATGCAAAGCGTGCGCGCCGTGCTGGCGGCCGGCCTGCTCGCGCCCGCCCTGCGCGACCAGCTCTGGGCCAAGGGCAAGCGGCGGCCGCATTACCTTATCGGCTTCCTCGAAAGCCTGCCCGACGCGTTGCCGCCCGAACCGGCACGTGCGCTGCCGGCAGGCTTGCCGGACACGCCTGCGGCGCGGTTGCTGGCACGCTGCTATTCCGGTGCGGGGCAGGGGTATCTCAAGGCCGCCGAGGCAGCGCTGGACAAGCCGCCGGCGCACGAGGCCGTCTACCTGCTGTTCGACTTGCTCGGCCAGTATTTCGCCGCCGGCCGCGCCGCCGCCGCGCTGCCCATCCCGCCCGCCGAGATTGCCGCGCTGGAGGCCCTCGGCCGCCTGTCCAACGTCGATGCCGAGCCGATCCTGACCAAGACCACGGCGATCGGCCCGCTCATGCGGCGCCATCTCGAGCCGCTGTTCGCGCCTATCATGGGCCATCTCGGAATCCTGCGAGGCATGCAATGAAAGGCGGCGTTTATCTCGATGCGGAAGCACCGCATCTCGTGCAGCAGCAGTTCGCGCTGGTCCAGGCCATACGCGGCAAGCGCCAGCGTTTTCCCGAAAACGTCGTCGAAGGGGTGGCGTCGGAGGAAGAAGCGCTGCGGCGGCAGAATCCGGCCGAGAACCTGCATGCGGCCGAAGTCATGGGGCCGTCGCGTTCGTCCGAGGGCATTCGTCTGTATTACCTGGTGCGTTGGTTGAGTGAATGACATGAACGATTTCCCCAAAGCGAAAAAGCCTTTTCCCGTCCCGGTCATTCCGGCCGAAATCGAGTCCGACGCCGCCCTCGACAATTGCAGCGGTGCCGAGTCCTTTGCCCTGATGGTGCTTGGCGACAGCATGGAACCCGAGTTCGTCGAGGGCGACATCATCATCATCGAGCCCGAGGGGTTGGCGCAGGACGGTTCCTACGTCATGGCCTGGCTGGCGGACGAGTGGATCTTCCGCCAGCTCGCCGGTCGCGAGGGGGGCTGGAAATTGTGCCCCCTCAACCCCAGATACCCGGTAGCGAGCATTCCCGACCTGTCGGTCATCAAGGGGGTGATCATCCAGAAATCCAAGCCCGGCCGCCGCAAGGCCGCCAAGCGTTACGTCGATTAACTGCATCGAATCATTGCGTCGAACAGGAATCCCATGCCCTACTACATCTATCGCGTCACCCCGCTCGGCCCGGTCAAGCAGCTCGACAAACTGACCCAGTTCGACAAGTTCAAGGAAGCCTCGACCCAGGCCAAGGCAATGCGCAAGGACGCAGACCTGACACGGTGCAAGATCCAGGTCGTCTTCGGCGAAAACGAGTTGCAGGCCGAGGAGGCGCTCAATAGCGTGCGCGAGGCCGAGCCGCTCACGGGTGATGATTGGTAGAGACACCGGGACGCCAGGACGATGGACGAGCACAGCTATCACAACGTCCGCAAGGAACTCAACCCGCTGCCCTGCGTCTTCGAAAAGGCGCTGCTGTGCCAGGCGGCGGCCTGCGAAGCCGCGCAGCGCCTCTCGCTGGCCGAGCGCGAGTTGGTCGCCTGCCGCGAACCGCTAGCGCGTGCCGCCTGCGGCCAGTTGCTGAGCTTGTTGCGGCAAAACTCGGCCTTCGCGCTCAAGATCAGGGACCCCCAGCGCATCCTGCCGCACGCCATGATGATGAAGGTGCAGTGCGGCGGCCTCGTTGGCCTGAAGGATCTGCTCGATCCGGCGGCGCATGCGCCCGACGTGCTCAAGCTGGTGCACCGCGCGCAGGCGGAGTTCGGCACGCTCGACCAGCTGCCGTTCTCGCGCATCGTGCAGGGCATCGCCCACTGGCAGATCCGCAAGCGCAGTCCGGCGCGGCCATAATCGACCATGATCCCGCACTTCGACCGGCTCGTATCCGCCGTCCAGCGCAACTGCCACATCACTGACGCACGTCATGCGCGCGAGATGACGCTATGCACCTACCTGCTCGAGATGCGCGAGTTCTATCGCTGGGAAGCGGGCATCCCGCTCGGCGATCCGCTCGTGCGCCCCGAGGTGGGCGCGTGGCTCAACGCGCGCGAAGCCTTGTGGGAAACGCTTGCGGAGGACGACTTCGCCCTGCTGCCGCTCGGCGACAACGCGCACGATCCCTTCGACGTCGCCGCGATCAACCGGCAGATCGGGCCGCACGACCTGGTCTACGGCGCCGGCATCGGCCGTTTCGGCAAACCGCATTTCTTCCTCGGCCGGCTCGATCGCAAGGAAGAGGATGACGGCCTGACCGTGCTGGTGTGCGAATGCGAATACGCGCGCGATCTCACCGCGATTCCCGCCGCGCTGCAGGGCGGTACCGTGATCGTGCGGCGCGAGGCCTTGCGCCAGTGGTTGTGGGAAAAGGCCGAGGCCTGGACGATGAAAAAAACGCCCGGCGCGATGGCGCTCGCGCTCGCGGCGCATGGCTACGAGGCTGACCCGGCTGCGGCGCTCGAACGCATGACGGACGCCGAGACGGCAACACTGATCCTGCACGAGCGCGGCGAGCATGCCGCCGGCCGCCGGCTCGGCCCGGTGTGGGAGGAGCGGCTGGCCGGCACGAAGCAGCGGCGCGCCGAAATCCTCGATGCGCGCGGTGCGCGACAACCTCGCCGACTGCCTTGTCACGCTGCCGGCGCTGATCGAACGCGAAGCCTGGCCGTCGCTGTGGTTCTGGTTTGCCAACTTCGACGGCATGCGGCGCGCGCTCTGGCCGGCGCTGGCGGCCTATGATTTCACGAAAGTCAGCGCTGGCGATACGGCACAGGCGGCACGACTGGAAGAACTCGCGCAACGCGGCGCCGCGCACTGGGAAGCCGTCGCGCACCGGCTGCTGGCCAGCGACGAAGCCGGCATCGCGGCGCTGTCGCACGACACGGCCGCGCTGGCCTTGGCATAATCACGTTCATGCCGCTCCAGTTCTCAGCCAACCTGTCCTTCCTGTTTCCCGAGCACGACTTCCTCGACCGCTTCGGGGCGGCGGCGCGCGCGGGCTTCAGCGGCGTCGAGTTCCATTTTCCCTACGCGCACGAAAAAGCCGTGCTCGCCGAGGTGGTCATGACCTCGGGCGTCGAGGTCGTGCTGTTCAACCTGCCGGCGGGCAACTGGGCCGCGGGCGATCGCGGCATTGCCTGCCATCCCGAGCGCAAGGCCGAATTCCAGGACGGCGTCGGGCGCGCGATCGAATACGCCGCGGCGCTCGGCTGCACGCAGCTGAACTGCCTCGCGGGTGCCGTCCCGCCAGGACTGACTTTCCGCGAGCGCGCGCTGGAGACGCTGGTCGACAACCTGCGCTTCGCCGCCGCCGTGACGCAGCGCGCGGACATTCGCCTGCTGATGGAGCCGCTCAACACGCGCGACAATCCCGGCTACCTCGTGCCGACCACGCGCGAAGCACTGCAGGTCATCGACGCGGTCGATAGCCGCAATCTGTTCCTGCAATACGACGTCTATCACGCGCAGGTGATGGAAGGCGATCTTGTGCGCACGCTCGAACAGAACATCGCGCGCATCGGCCACATCCAGGTCGCCGACAACCCGGGACGCCACGAACCGGGCACCGGCGAGATCAATTTCCCCTTCCTCTTCGCGCGCCTGCAACAGCTCGGCTACGCTGGCTGGATCGGCTGCGAATACGCGCCGAGCGGTGGCACGGGCGAGACCCTCGACAGCTTCCGCTGGCTGGAACCCTACCGATGACCCGACTCCACTCCCACGAACGCGACCAGGATTTCTCCGACGTCGATCGCGCCGCCCTGCTGCACGCGCTGGCCGGCATCCTGCCCGCCAGCGCCTTGCTCGCCGACCGTGAAGACTTGAAGCCCTACGAGTGCGACGGGCTCTCGGCCTATCGCCGCCTGCCGCTCGCCGTGGCGCTGCCCGAGAACGAAGAGCAGGTGGTCGCGGTGCTCAAGGCCTGCCACACGCTCGGCGTGCCGGTTGTGCCGCGCGGCGCGGGCACCGGCCTGTCGGGCGGGGTGTTGCCGCACGAGCACGGCGTGGTGTTGTCGCTGGCGAAGATGAAGCACATCCGCAAGCTCGACCCGCTGGCGCGCACCGCCGTTGTCCAACCGGGCGTGCGCAACCTCGCGATCACCGAGGCGGCCGCGCCGCACGGGCTCTACTACGCGCCCGATCCCAGTTCGCAGATCGCCTGCAGCATCGGCGGCAACATCGCCGAGAATTCCGGCGGCGTGCATTGCCTGAAATACGGCCTGACGGTGCACAACGTGCTGCGCGTGCGCGGCGTGACCATCGCGGGCGAGATTGTCGAATTCGGCAACGCGGCATTGGATGCGCCCGGCTACGACCTGCTCGCGCTGATGATCGGCTCGGAGGGGTTGCTCGCCGTCGTCACCGAGGTGACCGTGAAGCTGGTGCCCAAGCCCGAGGTGGCGCGCGTCATCATGGCCTCGTTCGACGACATCACGAAAGCCGGCGCAGCGGTGGCCGAGATCATCGCCGCCGGCATCATCCCCGCCGGGCTGGAGATGATGGACAAGCCAGCGACGGCCGCGGTCGAGCCCTTCGTCAAGGCGGGCTACGACCTGAATGCGGCGGCGATCCTGCTGGCCGAGTCCGACGGCACGCCCGAGGAGGTGGAGGAAGAGGTTGCCGCGATGCGTGCCGTGCTCGAAAAGAGTGGCGCGACCGACATTCGCGTCTCGAACGACGAGGCCGAGCGGCTGCGCTTCTGGGCCGGCCGCAAGGCGGCGTTTCCCGCCGTGGGGCGCATCTCCGCCGACTACTACTGCATGGACGGCACCATTCCGAGGAAGCGCCTCGCCGAGATGCTCACCGCCATTGCGGGCATGGAAAAGAAATACGGCCTGCGCTGCGCCAACGTCTTCCACGCCGGCGACGGCAACCTGCATCCGCTGATCATGTACGACGCCAACGTGCCCGGCGAACTGGAGCGTACCGAAGCCTTCGGCGCCGAGATCCTCGATCTTTCCGTCAAGCTCGGCGGCACCATCACCGGCGAGCATGGCGTCGGCTTCGAGAAGATCGGCTCGATGTGCACGCAGTTCAATCCGGATGAGTTGGCCGCCTTCCACCGCGTGAAGTCCGCCTTCGATCCGCAGGGATTGCTGAATCCGGGCAAGGCCGTGCCGACGCTGCATCGCTGCGCCGAATTCGGCCGCATGCACGTGCATCACGGCGAACTGAAATTTCCCGAACTGGAGCGTTTTTGATGATCGACGAATTCAAGGCGCGTATCCGTCAGGGCAAGCCGCTCTGCATCCGCGGCAGCGGCAGCAAGGATTTCTACGGCAATCCTCCGCAGGGCGAAGTGCTGGACACGCGTGAGCATGCCGGCATCGTCGCCTACGAGCCGACCGAACTCTTCGTCACCGCGAAGTGCGGCACGCCGCTGGCGGCGATCGAAGCCGCGCTGGCTGAAAATAGCCAGTGCCTGCCTTTCGAGCCGCCGCGTTTTGCTGCGGATTCGACCATCGGTGGCGTGGTCGCCGCCGGCCTCTCCGGTCCGCGCCGCAGCAGCGCCGGCAGCCTGCGCGACTTCGTGCTGGGCGTGAAGATTCTCGATGGCGAAGCGCGTGAATTGACCTTCGGCGGGCAGGTGATGAAGAACGTCGCCGGCTACGATGTGTCGCGTCTGATCGCCGGCAGTCTCGGCACGCTGGGCCTGATCACCGAGGTGACGCTCAAGGTGTTGCCCAAGCCGGTCGCCGGGGCCACGTTGCGGTTCGACATGAACCAGGGCGAGGCGCTCGACCAGCTCAATCGCTGGGCGGGTCAGCCGCTGCCGATCGTCGCCAGCGCATGGCAGGACGGCGTGCTGACGCTGCGGCTCGCCGGCGCACGCGCGGCGGTGGCGGCGGCACAGTTGAAACTTGATGTAATGAAAGTCAGTGCTGGCGGGACGGCACCCGCGGAGTATTTCGACGCGCTGCGCGATCAGAAGCTGCCCTTCTTCGCGGCGGAAACGCTGTGGCGGCTTTCGGTGCCTTCAGTCGCGCCGCAACTTGACCTGCCGGGCGAACAACTGATCGAATGGGGCGGCGCATTGCGTTGGCTCAAGAGCGATGCCGCGCCTGACGCAATCCGTGCGGCAGCAGCAAATGTCGGCGGCAGCGCGACGCTCTTTCGCGCGCCGGCCGAGATGAAGGCAGCCGTCGGCGCTTTCGCGCCGCTGTCCGCCCCGTTGCTGAAGCTGCACAAGAATCTCAAGGCCGCCTTCGATCCGCACGGCATCCTCAACCCCGGCCGTCTGTACCCCGACTTCTGACATGGAAACGCATCTCGCAGAATTCATGCGCGGCACGACCGCCGGCCGCGAGGCGGAGGAAATCCTCCGCAAGTGCGTGCATTGCGGTTTCTGCACCGCGACCTGCCCGACCTACCAGCTGCTTGGCGACGAGCTCGACGGCCCGCGCGGCCGCATCTACTTGATCAAGCAGGTGCTGGAAGGCGTAACGCCGACGGAAAAGACGCGCCTGCACCTCGACCGCTGCCTGACCTGCCGCAGTTGCGAAACCACCTGCCCGTCGGGCGTGCAGTACGCGCGCCTGCTCGACATCGGTCGCGAGGCGGTCGAGCGGCTGGTCCCGCGCAAGGGCGCCGACGCGCTGATGCGCGGCGCCCTGCGCGAGGGGCTGCCGCGCCCGGCGCTGTTCGGCACGGCGATGCGACTCGGCCAGATGCTGCGGCCCTTCCTGCCTCCGGCGCTCAAGTCCAAGGTGCCGCCGCTGACTTCGGCCGGCACCCTGCCACCCGAGGCCACCCTTGCGCCGCAGTCGCGCAAGATGCTCGTGCTCGCGGGCTGCGCGCAGCCGAGCATGTACCCCAACATCAACGGCGCGGCGAAGCGCGTGCTGGCGCGGCTCGGCATCCAGCTCGTCGAGGCGTCGGGTGCCGGCTGCTGTGGTGCCGTCAAGCTGCACCTGGGCGATGCCGAAGGTGCGCGCGACAACGCCCGCCGCAACATCGACGCCTGGTGGCCGCATATCGAGGCAGGCGCGGAGGCGGTCGTCATCACAGCCTCGGGCTGCGGCGTCGAGGTCAAGGATTACGGCCACCTGCTGCAGGACGATCCGGCCTATGCGGCGCAGGCGCTACGTGTGGGCGATCTGGCGCGCGATGTCAGCGAGGTGGTCGCGGCCGAGCAGGCGGCGCTTGCCGAACTCCTGCGAAAGTCAGTGCCGGCAGGACGGCAGGCGATGGCCTTTCACGCGCCCTGCAGCCTGCAGCACGGCCTGAAGATTCGCGGCGTGGTTGAACAACTTTTGACCACCGCCGGTTTCGACCTGACCCCCGTGGCCGACGGCCATCTGTGCTGCGGTTCGGCGGGCACCTACTCGATCCTGCAGCCCGAGATCTCCCGCCGCCTGCGCGGCCAGAAGCTCGCGGCCCTGCAGGCCGGCCGGCCGGTCGGCATCGCCAGCGCGAACGTCGGTTGCATCGCCCATCTGCAGGCCGGCACCGGTCTGCCGATCAAACACTGGATAGAGTGGCTGGACAACACGCTGACGTCTTAAGGGTCGCCCGCAATATTTGTCGCGGGGACAGGGTCAGGTGTTGTTCTTCACCAGCAGCTTGGCGGTGGCCTCGGCGACAACCGTCCCATCCTGATTCTTGCAGACGCCGGTGAAGCTGACGATGCCGCCGTCGTGCTTGGGCTTGTCGTCCCTGGCGCTCACGGTCCAGGTGACGTGCAGCGTGTCGCCGGGCTTCACCGGGGCGGTGAAGCGAATCGCATGTTCCATGTAGGCAATGGCGGTGCCGTAGAGCAGCATGCCCATCTGCGCCGCCATGACGTTGCTGGTCAGATAGCCATGGGCGATGCGCGTGCCGAACTTGCCCTGCTTGGCCCAGCTTTCATTGACGTGGAGCGGATTGAAGTCGCCGAACAGGCCAGCGCCGAGAACGACATGGGTCTCGGTCAGCGTCATCGCGGATTCGTAGGCGTCGCCGACGTTCAATTCGTTGTAACCGCGTCCCGGCAGCATGTTTGATCCTTTCTGGGCCTCTTGGGAGGAGATTGCCGCACGGCGGCGATCCCGGGGTAGGTCGATTCAGCTAAGTTACTGGATTCTAATCTTATAATCCAAAGATGCCTTTCATCATCGAAACCTGCACGGCCCAGCACATTGGCGACCGCGATGAGCAACAGGACCGTGTCGGCCTGTTCACCCATCCGGCGCACAAGGGTGCCTTGCTGGCGGTGGTGGCGGATGGCATGGGCGGACACACCGGCGGCGCGCTGGCAGCCGAGCAGGTGATCCACTCCACGAAAACCAATTTTCAGAGCAACGTCCTGTCCCCGGGGGAAATCCAGTCGATCCTGGCCGGCAGCATCAACGACGCGCACGCCGGCATCAAGCTGTCGCGCTTTACCAGCGAACAGGACCCGCACAGCACGGCCTGCGTATTGCTTTTGTACCAGGGCCGCGCGGACTGGGTCCACTGTGGCGATTCGCGCGTCTATCATTTTCGCGCGGGCGATCTGGTGTCGCGCTCCTGTGACCATTCGCACGTGATGAACCTGGTGAAGATGGGCTACCTGACCGAGGCGCAGGCCGAGACGCATCCGCAGAAGAACCTGCTGATCTCCTGCCTCGGCGATGCCGACGTGCCGAAGATCGAATTCGGCAACGCCTCGCCCCTGTGTGACGGCGACTGTTTTCTGTTGTGCTCGGACGGACTCTGGGCCTATTTCAGCGATCAGGAGCTGGGCCGCGTGCTCGGCGAGTTTCCACCGCGGCAGGCGGCGGAAATCCTGGTCAACACGGCACGCGATCGTGGCCGGGGCCACGGCGACAACTGCTCGTTCGCCATCGTGTGCCTGAAATCCATTATCGAGGAGCGACCCGTACCGCCCTGGAAGCGGTCCGTGGCGAAATAAGCAGAGGAAGAGGAAACAGCATGGCATTAATAATCGGCATACCGAGGGAGACGTTTGCGGGCGAGAAGCGTGTTGCCAGCGTACCCGAAGTCGTTCAGAAACTGATCAAGCTGGGATTCTCCGTGGCGGTCGAGAGTGGTGCGGGCGAGGCGGCCAACTTTGCCGACGACACCTATCGCGCCGCCGGCGCTGAAATCGTCGCTGCTGCCGCGACCCTGTGGGCGCAGTCCGACCTCATCTTCAAGGTACGTGCACCGAACGAAGCGGAAATCGGCCAGATGAAACCGGGCGGCACGCTGGTCAGCTTCATCTGGCCCGCGCAGAACCCCGAACTCATGCAGCAACTGGCGGCCAAGGGCGCCACCGTGCTGGCGATGGACAGCGTGCCGCGCCTAAGCCGTGCCCAGAAGATGGATGCCCTCTCCTCGATGGCCAACATCGCCGGCTACCGGGCCGTGATCGAGGCGGCACACCACTTTGGCCGCTTCTTCACCGGCCAGATCACCGCCGCCGGCAAGGTGCCGCCCGCCAAGGTCTTCGTCATCGGCGCCGGCGTCGCCGGACTTGCCGCGCTCGGTGCCGCCGTCGGTCTTGGCGCCATCGTGCGCGCCAACGACACGCGGCCCGAGGTCGCCGACCAGGTCAAGTCGATGGGCGCCGAATTCGTCGGCGTCGATTACGTGGAGGAGGGCGAGGGCGTCGGCGGCTACGCGAAGACGATGTCCGAAGGCTTCCTGAAAGCCCAGAAGGACACCTTCGCCAAACAGGCCAAGGACGTTAACATCATCATCACCACTGCGCTGATCCCTGGCAAACCCGCGCCGAAGCTGATTACCACCGCGATGGTGCAGAGCATGCGCCCCGGCAGCGTGATCGTCGACCTCGCCGCCGAACAGGGTGGCAATTGCGAACTGACCGAGCCCGGCCAGGTCGTCGTGAAGCATGGCGTCACGCTCATCGGCTACACCGACCTGCCGTCGCGCCTGTCGAAGCAGTCCTCGATGCTCTACGCCAACAACCTGCTGCGTCTTGCCGAAGAGTTGTGCAAAGCCAAGGATGGCACCCTGAACGTCAACATGGAAGACGACGTGATCCGCGGCGCGACCGTGGTCAAGCAGGGCGAAGTGACCTGGCCGCCCCCGCCGCCGCAACTCTCGGCGGCACCCGCCAAGCCGAAGCCCGCCAGGCCGCCGGTCGAACGCAAGCTGGTGCACACCGCCGGCGGGCCGCTGTCGAACCCGGTACTCGCCGTGCTGTTCGGCATCGGCGCGCTGCTGTTCTGGGCGGTCGGCGCCTATGCCCCGCCGGCCTTCCTCGCGCACTTCACGGTGTTCGTGCTGGCCTGCTTCGTCGGCTACATGGTGATCTGGAACGTCGCCGCGACGCTGCACACGCCGCTGATGAGCGTGACCAACGCGATCTCCAGCATCGTCGCCATCGGTGCGCTGGTGCAGATCGCGCCACCGGTACTCGACGCTGGCGGCAGCCGGCCGGACGGCCTGATCCTCGGCCTCGCCGTCGTCGCGCTGGTGCTGACATCGATCAACATGTTCGGCGGCTTCGCGGTGACGCGGCGCATGCTGGCGATGTTCCGCAAGTAAGGAGAGCGACGTGACAGAAAACTTCACCGCCGTCGCCTACCTCGCCGCGGCCATCCTCTTCATCCTCAGCCTCAATGCCCTGTCGCACCCCGCGACCGCCAGGCGCGGCAACCTCTACGGCATGACCGGCATGACGATTGCCGTGCTGGCCACGATCTTCGGCCCGCGCGTCACGTTCGCCGCGCTGCCGTGGATCGTCGGCGCGCTGCTGGTCGGCGCGGCCGTCGGCCTGATCGCCGCGCGGCGCGTGCAGATGACGCAGATGCCCGAACTCGTCGCGCTGATGCACAGCCTCGTCGGTCTCGCCGCGATGCTGGTCGGCTGCGCCAGCTTCATCGACACCGCGCAGCCGCTCGCCGGTGCCGAGAAGGCCATCCACGAGATCGAGATCTACCTCGGCATCCTCATCGGTGCCGTCACCTTCTCGGGTTCGCTGATCGCCTTCGGCAAGCTGTCGGGCCGCATCGGCGGCAAGCCCCTGCTGCTGCCGGGCCGCCACCTGCTGAATCTGGCCGGCCTGCTGGTGGTGATCTGGCAGGCCCATGCCTTCCTCAACGCGCCAAGCGTCGCCGCCGGCCTGCTGCCGCTGGCGATCATGACCGCCATCGCACTGTTGTTCGGCATCCACATGGTGATGGCGATTGGCGGCGCTGACATGCCGGTGGTGGTGTCGATGCTCAACAGCTATTCGGGCTGGGCGGCCGCGGCGACGGGCTTCATGCTCTCGAACGACCTGCTGATCGTCACCGGTGCGCTGGTCGGCTCGTCCGGCGCGATCCTCTCCTACATCATGTGCCGCGCGATGAACCGGCATTTCTTCCACGTCATCGCCGGCGGCTTCGGTTCGGACGACAGTACGAAAGTCAGCGCTGGCGAGACGGCACATCCGGCGGGCGAGGTCACGGCGATCAGCGCCAGCGAGACCGCCGACCTGCTGCGCGACGCGCGCAAGGTGATCATCGTGCCGGGCTACGGCATGGCGGTGGCGCAGGCGCAGCATACGGTCTATGCGATCACGCAGCGCCTGCGCGACAAGGGCGTCAACGTGCGCTTCGCGATCCACCCGGTGGCGGGGCGCATGCCCGGCCACATGAACGTGCTGCTGGCCGAGGCGAAGGTGCCCTACGACATCGTCTTCGAACTCGACGAGATCAATGAAGACTTCGCCAACACCGATGTCGCCATGGTGATCGGCGCCAACGACATCGTGAACCCGGCGGCGCTCGACGATCCGGCCAGCCCGATCGCCGGCATGCCGGTGCTGGAGGTGTGGCACGCCAAGACTTCGATCGTGATGAAGCGCAGCATGGCCTCCGGCTACGCCGGCGTCGAGAACCCGCTCTTCTACATGGAGAACAACCACATGTTGTTCGGCGATGCAAAGCAGATGCTCGATGCGGTCCTCGCCGCACTGAAGGACTGAAAGTCAGTCCCGGCGGGACGGCAGCTATGGCGCGCCGTCCGATTCGGGCGGCGCAGCGCCCCGCCGACCGGTCTCAGCCGACCCGGATCTCGATCTTGCGCGGTTGCGCGTGGGCGGCTTTCGGGATGCGCAGTTTCAGCACGCCATTGACGAACTCGGCGGCGACCTGTGCCGTATCCAGTTCCTTCGACAGCGTGAACACGCGCCGGTAGCGCGGCAGTCCCACCTCGGCATGCAGCGATTCCATGCCTTCCGGCAGCGGCAGGCTCACTTCGCCCTCGATGGTCAGCGTGTCCGCCTCGACGTGCAAGGCCAGCTTGTCCTTCGGCACGCCGGGCAGATCAGCGAACAGTGTGATGCCGTTGTTGTCCTCGACGACATTCACGGGCGGCAGCAGGCCGGTCTCGGGACGTGCGGCGGCATTGGCTTTATCGATGTTGTTGCTCATGGTTTCACTCCTTACTGGATGCTGATGCGGCGCGGCACGGCGGTTTCCTTGCGCGCGATGTTGATGTGCAATACGCCGTCGCGATACTTCGCGTTGGCGCTACTCGGGTCGATGTCGTCGGGCAGCGTGACGACGCGGCGGAAGCGGCCGGCGAAGCGCTCGTCGATATGCAGCGTGGCCTGCTCGGGCAAGGGATCGAGCGCCCGCTCGCCGGCGATGGTGAGCACGCCCTTCTCGATCTGCACGTCGATCGTGGCCGGGTCGATGCCGGGCGCGAAGGCGTAGATCTCGACGGACTGCGGCGTGCTGCCAACGTTCAGCGCCGGTAAGCCGCCGCGCGCGCCGCCGCGGATGCTCGGGTCGTAGGCTTGCTGCATGTCGCGCTGCAGGCGCTCCAGTTCCGCGAAGGTGTCGCGGGAAAACAGGTTGCGGTAGTACATGAAAATCTCCTTGGTCCGTGGGTCGTGTGGCGGAAGGCGGCACGTGTTGCCGCATGGTCCGGAGATGGCGCTCCGGGAGAGAACTTCAAGCCCTTGAAATCGCCATGGGCATACCCATCTGGGCGCGGTAAAGTGGGCCCTGACACTCAGCCGACCGAAAGATCATCATGAGGCAGCACATCGATGAACTGCTGGCGCGCATCCGGGCGCTCCAGGACGAGATCGAGGAGGAATACCGCAAGCGGCGCGACGAGTTCGAGCAGAAGCGGCGCGAGCTCGCCGACGAGTTCCTCGGCCTGCAACGCCGCCACAAGGTCGGGCTGCTGCGCTTCCTGCGCCGTGCGCGGCTGAGCGTGATGCTCACCGCGCCGATCGTCTATTCCGGCTTCATCCCGTTTCTGTTGCTCGACCTGTTCGTCACGCTCTTTCAGGCGCTCTGTTTCCCGATCTACCGCATCCCGAAGGTCAGTCGCGCCGACTACATCATCTTCGACCGCGAAGGGCTGCCCTATCTGAATCTCATCGAGAAGTTCAATTGCTTCTACTGTTCCTACGGCAACGGCATTGCCGCCTACGCGCGCGAAGTGGCGGCGCGCACCGAGCAGTACTGGTGCCCGATCAAGCACGCGCGGCGCATGCGTGCGACGCACGAGAACTATCCGCGGTATTTTGATTTCGGCGATGCCGAAGCCTACCGGCAGGGTCTGGCGCGCCTGCGGCAGCAATACGGCGATAGCGACCCGTGAAAGTCAGCGCTGGCGGGACGGCAGTCAGGCCCTAGAGCTCGATCTGCGTTCCGAGTTCGACCACGCGGTTGGTGGGAATCTTGAAATAGGTCGTGGCGGGTTCGGCATTGCGGAACATGAAGGTGAACAGGAACTGACGCCAGTGCGGCATGCAATCAACCCGCGTACAGGGCATGATGGTTTCGCGCCCGAGGAAGAACGAGGTTTCCATGGGGACGTACTCGAAGCCCTGGGGCGCACATAATTCAAGGGCGGCGGGGATGTTGGGCTCATCCTTGAAGCCGTAGCGCACGATAATCTGGAAGAAGCCTTCAGGCAGCTGCTTGACTGTCACGCGTGCTGCTTCAGCGACGTACGGAATATCTTCGACGCGCACATTGAGCAGCACGACGTGCTGGTGCAGGACCTTGTTGTGGAGCAGGTTGTGCAGCATCGCGCGCGGCACGCCGTCCGGGTTGGTCGTCATGAACACGCTCGCCCCTTCGACGCGCAGCGGCGCGCCGTAGGACAGGCTCTTGATGAAGGCGTCCAGCGGCATCGAGTCCAGCTTCAGCCGTTCGTAGAGCAACCCCCGGCCGCGCTTCCAGGTGGCCAGCAAGGTGAAGATGGCGCCGCCGAGCACCAGCGGGAACCAGCCGCCGTCGACGATCTTGATGATGTTGGCCGAGAAGAAGGCGATATCGACGCTGACGAAGAAGGCGAGGAACAGGAGCGCCAGGCCCCAGGACCAGCCCCACAGCGCACGCACCACGACGAAGGCGAGCAGCGTGTCGATCATCATCGTCATCGTCACGGCAATGCCGTAGGCCGAGGCCAGGTTGGACGAGCTGCGGAAGGTCAGCACGAGCAGCAGCACGGCGATTAGCAGCAGCCAGTTGATGTTCGGTATGTAGATCTGTCCCTTCTCCGCGGCGGAGGTGTATTTGACCTGGATGCGGGGCGCGTAGCCGAGCTGGATCGCCTGGCTGGTCAGCGAGAAGGCGCCCGAGATCACCGCCTGCGAAGCGATGATGGTCGCCACGGTGGCCAGTGCGACGAGCGGATAGATCAAGTAGTCGGGCGCAGACAGGAAGAAGGGATTCTGGATCGCTGCGGGATCGTCGAGGATCAGCGCGCCCTGGCCAAGATAGTTGAGATACAGCGCGGGGAAAACGAAATAGATCCACGCCAGCTTGATCGGACGCCGGCCAAAATGACCCATGTCGGCGTAGAGCGCTTCACCGCCGGTGATGGCCAGCACGACTGCGCCCAGCGCGAGATAGGCGAGCACCGGGCTGACGGTGAAAAAGTGGAATGCGTACCAGGGATTCACTGCGGCGATGACCGCGGGATGCTTGAGCACGTTCCAGAGGCCCAGTGCGGCGAGGGTCGCGAACCAGAACAACATCACCGGCCCGAACAGTGCCGCAACGCTGGCGGTCCCCTTGCGCTGGAACAGGAACAGGCCGATCAGGATGGCGATGGCGATGGGCACGACGAAGGGCTTGAAGGCCGGGGTCGCGACTTCCAGCCCTTCGACCGCCGAAAGTACCGAGAGTGCCGGGGTGATCGCCGCATCGCCATAGAACAGTGCGGCGCCGAAGATGCCGAGCGCGGACAGCAGCCAGATCATGCGCGGGTGGAGATGCTCGACGCGCAATGCCAGCGAAGTCAGCGCCATGATGCCGCCTTCGCCCTTGTTGTCGGCCCGGGTGATGAACATGACGTACTTGAGTGACACGGTGATCGTCATCGCCCAGAACACCAGGGAGAGTATGCCCAGCACGTTGTCCGGGGTGACGGGCACGGGATGATGGCCGCTTGAGAACACCTCCTTCAGGGTGTAGAGCGGGCTGGTGCCGATGTCACCATAGACGACACCCATCGCCGCGACCGACAACGTAGTGATACCGGTACTGGCCGGATCGCCCTGTTTGGCTGTCGGATTCATGCCCGCCCTTCCTGTTCATGCCTGCCCCGGCGCGCTGATGACTTATGGTGCGCCGCACAAAACGGATTGTAGGCCGGGAATACTGAATAATGAGTTACAGCGAGCGGGTGGAGCGCCTGCGTGTGTTGCCAAAATACAAGTCAGCGCGGGGTATTCAGGGAGGCGATGCGCATGATCGGTCGCCCGTGGGTGAGGTCAGCCCTGCGGTTTATCCAGCCATTTCAGCAGAGTTTCGAACAGCACCGGCGGGTCGACCGGCTTGGGCAGATGGTCGTTCATGCCGACCGCGAGGCAGATCTTGCGATCCTCCTCGAAGGCGTTCGCGGTCATCGCCAGGATCGGCGTGGCGCGATTCAGCGAATCGGCGCGAATCTTCCGCGTGGCATCGACGCCATTCAGGTTCGGCATCTGCATGTCCATCAGGATCAGGGCATAGCGCTGTTGGCGGGCCAGCGCGAGTGCTTCGGCGCCATCCTGCGCGACATCCACCTGCAGTCCGACGGCATCGAGCAGGCAGAGCGACACCTCGCGATTGATCGGCTCGTCCTCGGCGAGCAGGATGCGCGCCCCGGGGAACCGCGTCCGGATCCGTGACTCGATTTCGTCGGTAGCGAAAGTCAGGGCGGGCAGGACGGCACCGGCAGCCAGCGGCAGGCTGATGTCGAACCAGAAGGTGCTGCCTTGGCCCGGCGTGCTGCGCACACCGATCTCGCCGCCCATCAGCTGGACCAGTCGTTTGCTGATGGCGAGCCCGAGGCCGGTACCGCCGTAGGTGCGCGTCATCGAGTTGTCGGCCTGCTCGAAGGCGGTGAACAGCCGCTGCTGAACGACGGGCGAGATGCCGATGCCCGTGTCGGTGATTTCGAAGTGCAACCCGATTATTCCCGCGTCCGCGTCGGTGCGGCGGACCGTGACGGTGACACTGCCGCGCTCGGTAAATTTGATGGCGTTGCTGGCCAGATTGAGCAGGACCTGGCCGATCCGCAGGAGGTCGCCGGACAGGTTGAGGCGTGCGAGCTCGGGCGGCAGGTCGATGGTGAACCGCAGGCCTTTGTCGCTGGCGCGGTGGCCCGCGAGACTGGCAAGATGCTCGAGTACGCCGCCGAACTGGAAGTCGGTCTGCTCCAGCACCATGCGGTCGGCCTCGATCTTCGACAGGTCGAGGATGTCGTTGATCACCGCAAGTAGGTGTTTTGAGGCCAGGTCGATCTTGCCGATCTGGTTCCGCAGCTTCGTGTCGGTGGCGTCGCGCAGGAGCAGGCTCGCCATGCCCATGATGGCGTTCATCGGCGTGCGCAACTCGTGGCTCATGTTGGCGAGGAAGGTGCTTTTCGCCCGGTTGGCTGCCTCGGCGGCGACCTTGGCCTCCACCAGCTCGACCGTGCGCGCCATCACCTGCGCCTCGAGGTTGTTGCGATGCCGCTCGAGCTCGGCCGCCGAATGCTTGCGCTCGGTGATGTCCTGAATGATGGCGACGAAGACGGGGGGCACCTCGTTGCGCAGCAGCTGCAGGTGAACCTCGGCGTCGTAGCAGCTGCCGTTCTTGCGCTGGTGACGGGTTTCGAAGACCAGCGTTTCCCGCGCGCCGCTGCGCAAGGGCTGGATCAGTTCCTCGAACTGCTCCGGGGTGTGGTCGGGCTTGATATCGACGGGGGTGATCCGCTGCAGTTCCTCGAAGTTGTAGCCCAGGTTGCGGCAGGCGCCCCGGTTGGCGCCGATGAACTTGAGCGTGGTCGCATCGAAGATATAGATTTCGTTCAATGCGCTGTCGATGATGCGGTCGAAGCGCGCGGCGAGGTTCTCCGCGCGTTTTTGCTCCAGCTCGGCCTGCTGCCGAATCAGCTCGTTGCCGGTACGGGCGGCGAGGATGCGCAAACCGGCGACGATGACCTGTGAGTCGTCGATGGGCTGGCGGCTGACCAGCACGATCAGTCCCAGGACCGCGCCGGTGGTGTCGAGGATCGGCTCGCCGATGTAGCCCTGGGCCTGCAGCGTCACCAAATCCTGGTCGAAGGGAAATAATTGCTGCACCCGCTCGCTGTAGCACTGGTGTGCATGCTGCAGCACGGTCTCGCAGGGGGTGCCGGGCAACGCGTAGACATAGCCGGGATCGACCCGCTGGCCGTCGAGATGGGCAGCCACGACGCGGACATGTGTTTTGTCGGGTTCCAGCTGCGCGATGTGGACATCAGTCGACCCCGAACTCACGTGCGGCGAATGCCCCGATCGCATCGAAAGCTGCCGCGCCATGATCCTGCGAGACGAAGTCGGCGATCGACAGCAGCGCGGACTGGAGGTGCTGTTGCCCGGTGATGTCCCGCGCGATGCCAAAGAGGCCGACGATCTGGCCATTGTCGTCGCGGATCGGATACTTGCGGTTGTCGACCCAGCCTTCCCGGCCATCCTTGGTGCGGTAAGCCTGTACTTCGTGCGCAACGGGGATGCCGCTGAAGACTTGTTTTTCGAGGCGATAGTAAATGTCGGCATATTCCTCGGGGAGGACGTCATAGTCGGTCTGACCCAGCAGGTCGGTCCAGTGCTCGGCCTGATCGCACAGGGCCACCAGCGTCTGGCTTGCGCCCGTAAGGACGTGGTTACGATCCTTGAAGTAGATGAAGTCGTTGGTGTTCTCCATCATCGCCCGGAAGTTGGCCGTGATGGCCGCATCGTCCAGCGTACGGGGCAGGCTTTTGGCATCCTGCAGGGTCAGGTCGAGGATGACCGCGTTGCCCTCGCTGTGCTTCGCATAGAGCGCCTTGACGCAGCGGATGCGGCCATTGGCCTGGCGCACGCGCAGGTTGCAGGTGCCGGCGGCCGACGAGTCGTCCGGCGCAAAGAGCGTGGCGGCAATATCCTGGTCGTCGGGGTGGATGCGGTCAGGCAGCGCAACCCGTCCCGCGCGGAAGTCATCCGGTGCGAAGCCGGTCAGTGCAAGGCTGTCGGCGCCGACTTCGATCAGATTGGGCGTGGAATGCAGGGCGAAGCGAAATATCGCCTCCACAATGGCCTGAGGTTTGGCTAGGGACATGATCGTATTCTCGATATCTTGCGCGATCATTATGTCAGTCAATACAACTGGTATGCCGCCCTTATTCCATGCCAGTCGGCCTCATCCGGGCGGGTCACCGCGTCGAGATCGTCCGGGGTCGCAGCGGGGTCATCCACCCATGCACGCAACAGGGGACTGCCGTTGATCAGATCGATGGCGAGGCGATCCTGTTCGTATTCGTAAGGGAAGTCGCGCCACAGCGGATAGTCGGGCTGCAGCGTGCGAATGGCCTTGAACGCAAGGGCCATGAGGCGCCAGGGCTGAAAGGCGGCGTGTTCGTAATGGGCCGGATCGTCCACGTGGATCTGGATGCCCTGGCACAGTTGCCCGGCATGCTTGTGGAAGGTGGGCTCGAACCAGCAGGGGCGCAGCCGGCAGCCGGTGAGCCAATGCGGGGCAAGCGCCTGCATTTCCCAAAGCAGCGCGGCAGCGTCGATGTCGGGCGCACCGAACAGTTCGAGCGGGCGGGTCGTGCCGCGACCTTCGGACAGCGTGGTGCCCTCGAGCATGACCGTGCCGGCGTAGCAGCGGGCCATCGACAGGTTGGGCGCGTTGGGACTCGGGTTGATCCAGCTGCGCTCGCCCAGCGGCCAGCCAAAGCCCGGTGCCGCGTCCGGCTGCCAGCCGTCCATGGCGATGACCTGGCAGTGAACATCGAGCTTGAGCGTGGCGACGAACCAGAGGGCCAGTTCGCCCAGCGTCAGGCCATGGCGCATCGGCAGCGGTCCGGCGCCGACGAAGCTTTCCCAGCCCGCGCGCAGGACCAACCCCTCGACCGGCCGCCCGGCGGGGTTCGGACGATCGAGGATCCAGACTTCCTTGCGCTGCGTTGCCGCGGCTTCGAGCAGGTAGCGCAGCGTGGTGATGAAGGTGTAGATGCGGCAGCCGAGGTCCTGCAGATCGACGAGCAGCACGTCGAAGCTGTCCAGCATCGCGGCGGTCGGACGGCGCACTGTGCCATAGAGGCTGAAGACCGGAATCCCGTGGATCGGATCGATGAAGTCGGGTGACTCGATCATGTTGTCCTGCTTGTCGCCACGCAGGCCATGCTGTGGGCCGAAGGCGGCCGTCAGCCGGATGTCCGGCAGTGCGGCGAGGGCGTCGAGGCTGTGCGTCAGGTCACGCGTGGTCGAGGCCGGATGGGCCAGCAGCGCGACGCGCCGGCCGGCGAGCGGGCGGCGCAGTGCGGGGGATTCGATCAGACGCTCGATGCCGAATTTCATGGGGAAGCGGAGGTGTCGAGGCAGAGGGTGAACCCGCTGCGATGGTGGAAGTCGGGCCGGCCGGGCGGATGGCCGAGCGCCCAGTAGCCTAGCCGACCATCGTGGGCTTCGATGATCACGGCGAGTGCGCAGGGCAGGCAGGCACTGGCCGGCAGCGCGCCGACGGGCAGCGTGGCATCGAGGCGCAAGCGGTTTTGGTAGTAAGCCGACCAGATGCGGGGTGTGGGCAGACGGGGCAGGGCGGGGGCCCTGACCCGATAGTCGCTGAAATCGCAGGCGGCCCACTGGCCCGAGGGCGAGAAATTGAATTCGCGATAACCGTTGCTGTCGCCCGTGCCGATGAACAGTTCGCAGCAGGTGGTGCGCCAAAGCGCGTCGGCGGGCGCCGGATTTTCAGCCGTGGGGATGCGCATGAAACTGCCGGGGCCGTGGATGGCGTAGGCGAGCGTCAGGCGGCCATCCGGCTTTTGCAGTAGAGTGACGCCGACCCGGCCAACGCTTCCCGGCGGATTGTCGGGGTGGGCCGTGAGGCTCGCATGGACGGCATGCGTCATGCCGGAATTGCCCGCCTAGCCGTTCAGCCGGCGACCACTTTCTGGCACTGTTCGCCAAGCCCCTCGACACCGAGGCGCACGATGTCGCCAGCCTTGAGGTATTGCGGCGGCTGCATGCCCATGCCGACACCGCTGGGTGTGCCGGTGCAGATCACGTCGCCGGGATTGAGCGTCATGAATTGCGAGATGTAGCTGACCAAAAAGGCGACCGGAAAGATCATGTCCGCGGTAGTGCTGTTCTGCCGCATCTGGCCATTCACTTCGCACCAGACGCGCAGCGCTTGGGGATCGCGCACTTCGTCGCGGGTGACCAGCCAGGGGCCGATCGGCGCGAAGCTGTCGCAGCCCTTGCCCTTGTCCCAGCTGCCGCCGCGGTTCTTCTGGAAGTCGCGTTCGGAAACGTCGTGGAAGCTGACGTAGCCGGCGAGATGGCCGAGCGCCTTGTCCGCGCTCACGTAGCGGGCCTGCTTGCCGATGACGAGGCCGAGCTCGGCTTCCCAGTCGGTATTGACCGAACCGCGCGGCAGGCGGATGGGATCGAAGGGGCCGTTGATCGCGGTGGTGGCCTTCATGAACAGGACTGGCTCGGTCGGGATGGCCGCGCCGGTTTCGAGGGCATGCAGGCGATAGTTGAGGCCAACGCCGATGATCTTGCCGATGCCGGTAAACGGCACGCCGAGCCGCGGCTTGCCGCGCACGAGCGGCAGCGTGGCCGGATCGATCTGGCGCAGGCGCTTCTGGCCGGCGGGCGAGAGCTCGGCCCAGCCGAAGGTGGCGCAATGGCCGGAAAGGTCGCGCAGTTTGCCCTGCGCATCGATGAGGCCGGGTTTCTCGCAGCCGGCCGGGCCGTAGCGAACCAGTTTCATTATTGCGTCTCCTATTTTTTTCCGATGCCGCCGAGCAGGGCCGCGACGGGGCGCAGCGGACGGCGGGGATGCCGCTCGGCGTGCCGTTCCGCCAGGCTGAGCTTTGCTGCGCCGGCGGGTTGCGCTGCGTTTTCATCTTCCTTGGGCGTGTAGGGCTTTGAGAAGTCGAAGCCGTCGGCCGCGATCATCGGTTGCCGGGGCGCACGTGGCAGTTGGGGCAGATGGGAAGCGGTCGCGGGCAGGCGATCCACGGGCGTCTTCGGGCCATGGCCGACGCGCGGCTCGTGCCGATGCCCCCGGCCACTGCGCTCGCTCTTATCGCTTCTTTCGCGCTCTTCCGGTGGCGCTACGGAACCCGGCTCGAAGCCGGGCACGACGACCTGTTCGATCTTGAACTTGGTCAGCTTTTCAATCTCCGCGAGACGCGATTTTTCCTCGGGCGCGACCAGCGAGGTGGCCTCACCCGTCTTGCCGGCGCGACCGGTGCGGCCGATGCGATGCACGTAGTCTTCGGCGACCCGCGGCAGTTCGTAGTTGATGACGTGCGGCAGGTCGTCGATATCGAGGCCGCGCGCGGCGACATCGGTGGCGACCAGCACGCGCGCGGTGCCGGATTTGAAGGCTTCGAGCGCCTTGGTGCGGTCCTGCTGGCTCTTGTCGCCGTGGATCGCGGTGGCATTGATGCCTTCGCGTTCGAGCCAGGCGGCCAGCCGCGACGTGCCGAACTTGGTGCCGACGAAGACCAGCACCTGCGTCATCGCGGGATCGTCGAGCATCTGCTTGAGCAGGTAACGCTTGCGGTCGGAAGCGACCGGGTGCACGCGGTGGGTGATGGTTTCCGACACCTGGTTGCGGCGCGCGACCTCGATCAACTGCGGCGCCTTGAGCATGGCATCAGCCAGCTTCTTGATCTCGTCGGAGAATGTGGCCGAGAACAGCAGGCTCTGGCGCGTCGTCGGCAGCAGCTTGAGGATGCGCTTGATGTCCGGGATGAAGCCCATGTCGAGCATGCGGTCGGCTTCGTCGAGAACGAGGAACTCGACGAAGTTGAAGCTCACGGTCCTCTGCTCGACGTGGTCGAGCAACCGCCCGGGCGTGGCGACGACGATCTCGCGGCCTTCCTTGAGCTGGGCGATCTGGGCTTTCGTGTCCACGCCGCCATAGATGCAGACGGAGCGCAACGCGAGGTGCTTGCTGTAAGTCTTGACCGATTCCTCGACCTGCATCGCCAGTTCGCGCGTCGGGGTGAGGATCAGTGCCCGCACCGGGTGACGGGCGGGGGAGGACGAGGTGTTGGCGTGGCGGGCGAGTTTGTGCAGCAGCGGCAAGGTGAATCCGGCCGTCTTGCCGGTGCCGGTCTGTGCGCCACCCATGACGTCCTGGCCGGCCAGCACAATGGGAATGGCCTGCGCCTGGATCGGGGTGGGTTCGGTGTAGCCGGCATCATGCACGGCCTTAAGGATTTCGGGCGCCAGCCCGAGGTCGGTGAATTTCACGGCGGGACTCCAGTGGTTCGATGTCGCGTGCCCATTCACCCCGGAAAGGATCGGCCGGCTCAGGCAGGCAAGGTTCGAAAAAACTGGTATGCCAGCATGCGCGTCCAACCGGCAGGACGCTGCGCGATTCTACGGCAGAAAGCCCGGCTGGTCGTCAGGTCGATCGCCGGCTGGTTGATGGGGCCGGTGACTGCGGGGATTCGGCGGCACTGCGCGCGGGGCCGGCCTTGGGTGCCGCTTCGGCCGGGGCGGCTTCGGCCGGGGGCGCGCTCGGCAGCGCTTTCCTGCCGGCGGTGGTCGATCCGCTCGGCACGACGGCGATGTTGTTCTCGCGCATGTAGGTGTCCATGTCACGCCAGCCGGCATAGATGGCGGCCTTGGACGCTCTGGAATTCAGCTTGTAGCAATCCTCCAGCGCCCGGCCGCTGTGACGGCAGGCACCGCCGACGGCACGGCCTTCCGCATCCCGGGCTTCGGCGATCTTGGCGGGGTCCTCAATGCCGAGCTGTTCGCAACCGGCGAGCAGAAGACCGCAAAGCGGCAGGAGGCACAAGAGACACGAGGGGCGCAAGAAGTGAATGACTGGGGGCATGGACGATTAAAGTTTGCTGTATCCGTTGGAGTTTACGGCAAAATGGGGCCGGCCTTGAAGGCGGAATAGACGGCAGGAACGCGGTGCTTATGTCGCGTTACACTAGCGCCCTCTCCCATTGCAAGGTCTATTCGATGAAGCGTTCCCACGCCCTTCTGACCGCGGTTCTGATGCTCTCATCGCTCGGTCCGGTCCAGGCCGCACCGAAGGCAGCCAAGGCTCCGCCCCCGCCCCCCGAGCCGCAGGAAATCGTGCTGCGCCACGGCTTGAGCGGGGCACCGCTCGACATGCTCGCCACGCTGGTATTGCGGTTCAACGACGCGGAAGCGAAGCCCAAGGCCGGCAACGGCCGCATCCAGCTCGAAGATGTCCAGGGCGTGGCCGACAAGGGACGGCTGCCGCAGCTCGCGCTGTTCGATCAGGAGGATGCGCTGGCGATGTTCGGCACCCGGCCGCGCTTTCGGCCGCTGCATCAGGTCATGGCAGCGGGCAAGCAGAATTTCGATGCGAAGCATTTCTATCCGCAGATGATCGATGCCGTCGATGACCTTGCCGGACGGATGCAGGCCTTGCCGCTGGCGATGTCGCTGCCCGCGCTGTTCTATAACAAGACGGCCTTTGCCAAGGCCGGCCTCGATCCCGCGGTGCTGCCTAAAACCTGGTGGGAATTGCAGGAAGTCGCCGGCAAGTTGCGCGACGCGGGTTTTGCCTGTCCATTGACCAGTTCGCGCTTCGCCTGGGTGCATCTCGAAAACGTGGCCGCGCAGCACAACGAACCCCTGGTGGTGAAGAACGGCAAGCAGGAGCAACTGGCACTCAACAATCTGGTCAACGTCAAGCACATGGCGCTACTGACCAGCTGGCAGAAGAGCCTGTATTTCATCTATTCGGGACCGGGGATCGAGGGGGATGAGCGTTTTGCCAAGGGTGAGTGCGCGATGCTGACGGGTGAGTCTGCGCTCTACGCACGGCTGGTCCGGCATAAGCCGGACTTTCAGTTTGGCGTTGCCGTCCTGCCGTACTACGATGATGTGTACGGCGTGACACCGTCGCGCGTACTGCCGGATGGCATGGCGCTCTGGGTGCTGGCCGTGGACAAGAAGCCCGAACAGCTGGTCATCGCGCGCTTCATCGCCTTCCTGATGAAACCCGATGTCCAGCGTGAATGGGTACGCGCCACCGGCTTCCTGCCGATGTCGTCCGCTGCGGTACAGGCCTTGCGCGAAGCGGGCGGTAACCCGGCGCTGCTCGCCCAGGCCGAGGCGCGGCTGTCGATGCCGAAACGGGATGCGCAGCGCACCAAGTACGGCTTCGGTCGGAGCCGTATCCGCAACATCCTCAACGAGGAAGTCGAGTTCGTCTGGGGCAACCAGAAGCCGCCGAAGGCCGCGCTGGACACCGCCGTTTCCCGCGCTGCCCCGATCCTGTCGAACCCGGCGAAACCTTGACGGCCTATCCCCGCATCATCGCCCATCGATGCGGCGGGATGCTGGCCATGGAAAACTCGCTGGCCGGACTCGAAGCGGCGGTTCGGCTCGGTTGCCGGGCGGTCGAATTCGACGTCATGCTGACGGCCGATCGCGTGCCGATCCTGATGCATGACGAGACGCTTGAGCGCACGACCCGCTGCACGGGTCGAGTCGCAGCACAGACGCTGGCGCAGATCCGCGCCTGCGATCCCGACGTGCCGACGCTGGCCGAGGCGCTGGCGTTCTGCCGCTCTCAGGATGTCTGGACGAATATCGAGCTCAAGCCGGCGGCCGGACATGAGGCGGAGACCGGCACCGTCGTCGGCCAGTGGCTGGCCACGCACTGGGACAGCAAGGGTGTAATTTCTTCCTTTTCACAAAAGTCAGTGCTGGCGGGACGGAACGAGCTGCCGACAGCCGCCTTCGCCTTGCTGTGCGACACCCTGCCGGCCGACTGGACGACGCAACTGGCCCGGCTCGACGCCGTGGCGGTACATCTGGATGCGGAGCGCGTGGCGGCAGAGGACGCCGACCGCTTGCGTGAGGCTGGCATCCCCTGGGCTGCCTGGACGGTGAATGACCGCGCCACGGCGGAACGCCTGTTCGAGCTTGGTGCGGCGGGCATCTTCACCGATCGTCCCGACCTCTGGACCACGCGTGAGGCGCGGTAACAATTGATTGCAAATTGGCCATTGCGCGCTTACAAATCCTTGCGTTAATGGCGCCCATGGGATGTCCCATGCCGATAAACAAGGAGAGACCAATGAAGACCCGTCTGATCATCGCGGTGACCATCGCCAGCCTTACCCTTCCCGTCTTCGCCCAGACCGCCACGCCAGGGATCGACCAGCGCCAGATGAACCAGGAGCGCCGCATCGACCAGGGCATCGCTTCGGGGCAGCTGAACCAGCGTGAAGCCGTACGGCTCGAACGCGGCCAGGATCGCGTCGATGCCATGGAAAATCGCGCCAAGTCCGACGGCGTCGTGACCGCCCGCGAACGTTCCCGCATCAAGAATGCCCAGAATGTCGAGAGCAAGCGCATCTATCGCCAGAAGCACGATCGCCAGGTACGCAACTGACCGACCGGCATGCTCCCGGAACCCCGACGAGCCCGCACTTGCGGGCTTTTTGTTGCCTGCTTCGCGTAGAATCAAACGCTTTCAGAGCCGGTTCGAGCATCGTCATGAAAAGCGCAATGAGTTGTGCGGATATTCGCGAAAAGTTTCTCAAATTCTTCGAGTCCAAGGGCCACCAGATCGTCGCTTCCAGTTCGCTGGTGCCCTTCGACGATCCGACGCTGTTGTTCACCAACGCCGGGATGAACCAGTTCAAGGATGTCTTCCTCGGTTTCGACAAGCGCCCCTATCGCCGTGCTACCACCTCGCAGAAATGCGTCCGCGCCGGCGGCAAGCACAACGACCTCGAGAACGTCGGTTACACCGCGCGCCACCACACCTTCTTCGAGATGCTCGGCAACTTCAGCTTCGGCGACTACTTCAAGCAGGATGCGATCAAGTACGCCTGGGAACTGCTCACCGAGGTGTACCAGTTGCCCAAGGACAAGCTCTGGGTCACCGTCTACGCCGAGGATGACGAGGCCTACGATATCTGGACGAAAGAAATCGGTGTCCCGGTCGAACGCGCCATCCGCATTGGCGACAACAAGGGCGCGCGCTACGCGTCCGACAACTTCTGGATGATGGGTGACACGGGACCTTGCGGCCCCTGCACGGAAATCTTTTTCGATCATGGCCCGGGCATTCCCGGCGGCCCCCCCGGCTCGCCCGAGGAGGACGGCGACCGCTACATCGAGATCTGGAACAACGTGTTCATGCAGTTCAACCGCGACGAACAGGGCGTCATGCACCCCTTGCCCAAGCCGAGCGTGGATACCGGCATGGGCCTCGAACGCATCGCCGCCGTGCTGCAGCACGTGCACAGCAACTACGAGATCGACCTGATGCAGGCGCTGGTCAATGCCGCCGCGCGCGAGACGGCGACGAGCGACCTGACGCTGCCCAGCCTGCGTGTGCTGGCCGACCACATTCGCGCCTGCTCCTTCCTGTTGTCCGACGGCGTCATTCCCGGCAACGAGGGGCGCGGCTTCGTCCTGCGCCGCATCATCCGCCGTGCGATCCGCCATGGCTACAAGCTCGGCGTGCGTGTGCCCTTCTTCCACAAACTGGTGCCCGATCTGGTCGCCGAGATGGGGGTCGCCTACCCGGAGCTGGCGCAGGCACAGGGCAAGGTCATGGAGATGCTGAGGCTTGAGGAGGAGCGCTTCTTCGCCACCATCGAACACGGCATGGCGATCGTCGAAGCCGACCTCGCCGACATGGCAAAGCAGGATGTCAAAGTATTCAACGGTGACACGGCGTTCAAACTGCACGACACCTACGGCTTTCCGCTCGACCTCACCGCCGATATCTGCCGCGAGCACGGCGTGACGGTGGACGCCGCAGCCTTCGACAAGGCGATGGCGCACCAGAAGGAGCAGGCGCGTGCCGCCGGCAAATTCAAGATGGCGGCCAACCTCGAATACGTTGGCCCGGCAACCACTTTCCACGGCTACGCGACGCTGGAAGCGAAGGGCAATGTGCTGGCGCTTTACAAGGATGGCGCGCCGGTCAATGAGCTGGCGGAAGGCGAGCAGGGCGTCGCCGTGCTCGACGACACGCCGTTCTACGCCGAGTCAGGCGGCCAGTGCGGCGACCGCGGCGTGCTGCTGTCGGTGCATGGCATCTTCGCCATCGAGGACACGCAGAAGATCCAGGCCAGCGTCTTCGGCCACCACGGGGTGGTGAAGACCGGCACGCTGAAAGTCGGCAATGGCGTGACGGCGAAGGTCGATATCGCGGCGCGCCATCGCACCATGCGCCACCATTCGGCCACCCACCTGATGCACAAGGCGCTGCGCGAGACGCTCGGCGACCACGTCCAGCAGAAGGGGTCGCAGGTCGATCCCGACAAGACGCGTTTCGACTTCGCCCACAACGCGCCGATGACGGCAGCAGACATCCGCAAGGTCGAAGCCAGCGTCAATGCCGAGATCCTCGCCAATGCCGCGACCGAGGCGAAGGTGATGCCGCTCGCCGACGCGCAGAAGACTGGCGCGATGATGCTGTTCGGCGAGAAGTACGGGGATGAGGTACGCGTGCTGACCATCGGTTCGTCGAAGGAGCTCTGCGGCGGCACCCATGTGTCCCGTACCGGCGACATCGGCCTGTTCAAGGTGACGGGGGAGGGCGGTGTTGCCGCCGGTGTCCGCCGCATCGAGGCGGTGTGCGGTGATGTCGCGATCGCCTGGATGGATGCCCAGCAGGTAACGTTGGCCGAAATTACCTCCGCCCTGAAGTCCCAGCCGCAGGAAGTCGTGCAAAAGGTCGTCCAGACAGTGGAACAGCTGCGCGCGCTGGAAAAGGAACTCGCGCGCCTCAAGTCCAAGCTCGCCTCCTCACAAGGTGACGATCTCGCCGCGCAGGCCGTGGATGTCAGTGGAATCAAGGTATTGGCAGCGACGCTCGAAGGCGCCGATGTGCCGACCCTGCGTGAAACCATGGACAAGCTCAAGGACAAGCTCAAGTCGGCGGCCATCGTGCTGGCATCCGTTGCCGATGGCAAGGTGAGCCTCATCGCGGGCGTCACCTCCGACCTGACCGGCAAGCTCAAGGCGGGAGAACTCGTGAATAGCGTTGCTCAGCAGATTGGCGGCAAGGGGGGCGGCCGGCCCGACATGGCGCAAGCCGGCGGTACTCAGCCGGAAAACCTGCCAAAGGCGCTGGCCACCGTCAATGCATGGGTAGCCGATCGCGCGTAAGTGCCCGTTTGGCAGGCAATCTTCAATAGCCGCGCTTTATTTGGTTAGTTGGAAGCTTGATCATCGTCAAGGAACTTTTGCCTCCTCCCCACTAAAGTCGCGAACTGCCGCAATTCGTGGCGACTGATGAACATAAAGGGGGCTTTATGAGCGAAGCGTTTACCACCTCGACCGCTCGGAACATATTTTATGGCGGGACGATATTTTTCCTGCTGGTGTTTCTGGCGCTGACCTACCAGACTGAACAGAGCATTCCGTCGCGGGACCGGCGCGAGATGCTGGCCGACCCGCAAGTAGTTGCTGGCAAGAAGCTGTGGGAGACCAACAACTGCATTGGCTGCCACACGCTGCTGGGCGAAGGCGCCTACTTTGCGCCGGAGTTGGGCAACGTTGTCAAGCGTCTGGGCAGCAAGGAAGCGGTCAAGGCCTTCATCCAGTCGCGGCCAGCCGAAGGGATTCCGGGGCGGCGCAGCATGCCGCAATTCAACTTCACGGACCAGCAACTCGACGAAATCGCCGCGTTTCTGAACTACGTGTCGCAGATCGACACCGCCAAGTGGCCGCCCAACATTCAGGGCTAATCGGCAACCGACCCAGGAGATAACGATGCAATACAAATCCCAAGCCGTCGCGAAGCCGTACTTCATTGCGGCCATCGCGCTATTCGTCGCGCAGATCCTGTTCGGCCTGATCATGGGCCTGCAGTACGTCATGGGCGACTTCCTCTTCCCGGCCATCCCGTTCAACGTCGCGCGCATGGTACACACCAACGCGCTGATCGTCTGGCTGCTGATGGGCTTCATGGGCGCCGCCTACTACCTGATCCCCGAAGAAACCGAGACCGAGCTGTTCAGCCCCAAGCTGGCCATTGCGCTGTTCTGGATCTTCCTCGTCGCCGCGGGTCTTACCGTCGTCGGCTACCTGCTGGTGCCCTACGCCACGCTCGCCAAGATGACCGGCAACGACCTGCTGCCGACCATGGGGCGAGAGTTTCTCGAACAACCGCTGCCCACCAAGCTCGGCATCGTCGTCGTCGCGCTCGCCTTCCTCTTCAACATCACCATGACGGTGCTGAAGGGGCGCAAGACCGCGATCGCCACGGTGCTGCTGATCGGCCTGTGGGGTCTGGCGATCATGTTCCTGTTCTCCTTCGTCAACCCGCACAACGTCGTGCGCGACAAGTTCTACTGGTGGTGGGTCGTACACCTGTGGGTGGAAGGCGTGTGGGAACTGATCCTCGGTTCGATCCTTGCCTTCGTGCTGATCAAGGTGACCGGCGTCGACCGCGAAGTCATCGAGAAGTGGCTGTACGTCATCATCACCCTGACGCTGGTTACCGGCATCCTCGGTACCGGCCACCACTACTTCTGGATCGGCACCCCGGAATACTGGCAACTGATCGGCTCGATCTTCTCCGCGCTGGAGCCGATCCCGTTCTTCGCCATGACCCTGTTCGCCTTCAACATGGTGAACCGCCGCCGCCGCGACCACCCGAACAAGGCCGCGACGCTATGGTGCCTCGGCACTGGCGTGATGGCCTTCCTCGGCGCGGGCGTATGGGGTTTCCTGCACACGCTGTCGCCGGTGAACTACTACACGCACGGCACGCAGATCACCGCGGCGCACGGCCACATGGCCTTCTACGGCGCCTACGTGATGGTCAACCTGGCAATCATCAGCTACGCCATGCCGCTGATGCGCGGCCGCGCCGCCAACAGCAACAAGGCGCAGGTCGCCGAAATGTGGGGTTTCTGGCTGATGACCGTGTCGATCGTGTTCATCACCCTGTTCCTCACCGCCGCCGGCATCCTGCAAGTCTGGCTGCAGCGCGTGTCCGACAATCCGCTGCCCTTCATGGTGGCGCAGGACCAGGTCACCCTGTTCTACTGGATGCGCGAATGGTCCGGCGTGGTCTTCCTGATCGGCCTGCTCGTCTACATCTGGAGCTTCTTCATCCCGGGCGAAACCAAAGCCAAGGCCTGAACGCAGCACAATACCGTAGCAGCGGCGCCCTCCGGGGCGCCGTTTTTTATGGGCCAGGCCGCTGGACGGGGGCTTGTTTCAGGTCAAGGCAAGGCATATCCGGCTTCGCTAATATGAAGGCACTTCCCTTTGCTTGCCGCGCATGACGACCCACACCCTGCACGCCTCCCGCGCCGCCGGCCACAAGCCCCACCCCTACCCGCCGGGCGATCTCGCGATCTGGGTGTTCATCCTCGCCGAACTCGTGGCCTTCTTCGCGCTGTTCGTCACCTACGCCTTCACGCGCTTGCGGCATCTCGAGCTGTTCAACGCGATGCAGCTGACGCTGGACAGCGACGCCGGCATGCTCAACACCCTGCTGCTGATCACCGGCAGCTGGTGCGTGGCGCGCGCCGTGGCGGCGATCAAGGCCAACCATGTCCGTGCCAGCGCCGGGTGGCTCTTGGCGGCGATCGGCAGCGGCGTCGGCTTCCTGATCGTCAAGTACTTCGAGTACGGCGCGAAGTTCGCGGCGGGCATCAGTCTCGATACCAATCTCTTTTATACCTTTTACCTCTCGCTGACGATGTTCCATGCCATGCACGTCGTGCTGGGCATGGTGATCCTGGGCTTCGTCTGGAACAAGGCCCGGCGCGGTGGCTACACGGCGCATGACCACCGCGGCATGGAAACCGGCGCCAGCTACTGGCACATGGTCGACCTGGTCTGGATCATCCTCTTCCCCCTGGTTTACATCATGCGATGAGCGCCCATCTTCTCAATATCATCTGGGTCGCGCTGATGGTCGCCACCGTGCTGACCTGGTTCATCGGCAAGTCCGGCCACCTGAGCGTCACCATGGTCGTCGCCGTCCTGCTGATCTCCGCCATCAAGGGCTGGATGATCATCCTCGACTTCATGGCCCTGCGCCGCGTTGCCTTCCTCTGGCGCGCCCTCGTGCTAGGCTGGCTCCTCACTACCCTCTCCATCATCCTCATCGCCTATTACATCGGAATGAAATGAACCTGCCCTTCTACGAAGCATCCGGCAACGAGGTCGATCTCTTCGAGCACGCGCATCGCAACCGCTTGCCCGTGCTGATCAAGGGGCCGACGGGGGTCGGCAAGACCCGCTTCGTCGCCTTCATGGCCGCGAAACTTGGGCTGCCACTGTATACCGTCGCCTGTCATGACGATCTGACCGCCGCCGATCTCGTCGGCCGCCACCTGATCGGTGACGGAGCCACCTACTGGTCAGATGGCCCTTTGACCCGCGCGGTACGCGAGGGTGGCATCTGCTATCTCGACGAAGTGGTCGAGGCGCGCAAGGACACCACGGTGGTGATCCACCCGCTTGCCGATCACCGCCGCGTGCTGCCCATCGACCGCACCGGCGAGGTGTTGCACGCACCGGACAATTTCATGCTGGTGGTGAGCTACAACCCCGGCTACCAGAACTTCCTCAAGGGCATGAAGCCTTCGACCCGCCAGCGTTTTCTTGCCCTGCGTTTCGATTTTCCGGGTGCTGCGCGCGAGGAGAGCATCCTGATCGGCGAGACCGGCTGCGACGAAATGACCGCGAAGCGACTCGTCAACATAGGACATTCCTTGCGCGCACTGAAGGACGTCGATCTGGAGGAGGTCGCCAGCACACGGCTGCTCGTGTATGCCGCGATTCTCATCCGCGATGGCATGGACTCGGTCGAGGCCTGTCGCGCCGCGCTGGTCGAGGCGCTCACCGACGATATCGAAGTGGCTGTTGCCCTGGATGAAGTGGTGCTGGCTACCTTTGGTAAATAAAAGGCAACTAGGCGCGAAAGCGTAAGCGCTCGATCTGTGTTGCCTGCCCCTGGAGCGGTAACTAGTCAGCGCCTTCGCCTGGCGGCGCAATGCTTTTTCTTCGCGCTCTTTATTCTTGCGCCGCCGTTCGACCTCCTGCGCTACGATCTGACGCGCGGCCACGCCTACTTCCTCGGCATGGAATGGCATCTCGGCATTGCCGGCTACCTCGTCAAGCCCAAGCTGATGGGCATCGACGAAGCTGCCGCCAACATCTTCCTGCGCCTGTTCCTGCCCGTCTTCGGCGCCAGCCTCCTGCTCGTCGCCATCTCCTGGCACTGGGGACGCATTTTCTGCGGCTGGGCCTGCCCGCATTTTGCCGTGGTCGAAATTCTCAACCCGCTGGTGCGCCGCGCCACCGGCAAGCTCAGCCTGTGGGACAACAAACCGCTGCCGGGGCCGGGCGGGCGGGCGCTCGCGTGGGTACCCACCGTGCTTGTTGCCATCGCCATCGCCTTTCTGTGGGCCGTGGCGCTGCTCACCTACGTCGTGCCGCCTGCCGAGGTGTACGGCCACCTGTTCAATTTTTCACTGACGCGCGTGCAGACGCTGTTCATCGGCATTGCCACCACGCTGCTGACGCTTGAATTCATCTTCGCCCGCCACCTGTTTTGCCGCTATGGCTGTTCGGTCGGCCTGTTTCAGAGCCTGGCCTGGATGATGAACCGCGGTGCGCTGGTGGTCGGCTTCGAGCGCCAGCGCGCCAGCGATTGTGCCGATTGCTATGCCACCAGCGGCCTGGGCAATGCCGCCTGTGAAATGGCCTGCCCGATGCGCTTGCGCCCGCGCGTACCCAAGCGGCAGATGTTTTCCTGCACCCAGTGCGGCCTGTGCATCGATGCCTGTTCCACGGTGCAGCCGCATGCGCTTTTGTCTTGGGTGGCGGATGAGGCTGCGCATGCGAACGAGGCGCGCATGAGTTTGATGGGGTGGGAGAAACACCGGTAAGCGTCGTGGATCAATGGGTAGACGCTTGACGTTCATCAACGCACAATGGCGTACTTTTACGTTTCAATAGTGCCATGTTTCGCATCTCCCAATACATGCAGGAAATTGCCGCGCCGACACCGCTCGGCCCGGTGCGCAAACCACCCGGCCCGGTGGTGATCTGGAACCTGATCCGCCGCTGCAACCTCACCTGCAAGCACTGCTATTCGATCTCGGCCGACAAGGACTTTGCCGGCGAGCTGTTCGACCGACGAGGTGTTCACGGTGATGGACGACCTCAAGGCATTCAAGGTGCCGGCACTGATTCTCTCCGGCGGCGAACCACTGCTGCGGCCGGACTTTTTCGAGATCGCGAAACGCAGCAAGGCGCTTGGCTTCTACACCGCGCTATCATCGAACGGCACGCTGATTGACGCGGCGATGATGGAAAAGATCATCCCGGTCGACTTTGGCTATGTCGGCGTCAGCCTCGACGGGCTGGGCGCAACGCACGACAAGTTTCGCCGCATGGACGGCGCGTTCGACAAGTCGCTGCACGCGATCCGCCTGTGCCGCAAGGCTGGCCTGAAGGTTGGCGTGCGTTTCACGCTGACCCAGGACAACTACGCCGACCTGCCCGGTCTGTTGCAACTGGTCGAGGACGAAGGCATTGACCGCTTCTACTTCTCGCACCTGAACTATGCCGGACGAGGCAACAAGAACCGCAAGGACGACGCGCACCACCGCATGACGCGCGAGGCGATGGACCTGCTGTTTGACACCTGCTGGCGGTATCAGGAAACGGGCTTGCAGAAGGAGTTCACCACCGGCAACAACGACGCCGATGGCGTGTATTTGTTGCACTGGGTGCGGCGGAAGTTTCCCGAACAAGCCGCGCACATCGAGGCCAAGCTCAGGCAATGGGGCGGCAATGCCTCGGGCGTGAACGTGGCGAACATCGACAACCTCGGCAACGTGCATCCCGACACGATGTGGTGGCACCATACGCTCGGCAACGTGCGCGAGCGGCCGTTTTCGGCGATCTGGCCGGATACGTCCGACCTGCTGATGGCCGGCCTGAAAGTCTCGCCGCGTCCGGTCAAGGGGCGCTGCGCGAGCTGTGCCCAGCTTGCCATCTGCAATGGCAACACTCGCGTGCGTGCGCAACAACTCACCGGTGATCCGTGGGCTGAAGATCCCGGCTGTTACCTCACCGAGGAAGAAATACGATGAAGCACTTGTTTGCCCTGCTGGTTTGTGCCGTCCTGCCAGTGCTGACTTTGGCGGCCGAACCGCAGGCGCTCTACCAGGAACACTGTGCTGTTTGCCACGGGCCCGACCGCCTCGGCATCACCGGGCCTGCGCTGTTGCCGGAGAGCCTCACACGACTGAGAAAACCCGAAGCGATCAGAACGATGACCGAAGGCCGCGCCGCGACGCAGATGCTGCCGTTCACCGAAAAGCTTTCCAAGGACGAGATCAAGGCGCTAGCCGATTACATCTATACCGCCGTCTCGCCAGCGCCGACTTTTTCCGAGGCGCAGATGCGGGCCTCGCGCATCGTTCACTTCACCGGTCTGCCCGACCGGCCTGCCGCCGATTTCAAGGGCGTCAACATGATGAACCTGTTCCTCGTCGTCGAGACCGGCGATCATCATGTGACGGTACTGGATGGCGACAAACTGGAGCCGATCGCCCGCGTGCCGACACGCTTTGCGCTGCATGGCGGGCCGAAGTTCACGCCGGACGGCCGCTACGTTTTCTTCGCCTCGCGCGATGGCTGGATCAGCAAGTTCGACCTGTGGAATCTCAAGGTGGTGACGGAGATTCGCGCCGGCATCAATACGCGCAACGTGGCCGTTTCAGGTGATGGCAAATATGTCGCGGTGGCCAACTATCTGCCACATACGCTGGTACTGCTCGACGCCGACCTCAACGTACTGAAGGTGCATGAGGTGAAAGACAAGGATGGCAAAGAGTCCTCGCGCGTTTCGGCCGTCTATGACGCCGCGCCGCGCAAGAGTTTCGTCGCTGCGTTGAAGGATGTGCCCGAGGTCTGGGAAATCAGTTATGACCCGAAGGTCGAGGACATCCCGAACGGCATGGTCCATGACTTCAAGTACAAGGAAGGCGCCTTCATCAAGGGCTTCCTTAATCCGCGTCGAACCTTCCTTTCCGAGCCGCTCGATGACTTCTTTTTCACGCAGGATTACAGCGAGGTGATGGGTGCCAGCCGTGAGGCCGGCAAGGGCCAGGTCGTCAATCTCGACGTGCGCAAGAAGATTGCCGACCTGTCGCTACCTGGCATGCCGCACCTCGGCTCGGGCATCACCTTCGACTGGAATGGACAGCGCGTGATGGCCTCGCCGAACCTCAAGGAAGGCGTGATCTCGGTGATCGACATGAAGGACTGGCACACGGTGAAGGCGATCCCGACGCTCGGCCCCGGCTTCTTCATGCGCTCGCACGAAGAGACGCCCTACGCCTGGACCGATTCGATGATGGACAAGAAGGGCAAGGACACGCTACAGGTGATCGACAAGCGCACCCTCGAAAAAGTCGCCGAAGTGAAGACCGACCCGGGCAAGACGCTTGCCCACATCGAGTTCGATCGCTATGGCAAGGTGGCGCTGGCGAGCCTGTGGGAGCGCAAGGCCGACGGTGGCGCGCTGATCGTGCTCGATGCCCGAACCTTCAAGGAGATCAAACGCATCCCGATGGACAAGCCGGTTGGCAAGTACAACCTGTACAACAAGATTAACAAGTCCGAAGGCACGAGCCATTGAAGGACAATGCATGTATTAGCCATAAATGATATTTTCAAAACGATGAATAATTTGATCGCTATCAAGGCTAAAGGTAACCTGAAAGAGGAAGCTTTGTTTTGATAGGCAATCAGATGCCTAGCTTTCTCAATTGGTGTTTATTTTCAATCATGATCCTGGGAGGATTTAGATGAAGACGCTCAAGTTTGCTTTTGCCGTACTACCGGTTGCCTTGGCGGCAACTTTTGGTCAGGCCTATGCGCAAGACGCAACCGCACCGTCTCTGACTGCGGACGAAAAGGCCCAGGCCAAGAAGATTTATTTCGAGCGTTGTGCGGGTTGCCACGGCGTACTGCGCAAGGGTGCCACGGGCAAGAATCTCGAGCCGCACTGGACCAAGACGGCCAAGGACGGCACGAAGACCGAAGGTGGTACGCTGAAGCTTGGCCAGTCGCGTCTGGAAAAGATCATCAGCTACGGTACTGACGGCGGCATGGTGAACTTCGACGACATTCTGAGCAAGGAAGAAGTTGCCCTGATGGCCAAGTACATCCAGAACGTGCCGGATGTGCCGCCCGAGTACAGCATGAAGGACACGATGGACTCCTGGAAGGTCATCGTTCCGGTCAAGGATCGTCCGACCAAGCAGATGAACAAGTTCAACCTGAAGAACATGTTCTCCGTCACCCTGCGCGATTCTGGCGAAGTAGCCCTGATCGATGGCGATACCAAGGAGATCCGCAGCATCGTCAAGACCGGTTACGCAGTGCACATCTCCCGCCTGTCCAAGTCGGGTCGCTATGTCTATGTGATCGGTCGTGACGCAAAGCTCTCCCTGATCGACCTGTGGATGGAGAAGCCCGCTGTGGTTGCCGAGGTCAAGATTGGTTCCGAGGCCCGTTCGGTGGATACCTCCAAGTTCAAGGGCTTCGAAGACAAATACGCGATCGCCGGTGCCTACTGGCCACCCCAGTACGTCATCATGGACGGCGACACGCTTAAGCCTCTCAAGGTTGTCAGCACCCGTGGCATGACGGTGGATGGCGAGTACCACCCCGAGCCGCGCGTGGCCTCGATCGTTTCTTCCGAGATCAAGCCGGAATGGGTTGTGAACATCAAGGAAACCGGTCAGATCCTGCTGGTAGATTATTCCGACATCGAGAACCTGAAGACCACCACCATCGCGTCCGCCAAGTTCCTGCATGACGGCGGCTGGGATGCGACCAAGCGCTACTTCCTGGTCGCGGCGAATGCCTCGAACAAGATCGCGGCGGTCGACACCAAACTGGGCAAGCTGGCCGCGCTGATCGATACGGCCAAGATTCCCCACCCGGGTCGTGGCGCCAACTTCGTGCATCCGCAGTACGGTCCGGTCTGGGCCACCGGCCACCTTGGCGCCGATGTCGTGACGCTGATCAGCACGCCATCCGACGACAAGAAGTTCGCCAAGTACAAGCAGTACAACTGGAAGGTCGTGCAGGAAATGAAGCACGTGCCGGGCAACCTGTTCGTCAAGACCCATCCGAAGTCCAAGCATTTCTGGGCTGACTCGCCGCAGAACCCGGACAAGGATCTGGCCGAGTCCGTGGCGGTATGGAACATGTCCGATCTGTCGAAACCCTTCAAGATCATCAACGTCGCCAAGGATTCCGGCCTGCCGGAAACCAAGGCCACCAAGCGTGCGGTGCATCCGGAATACAGTGCCGACGGCAAGGAAGTCTGGATCTCCCTGTGGGGTGGCAAGACCGACCAGTCGGCCATCGTGGTGTATGACGACGCGACACTGGCCGTGAAGAAGGTGATCACCGATCCGAAGATGATCACGCCGACCGGCAAGTTCAACGTCTATAACACGCAGCACGACATCTACTAAGAAAAGAAGGGAACGTGGGGCAGCTCCGGCTGCCCCGTTATTCTTCAAAACAAGCAGGGGAAAATGGACATATGGCACCGGGCAACAAAGCCGGATTTTGGGCGATTCTGCGTCGCCCTACCGCGAAGTACTCGTTGATAACGGTAATCATCGCTGGTTTTTGTGCCGGCATTTTCTTCTGGGGTGGTTTCAATACCGCCATGGAGGCGACCAATCAGTTGGAGTTCTGCATCGGT
Organism: uncultured Pseudomonadota bacterium; assembly: GCA_963840825.1. Taxonomy (GTDB): domain Bacteria; phylum Pseudomonadota; class Gammaproteobacteria; order Burkholderiales; family Rhodocyclaceae; genus Sulfuricystis. The sequence continues at coordinate 516,171 of CAWJAK010000001.1, forward strand.
TGTCACGAGATGCGTGATAACGTGTATCAGGAATACAAGAAAACCATCCATTACTCAAACCGTACCGGCGTGCGCGCCATTTGCTCCGATTGTCATGTGCCGAAGGACTGGACGCACAAGATGATCCGCAAGATTCAGGCGAGCAAGGAGGTTTGGGGCAAAATTACGGGTGTCATCGACACGCCTGAAAAATTCGAGGCACACCGGCTGGCAATGGCCGAGAGCGAGTGGGCTCGGATGAAGGCCAATGATTCGCGGGAGTGCCGCAACTGTCACAGTTTCAGCGACATGGATCCCGAAAAGCAGAAGATGCGTGGTGCGAAGATGCACAAGATCGGCATTTCCGAGAATAAAACCTGTATCGACTGCCACAAGGGCATCGCCCACACCAAACCCAAGGGAATGAAGGAAGACGATGACGAGGAAGAGTGAGTCATCTCCAAGCCTAGTCCCGCGTTAACCTTGATTCCCGTTCTATTCGTTTGAAAGGACCATTACATGAGCAAGCCCATCGTATCCACTGTTATTGCCGGCGCAATGTTGCTCCTGGGTGCCCAGACTGTCCTGGCTGCACCCGACTGGAACAGCGTGCCCAAGCGCGACATCCATGTCTTCCACCCCGGTGCCACGCCGATCGAATGGATGACCAAGAAGTCGGCGCACAGTGGGTCGGCAGGCATGCGCAAAGGGGAGTCCTGTGCTGGCTGTCACGAGGAAAAAAATGCCTCCTTGAATTTCAACTTCAAGCGGTTGGCCGACAAGGAACTGGAACCTGTGGGCGCGCCCAAGACCATGACGTTCCCCGTTAGCCTTCAGGCCGCTTACGACAAGGATAATCTTTACATTCGGCTGACGTTCAAGGCGCCCGCTGGCGGTGCCGACAAGGGCGACAAGGATAATGAAGTGAAGGCGACAATGTTGTTCGCCGATGCCAAAGTGCCGCAGGCCGATCAGTATGGCTGCTGGCAGACCTGTCACGCCGATGCGCGCACCATGCCGGGTGCCGATGAAAAGAAGAGCAAGTACACCAAGGAAGGTGCCTACGAACTAAACCAGTGGGCCAGCAAGGGCAACAAAGTGTCCGACGGCAACGTGTCAACTGAGCGCAAAATGAGCGGCGGGGCCACAGCCGTCAAGGCCGAAGCTGCCAAGAGCGGTGATGGTTACACCGTGACCTTTACCCGCAAGAATCCAGGCGAGGGCAAGAGCGTGCCCTTCGGTATCGCTATACACGCCGACAACTCCCACGGCCGTTTCCATCATGTCTCATTGGGCTACAAGCTGGGTATCGGTGCCGACGGGGATATCAAGGCCACTAAGCAGTAATCGTCTTTAGCCCGCCTCCAGTCGGGTGACATGGTGAAGTGGAGTGACCACGACACATGCACCTGTCTCTCGGTGTGCTTTCAGTGAGTCGTCACATACTGCATGTCTTGCTCGCGGCGTGGCTGATGGGCTGTTTTGCCATGCCCGCGATGGCGGAAATATCATCCGTGCGCCAGAAGGAACTGGTTCATCTGGTACGGCAGGATTGCGGATCCTGCCATGGCATGCTTCTGACCGGCGGATTGGGTTTGCCGCTGACCCCGCAAGCGTTGCGGGACAAGCCCTTCGAAGGGCTTGTTGCCACTGTTTATTATGGGCGCCCAGGGACGGCGATGCCGCCCTGGCGTAGCATCATCACGGAGCAGGAGGCTGAATGGATTGTGCGACAGCTCATGGCCGGGTTTCCCTCGGAGCTGCAATGAAGCGGTTTCTGACGATCCTATCGATCTGGCTGGTCGCCGGTTGCGCACAGCAGCCGTTGCGCGGTACGGGGGACCTGGGTATCGTCATCGAGCGGGCCGACGGCCGCGTTGCCATCGTCGATACCACCGCACGCAGCGTGATTGGCCAGGTTGAAGGCTTGGGCGACCTGTCACATGCCTCGGTCGTATTCTCGCGTGATGGCCGCTACGCCTATGTTTTTGGCCGCGATGGTGGCCTGACCAAGGTCGACATCCTGCTGCGGCGCATCGACAAGCGCGTCATGCAGGCGGGCAACAGTATCGGTGGCGCGATTTCCCAGGATGGTCGCATTGTCGTGGCGCAGAACTACACGCCGGGCGGCATCAAGGCCTTCGATGCGACAACGCTCGAACTGCTCGCTGAGGTGCCGACGCAATCCAAGGTCGTCGGCCTCGCCGATCTGCCGGGACAGAAATTTGCCTATGCCCTGTTCGACAAGGGCGAGATCTGGGTCACCGACCTCTCCAGCCCGCGCGAACCCCGGACGCAGAAGTACCCCGCCGGCCAGCAACCTTACGACGGCCTGGTTACGCCCGACGGCCGCTTTTACATGGCGGGCCTGTTCGGCGAGGACGGCATCGCGCTTCTCGATACATGGAAGCCGGAGCAGGGTGCCAGGAAAATTCTCGAGAACTACGGCAAGGGCCAGGAGAAGCTGCCGGTGTTCAAGATGCCGCATCTGCGTGGTTGGGCGGTGGCGGGGAATCAGGCCTATCTCCCGGCGATCGGTCGCCACGAAGTGCTGGTTGTCGACAAGGGCAACTGGACGGAGGCCGCCCGCATCAAGGTAAAGGGCCAGCCGGTGTTCGTCATGGCGCGTCCCGATGGCCGCCAGATCTGGGTCAATTTCGCCTTCCCCGACAATGGCTGGGTGCAGGTCATCGATACCCAGAAGGGGGAAGTGGTGCAGACCCTGCAACCTGGCAAGGCGATCCTGCACATGGAATTCACGCCTCGCGGCGAGCATGTCTGGGTGTCGGCACGGGATGACCACACGGTGGCGATCTATGACACGCAAACTTTTGTGCGCATCGGCAGCCTGCCGGTAAAAAGCCCCTCCGGCATTTTCTTTACCAGTCGTGCCGCGCGAATGGGCTTCTGATGAACGCGCCAATTCCTCAGCCGCGCCAGACGCTCGAATTCAGGTTGCTGAACGAGTTTCAGCGCGATTTCCCGCTCGTGCCCGCGCCTTTTGCAGAGATTGCCCGGCGCCTCGGCAGCGACGAAGCCTCAGTGCTCGACACGCTTCAAGGGCTGTGCAGGACGGGTGCGATCAGCCGCATCGGCGCGGTATTCGCACCGAACTCGGTGGGGGTGAGTACGCTCGCCGCGCTGGCGGTGCCGCGCGAACGACTGGATGAGGTCGCTGCCATGGTCAGCGCCCATCCCGGCGTGAATCACAATTACGAGCGGGAGCATGCCTATAACCTCTGGTTTGTCGCCACCGCAGTCGATGCGTCGACGCTGGCCGCGCTGCTGGACGAGATCGGTACTGCGACCGGTTGTTCCCCCATCGCCTTGCCATTGCTGGAAGAGTTCCACATCGATCTCGGTTTCGACCTGCTACATGGTGGCAAGGTGCAGCAGGGTGCGCGCCGCTGTGAAAGGCGCGCTACCAGTGCCTTCGACCGTCAGATCATCATTGCACTGCAACCGGGCCTGCCGCTGGTCACGCAGCCTTTCGCACAGCTCGCCACCCAAATCGGGGTGCAGGAGTCAGAGCTGGTAGAACGGCTCACCGAGTGGATCGAGGAAGGTTGTATCAAGCGCTTCGGCGTCGTCGTGCGTCACCACGAACTGGGCTACCGGGCAAACGCGATGGTGGTCTTCGATGTGCCGGACGATCGGGTGAGTGCCGTGGGCCAGCGCCTGGCGCGTGAAGCCGGGGTAACACTGTGCTACCGGCGTCAGCGTGATTTGCCGCACTGGCAGCACAACCTGTTTTGCATGGTGCATGGCCGTTCGCGCGCAGAAGTCGAACCCGTGATTGAGCGGCTCTGCCGCATCGCCGGCTATCCGTGTACCGCCCTGTTCAGCCTGCGCCGCTTCAAGCAATGCGGGGCCACCTACTTTGACAGCAAGGCCGGCTGAAGCAGTCGCACTGGACGCAATGGACAGGGCATTGATCAATGCCCTGCAAGGCGGATTCCCGCTGGGCGATGAACCCTACCGTGAAGTAGGGGAAAAGCTCGGGATGACCGAGGCTGAAGTGCTGACAAGCCTGCAAAGCCTGCTCGACCAGAAAGTGCTCACGCGTTTCGGGCCGATGTATCAGATCGAGAAGATCGGCGGCGCTTTCGTGCTGGCGGCGCTCAAAGTGCCTGAAGCCGATTTTGAACGTGTCGCGACCCGTGTTAACGCCCTGCCCGAAGTCGCGCACAACTATCGCCGCGAGCACGCGCTCAACATGTGGTTTGTGCTCGCCACCGAAACGCCGGAAGGAATTGCCGCAGCCATCGACAAGATCGAGTCTGCCACCGGCCTGCCGGTATTCGCGTTTCCCAAGGAGCGCGAATATTTTGTCGAGATGAAGCTGCATGCTTGACGCACTCGACCGCCGCTTGATCGTCGCCACGCAGGCCGGCCTGCCGCTGGTGCCGCACCCCTATCACGTGCTGGCCGAAACGCTGGGTGTTCCGGTCGCCGAAGTGCAGGCGCGCCTCGCGGCGATGCTGGCCGCCGGCGTTATCCGGCGCATCGGAGCCGTGCCGAACCACTACGCGCTGGGCTATCGATTCAATGGCATGACGGTCTGGGATGTCGATGACGACCAGGTCAACGCGCTCGGCGAACAGGTTGGCGCGCTGGCCTGCGTCACGCACTGCTATAGGCGACCGCGCCATCTGCCAGACTGGCCTTACAACCTCTTTGCCATGGTACATGGGCGCGACCGTGCGGCAGCTGAAGTCTGCATCGCGCAGATCGCTGCCCTGCTGGGCGATACTTGCCGAACCAGCGACGTGCTCTACAGCAGCCGTATTCTCAAGAAAACCGGATTGCGGATTGCCGGCTAGCCGCTATTCCACGCCCTCCTGGATTGAGGTCAGGTAGGCGAGGATGTCGCGGATGTCGCTCTCGGACAGTGGCATCAGCACACCCTTGCCGATACTGTTCTCGTCATGCGGTCGGCCGCCAGCGCGGTAGAGATCGATCTGCCGTTTCAGGTAAATCGGGTACTGGCCGACCAGCAAAGGGAAGTTGCTGCGCCCCCTGCCATCCTTGGCATGGCAGTTCATGCACTCGCCGCGGTAGAGGGTGCGTCCTAGAGTGACATCCCCCGCAACGCGGTCGACGGTCAGGAAGCTGCCGAGCTCGACCCGGCCAAGAATGATGTCCTCGCCAGAAGTTAGTGGGGGCAGGGTCGTGGGCAACTTGAGCGAAGCGATGTAGGCGGCGACGTCGACGACATCCTCATCCGGCAGTTCGCGTGGCTGGGTATAGGGCAGCATGGGAATGTTGAGGCGCTTGCGTGAGCGGAAGGCAAGCAATTGCTCTTCCACATAGGCAGCACGCTGCCCGGCCAGACGCGGATATTCACCCTTCTTGCCGCCTTGGCCATATTTGCCATGGCAACCGGCGCAGATTTCGAAAATATCCTTGCCGTTTCCGAGATTCTGCGCGGCGATTGGCCAGGCGAACAAGGCAATGCCAAGCGTCGTCAGCAGCCGCGCAATTTTGCTGAATTGCATGTTTGGGAAAAGCATCCTGGTTGAGTTGCGACGGATTGTCGCACCTTGTAGCGCAGTTTTTCCCTGATCCTTGTCGGATAATCTCGCCTATGAGGCAGAGCGATTCATCTTGCGCCACCGTTCCATCCGTCACGCTTGGCCGGCTCGTGCAATTGCGCTGGTGGTTGCTGGGCGGGCTGGGGCTTGCCGTCCTGTCAGCGCCGACTTTGCTCGATATTGCCTTGCCCCTGCCATTGCTGTTGGCCGTGCTGTTGTTCCTCGGGGTCTTCAATTTTGCGACCATGCGGCGGCGCGATGCGGAATCCTTCTCCCCGTCCGAGCTTGCCGGCCAGCTTGCCGTCGATCTCGTCGGCATGGGCGTGATGTTCTACCTGACGGGCGGCGTAACCAATCCGCTGGTTTCCCTGATGCTGCTGCCGGTTGCCGCTGCCGCCCTGGCGTTGCCGATGCGCTGGGCGGTCGGTCTCGCCGTGCTCGCAATCGCGCTGTACTCTTTTCTGCTCGGCTTTTCATTGCCGCTACCGATGGCGGATGCCGCGCGCGCGACACGCTTGCATCTGGGCGGCATGTGGCTGACCTTTGTGGTCTCCGCATTGCTGTTGGCGTGGTTTGTCACACGCATGACGCAGGCACTGCGTGAGCGTGATCTTCAACTTGCGGCAGCACATGAAGAGGCGCTGCGCGATGCACAGGTCGTCGCGCTGGGGCAGCTGGCTGCCGGTGCTGCGCACGAACTCGGTACGCCACTCGCCACGATGAACGTTCTCGCCGGTGAACTCGCGCAAGACCCGCGCCTGCCGGAAGATGCACGCGCGGATCTCGGGTTGCTGCGCAGCCAGATCGGCATCTGCAAGGACATCGTCGGCGGCCTGACCCGGAAAGCCGGCATCGAACGCGCTGGACAGCGGCAATCAACACAGGACTGGTTGCAAGGATTGCTGGCGCGCTGGCGTACGCTCTGGCCCGGTGCGGTGTGCGCGCTCGACATTCATTCCGCAGGTGTGCCGCCGCGACTGGTGACCGAGACGGCGCTCGAACAGGGCATCACCAATCTGCTCAACAACGCCGCGAAGCTGGCGCCGGAAGGCATGCGCGTTTCGCTCGAGTGGACCGACAGGCTGCTGCGCATCGCGGTGCATGATCGTGGGCCGGGATTTCCGCCAGAAATCCTGCGCCGCTGCGGGGCCGAACCCCTGCCGGCAGCGACCGAGAGCGGCGCCAGCGGTTCAGGTATCGGCCTCTGGCTGACGCGAGCGGCCGTTGAGCGCCGAGGGGGACGTTTGATTCTGGAAAACCAACCAGAGGGCGGCAAGGCGACCATTGAGCTCCCATTGGAGGAAAGCGCATGACGCAACAGATACTGGTCATCGATGACGATGCGACATTCAATGCTGTTCTGTCGCGCGCATTGGTCCGGCGCGGCTATGCGGTCGATACTGCACTGGATGCAGCGACCGCGCTGGCGGCTGCCCGCGGTGCGCCGCCCGATGCCGTCGTCCTCGATCTCAACCTCGGCAGCAGTTCGGGACTGCAGTTGATCCGTCCTCTGCTCGACATCGCGCCGGACTGCCGCATTGTCGTGCTGACCGGCTATGCGAGCATCACGACCGCGGTCGAGGCCATCAAGCTCGGTGCGACGCAGTATTTCGCCAAGCCGATCGAAGTCGATGCCATCGTTGCCGTATTCGAATCTCCGGAAGCGGTCGAACCGGAGAGTGAGGCCGCTCCACCCACCGATCCGCTGTCGGTCGGCCGCTTGGAATGGGAGCATATCCAGCGCGTGCTGCACGAACACGAGGGCAACATATCAGCGACGGCCCGTGCACTGAAGATGCATCGCCGCACGCTGCAACGGAAACTCGCCAAGCGTCCCCTGAAGGCCTGAGCGAGCGTGGCAACGTGCCGTCCTGCCAGCGCTGACGTTCAGCGTTGAAAATTTGCTTGGCGATTCGATGGATTCTGTTAGAATCCGCGCCTTCGATTTGTCGCGGAACGACACGTGAAATCGTCAATCGTCGCAAATCGTTTGAGATCGTGGAGTGGTAGTTCAGTTGGTTAGAATACCGGCCTGTCACGCCGGGGGTCGCGGGTTCGAGTCCCGTCCACTCCGCCAAAGAATTCAACAGGGTGTCCGAGCGATCGGTCACCCTGTTCTTGTTTTAAGCCCTGGAGTCCTGGAGTTACGCCCATGCCGGTAATTACGCTGCCCGATGGTTCGCAACGCACCTATCCCCAACCGCTGACAGTCGGCGAAGTTGCGGCTTCTATTGGCGCCGGCCTTGCCAAGGCGGCGCTGGCGGGCAAAGTCAACGGCAAGCTGGTCAACACCTCGTTTCGTATCGAGAACGATGCGACGCTCGCCATCGTTACCGAGAAGGATGCCGAGGGCGTCGAGATCATTCGCCACTCCACGGCGCACCTGCTGGCCTATGCGCTGAAGGAGCTGATGCCGGAAGCGCAGGTGACCATCGGCCCGGTCATCGACAACGGCTTCTATTACGACTTTGCCTGCCGGCCGCTGACCATGGACGATCTGGCGGCACTGGAAAAGCGCATGGCCGAACTGGCGAAGCAGGATTTCACCGTCACGCGCGAAGTCTGGCCACGCGACAAGGCCGTCGAGTTTTTCAAGTCGATCGGCGAGCACTACAAGGCCGAACTGATCGCCGCGATTCCCGCCGACCAGGATGTGTCCCTGTATCGCGAAGGCAATTTCATCGACCTCTGCCGCGGCCCGCACGTCCCTTCGACGGGCAAGCTCAAACACTTCAAGCTGATGAAGGTGGCTGGCGCCTACTGGCGCGGCGATGCGAAGAACGCGCAATTGCAGCGCGTGTATGGCACCGCGTGGGCGAAGAAGGACGAACTCGACACCTACCTGCACATGCTCGAGGAGGCCGAGAAGCGCGACCATCGCAAACTCGGCCGCCAGCTCGACCTGTTCCACCTGCAGGACGAGGCGCCCGGCCTCGTGTTCTGGCATCCGCACGGCTGGACGGTGTGGCAGGAAATCGAACAGTACATGCGCCGCGTCTATCGCGACAACGGCTATCAGGAAGTGCGCTGCCCGCAGATCCTCGACCGCAGCCTGTGGGAGAAGTCGGGCCACTGGGAGCATTACAAGGACAACATGTTCACCACCGAGTCGGAAAAGCGCGACTACGCGGTGAAGCCGATGAACTGTCCCGGCCATATCCAGCTCTTCAACACCGACGTGCGGTCCTACCGTGATCTGCCGCTGCGTTACGGCGAATTCGGCTCCTGCCACCGCAACGAGCCCTCGGGCGCGCTGCATGGCGTGATGCGCGTGCGCGGCTTCACGCAGGACGACGGACACATTTTTTGTACCGAGGACCAGATTCAGCCGGAAGTGACGGCTTTCAACGACCTGGTGCGCAAAGTGTATGCCGACTTCGGCTTTACCGATGTCGCCGTCAAGCTGGCACTGCGTCCCGACAGTCGCGTTGGCGAGGATCATCTCTGGGACAAGGCCGAGGATGCGTTGCGGGCCGCCTTGCGCGCCAGCGGCCTGCAATGGGAAGAATTGCCGGGCGAGGGCGCCTTCTATGGCCCCAAGATCGAATTCCACATCAAGGACGCCATCGGTCGGTCCTGGCAGTGCGGCACGATGCAGGTCGATTTCTCGATGCCGCAGCGTCTCGACGCCGAGTATGTCGGCGAGGACAACACACGCCACACACCGGTGATGTTGCATCGCGCGATCCTCGGCTCGCTCGAGCGCTTCATCGGCATCCTGATCGAGAACCACGCTGGAGCGCTGCCGCTGTGGCTGGCGCCGGTACAGGCCGTGGTCATGAACATCTCGGAAGCGCAGGCCGACTACGCCGAATCTGTAGCGAAAATGCTTCGCGAGGCCGGTCTACGCATCGAATGCGATTTGCGCGGCGAGAAGATTAACTATAAAATCCGCGAACATAGCTTATTGAAGCGGCCTTATCTCGTCGTCGTCGGCGACAAGGAAAAAGCCGCTGGGTTGGTCGCCGTACGTTCGCGTGATTCGCGCGATGCCCGGGGCAATCAGGATCTCGGGCAACTTTCCCGGGACGCTTTGATTGAACGCCTGCTGCTTGAATGCGGCAGCAAGGGCGCAGTGACCTGATTTTATTGATTAAAAGGAGATTTGAGCCATAGCCCAGGAAAAGACGCAGCGCATCAACGAAGAGATCACGGCGCCCGAAATTCGCTTGGTCGGAATTGAAGGCGAACCACTCGGGATCCTTTCCGCACGTCAGGCGCTGCAGATGGCGGAAGAAGCCGCCGTCGATCTCGTCGAGATCGCGCCGATGGCAGACCCGCCGGTGTGTCGTTTGATGGACTTTGGCAAGTTCAAGTATCAGGAGGCAAAGCGCCTCGCCGAGGCCAGGAAGAAGCAGAAGATCGTCGAAGTCAAGGAAGTCAAGTTCCGTCCCGGAACCGACGAAAACGACTACCAGATCAAGCTGCGCAACGTCATCAAGTTTCTCGGGGAAGGCGACAAGGCGAAGATCACCCTGCGCTTCCGCGGTCGCGAAATGGCTCACCAGGAAATTGGCATGCGCATGCTGGAACGGATCAAGACCGATCTGAACGAACAGGCTCTCGTCGAACAGTTTCCCAAGATGGAGGGACGCCAGCTGGTCATGGTGCTGGCGCCGTCCAAGAAGCAGGTCAAAAATTGACTTGCAGCAGTACCAAGGTTTAGCAGTACCAGCAGTACCAGAAGCGGTCGTGGGTTGTTGAAGCGTTCCCGAATCGGGAGCCACCCAGCGCCGTGTCAAAAGGAGATCTTCGATGCCGAAGATGAAGACGAAGAGTGGTGCCGCCAAGCGCTTCAAAGTGCGTGGGTCGGGTAGCATCAAGCGTGCGTGCGCGTTCAAGCGCCACATCCTCACCAAGAAAACCACCAAGGTGAAGCGTCACCTGCGTGGCGTGCAAACCGTGCATGAGTCGAACGTGAAATCCGTGCGCGCCATGCTGCCCAACGGCTAAGGAGAGGATGAGATGCCAAGAGTCAAACGTGGAGTAACGGCGCGCGCGCGCCACAAGAAGGTTCTCGACGCAGCCAAGGGCTATCGCGGTCGGAGAAAGAACGTATACCGCATCGCCAAGGAAGCGGTGATGAAGGCCGGTCAGTATCAGTATCGCGACCGCCGGCAAAGAAAGCGCCAGTTCCGTGCGCTGTGGATCGCCCGTATCAACGCAGCCGCCCGTGAAGTAGGCATGAAGTACAGCACCCTGATGAACGGCCTCAAGAAGGCATCGATCGAAGTCGATCGCAAGGTGCTGGCCGATCTGGCCGTGTTCGACAAGCCGGCCTTCGCTGCTCTGGCGAGTCAGGCCAAGGCCAAACTCGCGGTCTGAGTCGGGTCGGCGTCAAGCCGTAGTGCCTAGCTGAAGGCCGCCGGGGTTTATTGGCGGCCTTCTGTTTTCTGGTTCCCTGGGTTTCGTTCGATGCAAGATCTGGAACAACTTGTTGTGCAGGCCACGGCGGATTTCGCTGCCGCCGGCGAACTGGCGCGCCTTGAGGACGTCAAGGCCGCCTATCTGGGCAAGGACGGTTCGCTGACCGCGCTGCTCAAGGGGCTCGGCAAGCTGCCTGCCGACGAGCGCAAGACGGCCGGCGCGGCGATTAATGCAGCCAAGGTCAGGATAGAGTCAGCACTGGCGGGACGGCGCGATGCCCTGAAGAGCGCCCAACTCGAAGCACAACTCGCCGCGGAAGCCCTTGATGTCACGCTGCCGGGGCGCGGCCAGTCGCGCGGCAGCATCCATCCGGTGATGCGCACGCTCGACCGCATCGAGCAGCTGTTCCGCTCCATCGGGTTCGAAGTGGCTGACGGTCCGGAGATCGAGACCGACTGGCACAACTTCACCGCGCTCAACACGCCCGAAAATCATCCGGCGCGTTCGATGCACGACACCTTCTACCTGCTCGACGAGGCAGGCCGGGTGCGCGAGGACGTGCTGCTGCGCACGCATACCAGCCCGGTGCAGATCCGGACGATGCTGGCCCATGTCGAGAAGTACAAAGATCTCGACACGATGCCCGAGATTCGCGTCATCTGTCCCGGCCGTGTCTATCGCGTCGATTCCGACGCCACGCATTCGCCGATGTTCCATCAGGTCGAGGGTCTCTGGGTCGGTGAGAACGTCAGCTTCGCCGACCTCAAGGGCGTGGTCGCCGACTTCCTGCGGCGTTTCTTCGAGAGCGACGACCTGAAAGTGCGTTTCCGCCCTTCGTTTTTCCCCTTCACCGAACCCTCCGCCGAGATCGACGTGGCCTTCATGTCCGGTCCGATGGAAGGTCGCTGGCTCGAGATCGCGGGCTGCGGCATGGTGCATCCCAACGTGCTGCGCTGCGGCGGTATCGATCCCGAAAAATACACCGGCTTCGCCTTCGGCATGGGGCCGGACCGCCTGACCATGCTGCGCTATGGCATCAACGACCTGCGCCTGTTCTTCGACGGCGACCTGCGTTTTCTCTCACAGTTCCAGTAAAGCCGATCGACCATGCAATTCTCCGAATCCTGGCTGCGCGCCCTCGTCAATCCACCGATTTCGACCGGGGAACTGTGCCATCTTCTGACGATGGCCGGCCTCGAGGTCGAGGAGTGCCGTCCCGCCAGCGCTGACTTTACGAATGTCGTCGTCGCCCGCATCCTGACGGCCGAGAAGCATCCCGACGCCGACAAGCTCAAGCTCTGCTCGGTGGATACGGGCGAACAGGGTGTCCTGCAGATCGTCTGCGGTGCGCCGAATGCCGCCGCCGGAATGCTTGTGCCCTGTGCGCTGGTCGGCGCCCAGTTGCCGGGTATCGAGATCAGGAAAGCCAAGGTGCGCGGTGTCGAACAGTTTTGGCATGCTCTGCTCGGCGCGCGAACTCGGCCTCTCGGAAGACCACGGTGGCCTGCTACCGCTGCCGGCCGACGCGCCGATCGGCCAGAACATCCGTACCTACCTTGCTCTCGACGACACGCTGATCACCCTCAAGCTCACGCCCAACCGCGCCGACTGCCTGTCGCTCGTCGGTATCGCACGCGAGGTCGCTGCGTTGACCGGCGCGCCGCTGACCCTGCCTGACATCGAGCCCGTCGCGGCCGTGCTTGCGGATACCCGTGGTGTCGTGCTCGACGCGCCGGCGGCTTGCCCACGCTACTGCGGACGCATCGTGCGCGGCGTGAATGCCAGGGCGGAAACGCCCGACTGGATGAAGCAGCGCATCGAGCGCTGTGGCGTGCGCGCGATTTCCGCGCTCGTCGATGTCACCAACTACGTGATGCTCGAACTCGGCCAGCCGCTGCATGCCTTCGACGATGCGCAGCTCGTCGGCGCGATCCATGTGCGTTACCCAGCGCCCGGCGAGCAACTGTTGCTGCTCAACGAGCAGACTGTCACGCCGACCGCCGAGACCGCGCTGATTGCCGACGAAGCCAAGCCCTTGGCCATGGCCGGCATCATGGGTGGCGAGCACTCGGGCATCGCCGATTCGACCACCGACCTGTTCCTCGAAAGCGCGTTTTTCGCGCCCGACGCGATTGCCGGCAAGGCGCGCGCGCTGGGCTTCTCGTCCGACGCCTCCTACCGTTATGAGCGCGGCGTCGATTTCGAACTGCAACGCAAGGCCATCGAGCGCGCGACGCAACTGATCGTCGAAATTTGCGGCGGGAATTCCGGCCCGGTTGTCGAGGCTGTCGCGTCGGAGCATTTGCCCACTCGTGCGCAGGTCCGCCTGCGCATGGCGCGAGCCACGCAAGTATTGGGCATCGACCTCGGCAGCACGCAGCTTGAAAAACTGATCGCCGGCCTGGGCTTCAGCTACACCCGCGTGGGTGATGTGCTGGAAGTCACGCCGCCGTCGTATCGCTTCGACATCGCGATCGAAGCAGACCTGATCGAGGAAATCGCGCGTCTGCACGGCTACGACAACATTCCCGCACCGCCACCGACCGCGCGCTGCGAAATGCTTCCGTTGCCCGAGGCGCACCGCAATCCGATGCAGGTGCGCCGCCTGCTCGCCGAGCGCGGCTTCCACGAAGTGGTGAATTACAGTTTCGTCGAGGCCGGCTGGGAAGCCGATTTCTGCGGCAACGTCAATCCCGCGCAACTTGTACGGCTCGCCAACCCGATCGCCAGCCAGATGGGCGTGATGCGCAGCAGCCTGATCGGTGGCCTGGTCGGCACGCTGGTGGGCAACCTCAAGCGCCAGACTACCCGGGTGCGTGTTTTCGAACTCGGACGCTGCTTCACACAGGCGGCGGGAACAGACACCGGCTACCATCAGCCGCTGCGCGTCGCCGGGCTGGCCGCCGGCCCGGCGTTGCCCGAGCAATGGGGTGTGCCGGTGCGCAATGCTGACTTCTACGATCTGAAGGGTGATCTCGAAGCCCTGTTTGCGCCGCGCAGTTTGCATTTCGAGCACATCGGTGGAGATGGGCACCTGGCACTGCACCCCGGCCGCAGCGCCCGCGTGCTGCTCGCGGGCAACGCCATCGGCGTGATTGGCGAACTGCATCCGCGCTGGAAGCAGAAATACGAACTGGACGCGCCGGCCGTGGTGTTCGAGATCGACCTCGCGCCGCTGCTGGCCACGCCGCTGCCCGCGTATGAGGAAGTCTCGCGCTTTCCCGCCGTGGTGCGCGACATCGCACTGGTCGTGCCGCAGCAATGCGAAGTCGGTGCGCTGCGCGCTGCGCTGCGTGCGGCTGCACCGGCATATGTGCGCGAAATACAACTGTTCGATGTCTATCAGGGCAAGGGGATCGCGACGGACTGCAAGAGTCTTGCGTTCCGTGTCGCGATGCAAGATACTCGCAGGACTTTGGCGGAAGCCGATGCCGATGCCGCGATGGCCAGCCTGTTGGCCGCCGCGCAAGCGGGCTTCGGCGCGCAGTTGCGCCAATGACGGCGATGCTGAGGGGAGCAAACAACAAGATGACAATGACAAAAGCGGAACTGGCGGACCTTCTGTTCGAGAAAGTCGGGCTCAACAAGCGCGAAGCGAAAGATATGGTCGAAGCCTTCTTCGAGGAAGTGCGCACCGCGCTGGAAAAGGGCGACAGCGTCAAGCTCTCGGGCTTCGGCAACTTCCAGTTGCGCGACAAGCCGCAGCGGCCCGGCCGCAATCCAAAGACTGGCGAGGAAATTCCGATCACCGCGCGCCGCGTCGTGACCTTCCATGCAAGTCACAAGCTGAAGTCAACCGTCGAGGCGACGGCTCATGGCAACGCCCAGCCTGGCTAAACACGATCTTCCGCCGATCCCGGCGAAGCGCTACTTCACCATCGGCGAAGTCAGTGAGCTGTGCGGCGTCAAGCCGCATGTGCTGCGTTACTGGGAGCAGGAATTCACGCAGCTCAAGCCCGTCAAGCGGCGCGGCAACCGGCGCTACTACCAGCACCACGAAGTGCTGCTGGTGCGGCGCATCCGCCAGCTCCTGTACGAAGAGGGTTTCACCATCAGCGGTGCGCGCAACCGGCTCGACGAACCGGCCGTCAAGCCGGCGGTAGCGGCACAGGCAACGAGTGCATCGGCGGGCGCTGGGATCTCGCTGCGCGCCGAATTGTTGGGCATCATCGAGCTGCTGCGCGTCTGATTCAGCTATAATTCGCCGCTCGTGTCGGGGCGTAGCGCAGCCTGGTAGCGCACTTGCATGGGGTGCAAGGGGTCGCGAGTTCGAATCCCGCCGCCCCGACCAGTAATACCAAGGGTTTTCGGTTAGTCGCCGGAAACCCTTTTTCATTTCTGGCATCGTCAGGTGCCGTCGCGCCAGCGCTGACTTTCGTTTCAGACCGGCTTTCCCGCCTCATTCTTGAAGCGTATTCAATACGCCGCGATATCAGGTACCCACCTGACTGAAAAGCGGAAAATGCTCCGGATGACGAATCGAATCAACGGCCAAATCGACATCCAGGTCAGGCCAGTAGAGGTGATTATCCGATGGCAGCTCGACATGCAATATCTTGCCTACTGCGACCTCACGAAACCACGGAAATTCTGTGAATGGGAGGAATAACTCTTCATCCCGCAAGAGAATCCAAAAGCCGTGCTTTGAAATATGCGTAACCTCAACTGCCGAAGTGTCTGTGCCAAGCGCTGCGGATGTCATTTTCGTGCTCCTGCACCAATTGTTGAGCTTCGCTGATTTCTTGCCGGGACAAATCCGTATGCTGCGCCAGTGCAATCACGGGTTCAAGCCAAAACTTGGCTTCGCCTTCGGGTGACTGCACGTGCACATGCATGCGCGGTTCCTCCCGCGAGAAGAAATAGAACCGGAATTTGCCAGAGCGAAAGATGGTAGGACTCATTTGCTTCGAATTGTAGCCTCAACATCGTGGCACTGTGGGCATGCAGCCGGGTAGCGCACTTGCACATGGGGTGCAAGGGGGTAGCGAGTTCGAATCCCGCCGCCCCGACCAGTAATACCAAGGGTTTTCGGTTAGTCGCCGGAAACCCTTTTTCATTTCTGGCATCGTCAGGTGCCGTCCCGCCAGCGCTGACTTTCTGTTGCACCAAATAAAAACGGCCGCCCGAAGGCGGCCGTTTCAACTAATTCAGGCCTAAGCTTGAAATTAGAACTTGTGACGCACGCCCAAGTTCAGGCCGGTCTGGTAGCCAGCGCCACCATTGGAGCTGTCACCCACGGAAGCGGTGTAACCGTTCTTGTTGCTGATGTCAGCATAAACGGCGTACAGGTTGGTGCGCTTGGACATGTTGTACTGATAGCCGAGGGCCCACTGGCGAGCAGAGGGGTCACCCGCGGTGTCTTGCTTGGCATGGTTGTAGGAAGCCATTACAGCGTTCGCACCGAAGGGGAAGGTTGCACCCAGCATGTACTTGGTACGCTTGTTGCCCGCTGCGTTGATGTCGCTGTCACGACCGTAGGCAGCAGCCAGTTTGGCCATGCCAAGATCGTAGCTACCGGCCAGATCCCACACCTTGGTCGAGAAATTTGCGGTATCTGTCTTGATGTTGTGATAGTTCAGGCCAGCCATGATCGGACCGTTCTTGTAGGTCGGGGCGATCGCATAAACACGGGTGTTGCCGGCATCCTTGGCTACTTCGTTGCCGCCAGCTTGCGGGGTGTAGCCGACGACGACGTTGAGGCCGCCGAAGGACGGGGAAACGTAGGCAGCCAGGTTGTCGAGGCGAGCGGTGGAGGCGTAAACGTTGTTGATTTCACCAACGGTTCCGTAGCCGAACGGATCGACAGCGGCCAACAGGTTGAACTGCGGCGTGTATTGACGGCCAGCGGCGACGGTACCAAAATTACCAGACATGTACATGAAGGCTTGACGCGACCACACGCCATCAGTACGTGACTGGCCAGTGTCAACAAGCAGGCCCTGCTCGAGCACGAAACCGGCCTTCAGGCCACCACCGAGGTCTTCAACACCAGCAAACTGAAGACGGCTGCCCGATTGCATGCCGGAATCGATACCGTTACGGCTATTGACCGCCGAGTTGATATTGTCGGAACGATGGCTGTAACCCATGTCAACGAGACCGCTGATGGTGACGTTGGACTGCGCGAAGGCGGCGCCGGACATCAGGCCAGCGACGGCCAGGGCGATAATTTTCTTTTGCATGTGTAAATCTCCTTTACGTTGAAGATTGCGGTTTCAATGACTCCACGTGGTTGGCCACTGATCCCGCCGAGACTCCCTTGATTGGAAGCTGGCGACATTTTCCCAGATGCGGCCGCTTCGGCGAGTCCGAATCGCCCTTTCGCCCCATTTCGGGCCAGCCCTTGTTGGGTTTATGCAACGAAGGGCTGGGGCAGCGGTGCGGGAGTCATGTGTTAAGTTATTGAAAAGTCAGGGCTGACAGGACGGCATGGATCGGTTTGCAACGGTCGCGTATGATTTTTCCATGATCGACCGCTACGCCGTCATCGGCAACCCCATCGCCCATTCCAAATCCCCTGCGATCCATGCGGCGTTTGCCCGCCAGTGCGGGCAGGATATGGCGTATGAGGCCATCCTCGGACCGCTGGACGGATTCCGGGCAACGGTAGAAGCCTTCCGCCAGGCTGGCGGCAAGGGCATTAACGTCACGGTGCCGTTCAAACTTGAGGCGCTCGCGCTGGCCGACCAGCCGACCGAACGGGCGCGCCAGGCGGGGGCGGTGAATACGCTGCGCTTCAGTGCCGACAGCACCTTCGGCGACAACACCGACGGCATCGGGCTGGTACGCGATATTCGCGATCGACTCGGTTTCCCGCTAGAGAGAAAACGCATTCTCATCCTCGGCGCAGGCGGTGCTGCGCGCGGCGTCGTGCTACCGCTGCTGGAGGAAGGGCCGGCGCAACTGGCCATCGCCAATCGCAGTGTGGATAAGGCGCTGGCCTTGAAGAACCAGTTTTCACCGTTCGGCGAACTGGCCGTGGGCGGCTTCGCCGATTTTGCCGACGGCCGCTTCGATCTGGTCATCAACGCGACGTCCGCCAGCCTGGGTGGAGAAGGATTGCCCCTGCCGGCGGGATTGTTTACCCCCGGTGCGCTGGCCTACGACATGGTCTATGGCAAGGGCACGACGCCTTTCATGGCCGCTGCGCAACGACTGGGCGCGGCGCGTCTGGCGGACGGTCTCGGCATGCTGGTGGCACAGGCGGCGGAATCCTTCTTCCTCTGGCGCGGCGTGCGGCCGGATACCGCGCCGGTCATGGCGATGCTGCAGGGCGCTTGAGTATCCGCCTGTAGAATCCCGCCCCTGACCATCCATTGAGTGGGGGAGCATTGCCATGCAGATCAAGGACAGTGTGTTCATCGTCACGGGCGGTGCGTCCGGCCTGGGTGCCGGCGCGGCGCGGTTGCTGGCGGCACAGGGTGGCAAGGTCGTGCTGGCCGACCTCAATACGGCGGCTGGCGCGGCACTGGTGGCGGAGTTGGGTGCCCAAGGTGCAGGGGTGCGCTTCGTCGAAACCAACGTCGCGGACGAACCGAGCGCGCTGGCTTGCGTGGCGGCGACGCTGGATGCGTTTGGCGCCGTGCATGGGCTGGTCGGTTGCGCCGGCATCGTCATGGGCGAGAAGACGGTCGGCAAGGCAGGTCCACATGCGCTCTCGAGCTTTCGACGCGTGATCGACGTCAACCTGATCGGCACATTCAACATGATTCGTCTGGCCGCCGAGGCGATGGGCCGCAATGCGCCGAATGCCGACGGCGAGCGCGGCGTGATCGTGAGCACGGCATCTGTATCGGCCTTTGACGGCCAGATCGGCCAGGCGGCGTACGCGGCCTCGAAGGCGGGGATCGCCGGCATGACCCTGCCGATCGCGCGCGACCTCGCGCGCACAGGCATCCGCGTGATGACGATCGCCCCGGGCATCTGCGAGACGCCGATGATGGCGGGCATGACGGACGAGGTGCGCGATGCGCTCGGGAAGATGGTGCCTTTCCCCCCGCGCATGGGGCGGCCATCCGAGTTCGCCGCACTGGTCGGGCAGATCGTCGAGAACCCCTACCTCAATGGCGAGGTGATCCGCCTCGACGGCGCCATAAGAATGCAACCCAAGTAATTGGCACACGAACACGATTGTTACCACTGCGGCCTGCCAGTGCCGCAGGGGCTCGATCTGTTTGTCGAGATCGGGGGCGCGCCGCGCGCGATGTGCTGCGCCGGCTGCCAGGCCGTGGCACAGGCGATCGTCGCCAACGGGCTGGCGGACTATTACAAGCACCGCGATGCACTACCGGAATCGCCGCGCGAAGCGCTGCCCGCTGCGCTGCAGGAACTCGGCTTGTTCGACCATCCGGACGTGCAGAAGAATTTTGTCCGTCCCGTCGGTGAGCATGAGCGTGAGGCGGCGCTGATCCTTGAGGGCATCACCTGCGCCGCATGCGTGTGGCTCAACGAGGAACACATCGCGAAGCAGCCGGGTGTGACCGCCGTCGACATCAACTATGCGACGCGCCGGGCGCGAGTACGCTGGGACGAGAACGCGACGAAGCTGTCGGCTATCCTTGAGGCGATCCAGGCGATTGGCTACCGCGCCCATCCCTACGACGTGACGCGCTCCGAGCAACTGGCGCAGAAAGAGCGCCGCACTGCGCAATGGCGCTTGTTCGTCGCCGGCTTCGGCATGATGCAGGTGATGATGTACGCCATCCCGGTTTATCTGGCGCAGGTAGGCGAGGGGGGCGACATGACGCTGGATATCCAGCAGCTGCTGCGCTGGGCGAGCCTGCTCCTGACCCTGCCGGTGATCGTATATTCGGCGGCACCCTTCTTTACCAACGCCTGGCGCGACCTCAGGTTCCGCCGTGTCGGCATGGATGTGCCGGTGGCGTTGGGCGTGGGCAGCGCCTTTGTCGCCAGCGTCTGGGCGACGCTGACGGCCGGGGGCGAGGTGTATTTCGACTCGGTGACCATGTTCATTTTCTTCCTGCTGACTGGACGCTATCTGGAGATGATGGCGCGGCAAAAGGCGGCGCGCGGCGTCGAGGCCATGGCCAGGGCGATCCCGGCCTTCGCCGAACGGCTGCCGTACTGGCCGGCGGGCGAGGCGGAACGCGTGGCGGTGGCGAACCTCGTCGCGGGCGATTGCGTGCGGGTCAAGCCGGGCGAGACCATTCCGGGCGACGGCCGGATCATCGACGGCGAGAGTAGCAGTGATGAGTCGCTGCTGACCGGCGAGAGCCGGCCGATTCGCAAGGCCGTGGGCGATGCGGTGACGGGCGGTAGCGTGAATATCACGAGTCCGCTGGTCGTGAAGCTCGACCGGGTTGGCGAGGCCACCCGGCTGGCATCGATCCGCCGGCTGATGGAGCAGGCGGCGACGGAAAAGCCGGCACTCGTGCAACTGGCCGATCGCATCGCCATGCGTTTCGTCTGGGTGCTGCTGGCGCTGGCGGCCGTGACCGGACTCTACTGGCTGAATGCGGACCCTTCCAAGGCGCTCTGGATCTGCGTCGCGGTGCTGGTGGTGAGTTGCCCATGCGCTCTCTCGCTGGCGACGCCGGCCGCTCTGACCGTGGCCACAGGGGCTCTGGCTCGTGAAGGCGTGCTTGTCACGCGCGGACATGCCATTGAAACGCTGGCGCGGGCAGATCACTGGATCTTCGACAAGACCGGAACGTTCGACGGCGGGGCGGCCTGCGGTCGTGGATTGGCGGTGTGCCGCAGGCGTCGGCGAGGCCGATGTCTTTGCGCGCGTCCGGGCGCTCGAGCAGGCATCTGAACACCCGCTGGGCAAGGCATTGCTGGCGAAAGTCAGCGCTGGCGAGACGGCACCGGTCAAGAGCCTGCGCGCCGTGACGGGCAAGGGGATCGAGGCGCAACTTGATGACAAGCTGCTGCGCATCGGCGTGCCCGCGTTCGTCGCCGAACTCCACGGCCAACCCATGCCGAACGAGATGGCCGCCTGGCTGGCGGCAGGCGACAGCGTGGTCGCGCTGGGCGACGCGATGGGTTGGCAGGCCTGGTTCCGCATCGCGGATGCTCTGCGTCCGGGTGCAAGACAAGCCCTTGAAGGGCTACGCGGGCTGGGGGTCAAGCTGACCATCCTTTCCGGCGATGCAGCGCAGACCGTCGCTGCGGTGGCGCAGGAACTTGGCGTCGGCGACCATCATGGCGGCATGACGCCCGAGGGCAAGCACGCCTATCTTGGCGAGGTTCAGGAACGCGGCGAAACCGTGGCGATGGTCGGTGATGGCGTCAATGACGCTCCGGTGCTGGCGCAGGCGCATGTTTCGGTGGCGATGGGCGGGGGCACCGAACTGGCGCGCGGGCAGGCCGACGTGGTGTTGCTGTCGGACAATCCGGAGCATCTGGTCAACGGAGTGGTGCTGGCGCGCCGAACGCTTGCCGTCATCCGCCAGAACCTGCTTTGGGCCTTTACCTATAATGTCGTGGCGATTCCGCTGGCCATGGGGGGCTGGATTACGCCCTGGATGGCCGGCATCGGCATGTCCGCGAGTTCGCTGCTCGTGGTGTTGAACGCACTACGGCTGCAGCGGGCCGCGTAAAGGGAACATGGAAAGCCTTTATCTGCTGATTCCTGTGTCCGTCTTGCTGGTCTTCGTGATTGGTGTGGTGTTCTGGTGGTCGCTGAAAAGCGGGCAGATGGACGACCTGGAGGGTCCGGCCTACCGCATCCTGATGGACGACGATGGGCCACAACCACCCGAGGATGACGCGCAAAAAGCGGGCAAGAGAACATCTGTTGACGCAGATCAAAGCACCTGATGGGTGCCGGTTTCATACTGCGTTCCGATCCGTTCGGGTTTGACTGTAGCAGAGTGCCGAACGCAGGATTTATCGGTTAGTCTCTCTGTTGGGGTTGGGGGTGCGCGTTCCGCGCACCCTTTTTTTTGCCTATAGCCCTACAAATTAAATGGATATATAACCATATAAAAAATATTGTCTTTCAAAAAAGTTGACCTGAGTCAATATGCCGCACTCGTTGTGAAGTATCCTTCGCCCCCAGCCTCCAAGGGGATATGGATATGGAGGAAATGGTTTGTTTTTTTTATTGAGAGAGGTGAAAACCATCATGCAATCGCAAGCGACTTACAACTACAAAGTCGTGCGCCAGTTCGTCGTGATGACCGTAATTTGGGGCATCGTCGGCATGCTGGTTGGCGTCATCATTGCCAGCCAGTTGGTCTGGCCACAATTGAACGTCGTTGAATGGCTGTCGTATGGAAGGCTGCGTCCGCTACACACCAATGCAGTCATTTTCGCGTTCGGCGGTTGCGCGCTGTTCGCCACCTCTTTCTGGGTAGTGCAGCGCACTTGCCATACCAGCTTGTTCGCGCCTGGCCTGGCGACGTTCATCTTCTGGGGCTGGCAGGTTGTCATCGTGCTGGCTGCACTTTCCCTGCCGCTGGGCTTCACCACGGCCAAGGAATACGCCGAACTCGAGTGGCCGATTGACATTTTGATCACTGTGATCTGGGTAGCTTATGCAATCGTGTTTTTCGGCACTATCGGCATCCGCAAGACCAAGCATATTTATGTGGCCAACTGGTTCTACGGCTCGTTTATCATCGCTGTGGCCCTGCTGCATATCTTCAACAGCGCTGAAATCCCTGTCTTCGAGGCCGGCATCCTGACACCGAAGTCCTACTCGGCGTATGCCGGCGTGCAGGACGCAATGGTGCAGTGGTGGTATGGTCACAATGCCGTGGGCTTTTTCCTGACCGCCGCTTTTCTCGGCATGATGTACTACTTCGTGCCGAAGCAGGCCGGTCGTCCGGTGTATTCCTACCGCCTGTCGGTGGTGCACTTCTGGGCGCTGATCTTCACCTATATGTGGGCTGGCCCGCACCACCTGCACTACACCGCATTGCCTGATTGGACGCAGTCCGTCGGTATGGTGTTCTCGCTGATTCTGTTGGCACCCAGTTGGGGCGGCATGATCAACGGCATCATGACCCTGTCGGGCGCCTGGCACAAACTGCGTGATGATCCGATCCTCAAGTTCCTGATCACCTCGCTGTCCTTCTACGGCATGTCAACCTTCGAGGGCCCGATGATGGCGATCAAGACGGTCAATGCGCTGTCGCACTACACCGACTGGACGGTGGGCCACGTGCACTCCGGCGCACTGGGCTGGGTGGGTATGGTGACGGTCGGTTCGATGTACTACCTGATCCCGAAGCTGTTCGGTCGCTCGGAGATGTACTCGACTCGCTTGATCAACGTGCATTTCTGGCTGGCCACGCTCGGCACCGTGCTCTATATCGCCGCGCTGTGGATCTCCGGCGTCATGCAGGGCCTGATGTGGCGTGCCACCAACGCCGATGGCACGCTGACCTACTCGTTCGTCGAGTCGGTCAAGGCCTCCTACCCGTTCTGGACCATCCGCGTGGTTGGCGGCTTGCTGTTCCTGACCGGCATGCTCCTCATGGCCTACAACATGTTCAAGACTATCGCCAGTGGCAAGGCGGTCGATGACGCCAAAGTCCTCGCCCCCGCCGGCGCTCACTGACTGCAAGGGAGATAAATCATCATGTTGACGCATGAGAAAATCGAAACCAGCAACACGCTGATGATCGTGCTGATCACGTTCTTCGTGAGCATCGGTGGCCTGCTGGAAATCGTTCCGCTGTTCTTCCAGAAATCCACGACCACGCCGCTCAATGAACTGGTCAAGCCCTACGACGCCCTGCGTCTGGCCGGCCGGGACATTTATATCCGCGAAGGCTGCTACAACTGCCACTCGCAGATGATCCGGCCCTTCCGCGCCGAGACCGAGCGCTATGGCCACTACTCGGTGGCGGGTGAATATGTCTATGATCACCCGTTCCAGTGGGGCTCCAAGCGCACCGGCCCGGACCTGCACCGCGTTGGGGGCCGTTACTCTGACCAGTGGCACAAGATTCACCTGCTGAATCCGCGCGATGTCGTTCCCGAGTCGAACATGCCCGCGTATTACTGGCTGGATCGTCCGCTCAAGGAGCCGCTTATCGGTGCCAAGATGTCTGCATTGCGCAAGGTGGGCGTGCCCTACACCGACCAGGAAATTGCCGACGCGCCCAAGGCGGTTGAAGGCAAGACCGAGGTCGAAGCCGTGATTGCCTACCTGCAAGGTATGGGTTTGGCGCTCAAGCAGACGCGTTAAGCATAGATGGATATCAACGACCTGCGTTCCCTCTTCACGGTGCTGGCATTTGCCGCATTTGTTGGCATCGTGTGGTGGGCCTACTCCGCAAGGCAGAAAAATGCGTTCGACGAGGCCGCGAAGTCGGTCCTCGACGATGATCTGCCGACGCAGGGCAAGGACGCAGGCCAACAGCACAACTGAAAGGAATTCGTCATGGATTTCAACTTTACGGGCGACCTGGTTGGTTTCTGGAACCTCTTCGTCGTCGTGATCGTCGCACTCAGTGTTATCGGCTGCGCGGTCTTTCTCTGGATGCAAAGTTCCGCGAACCACAGACCGGGCGAAGTGACTGGCCATGTGTGGGATGAAACACTGGAGGAGTACAGCAATCCGCTGCCGAACTGGTGGCGCTGGATGTTCTACATTACCGTCGTTTTCGCGATTGTCTATCTGGCCCTCTATCCGGGCTTGGGCAACAACACAGGTAGCTTCGGCTGGACGATGCGTGGTCAGTACGACGCCGAGATGAAGGCCGCCGAACAGACCTACGGTCCCAAGTTCAACCAGTTCCTCAAGCAGGACGTCATGACCGTTGCGGCCAATCCTGAAGCCAAGGAAATGGGCGCACGCCTGTTCCAGACTTACTGCGCGCAGTGCCATGGCGGTGATGCCGGTGGCCAGCCCAGCTTCCCGAACCTGAAGGACAACGACTGGCTTTGGGGCGGTACGCCCGAGAAGATCAAGGAGACCATCGTTGCCGGTCGCATGGGCATCATGACGCCGAAGGGCACCAAGCCCGACATGGATGCCGAGCAAATTAAGGACGTCGTGCATTATGTCCGTTCGTTGTCCGGTTTGTCGGCTGACTCCGTCCGTGTTCAGCGCGGCCAGGAACTCTTCCCCCAAGCCTGCGCGGCCTGCCACGGACCCGATGGCAAGGGCATGCAAGCGGCCGGTTACCCGAACCTGACCGACAAGGTCTGGCTCTACGGTTCGCGCGAGGAAACCATGATCGAGACGGTGACCAAGGGTCGCCAGAACCAGATGCCCGCGTTCGGCGAGTTCCTCGGTGAGGCCAAGGTCCACCTGCTGACTGCCTATGTCTGGGGTCTGGGTGGTGGTGTCAAACCTGAAGTTGCTGCTGCACCTGTAGCGGCCGAGGCAGCACCGGCTGAACAGAAGTAAGCTACACAGTATTGCGTGCCCGGCCTGAATCGGGCCGGGCATGCATGATCCGTCCGACAGGGGTATTGCACACGCGATAACGGACGGCATTCAAGTCGGGTTATTTCAGGGGATAGCCTGTACAGAGTACAGTGAAACGATTGCAACTCCTTAACCCTTGAGCGCAAAGACAGAATGAGCCAGCAAAATTCCGAAAACTCTACTGCTACCCCTGCAGTACAAGAGGAATCCCTTTACAAGTCCCGCAAGAGAATCCATCCGCGGTCCGTCACAGGGCTATTTGCCAACTGGCGCTGGGCGCTGGTCTGGTTCACGCAATTGCTTTACTACGGACTGCCATGGATTCCGTGGGGCGATCGCCAGGCCGTCTTGCTGGATATCGTCAATCGCAAGTTTTATATTTTCGGTCTGGTGCTCTGGCCACAGGACGTATTCTTCCTCGCCATCATCCTGATCATCTCGGCGTATGCGTTGTTCCTGTTCACTGCCGTGGCCGGGCGTTTGTGGTGCGGATATGCCTGTCCGCAGACTGTTTACACCGAGATATTCCTCTGGATAGAGAAGGTCGTCGAGGGCGAGCGGAACGCGCGGATCAAACTCGACAAGGCGCCGATGGATGGCCGCAAGCTCCGGCTGAGAGCGATGAAGTTTGGTGCCTGGGGCTTGTTCGCGCTTTGGACAGGTTTTACGCTGGTCGGCTACTTCACGCCCATCAAGGAGTTGTGGGGTGAGTTCTGGGCCTGGACGCTCGGCCCCTGGGAAACTTTCTGGATCTTCTTCTACGGTTTCATGACATTCCTGTTTGCCGGCATCATGCGCGAACAGGTGTGCCTCTACATGTGTCCTTACGCACGCTTCCAAAGCGTGATGTTCGACCCTGACACACTGGTCATCACCTACGATCCCGAGCGGGGCGAGCCGCGCGGCCAGCGCAAAAAGGGGGTCGATCCGCGCAGTGTCGGCAAGGGGGATTGCATCGATTGCGAAATCTGCGTGCAGGTCTGTCCGACCGGCATCGATATCCGCAAGGGACTGCAATACGAGTGCATTGGTTGTGCCGCCTGCATCGACGCTTGCGACGAAGTCATGGACAAGATGAGTTATCCGCGCGGACTGATTCGCTACACGACGGAAAATGCCCTTGAGAAACACTGGGGCCGCAAGGAAATTCTCGGCCACATCATGCGTCCGCGCATCATCATTTACACATTGATCCTGATCGGCATCACGCTGGGCCTGATCTGGGGCATCGCGAACAAGCCCGACCTGCGCGTGAATGTGATTCGCGACCGGGCCATTCTCGCCCGTGAGGTCGAAGGGGGCGTGATCGAGAATGTCTACCGGTTGCAAGTGATGAACGTGTCCGAGCATGCGCGGCGTTACGCAGTGAGCGTGACCGGCCTGGACGGGATCAAGCTGGAAGGCGACGCGCAGCTTGAGGTGTCGCCGGCGACGACGAAAAGCTTTGCCATGTCGGTGCGTGTACCGCCGGAAGCGGGGAGTAAAGGGTCGCACACGATCTTCTTTGATGTAATAGCAGAAGGCAACGAGAAAGTGGCAGTGCATGAAAAAGCCACTTTCCTGATGCCCTGATGAGGAAAGCATGACGATGACAGTTGCCACGAATCAGAACAGCAAGCCCTGGTATCGGGAACCCTGGCCGTGGTTTCTGATGTCCGGGCCTTTCATCGTCGTTATCGCCGCGCTGGTGTCGGCGTGGATCGCCATCCGGAGCAGTGATGGCCTGGTCACGGAAGATTATTACAAGCAGGGGCTGATCGCGGGCGAAACACTGGCGCGCAGCAAATACGCGGAAGAATTGGGGATTTCAGCTGGCATGCGATTGACGGAGGATCAGGTGCAGATTCGCCTGTCCAGCCGGCAAGCAGAACTGCCTGCCGCCCTGAACCTCACGCTCTCGCACCCGACGCGCGCGGGCATTGATCAGAAGTCGGTACTCAAGCCAAGCGGCGAGTTTTATATCGGCAAATTGAATTTGCCTGCGTCAGGACACTGGCTGGTACTTGTCGAGGACGAGCAAAGAACCTGGCGCGTGATGGGCAGTGTCATGCTGCCGGCAACAGGGGAAGTGGTGATCGGCGCGACCGATACGGGGACCAAGGGCTGATCTGGGTTTTTTCATCAACTAGGGGAGCGCTGACATGCAAGCATTAAAGGAACTGTTTAGCACGGACATCGGACTGCTGAGCTTATTCACGATTGGTTTCGCGACTTTTTTCGTCATCTACGTCTATAAGTACGCGAAAAAGCACATGGAAGAGGATGCCAGGAACGCTGCCAAGAAGTAAGCCTTCCCAGGCACGGCAAACGGGGCTGTCGATTGATTTCGGCAGCCCTGTTGTTTTATGCCTTGGGTGGCTGGCTAGTGCTGTGACGGGCCGACGCCGATGGGCGGCGGGGCGAGATTCACGATACGTGTGAAGAGGTCGCGAAACTCATGTTCCGGCTTGGCGCCAAAGCGCGGGTCGCCATGTTCGCCAAAGGCCTCGGCGATGCTGATCCAGTCTTCAGCGGTGAGATATTTTTTGGCCAGCGCCATGACGGTTTTTTCCTCCAGCTGCATGTGCTGCCGTGCTTCTTCGGCATGTTGCTCGACTGCCTGGGCAAAGGCTTCCAAGCTGCCGGGTACCCCGGCCTCGAGCTGACCCAGCATCAGTTCCAGCTTGCGCAGATGTTCCGCGCCATCCGCATGCTGCTGCTGGAGCTGGACGATGATGTCGTCGGCCTCCCGCGTGCGCTCCTTGAGGCGCGCGAACAGGTAAGCCTCCTCGCGCGGGTCATGCAGCCGCTGGGAAAAGGCATCCATGTAGTAAATCATTGCCCACATCAGCTTGAAATCCAACTCGCTGCCCTTGTCGAGCGCTTGCCTGACCAGAAAGCGCAGGCCATGCAGCACAGCGCCCAGGGAACGATGTTCGTCGTGAATGATGTTGAGTGCACGGTTGAGCATCGAGCGTCCTAGCGGTAAACCAGTACGGGCACCTTGGAGTGAGTCAGGACTTTCTGGGTTTCCGAGCCGAGTAGCAGGCCGCCGATACCACGGCGTCCATGCGAAGCCATGAAGATCAGGTCACAGCCGGAAGCCTCTGCGGCGCCGATGATGGCCTCGTAGGGGATATCGCTGGTCTTGGTGGCGATAGCGCTTTGCACCTTGGCCGCTGCTGCAAGCTTCTCGCACTTGCCGAGAATGTCGGTGGCCTGCTGTTCGGCCATGTTGGCGAATTTCTCCGGTGTGGTGGGATCGATGAGCGCGCCCTCGCCGTAGAAGGCGACGGGATATTCGGGTTTCGCATAGAAGAAGGTGATGCGCGCACCATTTTCGTGAGCGAAACCAATGGCACGCTTGACGGTTTCCTGCGAAAGTTGCGAGCCATCGGTCGGAACAAGAATATGCTTGAACATGGTCTTATCTCCCTTCCGGTTTCGTGTGTGATGGATTGATGCATGTCAACATTCAATCTCAGGACCTTGTCACAATCATAGCGCATTGGGAGGTCAAACATGGCTTCGAACAAAACGATGGCGAACCCCGTCTCGCCGCAGCGCATGTTCCGCGCGATTCATGAAACCGTACAGTCGAATGTCGATCCGCTCGGCATGTTCATGCCACTGGTGAACGCGCACTGGGCGTGGTTGACTCATCCCCAGGAACTGGCGGAGGCAGCTACGGAATTTTCGACGCGGATGATGGGGCTGCAATGGTATTCATGGCAGCGCATGCTGGGCCTGCCCGGCAAGGATGTCGAGGCGCCGAATCCGGACGATACGCGGTTTACCGATCCGATCTGGCAGGAGTCCGCAACCTGGGACCTGACCAAGGAGTGGTACCTGACCTTCACGCACCACACTCAGGACATGCTTTTCCAGACGCCGGGATTGTCCAGCCGCGATCGGCGCCGCGCCGCGTTCTGGTGGCGGAAGTGGCTGAATGCCATGGCCCCCACCAATTTCCTGTTGACCAATCCGGTGGCGATGCAGAAGGCGGCGGCCAGCAATGGCGAAAGCCTGATCCGCGGCATGCGTAATTTCCTCGATGACCTCCAGGCCGGCAATATCCGCATGACGCGACCGGATGACTTCAAGGTTGGCGTCAATCTGGCTGCTACACCGGGCAAGGTGGTGTTGCAAAACCGCCTGCTCGAGGTTATTCACTATGCGCCGACAGTCGCGAAAGTGCATCGTGTTCCGCTGCTGATCGTCACGCCGTGGATCAACAAGTTCTACATCCTCGACCTTGTGCCGAAGAAGAGCATGATCCGGTTTCTGCTCGATCAGGGCATCGATGTCTATATCACGAGCTGGAAGAACCCCGACGTCGCGATGGCGGACGTCGGTTTTGACGACTACGTGACCGAAGGCATCGATGCGGCGGTCAGCGCCGTGCGCAGCATCTCCAAGTCGGCGAAGGTGAATGCGGCGGGTTACTGCATCGGCGGAACCGCCCTGGCGACCTATCTGGCCTGGGCCAATTGCCGTTTTGTACCCAAGGATGTGCCGATCGCCAGCGCCACCTTCTTCACCACGCTGGTGGACTTCCACAAACCCGGGGACATCGAGGTGTTCCTCGACGAGGGCAGCTATCAGTACCTCGCGCGGAAGATGCAGCAAAAGGGTTATCTCGACGGCCAGGAAATGGCTTCGGCCTTCCGCCTGTTGCGGTCGAACAGCCTGATCTGGCACTACGTCGTGCATGGTTACCTCTACGGCGAGACCCCGCCACCGTTCGACGTGCTGTTCTGGAACATGGACACGACGCGCATGCCGGCACGCATGCACGCCTGGTATCTGCGCAATCTCTATCTCGACAACAAGCTGATCCGCAAGGATGCGCTGGAGGTTGCCGGCCAGTTGATCGATTTGACGCGCATCGCCCAGCCGGTCTACGCGGTGACTGCGGGGGACGACCATATCGCGCCCTGGCGACAGGCATTTCGGATCAATAACTACGTGTCGGGCCCGAAGCGCTTCGTGCTGTCGAGTTCCGGTCACATCCTCGGCATCGTCAATCCCGTGGTCACTCCACCCAAGCGCGAGTATTGGGTCTCCGCCGCCGAGCGCCATGACAATCCGGATGGCTGGCATGAGCATGCGGAACACCACCCGGGCAGCTGGTGGCCGGACTGGATGGCGTGGCTCCAGCCTCAGTCGGGTGACGCGGCCAAGCCGGGGCCGCTGGCCAACAAGGCCTATCCGGCACTGGCCGATGCGCCGGGTACCTACGTGCTTGAATCCTAGTGGCCTGAAAGTCAGTGCTGGCGGGACGGCATAAAAAAGCGCCGGGACGGCACGATTGCGCCGATGGCATCGGCTATCATTGCAGCCTATAACTTAGGCCACAGACGGGAAAACGGCGCAGCATGCGCCTGCCAGTGTGGTGTGGACAGCGATAATGAAAAGCGTGGATGATTTCCGCCTGCGCTTAGGCAGGCAGGAACTGGTGCCCATCGTCATTGGCGGCATGGGGGTGGATATCTCGACGGCCGACCTTGCGCTCGAGGCGGCGCGGCTTGGCGGCGTGGGGCATATTTCCGATGCGATGGTGCCGACGGTGGCCGACCGCCGCTACGACACCAAGTACGTCAAGGACAAGCTGCGGCAGTACAAGTACAACGTCGCCAACGATGACAAGTCGGACGTCCAGTTCGATCTCGCGCGGCTTGCCGAGGCCACCGAACTGCACGTCGGCCGCACGATGGAGCGCAAGCGCGGCGACGGGCTGATCCTCATCAATTGCATGGAAAAGCTGACCATGAACGCGCCGAAGGAAACCCTGCGCGTCCGGTTGCGCTCGGCGCTCGATGCGGGCATCGACGGCATCACGCTGGCGGCGGGTCTGCACCTCGGTTCCTTCGCGTTGATGGAAGATCACCCACGCTTTCGCGATGCCAGGCTGGGCATCATCGTTTCCTCGCTGCGCGCCCTGCAACTGTTCCTGAAGAAGAGTGCGCGGACCCACCGGTTGCCGGACTACATCGTCATCGAAGGCCCACTCGCCGGCGGCCACCTCGGCTTCGGCATGGACTGGGCAAAGTTCGACCTGGTGACCATCGTCGCCGAGATCCGGGCCTGGCTGGCCGCCGAACAGATCGACGTACCGCTGATTCCGGCAGGGGGCATCTTCACGGGTGGCGATGCGGCGACATTCCTCGAGCACGGCGCGGCCGCGGTACAGGTTGCGACGCGGTTTACCGTGGCGCAGGAGTGCGGACTGCCCGATGACATCAAGCAGGAATATTTCAAGGCCAACGAGGACGACATCGAGGTAAATGGCATTTCGCCGACCGGTTATCCGATGCGCATGCTGAAGAACAGCCCGGCGATCGGCGACGGCATCCGGCCCAACTGCGAGGCCTATGGTTACCTGCTCGATGCCAGTGGCCACTGCCAGTACATCGATGCCTACAATCGCGAGGTCGCCGCACATCCCGATGACAAGAAGGTCAAGGTCCGGGACAAGACCTGCCTGTGCACCCAGATGCGCAACTTCGACCTCTGGACCTGCGGCCACTACACCTACCGGCTGAAGGACACCACGCGTGCGTTACCCGACGGCAGCTTCCAGTTGCTGACGGCCGAGCACATCTTCAACGACTACCGATATAGCCAGGGCGACGCGATTGCGTTGCCGCAAACCTGAACCATCGGAGGGGGAAGCATGGCGGCACTAATCCAGGACATCGGGCGCGACTGCGGTGCTGCTCCCCACGGGCAAGGAAGGGTTGTTCGTCGATGATTTTGATCGCTACATCCGGCATGCCGAAGGCTTCCATCGGCGCTGAATGAGTTCGGAAAAGGCCAAGCGGGACGGGGCAACCGGGCCAGCCAACTGGATATCGAGATAATGTATCCGCAGCACGGCGCCATCTATCGGGGCGTGCAGGTGCGACACCTCATCGACTGGTCCGCCTCAGTTTGAGGTTGGCAACATCAAGGGCTGATGACACAGCGGTTTGATTCGCGTCAAGGCAGGGCCGTCATCAGCCGGCGAGAATGACGAACAATGATCTATACGACACGACCATGAGCCTGCTGACAGAACCCCTGCGCCATCACCATAAGCACTGTGACGAACTGTTTGCCGCCGCCGAAGCGGCGGCTGTCGATTGCGACTGGACCAGCGCAGAGCGCCTCGTGCCCGGTTTCCTCGATGAAATGGAATCTCATTTCCGTACCGAGGAAGAGATTTTGTTTCCCGCCTTCGAAGCCGCGACCGGAATGACCATGGGACCGACACGCATGATGCGCGTCGAGCATGCACAGATGCGGGAACTATTCAACCAGATGCGCGGCGCGCTGGAGAGTCGTGATGGCCGCGGATTTGCCGGTGTGGCCGAAACTCTGCTCGTGCTGATGCAGCAGCACAACATGAAAGAAGAGAACATCCTGTACCCGATGTGCGACCGGGGGCTGGATACGCAGGCTGACGCATTGGCGCCCGTCTTGCGTGAACGACTGGGGGCAGGATGCCCGGAGACCTGCTGAACGGGTCCGCTACAGGGCTCGTCGTCGATGGCCGCGACATGCAGCCACCGGAGCCGCTTGAAAAGACACTCGAGGCGCTCGACCGTTTGCAACCGGGTGAGGAACTGCTGCTGATGTTGTATTGTCATCCGGTACCGTTGTTCAACATCTTGCGCAACAACGGCTACGCTTGGCAGGAAGAGGTCCGCGAGGACGGCACGCACGAGATTCGCATCCGGCACGCCTGATCTCGCAAGCGGCTCCGGCATGCATCCGCAATTATCTTTCGAGCAGGCACCGCCCATCGGTGTACCTTTCCGTTTTTTCCTGACTGCGCCCTGGTTCGGCATGGCCGCGGGCCTGCTCTTGTTCATCGCCGGGGAAGACATGCTGTCTTCACGCTGGACGCCCGCCGCTCTGGCCGGCACGCATCTATTGGTCACCGGCTTCATGTTGCAGGCGATGTGCGGTGCCCTGATGCAGTTCGTGCCGGTGGCGGCCGGGGGCAACATCTGGCGCCCGCGTTTCGTGGCGGCCTGCGTGCACCCCTTGCTGATCGCCTCGGCCTGCTTGCTGGTGACGGCATTCCTGAGTCAGCGCGCGCCGCTGTTTCTGGCTGCAGCCCATGGTTTCGTCCTGGCACTCGGACTGTTCATCCTGGTGGTTGGAATAGCCGTCTGGCGCACGCCGGCACGCGGTCCCACCATCGTGGCATTGCGGATTGCGCTGCTGGGCCTGATGGTGACGGTCATTTTCGGCGTAACGCTGGCAACAGGCATCGCGCGCGGCACGGACTGGCCACTGCTGGCGCTCGCTGATGTTCATGCCGCTTGGGGCCTGGGCGGGTGGGGGCTGATTCTGCTGGCGGGGGTCTCCTACTTCGTCGTACCGATGTTCCAGCTCACGCCGAGTTATCCCGCCTGGCTGGCGCGCGGGCTGCCATTTCTTCTGCTGGCGGTGCTGCTGGCTTGGACGACACAGTTCCAAATCGTAAATCAGGGCGTCAACATGGCGATATTCATCGGGGGGCTTGGGATCGCTGGCCTGTTCGCGCTGGAAACCCTGAGACTGCAGCAGCGCAGACGGCGCAAGGTGACGGATGTGACCTTGCTGTTCTTCCGTACCGGCATGCTGTCACTGCTTGCCGTACTGGTTTCGGCCTTGGTCTTCATCGCGCTGCCGGACCTGGGGCTCGACCCGCGTGCTGCCATCTGGATGGGCATCCTGGCGATCATCGGGGTGTTTGTTTCGGCCATCAACGGCATGCTGTACAAGATCGTGCCGTTTCTCAACTGGCTGCATTTGCAGAATATCTGCGGTCTGCAAGCCGTGCCGCCGACCATGCACCAGATGATTCCGGAAAAAGCCATGCGCGGGCAACTGTACGCGCACCTCGCAGCGCTCGCCTTGTTGCTTGCGGCGGTCTGGCTACCCGCGCTGGCACGACCGGCTGGCCTGGCCTTCGCGCTGGCGAGTGCCTGGCTGGGTTACAACCTGTTTGGCGCCGTACGGGTCTATACCCGTTTCAGAAATCGTATTCGCGCAAGCGCTGAAGATCACTGATAGTGATACGTTTGCCCTGCATTTCGATCAACTTGGCCTCGGCCAGATCATGCAGGATGCGCGACAGGGTTTCAGGCGTCAGGTTGAGGCGCGAGGCAATGATCTGTTTCGAGGTCGGGAGCGTGATCTGAATGCTGCCCTCGCAATTGTCGTTGGGGCAGTGCTGCAGCAGGTAGCCGATGACGCGCTGGGCGCTCGAACGCAGCGAATAGGACTCCACGTCCTGAATCAGCGAATGCAAGCGCATCGCCAGACCGGCCAGCATGTGGCTGGCAAAGGAGGTATCCGTCTCGAGCAGTTCGAAGATCACGTCACGGGCAATATGCAGCAGCAGCGTATCGGCGATGGCCTGGGCGAAAACTGGGTAGGGACGCTGGGCAAACACTGCGGCTTCGCCGAAACTCTGCTTCGGACCGATGATCTCGACGACTTTTTCGTTGCCGCTGGAGGAGGGGAAGGCGAGCTTGACCTGGCCGAAGACGATGACGTAGAAGCCGTGGGCGAGGTCGCCCTTCTGAAAGAGCATTTCGCCCTTGGGCAGCCGCTTGCTGCGCGTATGCTGAGTGACTTGGGCGATCTGCTCGGGCGTGAGCGCCTGAAACAGCGGCAGTCGAACCAGCAATGCCGGTATATCGATGCGGCTGTCAGTCGGATGTTGCGTCATTGTGCCTCCTCAAGGAGGCGCAACCTTACCATGAAGCGATAGCCCGATGCTCCTGTGTGAGTTCGTTCACGGACGCACGCCCTGTGACGCAGTGGCCGTCGCCGGGTGTTGCGGCAACGCGGTGGGAGAGGCGCTTGCCTGAGTGCGGGCGGACGTCCGGATGACTGGCGGGAAGTGTTTCCACGGGACTCTCGGTGATGGCCGCGCGCAGGCGTGGGACATTGTGGATCAGGATGCGCTTGCCTGACATTTTGATCAGGCCCGCTTCCGTCAGGTCGTGAAGAATCCGCGACAGGGTTTCCGGCGTCAGGTTGAGACGGGATGCGGTGATCTGCTTCGAGGTCGGCAAGTTGATCTCGACACTGTCGGCGCTGCTCTCGCCCTCGTGCGGGCAATATTTCAACAGGTAGCCGACGACGCGTTGCGCACTCGTGCGCAGCGTGTAGGACTCGATGTCTTGCACGAGCGAGTGGTTGTGCATGGCCAGACCGATCAGCATCCGGCGCGCAAACACGGGCTCGTTTTCGAGCAGCGCGAAAACGGCTTCGCGGGAAACGAACACGAGCAGGGTATCGGCCAGTGCCTGTGCGAAAACGGGGTAAGTATGCTGTGCCAGCATGACGGCTTCACCAAAGCTCTGCAGGGTGCCGACGATATCAACCACCTTTTCGTTGCCATTGGCGGAGGGGAAGGCCAGCTTGACCTGGCCATAGACGACCACATAAAAACCATGTGCGGGGTCGCCCTTCTGGAATAGCATCTCCCCCTTCGACAGACGCCTGCCCCGCGAGTGTTCCGCGAGCTCGATAATGTGCGCGTGGGGCAGATCCCGGAAGAGCGGCATGCGCGCAAGCAATGCCTCGGTATCGATGCGGTTTTCGGTCGAGTGGGTCATGAACTGATCTCCGGTTATTTTTATTGAATCGATTGCTGGAACGATGCTTTACCTGACCATCAAAACTTTGCATGTCACTTGCGTGGTGCTCAGCATCAGCGGCTTCTGCCTGCGCGGTGGACTTCTGCTGCGCCGAAAGTCAGCGCTGGCGACATGGCACGGCGGGCGGCGCTGGCTGCGCGCCTTGCCGCACCTCAATGACAGCCTCCTGCTGGGGACCGCGATTGCACTGGCGGTGGTGCTGGGACAGTATCCTTTGGTCGATGACTGGCTGACGGCCAAGATCTTCGGTTTGCTGGCCTACATCCTGCTGGGCGCACTGGCACTCAAACCCGGTCGGGATCCCCGTTTGCGCTTGGCTGCCGGTCTGGCCGCCGTGGTGGTTTTTGGCTGGATTGTCTCGGTGGCGCTGTCCAAATATCCCTTGGGGTTCCTCGGCTAGCGGGCATGATTGCATGCCTAGGGCGCAATACACCCGCTTGAAAGGGGTTTCTAGCTGCGTGCCCGAAGCTGCCTACCCATAAATAGGTAGGCGAGTGGAGCAGCCTGAAAACGCTTCTACCGTAGAATCAACAACCTGTAGTAAACCGTTGATTTCTGTTGCACTGCAAGGCTTACGCCGAAATACCAAGAAATACCCATGATCAACAATGGGTAATAACGCTCACTCGTGAAACGCTTCTTTCCTGTCCTCTCACAGGTCCTCCGCGACTCGGTATTGTTTCGGGTCGGCCTGGCCTTGAGCGCGCTGGCCGTCCTGTCGTTCGCCTCCATCGTGATTTCCACGGTGATTGCCGACGACATCAGTGGGCGGGCCAATGCGGTGAATGTGTCCGGATCGCTGCGCATGCTGACGTTCCGTACCCTGGGCGAAATCCTGCAGCCCGAAAAGCGTGCCCAGGCACTCGAGACCATGAAAACCTTCGAGCGCCGGCTGCTGGGACTGGAGCGCTTCGTCGCCGCAAAGTCTCCGGATCACGCCCCCGCCGTCCTGGCAGTGGAAGGCGTGCTGCAACGCTGGAATACCCATATGCGTGCGCTCGAGATCAATGCGGTGGAAGGGGATCCCTCTGCGCTGAAACAGGTGGCGCATGAAATCCCGGATTTCGTCGAGCAGATCGATCATGTCGTGTATCTCATCGAGATCGAACTGGAGAGCAAGGCGCGCCTGCTGCGTGTCGTCCAGCTGGGCTTGCTGGCCCTGATTGTGCTGATCAGCCTGCTGACGCTCTGGATGCTCCGCCACCAGGTGATGCAGCCGCTGGCGCTGCTGCTGCAGGCCGCAACGACCGTGACGCAGGGTTCCTTCTCGGTGCGGGTGCAGCACGTCACCAACGACGAACTGGGGCAACTCGGCCGCGCCTTCAACACGATGGTGGCAGAGATCGCCACGATGTACGCCCACCTCGAGGACAAAGTCGAAGAAAAGACCCGGGAACTGAAACGCACCAATGAAGCGCTCGAGCTGCTCTACCGGATCAGTCAGCAACTCTCGGCCAGCGACCTGTCGCTGGAAAACGTGCAGTCCGTCATGCGTGAAGTCGAAGAAGCGCTGGAACTTGGCCACAGCATGATCTGCGTCAGCGAGAACGGACGCCTGCCGGCGCACTCGATCACCG
Source organism: uncultured Pseudomonadota bacterium (assembly GCA_963840825.1). Taxonomy (GTDB): domain Bacteria; phylum Pseudomonadota; class Gammaproteobacteria; order Burkholderiales; family Rhodocyclaceae; genus Sulfuricystis. The sequence goes on from CAWJAK010000001.1 coordinate 553,603, forward strand.
GCGACCTGACCCCCGAGGAGCTGAAATTGCTGTGCGGCCAGTCCGACTGCGGGCAATGCTTCGTGCGGGCCGGCACAGGGCTGGTCGATCAGACCCGGTCACACCCCTTCGTGGCCGTGCCAATCGGCGATGGGGATCGTTTGCAGGGTGTGCTGCCGTTCCTGCTGAAGGACGCGATGCCGCTGCCGCAGGAAAAAGCGCGCATCCTCCAGACCGTCGGTCACCATGTTTCGAATGCCCTGATCAACATGCGGCGGGCCGAAGAAAAGCATCGGCTTGCGGTGCTCGAAGAGCGTTCGGTTATCGCCCGCGAACTGCACGATTCGATTGCCCAGTCGTTGAGTTATCTCCAGATCCAGGTGACGCGGCTGGAGAAAAGCCTCGAGCGCGGCGGCGATACGCGCGCAATTGCCGCCGAATTGAAAGCGGGCCTGAGTGGCGCCTATCGCGAGTTGCGCGAGCTGATTGTCACCTTCCGCCTGCGTATTGATGCGCGCGGTTTCAACGTCGCCTTGCAGCAGACTGTCGCTGAGTTTTCCGAAAAGCTGGGTTTCCCGGTAGAGTTGAAAAACGCGCTTTCGGACATCGTGCTCTCCGGCAACGAGGAGATGCACGTTATCCGCATCATTCGCGAAGCGCTTTCCAACATCGAGCGTCATGCGCAGGCGCAGCACGCCGCGGTGCATATCGCTGTCGATGGCGCGCATGTCGTCGCGGTCCGCATTGCCGACAACGGCAGGGGCTTCGACCCCGCACAGACCCCGGGCAACCATTTCGGCGTCAGCATCATGCACGACCGGGCGCAGATCCTCGAAGGACGGCTCGATATCAATGCAGCGCCGGGAGCCGGCACGTCCGTCATCCTGACTTTCCATCCCCAGCAATATCGGCAGTCCAACTGAAGAGGTTTCAGCATGTCCGAAAACACGCGCGTACTGGTCATCGACGATCATCCCCTGCTGCGCAAGGGCGTCTGCCAGCTGCTGGCCCTGACCGACGGTTTTATTGTGGCAGGCGAGGCTGCCAACGGCCGCGAGGGCATCATGCTGGCGCAGCAGCTCGATCCCGACCTGATCCTGCTCGACCTCAACATGAAGGGCATCAACGGCCTGGAGACGCTGCGCACATTGCGCGACATGGATGTCGATGCGCGCATCATTTTGTTCACCGTTTCCAATGCGCCGGAAGATCTCATCGGCGCCATCCGTGCTGGCGCGGACGGCTATATCCTGAAGGACAACGATCCGGACGACATCCTCAGGCTGATCGACAATGCCATGCAGGGGCAGACCGCAATCAGCCCGGAGCTGGCCAACCTGCTCGCCGCCGCGCTGCGCGAAGAAAGCGTGATCGAGCAACGCAGCCACGCGAACCTGACCGAGCGCGAAACCACCATCCTGAAATGTCTGGCGGCGGGCATGTCGAACAAGGTGATCGCCCGCGAACTGGACATCATGGAAAGCACCGTCAAGGTGCACGTGCGCAACCTGCTCAAGAAGCTGAAGTTCCGTTCGCGCGTGGAGGCGGCCGTCTGGGCTGTCGCCAACCAGCCGGATTGAGCTTGCAATTCGACGCTTAGGCGCGTCGTTCGGAAAGCAGCTTTTTCAGGCCCGCCACATCCAGGATCTGGATGTGCTTCTGGTGTACCGTGATGAGCCCTTCTTCCTGGAAGCGCGAAAAGGCGCGGCTCACGGTCTCGAGCTTCAGACCCAGGTAGGAGCCAATCTCGTTGCGCGTCATGCGCAGGTTGAATTCGGTCGGCGAATAGCCGCGCGCGGTGAAGCGCTGCGACAAGTTGAGCAGGAAGGCGGCAAGTCGCTCCTCGGCGCGCATGATGCCCAGCAGCATCATCACGCCGTGGTCGCGCACGATCTCGCGGCTCATGACCTTGTGAAAGTGATGCTGCAGGGCACCAATTTCGCGTCGAATAATTTTCGAGGTCGGTAAACGGGATCACGCAAACCTCGCTGTCTTCGAGGGCGACGGCGTTGCAGGTGTGTTTTTCCGTGCCGATACCATCCAGGCCGAGGATCTCGCCGGCCATCTGGAAGCCGGTGACCTGCTCGCGGCCATCTTCGAGCAGCACATCGGTCTTGAAGAAGCCGGTCTTGATGGCGTAGATCGCCTCGAAGGGGTCGCTGCAGCGATAGATATGCTGGCCGCGCAGGATGCGGCGACGCAGGTTGACGAGTTCGTCAAGCTGCCCGAGTTCGTGATCCGTCAGCCCCATCGGCAGGCAGAGTTCGCGCAGGTTGCACTGCGAACAGGCCTCCCGTAGCGCGGGCATGGACAAATGAACTAGTTTGCCGTGCATGCGCGGACAGGACCGGCAATGGAATCAGCTTTGATCTGTGTAAACGTGAACGGGCCGTCCTTGCTGCATGCTTCAATTTTATACAGGGAAGGTTTGGTTTCGGCTGTTTTCGTTGCCACCATTATTCGTCGTGAGCCATTATCAAGAGCTGATTTTCGATCCGCAGGTCATTCGTCGCTTTGACGTCAGTGGCCCGCGCTATACGTCCTATCCCACGGCCGACCGTTTCGTCGAAGCCTTCGATGCGGCTGCCTACCGTTCCTGGTTGGGCAAGCGCACGATCGGCGGAATTGGACGGGCGCTCTCATTATACTTTCACATCCCGTTCTGTAACACGATCTGCTATTACTGTGCCTGCAACAAGATCATCACCAAGGATCACGGGCGTTCGGCCAAGTACCTGAAATACCTCGGCAAGGAGTTGTCGCTGCAGTCGGAAGCGCTCGACGGCCCGCACGACGTGGTGCAGTTGCACTGGGGCGGCGGCACGCCGACCTTCCTCTCAGCACGACGAGATGAGGCGGCTGATGGAGATGACGCGGCAGCATTTCCGCCTGCTGCCGGATGGCGAATATTCCATCGAAGTCGATCCGCGCAAGGTCGATCGCGAAACTGTCAAGCTGCTGGCCGAACTCGGCTTCAACCGCATGAGCGTCGGCGTGCAGGATTTCGACCCGCGGTGCAGCAGGCCGTCAATCGCATCCAGAGCCTCGACGAGACGCGCGTCGTGATCGATGCGGCACGCGAATTCGGCTTCAAGGGCATCTCGGTCGACCTGATCTACGGCCTGCCGAAGCAGAACGTCATCAGTTTCAACCATACGCTTGACGAAATTCTCAAGCTCGCGCCCGATCGCCTGTCGATCTACAACTACGCGCACCTGCCCAATCTCGCCAAGCCGCAGCGCCGCATCAGCGAGGCCGAGTTGCCGAGCGCGGACGCCAAGCTGCAGATCCTCCAGCTTGCGATCCGTCGCCTCACCGATGCCGACTATGTCTTTATCGGCATGGATCACTTCGCCAAGCCGGACGACGAACTTGCCGTGGCGCAGCGCCAGGGCCGGCTGCACCGCAATTTCCAGGGCTATTCGACGCATGCCGAGGCCGACCTGCTGGCCTTTGGTGTTTCGGCCATCGGCAAGGTCGGGCCGACCTACTGCCAGAACTACCGCACCCTCGACGAGTATTACGATGCGCTCGATCGCGGTGAACTGCCGGTGATGCGCGGCCTCGAACTGACCGCCGACGACCTGTTGCGCCGCTCGATCATCCAGGCGCTGATGTGCCACTTCGAGGTCTCGATCGAGTCGATCGAGATCGCCCACCTGATCGACTTCAAGTCCTACTTTGCGCCCGAACTGGCCGATCTGCGCGAGATGGAAGCGGCCGGGTTGCTGACCATCGACGACCAGTGGATCACCGTCGAAGCCGAAGGGCCGCATGCTGGTGCGCGTCATCGCGATGGTGTTCGACCGCTATCTGCGATCCGACCGCGAGCGCGTGCGCTACTCGAAAGTCATCTGAACGCCACACGAAAGTCAGTGCTGGCGAGACGGCACTGCGCGTTTCTCCATGCCTGAAAACAGCCTGCTTGCGCTCTTCATCGTCGGTTTGCTCGGCGGCGGCCATTGCGCCGGCATGTGCGGCGGCATCGTCGGTGCATTGAGCCTGCAAACCCCGCAAGGCGGCGCGGCGGTCATCGTGCATCTGGCCTACAACCTCGGCCGCATCGGCAGCTACGTGCTGGCCGGCCTGCTCGCGGGCCTGCTCGGGCAGGCGGCGGGCGACCTGATGGCCGTACAGCATGGCCTCTACCTCTTCGCCAGTCTGATGCTGATCGCGATGGGCCTGTATCTGCTGGGCCTGACGCAATTGCTTGCGCCGCTCGAACGCGGCGGCCAGTCGCTCTGGCAGCGCATCCAGCCGCTGACGCGCCGTTTCCTGCCGGTGCGCGGCATCGCGCAGGCGTTGCCGCTCGGACTGCTCTGGGGCTGGCTGCCCTGCGGCCTGGTCTATAGCGCGCTGACCACGGCGCTGGCGAGCGGCTCGGCCGCCCAGGGGGCATTGCTGATGTTCGCCTTCGGTCTCGGCACGCTGCCCAACCTGTTGCTGGCCGGCCTGCTGCTCGCGCGATTCCGCCGCTTCGCCCAGGCCCGTGTTACACGCGTCATTTCGGGTCTGTTGGTGCTTGCCTATGGGCTGTTCGGCCTGGTCAACGCCTTGCGCGTCTGAAACCAGCGTTGAAGGCAGGGGTTGGGTTCTGGGATAATCGACGCCCCCCCCAATATTGAGACGGAGAAACCCATGACAGTCACCCCCCACGATCTGGTGGTCGAAGCCAAGTCGCAAATCAAGGAAATCAGCACCACGGAAGCGCAGCAACAACTGGGCAAGCGCGTCGTCATCGACGTGCGCGAGTACGACGAATACGCCGCAGGCCACCTGCCCGGCGCGATCAATATCCCGCGCGGCGTGCTCGAATTCAAGATCGGCATGGTGCCGGAGTGTGCCCGCAAGGAGGGTGCCTTCATGATCTATTGCCGCACCAGTGGCCGTGCCGCCCTGTCGGCCGTGCAGCTGCAGAAAATCGGCTATACCAACGTGATCTCCATGCTTGGCGGCTACGAGGTCTGGAACAATGAACAGCGTCCGACCGAACAGCCTGAACCGATCAACTTCGAATAGGTCATACGTTCCATGAACGCACCGCCGTCCGGACAGGAAGTCGCAGGGGTTGTCGAGCTCGCCATCGGCGGGATGACCTGCGCCGCCTGCTCGGCACGCATCGAGCGCCAGCTCAACAAGCTGCCCGGCGTCGAGGCGGTGGTGAACCTCCCCGCCGAACGCGCGCATATCCGTTTTGATCCGGCGGCGGCGGATGTCGACAAGCTGATCGCCACCATCGTCAAGACGGGTTTCACGGCAACGCCCTCTACCGCTGACACGCGCGGCGAGGAAAAGGCACGCAAGGAAGCCGCGTATCGCGCCGAGGTGAAGCGCTTCTGGATCGCGCTGGTGCTGACGCTGCCGCTGATTGCCCAGATGCCGTTCATGTTCGCGGGCGGTGGTGGCATGCACGATGACATCCTGCCGCGTTGGCTGCAGTTTGCGCTGGCGACGCCCGTGCAGTTCTGGATCGGCTGGCGCTTCTATGTCGGCGGCTGGAACGCGATTCGCGGCGGCAGCGGCAACATGGACGTGCTGGTCGCACTCGGTACGTCGATGGCGTGGATTTATTCCACCGTGGTGCTGTTCCTCGACCTGCACCAGCATGTCTATTTCGAGGCTTCGGCCACGGTCATCACGCTGGTGCTGATGGGCAAGATCCTGGAAGCACGTGCAAAGTCGAAAACCTCGGCGGCAATCGAGTCACTGATGCACCTGCAGCCGCAAACCGCGTTCGTGGAACGTGGCGGAGAGATCGTCGAGCTGCCGATCGCCCGCCTGATTCCCGGCGACACCGTCGTCGTACGGCCGGGCGAGGCGGTGCCGGTCGATGGCGAGGTGCTGGCGGGCAATTCCAGCGCCAACGAGGCGATGTTCACCGGCGAAAGCCTGCCGGTGACTAAAGCCCCGGGCGACAAGGTCTTCGCCGCGACGATCAATGGCGACGGGCTGTTGCGCTGCAAGGCCACGGGCGTCGGTGCGCACACGCTGCTGGCCGGCATCATCCGGCTGGTTGAAGAAGCGCAGGGATCGAAGGCGCCGGTGCAGCGGCTCGCCGACAAGGTGGCCGCCATCTTCGTGCCGGTGGTGACGTCGATTGCACTGATCACCTTCATCGCATGGTGGGCGCTGGGGGGCGACTTCACGCAGGCCCTCGTGAATGCGGTCGCGGTGCTGGTGATCGCCTGTCCCTGCGCACTGGGCCTGGCGACGCCGACGGCGATCATGGTCGGCACCGGGCTGGGCGCCAAGGCCGGCGTGCTGATCCGCAATGCCCAGGCACTCGAACTGGCCGAGAAAATCAACGTGCTTGCCGTAGACAAGACCGGCACGCTGACCGAGGGCAAGCCGCAAGTGACCGACATCAAAGTCAGCGCTGGCGGGACGGCACTTGATGAAGTATTAAGGTTGGCGGCAAGTCTCGAACAGGGTTCGACGCATCCGCTGGCGACGGCGTTGGTGGCCGAGGCGAAGGCGCGCGGCCTGACGCTGGTTGCGCCGCAGGACGTGCAGGCCGTTCCCGGCAAGGGGCTGAGCGGCACGGTGGATGGCCGTCCGGTACGCGTCGGCTCGCCGGCGTGGCTGGGCGCGACCGACACGGCGGCACAGATCGTCGTGGCGCTCGGTGAGGACATCGTCGGCGCCATCACTGTGGCCGATCCCTTGCGCGAAAGCTCGAAGGCAGCCGTGGCACGCCTGCAGGCGCTCGGTATCGAGGTGGTGATGCTGACCGGCGACAACGCCGCGACGGCCACCGCGATTGCCGGGCAGGCGGGCGTGACGCGCTTCGAAGCGGGCGTCCTGCCTGGCGACAAGGCGGCCCATGTCGCCGCGCTCAAGGCGGCGGGCAACCATGGACCCAAATGCGTGGGCATGGCGGGCGACGGCATCAACGACGCCCCGGCGCTGGCCGCGGCCGACGTCTCCTTCGCGATGGGCGCGGGTGCCGACGTGGCGATGCAGGCCGCCGACGTGACGCTGATGCGCGACGACCTCAACGGCGTGGCCGACGCGATCTCGCTGTCGCGTGCGACGCTGGCGAAGATCCGCCAGAACCTGTTCTGGGCCTTCATCTACAATGTGCTGGGCATTCCCGCCGCGGCGCTCGGCTTCCTCAATCCCGTGGTGGCCGGGGCGGCGATGGCGCTCAGTTCGGTGTCGGTGGTGAGCAATTCGCTGCTGTTGAAACGCTGGAAACCTCAGAGGTAACTATGGAAACAACGACGATCAGGATCACGGGCATGTCCTGCGGCGGCTGCACCGCCAGCGTGACAAAGGTGCTGAGCGAGACACCCGGCGTGGCGCAGGCGGATGTGCAGCTTTCACCCGGACAGGCCACGGTCGAATTCGATCCGGCGCAGGTAACGCGCGCAGCCCTGTGCGCGGCTATCGACGATGCCGGCTTCGAAGCGCAATGAATTCAAAGGGATTGTTGCACCGCAGCTATAATTCCCGTTTTTTCGACAGGAGTCCCGCGTGGCCTTGAACAACGTCCCCTCCGGCAAGGATCTGCCGAACGATTTCAATGTCGTCATCGAGATCCCGATGCATTCCGATCCGATCAAGTACGAGGTCGACAAGGATTCCGGCGCGATCTTCGTCGATCGCTTCATGTCCACGGCGATGCACTATCCCTGCAACTACGGCTACATTCCGCACACCATCGCCGGTGACGGCGATCCCGGTCGACGTGCTCGTGGTGTCGCAGTTCGCCCTGCCGCCCGGTGTGGTGGTGCGCTGCCGGCCGGTCGGCATGCTGAAGATGACCGACGAGGCTGGCGACGATGCCAAGCTGCTGGCCGTGCCGGTCAACAAGCTGACGCCGATCTACCGCGAAATCGAGTCGCCGCGCGATTTTCCGCAGGTAACACTCGATTCCATCTCGCATTTCTTCTCTCACTACAAGGATCTCGAACCAGGCAAGTTCGTCAAGGTCGAGGGCTGGGTCGACGCCGAGGAAGCGAAAAAGGAAATCATGACCGGCGTGAAGCGCTTCAAGGACGCCAAGGAAAAGCCGGCGTTTTGAGGTAGAAGGATATGGCCGCGCTGAAGGTCGCCGTCGCCCAGATCGATTGCACGGTCGGCGATCTGGCCGGCAATGCCGCGCGGATTCTCGCCGCCGCCGAGTCCGCGCGGCAGCAGGGCGCCGATCTGCTGCTGACGCCGGAACTGGCGCTCTCCAGTTATCCGCCCGAAGACCTGCTGCTACGGCCCGATTTCTATCGCGCCAGTGCGCGCGAGCTGGCAGTCCTGGCGCAGCGATTGCCCCTGCCGGCCGTGGTCGGCCATCCGGAAATGCGCGGGAACTTCCGCTACAACGCCGCTTCGCTGCTGCGCGGCGGGCAGGTCGAAACCACCTACTTCAAGCAACGCCTGCCGAACAGCGAGGTGTTTGATGAGGAACGCTACTTCGCCACCGGCGACGCGCCCTGCGTATTCAAGCTTGGTGGGGTGAATGTCGGGCTGGCGATCTGCGAGGACATCTGGCTGCCGGGCACGGTCGAGGCGACGCGCGCCGCCGGTGCCGAACTGCTGCTCGCGCTGAACGCCTCGCCCTTCCACATGAACAAGCAGGCGACGCGCCAGGCCGTGCTGCGGGAGCGCATCGCGGGTGCTGGCATGCCAGCGATCTACTGCAATCTTGTGGGCGGCCAGGATGAGTTGGTGTTCGATGGCGGATCCTTTGCGATCGATGCCGCCGGGCGCTTGACGCATCAACTGCCGGCCTTCGAGGAAGCGGTGACGCTCGTCGAGTTCAGCGCCGGCCACCTGCTGCCCGGGGCGCAGGCCGCGCCGCAGCCGATCGAAGCGCAGGTGTATGCGGCGCTGAAGCTTGGGGTGCGCGACTATCTGGGCAAGAACGGTTTTCCCGGCGCGATCATCGGCCTCTCGGGCGGCATCGACTCGGCGCTGACCCTGGCGATCGCCGTCGATGCGCTGGGCGCCGACAAGGTGCGCGCGGTGATGATGCCCTCGCCCTGGACAGCGCAGATGAGCCTCGACGATTCGCGCGAAATGATTCGTCGCCTGGGTGTCCAGTACGACGAGATACCGATTGCCGGTGCGATGGAGCAATTTGCCGTCCTGCTGGGGCCGACTTTGGCATCCCTCGGACCGAAACCGGCGTGGGACACGACCGACGAGAACCTGCAGGCGCGCATTCGCGGCATGCTCCTCATGGCGCTGTCGAACCGCACGGGCCGCATCGTGCTCACCACCGGCAACAAGAGCGAGATGGCGGTTGGTTACGCCACACTCTACGGTGACATGGCTGGCGGCTTCGCGGTCATCAAGGACGTCTTCAAGACCTTCGTCTACCGGCTCGCCCGCTGGCGCAACACGCAGTCGGACGTGATCCCGGAAAATATCATCACGCGCGCCCCCTCGGCGGAGCTGAAGCCCGGCCAGACCGACCAGGACAGCCTGCCGCCCTATGCGGTGCTCGATGCGATCATCGAGGCCTACATGGAGCGCGACCGGAGCCCGCGCGAGATCATCGCCGGCGGCCTGCCGCGAAGCCGACGTGCGGCGCGTGGTCGACCTGCTCAAGAAGAACGAATACAAGCGCCGCCAGGCACCTCCGGGCGTGCGCGTCAGCCGCCGCGCCTTCGGCAAGGACTGGCGTTATCCGATAACATCCCGCTATCCCGATGAGTGGAATTAAGCGAGTCGAACCAAGCCAACGGAGTTCAAGCCATGAAGAAAATCGAAGCCATCATCAAGCCGTTCAAGCTCGACGAAGTGCGCGAGGCGCTTTCCGAGGTCGGCGTCACCGGCCTGACGGTCACCGAGGTCAAGGGTTTCGGCCGCCAGAAGGGCCATACCGAGCTCTATCGCGGGGCCGAATACGTCGTCGATTTCCTGCCGAAGATCAAGGTCGAGCTGGTCGTCGCCGAGGCGACGGTCGATAGCGCCATCGAGGCCATCATCAAGGCCGCGCGCACCGGAAAGATCGGCGACGGCAAGATTTTCGTCATGCCCGTCGAGCAGATCGTGCGCATCCGCACCGGCGAGACCAACGAAGCGGCTATTTGATTCCATCCCGAAATCGCCGCCGCGCGGCGATCTCCCCTCAAGGGGCCAAGAAACGCTCGGGGCAGCCCTTCGCGTTTCTTGAGTGAGCAGACAATTGGCAAGGAGCTATTGCATGGACGCCTCAGTATCCAAGGAAACCAAGCGCGAACAGTTGTACAGCCATTACTGGAAGAACGATCTGAACCCGGTGTTCACCGACGTCGCGAGTTATTACGACAACGCCAACCAGGTCGCCAGCCTCGGCCTGTGGAACTGGTTCCTGCGCCACCACATGGACCTCGTCGAGACGCAGCCGAACATGCGCTCGCTCGACATCTGCGCCGGCACGAACGCGGTGGGTATCGCGCTGCTGAAGAAGGAGCCGACGCTCGAAGCCTATGCGATCGACCGTAACGTCGCCATGCAGACGGTCGGCCGCCAGCGCGCCCAGGACCGTGGCATGCACATCCGCGGCAGCATTGGCGACGTGCACAAGCTGCCCTACCCCGACAACCACTTCGACATCGTCACCCTGCAGTGGGCCGCGCGTCACCTGCAGCTCGACAGGGTGTTCGACGAGGTGCGGCGCGTGCTCAAGCCGGGTGGTCATTTCCACCACTGCGACATGCTGCGTCCGCCCAACCCGACGGTGGCGAAGATGTACTTCGGCTACCTGCGCTTCTGCCTCAACTTTACTGCCGGAATTTTCCGGAGCAAGGAACCGGCGCTCAACTGCCGCAAGTACTTCGTCAACGTGCTCGACAACTTCTATTCACCGGAAGAGTTTTCCGATCTGCTGCGGGCCCACGGCATGGTCAATGTCGTGCACAAGAGCTTGCTGGCCGGCATGATCGGCGTGCACCGCGCCCAGAAGCCGCAAAATTCTCAGTGACTTTGTCAACTGCGCCTTGCCGTACTGGTTGTACTGTCTTCGGCTTGTCTTCGCGTCTCTGAGAATTTTTGAGTCATATGCACCAGGCGAGGCTGCTCGCCGACCTGAACCGGCAACTCCTTGAAGCCTACAGCCGCCGCACCACGGCGGCCCTGCGCGCCCGTCTGCCGTTGCCGCTGGCGCTGCCTTGGCTCGACCGCCTGCTGCTCAGCAACGTCGCCAAGGAGGTGCGCAAGGACGCACGCGTGATCGCCGCCGGCGCGCAGGTGGCTCGCGCCGGGCAGCCAATCGATGACGCGCTGGTGGCCACGTTGCTGCAGGCCGCGCAGGAGATCGACCGCGACTTCCTCGCCCATGCGCGCGGGCCGCTGGAAATTCCGATCCGCTACGCGGCGGTGAACCCCGTGCGTACCCGGCGCATCCGGCGCCTGCTGGAGGCGAGCCGGCAGCTCTGTCATGTCTGGACCCCGCGCCGCAAGCTGCAGTCGGCGCTGGACGAACATTTTCCCGCGACCGAACTCGAACGCCTGCTGTTCGACCTCATGGTGCTCTACGCGCGCGAAACCCAAGTGCTCGGCGAATCCGTGCGCATGCCGGCGCTGCTGTCGCCCCTGCGCCGGCGCGTGCTGGCGGGTCTTTTCGAAACGATGGAAAAAACGGCGGCCAGCTTGTCGCGCGAGGCGGCTGGCCAGCTACGACGACCTAAAACTTCCCGTCGTCCAGGTTGAAGGGCAATGCCTGCGTCACCTGGTCGAAGCGCAGGATGCGCTTGCCCTTGTGCTCCTTCATGAAGTCCTCGGCGTCGGCCATGCTCGCCAGCGGCACGAACTCATGGCCCATCGGCCCGAGCACGTCTGAACCGAGCACATACAGCGCCATCTTTGCGTCGACGGGCTGCAGGTTGTAGTAGTCCGTCACGACGATGCGTGCCATCTGCTCGCGGCTGTGGCCGGCGGCGTACTTCGGCGGGTCGAACCAGAACTTGAACATGTCCTTGGCGCCGTCGAAGTGATGGGCGTGGCCGTCCTTGTAGACGATGGTCGCCACCCAGTGCGGATACTTCGACACGAGCATGCCGCAGACGGGGCACAGATCCTTCGGCCCCGGCTTCGGCAGTGTCTGGGCCGCGGCAAGGCCGACCCAGACGGCAAACAGCACGGCAAGAAAGTGCCGCAGCGGCATCAGTGCTTGTTCTCCATCGGCTTACCTTGCTGCTCCATCATCTTCTTGCGGCGCTCGGCGCGCATCTTGCGGATGCGGCTGACGTCCTTCGACATGTCGGTGTAGGCGAGCAGCAGGGCCTGGTCGAACTTGACCAGTTCGCCGCCGTTCGCACCCTGCGCGGCCTTGGCGGCATCCTCGCTGCCATAGGCGACCTTGCTGTTGGCCGTCATGACGCCGGGAATCTTGCTGCCGATGAGGAAGCTGGCCTTGTCGACGTTCGACCAGCGGCTTGACGTCGCCGGCCGCGGCATTGTCACCAACCCACAGCGCCTTCGGCTCGCGATCGACGTTGAGCGACAGGCTGAGCGCGGCACAGTGCAGCGAGCAGGTGCCGTCGGCGAGGTCATCGCTGTATTGCACCAGCATGCGTGAGTGATGGAACTGCTTGCGGTCCATGCCGCAATAGGGACACTTTGGGTACTTCTCGATGTCGCCTTCGTTGGCCTTGGGGTCGGCCGGCTTCTTCGGGATGAACTGCAGCGGCGTGCCATCGCCTTCGCATGTGGCGGCCTGCGCGGTTGTTGTGCCTGCGGCCAGGCTGGCGCCGGCAATGAGGGTGAACTTGAGGGCTTCGCGACGATCCATGCTGGTCTCCTATGGACGATTGATCATGCACTGCAATATAAGCCGCGACTGAAGGGCCAAACTGCGGCATCTTGTCGCAGAAGGCCGGAAATCTGGCCTGTGGTTCACGTCGATCAACTGTGGGAATGGCACGGGTGCCGTCCCGCCAGCGCTGACTTTCATCGTTTCCTCAAGCCAGCTCGATCCAGGCCGCGAGTCCGCCGCCGGGACGGGGTTCGAGTTTGACCTGCCAGCCGTTCGCGCGCGCCAGTTCGCGCACGATCGCGAGTCCGAGCCCGGCGCCGCCGGTCTGCGGGCTGCGCGAGGCGTCAAGGCGCTGGAAGGGCTCGAACATCGCCGCGATGCGGTCCGCCGGGATGCCCGGTCCGCGATCGAGCACACCGATGCGGCACCACGGCGGATCATCCTCGCACACCAGTTCGATCGGCGTATCGGGCGCGTAGCGCAAGGCATTCTGCAACAGGTTGCCGATGGCGCGCCGCAGCGCGCGCGGCGGAACCTTGTGCGGGCGGGCGGGACAATGGACCGTGATCGCCGGGTGCGGTGTCGGCAATGGGTTGACAAGGCCGTTCAACAGCGTTGCGATATCAAGTTCGACGGGCGGTTCGCGCTCGAGGCCGCGCGCGAGGTCGAGCAGGGTGGCGATCAGTCCGTTCATCTCCTCGATGTCGCTTTCAAGTTGTTCGATCAGGGTGGGGGTCGGATCGGACTTGATCATTTCGAGGGCCAGCCGCATGCGTGCCAGGGGCGTCCGCAGATCGTGCGAAACGCCCGCGAGCAGGGTCGTGCGTGCCGTGAGCAGGCCGCGGACCTGACGCGCCATGGCGTTGAAGCGCTGCGCGAGCGCGGCCAGTTCGCGCGGACCGGTCTCGGGCAGCAGCGCAGGTCGTTCGCCCTGGCCGATGTCGCGCGCCGCGAGGTCGAGGCGCGCCAGCGGGGCGGTGATCCGGCGTGCAAGCCATACGGCGAATATCACGGCGAACAGCAGGCCGCCGAACAGCGCCAGAGAAAAGGCCAGTAGCGGCTGTGTTTCGATGCGCGCGCGGGGCAGGCCGACCGTCAGCCAGCCGTCGCCGGCGGGAAGGTCGGCCCAATACCAGGTGGCTGCGCCGCTGTGTTCGCTGACCAGGTGGAGCGGCTTGCCGAGTCGCAGGGCGAGGGCATGCTCGAGCAGGTAGAAGTAGGGTGGATGCCATTCGTCGGGCCCCATGCCGGCCGGCTCGGCACGCAATGCCAACTGGTGCTTGTCAAACAGTTCATGCTCGAAGGCCATCCGGGTTTCGGGCGGCAATTCGGCCCAGGTCTGCGCCGAGAGGATCATCAGTCCCGCGAGGTCGTCGGCCGAACGCCGCGCGACGGGCAGCATGAGAAACCAGGCGAAGGAAAGCGCGGCGAGCAATTCGACCAGCACGAACGCAACGGCCAGCAGGCGGGTGTTCTGGCGGGCAAGGCTGGGCGTGCTCAAGTTTCCCCGCCGTGCGGATTGAACAGGTAGCCTTCGCCGCGCACCGTGCGGATGTAGGCTGGCGCGGACGGGTCCGCCTCGATCTTGCGCCGCAGCCGCGTGACACGAATGTCGATGCTGCGGTCAAACGGGTCGCGGTCGTAGCCCTTGAGCAGATCGACGAGGGTGTCGCGGGACAGCACCCGGTTGGGGCGGGCGACCAGGGCGACCAGAAGGTCGTATTCGGCACCCGTCAGGTGAATCTCGGCGCCTTCCCGCAACAGTCGGCGTCCGGCCGTATCGAGGACGAAAGGACCGAACGTGTGACTTTCCGCCGCTGCTTGCGCGGGCGCGGCGGCGGCCAGTTGCCCGCGCCGCAGCAGCGCGCGCAGGCGGGCGAGCAATTCGCGCGGGCCGAAGGGCTTGGCCAGATAATCGTCGGCGCCCACCTCGAGGCCGATGACGCGATCGACCTCCTCGCCGCGGGCGGACAGGATCAGGATCGGCACATTCGATCGCCGCCGGATGGCGCGCGTCAGCGCCAGGCCATCCTCGCCGGGCAGCATCAGATCCAGAACAATGGCATCCGGCTGTTCCTGCGCCAAGACTTCCCGCATCCGGGTGCCGTCGCCCACCGCGGTCACGCTACAGCCATTTGTCGCCAGGTAGCTGGTCAGCAGTTCGCGCAGCGCAGGATCGTCATCGACGACAAGAATGCGGGGTGGGTCGGCCGGATGCATGGGACGCAGTGTAGACCCTCGTCATTCCTTCCCGATACCCATGGAAACAAACTGAAACAGTCGGATGCACCCCGGACATGGCACCGTTACGCATCTTCGCGATGATGCTGCTACCGAAACGCAATCATGAAACCACATGCCTTTACCTCCAGTTGTCTGTTGCTTCTGCTCGCCGCGCCGGCATGGGGACAATCCCCGCCCCTGCCGGCCAGTGGCGAGGCAAGGAGACCCCTCAACCTTTCCTTGCCGCGCGATGTGCTTGCGCAGCCCTCGATGATCATCCACAACGATGCTGACGAGACTGCCGCGCGCAACCTGCGGCAGGATGGCGAAGCGCAGGAGAAGCGCGCCGAGCGCCAACGCTACGGGACAGGATATGAAGCCCGCCAGCGTGGCATGACGGCGGAAAGCGGTGCCGGCTCCGGCGGCGGCACGGGTGCCGCAATGGGCGGCAGTGCTGGCATGGGCGGTGGGGGTGGGCGTGGTGGCATGGGGCGTGGTCGGTAATCCCCTTATATCCTTTAGGAGCACATCATGAAAACATTGAGCACGATCACGATTCTTCTGGTTTCCGCCACGCTGGCGGGTGCGGCATTCGCCCGTGGCCCGGGCGGCGGCATGGGTGGTGGCGGCATGGGCGGCGGCACGGGCATGTCCTCCGGCGCCGGCACGCAGTCGCAGAACCAGAACCGCAATCAGTATCGCAACCAGAGCGGTGATGGCGCAGGCCAGGGCCAAGCTCAGGGCACGCAAACACGCACGCAGACGCGCGATCCGGCCAGCAATCCTACGGGTGTGCCGCTTCAGACACGGACACGGACGCAAACGCCAGCAGTCGATGCAGCGCCCGTTGTCCCGGCCAACTGATTCTCACGTCCCTGAAAGGAGAGTGATCATGAACAGTATCAAGAGACTGGTTGTCTTGCTGATATCGGGTGCCATGGCGGTTTCTTCCGCTTCGTTTGCTGCCGGTGGCGGGGGTGGTGGCGGTGGTGGTGGTGGCGGGGCCGGCGCCGGTGCGGGCAGTGGATCCGGCATGGGCATGGGACCTGGCAGCGCGGCGAATGCGGAAGCGCAGGGAACGCAATCCCAAGCACAGACTCAAACACGCAGCCAGACGCAGACACAAAATCGCACGAAAGCCGAGGAAGAGGCCCAGATGCAGACCCGCACCCAGACACAAACGCGCAGCACGGAGCAGACACGCTCCCAAACCCAGACGCAGACGAAGTAGGCGGCTTCGTCAGTCTTACTGAAAGTCAGTGCTGCCGTCCCGCCAGTACTGACTTTCAAACAAAACACCGGCAAATGTTAGAAACCATAGCCAGCCGATCTTGATTTGTACTTTAAAGGTAAAGCGCCGCTCCCGACTTTGGATGCGGCGCTTTATTTTTTAACTTATCGAGTAGATCAATTGCAACCATGAGTCACTAAGGATCCTATTACTCAACGCTTAACTGCACCAAATTTTCCAGATTCGCGACATGTTTCCCCACTGGTCGCCTGTTTCGAATAATTTGCAATCATGAAATCGTCAGATACCCTCAAATCCTGAAATATCATCGATCCGGATATGCCATATGAACAAGAGAAAGTTCCACTCCCGTTCGCTGTAGATCCGGTCTGGGTGTAAGAAGTCGAGTAACTACAACTACTGCCATCGCTGGAATAGGTCGTCATACTCACGCGTCCACCGCTAACAGCAATGGAGGCATATCCATCATCAGTGGATGCGCCGTTGTAATTTGAATTTGTGCAACTGCTAATCGTTGATGCGACTGCATACTGCCACGTACCACTAATCGACGGACTCGTAAAAGTGTTTCGGCTGAGATTGAGTGTTCCAGACAAGCCGTTGTAGCTATAGGAAAGCGTGGCGCTATTACTCCCCGTAAAGGTTAATGTTGCAGTCCCAACGGTTGTTCTTGTAACCGCATTCGGATCAAAGCTCGGGCCAGGCTGGGGGCCTGTCGAACGCGAAAGATTGCCGGTAAGTTGGTTGTTTGTAAGAGTACCTGCAAGCAGCATAAAACTCGGACTGCCATCAGGATCATATAAAAACCATGAAGCTGCAACGATGTTTCCTTGGTGATTTACATGCACCCCCATGCCCGACTGCGAACTATTCCACCACCAGTCTGAGTAATTCTGAGTTGCGCAGGCGGAGTTCCATGAAAAGAAAGCCAGCGCGAAAACAACAAGCTTCAATAACTTAATGATTATCCTCATGTTTATCTCCGGTATTGGTTTGATGTCTGTTATAAGCGAATATTTCCCTACTCCTTGCCACTGTATTAATTCCCTATTTCAGTATATGTAGTTTGCGTACGAATACTAGGGCAGGTCAGTACTGCCAAAACGAAAACGCCGGCAAAAGCCGGCGTCTTGTTTCGTGACACCGTAGCGGGCTTACTTCAGCATGCCTCGTGCCTTCATGCGGTCGCAGGCGTTCATGCGCGGCGGAACGATCATCTTGCCCTGTTCCTTCGCCCGCGCCTCCATGACCTGATGGTGCTCGAGCTGATACGCATTGCACTCGTCATAGCTCTTGAACGACCCCATCTTCTGCCGATGAGTGTTGCGTTCTTCCTGCGTCATCAATGCCCACCCGACGGTGTTGTCCTTGTCGATGGCGAAGCGTCCGCCGCCGGGTCCCATGCCCATGCCGCCGCCCATGCCCGGGCCGGGTTGAGCCAGTGCCGTGCCGGCAAGCGCGGTACTGAACAGGGTGATCAGGGTCAGTTTGCTGAGTTTCATGGCAATTTCCTTTCGTCTGGTTTGTCTATCTGAATTCCTTATTTCCTTTCTAGTTCCCGGCCGGTCCGAATGCCAACGTGCATTGGTAACAAGATGTAATCGCTTCAGGCTTAAGCCTGCGCTAAGGCTCGGTTAAGGCCGCCTTAATTTTCGGTTTGCATACTGGCGCCATGTTCGCTACGCAAGGAGGAACCCGATCATGAAAACTTACCTGGCCATTTTTTCCGTTCTGTCTGCGGCTGTCGTTCAGGCGGCCACCCCCACCGAGCTGTTGACCGGCTATCAGGCCGAAGCCGCGCGTCAGGCGGCCAGCTTCCAGCCTTCCGCCCGGCGCGGCGCTGAATTCCACGCGCACCAATTCGGCGTGTCGGCGAAGCTGCCGACTTGCGTCGCTTGCCATACCGACGATCCTTCCAAGCCGGGGCGCCATGCCGTGACCGACAAGCCGATCAAGCCGCTTGCGCCGGCCGCCAACGCCGAACGCTTCACCGATGCGGCGAAGGTCGAAAAGTGGTTCCGCCGCAATTGCACCGAAGTCGTCGGCCGCGAATGCACCGCCGCGGAAAAGGCCGATTTCATTGCCTTTCTTACCGGAGGACGCTGAGATGAAGAAAATTCTGTTGCTGGCAATCGTGCTGCCTGGCCTGTTGCCGCTGGCCGCTCACGCCGACAAGTTGTCTGCTCACCTGAATGCACCACCCACTTTCCAGGCCGAATGCGGCAGTTGCCATGTGGCCTTTCCGCCCGAACTGCTCGCGGCCGATGACTGGAAACGCGTCATGGCCTCGCTCGACAAGCACTATGGCGACAATGCCAGCCTCGATGAACCGACGCGCAAGACGATCGAGGCGTTTCTGGTGAGGTATGCCGGGCGTGCCGCGAAAGTCAGCGCTGGCGGGACGGCATTGAACGGCGATCTGCCGCGCATGACGACGACACCGTGGTTCAAGCGCGAGCATCGCGAAGTGGCCGCGGCGGACTGGACGCACGCGAAGGTCAAGACCGCGGCCAACTGCGAGGCCTGCCACACGCAGGCCGCGGAGGGGAGTTACCGCGAGCGCGAGATCGTCATGCCCGCAGGTAAAAACGCGGGCCGGCGCTGGAAAGACTGAGGCGCATGGCGATGGAAAAGATACTGGTCTGGGACTGGCCGGTCCGCATCGGCCACTGGCTGCTGGTGGGCGCGTTCGCGCTCGCATGGATCACCGGCGACAGCGAGGCATGGCGCCTCGTGCACGTCTTCGCCGGCGGCACCGTCGTCGGCGTCATCCTGTTCCGCCTGCTCTGGGGCTTCGTCGGCACGCGCCACGCACGCTTCACCAGCTTCGTGCGCGGGCCGAAGGCGGCGCTCGACTATGTGTTCGGCCTGCTGCGGGGCGATGAATCGAAGACGGTCGGCCACAACGCCGCCGGCGGCTGGGCGATCGTCGCGCTGCTGACGCTGGGCCTGCTGACTGGGGCGAGCGGCTGGCTGGTCTATCAGGACACGGGCGCGGAATGGCTGGAGGAAGTGCACGAAGTGCTGGCGAACGGCATGCTGGCCGTTGCCGCGCTGCATGTTGCCGGCGTCATCGTCAGCAGCCTCGCGCATCGCGAAAATCTCTTGCGGGCGATGCTGAGCGGCTTCAAGCGTGGACGGCCGGACGAGGCGATTGCCGGTGCGCGCCTCTGGGTCGTCGTGTTGATGCTGGGCTGGGTCGCCGCCTGCGCCTGGTGGCTGGCGCGCTAATATCCCGGCCATGCGCATACTGCTTGCCGAAGACGATCCCCAGCTGGGCGACGGCCTGACGGTCGGCTTGCGCCAGGACGGCTACGCGGTAGAACTGGGTGAAGGATGGCATGGCGGCCGATCATGCGCTCGCCAGCGAAAGCTTCGATCTGCTGGTGCTCGACCTCGGCCTGCCGCGCCTGTCGGGCATGGAGGTGCTGGCGCGCCTGCGCGCGCGCGGGCAGGCGCTCCCCGTCCTGATCCTGACGGCACGCGATGCGACCGGCGACAAGATCGCCGGGCTCGATGGCGGCGCCGACGATTTCGTCGTCAAGCCCGTCGATCTCGACGAACTGGGCGCCCGGGTGCGCGCACTGGCCCGTCGTACTGCGGGCCGGGCGCAACCCGTGCTCCGGCTCGGCGATCTGGAGCTCGATCCGGCAACGCGCCAGGTCACGCTCGACGGCAAGCCGGTCGAGTTGCCCCAGCGCGAATACTCGCTCCTGCAAACCCTGATGGAGAACAGCGGCCGGGTCATGACGCGGGCGCAACTCGAAGGTTCGCTCTACGGCTGGCGCGACGAGCCTGACAGCAATGCGCTCGAAGTGCATATCCACCACTTGCGCAAGAAGGTCGGCGCCGAGCGGATTCGCACCTTGCGCGGGGTGGGCTACATGATGACGAAGGCATGACGACCAGGACACGCTGGTTCTCGGTGCGTCGTCGCCTGCTGGTGTGGCTGCTGGGCGGGGTGACCCTCGGCTGGCTGGCCGCGATGGGCGTCGTCTACGTCGAGGCACGCCAGGAACTCGCCCGGCTGCACTCGCATGAAGACAAGCACAGTCGCAATGAAACCCGCGACGAGTTGCGCCACGAGCTGGACGAACACTTCATCGAGGCTTTGCTGACACCGCTGCTGTTCGGCCTGCCCGTGCTGGGCGGCTGGATCTGGTTTGCCACGCGGCGCGGCCTCAAGCCGCTCGACGAGATCGCCGCGGAACTCGGCAAGCGCGTCCCCGAGCGCCTCGACCCGGTCGTGCCCGTTGCCGCGCCGCGCGAGATTCGTCCCCTGCTCGAAGCCCTGAACATGCTGTTCGCGCGCGTCGAGCAGGCGATGGAAAAGGAACGCAGTTTCACCGCCGATGCCGCGCATGAATTGCGCACGCCGCTCGCCGCCATCGCGACGCAGGCGCAGGTCGCCGCGCGTGCGCGCGATGACGCCGAACGCGATCATGCCCTCGCGCAATTAACCGCCAGCGCCCGTCGCGCCAGCCATCTCGTCGAGCAACTGCTGACGCTCGCCCGCCTCGATCCGGCGGCCGGGCTGCAAAAGAGCGCAGTGCGGCTCGATGCCCTGACCGCGGAGGCTTGCGCCGATCATGGCGCCGCCGCGCTGGACAAGCAGCTCGCACTCGAACTCGATGCGCCGGCCGCGGTGACCCTTCAGGCCAACGATGCGATGCTGCGCGTCCTGCTGCGCAATCTGATCGACAACGCCGTGCGCTACACGCCGGCCGGCGGGCAGGTGCGCGTCTCCGTTACGGCGACGGGAAATCGCGCATTGCTGACCGTGAGCGATAGCGGTCCGGGCATTCCGCCCGCGCAGCGCACCGAAGCCTTGCGCCGCCTGCATCGCCTCGGCGGGCAGGAGATCGAAGGCAGCGGCCTGGGCCTCTCCATCGTCGCCCGCATCGCCGAGCTGCACGGCGCCACGCTGGAACTGGCCGATGGCATCGGCCAGCCGGGGCTGACCGTGCGCCTCAGCTTGCCTGCCTGATCGGGCGTGCCGTCCCGCCAGCGCTGACTTTCAAAAAAACGCCGGCATGAGGCCGGCGCGAAGGGTAAAGGAGAGGGTCGGCTGCGTCAGAACTTGTAGTTGATGCCGGCGTAGAGCGAGCGGCCCATGCCGGGCACGGCGGTACCCCACTGCGGATAGTTCGGCAGGGCGGGATTGGTCATCGTCGTGCCCTGGGCGGTATAGGCGCCGCCAGTCGGCAGGTAATAGAACTTGTCGAACAGGTTCTCGATGCCGAAATCGACACGCGCCTGCTTCCACGCATAGCTGGCGCGCAGATTGACGAGGTTGTAGCCCGCCGTCCCGATTTCGTTGCGCACGTCGGAGCCGTCGTTCTTCGCCTTGACCATCACGAGTTCGACGGCGTTGTCCCAGCTGCCGTGCTTGTGCGTGAGCGTCAGCCTGGCGTTGAGCGGCATGATGTTGTAGAGCGCGTCGCCCGTGTCGCGGTTCGTGCCGTTCGTGTAGTTGAGCAGGCCTTTCAGGCCGAACGTGCCAAAGCCGGTGCTGGCCAGCGGCAGCTTGCCCGACAGGTCGATGCCGTAGAGGCGCGCTGACTGGTTGGCATAGCGCAGGACGGAAAACCCGTTCGTCACCCGCGTGGTGCTGCGGTGCGTTGGTCGTGGCGTTCCACTGCACGGCGTCGACGTAGTCGGTGACGCGGGTGTAGAAGGGGGTGGCCTTGAATTCCCAGGCACGGTCGGCGGCATGCCAGTCGAAGGTGGCGGACAGGGTGTGCGCCTTTTCCGGTTCCAGATCGGGATTGCCGACGTATCCGTTGCCGTCGCCGACAAAGTTGTTCATCAGCGCGGCCATCTGCCAGGTCGACCAGGGATAGAGTTCGTAGAGACCCGGCGAGCGCACCTTGCGCGCGAAGCCGAACTCGATGTCGTATTGGGTCGACGCGGTGTAGCGCGCCAGATGCGCTCAGGTCCCAGTTGTTGTCGGCGCGTGAGCGGTCGCTGGCATTGAACAGGTTGGCGTCGCGCGCCTGGTTGCCGCCGCCGGCCGGGTTGTAGCCGCTTGCCTCGCCCGCATCCATCGAGACGCGCTCGTAACGCACGCCCAGCAAGGTCGTCCACTGCGCGCCGACCTGGGTCTCCCACTCAGCGAACAGCCGCGCGCGGTCGCGCTCGCCGTCGCGGATGTTCCAGAAGGTGCCGGGGAACATGCCGCCACCGGACGGCGGCCACCAGTCGTCGAGACGGTAGCGATGCAGTTCGGCCCCGACGCGCAGCAGATCCTTCGGCGAGAGTTCGACATCGGCCTTGACGCTGGCGCCGTCGGTCTTGCTGTCGGTGTACATCGGCATGCCGGTCGCGCAGGACGCCGATCGGCGCGCAGGGCGTGCAGGGCGTACCGTCGAGGCTGCTGCCGCCGCCGGTGGCGGCAGCCGTACCAGTAGCGCTTGTCGGCGCCGAAGTCCATGAAGTGATCGAGGTTTTCGTGATAGACGACGCGCTTCGAGCCGGCCCCAGTCGAAGTCGGCCGCGATAGCGCAGGTTCAGACGGCGCTGCTCGTTGTCGAGCATGTCCATGCGCTGGTTCGGGTACAGCCTGCTAGGGCATGTCCTGGTAGCCGAGCTGTCGCTTCGAACAGGTGGTTGCCGCCCTTGAAGGCCATGCCCAGCGTGTGGTTGCGCGTCTTGTAGGCGGTGGAGCCCACTTCGTCGCGCGGCAGGGTATGGCCAGGGCGACCCGTGAAGTCGTAGGTCTTGAAATCCTTGCCGGCGCTGTAGTTGTCGGACTCGGCCGTCGCGCCGGCATAGTCGAGGCTGAAGTGTTCGGTGGCGTAAGTCGCGGCGAAGTTGGCGCCGAGGCATCGCCGTTGCTGCGATAGAACGCGCCGACTTCGCCTTGCAATACGGGGCCCTGCCCGGTTGGGCGAAGGTGGGGTTAACCGTATCGACGACGATCGTGCCGCCGATGCGAATCGCCGCCGACGGACACCGGCGTGATGCCGGCATAAACCTTGATTTCGCGCCACGTTGGTCGGATCGACATAGGAGAGCGGCGGATTCATGTGGTTCGGGCACGAGGCGACCATGTCGGCGCCATCGACCTTGATGCGCAGCCGGTCATCGGCCAGGCCGTGAATGGCGGGCAAGCTGGAGACACCGCCGGCACCATAGAGGCTGACGCCGGGCACGTCGCGCAGGAGGCTGGCGGTGTCGCTGGTCGCCGCCCGTTGTGCCGGCAGGCTTGCCGCATCGACGCGTGAGCTCATCACGTCCTGGTCCTTGTCGGCCTTGATGATGACGGTCGATAACTCGGTGTCGGCCGCATGGGACGAGAATGGCAGGGCGGCGATCGCCGCGGCGAGGGTAAGGCGCTTCAATGACATGAGAATCTCCGTAAGGCAGGTAATAGACCAGCGGAATTCTATTGAGCGCCAGAGGTGGGTCGCCGCGACACATTGCCGCACGCGGCCGGGTTTCTGCAGGTTTGCTTGATATTCATCAAGCGGAAAAAACCGGCAGGCTTGCGCCTACCGGTATTGCTTCATGCAGAGATAACGAAAAGTTACAGCGCTTTCTTGGCCGTGATGGCGCCGCGAATCTGCTTTTCGCTGTAACCCGTGGCCTTGTCGTCCGGATACAACTCTTTCAGCCTGGCTTCCACGCCGGCCGCCAGCTTGTCGGTCGTGCCATGACAGGCGAGGCACAGTTTCTGGGTCGGCAGTGCCTTCATGTAGCGGTATGTTTTCTGGCCATCGAGGGTAACCACTTCACCCTTGTCCAGCTTGGTCGGGTCTTCGCCGGCGGCGAGACGACGGTCGAAATCCGCCAGTACCGCCTGTTCCCAGGAATCGGGCACGGCTTTGGGGTTGCGGTTTTTCAGGCTGACGCGGCGGATGGCCCAGCCGGTCTGCTCGGACAAGGCCTTGGCCATTTGTGGCGCTTTTTCGCGGCAGACCGAGATGGCGCTGGCGTGCCCGTTCTTGTCGATTTCTTCGTTGAGCACTTCCAGCAGTTTCGGCACCATCTTCGCCGGAATCATCCGTGCCTCGGAGAGCAATTGGGCTTCATCCGCCCAGGCGGGCAACGCGCCCATGCCCAGGCAGGCGACGGCAAACAGGGTATGTTTCATCGGGTGCTTCATCTTGGGTCTCCTCCTTGGGTGGGTGTGGTAATGCCGTTATGGTTTTCCCGGATCGCTCACGAAGCCGATACGGACGAGGCCGGCTTTCGCCGCGACCGACATGACTTCAACGATCTTTTCATAGTGTACATGACGGTCGGCACGGATATGCACCTCGGGTTGTGGTTGCTTTGCTGCTTCTGTCGCGAAGCGCTGCGGTAGCACATCCAGCGTCACCGCCTCCCCGCTCCAGAACAAGCCACCGTCTTCCCGGATACCGAACTCGATGTGCTCGGGCTTGGTGATGTTGGCACTCGATGACGCCTTGGGCAGGTCGATCTTCACCGCGTGGGTGAGCAGCGGCGCGGTGACGATGAAGATCACCAGCAACACCAGCATGACGTTCGACCAGCGGCACGACGTTCATGTCGGCCATCAGCGCGCCGTGGCGCCGGCGCGTGATGTCAGCGTGCG
Organism: uncultured Pseudomonadota bacterium; assembly: GCA_963840825.1. Classification (GTDB taxonomy): domain Bacteria; phylum Pseudomonadota; class Gammaproteobacteria; order Burkholderiales; family Rhodocyclaceae; genus Sulfuricystis. The sequence continues at coordinate 578,296 of CAWJAK010000001.1, forward strand.
CCATGCTTCACCGTCAGCAGCACGTAGAGATCGTGGGCGAAACTTTCGAGGCGCGCGAGCCACAGCCGGTTCCTGCGATTGAAGGCGTTGTAGGCCAGCACCGCGGGGATCGCCACCGCCAACCCCAGTGCCGTCATGATCAGCGCCTCGCCGACCGGGCCGGCGACTTTGTCGAGCGTGCCCTGGCCGCTCATGCCGATCTGTACCAGCGCATGGTAGATGCCCCACACGGTGCCGAACAGGCCGATATACGGCGCCGCCGAGCCTGCCGAAGCGAGCACGGTGAGGCCATGCTCGGACTCTGCCGCTTCCTGGTTGACGGCGTTGTTCAGTGTGCGCGTCAGGTATTCGTTCATGCCGCCGGCAACGGCGAGGTTTCTGGTGTTGCCGTTACCCAGCGCTTCCAGCGATTTTGTCGCCAGCACCGCGAAAGCATTGTCGGCCTGCTGGCCGTGCAAAGCCGTCGTGACTTCATCCAGCGATTTCGCCTGCCAGAAATGCTGCAGGAAGGCGTTGGCGCGGCGCTGGGCAAGCCAGTTCGCCAGCGCGCGGGTAACGATCAGATACCAGCTGGCGACTGAAAGCAGCAGCAACACAGCGAGTACCGTCTTGCCGACGCCGTCGGCCTGGGTGAGAAAGTGGGCAAAGCCTAGTCCGTCCACGATTGTCTGTTCCATGAGATCAACTTTCCTGCAGAATGAATTTGAAGGGTTGCACGGCGATGGCGCGCACCGGCTTGCCCTCACGCTGTGCCGGGGTGCACTGCCACGTGCGTACCGCCGCGAGGGCTGCATCGTCGAGGCGCCCGAAGCCGCTGCTGGCCGAGATCTTCGCAGCACAGACCTTGCCTTGTTCGTCGAGTTCCACACGCAGCACCACGATGCCTTCCTCGCCCAGGCGCCGCGCCGCGGGCGGATAGCGCGGGGGCGTGCGCAGCGGGCAGGCGACCGACAATTCGGTGCCGAGTTTGACGGGGCCGGGTGGCAAGGCGGGCGCGGGCAGTGCCGCGGGTGGTGGCGGGATGACGACCGGCGCAGGTTCGGGTGGTGGCAGCGGGGCGATGTATTCCGTCGGCGCGACGACCGGCGCGGCGGCGACGATCTGACGCGGCTTGGGCTTTTCGACGGGCTTCGGTTTGGGCGGCGGCGGTGGCGGCGGAATGATTTCGGGCGCGGGCGGCGCGATGAAGTTCGACGAACAGCGTCATCGCTTCCTGCGGGCTCGGGATCAGCCGGTGCTGCCACAGACCCCACAGGGCGGCTGCATGCAAAGCGAGGACAATCGCGAGCCCAGCAAATTGCTCGAACGAGACTGGGCGGATCATGAAAAATAGGCGGGACTGGCCAAAGCAATGAATCTAACCGCAGCGCGCCGGCGTGGAATGCGGCATCTTGTCGCACTCTGGCGTTTTTCGTTCCCTGGCTTGATGCGCATCAACTGCCGTCCCGCCAGCGCTGACTTTCAGTCTGCCTGCCCGATCCATCGCGCTCAGATCACCAGCAGCAGGCGCCGTACCCCGAGGATCACCAGCACCGCCGCGGCGCTCCAGAGCAGCCAGCGCGAGAGCCAGGCACGACCGGTGCGCAGTTCGCGTCCCATGCGGCCAGCCAGCGGCACCAGGACGAGGATGGGCGTCATGGCCGCGCCGAGGCCGAAGGCCAGTCCGTAAGCGGCCCCCTGCGGCGCGCTGCCGGCATGCGCGGCGAGCGCCAGCAGTGAAGCGAGCGGGGTGCAGGGCGTCAGCGACAGCGCCGCGCCGAGAAACAGCGGCGGCAGGCTGTCGGCCTTGCGGCGGTGCACCCGTACCGGCGCAAAAGTCGGCGCTGACGGGACGGCACCACAGGACTTGCCGGCCGGTTTGGCCAGCAACCAGAGGCCGGCGAAAATGCTCGCGGCGCCGATGACGACATTCCCCCACGCACCCCCCAGCGCTTGCGCCAGCCCCAGGCCAACGGCGCCGGCCAGCGCGGCCAGCACGGTGTAGGTCGTCACCCGACCAGCCAGAAAGACCGCCGTGTGCAGGAAGGCTTCGCGCTGGCCGCTGGCCCGGCCGAGGGCCCAGGTACCCATGAAGGGCAGGCAGGTGACGGTACAGGCGGTCAGCCCCATCGAGACGCCGAGCAGCCAGACCGTCGTCAGCGTCACCTGGCCGGCGGCGAGTTCGTCAAGCATTGGCGCTTCGCCGCGGCTTGACGGCGTTCTTCACGAACTTGATCGGCTTGACCGTGCCGTCCGGCAGTTCGCCCTTCACGTGGTTCTTGTAGTACTCGCGGCTCGACGAGAACAGCGCCAGCGGCCCCCACTTGAGCTGGATGACGCCGTCCTGCGGGCAGTATTCGACGCAGCGCCCGCACAGGGTGCAGTCCTCGTTGTAGGCCTTGCGTCCGTGCTCCTTCGATATTTCCGGAATGTCCATCGGGCAGGCCTCGGTGCAGATGTGGCGAGCGCACTTGTCGCGCGTCGGTCTTCGCCAGCCGCATCGGCGACAGCCGCTGGAAGATGGCGTTGAACGACAGCAACGGGCAGATGCGGCAGAAGGGCTGGCGCATCGCCAGCGCGCCGACCAGCATGAAGCCGATCAGCATGTCGGCGATGGCGCCGAGCGTGAAGCGACGATGCCGTCGTGGTGGCCAGCGCCAGTTGTTCGGTGTTGCCGGTGAGCAGGGTGGTGGCGACGCGCGACGGGGCAGATGTCGCAATAGGGGTTGCCGAGCGAATGCGGCGTGACGCCGAGCCCGGTCAGGAGCGGCAGCAGGAACACCAGGCCGACCAGCAGCAGCCATTTCACCGGCCGCACGCGCTTGACCTCGCCGAGGTCGCCGGATCGAAGCGGCGCAGGCCGATGCCGAAGCGGCGTCCGACCTTGCCGATCAGTTCCTGCAGCGTACCGAGCGGGCAGACCCAGCCGCAGAAGGCCTTGCCGATGACGAAGAAGAAGGCGAAGAAGGTGGCGAAGGACATCAGCAAAGGCAGCACCATGTGGAAGGTGAATTGCTGCGCGCGCACGATGCGCTTCGCCGATCCGGTGGTGGAGGATGTGCTGGGTGGGGATCAGCACGCAATAGCCGCCGTTCATCTGGTCGTAGGCGCAGGACAGCGCCGGCAGGTTGCTCGGAGATTTTGTCGGCCATGTAGGTGCCGACGATGACGCTGCCATAGACGGTGACGAACAGCATCACGATCTGCACCGCGAGGCGGAAGCGGCCGAGGGTCGGGAAGATCGCCTTAAGCATTTTTCGTTTCTCCTGGCGTGCCGTTGCGGCGGCGCAGCAGCGGTGTCGCCGCCAGCATGCCGATCAGGCCGAACGCGGCGCCCCAGCCGAGACTCTTGTCACGGTCGCCGTCCTGACCGTAGGTAAGGTTGAAGGCAGTCAGGAAGCGGCGTCCTTCACTCGCCTTCTCGGTGGTGAGCACGAATTTCCCGGAGCGTCCGACCGTGGTCTTCCACCTTGCCCGCCGGCTTGAAGTCGCGCGGGAACAGCACCGTGGCGAACCCGGCGGCATCGGTGGTGAAACTCGTGCGCGTGCCGAATTCGGTTTCCAGCGTGACTGGCTGGCCAGGGAGCGGCTGGCCGTTGAAGCGCACCAGGAAGCGCCATTTCTCGCTTTCGCGGTAGCGGCCATGTTCGCGCGGCAGCGGATCGGGCACGATCTCCAGTTCGTGCCTGGCCTTTTCAGCAGATCCTTCGGCGAGTCGCCGGGATTGCCGAAATACCAGACGGTCGAGGCGACCTTTACCACCTCGGGAGATTCCTCGCGGGCAACGACCCAGTGGTAGTTGCCAATCTGCGGCGTGACGCACGTGATCTTCGCGCCCGCCGCGTTGACCGGATAGTCGACCTTGCGGCGCCGCTCGGCCGGGCCGTCCGCCGCGAATACCGGTCACGGTGGCCGCCGTCGATGCCCATGCGGGCGCAGCATGGCGCCAGGCCCGCTCGCCGCCGCGCGCATCGCGGGCAGCAGCAACGGCGGCGCAGCGTCCATTCGCGTTGCCGCGGGCCGTGAGCGACGGCTTTCGGCGGCGAGGGCCGAGGTTGTCGGGGAGTGGCTGCGGCCGTCGGCCTAGGCCATGCTCTTCGGTCGTGCGAGCGCCGTCGTGGCCAGCCAGGGCGGCGGCGAGCGCCAGGGAACACTGTTTCATGGCGGTGCTCCTAGCGGAAGTCGTAGCGATAGGTCAGCATCACGCTGCGCGGCGCGGCCGCCGTGTAGGTGACCTTGCCGGTGGTGTCCTTCTTCACTTCGAAGGCGTAGCGCTTGTCCGTCAGGTTGTCGGCATTGAGCGTCAGCGAGTGGCCGTCGCGCCCGTACCCGATCGAAAGGTTGGTCACCCATTCCCAACCCTCGTACTTCTCGGTGTTGGCGTTGTCGATCCAGTATTCGCCCCAGGTATTGGAGGACAGGCGCGCGCGCCAGCCGCCTGATTTCCAGCCGACGAACAGGCCGTATTCGTTCTTCGGCACGAAAGGCAGGGTCTTGCCGGCACGATCCATGTTGACGGTGGACATTGCCGACGCGGACCGGTTCGGTGAAGTCGTCGTACGTGTAGTCGGTGTAGGCTATAGTAGCCGCCGGCTTGCCAGTTGCGCGGCAAAGCCGACGCTGCCGGACAGTCTCCAGCCCTCTCTTGTCGGTCTTGCCGGCATTCACGTAGCTGGTGACACCGCCGTTGCTTTGCTGCACGATCTCGTTCTCGACCGGGTTCGAATAGATGCTGGCATCGATTTGCCAGTCGCGGCCGCGCCCCTTGATACCAATTTCGTAGTTGCGCGCGATCGGTGCATCGATGACTGGATTGTCGCTGATTTCGGACGAGGATGGGATCTGTCCCGGCTTCGGCCACCATGCGCGAAGAGGTGGAAGCGTTTCGGTCAGCCGATAACTGGCCGCCAGCTTGGGCGCGGGCAGGTTGTAGGTCTTTTTCAGCGTCGTCTGGCCAGCGCCGGCGACGTATTTGCCGGTCGCATAGTCGTATTTCCAGAGCTGGTTGTTGTTGTCCTCGAAGGTCGCGACGTCATAGCGCATGCCGATGTCGACGATCCAGCGGTCGGTCGGTCGCCACGATTCCTGCAGATAGACACCGGTGAGCAGCGTGGTGGCATCGTCGACCTCGGCCAGCGTGCCCTTGGCATCCGACAAGCGTCGAGGTAATGCGGCCGCCGAAGCCGGTCGTGATGTCGCGGTATTGGTATTTGCGTGAATCGGGCGCGCGCTCCTGGCGAATCGTCAGGCCACCGACCAGCGTGCCCTGCGTGTGCCGCCAGTTGGCTTCGAGGTCGGTGCCGAGATTCCACACCCAGTCGTTCGTTTCGTTGATGATGCCGGTGACGGGATGGTAGTGGTACCAGGTGTTGTAATAGACGCGCGGCTTGAAGGTGAAATCGCCGCGTTGCATCTCCAGTCGCGAGTTGAGGAACAGCACCTTCGAATAGCGCCCCGAGTTCTTCCACGGTTCCGATGTTGTGGTCTGTTCCCCACTGACGCGGAACTGGTCGAACAGCGTACGATCCATCGCGCCGGGCAGCTGGACATTGGCCTCGGCATAGGACACTTCGCTGTCCAGCACGTCGCCGTTGCCGAGGATCAAGCCATGCTTGAGCGAGGTCTGGGTTGTGTCGAACTGGTTCCAGTTGCGCCAGTCGTTGTCCATCTTGCGGTAGGTGGCGGTCAGCGCCAGCGCCTGGTTGTCGCCGACCATGCCACCGTAGCGCAGGTGATAGTTTTCTGTGCCTTCGTTGCCGAAGCCAATCCGCAGATTGTTCGCGCGGTCGTCGAATACCGACTTCGAGATGATCTGGATCGTGCCGCCCGTGCTGCCGGTGGCAAACAGGTTGCCGGGCCCCTTGGCAACCTCGATGCGCTCGATGTCCTGCGTATCGACGAAGTCCAGCCGCGTGAAGCTGTCGGGGTCGGAGAGCGGCACGCCATCGCGCAGCACCATGATCTCGCGGATGCCGTACGCCGCCTTGAGGCCGGCGCCACGGATGATCAGGCGCGCATCGAAACCGCCGTTCTTGCTGTCGATCAATACCCCGGGAATTTCCTGCAGCGCCTCCTTGACGTTGAACATCTTCTTGTCCGCCAGGGTTTCCTTGCCGACCACCGAAATTGCCTGCGGCACATCGGCGGTGGCGCGCGCCTCGCGGGTCGCGGTGACGCTGATTTCGTCGAGTTTCTTTTCCGTTTCGGCGGCATGCCCGACATGGGGCAGCAGCGCCACGGCCAGAGCCAGCGGCTTGATGACGGCTTTCATGTTTTCTCCCAGGTGCTTTATTGAATGCGAAGACGTGGAAGTCTAGGGAGCGCACTACCGAAAGTTATGCGACTGATCGTCGCGTGTGACGTCTTGTCGCGCGACATGACGTCGCAGCGGGATGCCAAATCGGCAGGTGTTTGATCCGGATCAATGCGCATGCTTTGATGCAGCGCATCAAGGCTCCGCGCAGGGCGATCGTCAGGCTGGAACCCATGCCGCTCTGTTGAGCGATGGCGGGCAAAACGATCAGGGAGGCCAGCACAAAGCTTGCACCCAGCAGCAGCGACGCCATTTCGGGCGGATTGGAAGTTTTTGCTTGCGGCTGGCTGCTCATGTTGATTCAACATGCGGTCAATTGTCGCAGGAAATGTGCTGCGACCGACGGATCAGGGGAGTGCGTCAGATTGTCGCATCCTGACCCCGGTATCAAAGGATGTCGTATTGATCTATATTGAATTTGAATGCGGTGGCGACAGGCCACTGACGGGTACTGGCTGGAATGAAAGCTAAAGGTGACTGACTTCATTTGGGAGGCGCTACCATGCTGGATACAGGATTTCTCGGCCGACTTGGCCGCATACTGTTTATGTCTGCAGCCGTGTGGGGACTGGCAGTTCCCGCTCTCGCTCAGGAGGCGCAACTCGTAACCGGTTTCGAGAGCAGCCCGCCTAACGGCCGCTATGCTTTCGCCAGTTGGTCTCCCAAGACGCTTGCCGAACTCATTCAGGGCAACAAGACGGGTGAAACCGTCAACATCGTCGGCCATCTGTTCTTGCCAACCGGGGCTGACAAGGTTCCCGCAGTGATTCTGGTGCACGGTTCCGGTGGTATCTACGATGCAGTGCTCGACTTCTGGCCGAAGCAGTTCAATACGGCAGGGATCGCGGTATTCACGCTCGACATGTTCGGTCCGCGCGGCGTGACGAGTACCGCCGAGGATCAGTCCAAGGTGCCTTTCTCCGCCGATGTCGCCGATGTATTCGCCGCTTTGCGGCTGCTGGCGACACACCCGCGGATCGATGTGCGCCGGATCGCGGTCATGGGTTTCTCACGCGGCGGCACGGCAACCCTGCGGGCATCGGCCGAACGCCTGATCGAATCGCAGCATTTTTCCGAAGGATTGCGCTTCGCGGCCGCGATACCGACCTATGGAGGGGGCTGCAACGGCATCTTCCGCCTCGTGGTGAAGCCCGGGGTATTCTCGAAAGCGCCGATCCTGTTCATCCATGGGGATGCCGACGACTATGTTCCGATTGGTCCTTGCAAGGATTACGCCGACCGGATTGGCAAGGCAGGCACGCCGGTGGAATTCGTTACCATTGAGGGCGCCAAGCACAAGTTCGACTCCGGCGATACGCGAAACCACTATCTGTCGCGAGCGACCAAGACCAAGGCGGATTGCCCGATCGAAGTCGATATCGATACTTATTACGCCTATGACCGGACGACGAATGAGCGTCTTCAAGGAGGCGCTTATCAGACTGCGTTGAAGAACTGTGGCACGACAGGTGCGACCGTCGAGGGCAATACGGGCGCCCGCGACAAGGCGGCGCAAGCAGCCATCACATTTTTGAAGAAAGTTTTCGCCAACTGAGTACCCTTCCTGCGTGGCGGCAGGGCTTTATTCCAGCAGGATCAGGTTGGACTGCCAGATCATGATGCTGGCGACGATCAGGAACAGGGCAAAGCCGATGGCCGCCACGGCGGCGAGCCGTTGCGTCACGGCGGGGATGACCCGGGCGAGGCTGGGATGCCCGGCGAACAGGCGCAGCACGCCGGTGCTCATGCCCGCGGCGGTGGCGACGAACAGCGGCATGTAGAGCGCGTAGCCCTGGTAGCCGTATTCGGGCTTGAGGATGCAGAACGGGCAGTGGTGGTGCGGGTGCTCGTAGATGTAGAGCGAGACGAAGGAGAGGATGCCGGCGATGCTGGCGACGAAGGCACCGAGCGCGGCGAGTCGCGGTCGCGATGCCACTGAGCGTTGTCGCGCCGTTGCCAATGCCAGCCGGCGAGGCCGATGGCCGCGCTGAGCGCGGCGTAGAACAGCAGCATGCGCCGGCAGCGGCTTCGAGGGCGCTGACCTCGGCGGCGAGCGTCGGCGCATCGCCGAGAACAGGCTGCCGCAGCAGGAGGTGATGACGTCGGCCTTGAGGCCGAGGAAGTAGCTGAGCTGCAGCCAGAGGCTGAGCGCAAGCAGCGGAATGGCAGGCGAGCAGCAGCGTGTACTTGATGCGCACCAGCGGATAGTCGCGCGCCCGGTTGTCGACATGGTTGATCGCCAGCCAGAGCGCGGCGAGGAAGAACAACGCGACTTGCGCGTAGCAGCGCCGGGAAGCCGTAAGCGATTGACGTTGAGCGTGCCCACCGCGCACATGGCGCCGACGAACATCCCCGACATCTTGTCGGCGTTGAAGACGAACAGCAGCAGCGGCGAGAATCTGCAGCCGCCAGACGAAGACGACCAGCGTCGAGAACAGGTAGGTGCGCCGCTCCAGCTTCAGCTGCCGCTCGCTGCCGCTGGCGATGTCCCAGTGGCGGATCACCTGCACGGCGAAGGGCGCGGCGATAACCAGCATGAACAGGCTGAGGCCTGACGCGAGCAGCAGCGCGATGATGGCGGGCTGAAAAATCATCTGTGCAAAGTCAGCGCTGGCGGGACGGCACTACTTTGCATCCACGATCCGGCCGTCGCGCAGGGTGACGACACGATTTACCACGGCGGAGTTCGACGACCAGCGGGTCGTGGCTGGTGAGGATGATGGTGCGGCCGGCATCGCGCCGAGGCTTTCGAGGATGCCCAGGAATTCCCTCGCCAGCTTCGTGTCGAGGTTGGCGGTGGGTTCGTCGGCGATCAGCACCTCGGGATCGTTGATCAGCGCGCGGCAGATGGCGACGCGCTGCTGCTCGCCGCCGGAGAGCCATTCCACCTTCGCGTCGCGGCGGTGGCCGAGCGCGACATCGGCGAGCAGGCGCTCGGCTTTCTCGATCAGCACCTGGCGCGGCTGGCCGCTGGGGTAGGCCGGCAGGATGATGTTCTCGAGGGCCGACAGGCCCTTGATCAGGTTGAACTGCTGGAAGACGAAGCCGAAGGTGCTGCGGCGGATCTCGGTGAGGAAGCGTTCGGGCAGCCCCGAGATGTCTTCGCCCTTGAGGCGCACACGGCCCTCGGTCGGCCGCGCGAGACAGCCGAGGATGGTCAGCAGCGTGGTCTTGCCCGATCCCGAGGGGCCGCGCAGGGCCGTGACCTGCTTTTCCGGAATGGCCAGGTCGATGCCGTCGAGCGCCCAGTATTCGTTGTGCTGGCCCTGGTTGAAGGCCTTGCGGATGCGCGTCAATTCCAGCATCGGTCAGCCCCTCATCACCGTGTCGGGATCGGTGGTCGCCGCGCGCCAGATCGGCACCAGCACCGCCGCCGTGTAGGGAAACACGGTGAAGAAGAACAGCGTCGCGATCTGCAGGCCGTCGATGTGCGGCGTCAGCGTAGAAGCGCGGATAGAGCACCGCCCAGCCCTTGAGCACCGGCTCGAAGAGGATCGAGTCGAAGTGAAAGACATGCAGGTAGGCGGCGATGTAGCCGAACAGGAAGGCGGTCAGCGAGATCAGCAGGCCCTCCCAGAACTTCATCTTGATGACGTCGCCGGTTTCCCAGCCGATCGCTTTCAGGATGCCGATCTCGCGCTTTTCCTCGGCCGAGAGGCCGGCGGCCTTTTCCCAGGCGAAGATGCCGAAGGCGAGGATCGCCGCGGACAGCAGCGCGAGCATGATGCCTTCGCGCCAGTCGAAGATCGAGGCATAGGTGCGCAGCACCTCATCGCGCAGGATCGGCCGCGAGTCGGGCAGGCTGTCCATCAGCTTGATGGCGACGTTCTTGATCTCCTGCGGGTTGGCCACCGACAGCGCGACGTCGGTGTAATGCCCTTCCGGATATTTGAAGAAGGCGCGGAAGTCCTCCTCGTGCATGAGGACCAGGTCGGCGCTGACCAGTTCCGAACTTTGCGGCAGCACCTCGGCGACGATGAAAGTGTGCAGCGCGCCGGAGTAGGAGCGGAAGGAAATGCCGTTGCCGGCGGCCAGGCCGCGCGAGCGTTCCAGCGCCGGGCCGACGATGATCTCGCCACGGTCGATCTTCATGTCGTTTGGCACCATGAAGGTGTAGTTGGCCTTCACCACGGTGTCGTAGTAGTAGCCCCACAGGCGGCCTTCCTGCTTCTGCACGCCGCGAATCCGGCCGATCTTCTCGATGTAGCCCGGCGGGATCAGGTCGTGACGACCGGCGACAAGGCGCTGCAGCACGATTTCCGGCGTGCCGGCCAGCACCTTCTGCGCCTCGGTGCGCAGCGCGTGGGTGTACAGCGCCACCGAGGCGAGCACGAACACCAGCAGCGTGTAGATGAACAGCAGGCCGAGGTTTTTGCCCTTGCGCCGTGCCAGCGAAGCGAGCGTGAAATCAATCAGGTGACGCTGTTTTTCGATCCAAGTGTTCATAAGCCTTGAGGATGCCGGCCGGCGGTGGCATGAGCGAGCCGGTGGGGAAGTGTTCGAGGGCGACCGGGTGGTCCTGGAAGGCCGACTGCAGGTCGGCCTGCGTCGGGTGGCGCGTGTAGCGCGCCTCGGTGAACAGCACCGGATCGGTGAGTCCGAGGCGCTCGACGAGCTGGATCATCCCGGCCGTGGCGCTTGCGGCGTCAGCGCGCAGGCGCGCGGCATCGACGAAAGTCAGCGCGAAGCCGCCGGCGGCGATCAGGAGCAGCGTCAGGGCACGGTCAGCGGGGCGCATCAAAAATAAAGCGGTGTGCCCATGCATCGGACACACCGGGGAGGAACAAAAAACAGGGGATAGGGTGCTAGAAGCGGTTGGCGGCGCGCATCAGGGCGCCGCGCAGGGCGATCATCGTGAGGCTGGAGCCCATGCCGATCTTCTGGGCCACGGCGGGTAGCAGGATCAGCGATGCCAGCGCGAAACCCGCGCCGAGCAGCAGCGAGGCCATTTCCGGTTGGGCGGATGCCTTGGACGGTTGCGGTTGGCTGCTCATGGTGGAGATTCCTCATGCGTTCAATTGTCGCAGGAAATCTACCCTGACACCTTCGGGAAGGGAATGCGGCGGATTGTCGCAGGGGCGCGCAGCCCCCGGCCCGACACCTAGAGCGCGTTGCGCCATGCCGTGTCCTCGTCGTCGAACAGGCGTTCGGCTTCGGGCGGCCCCCAGCTGCCGGCCGGATAGGTGTGGATGAATTCGCGCTCGCGTGCCCACTGTTTGAGGATCGGATCGACCACGCGCCAGGCCCATTCCACCTCGTCGAAGCGGATGAACAGCGTGCGGTCGCCCTCGATCACGTCGAGCAGCAGGGTTTCGTAGGCGTCCATGGCGACGTCGTCGGCGTTGCGGTAAGACGCGTTCGAGTTGGATCAGGCGGGTATCCATGCCGAGGCCCGGCTGCTTGGAATGGATTTCCATGTGCATGCTTTCGTCCGGCTGGAGCGACAGCAGGATCCAGTTGGGCTCGATGCACTTCGGCGCGGCGTTTCGCGGAACAATTGCTGCGGCGGATGCCGAAAGCGGATCGCGATCAGCGACAGTCGCTTGGCCAGGCGCTTGCCGGTGCGCAGGTAGAACGGCACGCCACGCCAGCGCCAGTTGTCGACATAGAACTTGGCGCGCGACGAAGGTTTCGGTCGCGGAATTCGGCTCGCCACGCCGGCTTCCTGCTGGTAAGCCGCCGACCGGCTTGTCCGTCCACGATGCCGGCGCGCGTACTGCGCGCGGAAGGCGTGGGCATGTAGGGCATCGCTTCGGAATCGGCCGGATCGAGCGCAGCACCTTGACCTTTTCGTCGCGCAGCGCGTCGGCTTCCAGCGCGGGCGGCGGCTCCATCGCGACGACGGTCAGCAGCTGCATCAGGTGGTTCTGCAGCATGTCGCGCAGCGCGCCGGCACCTGTCGTAGTAGCCGGCGCGGCTGCCGATGCCGACGTCCTCGGCCACGGTGATCTGCACATGGTCGATGAAATTGCGGTTCCACAGCGGTTCGATCAGCGTGTTGGCGAAGCGGAACACCAGCAGGTTCTGGACGGTTTCCTTGCCCAGATAGTGATCGATGCGGAAGATCTGCTCTTCGTCGAAATGCGTGGTGCAGCAGCTCGTTGAGCATCGGGGCGCGACTCGATGTCCTCGCCGAACGGTTTTTCCACCACGACGCGATGCAGGCCGCGCGGCTTGTTGAGCCCGACCGCATCCAGGTTCTGGATGACCGTGCCGAACTCGGCCGGCTTGATCGCCAGGTAGAACACGACGTGCGTTGCATACGCCGGGCCGCGGCCGTGCCAGCTCTTCCCGAGTCGTGGTAGGTGCGACGTCGTGCAGGTCGCCGCTGACATGGCGAAACGTGCGACGAAACGTTCGATTACGGCGTACATCGAACCGCTCCCGTGCTGGGCGCAACGCCAGCGATCCATTTGCGCAATTCGACGCGCCAGGCGTGCGCTGTCCCACGCCCGCCGCGAACAGGCGACGAAGGCGAGATCCTCGGGCAGGCGGCCGGCGCATTCAAGGTGGAACAGCGCCGGAACCAGCTTCTCGCGCGTCAGGTTGCCGGTGGCGCCGAAGATGACGAAGGCGCAGGGATCGCCGTCACGCATCGGATTTGCCGTGCGCGGACTTGTCTTGCGCCGTCGTGACCGCGTGGCCGCCGAAGCCCTGGCGCATCAGGCCAGCAGGCGGTTGGCGGTGTCGTCCTGCCCTGGCTGGCAAAGCGCATCATCAGCGCCAGCGACATCACCGGCGCCGGAATGCCCTGTTCGATGGCTTCCTGTGCCGTCCAGCGGCCTTCGCCGGAATCCGCCACCACCGGGGCGATGGCCGCGCCAGCGTCGATCGCTTCGCCGCGGGCGAGGAATTCTGCCGTTAGATCGAGCAGCCAGGAGCGCACCACGCGAGCCATGCCGCCACAGTTCGCCGACCGCCGCGAGGTCGAGTCGAACTCCTGCTTGCCGTGCAGCAGCGCAAGCCCTTCGGCGAACGACTGCATCATGCCGTACTCGATGCCGTTATGGACCATCTTGACGAAGTGCCCGCTGCCCGCGGGCCCGCAGTGCAGCCAGCCAGTGTCAGGTGCCGGCGCCAGCGCGCGCATGAAGGGGACGATGCGTGCCGCCGCGTCTGCCGTGCCGCCGAACATGAGGCAGTAGCCGTTCTCCAGCCCCCAGATGCCACCCGAGACGCCGGCATCGACGTAGTCGATGCCCTGCGCCGCAAGCGTGGCGGCGCGCGCCATGCTGTCCTTGTAGAAGGCGTTGGCGCCATCCACCAGCAGATCGCCGGGACCGAGCAGCGGCAGCAGGCCCTCCACCGCCGCCTGCGTCGCCGCACCGGCCGGCAGCATCAGCCAGACGATGCGCGGCGCTGGCAAGGCGGCAACCAGCGCGGTGAAATCGTTGACGGCGGTGCAGCCGGTTTCCGCCGCGAGATCGTGCGCGACTTGCGGGCTGCGATTCCACGCCACGACGGGAATGTCCGCGCGGCGCAACCGCCGCACCATATTGGCGCCCATGCGTCCCAAGCCGAGAAATCCGATCGCTTGCATCGCGTTCTCCTTTTCGTTTCCTGTTCATGACAGTGTAGGCCATGATGCCACGCCCACTCGACTGGACCATGCTGCCGGATGCCGCCGCCGTGGCCGCTGCCGCGCGTGACCGCATCCTTGCTGCTGCCGCCAGCGCCATCGCCGCGCGCAGCGAATTTCGCCTGGTGCTGGCCGGCGGCACGACGCCGCAGGCCGTCTATCGGCTGCTGCGTACCGCATCGGCCGACTGGCCGTGCTGGCGCATCTGGTTCGGTGACGAGCGCTGCCTGCCGGCGGGTGATCCGCGTCGCAACGACGTCATGGCGGGCGCGGCCTGGCTGGATGGCGCGTCGCTGAGGGCGGCGCAGGTTCACAATGTGTCGGTGAAAGTCAGCGCTGGCGAGACGGCACGGACGTATGCCGCAACCCTGCCGGACGGCCCTTTCGACCTGGTGCTGCTCGGCCTCGGTGAAGATGGCCACACCGCCAGCCTGTTCCCCGGCCGTGACTGGGGCACGGGCGCGGATGCGCCGCCGGTGCTGGCAGTGACCGATGCGCCAAAACTGCCCCCCGAACGCATCAGCCTCTCGGCGAAGCGGCTGTCCAATAGCCGGCAGGTGCTGTTCCTCGTCACCGGCGCCGGCAAGCGTGCGGCAATGTCTGCATGGTGCCGTGGCGAACGGATTCCCGCTGCGGCGATTTCAGCTCACGATGGCGTCGAGGTCTTGCTGGACGCGGCGGCTAATTTCCCTTGAGCAGCACGATGACGGCGCCGGCACCGCCCTCGACAGTGCGGGCCTGACAGAAGGCAAGCACTTCCTGCCGCTGCGCCAGCCAGCCGAGTACCAGCCGTTTCAGCACGGGGATCCGGCCAGGTGAGCCGTGGCCCTTGCCATGCACGATGCGGACGCAGCGCTGCTGCAGCGGCAGGCATTCGGCGAGGAAGGCGGCGATGTGGTGGCGCGCCTCGTCACGATGCATGCCATGCAGGTCGAGGTGGGCCTGCACCACCCAGCGGCCCCGCCGCAGGTCCTTGAGCACCTTGGGCGCCATGCAGGGCTTCAGATAGACGGCTTCGTCGCCGCCCTCCAGCGCCAAAGCCAGCGGATCGTTGTCGGAGAGTGATTCGTCGAGCGCGGCACGCTCGTCGTGACTGCGCTGGCGGGGAATCGGGGGCGGCGGAAGCGGTTCGTGGTGAACGCGGTCGCTGGCGAGCGGCACGGCGCCGGCCACCGCGTCCTCGAACAGGGCGCGCGATGCGGCATCGAGCGTCCTGTCTGGCATGGCCTAGCCGGCCAGGTTGTCGAGATACTTCTCGGCGTCGAGCGCGGCCTGGCAACCCGTCGCCGCCGAGGTGACCGCCTGCTTGTAGATCATGTCCTGCACGTCACCGGCAGCGAACACGCCGGGCACCGAGGTCGCCGTGGCGTTGCCGTCGCGGCCCGCCTGGGTCATGATGTAGCCATTCTGCATCTCGAGCTGGCCGGCGAAGATGTCGGTGTTGGGCTTGTGGCCGATGGCGATGAAGACGCCCATCAACTTGATGTCTTCGGTCGCCCCGGACTTGACGTTCTTGATGCGCATGCCGGTGACGCCCGACTTGTCGCCGAGCACTTCGTCGAGCACGCAATCCCACTTGATCGTGACCTTGCCGGCCTTTTCTTTCTCGAACAGCTTGTCCTGCATGATTTTCTCGGCGCGGAACTTGTCGCGGCGATGCACGACGGTGACGTGACTGGCAATGTTGGCGAGGTAGAGCGCTTCCTCTACGGCGGTGTTGCCTCCGCCGATCACGGCGACCGGCTGGTCGCGGTAGAAAAAGCCGTCGCAGGTGGCGCAGGCCGAGACGCCCTTGCCGGAGAAGGCTTCTTCCGAGGGCAGGCCGAGGTACTGCGCCGAGGCGCCGGTGGCGATGATCAGGGCGTCGCAGGTGTATTCGCCGGCATCGCCGACCAGGCGGATCGGCTTTTCGGCCAGTTTCGTCGTGTGGATGTGGTCGAAGATGATCTCGGTGTTGAAGCGCTGGGCGTGCTTCTCGAAGCGGGCCATCAGGTCCGGACCCATCACGCCGTCGGCGTCGGCCGGCCAGTTATCGACCTCGGTGGTGGTCATCAGCTGGCCGCCCTGGGCCATGCCGGTGATGAGCACGGGCTTGAGGTTGGCGCGCGCGGCATACACGGCGGCGGTATAGCCGGCGGGGCCGGAGCCTAAAATCAATAACTTGGAGTGGCGGGGGGTGGCAGATGAAGTCATCGTGGCAATCCTTTTCCGGAAATGTTCGGACTAATTATAAGGGGCGTCAGGACGGGGATTGCTCCCCTGTTCCGCCGATTGCCGCCCCCGGCCCGGATGACAATCTGCACGATACCCATAGCGTCTATATTTGTCAGGAATTCCGCCCATGTCCTTCGCCACGCTTTCGTATTCGACCCGGCCCCGAGTGCCTGCCCAGCCGCTGCCCGAGCGCATCGCCGCGCTGGTGCATGAAGCGCGCTGGCTGGTCATCGCCGCCGTTGGTCTCTATCTCGCGCTGATCCTGATCGGCTTCAACAAGGCCGACCCCGGCTGGTCACAGGCCGCAGATGTCGAGACGATCGCCAATCCGGGCGGGCGCTTCGGCGCCTGGCTGGCCGACCTGATGCTTTACCTCTTTGGCTTTTCCGCCTGGTGGTGGGTGGGGCTACTGTTTATGCTGGTCGCGCTGGGCTATCACCGCATCAATCAGTTCTTCGGCGAGGACCGGCGGCCGCTGTATATCGCGCTGGGTGGCTTCGTGATCTTCCTGATCGCGAGTTCCGGCCTTGAGGCGATGCGCTTCTGGAGCCTGAAAGCGGCGCTCCCGCTGGCGCCGGGTGGCATGCTTGGTCTTGAAGTCGGTTCGACTGACCGCGACCTACCTCGGTTTCACCGGGGGTACGCTGATCCTGATGGTGGCGCTGATCGCCAGTTTCGGCCTTACGACCGGCGTGTCGTGGATCGGTTTCCTCGAAAAGTTCGGCGGCCTGCTGGAAGCGGCGTGGTACGGCCTGATCGTGCTGTGGGAAGGCTGGCAGGATCGTCGCTACGGCCGTGTCGTTGCCGAGAAGCGCGAGGCGAAGATCGACCAGGCGTTGAAGAAATTCGAAGAGGCGCCACCCGTGCGCATCGAGCCTGTGGCGCTCGATATCCCGCTGGCGAAGAAGGCCGAGGTGCGCATCGAGAAGGAGCGCCAGGCGCCGCTGTTCTTCGACGCGCCGGGCGAGGCGCTGCCGCCGCTCCATCTGCTCGACGAGGCGAACCACGCCAACGACGAACTGCCGAGCGCCGAGACGCTCGAATTCACCTCGCGACTGATCGAACGCAAGCTGGCCGATTTCGGCGTGCAGGTGCAGGTCATGTCCGCCCATCCGGGTCCGGTGGTGACGCGCTACGAGATCGAACCGGCCACCGGCGTGAAGGGCTCGACCGTCGTCGGCCTCGCCAAGGATCTGGCGCGCGCGCTGTCGCTGGTGAGCATCCGCGTCGTCGAAACCGTGCCGGGCAAGAGCTGCATGGCGCTCGAACTGCCCAATCCGCGCCGCCAGACCGTGCGCCTGTCCGAAATCCTCGGCGCCAAGGTCTATCACGACATGCACTCGCACCTCGCGATGGCGCTCGGCAAGGACATCGGCGGCCAGCCGGTCGTCACCGATCTCGCCAAGATGCCGCACCTGCTGGTCGCCGGCACGACGGGTTCGGGCAAGTCGGTGGGCATCAACGCGATGATCCTCTCGCTGCTTTACAAGTCCGAGCCGAAGGACGTACGTCTGGTCCTCGTCGATCCGAAGATGCTCGAACTGTCCGTTTATGAGGGCATTCCGCACCTGCTGGCGCCCGTCGTCACCGACATGACCAAGGCCGCCAACGCGCTGCACTGGTGCGTGGGTGAGATGGAACGCCGCTACAAGGTGATGAGTGCGCTGGGCGTGCGCAACCTCTCGGGCTTCAACAGCAAGATCAGGGAAGCGGAGAAGGCCGGCACCTTCATCGCCGATCCGCTCGCGCTGCCGGGCGACCCCGAGGCCGGCCCACCGCCGCTCAAGACGATGCCCTACATCGTCGTCGTCATCGACGAACTGGCCGACCTCATGATGGTAGTCGGCAAGAAGGTCGAGGAACTCATCGCCCGGCTCGCCCAGAAGGCGCGCGCCTCCGGCATCCACCTGATCCTCGCCACGCAGCGGCCGAGCGTCGATGTCATCACCGGTCTGATCAAGGCCAACATCCCGACGCGCATCGCCTTCCAGGTGTCATCGAAAATAGATTCGCGCACCATCCTCGACCAGATGGGTGCCGAAGCGCTGCTGGGGCAGGGCGACATGCTCTACCTCGCGCCGGGGACCGGGCTGCCGGTGCGCGTGCATGGCGCCTACGCCGCCGACGACGAGGTGCATCGCGTCGTCGAGCATCTGCGCAAGGTGGGCGTGCCGGAATTCGCCGCCGACATCCTGTCCGCGCCGGCCGGCGACAATGCCGAAGGCGCCGGGGAAGAAGGCGCCGATGTCGAAGCCGACCCGATGTACGACCAGGCCGTGCAGGTCGTGCTCAAGACGCGCCGGCCGTCGATCTCGCTGGTCCAGCGCCATCTGCGCATCGGCTACAACCGCGCCGCGCGCATGATCGAGGCGATGGAGCGCGCCGGGCTCGTCTCGCCGATGAACGGTGCCGGCGGGCGCGAAGTGCTGGTGCCCGAACAGGCCGAGTGAAAGTCAGCCCCGGCGAGACGGCACACGAGCCGTATTGATTGCTTACACTCTGCTACAGACGGCGGGTCGGGTGCATGGGCGATAATGTGCCCATGCGTACACTCATCCTCCTTTGTGGACTGCTGCTTTCCAGCGTTGCCGCCGCCGCCGGCATCGACCAGCTGAAAGCTTTCTGGGCCAACACCCACGCGGCGCAGGGGACGTTCGCCCAAAGCGTCGTCGCCAAGTCCGGCCGCAAGCCGCAGAACTCGACCGGCATCTTCATGCTCGCGCGCCCCGGCAAGCTGCGCTGGTCCTACGAGAAGCCGTACCAGTTGCTGTTGGTGGCCGACGGCGAGAAGCTCTGGACTTATGACCTCGATCTCAACCAGGTGACCATCGGCAAGATGGACAAAACCCTCGGCGCGAGCCCGGCCGCGCTGCTGACCGGCGAATCGCTCGACAAGCATTTCACGCTGGCCGATGCGGGTGCCAGCGACGGGCTGGAGATCGTCGATGCGATACCGAAGGCAGCGGACAGCACGTTCGCGCGCGTGCGCATCGGGCTGTCGAACAACCTGCCGCGGCTCATGGAAGTGCAGGACAACTTCGGCCAGACCACCACGCTGCTATTTACGCAGTTCCAGCCCAATCCGGCGCTGCCGGCCGATGCCTTCCGCTTCACGCCGCCCAAGGGCGCCGATGTGATCGGTGAGTGAGCGGAGATTGTTTGTGCGCTAGCGGTTGCTGGCCGCCAGTTTGAAGCCGAAGCCGATCAGCGCAACACCGGCCAGTTGCGTCGCCAGCCGGCGCGCGAACGGCAGCCGCTTCAATCGCGCGGCGACGGCATTGCCGACCAGTACCAGCCCGGCCTGGTAGAGGAAGCTCAGCACGGTGACGTGCAGCATCATCGCGACCAGCGTCGTGCCTGACGCATCCGCGCGCAGGAACAGCGGAAAGAAGGCGACGAAGAAAAGGATGACCTTGGGGTTCGTCAGGCTGACGGCGCAGGCCTGGCGGAAATAGACCCAGCCGGAACGCTGCGGCTGGGGCGCATCCCCGGCGGCGGCGAAGCGGATGCGCAGCAGCCAGATGCCCATCCAGACCAGATAAGTCGCGCCGAACCACTGCAGGGCCTCGAACAGCACCGGGTTTGCCTGCATCACGGCGGCCAGTCCCAGTACTGCGGCGACCATGTAAATGAAGTCGCCGAGCAGCGTGCCGAGCACGGCGCCGAAGCCCGCGCCGATACCGTTGCGCGCCGTCGCATTCAGGATCGCGATCGTCCCCGGGCCGGGCACGAGCTGGAAAACGAGGATGGCGATCAGGAAGCTGGCGTAGTTCTGAATGTCGAACATGGTGAATTCCGGTGTTGAAAGTCAGGGCTGGCGGGACGGCATCAGCAGCAGTGCCTCAGCGCGGGACGACGTGGATGCTGCCGCGCGCGAGGGTGATCTCGCGCAGGAAGCACAGCAGGCCGGCCACGAGGGCCAGCATGGCGACAATGAAGAGGATGGAAATGGGGGTCGAGAGTCGCATGTCGATCATCGCCCCCAGAAACAGCAGGCCGATCACGAGGCAGACGAACAGCGCGCAACTGGTGCACAGGCCGATGGCCCAGTGGATCATGCGCGCCCGTTGCGACAGCAGGCTCATTTCGTCCCTGATCGCGCCCGTGGCAGTTTCCTGCGCTTTCAGCAATTCGCATTCGAGGGCGCGGAAGCGATCGACGACGCGCGCGAGGCGGTTGATCAGCACGGACAGGATGGCGCCGACGCCGGTCAGCAGGAAAACGGGGGCGACCGCGAGCTGGATGACGTGCGATACGCTGACGATGGCGCTGGGGTCTTGCATGGCGATGGTCCGGACGATCGAGGATGCCTGTGAACTTTACCCCAGCGCCGGCAGTCCGGCACGGGACGTTGCGGGACGCCGGTTTATCATTGGTGCATCATGTCCGACGACCTGTTCACGACAAACAAGCCCCACGCCCCGCTGGCGGAGCAGTTGCGCCCCGCGACGCTCGCTGCGGTGATCGGGCAGAAGCACCTGCTCGGCCCGGGCAAGCCGCTGCGGCTCGCCTTCGAATCGAAAACGCCGCACTCGATGATTCTCTGGGGGCCGCCGGGCGTCGGCAAGACCACGCTGGCGCGTCTGATGGCGGATGCCTTCGATGCCGAGTTCATCGCGCTGTCAGCGGTTTTTTCGGGCGTGAAGGACATCCGTGCCGCGGTGGAGCAAGCGCAGCTCACGCTCGCCCAGTCCGACCGGCGCACCCTGCTGTTCGTCGATGAGGTGCATCGCTTCAACAAGGCGCAGCAGGACGCCTTCCTGCCCTTCGTCGAGCAGGGCCTGCTGACCTTCATCGGCGCGACGACGGAGAATCCCTCGTTCGAGGTCAATTCGGCCCTGCTTTCGCGCGCCTCGGTGTATGTGCTCAAGTCGCTGACGGCGGATGACCTGCGCGAACTCTTCACCCGCGCGCAGGCGCGCGCCTTCCCCGAACTGGAATTCGCGCCCGCGGCCATCGATCGGGTGGTCGGCTATGCCGACGGCGACGCGCGGCGGTTGCTGAACGTGCTGGAAACCCTGCATACGGCCACGCAGGCCGCGGCGTGCCGTCTCGTCAGCGCTGACTTTCTGGAACAGGCGCTCGCCTCCGACCTGCGCCGTTTCGACAAGGGCGGCGACGCCTTCTACGACCAGATCTCGGCGTTGCACAAATCGGTGCGCGGCTCGAACCCGGATGCCTCGCTCTACTGGTTCACGCGCATGCTCGACGGCGGCGCCGATCCGCTCTACCTCGCGCGGCGCATCATCCGCATGGCGAGCGAAGACATCGGCCTGGCCGATCCGCGCGCGCTGTCCATCGCGTTGGAGGCCGTGCAGACCTACGAGCGGCTCGGTTCGCCCGAGGGCGAACTCGCGCTGGCCAACGCGGTGATCTACATGGCGGTGGCGCCGAAGTCGAATGCCGGCTATGTCGCCTACGGCGCGGCGCGGCGCTTCGTGAGCAAGGACCAGAGCCGGCCGGTGCCGGAGCATCTGCGCAACGCGCCGACGAAGCTGATGAAGGAAATGGGTTTCGGCAGCGAATATCGCTACGCGCACGACGAGCCGGAAGCCTATGCGGCGGGGGAGACCTACTTGCCGGAAGGCATGCCGCGCGTCGAGTGGTACAAACCCACGCCGCGCGGTCTGGAACAGAAGATTTCAGAAAAACTTGCCCGCCTGCGCGCGCTTGACGCGCAGCACCGCAAGCAGCAGAAGAAAAAAGACTGATCAGCCCCCGTGGTGCGCGGCGCAGAACTGCTCAAGCGCATGCCGCGCGGTCTTGAGTGCCGCGGTATCGTGATCGTGCCGGGCATCGTGGATGGCCGCCTTGAGCAGGCAGCGCAACAAGTCCTCGCCTTCTCCCGTTTGCGAAAGACCGCACGCCAGTTCGACCGCGTAAGGGTAAGGCAGATGCTCATGCCTGGCGATGACGGTAACTTCTTCTTCCGTCAGATCACTGTAGTCGAGGCAATCCTTGAGCGAAATCATCGGCAATCCCCTTTAAAATGATGGGTAGTCACTCTCTTTTAAGCAAGCCCGACGGGCCTTTTCAAGGAATATTCCATGCTTGACATCCAGTTGCTGCGTACCCAGCCCGAGCTTGTTGCCGCCGGCCTCGCCCGCCGCGGCGCCGCCGTCGATCTCGCTCCCTTCGAGGCCCTGGAGGCGCAACGCAAGCAGGTACAGACCCGGACGCAGGAACTGCAGGCGAAGCGCAACGCGCTGTCGAAGCAGATTGGCATGCTCAAGGGCAAGGGCGAGGATGTCGGCCCGGTCATGGCCGAAGTCGCCGGGCTGGGCGATGCTTTGAAGGCCAACGAGGAAAAGCTCGCCGTGCTGCTCGCGGAACTCGATGCCTTCGTTGCGCGCATCCCCAACCTGCCGCACGAAAGCGTGCCGGACGGCCGCGATGAAACCGGTAACGTCGAGGTGGCGCGCTGGGGCACGCCGCCGGCCTTCGATTTCGGGCCGAAGGATCATGTCGAACTCGGCGAAACGCTGGGCGGCCTCGATTTCGAAACGGCGGTGAAGATTTCCGGCAGCCGCTTCGCGCTGATGCGCGGGGACATCGCCCGGCTGCATCGCGCGCTTGCGCAGTTCATGCTCGACACCCACACCGCCGAGCACGGCTACACCGAGCTGTACACGCCCTACCTCGTGAACGCCGACAGCATGTTCGGCACGGGCCAGTTGCCGAAGTTCGAGGAAGACCTGTTTCGCGTCGAGCGCAGTGATGGCAGCCGCCTCTACCTGATTCCCACCGCCGAGGTGCCGGTGACCAACATCGTGCGCGGCGAAATCCTCGATACGGAGAAGCTGCCGTTGAAGTTCGTCTGCCATACGCCCTGTTTCCGCTCCGAAGCGGGCAGCTACGGCAAGGACACGCGCGGCATGATCCGCCAGCACCAGTTCGACAAGGTGGAACTGGTGCAGATCGTTCCGCCTGAAGCGTCATGGGACGCGCTGGAGCAACTCACGGGCCATGCCGAGACGATCCTGCAGAAGCTGAATCTGCCTTACCGCAAGATGGCGCTGTGCGCCGGCGACATGGGTTTTTCCGCCGCCAAGACCTACGACCTCGAAGTCTGGCTGCCGGCGCAGAACACCTACCGGGAAATCTCCTCCTGCTCGAACTTCGAAGCCTTCCAGGCCCGCCGCATGCAGGCGCGCTGCCGGGACAAGGGCGGCAAGCCGCGCCCGCTGCATACCCTCAACGGTTCGGGGCTGGCGATCGGCCGCACGCTGGTCGCGGTGCTGGAGAATTACCAGCGCGCCGATGGCACGGTGGCCGTGCCCGAGTCACTGCGCGGTTACATGGGCGGCGTCGAAACGCTAGTTGCGCGCTAGTCGCTTGAGTTTCTTGTCGCGGCGCAGCCCGTCGCCACCGAGACTCGGCGGTGTGTAGATGGGTGTGAAGCGCGACAGCACGTCGTAGTAGTTGCGGATGTTCTCGACGAGGATGACCGCTTCACCGCCACGCGCCCGGCCGCTCTTGAGGCGCTCGTAGTATTCCGGCCGCGACAGCAGCGGCAAGACTTCCTTCATGTCCACCCAGAGGTACGGATCGCGCTTGAGGCCGGGCGCGAACCGCTGCCCGCCCCGCAGGTGGCCCATGCCCAGGTTGTAGGCCGCGAGCGCGAACCAGAGCCGGTCGGGCTGCCTGATTTCGTCGGGCAGGTCGTCCATCAGGCGGGCCAGATACTCCGCGCCGGCGAGGATGCTTTCGCGCGCATCGAGCCGGTTGCCGACCCCCAGTCGATCGGCGGTCTCCTCAGTCAGCATCATCATGCCGCGCACGCCGGTGGGCGAGGTGGCGAAGGGATCCCATTTCGATTCCTGATAGGCCAGCGCGGCCAGCAGGCGCCAGTCGATGCCAGTGATTTCCTGCGCTTCCTGGAAAAAATGCCGATAGTTGCCCAGGCGCCCGCGGACAAGTTCGAGAAAGCCCTGGATGTCGCGCGTGTCGAGGCGCTTGATATGGCCGAAATAACGGTCGTCGAGGCGCCGCAGCAGGCCATTTTCTCGGGCGGTCTCGATGAAGCGTGCAGCGCGGTCGCGCAGCCCTGAATTGGCCGCCGGGAAGGCCCAGGCGTAAGCGACCTTTTCGGGCAGTTCGAAGGCGATGCCCAGTTCGGGATGGGAATTCGAGGCAATGTCGAAATGCAATTCATCGCTGGCGGCAAGGTCGCTACGACGGCGTGCAACATCGGCCAGCAGTTCCAGTTCGCCCACCCCGCTGCGTTCGACGATGACAGGGGGCGGGTCGATGCGCAGGGCACGCAAGCTGCGCGCCTGGGGCGCGCCAGGCAGCACGGCGATCTCCCGACCCCCGAGCTTCTCGGGACTGTCGACCGGCAGGGCGCCGGTGTGCTGCACGATCAACTGGCGGGTTTCGCGCAATGGCGGACCGAAGATGAGCGCCGGATCGCCACCCAGTACCGGGACGGCGGCGACCATGTGCACCTGCTGGTCGCGCAGCATGTCCAGCAGGGCAGGGTAGTCGGTGGCCACGACATAGCGCACGCTCACCCCAAGTTCCGCGGCGAAGGCACCCACCAGGTCGCGACTGAAGCCGTTCATGCCTTCGCTGTCCGGCGCGGTTTGCTGGAAGACCGGGTCGGCCGGCAGGCCAACCACCAGCGCTTGCTCCGGCCCGGGTGGTTCGAGACGGGAGCAGCCGGCCAACAGGCCAAGGATCAGGATGGGCAGGCCGAACAGCCGGCGAATCAGTCGAAACATCGCTTCCGCAGTCGTTATTTTCCCGCGATGCGCCATGCGGGAGTGGGATGGTTATAATCCGCCGCGACGGAGAGGTGGCAGAGTGGTCGAATGTACCTGACTCGAAATCAGGCGTACTGAAAGGTACCGTGGGTTCGAATCCCACCCTCTCCGCCAGCAACCGACAAGCCCCGATTCTAAGGGGCTTTTTGCTTGGCGCCGCGTTTGTAGTGCCCCGTCATTTCCCTTCCCTATCGCAGCGATTGGCAAAAACAATTGGCCATGTACGGATTGCAGTTTAAAATCCGACAAAACAAGTCAAGTATTTACCCCCAATTCCAACAGAGAGGATTTGAAAATGATCAAAGTGAATGGCAAGGAGATTGAAACCGACGCCGAAGGCTTTCTGGCGAACCTCGATGACTGGTCGGAAGATGTCGCTGTCGTGCTGTCCGGGCAGGATGAACTCGCGCTGGGCGACAAGCACTGGCAAGTCATCAACTGGATCCGCGACTACTATGCCGAAAACTCGACGGCGCCCAATCTGCGCGTGATGACCAAGCTGATCGGCAACGATCTCGGCGACGAGTTCTCCGACAAGAAGTACCTCTTCGACCTGTTCCCCTACGGCCCCGCCAAGCAGGCCTCGCGTTATGCCGGGATGCCCAAGCCTACGGGTTGCGTTTAATTGCCTTGGTGGGATGCCGTCCCGCCAGCCCTGACTTTCGCGAAGCCGCCCCAAGGGGCGGCTTTGTCGTTTGCGTTGACCGACTGGATGGCATGTCTTCCTTGGGCTGCCAGGCCGGCACCAGATGGCGCTTGCCATTGCCGATCAGGTCGGCGCGCCCCATCGCCTTGAGCGCTTCGCGCAGCAGCGGCCAGTTCCTCGCGTCGTGGTAGCGCAGGAAGGCTTTTTGCAGTTTGCGCTGGCGGCCGCCGCGCACGACGGCAACTTCCTCGGAATCCTTTGAAACGCGCTTGAGCGGATTTTTCCCGGTGTGCCACATGCCGGTGGCGATGGCCAGCGGCGTGGGCAGGAAGGTCTGCACCTGATCCAGACGAAAGCCGTTGCGCTTGAGCCAGAGCGCAAGTTCGAGCATGTCGTTGTCGGTCGTGCCCGGATGCGCGGCGATGAAGTAGGGGATCAGGTACTGCTCCTTGCCGGCGGCCTTCGACGCGGCCTCGAACAGGTGCTTGAACTTGTCGTAGGCGCCCATGCCCGGCTTCATCATCTTCGAGAGCGGACCTGCCTCGGTGTGCTCGGGGGCGATCTTGAGGTAGCCGCCCACATGATGGCTGACCAGTTCCTTGACGTATTCGGACGAGCGCACCGCGAGGTCGTAGCGCAGGCCCGAGCTGATGAGAATGCGCTTCACGCCCGGCACTTGCCGCGCGTTGCGGTAGAGGTGGATCAGCGGGCCGTGGTCGGTGCCGAGGTTTGGGCAGATCTCCGGATAAACGCACGACAGCCGGCGGCAGGCTGCCTCGATGGCGGCGTCCTTGCAGGCCATGCGGTACATGTTCGCGGTTGGGCCGCCAAGGTCGGAGATGACGCCGGTAAAGCCCGGCGTCTTGTCGCGGATGTCCTCGATCTCCTGCAGGATGCTGGCTTCCGAGCGGCTCTGGATGATGCGGCCCTCGTGCTCGGTGATCGAGCAGAAGGTGCAGCCGCCGAAGCAGCCGCGCATGATGTTGATCGAGAAGCGGATCATCTCCCACGCCGGAATCTTCGCCTCGCCGTAACTGGGGTGCGGCGCGCGCGCGTAGGGCAGACCGTAGATGTAGTCCATCTCGGCGGTGGTGAGCGGAATGGGCGGCGGATTGAGCCAGAGATCCCGTTGGCCGTGCTGTTGCACCAGGGCGCGCGCATTACCGGGATTCGATTCGAGGTGGAAGATGCGCGAGGCATGCGCATAGCGAACGTCGTCGCCCTTGACCTGCTCGAAGGCGGGCAGGCGCAGGACGGTCTGCTGGCGTGGCACACGCGGCATAAACTTGACTGCCGTCTCGCCGGGTCTGACTTTGTCGGGGGCGCTCTCGTCCAATTCGATCCAGTCCTCGGCCGGACGCCAGCCGGACGGCACCATGAAAGCCGTGCCGCGCAGGTCGCGGATTTCGCCGACCGGCGTGCCCTTCGCCAAGCGGTGCGCGACTTCGACCAGCGCGCGCTCGGCATTGCCGAACAGCAGCAGGTCGGCCTTGCTGTTGACGAGCACCGAACGCCTGACCGTTTCCGACCAGTAGTCGAAGTGCGCGATGCGGCGCAGGCTGGCCTCGATGCTACCGATGACGATGGGGACACCCTTGAACGCTTCGCGGGCTCGCTGCGCATACACCGTCACCGCGTAATCGGGGCGTTTGCCCGGTGCGGCATCCGGCGTGTAGGCGTCGTCGGAGCGGATCTTGCGGTCGGCCGTGTAGCGATTGACCATCGAATCCATGTTGCCGGCCGTGATGCCGAAGAACAGATTGGGCTGGCCGAGCCGGCGGAAGTCGGTCGCGGACCTCCAGTCCGGCTGCGCGATGATGCCGACGCGAAAGCCCTGCGCCTCCAGCAGGCGGCCGACCAGCGCCATGCCGAAGCTCGGATGGTCGATATAGGCGTCGCCGGTGACGAGTACCACATCGCAACTGTCCCAGCCCAGCGCCTCCATTTCGGCACGGGACATCGGCAGGAAGGGGGCGACGCCGAAGCGTTTGGCCCAGTAGGGCCGATAGGCCGTGAGGCTTTTGTGGGATTGCATGGATAAGACAGCTTAAGCGGCCGAACAGATCAAAGCCGACTTTTTATCCGCTTTTGAGTGATTTGTCGCCGTATGGCGCGCATACAATGCATATGTTCTGTGGGACATATCTTCCTGGACAGCCGCGCAGAAGGGGAATTCGTGGTGTCGGGGCAGCAATTGAAACTTGTATTTCGGCATACGCCGCGACAGGGAGCGCGTTATGAAACGACCGAATATTCACTTGACCGTCGTGTCGTCGTTGCTGGCCTTGGCGTGGCCTGCGGTGGCCTCAGCCCGCGCGGATCTGGATACGCTAAGCTTGGAAGACCTGCTGAATGTCAGCATCACCGGCGCCTCCAAGTACGAGCAGAAGGTGGATCAGGTTGCTGCCGCGGTGAGCGTCATCACCCGGGACGAAATCCGGATCTACGGCTGGCGCACCCTCGCCGAGGCGCTCAACAGCCTGCCCGGCATGTATCTCACTTACGACCGGCAATATTCCTACCTCGGCACGCGCGGCTTCGGACTGCCCGGCGACTACTCCACGCGCGTGCTGCTGGCCATCAATGGCAACCGCCTGAATGATGCCACCTATGATTCCGCACTGATTGGCCAGATATTTCCCATAGATCTCGATCTGGTCGAACGCATCGAATTCATCCCCGGCCCAGGGGGTGCGGTGTATGGCCAGAATGCGCTGTTTGGCGTGGTCAACGTCATCACCCGCACCGGGGCGAGCGTCGATGGGGTCGAACTGGCTGCAGCCTACGCGTATCCGCAGTCGGTCCGCGAAGGTCGCGCCACCTGGGGCAAGAAGCTCGACAACGGCCTTGACGTGCTGCTGTCGGCCAAGGGCGTGAAAGCCCGCGGCGAAGATCACTTCATGACCTTTCCCGGTGCCGGGCCCGGTGGCAGTGACGTGTCCGGTCTTGCGCAGCGCATGGACGGGGAACGTGACGAGGAGTTCATGGCCCGGCTGGGCCGGGGACCCTGGTCGTTCGATTTTTCCTATGGCGACCGTCGCAAGGACGATCCCACGGGGGCATTCTTCAGCGATCCGCTGGTGCCCGGTCAATACCAGCGCGACCGCGCCTTGTTGGGCCAGTTGCAGTTTCAAGACAATGTTGCCGGCGATACGCTGAACCTGATGGCGCGCCTGTTCGCGGGCCAGGTTGAGTGGAGCGGCTTGTTCAATTACGGGGTGCCTTACCTGGCGTCCGGCGAGAGCGAGTGGCATGGCCTCGAGGCACGCCTGCTATCGACGGCCTGGAACGGACACAAGCTCATGGTGGGCTTCGAGTATCAGGACATCACGCGCCGCGATCAGGCCAACATCAACACCACCGATCCCGCTGATCCGCTCAATGTGCGGATCCCCGGCGCAGGCTGGCGCATGGGTATTTACGCACAGGACGAGTGGCGCCTGACGGATCACCTGTCCACCACGCTGGGACTGCGTGCCGACCGCAACAACGCCACTGGCACCGCCTTGAGCCCGCGCCTGGCCTTGATCTGGAATGCGACGCCGGCGACGACGCTCAAGACACTCTACGGCCGCGCCCATCGCGCACCCAACGCGTTTGAGCGCGATTATGGGGATGGCTTGACCCAGGTGGCCAATCCTGCGCTGGGCGGCGAAACCATCGACACGCTGGAAGTGGTGGCGGACCATCGCCTCCGCCCCGACCTGCAACTGCGCGGCTCGGTCTATCGCTGGAACATGAAAGGCCTGGTGACGCTCGGCATCGATCCCGTTTCCGGCTTGGGGCAATATCAGAGTGGCGAGGATGTGGTGGCCACCGGCGTGGAACTGTCCGCACACAAGACCTGGGACTGGGGTGGCCGGCTGCGTGGCAGCCTCACCCACCAGGACGTGGCCTATCGGTCAAGTGAGCGCCTGAATAACTCACCGCGCGTGCTCGGCAAGCTGAATTTTTCTGCGCCGCTCGCCAACACCGGCCTGCTGATGGGTTTTGAACTGCAGTATTCCAGCAAGCGCCAGACGGTCGAAGGCACGCAACTCGATGGCTACTGGCTCTCGAATCTGCATCTGGTCGCGGACAAGTGGGCCAAGGGACTGGAGGTTTCCCTCGGTCTTTACAACCTGTTCGATACCCGCTACGCGCATCCGCTGGCCAAGGACACCATCAACTGGCAGAACACGCTGGTACAAGATGGCCGCAGCGCGCGACTGAAAATGGTCTACCGGTTCTGACTCCGGGCGGCATCATGGCAGGCACGTTCATGACCAGGCTTCGACGCGCTCGTGCATTATTGCTCGGCATGGCGCTGGCCGGCTGGGCCCTGCCGGGCGGAGCCCAAATCAGCGAGGCCGAGCTGAAGGGCGCCTTCATTTTCAACTTTGGCAAGTATGTCGAATGGCCAGCTGAGGCGTTGGGCGCCAGTCCGGGTGAGCTAATCCTTTGCCTGGTGGGACCCCAAAACGAACTGTTCAACGTCCTGAGCGAGAAGCAGGGCAAGACGGTCCAGAGTCGCGTCTTGCGGGTGCGCGCTGCCCGTCGTGACGAGAATCTGAAAACGTGCCATCTACTGGTCATCGACGAAAGCGAAGGTGAGCATATCGAGGGGATCCTGCGTCGCAGCGCTGGGAATCCGGTGCTCACGATCAACGGGTCCGGCCGCTTTCTTGAAGCAGGTGGCATCATCGGGCTGGTCACCGTCGACGACAAATTGCGCTTCGACGTCAACCTGACGGCAGCGCGCAAGAATAATCTGGTGGTTTCGTCCAGTCTGCTCAGGCTGGCACGGACAGTGAAACAGTGAGGTTTTCAAGTTCTGACGTGGTGTGCCGATATCAATATGGATAGGGTAAGTCAAGTTGGGACGCTTGCCGCGCGCTTCTATCCTGGCACGCAACATCGGCGGAAAGGGCGCGACGCCGAAGCGTTGCGCCCAAGAAGGGCGGTCAGGCTTTGGCGGCTTGCATGGGAAAGGTGTAAAAATAATGCGTCGGACTAGACCCCGGTCGCCGTGTTGATCGAGGTAGTACATTGTTGATCCTATGGACAAAATACAATTGATCAGGCTTGAAACAAGGGACGGCGAACTCCTGTCCCGTAACATCGCGTGCGCAAACCCATCCGGACTTAACACCATGAAAAAAATCATGAGAAACAAGAAACCCGTGTCCCTTCTCCTTGGCCTGGCGCTGGCATCCAGTTCGGCCAGCTTCGCCGCGCCGCAGGGTGATTCCGTGCTGAACCTCAGCCTGGAAGAGTTGATGCAAATCACGGTGACCTCCGCATCCAAGAAGGAGCAGTCCCTGGCAGAAACGGCCGCTGCGGTGTTCGTGATCAAGGCCGACGACATCCGCCGTTCCGGCGCCACCAATGTCCCCGAGGCATTGCGCCTCGCACCCGGAGTGCAGGTGGCCGCCATCGGCCAGAATCGCTGGTCGGTCAGCATTCGCGGCTTCAATTCCCGCTTCTCCAACAAGCTGCTGGTCCTCGTGGATGGCCGTGCCATCTACAGTGCCGCCTTTTCCGGCGTGTTCTGGGAGCACAACGACGTTCCCCTGAGCAATATCGAGCGCATCGAGGTGATCCGCGGTCCGGGCGGCTCCCTCTGGGGCGCGAACGCGGTCAACGGCATCATCAACATCATCACCTATTCTGCCAAGGATACTCAGGGCGGACTGCTCAGCGCCGCGGCAGGTAACGAAGTACGCGGTTCGGCCCTGGCCCGCTATGGCTGGACACTGGACGAAGAAACTTATTTGCGCCTGCACGCCAACACCAAATCGGTCGATGGTGGCCAGGCCGTGGCGGGCGGCGCTGGGCCGGATACCTGGAAAACCCAGCAGGCGGGGTTTCGCCTGGATGCCAAGCGTGGTGGCGATAGCTACAGCCTGCAAGGCAATATCAGTGACTATCGGGCGGGTGACAAGATCGCTGCCATCTCCGCCGCCCCTCCCTACACCACGCTCCTGAACACCGATGGCAAAGGCAATACCGCCAACCTGCAGGGCCGGTGGGAGCACCCGACAGCCAACGGCTCTCATTCACTGCAAGCCTTTATCGACCATAACGATACCGATTTGGGTGTCGCCCGCTATCGGAACGACACCTTCGATCTGGAATACCAGCAACGGATCAACGGTGAAACCCATGATCTCGTCTGGGGTTTGGGCTATCGGACCAGCAAGGATCAGATCGATGCCACGGCACACAGTTTATTTGCCGATAGCGGCAAGTCCTTCAGTTTGTACAGCGCCTTCATCCAGGATGACATCACGCTGGTGCCGGAACGCTGGCGTCTGACCCTGGGTGCCCGCCTCGAACATAACGCTTTCACCGGCGTCGAGGTACAACCCAACATTCGATTACTCTGGACGCCGAGCGCGCACGACAGCCTCTGGGCCGCCGTCTCCCGCGCGGTACGTACGCCTTCACGCGGCGAGCGCAGCTCCACCGCCTTCGTTGCGCCACCCACTTTTCTACCCATTCCGCCCTTCTTTATTCCTCCCCTGGCCACGGTGGGCAACCCGAATATGGATTCGGAAAAACTCAGTGCCCTGGATCTGGGCTGGCGCAGGCAGTGGAGCCGCAGCTTGACCTCGGAAGTGGCGGCCTTCTATTACCGTTATGCCGATCTGCGCGGCGTCCTGCCTCCCGGCCCCACCACTCTGCCGCTGTTCTACGGGGGCAATCCTTACCTTCCGCTGGAACTGACCAACACCATCGGCGCGGAGTCCTACGGCCTGGAAGTGGCGGTGGACTGGTTGCCGCTGCCGAATTGGCGCTTGCAGGCGAACACTTCCCTGTTCCATATCAGTCCTCGCGATCCCTTGCCCGGCGCTTCGGGTGGCGAGTTCAGCCGCGCCACGCCCAGCCACCAGATCTCGCTGCGCTCGTCCCTGGACATCACGCCTGAATTGCAGTGGGATGTCTGGCTGCGTCAGGTGGGCAAGATCATCCCCAGTTCCGAGGCATCGGCCACCGTTTCCGCTTACACCAGCCTGGACATGCGCCTGGCCTGGAAGGCGAGCCGGGATCTGGAGATCTCCTTGATCGGTCAGAACCTGCTGGACTCGAGCCATCTGGAATATATTTCCCAGAATATTTATTCCATCCCCGTCAAGATCGAACGTAGCGTTTACCTGAAGGCTGACTGGAAGTTCTGAGCCATGTCGATCTTCATGATCACCGGAGCGCGATGGCGAAAGGCGCTACTGGCGCTACTGTTGTTGCTGCCGGCAATGACTTTTGCCTTGCCGCCGACCGAGGACAACGTCAAGGCAGGGTTTGTCCTGAACTTTGCGAAGTACGCAGAGTGGCCCACTGCGTTCATGGGCAGTGGAGAGCTGAAAATCTGTTGGCTTGGCCCGCAGGCCCTTTCGGGCAAGCTGGCCGAACTGGGGGGAGTCAAGGCCAAGGGTCTCGTGGTGCGCGCGCGACAGACGGAACGCCCGGAGGAGTGGCGTGATTGCCACGTGCTGTTCATCCCCGCCAGCGAAGTACATCGCGTGGATATGGTACTGCGCACACTGGCACAGACACCGACCCTGACGGTCAGCGACAGCCCGAATTTCATCCAGGCGGGCGGCATGATCGGGCTCAAGATGCTTGACGGCCGGATTCGCTTCGATATCAACCAGCGGGCCGCCCGTCAGGTGGGCCTGACTCTGAGCAGCCAGTTGCTGCGGCTGGCCGAAGAGGTCCTGCAGTGAAGCAGGACACCGCTTCAGGGCGCGTTCCGCTTGGCCACCGCCTGCGGCACATCAACCAATTGACCCTGGGCATATCGCTGGCCTTCGTCGCCCTGATTGTCATCATCAGCAGCTTCCTGATCAACTTGCACGGCATGAGCCAGAATTCCCGGGTGAAGGTCTCCCTGCTGGGCGAGAACGCAGCGGCGGCACTGATGTTCATGGACAACAAGGCGGCGACCGAACTGCTGGGTTCCCTGAGGCACTCGCCGGATATTCATGGGGCTGCACTCTATGATGCCAAAGGCCAACTGTTCGCCCGCTATGAAACGCAGGACCAGCTCATGCCCGACAAGGTGGTGGCCTTCGAGGAGGATGTGGGCTTGCCCGGTTATCGCTATCTGCAGGTACAGCAACCCATTCGGCAGGATGGCCAAATGCTTGGCCTCTTGCGCATGATGGAGGATCTGACGCCACTGTACAAACAGATGCTTTGGCATGCGTCCATCACGGGGTTGGCGGCGCTCCTGGCCATGATTCTGGCGCGACTCTTGTTAACGCGCCTGAATGCCTCGGTCCTGGATCCGCTGACCGGACTGACCTTGGTCATGGATCGCGTCAAGGCGCAAGGTGACTATGAGCAGCGTGCCGCGGACAGCGACATCACCGAAATCGATGGCCTGGCGCGGGGTTTCAACGACATGCTGGCCGAGATTCGCGTGCGCGAATCCAGCTTGCAGCAGCATCGAGAGCATCTGGAAGACATGGTGCGGGTGCGCACCGCCGAATTGAGCCACGCACTGGAGCAGGCCAAGGCGGCAAGCAAGGCGAAGAGCGAGTTTCTGGCGACGATGAGTCATGAGATCCGGACACCGATGAATGGCGTGCTGGGCATGACGGAATTGCTGCTGCGGACGCGACTGGATCCGAACCAGCAACACTATGCCGATTCGGTGATGCGTTCCGGAAAACATCTGCTCGGCATCATCAACGACATTCTCGACTTTTCCAAGATCGAATCGGGCCGCATGGAACTGGAAGTCGCCGATTTCAACCTGGGCGAATTGGTCGAGGATGTCGTGTCGATGTTCGCCCAGCCTGCCGCGGAGAAGGGACTGGAGCTGGCCGCGCAGTTGATCCCCCCGGCCTCACCACTGTTGATGCGTGGCGACGCGTTCCGCTTGCGCCAGGTGTTGGTCAATCTGACCAACAATTCCATCAAGTTTACCGCCCGCGGTGAGGTGGTGGTGCGTGTCCGCGTCGAGAGCGAGACAGCCGATGCAGCCCGGTTGGTCTTCAGCGTTGAGGATACGGGCATCGGCATACCTCCTGCGATGCAGGACAGGATCTTCGATCACTTCACCCAGGCGGACGGGTCCACCACACGCCAGTTTGGCGGCACCGGCCTGGGCCTGGCGATCTGCAAGAGCCTCGTCGAGCTAATGGAAGGTGCGATTCATGTCGACAGCGCGCCGGGGCAGGGCGCGCGCTTCTGGTTCGAGCTGACCCTGCCCAAGGCGCGCGAACTTGCCGCTCGGGTCATGCGCCCGACCGATCTGTCGGGTGTCCGGGTCCTGGTAGTGGACGATAACCTGACCAATCGCGAAATTCTGTGCCAGCAGCTGGAGGGGTGGGGCATGCGCGCGACTTGCGTCGAGAGCGGCGAACAGGCATTGGCGGAGCTGGAACGGTACTGCGCGGCGGGCGATCCGTTCCGCCTGGCAATCCTGGACATGCACATGCCGGTAATGAACGGCCTGCAACTGGCGCAGGCCATCGGTGCGCGTGCTCCGTTGGCCGACACCGTGAAAGTCATGCTGACTTCCGCCATCGATGCGGGCAGCGCCCAGGAACGCGAAGCGGCAGGCATCCTCCGCTGCGTGAACAAACCCGTGCGCCAGCTGGATTTGTACGAGATGGTGAGGGATGCACTCAGCATGGCATCGGGCAGCGGTACCGCTGCTGCCGTGCCGGACCCGGTCGAATACCAATCCCGGCTGCAAGGCCATGTGTTGCTGGCCGAGGACAATCACGTGAATCAGGCCGTCGCCAAGGCGATGCTGGGCAATCTGGGATTGACGGTCGATATCGCCAACAATGGTGCCGAAGCGTTGGAGATGATCAAGCAGCAGGACTACGCTCTCGTCCTGATGGATTGCCAGATGCCGGTGATGGATGGCTATCAGGCCACCTCGGCGTTGCGTGCCGCGCCTGCCGGGAACAAGCCACGCCTGCCGATCGTCGCGCTGACCGCAAACGCCATGGAGGGCGATCGCCAGCTTTGCGCAGCCGCGGGCATGGACGACTACCTTGCCAAACCCTACAGCATCGACCAGCTGGCGCAGTTGCTGCGGCGCTGGCTGCCTGCGGGCGAAGGCCAGCCAGCCGCTCCCGGCGGAACGGCCACGCTACCGGTAGCGGTTCCGGCGGACAGCGCTATATCGAACTGCGCCATCAATCGGGCTACGCTCGATCAATTGCACGAACTCGACCCCGCCGGCGAGACGGGTCTTGTCCAGAAGATCCTGCGCGCCTATCTCGACAGCGCGATCGCCCTCATGCAGCAACTCGATCAGGCGCTCGTGGTGGGCGATGCCGAGACTCTGCGCCGCACGGCCCATACGCTCAAGTCGAGTTCAGCCAACGTCGGTGCCGAGACGCTGGCGACCCTGTTCAAGGAGCTGGAGAACCTGGGCAGGACGGCCCAGCTGGACGCGGCTGCCAAGGTGGCCGAGCCACTGCGGGCTGAATTTACCCGGGCCGAGGGCGAGTTGCGCAAGCTGTTGCAGGAAGCTGACTGATGCCCGATATGATCCGCGTCCTCGTCGCCGACGATGACTTGTCTACGCGCTTGCTGATGCAGGCCGCACTCACGAAATCCGGCTGCGTGGTGGAGCTGGCCGAGGATGGCGAGCAGGCTCTGCGCCAGTTTGCCGCGACGCCCTGCGATGTGGTCATGCTCGATGTGGAAATGCCTGGCCTGAATGGTTACGAGACCTGTCGCCGCTTGCGCCAGAGCATCGGCGTCGAACTACCCATTGTCATGGTAACGGGCATGGACGATCTTGCGTCGGTCGAGCGCGCTTTCGACATGGGCGCCACGGATTTCATCGCCAAACCGATCAATTGGGGGTTGCTGGGTCACCGGGTGCGCTATCTGAACCGCAGCTATGAAAACCTGCAGAAGTTGCATGAGGCGCAAAGCGTTGCCCAGCTGGGCAGCTGGCATCTCGAAATGCAAACGGGCGTGCTCCACTGGTCGCCCGAGACCTATCGCATGTTCGGCATACCCGAAGGCACGCCGCTGACTTATCAGTGCTTTCTGGAGAGTGTGCACCCCGACGACCTGGCGGCGCTGGAGGCGGCCTGGCAGGAGGCCCTGCGCGGCGCTCCCTATCGCTTCGAGCACCGCATCGTGGTGGGCGATGAAATTCGCTGGGTGCTCGAACAGGCAATGCTCAGCTTTGACAAGGAAAGCACGCTGCTGAGTGGTGTCGGCTCGGTTCAGGACATCACCGAGCGCAAGTTACAAGAGCTTGAGGTGCTGGCGACGCGCAATCGGCTGCAGGCGGTCCTGGATGCCATTCCGGACCTGATGTTCGAACTAGATCGCGATGGCCGTTACTACGATTTTCACTCACCGCGCAACGAGTTGCTGGGGGCTCCGCCGGAACAACTGCTGGGGCGGACCGTCACCGAGGCTCTGCCCGCCGAGGCGGCGACGGTCTGCATGGCGGCCTTGGGCGAGGCCGAGGCGACCGGCAGTTCCTTTGGCCGTCAATTCGCGCTGCCCTTGGCCCATGGCGTACGCTGGTTCGAGCTTTCCGTCGCCCGCAAGGCCCCCCAGCCGGGCGAGGTCTCGCACTTCATCGTGTTGTCCCGGGATGTTACCGAGCGGAAGGATGCCGAAAGCCGGATCTATCGGCTGGCCTATTTCGATCCTCTGACCGGTTTGCCCAATCGGCTTTCTTTCGCCGAGCGGCTCAATCGGGAAGTACAGCGTGCCAAGCATCAGCAGGGCAAACTGGCGGTTCTCTTCCTTGATCTTGACCGTTTCAAGACGGTCGAACGACACGCTGGGCCACGGGGCGGGTGATTTGTTGCTGCAAGCCGTCGCCGACCGGTTGCGCAATGCGGTGCGCCCCGCGGATCTGGTGGCACGTGTCGAGTTGGGTGAGGTGGAAGTCGAACTCGCGCGGCTCGGCGGCGATGAATTCACGTTGTTGCTGCCGCAGCTGCCCAACAGCGAGAATTCGCTGATGGTGGCACAGCGCATCCATGAGCTCATGCACCGTCCGTTCATCCTCGAAGGTCGTGAAGTGATCGTCACGGCGAGCATCGGCATCGCCATCTATCCTGATGACGGGGCAGATGCCGCCAGCCTGCTCAAGCACGCCGATACGGCGATGTATCACGCCAAGGAGCAGGGCCGCGACAACTGCAAGTTCTACAGCACTTCCCTGACCGAGGAAGCGATGCGCCGCCTCGACATGGAGAGCAGCCTGCGGCTTGCGCTCGAGCGGGATGAGTTTTTCCTGCTCTATCAGCC
The DNA here is from genome assembly GCA_963840825.1 of uncultured Pseudomonadota bacterium. Taxonomy (GTDB): domain Bacteria; phylum Pseudomonadota; class Gammaproteobacteria; order Burkholderiales; family Rhodocyclaceae; genus Sulfuricystis. The sequence goes on from CAWJAK010000001.1 coordinate 616,026, forward strand.
GCAACTGGATATCGCCAGCGGACGCATCCGATCGCTGGAAGCGCTGATCCGCTGGCAGCATCCCCAGCGTGGGTTGATCGCACCCATGGAGTTCATCCCGCTCGCCGAAGAGAACGGGCTCATCATTCCGATCGGTGAATGGGTGTTACGCACTGCCTGTGCCGAAGCGATGCGCTGGCATGTGGCCGGACAGACATTGCGTGTGGCGGTGAACCTGTCGGCGGTGCAGTTCAGGAATGCCGGCCTCGTTGAGCAGGTCGCGGCGATCCTGCGCGAGACCGGATTGGCAGCCGAATGGCTGGAGCTCGAGGTGACCGAGGGCGCCCTGATGGAGGATAGTGCGGCCACGCTGGAGACGCTCCGGTCATTGCGCGCACTGGGGCTGCAATTGTCGCTGGATGATTTCGGCACGGGTTATTCGTCGCTGAGTTATCTGCAACGCTTGCCGCTGAGCAATCTCAAGGTGGACAAAAGCTTTGTGTCCGGCCTGCCGCACGACCGCGCCAACCTGGCCATTGTGCGCGCCATTGTCTCCCTGGCGAAGAACCTGGGCTTCACGGTGACCGCAGAGGGCATTGAAACGCGCGAACAGGCCATGATGCTTGGCGATCTGGCCAGTGATATGTTGCAAGGCTATTACTTCAGCAAGCCTGTGCCACCTGCCGAAATCACCGCGTTGTTGACGCGGCAATGGTCTTTGCAGGATAGTGATGGCGCGACTACCAAGCAGGAAGCGAGGCAATGAGCAAGGCCGAACAACTCCGTATCTCCGGCCAGTTGCCGAGTCCGAAAGGGGTGGCCCTGGCCATCATGGAGTTGTGCCGCCGCGAGGATGTAGCGCTGGACGAGGTCGCGCGCGTCGTGCAGACCGATCCCGCCCTGTCGGGACGTCTGTTGCGCCAGGCCAACGCGGCAATCAATGGCGGCCGTGCGGTGGCGTCGATCCATGGTGCCGTCCTGCGGTTGGGGATGAACGCGGTCAGGCAGCTTGCCATGGGGTTTTCGCTGATCGACCAGTACGTCCAGGGACCTTGCCGGGGCTTCGATTATGCGGCTTACTGGTCCCACTGCCTGTTGATGGCGGTGTCCTGCCAAGAGTTGGGACGGCTCGTCAAGGCGGCGACGCCCGATGACCTGTTTGCCTGCGGGTTACTGGCCCGGGTCGGCGAACTGGCCCTGGCGACGGTCTATCCCGCGGAGTACGCGGGGATTCTGGAAGCACAGGAAGCTGGCGCGGTACTGCTGGAGTGCGAGCGCGAGCGTCTGGAAACCGACCACACCGAGTTCACGGCTCTCATCATGGCCGATTGCGGCATGCCGAGGGCTCTGGCAGAACCGGTTCAATACCACGAGGCTCCAGAAAAGTCGGGCTTCATTGAAGGCTCCCGCCCCTACCAGCTGACCCAGTTGCTCTTCCAGGCACGCTGTATGGCCGATCTGGGTATGGCCAACGAGGTGGATCGTCACAACAAAGTCTCCGAACTGATGCGGCTCGGCGGCAAGATCGGCCTCGACGCGGGCACTTTCGGCGAGTTGTTCGACCGGGTGATCCAGCAGTGGCGGACATGGGGCGAACTGCTGCAAATCAAGTCGCCTCCGGTGCCGAGTTTTGACAGCATGACGAACGCGCCGGCACCCCGCCCGGATCATGACCACTGGACCGCGTGCAAGACGGTGCTGCTGGTGGAGGACGAGCCGACGAACCGTATCAAGACGGAGGCGCTGCTGCGCAACTTGCTGGGGTGTACCGTCCATACGGCAGAAAATGGACGCGAGGCGCTGGCGCTCGCCTTGCAGGTCATGCCGCAGATCGTGGTCAGTGACTGGCTGATGCCGGTCATGGACGGGATCGAGTTCTGTCGGGCCCTGCGGGCCACGGACTGGGGTCAGTCCATGTACGTGGTCATGCTGACCGGCGTGGAAACGGAGGAGAAAATCGTCGAGGCCTTCGAGGCCGGCGTTGACGATTACATCACCAAGCCGGTCAATCACCGGGCGCTGAATGCCCGCATGCGGGCGGCCTTGCACTATGTGAAGTTGCTGGAGTCCTGGGAGCACGATCGCGCGCAGCTCAAGCAGTTCGCCGCCGAACTGGCGGTCAGCAACCGTCGCCTCGAACACGCGGCAATGACGGATTTGTTAACCGGCCTGCCCAACCGGCGTGCCGGCATGCAGGCACTGGCAAAAGCCTGGAGCATTTCGCTGCGTACCGGCCAGCCGGTGGCAGCACTGATGATCGATGTCGATCACTTCAAGTCCATCAATGACAGTCACGGCCACGCGATCGGTGACCGGGTGCTGCAGGAAATCGCCCGGGTCATTCAGTCGGCGGCACGCAAGCACGATAGCGTGAGTCGCGTGGGCGGCGAGGAATTCCTGCTGGTTTGCCAGGATGCCGAACAGCAAACGGCCCTCGTGGTCGCCGAGCGCTTGCGCCAGTTGATCAAGGCATTGCGGATTGATCTGGACAAGGATGTGATCCAGCTGACGGCCAGCATCGGCGTGGCGACGCGCGAGCCGGCTATTGCCGAGGCCGACGACATGGTGCAGGGCGCCGACAAGGCGCTCTATGCCGCGAAGAAGGCGGGACGCGATCGCGTTTGCCTGTTCACGCAAGGCAAGACGCTCTGTGCCCGGAAAGAGGATTGAAGCTTACCGGCTGCCAGTCCGTCGCGGGTGGCGGATAGGCGTCAGCGTCTGACGCGACTCTGGCTGGGTACGTGCTGCGCCAGAAAGTCCATCTGGTCGGCGAGGATGTTGCGATTGCACAAGATCAGGTACTCGGCCTTGTTCGGCACATAGGGCGCGTACAGCAGTTGCATGCGCGCTTCCTCGGGCGTGCGGCCGCTTTCCGCTGATTGCAGTTGCGGCAGGCCGTGACGACGTTCATCCAGACATCGCGTCCGCCCTGCGAAACAGGCATCACATGGTCGCGGGTCAGCTTCGAAGTGGGCAGACTGTCGCCACAGTAGCCGCAGATGTGGCGGTCGCGATGGAACAGTTCGCGGTTGTCGAGTGGCGGCACATGGTTGAACAGGCGACCGGAAAGGGCGCGTCCCTTGATGGCGATGATGCTGTTGGCGCAAATCTCGGAACGCTGCCCCGTCAGGCGGTTGAGGCCGCCATGGATGACGAAGCTGTTCGCGCCGATGGCCCAGGCGACGAGATCCTTGGCATAGTAGAAGCACGCATGCTGCCATGTCACCCAGCGATGGGGGACACCGTGCGGGTCCAGCGTGAGGATCAGCGGGTATGCATTCATGAGCCGAAGCGATCGTCCTAAAATGCCGCAACCAATACCGCAAAATCAATCAGACCATTCTGACGATGTTTAGTTTATCCCTGCCGCAGGAAAAAACCCATGCAAGCGCCGGATTTCCGCTGCGTCCGCTGGGCTGGTCCCTGGGTCTGCATGCCCTGGCGCTCGGGGCGCTGGCCGGCTTGGCGCTTCCGGTCGAGGTCGGCGTGGCACCGGCTACGCCGTTGCAAGCTTCCTTGCGCGTTCCCGTTGCCGCAGCGGTGGCCGAACCCGCGCCGCCATCCCTCCGGGAATTCGTGCCACGCCAGCCGGTGATTGCGCAGGCACCGCTGCGAGATGCCGTCCCGCCAGCCCTGACTTTCAAGGCACCTGTCCCGCCGCCGGTGGCCCCCGTGTCCCAGGAGTCACTCGCAGCGACACCTGCCGCCAGCCCGGCTGCACCGGGCGGCGTGCCCAGCCTGCAGGAGAAATCGCGGCCCGTAACCGTCGCCCTGCCCGCGCAAAGCGAGGTGCGCGGGCCGGATGCCACAGGCTTGCGTCTCTACCGGCTGGCGCTGGCGAGCGAAGCCCGGCAGTTTCGCCGCTACCCGGAAGCGGCGCGGCGCGAGGGCATGACGGGGACTGCCGAAGTGCGCATTTCGGTGGGCGCGGGCGCTTTGCGCCAGGCCGAACTGGCGCGTTCGAGCGGTCACGCGCTACTGGATGCCGCGGCGCTCGACATGCTGCGTGCGGCGGCTGCCCGCGCGCTGTTACCGGATTCGCTGCGGGGGCAGGAGTTTGCCGTGCTGCTGCCGGTGGTGTTCGAGGTCGAGGAGTAGTCCCACCCCGACAGCGCCGCAAGGGCCATGAAACACTCGGGACGGCCCGAGGTGCTCCTTGAGTAGCGCTTACTTCGGCAGCACGACGGATTCGACGTGCAAGTCGAACCGTCCGGCGGCGCGGTCGGCAAAAAAGTGGCGCAGCGTCATCGCCACCGTGCGGAAGGCAATGTTGTCCCACGGGATGTCCGCCTCGTCGAACAGGGCCACTTCCAGCGTTTCGTCGCCGGCGGCGAAGTCGAGGTCGAGCAGGCGCGCCCGGAAGATCACATGCACCTGGCTGATATGTGGCACCGAGATCAGCGTGTACATCTCGTGGAGTTCAACGCGTGCGCAGGCTTCTTCCCGGGTTTCGCGCAGGGCCCCCTCGGCAACGGTTTCCTCGTTTTCCATGAAGCCGGCGGGCAGTGTCCAGCAACCGTGGCGCGGCTCGATGGCGCGCCGGCACAGCAGCACCTTGTCTTCCCACACCGGCAGGGCGCCCACCACCATGCGCGGATTGCGATAATGAACCGCGCCGCAGACATCGCAGATATGGCGCGGCTGGCTGTCGCCTGGCGGTATCCGCAGGCTGACGGGCGCGGCGCAGCTGCAGCAGTATTTGATGGCCGGATCCATGGATTCGAATTTTAACGCCGGATCCCCCTGGACACGTCCATCGATGGTGGTATAAACAGCCGCTCAAGGTCGATATCCCTACCAAAGCCCTATGTCGCCGTCTCAGGACAGCAGCCCCTATCACTGTGAAAGACTGCAGGAAATCAAGGCGCTGGGTGACCTGCCCTCACCCAAGGGCGCGGCCTTGGCCGTCATGCGGTTGACGCAGAAATCCGATGTCTCGGTTGCCGAGCTGGCTCATGTGGTGCAAACCGATCCGGCGCTTGTGGGGCGGCTGATCAAGGCGGCGAATGCGCTGCACAACAAGACGCGACCAGTTACTGCGGTGCAGGATGCGCTGATCCTGCTCGGCATCTCGACCGTGCGCTATCTCGCGCTGAGTTTTTCCCTTGTATCGAATTTCCAGAGCGGCCAGTGTGAAAAATTCAACTATTCGCGCTTCTGGTCGCATTCGCTGGCCTGCGCCGTGGCCATGCAGGCCCTGGCGGCGAAGACCCGCATTGCGTCTCCCGAGGAGGCATTCAGCATCGGCTTGCTGAGCCGGATCGGCGAACTCTCGCTGGCCAGCGTATTTCCGCAGGAATACACCCGCGTGCTCGAGCAGCGGGAGCAGGGCGAGGACTCTTCCCTCGTGGTCTTCGAGCGCGACAGTTTCGCCATGACGCATGCCGAAATGACGGCGGCCATGCTTCATGACTGGGGGCTGCCGGGCATGTTCGTCGATGCGGTGTTCAAGCACGAGGAACCCGAACGGCTCAATGCGCCGCCCGATTCACGGCTCTACCAGATCGTCTGGATGCTGGCGCTGGCCCGGCTGATTGCCGATCTTTGCCTGGCCGACGAGGGCGGGCGCCGTATCCTCATGCCCAAGCTGTTCCTCTACGGCGGCAAGCTGGCGATTGAGAGCGATGATCTCGTGACGCTGGGGGATCGCATCGCGCGCGAATGGCGCGAATGGGCCACGCTGCTGAAGGTCGACTCCCACGAGGTGCCCCCCTTCGAGGAGTTTTCGCAGCTGCCGGCTGCCCCCGCACTGTCGGCCGATGGCATGCCGAGCGTCGGCGCGGGGCCGCTGCGTGTCCTGATCGTCGATGACGATCGCGCGGTCCGGACCATCCTGAGCAAGATGCTGAGCGATTCCGGCTATCAGGTCTTCGAGGCGGTCGATGGCCAGCAGGGCTTCATGATGGCACTCGAAGTGCATCCGCAGATCCTCATCACCGACTGGGTCATGTCGGGCATGGATGGCGTGGGCATGACGCGCGCGCTGCGGCAGACCAAGTTCGGCCGCAGCATCTACATCCTGATCCTGACGGCGCTTGAAACCGAGGAGAAACTCGTCGAGGCGTTTGGCGCCGGCGTCGATGACTTCATGAGCAAGCCGCTCAAGCCGCGCGTACTGGGCGCCCGCCTGCGGGCCGGCCAGCGCGTCGTCATGCTGCAGCAGGAGATCGAGCGCGATCGGGACGAGATCCGCCGCTTCGCCGCCGAACTCGCCGTAACGAACCGCCGCCTGAATGACGCGGCGCTGACCGATGTGCTCACCAGCCTGCCGAACCGGCGTTTCTCCATCGAGTTCTTCCGCCGGGAATGGCTTGCGGCGAATCGCAGCAAGCGGCCGCTGGGGTGCATGCTGGTCAACGTCGATAACTTCAAGACGATCAATGACAGCCATGGCCACGATATCGGCGACCTCGTGCTGAAGCAGGTGTCCCAAGCCATCAAGAGCAGTTTGCGGGCGCAGGATGTGGTCTGTCGCACGGGTGGCGACGAATTCACGGTGATCTGCCCGGAAACGGATTTGCGCGCAGCACTCGTGTGTGCCGAGCGCATCCGGCGGGAAGTTGTGGAACTGAAACTGGACAACGTCAAGGCGGATCTGAAATGCTCGCTCAGCATCGGCGTGGCGGTACGTGATGAAGGAACCGCCGACATCGATGCCTTGCTCAAGCGGGCCGACGAAGGTGTTTATGTTGCAAAACAACGGGGTAGGAATCGTGTGGCAACGGTCCAACGGGTCGTGTGAAAGTGCTTGACCACAAAAAAACCTATTAAAAACATAAAATAAAGTCGCTTTTGTAATGTTTATTCTTACAAGCGCCTCCCATCCTATTCTTACAAAAGGATGGTCTTTCCGTTGATTTTCTTCTTGCCGAACTCCTTGGAAAATGTCATCACTGCCAGACGGGCATGCAAGTGGCCTGAATTTTGTTCCAGTGGCCGAAGTCGTGACCGGGATTGGCGGCAATGCAAGGAGGGGAAAGATGAAATCGACCGACACCTACAATGACATCAAGGAGGTCAATCTTGCCTATCTGATGCTGGCGCAGAACATGGTTCGCTCTGATCGCGAAGCTGCCGTGTTCCGTCTGGGCATCAGCGAGGAGATTGCCGACATCCTGGAAACCCTGACGCCGGGACAAGTCCTGAAAATGGCGAGTTCCGACATGCTGTTGTGCAGCTTCCGTTTTGACGATTCCCTGTTGATCGATCTGCTGGCCAACCACGAGCGCGAGCGCGGCGTCGGCCACATCCATGCCGCCATCCTCGCCGCCGGCAGGCCGGTCGAGTCCGTGGCCTGATCGCACCGATCGTAGCGACAACACTGGGAGGTCGTCCATGCGCAACAAATCCGTAATCTCGGAGGCGAGAGATATTCGCCTCGCCATCGAGCTGATCGAGCTCGGTGCCCGCCTGCAACTGCTCGAAGCCGAAACCAATCTTTCGCGCGAGCGCCTGCTCAAGCTTTACAAGGAGGTGCGCGGCGTGTCGCCCCCCAAGGGCATGCTGCCGTTTTCGACCGACTGGTTCATGACCTGGCAGCCAAACGTGCATGCCTCGCTGTTCATGGCCTATTTCAACTTCCTCGAGCGTCATACCCGCCTCTCCGGGCTGGAACGCATCATCAAGGCCTACCGGCTCTACCTGGAGCAGACGGCTCGCTGCGGCATGGAAAACGTGCTGTCGCTGACGCGCGCCTGGACCATGGTGCGCTTCTTCGATGCCGGCATGCTGCAGACGACGCGTTGCAAGACCTGCGGGGGCGATTTCGTCGCCCATGCCCACGATCCCAAGCATGACTATGTGTGCGGGCTGTGTCACATGCCGGCGCGTGCGGGCAAGACCCGTCGCGCGGCCGAAGCGGCGGTGTCGACCAATATCGCCGCCGCCTGATCCGCGGCAATCTTCTCCTTGCAGCGCAGGGCGCCCTATTCGCTTGAATAGAGGGGGGTGCCCTGCGTGTTTTTATGGGCATGAAGCAGGGTTTTATCGTTATCATGCGGCCTGATCGGGTGTGTCTTGCTTCTGGACGCACGGACTGAACAAGAAAAAAACCGGGGTCGTTCATGTTATTGCTCGTCGGCTACGTCATCGTTCTGGTAGCTTCCGTCGGCACTTATGCGGTGCACGGGAGCCTCGGTGCCCTCTGGGTGCCGTTGGAGTATCTGGCCATCATCGGCCTGACCACCGGGTATCTGGTTGCATCCAACGGGCCACGCTCGCTGAAGGCGGTGCTCGGGGCGATTCCCAGCGTGCTCAAGGGTTCGCCGTTCAACAAGGCCCTCTACATGGACCTGCTCGCCCTGCTGTTCGAAATCCTGGCCAAGGTGCGCAAGGAAGGCCTGATGTCGATCGAGGGCGATGTCGAGAATCCCGAGGCCAGCCCGATCTTCTCCAAGTATCCCGCGGTGATGAAGGATCACCATGTCATGGAGTTCATCACCGATTACCTGCGCATGATGGTCGGCGGCAACCTCAATGCCTTCGAGATCGAGAACCTGATGGACATCGAAATCGAGACCCATCATGCCGAGGCGCATTTCCCCGCGCACATGGTCCAGTCGCTGGCCGGCGCGATTCCCGCGATCGGTATCGTCGTCGCGGTGATGGGCGTGGTGAACGTGATGGGCTCGGTCGGCGAGCCGCCGGCCGTGCTCGGCAAGATGATCGGCGGCGCGCTGGTCGGCACCTTCCTCGGCATCCTGATTTCCTACGGCTTCGTCGAGCCGATCGCCAACCAGTTGAACCAGAAGGTCGACGAGGGCAGCAAGATCTACCAGTGCATCAAGGCTGTCCTGCTCGCCAGCATGAACGGCTACGCGCCACAGGTGGCCGTCGAGTTCGGCCGCAAGGTGCTCTACTCCAGCGACCGCCCGAGCTTCACCGAACTTGAGGAGGACATCAAGGCGCGGAAGGGCAAATAGGCCGGCATCAGTGCCGTCCCGCCAGCCCTGACTTTCACCCGCCCCGTCCGTAACCGATCATGAGCGACGACAGCCAACAACCGATCGTAGTCAAGAAGATCAAGAAGGGCGGCGGCGGCGCGCATGGCGGCGCCTGGAAGATCGCCTACGCCGACTTCGTCACGGCGATGATGGCCTTCTTCCTGCTGATGTGGCTGCTCGGCTCGACCACCAAGGGCGATCTCAAGGGCATCGCCGACTATTTCAACACCCCGCTCAAGGTGGCGCTGTTGGGCGGCTCGGGTTCGGGCGACTCGTCGTCGGTGATCCAGGGCGGTGGCGAGGACCTCACCCGCACGCACGGCCAGGTCAAGAAGGGCGAGGTCGAGTCCCCGACCAAGAAGATCAACCTGCAGGCGCTCAAGGCCGACTTCGAGAAGATGGAAAGGGAGCGGCTGGAGGGGCTCAAGAGCAACATCGAGATCCATGATCGAAGCCAGCCCGACGCTCAAGCAGTTCAAGAACCAGATGCTGCTCGACATCACCACCGAGGGCTTGCGCATCCAGATCGTCGATGAGCAGAACCGGCCGATGTTCGATTCGGCCAGTTCCGAACTCAAGGCCTACACCAGGCAGATCCTGCGCGAGATCGGACCGCTGCTCAACAAGGTCGAAAACCGCATCTCCCTGTCCGGCCACACCGATGCCACGCCCTACGCGGGCGGCGACCGCGGCTTCGGCAACTGGGAACTCTCGACCAACCGCGCCAATGCCTCGCGGCGCGAGATGGTGGCGGGCGGGCTTGATGACCGGAAGGTGATGCGCGTCGTCGGTTTTGCCTCCACCGTGCTGTACGACAAGGAACAACCGTCCAGCGCGATCAACCGTCGCATCAGCATCGTCGTGTTGAACAAACGCACCGAGGAAGCCATCCTCAGCGACGGTCGCGAACTTCCCGCCGAGGTCGCGGCGGAATCGCTCCAGCAGGGTAGCTTGCCGGCCGCGCCTCCGGCACCGGCAACGCCCCGATAAACGGCATTCCACCCGCCCTAATCGGCAGGTGCAGTCAGCCTTTGGTATTAACATTGGCTGGATTGCAAAGGGATTCCGGCAGCGACCGTTCCTCTGTCGGCAATGAGATGGATCACTGAAGCGTCAAGATTCGTCATGCGCTATTTCGACAAGACTCTGGCGTGGGGGCTGACTGAGCCTGCCCGAAAGATCGCGCTGCCCCATCATGCGGGCGCTGAGGGCGAGTGGGAAGAGCATTGATCGCGCCCACGCCCAAAGTCAGTCCTGGCGGGACGGCACCGCTGCTGGCGCAGACGGCCAAGGCGGTGTCCGAGGCGGACAAGCGCCTGCCGCAGCGCGAGTTCCATTTCACGGCGACGGACTTCGAGCGGATCCGCCAGCTCGATCTACAAACACGCAGGCATCTCGCTGGCGCCGATCAAGCAGGACATGGTCTATTCGCGCCTGGCCCGGCGCCTGCGCGCGCTGAACCTGAACAGCTTCGACGCCTATCTGGCGCACCTCGAAAAAGGCGATGCGGCCGAGTGGGAGACCTTCGTCAATTCGTTGACGACGAACCTCACGTCCTTCTTTCGCGAAGCGCATCATTTCGAGCTGCTGCAGAAGCAGCTGATCGGCCTGAGCCACCGCCCGATCAGGATCTGGTGTTCCGCCGCCTCGACCGGCGAGGAGCCCTACACGCTGGCCATCACCGCCTGCGAGGCCTTCGGGAGCCTGACGCCGCCGGTGCAGATCCACGCCAGCGACATCGATACCAGCGTGCTCAAGACCGCCGAGCGGGGCGTCTATCCGATCGAGCGCGTCGAGCGCCTGCATCCCGACCGGCTGCGCAAGTTCTTTCTCAAGGGCACGGGGTCGCAGGTCGGCGACATGCGCGTGCGGCCCGAATTGCAGAAGCTGATCACCTACAGCCGCGTCAATCTGCTCGACGCCAACTGGCCGTCGGTGAAGGGGCCGCTCGATGTGCTGTTCTGCCGTAACGTGATGATCTATTTCGACAAGCCGACGCAGTACCAGATCCTCAAGAAGTTCGTACTCCTCCTGCATGCCGACGGCCTTCTCTATGCCGGGCATTCGGAGAGCTTCCTGCACGCGGCGGATTTGTTCCGCTCGCTCGGCCGCACGGTCTATGAGCGGGCCGATCGCCGGCGAGAGTGAGCTTTTCTGAGCGAACTGTTCTGAGGAAACAGAATTGGCCATCAAGGTTCTCATCGTCGACGATTCAGCGCTGATGCGGGCGCTGCTGACCGAGATCATCAGCGGCGCGCCCGATCTCGAGGTGGTCGGCAGCGCGCCCGATCCGATCGCCGCGCGCGAGATGATCAAGGCGCTCAATCCGGACGTCCTGACGCTCGACGTCGAGATGCCGAAGATGGACGGTCTCGAGTTCCTCACCCGCATCATGCGGCTGCGACCGATGCCGGTGGTGATGATTTCCTCGCTGACCGGCACGCGGCTCGGAGGTCACGCTGAAGGCGCTCGAGACCGGCGCCGTGGATTTCGTCGCCAAGCCGCGCGCCGAGAACGCGAGCCAGCTGCTGGCCTACACCGAGGAGATCCGCGACAAGATCCGCGCGCGCCGGCGCGCGCCTGCGCCGCCCGCCGCGGTCGCCCCGGCCGCCGCCGTGGCGCCAGCGCCGACTTTGCGGTCTGGCGGCGGCCATCTCCGAATCGCGCGCTGACCGAGCACCTCATCGCCATCGGCGCCTCCACCGGCGGCACCGAGGCGATCAAGGAGGTGCTGGCCGCGCTGCCCGCCGAAATGCCGGGCATCGTCATGGCCCAGCACATGCCGGAAGGGTTCACCACCTCGTTCGCGAAGCGCCTCGACAGCGCTCGGCAAGCTCTGACGCGTCGTCGAGGCCCAGGGTGGCGAGCGCATCCAGCCCGGCCATGCCTACCTGGCGCCGGGCCATTCCCACCTGCTGGATCGACGCAGCGGCGGCGGCTTCGTCACCGAGCTGTCGCAGGCCGATCCGGTGAATCGCCATCGCCCGTCGGTCGATGTGCTGTTCCGTTCGGTGGCGCAGGGAAGCCGGCGATCGCGCCATCGGCGTCATCCTCACCGGCATGGGCAAGGACGGCGCACTCGGCCTGCTCGAAATGCGCGAGAAGGGTGCCTGGACCATCGGCCAGGACGAGGAGAGCTGCGTGGTGTACGGCATGCCGCGCGAAGCCACGCAGGCCGGGGCCGTGGGCGAGACGGCGAGCCTGAACAACGTTGCGGCGCGGATACTTGCGCGTTTGCGCTAGGGTCTGTGCTCAATCATGCGGCAGTGGCGCCGGTGGCGTTGGTGGGCTTGCCCACGGGGGGGCGGCCCTGCGCTGCGCCCGCCGCCTGGCATCCATCCGCTTCTGGTCAGCAACGCCGTTCGTCGGATAGTTGAGCACAGGCGCCGGAAAGTCAGGGCCGGCGGGACGGCACCAAGTTATACTTTGTATCGATATTTCAGTGCATCGGAAAAGGGGAAAGATTCATGCAGACCAACGTGACCAGCCGCGATGGCAGCACCGTCATCGTGCTGCAGGGGCGCTTCGATTTCAATTCGCATCGCGAGTTCCGCGACGCGGTCAATGGGGCACTCAAGGAAAGCGCAGCGGAGATCAAGGTGGATCTCGGCGGCGTCGATTATCTCGACAGCTCCGCACTGGGCATGCTGCTGATGCTGCGCGACAAGGCGAAGGGCGTCGGCAAGAGTGTTGCGCTCGTGAGCGCGCGGGGTGCGGTCAAGCAGGTCATCGAAATTGCGAATTTTGGCAAGCTGTTTTCGCTTGCCTGAAGCTGTGTTCCTGCGGCCAGACCGCAGTGTGTCGGTGTGAATCATCGGAGGTTCGGAAATGACTCTGCGTCAGCGTTTGTTGTGGGTACTTGCCATTCTTGCCGTGGTGACGGTCGTCGCCAACGGCTTCTCCTTCGTGATGTACCTCAGACTGGCCGACGCGGCCGGACAACTGGACTCCAAGCTGCTCGCGCAGGCACAGGAATCGCGCAACTGGATGATCGGGATCGCCCTCGTGGCCTCTGTCGTCGGCCTGGCGGCCTTCCTGCAACTGGCGCGCCTGCTGCTCAACCTGCTCGGCGGCGAGCCCCAGTACGTGGCCGATGTTGTCAAACGCATCGCCGGGGGTGACCTGGGCACCCCGATCGAACTCAAGCCGGGCGATGATCGCAGCTTGCTCGCCGCGATTGCCGGCATGGCGACCGGCCTGAGCGGGATGGCCGGGCAACTGACGGCGACCGTGAACCGGTTGCGCAACGCGGCCAGCGACTTCCAGGGCATCACCGCCAGCATGCAATCAGGGTCCGGGGAACAGGCATCGGCGGCGCAGGAGGCTTCCGGGGCGGTTGCCCAACTGACCTCCGGCATCGAGGACATCGCCGCGCAGACCGCTGCAGTCGACCGGCTCGCGGTGGCCAGCCACGAGTTCACGCGCGAGGGCAACGAAAGCCTTTCGCGGATGATCGGCGAACTGACACGGGCCGAGAACGCCGTGAACGAAATGGCCGATACGGCGCGCGAATTCATTCACAGCGCGTCCTCGATCACCGGCATGACGCGGGAAGTCCGGGATATTGCCGACCAGACCAACCTGCTGGCGCTGAATGCCGCCATCGAGGCGGCACGAGCAGGCGAGCAGGGTCGCGGTTTCGCAGTGGTGGCGGACGAAGTCCGCAAGCTCGCCGAGAAATCCGCGACGACCGCCAGAGAAATCGATGGCGTGACCCGCAATCTCGAACAACTGGCCGCCAAGGTCAAAACGACGCTCGAAAAGGGACTGGGCGCGCTCTCGACGTCGCAGGAATATCTGGAAACGGTGGCCGAGGCCCTGGGCGAGACCAACTGCTCCATCGGCCAGACCACCGAGGGCATGAGCCGCATCAATGCAGCGGTGGAAAAACAGAACCGTGCCAGTACCGACATCACGGCCAACGTCGAGCGCATCGCCGCGCTCTCGTCGAGCGGCGACATGCGCGCCGGCGAGGTGGTTGCCGCTGCCCGGAAACTCGAGGATCTGGCCGTCGAGCTCGAGGAAGCGCTTGTGCGCTTCCGGGGTTAAGCACTGATGAAAGGCGTAATATTCCTGATTAATGAGCCTGTTATCAAGGCCATCAGGCTGGATTTGGCCGATAAACTCGATTGCCATCCGATGCGCTCCCGCCGCGAGGTAATGCAATGTCCGAACTGCTGAAGAATATTGATGCTCGCACCCGGTTGGCCGGTACCAACAAGCTGGAGATACTGCTGTTTTCCCTCGGAACCGATCATGCGCACCGGGCGGCGCGAAACCTTCGGCATCAATGTCTTCAAGGTGCGCGAGGTGATGCGCACGCCGCCGATCACCGCCGCGCCCGACATGCCGGCTGCCGTCAAGGGCATGGTCAGTCCTGCGCGGCGTGCTGGTGCCGGTGGTCGATCTGTGCCGACTATCATCGGCATGCAGACCGGACACGCCGCGCGACATCATGATCGTGACCGAGTACAACGGGCATACCCAGGGTTTCCTGGTCGAAGTCGGTCGACACCATCCTGCGTCTCGACTGGTCGCAGATGCGCGTGCCGCCGGAGATGCTCACCGCCAATCTGGGCGGCCTGGTGACCGCCGTCACCGAGTTGCAGGACGACCGCCTGGTGATGATGCTCGACGTCGAGCGCATGCTCGCCGAGACCGCCAAGTACGACGACGAATTGTCTTCCAGGCCATCCGACCGCTCGGCACGCCAGGACCTGACCGTCGTCTTTGCCGACGATTCGTCGGTGGCGCGCGGGCAGATCGAACGCACGCTGCAAGGCGATGGACGTTCACGTACGTGGCGCGATCAATGGCGCGCGGCCTGGGACGAATTGCAGAAGATCGCCAATTACGCCGAAGTCGTCCGGACGCCGGTCAAGGACTTCGTGCAGCTGATGCTGACCGACGTCGAGATGCCGGAAATGGACGGCTACATCCTGACCAAGAACATCAAGTCCGATCCGCGCTTCGTCGGCATTCCGGTGATCATGCATTCATCGCTGTCCTCGACGTCGAACCAGCAGTTGGGCAAATCGGTGGGCGTTGACGAATACGTGCCGAAATTCGAGGCACAGCGCCTGGCTGAAACGCTGACGCCGCCTGCTGCTGAAGGGCGCGCCGGCACCCGCCGGCGACCTGATGCGAGGAGACATCGAGCAATGACTCGGCACATCGCTGACGGCACGCCAATCCCAGGCATCGTTGATCGAGAGCGTCGATGCGCGCACCAAGCTGGCGGGCTCCAACCGGATGGAGATCCTGCTGTTCTCGCTCGGCACCCACGAGACTGTTCGGCATCAACGTGTTCAAGGTGCGCGAGGTCAGCAAGACGCCGACGATCACCAAGACACCCAACATGCCCGCCGGCGTCGAAGGCCTGATCAGCCTGCGCGGCAATGTCATTCCGGTGCTGTCGCTGTCGCAGGCGATGCATCTGTCCGACGCGCCCGCCGGCCTGCGGCGGCTCGATGATGGTGACCGAATACAGCAAGCGCACGCTCGGTTTCCTGGTGCATGGCGTCGATCGCATCATCCGCGTCGATTGGGACAAGGTGCGCGCACCCGAGACGGTCACCAGCGGCACCCACGCATTACATCACCGCCATCACCGAACTTGCCGGACGGCACAACTGGTGTCGATCGTCGATGTCGAGCAGATCCTGGCCGACACCTTCGGCGAGGCGATCGTCGGCCAGATCGACCAGATGGCATGGATGACGACAGATATCAACCTGTTCTTCGTCGATGACTCCGTCGGTGGCGCGCAAGAAGATCGCCGAGGTGCTCGACAAGCTGGGCGTCAAGCACAAGCATGCGCAGCAACGGCCTGGAAGCTTGGACGCGGCTGTCGGGCATGGCGGCGCATGCGCAGCAGATCGGCCGCAGCGTGCGCGACGAGGTCAATCTGATTCTGGTCGATGCCGAAATGCCGGAAATGGACGGCTACGTGCTGACCAAGAACATCAAGTCGGACACGCGCTTCGACGGCATTCCGGTGGTCATGCACTCGTCGCTGTCGTCCGAGGCCAACCGCGCCATGGGCAAGCAGTGTCGGCGTCGATGCCTATGTCGCCAAGTTCGATGCCGAGGCGCTGGCCGATACGCTGCGCCCCTTGCTGCTCAAGTCGCAGCGCATGACGTTGAACCCGATGAACAGGGTCGGAGACGTTTCATGGCCGCAGATCCGAGCAAACTAAAATTTCTGGTCGTTGATGATTTTTCGACGATGCGCCGCATCGTCCGCAACCTGCTCAAGGAACTTGGCTTCACCAACGTGGACGAGGCCGAGGATGGCGCCGTGGCCTGGCAGAAGCTGCAAGGCGGCGGTTTCGATTTCGTCGTCACCGACTGGAACATGCCGAACATGGATGGCCTGACGCTGCTGCAGACGATCCGTGGCGATGCCAACCTCAAGGCCCTGCCGGTGCTGATGATCACGGCCGAGGCGAAGAAGGAAAACATCATCGCGGCGGCGCAGGCCGGCGCTTCCGGCTACATCGTCAAACCCTTCACCGCGGCGACGCTGAACGAGAAGCTGGCCAAGATCTTCGAGAAGATGGGCGCCTGAGGGCGTGGTAGACACATGGCAAGACCGATCAAGTTCGACGAAACCGGCGATTCGGCGGATCTGCAGGCCCTGTTCGACAGCATCGCCGCCGGCGCCCGGCTCCGGCCGCCGCCCTCTGTCGCCGGAACCCGATGCCATCCGGCGATACCGACGACTTGCAGTCACTGTTCGACAGTGTGTCCGATCAGGTGGCGGCTTCGGCCGCTGCGTCCGAGGCGGCCACGGTCGGCGGCGCAGCGGCGACGGACGAGGATGCGGTCTTCAACCGCCTCGGCCATCTGGCCCGCAACCTGCACGACAGCCTGCGCGAACTCGGCTACGACAAGTCGCTCGAGGCAGACCGCGCGACCAGATTCCCGACGCACGCGCAGCGGCTGACCTACATCGCCCAGATGACCGAGCAGGCCGCCTCGCCGCGTCCTCAATGCCACCGACATCGCCAAGCCGCTGCAGGACGAACTGGACGCGGTCAGTCAAGGTGCTGGCGCAGCGCTGGGACCGCATGTTCGCCAACCAGTTGTCGGTCGATGAGTTCAAGGCACTGGCGGCCGATACGCGTACCTTTTTCGCCGCTGCGCCGGCGCAAGATCGCCATCACCAATGCCCAGTTGAACGAGATCATGCATGGCGCAGGATTTCCAGGATCTGACCGGCCAGGTGATCAAGCAAGGTGGTCGAGATGGTGCAGAGCTTCGAGACACAGCTGCTGCAGGTCGCTGATCGAAGCGATGCCCGAGGACATGAAGGCTGAGGCGCCGGAAGGCCTGATGAATGGCCCGGTGATCAGTGCTGCCGGGCGCACCGACGTGGTGACGAGCCAGGCGCAGGTGGATGACTTGCTGGAGAGCCTCGGCTTTTAGGAGGAAGATATGGCCCGCCACGTGCAGCAATAACTCGCTGCCCCCACAGGGGGCCTCAGTTAGCAAATGAGCCCCCGGGGCGCCCGATGGAGGCATGACCATGAGCGAGTTTGCGGGAATGGAAGACCTGCTGCAGGACTTTCTGGTCGAGGCGACCGATCTGCTCTCGGGGGTCGACAACAAGCTGGTCGATCTCGAAAAGAACCCGCAGGATCACGGCCTGCTGAACGACATCTTCCGCGGTTTCCATACCATCAAGGGCGGTGCCGGCTTCCTCAACGCCGCCGAACTGGTGACGCTCTGCCACCTGACGGAAAACCTGTTCGACAAGCTGCGCAACGGCGAGATGGCAGATCACGCGGCGAAATCATGGATGTGATCCTGGCCGCCACCGGCGACGGTGCGCGACATGTTCGGCAGCTCGAAGGCGGCGTGCAGCCGCGCCCGGCCGATCCGGCATTGATTGCCAAGCCTCAAGGCCGCGCTGGCCGGGCAGCTGCGATGCCGCGCAGCCGCACCTGCTGCACCCGCCGCTCTGCGCTGCGCCGGCTGCCGGCGGCCGTGCCCGCGGGCGGCCCCGACTGGGACAAGCTGTTCAACGCGGTGACCGGCGCCGCCGGCACCGCTGCGGCAGCCGTCTCGCCGCGCTGACGTCGGCGCCGCCGCGCCGTGCTGCACACGACGTCGACCGAGCGAGCTGCCGGAGCAGATCATCCAGCACGCCGTTGGCCGCCGCGCCACCGACAAGCCCGGCACGATGGCGCCGCCGGCGGCGGTCGCCGCGACACCGAAAAGTCCCGCGACAACTCGATCCGCGTCGATACCTCGCGACTCGACCAGGTGCTCAACCTCTCGGGCGAGATCGGCCTGACCAAGAACCGCCTGAACGCGCTGCGCAGCGACATCCTCAACGGCCGCTCCGATACCGACACGCTGCATGCGCTCGACCAGGCCGTGAGCCAGCTCGACCTGCTGGTGTCCGACCTGCAGAACGCGGTGATGAAGACGCGCATGCAGCCGATCGGCCGGCTGTTCCAGAAATATCCGCGCATCGCCCGCGACCTCGCCCGCAGCCTCGGCAAGGATGTCGAGCTGCGTACTGGTCGGCGAGGATACCGAGATCGACAAGACCATGATCGAGGATCTGTCCGATCCGATCGTGCACCTGATCCGCAATGCCGTCGATCATGGCGTCGAACCGACCGAGGAGCGCCGCGCCGCCGGCAAGCCCGAGAAGTCGCAGGTGCGTCTCGAAGCGCGCCAGGAGGGCGACCACATCGTCCTCATCGTCGCCGACGACGGCAAGGGCATGAACGCCGAGAGGCTGCGCGCCAAGGCGCTCGAGAAGGGCCTGATCACCGATGAAGAGGCCAACACGATGGACGAGCGCCAGAGCCTCAATCTGGTCTTCCTGCCGGGCTTCTCGACCAAGGACGTGGCCTCCGACGTGTCCGGCCGCGGCGTCGGCATGGACGTGGTCAAGACCAACATCCAGAAGCTCAACGGCTCATCGAGATCAAGTCCGGCACTCGGCAAGGGCACGACCTTCGTCATCTCGCTGCCGCTGACGCTGGCCATCCTGCCGGTGCTGCTGGTGCAACTGGGCGAGCAGCCCTTCGCCGTGCCGCTGTCGATGGTGCGCGAGATTCTGCCGATCGAGATCGAGCAGGTGCAGGAAGTCGGCGGTCACGCCACGATGGTCGTGCGCGGCGAGGTCATGCCGATCTTACCCGCTCGTGCAACCTGCTCGGCTGGGCACCGGAGCAGGTGCCGGAGTACGGCGTGCTGATGCAGACGGCCGACCAGACCTTCATCCTCGCCATCGACGGCTTCATGGGCCGCGAGGATGCCGTGATCAAGTCGCTCGAAGACTTCCGGCCCAAGGGCGTGGCCGGCGTCACCACGCTGTCCAATGGCCAGATCGTGCTGATCCTCGACATGAAGGAACTGCTCGCCGATCTTGGTGAACGCCGCGGCGTGCCGCGTTCCGCTTTCCTGCCGGCGGAGCAGGCTGCGGCATGATTGGCCTGGGCGACCTTCCATCAGTGCCGTGTTTTTCTCCGAGCAGATCCACTAACGGTCAAAGCGACGGGATATGAAAGCTTCTCTTATCATCAAGGAAAGGCATTCATGGAGCTACTATTTTCTGGTCTGGTTCCTCGTATTGTTGGGATTATCGCCGGCCACACAGGCAGCCACCTATGCTTATAGAACCGATGTGTTTTCCTATGATGCCCCCTCCGGCAGCGCGACTGCAGTAGGCTGGCATACTGGCACAGCCTCGCCGGCCTGCACCAGTTATCCAAATGGCGACGATGACTGGGCGGATATCAACTTTCCCGCCGGGTTTGCCTTTACCTTCGACAGCACAGTTTATTCCGGCGTGCGTGTCTATTCAAATGGCATCCTCGCCTTTGGCAATGACGTGTCGGGTTTCCATCGCGACTATACTTCCCAATCCCTGCCAGTTACAGCGGCAGCCGGCAATGTCGGGGGAGGGTGCCCCAACGCGGTGCCGGTCAACCTCATGTTGCCCTACTGGATCGACATCGTTGCCGGTACGGCGAATGGCACCAGCGGTGCGTCAGTCAAGTACGAGTTGCTGGGTACCGCACCGAATCGCCGTTTTGTCATTTCATGGAGCAACGTCATTCTCTATGGCTCGACGACCCGGTACAACTTTCAGGTGGTGCTCTACGAAGGGTCTGCCGGGGTCAATGGCAACTTCCAATATCGCTATACGTCCGGATCGAGCACGGGCGCCAATGCGGCTGTGGGCGTGCAGCTGTCGACCACCGATTACACGCAGTACTCCTATAACCAGCAGTTCATTGATACGACAAACGGCACATCGATCCTCTGGTACCCAGCCAACCAGTTGGCGACCAAGGCGGCTGAGTACCGGTTTGACGAGGGCGCCTGGATCGGTACCGCCGGTGAGATAGCGGACACCTCGGGGAGCAGCCTGGACGCCCAGCGCCTTGGCAATGCCAGCAACGTCTCTGGCGGCAAACTGTGTCGCGGCGGCAGTTTCACCAACAACACATCAAACGCCGTCATCGATGCCGTCGCCACGCCGGTGGTGCCCGGATCGACGGGTTCCATCGGTTTTTGGTACAAGTCGAACAATAGCTGGAACAGCGCCGACACAATGTTGTTTGACGCCACGACCACCTCCAACCGCCCCTTCTTTCTCATGAAGCGCAGTACCGGGGCCTTGCGCTTTGCCATTGCCGACAGTGCCGGCACGACGATTACCGCCAACGCGAGCAACCAGAGTTTCACGGCGGGTACCTGGCACCACGTCGGGGTGACCTGGAGCATTCGGGCCGGAACGAACCAGACGCACCTGCAAGTATTCATCGATGGCAGCATCGATGCAGATGTGCGTGGTACGACCAACGGCACGCTGGCCCCGGTCAGTTCGATCAACATCGGCGACAACCGCACGTCGGGTGTGACGCCAAGCAACGGTACGCCCAACGGCGCCAACGGCATCATTGACGAGTTCTATATCTATCCGCTGGAAGTCAGTGGAACCCAGTTTCAGGCGGACATGGCGCTGACGCGGTTAGTCTGCTCATCGCTTGATCATTTCCACATCGTCCATGGTGGGGCTTCAAGTTGCGCGCCGGGCCAGATTACGATCGAGGCCCACGACGCAAGTCACGCCCTGTTCAGCCTGGCCGGCACGACCATGACAATTGCCGGTAGCACCGCGCATGGCACCTGGTCGGCGGTTACGGCGATCAATCTGGTGAACAACACGACGCCTGGCACAGCCACCTACACCTTCGCCAATGAAAGCAGTGTCGTGTTGGCGCTGAACAATTCCTATTCGGAGAGCGTCAATTTCAATGTGACCGCAGGAACGTTCACCGAGCGTTCCGGTGCGGCGGTAACGTGCAGCGCCCTGGATTACACATTTGGGTCGGTCTGCGATGCCAACCTCATTTTTGGAGCCTGCGTCAGCCAATTCGAGTGCCTTGAGTCCTCGCTGGGCTACAACAATCTCATCGCCAGCCCGGCGGCACGCAATCCCTTGTACACCCAGCTTGCCAATACAGCGTTTGCAGTCGATGTGGTGGCAGCCGATGTGAGCGGAAACCGGATAACCACCTACGCCGCCGATGCGAACAAGACGGTTACAGTCGAGTTGGTGAATGGATCGGGAGGTACAGCCTGTGCAAGCCGGGCCACACTCAGCCCGCCGATTTCATCAGCGCTGACCTTTACGAAGACCAACCAGCCCACCGAGCAGGGCCGCAAGTCGGCCAGCTTTACGGTGAACCAGGCATATCCCAATGTGCGTTGCCGTGTGACGGATGCAACCCGGGTCCCCACCGTAGTGGCTTGCTCAAGCGACAGCTTTGCGATTCGCCCCCCAAGCTTTACCGTATCTGCCAATCTGGGTGGGGCTACGCTCAAAGCCGGCTACGGTTTCGCGATCGCTGCGACCAGCGGTTATTCCGGTTATGCTGGCTTGCCAAAGGTCGATGTGACCCAGATGACCGATCATGCCGGTAATGCCATCGGTCTGCTGACGGGCAGTTTTACGTCGAACACGGGTGGAACGGCCAGTGGCACGTTCCAGTATCACGATGTCGGCCAGATCAATTTTGGCAGCGCTGCCGTGATCGAGGATGCGACCGGAACGGTGTTTGCGAATGTCGATGTGTCCGCCAGCGATTGCATCCTGGGCAGCGCCAGCAATACGCCGAATGCCGGCAGGATCGGTTGCCTGATCGGCTCGACCGCCGTCGGTCCCTTCGGCCGGTTTTATCCGGACCACTTCAACTATGTCGCAACGCTCACACCTGCCCAAAACGGGTTTACCTACATGAACCAGCCGGCGTTCGGCATCGCCCTGTCACTGGAGGCGCGCAGCCTCAACGAAACGGTCACATCGCGCTACACGGCTGGCTACGGGACGCTGGGCACTTTCAACATCACCGGCGACAACACGGGCACTGCCGTGAGCGTGGCGCGGCTGAGCCCGGCACTGCCGGCATTTGTCTGGAGCGGCGGGCGCTACACGGTTACCAATGCCAGTTCCAGCTTCACGCGTACTGCCCTGCCCGATGGACCCTATGACAGCTTCGCCCTGAAAGCCAGCATCCTGAGTGAACCCGATGGTGTGGCCATCAGTGGCACAAGCCTGAGCAACACCACCCGGCTGCGCTTCGGCCGCTTGCGCCTGGTTAACTTCATCGGATCGGAATTGCTCAAGCCGCGCGTCGAATACCGTGCGGAGTATTGGGACGGCAATCGCTGGGCGACCAACACGCTCGACACCGGCGCTTCGGCGACGTCGATCGTCGCTGGCAACATCACCACCGGCGGGTTGACGCTCAATGCGCTGACCGGGCTGAACGGCGGCATCGGCTACCTCACCTTCAATACGGCGGCGGCGGGCAGCTACGACATCGCATTCGACTTGAACGCCAGCGGCGTCGATACCTCATGCAATGCGGCGCATGCCGGGACACCCGCGGACAAGCCCTGGCTGCAGGGCCATTGGACCGCGCCGGCCAACTGCGGCGGCGTTGCGGCCTGGGCACAGGATCCGAACGCCCGCATTCGTCTCGGTTCGCCGCGGGCGCCCTACATCTACCTGCGCGAGCAGTATTGAGTGATGCGGGCGCGCGGCTTCACCCTGATCGAGTTGATCACGATCATGATTCTGATCGGCATCATCGCGGCGGTCGCGCTGCCGCGCATGAGTTTCCTCAGTGGCTGGAACGAGATCGGTTACCGCGACCGTGTGAAGGCGACGCTGGAATACGCGCGAAAGTCAGCCGTGGCGCAACGGCGCGTCGTGCGCGTCACCATCGCCGGCAGCGGCCTGACCGTGGAAGCCCAGCAGCAGACGCCTGAAGGCGAGGGCACCGCAGGCTGGCTCGCACTCATCCTGCCCGGCAGCAGCAGCAATGCCTTCGCTGCCCCCGGCGGCGTGAGCCTGACGCCCGCGAACGACACGGTCAGCTTCAGCGCGCTCGGCCAGCCCGATGCCGCCAAGTCCTATACCGTATCCGGCGGTGTCGGCACCATCATCGTTGAGGCGGAGACCGGCCATGTGCGCTGAGCGCCATCAGCGTGGCCTGACGCTCATCGAGTTGATCATGTTCATCGTCATCGTCGGCGTGGCGCTGGCCGGCGTGCTGACGGTGTTGAACCATACGACGCGCCACAGCGCCGACCCAATGGTACGCAAGCAGGCGCTGGCCATCGCCGAGGCGCTACTCGAGGAAGTGATGCTGCAGCCCTTCACCTGGTGCGATCCCGACGATCCGAATGCACCGACCGCGACTGGATACGCGGGCTGCACCGTGGCCGAGAACAACCTGGCGGCCGAGACCGGCGAAGGGCGCGGCGCGACAGTCACTCCCTTCGACAACGTGAATGACTACAACGGCCTGACGACGACGACCAACATCGCGGGTGGCGGGGCGGCCAACTATGCGGCGACGGTCAGCGTCGCGCAGAGCAGCCTGAACGGCATTGTCGCGGATGCCTCGTTGCTCATCACCGTTTCCGTGACAGCCGGTGGCGAGACGCTCCAGTTGCAGGGCTATCGCACCCGCTACTCCCCCAACACGCTGCCATGAATACAGCCCACCCCGAAATCGCCGCTGCGCGGCGATCTCCCCTCAAGGAGCGAAGAAACACTCGGGGCGGCCCTTCGTGTTTCAACCTGCGTAACCAGAACGGCTTCACGCTGGTCGAGATGATCATGGTAATCGTCATTACCGGCATCCTCACGGCGGCGGTTGCGGCCTTCATCCGTCAGCCGATCGAGGGCTACGGGGATGCGGTGCGCCGCGCCGAGCTGACGGATGCCGCCGACGTGGCGCTGCGCCGCATCACGCGCGACGTTCGACTGGCCTTGCCGAACAGCCTGCGCGTCATGTCGTCCGGGGGCATCAACTACATTGAGTTCATCATGACACAAAGCGGAGGGCGCTATCGCGATCCGACCGATGGCTCGACCGGCGGCGACTTCCTCAGTTTCACCAGCGCCGCGGACACGAGCTTCCATGTGCTCGGCCCGCTGCCGCAGATGGCGGCCAATGATTATCTCGTCATCTACAACCTCGGCGTGCCGGGATCGGATGCCTACGTTGGCAACAACCGCGCGCTGATCCAGTCGATTGCGGGCAATACCGTGACGCTGGCGACCAACCCCTTCGCCACCCAGTCCCCGCCGCTGCCCTCGCCGGGGGCGCGGTTTCAGGTCGTGCCGGGCGGGGTGCGGGCCGTCACCTTCGCCTGTCCGCAAGCGGCCGCAGGCAACCTGACGCGGCACTGGAACTATGGCTTCAACGCCGCACAGGCAGCGCCGGCCGGAGGAGATTCCGCCCTGCTGGCCGGCAACGTCACCTGCAGCGTGGAGTACAACACCAACGCCACCGGGCGCAACGGCTTGCTCTATCTCGGACTGACGCTGACCAGCGGCGGCGAGAACGTGATGCTGTTCAACCAGATCCACGTCGATAACGCGCCATGAAGCGACCCATGAAGACAATCGGTGGCTTTGTCCTCTTTTCGGCGATCTTCATCCTCGTCGTGCTGGCGGCGCTGGGCGCCTTCATCCTCAACATCTCATCGAGCCAGCAGCTGGGCTCGGCGCTTGATGTGCAGGGTGCGCGCGCCTATCAGGCCGCGCGGGCCGGAGTCGAATGGGGTCTTTACCGGCAGTTGCAGGCCGGGTCCTGTGCGGCGGCCACACATTTCGTACCGGCCGCCGCGACGCTTTCCGGCTTCACCGTGAGCGTTACCTGCGATGCCACCCCGGATGCCAATGGCGGTCCGACCCTCTTTACCGTGACGGCAACCGCCTGCAGCCAGCCAAACGCGGGCGCCTGCCCGAACACGGTCAATTCCGGCCCGCTGTATATCGAGCGCCGCCTGACGGTGACTTTCTGAGACCGCGCTGAAAGTCAGAGCTGGCAGGACGGCACCGACGGCCCGTCGTAGCGAGGAATAACCGCACTATCCCCGTCTTTTCCCCGGTTCCTGCGGTTTCATGCCGGCAATAATTGCCGCATGAGTGGAAGAACCGTGAATGGCTGAAGAGAGCGATCTCGAAAAGACCGAACCCGCATCGCCGCGCCGCATTGAGAAAGCGCGCGAAGAGGGGCAGGTTCCGCAATCGCGGGAGCTGATGGCCTTCCTGGTCATGGCGGCGGGGGCGGGCGGCCTGTGGGCGCTGTCCGGCTGGTTCGTGCGCCGTGGCGAGGAAGTCATGCGCATGGGCCTGATGTTCGACCGGCAGGATGCCTTCGATCGCAACGCCATCGGCCTCAACTTGCTGAAAATGGGCACCGAGGCGGTCGGCACGCTGGCCCCCTTCTTTCTCGCGACGGTTGCCGCCGTGCTGCTGACGCCCTTCCTGCTGGGTGGTTTCGTGTTTTCGCCCAAGGCGCTGACGCTCAAGTTCGACCGGCTCGACCCGCTCAAGGGCGTGAAAAGAATGCTGTCCTGGCAGAGCCTCGCCGAGATGGTCAAGGGCGTGCTCAAGGCCTTCCTGCTCGGCGGCATCGTGTTCTGGGTCGTGCTCAACGAGCGCGACAACCTGTTCGCCCTGCTGGGCCAGTCGCTCGATACGGCCCTGCCGTCCTTCGGCAAGATGCTCCTGTATGCCTTCATCGGGTTTGTCGCCGGCCTGGCGGTGATCGCGCTGCTCGACGTGCCCTTCCAGTTGTGGCGCTACTACGCCGGGCTGAAGATGACGCGCGAAGAGTTGCGCCAGGAAATGAAGGAACTCGAAGGCGATCCGCAGCTCAAGGCGCGCATTCGCAGCCAGCAACGCGAGATCGCACGCCGCCGCATGATGTCCGAGGTGCCCAAGGCCGACGTGGTGGTGACCAACCCGACACACTTTGCCGTTGCCCTCAAATACGACAACGCGAAAATGGGCGCGCCGGTCGTCGTGGCGAAGGGCATGAATCTCGTGGCACAGAAGATCAAGGATCTCGCCGGCGAGCACAAGGTACCGGTGCTCGAACTGCCTTCCCTGGCGCGCGCCCTGCACCGTCACGTCGAGATCGGTGCGATCTATCCCGGCCACGCTGTATACCGCCGTTGCCGAGGTGATGGCCTACATCTACCAGTTGAACGCCTTCATGGCGCAGGGTGGCGCTACCGGACTGATGCCGCCGGCGCCGCCGCTGGCGATTTCCGTACCTGAAGGCCTCGATCCCGGAGCGGTGGGCTGATGGCCGCCCAAGTCCTGAGCTGGCAGACCCTCGCACGGGCGGAGAACCTGAAGGCGCTCGCGGCGCCGATGCTCATCATCCTCATCCTGTCGATGATGGTGCTGCCGCTGCCGCCCTTCATGCTCGACCTGTTTTTCACCTTCAACATCGCGCTGTCGGTGATGGTGATGCTGGTCGCGCTGTACACGCTGAAGCCGCTCGATTTCTCGGTCTTTCCGACCGTGCTGCTGGTCACGACGCTGCTGCGCCTGTCGCTCAACGTCGCCTCGACGCGGATCGTGCTGCTCGACGGTCACACCGGACCGGACGCGGCCGGCAAGGTGATCGAGGCCTTCGGCCACTTCCTCGTCGGCGGCAACTACGCCGTCGGCATCGTCGTCTTCGTCATCCTGACGGTGATCAACTTCGTCGTCATCACCAAGGGTGCCGGCCGCATCGCCGAAGTATCGGCGCGCTTCACGCTCGACGCGATGCCCGGCAAGCAGATGGCGATCGACGCCGACCTCAATGCCGGCCTGATCGGCGAGGACGAGGCGCGCCGTCGCCGCAAGGAGATCGCGCAGGAAGCCGACTTCTACGGGTCGATGGACGGTGCCTCGAAATTCGTGCGCGGCGACGCCGTCGCCGGCATCCTGATCCTGCTCATCAACATCATCGGCGGCCTCATCGTCGGCATGCTCCAGCACAACATGGATGCCGGTCAGGCCGCCAAGGTCTATACGCTGCTGACCATCGGCGACGGCCTGGTCGCGCAGATCCCGGCACTGATCATTTCGATGGCGGCCGGCCTGGTGGTGACGCGCGTCGGTGACGACGAAGGACATCGGCTCATCAGTTCATGGCGGCAGATGTTCGGCAATCCCGTGGTCCTCGCGCTGACCGCGAGCATCCTCGGCGTGCTCGGCGTGATCCCGGGCATGCCGCAACTTCGTGTTCCTGCTGCTCGGCCGGCTTGCTGGCCACGCTGGCCTGGTGGATGATGAAGCAGCAACAGGAACAGCTCGCCGCCGAAACGGTCAAGACAGCCGTGCCGGTCGCCGACGTCCGAAGAAGCTGCCGAAGCCAGCTGGGCCGACGTCGCCCCGGTCGATGTGCTCGGTCTCGAGGTCGGCTACCGGCTGATCCCGCTGGTCGATCGCAGCCAGGACGGCGAACTGCTCAAGCGCATCCGCGGCCTGCGCAAGAAGTTCGCGCAGGAAGTCGGTTTCCTTTCGGCACCGGTGCACATTCGCGACAACCTCGAACTCAAGCCGAACGCCTACCGCATCACGCTGAAGGGCGTCGAGGTCGGTGCCGGCGAGGCCTTCCCGGGCATGTTCCTCGCGATCAATCCCGGCCGCGTCAGCCGGGCCGCTGCCTGGCACGCCGACCAAGGATCCGGCCTTCGGCCTGCCGGCGGTCTGGATCGAACCAGCGATGCGCGACCAGGCCCATGTCATGGGCTACACGGTGGTCGATGCCGGCACGGTGATCGCGACGCATCTGAATCACCTGATCCTCACGCATGCCGCCGAATTGCTCGGGCGCCAGGAAACGCAGGCGTTGCTCGATCCATCTGGCGAAGGATGCGCCGAAGCTCATCGAGGATCTGGTGCCCAAGGCTGCTGCCGCTGTCGACGGTGCAGCGCGTGCTGCAGAACCTGCTGGAAGAGAGCGTCAATATCCGCGACATGCGCACCATCATCGAGAGTGCTGGCCGACCAATGCGGCGCGCATCCAGGATGCCGGCGAACTGACGGCGCTGGTGCGCGTGGCGCTGGGCCGCGCGATCGTCCAGCAGCTCTTCGCCGGCAACGACGACCTGCAGGTCATGGCGCTCGACCCCGGCCTCGAACGTCTGCTCGGTCAGGCCTTGCAGGGCGGTGGTGCGGATGGCGCAGGCATCGAGCCGGGGCTGGCCGATACCCTGCTGCGCGAGACCGTCGAAGCGGCGAAGAAGCAGGAGAAACTCGGGCTGCCTGCCGGTGCTGCTGGTGCCGGGCAACCTGCGCTGGCTGCTGTCGCGCTTCCTGCGGCGCGCCTGGCCGAATCTGAAAGTGCTGTCGAACAGCGAGATCCCGGAAACCAAAACGATCAAGGTGACTTCGGTCATCGGCATCAAGAGTTGATAAGGAAAAATGACCATGACGGTAAAACGCTTCTTCGGTGACAGTGCCCGCGAGGCTCTGCGCAAGGTCAAGGCGGACCTGGGCTCCGAGGCCATCGTGATCTCGAACAAGTCGGTGCCCGACGGCGTCGAGATCATGGCAATGTCGGCGGACAGTCTCGAGGCGCTGCAGGGCGAAAGCAAGCCGGCGTCGGTCGCGGCACCTGCGCCGCAGTCCGCGTCGCCCGTGCCCGAGCGTGCCGTCGCGCCAGCGCTGACTTTCGACGAAAGCGAAACCGAGGACTACACGGTCACGCTGTCCGCCAAGGCGCGCGCCCCGTTGCCGTTCCAGGCGTGGCAGCCATGGCAGCCGCCACATGAGGCGGCGCCCACTGCCGCCACGCCGGCAGCCGAGAAGCCGAAACTGCGCCCGCTGCCCACGCGTCAGCCCGTGGCGACTGGCGTGCCCAGCCCTGCGCATGTCGCCGCATCGCTGGTGGGTGCAAGCGAGGAATCCCGGCATGGACCCGCAGCGCCGGTCCAGGGCATGCTGCAAAGCGAAGCGCAGGTCCAGCAGATCATGGACGAAATGCGTTCGATCAAGTCGCTGCTCGAGCGTCAGCTCGCCGGCTTCGCCTGGGGCGACCTGACGCGCGCATGCGCCGGTGCGCGCCCTGCTGCTGGGCGAAATGCTCGAGGCCGGCTTCTCCGGCCAGTTGGCGCGCCAGCTGGTCGAGGACCTGCCCGCGGACCTGCAGCCGACGGACGGCCGCAAGTGGCTGGCGAGCGCCGGTTCAACCGTCGCCTGCGCACCTTTCGGCCGAGATACCGACCTCATCGACCGCGGCGGCGTCTTTGCCCTGGTCGGGCCCACCGGCGTCGGCAAGACGACGACGACGGCCAAGCTGGCGGCGCGCTGCGTCGTGCGCTACGGCGCCGACCAGCTGGCGCTGCTGACCACCGACGGCTACCGGATCGGCGCGCACGAGCAGTTGCGCATCTACGGCCGCATCCTCGGCGTGCCGGTGCATGTGGTGCGCGACAGCGACGATCTGCGGCGCACCCTGTCCGAACTGCGCGACAAGCACATGGTGCTGATCGACACCGTCGGCATGAGCCAGCGCGACCGCATGGTGGCCGAGCAGGCCGCGATGCTGATGCGCGCCGGCGACGTCAGCCGCCTGCTGCTGCTCAACGCCACCAGCCGCGGCGATACGCTCGACGACGTGATTCGCTGCCTACGCCGGCGAGGACATTGCCGGCTGCATCCTCACCAAGGTCGACGAGGCGGCGTCGCTCGCGCCGGCGCTCGATGCCGTGGTGCGCCATGGCCTGCTGCTGACCTACGTCGCCAACGGCCAGCGCGTGCCGGAAGACCTGCACCTGCCCAATCGCGCCTACCTGCTGCACCGGGCCTTCAAGCAGCCCGCAAGCGCGGCGCATCGCCTGCGCGATGACGAGCTGGGGCTGGTGATGCCGGCCGCGACCGCGTCGCGGGGAGCGGCGCTTGTCTGAACTCGCCGCCGGCCAGCTCACGGATCAGGCCGAGGGGCTGCGGCGCCTCTTTGCCACGCCGCCCGTCGCACTCACGGTAGCTGCGCGGGAGACGGACGTGATCGATGCCTATGCGCGCATCAAGCGCCTCGCGCACGAGCAGTGCTGCAGCCATTTCAGGATCACCATCACGCACGCCCGCTCGAGCGAGGAGGCGCAAACCGTGTTCGACAACCTGCAACGCGTCGCGCGCGAGTATCTGGGAGTGCGCCTCGAATATGTCGGCATGCTGGCCGGCGATGCCTGTCCGCCGCCGCGCGGCGCGCCCGTGCGCCGGTCCGGTCCGGCGCGGCCGGAATCGGTGTTATAGTTTGGACGCCTATCCATGTCCCGTACTGTGCTGCCCGGCATCTCGACCTCATGAGCATGACGACAACCATGTACACCGCCCAGGGCAAGCTCGAAACAGAGCGCCTCGTCAGTCAATATGCGCCGCTGGTCAAGCGCATCGCCTATCACCTGATGGCCAAGCTGCCGGCCAGCGTGCAGGTCGATGACCTCATCCAGAACGGCATGCTCGGACTGCTCGATGCGCTCGGTCGCTTCGAGGAAGGCATGGGCGCCCAGTTCGAGACCTATGCCGTGCAGCGGATCCGCGGCGCCATGCTCGATGGCTTGCGCGAGAACGACTGGCTGCCGCGCGGCATGCGCACGCGAAATGCGCCGCGTCGAGGCCGTGCTGCAGAAACTCGAACACGAACAAGGCCGCCAGCCGGCCGAAGGCGAACTGGCGCGGCCGCTCGACATGCCGCTGGCCGACTACCAGCATCTGCTGCAGGATGCGCGCGGCCATCAGATGGTCTACCTCGAGGATCTGACCGGCGATAACGACGATTACCTCGAGCGCCACGCCGTCGGCACCGCGCCCGATCCGCTGGCGATGCTCGAGGAAAGCGACACGCGCGACCGCGCTGGTGGCGGCCATCGCCAACCTGCCGGAGCGCGAGAAACTGATGATGGCGCTCTACTACGAACAGGATCTGAACCTGCGCGAGATCGGCGAGGTCATGGGCGTGACCGAGTCGCGCGTCTGCCAGTTGCATAGCCAGGCTGTCGCGCGCTTGCGGGCCGCCATGCTCGGCGACAAGGCGCCATGAAGCAGGCGACAAAGCGGCGCGGCCGCAAACCCAAGTCGGCCTCCACTCCTTCCGCCTGACGACCATGGACAAGATCAGCTTTGCCGGACTCGCGCTTGGCCTGGCCGCCATCATCCTCGGTCAGGTGCTCGAAGGCGGCCATATTTCCTCGCTGGTCCAGCCCACGGCCTTCCTTATCGTCGTCGGCGGCACGCTCGGCGCGGTCATGCTGCAAAGTCGCCAATGCAGGTGTTCATGACCGGACTGAAAATGGGCAAGTGGGTTTTCCTGCCGCCGGCGAGCGACCCGGAAAAACTGATCGACCAGGTCGACAACCTGGAGCCATGTGGCGCGCAAGGAAGGCCTGCTTGCGCTCGAGGCGCAGATTGCCGCTGATTCCCGATCCCTTCATGCGCAAGGGCCTGCAGCTACTGGTCGACGGCGTTGAGCCCGAGCGGCTGCGCGAAGTGCTCGAGGTCGAGATCGGCGCCTATGAGGAACAGATGAAGCTCGCGGCGAAGATCTGGGAATCCGCCGGCGGCTATTCGCCGACCATCGGCATTATCGGCGCGGTGATGGGGCTGATCCACGTCATGGAAAATCTCTCCGATCCGTCGAAGCTTGGCGCCGGCATCGCCGTGGCTTTCGTCGCGACGATCTATGGCGTCGGCGCGGCCAACCTGATCTTCCTGCCGATCGCGAAGAAGCTGCTGGCCAACATCGCCCGCCTGGTGGCGCTGCGCGAGATGTTCGTCGATGGTCTCGTCGGCATCGCCAACGGTGACAATCCGCGCATCATCGAGAGCCGGATGCAGGGCTATATCGTCTGAGATGGCGATCTCCATGAGCAGGCGACGGCGCGGCGCGGAAGAACACGAGAACCACGAACGCTGGCTCGTCTCCTATGCGGACTTCATTACGCTGCTGTTCGCCTTCTTCGTCGTGATGTATGCGATCTCGTCGGTGAACGATGGCAAGTACCGCGTGCTGTCGGATTCGATTTCGTCGGCATTCCGCAATGTTCCCGGCAATACGTCGGGGGCGATGGTACAGATCAATCCGAACGCGCCGATGCCGGTGACGATCCCCTTCAGGAAACCGCAGATCGCCAACATCAAGACCGACGAACAACCGCGAAAAGAACCGCGAGCAGCTGCGCAACAAGGCCAAGGAAATCACCGAGGCGCTGGCACCGCTGGTGGCGTCGGGCCAGGTGCGCGTCACCGAGGGTGCCTTGGGCATCACCGTCGAAATCAATGCGAGCGTGCTGTTCGATTCCGGCGAGGCGCGGCTGCAGATCCCGGCCGTGCGGGCGCTGACGGCAGTGGGGCAGATCCTCGCGACCACTGATTTTCCGATCACCGTCGAAGGCCATACCGACAACGCGCCGATCAGCACGCCGCTGTTCCCGTCGAATTGGGAGCTTTCGGGTGCGCGTGCAGCGAGCGTGGTGCGCCTGTTCATCGACACAGGTGTCGATCCGCGCCGCCTGACAGCGACGGGCTATGCCGAGCAGCGTCCGGTCGCCGACAATGCCACGTTCGAAGGCCGTCAACGCAATCGTCGCGTGGCGATCACGATGGAATCGCGTACCCCGGATACGCCGGTGGAAGTGGCGATCCCGGAATAGTTTTCGGGGCAGGGAGGGGGTATTAGGCCTTGCCGAGGATCCGGCTGCCTATCGACGATTGCTGCTGGCCGTCGGGTCCGTAGGTCGTCGCCCTGTCCGCAGCCGCCGTTAGTGCGGTGAGGGCCTGCTGATTGTGCTGCATGTGCAGCCCGATCAGCTTTCCGTTGAGCAGGTTGAGATCCCGTGCTTCGCCGGCCAGTTTCAGAAACGCATGCCAAAGGGAGCACTCAGCTGCATTGGCATGCTGGTCGAGCCAGGCAGCCATGCCGGCCGGGCCACCGGGCAAGCCGAGTGCAGCCAGTTGTTTTTCCCGGGTCTGTGCCAGTTCGCCCAGTTGGG
Organism: uncultured Pseudomonadota bacterium; assembly: GCA_963840825.1. Classification (GTDB taxonomy): domain Bacteria; phylum Pseudomonadota; class Gammaproteobacteria; order Burkholderiales; family Rhodocyclaceae; genus Sulfuricystis. The sequence goes on from CAWJAK010000001.1 coordinate 649,280, forward strand.
TGGCCAGAGCATTCTTGGTCTCAACGAGGGTGAGTAGCGCCTCGCCACTTCCCGCTTTGAGGAGTGCCTGTTCCTGTTGCAGGAGTTCCACGAACGCCTGCAGCAGGGCCACTTCCTGTCCCAGCAGGTCTCCCATGACGGGTGACGGGTGAGCCGCTGACGCTGTCACCACTTCGGTATCCTGACGATTTGGATTGGAAACCCGGGATTCAGGCAGATTTGCCGGCGCGACCCAACATTTCACGCACGCTGGCGATGAGGCCGTCGGCGATGCGTTCGGGGTTGATCTGGAAGCGGCCTTCGCTGATGGCCTGCTTGATTTCGGCGACCTTTTGAACGTCGATCGGGGCATCGCCTGCGCCAACTTCCTGCAATCGGGCAGAAAGGGAGGAGATATCGACGCGTTCACCGGACGTGGTTCCCGCAGACTTCGGAGCCGACGCGGGCGTCGCTCCACGTGCGGAAGCGCTGCCGGCTGCATTGCCGACGGAGGGTAGGGGGGCGCTATTGATCTTCACGGTAATCATCCTTTGACAGCTTACTTGGGTTTATTTACGGCAGTCCGGGAAAAAACCTGAGGCCGAAAACAACGGTGCGCTGAAATTTCTAGCTGCATGATTATAAACATGAATTAGTAGCCAATTTCAACCGTCCCGTCGGCTTTGGCCACGCCGCTGACGACTTGGCCACTGCCGAGGCGGATCTGGGCGACCTGTCCTTCCTGGGCGTTGCCGAGCGCGCGGCCTTCGTTGGCGACGGAAAATCCTGGCCCGCGAGACACTACCTTGACGGTCTGACCCTGTCGCACGACGGTCTGCGCCTTGAGCATGTCGGCGCGCAGCGGCCGGCCCGCCGGGATCGACGAACCGGCAAGCTTGCCTACCGCCAGTGCGGTATCGGTCAGGATGCTGCCCGGCAATTCTGAAAGGTCGCCGAGTTCGGTTGCGAGATCATCCGCTACGACGATCTGACCCTGCGCGATCGGCCGTGCGCTGATGAGGTAATCGGACTTGACGCGTACATGGACGGGTATGTAAACACGCCAGCCGGCTTCGCCGATACAGCGCACGACGACGTTGGTACGCCCCCAGGGACGGGCCCCAGCGGGGCGGCTGATGTCGAAGCTTTTGCAGGCACCGAGCTGGTTGTCCGGATCCAGGCCGCCGATATCCCAACTGACCTGACCGGGCAGACCCCTGGTCTGGATTTTCAGCCAGCTTTCGATGGCTTTCTTGACGGGGACGGGATCCTGCTGGGCCTGGGCGGCCAGAGGCAGGAGCAGGGCGGTGCATGCAGCGAAAAGCCGAAAAGTACGCATAGGCAGATTGGAGCATGTTTGACCGGGATGGTTCGGCGACGTACCGCCGAATTACCGTTCTTATTCCGCAGGTGGCAAGAATTGCCGCCGAACTGCCGGCAAAGCCGCCCAATCTGCCGGACAAGTCCGTAGCCAGGCACTATTTCGGCATGGCACGGTTGCTGCATAAGCACTTTGCCGAATTATCACTGTGACCCACCGAAATGATCGATCGCCTCGAACAAGACCTGAGCACTATCCGCAACGCCATGGGCGTGCGGGGGTATCGTCAGGAATTGCTGGCGTCGAATATCGCCAACGCCGACACGCCGCACTACAAGGCGCGTGATGTCGATTTCAAATCGGCTCTGAATACCGCTCTCGGTAGCCGCGGTACGCCGTCCGTCGAATCCGTGGCGCTAACGCGCACGCAGGCCGGGCATCTCGGGAGCAATGGCGATTCGCCCTATGGCGGGTCCGTGAAGTACCGGTCCGAGTATCAGGGTGCGGTCGATGGCAACACGGTCAATATGGACGTCGAGCGCGCCGCCTTTGCCGAGAACGCCCTGCAGATGGAAGCGCTGATCTCTTTCATCAACCACCGCTTCCGCAGCATGACGACTGCAATTCAGGGCCAGTAAGCCATGAGCGACTTCAGAATTTTCTCCATCGCCGGCTCTGCCCTTACCGCGCAATCTGCCCGCCTCAACGCCGTCGCGAGCAACCTCGCCAATGCCGACAGCGTCGTCGGGGCCGATGGCCAGCCCTACAAGGCAAAGCAGGTCGTGTTTCAGGCCATGCCGGTCGAAGGGGGCGGTCTTGGCGTGCGTGTCACGCAGGTCGTCGACAGCGCCGCGCCGGCGCGCATGCAGTACGAGCCGGCGAATCCCGCCGCGAACCCGCAGGGCTATGTCACCCTGCCCAACGTGAATGTGGTCGAGGAGATGGTCAACATGATCTCGGCCTCGCGCGCCTACCAGAACAACGCGGAAGTGATGAATACCGCGAAGGCACTGATGGCGAAGACCTTGGCCATCGGCCAGTAAGGAAGGAGCATCTCCATGGCAATCACCGCCGTAAGCAACAGCCAGGCTGATCAGATATATTCCAGCCTCAACACCTCTCGCGAAAAGGACACTTCCGTCGTCAATGAAGCAGAAAATCGCTTTCTGACGCTGTTGACGACACAACTGAAGAATCAGGACCCGCTGAATCCGCTCGACAACGCGCAGCTGACTTCGCAACTGGCACAGATCAGCACGGTGAACGGCATTGAGAAACTCAATGCAACCCTGCAGACCTTGCTTGCGGGCTTGAGCGATTCGCAGGCCATGGAAGCGGCTTCACTCGTGAATCATGGCGTGCTGGTTCCTGGTGCAACCATGACGCTTGGAGAACAGGGCGGGATCGGCGGTTTCGAGCTGGCCGCTGGCGCGGATGAAACGACGGTTACCATCAAGGACAGCAACGGGCTGGTGGTGCACTCAATGAGCCTGGGCGCACTGGGTGCCGGCATCCATCCCTTCGTCTGGGACGGCAAGGCCGACAGCGGTGCGCAGGCCGCCGCCGGCAATTACACCTACAGCATCAGCGCCAAGGCCGGGACGAATACTTCAACCCCGACCGCCTTGGCTTATGGCCTCGTACAGGCAGTGACGCGTAACACGAGTGGCCTGACCCTCGATGTTGGCACGCTTGGTGCATTCACCATGGCTGACGTCAAACAAATTCTCTGACAGGAGTGATGAAATGAGTTTTCAACAAGGCTTGAGTGGTCTGAGTGCGTCGTCCAAGGCGCTCGATTCCGTAAGCAACAACATCGCCAACTCGGGTACCGTCGGCTTCAAGTCGGCCACGACGGCGTTTGCCGACGTCTTCGCGGCGACGATGGGTAGTGGAACCCAGGTTGGAATTGGTACTGCAGTTGCCGGAGTTAACCAGCAATTTACCCAAGGCAACATTACAGTGACCAACAACTCACTGGATCTGGCGATCAACGGTTCGGGTTTCTATCGGTTAAGCAACAGCGGTGCAATTACATGGACTCGCAACGGACAGTTCAGTGTCTCGAAGGATGGTTATATTGTCAATGCAAACGGCTCACGATTGACTGGCTATGTGGCTAACTCCAGCAACGTCATCGTGCCCTCTTCACCGGCCGACATTTTCATCAACACCTCCGATTTGCAGCCTCAGCCAACGGGCAATAACGGGGTTGGAGGAGGGCTCGAGATAGGGTTGAACCTTGATTCGCGGGATACTGCTCCAGTACCCAGTTTTTCTTTCACCGATCCCACGTCTTACAACAGTTCGACATCCGCCACCGTTTATGACTCACTCGGTAATCCTCATCTACTGTCGCTGTACTTTGTAAAGACAGCCACTCCCAACCAGTGGGAGTTGCAAACGAATATCGATGGCAATACGGCAGCCGGCTATACGACCGGTCCGACGACACTGGACTTCAATACTAGTGGTGCATTAACGACAGCGATGCCGATTGCACCGACACTGCAATGGAATGTGGATACGGGGGCGATTACACCTCTGACCTTCGAACTGAATCTTGCGGGCTCTACGCAGTACGGCAACATCTTTGGCGTCAATAGCATTACGCAGGATGGCTACACTTCGGGGCGCCTCTCCGGGCTCAGCGTCGCGTCCGACGGCACCGTCCAGGGCCGCTATAGCAACGGCCAGACGCGCGATCTGGCACAGGTCGTGCTGGGTAACTTCAACAATCCGAATGGCCTGACTTCGCTCGGCAACAATCAGTGGGCGGAAACCGCCGATTCCGGCCAGCCGCTCATCGGTGTGCCGGGCTCCGGTTCGCTCGGTGTTATCCAGTCGGCGGCGGTCGAGGAATCCAACGTCGACCTGACGGCGGAACTGGTGAACATGATCACCTAGCAGCGCGCCTATCAGGCCAACGCGCAGACCATCAAGACGCAGGATTCGATCCTGCAGACCCTGGTGAACCTGCGTTGATGAAAGTCAGCGCTGGCGAGACGGCACAGTGAGCAATTAAAGCGACATGGACAGGCTGATCTACACGGCGATGACCGGCGCGACGGGAACGCTGTGCGCGGCAGGCCGCCGTGGCGCACAATCTCGCCAACGTCACCACGCAGGGCTATCGCGCCGAGGAGCATCGGCTGCGCGCCGTGCAGGTGCTGACGCACAACGCGACGCCGGCAGCCCTGCCGACGCGGGCCTTCGCCGTCGATGCCAGCACGCACACCGACTTCAGTGACGGCCGCACTGACCTACACCGGCGGCAGCTCGACGTCGCGGTGCAGGGCAAGGGCTGGATCGCGCTGGCCATGCCCGACGGCAGCGAGGCCTACACGCGCAACGGCAGCTTCGAGACTTCCGTCAACGGCGTGTTGCAGACCACGCAGCGGCATCCCGGTGCAGGGTGATGGCGGCCCGATCACCGTTCCGCCGGATACGCAAGATCGCGATCGGCAGCGACGGCACCGTTTCGGTGGTACCGGAGACGCGGTGCGCAGAACACCGTCAATGCCATCGGACGCATCAAGCTGGTGAATCCGCCGGAAGCCGACCTGGTGCGCGGTCGACGACGGGCTGTTCCGCTTGCGTCGGGCGATGCCGCACCGCAGGATGACAACGCGAGATCGCCTCCGGCTATATCGAGAACAGCAACGTCAATCCGGTCGAACAGATGGTCGCCATGATTTCGCTGGCGCGCCAGTTCGAGATGCAGATCAAGATGCTTACCACGGCCGAGACGAATGATCGTGCCGCGACCCAGGTACTGTCCAAGCCTGATGCCGCGCTGAAAGGATGAAGCAATGATCCGTTCACTCTGGATTGCCAAGACCGGCCTCGATGCCCAGCAGACCAACCTCGACGTCATCTCGAACAACCTCGCCAACGTCAGCACCAACGGCTTCAAGCGCGCGCGCGCGGTGTTCGAGGACCTGCTCTACCAGACGCTGCGCCAGCCCGGCGCGCATCGTCGCAGCAGACGCAGATTCCGTCGGGACTGATGATCGGCACGGGCGTGCGGCCGATCTCGACCGAGCGCATCTTCACCCAGGGCACCCTGCAGCGCACCGAGAATGCCCTCGATCTGGCCATCAACGGCCAGGGCTTCTTCCAGATCCAGATGCCGGACGGCACGCTCGCCTACACCCGCGACGGTGCCTTCCAGCGCGACAGTACCGGCCAGATCGTCACCTCGAGCGGCTACCCGCTCTCGCCGGCCATCACCATTCCGGCCGATGCGATCTCGCATCACCATCAGCCGCGACGGCATCGTCTCCGTGACGCAGGCCGGCCACGGCGACGCCGACGCAGGTCGGCAACATCCAGCTGGCCAGCTTCGTCAATCACGGCGGACTGCAGAGCATCGGCGAAAACCTGTTCGTCGAAACCGCATCCTCCGGTACGCCGACACCGAACACCCCGGGCACCAATGGCACCGGCCTGCTCAACCAGGGCTATGTCGAAACCTCCAACGTCAATGTGGCCGAGGAACTGGTGACCATGATCCAGACGCAGCGCGCCTACGAAATGAATTCGAAGGCGGTCACCACCTCGGATCAGATGCTGGCCCGCCTGACTCAGATGTAAGGATCGTGAGGCTGCATCATGAAACATTCGCACTGCCGCTCGCTCCTCCTGCTCGGGGTCCTGCTCGCCGGCTGCGTCACCACGACGCCGCCGACCGGCGTGCACCAGCCGATGACGCGCCCGTCCCGAGCGCGCGCCACGGTGCGCCGCGCAACAACGGCGCCATCTACAACATCGCCAGCGCACGGCCGCTGTTCGAGGATCGGCGCGCCCGCTTCGTCGGCGACACCATCACCATCAATATCGCCGAGAAGACCGCAGGCGTCGAAGAAATCCGACACCAAGGCCGAGCGCAGCCAGACGCATCGCTGCGGATGCCGACCATGCTCGGCTTGCCGTGCAAGAGCCTTCCAGGGCACGACGCTCGAAGCGAACAGCAGCACAGCCTTCGAGCGGCAAGGGCGAAAACGTCGTCCGGAACGATTTCACCGGCACCATCACTGTCACGGTGATCGAGGTCTATGCCCAACGGCAACCTGCTGGTGTCGGGCGAGAAGCAGATCGGGCTCAAGGAGGGCGAGGAGTTCATCCGCTTCTCCGGCGTGGTCAATCCCAACACCATCACGGCGGCCAATACCGTGCAGTCGACGCAGGTCGCCGATGCCCGCATCGAATACAAGGCCAACGGCTTTCATCGACTCGGCCCAGGTCATGGGCTGGCTGGCGCGCTTCTTCCTGACCTTCCTGCCCTTCTGAGAGAGAGCACTGTCATGAGCAAGCGTACACAAGTTCCTGATCGCGCCTGATGTGGCTGTTCGCCACGCTGCTGGTGATGGACACCGCGCGCGCCGAGCGCATCAAGGATCTCGCCTCCATCGCCGGCGTGCGCAACAACCAGCTGGTCGGCTACGGCATGGTGGTCGGCCTCGATGGCACCGGCGACCAGACGACGCAGACCCCGTTTACCGTGCAGAGCATCATCAACATGCTGTCCGGCATGGGCGTCACCCTGCCGCCGGGACAGTCGTTGCAGTTGAAGAACGTCGCCGCGGTGATGGTGACCGCGACATCTGCCGCCCTTCGCCCGCATCGGCCAGCCGATCGATGTGACGGTGTCGTCGATCGGCAACGCCAAATCGCTCAAGGGCGGCACGCTGGTGATGACGCCGCTCAAGGGTGCCGATGGCCAGGTCTATGCCATGGCGCAGGGCAATCTGGTGGTGGTCGGTGCCGGTGCCTCCGGCGGCGGTTCCAAGGCACAGATCAACCATCTCTCTGTCGGTCGCGTGCCGGGCGGCGCCACGGTCGAGCGTGAAGTGCCGAGTCCGTCGGGCAGGGCGACATTGCCGTTTCGATCTGCACGCAGCAACTTCGGTACCGTCGCGACGCGTGGTCGCCGCCATCAACAGCGCCATCGGTGTCGGCACGGCCACCGCCGTCGATGCGCGGCAGATTCGCGTCAGGCGCCGCTCAGCGCCGACGAACGGGTGGCCTTCCTTGGCACCGTGGAGGAACTCGACGTGATTCCGAGGCAGACCGCCGCCAAGGTGATCGTCAATACCCGTACCGGCTCGGTGGTGATGAACCAGACGGTGACGCTCGAAAACTGCGCCGTGGCGCATGGCAATCTGTCGGTCGCGGTGAGCGCCGACAGGTCAGCCAGCCGGGCGCATTGTCCGGCGGTCAGACTGTCGGCGTCACCAATGCGACGATCGACATCAAGCAGGAGGGCGGCGCGCTTCTGAGCGTGAAAGCCGGCGCGAATCTGGCCGACGTCGTCAAGGCGCTCAACGCCATCGGCGCCAATCCGCAGGATCTGATGGCCATCCTGCAGGCCATGAAAGTCGGCCGGCGCGCTGCGCGCGGAACTCGAGGTCATCTAAGCGATCGAAACGCCGGCAGTGAATTCGGCAGGATCTGTTCCGCCGACCTCGACTGCGTTTACCCGGCAATCTATGGAGCCATGATTCCCAGGACACCGCCATCCCTTCCGTTTTTGACGCAGAGGCTCTTTCGGTGCTCAAGAAGGGGCGCCAAGGACCGATCCCAAGGCGCTGAAGGCAACCGCCCAGCAGTTCGAGGCGCTGTTCCTACAGATGGTGCTCAAGTCGATGCGCGACGCCACGCCGCGGGAGGGTATGTTCGATTCCGAGCAGACCCGTTTCTATCGAATCCCTGCTCGATGCACCAGCTGGCCCAGGTCATGGCCGCCAAGGGTGGCACCGGCTTGGCGGCGGTCATCGAAAGGCAGCTGGCGCGGGCGATGCATCGACGGCGTGAGGGCGAAGCGGGATTTCCGCTGCTGCCCCCGCGCCGGAGTCGCCCCATTTCCGTGCGCCGCCTCAGGGGTATGCCCCTGCCGGAATACCCGGCAAGCCACAAGCCTGCCCTGCTGCTCGAGGGCAGCCCGCGTGCGCCCGCAGCCTGGCCGCCCGCCCGTGACGGGGCTGCCGAGTGCCGTCCCGCCAGCGCTGAGTTCGTTTCCCGGCGTCTGGCCGCATGCGCTGCAGCGAGCCAGGCCACCGGCATCCCGGCGCAATTTCATGGTCGCCCAGGCCGCACTCGAAACCGGCTGGGGCAAGTCCGAACCGCGCCTTGCCGACGGTCGGCCGAGCTACAACCTGTTCGGCCTCAAGGCCGGCCGCAACTGGACGGGCGCCGTGGTCGAGGCGAAGACCACCGAGTATGTCAATGGTGTCGCCGAACAGCGAGATCGAGCGCTTCCGGGCCTATGGTTCCTATGCTGAGGCCTTTCGCGATTACGCCAATCTGCTGACCCCATCGCCGCGCTACGCCGGCGTGCTCGGCAGCCGCGATGCGGCCAGCTTCGCCCGTGGCCTGCAGCAGGCCGGCTACGCCACCGATCCCATGTACGCCGCGCAAGCTGGAGCGCATCATCGGCAATCTTTCCCTGATGACGGCAGGCACCCCGGGCGCCTGATTTTCCGGGCCGCCTGCCGGTTCTGGCATGGCGGTTGCTGTATTCCTCTGGCAAACGCTCAATCAACGGCAGTTTTTGCCGTTAATGATTCATCTTCCGGAGCCAGACAATGGGTATTTTCAACGTCGCCGTCAGTGGTTTGAACGCAGCGCAGGTGGGTATTTTGACCACCAGCCACAATATCTCGAATGCATCGACCGAAGGCTACAACCGCCAGCGGATCGTCCAGACGACGAATACCCCGATGTTTACGGGCGCCGGTTTCATCGGCCAGGGCACCAGTGTCGAAACCGTCCAGTCGCATCTATAACCAGCAGCTGAACGAACAGGTGCTGGCGGCCAGCACCGGTGCCGCCGAGATGGACAGCTACCTGAGCCAGATCAGCCAGATCGACAACCTGCTGGCCGATCCGAATGCCGGGCTGTCACCCGCGCTGTCGGGCTTTTTTGCCGCTGTGCAGGAGATGGCGGCAAATCCGGCATCCCTTCCGGCACGACAGGCGATGCTGTCGTCGAGCCAGGCGCTGGTCGCGCGCTTCCAGGCCATCGACCAGCGCATGACGGAGATCCGTGACGGCGTCAATGCGCAGATCACCAGCGAGGTCGGGGCGATCAATTCCTACGCCACGCAGATCGCCGATATCAACCAGCGCATCATCCTCGCCCAGGCGGCGGGGCCGAACCAGCCAGCCAACGACCTGCTCGACCAGCGCGACCAACTGATCGCCGACCTCAACACCAAGATCCGTGCGACCACCATCACCCAGAGCGACGGCACCTACAGTGTATTTATCGGCAACGGCCAGCCGCTGGTCATCGGCACGCAGCCGTTCTCGATGCAGGCGATAGCCGCGCCGGACGATCCCGAGCGGATGATCGTCGCCCTGAAGCCCCCGAGTGGCAACAAGGTCTATATGCCGGAATCCATGCTGACGGGCGGCTCGCTGGGTGGCCTGATTGCCTTCCGGAACGAGTCGCTTGATGAAGCTCAAAATGCCCTCGGCCGCATTGCCCTGACGCTGGCGACCGACTTCAATGCACAGCATCGGTTGGGTCAGGATCTGACCGGCGTGCTGGGCGGTGACTACTTCGCCGCAGCCAGCAGTCTGGTCCGCCAGCCACAGGCAAACAGCGCCAACTCCGGCACGGGCGTGCTCAGTCTTGCGGTGAGCACTGTCGGCGCCCTGACGACGAGCGACTATCGACTCAGCTATGACGGCGCCAACTACAACCTGCTCCGTCTGTCGGACAACACCTCCGTACCCTACACGCTAGGCACCGCGGTCAACGGTATCACCTTGACGCTAAGTGGTGCTCCCGCCGCCGGTGACAGTTTCCTGATCCAGCCGACCCGCATGGGCGCCGCCAACCTGGCGCTGGCGATCACCGACCCCCGCGCCATCGCGGCGGCGGCACCGATTCGCACGGGGATACCCTTGACCAACACGGGTACCGCCAGCATCGATGCCGGTAGCGTCACATCGACAGCCAGCCTGCCCTTGGCGGGTACGGTGACGCTGACCTACAACTCGGGAACCAACACGTTCGTGGTCAGCGGCCCGATTGCGGCCGGGCCGTTTGCCTATACCTCGGGACAGGCCATCAGTTTCGCCGGCATGTCGATGACGATTACCGGAACCCCTGCCAATGGTGACAGCTTCACTATCGGCAACAATACCAGCGGCGTCGCCGATAACCGCAACGCCGTACAACTGGGTGCTTTTCAGACAGCGAACAAGATGGAGGGTGGCACGGCCACCTACCAGTCGGCCTATTCCACCATCGTTGCGCAGGTCGGCAACAAGACGCGCGAGGTCAACATCACCGGCAAGGCGCAGCAAAGCCTGCTCGATCAGGCACAATCGACCCGTGATCAACTTTCCGGGGTGAATCTCGACGAGGAAGCCGCGAACCTGCTGCGCTACCAGCAGGCTTATCAGGCGGCCGCCAAGGTGATCAGTATCGCCAGTACCCTGTTCGATGAAATTCTGGCACTCGGACGCTGAAGGAAAATAACATGAGAGTTTCAACTAGCATGATCTTCGATGTCGGCGTGAGTTCGATGAACAAGCAGTCGGCCTCACTGCTGCAGACCCAGCAACAGATCGCGTCGGGTAGGCGCATCCTGCGACCGTCCGACGACCCCGTGGCCGCCGCGCGGGCACTCGAGGTGACGCAGTCCAGGGACATCCTTACGCAGTACTCGACCAATCAGGACAATGCCAACGCTGTACTGAGCATCGAGGAAACGCAGCTCGACAGCCTGAACGAATTGATGATTCGCCTCAAGGAGCTGACCCTCACGGCCGGCGGCCCTTCGATGACGGCAAGCAATCGGGCGTCGATCGCGGTCGAACTGCGCGCGCGCTACGATCAACTGATGGGCATCGCCAATGCCGCGGATGGCCAGGGACAATATCTGTTTTCCGGTTACCAGGGCGCGACCCGGCCATTCAGCGGCACGGCCGATTCGCTCATTGCCGGCAGTGAAATTACCTATCAAGGCGACGACGGCCAGCGCCGTCTGCAGGTTTCCGCCACGCGCCAGATCGAAGTCAGCGACCCCGGCAGCGACGTATTCATGCGCAACGGCAATGGCGAAAGCGTTTTCAAGTCGCTCGCCACCCTCATCGGGCAGCTGGAAGCCAACAATGTATCGGGCCTGACCGGGGCCATCGCGAAGTTCGACCTTGCCAACGACAACATCCTGCGCACGCGTGCATCCATCGGCAGTCGCATGAACGAACTGGACTCGCTTGGCACCCTGAATCAGGACCTGAGCGTGCAATACGACCAGACACTGTCCAAGCTGCAGGACCTGGACTATGCCAAGGCAATTACCGATCTGACGCTCAAGCAGAACCAGCTCGAGGCGGCCCAGAAGTCGTTTTCGAAAATTTCCCAGCTTTCGTTGTTCAGTTATCTGTGACGATGCCGTCCCGCCAGCGCCGACTTTTGCCTCTCGCCCTGCTTGCCAGCATGGTGGCCGGCTGTGCCCAGAACCCGACGCCCGTCAACGGTACCGGGGTGGCCGGCAACACCAGCGAGGCGCTCGCCAAGGCAGCCTCCAAGGTCATAGGCGGACCACTGATCCCGGACGCCACCGTGCAACTCGGTCCGTCCGTGGCCTATCCCGTCGAAAAGCTTGTCTACTGGGGCATCTGGGTCGGCGCGGCCTGGCTGATCCTTGATCCGCTCGCGCCGAACTGGGATATCGAGGAAGCGCGGCTGCCCGAGAATCATGTGCACTTCCAGATGTCGATGAAGCGCTTCTATACCGGTGGAGCCGGCGAGGCGCGTGCCGTGTTCAACCGTCGTGCCAAGGTGTTGATGCGCGAAGGCGGCTATACCGGATACGAGGTGGTCGAGTATGCCGAGTCGCTCGATTCATCCGTGCTTGGATCGAAGCGCAAGGCCGAGGGCGTGATTCGCCTGACCCGGTCTTTGGGTTGATCAGTCCGTCCGTCAGATCCCGGCCGCTGCCCGCAGCACGGCGGCCATGGCGCGGAAGGCATTGTCGAAGAGCCGCTCCATCGCCGCACCCAAATACGGGATGGAATACATCAGCACGATGAAGCCGGACGTCAGCGTGACCGGAAAGCCGACAGCAAAGAGATTGAGCTGCGGTGCCACCCGGGCCAGCACGCCCATGGCGAGGTTGGCGATCAACAAGGCGGTGATCAGTGGCAGGGCCAGCAGCAGACCTGATGCGAACAGCGTCGAGGACCAGGCCAGCAGAGTGGCGAAACCACCGGCGTTGAAAGGCGTTGCCGAAACGGGTAACAGCCTGAAACTTTCGATCAACACCGACAGCGTGAGCAAGTGCCCGTTCAGTGCAAGAAAAATCAGCATGGTCAGCAGGCCGAGGAACTCGGAAATCACGGGTGTCTGGCCGGCATTCTGCGGGTCGTAGAACACGGCGAAGGACAGGCCCATCTGCAGGCCGATCAGATCGCCCGCGATATCGATGGCGACAAAGGCGATGCGGAGCGTAAAGCCGAGCAGTACCCCGATGAGAACCTGCTGTGCCAGGATCGCAAGGCCAAGCCAGGAGCCTGCAACGACCGGCAGGCATCGGGGGCAGCACCGGGACCAGGGCGAGGGTGATCACTATCCCGGCAGCGAGCCGGATGCGACGCGGCAGGGCGACGTTGTTGAAGAACGGCGCGCTGGCCAGGAGGCCGAAGATGCGCGCGAGCGGAAATATTAATGCGGCGATCCAGGCGTCGAGCTGCGCGCTGGTGAAGGAGATCATCCGATGATGCTGGGAATCGAGCCGTAGAGTCGCTGCATGAAGTCGGTCAGCACGGTGATCATCCACGGTCCGGCGACGATCAGGGTGATGAACATGACGATGAGTTTCGGCACGAAGGAAAGTGTCGCTTCGTTGATCTGCGTCGCGGCCTGGAAGATCGAGATCACCAGACCCGTGGCGAGTGCGGCGATGAATAGCGGGGCGGAAATCAGCAGCGTGACTTCGACGGCTTGCCGGCCGATATCGATGACAGTGGATGGTGTCATATGAATTCTTTCCTTAGCCGAAGCTCACTACGAGCGATCCGATGACCAGGTGCCAGCCATCGACCAGCACGAACAGCATGATCTTGAAGGGCAGCGCGACGATAACCGGCGACATCATCATCATGCCCATCGACATCAGCACCGATGCGACGACCATGTCGATGATGAGGAAGGGGATGAAGACGATGAAGCCGATCTGGAAGGCGGTCTTCAGTTCAGAGGTGACGAAGGCCGGGATCAGCACCCGCATCGGCATGTCATCGACCTTTTCCGGGGCGGGCAGCTGGGCGATCTTGGTGAACAGCGCCAGGTCGGCATCGCGCAGTCTGCTTGAGCATGAAGCCGCGCAGCGGGACTGCCCCGCGATCGAGCGCCTGCTGGAAGCTGATCCTGTTTTCGGCAAGCGGCAGGTAGGCATCGGCGTAGATCTTCTCACCCACCGGCGCCATGATGAAAAAGGTCAGGAACAGCGCCAGACCGACCAGCACCTGGTTCGGCGGTGAGGTCTGGGTGCCCAGCGCATGGCGCAGCAGCGAGAAGACGATGATGATGCGCGTGAAGCTCGTCATCATCAACAGCAGGGCGGGGAGGAAGGACAGGCTGGTGAGCAGCAGCAGCGTCTGGATCGACAGCGACCACTGGGTGCCACCGCCCGTCGCCGGTGTGCTGGTGATGGCTGGCATGGCCTGCGCCAGTACCAGATCGGGCGCGAGGGCGAGCGCACTCAGTATCAGCGCAAAGAGGCCCGTTTTACTTCTTGCCACGATGCTCGATGATGTGCTTGAGCCAGACAGGGAATTCGCCGGCAGCAGGGACTTGCGCTGTCGCCGGGAGATCCTGGCGGGGAATCTCGGCCAGCGTGCTGACCTGCCCCGGCGCGACGCCGAGCACCAGCCAGCTATTGCCGAGTTCGAGGATGACGACGCGTTCGCGCGGTCCGACGGCCACACCGGCAACGACGCGCATCAGGCCCGCGACGGCACCGCGCGGCTGGCTGATGCGCTTCAGCAGCCACAAGGCACCCAGCAGCAGGCCAAGCACGACGATCAGTCCGAGCACCATCTGCAGGGCGCTGCTACCCAGTTCGGTTGTGGAAGTCAGCGCTGGCGGGACGGCACCGGAAGCCGTATCCGCAGCCCGGACGAGCGGCGAAACCAGGAGCAGGAAAAATACAAGGCAGCGCGGCAACATGGCCACGAAGCTTATGCCTCGTCGCGGGCGACGATGGCCGAATTAAAGGGGAAAAGCGGCGCTTTCTATAAAAGCCCCGCTTTCTGTCATGGCGGCGCTAGCTCGGGCGGGGCGTCACTTGTTCAGTTTGCGCATGCGCTCCTGCGGCGTGATGATGTCGGTGAGGCGGATACCGAATTTGTCATTGACCACGACCACTTCGCCCTGGGCGATCAGGGTGCCATTGACCATTACATCCATCGGTTCTCCGGCCAGGCCGTCGAGTTCGACCACCGAGCCGTGGGCAAGCTGCAGCAGGTTGCGGATCGATATTTTGGTGCGGCCGAGTTCGACCGTCAGATGCACGGGGATGTCGAGGATCAGTGTCGAAGCCCCTGGTTGGCGTTCGCGGCCGATCCCCCGGAAAGCTGCTCGAACAGCTTGGTGGCCGGCGCGACCGCGGCGGCCGTCGCTTTCTCCTGCGCGGCCTGTTCGTTCATCGCGGCTGCCCAATCGTCATCGGCCGTGGCTGGCGTTTCACCGCCGCCCTCCGCTGTCGCCTGCTCGTTCATCGCCGCGGACCAATCGTCTTCGGATACCTGGTTCTCAGTCTCAGCCATTATTCACCTCTATTCCGTAACTTCTTCAGGCGCCAGGAACTTGTCGACCCGTAGCGCATACTGGCCGTTGTTGCACGCCATAGCGGCAGTTCATCAGCGGCACCCCATCGACTTTTACGCACACGATTTTTTCGATATCGATGGGCACGATGTCGCCGACCTTGAGCTTGGCGACCTCGCCGAGTGCCAGGTCGGTGCTGCCGAGCGGTGCCACCAGCTCCACTTCGGCGGTCAGCAATTGTCTCCGCAGCATGCCGGTCCAGCGCTGGTCGCTGCCGGCCTGCTCGCTGTGCATGGTGCTGTAGAGCACGTCGCGGATCGGCTCGATCATCGAATAGGGCAGGCAGATGTGCATTTCTGCCGAGTTGCCCGACAGCTCGACGGTGAAGGTGAAGGCGATGACGATTTCCGACGGCGTGGCAATGTTCGCGAACTGCGTGTTCATCTCCGAGCGGATGTATTCGAAGCCGAGCTCATAGACCGGTTTCCAGGCCTTTTCGTACTCGGTGAAGACGACCTTCAGCAGCCCCATGATAATGCGCTGTTCGGTGGCCGTGAAATCGCGACCCTCGACGCGCGTGTGGAAGCGGCCATCGCTGCCGAACATGTTGTCGACGACGAGAAAGACGAGATTCGGGTCGAAGACGAAGAGGGCGGTACCGCGCAGGGGCTTGACCTGGACGAGATTCAGGTTGGTCGGCACCACCAGGTTGCGGATGAAATCGCTGTATTTCTGGACGCGTATCGGGCCGATCGATATTTCGGTGCCGCGGTGCATGTAGTTGAACAGGCCGATGCGCAGGTAGCGGGCGAAGCGCTCGTTGATGAGTTCCATCGTCGGCATGCGGCCGCGGACGATGCGCTCCTGCCGGCCCAGGTCATAGGGCTTGACCCCGCCGCTGTCGGCTTCCTCCGGCGCTTCTTCGGCCTCTCCGGTGACCCCTTTCAGCAGGGCGTCAACTTCTTCCTGGGAGAGAAAGTCCTGGCTCATCTGGGGACCTTACTGCACGATCAACGAAGAGAAGAACACGGCCTGGATTGGTGCTTCGGCGTCCGCGTGGTCCTGCTTCTCCATGCCGGGCTCGGGCTCGGCGCCTGTCAGGGTGGCGTTGATGGCGACGCGGATCTGGTTGGCGAGCACCTGCATGCCTTGCGGGTTCGACAGTTCCGAGGCCTTTTTGCTGGCGAGGATCAGCAGGACCTTGTGGCGAATCTCGGGCATGAAGTTCTTGACCTGATCGGCGACCTGGGCCTGGAGCAGCTTGAGCTCGGGGACGGCCTGCACATAGGCCTCCTGCTGCTCGGTCTGGAGCTTGACGACGAACGGCTCCAGCTTCGTGAACACAGGGGGTGCCGAATGGTCGCCCTTCTTCTTTTTCGCCTTGGCCGACTTGGCGGGCGGCTCGTCGCCATTGTCAGCCTCGTCATCCGACGATTTCTTTTTCAACAGGAAGAACGCCGCGCCGCCGCCGCCCAGCACCAGTACCAGCACGGCAATGATGATGATCAGTAGCAGCTTGCTTTTCTTCTTCGGGACTTCGCCTTCGGCGGGGGCTTCAGTCTTCTTGGCGTCAGCCATTGATCACTCCTGTCCGCATTGTTCGGGTTCAGACAAATACATCGACAAGACTACGCCCTGTCTTTAGGGTCGCGGTGGACGACAGCTTGCCTGAGTTAATGGACGATATTGCCGCATTGACGATGCTGCCACGCTCCCGGTCAGAAGCCGAATTATCCCCGTGTTTTTCCTGCTGCGCCCGCTGTTGGGCGTTTTCGGCGCTCACCTGCGCCTGTCCCAACTGTATGCCGACATCCGCCAAGGCCTCACGCAGGCGTGGGAGGGCCGCTTCCAGGGCCTCGCGCACCACGGGGTTGGCCGAGACGAAGCTGGCGGCCGCCTGGTCGCCCTTGATCGAGAGATTGACTTCGATGCGACCCATCTGCGGCGGGGTCAGGACCAATTCCGCCCGACTTTCCGAACGGCCGGCCATCCAGATGATGCGGTTGCCAATTTCTTCGGTCCACTCGACCGACCCGACTTGCGGGGTGATCGCCGGATCGATGCTGTTTGATTTAACCGGGGCGGGCGAACTGCTGGCAATGACCTGATGCACAGCCTCGGCCATGCTGCCCGTAGCGCGCTCCTCCTTGCCGGCAGTGGTCGCTGCAACCAGCAACGTCGAGAACTCACGCCCGGCCGACAATTCCTTGGCTGGGGTGACGGGTTCGGCTGACATGCCCGGGGTAACCGGTGAGCCCAGCGTACCTAATATGCCCGGCGTGCCGTGGGTCGCTTCGGTAGTATTAGCTGTGGGCGGATTGATCGCAGCTGTTGTCTGTGCGAGAACGGGGGCGTCTTGCCCGTGAACGAGACCCTGCCGTGAGGCGGTTGGCCCATTTACGGCAGTTATTGCCGGCGCGTCCGCAATCGAACTTGCCGGTGGTGTCACGGCAGCGGCAAGGAGGGTGGCTGCCGTGTCGGTGGCGGGGTCGCTCAGGGTGGGTCCGTCAGTCGTCTGCTGAATGCCCGCTGTCGCTTTGGCGGTGTCCTGCGTGAGACCCAGGGCTTCGATGAAAGGCAGCAGCGCATTGAGCGGGTTATCGGGAGACGCCCCGGTTCCGGCCTGCTCGGGTGTCAGGGACGCCGCGGATGAAGCGCCAGCATCGATCTGGACTGCCAGCTGTTTGCCGATCAGGTGCTGAAAATGCGCCGCGAACTGCCCCAGGTCGGCTGCATCGACGCTTTGCGCGTCCTGTCCATTGACGCTGGAAAGGATCCGGGCGATGGCCGATTGACCAGGCAGGACATTGATGGAGGCGGGTACGGGCATTAAGGTCATCCTTGCGTAGATAGGCTACGACGTAAGGAACTGCAAGGACTATGCCAGTAGATGCCTAATCCTTGTCGGATGCATTGTCGAGAAAGCGCGCAGCATGTTCGTCTGCCTGTTTTTGCTCGAGGCGTGATTCCTCATAGGCAACACGCGCACGAAAACGCTGCGCCAGGGTATCGATGGCCTTGACCTTGCCACGCTTGTCCAGCCAGTTCTTCTGTCCCGCGGCCGTCCGCTGCTTGGCGGCATGGGTCATCGAGCGGGCCTGCTCGACCGCCTCGTCCAGCTTGGCGAGGAACTTCTGGTAGTTGTGCCAAGCCGTCGGATCGAGTCCCTTGCTGGCCGCCTGAAGGAATTGCGCGTGGTATTCGTTGCGGTATTGCACCAGCAATTCAAGTCGGCGGCCGTCCTGCTGCTCACCGGCGATCAACTGCCCCAATTGGCGAGTTGCCTGGTCGAGACGCAGGTTGGTTAACTCCTGCACGGATTCCAGATTGAAGCGCTTGGTCATTCGCCCAGTATAGACAGCCTTTTATCGGCTTAGATCCCTTCGGGCAGCAACGCATTCAACGCGGCAAGGCTGTGGGATGCGTCAGCGCGTTCATCGATGCCTTGTTGCAGAAAAGTATCCATCGGCGCATGCACCTCAATCGCGCGATCCAGCAGCGGATCCGAGCCGGGAACGTAGGCGCCGACCGTAATGAGGTCGCGTGCCCGCTGGTAGCGTGAATAGAGCTGCTTGAAGCGGCGCAGACGCTCCAGATGAACCGGGGTAACGAGGTTCGTCATGGCGCGCGAGATCGATTGCTCGATGTCGATGGCCGGGTAGTGACCGGCATCCGCCAGCGAGCGGTTGAGCACGATATGGCCGTCGAGAATCGCACGGGCCGCATCGGCGATCGGATCCTGCTGGTCGTCGCCCTCTACCAGCACAGTGTAGAAGGCGGTGATCGATCCACCACCGGCCAGCCCGTTGCCGGCACGCTCGACGAGTTGCGGCAAGCGCGCGAATACGCTCGGCGGATAGCCGCGTGTTACCGGGGGTTCACCCACCGCAAGCGATATTTCACGCTGGGCCATTGCGTAGCGCGTCAACGAGTCCATGATGAGCAGGACATGCCGGCCCTGATCGCGGAAGTATTCGGCGATCGAGGTCGCGTAGGACGCGCCCTGCAGGCGCATCAGCGGGCTCACGTCGGCTGGCGCGGCAACGACGACCGAGCGCCTCAGACCTGTGTCGCCCAGGTTCTGCTCGATGAATTCTTTCACTTCACGGCCGCGCTCACCGATCAACCCGACGACGATGATCTCGGCCGCGGTGTAGCGCGCCATCATGCCCAGCAGGACGCTCTTGCCCACGCCGGAGCCGGCGAACAGGCCCAGCCGCTGCCCGCGTCCGATCGTCAGCAGGCTGTTGATGCTGCGTATGCCGACATCCAGCGACTTGTCGATGGGCGCGCGCTGCAGGGGATTGAAAGGCCGGCTGATGAGCGAACGGGTCGGCTTGCTGTCGAGCGGCCCCAGCTTGTCCAGCGGTCGGCCGTTGCCGTCGACCACGCGTCCCAGCAACTGCTCGCCCACCGGTAGATGCTTGGCGCGGTCGAAAGCGCGGCGGAAGGGTTGCGGGCCCTGGCCAACCTTGGGTGGCGGCGGAGGAATCTCCAGTGGCGTTACTTGGGAACCCGGCGCCAGTCCATACACATCCTCGGTCGGCATCATGTAGAGCCGCTCGCCCGCGAAGCCGACCACTTCGGCCTCGATCATGCCGTCACCCGCGACCTGGATGCGGCAGCTCGAACCCAGGGGCAGTTTGAGGCCCGACGCCTCCATGACCAGGCCGCTGATGCGCGTCAGGCGACCGCTGGTCTGGAAGGGTGTGACTTCGGCCAACTGCTTGCGGCTGTTGGCGAGCAGGTCGCGCCATGCTGCGCAGTGGGGCGTCACGCTTATTCCTTCGTTTCCCAGGCGGAGGAAACACCGAGGTTCTCGATGACGCGGCGCCAGCGGGTGCCCGTGGAGGCGTCGATCTGGCTGCCGCTTGCCTCGAGCAGGCAGTCGCCGGGCTTGAGGGTGGGTTCTTCCAGAATCCGGTGGCCGGCATGCGCCAGGGCGTCGCCCAGATACGACCTTACCAGCGAAGCATCCTCGGGATTCAGGTGAATGGTTGCATGCTGGTGCGGTAAATAGGCCAGGGCTTCATTCACCACGGCAAGTATCGACTCCGGGCGTCCCGCGAGTTCCTGCCGCACGACCTGACGGGCGATTTCCACGGCGAGGGCGAGCAGTTCGTCGGCCACCTGCTGGTCGAATTCCTGCATGGCCTTTTCGAGGCCATCCGCGGCCTGGCCGATGCGCTTTGCTTCCGCCAGCGCCCTGGCCTGTCCTTCGGCATAGCCGTCGCGCTTGCCCGCCTGCAAGCCGGAATGATAGCCAGCCTGGTAACCATCCTCGCGCGCTTCCGTGCAAAGACGCTCGATCTCGGCGCGGTCGAGCGGGATATCGGACGCACCATCCGCGTGCGCGGAACGGGCCAAGGGGTCGTTGACCGCGATTGGGGTTTCCGTGTCGAAGCTGGCGAGTTCCCAGCGTTCCCAGGCCGTCAGTCCGCTCATATCATCTGGTCATCCGCCACCCTTGCCACCGAGCTGGATCTGGCCTTCGTCGGCGAGGCGGCGGGCGATCTTGAGGATTTCCTTCTGCTCGGCTTCGACCTCGGACAGGCGCACCGGACCTTTCGACTCGAGGTCTTCCTTGAGCATTTCGGCGGCGCGCTGCGACATGTTCTTGAAGATCTTCTCGCGCAGTTCCGGCGAGGCGCCCTTGAGCGCGAGAATCAGCGAGTCGGACTGGATTTCGCGCAGCAGGAGCTGGATGCCGCGATCGTCGACCTCCATCAGGTTCTCGAAGACGAACATCTCGTCGAGGATCTTCTGCGCGAGATCGGGATCGTATTCGCGCACGTTGTCGACGATCGAGGTTTCGGCGGCCTGGCCGACGAAGTTGAGGATTTCCGCCGCGTGGCGAATGCCGCCCATCGCGGCCTTCTTGACGTTCGCCGAGGCGCCGGCCAGCAGGCGCGTCATCGCCTCGTTGAGCTCGCTGCAGCGCGACCGGCTGCACGCCGTCAAGCGTGGCGATGCGCAGCAGCACGTCGTTGCGCAGGCGCTCGGTGAACAGCTTGAGGATCTCGCCGGCGTGGTCGTATTCGAGATGGACAAGGATGGTGGCGATGATCTGCGGGTGTTCGTTCTTGATCAGGTCGGCCACGGTCGCGGCATCCATCCACTTCAGACTCTCGATGCCGGCGGTGTCGCCGCCTTGCAGGATGCGGCCGATCAGGTTGGCGGCCTTGTCGTCGCCGAGCGCCTTGGTCAGCATCGCGCGGATCATGTTCTCGTCGGCCGAGAGGGGCGAGCCCTTGGCGGTGTGCGACTCGACTTCGTCGATCAACTGCTCGACCTTGTCGCGCGGCACGGACTTGATGCCGGCCATGGCATGGCCGAGCTTCTGCACCTCGCGCGGGCCGAGGTGCTTGAGCACTTCCGCTGCCTCATCTTCACCCAGCGAGAGCAGCAGCATGGCACTCTTTTCGAGGCCTTCTTCAGGCTGCCCGCTGCCACCCATCCACTCCTTGATCAGCTCGGCGATCAGCTTCGGTTCCTGGTTCGCGGTATCGCGTGCTGACTTGAGCTTGTCGTCGAAATGGCGGTTCTGCTGTATGCCGGCATGCGTGACTGCGCTGTCGCCCGCCGCCTCGGCGGCGGCCTTGCGGGCGGCTTCGGCGCGCTGGGCGGCGGCGGCAAACATCTCGAACACCGGCTTGAGCAGCCTGGTCCAGATCAGCCAGGCGATCAGGGCGAAGATGATGTACTGCGCCAGCACCTTGGCGAGCGCGATGATCTCGGGATCCTTCCACAGCGGGATGTCGGGCAGCGCCTCGGCCTCGCTCTGCACGAAACTGGCCGCCGCGACATTGATCGTGTCGCCGCGCTTGTCGTTGAAGCCGATGGATTCGCGCACGAGGTCATTCACGTGTTTCAGTTCCTCGGCGGTGGGCGGGATAGCCTTGCCCGGCTTGCCATCGCTGCCGAGCGGACGCTTGTGATTCACGACCACGGCCACCGACAGGCGCTTGACGCCGCCCGCGGTGCCGCGCGTGTGGCGCACGGTCTTGTCAAGTTCGTAGTTGATCGTGGCGTTGCGCGTGTAGTTGCCGCTGGCGTTGGTACCGCCTGCCCCTCCGCCGACCTGCGGGTTCGTGATCGGGGCGGTGGCCGGGACAGGAGGCTGGTTCGTGAGTGCGCCGGGGACGCCGAGTGCCGGCGGACTGCCGGCGCCTGCTTCGGCGGTCTGCTGGCTGCGAATGGCAGTATCCGGGACCGGGTTCGGCAGGTAGCTTTCCTCGACCTGATCGATCTGGTTGAAATCGACCTCGGCCGTGACTTGCGTGCGGAAATTGCCCTTGCCGAGCAGCGGCTCGAGAATCGTTTCGATGCGCCGGGCGTATTGCGCCTCGACTTCCTTGACGTAGCCGATCTGGCTGGGATTCATCCCGTCGGTCTTGAAGCCGTCCTGGCGCTGCGAAATCAGTTTGCCATCCTGGTCGATCACGCTGACATTGTTGGGCGCGAGTTGCGGCACCGAGGACGACACCAGATGCACGATGCCGGCGATTTGCGCGGGCTCGAGCGCGCGTCCCGGCTGCAGGCTGACCAGCACCGAGGCCGAAGGCTTGAGATCGTCGCGCAGAAAGGCGGTCTGCTTCGGGATGGCGAGATGCACCCGTGCCGCACGCACGGCGCCGAGGGACTGGATCGAGCGCGCAAGTTCGCCTTCGAGGCCGCGCTGGTAGTTGACCTGCTCGGCGAACTGGCTGATGCCGAGCTTCTGGTTCTCCATCAGCTCGAAGCCGACCAGCCCGCCCTTCGGCAGGCCCTGCGAGGCCAGCTTGAGGCGAACGTCATGGACCTGATTGACCGGAACCAGGATGGCGCCGCCGCCTTCCGTATACTTGTAGGGGACGTTCTGCTGTTGCAGGGCGGCGACGATCTGGCCACCGTCCTGATCTGAAAGATTGGAGAACAGCACGGCGTAGGGCGGGTCCTTGGTCCAGAGCCAGGCGCCCACCAGCAGGGCGATGGCGAGCGCGATCGTTGCCATCGCCGTCAGTTTCTGGCGGGCATTGAGCTGGGACAAGGCGCCCAGGCCGAATGGAATGGCCGGCGCGGTCGTTGCCTGATCTGCCATAGGTGCTAATAGGTCTCCGATACGTGCTGACGGATTGTTGCTTGACCAAGCAAGACGGGTTCCCGCAAGCAACGGCAAAAATTGCCGCCAATTCGGTTATTGTTCTGGTCCTATTCCACGTATTGCCGGCGCCGACTATTTGCGAACATCCTTCCGCATGACTGTCGCCCCTCCCGATGTGACCGAAATCCCCGTCGATCCCGCGCGGCTCGCCGAAGCCTTCCGCCTGTTCAACCAGGTCTCGGAAGAGTTGTCGACCGCCTACGGCGCACTGGAGCGCCAGGTCGAAGCCCTGACCGCCGAACTGGCCGCCGCCAACGCCGAGACGCAACGGCTCCGCGAGCAGGCCGAGCGCAATGCAACGGCTGGCGGCGATGGGCGAGATGGCTGCCCAGCTCGCCCACCAGTTGCGCACGCCGCTGGCGGCCGCGCTGCTCTATGCCGGCAATCTCGAGAATCCCGACCTGCCCGAAGCGAGCCGCGTCAGCATCGCGCAGAAGACGGTGGGCCGGCTCAAGCATCTCGAGCGCCTGATCCAGGACATGCTGCTGTTTGCCCGCGGCGAAGTGCTGGGGCGCGAACCTTTCGACGTGGCCGACCTGCTGCGCGAACTGGCGCA
Source organism: uncultured Pseudomonadota bacterium (assembly GCA_963840825.1). Classification (GTDB taxonomy): domain Bacteria; phylum Pseudomonadota; class Gammaproteobacteria; order Burkholderiales; family Rhodocyclaceae; genus Sulfuricystis. Next base: position 673,068 of record CAWJAK010000001.1, read on the forward strand.
CACCTTCGAGCCGCTGGCGCGTCCGCGCGGTGTCGTCTTCGAACTGGATGCCGTCGCCGCGGGACTGACGCTGACCGGCAACCGCAAGGCGCTGGTCGGTGCATTGACCAATCTGCTTGAAAACGCTTTGCAGGCCGTGGCGGACACTGCCGCCGCGAAAGTCAGTCTTGGCGTGACGGCAAGCGCGGGGCAACTGGCCTTCGCCGTGCGCGACAACGGACGCGGCATGCCGCCCGACTCGTTGTGCGGTTGTTCGAACCCTTTTTCACCACGCGTGCGGATGGCACCGGCCTCGGCCTTGCGATCGCGCGCGGCGTCGCGCGCGCGCACGGCGGCGGCATCGACGTGCGCGTCCGCGCCCGGCGTCGGCACCGAATTCATCCTGACCGTCAGCCGAGGCATGGCGGAACCCCCCTCCATGGAGTCCGCCTGATGGCAAAAAATGCACTGAAGATTCTGGTCGTCGAGGACGACGAGGCCCTGCGCGACGCGCTGCTGATCACGCTCGAAGCCGCCGGCCACCAGCCGTGCGGGGCGGACGACGGCCCGGCGGCGCTGGCGCTGATCGAGCGCCAGCCCTTCCAGCATGGTGATCTCCGACCTGCGGATGAGCCCGATGGACGGCCTGCAACTGCTCGGCGAAATCCGGCAGCGCAAGCCCGGCCTGCCGGTGCTGCTGATGACGGCCTTCGGCGACGTCGACAAGGCGGTGGCCGCGATGCGCGGCGGCGCCTGCGATTTCATGCTCAAGCCCTTCGAGCCGAAGGCGCTGCTCGAACAGATCGCGCGCTACGCGACTAGCCGCCGGTCGCCGAGGGCGTGATCGCCGCCGACCCGAAGACCCGCGAGATTCTGCTGCTCGCCGCGCGCGTGGCGAAGACCGATGCGACCGTGCTGCTCACCGGCGAATCGGGCACCGGCAAGGAAGTGTTCGCGCGCTACATCCACGACCAGTCGCAGCGGGAGAAGGGGCCCTTCGTCGCCATCAACTGCGCGGCGATTCCCGACAATCTGCTCGAAGCCACGCTGTTCGGCTACGAAAAAGGCGCCTTCACCGGCGCGCAGAAGGCGCAGGCCGGCAAGTTCGAGCAGGCCGACAAGCGGCACCCTGTTGCTCGACGAGATCTCGGAAATGCCCCTCGGCCTGCAGGCCAAGCTGCTGCGCGTGCTGCAGGAGCGCGAGGTCGAGCGCGTCGGCGGCAAGAAACCGGTGGCGGTCGATATCCGCGTCCTGGCGACGTCGAACCGCGACATGGCGGCCGAGGTCGTGGCCGGCCGTTTTCGCGAAGACCTGTACTACCGCCTCAACGTTTTCCCGCTCCTGATCCCCGCGCTGCGCGAGCGGCCGGGCGACATCGTGCCGTTGGCCGGGCATTTCCTCGCCATGCATGGGGCGCGTCTCGGCCGGGTGATCCGCATCGCCCCGGACGCGGCGGCAAAACTTGCCGCCCATCCCTGGCCCGGCAACGTGCGCGAACTCGAAAATGTCATGCAGCGCGCCCTGATCCTCGCACCTGGCGACGTCGTCGCGGCGGAGCACCTCCTGTTGTCCAACAGCAGCATCCCATTGATGCCGGTGACCGCTCCCTCTGACGTGCAGGTGGTAGCGAGTGCCGTCCCATCAGCCCTGACTTTCAGCGCGCCGCCGGCGCAAGTCACTGTATCTGCAGGAGTTGCGTCCGCCAACATGAAGGATCTGGAACGCCAGCACATCCTCGATACGCTGGCCAAGGTGGGTGGGTCGCGCAAGAAGGCGATCGAACTACTGGGCATCTCGGAGCGCACCTTGCGTTACAAACTGGCCCAATATCGCGAGGAAGGCTACCTGAAGGACGACAGTGAATAAGGGGACTGGAAAGCCGGCACAGGCTTTGCTATAAACATCGCATGGCTATCGACACACGCAACCTCGAACAAATGCTCACCGATCTGCGCGTCGCCAGCACGATCGCGCAGGGCAAGTCGCCGTCCGCGCAGGCCCCCGGCGGCGCCGATTTCGGCCAGGCACTCAAGACCGCGATCGACCAGGTGAATGCCGCCCAGCAACAGGCACAGCAGCTCACGCAGGAATTCGCCAGCGGCGACAGCAACGTCAATTTGCAGGACGTGATGATCAACCTGCAGAAGGCTAGCCTGTCCTTCCAGCAAATGGTGCAGGTGAGGAACAAACTCGTCACGGCCTATCAGGACGTGATGAACATGCCGGTCTGAAGCTGACCGGCTGCTAGAAGCTAAGGCCGGATTCCCGCGCCTTGCGTTCGCGATCCACCTTGATGATGTAACGCTGGATCAGCGTCGCCATTGGTCCTGGCAGCTTGACGAACTCGCAGCCCGCGCGCTTGACGCGGGCCCCGCTTTTCAGCGTGATCGCGAAAATGCTGCACACCTTGACGGTACCGGTCACGATGCCGACTTCGGGCAGTTCGATGCGGCAGTTCGGGATCAGTTGCCGGGTCTCGAAGGGCACTTTGTCCGGGGGCGCCAAGATGCCGATGCCGCCGCCGCTGATGTCGAAGATGGTGGCTTCGTGCAGGAATTCGCCACCCTGCGGCAGTGGCAGGGACATGCGGCATTTCAGGGGGCGGGCAATCGGTGTGGGGAGGCGATAGAACTCGCGCCGCTGCAAGCGCAGAAGTTCCTTGGGCAGGGCGCTGAGGAAAGCGGGACGGCCCTCGTGCATCACGGGCGTGAAATCACCGAGCAGGAACTGGATGCGCACCTTGTCGAGCAGCGCGACGCAGTAGTGACGGCCGGCGGCTATTGCCTTGCGGTTGATCTCCTCGTTCGGTCCGACATCGAAAACCAGGTGGTCGTCCCCGAACGTCGAACAGCATAGTCAGCAGCAGATCCTGGCCTTCGTTGAAGAAGACCGTGATCTGTGACTTGTGGTCACGCAGGCCGCGCAGCACCATCTGCACCTCGGCGAGGCTGCGCAGCATGTACTTGTCGTATTCGCCCGGTTCGAGGATCGGCAGGGTCTGGGCAGGGGCAGGAGCAGGTGTTCCGGTGGTTGTGTCGGTCATGGTCTCGCTTCTCGAGACCGGATTTTATGACATTACGGCAGGGACAGTGGCGGCGGCGAAGATTCCTTGCTGCCCTGTTGCTCGACACGGTAGAGCCAAGCCAGCAGTTCGGCCACGGCGATGTAGAGCATCGGTGGAATGTGATCGTCGAGGTCGACCTGCGAAAGCAGGGTGACCAGTTCCGGTGATTCATGCACAAACACGCCATGTGCTTTTGCCCGCGCGATGATCTCGTCGGCGACCAGGCCGCGCCCCTTCGCGACCACGCGCGGCGCGGCATCGCCCGGCGCATACTTCAGCGCAACGGCGAGCGCGCGGTCCGACGCGGCCTTATCCGGCTGGGTACTCATCTTCCGACCTGACCTTGAAGCTCTGCAGCGGCACGCCTGCCGCAGCCAGCGCCTGCGCCAGTGCCGGCGCTGCGTCGCGCAGGTCGGCGGCGCTGGCGCCGAGTGGCGTGGCCAGTGCGATGCTGATGCCCTTGGCCGAGAGCTGCAGGCTGGCGTTGACGCGTCCGAGTCGCGGTGTCGTCAGCGACAGCGCGGTGCGCCAGCGCGCCTCGTCTTCGCTGTGGCCATCCGCCTCGCGTTCGCCGTCCCACTCGATTTCCCAGTCCATCGACTGGCGCGGCCAGACCTCGCCATGCCAGAACACGCGGTTGGCCGCGGCCGCTTCGAGCTGTTGTTGCACGAGCGGGCGCAACGTGTCGGGAATCTGCTGGGCAAGCGAGGCGGGCTGGGACGTCGCGGCGCCGGCGGATGCCAGGGATGTCGCATTTGCGGCGAGGGGTGCCGTCCCGTCAGCACTGACTTTCTGCGCGCCGGTCTGCAGGGTTTGCAGCACCGATTGCGCCGTGACCGGCCGGTCGTTCGTCGTGATGGCCCGTGCGGCGATTTCCGCGGCCGCGTGCTGGAATGCCGCTGGCGACGAACGCTGTCCCTGCGGCTCCTGCAGCAGTTGTTCGAGCGACAGCTTGCCGCTCACCCATTGCGCCTGATGTGCCTCGTAGAACACACCACTCTGGACAACCGATTTGGCCAGGGTCGGCGCCAGCAGGGCGGCCGCGTTCTGGCCCGCGGGCGGCTGGGCCAGCAGGGGCTGGCCGCGATTCAATTGGGCCGGCGGTGCGGCTTCGCCTTCGGCCGGCAGCAACTGGCCGATCAGGCGCGCGGCCGGGCTGAACTTGGCGTAGGCGTAGGGGGCGGTGTCCGCCGTCGTCGTGGCCTTCGCATCGACTTGCCGGGCGATGACGACGCGAGCCGAGCGGTCGATGACAACCAGTTCAAGTTCATCGCCGGCCTTCGCGCCTTCGGGCAACTGCAGCGTCAGCTGCTTGCCAGCGACCAGCGCGCGATAGGTGTTGTCCGGCAGGGCTTCCTGAATCCGCGCATTGAAGGTCTGGCCAGGGCGCAGTTCGTGCACGTCAGACGAGATCTCATGCACCGGCTGTACCGGTTGCAGCAGGTTCGCTTCGGTCTGCATCCGCATGCGGATGGCGGCATCAGGCGGGATCAGCACCATGAGGCTTTAGTCCGAAAATTGCTGACGCGATGGGCAGAAAACTGATCTGCGGATCAGTGCCCGGCGCCACAGGCCGGGTCGACCTGACATTTGCGCAAGTTGCCGGTCAGGAAGCGCCGCACCTGTTCCATCCAGGGTTCGGTATGGCGGCGCACCTCGGCATCGTCGCGCAGGATGCGCTGGATGAGATCGTGCCTTCTTTTCGTCTCGCAGGGCATCGAGGCAGAGTCGGCATCCTGCATGAGCGTAGTACGGAGCCCTTCGACCGATTGTTCCAGATCGATCAGCCGATCCCAGTCGCCTGCGCGTGCGGCTTCCACCATGCGGGAGGAAAGGGCGCACATCTGTTCATAGATTTCAATCTGGGCAGGCATCGGCAGCATGGTAGCCCCACACGAATTATCTGCAGACGGAAACAGCGGCCGGATCGCCCGGCTTTTTCTTGCGGGCGGCCGAAGAGCCAGATCAGGCGCCATATTTCCTCAGTAAACGAAGTTCCTGGGCATTGCTTTGCATGTTCATTTCGTGTTCGCCCATCCAGGCCTGGACCAGGGTACGAATTTCGGCGTCTTGCGCCATGACGGTCTCGATCAGCGCTATCTTGCGCTGGTGATGCGCCGGTTCGAGCCGGGTTGACGCATCAACGGCTTTCATTGCGGTGACCAGCGTGCTGCGTTGCTGCTCCAGGGTGGTCAGCGCATCCCATTCACCTTGTCTCGCGGTTTCGATCATCTGCCCCGTCAACGCTGCAAGCGATTCGTAATTGGCGATGACCGCAGATGAACTCATGACTGCATTCTTAGGCCGCCGCGGTCTGAGCCACCTGCGGGCGGATGGCGTTCCAGGCGTCCTGAATATCCGCAAGATGCCGCGTCACTTCGTCAAGCAAGTTTGGGTCGTTATTCAGATTGGCTTCGGTCAGGCGCTTGATCATGTAGCCATAAAGCGCGTACAGGTTCTGCGCAACCTCGCCACCGACTTTCAGGTCCAGGCTGGCCTGCAGACCTTCTCCGATGATGGCTATGGCCTTGCATATGGCCTTGCCTTTCGCCGCCATCTGTCCTTTCTGCATTTCATATTTCGCTTCGGAGATCGCCAGAAGCGCGCCCTGGAACAGCATCGACACCAGCTTGTGCCCATCGGCGCTCATCACGCTGGTTTCGAGACCGACATCCTTGTAAGCGTTGATTCCAACAGGCGTGTTCATTTGAATTCCTTGGGGTTAACCGAACTGGGATGTCAGGTAATTGCTGGTGTCGTTCATGCTGCTCAACAGCACATTGAGATTGCTGTAGGTCGTCGTATAACGTTGCTTCAGTGCATTCATTTGCAATTCGAGACGCCCGATCTGTTCGTTGTAGCGATCGATGGAAGAGTTCAGGACCTGGGTGCGCGCGTAGATGAGCCCACCGGTCTGTGTTGCTGCGGTTGCCCAATCATTAAAGCGCGTGGAAAAACCCGTGGTGCCGTTGAAAAGATTGACCACATCGCCGTAATCATTGGCCAGTGCGGTACCCAGTTTGCTGCTGTCCAGTTTCAGCGTGCCGCCGGCCTGAGTGGTGATGCCCACTTCGGCCAGGTAGCTCAAGGTGCCGCCACTTGCCGGTGTCAGGAAAATGTTGCGCATCTGGTCGAGCATCTGGCGCGCCGCGCCGTCACCTGCCAATGCCCCCGCTTTCTTTGCGCTGGTGCCATAGGCCGTGAGGGATTTCAGCTGGGTTGCCAAAGCGTTGTAGCTGTTGACGAATTTAGCCGTGGCCGCCTCGATGGCGGCCGTGTCACGTGCGACTGTCAGCGTTGTCGCAGTCGAGGTTTCGCTCTTGAGCGTCAGGGTTACGCCCTGGATGGCATCGGTGACCGAGTTCGTTGCGCTGGTGATCGGAATGCCATTCACCGTGAAACTCGCATCTTGTGCCGCCGCTGATTGGGACATGGCCGGCGGTGCCGGATTGGGGGTGGTGGAACTGAAAGTCAGCAAACCCGATACGGCACTATCCCCGGAAACAGTAATGCTGGCGACGCCATTACTGGCACCGGGCTTGTCGGCTGTCAGGACCAGACGGTAGGGTGCGGTGGCGCTGCCATCGTTGATGATCGAGGCCGTTACCCCGATATCGGCCGCATTGATCGCGGCGCGAATATCCTGCAAGCTTGCGCCTGCCGGAATCGTCACATCCATGGGGTTGCCGCCGATGGTGAATGTGACCGTCGAATCAACAGTGGGAATGGCAAGGGTTTGCGAAGCATGCCCTGCAGCCACGAGATTCTGGGCCTGGGCCAGGTGCGTGACGTTCAGTGAATAGGTGCCCCCTGCGGCCGAACTGGACGCAGTGGCTGAAAAAATGCTCGAGTCGGTTGGCGTGATGCCGTAGCCTTCCAGGCTGTTCTGCAAGCCCTTGGCAGCGGTCTGAAATGTCGAAATCAGGCCGCTCAGGGTACCAAAGGAGGAAATCTTGCTCTGGTAGTCGGTGACCTTGGCATTGAGTGTGTCGATCGGCTTGCGCTCAAGCGTCATCAACTGGGAAACCAGCGACGGTACGTCGAGGATTGATGCCGTGACTGCCATGACCTGTTCTCCTGATTACACTTCTTGCTTCAGCAATAACCCCTTCTGAAATTCACCGATGGATTCTGCGATCGCCAGTGCGGCCTCGGACGGGATCTGTCGGATCAAATCACCTGAATCCTTGTCCACGATCTTGACCACGGTGGTCTTGGTGTTCTGATCCACGGTGAACTCCAAAGAGGTGCTGGATGACAGCCTGTGGTTGATGTACTGAACCGCTTGCTGCAACTGCTGGTGAGTAGGTTCCGTTTTCTGTTTCTGCTCGACGACCACCTTGGGAGCAGCTTCACGAACGGCACTTGCTCCCCCGCGCATTTCAGGTTGCGGGGCCTGACCGAGACCGATCGTATTCTGGATATCCATTTTTCGTATCTCCATGAGTCAGGAATGCCCGACCGGTCAGACCGGCCGGGCGCCTTGATGATACCCGCCTGTGAATTAACGCAGGAGCGACAGCACCATGCTCGGGTTCTGGTTCGACTGCGCCAGTGACGCGATACCCGCTTGCTGCAGGATCTGGTTTTTGGTCATGTTGGTTGTTTCGATCGCATAGTCGGTATCCATCACGCGGCTGTAGGCGGCAGACAGGTTCACCGATTCGGTCTGCAACGTGGTGACGGCAGATGAGAGGGCAGCCATGTCGGCGCCGTATCTGGCACGCGCAGTGACGATAGCGGCGATTTGCGTGTCGAAGGCAGCCAAGTTTGAGAAAGCCGTGGCGGAGGTGAAGGCAGTACCATTGGCGCCGGCCGTGCCACCGCCCGCGTTAACCGTTATGGCAACACTGTTGGCGGTCAGGCCGGAGATACGCGTATTTTCAGCGATCAGAGCAGCGGCTTCCGGGCCGGCAATGCTGGCTGTCTGCACAAAGATCTCGCGCAGGCGCTGCGTGTTTTCCAGCACTTGACCCAGATAGCCGTCATTGGTTTGCGCCAACGAAATGCCATCATTGGCGTTGCGAATGTTCATGTTGGCGCCGCGAATCTTGGCGTCGTAACCGCTGGCGACGGACATGCCGGTGGCGTCATCCTTGGAGCTGTTGATGCGCAGGCCGGAGGCCAGGCGCTGCTGGGCGGTCATGAGGGCGTTGGCGGACTTGTTCAGGGCGGCGCCGGCGAAGAGTGATGCGACGTTGGTGTTGATTACTTGTGCCATGTTCAATCTCCTTGAGAGGGTTTCCTTGTCCGTCGCTGCGCTTTTCGCTGGCGCCGGCTTTGCTTGGGTCGCGGAACATCCCGCGGACAAGACCTATTACGGAGGTGGGCAGGAAAACTTTAGCGGTAATACGGAAACAAGCTAAGTCAATGAAATATCTAATGAATTCAAAGGAGGTAACCAGCACCAAATCGATTCATTTTGAAGCCGGGCTTCTCATCGGATGCCTGGTTCGAATATTGGGGCCGTTCAGAGTGACTTGAATTACTGAATACTGGGCTGGTGTTTGGTTCCAGGTGCGCTGGGTGGGTTCAAGCTTACCTCGAATGATTCCAGCGGCAATTCTTCGCACCATCGGCGCCACATCGTTCTAAAGGCGGTGTTCAATCCATGGGCAAGCAGTTCGGGCTGGAGCAATGGTGAGTTGATCAGTTGTGCTCTCAGGCTGGCGCGCAACTCGGCTAACGCCGGAAGCTGGCTCGCCCACTGAGTGCCGTGGGCAACGAACGCCTCCGGAGTGTTGATGACGAAGCCATGAAGCCCCACCGCGGACATGATTGCTGTGCCTACCCTGCCGGGCATGCTATTGCTTGCCATTGTCAATGTTGGCACACCCATCCATAGTGCGTGGAGCGTAGTGGTTCCGCCGTTGTAAGGATAAGTGTCAAGGCAGATATCGACCTGATGGTGCAACCTCAGATATTGATCCATGCTGCTGCGCTGGTGAAAATCAATGCGACTCGCCGCAATACCTTCCTCGTTGAACCAGGCCGCCAGAGTGCCTTGAGAACTTTCCTTCAATAGTCCACCCAGCACTATGCGGGAGTTTGGCAGCATGCGCAGAAGCTTTGCCCATAGTGAAATGACTTTATGGCTAAGTTTGTTCGGCCGGTTGAAACTGCCGAACGTGATAAAGCCATTGCTCAATGCCGGAAGTGCATTGATGGGCGGGGCATTCGGATCGGGCCGAAAGGGGGCGTTGGCTGGCAGACGCACGATCTTTTCGGTGAATTGGCTGTCGAACGCGGGTGGAAGCAGAAAACGATCGGCAAAATAATAGTCCATGGCACGCAAACCGGTTGTGCCTGGATAGCCAATCCAGCTGACCTGGATGGGTGCGGGCTTACGGGCAAAAACTGACAGGCGATTTTTGGCGGAATGGCCGGTCAGGTCGATCAGGATGTCAATGCCTTCGGCATGAATTTTCTCGGCCAGATTGGAGTCCGAAAGATTCGCAACCGGATTCCAGAAGGCAAAATACCTACGCAGGCGATCCGTCACATCGTCATTGACGTAATTGTTGTAATAGGCATGCAATGACAGCTGGGGGAAACCCGACAAATTGCTCAATACCGGTTCGATAAACGAGGCGACTGCATGGTCATAAAAGTCAGGCGAGACAAAGCCGATCCTCAGGGTTCGCTCTGGATCGCGGCTGTTGTTATGCGTCTGGCCTGTAGCGTAACAGTGGCGGTTCGAAATGCTGGCCGAAGCGGACGTGCTCCTGGAATACGGTGTTCGTATCCGCTGGCATGCTGAGCGTCAGGTGGTAGAGCAGATTGCTGTGCAGTAGTGCAATATCGGGTGCAATGGAAATTGCCTTGCGGAAGCAGGCATCAGCTTCGTCCTGATGGCCAAGACTCAAGTAGGCGCAACCGAGATTCGAGTAGGCTTCAGCGGAATCCGGCCTGATTACCAAGAGCCGTTTGAAACAATCAATAGCTTGATTCAGATCGATTTGATCCTGAAGCGCGCATCCCAATGCGTTCAGAATATCGGTGCTCTCTGGAGCAAGTTGCAAGGCTTTGTGGTAGCAGGAAACGGCCTCGTCAAAGTGCTGCATCAGGCGAAGAACGTGCCCTCTGGAGGCATGCATCTCCGCATTCTCTGGATCAATTTCCAGGGCTCTGCAGAAACACGATTCGGCTTCCCGCAAGCGTCCCATATGATGGAGCAGATTGCCGTGGTTACCCAGCATCTCGGGATTGTTTGGGTCGTTCAGCAAGGCAAGCTGAAAGTGACCATCCGCTTCGTCAAGGCGTCCCTGCCCCTGAAGAACGATGGCCAAATTATTGTGTGTTCTGGAATTATCCGGAACAAGCTTCAAGGCGCACCTGAGACTGGCTTCCGCTTCATCAAGTCGCCCAGCTTGTTGCAGGGTTAGACCCAAGTTGGCGTGTGTTTCAGCGCAATCCGGATCTATTTTCAAGGCGTGCATGAGGCTTGACTCAGCCGCTTCCAGATGGCCAAGCCGCTGGAGAGTGTCACTTGACTTGTTGAGCAGTGGAATGTCATCAGGCAGAATTTTCAAAGCCTGACGGAAAATATCTTCAGCTTCCTCAAGCCGATTCATTTCCTGCAGGGTGGTCCCCAGATTGCCGAGAGCTGACATGGAGTCTGGCTTTAGCAAGAGCGTTTGTCTGAAATAACCCTCGGCTTCCTTGAATTGTCCGAGTTTGTTGAGGGCGACCCCCAGATTCAGTGTGGCATCGGGGTAATGCGGATTGATCTTCAGGGCCTGGCGATAGCAGTCGGTCGCCGCGTCAAGTTGTCCAAGTGCCTGTAGCGTGACGCCAAGGTTGTAATGTGCCTCGACATCGGCCGGGGACAAGGCGACTGCCACCTTCAGTGATTCAAGCGCGGCAATGTTGTGCCCTTGCAGTTTCTGGGCAACTCCCAGGGTTTTCCATCCCAAGTCGAAGCAGGGAAACCTGACCGTCATGTTCCGTGCCAGCGTGGCTACCCGATTGATATGACCTTGGTTGAAGGCCGACAACATTGCGTCGATTTCACGGCGACCCGGTGTTTCACCGTGAGTGGCGGCATCGGCTACTGCGTGAGACTGCGTTGAATCGGAAGGCAACCTGCTTTCATCGACATCGAGGCCATGCTGTCGGGCCAAGGCAAGAACAGAATGCGCATCTTCGCTGCGCCCCGCCTGGAACAGGGTGTCGATGTAATCCAGCCAGAATATCCCGCGTGTCGGGTTTGCATCCAGCGCGGCCTCGAAGTAAGGCAGGCCGGCTTCAGGTTGCCCGGCCTGGACTGCGATCAGTCCCAGCTGATGATTTGCCTCGGGGTGTTCCGGCTGGCTTGCCAGTATGGTTTGGCACAGCAAGCCAGCTGCCATCAGGTTTCCTGCCTGATGCTGGGTGAAGGCTTGCTGCAATAGCTCATCCGTTGTTGGATTTTCGGATGGCTGTTGGCTGGTGTTGGGCGGCATTGAAGTTGGTTCATCCATCAAGGGGTTTCCTTTACTGTCGACCATGCTGGATGCTGTGGCGTTCCTTCAGCACCTGCGCGAACTGAAAGACAGTCATGGCGTAGAAGCTGCTGCGGTTGTAGCGGGTGATCACGTAGAAATTCTTATAGCCGAGCCAGTATTCCATCGCTGCATCCGGGGTGACGAGGTCGATCAGCGCGGCCGGGGCGTCGGGGGTGTCCGGCGGGAGGTTGATGCCGAAGCTTGCCATCTCCATTGGGCGTCGCTGGGGCAGTATGCCCTCGGCAATGAGGGCTTGGGGTGCCGTCTCGCCAGCGCTGACTTTCAGTGTGACCGGCCCGCCGGGTTCCCAGCCGTGTTCCTTGAGGAAGTTGGCGACGCTGCCGATGGCGTCGTCCGGGCTGTCGACCAGATCGATGCTGCCATCGCCGTCAAAATCGACGGCAAAGCGGCGGATGCTCGAGGGCAGGAATTGCGGCAGCCCGATCGCGCCGGCGTAGGAACTGCGGTAGCTGTCGGGCGTGCGGCCCTCGTCGCGGGCGAGCAGCAGCAGGGCTTCGAGCTCGTCGCGGAAGAGTTCGGCGCGCGGCGGGTAGTCGAAGGCCAGCGTGGTCAAAGCGGCGAAGGTATCGAAGCGACCGAGGTGCTTGCCGTAGATGGTTTCGATGCCGATGATGGCGACGATGATCTCGGCGGGCACGCCGGTCAGCGCTTCGGCCTTGGCCAGCGTAGCGGCGTGGCGCTGCCAGAAAGCGCGGCCGGCGGCGATGCGGCGCGGCTCGATGAAGCGCTGGCGATAGGCGCGCCAGGAACGGATGCGCGGGTCGGCGGGTGGGGCAATGGCCTTGAGCACCGCGCGAATCGGACGGGTCTTGTCGAACAGCGTGACCAACGCCTCCCGGTCCAAACCGTGGCGTGACGTCATGGCGGCGATGAAAGCCTGCACGTCCTCCCGGTCGGCGTAGCCGGCGGCGTGGGCGTTCAGGGTGATGAGCAGCAGCAGGCAGGCAAACAGGCGTTTCAAGGTTTGAAAGTGCTAACGCGGCGGCGCAGTTCGTCTATGGATCGTGGCGACAGGCTACCGTAGCGCAGTCCGGCGTAAAGCCGGGCGATGCGGTCGATTTCCGCCGCTAACCCGGGTTGTGCCTGCCCGACGCGGCACGCGAAATCGAGCGGGCCTTCCCACGGTCGGCAGGCCAAGCCGTGCCGGGCGAGCTTGCGCGTTGCCTTTTGCCAGGCACGCTGGGGCGCATCGAGCCGTGGCCGGCGGTAGAGCAGGCCGACGATCAGGGCGAGCAGGATGAGCCCGGTGAGGCCCGCGAGCCAGGCGGTCATCTTGCGCCAGTCGGGCGCGTCCATGCCCAGGCGGGCGAGAAATTCGAGCTGGCGCTGCGGGTTGTAGCCGAGCACCCACTGGTTCCAGCTATTGTTGATCGCCCACCAGCGGAAGCGCAGGTCGCGCAGCCAGTCGAGCCCTTGGCCGGCGAGGAAGGGCAGCGGGTCGCCGGCCGGCACGGCGGCGGCGAGGTTTTCCTCGATGCGGGCGGGCGCGGCGGCGGCGGTTGGGTCGACCCGCACCCAGCCGCGTCCCTCTAGCCAGACTTCGGCCCAGGCATGGGCATCGGACTGGCGGATCACCCAGGTATCGTCGATGGGGTTGCGCTCGCCGCCCTGGTAGCCGGTGACGACGCGGGCCGGCACGTCGGCGGCACGCATCAGCACCACGAAAGATGCGGCGAAGTGCTCGCAGAAGCCGCGCTGGTGGTCGAAGAGGAATTCGTCGGCAACATTTGCGCCCATCAGCGGTGGCCGGACGGTGTAGATGAGGCGCTGCCCGCGCAGGAAGTCGATGCCCCGCTGCACGCGCTGAGAGGCGCTGCTGCCCTCCGCCGCCCAGCTTGCGCCGAGCTCGCGCGTGCGCGGGTTGAGGCCGGCCGGCAGGCGGCGCGCAGCCGCGAGCACGAAGGCATTTTCATCCCCCGGCGTGACTTGCGGGCGCGAGATGACCGAGTAGCGCAGGCGTTCGCGCACCGGTTTTTTGGCGAGCAACAGGAAGTCGGAAGTGCGGTAGGACTCATCGGGTAGCGTTTCGGGCAGTTCGAGCGCGAACAGCCAGACCTTGTTGTGCGGTTCGAGCGTGATCGCGTAGCGGTAGGCCGGGCTGGTGGCCAGCGGCGCATAGGGCAGTTCGCGGGCGATGATCGCGCTGGCCTGTCGCCAGGTGCGGCCATCGAGGATTGTCAGTACGGGGCCGCGCCAGTACATCTCCTTCTTCGGCGGCACCGCGCCCTCGAACTGCACGCGGAAGGCGATGGCGTCTGACTGGACGAGATTGTTGATCATGCCCGGCGCCATGGTGTCACTCAGGCCCGTCAATCCGCTGTAGGCATCGCGCGGCAAGCCCCAGAGTGGCCCCTGCACGCGCGGGAACAGGACGAAGAGGATCAGCATGAAGGGCACGGCCTGCAGCAGCATCGTGCCGGCGAGGCGGAACAGGCGCGCCGGGCTGCCGTGGGCATCGGTCAGGTTGGCCAGTGCGGCGGTGGCCATGAGCACGGTAGCGAGCATCGTCGCCGCAACCGGGATCGACTGGTCCTCGAAGAACTGGGCGAGCGTCAGAAAATAGGCGAGCAGGACGACGGCCAGCCCGTCGCGCGGCGCCCGTGCTTCGAGCTGCTTCAGGGCCATGAAGATCACCAGCAGCGCGACGCCGGCCTGCTGGCCGAACAGCGTGCGGTACTGCACCAGTACGCCTGCGGTGCTGGCCAGTGTGACGAGGACGAGCAGCCAGCGCGCCGGGAGCGGCCGGCGCCACCACGCCAGGGCCGCGCGCCAGGCGAAGGCGCCCGCCGCCACGGCGGCGAGCCAGAGCGGCACCTGCGGTGCAAGCGGGGCATAGGCGGCGATGCCCGTCGCCAGCAGCCACCAGGTCTGTGCCGGCGTCAGGGGATGAAGGGGCCGTTCAGGCTTCTTGCCCATGCAGTGCCAGGGCTTTCAGGCAGGTGTGGATGTGGGCGCTGCCATGTGACTGGGGAATTTCCAGACCCGGCAGACGCAGGCCCCACGAGAGCCCGGCGTCCTCGGCATCGAGCACCCAGCGTGTCAGGATGGACAGGCGCGTTTCGACATCCAGCGTTGGCGGCAGCATCGCCCAGTCGAACCACAGCGCCTGCGCGGCCGTGCCGGCGAACTGCTTGGTCTGCAACGCGGCATCGGGGCCGAGGCGCGCGGCAGTTTTCCATGCGACGTGGTGCGGCGGGTCGCTTGGGTGATGGCGCCGCAGACCGGCGAAGTCCTCGTCGCCGGAATCGCTCGAGAGACGGCCGCCCTGCATGCCCGCGAAAGTCAGGGCTGGCGGGACGGCATCGGCGGGACGCGGATAGACGAGGCAGGCAAGCGCGGGCGCGACGTAGCTCCAGGTGCGCACGAGGCCGAGCGGCCAGACGGTTTCGATCGTCACGCGCGGCAGCGCCAGCCAACCTCGCTGCGTGGCCGGCAGGGGCAGCAGGGCGCGCGCACTGCCTTGGGGTGGTGCGTCGGCGGTCACCGTGGCCAGCGGCGGCTGGTCCGGCAACGACAGGCGCAGCAGGCGCCGTTCGCGCGAGTCCGGGTTGTGCAGGAGCAGCGGGAAGCGTGCGGTTTCGCCGGCGAAGACCGGAACGGGCGCGCCGACCGTGATGGAGGTGCCGGCGAGGTTGCGGAAGGTATGCAGGATGGCGACGATGCCGAGCCCGCCGAGCAGGAACACCAGCCCGTAGCCGAGGCTCAGGTTGTAGTTGATCGCGCCGATCAGCAGGACGAGCAAGGACAGGGCATAGAGCAGGCCGCCGCGCGTCGGCAGGACATACACCCGGCGCTGGGACAGGAGCACGGGGACCGGCTCGGGGGGGCGGACGCGCAATGCCCAGGCGGCGAATTTTTCCTTGAGGGCGCGGCGCAGCTCCCGGTACATGTGCGGCATCAGGGCAGCGGCACCGCTTCGATCAGCGCGCGTGCGACCTCATCAGCGCTGCGCTGTTCGCCCGCGAGCGGCAGGCGGTGCGCAGCAACGGCGGAGAGCACGGCTTGCACGTCCTCGGGCAGCACATGGTCGCGGCCGGCCAGCAGCGCCCAGGCGCGCGCCGCGGCGACGAGCCCGAGGCCGGCACGCGGCGACAGCCCGGCCCTCCATTCCGGCGCGGACCGCGTATGGGCCGTCAGCGCCTGGACATAGTCATACAGCGCCGGGGCGACATGCAGGGCGGCGGCCCGCGCCTGTTCGACCACGAGTTGCTCGGGCGACAGCAGCGGCGGCGTTTCGGCCAGCAGCGCGCGACGATCGCGTCCTTCGAGCAGGGCCCGCTCGGCGGCTCGGTCGGGATAGCCGAGATCGATGCGCATCAGGAAGCGGTCGAGCTGGGATTCGGGTAGCGGGAAGGTGCCGAGCTGGTGGGCCGGATTCTGCGTCGCAATGACGAAGAAGGGGTGCGGCAGCGGCCGCGTCGCGCCTTCGATGGTGACCTGACGTTCTTCCATTGCCTCGAGTAGTGCGCTCTGGGCCTTGGGCGTGGCGCGGTTGATCTCGTCGGCCAGCACGACCTGGGTGAAGATCGGACCGGGATGAAAGCGGAAATCGCCGCGCTCGCGATCGAATACCGAAATGCCGAGGATGTCGGCCGGTAGCATGTCGCTGGTGAACTGGATGCGCTGGAATTCGAGTCCGAGCAGACGGGCGAGGGTATGGGCGAGGGTGGTCTTGCCAACGCCCGGCAGGTCCTCGATCAGCAGGTGGCCGCGGGCGAGCAGGCACGAGAGGGCGAGACGGAGCTGGCGTTCCTTGCCGAGGATGATCCGGCCGGCGCCGGCGAGCACGTCCGCCAAATTGGCGGCCTGAGGGGGGAGCTGGGAGGGGTGGGCCATGAGATACAATTGCTCCGGAAGTTCATAATATTGTTTTCCCATCGATTCTAAGCGAAGCCTTCGGCCGGAGTTTTCGTCACGCCATGACAATTGCCTTCATCAGCCACCGTGACTGCCTGTTGCACGACATGGGCGCACACCACCCGGAATGTCCGGATCGGCTCGGTGCGATCCAGGATCGCCTGATTGCCGCCGGACTAGATCTCTATCTGTCGTACCACGACGCACCGGTTGCGACGCAGGAACAGTTGCTGCGCGCTCATCCGCAGAGCTACATCGACATGGTTTTTGACAGCGTGCCGGAACACGGTATCCACCACCTGGATCCGGACACGGCGATGAGTCCGGGGACGCTGAAGGCGGCATTGCGCGCGGCGGGGGCCGGCGTGCTGGCAACCGACCTGGTGATGAAGCAGGAAGTGCCGGCGGCCTTTTGCGCTGTGCGTCCGCCCGGTCACCATGCCGAGCATGCCCGGTCGATGGGCTTTTGCTTCTTCAACAACATCGTGGTGGCTGCGCGCCATGCGCTTGATCAATGGGGCTTGCAGCGCGTCGCAATCATCGATTTCGACGTGCATCATGGCAACGGCACCGAGAACATCATCGAGAACGACATGCGCGTGCTGATGGTCAGCATGTTCCAGCATCCGTTCTATCCCTACTGCGGCACCGACGAACCCGCGCCCAACATGTGCAACGTCCCGGTCAAGGCCGGCATGCGCGGCGACGGTTTCCGCGAGATGGTTGCGGAAAAATGGCTGCCGCGCCTGCGCGAGTTCAAGCCCGAGATGATCTTCATTTCCGCCGGCTTTGACGCCCACTACGAAGACGACATGGCCTCGATGGGACTGGTCGAATCCGACTATGCCTGGGTGACCGAGCAGTTGCTGCAGGTGGCGAAGGAAACCGCCCAGGGCCGCATCGTCTCGATGCTCGAGGGCGGTTACGCACTCTCCGCGCTGGCGCGTAGCGTTTCGGCGCACATCAAGGCGCTGGCCGAAATCTGATTTTCAATTTTCCCACCCGGATAACAGTAATGGCCCCCCACGCTCGCACAATCGACTCGCTGTCCCTCTGGGGCGGCCCTACGGAGGCATCATGATTCAAGGTTCCCTTCCCGCCATCGTCACCCCCATGCAGGAGGACGGTTCGCTCGACCTGCCGGCGCTGCGGTGCCTGCTCGACTGGCACATTGCCGAGGGTTCCGATGCGGTCGTCGTCGTCGGTACGACCGGCGAATCGCCGACCGTCAACATGGACGAGCATTGCACCCTCATCCGCACGACCGTCGAGCATATTGCCGGCCGCATTCCGGTGATTGCCGGCACCGGCGCGAATTCGACGAGCGAAGCCATCGAACTGGCGCAGTGCGCAAAGGCTGCGGGTGCGAGTGCGCACCTGTCCGTCGTGCCCTACTACAACAAGCCGACGCAGGAAGGTCTCTACCAGCACTTCAAGGCGATCGCCGAGGAAGTCGACCTGCCGCTGATCCTCTACAACGTGCCCGGCCGCACGGTGGCCGACTTGGCGAACGACACGACGCTGCGCCTTGCCCAGGTGCCGGGCATCATCGGCCTCAAGGACGCGACCGGCAACCTCGAGCGCGGCATCGAACTGATCAAGCGCGCGCCGCCCGGCTTCGCCATCTACAGTGGCGATGACGCCACCGGCCTGCTGCTGGTGCTGATGGGTGGGCACGGCGTGATCACGGTGACTGGCAACGTCGCGCCGAAGCTGATGCACGAGATGGTCGCCGCCGGACTTGCCGGCGATGTGAAGGCCAGTCGCGAAATCAATGCGCGTCTGCTAGGCTTGCACAAGCAGCTGTTCTGCGAAGCCAATCCGATTCCCGTCAAGTGGGCCTGCGCGCGCATGGGCCTGATCAAGGACACCCTGCGCCTGCCGCTGACTACACTGTCCCCCGATTGCCATGAGCGTGTTCTGTTGGCCATGCGCGAGGCCGGCATTAACCTTTGAACCATGAGAATGACTAAAAACCTGTTTCGCATTTCCGGCGCGACCCTCGTCCTCGCGCTCGTCTCTGCCTGCTCGGGCAATATCCTGCCCGAATCGAAGAAGATCGACTACAAATCCGCGGGCAAGCTACCCTCGCTTGAGGTGCCGCCCGATTTGACGCAGCCGGCGCGCGATGACCGCTATGCCGTGCCGGACATCAGCCCGAAGGGCAGTGCGACGTATTCCGAGTACGCCGGCGAACGGAAGCCGGGCACCAGCGCTTCGACCGGCCCGTCCGTGCTGCCGAGCGTTGACAAGATGCACATCGAGCGCGCGGGGACGCAGCGCTGGCTCGTCGTTACCGGCACGCCAGAGCAACTCTGGCCGCAGATCAAGGAGTTCTGGCAGGAGGCCGGCTTCATCGTCGATCTTGAAGTGCCCGAGGCCGGCGTGATGGAAACCGACTGGGCGGAGAACCGCGCCAAGCTGCCGCAGGACATCATCCGTTCAACCATCGGCAAGGTATTCGACAGCCTCTATTCGACGGCCGAGCGTGACAAGTTCCGCACGCGGCTGGAGAAAGGCACCGAGCCGGGAACGACCGAGATCTACGTCAGTCATCGCGGCATGTACGAGGTTTATGTTACCGAAGGCAAGGACCAGACGCGCTGGCAGCCACGTCCCGCCGAGCCGGAGCTCGAGGCCGAGATGCTGCGCCGCCTGATGGTGCGCCTGGGCGTCGAGGAGTCACAGGCCAAGACGCTGCTCGCCTCGGGGAAAACGGAAGAGCGTGCCAAGCTGACGCGCACTGCGGACGGTGCCGGCACGCTGACATTGCAGGAGCCTTTCGACCGCGCCTGGCGGCGCATCGGGCTGGCGCTCGACCGCGTCGGCTTCACTGTCGAGGACCGCGACCGCTCGCAGGGCATGTACTTCGTGCGCTATATCGATCCGGAGGCAAGCGCCAGGAAGAAGGACGCATCAAGTGGGGGGAGCTGGCTTGACAAACTCAACCCCTTGAACCTTTTCAAAGGCAAATCGGAGGTCGATCCCAAGCAGCAGTATCGCGTCCACGTGTTGGGCGAGGGATCTGACAGCATGGTGCGTATCCTGACCCGCGAAGGGGTCGTCGACAACACGGAAACCGCGCGCAAGATCCTCGGCCTGCTCCACGAGCAACTGAAGTGATCCTGCCGGCGTGATCCGTTTCGCTTCGCTCGGCAGCGGCAGCAAGGGCAACGCGCTGCTGGTCGAGTCGGGCGGCACGCGTGTGCTGCTCGACTGTGGCTTCGGCCCACGCGAGATCGTGACGCGACTGGCGCGGCTGGACGTCGCGCCGGACAGCATCGCTGCCGTGCTGGTCACCCACGAACATGCCGATCATGTCGGTGGCGCGGCACGCTGCGCGCTCCGCCATGGCTGGCAGGTGCATGCGAGTCATGGCACCGCGGTTGCGGCGCGCCAGCTCAACGACGTTCCGGTTCGCCGTTTTGACAGCCACGCGTCTTTCGCGATCGGCGCTCTGGAGATTCATCCCTATCCCGTTCCCCACGACGCGCGCGAACCGACACAATTCGTTTTTTCCGACGGGGCTTCCCGGCTGGGCGTGCTGACCGATGCCGGCACGATCACCCCCCATATCGTCGCGATGCTCGCGGACTGCGCGGCGCTGGTCCTTGAATGCAATCACGATGCCACGATGCTCGTCAACGGCCGCTATCCGCCCCAACTGAAACAGCGCATCGCAGGTGAGTTCGGCCATCTCGACAATTTTGCCGCCGCCGGGTTGTTGCGCACCCTGAATGCAAGGGGACAGGGTCGCTTGCGGCATGTCGTCGCGGCCCATCTGTCCGAAGAAAACAATACGCCCATGCTGGCGCGCAATGCGCTGGCCGCGGCGCTGGATTGCTCCACCGACTGGATCGGCGTGGCGAGTCAGGCCGAGGGCTTCGGTTGGCGCGAGTTGAGGTAGAACCATGGGCATTGCAGTCATCGAATCGCTGGATCACGAGGGGCGCGGCGTCGCCCACGTCGAGGGGAAGGCGATCTTCATCGAAGGTGCATTGCCGGGCGAGCGCGTGAGCTACACGAGCTTTCGCCGCAAACCGAACTTCGAGAACGCGCGCGCCGACGCGATCCTGGCCGCGTCGAGCCAGCGCGTGACGCCGGGCTGCCCGCACTTCGGGGTTTGCGGCGGCTGCAGCATGCAGCATCTGGATGCCGGCGCGCAGGCCGCCGCGAAGCAGCGCGTGCTGGAGGACGCTTTCTGGCACATCGCACGACTGCGTCCGGAATCGGTCCTGCCGCCGATCATTGGCCCGAGCTGGGGGTATCGCCGCCGTGCGCGCCTGACGGTGCGTAAGGTCGTAAAGAAGGGCGGCGTACTGGTTGGTTTCCACGAGAAGCGCAGCAGTTATGTGGCGGACATGACGTCTTGTGCCGTCCTGCCCGCGCATGTTTCCGCCCTGCTGCCGAAGCTGCGCGAACTGGTCGGCGCTTTGTCGATTGCCGAGCGCTTGCCGCAGATCGAAGTGGCAGCCGGGGATATGCCGACCGTGCTGGTGCTGCGCATCCTCGCCCCCCTGACGGACAGCGATGAGACGAAGCTGCGCGCCTTTGCCGATGCGCAGGGCGTGACGTTTTACCTGCAGACCGGCGGGCCGGATACCGCGGCCCTGTTCCACCCACCCGAAGCCCCGCGCCCCGTTTATCGATTGCCCGACTTCGACGTCGCGCTACAGTTTCGCCCGACCGATTTCACCCAAGTGAATCACGATGTGAATCGCGTCCTGGTGCGTCGCGCCATGAGCCTGCTGGAAGTCCGGCCCGAAGAGCGGGTTGCCGACATGTTCTGCGGCCTGGGCAACTTCACGCTGCCGCTGGCGCGTCTGGGTGCGCGGGTGACCGGCGTCGAAGGCAGCGCGCCGCTGGTGGCGCGCGCGAAGGAAAATGCCCTGCTCAATGGCCTTGAGGCGCACATCGATTACCACGTCGCCAATCTGTTCGAGGTCACGCCAGAACAACTGGCCGGCTGGGGAAACTTCGACAAGATGCTGATCGACCCGCCGCGGGAAGGCGCGATGGAATTGGTGAAGGCACTGGACGGCACCATGCCTGCGCGCCCATCACGAATTGTCTATGTGTCATGCAATCCGGCGACATTGGCGCGCGATGCGGCCGTGCTGGTCAATGAAAAGGGCTACCGGCTGGCGGCGGCGGGCATCATCAATATGTTCCCGCATACCTCTCACGTCGAGTCGATCGCGCTGTTCGTGCGGCAGGAGTAAAAACGGCGACCCGCGGGTCGCCGTGTTGGCAGGGTGCCGTCCCGCCAGGGTTGACTTTCGTCAGTCACGCTGTCCGGTAAAGGCCAGCAGCAGGTGCAGCAGGCTGACGAAGACGTTGTAGATATCGAGATACACGGCCAGCGTCGCGGTGATGTAGTTATCCTCGCCACCCTGCACGATGCGGTTGATGTCGTACAGGATGTAGGCGGAGAAGATCACCACGGCAATCGCGCTGATGGCCAGCGCCAGCGCGGGAATCTGGAAGAAGGCATTGGCCAGCAAGGCGACCAGCAGCAGGATGACGCCGGCGAAGAGGAACTTGCCGAGGTTGGAGAAGTCGCGTTTGGTGGTCGAGGCCACGCCGGCCAGCACGAAGAAGATCGCGCCCGTGCCGCCCGCCGCCATGGCAATGATGCTGGCCCCGTTCGAGAAGCCCAGCGCGACCTGCAGGATGCGCGAGAGCATCAGCCCCATGAAGAAGGTGAAGCCGAGCAGCAGGACCACGCCCATGCCGCTGTTTTTCGTCTTCTCGATGCCCCACATGAAGCCAAAGGCGATGCCGAGGAACAACAGGATGGACATCAGCGGGCTGCCGGCCATGAAGGAGAACTTCATCTGGATGCCGGCCAGGGCACCGAGAATGGTGGGGACCATCGAAACGGCAAGCAGCGCATAGGTGTTGCGTAGCACACGGTTCTGGCGCACCACGGATTCGGTCGTGGTCTGTTGAGCAGTCGGTAACGATTGGAACGGTTGCATTGACGATTCCTTCTCAGTAATGAAGCAAGCAGGACTAAGACTAGCGAAACCCTGCAAAAGTTTCAAGTATTACCCTATTGAAAATATGGGGGTATTCCGTGATTTCAACCGTAAATCTTGCACAGCAGCGGGCTGACGGCGGGGTGCGTGGTCAGTCCGATCAGCGACAGGATGGCGGCGGCGATGGCGACACGCCACAGCCACCGCCTGAGTGCCGGCGGTATTTCAGCCAGCGGGCTCGTCACGCCCGGAACGCTTCCGGTCGAGTGCCTTCAGGAGGCGCTTGCGCAGGCGGATTGATTTCGGCGTGATTTCGACCAGTTCGTCGTCCGCGATGAATTCGACGGCGGATTCCAGGGTCAACTGGATTGGCGGCACCAGGCGCACGGCCTCGTCGGTGCCGGAGGCGCGCACGTTGGTAAGCTGCTTGCCCTTGATCGGGTTGACGACCAGGTCGTTTTCGCGGCTGTGGATGCCGATGATGATGCCTTCGTACAGTGGGTCGCCCGGGCTGACGAACATGCGGCCGCGATCCTGCAGTTTCCACAGCGCATAGGCCACGGCGGCACCATCCTCGGCGGAAACCAGCACACCGTTGCGGCGGTCGCTCATCGCGCCTGACCACGGGCCGTATTCGTCGAACACATGGCTGGCGAGGCCGGTGCCGCGCGTCAGCGTGAGGAACTCGCCCTGGAAGCCGATCAGGCCGCGTGCCGGGATGCGGTATTCAAGGCGCACGCGGCCCCGCCCGTCCGGCTGCATGTCCTGCAATTCGCCCTTGCGGCGTCCCAGTTCTTCCATGACGCCGCCCTGGTGGCCTTCTTCGACATCCACCGTGAGCATTTCGTAAGGCTCCTGCTTTTCGCCGGCGGCCTCGTGGATGATGACGCGCGGGCGCGAGACGGCGAGTTCGTAGCCTTCGCGCCGCATGTTTTCGAGCAGGATGGTGAGGTGCAGTTCGCCGCGGCCGGAAACCTCGAAGACATCGGCATTCGGCGTGTCGGCAACGCGCAGCGCGACGTTGGAAAGCAGTTCGCGCGCGAGGCGCTCGCGGATCTGGCGGCTGGTGACGAATTTGCCTTCCTTGCCGGCGAGCGGTGAGGTATTGACCTGAAAGTTCATGGTAAGAGTGGGCTCATCGACCATGATCGGCGGCAGGCCGATGGGCGCCGAGGTCGTGGCGTCGCACAGCGTGACACCGATGCCGACCTGCTCGATGCCGGTGACCAGCACGATGTCGCCGGCCTCGGCATCCACCGCCGACTGGCGTTCCAGCCCGTGAAAGGTCAATACCTGGCCGACCTTGGCCAGGCCGCGCGCTTCGTCGCCGTACATCACAGCGATTTGCTGGCCGGGCATGATGTGGCCATGCTTGATGCGGCCGATGCCGATGCGGCCGACATAGGAGTTGTAGTCGAGCGAGCAGATTTGCAGTTGCAACGGCGCCTCGGCATCGACGTCGGGCGGCGGCACGTGGCGCAGGATGGCTTCGTAGAGCGGGCGCATGTCGGTGCCCGGCGTATGCGAGGCCATCATCGCGTAGCCGTTGAGCGCGGATGCATAGACGACGGGGAAATCGAGCTGCTCCTCGGTGGCGCCAAGCTTGTCGAAGAGGTCGAAAGTGTGGTCGATCACCCAGTCGGGACGCGCGCCCGGTCGGTCGATCTTGTTGATGACGACAATCGGTTTCAAACCCAGTGCCAGCGCCTTCTTGGTTACGAAGCGCGTCTGCGGCATCGGCCCCTCTACGGCATCGACGAGCAGCAGCACGCCGTCGACCATCGACAGCACACGCTCCACCTCGCCGCCGAAGTCGGCGTGGCCCGGCGTGTCGATGATGTTGATATGCGTGCCTTCCCAGTCGATCGCACAGTTCTTGGCGAGGATGGTGATGCCGCGTTCCTTCTCGATGTCGTTCGAGTCCATCACCCGCTCGACGACCTGCTGGTTGTCACGGAAGGTGCCGGACTGGCGGAGCAGTTGATCGACGAGGGTGGTCTTGCCATGGTCAACGTGGGCGATAATGGCGATATTGCGCAGGGAACGGGACATCGGGGCAGGCGCGGGAGCGCGGTCGGGAAAGGGCCGGCATTCTAGCAGAGCCACCAGCTCAAATTCATGAAGGAGATCAGAATGTTGGCGGTCATCGGCGGCAGCGGCCTCACGCAACTGGCGAGTCTGGAAGTGACGCGACGCGAAGTGGTGCGTACGCCCTATGGCGACCCCTCTGGTACGCTGGTCTTTGGCCGTATCGGCGTGCAGGAGGTCGTTTTTCTGGCGCGTCATGGCCATGGCCACACGATTCCGCCGCACCGGGTGAACTATCGCGCGAATATCTGGGCGCTGGCCAAGGCGGCGGGGGCCGAAGGCATTATTTCAGTGGCGTCCGTCGGCGGAATTCGCACCGACCTCGGACCGGGCGCTTTGGTCGTGCCGCACCAGATCATCGACTATACGTGGGGACGGCCGCACAGCTTTTTCGACGGGGGCGACGCGCCCGTCGTACATGTCGATTTCACCGAGCCCTACGACCGGGCCCTGCGCGAGCGTCTGCTGTGCGCGGCGGATGCAGTGGGCTACACGCTCTCCGGCGCGGCGGTGTATGCCGCGACACAGGGGCCAAGACTCGAAACCGCGGCGGAAATCGAACGGCTGGCGCGCGATGGTGCCGATATCGTCGGCATGACCGGCATGCCCGAGGCAGCGCTGGCGCGCGAACTGGAAGTGCCCTATGCGGCAATCTGCGCGGTGGCCAACTGGGCGGCCGGACGCGGCGATTCAACCCATGCGATCAGCCTTGACCACATCGAAGTGGTGCTGTACGAAACACTCGGCAAGGTCCGCCGGGTGATCGAGCATCTGTGCGAAACAGCACCCGCATAGTGCCGTCCCGCCAGCGCTGACTTTCAGATTTTGAGCGTGTCGAGCAGTTCTTGCTCGAGGTGGACCAGCGTGGCGGTCTTGCCGAGCTCGGCGCCCGTGATGAGGAAGGTGTCTTCGACCCGCTCGCCGAGCGTCATGATCTTGG
Source organism: uncultured Pseudomonadota bacterium (assembly GCA_963840825.1). Taxonomy (GTDB): domain Bacteria; phylum Pseudomonadota; class Gammaproteobacteria; order Burkholderiales; family Rhodocyclaceae; genus Sulfuricystis. The sequence goes on from CAWJAK010000001.1 coordinate 698,485, forward strand.
CGCTGGCGAGCGAAATGCCGTGCTTGGCCAGCACCAGCGCGATGGTGTAGAGCAGGCCGGAGCGATCCGCCGCGGTGAGCGACAGCAGGAAATTCTTGCCCCCTTCATCGATGCGGATGGACACTTCCGGCGTGAGCGGCACGTGCTTGACCTGGCGTGAGAGCCGGCCGTGCGACGGCGGGTTGAGCGGCGGACGCCGGTTCAGGTTGTCGGTCAGCTCGTGCTCGATCAGACCGATCATGTCGCGATAGGGCAGGTGGTTGTCCGGGTCGAGCAGGATGAAGCTGTCGAGCGCGTAGCCGTGCCGGCAGGTATGGATGCGGGCATCGACGATCGTGTAGCCGAGCCGGGCGAAAAAGCCGCAGATGCGGGCAAACAACTCGGGCTGGTCGGGCACGTAGATCATGACCTGCAAGCCGGCGCCGACGGGATTGATGCGCGCCCGCACGACCGGCTCCGGGCTGTCCGGACGATAGTAGAGCGCCTGGGTATGCCAGGCGATCTCGTCGCTGTCATGACGCATGAAGTAGGCGGTATCGAGTTGTTCCCAGAGCACGGATTCGACCCCCGGCCGCAGGCCGCGCAGGCGCAGTTTGCTGCGCGCCGCTTCCTGCCGTTCCTCGACGCCGCCGAGCGGGCTGGCGGTCTCTCCCGTCAGCAGGCGGCGCGTCATGCGATAGAGGTCCTCGAGCAGCTTGGCTTTCCAGAGGTTCCAGACCTTCGGGCTCGTGCCGCGGATGTCGCACATCGTCAGCAGGTAGAGTGCAGTCAGGCGCTCTTCCGATTGCACGACGTCCGCGAAGCGGTGGATCACGTCCGGATCTGTCAGGTCGCGCTTCTGGGCGAAGGTGGACATGGTCAGGTGATGCTCGACGAGGAAGACGATCAGTGCCGTGTCGTGCTTGCCGATGCCATGGTCGCGGCAGAAGCGGCGGGCGTCCGCTCTGCCCAGCCGGGAATGGTCGCCGCCGCGCCCCTTGGCGATGTCGTGGAACAACGCGGCGACATAGAGCCGCCAGCGGTCCGGGTAGGACGCCATGAGGCGCGAACAGAACGGGTATTCGTGCGCGAATTCGGAGAGCGAGAGGCGGCGCAGGTTGCGCACGACCTGCAGGATGTGCTGGTCCACGGTATAGACGTGGAACAGGTCGTGCTGCATGCGGCCGACGATGCGACCAAATGCCGGCAGGTAGGCGCCGAGGATGTCGAACTGGTTCATGCGTCGCAACTGGTGCGTCAGGCCGCGTTTTTCCTTGAACAGGGCGAGAAAATTCGCCCGATTGTCGGGGTCGCGACGGAACGGGGCGTCGATGCGGTTGCGGGCGTGCCAGAGCGCCCGCAAGGCGCGCGGCGTCAACCCCTTCAGTTCCTGGCGTTGGGAGAGCAGCAAAAAACTTTTCAGAATGGCTGCCGGCTTGCGCTCGTACAGGTCGTCATCCCGGATGTCGATCAGTTCGTGAACCTGCTGGAAATCGTCGTCGAGGACAATAGGCGCCGAGACGGGACGGCGTTCGAGGCGCGACGCCAGTTCGAGCAGGATCAGCGTGTTCAGCTGCGTGATGTGCTTGGCGTTGCGGTAATAGCGCTGCATCATCACCTCGGAGGCGCGGCGATGGACGGTGGCGGCCATCCCAAGCGCCTGCGCCAGTGCTTCCTGGTGGTCGAACAGCAGGCGATCCTCGCGCCGTTTAGTGAGCAGGTGCAGGGCGATGCGCACGCGGCGCACGAAATTCTCGGTCCGCGTCAGTTGCTGCGCCTCGGCTTGCGTGATGAAGCCGAGCTCGGCGAGCTTGCGCCAGCTGTCGGTCATGGTGGCCGCACGCCCGACCCAGAGGATGATCTGCAGATCCCTCAGGCCCCCGGGGTTTTCCTTGCAATTCGGCTCGAGGTTGTAGGGCGTGTCGTTGTACTTCGCGTAGCGTTCTTCCTGCTCGAGACGCTTGGCCTTAAGAAAGGCGACCGGATCAAGCGCCTCATGGAATTCGGATTGAAAGCGGGTAAACAGCGCGCGGCTGCCGCACAGGAAGCGCGCTTCCAGCAAGGCGGTCTGGATCGTGATGTCCTGCGCTGCTTCTTCGAGACATTCATCTACCGTGCGCACACTATGGCCGATATCGAGACCGATGTCCCACAGCATGCCGACCAGTGTTTCCAGCGCCGGTGCATGCACTTCCTTGTTGCCGTCTGGCAGCAGAATCAGCAGGTCAACGTCGGAACCCGGATAGAGTTCGCCCCGCCCGTAGCCCCCGACGGCGACCAGGGCAAACTGCCGATCCATGGGGGTACTCAGCCAGAGATGGCGCAATACCCGGTCGGCCAGGCTCGCGGTGCTGCGCAACAAGGTTGTGGCATTGCCCCCGGCGAGGTATTTGTCCTTCAGGGCATCGCGCCCGGCCTTCAGCGTCTCCCGGCAGTGGGGAACCAGGTCTTCACCCGGCGGAGGGCAGGCGGTGTCCACGAACGGTGTTGTTCAGTTCTTGAAGGGGTCGGGCGGTGCAGCCGCAGACAGTGTGAATACCTCGACACCCGTTTCCATCACGGCGATGGTGTGTTCCCATTGCGCCGACAGGCTGCGATCCTTGGTGACGATGGTCCAGCCATCGGGCAGTTCCGAGACGGCGGCCTTGCCGGCGTTGATCATCGGCTCGATGGTGAACACCATGCCGGGTTCCAGGCGGATGCCCTCGCCGCGGCGACCATAGTGCAGCACCTGCGGCTCTTCGTGGAATTTCATCCCGATGCCATGACCGCAGAACTCGCGCACGACCGAGAAGCCGTTCTGCTCCGCGTGGCGCTGGATCGCCGCCCCGATATCGCCCAGCCGGGCACCCGGCCTGGCCGCCGCGATCCCGAGCCAGAGGCATTCGTGCGTGATCCGGATCAGACGGTTGGCGAGGATGGAACCGGCGGCCGTGCCACCGGCAACGAACATGCGGCTGGTGTCGCCGTGCCAACCCTCCTTGATCGTGGTGATGTCGAGATTGACGATATCGCCCTTCTTGAGCGGACGGTCGTTGGGTACCCCGTGGCAGACCTGATGGTTGACCGAGGCGCAGATCGACTTGGGATACGGCGCATAGCCCGGCGGCGCGTAGTTGAGAGGGGCGGGAATGCAGCCCTGCACCTTGACCATGTAGTCATGGCACAGGCGGTCGAGTTCCTCCGTGGTGACGCCCGGCTTGACGAAGGGTTCGATATAGTCGAGTACCTCGCCGGCCAGCCGGCCGGCGACGCGCATTTTTTTGATGTCTTCCGGGGTTTTGATCGTGATGCTCATTCTCTGTCCGGCTGTATTGGGCTTGGCCAATTCTAACCCGCCGAGGCGAGGCGGCCGGGCTTCGCGACGGGGTCTTGCGGCAGAGCACAAAAGGCATTTATAATCCGCCTCTTGCCTTGTTCGCAGGGCAAAATTCACACACCCGGCGCCGAGTGGGTGCCTCGGAAGCGAGGAACCGGCCGGGTGGCGGATCAACCCATATCGGAGATATCGATGAGCACAACCATGCGCCAGATGCTGGAGGCCGGCATTCATTTCGGCCACCAGACCCGTTTCTGGAACCCCAAGATGGCCCCGTACATTTTCGGCCATCGCAACAAGATCCACATCATCAACCTCGAGAAGACCCTCGCCAAATTCAACGAGGCGATGGACTTCGTCAAGAAGATGTCCGCCAAGAAGGGCTCCGTCCTCTTCGTCGGCACCAAGCGCCAGGCGCGCGAGATCGTCGCCGAGGAAGCGCAACGCGCCAACATGCCTTATGTTGACGAGCGCTGGCTGGGCGGCATGCTGACCAACTTCAAGACCGTCAAGCTGTCGCTCAAGCGCCTCAAGGACATGGAGCAGATGGTCGAGGATGGTTCCATCGAAAAGCTGAACAAGAAGGAAGCGCTGATGATGCAGCGCGAGTTGGGCAAACTGCAGAAAAGCCTTGGCGGCATCAAGGACATGACTGCGTTGCCGGACGCGATTTTCGTCATTGATGTCGGCTACCACAAGATCGCCGTCACCGAAGCCAACAAGCTGGGCATCCCGATTATCGGCATCGTGGATACCAACCACTCCCCGATCGGCATCGACTACCTGATCCCGGGCAACGACGATTCCTCGCGCGCCATCCGCCTCTATGCCCGTGGCGTGGCCGACGCCGTGCTTGAAGGCAAGAACCAGGCGATCAACGAAGTGGTGCAGCAGATGGCCGGCGACGACGAGTTCGTCGAGGTCGAGGAAGAAGCGAAGGAGTAAGCAAGATGGCTGAAATTACTGCAGGCATGGTCAAGGAGTTGCGTGAAAAGACCGACGCGCCAATGATGGAATGCAAGAAGGCGCTGACGGAAGCGGGCGGCGATCTGGCCAAGGCCGAGGAAATCCTGCGCGTCAAGCTGGGTAACAAGGCGACCAAGGCGGCGACCCGCATCGCCGCCGAGGGTGTCGTCGGCATGTTCATGTCCGCCGATGCCAAGCTGGGCGCCGTCGTCGAGGTGAACTCCGAGACCGACTTCGTCGCGAAAAACGACGAGTTCATCGCGCTGGCCAAGGGCTGCGCCGAGCTCGTGGCCACCCGGAACCCCGCCGATGTGGCCGCGCTCTCCGCGCTGCCGATGGGTGAGGGCACGGTCGAGTCGACCCGCGCCGCGCTGGTCGGCAAGATCGGCGAGAACATGACGCTACGCCGCTTGGTGCGCATTGAGGCGAAAGGCAAGCTGTCCTCGTACGTGCATGGTGGCTCGAAGATCGGTGTGCTGGTCGATGTGACCGGGGGTGACGATACGCTGGGCAAGGATATCGCGATGCACATCGCCGCCTCCAAGCCGAAGTCGCTGGATGCCTCGGGCGTCCCGGCCGACTTGCTCGACACCGAGCGCCGCATCGCCGTCGAGAAGGCGCGCGAAGCCGGCAAGCCCGAAGCCATGCTCGAAAAGATTGCCGAAGGCACGGTCCAGAAGTATCTGAAGGACGTGACGTTGCTCGGCCAGATCTTCGTCAAGGCCGAAGATGGCAAACAGACCATCGAACAGCTGCTGAAGGCCAAGGGCGCGACGGTGAATGGCTTCACGCTCTACATCGTCGGCGAAGGCATCGAGAAGAAGGTCAACGACTTCGCTGCCGAAGTGGCTGCACAAGCAGCGGCTGCTGCCGCCAAGAAGTAACGGAGTAATTTCAAGCACCATGTCCGCCACGAACACCGCACGCTACAAGCGCATTCTCCTGAAGCTCTCGGGCGAAGCCCTGATGGGTGATGATGCCTACGGCATCAATCGCGAAACCTTGTGGCGCATCGTCAATGAAGTCAAGACGGTGACCGATCTCGGCGTCGAGGTCGGCGTGGTAATCGGCGGCGGAAACATCTTTCGCGGCATGGCCGGTGCGTCCTCCGGGATGGACCGTGCCACCGCTGACTACATGGGCATGCTGGCCACGGTGATGAATGCGATGGCCTTGTCGGATGCGATGCGCCAGGCGGGCATGAATGCTCGCGTCCAGTCGGCGCTGACCATCGAGCAGGTCGTCGAGCCCTACATCCGTGGCAAGGCGATTCGTTATCTGGAAGAAGGCAAAGTTGTCATTTTCGGCGGTGGCACGGGCAATCCGTTCTTCACCACCGATACGGCAGCTGCGCTGCGCGGCTCCGAGATCGGTGCCGAGATGGTGCTCAAGGCGACCAAGGTCGACGGAGTGTATAGCGCCGACCCAAAAAAGGACCCAACCGCGACGCGCTATGCCAAGATCAGCTTCGACGAGGCGATCGGCCGCGGTCTAGGGGTTATGGATGCCACGGCCTTCGCGCTGTGTCGCGATCAGAAACTGCCGATCAACGTGTTCTCCATCTTCAAGGCCGGCGCGCTGAAGCGTGTCGTGCTGGGCGAGGACGAAGGCACGCTGGTCCATTGCTGAGATGATTGTCAGGAGTTTTCCATGATCATTGCGGAACTGAAAAAAACCACCGAATACAAGATGCAGAAGAGCGTCGAGGCGCTCGTGCATGACTTGGCCAAGGTGCGTACTGGTCGGGCGCACACCGGTCTGCTCGACCATGTCATGGTCGATTACTACGGCTCCCTGATGCCGATCAACCAGGTGGCGAACATCACCCTGCTCGACGCGCGCACCATCGGCGTGCAGCCGTGGGAAAAGGGGATGAGCGGCAAAATCGAAAAGGCGATTCGCGATTCCGACCTGGGCCTGAATCCGGCCGCGCAAAGCGATGTACTGCGCATCCCGATGCCGATGCTCACCGAGGAGCGCCGTCGCGACCTGATCAAGGTGGTCAGGCACGAGGGCGAGAACGCCAAGGTGGCCGTCCGCAACCTGCGCCGCGACGCGATCGCCCATCTCAAGGATGCCCTCAAGAAACACGAGATTTCCGAGGACGACGAGCGCAAAACGCAGGATGACGTGCAGAAGCTCACCGACAAGTATGTCGCCGAGATCGACAAGCTGCTCGCCGAAAAGGAAAAGGACCTGATGGCCATCTAGGTCGTCGGGGACTTGGCCGGAGGTATCCCGATGTTCTCCAGCGCTACCCGCAGCATTCCCGAACAGCGCGCCGTGCCGCGCCACCTCGCCATCATCATGGATGGCAATGGCCGCTGGGCGAAGAAGCGCTTCCTACCGCGTATCGCCGGCCACAAGCAGGGCGTGGAGACGGTGCGGCAGGTCGTCAAGTCCTGCATCGAGCGCGGCATCGAATACCTGACCCTGTTCGCCTTCAGCTCCGAGAACTGGCGGCGCCCCACCGAAGAGGTGGGTTTCCTGATGAACCTCTTCGTGACCGCGCTGGAGCGCGAGGTCGGCCGCCTGCACAGCAATGGCGTGCGTTTGCGCGTCGTGGGCGATCTGGCCGCCTTCGAACCGCGCCTCATCGACCTGGTCCGGCGCGGCGAAAACCTCACGGCGGAAAACAAGAAGCTCACCCTCACAGTTGCCGCCAACTACGGCGGCCGCTGGGACCTGATGCAGGCCTTCAATGGCCTTGCCCTCGCGTACCCCGAAAAGGCCGGCAACTACACCGAAGCCGACCTCGAGCCCTTCCTTTCGATGAGCTACGCGCCCGAGCCCGACCTGTTCGTCCGCACCGGCGGTGAGCAGCGCATCAGTAATTTCCTGTTGTGGCAGTTGGCCTACTGCGAACTCTACTTTACCAATCAGTTCTGGCCGGATTTCGATGAGGCCACGCTGGATGAGGCCATCGCCAGTTACCGCAAGCGCGAGCGCCGTTTCGGGCGCACCAGCGAGCAGCTGACTTCGGCTGCAGGTGCCGTCGCGCCGGGGCTGACTTTCAAAAACGATGCCTAGCTCCGCCGCCGGGCCGTCCCGAGGCGGAGCAGTCAAGCACATGGCGCCGCGAAGCGGTGAACCACCATCACCCCCGCCGGGGGGCGGGGGACGAGGGGTGGGGGGTCTTCGGGCGCGGGTGATCACCGCGCTGTTCCTCGTCGCGGGTTTTCTCGCTGTCCTGTTCCTGTTGCCACCGCACGCGGCCGGTGTTGTATTCGCGCTGGTCGCTGCACTCGCCGGCTGGGAATGGGCCGGACTGATGCAGGGCAGCGCGAAAGGCCGCATCGTCTTCGCCGCGCTGGTGTTCTGTCTTTGCCTGCTCTTCTGGACCAGCCCGGCGCAGGGTTTCCCGCTGCTCTGGGGGCTCGCCGCGCTGTTCTGGCTGGCCTGTGCGCCGCTCTGGCTGAAGTGGCAGTGGTCGGCGGCCTGTGCGACCCTCGGGCTTGTCATCCTGTTGTCAACCTGGGCGGCGCTGGTCGCGCTGCATGGCCGCAGCCCGCTGTTGCTGCTCGCGGTCATGGCGTTGGTCTGGGTTGCCGATATTTCCGCCTATTTCACGGGACGTGCCTTTGGCAAACATAAGCTCGCGCCGTCCATCAGTCCGGGCAAGACCTGGGAAGGCGTGGCGGGAGGCGTCGTCGGCGTGCTGGTCTATGGCATGGCGGTCGCGCCGTTCCTGCCGGTAGTGCAGAACCTCAACCGGGTCACGCTGGCGGGTTGTCTGCTGCTGCTGACGGCGCTGAGTGTCATGGGCGATTTGTTCGAGTCGATGGCCAAGCGCCAGGCGGGCATGAAGGACAGCAGCCAGTTGCTGCCCGGCCATGGCGGCATCCTCGACCGTATCGACAGCCAGACCTCGACGCTACCCTTCGTGGCGCTGGGCCTATACTTGATCGCGTGATGAAAAAGCTGACAGTGCTCGGTGCGACCGGCTCGATCGGCGTCAGCACGCTCGACGTGGTGGCGCGTCATCCCGAGCGTTTCGAGGTGGTTGCGCTCACCGGCAACAGTCGCGTCGATGTGCTGTATGCGCAATGCGTGCAGCATCGTCCGCGCTATGCCGTGGTGGGGTTCGAAAAGGATATTGCCGGACTGACCGGTCGCCTGCGTGCGGCGGGTTTGTCCACCGAAGTTCTGGCCGGGCCGCAGGCTCTCGAGTTTGTTGCGTCCTTGCCTGAAGTCGATGCGGTGATGGCGGCGATCGTCGGTGCCGCCGGTCTGCAGCCGACGCTTGCCGCCGTGCGTGCCGGCAAGCAGATCCTGCTGGCAAACAAGGAAGTGCTGGTCATGGCCGGCGCGCTGTTCATGGCGGCGGTGAAGGCTCATGGTGCCACGCTGCTGCCAATCGACAGCGAGCACAACGCGGTGTTCCAGTCATTGCCGGCCGGTTATGCCGGCAAGCCCGCGGCGGCGGGCGTCAGCCATATCCTGCTGACGGCATCCGGCGGGCCGTTTCGCGCCGCGCCGTTGGAGCGGCTGAAAAACGTCACACCGGACGAGGCCTGCGCGCATCCGAATTGGTCGATGGGGCGCAAGATCTCCGTCGATTCCGCGACGATGATGAACAAGGGACTCGAGGTCATCGAGGCGCACTGGCTGTTCGATGTCGCGCCGGACCAGATCGAGGTCGTCGTGCATCCGCAAAGCGTGATTCATTCGCTCGTGCAGTATGTCGATGGTTCGGTCGTCGCCGAACTCGGCAACCCCGACATGCGTACACCAATTGCCCACGCACTAGCGTGGCCGGAACGCATTGCGGCGGGCGTGGCGCCGCTCGACCTGCCGGCGATCGCCCAGTTGAATTTTGAAAAGCCCGACTTCGAGCGCTTTCCCTGTCTCGCGCTGGCCTTCCGTGCGCTGCGCGATGACGGCAATGCGGCGGCGGTGCTGAATGCCGCCAACGAGGTCGCCGTGGCGGCTTTCCTCGACGGACGCTTGCCGTTTCTTGGCATCGCCGGCGTGATCGCGGCAACGATGGATGCCGTGCCCGTTGCCGCCATGCCGGACCTGCCGTCGATCCTGGACGTGGACGCAAGGGCGCGGGCGGTGGCGAATGAACACCTGACGCGCTGGTGACAATGAATCTGGAAAGCGCCTTCTGGGTGATTGGTGCGTTCGTGCTGGCCCTCGGCGTACTGATCGTTGTGCACGAGCTGGGGCACTTTCTCGCCGCGCGCCTGTGCAATGTAAAAATCCTGCGCTTCTCCGTCGGTTTCGGCAAATCGCTCTGGCTGCGGCGTTTCGGGCCTGACCAGACCGAGTGGTCGCTGGCTGCCTTCCCTCTCGGTGGCTACGTGAAGATGCTGGACGAACACGAGGGCGATGTTCCTCAAGCCGATCTGCATCGCGCCTTCAACCGCCAGAGCATCGCGAAACGCAGTTTCATCGTCATCGCCGGGCCGCTTGCCAACCTGCTGCTGGCCGTCCTGCTCTACTGGTTCCTGTTTCTCACTGGCGTCGCGGAACCGCGTCCGGTGTTTGCCGATCCGCCGAGCGGTACGCTGGCGGCGGAAGCGAAAGTCAGCGCTGGCGAGACGGCACGCAGCATAGCCGGTACACCGGTGGCGACCTGGACGGAACTGCGCTGGGAACTGCTGCGGCATGTGCTGGACCGGGAAACTGTGGTCATTGAAGCCATCGATCCGAAGGGGAATATCGAGTTCCATCGGTTCGATCTGGGCAGGCTCGATGTGGCCGTCTTGGACGGTGACGTGATGCAGGCCATCGGCCTGCGGCTGCAACGCCCCGCCCTGCCGGCGATAATCGCTTCGCTGCAGGCCGGATCGCCGGCAGCGCGTGCCGGTGTGCAGCCGGGCGACAAAGTTGTTGCCATCGACGAGCAGCCGGTCGCCGACTGGCATGACGTAACGCGGATTATTCGCGACATCGGCGCGCGCGAACTCCTTCTCGAGGTTGAACGCGGGACGGATCGCGTTCGCTTCACCCTCGTGCCGGAACTGGTCGATGAACGCGGCAAGCCAGTGCCGCGCATCGGCGTCGCGGTGCGTGACGACCCTGAATTGCGGCGCAGCATCATGACCACGGTGAGCTATGGCCCTGTCGAATCGCTGCAACGGGCGCTGGCCCAGACCTGGGATACTTCGATCCTGAGTCTGCGCATGATCGGGCGCATGATCGTCGGCGAACTCTCGGTCCGGAATATTTCCGGTCCGGTGACCATTGCGGATTACGCGGGACAGTCGGCCCGCATGGGCAGCGACCATTACCTGCGCTTTCTCGCGCTCATCAGCATCAGCCTCGGGGTACTGAATCTGCTGCCCATCCCGGTTCTGGATGGGGGGCACTTAATGTATTATCTTGCCGAACTGATCAAGGGTGGTCCGCTCTCGGAGCGCACGATGGAAATCGGCCAGCGCATTGGCCTGACCCTGCTTGTGTTGCTGATGATCCTGGCGCTCTACAATGACATCAATCGCTTATTTTCCAACTGAGTTTCCGGCTGACGCATGAAACGCTTTTTTCTCGCAGGTCTGGTCTCGGCGCTGATCGCGTCAGGTGCGGCCGCTTTCGATCCTTTCGTGGTACGCGACATCCGTGTCGAGGGCATTCAACGCACCGAGGCCGGCACCGTCTTCAGTTATCTGCCCGTCAAGGTGGGCGATACACTGACCAACGACATGGCCGCGCAGGCGATCAAGTCGCTGTTCGGTACCGGTTTTTTCAAGGATGTGCGACTCGAGGTCGAGGGCGACGTGCTGGTTGTCCTGATCGAGGAACGTCCGGCAATTGCCTCGCTCGAATTTACCGGCACCAAGGCCTTCGACAAGGAAAACCTGCGCAAGGGCTTGCGTGAAGTAGGTTTATCCGAGTCGCGCATCTTCGACCGCTCGCTGGTCGAGCGCGCGGAACAGGAACTCAAGCGCCAGTATCTCTCGCAGGGCTACTATGCGGCGCAGATTACGACGACCGTGACGCCGCTCGAGCGCAACCGCGTCGGCATTACCTTCGCGGTCGACGAGGGCGAAATTGCCAAGATTCACCAGATCAACATCGTCGGAGCGAAAAGTTTCCGGGAAAAGGATCTGCTCGAACTCTTCAAGCTGACAACGCCGGGCTGGATGACGTGGTACACGAAGAACGACCAGTATTCCAAGCAGAAACTGTCGGGCGATATCGAGACGTTGCGTTCATACTATCTGGATCGCGGCTTCGTCGAATTCAATGTCGAATCGACCCCGGTCTCGATTTCGACCGACAAGCAGAACATTTACATCACGATCAATATCAGCGAGGGCGAGCAGTACGCGGTGTCCTCGGTCAAACTCGCCGGCGACCTCCTGCTGCCGGAAGAGGAACTCCTCAAGTTGGTGACGATCAAGCCTGGCACGCTGTTCTCGCGCGAGCAGGTGACGGCGACGACCAAGGCCATCAGTGACCGCCTCGGTAATGACGGTTACGCCTTCGCCAACGTCAACGCCGCACCCGAACTCGACAAGGAAAAGAAGCAGGTTGCCTTCACCCTGTTCGTCGATCCGGGCCGGCGCGTCTATGTGCGTCGCATTCAGGTGCAGGGCAATACGCGTTCGCGTGATGAAGTGATCCGCCGCGAAATGCGCCAGATGGAAGCCTCGTGGTATGACGGCGAGAAGATCAACAAGTCGCGGACGCGCGTCGATCGACTTGGCTACTTTGATGAAGTCACGATCGAGACACCGGCGGTACCGGGGACTACGGATCTGGTCAACCTCAACGTCAATGTCAAGGAAAAGCCCACGGGCAACCTGATGCTGGGTGCTGGCCTGTCGAGTTCGGAAGGTCTGGTGTTCTCCGGTTCCATCAATCAGCAGAATCTGTTCGGCAGCGGCAAGCATGTCGGCGTCGGCTTCAACACCAGCAAGATCAACAAGCTGTATTCCTTCTCCTATACCGACCCGTTCTACACAGTCGATGGGGTCAGTCGCGGCTTCGATCTGTACATGCGCGATACCGATACGACCAAACTGACCACTATCGCAACCTATGCGACCAAGTCGCTTGGCGGTGGCGTGCGTTACGGCATTCCGATCGGCGAGGACGATACGGTCAATTTCGGTCTGTCCTATGACTCGACCCAGGTCAAGATCACTGACTACACGCCGCAGCGTTTCAAGGACTTCATCAACCAGTATGGCGACAAGTTCTCCGGCCTGATCGGCACGCTGGGATGGTCGAAAGACACGCTCGACAGTCGCATCTACCCGATGAAGGGTTACGTGGTCCGGCTCGGTGGCGAGGTTGGCGCAGGTGGCACCTTGAGCTATTACCGTGCCAATCTGCAATACCAGCGCTATTTCCCCATCGGACGCAACTACACGCTCATGCTGAACGGCGAATTCGGCTTGGCCGATGGCCTAGGCGGGCACCCGTTGCCATTTTACAAGTACTATTACGCAGGCGGTGTCGGTTCGGTGCGCGGATACAAGGCCGGGTCGCTGGGTCCGTTGGATGCGGTGACCGAAGAGCGTTTCGGTGGCGATCGTCGGTTCATCGCCAACGCCGAGTTCCTCTTCCCGATGCCGGGCGGGGGGCTGGATAAATCCCTGCGGCTGGGCGCCTTCGTCGATGCCGGCTGGGTCTGGGGGATCGGCGACAAGATGAATGTCGGCGACATGCGCTACAGCGCCGGCTTGTCGCTGGCCTGGTCGTCGCCGCTGGGCCCGCTGAAGTTCAGTCTGGCACAGCCGTTGAACAAGAAGGACAGTGACAAGGCTCAGCGTTTGCAATTCCAGATGGGCACCATATTCTGATTCAGGAGAGAGAATGAATCACCTAGTCAAATCAGTCATTCCATTGTTGCTGGCACTGGCCGTCACGCCAGCACTGGCCGAATTCAAGCTGGGTTTCGTGAATGGCCAGCGCGTGGTCAATGAGTCTCCACAAGCGAAGCGGGCGAAGCAGAAGCTGGAAAAGGAATTCGAAAAGCGCGACCAGGAACTCCAGCAGGTATCGAAGCGCCTGCAATCGATGCAGGAAAACCTCGAGAAGAACGGCGTGACGATGGCCGAAAGCGAGCGCCGCAACAAGGAACGCGATTTCAACGAACTCAATCGCGAGTTTCAGCGCAAGCAGCGCGAATTTCGCGAAGACCTGAATCTGCGTCAGAATGAAGAAATGGGGGCGATTTTCGAGCGCGCCAACAAGGTGATCAAGCAGATCGCCGAAGCCGAGAAATTCGATCTGATCGTGCAGGAAGCGGTCTACTTCAGTCCGCGCATCGATGTCACCGACAAGGTGATCAAGGCGCTCAGCAGCGAAGCGGCACCGGCGGGCAAGTAAAGCGGCCTGGCTGGCGCCCGCGCGATGCCCCGCACCCTTGCCGAGATTGTCGCCCGCTTCGGCGGCGACCTGAAGGGTGATGGCGACCGCATCGTTTCAGGGCTGGCAACCCTCGAGTCCGCGACTCCCGACCAGCTCGGATTTCTGGCCAATCCGAAGTATCGCAGCCAGCTCGCCGCAACACGGGCGGGCGCGGTCATTCTTTCACCCGAGGCAGTGGCGGCGTGTCCGACCGCGGCCATCGTCGTCCCGCAACCCTATCTTTACTTCGCGCGCGTCTCCCAGTGGCTCGTCGAAGTGCCTCGGCCCGCGCCGGGCGTGCATCCCTCCGCGGTCGTCGAGTCTCCAATCCCAGCTTCGGCATCGGTTGGTCCGCAGACCTGGATCGGACCGGACGTCAACGTAGGCGAGCATGTCGTCATCGGTGCGCAATGCCGGATCGAGCGCGGGGCCACCTTGGGGGCTGAGACGTTCCTGTATCCCGGCGTGACGATCTATCACGACTGCCATGTCGGCTGTCGTGGCATTATCCATAGCGGTGTGGTGATCGGGGCGGATGGTTTCGGTTTTGCCCGGGAAGCCACCGGTGAATGGATCAAGATCGCCCAGACCGGCCGCGTCGTGATCGGCGACGATGTCGAGATTGGCGCGAATACGACGATCGATCGGGGTGCTCTGGAAGATACGGTGATCGAGGATGGCGTGAAACTCGACAACCAGATCCAGGTCGGACACAACGTCCGCATCGGCGCGCACAGCGCGCTGGCGGGGTGCGTCGGCATCGCCGGTAGCGCGAAGATCGGGGCGCGTTGCACGGTGGGAGGCGCGGCCGTGATTCTCGGCCACCTGACGCTGGCCGAGGGCGTGAATGTTTCCGCCGGAACGCTCGTCGGCAAGTCGATCGCCATACCGGGCAACTACACCGGGACCATGCCCTTCCTGCAGCATGATGAATGGCTGAAGAATTTTTCGCGACTGCGCCACCTGGACGCGATGGCCGATAAAATACGGGCCCTCGAAAAGCGCCTTGCCGAATTGGAGAAAAAGTCATGACCGCTCTGTCTGCCATGGATATCCATCAGATCCTCGAATATCTGCCGCACCGCTATCCAATACTGCTGGTGGATCGCGTGCTGGAGGTCGTGCCCGGTGAACGCATCACGGCGCTGAAGAACGTCAGCATGAACGAACCTTTCTTCCCTGGCCACTACCCCCATCATCCGGTGATGCCGGGCGTGCTGATCGTCGAGGCGATGGCGCAGACGGCGGCGATTCTCTCTTTCAAGACGATGGGCGGCAAGCCGGACGACAAGTCGGTTTACTACTTCGTCGGCATCGACGGGGCTCGCTTCAAGCGTCCGGTCAGCCCCGGGGACCAGCTGGTCATGGAAGTTTCGATCACCGCGAACAAACGTGGCATGTGGAAGTTTTCCGGCCAGGCCAAGGTCAACGGGCAGGTCGCTTGTGCGGCCGAACTGATCTGCACCGTGCGCAAGCTGGAAGACTGAAAAATGGCCCCCCCACGCTCGCAAATTCGGCTCGCTGCCCCCCACAGGGGGCCGCATGCCTCCTTGGGGCGGCCCGGCGGAGGCATGAGATGCCAGTGACCATCCACCCCACCGCGCTGGTCGATGCCAGTGTGCGTCTCGGGGGCAACATTAGCATCGGCGCCTACTCGATCGTCGGCGCCGACGTCGAGATCGGCGACGGCACCTGGATCGGGCCGCATGTCGTCATCAACGGGCCGACACGCATCGGCCGCGATAACCGCATATTCCAGTTCACCTCGCTCGGTGAGATGCCGCAGGACAAAAAGTATGCGGGCGAGCCGACGCGGCTCGAGATCGGCGACCGCAACACTATCCGCGAGTTCTGCACTTTCAACCGCGGCACGCTGCAGGATGCGGAAGTGACGCGCGTCGGCAACGACAACTGGATCATGGCCTACGTGCACCTGGCGCATGATTGCCAAGTCGGCGATCACACCATCTTCGCCAACAATGCCCAACTTGCCGGCCATGTGCATGTCGGCGATTGGGCCATCCTCGGCGGCTTCACCGTCGTGCATCAGTTCGTGCGCCTCGGCGCGCACTGCATCACGGGAATGGGCTCGATCCTGTTTCAGGACGTGCCGCCTTTCGTCACCGCTGCCGGGAATCCGGTTGCGCCCCATGGCATCAACAGCGAAGGGTTGAAACGGCGCGGCTATTCGCCCGAAACCATCGCCGGGCTGCGCCGTGCCTACAAGACGCTCTATCGCAGCGGCCTGAAGCTGGATGAAGCCATGGCCGCCATTGCGTCCGAAGCGCTGACACAGGGCGACCTGGCCCCCCTGGCCATGCTGGCGGATTTCCTGGCCGTGCCGGGACGCGGCATCATCCGCTGAACACGCGCCCATGACACGCATTGCCCTTGTGGCCGGCGAAGCCTCGGGCGATCTGCTGGCCGCGCACCTGATCGAGGCGCTGAAGCGCCGTCTTCCCGGGGCCGAGTTTGTCGGCGTCGGCGGTCCGAAGATGCAGCATGCCGGCCTCACCGCCTGGTGGCCGGCGGAAACGCTCGCCGTGCGCGGTTACGCCGAAGTGTTGAAACATTATCGCGAGATCACCGGCGTGCGACGCGCCTTGCTGGACCGTCTCCTGAAGGACAAACCGGACGTCTTCATCGGCGTGGATGCGCCGGACTTCAACCTCTGGCTCGAGGGGCGGCTCAAGCGTGCCGGCATTCCGACGGTGCACTATGTCAGTCCATCGGTCTGGGCCTGGCGCGGTGGGCGCATCCAGCGTATTGCACAGGCCTGCGACCGGATGCTGGCATTGTTCCCTTTCGAGCCGCCACTTTACGAGAAAGCCGGATTGCCGGTCGATTATGTCGGTCACCCGCTGGCCGACGTGCTGCCGGTCGAGTCGAAGCGCAAGGAAGCGCGCGAACGGCTCGAGTTGAGCGGCAGCGGTCCCGTCTTTGCCCTCCTGCCGGGCAGTCGCCAATCTGAAGTCGCCTTCATGGCCGAGTTGTTCATCCGGACGGCGGGTCAGTTGCGTGCGCGTTTCCCGGATGCCCTGTTTCTGGTCCCGCTGGTATCGCGCGAAACGCGCAACCTGTTCGAGCAGGCCATGTGGGATCTGGGTTGCCAGGATTGGCTGATGAAAGAATCGCCAGCGCGTTCTGGATTTGAAATCACCCACGTCGAGCTCGATGCCGTTCCGGCGTCCTCCGCGGCCTGCGTGAAGCTGCTCTTCGGCCATGCGCACGATGCCTTGGCCGCCTGTGACGGCGCGCTGGTCGCCAGCGGGACGGCAACGCTGGAAGCGGCGCTGCTCAAGGCGCCGATGGTGATTGCCTATCGCATGTCGAAATGGTCGTGGCGCCTGATGAAGCGGATGCGCTACCAGCCCTGGGTTGGACTGCCCAACATCCTGGCCAACCGCTTTGTCGTGCCGGAATTCCTTCAGGAAGATGCGACCCCCGAGAACCTCGCCCAGGCACTCGGCAACCTTGTCATGGACGACGAAGTAAGGAAGCGGTTGGACGGCTGCTTCACCGACATGCATCGGCAGTTGCGCCAGAACACGTCGGAGAAAGCCGCCGCCGCGATTCTGCCGCTGCTGGGGCAGGTGGCGTGACGCTCGTGTGCGGTGTAGACGAGGCCGGTCGGGGTCCGCTCGCGGGTCCAGTCGTCGCGGCGGCGGTGATCCTCGATCCGGCGCGACCGATCGCCGGGTTGGCCGACTCCAAGAAACTCAGTCCGGCCCGGCGCGAAAAACTTGCGACCGAGATTCGTGCCAAGGCTCTGGCCTGGCATGTCGCCGCAGCTTCGGTCGAGGAAATCGACCAATTAAATATCCTGCAGGCGACCCTGCTGGCGATGCAGCGCGCGGTGGCTGGCCTGACCCTGCGACCGGTGGAGGTGCTGATCGACGGCAACCGCTGTCCGCGACTCGATCTGCCGGCACGAGCGATTGTGGGCGGCGATGCGACCGTGGCGGTCATCTCGGCGGCATCGATTATTGCGAAGACGGTGCGCGATGCCGGCATGCTCGAACTGCACGACCGCTTCCCGCATTACGGTTTCGCCAGTCACAAGGGTTATGGTACCGCGGCGCATCTCACCGCGTTGCTTACCCACGGGCCAACCTGCGTACATCGCCGTAGCTTCGCGCCGGTGCGCGCGCTACTGCTACTGGACCGCAGCGCGTGAAGGCCGTCACTTCGCGCGACAACCCGGCTTTCAAGGATCTGCGCGACCTTGCGCGCGATGCGCGCCGGCAGAAACGCGAGGCGCGCAGCCTGCTCGACGGCCCGCATCTCCTTGCCGCCGCGCTTGACCATGGACAGCGGCCTGATCTGGTTGCGGTGAGCGAAAGCGCGGCGGCATTGCCCGAAATCGTCGCGCTGCTGGCGCGTGTTCCCGGCGTGCCGACGCTCAGCTTGCGCGATGCGTTGTTCCGCGAGATCAGCGAACTGGCGACGCCGCTGGGCATCCTTGCGCGCATCGCCATTCCCACCGTACCGGACGACTTGCCCAAGGGCGATTGCTTGCTGCTCGATGCGGTGCAGGACGCCGGCAACGTCGGTACCTTGCTACGCACCGCCGCGGCCGCCGGGGTGCGGGACGTCCTGCTCGGCCCGGGTTGTGCGGGCGCCTGGACGTCGCGGGTGTTGCGCGCCGCGCAGGGTGCGCACTTCGTGCTGACGATCCGCGAGCAGGTTGATCTGGCCAGCTTTCTCAGCCACTACCCGGGCGTATCGGTCGCGACCGTGGCGCACGCGGGCCAGTCGCTCTACGACCTCGATCTCTCATCATCGACAGCCTGGCTGTTCGGCAACGAGGGTGCCGGGCTGACGCCCGAGCTGGTCGAAGGCGCGCGGCAGCGGGCCACGATTCCACTCGCCGCCGGCAACGAATCTCTCAATGTCGCGGCGGCAGCGGCCATCTGCCTGTTCGAAATGCGTCGTCAGCGCGCTGCCCGTACAATCTAAAAGTCAGAGCCGGCGGGACGGCACCTTCGAGGAGAATATAAATGGAACTAGCATGGTGGCACTGGGCGGTGGGTGGCATCGCGCTGATCATTGCCGAACTGATCGTGCCTTCATTCGTCCTGATCTGGTTCGGGCTCGGCGGCTTGGTCGTGGCGCTGGCGGTCGCCTTGGCCGGGATCGGGTTCACGGCGCAGCTCGGCCTCTGGCTGATCGTCTCGCTGGTGCTCGTTGCCGGCTGGTTCAAGGTCTTCAAGCCTAGCATGCACAAGACGAAGATCGGCATGGCGGATGCCAACGTGATTGGTGAAGTCGGCATGCTGGTGCATGACGTGGCGCCGTTCGAGAAGGGCGAGGTACGCTTCCAGAAACCGATCCTCGGCGCGGATGTCTGGGAGTGCATCGCCGACGAGGCAATCAAAAGCGGCGCACGGGTCAGGGTGCTCGGCGTCGAAGGCAGTTTTCTCAAGGTGGGGAGGGCAGGATCATGACCGACATGCTGGTTTTCGTTGTTGCGCTGCTGGTGTTCGCCGGCGTCACGCTCGCGAAGGGCATCCGCATCGTGCCGCAAGGCGAGGAATGGATTGTCGAGCGGCTCGGCAAGTACAACGGCACGCTGCTTCCCGGCCTCAACATCATCATTCCCTATCTTGACAGGATCGCTTACAAGCTGATCACCAAGGACATCATCCTCGACGTGCAGGAGCAGGAAGTGATCACCCGCGACAACGCGGTGATCGTGACCAACGCAATCGCTTTCATCAAGGTTACCGACCCGATCAAGGCGGTCTACGGCGTCACCGACTTCGCCGAGGCGATCCGCAACATGATCATGACCACGCTGCGCTCGATCATCGGCGAGATGCAGCTCGACGAGGCGCTGTCGAACCGCGACAAGATCAAGGCGCGGTTGCGCGAATCAATCGCCGACGAGGCCATCGATTGGGGGCTGACGGTGAAGTCGGTCGAAATCCAGGACATCAAGCCCTCACCCTCGATGCAGAAAGCGATGGAGATGCAGGCAGCGGCCGAGCGCGAACGGAAAGCGATGGTGACCCGCTCGGAAGGCGAAAAGCAGTCGATGATCCTGCAGGCCGAGGCGCGTCTGGAGTCGGCGCGCCGCGATGCCGAGGCGCAGGTAACACTGGCCGAGGCGAGCGCCGAGGCGATCAAGCGCGTATCCGTGGCGATCGGCGAGCGCGAGGCGCCGATGCGCTACCTGCTCGGCGAGAAATACGTCATGGCGATGACGAAGCTGGCCACGTCGGACAACGCCAAGACTGTGCTGATTCCCGGCGATCTGCAGGAGACCCTGCGCGCGGTGCTCGGCCGGAAGGCCTAGGCGAAGGGGGTGGGCGGCAGGACTTAAGCGACGGCAGCGGCGCGCTGGCGGCGCAACAGCCAGGCGCTGCTGAACAGCAGCAGGCCGATGACGGCAGAGGTCAGCGCCAGGGGCATCAGCGTGCCGTCATGGCTCATGCCGATCCAGGTACCCGTGACGAGCGCGGCGACCATCGTGAAAAAGCCTAGCAGGCCGGCGGCTGCGCCGGCTTCGCGTGGGAACGGCGAGACCGCGCCCGACTGGGCACAGGGAAAGTTGATGCCGTGTGCGCCCATCGTCAGGAACTGGCAGAGCAGCACAACCGACCAGTGGTGTGCGCCCGCCAGCACGAGCAGCGCGAATAACAGGCCGGAAAATAGCGAGAGCGAGGCGCCGGCCATCATGGCGCGGGCCAGGCCCAGCCGGACGAGCAGGCGACGGCAGACGATCGTGCCGATGAGGTAGCCGGACACCCCGAAGGCGAAGCAATAACCGTAGTAGTGCGTCGGCACGCCGAGCACGCCGATCAGCACGAAGGACGAACCCGAGATGAAGGCGAAGATCGCCGCGTAGGAGAGCGCACCGGGCAGCATCCAGGCCCAGAAAGAGTCAGCGCTGGCGATACGGCGATAGGTGGCGAACAGGCGGCCGAGGCGCGTTGCGTCCGGATTCAAATGCAGGTTGGTTTCGCGAAACAGGCGCCACGTCGTCAGCAGGAGCGCGATGCAGAACACGGTATGGAAGACGAAGGCGGCGCGCCAACCGAACACCACCTGCAGGTAGCCGCCCAGCACCGGGCCGATCAGCGGGGCGAGCGCCAGCAGCGAACTGGCCTTGGCAAGCATGCGTGCCCCATCGGTGGGTGCAAACGCGTCGCGCACCATCGCCCGCGCAATGACGGCGGCCGTGCAACAGCCGATGGCCTGCACGAAGCGCGCCGCAATGAGGAAGGACAGGGTGGGCGCCAGCGCGCAGGCGAGGCTCGCTGCGATGTAGATGGCGAGGCCCCAGAGCAGCACCGGTCGGCGTCCAAAACGGTCCGAGAGCGGTCCGCTGACCAATTGGGCGACGCCGAAGCCGATCACGAACAGCGAGAGCGTCTGCTGCACGGCCGCCGGGGTGACGCCGAAGTCGGTGGCCAGATGCGGCAGCGAAGCGAGGTAGAGATCGGTCGATAGCGGCTGCAGCATCAGGCAGCCGGCGATCATCCAGAGGACCGTGGTGGGGCTCAAACCAGAAACGCGCCGGGCTGTCCCAAGTGTTTCTTGCCCCTTGAGGGGCAAACCGAGCGAAGCAAAGGTTTTCGGGGTGGGTTCATACTTTGTTCCGCATCAGGCGGCCTTTCTCGCGCTCCCAGTCCTTCTGCTTCTCGTCCTCGCGTTTGTCGAACTGCTTCTTGCCCTTGGCGAGGCCGAACTCGAGCTTCACCCGGCCCTTCGCGAAGTGCATGTTGAGCGGCACCAGCGCATAGCCCGCGCGCTCCACCTTGCCGATCAGTTTGGCGATCTCGCGCTCGTGCAACAGCAGTTTCCGCGTGCGCACCGGGTCGGGCTTGACATGGGTCGAGGCAGTCGTCAGCGGACTGATATGACAGCCGAGCAGCCAGACCTCGCCAGCCTTGACGATCACGTAGGCTTCCTTGATCTGCACCCGGCCGGCGCGAATCGACTTGACCTCCCAGCCCTCCAGCACCAGGCCGGCCTCGAACTTTTCCTCGATGAAATAATCGTGGAAGGCTTTCTTGTTTTCGGCAATGCTCATGATGGCGGGGCGTGGGGGCTGAAGCGGGGAGCGCTAGAATGCAGGCATTCTAAAGCAGCGCCCGCCGAATCCCCTCCACATGGCACTCGTCGATAAGTCCGTACTGATCATGCGCACGCCCGAGCAGATGTTCGCCCTGGTCGATCATGTCGAGGATTACCCAACATTCCTGCCCTGGTGCGGGGGGGTCGAGGTGCTCGAACGCACCGCGGACCGCACTGCCGCCCGCATTCACATCAATTACCGGGGCATCCGCGCTCACTTCGCGACCGAGAACACCAAGGATCCGCCGCACCTGATGAAGCTCGTGTTTCGCGAAGGCCCCTTCCGCCGGCTCGACGGCAGTTGGCGTTTCACCAAGCTGGGAGATGCCGGCTGCAAGGTCGAGTTCCACCTGCATTACGAGTTTTCCAACCGACTGCTGGAAAAGGCGCTGGGGCCAGTATTTGGTTACATCGTCGGCACTTTCGTCGACTCTTTCGTCAAGCGAGCGAATCAAATCCATGGTTGAAACGATGCATATCGAAGTGGTCTACGCCCTGGCCGACCGGCAGGACGTGATTCCTCTGGCCTTGCCTGCCGGGACGACGTT
This sequence comes from uncultured Pseudomonadota bacterium, assembly GCA_963840825.1. Classification (GTDB taxonomy): domain Bacteria; phylum Pseudomonadota; class Gammaproteobacteria; order Burkholderiales; family Rhodocyclaceae; genus Sulfuricystis. The sequence continues at coordinate 720,688 of CAWJAK010000001.1, forward strand.
GAAGCAGGCCGTCGAGGCATCCGGATTGCCGGCCAAGTATCCGGATATTGATCTCGTCAAGGGGAGATTCGGCATCTACAGCAAGCTGGCCAAGCCGGATGCTGTGCTGCGTGACCGCGATCGCGTCGAGATCTACCGGCCGCTGATTGCCGACCCCAAAGAGGTGCGCAAGCAGCGCGCTGCCGAGGGCAAGGTCATGAAGAAGGGGGGCGGGGCTGCCGAGGCCGCCGAGGAATAGCTATTTCGCGGTGGGCTGCGGCTTGCACCAGTCGTCGACGGATTTTTGCGCCCGGGCGAGTTCCGCTTCGCGCACACTGCCCTCAAGCGCGATGCGCTCGCCCTGCGTATTGGTAGTGAAGCGAAGCTGGCCCGACTCAATACCAGCCAGGTTTGACCTGGCCTGGCGACAGTTCTCTTCGCGTTGCTTCGCCTGAGCCGGATCCTCAGGCTTGCGGGTACCTTCCTCAATCTTGGCCTGTTTTTCGCGCTCGTTGAACTGGCGCTCGGCAGCGGCCTTGCGGGCCGCCGCGATATCGTCGGAGGCCGGTGCCGGCGCGAGCTTGCGTGCATCGGGCTGGCGTTCGGCAGGGGGCCTGTCCCCGTAGTGAATCTTGCCGTTGGCGTCCTTCCACGAATACACTTGCCCCTGGCTCAGACCGGAAATGAAAGCAAGTGAAAACAGGGCAATAGTGGCGATAGCGGTCGGTCGCGCGTGCATGGCATATCCTCAATACTGAAGGTTTTGACGGGTTTGTTCGGAGTCTGGCTACCCATACCTATAATACGTTTTTATACATGATCCGCAGGGTTACAGGAATTCTGTTGATCGAAAGCTGCGGTACGCATCGCGCCTATCGGCTCATACGTGCCGAGAGCCTGCGATCCCGGACCGACTATCGTTGTCGGTTACTGCAGTCCCGCAAGGATCGAACGGATAATCCCCGGATGTAACGACTGAAACGACAACATGGAAGCAAAAAACGATCGACTCTTCGCGCTTTGGCTGGCAGAGGCCATCAAGCGCAAGGAGCAAACCGGGACGATCGACGACTCTCGAGTCATTTTGCAGATGGCCAACGAGCCGACTCGTGCCGACATGACAGATGAGGCGCTGATCTGCCGGCGCGCCATTCTTCTGACGCACCACAACCCTGTTGTCGAATCCTTGCCGAAGCACATCTCGCGCATGTATGCCCTGGGCAAGGTCGCCATGTTGATCCTGGCAATAACCGCCGTCGTGGCCGGCATCTCGCTGGCGAGCTCAGTGCTATTGCATGGCTTCAGGCTGAACGTGTTCTTGCTGCTGCTTGTCCTGCTTATGCCGCACCTGCTCGGCCTGCTGTGGGTAATTGTCCTGTATGTCCGCCTTGACACCTCCAGCTCCTGGATTGCCGATGCATGGGTATGGCTTACCAAACGTATCGGTCAGCGCCAGGAGGCCACCCTTCTCATCGAGTCCCTGCGCTCGCTGCTGGGCCATGGCGGGAATCTCCCCCTGATGCTGCTTGGTATAAGTCACCTGTGGTGGGTTCTGTTTGCTTTCAGCACCATGGTAATGATGTATTTGGTCTTCTCGTTTGCCCAATACACCTTTATCTGGGGTACCACTATCCAGCAGCCGGAATTCTTCTTTTTGGTCATCAAATCAATCGGGTGCTTGCCCAGCCTTGTGGGCTTTCCCCTGCCCGAAAGCGCCAACATCGCATCATTGGCGGACAACGCGGAAACACGCAAGACCTGGGCGGTGTTTGTCCTGGGCTGTCTGGCAATCTATGCCCTCGTTCCTCGGCTGTTGCTGCTCGCTTTGTCCTGGGCGGCAATGCGAAAAAGCCTGCGCACTATCTCCGTTGCCACCGCCGATGCGTACTACATCAATGTACTGGATCGCATCCGAAGCGTTCTCAGACCTCCCCCTGAGATCACGGATGCAGCTTCCACCGATATCGATGCAACCGGTGTTCCGGTAGCGCCCGCCCCCAGAAACGTGCCTCTTCGAAAATCCAGAGGTATCGTCCCATTCGAATTGCGGGATACCTCAGCCCTGACACAGGTTCAGGCCGACCCGAATTGCGAAACCTTCGGCAATGTTGTTGATGGTCTTACCCAACAGGCTGTCCTGAACGGTTTTCTTGAGCACGGCATCAGCAACGCGGTCCTGGTGGTCAACGCACGCAATACGGCCGACCGGGGTGCATTCCAGTTTCTCCGTCACCTGCAAAGCACCTGTGACGAATTGCAAGTCGTGTTGCTCAATCAGGAAGACACCAGCCCCCATAAACTCGTCAATTGGTTCGAGGGCTTGAAAGATATCGGCATCGAAACCGTATTGAACGATGTTTCCGCGATCAGTTCATCTTCATCGAGTGCGCCATGAATAGCAAGCCCTTGTCGATCGTCGTAGTGGGCCACACCAATGCAGGGAAGACCTCCCTGCTGCGCGCCCTGATCAGGGACAAACATTTCGGCGAGGTCTCGCCCCGGAACGCTACCACCCGCCACGTCGAGAAAACATCGGTCACCATCGCCGGGGAAAAGGTATTGACCTTGTATGACACACCAGGCTTCGAAGATTCCATAGCATTTCACACATATTTGCACCAGTTTGCGCACATGCCTGTGCGGAAAAAGATCCTGGAAACCTTTCTCGAAAGCCCGGAAGCCCACGGTCTTTTCGAGCAACAGGCCAAGGTGATCAAACTGCTCTTGAAGGAAATCGATGCCATCCTCTACATCATAGACAGCACGGAGTCGCCATTTCACAAATACGAGTGCGAACTCGACGTGCTATCCATGTGCTCGATCCCCGTCCTGCCCGTGCTGAACTTTGTCGGCGCGAAAGGCAGCCATGACAAGCAATGGGAGGCCGTTCTCAAAGACAAGCATTTCCATGTCAAAACCAGTTTTGACGCTGTTGCACCTGCCTTGGGCAGCGAAAGATTGCTTTATGCGAAGCTGGGCACGCTGCTGGAAGAACACTCGGCAGGCTTGAAACAACTTGCCGAGGCACTCGAAAAAGAATCCGTGCGGCGCAGATCCAATGCCCTCAAGGTCGTAGCGGACCTTTTGATCGATGTGGCAGCGTTACGCACTTCGGTTGAGGGTGACGCTCCCGACAAAATAGAGCGCGCGATCGGCGAAATGCAAGCGCGCGTGAGAGCCGTTGAAAGCACGTCGTCAGATGCGTTGCTGGCGATCTACGGCTTCGAGCGGAGAGATGTCCTGGGATTCGATATCCCCGTAATCAGCACTAGCAAGAATGACGACCTGTTCAATGCGGAAGCGATCATGGAAGCTAAAAGCCGATTGGGCATAGCGGCATTGATCGGGTCGGCGATCGGCTTGGGTGTCGATATCGTATTCGTCGGCACGACACTGGGCGCGGGCACCCTCCTGGGTGGCGCTATCGGTGGCGCCTTGGGCGGCGTACTCGTGGATTCCGCAAAAGACCTTTTGACATGGACAAAGGCAAAGTACCACGGGTTGATCGACCTGGCGATCGATGATGCGACACTGTCAGTGCTTCTGAATCGGCAACTTCAGTTACTTGACGTGTTGAGCTCGCGCAGTCATGCAGCCATCAATCCATCGGCCACGCCAAATAAGGAATCGCAAGCGCATGATCTCTGGGTCATGGTCGCCGATCAAATTCGCAGCGCCCGCGTACATCCTGAATGGTCGCGCCTGGAAAAACACTTTGTTGAAAAATCTGGCCGCATAAAGCTTGCAAGCAAGCTATATGCGGCCCTTCAGGAGCATTTTGAAAACAGTCCAAACAAGGCTGAATTACAGAATCCATAATTCCAACTAAGCTTTAGTAGTCAGTGGATTACATGTTGTCGAATGCTAGAATGCGCTTTTGGATACAAGGTTAACAACATGCGACTCATCCAGAAGGCATTGACCTTCGACGACGTTCTCCTGGTTCCCGCCCATTCGGTGATCCTCCCCCGCGACGTTTCCCTTGCCACGCACCTGACTCGCAAGATCCAGCTCAACATGCCGCTGGTTTCGGCGGCGATGGATACGGTGACCGAGGCAGGTCTCGCGATCGCTTTGGCCCAGGAAGGCGGCATCGGCATCATCCACAAGAACCTCGAGCCCGCAGCCCAGGCGGCCGAAGTGGCCAAGGTGAAGCGCTTCGAATCGGGCGTCCTCAAGGACCCGATCACCATCCCGCCGACCATGACCGTGCGCGATGTGCTGGCGCTGACCCGTGCCCACAAGTTTTCGGGCCTTCCCGTGGTCGACAACGGCAAGGTTGTCGGTATCGTCACCAACCGCGACCTGCGTTTCGAAACCCGCCTCGACGAGGTCGTCGGCAACATCATGACGCCGCGCGAGCGCCTTGTGACGGTAAGAGAGGGCGCCAGCATCGAAGAGGGCAAGGCACTGATGCACAAACATCGCCTCGAGCGCGTGCTGGTCATCAATGAAGCTTGGGAATTGCGCGGCCTGATGACCGTCAAGGATATCCAGAAGTCTACCGATCACCCGCTCGCCGCCAAGGACGAGTTCGGCCGTCTGCGCGCCGGCGCGGCGGTCGGCGTCGGCGAGGGCACCGAGGAGCGCGTCGCCGCGCTGGCCGAAGCCGGCGTTGATGTGATCGTCGTCGATACCGCCCATGGCCACTCCGAGGGCGTGCTCAAGCGCGTTCAGTGGGTGAAGAAGAACTACCCGCAGATCGAGGTGATCGGCGGCAACATCGCCACCGGCGATGCAGCACGCGCGCTGGCCGACCATGGTGCCGATGCCGTCAAGGTCGGCATCGGACCGGGGTCGATCTGCACCACCCGCATCGTCGCCGGCGTCGGCGTGCCGCAGATCAGCGCGATCGAAGGCGTCGCCAACGCACTGGTCAGCACCGGTGTGCCCCTGATCGCCGATGGCGGCATCCGCTATTCCGGCGACATCGCCAAGGCCATCGCGGCGGGTGCGCATTCCGTGATGCTCGGCGGACTGTTCGCCGGCACCGAGGAAGCGCCGGGCGAGACGGTGCTGTTCCAGGGGCGTTCCTACAAGTCCTACCGCGGCATGGGCTCGCTGGGTGCGATGCAGAAGGGCTCCTCGGACCGCTACTTCCAGGAAAACGAGTCAAACGTCGAGAAGCTCGTGCCGGAAGGCATCGAAGGCCGCGTGCCGTACAAGGGACAGGTTACCGCCGTGATTCACCAGTTGATGGGCGGCCTGCGTTCTTCGATGGGCTACCTCGGCTGCCCGACCATCGCCGAGATGCATGCCCGCGCGGCTTTCGTCCAGATTACCGCTGCCGGCGTGCGCGAGTCGCATGTGCATGACGTGCAGATCACCAAGGAAGCACCGAACTATCACGTCGAATGATCAAATGATCCATTCGCGGGCGGCACATTGAGTGCCGCCTTTTTTCATTGCGAGACTCCATCATGGCCCACCAGAAAATACTCATCCTCGATTTCGGTTCCCAGGTGACGCAGCTGATCGCGCGCCGCGTGCGCGAGCAGCAGGTCTATTGCGAACTGCATCCCTTCGATGTGACGGAAGAGTTCGTCCGCGACTTCGCCCCGGCTGGCATCATCCTGTCGGGCGGGCCGAACTCGGTGTACGAGGCCGAGGACTGGAAGGCGCCGCAGGTCGTCTTCGAGCTCGGCGTGCCGGTGCTGGGCGTCTGCTACGGCATGCAGACCATGGCGCAGCAGCTGGGCGGCAAGGTCGAGAGTTCGGGCAAGCGCGAGTTCGGCTTCGCCGAGATGCGCGCCCACGGCCACTCCAAGCTGTTCGACGGCATCCAGGATCGCGTCAATGCCGAGGGCCACGGCCTGCTCGAAGTCTGGATGTCGCACGGCGACAAGGTGACCGAGCTGCCGCCCGGCTTCAAGGTCATCGGCAGCAACGAGGCCACGCCGATCGCCGCGATGGCCGACGAGGCGCGCAAGTTCTACGCCGTGCAGTTCCACCCCGAGGTCACGCACACGCTCAAGGGCCGCGAGATCTTCGCGCGCTTCGTGCGCGACATCTGCGGCTGCCGCGGCGACTGGAACATGCCCAACTACGTCGAGGAGGCCATTGCCAAGGTCAAGGCGCAGGTCGGCGACGATGAGGTGATCCTCGGCCTGTCGGGCGGCGTCGATTCCTCCGTGGTCGCGGCGCTGCTGCACAAGGCCATCGGCGACAAGCTCACCTGCGTGTTCGTCGACAACGGCCTGCTGCGCCTCAACGAGGGCGAGCAGGTGATGCAGACCTTCGCGCGCAACCTCGGCGTCAAGGTCATCCACGTCGATGCCACCGACCAGTTCATGGGCCACCTGCAAGGGCGTGGCCGATCCCGAGCAGAAGCGCAAGATCATCGGCCGCGAGTTCGTCGAGGTCTTCCAGGCCGAGGCGCAGAAACTGCCGCAGGCGAAGTGGCTGGCGCAGGGCACCATCTACCCGGACGTGATCGAATCGGCCGGCGGCAAGACCAAGAAGGCGCACACCATCAAGAGCCACCACAACGTCGGCGGCCTGCCCGAGACGCTGCATCTCAAGCTGCTCGAACCGCTGCGCGAACTGTTCAAGGACGAAGTGCGCGAGCTCGGCATCGCGCTCGGCCTGCCGCACGAGATGGTCTATCGCCATCCCTTCCCCGGCCCCGGCCTTGGCGTGCGCATCCTCGGCGAGGTGAAGAAGGAATTCGCCGACCTGCTGCGCCAGGCCGACGCGATCTTCATCGACGAGCTGCGCGCCGCCGAGTGGTACGACAAGACGAGTCAGGCGTTCGCGGTCTTCCTGCCGGTGAAGAGCGTCGGCGTGATGGGCGACGGCCGCACTTACGACTATGTCGTCGCGTTGCGCGCCGTGCAGACCTCCGACTTCATGACCGCCAAGTGGGCCGAACTGCCGCACGAGTTGCTGGCGCGCGTCTCCAACCGCATCGTCAATGAAATCCGCGGCATCAGCCGCGTCGTCTACGACGTTACCGGCAAGCCGCCCGGCACGATCGAGTGGGAATAATTACATAGCGTTTCGGTACTATTCGATCTCAGATTGCCGCCTTGCGCAGCCGCAATGCGTTGCTCACTACCGATACCGAACTGAAGCTCATCGCCAGCGCCGCGATCAGCGGTGACAGCAGCAGGCCGAAGACCGGATACAGCACCCCGGCCGCGATCGGCACCCCGAGCGCGTTGTAGAGCAAAGGCGAACATCAGGTTCTGCCGCATGTTGCGCACGGTGGCGAGCGATAGCTGGCGCGCGGTGGCGATGCCGCGCAGGTCGCCTTTGACCAGCGTGACCTGGGCGCTGTTCATGGCGACGTCGGTGCCGGTGCCCATGGCGATGCCGACATCGGCGCGGGCCAGCGCCGGCGCATCGTTGATGCCGTCGCCGACCATGGCGACGATACGGCCCTCGGCCTGGAGGTGGGCGACCAGATCGTTCTTGTCCTGCGGTTTGACCTCGCCATGGACCTCGTCGATGCCGAGCTTGCGACCGACGGCGCGCGCGGTGGTCAGGCCGTCGCCGGTGGCCATGATGATGGCATAGGCCGCTGGCGCGCAGGCTTTCCAGCGCCTCCGGGGTGGAGGCCTTGATCGGGTCGGAGACCGCGAGCAGACCGGCGATCTTGCCGGCGACGGCGACAGAACATGACGCTGGCGCCTTCCTGGACGCAGGCGCTTCGGCCTGCGCCGCCAGCGGGTGCCAATCGACGCCGTCGTCGTCCATCAGCGCCGTGTTGCCGAGCGCCACGGCTCTGCCCATCGACGGCGCCGCGCACGCCGATGCCCGAGGCGGATTCGAAGTCTTCGGGCGCGTGCCGAGCTTGAGTTCGCGCCGACGCGCCTCGGCGACGATGGCCTGGGCCAGTGGATGCTCGCTGCCCTGGTCGAGGCTCGCGGCGAGTGCGCAGCACCTCGTCTTCGCGCCAGCCCGCGGCGGCTGCCAGTCCATGAAAGGCCGGCTTGCCCTCGGTCAGCGTGCCGGTCTTGTCCACGATCAGGGTATCGACCTGGCGCAGGGTTTCGATGGCCGCCGCGTCGCGGAACAGCACGCCGTGGCTGGCGGCCTTGCCGGTGGCCACCATGACCGACATCGGCGTGGCCAGCCCGAGGGCGCAGGGGCAGGCGATGATCAGCACCGCCACGGCATTGATGAGGCCGTAGGCCCAGCTCGGTTGCGGCCCGAACAAACCCCAGCCAAGAAGCGTGAGCAGCGCGATCGACACCACCCCGACGACGAAGTAGCCGGCAACGACGTCGGCCATGCGCTGCATCGGCGCGCGCGAGCGCTGGGCCTGGGCGACCATCTGCACGATCTGCGCCAGCACCGTCTGCGCGCCGATCTTGTCGGCCCGCATGACCAGGGCGCCGCTGGCGTTGAGCGTCGCGCCGATCAGCTCGTCGCCGGGCGCCTTGCTCACCGGGATCGGTTCGCCGGTCAGCATGGATTCATCGACCGCACTGCGATCCTTCGAGCACCGACGCCATCGACCGGCACTTTCTCGCCCGGGCGCACGCGCAGGCGGTCGCCCGGATGCACATGGGTCAGCGGAATATCTTCTTCGCTGCCGTCATCGCGGATGCGCCGCGCGGTCTTCGGCGCCAGGCCGAGCAGCGCCTTGATGGCGGCGCCGGTCTCCGAGCGCGCCTTGAGTTCCAGCACCTGACCAAGCAGGGTCAGCGAGATGATCACGGCGGCGGCCTCGAAATACACCGCGACCTGGCCGTCGACTACGGAACGAGGTCGGGAACATGCCCGGCACCACCGTGGCCACCACGCTGTAGAGCATAGGCGGCGCCGGTGCCGAGGCCGATCAGGGTCCACATGTTCGGGCTGCGATTGGGCACCGACTGCACGCCGCGCACGAAGAACGGCCAGCCCGACCACAGCACGACGGGCGTGCGCCAGCGCCAGTTCCACCCAGGGCCGCGTGGCACCCAGCAGCGGGTCGAACAGCGCCGCCCGACATGGCGATCAGCAGTGACCAGCACCGTCAGCGGCAGCGTCCACCAGAAACGGCGGCGGAAATCCGCCAGTTCGGGGTTGTCGCCTTCCTCCAGCTCGGGCAGCACCGGCTCCAGCGCCATGCCGCATTTCGGGCAGGTGCCGGGGCCGATCTGGCGCACCTCCGGATGCATCGGGCAGATGTATTCGGCGTCCGCCGGCGGGCCTTCGGCGGCGGTCAACGGCGTCCCGCCAGCGACCGAAGGAAGTCCCTGTTGTGGGGCGCCGATTTTCCGGGGGACGGACATGATTACCGATACAAGCGGTTGCGGCTCAGTTGGCCGGTTTCGCCGGGCCATCCGGCGGCATGCCCATGCGGCCTGGCCCTGCATCATCATCTGCATCATGTCCATGCGCTTTTCCATCATCTCCATGCGCTTGGACATCATGTCGTCCGGGGCGGCCGCGCCTTGCCCCATCATGCCCATGCCGCCACCCATCATCGCCCATACCATGCCGCCCTGCATCATCGGACAACCCATCATGCCGGCCTGCATGCCGCGGGCCATCTGCATGTTTTCCTGCATGGTCTGCATGTGTTCGTCCATGATCTTCTGGCGCTCGTCGGCGGTCTTGGCCTTGCCGAGCCGGTCGAGTTGTGCGCTGCATTCGCGTCAGGTTGTCCTGCATCTTCTGCGTCGTCTTGCCCTCGGCTTGGGCTGGCGCGGACTGCTTCGCGCCGGGCTCGGCGGGGTGATGCGCATCTTCGGCATAAGCCGGCACGGCCAGCGCGAGGGAGGCGGCAATAACGGAAAGGGTGATTGCTTTCATGATGTGCTCCTTGTTGTTGATTGACGGTGTGAGTCGATTTCAGTGTTTCGCATAGGTGGAGGTGCTGCCGTCGCGCCTGACGAGCAGAATTTCGTAGGGCTGCTTGCCGGGCAGGTCCATGCCCGGTGCGCTCTGCGGCATGCCCGGCGAGACGAGGCCTTTCGCGTTGGGCTTTTCGGCGAGCAGGCGCTTGACGTCGTCCGCCGGGACGTGACCCTCGATCAGGTAGCCGCCCACTTCCGCGGTGTGGCAGGAGCCCATGCCGAGCGGCACGCCGAGCCGCTGTTTGAGCGGCGCTATGTCATTCGTCTCGTGGGTGACGACTTTGAAGCCGTTGGTCTTCATGTGCTCCACCCATTTGCCGCAGCAGCCGCAGCTCGGGCTTTTGAAGACTTCGACCGTCGGCAGCGGAGCGCCTGCCCAGGCGGCGGAGGCAAGCAGGGAAAGCAGGACAGCGGTATGGATGGCGAATTTCATGCGGGACTCCCTGTTGATTGATTCGGTGCGCCCAGTATGCGTTGCGCAGGCCAACATCAGCCTGACCGCCGGATTACATTTCTGTCACATCTGCGCTGTGGGAGAAAAAAGTCACGATCAGTGCTTGTGATCGGTGTGGTCATCCTTGGCCGCCTGCTGCGGCTGCGCCAGCGGCGTGAAGCGCGCCTGTTCGGCGGGTTTGCCGGCCAAGGTGACGGCGACGACGGCTTTCATGTCCGGCGATGAGGCATACTTGCCGACGCCCTTGAGGCGGTTGTCGCCATCGGGCGCCAGCGTCACCGCGACCTTCGACTTGCCGGCAAGAATGGTCACCGTGCCGCTGGCGCCGGCGGTCGGAACTTTGGTGCCGGCATGGTCGGTGACATAGACCATGACCGGGTTGTCCTTGGCCTCCTTGCTGTCCTTCGCCACCACCAGTTCGAAGTGATAGACGCCGGCCATGCGCAGCTGGCCGCCGTTGGGCGCCTTCTGCGTATCGAGATAGTCGTCGTTATGGGCCAACGCGGCGCCTGCGGACAACAGGGCGGTCAACAGGGCGGCGGGAATCAGGGATTTGAGGGATTTCATTTGCGGTCTCCTTGGCTTGACGGTAGGTTCAGAAACTTTCCTTGTCCTGGCCGGCGAGCAGGCGCTCCAGCGACGGTTTGCCCCACAGCCAGAACATCAGCGGGCGTCAGCAGGGTATCGAGCAGGGTGGAACTGACCAGGCCGCCGAAGATCACCACGGCCACCGGGTGCAGCACTTCCTTGCCCGGCGCGTCGGCCGAGAGCAGCAGCGGCACCAGGGCGAAGGCGGCGACCAGCGCCGTCATCAGCACCGGCGTCAGGCGTTCCAGCGAGCCGCGCACGATCATGTGCTGGCCGAAGCTCTCGCCCTCGAAGGCGCACAGGTTGATGTAGTGGCTGATCTTGAGGATGCCGTTGCGCGTGGCGATGCCGGTCAGCGTGATGAAGCCGACCAGCGCCGCCACCGACAGCGGCTGGCCGGAGATCCACAGGGCGATGACGCTGCCGACCAGGGCCAGCGGGATGTTGCCCATGATGATCAGGGTCAGCGCCGCCGAGCGATAGCGGCTGTAGAGCACCATGAAGATCATGGTCAGCGAGATCAGCGCCAGCAGGGCGATCAGGCGCGCCGCCTGCTCCTGCGCCTGGAACTGGCCTTCCAGCGCGGTGAAGTAGCCTTCCGGCATGGGCCGTGCGGCGAGCTCGGCGCGAATGTCGGCGATCACCTGCGACATGTCGCGGCCGTCGGTGTTGGCCGAGAGCACGATGCGGCGGCGCGAGTTCTCGCGGCTGACCTGGTTCGGGCCGTCGCTTTCCTCGACGCTGGCGACTTCGACAGCGGCACAGTGCCCGTCGGTGTTTCGATCAGCAGGTTCGGCCAGCGCCTGCGGCTCGCGCGCCGCTTCCGGCAGGCGCACCAGCAGGTCGAAGCGCCGGTTGCCCTCGATGATCTGGGTGATGCGCTCGCCCTCGATCATCTGCTCCAGGCTGCGCAGCAGATCGCCCGGCGCGACGCCGTAGCGCGCCGCCTGTTCGTAGTCGAGGTGGATCTTGACCTGCGGGATCAGCACCTGCTTTTCGATCTGCAGGTCGGTGACGCCGGGAATCTTCGCCAGGCGGTCGCGCAAGTCGGCCGCCAGGCCGCGCAGGGTGTCGAGGTCGTCGCCGTAGATCTTCAGCGCGATCTGCGCGCGCACGCCGGAGAGCAGGTGGTCGAGGCGGTGCGAGATCGGCTGGCCGACGTTGGATGCCGCCGGCAGCACGGCCAGGCGCTGCCGGATGTCGGCGATGATGGCTCGCGACTGCGCTCGGAGGCCTTGAGGTCGACGTCCATCTCGGTGTAGTGCACGCCCTCGGCATGTTCGTCGAGTTCGGCGCGGCCGGTGCGGCGGCCGACCTGGGTCACCTCGGGCACCTGCGCCACCAGTTGCTTCGGCCAGCGTGCCGATGCGGTTCGACTCGGCCAGCGAGGTGCCGGGATTGAGCAGCACATTCACCGTCAGCGTGCCTTCGTTGAACGGCGGCAGGAAGGAGCGCGGGAAGAAGGGCACGCTGGCGGCGACGAGCACGACCACCGCCAGCGCGCCGGCCAGCAGGCTGCGCGGCGTGGCCGAACGACCAGTGCAGCAGGCGTCGCGTCCCAGCGCTTGAGCCAGATCACCAGCGGGCTGTCGCCGGCATGCAGTTGCTTCATCCGCGGCAGCAGGTAGTAGGCCATCACCGGCGTCAGCGTCACCGAGACGATCATGCTGGCGAGGATCGAGACGATGTAGGCCACGCCCAGCGGCGTGAACAGCCGGCCCTCGATGCCGGGCAGGACGAACAGCGGCACGAACACCAGCACGATGATCACCGTGGCGTAGACGATGGCCGAGCGCACTTCCAGCGTCGCCGCGGCGATGACTTCCGCCACCGGCCGCGGCGTCGGCCAGCGCGCGGTTCAGCTTGAGGCGGCGCAGCACGTTCTCGACGCCGACCACGGCGTCATCGACCAGTTCGCCGATGGCGATGGCCAGGCCGCCCAGCGTCATGGTGTTGATCGACAGGCCGAAGTAGTGGAACACCAGCGCCGTCACCAGCAGCGACACCGGAATCGCCATCAGCGAGATGACCGTGGTGCGCACGTTGAGCAGGAACAGGAAGAGGATCACCGCCACCAGGATCGCGCCATCGCGCAGCGCTTCCTCGACGTTGCTCACCGAGTGCTCGATGAAGTCGGCCTGCTTGAACAGGAAGGGCGGCGCTTCGACGCCCTGCGGCAGGCTCTTGCCCAGTTCGGCCATGGCCTTTTCGACCTCGCGGGTGAGCGTCACGCTGTCGGCGGCAGGCTGCTTCTGCACCGACAGGATCACCGCCGGCTTGCCCTTGTAGCTGCCGTCGCCGCGCTTGATGGCCGGCGCCAGCTTCACGTCGGCCACCTGCTTGAGCAGGATGGGCTGGCCGTTCTTGACCGCCACCACCAGGTTCTGCAGATCCTCGATGCGGCTGGTGCGGCCGATCTGGCGGATCAGGTATTCGCGGCCCTGCGCTTCGAGGAAGCCGCCGCTGGTGTTGGCGCCGAAATCGCGCAGCGCGGCTTCCAGCTTTTCGCGCTCGATGCCCAGCGCCTGCAGCTGGGCCGGCTTCAGTTCGACGCGGTACTGGCGCACTTCGCCGCCGATCGGGATCACCTGGGCGACGCCGGGGATGGTCAGCAGGCGCGGCCGCATCACCCAGTCGGCGTACTCGCGCACCGCCATCGGGCTGACCTTGTCCGGGTCGGCCGGCAGGGCGATCAGCAGGATCTCGCCCATGATCGAGGAGATCGGCCCCAGCTGCGGCACGATGCCCGGCGGCAACTGCTCGCGCACCAGGTTCAGGCGCTCGGCGATCTGCTGGCGGTTGCGGTAGATGTCCGAGCCCCACTCGAACTCGACATAGACGATCGACAGGCCGACGCCGGACACCGAGCGCACGCGCGTCACGCCGGGCATGCCGTTCATGCTCGGATTCGATGGGAAAGGTGACCAGCTGCTCGACCTCTTCCGGCGCCATGCCGCCGGCCTCGGTCATCAGCGTCACGGTCGGCTTGTTGAGGTCGGGAAAGACATCGACCGGCATCTGGCGCAGGGTGAGCGCGCCGTAGATCATCAGCAGCAGCGACGACGCCGAGGACGATCAGGCGCTGCTTGAGGCTGGTGTGGATGATGAAGTCGAACATGCTGTCAGCGCACCTGCGACAGCAGGCTGGCGCCTTCGGTGACGACGCGCTCGCCGTCGTGCAGGCCCTCGATCACCGCGACGTTGGCGGCGTCCAGCGACTCGGTGCGCACCCGCCGCAGCGACGAAGCGTTCCGCCTCGGCATGCACCCAGACCGCCGTCTCGCCAGCGCCGACTTTCGTCAGCGCCTGCCGCGGCACGGCCGCGCCCTTGATGTCGTGCGCGTGGTGCGCACGATCACCTTGACCGGCTGGCCGACGGCGACCGGAGCATCGCTGCGTGACGACGCGGAACAGCAGCGGCAGCGCCTGCTCGCGCAGTTGCCGGCCGCCGCCGACGAATTTCAGCTCCAGTGCGGTGTCGCCGGCCAGCGGCGCTGGCGGACTTCAATGTCGCCGGCGATGCCCGCGTCGTAGGCCAGCGCCTCGACCGCCAGTCGAGCCGGATCGACGATCTCGAACAGGATCTCGCGGGCATCGACCATCTGGCCGGCCAGCAGATGGTGCGAAGCGCTGATCACGCCGGCGGCCGGTGCGCGCAAGGGCTCGGCGCCGTCGATGCTGGCGCCGACGAAGCCGCGGCGTTTCTGCAACGCCTCGCGCTCGATGCTCGCCGCGTCGATTTCCTTTTGCGGAATGGCGCCATCGAGTTGCTCGAAACGCCGCACGCGCCCGTCGGCGATGGCCAGTTGCGCTTCCAGTTCGGCCAGTTGCGCCTTCTGGTTGCCGCGCTCGATGGCGCTGGCGACCGGACGTAGATAGGCCAGTACCTCGCCCTTCGCGACCTTCCGTCCCGCTACCGGCATGCCCTTGGGGCCGGGCAGCACGCCGCCGGAAAACGGCGCCTGGACGCGGCCGCTGGTCTCGGGGTCGGCGATCACCGTACCGTTCAGTTCGACGCTGGCCGCCAGCTCCCCGGTACGAACCTGGCTGGTGCGGATGCCCAGCTGACGCTGCACGGGTTTGGGCACGAACAGGCTGCCGTCGGCCAAACGCTGCGGCCCGTCGCTGATGGCTGCGCCGGCCACGGCGGCCGTCGGCGCCGGCTTGGTGTCCTGACTGTGATCCTCGTCGCCATGAGCGGCGACCGGCGCCGAAAGCGTCGCCAGAGCGAGCGTCAAAATGCCCGCAAGATATTTTCGTTTCATCTGAATGACCCCTTAATGAGGATTGCGATTCTTGTGACGGCGGCGCAAGACGATAAGCCCGCCGCCCGCGAGCAACAATGTGCCGGCAGCGCCCCAGATGCCCCATTCGCCAGTGGTATGGGAATGCTCGATAGCGGCAGCGGGTGCCGCAAGATCCAGCGTCGTCGTGAGCAGGTCGGCGGATTCCCCAGCCTCGATCGAAATGGTCAGCGGGTATTTTCCCGGTGCGACAAAACGCTCGCCGGGAATCGCATACACGCCCGGTGCAAGCTGCGTTGCCATGGCCTTCAGCGCACCGCTTTCGACCTCGATTTGCGCATCGACCACGGGCTCGTTGGTGGCAAAGCGGTCGAGCGTGAGCGTCAGCTTGTTGCCTTCCAGCACCGCCACCAGTTCGAACGCTTCGGTTTGGGCGATGGCGCGCGGCGCGGCCCCGGTCGTCGGAGCCGGTCGGGTCTTGCCTTCGTCACCATGATCTTCGCCACCGTGCGCCCACGCCGACAAGGAGGAGGCCGCAAGAACCGCCGTGACTAGAAATGTGCGGATGTATTGATTCAAGGCAGAACTCCCATGACTTGGTTGAGACGGGACCGCGAGGCGGCGCGCAGGATTTCCTGGCGATTGAGAAAGGCTTCCGCCTCGAACGCGGTGGCGCGCACGCGCAGCAGGGTCGTCAGGTCGGATTCACCGAGCACGAAAGACTTTTCTGCCAGGGCGAGGTTGTCGACGGTGAGTTCGCGTCGCTGGCGCGCCATCGCCAATTGGCGCTCAGCTGCATCCAGATCGAGCCGGGCTTTTTCCGCGTCGAGTTTCAGACGGAGTTGGGCCAAAGCCATTTCGGCATCGGCTTGTGCCAGTTCGGCGCTGGCCGCCGCGTTTTCCTGGCGCACGCGCGGACCGGAGGAAAACGGGATGGTCGAACTTGACGCCCACGCTATTGGCGTAGGACTCGGCGAAGTCGCCTCGCTCGCGCACCACGCGCACGGCGAACTCCGGTGCATCGCGGCGGCTTTCCTCGGCCACCTTGAATTTGGCGCGTGCCAGTTGCGCGGCGGCAGCCACGGCGACCAGTTGCGGATGGTCATCTCTTGCCTCGCGAGTTCCAGCGGCATTTTCGACCGCCAATACCGTCGGCGTGGCAGCACCGGTCAGGTTCTGGTAGGCCTGCTCCGCCTGGCGCAGCGCAGTCTCGGCATCGGCCAGTTCGGCCTTGCCGCTCAGGCCTTCGTTGCGGGCGAGGTTGGCATCGATGCGCGACAGTTCGCCCACCTTGAAACGGCGCAGCACATCGGCCTCAAGCGACCTGGAAGTCGCTACCCGCCGCACGGCCAGCTCGCGTGCGCTTCTTGCCGCCGCTACAGCCCACCAGGCGTCACGTACCTCGCCAGCGATCTGCAAGCGCAGGGCGTGGCGCTGTGCGAGCACTTGCGTCTGTGCGCTGGCGGCTTCCGCCTCCCGTGCCGCTTGCTGCCCTGGCACCCACAGCGGCACGGCCATCTCGACTTCCCATTCCTGCTTGCCGCGATTCTGGTTGAGCCGGTCGCTCAGATTGGACACCGACATCGAAGCCGGCCCCGGCGTGATGCCCGCCGCCACGGCTGCACGGGCCTGGGCTTCCGCTTCCCGGGCGGTGCTGGCCGCGAGTTGCGGATGGCGCGACCACGCCTTTTCGACGGCATCCGCCAAACTCTGTGCCTGGGCCGGCAAGGTCATGCCTAGCCCGATAAGCAGCGCGATCGTTCTGTTCATCAATAAACTCCGCTTGTGACTCGTCGATTGGAATGCGGCAATTCTGGTGTTTCGACACCGACGGCAAGCTGACCGAGAAATTACATTTCTGTAATCTTTGCCCTTCCGCCTGCGCGAAGCGCAAAATTGCGCAAAGCTCGTTATTCCATCGGAGTGCAAGGATGAAGATTCTCGTCGTCGAGGACGAGCCGAAGACCGGCGATTACCTCAAGCAAGGCTTGGCCGAGGCCGGGTTTGTCGTCGACCTGTCGCGGGACGGTTTCGATGGACTTCATCTGGCGCTGACCGAGGCTTACGATCTGGCGGTTCTGGATGTGATGTTGCCCGGTATCGAGGGCTGGCAGGTGTTGCAGGGCATCCGCAAGGCCGGGAAGGAAATGCCGGTGCTCTTTTTGACCGCGCGGGACGAAATCGATGATCGGGTCAAGGGGCTGGAACTCGGTGCGGACGATTACCTGGTGAAACCGTTCGCGTTTTCCGAGTTGCTCGCCCGTGTTCGTACCCTGCTGCGGCGCGGCGGGAAAGCCAAGGAATCTGAAATCGTTCGCGCCGCCGATCTTGAACTCGACCTGCTGCGCCGCCGCGTCACCCGCGCCGGCAAGCGCATCGACCTGACGGCCAAGGAGTTCGCCTTGCTCGAACTATTGTTGCGACGCCAGGGCGAAGTCCTGCCGCGCTCGCTGATCGCCTCGCAGGTGTGGGACATGAACTTCGACAGCGATACCAATGTGATCGAGGTCGCGATGCGGCGCCTGCGCGGCAAGGTGGACGACGCCTTCGAGCCGAAACTGATCCGTACCGTGCGCGGCATGGGCTATGTGCTGGAGGTGCCGGATTGCGCTTGAACTTCAATCTGTCGCTGACCGCCCGCCTGACATTGCTGTTTGCCGCCGGATCGAGTGTCGTGCTGCTCGGGTTGGGCTGGTTGATCGGGGCCTCGATCGAGCGGCATTTCGAAGAGCAGGATCGCGACGCCCTGGCGGGCAAGTTGCTGCTGGCCCGGCATGTCATCGAACGAGTTGCCTCACCGCAGGATCTCGAACGCCTGCCCGCTCAATTGAACGACGCGATCGTCGGGCACCACGATCTCGTGGTTCGGGTGCTTGGTCCCCACAAGGAAATTCTGCTCGCTTCACCCGCTATCCAGTTCCCGGGCGATTGGCTCGCCCATGTCACCGATACGCCGGGATCGCGACTGTTCGTCTGGTCCCAGGGGGAGCGCAGCTATCGGGGGCTGGCGGCATCGATCCCGTCGGGCGTTGCCGCCTGGCCGCCGCTGGTAGTTGCGGTTGCGGTCGATATCGAACACCACCAATCCTTCATGAGTACTTTCATGCAAACCCTGTGGCTGTTCGTCGCCGGCGCCGCGCTGGCGACCGGTCTGCTGGGCTGGTTCGCCGCCAGCCGGGGGCTGGCGCCGTTGCGAACCATGCGCGAGCGGGCGGCCGTGGTGACGGCGCAAAAACTGGATCAGCGTCTGCCCGTTGACGCTGTCCCGGCCGAACTGGCCGACCTGGCGACGACCTTGAACGAAATGCTGGCACGCCTGGAGGAAGCCTTTCGTCGCCTGTCCGATTTTTCCTCGGACATGGCCCACGAACTTCGCACCCCCATCAGCAACCTGATGATGCAAACCCAGGTCGTGCTCTCGCGCGAACGCGATGCGACGGGTTACCGCGAGATACTGGAATCGAACACCGAGGAATTCGAGCGTCTGGCGCGCATGATCTCCGACATGCTGTTTCTGGCCAAGGCGGAAAACGGCCTGACTACCGCCCATTGCGAGCAGGTCGATCTGGCGCGCGAGGTACGCGACCTGTTCGAGTTTTACGAGGCGTTGGCCGATGAAAAGCACATTCGCCTTCAGCTCGCCGGGGAGGGTTGCATTCGCGGCGACCGGCTGATGCTCCGCCGCGCCTTGAGCAACCTGTTGTCAAACGCCCTGCGTTACACCCCCCGGGACGGCACCGTGATGGTGACGATTGCAATGGCTGAAGAGGAGGTCGTACTGACCGTCGATAATCCGGGCGAGACGATTCCGCCACAACATCTTGCCCGTCTGTTTGAACGTTTCTACCGCGCCGATCCGTCGCGTCAACACCTTGCCGGCGAGGGGACGGGCCTCGGCCTGGCAATTACCCGGGCGATCATAGGTGCGCATCGGGGGCGGATTTCGGCGACATCCGGCGCGGGGCACACCTGTTTCTCGATTCAGCTCCCTGGCATGTGATCGACAGATGTCTTGCCGTCCGGAGGCTCGAAGCTTGTATCGAGCTTCAGATAGACGTCGGCATCATCACGTGGGGAGTCTAAGGCTGGCTGGCTGAGGGTATTGGCAACGCGATCAACGGTCGATACCGTCATCTAAATCCACCATGTCATGTAACAATTGAGTCAGCCGCAACTTGGCTCGTGAGCCAATAGTGGTCAATAGTTTGTAACAGCTCGTTTTTTGAGACCGCCAGGAAACCCGCATGAACACCAAGCATTATTCCGATGACAGTATCGCTGACGGTATTCGGGTGCCAACATCGAGACACGCCCAGTATTCATGCGGGTTGCAGGGCTTTGGTAATAGTTGAGTGGGAATAAGCCGGGCGCTCCCATGAACGCCATTATCATCGGCGCCGGCCCGGCCGGCCTGATGGCAGCCGAAACATTGTCCTCGTCAGGCGTGGCAGTCGATGTGTATGACGCCATGCCCAGCGCCGGCCGCAAGTTCCTGATGGCGGGCAAGAGCGGCCTCAATCTCACCCATGCCGAACCCGCCGCAAATTTCATTACGCGCTATGGCGAGCGGCGCGAGTGGGTTGCGGCATGGCTGGCTGAGTTCGGCGCGGACGCCTTGCGCGACTGGGCACGCGATCTCGGCGTCGAGACTTTCGTCGGCTCGTCTGGCCGTGTGTTTCCCAAGGACATGAAAGCCGCGCCGCTGCTGCGCGCGTGGCTGCACCGGCTGCGCGCCGCCGGCGTGCGTTTCCACATACGGCATCGCTGGCTGGGCTGGGCAGATGGAGAGCTACTTTTTGATACGCCGGCCGGCAATGTGAAAATCGGCGCTGGCGGGACGGCGATTGCATTGGCTTTAGGCGGCGGCAGCTGGGCCAGGCTCGGTTCCGACGGCGTCTGGGTGTCCGTGTTGCAGTCACGAGGTATCGATGTCGCCGCGCTGCGTCCAGCGAACTGTGGTTTCGATGTGAACTGGAGCGACCATTTCCGCGACAAGTTCGCCGGCCAGCCGGTGAAGTCGGTGGTGGCAAGTTTCGGCGGACAACAGCGGCAGGGCGAGTTCGTCATCACGCAGCACGGTGTCGAAGGCGGCCTGATCTATGCGTTCTCCGCCGCGCTGCGCGACGCCATCGAAGCGCAGGGCAGCGCGACGCTGCATCTCGATCTCGCGCCGGGCAAGTCGCTGGAGCGCCTGACGCTCGAGATCGCCCATCCGCGCGGCGCCCGCTCGATGGGGAGCCATTTGCAAAGCCGTGCCGGCATTGTCGGCGTCAAGGCCGGCCTGCTGCGCGAATGCACGACGAAGGCTGATTACGAAGATCCCGCACGACTCGCCGCCGCGCTCAAGGCGCTGCCGCTGAAGCTGGTGTCAACGCGTCCGCTCGACGAGGCAATCAGCAGCGCGGGCGGCGTGACCGCCGAAGCACTCGACGACCGCCTGATGCTGAAGCACTTGCCGGGCATTTTCTGCGCCGGCGAAATGCTCGACTGGGAAGCGCCGACCGGCGGTTATCTCCTTACCGCCTGTTTCGCCAGCGGGCGTGCGGCGGGGCAGGGTGCGCTGGACTGGCTGCGCGCATCGAGAAACATTTCCACATGAGGTTGCCGATGAAACTGCTTTCTCGAATATGGCGCGGTCTTGCCGTGCTACTGATGCTGGTGCTGCCGCACCATGTTGTTGCTGCGACGTGTTCGGGCACTGTCTACCTGACCCTCACGCCGGGCAATATGTCCCAGGCCGAGACGATCGCGCGCATCCTCCGGCAGGAACAGGTCAAGGCCACGATCTTCCTGGCCAACGAAAAAACCTTTCGCGGCGACCACGCGCTCGACGCCTCCTGGAGCGAGTACTGGCGCGCGCTGGTGGCCGATGGGCATGCCTTCGGCAACCACACCTATCGCCACCTGTACTTCAAGAAGGACCTCCCGGATGGCCGGCTGCTGACGACGATCAATCACGGCGGCCCGGCCATCTACCTCGATGCGGCCGGCCTGTGTGCGGATCTCAAGCAGGTGGATGATGCGTTCGAAGCGCTGACCGGCCAGCGCCCTGCGGGCATGTGGCGCGCGCCCGGCAAGCAGCCAACGCCCCGTGCGCTGCAATGGGCGGCACGCTGCGGCTGGCCGGTGCATGTGCGCTGGGATGATCGGGGTTTCATCGGCGACGAATTGCCCAGCGAGCAGTATCCGAACGACAAGCTCCTCAAACAGGCGCTGAAGACCATCGGGCCCGATACCATCGTCATGATGCATCTGGGCATCCAGTCGCGCAAGGATCCATTGGCACCGATGCTCGAACCCCTGATTCGCGGACTCAAGGCGCGCGGATTGTGCTTCGCGCCCCTGTCGGCAAGCAGGCACTGATTCAGTCCCTCAGGAAGTCTTCCCACTTGCCGGGCTTCACCGATCCGCAGGCCGCATAGCCCGGCAGCGCCAGCAGACGCTGGCGGAAGGTCTTGCCGGCAAGGCGACGCAGGAAGATCTGGCCGGCTGCCGATTCGTGGGCGGCATGACGCAGCGCGAAGCCATAGCGCTCGTCAACCAGCGGCACGAAGTCGAGATCGTAGCGTGCCGCCGCGGCCTCGATACCGAAGCCGACATCGGCCGAGCCGCCCGCCACCGTGGCCGCTACGGCATCGTGTGTGAATTCCTCGTGGGCATAGCCGTCGATGCGGGCGGGATCGGTGCCGTTGGCGGCGAGCAACTGGTCGATCAGGCTGCGCGTGCCCGAACCGCGCTGGCGGTTCACCAGGCGCGCACCGCGCGTCGCGACGTCGGCCAGCGAGTGCAGGCGCAGCGGATTGCCGCGCGCTACGATCAGGCCCTGGCGCCGCCGCATCACCGGAATGCAGACATGCAGTCTGGGTTTCAGCCAGCGCTTCAGCCAGTGCGTCAATTGCTCGGTGCTCCAGGTTTCCGGCACATGGAAGCCGGCGATGTCGCATTCACCGCGACCGAGCGCGGCGAGGGCTTCCTCGCTGCCGCGCCAGGCAATCTCGACCGGCACGCTGCGGCCATGCTCCATCCAGTCGGCCAGCGCGAGGTCGTGGCTGGCGTGGAGCGAGACGCGAGGCGCGTCAACCTGAGCCTCCTGCAGGGCGGGCGCGCAGCAGGTCGCGCATGCGCGCTTCCCAGACGCCATGCACCTTGCCGAGTGCCGCGCGCGCCGCGCCGTCCATCTCGACGAGCGATTCGCCGAAAGCGGTCAGGCGCGTGCCGCGGCCGCGTTCCATGGTGACCAGTGCGAGGCCGAACTCCTGCGCGCAGCGCCGCAGCAGACCCCATGCCGCGCGATACGACATGTCTGCCGCGTTTGGCTGCCTTGCCGAGCGCTGCAGTGTCGAGCAGGGCGGTCAGCAGCACGAGCAGGCGTCGCGTATCGACGTCGCCGAGGTCGATGCCGAAATCCCAGTTCCAGCGCAGACGCGGGGGCAGCGGAGAGGGCAGGGGGGGAGTTGTTGCAGTTTTGGACATATTCGAAATTCTTGCGCGCTACTTTAACCTTTTGCGGCTCAATCGTTCAGGAGATCAAGCCATGCAAAACTTCCGCTTCCTGCGTCACTGCCTCATCGCCGGCACCGTCGCCCTGACTGCCCTTGCCGCCCAGGCACAGGAACGCTACATCACTGTCGCCTCGACCACGTCCACCGAGCAGTCAGGGTTGTTCGCCCACCTGTTGCCGATGTTCGAAAAGACCAGTGGCATCAAAGTGCGCGTCGTCGCGCTCGGCACCGGTCAGGCGCTGGATCTGGCGCGGCGCGGCGATGCCGACGTGGTGTTCGTGCATGACAAGGTGGCCGAGGAAAAATTCGTCGCGGAGGGCTACGGCGTCAAGCGCCAGGAGGTCATGTACAACGATTTCATCCTCCTCGGGCCCAAGGCCGATCCGGCCAAAGCCGCCGGCAAGGACATCCTTGAAGGCCTGCGGCGTGTCGCGACAGCCCAGGCAGCTTTCGTTTCGCGCGGCGACAAGAGCGGCACGCACGCGGCGGAACTGCGCTACTGGAAGGTGGCTGGCGTCGACCTCGGTACGGCGAGAGGGGCCTGGTATCGCGATACCGGCTCCGGCATGGGCCCCGCGCTCAATACCGCCGCCTCCATGAACGCCTACATCCTTGCCGATCGCGGCACCTGGCTCAACTTCAAGAATCGAGGTGAACTCGGCATCCTTGTCGAGAGCGACAACCGGTTGTTCAACCAGTACGGCGTGATCCTCGTCAATCCGGCGAAGCATGCCCATGTCAAGCAGGCCGACGGACAGCAGTTCATCGACTGGGTGGTGTCGCCGGCCGGCCAGCAGGCCATCGCCGACTACAAGATCGGCGGCGAACAACTGTTCTTCCCGAATGCAAAATAAGACCGCGCGGGGATGAGCGACATCTCGGCGAGCCTCGCGCTCGCCGGCGAACTGGTCGCGGCGGGCGACGGTCGGCTGGGCGCCATCGTCTGGCTCAGCCTCAAGGTCAGCCTGACCGCGACGCTGATTGCCAGCGCTCTCGGCATGCCGCTCGGGGCCCTGCTTTCGGTCGGGCGCTTTCCCGGACGGCGCCCGCTGATCGTTCTCTTCAACGGCCTCATGGGCCTGCCGCCGGTCGTCGTCGGCCTGCTCGTCTATCTGCTGCTCTCGCGTGCCGGGCCGCTCGGACAGTTCGGACTGCTGTTTACGCCAAGCGCGATGGTCATCGCCCAGACCGTATTGATCACGCCCATCGTCGCCGCCTTGACGCGGCAGGTGATCGAGGACGAATGGCGCGAGTATCGCGAGCAGTTGCGCAGCCTTGGCGCCAGTCGCGCCCGCGCGGCGCGCACACTGCTCTGGAACGCGCGCTTCTCGCTCACCACCGCGGGACTGGCCGGCTTCGGCCGCGCGGTCGCCGAGGTCGGCGCGGTAATGATTGTCGGTGGCAACGTCAACGGAGTCACCCGTGTGATGACCACCACCATCGCGCTCGAAACCAGCAAGGGCGATCTGCCACTCGCGCTAGCGCTCGGCGCCATCCTGATCGCTGTCGTGCTGCTCATCAATGCCGGCGCGTATCTCATGAAACAGTGGGCGGAAAGGCGGTGGGGCTGATGGCACACTGGCTTGAACTACGCGGGCTGGGCCTCACTGAGGGGTCGATGCGCATCCTTGCGGACATCGATCTGAAAGTCAGCGCTGGCAGGACGGCAATCCTCGGACCCAACGGTGCGGGGAAGAGCACGCTGCTGCGCCTGATGCATGGTTTGTTGCACCCGAGTGCCGGCCGCGTCGTCTGGCCGCGCGGGCTCTCGCAGGCCATGGTCTTCCAGCGGCCGGTGATGCTGCGCAGCAGCGTGCTGGCCAACATCGAATATGGCCTTGCCGTCGCCGGCGTGGCGGCAACGGCGCGGCGCACCTGTGCCCATGCCGCATTGGCGCGGGTGGGGCTGCCGCAACTCGCGGCGCGCCAGGCACGCAAGCTCTCGGGCGGCGAGCAGCAGCGGGTCGCCCTGGCCCGCGCGTGGGCGCTGGCACCGGAGGTCCTGTTTCTCGACGAGCCGACCGCGAGCCTCGATCCGGCCAGCAGCCGCGAAGTCGAACGCATCATCGGCGAGATCGCGGCGGGCGGCACGAAGATCGTGCTGACCACGCACAACCTCGGGCAGGCACGCCGCCTCGCCGAGGAGGTTGTGTATCTCGAAGCGGGCTGTCTGCTGGAGCAAACGCCGGCCACCGAATTCTTCCGCCAGCCGCGCACCAGCGCGGCGCACGCCTTCATCCGCGACGAATCCATCTAGGCCGCACGGGCTTTATCAGGTGCGCACCAAACGTGTGCCGACGTCCATTTTGGTGCCGCTCCGCCAGCGCCGAAATATTTATTGACGAAACAAACGTTCTATGAAAAGATCGCCGTGAAACGTATGTTTCATTCAACCGGCTTCGGGAGATGGCGCGGCATGGCGGTTGCGGGTGAGCCCACAATTCAGGAATCAATCACGGCGGCCTACGACCAGTTGCCGCCCGGCGAGAAGCGCCTGGCCGACACGATCCTCGCACGCCTGAACAACCTCGCCAGCTACAGCGCGACGGAACTTGCGGCAGACGCCGGCGTCTCGAAAGCGACCGCGGCGCGCTTCTTCCGGCGCGTCGGCTACCAGAGTTTCGGCCATGCCCGCCGGCAGGCACGCGCCGAGGCGCACCTCGCCTCGCCGCTCTACGCGCTGGCAGGGGTGAATACCAGGGAGCGTAGTGCGGACGCCCTGTCGCGCCACGTCGCCGCCGACATCCGCAACCTGTCCGAAACCTTCCGCCAGCCCAATGTCGCGGCGCTGGCCCAGGCGGTGAAGCTGCTCGCCAAGGCGCCGCGCGTGCGCGTGATCGGCATGCGCAACGGGCATTTCGTCGCGTCCTACGCAGCCTATCTGCTTGCCCAGTTGCGCGAGGAAGTGAGTTGCCTGCCCGGCGCGGCCATGACGCTGGCAGAGGAACTCGCGGCGCTCGGTCGCGGCGACGTGCTGCTCGTCATCGATTTCCGGCGCCGCTCGGCGCTGCTGCAGTCGGTCGTCGAGGCCGCGCGGCGGGAAGGCGTGCAACTGGTGTTCATCGCCAGTCCCGGCATGCCGTCCCTGACGCGCCCGGCCGACGTCGTGATGCATTGCCTTACCGACGGCGCGTCGATCTTCGATTCCTACGTCGCCGCCGTGAGCATCGCCAATTATCTCTGCGCCGCGGTCGCAAAGGAACTCGGCAGGAAGAGCCGCAAGCGCCTGGCCGAGATCGAGACGCTGCACGCCGCCCTCGGCGACCTCCGCCATTGATCCACTCCATCACCACGTCAGACTCATGGGAACCGCTACCGCAAACACCAGCCTCCTCCGCCTGAGCGAACAGGCCGCCACGCTCAGCGCCGCCATCAACAGGGTCGTCGAGCTGGTCTGCGCCGCCATCATCGGTGTGTTGATCGTCGATATCTGGATCGGCATCTTCGGCCGCTACGTCTTCGAGCTGCCGGTGACCTGGGCGGAAGAACTGGCGCGCTACCTGATGATCTGGGCGGCACTGCTGGCCGTGTCCTGCGGCGTCGCCCGGCGCGAGCATGTCGCGGTCACGGCCCTGCTGCATCGCATCCCGCCCCGGATCCGGCGCTGGATCGACGTCGGAATTGATCTGTTGGCCTTCGCCTTCTTTGCCTTCCTGCTCTATTTCGGCATCGGCATGACCGAACAGGGTGGGACGCAATACGCCACGATCTTCGAGATGACCATGACGATTCCCTTCGCTTCGGTGCCGATTTCCTCGGCGCTGGTTTGTGTGCAGCTGATGCTGATGGCCGTGCGCGACTTCGCCGTCGCCGGCTTGCCGGCCGATTTCGCGGAGGACGAGTGATGATCTGGGTGCTGCTGACATTTTTCCTCATGCTGGCGATTGGTGTCCCGATCGGTTACACGCTGGGCATCGCCGGCGTGTTCGGCATCCTCCAGATCGGCGGTTCCTCGATGCTGGCGATGGCGCCGCAGCGCTACTTCGCCGGCCTCGACCTGTTCACCTTCCTCGCCATGCCGCTGTTCATCTTCGCCGGCGAGATCATGAACAAGGCGGGCATCACCGACCGGCTGGCCAAGTTTGCCGATTCGCTGGTGGGCCACCTGCGCGGCGGCATGGCGCAGTCGTGCATGGTGTCGTCGGTGCTGTTCGCCGGCATCACCGGTGCGGCCGTTGCGGAAGCCGCCGCCTTCGGCAGCACGATGGTGCCGGCCATGGAAAAGAACGGCTACAAGAAGCCCTTCGCCTGCGGTGTGGTCGTTGCCGGTTCGATCATCGGTCCGACCATCCCGCCGTCAAACCTGATGGTGATCTACGGTTCGATGATGGGCGTGTCGATTGCCGGCCTGTTCGCCGCGGGCATCCTGCCCGGCCTGATCATGGGCCTGTTCTGCATGGCGGTGATCGCCGGCCTCGGCCGTCGCCTCAACCTGCCCAAGGGCAGCACGCGCCCGAGCCTGTGGGGCATTGCCGTCGCTTTCAAGAATGCGCTGGCCGCGCTGGTGATGCCGATCATCATCCTCGGCGGCATCATCGGCGGCTTCGTCACGCCGACCGAAGGCGCGGCGATTGCCGTGTTCTACGCGATGCTGCTCGGCGTCTTCGTCTTCCGCTCGGTCGGCTTCCGGGATATCGTCGAGATGCTGGTGCGCACGGCGCGCATCACCGGTGTGGTGTTCCTGATCATCGCCTCCGCCTCGATCCTGAGCTGGTGGATGACCTACATGAAGCTGCCCCAGTTGATCACCGGCCTGTTCCTCGGCCTGACTTCCGATCCGTCGATGATCATCCTGATGATCCTGCTGCTGCTGATCGTCCTCGGCATGTTCATGGACATCAACGCCATCCTCATCATCCTCGGCCCGATCCTCGGCGCGCTGGCGATGTCGATCGGCATGGACCCCGTGCAGGCCGGCATCATGATCGTGCTGGCGCTCAACATCGGCCTGATGACGCCGCCGGTCGGCGCCAGCCTGTTCGTGCTCAGTTCGATCACCGGCGCGAAGATCGAGTCCATCACCAAGGCCATGTGGCCCTTCGTGATCGCCGAAGTCGCCGTGCTGTTCATCGTCGCCTACTGGCCCAGCCTCACGCTGACCATGCCGCGCCTGATGGGATTGTGATCATGATTTCGCTTTACCCGCCGCAGCACCCACTCATCGCCCGCTAGCTCTAGCTCAACCCTGGTTCCAATGGAGGTTCTTACCATGCGCCTGTTCAAGTCGTTTGCCCTCGCCGCCGCCCTGGCCGTCACGGTCGGTGCCATGCCCGTCACGGCTTATGCCGAAAAGACGATCAAGCTCTCCCACCTCAACAAGAACGACCCCTTCGATAACGGCACCGGCGCCATGGCCGTCGTCTTCAAGTCGCTGGTCGAATCCGGCACCAACGGCGCGGTCAAGGTCGAAATCTTCCCCGACGGCCAGCTCGGCAAAGACAACGAGGTGATCCAGCAGGTCAAGTCCGGCGTCGTGCAGTCGTCGATCTCCACCGTCGGTGGCATTGCCTCGATCTATCCGATGATCGGCGTGCTCGACGTGCCCTTCGCCTATCCGAACATCGCCGCGACCTATGCGGTGTTCGACGGTCCCTTTGGCCAGAAGCTGGGCGCCGACATCACCAAGAAGACCGGTGTCGAGGTGCTCGGTTTTGGCGATTCGGGCGGCTTCTTTGCATTCACCAACTCCAAGCGTCCGATCAAGTCGCCCGACGACATGAAGGGCCTGAAGATCCGCACCATGGGCCTCGAATCGCACAAGACGGTCGTCAGCAGCATGGGCGGCCAGCCGGTCGCGATCAACTGGGCCGAGGTCTACACGTCGCTGCAAACCGGCGTCGCCGATGGCCAGATGAACCCGATCCCGATCGTCAAGTTCGCCAAGTTCGACGAAGTCCAGAAGTACCTGACGCTGACCAATCACCTGTTCACGCCTTACGTCTGGATCATGAACAAGAGCTTCTTCGACGGTCTCTCGGCGCAGGAGAAGGAAGTCGTCAAGGCCGCTGCCGAATCCGCCATCGTCGCCTGCCGTGGCATCAACCGCATCATCGAAGCCTCCGAGCGTGGCCTGCCGGCACTGGCGCAGAAGATGCAGATCTACACCCCGACCAAGGCCGAGATCGCCAAGTTCCGCGAACTCGCCCAGCCGGCCGTCAAGGCACAGATCGCCAAGAGCTACGGCAAGGAAGGCGAGGCACTGCTGGCCGACTTCCAGGCCGCGATCGACAAGGCATCAAAGTAAGCATGAGCGGTAATACGCTGCGTATCGATGCGGGACGGCTCCAGTCCCGCATCGACGCGCTGGGCGCCATCGGCGCCATTGAGGGCGGCGGCGTCTGCCGTCTCGCCCTGAGCGACGCGGATCGACTTGGTCGCGAGCGTGTCGTCGGCTGGATGCGCGAGCTCGGCCTCTCGGTCAGCATCGACGGCATCGGCAATGTCGTCGCCGTGCGGGCCGGACAGGAAGCCGGCCCACCGGTGATGATGGGCTCGCACATCGATACGGTGCGCACCGGCGGCCGCTACGACGGCAACCTTGGCGTGCTGGCCGGACTGGAAGTGATGCAGACGCTCAACGACGCGGGCGTCGTCACGCGGCGCCCGCTGGCCGTCGCCTTCTTCACCAACGAGGAAGGCGCGCGCTTCAATCCCGACATGATGGGCAGCCTCGTCTATGTCGGTGGTTTGCCACTGGATACCGCATTGAGAACCGTGGGCATCGACGGCGAGACGGTCGGCGACTGCCTGCGCAAAGTCAGCTATGGCGGGACGGCACCTGTGGGCCATCCGCAGGTGCATGCGTATGTGGAATTGCATGTCGAGCAGGGCCCGGTGCTCGACATCGAGGGCATCACCATCGGCGCCGTCGAAGGCGTGCAAGGGATTTCGTGGACCGAATTCACGGTGGCCGGCGTGTCGAACCACGCCGGCACGACGCCGATGCGCCTGCGCCACGACGCAGGCTACGTCGCCTGCGCCATTGCAAATGAAGCACGCAAAATCGCGCGCGAACTCGGCGGCGATCAGGTTGCGACTGTGGGTGCGATCAACCTGTCGCCGAACCTGGTCAACGTGATTGCCAATCAGGCCGTGCTTACCGTCGACCTGCGCAATACCGATGAAATCTTGCTACAGGAAGCGGAACGGCAATTGCACGCCTTCGCTGCCGCAGTCGCGCAGGCCGAAGGCGTGACATTGACGCACCGGACGCTCGCACGCTTCGAACCGGTGGCTTTCGATCCGGCGGTCGTGGCGCTGGTCGAGGCAACCGCGCGCAGTCTGGGTCACTCGGTACGCCGCATGCCGAGCGGTGCCGGCCACGATGCGCAGATGCTCGCGCGCGTCTGCCCGGCGGGCATGATCTTCGTGCCGAGCGTCGGCGGCATCAGCCACAACGTCAAGGAATTCACCGCGCTGCCCGACATCGAGGCCGGCGCCAACGTGTTGCTGCAGACCGTCCTGCGGCTGGCAGCCTGAACATAGCGAAAGGTTTGGCATGACGAGAATCGTCAAAGTCGGCGCCGCGCAACTCGGCCCGATCCAGCGCAGCGACAGCCGCGAAAGCGTCGTGCAGCGCCTGATCGAACTGCTGCGCGAGGCGCGCGCGATGGCCTGCGACGTGGTGGTGTTTCCCGAACTCGCACTGACCACGTTCTTCCCGCGCTGGTACATGGAAGACCAGCAGGAGGTTGACAGCTTCTTCGAACACGAGATGCCCGGCCCGGTCACGCGGCCGCTGTTCGAGGAAGCGGCGAAGCTGGGCATCGGCTTCTACCTCGGCTATGCCGAACTGACCGTTGAGGACGGTAAGACGAGGCGCTTCAATACCTCCATCCTCGTCGACAAGGCAGGAAAAATTGTCGGCAAATACCGCAAGATCCATCTCCCCGGCCATGCCGAGCACGAGCCGTGGCGGCGCTTCCAGCATCTGGAAAAGCGCTACTTCGAAACCGGCAACCTCGGCTTCAACGTCACGCGCGCCTACGGCGGCATCATCGGCATGGCGATCTGCAACGACCGGCGCTGGCCCGAAACCTACCGCGTCATGGGCCTGCAAGGGGTCGAGATGATCATGCTCGGCTACAACACGCCGGTGCACAATCCGCCCGCGCCCGTGCACGACAACCTCTCGCACTTCCACAACCAGCTGGTCATGCAGTCGGGCGCCTACCAGAACGGCACCTGGGTGATCGGCGTCGCGAAGGCCGGCTGCGAGGAAGGCTGCGACATGATCGGCAACAGCTCGATCATCGCGCCCTCGGGCGAGATCGTCGGCAGCTGCACCACGCTCGGCGACGAGCTGGCCGTCGCGCGCTGCGACCTTGACCTGTGCAACTCCTACAAGAACAGCGTCTTCAACTTCGCGCTGCATCGCCAGCCCGAGCAGTACCGCATGATCGTCGAGCGCAAGGGCGCGATCCTGCCGCCCGAATGAGCATGAAGTGGTTCTACCGGTGCCCGGATTGCGGCGCGACCTACGACATCGTGCCCGGTCGCTACCTGTGCGATGCCTGCGCACAGGCGCAGCAGCCTGAACGGCCGCTCGCAGGCGTGCTCGAAGTCGAGTGGGGCAGCGATCCGGCTCCCGGCACGATTCCGCTGCCGGTCGACGCCGAATGGTTTCCGGCCATTCCGGTCGGCAATACGCCGTTGTGGGCGCCGCGGCGCTTGCGCAAGATGTTTGGCGCGCCTGGCCTCTGGCTCAAGGACGACACCTGCAATCCTTCAGGTTCGTTCAAGGATCGCGCCTCGTATCTGGTCGCCGCCTTCGCGAAGCAGCATGGCGTTGAAGAAATCGTCCTCGCCTCGACCGGCAACGCCGCATCGAGCATGGCCGCGGTGGGCGCCGCCGCCGGGCTGCGCATCAAGGTCTTCCTGCCCGCGAGCGCGCCGGTCGCCAAACGTATCCAGGTGCTGCAATACGGCGCCGAACTGGTCAGCGTCGCCGGCAACTACGACAAGGCCTACGACCTCTCGCTCGACTACTCGCAACGCAGCGGTGCGCTGTCGCGCAACACCGCCTACAACCCGCTGACCATCGAGGGCAAGAAGACCGTGTCCTACGAGATCGTTGCCGACCTTGCCAAGGCGGTGGCGGGCGCGCCCGACCACGTCTTCGTGCCGGTTGGCGACGGCGTGATCATTGCCGGTGTCTATCGCGGCTTCGAGAACCTGTTGCGCCTTGGGCGCTTGCAGAAGATGCCGACGCTCTGGGCCTGCCAGGCCGCAGGTTCGAGCGCCATTGCACGCGCCTTGCTCACACCGCACAGCGAGGCCGATCCCTTCGGCCCACCCGTCGCCGCGACGACGCTCGCCGATTCGATCTCCGTCGATGTGCCGCGCAACGGCCTGTATGCGCTCGGCAAGCTGCGTACGCATGATGGCCGCGCCGTCATCGTCACCGACGACGATATCCTCGCCGCGCAGAAAGACGCTCGCCGCCGGTTCCGGCCTGTTCGGCGAACCCTCGTCCTGCGCCGCCTTCGCCGGCTGGCTCAAGGTGCGCGACACCCTCCCGCCCGACGCAAACAGCGTCGTGATGATCACCGGTTCCGGGCTCAAGGACATTGCGTCCGCCGCCCGCGGCCTGGGCCTGAACAACTAAAGAGAGAACGCCATGATCGACCTGACCCTCAATCCATCCCAACGCCAGAAGAACATCCAGCGCTGCCGCGAGAAGGGCATCGTGCTGCCCACCTACGCGCAGATGCGCGATCCGGCGCTGATTCCCGCCGCGATCAAGAACGAACTGAGCGGCATCGGCCTGTGGGACGTGCATCCCCGCAACCTGTTCCGCATCAACTGGCACAACGAGGCAGTGGAGAAAGGCGGCGGCTTCGGCGGAGTGAACTTCGTCGAACTGCCAGCCGCCATCACCGGCTGCAAGGCGCGCATCGTCGGCATCGTCGGCAAGTGGTTCCCCACCGGCGCGCACAAGGTCGGCCCGGCGATCTCCTGCCTGCTGCCCGAGCTCGTCACCGGGCGTTTCGACCCGCGACCAAGAAGGCCGTCTGGCCCAGCACCGGCAACTACTGTCGCGGCGGCGCCTACATCTCGCGGCTGCTGTCCTGCCCGTCGGTCGCCATCCTGCCGGAAGGCATGTCGCAGGAGCGCTTCGACTGGCTGCGCACGATGGCCGAGGAGGTCATCGCCACGCCGGGTTGCGAATCGAACGTCAAGGAAATCTTCGACAAGTGCATCGAGCTCGAACGCACGCGTCCGGACGCGGTCATCTTCAACCAGTTCGACCAGCTGCCCAACGCACTGTGGCACTACAACGTCACCGGCCCGGCGCTGGCCGAAGTGTTCGGCCAGATCGCGCGTCCCGGTGATGTGCTCGCCGGCGCGGTGTTTTCTTCGGGCTCGGCCGGCACGCTGGCGGCGGGCTCCTACCTGCGCGACAACTTCCACGGCGCCAAGGTGGGCGTGGCCGAGGCGCTGCAATGCCCGACCATCCTCGAGAACGGCTTCGGCGACCATCGCATCGAGGGCATCGGCGACAAGCACATCCCGTGGATCCACAACCTGCGCGACACCGACCTCGCCATCGGCGTCGACGACGAACTGCCGATCCGCTTCATGCGCCTGTTCAACGAACCCGCCGGGCGGCAACTGCTCGCCGCGAGCGGCGTCGGCAAGGATGTGCTCGATCGCCTCGACTGGCTGGGCATTTCGAGCATCGGCAACCTGATCGGCGCGATCAAGTTCGCCAAGTACTACGAGCTCGGCCCGCAGGACATCGTGTTCACTGTCTTCACCGATTCGATGAGCATGTACGGCAGCCGTATCGCCGCGCTGAATGCCGAGCGCGGCGCCTATGACGCGCGCCAGGCCGACCGCGATGCCGACCGGCTGTCCGGCATCTCCATCGACCACCTGCTCGAACTCTCGCATGTCGACCGCCGCCGCGTGCATCAGCTCAAATACTTCTCCTGGGTCGAGCAACTCGGCAAGAACGTCGACGAACTGCGCGCGCAGTGGAGCGACCACCGCAACTACTGGGGCTGCCTGCGCACGCAGGTCGCGGAACTCGATCAATTGATCGATGACTTCAACGCCGAGGTGCAAGCGACTTGAAATCACTGCGCGAACTGTTCCGCATCGGGCAGGGGCCGTCGAGCAGCCACACGATGGGGCCGCGCTTTGCGGCGGAAAAGTTCCGGGCCGAGATACCCGCAGCGGCGCGCATCCGCGTCACGCTCTACGGCAGCCTCGCCGCCACGGGGGCAGGCCACCTCACCGACCTCGCCGTCACCGCGCCTTTCGCGCCGACGCCGGTGGAAATCGTCTGGCAGCCCGACAGGCACATGCCGCGCCATCCGAACGGCCTGAGGTTCGAGGCGCTCGACGGTGCCGGGCAAGTCGTCGCGACGCGCATCGTTTACTCCATCGGCGGCGGTGCGCTGCTCGACGAGGCGGGCAAGCCGGACGGCGGCACGGACGTGTATCCCTTCACCACCATGGACGAAGTGCTGGCGCTGTGCGACCGCGAGAACCTGCTGGTCTGGGAACTCGTCGCGCGGCATGAAGGCGCGGACATCCAGGCCTTCCTCGCCGACATCTGGCGGGCGATGCAGGCCGCCATCGCGCGCGGCCTCGACGCCGAAGGCAAGCTGCCCGGCGCGCTCAACGTGCCGCGCAAAGCCTCGGCCTACCATGCCCGCGCCAAGACGCTGGCCGGCCATTTCGGCCAGACGGCGCTGCTGTTTTCCTACGCGCTCGCGACGTCCGAGGAAAACGCGGCGGGCGGCACCATCGTCACCGCGCCCACCTGCGGTGCATGCGGCGTGCTGCCGGCGGTGCTGCGCCTGCTGCAAGAACAATCGCAACTGCCCGACGAGAAAATCCATCATGCGCTGGCCACGGCCGGACTGATCGGCAACATCGTCAAGCGCAACGCCTCGATCTCCGGCGCCGAGGTCGGCTGCCAGGGCGAGGTCGGCACCGCCTGCGCGATGGCCGCCGCCGCCGCGACGCAACTGCTCGGCGGCTCGGTGCGCCAGATCGAATACGCGGCCGAGATGGGGCTGGAGCATCACCTCGGCCTCACCTGCGACCCGATCGGCGGCTACGTGCAGATTCCCTGCATCGAGCGCAACGCCATCGCCGCCGTGCGCGCCATCGACTGCGCCGCCTACGCGCTGCTCTCCGACGGCCGCCACATCGTGCCCTTCGACGAAGTGGTGCGCACCATGTGGGAAACCGGCCGCGACATGAAGGCCAGCTACCGCGAAACCGCGCGCGGCGGCCTCGCGAAAATCCACCTGCAGCGCAAGCACGGCCTCGACAGCTTCCCCGGCATGGGCAGCTAGCCCGCAAAAGTCAGTCTTTGCGAGACGGCTTTATCAACCCGTGACAAAACGTCACGACTTCGCTGTCTTCTACAGCAAGCCGATGTGTAAGCCTTCAAAAACTCGGCGCTGGTAGGACGGCATTCGATCCACAAGAGACGTTGAACCCCTTGGTGGATCAGCGGCAGGTATTTGAGTGCAGCAGTCACTCAGGCTGATTGATCACTGAGTGCTTCTCGGCCATTGCGGTCGGTGGCGCTCAACGACGACTCGGTCTGCAATTCGATGGTTAACCGGCAACCGCTAGGCTCCACTTACTCTGCCCAGAATCTGTCCAATCAACCGGTGCCACCTCTGTTCACCGCCGGACGGGAAAGCAGAAAATATTTGCGACGGGGAATCGGATG
>CAWJAK010000002.1:0-333007 GCA_963840825.1 uncultured Pseudomonadota bacterium
ATCTTCCCCAATAATTCGGACACATAGTTAAGGAGATTGGTAATATTTAGCCTCATACATTTTTGGTGATAAGTAACCTAATGTAGAGTGAAGCCTGACAGTATTATAAAACCCTTCTATATATGTGAATATATCCTTTCTTGCCTGAACGCGTGTCTCATATTTCTGGAAGCCAACCCATTCACATTTTAATGTACTAAAGAAGCTTTCCATGACTGCATTATCATAACAGTTTCCGGTTCGGCTCATGCTAACGTTGATTTGATTGGATGCCAGGATTTTTCTTATCTGGTTGCTAGCATACTGACTACCTCGATCTGAGTGGTGCAATAGTCCTTTGCTTGGTTGCCGTTGATAAAGTGCCATTCGTAATGCTCTTTCCACCAAGTCCGAGTTTATTTGGGCTCCCATATCCCATCCAATAATCCGCCTGGAAAACAAGTCCATGATCCCGGCTAAATACAACCAGCCCTCTCGGGTGGGTATATAAGTGATATCAGACACCCACTTTTGGTTTGGTTGCTCGGCATAAAACTGACGGTTCAACAGATTAGGAACAATTGGATAGCTATGTTTACTATTGGTTGTGGTCACTTTATTGTATTTTCGGCGCCCAACCAGACCATTTAATCGCATCAATCGAGCTATTCGATTACGACTACATAAATACCCTTGCTGTTCTAATTCTGCATGCACTCGTGGACTGCCATATGTTTCCCGGCTTTTATGATGAACTTGATAAATCTGTTTAAATAATGCTTCATTGGCCTCTTCCCGCAAGCTCTGTTTTCGTTTGCGCCAATCGTAATATCCGCTTCGGGAGGTATCCAGCGTCTGGCATATCATCTTTATAGGATATCTGTCACTCATCTGTTGAATAAAGTTGTATTTCATCGTGACTCGCGTGAATACATCCCGAGAACTTTTTTTAATATTTCTTTCTCCTGACGTAATATAGTATTCTCCCGTTCCAGCTCTTTTATCCGGGCTTCTGTTGCTGGTAATTTGCCATTTCCCGGAAATACTTCATTTCCATTTTTTCTTTGAAAGTCTGACCGCCATTTAGCTAACAAGCCAGTTGTGATATCCAGCTCACGCTCAATTTCTGCCATTGGTCGTTCACCATCTTCAAACATGCTGATCGCCTCTAACTTAAACTGTTTACTATATTTTTTCCGTTCTGTTTTCATTATGGTCTCCAAGTTCCATTATAGATTCTCCTTAACTTGGTGTCCATTTTTTCGGGTAAGGCTCAGCTGAGGATGTTATAAAAAAACACCCCGTTTCAGGAGTGTTTTGTGGGCACGGAGGGACTCGAACCCACGACCTCACGGATGTGAACCGTGCGCTCTAACCAGCTGAGCCACGCGCCCTTTTGGGTGACGGGATTATAGCAAAGTAAAGCGCGGTTGGCAAGGGATGCCTGCCAACCCGCCTTTTGCCCCGCTAAAGGCATTTAATATGAAGAATGCGCCTCTAAAACGAGGGGGGATGAGGTATAATTAGGGATTGGTAGAGCATTATTTTCATTTGTCCCTTTTTAGGCGGCAGATGGTTTTGGAGGAAGAACGAGCATGGAAATTGGCAATGTTAAAGTAGTAGATATCGATAATGAAATGCGCACAGCTTATCTCGATTACGCCATGAGTGTAATTGTTTCGCGTGCTTTGCCAGATGCCCGAGACGGATTGAAACCCGTCCACCGCAGGATATTATTTGCCATGCATGATATGGGAATGCGCTCTAATAGTGCTTATAAAAAATCAGCCCGTATTGTGGGTGAGGTACTCGGTAAGTACCATCCCCACGGTGATCTTTCGGTTTATGATGCCATGGCCCGTATGGCGCAGGATTTCTCAATGCGTTATATGCTGGTTGATGGTCAGGGTAACTTTGGTTCGATCGATGGTGACTCTCCGGCAGCTATGCGT
This sequence comes from uncultured Pseudomonadota bacterium, assembly GCA_963840825.1. GTDB lineage: Bacteria > Pseudomonadota > Gammaproteobacteria > Burkholderiales > Rhodocyclaceae > Sulfuricystis. The sequence goes on from CAWJAK010000002.1 coordinate 1,932, forward strand.
TACACCGAGGCGCGACTGGCTCAGATGGCTGAAGAAATGCTGACTGATATTGGCAAGAACACTATTGATTATTCTGATAATTTTGACGGTTCATTACAGAAACCGGTGGTACTGCCTTCACGCTTACCCAACCTGTTGTTGAACGGGTCATCGGGGATTGCAGTTGGCATGGCAACCAATATCCCGCCGCATAATCTGCGTGAACTGGCTGCCGCTGTAATTTACACCATTGAACATTACGATAATATCGAGGAAGTCTCGGTTGAAGAGTTTAATGAAATTCCTGCCGGGTCCTGATTTTCCAACCGGGGGCATGATCATTGGTCAGGAAACGATTCGTCAGGCTTACTCAACGGGTCGCGGTCGTTTGGTGGTACGCGGAAAGGCAGAGATTGAAGAATTCAAAGCCGACCGGTACGCAATCATCATCACTGAGATCCCTTACCAGGTCAATAAGACCACCATGATTGAACGAATCGCTGCATTGGTGCGCGAGGGCCGGCTGGATATGATTTCCGACCTGCGCGATGAATCAGACCGCACCGGTATGCGAATTGTGATCGAATTAAAACGCAATGCTCAACCGCAGCGCGTATTAAACCAACTGTATAAATACACCCAGCTGCAATCCACTTTTGGCGTGAACGTACTGGCACTGGTCAATAACGAACCACGTAGTTTACCGCTGCGCCGAATGCTGCAGATCTTTATTGAACACCGTAAAGAAGTGATTACCCGCCGGACGCAGTTTGACCTGGATAAAGCCAAAGCACGGGCTCATATTCTGGACGGGTTGCTGATTGCGTTAATCAATTTGGACGAAGTGATTGATACGATCCGTAAATCGCCGGATGCTGAACAGGCTAAAGAACGTTTGATAACGCGCTTCAGTTTAACCGAGATTCAGGCTCAGGCTATTTTGGATATGCAGTTACGCCGTCTGGCAGCTTTGGAACGGCAGAAGATTGAAGACGAACACCGTGAGATTATGGCGACCATTGCCTATCTGGAAGATTTACTGGCAAATGTACATAAGATTCTGGATTTGATTAAGGCGGATATGGTAGAAGTCTCTGAAAAATATGGTGACGACCGCCGAACGGTTATCAGTATGGATGCCAAAGAATTATTCTCGGAAGAAGAACTGGTTAAAGATGAAGCTGTATTAATTACGGTCACCGAAAAAGGCTATATCAAACGCACGTTAGCCAATATGTACCGTACTCAAGGCCGCGGCGGTCGCGGTGTGATCGGGCAGTCCATGCGTGACGAAGACGAAGTGATGCTGATGATCCCGGCCCGGACGCATAATACGGTCTTATTCTTCTCCGATCGCGGCAAGGTATACTCCGAAAAGGTGTACAACCTGCCGGAAGCGGGGCGCACCGATAAAGGCGTATCGATTATGAACGTTCTGGCCCTTAATCCGGGTGAGCGCATTACAGCGGCCGTACCGGTACCGGATTTTGCAATGGCGAAATATTGCACCATGGCAACCGAAAAGGGACGCATCAAACGCGTAATGTTATCCGACTTTGAAAGTGTCCGGCCCTCCGGCTTAATTGCCATGGCATTGAAAAAGGAAGACCGTCTGGGATGGGTACGTTTAACCAGCGGTGAAGACGAAGTGATGATGGTGACTGCATCCGGCCGTGCATTGCGGATGGATGAAAAAGAAATCCGGTGTATGGGACGTCCGGCTGGCGGTGTAACCGGTATCCGTATGGCTGCCAAAGATATTGTAACTGCCATGGATGTACTGGAAGAAGACGCCAAGCTGCTGGTGATTACTGAAAATGGTTTCGGTAAACGGACTCCACTGGGGCAATATGTTCCCAAGAGTCGTGGATCGAAAGGCGTTTCCACCATTGATAAACACAGTATTGATAAAATCGGGCTGATCGCTACCGCCCGAATTGTGCAGGATGATGATGAAATCACATTAATCTCCAGCAATGGTGTCATGATCCGCATGAATGTTAAAGACATCTCAGTTATGGGGCGCGCCACACGTGGTGTGCATGTGATGGATATTCACGAAGGTCAGTCGGTTGCCTCAATGGCAAGAATTCCGGCTTCCTTGCTGGTTGGCGAAGGTAACGATGACGAAAAACCGGAAGCGAAAATCGGAGAAGCGATGAATGCCGATGCACCCATCAATGAAATTGAAGATGAATCTGCTGAAAGTTTCGATGAAGATATGGCGGATGAAATCGAGGACGAATTTGAAGAAGAATTTGACGATGATTTTGACGAAGAGGATGACGACGAATAATCCGGCTTCGATATTTAAAGAAAACAGACGCCCAATTTTGGGCGTCTGTTCTTTTTTAATGGCTTATTGGAGATTATTAAGGCAGGATTACTTTGCCGGTAACCAACAGGCAAAATGAACCCAGCACAATGACTGCAATTAAAAGGAAAACGGAAATAACAAACCGTTGAACAGCGGTCATCCCCAGTATTTTCTTTTCAACCTTTGGCTTGCTGGCTTCCAGCGCCAGGCGTGCTTCTTCTTCTAAATAGGATTCTTGTGCGGTGTTGCGCAGATCATCTAACATTCAGGACCTCCCGAAATCTTCATTTATAGCAGGACGTAAATGTACGTCACCCGCGGTGATAGTTTTAATCTGGTTGTCAGCAGTTAACAAGCGTAAATCACCATTGGGCTGTATACCCTTAATTGTACCGCTGATTTGAATGAACTCGTCGTTTCCCTTAATATATACTTTTTCACCCCGAAATGCCAGCATTTTTTCCCATTGATTTATAAATCGGGGACTGGTTAGCTGTTTGCGCCATTTGAAAAAAGACCTAAGATAAGCTTCCAGAAATTCGAACCGGTCTACAGGTTGCTGAACATGGTCTTGAACACAAGTAGCGGGAAATTGAAGTTGATCGGCTGGCGGCACGGACTGTGGCAGGATGTTAATCCCGGTCCCAACGACGATACCGGTCAGTGATGTTCCCGTCCAGCTGGCTTCCGAAAGGATACCGGCTGTCTTGTGACCGTTGATCAAAACATCATTCGGCCGCTTAATCAAAGCAGGTACCTGGTAAACATCACGAAGTACGGTGGCTAACGCCAGTCCTGCTAACGGCGAGAATAATGTGGGGTAACGCATTTCCGCGTCATTGGGGTGGACCAGGATGCTAACCGCGATCGCACAACCTGGATTGGTGACCCAGTGGCGTTCAAAGCGCCCCCGACCTGCAGATTGGTAGTCGGCGAAAATAACTGCTCCATCAGGGGCACCCTGATTAAGCCAGTCTAAACCCACTAAGTTGGTTGAATTGATACTTTCGAAATAACGGGTTGCCGGCAGGCCGATTCTTTCTGCTACGGCATTAAACTCTTCTGGAATACTCATACTTGTATTTTACCTTTAAGAGAACTGAATTCACAACTCGTTTTTATTAACTTCAATTTTTTTGTATAATAAACCTATCGATTTATCTATTATCTGTATCGTCAATTATTTTCTGCATTTTTTGAATAATTCATAATTGGATCAGAAAGCAATGATTGCTATTTTAAATAGGCAGTAAAGACCTATTCATTTTTGTAGTCTTGATATGAATTTTCAATGCTGATCTGATCAACACGGGAGGGTGCTGTGCGAAACCGACATAAAAAGTGGTGGTGGATCTGGATGATTCCGGTGGGGGTAATTGTACTGACGTTAGCCTGCAATATGCCGGGTACTGCGGCGCTGAATGCGCAAGAGAACAGTATCAGAGATACACAGGAAGCGCTATCGATACAACAGACCGTTATGGCAATATCTAAGCAGACGGAAGAGGCGAATGCCAACAAACCTGTTTTGCCGCCTGAACAACCGACGGCCAGCCAACCTGAAATTGCGCCAACCTATACACCCTACCCGACCTATACGGTGGAAGTCCCGATTGCCACCCAGGAACCGGTGGCGACTGCCACGCCGGATTTTAATGCCTGGTTAAAGACGGCCAAGGTGCTGGTATATGAGGATATGAAAGGCGATTTTTCGACACTGCCGCGTGTGGATCAGGCGATCGATACGCTGGGTTTGAATAAGGCTAATATTGTGCGGGTAGCCGATGCACGCGGTGATTTCCTGCGGCAGTTGAATACCGGCCGTGATTGGGACCTGATTATCATGGCGGCTAAATCGCGTACTGCACCCACCGGAGAGTTCTGGGAAGCGATTGCAGACCTGGTGATTAATGATCAGGTGGCGCTGGTATCGGAAACCTGGGATCTGGATTCGTATTATATTGGCAAGATTACACCTTTGCTGACCCGCTGCGGGGTTACGGTTCAACGCGATTGGCAGCGTGATCCAAATGCTTTCAATATTTATGATTATTCCATCTATTGGCTGGAACCACAGCATCCCTTATTTACCGATCCCAACCTGATTGAACCGTTGTTAGTATCCGATTTATTCTGGTGGTGGGATGTAGGGCGATTATATGAAACTGAAGGGTGGGGACGCCCAAATTCTGGCCGGGACACAAAAAAAGGAATATTCATCCTACGGGTTAATTACGACCTGTATGGAAGGGCGGGTGATCTGGCAAACATTTTCAACCCACGATTATCCGGCAGAAGATACCACTGCTTTGTGGCAGAATTATGTTACCTATACCCTAAAAAACAGGTTTAAAGTAGCAAATCCTTAGAGAATCAAAGAACGGAGCCGTCAATGGCTCCGTTCTTTTACTTAATTCAACCTAAATCGAGGGAGATTAGTTGTTTGAAATCTTAATTTTGCGTGGTCGCGCCAGTTCTGATTTGGGGACCCGTAAGGTGAGGACACCATTTTTCAGATCAGCTACGGCATTTTCCGAATCCAGATCGTCCGGTAATTCGACTACCCGATAGAATTTACCACTTGGGCGTTCGGTGATGAGATAATGTTCGTCTTCCTTGCGGTCAATCTTGATTTCACCCTGAATGGTGATTGATTCGTTGACAACCTGGATATCCAGATCTTCAACATCTACACCGGGAAGAAATGCGGAAAGAACATATTCGTTATCATCTACCCGTACATCCACCGGGAAAAATACTCTGATTTGTTCGCCATTCGGTTGTGCATTCATCATGTGGTCCAACATGTGGCGGCGAGCCATTGAACGGACCGGGGTTCTCATATAATACATTGACATTTTATACCTCCAAAAATCTAATTACATTAATCCAGTAATTTGTTTATTTTTATATTCTTAATCATAAAGAAGAATTATTGGAATTTTGATAGAGAAAAATAAAAATTTTATATGAGCAATTGGTAGAGAATGAGAACGGGCGTAAAATATTAATAAAAATGTAATAGAAATTTCAGAGAATCAAGGTAGAATGATAGTAAGAGTCGGATTAACAATTTTATGGTATGATACCGGCCTGGAGTACTAATATGGAAGATAAAATTACGATTATTGAAGGGCCACCGCCAACATTTGAATATATTGATGATGGTTGGGCGATGGGATTAAACGAAAGCACGGCGTTATATGATTTTGCATTAACCAGATTGCGTACTTTTAATGGTGCGGCTCTGGTAGAACGCTGTCACCGTGCATGGCGCCGTAAAGATTCAATTTTTCTGCATTACCGCAATGATTTTGGTTTGGAAGAAAAAGTGCCGATTATGGCAGCCCGTACTTTGGATTCAAATGACGGACAGGTACTATATTTATGGATCCGGCGTAAAGCTGGTGAGATAGAATATGATTTCGATCTGGACTCGGATGATGATGAAGAAGATGGTCCATTCTACGATAATTAGGTAACCCTATTAAAAGATTAATCGCCCTGCAATTTCAGGGCGATTTTTTTTAATGTTTTTTGTATTAAATAGATAAACGCCTAGGTGAGGGGGGCACCCAGACGTTTATCAGTTATTATTTTAGCAAAAAACAAAATAAAATACAAGAGGTACTATATTAGATTTTTATTAGAGTTTTTGGAAAATATTTATGGAATGTTTAGTTCAGACAAGGCCAATGGATAAAATGGTCACTTCTAAAGTACATCAATTTCCGTAGGCAGTGGTTTATCTTCTATCCAGGACCGTACAGTTTGGGCAAATAATTCTGGTTTTGTTAAAGCCCAATTATGCTCTGCTGCCATAGCGGATCCTTTTCCAAAATTTAAATATCCGCCTCTGGCACAACCCATCGCCTTTACCAAATCGCTAACTGATTTTTTCATCGCCGGGTATTCATTTTTCCCCGCAATTACCAATGCAGGGATAGTGACCTGCCTTAACCCTTCTGGTAAGCGAAAGCGCTGGTTGGCAACCATTAAATTTATAAATTCGGCTTCAGACATGTGCTGGAAGTCATTCTTAAATTCGGAGAAATATTCATTTGGTATACCGGTGGCGTATTTCATGTTCAATCGAATCCACCAGTCATTATTGATTAAAGGACGCATAAAAAGACGATATGTCCACCTTAAAAGTGTTGGCGAAGCCGCCCAGCCTAATCCTGGTGTTGGGCGTACCAATGCACTGGAAATTATTGCCTTCTTGATGGTTTCGGGAGCGGTCACAAGAAGTTGGACTACAATCTGGGCACCCTCAGACAGTCCAACCACATGCGCTTTGCCTTCGGTGGTTTGGTTTTGTATCAATTCTGCGACTTTTGTGGCTGATAGTTGCATACTAAAGGGTGCAATATGGCTGCTGCTGCCGTGTTCCGGTTGGTCAGGTGCCAGACAGTAATAATCCGGTAAATATTGGATAACTGACTGCCACATCCAGCCACCAACACCACCTCCATGCAAGAAAACAATTGCCGGGGAATTTTCAGGGCCGTACGCCTGGAAAGAGAGGGAAAATTCAGACATGTTGTACCCTTCATGCAATTAAAGTAATTACAACTTAACGCGGATACTGGATTTAGCTGTAATTTTATGCGTGATTATATCACCCTGGTGGGAGATCTGTTGCCAAATATTGAACCTAGGAAAGCCTAATGGCATTGTGCCGGGAGAAAAAAATACAGGCTCACAATTTTCTGCGAACCTGTATTTATAGATATTAAAAGTGATTGAAATTGGCGGATTATTTCAGCATAAGTAATTCAATTTGGGGAAAATCATCCGCACTGAGGGTATCTATTGATGCGTTTGATGAGGGATATTGGCTGAGCATATCCTGCTGGGTGGGGGTGCCATCTACCGGCCAGACCAGGTCAATGATGCGGGTATGATTAACATCATCCGGCGCACCGCCCCAAAGCCATTGTTCGGCAGTAGTCTTGATATCGCGCACACGCCAGACACCTTTGGAGGGGTATCCTTCCTGGCTGAGAACAGCTGCGGCGTAACCCCAATCCGCTGGATTACCTTCACCCAGGGCTTCTAAAGGCACGCGCAGTGTAACAGTCTTTTTGCCTGCATCAGCAATAATCTTGAACTCGGTGTTTAACTTTTTTGGCTCGGTAGTTTCGGTGTCAGGCGCTACCAATGACGGATACCAGCCTTCAGCCCAAATAGCAATATCCCAGCCGTTGCCTTTTGAAAGTGCAGCGTTGCGGCCGGGCATTAACAGACGGGCTCCGCTGCCGGTACCCGGGTCTTTATCGATATAAACATCCAATGTTTGAATTGAGAGATTGATGGTAGAGCCCCAGGGATTAGGAATGTCACCGAAGAACTTGAAGACAAAAATTAAATTCTTCTCGTCATATAAAACCGAGAATTTTTCAATATCGAAAGCCTGGTCAGTGAAAATTGCGTCCGTTGGGTAACTGTAGGTACCGGGTCCAAAATCGTCACCTGCGGGGTCCTCAATTTCAAACAGCAGGGTTGACAAACCCAAATCCGGAAACAAGATTTGCGCCGGTCCCGCTACCGGTAAGGAGATGCCGTCCGGCATAAGGACCACTTTCATTTTTAAATCATCTCCGGTTTCAAGATCACCCAGAGTTTGCAACGGAATAACTGCTTCGAGTGTATTCTTGCTGACTGCTACATTTCCTGAAGCGGAACCGGCAACCCAGCCGTCCTCCCCCGCTTGATAAACCGCAAGGTCGTCGGTACCTTGCCATTCAAAAAGATAAGCTGCTTGAATGCCTAATACGGTTTTTTCTGCGGAGTATCCGCTGCAGGTTGTAATGCAAAGGGATCGGTAAGGGTGGCTTTAGGCGTACTGAAATAAAACCCGATTTGAGGCGGTTCCGCCGAAAAATCCTGTTGAGAAGTCAGATAGAGATAAAGGTTTTTCTTATCAATGGCGTAACCAATTTCGCCTTCAAATTTTGAGCTTGAAATCGCATACTTTGCACCGTTTGCCCATTCGCCAGTGCTGATCATTCCATCTATTTCAGGCGTTGACAGGTCCTTGAAGGGTTGATCTGCTACAGCCGGAGCATCCGGGATGATAGGAACATTGACAAAATCCGGGACGGGATCGCCAAGTGCCGTATAAACATTGGCGAGTAAAGCGCGGAAACCCTGATCAAAATATTTATCCTGGCCGGAATCCTGGTCTGAACCATACCACCAGAACCAGTCAGAACCTTCGGCCAGATACATATAATTCTGGGCAGCTGCAAGCGCTTCCGGACTGGCTTCACGTTTCTTGGTAATATCATATTTGGCAAGATGATCACGCACCTGGCCCAGATAGTTCCAGGCCATTTTTTCTTCAGTTTCACCGATCCAGGTATCATAATTCGGGCTGAACCAGGCGCCGGGAAACAAATTTTCCAGAGTTCTCTGTTCGGGAAATTTCTTTAAATAATCCGTGGGTGTGATTGTTTCAATGTCTTTGCTTTCAGAAAGCTTTTGATACATGCTATTCAAGAATTCTTTGCCATCATTCTGGTAATATTCCCAGGCATTTTCGCCATCCAGAATGATGCTGACAATATTGGGTCCTTCGGCATTTTCTTCTTTAAGACGAGCCCGGATATTTTCAAGACGCTGCATTAAATCTGCGGCAGCGGCTTCACCTGACATATTGTGAAAATTCGAAACCAAGTTTATCAGAGAGAGTCCAGTCACGGAAGAAGACAGCAACCTGTTCTCCAGTGGAACCTTTTACATAATACGGGCGATAAAGCTCATCAGCCTGCTGGACAGTATCGTTCGCATCCCGCGTAAAACTACCGATATCCAGCGAGGCTGCTAAAACCGGTTCACCGGTGGCCATCCATTGGTAACCGGCGTTTGCTACCAGCGGGACGATCTGCTGGCTGACTGAACCTTCACCCGGCCATAACCCGGTGGGGGCTTTTCCGAAATGATCTTTGTATATTTCCACACTTTTATCGAGATGGGCAATGGCATCATTCGGCCAAGAAAAGCGGTTGGGGAGATCCGCTGCCGGATTACCTACTTTAGCGATATCGGTATTGTAAATTAATGGCAAAATGGGATGGGCATAGGGCGTGGTGATTACCTCAATTTGCCCTGAATCCTGCATTTTTTTATGCAGTGGAATGATATCCTGCATTACTTTTTTGACCTGATCAAAAACAATCACTTTGTCGGCTTCGGTAAAATCACTGCCTTTTGCAACTAATCCTTTTAACGGTTCTTCTGCCAAAAATTGCGGATCAAACCAGGCCAGATTGAACCATATTTGCAGGTCACGAAAATCCTGTTCCGAAAAATTCTTTATTGCAGCCTGGACTGCATCTGCATCAGTGCCACCCCGCTTGGTTAATAATTGCTGATAACGAGGAAAACGACCAATCATATTATCCCAGTTGGCATCAAAGAAGCGTTCCAGAATAAATTGTTTCTGATCATCATTCAATTGACCGGCAGGAATTTCCGATAAGACCCAATACAGATCTTTTGCGCCATTTTTGGCGAAATCATCCAACTGGGAAATCAGAACGGGCGTTAAATTAATGGTTGCATGGATATCGGGATATTGTTCTATGGTCGAGGCCATATCATAATAATCTTTGGTGGCATGTACCCGCACCCATGGGCGGGTATAAACACCGTCTGCATCTTTATAATATAACGGCTGGTGCTGATGCCAGACCAAATTTACATATAATACATCTTTATCAGCAGGCAGCAGGTCAGAAAGTAAATTTCCCGGACCACAGGCTGTTATAAAAAAAGACAGGATCATTAAGCAACTGAATATTCTAAGTAAATTTTTCATAGCATATTTCCCTTAAACCGATTTGACCCATGTTGACAGGAAGGTAAGCCCCAATTTCAAGTGAAACCGGGGCTTTTATTTTTTATCTGCGGTGAATGAGTGGATTTAACCCTTGACACTTCCAAGCGTTAATCCTGAAATCAGATACTTCGATGTATAGAGGAACAAAATCATGACCGGAATAGCAACAATAATCGATGCAGCGGAGAATTGACCCCATAAGGAAGTAAACTGTGATTGTAATCGTTGAAGCCCTAATGGCCAGGTCAACAATGTTTCCTGAGAGCCTAACATGACGCGCGCCATCAAATATTCATTCCAGGCTTGAGTAAAATTGAATAGAAAAGCAATTGCCAATGCTGGTGTTGATAGCGGCAATAATATCTTTGTAAATGCCTGCAGTTCTGAGCAGCCATCCAACTTGGCCGCTTCCTCCAGATCAATTGGAATAGTATCGTAGTAACCTTTCAGGATCCAGATACTGAATGGCACCGAGGTTACGGCATATGCAAGCACAAGACCGCGGTAGGTACCGGTTAAACCCAATTTAATCGCCAGAATATAAATGGGGACCATCAACATGGCTGCAGGAATCATCTGGGTGGTGAGAAGAAAAACTAACCCGACGGCGCGACCCGGGAATTTATACCTTGAAAATGCGTAGGCGGATGTCATGGCAATGATGACGCCAATAATTGCGGTGGCAGCTGTAATTGCAAAGCTGTTCCAAAGCCACATAAGCAAAGGTTTTTCGGTTAAGACAGCGACGTATGATGCCAGCGTTGCATCCGCTGGGAATTATAGATAAGTCGGTCGATAGCAGCCGGTTGCCAGGTCGGATGGAGATCGTGAAGATTCGCAGAACAGGATAAAGTGTAAACCCGCAGGCAATGAGTAAAGCCAGATGGATCAAAATCCTTTTGAATGGGCTGTCTCCGCGTGCTGAGTGGAAAAAAGTATTTTTCCGTCCTTTAGTTGATTGAATGCTCATTCTGTAGCTCCTTTCAAAGTGCCTGTCCTGCGAACATAAATTACAGTGAAGATGACCAAAACCATAAATATGACAAACGCAAAGGCTGCTGAGAACCCATAGCGGTTATATTGGAATGCTGCCCGGAACAAAGCTGTTACTAGAATATCCGAGCTTTCCAATTCATTCTGGTTAATAAAGAACGGGATATTGAAGTTGTTAAATGTCCAGACGGTTCCCAGAATAATTAGAGGTGAAATTACAGGGCGCATCAGCGGTACGGTAACCTGCCAGAAAGTCTGCCAGGCATTGGCGCCGTCCATTTCGGCTGCTTCATAATAATCACCGGAGACACTCTGCAAGCCACCCAGGAGATTGACCATCATAAATGGGATACCCAGCCAGATATTAGTCAGACACATGGCAACAAAGTTAGGTCCGGGGGTTGGTCAAGCCATTTAATTGGCTCAAATCCCATTTGAGTGAGCATGACATTGATGAAACCATATTGAAAATTGAACTCACCACGCCAGGCTAAAACGGCAATAATCTGGGGAAGAGCCCAGGGAATGATCAGGATCATGCGGTAAATTCCGCGTAAGTTTCATTTTTCGATTCAAGAGCAGTGCAAGCCCCATACCGACTGTTACGTGGAAAAATACGTTTATAAAAGTCCAAAGAACTGTTTTTCCTAAAAGAGGAAAAAACTTTGTTTGTTTGAGGACCGGGTCCGTAAATACCGAAGCATAATTTTTGAAACCGATATAATCCCAACTCTTAAAATTTCTCAGACTCATATTACCAAAAGAAAGGTTTAATTCCCACAACAATGGATAAACAACCAGGGCGGTTAATCCAATCACCGCAGGAGCCAGGAGCATGATCGGCAATGCATATTTATACTTTAACCATTTCTCAAAAATTAGATATAAAAGTCCTTCAATGATAATCGTTCCTATTCCAATATAAAGAATTGTTGACCCGATTTCAGAAAGACTTTTAATAAACTCAGTCCCAAACATAGGTCACCTCCCAAAGCTGATTTTTACATCTGGTTGCTATAACTGATATTTAATTGAATTGGAAAAAATAGCCAGGGGATATCCCCTGGCTATTTGACTTTATTGGTGGATTACTCCAGCGTTAAGACACATGCATCCGCAGCAGCCTGCATATCGATGGCAGCCTGTTCAGGAGTCTTTGTATCAGAAAGTACCGCTAACAATTCTGGTTTCATTCCATCCCAGTTGCAGCGCATTTCAAGTGATGAAGGCATGGGGACACCTTTGCTCATCTGGTCGGCAGAACCCATCAGAACCGGATCGGTTGTGATCTTTTCGTTACTTAATACGGATACCAAACTTGGCAAGTCGTTTAAGTTCATCCAATTGTTTAATTTCATTGGCTTCGTTGGTAACATAATTGATAAACAATATGACTGCATCCAGCTTGGCACCGGAAAGATCTTTTGGCAGCATGAAATATGCACCGGAAGTATAAGGGGCCGGCCAACCTGCGCCTGAAATTTCAGGAATTGGTGCTACGCCTAGTTTATCACCCAAAGCTTCCTGGTATCCACCCAATGACCAGTCGCCATTGATGATCATGCCAGCTTTTCCCTCTTTGAAGAGAGAATCGGCAGTGTCGTAATCACTTTCAACTGGAACGATGGGGGTTTTGTACTTGATATCGTACAGCCATTGTAAAGTTTTAACCATTTCAGGCGTGTTGAGGGTTGGTGTTACACCATCGGCAGCAAATACTGCGCCACCGAAACCACCCAGCCAGGGAACCATCCAGAAAGGTTCAGTCTGGTTGAAGACTAAGCCATACTGATCGCCTGTTGTAAGAGCTGTTCCCATGGACACCAACTCATCGGTATTCTTCGGGGCTGTAGGAACCAGATCTTTGTTGTAAATCAACATGAGGTGGTTACCACTTGAAATCGGTACACCCCAGGTTTTTCCATCCATAACAACACTGGGAACGAATTTTTTCAAATCGAAGAGACTGTCTACTGGTTGAATCAAGTCTGCGGCGACAAAGGGACCAGCGTGGTCATTTACAGTCCATAAAAGATCCGGGGGGTTTCCGGCAAGACTGGAGGTCTGGAAATCTTCACGAAGTGTTTCAACTTCTTTATTTACAACTTCAAAAGTGATCAGTGGATTCTCAGCAGTAAAGGCATCGGTTAAAGCTTTTACATATTGAAAGGCACCGTCAGCTTCTCCTTCTTTTGTCCAGAAAACCAGATTAACCGGTTCATCAACTTTCGGCGCTGCTGGTGCAGCCGGTTGGCATGCAGCAAGGACGAACACTGCGACGAGCATGACGCTAATCAAACCATATAACTTTTTTGACATTTCTTTCTCCTTCTAAAGTTTTTAAGGTGGTATCACCTCTAGGGAATAAAAAAACCAATGTAAGCTCCATGTTTTTTTAATGATGTTGGATAGTGTCCCATCACCTCCTTTGTATCTATTTTCAAAATAATGTTTATTAACTTGTTTATCTCAGGGTTATACCCGTATCGAAAAATATCAACATTCTGGACCTGTTACTCCAAAAACTGGTAGGTACCTTGTTATATTTGAATTCATTGTTTAAATTTCTAACTGAATTAGAATTGCATTTAAGTCTCTAATTGAAAAACCCCACTATTTGTTTTTTTTTGAAGGATGATAGCCACAATGCCGTTGAATAAATCAAACACATTTGCCATGACTGTTCCTATAAACACACCTGAACCAAGAATGAATTTTGTTGCGAAATAAATTCGATTATTCTCGATGGTGATGCTACTATGTGAGCAGTAAAGGACTCCGGATCATCAATAATATTTAATATTTTTATTCTCTTTATCATTTTACATTGACAAAAGCCTAAAAACAATAGATTATTCATCACATTCTTGATTCAAAAAAGTTCTGATGAATCTGATTGATTACAAAACTCAATTTTTGTTTCAACTTATCTAACAGGCAATTGAAACAATTAAATCAATAATAATGAATAAGCTTGATAGAGTCAGAGTTTTGTATAAGTTTATTTTTATATCGTGTGGTGGGTTGGGTCCTTTAGAAAATTAAAAAAAAGAAGATGCGAATAACATCTTCTTTAAAGTGCCCCAGGAGGGAATCGAACCCCCAATCTAAGCGTTAGGAGTGCTTTGCTCTGTCCATTGAGCCACTGGGGCGCTGCAGTGGAATTATAGCAAAGTCCTAGGAGATTGCCAAGAAGATGCGGCAGTATTGATAAGTTTACCTATTGTTGGATTAATAACAAGCTTGATCGGGGAATCTTATTTATGGCTGGATGATTTCAACACTTTCAAAACCGATATGAATCGGGAGCTTATGTGCGTAGGATGTCATACCGATCCCAACATATCCACCACTATTCAAATTAGGCAGGTTTTCGAACCATACTTCTTTGTCGTTAATGATTAATGTGAGACTTTTTGCTGCACATTCCCAACGAATAATGTTTTCACGACCTGCGCCAATACGAATTGCCGGAGTGCCGCCTTCTGTTATGAAAACATACGGGTTTTCATCCCGCTCTCGCTTGAGAGCATCATATTGAAAGATTTTGTAGCTTCCACCACTTTCAATGCGGGCTTCATACCAGCCATATTCATTTACATGACAGGCTAAAGCGAATCCATTTTGATTAACACTCGGTTCAATTTTTTTAATTGAAGCCTGTAATATTACTTCATCGTAATCATATTGTGAGTTAAATGAATAAAGGTATATATCTTCCGGTAATTCAAATTTGAATTCCAGCAAGCCGTCTCTGACACCAGCTGCAACTTTTTTCAAATTGGTGATATCGGTGATGGTAATCATCTCCTCCAGATAGGAAGGCCAGCAAAGAGAAGGTTGGTCAAACTCTTCAATTCCAAAAGGTTCACAAAGGGGTGCAGGTTCTTCAGTAGGAGGCGGTGGTGCTTCCGTCGGCATTTCAGCGGGCGGAATTTCCTCCGTTGGTGGCGGGGCTAAAGTTGGTTCAACCGGAGCATCTGTAGGTTGTTGGATTGGTTCCTGAGTTGGCGGTGGTGGCAAGGTTGGCGCTTCAGAAGTTGCTTTTGACCCTCCCAAACTACAAGCTAATGAAGTAATTATTAAAACTAATAATACAATCAGTATCTTCTTCTTCATTTTTTTCTCCTGATTACAATTGACCATTGGGCATACATAATTTGATTGTATTAATAAATAAACTAACGTCAAGCAAAGGAGGGGTTAAAAATTGGACCGCCAAATGATTTTATAACCATTTGGCGGTCTCCAGGGAGGGAATGCCTCCAGAAGTTCTTGTTGTCAGCACAGGGGGGGTGTGCGAACAACACTTCTGAAAGGTCAGACACCTTCTTTACCAATAATTAAATTGGTGTCTATATGATATTATAGATCAAATTAGTCAATATTACATTAATATTCTATTAGAACTTTGTACGGCAAATTATTTTGAGTTGCCCGGTTGGTTTGTAAACAAATCCAGCCATTTCTCTACTTCGGCAGAACTCATTTTGCCTGCGTCCGGTTTCGGACCGCTTGGCCTGGCGGAAAATGTTTTCTGAATATCTTTTGAAAATTCTTCTGAAGGGATTGATTGTGCCTGACAGGCACGAATTTGTTGTTGAATACGATGGTCAGAACTGACCACTTTTACCTGACTTGCTTTCTTTCCCATTTTCCGAACCCGGTTGATGATAGCAGCATCTGCACTTGAGTGAATATTTATGAAATGGGCATAGATGGTTCCAATTTTGCGGCTACCGGCATGTTCCGGCGGTGCACCATCAAAATAAACTTCAATTTTTTTTCTACTTAACCTGGCATATTCCTGTAAAATTTGAATTAATTCTGATTCATCATCGAGCATCTTTAGTGAGAGCCCTTTAATTTTTGGAATCAGATTATGCCCGTCTACGATAATCATTATGAGTCCTTTTCTGATGGTGTGGTTATTTTATTTTACGTTGAAACTATGCTATCATTCAAGCTAGAAAATGGATTTAATCGCACCTGAGCACAAACAAAAAAATTCTTATTGAGGTTGAAAGATAATGACAAATAGGAAACGATGGCTGCCATTCATAATTCTCAATATTATCATATCTGCTTTGACAACCTTACTTGTATTGTTTTTATGGAACCGGATGCACCCCGGTCAACAATTAACATTAAAATATCCAACTGCTACAGCAGAAAGTCTCGTTCAATCCGATGTACAGGCAACCCTGCCATCTATGAATGAGGAAGTGATTAAAATCAGTAATGTTATCGCTGCGGGTGATTACGAGAATGAATATGTTGTAATATCCAGAGTTGGTGAAGGGACACTGAATTTATCAGGATGGATGCTGGTTGATTTAAATGAACATCGTTATGTTTTTCCGGATATAGACCTGCTTAAAGGTGATCTGGAGGTCTATTCAAAAGGGGGAACAAACAGTGTCAATAAATTATTCTGGAATGCTGGGGAATCAATCTGGCAGTCTGGTGAAACGGTTACATTATTTGATTCTGCTGCACAACAACGTGCCATATTTGAAATTCCTTAATAGGGGATAAAATTTGGATTTTAATAAGATTGTTGAGGAAAAAATTCAACAGGCAATGGCAGCCGGAGAATTTGATAATTTGTCCGGATTTGGGAAACCTTTAAATTTAAATGATTCTCCTTTTGTAAAGGACGACTGGAAATTAACCTTCAATGTTTTGCAAAAAAACGGCATTGTATTACCCTGGATGGATGATAGAAAAGAAATTGAAGAACTCCTGCAAAAAGCAATTGAGGATTGTAAGGTTAAAATTAAATTTAATAAATCACAGGCACGGATTGAATTTTTTAAGCAACTTCAATTGATAAATCGGAAAATTATCGATTACAATTTAATTGTACCGGTTGCTGCTTTACAACGAAATATTCCGGATGCCCGGCAATTATTCATAAATTTGACGACACAAGATAAAGATTAATGATTGGAAATTGAATGTCAGAAGCACTTTATCGAAAATGGCGCCCCCGCTTATGGGAAGGCGTGGTTGGACAGGATCATATTGTCCAGACTCTTAAGAATGCGGTTCGCGGTGACCGAATTGGTCATGCCTATCTATTTTCCGGACCGCGCGGAACTGGAAAGACCACAACAGCCAGATTATTAGCCAAAGCGGTTAATTGTCTGGATGATAATACAGGGGAATAGACCTTGTGATACTTGCGACCATTGTCTGGCGGTAAATAATAACCGCTTTATGGATTTAATTGAAATTGATGCTGCTTCAAACACCAGCGTGGATGACATCCGTGCTTTACGTGAAAAAATTGGTTTCTCTCCTTCACAAGGGCGCTTCAAAGTATATATTATCGATGAAGTCCACATGCTTTCAACAGCTGCTTTCAACGCATTATTAAAAACACTGGAGGAACCACCAGTTCACGCAATTTTTGTGTTGGCAACCACCGAAGTTCATAAAATTCCTGCCACGGTGTTATCACGCTGTCAACGCCATGAGTTTCGCAGGATTCCGGTTAATACAATTGTTAAATTATTAAAAGATCTTTCAGCAAAAGAAAAAATCAAAGTGGATGATGATTCACTGACCTTGATTGCACGTCAATCAACCGGTGCTATGCGGGATGCTATTTCACTTTTGGATCAACTTTCATCAACGGGTGAAAAGATAACGCTGGAGCGTGCACAAGAGGTACTTGGAACGGCTACCAATCAATCGGTGATTGACCTGGTGAATGCCATTCTTGAAAATAAAACAGCAGATGGTTTGGATTGTCTGCATAATGCCCTGGATAATGGCAGCGACCCGCGGCAGTTTGCCAGACAGGTTGTTGAGTACTTACGGAGTCTCTGTTAATTCGTATGGAAAACGCGGGATTGATAGAAGGTACTCAGGAAGTTCGTGCAATCATGGCAAGACAGGCCAGCCAATTTAAAACGCCTGTGCTGATTGAAGCTGTCCGTTTATTTAATAACGCAGCCAACGAAAGCCGTTTAGCCTGGCAACCGAGCCTTGCGCTGGAATTGGCATTAGCAACGGTGCTTAACATTCCGGATGAACAACCGACGAAGAAAATAGTGGTTTCAAAACCCGGTGATTCTACCAACAACGAAAATTCGGAACAATCCGCCAAAGAAGCAGAGGACCTGAAGGCTGTTTTTGAACCAAAACAAAAACAAAAAAAAGCGGATGTTTTGGATAAACCTGTTATTAAGGAAGAAACATTACAACCTGACCCGGAACCAGAAGCAGAAGTTGGATCAAAACCATGAATCAGAAACTGAATCAGAATCTGAATCAGAGTTGAATAGAAATTGAATCAGAAACTGATCAACAGCTGAAGCCATGGAAAAGAAAAAACTCCCATTGCTGCAGATGGTTTAATTCATATCCAAATGGTGCATGATGCATTACCGGAGATTAAGACATTAATTCGAAAATACAGGAAAAACACAGAAGCACTATTGGCTTCAGCACGTGGTTATTCAGTAAAAAAAGGTGTTATTGTGATCGCTTTCCAGAGTCCGGTTTTAAAAGAAAGATTAGAGAAAGGCGATCATCAGGATATTATTCAACGGGCATTCAGCCATGTTTCTGGGTATGGATGTACAAGTACGCGCAGTGGTCAGTAATTCAAAAGATACTATAATTGATCAGGAACATGATATAGAAAATAGTCCATTAGTGAATGCTGCGATTGAATTAGGTGGAAAAATTGTAGATAAGGAGTAATTAATATGGCAAAAGGATACGGAAGAACCGGGGGCGGCAGTGGCGGTGGCGGTGGTCAAAATGCCATGATGCGCCAACTGCAAAAATTACAGGAACAAATGGAAGTTGCACAGGCGGCTTTAGCTGAAGAAACTGTAACGGCCAGTGTTGGCGGTGGTGCCTTAAAAGTTACCATGACAGGAGATCAACATTGTAAGGGTGTTGAAATTGACCCGAGTTTATTGGAAGACGCAGATGCTGAAATGCTGCAGGACCTGGTTTTGAGCGCTGTCAATATGGCGCTGGATCAGAGCCGTGAGTTGCAATCTGAAAGATTGGGACCGCTTTCCGGCGGGATACCCGGTCTTGGCTTTTAGTTAAGAAACCTGTTCAAAAATAATAATGGCGATCTTACCTGAACCTGTTCAAAATTTAATCAATGGCTTCGAGCGTTTGCCCGGTATTGGTCCGAAATCCGCATCCCGGCTGACCTTTTTTCTTTTGAGAGCTCGACAAGAAATTAAGTCAAAACCTGGCGGATGCATTGCATGCACTCAAGGAAGCGACCACATTCTGCAGCCGCTGTTTCAATATTACCGGGGGCTGGCAATGAACTGTGTGAAATCTGTTCCAGCTCCACGCGGGATGAGAGCCAGGTTTGTGTTGTAGAAGAACCTTTAGACGTTTTAGCACTTGAACGCACCGGTGGCTTTATGGGTCATTATCATGTATTACATGGCGCATTATCCCCGATTGAAGGGGTTGGGCCGGAGGACTTAAAAATAAAACCGCTGGTTGAACGGGCCAGGAGCGGCGTGATTAAAAGAGCTGATTATTGCTACCAACCCTTCTATGGAGGGTGACGCGACCGCTTTGTACCTTAAACAACAGATGGACAAATATGCCATTGCGAATGACACGATTGGCACGCGGTTTACCGATGGGGGGGACCTGGGATACGCAGACCAGAACACATTACTGCGGGCGTTGGCAGGCCGGCAGGAGATGGATTAATGAACAAGTCCCGCTCAATTTGAGCGGGATTTGTGTTTTATCATTACTCTCCGGATTGAAATGCAGGGATTTCAATTGTCTGACTGCCGTCTTTAATTACATAATATGGCAGCCAGGCAATCCCGTGGATTTCCAGAAATATATCTTTTTTATAGGGGGTTACTGGAATCTCAGTGACATTGTTTACTTTTTCAGCCCAATCGTTTTCCAGTTTTGCAATTGCCTGTTTCATTTCCTCGTCCATCGCGTCCAGGTCGCGCTGCACCTGTTCCACATCCAGCTGCTGCTCCTCTAAATCAGATTTTGCCTGGGTTGTCATGCGTCTTTTACTGAGGGAGGAAGAAATTGATTTTTTTCTCTTTGAAATAAAAGACAGAAGCAGTTCACCATGGGTACCCATTTCTTCCATACGACGTTGACTTAATTTAGTTTCCGCAGTTTTTACGTCGCGTTCCTCTTTTTCTAATTTTGATTCCAATGCGTCCAGTTTTTTTTCATAGCTCGTTTTTAGTTTATCGAGTTCCTGATCTAATTGATCACGGGCTGCGTCACTACATAATTTGCGAAAATCAGCTGAAGAGAGATCCGGACCGCCGTATATTTTGAGGTCTTCGTTTGCGCGTACCTGGATCGTCGCTGAGCGGTAGACCCATTCAATGAAATCGCCTTCCAATGCTTTAATGTTTTTCTACATTTCCTAACCAACCCGGCAGATCTTTAAATGTGGTTTGCGGGAGGGCTGTCTGCGCCAGTGATTGGCGATCAACAGGAGCGGTTTGAAACTCTTCCCAACGAATCAGGCGACCATCTTCATCTTCAACAATCGCAGTTTTTTTGTTAAGCATCTGCAGATTGTATTTAAGGTTTTGGTAACGTACTTCGCATTGGCTCAATAAAACGGGGTGGTACTGCAACTTATCAATGGTGGCAGAGGAGGAAACAGTTGTATTGTGGATCGATGCAGCTTTTTGTAACGTCAAATTATTAGGAAGATAAAATTCATCAATACCGCCTGGAATAACGGGGTGTTTACCGCCAAATTGGTCGGATTGCCCGGCCTGATTGACAGCCGGTATTGGAGTGGATTGGACAGATTGGGTACCTGCACTCTGGGTACTTGCCGTCTGACTGCTCGCAGGTTGTATGGTGGATAACCCGGCACCAACCAGCGTATTAAGCGCTGGAACCTGGCTGCGGGTCATTGGTCCGGCCAGATAATTCATCGCCCATCGAGTGTTGAATACCGTGAGTCCTTTTCATGGACATTATGCAGGAGAAAGACTCGTTTTCCTAAATTTGACAATAATTTATCGGCAGCAGTGCGGTCGATACTGCCACTGGCGGATTGCAGGCCGTCCATTAATCGTTCTTTATCCTGATCTGTTTGTAGTCGGCCGATCATCCATGTACCGGCATTGGAAAGCGCTTTATAGTCCAGATCAACCGGGTTTTGTGAGGTAAGTATCAGTCCCACACCGAAAGCGCGGGCTTGCTTCAGCATGCGCAGCATAATCGTATGCGATGGCGGTCTTGCAATCGGGGGCAAATATCCAACAATTTCGTCAAAATAAACCAGTGCACGTAATCCACTGGTGCCGCTTTGACGCCGCATCCAACTTTCAACCGCACCGTACAGTAGAGTAACAAAAAACATCCGTTCATTTTCGCACAGATGCGCAAGGTAAAAAATGCAATGTCTCGGTTTCCATCCGGAGAATAACATATTTCCTGGACATTAAGTGCTTGTCCCTGTAACCAGGTTTGAAAAGACGGTGAGGCCAGGAAATTGTTTAGTTTCATTGCCAGTGCAAAACGTTCTTTTTCCGGAAAAAGTCGGTCTATTGGAAACGCGCCTAAACGCTCAAATGGCGGGTCCTGTGTTTTCATAATCAGGTCGGTCAGATCGAAAGAGATGCCCTGACTCCAATAATGTTCCATAATATTGGCCAGAAGGATATGTTCTTTGGAACTTAGTGGATCAATATCGCTAAAGCCAATTAATCCCAAAAGTGCGGTGATATTGGAGGCGATTCGCTCGCGCAAAATTTCCTGGTTTTCCTGCCAGGGAATGTCCGGCGCGGCAAACGAGGATAAAATATTAACAGGTATTCCAGATGTGGAGCCGGGTGTATAAATGGCAAAATCTGCAGCGATTTTTAATTCGCGAAGATCATCTGAGGAGATGCCCCAATCTGAAAATCCTTTTGCCCAGAAGGCAGCTGTATCGGTGGCCATTTGTTGCGGGGTCTTGCCATCGCGCTTGCTGCTTCCGGATCTAGCCAGGGTTCAAAATCGATGGAAGGAAATCAGGAAAGTGTAGTAACAGGTTGGTTAAATCTCCTTTAGGATCAATGATAATTGCTGGAATTTTTTGAAGTGCAGCTTCTTCCATCAATGATATACAAAGACCAGTCTTTCCCGATCCGGTCATGCCTGTTACAAACATATGGGTCGTTAAATCAGCCGGATCATAAAATATTCCTCGGTTATGAGCGTTTTACCTACATCAATTTTCCTCCGGTAAAAAAGTTTTCAGATTTTGCCATGATTGTTTACCTTTCAATAAAAATACCTTATTTTATTTTAGACGATATTTCGTGAGGAGCCAAAACAGAAAAACAACCCGATTGTTCCAGGTTGTTCTTATAAAATAGTGAGAGCCGGGTACGCCGCCCCCGGCTCTCAATTAAGGAGGAGAAGAAGAGAAGTCGCCCTTTTGTTGTATTTATATTACCAGAATATCTCGAACAATACTTGACGCTTACCCTACGCTTACCCTACGGGAAACTATCAATTACCCAACAGTTTACCCAAAATTGGACTAATAATGCCTAAAATCTTATAAATTGTAAAAAAAAGAATTTTTTATAGGCGTGTGTTAAAATGAACGAAACCATATAATTCAGCAGGAAAGGCAGCGCCTGCAGGGTCAGGTTGCCGCGTTGGACTATGGTCTCGGCCGGAAATGATTCGCCGAGCCAGCCCTCGACCTGTCTGTTGGGCAGCCCCGCGCAGACATGGCAGGTGATGGGCTGATCGCCATCGCGCCAAGCGGCGAGCAGCGCCGGCAGTTGCGGGTTGGCATAGCAGAACAGCGAGATCTCGAGCGGCCCCGCGAAAGTCAGCGCTGGCAGGACGGCATGATTCCGTTCCCTGAGCAGTCCGCCGGTGCCGGGCACGAAGCCGGGAAAGAAGAAATACTTGTTCAGGCCGGCCTGCGGCGAAGGCAAGCCGTGGCAGTCGGCTACCCAGTCCTCGGCCGACAGGTATTCGAGATTGAGCCATACTTGCGGGCGGTGCTGCGTTGCCATTGCCGTGACATAGCCCGCCGGCAGGGTGCAGGCGAAGGCCTCGATGACGACATCCGCCGGTTCGACGCCAACGAAATCGCCTGCCCATTGACGAATTTCCACCGTGTCTTGTCCGGGCGCGAGGAGACCGATGGGCGCCGGATCGTCGATCCACAAGCGGACCCGCCAGTTGTGCTCGGACGCCAGTTGCCGGGCCAGTCGCCAGCACACGCCGGCATCGCCGAAATTATCGATGACCGCGCAGAAGATGTCGCAGGACGGTTCCCTCATGATTCAAGCGTTAGCCAACAAGCTTGAGCAAGTGCGCGGCGATTCTATCGCCGCGTCCCGCTTGAGGGCATTGTCAGGCAGCGCACATCATTTGAATTTCGAGGCGGCATCACTCACTGCAGCCTTCAACGAACCCCAAGCCGATTCAACACCCTCCTTGATCGACCCCCAGGCCTCGTCACCCGCCGTGGAGAGCGCCGACAGCTTCACCTTGCCTTCCTCCATCCTGCTTTCAAGCGCCTGTATTTGCTTGTTCATTTCCAGCTGAGCATCAGCACTGGCGCCTGACATCTTGGCCTTCAGCTTGTTGACATCCGCCTTCCACTCATCCAACTGAGCCTGCTTTTTCTGCTGATACAGTTCCTTATCATTCATGTCAATTTCCTCCTATGGACTGGATTTCAACCACGGACCAAACCCCTAACGCTTGGGGGGCCCGGAGACAGCAAGCAACTGGAAAGCGGCACCAATGCAAACAATAATCGCGGTCTGTCCCTGCGTACATCCCCTCGAACGGAGTGTTGGGCGTTGACTCGACGCTGGCGCAAGCCATCAAGCACTCGATGTGGCGCGGCGTTTTGTAGTCGAGCTACGCGGCTGCTTGGCCTCGCCTGGCTCGGCCAAACGGCCCGTAACGTACTTGTGAAGCACGCTTGCGATAAGCGTTTGGTACGGCACACCTTCTTCAAGTGCTTTGACCTGGATGTCACTCAAATCGCCAGAGGACAGACGGATGTTGCCGCGACGATCTTTGATGGCCGTAGCACGCGCAGCTTCGGATATTTCGCTTGATTCGGATGTGCCAAGATACCCAGCAGCCCTCCGGCCCCAACTGAGACAACTATGCTCTCGAATGAAATACCCTGCCCTGTTCTGAGCGCCCCGTTCTTCTCCGGACCCCAGCGAAATGGCTTCATAAGGACAGACTACGCTGACGTATACCTTTTGTCATCCGCAACAGCACGACTGCTTCGTGCTTGGCTTCCACAACGCTCAGTACGATCTTGGCACATAGTTCGTGCATCAACTCGTTGGCAGGATGCCTTTGGCTCGTAATGCATCTAAGGTAGTTGCCCGCGCAGCGGGAGGTCGGCAGCGCTCCAGGTATCGATATTCAGTGCGAATAGCCAAGCGTCTTCGGCTACCTCCACATAGCCTACATACCAGCCAATGCCAGGGGTGCTGCGGGTTGCCCAGCCAGTCTTGGCGTACAGGCGATAGCGCGGTGTTGCTTCGGCCAGCATGATGGCTTTGAGGGTGTCGTAACTGCTTGCCCGATACGGCAAACGACGTTCTACGACCTGCTTAAGAAACGCCACCTGTTGTTCGGCGCTGATGGTCAGCGAACCGTCCAGCCAGAACTGCGTACCGTCAAACGGTTCGTGCAATTGCCCGTATTGCGACTGGCGGAGATAGGCCGGATATTTCGCCGCCCCGACGCGCCGCGCCAACGCCTGATAGCACCACACGCAACTGACCTTGAATGCACTTTCCAGAGTCTGGTTGTTGTTCCAGTCGGCGATCTCGTAATGGGTGCCATCCCATTGGATGCTGGAATTTGCTTCGGCTATCACGCCCTCCTCAAGGGCGATCAAGGTGTTCAGCACCTTGAACGTGGAGGCGGCGGTGAAAGCCTGTTTCGAACGGGCGCCGTTGTGGACAAAGCGTTGGCCAGTTTTGATTGACTCGATCACTAGGGTTCCATTGATACCCGCTTTGCCGAACAGACGGGCTATGGCCGCATCCTCTGCATGAGCAAAGAACGGCAAGCTGAGGAGAGAAATGGCTATGAATAGCTTTGGCATTGCGGGTAGTGCCGAAGGGATGGGCTAACTTTTGAATTCAATGGTTGGCAAATGGCGCCGCTTTTTTGACAGTCCGCTGGAATGAATTGTTGGCGCCCAAGTCCAAAGTGCCGCGCCAAGCAACCATCATGCGGTGGCCAATAGAACGTGTGCAAACATCGGAAAGCTGACCGCGTTAGCTTCACGGTACTTGTGAATGACAGGCTCCACATCCGCACGTACGGCTTCGAGCAGTGCTGCGCGTTCTGGTGCTTGCAGTTGGGCAAAGGCCGGCACTGCCGCCGCCGAACTTGTCGCGGCAAGCGGCACAAACCGCTCTGGTTCGGGAAACCGGACCGTGATCGAATCGGGGAGAATGCTCACTTTCTCAAATCCCGACGCCGTAAATAAATTCGCCAGCTCTTCGGCATCGTGTAACGCAAACGGGGTCATGACTGCGGATATGGGTAACGAGAGGTGTCGTGCCACCGACTCCATAAGTGCCTCGAAGACGGGATGCAGTGCAAGCGCTTGCAAGACGATCACTGCCGCTCGCCCCCTGGGCACCACGACGCGGCGCATTTCGCGCACGGCCGCCGCACGGTCCGGAAAAAACTGCAACCCGTGCTGGCAGAGCGCAAGATCAAAGACGCCATCCGGGAAGGGCAGGGCCATGGCATTTCCTTCCTGCCAGGTAATCGTTGCGCCAAGTGGTGCTGGGCGCGTGCGCGCAACGCCCAGCATTGCCGGATTCATATCAAGTGCGACCACATGCCCGCTTGCCTCCACCAGCGGCGCTGCCTGGCGCGCGACAATGCCTGTCCCACAGGCCACGTCGAGCACCCGTTCCCCCGTTTGCGGGGCCGCATGGCGGAGCAGGATACCGGCCCATGGAAGAAACATGGCCGGGACAAAATAGTTCTCGTACATCTCGGCGGGATCTATTGGCCGGGGCTGGTTCATGGCGTTCTCCGGTTAGTTATTAGGGGCACGGGCCAGTTTGCCCAATATCGAAGTAACTGGCACTGCGCGGCTTCATCGCGCCGTGTCCGCGTTGACTGCCGGGGTAGGAGCGTCTTTGCCGCACGCCGATGAATCGCCCCGGGTTTCGTGGAGGCCATTTGGTTTAAGTAACGGGTTCGGCAACTGACTGCTTTGCGAGTTGCCGGTAGTAGTTTGCCTCAGCTTCAGCCGGTGGTATATATCTGTTCAAGAGCATCAAGTGCCATTACGGTTCCCGAGATGCAACGTAGAAGTCACCGGCGCTGCGCGGCTTTATCGCGCAGCGTCCGTGTGGACTGCCGGGTTGGGGCCTGGCCGTCGACATACGCGTCGAGAAGCCGCCGAATCATGCGCTGGTACTGTGTGTGATGCTTTGAAGCCTCCGACTTGAAGAATTCGATGCTCTTCTTGCTCAGAGCCAAAGTTACTTTCACACCTTCTTCACGAAATGCCAGTTCGGCCGGCGAAGGAAGGAAGTCCGGAACCACCTGAACCTTGCCAAGGGGTTCATCGGTGTATTTGATTTTCGCGCTCATAGATGGCCTTTCCTTTGCGCCAATAGCCGGCGCCAATGATTCGAATAACCGAAGCACGGTAAGTGAACCGCACCGTGAGTACGCCGCCGTCAACTTCGCCGAAGCAACGAGGCGGTGATAAAGAATTTGCTCGGGCTGCGTGAGCGGCTTCTTCGCATAGAAAGGCCACGGTGCATCACCGCTACCAGCGGACGCCCGTTTCTTGAGAATGACAAATACAAACGCGGCAAGAACCAATAGAACGAGAGTAACCACGAACATTTTCACAGGGCAGAACCTCCGATGTTGTTGAGCGGGCTAACGTAGAGCTACCCGCCCAAAACCCTGCGGGTTTGTCGCCCTTTATTCGGAGCGCTTTCCGCTGCGTCCGCATCAACGCGGTTATGCGGCGCTGGCGACAGCGCTCCGCTGTTTAGCATATCCCCCAGGGCTTTATACAGCCCCCCACTTGGGTGCATCATCACAGGTTTTCCTCTGCGTAGGCAGTCACGAGCGGGGAACGTTTGAATTCACCGGCCTGCGCGGCTTTTCGCGCAGGTCCGGTGGACCGCCGGGTTAGACCCCATTTGGCAGAGGGTCGCAGTGTAGTTCATTCTCAGCGGCACCACTTGGCGCGCAAACAGTCAGCAGATTATCGATTACGCAGGTCCAGTTGCCATCGTCAATCAAGAACCGCGCCACGAGGTTTTCGGCATCGTTAAAAATGCGAATCTCTATCCCATCTGCAGGCGTGGACCAAACCTCCGACTTAAGTGTCTCAATTCTGAAACCCACGGCAGGAAAACTCTTTGCCCACCCTGGCCAACCGTTGGACTGCCACTCATATCCTGATGCCTTAGAAAATCTTTGATGGCGAAGGTGGGCGCGCCTCTGCGCTGATCTTGATTTCCAATTTTTATGACCAAACGAGGTGATCAGGCCCCGGACGGGCGGGAAGTCAGCCCAGTTGATAGCGGTTAACGGACTTGCGCGTTCCAGCTCTTCGAGAAAGGGGGACTTGCTCCGATCTTCTGTCATGACCACTAAAGTGCCCACGGCGCGTGTCAGTGCCACATAGAGAGAGGCGTCTTTCTTCCTCGGCAATCTTCTCAAGGCTGTCACCGAGAATTCTTGAAAAGGCCCAGTCTGGATGAATTAGCGGGTAACTTCGAGCAACGGCGTCGAGCATGATTACCATCGGCTTTTCTAAACCTTTGTACTTGTGCGCGGTAGAAATACTGATTCGCTCTCCTTCAATCCCTTCGGGAAGAAAGATCGAACTGTATCGAGGAATCGGGCAAGACCACGGCCATGGCCATCAACTTGATCCTGGAAGTTGACGAACCAGGGGATCGCATTGCGCCGGCAAAGCATCACCACATCAACGCCAGCCGCAAGTGCGTTATTCGCGAGTCGAGAAACCGCAGGGGTAATAATGTCACCTGGATGGCGCTGTTTCTCTCATCAGTGAGGGTTCGAATTCATTTAGATCCGAAATTAAAACCTTTCCCACCGTTTGTTTGTGGCAACAGCAGGCTTCCCCAATCCGGCCATGAGTGTATTGCCAACGGCGACGATCGAATTGACGATCGGTAGTTCGTGAAATATATAGTCGGCGGGACTTTCCAATATGCTCTTCGTAAGTTCTTGAAAAATCTTAAGTCTGATCCTGCGAATCCATTGATAGCCTGCCAATTGTCACCCACGCAGAACAGTTCAACGGCTGGGCTCACCTTCCTGATAGCACCAAGGAGTTGGTAGAAGAGATCCGAAAAATCTTGAAACTCATCAATGCATACATACCTTAAAGAGCGGCCAAATCCTCCGCTGCCTGATTTGCGTTGAAAGTGGTGATTCCGGCGTTAACCGCTTCTGCGGCGCGCTGCATGAGGCCATCGAAATCCTCCTCCCCGGTGGCATCACAATCGTTCAAGGTAGGCAACGTACAGTCGCTGAGCAAGGTCGAGAAAGATCTTCTCTACAGGAGAAAGTGGTAAATAACTCTCGATAAGTTTTTGTAACGCAGGATGGACGACTATCAGACCGTTTGCGGCACCTGCCAATGAAACCAACAGACGCCGTCGTAAATCTATCGATGGCCCTGTCCCGGACTCGATGCCAAATTTCGTCTTCAGACAGTCGCGTACATGCAACCCCTTGGTCCTCAATGCGATTTTTTAGCAGATCACGAAATGAATCGACACCACTACGGGCAAGATCTACCGGAGAGAACGCGATCAGAGTCCAGTCAGCTTTTTCCCTCCAATAAGCCCGCTTTGCATTGGACATTTCATCGTAGTCACTGTCGCCGTTAAGCCCGAAGTACTCGATGATTACGCCACTCTTTGGCGTTCTGAAGATTGTGAAAATCTGGGCGGTAGTTGATGCCGCTCCACCAGTGGTTGCGTTCGTATTTGTACGCAATGTCGTGCTCAAATAGGAAGTCGGCGATGGCCTTTTCGCCAAAAGACTTTACGTACTCACCACCAATACTTTCTCTCGGCAGTGACCGACGAAAACGAAGAAGTTCCTCCTTGCTTTGATCGTATCTCCCCTCAATGATGCGATCCCAATCCTCTCTGAAAAATGGGCGAGCATCAGTTCGCGGATCTTTTCTCGGAAGGCGGGGCTCTGAAGGTGATCATCGATCACCTGTTGAAATGCCCGATTTAATCCCTGGGACTCACCTTCTGCGCCGTTGTACAAAATACTTTCCCCTGGATGCACGATGGCGTAGGCCAAAGCATGGAAAGTCATCACATGAGGCAGTGTGATGTTGAGGCGTATAGCAATGGCATCTACTGCACTGGCTTCAATTTCGTCCCTGTCGGCTCGCTTGTTTTTTCCGGCATCACGAATGCGGCGATTAATGTCAGCGTTAATCGCCGCATCCGCACCATCTTCAATTAATCCTAGCAGCCTTCTACGAATCTCCAAGGCAGCTTTCCGGTTAAAGGCGAGGATTAGTATTTCACGGGGACGATACGGCAATGTTTGAAATGAAACAGTGCGCGGTGGACTAGCGTCGTTGTCTGCCATACCTGCTCGGGCGAGCAACCTGATGGGCCAGCAAGGAAGCGAAGGCAGAGACGAGCTCGGCATCGGAGATTGTTCAAGCCACATGGCTGCTCGGAGTGTTCGCTGCAATCCATGCCTTCACAAACGAAAGCTTTTCTGCCTCGAACACCGCTTGGTGATGAGGCCAGTAGAGGATTCTTGAAAGAAAACGTCAGCACCAAGGAAATCCGATTGAAGTCTGCTACGGAGTTCCTGCACTATTGCATTTCGCTGTGCTTCCTTCTGCTTGCGGAGTTGTGCCTGTCGGAAAGCTTGTTCGCGAACTTCCTCATCCTTCTTTTGGGCAGCGAGTCGTTCAGCCTCTCTGTCTCTCTTTTTCTAGCGCCTCGCGCCGCAAGCGTTCGCTTTCGATTTCGCGAAGAGTCCCTGCACGTCTTTCGGCAATCATTCTTGGTAGATCGCACGCATTCCTTCTCATTGAGATGCCTACGAAGATCGCGAAGAAGCGGCTTTTCGGTGTCATCCCCGCTGTCAGGATTAGCGACGAGACCTGGTGCAAGCCTCGTCAAGTAGAAATCTTCGTGCTCGTCCCAGCATGCCCAATGGCTAATTAGAGGCGATCGATTAGCTTTGACGGGTTCTGGTCTGCAGGTGTCAAATCTAAAGGCTCCACGGCTTGCGGTTGTTGGGGTCTAACGTCCAAGCTCAGGGGCGCTGCGCAGCTTTATCGCGCAGCGTCCCCTGGAGCGAAGTGTTAGCCATTGATGGCGGTAAAGATATTCTTGCGGTGCCAGTCCAAGAAAGCAAAGTGTTCGTCGGTGAGTGACTCAATTATTTCATTTCCTGTAACCCCCAGAGCTGCGGCGTTAGATTCAAGCTTTGCCGAGAGCAATATCTGTCCATCTGGACGAAAGCTAATCAGTCCCAGGTCAAATGCTGCGTCATAAACTGGTGACAGCGCTAGCCCGTTCGCTGGATTCAGCCGCTCTTCGTTGGTCGCGACACGCCAAGGCTTGATGTGGGAGGCTCGGATTAGCAAGGTTGAACCGGTGACAGCGCACTTGTTGTCGAAGAACTCCAGCACTTCACGGCGAAACCGTTGCTGCCCGATCCTTACTTGAAGTTGCTCAAGTTTGGTAGTTGCCGGAATGTCGGGATTGCGAACGATCTCGATGACCGATGGATCGGAGCTTTGATCTCGATAATCCTGAAGGTTCGCAAGGATGTCATCGTAAAACTGGATGGATGCGTATGCAGATTCATCGGTTGCAATATTACGACCGCCGAGCGCTGTTAGAAGTCCAGCACGGCGCGCTTGTATGGCTAATCGTAGTGCGCCGATCTCGCCATACTTACCGATGGCGAATTTCTCGTTCTTAACTTTGCCATCGGGACCGGGATAGGTTGTTTGCCAGCAAATCTCGGTTTTCCCCGACTTACCCTTTCGCTCGGAGCGACCGACACCTACGATGCCGCTCGTATTGTTGCGGGGAAGTGTCGGGCTAAATCTCGCCCCTATGCTGCGCAGGTAACGTTTTTCCTTGTTCTCCTCGATCCACTTGTCGCGGTAGTTCCGTGCTGCCGCTAAAGCCTCCTCGTTTGAGGCAAAGTCTCGAAAAGCAAAAAGTTTTCCGTGCCACTTGCGATGCTCATAATTGCCATCGGGATACCACGATATTCGGACGAGCCAACCAGCTAACCCCTCGTAATCGTAAGGGGCGATGAAGATCATGTCCTTGGCTGCTTTTTCTTCCGGCGTCATCGCGATACGAAATGGCTAACGTTTCATAGTTGAGCGTCACCCCCGAGTGCGGGGAATTCGCTGGCAACATGCTTCATTGTGTTGCCAGTGCCCGCACGAGTGGGGCAAGGTCGCGAGCTTTGCGAGCGATGACGCTCGAACGGGGCGTTCCACGTCGTGACTGCCGGCCAGTTATCCACCTGCTTCTGCCTTGTCAGATACCCGCCCAAAACCCTGCGGGTTTGTCGCCCTTTATTCGGAGCGCTTTCCGCTGCGTCCGCATCAACGCGGTTATGCGGCGCTGGCGACAGCGCTCCGCTGTTTAGCATATCCCCCAGGGCTTTATACAGCCCCCCACTTGGGTGCATCATCACAGGTTTTCCTCTGCGTAGGCAGTCACGAGCGGGGAAAACGTTTCATAGTTGAGCGTCACCCCCGAGTGCGGGGAATTCGCTGGCAACATGCTTCATTGTGTTGCCAGTGCCCGCACGAGTGGGGCAAGGTCGCGAGCTTTGCGAGCGATGACGCTCGAACGGGGCGTTCCACGTCGTGACTGCCGGCCAGTTATCCACCTGCTTCTGCCTTGTCAGATACCCGCCCAAAACCCTGCGGGTTTGTCGCCCTTTATTCGGAGCGCTTTCCGCTGCGTCCGCATCAACGCGGTTATGCGGCGCTGGCGACAGCGCTCCGCTGTTTAGCATATCCCCCAGGGCTTTATACAGCCCCCCACTTGGGTGCATCATCACAGGTTTTCCTCTGCGTAGGCAGTCACGAGCGGGGAACGTAGAGCTAACCGGCGCTGCGCGGCTTTATCGCGCAGCGTCCAGCGACCGAAGGGAGCGAGGTTGAGCGCCGGGTTGGGCTGGTTTTGGTTCATGGTCACCTAGCAAATAGACCAGACATCGCGGCAAGCACAGAAGCAACTGCGACTATTGCACCAGCGATAACGGCAAGCCCTGACCGAAATAGCAAGGTGGCTCCAAGCCTCAGCTCAGTGTCCTTTCGAGAGCGATATTTCAGTACAGCGATGACACAAATAACTGCCCCCACCAGGAACAGTACGGCAGGATGCAACATGACGGTGAGAAGCGCGCTCAAGAAAAATAACGCTGTGGGTACGACAATATTTTTGTTCATGACGTTCCTATGGCGACGCCCAACGTTTCATAGTTGAGCGTCACCCCCGAGTGCGGGGAATTCGCTGGCAACATGCTTCATTGTGTTGCCAGTGCCCGCACGAGTGGGGCAAGGTCGCGAGCTTTGCGAGCGATGACGCTCGAACGGGGCGTTCCACGTCGTGACTGCCGGCCAGTTATCCACCTGCTTCTGCCTTGTCAGATACCCGCCCAAAACCCTGCGGGTTTGTCGCCCTTTATTCGGAGCGCTTTCCGCTGCGTCCGCATCAACGCGGTTATGCGGCGCTGGCGACAGCGCTCCGCTGTTTAGCATATCCCCCAGGGCTTTATACAGCCCCCCACTTGGGTGCATCATCACAGGTTTTCCTCTGCGTAGGCAGTCACGAGCGGGGAACGTAGAGCTAACCGGCGCTGCGCGGCTTTATCGCGCAGCGTCCAGCGACCGAAGGGAGCGAGGTTGAGCGCCATGTTAGAGATTGTTGTCGACATAAGTGTCAGTGGCTCTTACGAGATCTTTAACGAAACGAATTACCTTTTCTAGTTCGTCGCGTTTGATTAGATGCGCAACAGGGGAACCATTGTTTATGGGTTTGGATCGGTGCACGGCATCTCCGCGCTTACCTATCCAACTATTCAACGTGGCCCGAGCTTTTTCAGGGTCATAGTTGGCCCATGACCACCCTTCGGTGACATCAAGGCCCAGGTATTCTTGAAATATGCGTTTTGTCTTATCCGAACTTGGGTTGTGGAATTGTTTTAGATCGGTGTGCAATTTTTTCAGGACAAAATCACCGACGTAACTGCCGGCAACCACGCCAAGTTTCTTGTTCATTTCCTCCAAGAGTCGATCCTCGACGTAGGTTTCCCATGCAGTTAAGGCCATAACAAGGCCCGCCCGTTTCAGTACCTCGGCATTTGCCGGCGGCGGGTTGGCATTGACAGCGTCGAAATGGGCAAGCAGTTCTTCTGCGTCTTTGATGCCGTACTCAAAACTTTGGTATGCGCGGGACATGGAAATCTCTAACGTAAAGTGAACACATAGATCGGTGTATATTTCACCCGATCCGCTGCCTATATTTATTGTAAAAGCACATAACTTATTGTTAATACTAATAACGTGTCATGGTTTATCCGGATAGCACACCTTCTGTAGCACCCGATATCGCCAGCCCGCCCAAGCTGCTCGATCAAGTCCGTGCCCATATCAGGGTGAAGCATTACAGCATTCGCACGGAAGATCAATATGTCCATTGGATTAAACGCTACATCATATTTCATGGCAAGCGCCATCCGCGTGACATGGGGGCGGTGGAGGTGGAGGCGTTCCTGTCCGATCTGGCGGTGAATGGCAAGGTGGCGGCTTCGACGCAGAATCAGGCGCTGTCGGCCCTGTTGTTCCTCTACCGCGAGGTGCTGGAGATCGCGCTGCCCTGGCTGGACAACATAACGCGTGCCAAGCCTTCGCAGCGCCTGCCAGTGGTGCTGACGCCTACCGAGGTGCGCGCGGTGCTTGACCGCATGGACGGGGTGTATGGCCTGATGGCGCGGCTGTTGTACGGCACGGGCATGCGCCTGATGGAGTGCGTGCGCCTGCGCGTGAAGGATGTGGATTTCGGTCGCCATGAGATTTTGATCCGCGATGGCAAGGGGGCGAAAGATCGGGTGACGATGTTGCCGGTGGCGCTGGCCGGGCCGCTGGAGGTGCATCTGGCGCGGCGAAGGATCCTTTACGAGGACGATCTGCGGGATGGCAAGGCCGAGGTGTGGCGGCCCGATGCGCAGGAAACAGAGCATCCGGCGGTGCCGACGGAGTGGGGCGGGCAGTTCGTCTTCTGCGCGGGCAGCCATTCGACCGATCTGCGCAGCGGCCGAGTGCGGCGTCACCATGTCGATGAAAAGCTGTTGCAGCGGGCGATGAAAAAGGCGGTGACGGCGGCGCGACTGGCCAAGCCGGCCACGCCCCATACGCTGCGGCATTCCTTTGCCACGCATTTGCTGGAAGGCGGGCAGGACATCCGTACCGTGCAGGAACTGCTCGGCCATGCCGATGTGAGCACGACGATGATCTACACCCATGTGCTGAACAAGGGCGGGCGTGGCGTGACGAGTCCGCTCGATCGCCTCGGGCTGGCCTGATGCGCGTGCCGTCATGCCAGGTCTGACTTTCGACAGCAAGACTTTTCTCGTCACACTCACTGAGGCGCCGGGGGTGTATCGCATGCTGGATGCCGACGGGGCGGTGCTCTATGTCGGCAAGGCAAAGAACCTGAAAAAGCGGGTGACGTCCTACTTCCAGAAGACCGGCCACAGCCCGCGCATTGCCTTGATGCTGCAGCAGGTGGCGGGGATGGAGACGACGGCGACGCGCTCCGAGGCCGAGGCGCTGATCCTCGAAAACACGCTGATCAAGAAGCTCAAGCCGAAGTACAACATCCTCTTTCGTGACGACAAGTCGTATGCCTATATCGGCCTGTCGGGCGGGGAATTTCCTCGGCTCTTCTACCACCGCGGCGCCCTGGAAAAAAAGTCGCGTTATTTCGGGCCGTTTCCCAGCGGGCTGGCGGTGCGCGAGGGCATCCAGCTGATCCAGAAAACCTTCCTGCTGCGCACTTGCGAGGAGGCGGTGTTTGCCCACCGCTCGCGGCCGTGCCTGCTGCACCAGATACAGCGCTGCAAGGCGCCTTGCGTCGGGCGGGTGTCGGCCGAGGACTATGCGGCGGATGTGCGGCTGGCGGAACTGTTCCTCATGGGCCGCCATGGCGAGGTGATCGAGAAGCTGACCGGGCAGATGGACGCCGCAGCGGCCGCGCTGCACTTCGAGCAGGCGGCCCTGCTGCGCGACCAGATCCGGGCGCTGCAGGCGGTGCTGCATCGGCAATATGTCAGCTCGACGCGCGATGTCGACGTGGATATCATTGCCGCAGTCGTCGAGCGCGGCGATCTGTGCGTGAATCTCGCCATGGTGCGCGGCGGGTTGCACCTCGGCGATCGTGCCCATTTCCCGCAGATGACCGGCGAAGCGAGCGCGGCAGAAGGTTTGTCGGCATTCCTGGCCCAGCACTATGCCGACCACGATGTGCCGCCGCGCCTGATCCTCGACCCGTGGCCATTGGACGACTTGCCGGCCAGCCTGCACGGCGGCCCGGCCCGCAACGAGATGGAGCGTGCCTGGGTCGAGATGGCCGCGAACAACGCCGGGCTGGCGTTGACGGCACGGCGCCAGACGCAGGCACGGGCCGGCGGGCGGCTGGAAGCCTTGCGCGTGGCGCTCGACCTGCCCGAACCGCCGCGCCGCATCGAGTGTTTCGACATCAGCCACACGATGGGCGAGGGCACGGTCGCTTCCTGCGTGGTCTGTGTTGATGGCGCGATGAAGAAGGGCGATTACCGGCGTTTCAACATCGCAGGCATCACGCCGGGCGATGACTATGCGGCGATGCGCCAGGCGTTGACGCGGCGCTACGAGAAAGTCAGCGCTGGCGCGACGGCACCGCCCGACCTTGTGCTGATCGACGGCGGCAAGGGACAGCACGGCGTGGCGCGTGAGGTGTTCGCCGAACTCGGTTTGGGCCACATGGCGAGCATCGGCGTGGCGAAGGGCGAGGCGCGCAAGCCCGGACTGGAGACGCTGTTCGTGCATGGCCGGCCCGAGCCGCTAGAATTGGCCATGGACAATGCCGGCTTCCACCTGATCCAGGAAATTCGCGACGAGGCGCATCGTTTCGCCATCGTCGGCCATCGTGCGCGGCGTGCCAAGGCGCGCGGCCGCTCGGCGCTGGAGGATGTGGCCGGCATCGGGCCGACCCGGCGCAGGACGCTGCTGGCGCATTTCGGCGGGCTGGACGGCGTGAAGGCCGCGACGGTGGACGATTTGTGCCGCGTTTCCGGCATCAGTCGTGCGCTGGCCGAAGCGATCCATCGCCAATTACATTCCGCATGATCTTTAACCTCCCAAACTCGCTGACCTGGACGCGCATCGTCCTGATCCCCGTCGTGGTGGGGGTTTATTACCTGCCCTTGACGTTGCACGAACAGAACCTGATCGCGACGGTGGCCTTCATCGTGGCCGCCGTGACCGACTGGTTCGATGGCTGGGTGGCGCGCAAGCTCGGCCAGACCTCGGCCTTCGGCGCCTTCCTCGATCCCGTCGCCGACAAGTTGATGGTGGCCGCGGCGCTGGTGATCCTGGTTCATCTCGAGCGGGCGGACGCCATCGTCGCGATCATCATCATCGGTCGCGAAATCACGATCTCCGCGCTGCGCGAGTGGATGGCGCATATCGGCGCGGCCAAGAGTGTGGCCGTGTCCTTCATCGGCAAATTGAAAACCACCGCCCAGATGGTCGCCATCCCGATGTTGCTGTATTACGACTCGCTGCTGGGCATTCCCATCGCCGGCATGGGCGAGGCGCTGATCTGGCTGGCGGCCGCGCTGACCCTCTGGTCGATGGGCTATTACCTGGGCAAGGCCTGGCCGGAGATCCGGGATCGTGTCTCGTGAGGGTGCAGTCGGGTAAGGATTCGAGGGGGTTCCGGTCCCTGTTGCTGGCCTTTGCGGTTTTTGCCCTGTGGGCAGCAAACTCCGGCTGGGCCGCGGAGCCGGAAACCTGGCGCATCGGTGTGCTGGCCTTCCGCGGCAAGGAACGTGCCTCCGCGGACTGGCAGCCCCATGCCGATTACCTGAGCCAGCGCCTTGCGCCCCACCGCTTCGAAATCGTGCCGCTGTCCCTGGATGAGTTCAAGGACAACATCGAATCCCGCGCCATCGATTTCTTGACGACCAATACGGGCCATTACGTCGAACTCGAAGCAGACGGCAAGGTCGAGCGCATCGCGACGATGCGCATTGCCGGCCCGCACGGACCGGTCGATCGCTTCGGCAGCGCGGTGATTGCCCGGGCGGAGCGCGAGGATCTCCAAGGCTATGCAGACTTGCGTGGCAAGCGCTTGATCGTCTCGAACACGAGCGCATTCGGCTGGCAAATCCATTTGCCCGAGGCTAGGGCAGCCGGGATCGACCTGTTGCGCGATGCTGCCGCAGTCATCGTGTTGCCGAATCACGACAAGATTGTGGCGGCCGTGCTCGCCGGCAACGGCGACGCCGGCTTCGTCCGCTCCGACCTGATCGAGAACCTGGCCGCGGCAGGCAAGCTGGACCTGCGGGCGTTGCGCATCGTCGGGCAACGCCACACGGCCAATTTCCCTTACGCGCACAGCACCCGGCTGTATCCACAGTGGCCCTTCGCACGGCTCAATCACGTGCCGGAAGAACTGACCAAGGAAATTTTGATCGCGCTGCTCGAGATCGCGCCAAAGCATCCCGCAGCCGAGGCTGCCGGTATTTACGGCTGGACGCTGCCGCACAACTACCAGTCGATGCACGACCTGTTCCTTGAGTTTCGCCTGGGGCCCTACAAAAACCTTCCCCTCGGCTTCCACGACATCATGGAGCGCCACGGCAAGCCGATCCTGTTCGCCGGTGCGCTGGTTATCGCCTTGTTGCTGGCGACGCTGACATGGATGCTGCGCGCCAATCGCCTGCTCCAGCGCAACAAGGAACAACTGCAACTCGCCGCCGGCGTCTTCGACCATGCGCAGGAAGGCATCGTGATCACGGATGCGACCGGCAAGATTCTCGAGGCCAACGATACCTTTCTCTGGCTCACCGGCTACGACCGGAAGGAAGTCATCGGCAACAACCCGCGCTTTCTGTCGTCGGGCAAGCAAGGCCCGGATTTCTACGCGGTCATGTGGCGGGACCTGATCGAGAAGGGGTTCTGGCGCGGCGAACTCTGGAATCAGCGCAGGGACGGCAGCCTCTATATCCAGCAGAGCAGCATTTCGGCCAAGCGGGCGGGCAATGGCCAGGTCAGCCACTTCATCTGGCTTTCCAGCGATGTCAGTGAATTGAAGGAAAGCCAGTCGCGCCTCGAGCGCATGGCCTATTTCGACGCGCTGACCAACTTGCCCAACCGGCGCATGCTATCCGACCGCCTGAACCAGGCGATGGGACTGGCCATGCGCAACCAGCGCCTGCTGGCGGTCTGCTATCTCGATCTCGACGGGTTCAAGCCGATCAACGACACTTGGGGACATGCGGCCGGCGACCGCCTTCTGATCGAGGCCGCGCATCGACTGCTCGGCTGCGTGCGCGGTGGGGATACGGTGAGTCGCCTCGGCGGCGACGAATTTGTCGTCCTGTTGGGCAACCTGTGCCATTTAGATGAATGCGAGATCGCCCTCGAACGGATCCGCGTGGAATTGAGTCGTCCCTTCGCGCTGAAGGAAGGCGATGCGCTGCTGTCGGCCAGCATTGGCGTGACCTTGTACCCGCTGGACGGGGCCGATGCTGACACGCTGGTCCGTCATGCCGACCAGGCAATGTATGCCTCGAAGCAGGCTGGACGGAATCGTTACCAGCTGTTCGATGTCGAGCATGATCGTTTATCCGAGGCCCGGTCGGCCTCGTGCGAGGATATTCAGCGGGGCCTCGATCACGACGAGTTCGTGCTTCATTACCAGCCCAAGGTCGATATGCGTACGGGCGAGGTGATCGGCGCCGAAGCACTGATTCGCTGGCAGCACCCACAGCGCGGTCTGCTGCAGCCGGCTGACTTCCTGCCGGTCATCGATTTCGTCGGCATGCAGCCGGAACTCGGGCTCTGGGTCTTGAAGACCGCGCTCAACCAGATGGATGGCTGGCTGGCTCAAGGACTCGCGCTGAGCGTGAGCATCAATATCGCGGCCCAGCAGTTGCAGGCCAGGGATTTCATTGAAACCTTGCGCAATGCCTTGTCCGGCCACCCTGCGGTACCACCGCAATTGCTCGAACTCGAAATTCTCGAAACGGCGGCACTCGAAGACCTGACGCAGGTATCCCGGATTATCGACAGT
This sequence comes from uncultured Pseudomonadota bacterium, assembly GCA_963840825.1. Classification (GTDB taxonomy): domain Bacteria; phylum Pseudomonadota; class Gammaproteobacteria; order Burkholderiales; family Rhodocyclaceae; genus Sulfuricystis. The sequence continues at coordinate 41,446 of CAWJAK010000002.1, forward strand.
TGCCATGCTTTGGGCGTCGGGTTCGCCATCGATGATTTCGGCACTGGCTACTCTTCCCTGAACTACCTCAAGCAGTTGCAGGCCGGCACGCTGAAGATCGATCAATCCTTCGTGCGGGGCATGCTCGTGGATCCCGAAGACCTGGCCATCGTCGATGGCATCATCGGCCTCGCCACATCTTTTCGCCGCGAAGTCATCGCGGAAGGGGTGGAAACCGTCGCGCATGGGCGCATGCTGCTCCATCTCGGTTGCCGGGCTGCTCAAGGCTACGGCATCGCACGTCCGATGCCACCCGAGGAACTGCCGCGCTGGGCGTCCACATGGCGCCAGCCCGACGCGTGGCGCGACTGCCCCGTCTGGCCGCGGGAGGATCTGCCGTTGCTGACCGTGGAGATCGACCATCTGCGCTGGATGCGGGATTTCACCCACGCCCTGCAGGCCGACAGCAACAGCAATGCCCACTGGCCGGTCCTCGACCCGCATGAGTGCCGTTTCGGGCAATGGCTCGTTGGGGGTGGCCGTCAGCGTTATGGCAAGCTCGCGGCGTTTGACCCGCTTGTCGCCGTGCATGGCGAGGTTCATCGAAAAGGCGATGAAATCAAGCAGTTGCATGCACAAAATCCGGCCGCTGCCCGCCTGCGTTCCGGTGATCTCGAGGCCAGTCGCGAACGGCTGCAAGCCGTACTGGCCGCGTTGCGGCGGGAAGCGAACCTGTCACTGACCTGAAGCGGATCGGCGTGCAAAACGGCTTTGAGGCCGCCGGTCTTTCCAGTATCATTCGGCTTTCCCGCTACGGCTTCTTGCCATGACCAAATACGTCTTCGTAACGGGTGGTGTCGTGTCCAGTCTGGGCAAGGGCATCGCCGCCGCCAGCCTCGGGGCGATCCTCGAATCGCGCGGCATCAAAGTTACCCATCTCAAGCTCGACCCCTACATCAACGTCGATCCCGGCACGATGTCGCCGTTCCAGCATGGCGAAGTCTTCGTCACCGAGGACGGCGCCGAGACCGACCTCGATCTCGGCCACTACGAGCGCTTTACCAGCACCAAGATGGGCAAGCGCAACAACTTCACCACCGGCCAGATTTACGAATCGGTGATTGGCAAGGAGCGGCGCGGTGAGTATCTCGGCAAGACGGTGCAGGTGATCCCGCACATCACCGACGAGATCAAGCGTTACGTCAAGCGCGGTGCCGAAGGAGCCGAAGTGGCGATTGTCGAGATTGGCGGCACAGTCGGCGATATCGAGTCGTTGCCATTCCTCGAAGCGATTCGCCAGATGGGTATCGAAGAAGGCAAGAGCAACGCCTGCTACATCCACCTGACCCTCGTGCCCTACATCGCGTCGGCGGGCGAGCTCAAGACCAAGCCGACGCAGCACTCGGTCAAGGACCTGCGCGAGATCGGCATCCAGCCCGACATTCTGTTGTGTCGCGCCGACCGGCCGATCCCCGAGGAAGAACGCCGCAAGATCGCGTTGTTCACCAACGTCCAGCCCGAGGCGGTGATTGCAGCGCTCGACGCCGACTCGATCTACAAGATTCCCGGCATGCTGCATGACCAGATGCTCGACGGCATCGTCTGCCACAAGCTGAACATCCTGGCCAAATCCGCCGATCTTTCCGTCTGGAAGAAGCTCATCGATGCGCTTGAACATCCCGAACACGAGGTGAACATCGCCTTCGTCGGCAAGTATGTCAACCTGACCGAGTCCTACAAGTCGTTCACCGAGGCGCTCGTGCATGCCGGCATGCACACGCGCAGCAAGGTGAAGATCCATTACCTCGACTCCGAGGAAATCGAAAAGCACGGTCCGGCTTCGCTCAAGGGCATGGATGCCATTCTCGTCCCCGGCGGTTTCGGCAAGCGCGGCACCGAAGGCAAGATCGTCGCGATCCGCTATGCGCGCGAGCATCAGGTGCCCTATCTTGGCATCTGCCTCGGCATGCAGCTCGCCACCATCGAAATTGCTCGCCACATGGCCGGTCTCGACGGCGCGAACAGCACCGAGTTCGATCCCGACACGCCGCATCCCGTCGTCGCGTTGATCACCGAATGGGCCGACCGCGAAGGCCGCGTCGAAAAGCGCGATGCGACTTCCAATCTCGGCGGCACGATGCGCCTCGGCGCGCAGAAGTGTCCCATCAAGGCAGGCACGCTGGCCGCCAGCATCTACGGCAAGGAAGTGAACGAGCGCCATCGCCACCGCTACGAAGTCAACAATGCCTACGTGCCCAAGCTCGAAGCCGCCGGCCTCGTCATCAGCGCGCGCACGCCTTCCGAGAACCTGCCCGAAATCATGGAGCTGCCACAGACACTGCACCCCTGGTTCGTCGGCGTACAGTTCCACCCGGAATTCACCTCGAATCCGCGTACCGGCCATCCGCTGTTCATTTCCTTCGTAAAGTCAGCGCTGGCGAGACGGCAAGGCAAGCAATCATGAAGCTCTGCGGATTCGAGGTCGGCCTTGATAAACCCTTTTTCCTGATCGCCGGGCCCTGCGTGGCCGAGTCGGAGCAGCTCTGCCTCGACGTCGCCGGCCGCATGAAGGAAATCACCGGCAAGCTGGGCATCCCCTACATCTTCAAGGCGTCCTACGACAAGGCGAATCGCAGTTCGACGCAGTCCTTCCGCGGCCACGGCAGGGCGGAGGGCTTGCGCATCCTCGCCACGGTGAAGCAGCAGATCGGCGTGCCGGTGCTGACCGACGTGCATACCGAGGGCGAGGTGCCCGAGGTCGCTGCCGTCGTCGATGTGCTGCAGACGCCGGCTTTCCTGTGCCGTCAGACAGATTTCATCCAGGCCGTCGCCACCTGCGGCAAGCCGGTGAATATCAAGAAGGGCCAGTTTCTCGCGCCGGGCGACATGAAGCAGGTCGTCGCCAAGGCGAAAGCAGCCAATGGCGGTGCCGACACGATCATGGTCTGCGAGCGTGGCGCATCCTTCGGCTACAACAATCTCGTCTCCGACATGCGCAGTTTGGCGATCATGCGCGAGACCGGCTGCCCGGTCGTCTTCGACGCGACGCACTCGGTGCAACTGCCCGGCGGGCAGGGCACCAGTTCGGGCGGCCAGCGCGAGTTCGTGCCGGTGCTGGCCCGCGCGGCCGTCGCCGTCGGCGTGGCGGGGCTGTTCATGGAGACACACCCGACGCCCGAAACCGCGCTGTCCGACGGTCCCAACGCCTGGCCGCTGCCGCAGATGGAGCGTCTGCTAGAAACCCTGCTGGAACTCGATGCCGTCGTCAAACGGCAAGGTTTCGGGAGTGGAATGTAATGACCAAGCCCGCGTATCTGGTCGTCGATGCCAAGTCGACCGACCCGCAGGCGATGCAGTGCTATCGCGATCTCGCTCAGGTCGCCGTGGCGAATTTCGGCGGACGCTATCTGGTGCGCGGCACGCCCTACGCGGTGCTCGAAGGTAGCGACTGGCGGCCGCAGCGCCTGGTGATCGTCGAGTTTCCATCGCTGGAAAATGCCAGGGCGTTTTACGATTCACCTGAATACCGCGTGGCCCGCGAGGCGCGCGCCGGCGTGTCGGATTTCGACATGCTGCTGGTCGAAGCTTATTAATTTACTGAAAGGAAGCCCAAATGAGTGCCATCGTTGATGTCGTCGCCCGCGAGATTCTTGATTCCCGCGGCAACCCTACCGTCGAAGCTGACGTCCTGCTGGAAAGCGGTGTAATGGGCCGTGCCGCCGTGCCCTCCGGCGCCTCGACCGGATCGCGCGAAGCGATCGAACTGCGCGACGGCGACAAGGCGCGCTATCTCGGCAAGGGCGTGCTCAAGGCCGTCGAGAACGTGAATACCGAAATCTCCGAAGCCATCATCGGCCTCGATGCCGAGGAACAGGCCTTCATCGACAAGGCGCTGATCGAGCTTGACGATACCGACAACAAGTCGCGCCTCGGCGCCAACGCCATGCTCGCCGTGTCGATGGCGGTCGCCAAGGCGGCCGCCGAGGAAGTCGGTCTGCCGCTGTATCGCTATTTCGGTGGCTCCGGCCCGATGACCATGCCGGTGCCGATGATGAACGTCATCAACGGCGGCGCGCATGCCAACAACAACCTCGACATCCAGGAGTTCATGATCCTGCCGGTGGGTGCGGGCAGTTTCCGCGAGGCACTGCGCTGTGGCGCCGAGATTTTCCACAACCTCAAGAAGCTGGTCGACAAGAAGGGCTATCCGACGACGGTGGGCGACGAGGGCGGCTTCGCGCCGAACGTTGCCGGCAACGACGAAGCCATCGAACTGATCCTCAAGGCGATCGAGGTAGCCGGTTACACGCCGGGCCAGGATGTCGTGCTCGGCCTCGACTGCGCCGCTTCGGAGTATTTCAAGGACGGCAAGTACATCCTCGGGTCGGAAAAGCTCGAGCTCGATTCCGCCGGCATGGTGGACTACTTGGCGATGCTGGCCGGCAAATACCCGATCATCAGCATCGAGGACGGCATGGCCGAAGGCGACTGGGAGGGCTGGATCAATCTCACCAGCAAGATTGGCAAGAATACCCAGATCGTCGGCGACGACCTGTTCGTGACCAACCCGAAGATCCTCCGGGAAGGCATCCAGCGGGGTGCTGCCAACGCCATCCTGATCAAGGTGAACCAGATCGGCACGCTGACCGAGACCTTCGCCGCCGTCGAGATGGCCAAGCGCGCCGGCTGGACCAACGTGATTTCCCACCGCTCGGGCGAGACGGAAGACTCGACCATTGCCGACATCGCCGTGGGCCTCAATGCCGGCCAGATCAAGACCGGTTCGCTGTCCCGCTCCGACCGCATTGCCAAGTACAACCAGCTGCTGCGCATCGAAGAAGATCTGGGCGATACGGTCGTCTATCCGGGCCTCAGCACTTTCTACAATCTCCGCAAGTAAGCCACTGCATGAAGTGGCCGACCTGGGTGCTGGTCGCTTTGCTGGTTCTGCTGCAGCTTCCGCTGTGGTTCGGCAAGGGCGGCCTGATCCGGGTGCGGGAAATGGAGCGGCAGGTGGCCGCCCAGCGCGAGGTCAATCAGACGCTCGAGGCGCGCAATGCCTCGCAGGAAGCGGAAGTGCGCGACCTGAAGTCGGGCTATGAAGCCATCGAGGAACGCGCCCGTTACGAACTCGGCCTCGTCAAGGAGGGCGAGGTGTTCGTGCAGACGCCGCAGAAAAAGCCCTGACGGGTGCCGTCCCGCCAGCGCTGACTTTCAGTCGTGCAGTTTCAGTCGCTCAGTTCAGTCAATGAGTTCGATCTGCCCGCTGACATTCACCGTCACGTTCGATTCGCCGGCTTCCATGGGCATCGGCGCGGATTCCGCCGCCATCATCGCGGCGCCGCGCGCCATCGGGTAGGGCTGCGGGAAATTGCCACTGCCATTCACGTTCATCAGGCGGATGCGGTAAGGCTTCTTCAGCGTTGCGGCGATGCGTGCCGCCTTGGCGTTGAAGGCTTCGATGGCCTCGATGGTGGCATCGTCATCGGCCTTGCGGCGCGTTTCTGGCGCGGGTGAAAAGTTGATGCCGCCGATGGCTAGTTGGCTGCCCTGCAGCTTGCCGACGGCGGTCGAGAGCGCCGCCGCATCGCGGCTTTCCAGCAGCAGCTCCGAGTGCATGCGCCAGTTCTCGATGACACGGCCGGCCTTGCTGTAGATCGGGGTGGTGTGGGTGCCGCCGCTCTTGACCGTGATGCCCGGCTGGGCCTTCGCCGTGGCGAGGCCATCGGCGATGACCACCTTGACCTTGCGGGCGACTTCGGCCGGGTCGGCGCCGGTCATTTCGACATAGGCGAAAGCCCGACCGAGATCGTTGGCGACAGCCCTTTGTATGTCGATGCGAAAGTCGATCAGCGTACCTGCCGGTTTTGCCGGTTCTGCTGCAAATACGGGAAGCGCCACGCAGGCGAGCAGGAGCAGGGCGCGTTTCATGGTTCGATCTCCTCAAGGAATTGCCGGTAGTTGAGGGCGTTGCTCACGTAATGCTCGGCCGAGTGGGCCATGCGGGCGATGTGCTTCTCCGTCAGTTCATGCACGACGCGGCCGGGTGCGCCGACGACCAGCGAGTTGTCGGGAATGACCTTGCCTTCGGGAATCAGCGCGCCGGCGCCGATCAGGCAGTTCCTGCCGATCACCGCGTTGTTGAGCACGATGCTGCCCATGCCGATCAGCGAGCCGTCGCCGATCGTGCAGCCGTGCAGCATCACCCTGTGTCCGACCGTCACGTCCCGGCCGATCGTGAGCGGGATGCCTTCGTCGGTGTGCAGGATCGAACCGTCCTGGATGTTGCTGTTTTCGCCGATGACGATCGGATCGTTGTCGCCGCGCAGCACGCAGTTCCACCAGATGCTGACGTTGGCGGCGAGGCGCACGTCGCCGATGAGCGTGGCATTGGGTGCGATCCAGGTTGTGACGGTAATTTGAGGCGTCTTGCTGCCGAGACTATAGATGGCCATGAGATTCGGTGTAACGAATGACGAAAGATTCAAAATCCGATGCCGGCATCGGGCGTGCGTGCAGATAGCCCTGTACCTTGTCGCAGCCAATGCTTGCCAGGTATTCCTGCTGCTCGATGGTCTCGATACCTTCGGCAATCGCATCCAGTCCGAGCGTGCGCGCGAGACCGATCACGGCTGCGGCAATGGCGCAATCGTTTTGATCGCCGGGAATGTCGCGGACAAAAGAGCGGTCGATCTTGAGGTTGTCGATCGGGAGTTGCTTGAGGTAGGACAGGGAGGAATACCCGGTCCCGAAGTCGTCGATGGCCACGCGGATGCCGTGTTCGCGCAGGCGGCTCAATACCTGGGCACAGCGCCTGGTGTCGGCCATCAGTACGTTTTCGGTCAGTTCGATCTGCAATTCGGATCCTGAAGTCCCGGTTTCGGCGAGCATTGCAATGATCTGATCGGCGAAATCCGCCTGGGTGATCTGCACCATGGAGATGTTCACCGAGACGTAGTCGAGCGGCAGACCCCGTTCGCGCCAGAGGCGCTGGCAGCGCAGCGCTTCACGCATGATCCAGCGACCGAGTGGCAGGATCAGCCGGGTTTCCTCGGCCGCCGGGATGAACAGGTCGGGCGTGCGCGCCGTGGCGGGGGCTTTCGGCCAGCGGATCAGGGCTTCACAAGCTGTGACCCGGTGGTTCCTGATGTCGATGATCGGCTGGTAATGCAGTTCGAAGTGTTGCTTGCTGACGGCGGTGCGCAGGGCATTGTCCAGTTCCAGCTTCAAACGCATGGCTTCGGAATGTTCGCCGCTGTAGCGCACATGCCCGTCGCGACCAGCTTCCTTGGCCCGGTACATTGCCGTATCGGCATTTTTCATCAGCGTCGTGGCGTCCTCCCCATCGTCGGGAAAGAGCGTGATGCCGATGCTGCAGCCGATATGCAGTTCCAGATCGCTGACGCGGAAAGGCTGCTGGAAAGCGGCGACGATTTTCTCGGCCAGCCTGACCGCCGTGAGGTGGGTGGTCGAGGTTTCCATCAGGACGACGAACTCGTCGCCGCCCAGCCGGGATAAGGTGTCGGCACGACGCACCAGTTTTCTGAGCCGCTGGGCAGCCTCGATCAACAACAAGTCGCCGATATGATGGCCGAGGCTGTCATTGACGTTCTTGAAACGATCGAGGTCGATGAACAACAGGGCGAGAGGGTGCCGCTCGCGCGTGGCCCGCTCGATCGCGTGGCACAGGCGGTCATTGAAGAGCAGGCGGTTCGGCAGTTCCGTCAGCAGGTCGTGATGTGCGAGGAATTCGAGCCGCGTCTGCGCTTCCTTGATGGAGGAGATGTCGGTCATCACGGCGATGTGATGCGTCAGCTTGCCCTCGGTGTCGCGTGCCGCGCTGATGCTCTGCAGCAAGGGGATGACCTGGCCGTCCTTCCTGCGGTCGTGGACCTCACCCTGCCAGTGGCCATGTTCATCCACGTTGCGCCATATGGCTTCATAGAAAGATGCTTCAAGAAGGCCTGACCTGAGCATGTCAGGCGTCTGTCCGATCAACGCCTCGCGTTCATATCCGGTGATGCGCGTGACGGCCTGGTTGATTTCGATGATCTTGTTGTCGGCATCGGTGATGAGGATGCCCTCGGCAACCTGCCCGAAAACCTCGGCATACAGATGGAGATCGCGTTCCGATTTTTTCTGCGCGGTGATGTCGCTGAAGAGCATGACCGTCCTGGCATGCGGGTTGGCGTCGCCGCGGATCCGGGTGGCGATGACCTGTACATCGCGTCCCTCCATGTTCGTGTTGTACGGTATGCCGTCTGCGCGGCTGCGGATATCATGCAGCGATGCCGCACAGGGGCAGAGTTCCAGGGCGGACTTGCCGATGACCGCGTCGCGGGGCTGGCCGTTGAAAAGCCAGTCGCAGGCACGCCGGTTGCAGTCCTCGATGCGATCCTGAAGATCGAGCACAACGATGGCGGCGCCGATCGTGTCGAAAATGGTGCGAATCTCGCTCTGCGCGATCTTGAGCTGGGCATTGGTCGAGTTCAGGTGCTCGATGACGAGGCGGAAGGAATCGGCCACGATGCCGATGGGATCCAGCGAGATCAGCGTCTTGTCGTCGAGTTCTTCGGGGCGCAGCGGCAGCGTGCCAATGACCGCGAGCAGTTGGTCCACCTTGGCACGAATGTAGCGCAGGGCTTCCTGCTGGGTGGGTGTCGCATTCATGAATGAACCTAGGCGTTCCCGAAAATGTTGATGCGGTATCCGGCAGCGTCGTGCCGTACTTCGGCGCGAAACCCCATGCGCTCGGCAGTGGCCGGTATTGTCGCGGTGGCTTGCCGATCGTCGGTCAGCACGGCAATATGCACCTCGCCGCTACGGATCGCATCGGCATTCCGAGTGATTTCCTTGAGTGTCATGAGCAGGCAGGAGGGGCAGATCTGGCCGCGAATATCGATATCGATGATTTTGGTCATGCTGGTTAACGTATCACGAAGCGGGTCAGCAGGCGTGCGCCGACCCAGGTGCCTGGAACCAGTCCGGCGAGAAACACCAGGCTTTGCAACGCCAGGATCGGCAATCCACCCCAGAGGTGCCAGATGTTGCAGGCGGGGGCCATGCGCGCCGCCAGGCCCAACAGAATGCCGCCGATGAGTGCGGAGAGCCACTGCCGGCGCGGGAGACGCCACTGCAGGCGCCATTCACCGATCCGCGCGGCGGCGAAGCCGGCGCCGCCGACGATGCCCAGCAGCAGCGGATACTGGATCGCCGCGATGGCATCGAGCTGCGGGCCCGGTCCGCCCCGGATGGCCTGATCGGAAAATGGCGGCGTGTAGTCGAGCGGTTGCAGTCTGAAGTAGGCAAGCGCATCCACATGGCCAGGAACAAACAGGGATTCAATGGTGGCGCCCAGCTTCGCATAGGTTGTGGTAATGCCCATGGGCATGCCGACCAGCGCGTAGGAAGCGAAGCCGAGCAGCGCCAGCACGATGGCAGCCTTCCAGGGGGCAAGATGTCCGATGGCATGGGCCGGACGATCCATGTGGCCGGCACGGAATTCGCGCAACAGCCAGAGTCCGCCTGCGGCGGCGAGGGGCAGCAGGAGGGCCGCAGGTGGCAGCTGCAGCCATTGCGGCAGGGTGATGGTGTCCCTGACCAGGACGGTGCTCTTGGCGAAGGACGCCCATTGCGGATGAATCTCGGCATAGGCAGTCGAACCGATCAGCATGCCGCTGACGGCGAGCACGCCGGCAGCACTGCCGGCCCCGAGCTTGTACAGGCTTCCGCAGACACAACCTCCCGCCAGCACCATGCCGATGCCAAAGACGAAGCCGCCGAGCAGATTGCCGAGCGAAGGGGGGCCAAGCAGGGGGAACGGGGCGTTGCCAAGCAGGCCGACCAGCCGGCCGGCTTCGAAAAGCGCCATGCTGACGACCACCAGCAGCATGAGCTGGCGCATCAGGAAAAAATCGCGAAACAGGATGGCATCGCGGAAACAGGCGGTGACGCAGAAATCGGCGCGGTACATGACAAAGCCCGCAGTCAGGCCAACGACAAGCGAACTGGCGATGATCAGCAGATAGGGCTGCTCAAGTCCCACTGGCTAGAGGGTTTCCCCCAGCGTGATATCGACCATCAGGTCGTCGGAAAGCTTCTCCAGCGCAGCCTTGAGTTCCCTGACGTTGAAGTCGGGGGCAACGGTCAACTCGGCCTGGCAATGAAAAAGGATCTCGGCCGACATCGGCGCGCTGCTGGTGTGCGTATCGAGCGCCTCGACGTTCGCCGCATGGCGGGCCAGAACCTGGGTTACTTCCTTGACGATGCCAACGCGATCGTGGCCGACGAGATTCAGGGTCAGGTGCCGTCCCGCAAGCGCTGGCTCTTGTGGGCCGGCGGTTTCGACGCCGACCTTCAGCCCTTTGAGGGCGGTCAACGCCGTTTTCAAAGCTTCGGCCTTGTCGGTGGCGACGGCGACCTCGACGATGCCGGCAAATTTGCCGGAGAGTTGCGCCATCGAGGCTTCGAGCCAGTTGCCGCCATGCGCAGAGATCGCCGTGGCAAGTTCCTCGACGAGGCCGGGACGGTCATCGCCGATGGCAGTGAGGATCAGATGCATGTCAGCCATTGGCGTAAGCCTCCATCGGTACGCAGGCGCAGAACAGGTTACGGTCGCCATACACGTCGTCGATGCGGTTGACCGCCGGCCAGAATTTATTGGTGGCAACATACGGCAGCGGGAACACTGCCATTTCGCGCGAGTAGGGATACTTCCATTCCCCCACGATGTCGGCCTGCGTGTGAGGTGCGTTCTTGAGCGGGTTGGCGTCGGCGGGCCATTCGCCGGCTTCGACCTTGCGGATTTCATTTCGGATCGAAATCATCGCGTCGCAGAAGCGATCCAGTTCGATCTGGTTTTCCGACTCGGTCGGTTCGACCATCAGCGTGCCGGCGACCGGGAAACTTACCGTCGGCGCATGAAAACCATAGTCCATCAGGCGTTTGGCAATGTCGATCTCGGCGATGCCCGTGGCAGCCTTGATGGCGCGGATGTCGAGGATGCACTCGTGGGCGACGCGGCCATGGCTGCCCGAGTACAGCACCGGATAGTGCTCCTTCAGGCGCGCGGCGACGTAATTGGCATTGAGGATCGCTACCTCGGTGGCCTGTATGAGCCCTGAGTCGCCCATCATCGCGATGTACATCCAGGAGATCGGCAGGATCGAGGCCGAGCCGAAAGGGGCTGCAGACACAGCGCCTTGCGCACCGACGCGGTCGGCGGCGAAAACATGTCCCGGCGCATGCGGCGCGAGATGCGCCTTGAGGCCGATGGGTCCCATGCCGGGGCCACCGCCGCCGTGCGGGATGGCGAAGGTCTTGTGCAGATTGAGGTGCGAGACGTCGGCGCCGATGTGGCCGGGCGAGGTAAGGCCGACCTGTGCGTTGAGGTTGGCGCCATCCATGTACACCTGGCCGCCGTTCGCGTGGATGATCCTGCACATCTCCATCACGGCTTCCTCGAACACGCCGTGCGTCGAGGGATAGGTGATCATCAGGCACGAAAGCCGATCGGCATATTGTTCCGCTTTTGCTTTGAGGTCGTTCATGGCCACATTGCCCCGCTCGTCGCAATCGACGACGATGACCTGCAGGCCACACATCTGCGCGGTGGCGGGGTTGGTGCCGTGGGCGGATTTCGGGATCAGGCAAATGTCGCGGCGGTCCTGCCCCTGCGCTTTTTGGTAGCGACGGATCGAGACGAGGCCGGCGTATTCGCCCTGCGCGCCGGAGTTGGGCTGCACGCACAGTGCATCGAAGCCGGTGATGGCGACGAGCCACTGCGACAGCTCGCCGATCATTTGCGCGTAGCCCGCCGCCTGCTCGGCAGGTGCGAACGGGTGCAATGCACCAAAGGCCGGCCAGCTTACCGGCATCATCTCGGCGGCGGCGTTGAGCTTCATCGTGCAGCTGCCGAGCGGAATCATCGAATGATCAAGCGCGAGATCCTTGTTCTGCAGCGACTTGAGGTAGCGCAGCATGGCGTGCTCGGTGTGATGTGTGGTGAACACCGGGTGTGTCAGGATCGCCGCGGACCGACGCAGCTTGGCGGGAATCGCGTCAGGGCAAGCCGCATCAAGATCAGCCGTCTTGCCCAGCAGGGCGAGCAGGGCTGTGACATCTTCGCGCGTAGTGGTTTCGTCGAGGCTGATGCCAATGGTATCGGCCTCGATATGGCGTACGTTGAAGGCGGAAGTACTCAATCGTGCCGTCTCGCCAGCGCTGACTTTCGCGACGATCGTGTCGAAGAAACTTCCCGATACGTTCAATGCCTTGGCCAGCAGGCAGGTCAGGCGATGGATGCGTTGTGCAATGCGCTTGAGTCCTGCCGGCCCGTGCCAGATGGCATACAGGCCCGCCATGTTGGCGAGCAGCACCTGCGAGGTGCAGATGTTGGAATTGGCCTTCTCGCGGCGGATGTGCTGCTCGCGCGTCTGCAGCGCCATGCGCAGGGCCGTCTTGCCGCGCGCATCCTTCGAAACGCCGATGATGCGGCCGGGGACGGAACGCTTGTGCTCGTCCTTGCAGGCAAAGAAGGCAGCGTGCGGGCCGCCGTAGCCGATGGGAACGCCAAAGCGCTGACTCGATCCGAACGCGATGTCGGCCCCCATCTCGCCCGGTGATTTTGTCAGCACCAGCGCCATCAGGTCGCAGGCGACGGCGGTCACCGCGTTCTTCGTTTTCAGCGCGGCGCTGACGTCGGCGAAATCCTTGATCTCGCCCTTCGCGTTGGGCGTTTGCAGCAACGCACCGAAAACGTCGTGCTCCGTGGCGCTTTCCGCCGGGCCGACGATCAGTTCGAAGCCGAAATAGCCCGCACGGGTGCGCATTACATCCAAGGTCTGAGGAAAGCAGTCTTCATCGACGAAAAAGGCGTTGGACGCCGACTTGCTGCAACGGCGCGCCATGGCCATCGCCTCGGCCGCTGCGGTGGCTTCGTCGAGCAACGAGGCGTTCGCCATCGCCATGCCGGTGAGGTCGATCACCATCTGCTGGTAGTTGAGCAGGGCTTCGAGGCGACCCTGCGCGATTTCGGCCTGATAGGGCGTATAGGCGGTGTACCAGCCGGGATTCTCGAACACGTTGCGCTGGATCACCGGCGGTGTGTGGGTGCCGTAGTAGCCGAGGCCGATGAGTGATTTCCTGACTTGATTCTGGTCGGCCAGCGCCTTGAGCCTGGCGAGCGCGGTGTGCTCGGTCATCGGTGCGCCGAGAGTCAGTGGTGTCTTGAGCCGGATGCCGGCCGGGACGGTCTGGGCAATCAGTTCGGTGCGATCCTTGACGCCGATGGCCGCGCACATCGCGGCTTGTTCGGATGCGTTCGGGCCGATATGGCGCGCGACGAACGCGTCGCGTCCTTCGAGTTCAATAAGTGCCGCGGGCGTTGCCATGTTCAGTGCTCCGCAGCGACTTTCTCGTAGGCGGCGGCATCGAGCAGCGCACTGATTTCCGCGGGATTGGCCGGCTTGATCCGGAACAGCCAGGCGGCATAGGCGTCCTGATTCACGCTTTCCGGTGTGGCGATGGCGTCCTCGTTCTTTGCCACAATCTCGCCGGCGATGGGTGCATAGACATCGGAAGCGGCTTTCACAGACTCAACGACGGCGCATTCTTCGCCTGCCTTGACGGTGCGGCCCGCATCGGGCAATTCGAGAAAGACGATGTCGCCCAGCGCTTCTTGCGCATGGTCGGTGATGCCGACGCTAACGGTGCCGTCGGCTTCCTGCTTGAGCCACTCGTGCGTCTGGGTGTACTTGAGGTCGGTGGGGATGGTCATGGTGTGAGCTCCAGAAAAATCAGAGAAGGGGCTTGCCGTTGCGGGCGAAGGGCGGCTTCACGACGCGGGCGCGCAGCAATTTGTCGCGGATCTCGACCTCCACTTCGTCACCTGGCTTGACGCCGGCGGGCAGGCGGGCAAACGCAATCGACTGGTCGAGCGTGGGGGCATACGAGCCGCTGGTCGTCTCGCCGTCGCCTTGCGGCGTCACGACTTTCTGGTGGGCGCGCAGCACGCCCTTGTCGAGCAGGATGAGGCCGAGAAAAACCCGCAGGTTGTTTTCGTTGCGCCGTTTCACCAGCGCTGGCTTGCCGATGAAGTCGCGCTCGATATCGAAAAAGTCGAGCGTCCAGACCAGGCCCGATTCGAGCGGATTCTGTGTTTCGTCCATGTCCTGGCCGTAGAGGTTCATGCCGGCCTCAAGGCGCAGCGTGTCGCGTGCGCCGAGGCCGCAGGGCTTGACGCCCGCTGCCAGCAGTTTCTGCCAGGTGTCCACAGCCTGATCGGCAGGCAGGGTGATCTCGAAGCCGTCCTCGCCGGTGTAGCCGGTCCGGGCGATCAGCCAGTCGCTCCACGATACAGCCTTGAAGGCGCCGAGCGTCTCGCTGGCGCTTTTTGTAACCGGGAAGGCCTCCCAGAACCGCGCGCGCGCTTGCGGTCCCTGCACGGCGATCATGGCGAGGTCGTGGCGCGGCGTCAGGCTGACGTTCTGGTTGCCGATCTGTGCCTGCATCCACTTCATGTCCTTTTCCGCCGTGCCGGCATTGACGACGACGCGGTAGCGTGCGGGTTCGAAAAAGTAGACGATCAGGTCGTCGATGACATTGCCTTCCGCGTTGAGCATGCAGGAATACAAGGCCTTGCCCGGTGACTTGAGCTTGGTGACATCGTTGGCAATCAGGCGTTGCAGGTAGGCCTGGGCATCGTGGCCAAGCACGTCAACGGCGAGCATGTGCGAGACATCGAACATGCCCGCATCGCGCCGTACGGCATGATGCTCCTCGATCTGCGAACCGTAGTTGATCGGCATTTCCCAGCCGGCGAAATCGACAATCTTGGCGCCGGCGGCCACGTGTGCGTCATACAGGGGAGTACGTTGGCTCATGATTGGACAGCCTCAAAGTCACTGCGGCGGCAATCTGCCCAGCAGTTGGGGGTTTCGAAAATCCGCACCCGTTCGAGGTGCAGATGGTTGCCATAGGTGTCGCGATAGGCAGGGTCGAGCAGTTGGAAGGCGATGCGGGCAAGGTTCTCCGCGGTGGGGACGCTCTCCAGCACCACGGTTTTATGGCCGGGCAGGTTGGACAGAAACGCGACGATCTCCGCATCGTCGCGCCAGACCAGAAACGCATGGTCCCACGGATCGACGACCTGCCGCATCGCGATCGCCTTGACCTCGGAAAAATCCATCACCATGCCGTTGTGTGGCTGCCCGGCGGCTTCGATGATGTCACCCGTGAGGGTGATCTCGATGGCGTAGCGATGCCCGTGCAGATGACGGCACTGGCTTTGGTGGTCAGGGATTCGATGACCGGCATCGAACTCGAGGCGGCGGGTGATCTGCATGGCAAGGGTGGTAATCTGGAGGCGTCAAAGTATACCCCCAGTGACCCGCCTCATGCCCCGCCCCTTGCCCTCCATTTCAGGCCCGCGCACGGGCCCACTGACCATCCGGGATCACAGCCGCGACAGCAGTGGCATGACCTATGTGTACCCGGTGGTTTCCCGCCGCGCCGGCGGGGTGTCGGTGGGCATCAACCTCAATCCGAACAATGCCTGCAATTGGCGTTGCATCTATTGCCAGGTGCCGGATCTGAAGCGGGGAGGACCACCGCCGATTGACCTGAAGCGACTCGAAGCCGAACTGACGGAAATGCTCGACCTGCTTGCCACGGGCGACTACCTCGAGCGCCATGTGCCCATCGGCATGGGCCGCGTCGTCGATATCGCGTTTTCCGGTAATGGCGAACCGACCAGCGCGGCAGAGTTTGCTGAGGCCGTCGAATTGATTGGTGCCTTGCTTGACCGGCGACAACCGGATAACCCGCCAAAGCTCAGATTGATTACGAACGGGAGTTTTCTCGGTCGCCCGGGAGTGCAGGCGGGCATTGCCGGGATAGGCAGGCGGCAAGGCGAGGTCTGGTTCAAGGTGGATGCGGTCGGCAATGAGGCCATGCGGCGCATCAACGGCGCCGCGCTCGCACCCGCGACCGTGTTGAAACGCTTGAGAAAATGCGCCAGGCTGTGCCCCACCTGGGTGCAGACCTGTTTGTTCGCCTTTGATGGCAGGACTCCCGCGCCCGAGGAACTCGACAGCTATCTCGAACTGCTGGCGAATGCAAAAGACGTGCTCGCCGGTGTCCACCTCTATGGCTTGGCGCGCCCCTCACTGCAACCGGAAGCCACGCGACTGACTGCGCTACCGGCGGAATGGCTGGAAATCTTCGCCCAGCGCATCCGTGGCCAGACCGGACTGACGGTCAGCGTCAGTCCCTGATCCTGGAGATCAGCCCTTTTTCTGGGCCTTGGCCTGCTTTTTCAGATCCTTGAACAGGTCTGACTTGCTGGACCGCAGGAACTCGATGACCTCGTAATCCTCTTTCCGGATCTTCTGGATATCGATTTGCTCGACATGCACGAGGCGTAGCAGATGCTGAACCGGACGGGGCATGTTGCGACCGCTTTCATAACGCGAACCACCGCTCTGGGTCACGCCCAGCTTGGACCAGAACTGTTGCTGGTTCAGGCCCAGCTTGCGACGAATTTCCCGGGCGTCAATTTTATCCATGTTTTTCATATGGTTATCCTTTGTAAAAACGCTATGTAAATATGATAAGCGCCTTCTTTATACAGCGGAAGTTATATGTTTGCAAGCATTTCGAATATCAAGCCGCCATACGCCTATAGCCTGAATGGGTCCGACAGGTCGTTGCCTTTCGGATAAAATGCGCGACTTTGTTTGATTTGGACAGAAAATGGCACTGATCGTTCAGAAGTACGGGGGCACGTCGATGGGCAGCCCCGAGCGCATCCGGGACGTCGCCCGACGTGTCAAGCGCTGGAAAGAGCAGGGCAACCAGGTTGTCGTGGTCGTTTCCGCGATGAGTGGCGAGACCAATCGCCTGATCGCCCTGGCCAAGGAAATTACTTCCCAGCCGCATCCACGCGAACTTGATGTAATGATCTCCACCGGCGAGCAGGTCACGATCGCGCTGCTGGCCATGGCGCTGCAGGATGCCGGCGTCAAGGCGAAAAGCTACACCGGCGCGCAGGTGAAGGTCCTCACCGATAGCACCTTCACCAAGGCGCGCATCCTCTCGATTGAAGAGCAGAACATGCGGCGCGACCTCGATGCCGACACCGTCGTCATCGTGGCCGGCTTCCAGGGTGTCGATGAGAAAGGCAACATCACCACGCTGGGTCGCGGGGGATCGGACACCACGGGCGTCGCGCTCGCCGCCGCGCTGAAGGCCGATGAATGCCAGATCTACACCGACGTCGATGGCGTGTACACCACCGACCCGCGCATCGTGCCCGAAGCCCGCAAGCTCGATACCATTACCTTCGAGGAAATGCTCGAGATGGCCAGTCTCGGCTCCAAGGTGCTGCAGATCCGCTCGGTCGAATTCGCCGGCAAGTACAAGGTCAAACTGCGCGTGCTGTCCAGCTTCGAAGAGGAGGGCAAGGAAACCCCCGGCACGCTGATTACCGTTGAGGAAGAAAACAATATGGAACAACCAATCATTTCAGGAATCGCCTTCAATCGCGACGAAGCCAAGCTGACCGTGCTGGGCGTCCCCGACCGTCCCGGCATCGCCTCGCAGATTCTCGGCCCTATTGCCGAGGCCAACGTCGACGTCAACATGATCATCCAGAACGTCGGTCACGATGGCACCACCGACTTTTCCTTCACCGTGAATCGTGGCGAATACGCCCGCACCCTGAAGATTCTTGAAGAACAGATCAAGCCGCACATCGGCGCACGCGCGATCGAAGGCGACAATAAGATCTGCAAGGTCTCGGCGGTCGGCGTCGGCATGCGTTCGCATCCGGGCGTGGCGAGCAAGATGTTCCGCTTCCTGGCCGAAGAGGGCATCAACATCCAGATGATCTCCACCTCGGAAATCAAGATTTCGGTGGTGGTGGACGAGAAGTATCTTGAACTTGCCGTGCGCGTACTGCATCAGGCCTTCGGCCTCGACAAGGCGCCGGCGTGAGTTTGACCCCAAGGTGGGATGAAGCTATCATCCCACCCCTGCGGAGAAGTGGCCGAGTGGTCGAAGGCACGCCCCTGCTAAGGGCGCATCTGGGCAAAACCTGGATCGAGGGTTCGAATCCCTCCTTCTCCGCCAGAATGACCTCACAGAACACTCGAAGGCGGACTGCGGTTCGCCTTTTTGCTTGGAAAGTCTGACCATGTTCGATACCGTTCGCAACAACAAGAAAATCGTCCAGTTCGTTCTGGCGCTCATCGTATTGCCGTTCGCGCTGTGGGGTGCGGATTCATACATCCGCGGCGGCGGTGGCGGCGCGAACGAAATCGCGAGCGTCGGCAAGACGCCCATTTCGCAAGACGAATTCCTGCGTGCGTTGAACGAGCAGCAGGAACGTTTGCGTCCCCAACTGGGCAACAATACCGCGGTGCTCGAAAGTGCCGAGTTCCGTCAGGGTGTACTGCAGGAACTCATCAACCAGCGGCTCCTGCTGTTGCATGCCAACAAAGCACAAATGGGCATCAGCAATGCGACGCTGTCCGGCTTCATCGCGTCCCTTCCCGCGCTGCAGGTCGATGGCAAGTTTTCGCGCGAGCGCTATGAAACGCTGGTCGCCGGGCAGAACATGAGTGTGGAACAGTTTGAGTCCATGCTGCGCCGGGATTTGCTGACGCAGCAGGCGACCCTGCCGATCGCCAATGCCGCGGTGGCGGGCAATCTGTCTGCCGATCGTTGGCTGGTCGCCCAGCTCGAGGAGCGCGAAATCACCGAAGGAATGCTGCGCGCCGAGCAATTCATGGGCGATAGCAAGCCGGACGCGGCAGCGATCAAGCGGTACTACGATGAAAACCGCAAGCGGTTCGAGCAGCCCGAACAGGTGCGTGTCGAATATATCGTGCTCAGTCAGGCCAAGCTGATCGAAGGTGTCAAGGTGGGAGAGGCCGACATCAAGGCTGCCTATGAGGCGAACGCCGCGCGCTACGTCAAGCCGGAGCAGCGGCGTGCGAGCCACATCCTGATCCGGGCCGACAAGGGCGCACCGGCGGCCGAGGTCAAGGCCGCCGAAGAAAAGGCCAAGCAGATCCTGGCCCAGTTGAAGGCTTCACCGGCGGACTTCGGCAAACTGGCGAAGCAGAATTCGCAGGATCCCGGCTCCTCAACCAACGGTGGCGACCTGGGGTTCTTCGGCCGGGGCATGATGGTCAAGCCTTTTGAAGTGGCCACTTATGCCTTGCAGGAAAACCAGATTTCGGACATCGTGCGTTCGGATTTCGGTTTCCATATCATCAAGCTGACCGGCATTCGTCCCGAGCAGGCCCAGACACTGGATGAAGTGCGCGGCGAAATTCAGGCCGAATTGAAGCGCAAGGCCGGCAACAAGCTGTATGTCGAATCGGCCGAAGGATTTTCCAACCTCGTCTATGAACAGTCCGACAGCCTCAAGCCGGCTGCAGAGAAGTATGGCCTGACGGTGCAGTCCTCCGAATGGCTGGCAAAGGATGGTCAGTTGATGGCGCCCTTCACGAATCCGAAATTGATGCAGGCCGTGTTTTCAGACGATGCCGTCAAGCAAAAGCGCAACACCGAGGCCATCGAGGTCGCACCGAATACCCTGGTCTCGGCGCGTGTCGTTGAGCATCAGCCCGCGGAAGTGATCCCGCTGGAGAAGGTCTCCAGCATCATCGAGAAGTTGCTCGCTCGCGAGGTGGCGCTGGAGAAGGCAGCCGCGGCAGGTCAGGCAGAGGTAGAGAAACTGAATCGCGGCGAGAAGTCCGGTTTGGCCTGGGGGACGGCCCGCATGGTCAGTCGCTTGAACGCGCCGAATCTGAACAAGGAGGCCGGTCTGGCAATCTTCAGCGTGGCCCCCAAGCAGTTGCCGGCCTATGTTGGCACGAAGACGGCTGCCGGATTTGCCGTGTACCGCGTTGACAAGATCAAGTCCTACGATCCGGCTGCGCCAGGCGAGGCGGCGCCACGCGCACAAGCGCTGCGGCAGCAGTACAACGAGGTACTGGCACGCGAAGATCTGCTCAACTGGCTGGCCGTTCTGCGCCAGCAGTACGGCGTGAAGATCAACCGCGCGGCGCTGGAAAAGAAGTAAAGTCAGCGCTGGCGGGACGGCACGTCCCGCCGCTTCGTGGCGTGTTTCAGCGCTGAATCAGGGCGGGTCAGGCGGGCAGCGGCTCGGCGTTGCCCATGGCGACGTTGTGCGTACCGCCATCCACAAAGAGTACTTCGCCGGTGATGCCGCTGGCCAGGTCGGACAGCAGGAACGCTGCCGCATTCCCCACTTCATCGATCGTAACGTTGCGGCGCAGCGGCGCGTGGTGGGCGTTGTAGGCGAGCAGCTTGCCGAAGTTGCCAATGCCTGACGCAGCCAGCGTCTTGATCGGGCCGGCGGAGAGCGCGTTGGCGCGAATGCCCTGCGGGCCGAGGCTGAAGGCGAGATAGCGCGTCGCGGCCTCGAGGCTGGCCTTGGCCAGGCCCATCGTGTTGTAGTTCGGCATGGTGCGCTCGGCGCCGAGATAGGACAGGCACAGGAGCGACGGGTTGTGGCCTTTCAGTAGCAGGGACCGGCCGGCCTTCGCCAGCGCAGGGAAGCTGTAGGAGGAAATTTCGTGCGCGATGCGGAACGATTCGCGCGAAATGCCGTCGAGGAAGTCGCCTTCGATGGCATCGTTCGGGGCGAAGGCGATCGAATGCACGATGCCTTCGAGTCCGTCCCAGCGCTGGGCGATGGCCGCGAACGCCGCATCGATCTGGGCGTCTTCGGCCACATCGACCTGATACACCATGTCGCTCCCGAATTCGGCGGCGAACTTCTGGATGCGTTCCAGGAAGCGCTCGGTCTGGTACGTGAATGCCAGTTGCGCGCCTTCGCGATGACATGCCTTGGCGATGCCGTAGGCGATCGACCGACTGGACAAAAGGCCGGTGATGAGAATGCGTTTGCCGGCGAGAAAGCCCATGTTCAACTCCTCAAGAATGCCCTCAGAAACGATCGGCGGATTATAGCCGCGATTCCTTTACACTTCGTTCATGCGCCGCTTCGCCCTTATCGTGATGACCTTGCTCCTGGCCGGCTGCGGCACCGCCTGGAACGATCCCTATCCCGCCACGGATCGTGGCCGCAACATACTCTATTCCGCATTTACCGACCGGCCCAAGCACCTCGATCCCGTGCAGTCCTACAGCGAGGACGAGATCACGTTTACCGCGCAGATCTACGAACCGCCGCTGCAGTATCACTATCTCCGGCGTCCGTATGCGTTGATTCCCGCGACCGCGCAGGCCGTGCCGCAGCCCGTGTATCTCGACGCACAAGGCCGCCGCTTGCCCCCGGATGCCGATCCCGAGCGTATCGCTTTCACCGATTATGTGGTCGAGATCAAGCCGGGCATCCGCTACCAGCCGCACCCCGCCTTCGCCGAACAGCCCGCGGATATTGCCCGCTTCCATGCACTGGCCGATTTTCCGCGGCGCGACACGCGCGAGCTCGTCGCGGCGGATTACGTGTATGGCATCAAGCGGCTGGCCCATCCGCGTTTGCATTCGCCGATTCTCGGTCTGATGGGCGAATACATCGTTGGCCTGAACGATCTGGCCCAGTCCTTGCAAAAGTCAGACCTGGCGGGACGGCAGGCGGGCGAAACCGGGTGGCTCGACCTGCGCGCCGCGTCGCTGGACGGCGTCGAGCTTCTCGACCGCTATCGTTACCGCATCCGCATCAAGGGCAAGTATCCGCAGTTCCTCTATTGGCTGACGATGCCGTTCTTCGCGCCGATGCCGTGGGAGGCGGACAAGTTTCATTCCGCGCCGGGCATGGCGGAAAAAAATCTGACCCTCGACTGGTATCCGGTCGGGACGGGTCCCTACATGCTGACGGAGAACAATCCGAATGCGCGCATGGTGCTGGAGCGTAATCCCAATTTCCGCGGGGAAAGCTACCCCTGCGATGGTGAGGCGGAGGATGCGCCGGACGGCCTGCTCGCCGATTGCGGCAAGGCGCTGCCCTTCATCGACACGGTGATCTTCACCCGCGAGAAGGAGCAGATTCCCTACTGGAACAAGTTCCTGCAGGGTTACTACGATGCCTCGGGGATCGCCTCGGATTCCTTCGATCAGGCCGTGCAGGTCGGATCGGGCGGGGAGGTGACGCTGACGCCGGAAATGCGGGAGCAGGGTATCCGGTTGACGACATCCGTAGCGACCTCGACGTTCTACATGGGCTTCAACATGCTCGACCCAGTGGTCGGAGGCAACGACGCCGCCGCGAAGAAAATCCGTCAGGCCATCGCCATCGCCATCGACCAGGAAGAGTTCATCTCGATCTTCCAGAACGGACGCGGCATCGCGGCGCAAAGCCCGTTGCCGCCCGGCATCTTTGGTTATCGCGAGGGGCGGGCGGGCATCAATCCGGTCGTGTACGACTGGACGGAGAGCGGCCCGAAGCGCAAGCCGGTTGCCGTGGCAAAGCGCCTTCTGGCCGAGGCGGGCTGGCGGGAGGGGCGCAACGCGAAAACCGGCGAACCGCTCGTCGTCAATCTCGACACCACGGCGACCGGCGTCGGGGCGAAGACGCGCATCGACTGGTTGAACAAGCAGTTCCAGAAGATCGACGTGCAACTGGTCGTGCGCAGCACCGACTACAACCGGTTTCAGGAGAAGGTGCGCAAGGGCGCCGTGCAATTGTTTTATTTCGGCTGGAACGCCGACTATCCCGACCCGGAGAACTTCCTGTTCCTGCTCTACGGCCCGCAGGGCAAGGTCAGGCATCATGGCGAGAATGCCGCCAACTATGCCAATGCCGAATATGATCGGCTGTTCGACCGCATGCGGGCGATGGATAACAGGCCCGAGCGGCAGGCGATCATCGATCGCATGCTGGCCATCCTGCACGAGGACACGCCCTGGGTACCCGGCTTCCATCCGAAGGATTACAGCCTGCGCCACAGCTGGCTGCTCAATCGCAAGCCGACCAAGGTGGGCAACAATACGCTCAAGTATCAGCGCGTCGATGTCGCGTTGCGCGAAAAACTGCGCATCGAGTGGAACCGCCCGGTGCTGTGGCCGCTGGCGCTACTGATCGGTGGATTGCTGGCGCTTGCGCTGCCCGCGTTCCTCGGTCATCGGCGGAAAGAGTCGGCCACCGCCGATGCCGCGACGCTCCCCCGGTGATCAGGCCGGCCGGGTGGCCCGCATCAGGTAATTGACACTCGTGTCCGTGCCGAGTTTGTAGGTCCGGGTCAGCGGGTTGTAGCTCATGCCGATGATTTCCTCGACATTGAGGCCTGCCTGTCGCGCAAAGCGGGCAAGTTCCGCCGGGCGCAGGAACTTGGCGTAATCGTGCGTGCCCTTCGGCAGCAGATTGAGGATGTATTCCGCGCCGATCACCGCGAACAGGTAGGACTTCGGGTTGCGGTTGAGGGTGGAGAAGAACACCTGGCCGCCGGGCTTGACCAGCCGCATGCAGGCGTCCACCGTGGACGCGGGATCCGGCACGTGCTCAAGCATTTCGAGGCAGGTGACGACATCGAAACTGGCCGGCATTTCCTCCGCCAGGGCTTCGGCCGCGACGAGGCGATAGTCGACCTGATGACCGCTTTCATGCAGATGCAAGGTGGCGACGGCCAGCGGCTTTTCCGACATGTCGATGCCCATGACCTGCGCGCCGAACGCAGCCATGCCTTCCGAAAGCAGGCCACCGCCGCAGCCAACGTCGAGGACGCGCTTGCCTGACAGCCCGGTGGTGCAGCGATCTATCCAGCCGAGCCGTAGCGGATTGATGTCATGCAAGGGCTTGAACTCGGAATGCGGATCCCACCAGCGATGAGCGAGATCGCCGAATTTTGTGAGTTCCTGGGGGTCGAAGTTGGCAGTAGTGCTCATGAATTGACTCCTGAAACGAAAAAGCCCTGCATCGCAGGGCTTTCCGGGCAAGCAAGAAAGTCCTGCTTAGTTCTGCGTGCCGATTACTTCGATCTCGACGCGACGATCGGGCTGCAGGCACTCGAGCAGTTGCTTGGTCTTCTTTTCGCTCTTGCCGCACTTGCCGGCGGTCACGGGCTGCTTCTCGCCCTTGCCTTCAGCATAGACGCGGTTGGCTTCGACGCCCTTGCTGACCAGGTAATCCTTGACGGCAGCGGCACGACGCTCGGAGAGCTTCTGGTTGTAGGCATCCTTGCCCAGGCGGTCGGCGTGGCCCACGGCGATGATGACTTCGAGCTTGATCGCCTTCATGTCGTCAGACAGCTTGTCCAGCTTGGCCTTGCCTTCGGGGCGCAGCACGGCCTTGTCGAAGTCGAACAGGGCGTCGGCAGCCAGCGTCACCTTCTTGGCGGCGGGCTTCGGTGCGGCGGCAGGAGCAGCAGGAGCAGCAGGAGCAGCAGGAGCAGCAGCGGGAGCTTCCTTCTTGACCAGATCCGGATCGCACTCGGCAATCGCCATGGCGGGGGTCCAGTAGCCGGTGCGCCAGCAGAGGCCGAAACCGCTCTTGGCCACATCGCCGCGCTGGTCGATAACATAACCGACGGTGCCGTTCATGTCGACGCCGGGGGTCAGGGCTTGGGCAGCGCCAGTAGCGGCAAGCATGGCGGCCAGCACAACATTCTTGGTGACGAGCTTGATCATGTGTTTTCTTCCCTAGAGTGAGGAGTTGAGGATAAAAATATAACCGTCTTATTGACCTTAGATGGCCTGCTTCATATGCCAACTAATATTTCTTGACTAGAGCATTTTGCCATATTTTTGCCTTTTCAAGCAACGTCTCCCCCCTGAAATCAACGGGTTTTCTGTCTTTTATTCGCAACTTTCCCGCTACCCAGACATGGGTAATTTGCTCCCGGCCGAGGGTGTAAACCAGATGCGAAACCGGATCGAAGCACGGATGAACAATCCAGTCGTCGAGGCTTACCGCAACGAGGTCGGCGGCCTTGCCCGGCACGAGGGAACCAATATCCCGCTCCAGGCCGAGGGCGCGGGCACCCTCCAGGGTGGCCATGCGCAAGGCCGTATGGGCCGGCAGGCTGGCCGCATTCCTGCTCGCCAGCTTGGCGAGCAGGGCCGCATGGCGCATTTCCCGCATGAGATCGAGGCGGTTGTTGCTCGCGGCGCCGTCGCTACCGAGTCCAACGCCGATGCCCTTGTCGAGGAGGGCGGTCACCGGCGCCGCACCGCTGGCCAGTTTCATGTTCGAGGTCGGACAATGGGCGACATGGCAGCCCTGTGCGGCGAGCAGGCTGATCTCGTCCGGGTCGAGATGGACGGCATGGACAGCAATCAGCTTCGGATCGAGCAATCCGAGCCGTCGCAGCCTTTCCAGCGGACGCACGCCATGCTCTTTCAGGCTGCCGGCAATTTCATCCATTGTTTCATGCAGATGAATGTGAATGGGCAGATCGAGTTGGTTGGCGATGATGCCGACACGCTCGAAGGTTCGGTCGGCGACGGTGTAGGGGGCGTGCGGGGCGAGGCAGAACGAAAGCAGGGCCTCATCGCGCAGCGCATCCCGGGTTGCCAGCCCCTTGGCCAGATAGTCCTCGGCATCACTGCCGTAGGCGCTGGGGAATTCGAAGACGGTGATGCCTAGGGCTGCCCTCATTCCCGCTTCGAGGGCCGCTTCAGCCGCCGCACACGGAAAGAAATACATGTCGTTGAAGCAGGTGATCCCGCCACGCAGCATCTCCCAGCAGGCGAGCAGGGAACCGTCGCGCACGAAACCGGGCGAGACATGGTGGCTTTCGGCGGGCCAGATGTGCTCCTGCAGCCAGCGCATGAGGGGCATGTCGTCGGCGTAGCCACGCAGCAGGGTCATCGCGGCATGGGTATGCAGGTTGATGAAACCGGGCAGCAGGATGTGGCCGTCCAGCCGGTGGCGTTGCCGGGTGGAATAACGTGCATCGATCGCCGCGGTGGGCAGCAGATCGACGATCCGGCCGTCATTGACGACGAGGCTGTGGTCTGTGAGCACCGTGTCGGCAGGCTCGACGGGCACGATCCAGCCGGCGTCGACGATCAGGTTGAACGGGTTGGCGTTCGGCATCGTGGGACGAAGCTGCGGACTCGGGGCGGGAAGGCATAAAAACGAAGGGGAGACAATAGCTTAGATTGCGTTGTGCGGCGCAGTTTACCGGGTTCGTCATGTTAGAATCTTATGTTTGAGAAAATGCCCTTGTCGAGGGCCAGATGATCGCCATGACCACCGCTTTCGCCAAGGAAACCCTGCCGGTCAGCCTCGAAGAGGAAATGCGCCACTCCTACCTCGATTACGCGATGAGCGTGATCGTCGGGCGGGCGCTGCCGGATGCTCGTGATGGACTGAAACCCGTGCATCGCCGCGTGCTGTTCGCGATGCACGAACTGAACAACGACTGGAATCGCGCCTACAAAAAATCCGCGCGCATCGTCGGTGACGTCATCGGTAAGTACCACCCGCACGGCGATACGGCGGTCTATGACACCATCGTGCGTATGGCGCAACACTTTTCCCTGCGCTACATGCTGGTCGATGGCCAGGGCAACTTCGGTTCCGTCGATGGCGACAGCGCGGCGGCGATGCGCTACACCGAAGTGCGCATGGCGCGCATCGGCCACGAGTTGCTGGCGGACATTGATAAGGAGACCTGCGATTTCGGTCCCAACTACGATGGTTCCGAAAATGAGCCGCTGATCCTGCCGGCCCGCATTCCCAACCTGCTGATCAATGGCAGCGCAGGCATCGCCGTGGGCATGGCGACCAACATCCCGCCGCACAACCTGAACGAGGTAGTCGATGCCTGCCTCGCCGTGCTGGGCAATCCGGCCATCGACATCGATGATCTGATCAAGATCATTCCCGCGCCGGATTTCCCCACGGCGGGCCTGATTTACGGTGTTTCCGGCGTGCGCGAAGGCTATCTGACCGGACGGGGCCGCGTCATCATGCGCGCCCGCACGCACATCGAGGAACTCAAGAGCGGCCGGCAGGCCATCATCGTTGACGAACTGCCCTATCAGGTGAACAAGAAGACCCTGCAGGAAAAGATTGCCGAACTGGTTCACGAGAAAAAAATCGAGGGCATCGCCCACATCCAGGACGAGTCGGATAAGTCGGGCATGCGGCTGGTGATCGAGATCAAGCGGGGCGAAGTGCCCGAGGTCGTGCTGAACAACCTCTTCAAGCAGACCCAGCTGCAGGATACCTTCGGCATGAACATGGTGGCGCTGGTCGATGGTCGCCCGCAACTGCTGAACCTCAAGCAGATGCTCGACTGCTTCCTGGCGCACCGCCGCGAGGTGGTGACGCGGCGGACCGTATTCGAGCTGAAGAAAGCGCGCGACCGCGGGCATGTGCTCGAAGGCCTGGCTGTCGCACTGTCCAACGTGGACGAGATCATCGCCCTGATCAAGGCCGCGCCCACGCCGGCGGATGCCAAGCGCGAATTAATGGCACGCACCTGGCGCTCGGCGCTCGTCGAGGAAATGCTGTTGCGCGCCTCGGCCGAGGCTTCACGCCCCGAAGGCTTGGCGCCGGAATACGGCCTGTCGCGGCGCGGCTACCTGCTGTCCGACGTACAGGCGCAGGCGATTCTCGAACTGCGTTTGCAACGCCTCACTGGCCTCGAGCAGGACAAGATCCTCGCCGAGTACCGCGAGGTGATGGACGTGATCACCAACCTGCTCGACATCCTCGCGCGGCCCGAGCGCATCACGCAGATCATCACCGACGAACTGAATGCCATCAAGGCGCAGTTTGGTGACAAGCGTCGCTCGGAGATCGTCCTGCAGACCGCCGACATCAATCTCGAGGACCTGATTGCCCGCGAGGACATGGTTGTCACCCTCTCGCATGGTGGCTATTTCAAGCGCCAGTCGCTGGACGACTATCGGACGCAAAAACGCGGTGGTCGCGGCAAGCAGGCGGCGGCGATCAAGGAGGACGATTTCGTCGACCGTCTCTTCATTGCCAATACACACGACTACATTCTCTGTTTCTCGAACCGCGGCCGTGTCTATTGGCTCAAGGTTTACGAAGCACCGGAAGGCACGCGCATCAGCCGCGGCAAGCCGATCGTCAACCTGTTCCCGCTGGAGGAGGGCGAGAAAATTACCGCCGTCCTGCCGACGCCAACATTTGACGAGAACCACTACATCTTCATGTCCACGGCCATGGGCACGGTCAAGAAGACACCGTTGTCCGATTTTTCCAATCCGCGCAAGGCGGGCATCATCGCCGTCAATCTCGACGAGGGCGACTACCTGATCGGCGTGGCGATTACCGATGGCAATTGTGACGTCATGCTGTTCTCCGATGCCGGCAAGGCGATGCGCTTCGCCGAGGGCGATGTGCGGCCGATGGGGCGCACGGCGCGCGGCGTGCGCGGCATGATGATCGAGGATGGCCAGGCGGTCATCTGCATGCTGGTGGCGCAGGATGAAAGCCTCAACGTGCTGACCGCGACCGAGAACGGCTATGGCAAGCGTACGCCCATCGCCGACTACACCCGGCATGGCCGGGGCACCAAGGGCATGATCGCGATCAGCACCTCCGAGCGCAATGGCGCGGTGGTCGGCGCGGTGCTCGTCGAAGAAACCGACGAAGTGATGCTGATCTCCACCGGCGGCGTGCTGATCCGCAGCAAGGTCGAGCAGGTGCGCGAAACCGGCCGTTCGGCGCAGGGCGTGCGCCTGATTAATCTGGACGATGGCACCAAGCTCGCCGGCATCGAGAAGGTCATCGAAACGGAAGAGGAATAAGCAATGGCGCGCCCCTTCAACTTCAGCGCCGGCCCGGCCGCACTGCCCGAGGCGGTGCTGCGGCAGGCGGCTGAAGAAATGCTCGACTGGCACGGCTCAGGCATGTCGGTGATGGAGATGAGCCATCGCGGCAAGGAATTCACGCAGATCCACCAGCAGGCCGAGGCCGACCTGCGCGAACTGCTGGCCGTGCCGGACAACTATCGCATCCTGTTCATGCAGGGCGGCGCGATCGCCGAAAACGCGATCATTCCGCTGAATCTCCTCGGCACGAGGCAGACCGCGGACTACGTCGTGACGGGAGCATGGTCGGCGAAATCCTTCAAGGAGGCGAAGAAGTATTGCCCCCCCATCTGGCTGCCGGCACGCTCTCCGGTCCGTACCATGCCGTCCCGCCAGCGCTGACTTTCGCATTGTCCGACGATCCGGCCTACCTGTTCCTCTGTACCAACGAAACGATCGACGGTGTCGAGTTTCACGAACTGCCCGACCTGGCGGCGCTCGGCAAACCCGGCCTGCCGCTGGTGGCTGACATGTCGTCACACATTCTGTCCCGACCGATCGACGTGTCGCAATACGGGCTGATCTTCGGCGGCGCACAGAAGAACATCGGTCCCGCCGGCCTGACGCTCGTGATCGTCCGCGACGACCTGCTGGAGCGCGCGCTGCCGGTCTGCCCGAGCGCCTTTGAATACAGGACGGTGGCCGCGAACGGCTCGATGTACAACACCCCGCCGACCTATGGCATCTACATCGCCGGGTTGGTCTTCCAGTGGCTCAAATGGCAGGGTGGCCTCGCCGCCATCGAGCGGCAGAACATCGCCAAGGCCGAGCTGCTGTATGGCTGTCTCGACGCCAGCGACTTCTACCTCACCCGGGTCGAAAAGCCATTCCGCTCGCGCATGAACGTGCCGTTCTTCCTGCGCGACGAGTCACTCAATGATGCCTTTCTCGCCGAATCCAAAGCGGCAGGGCTGCTCCAGCTCAAGGGCCACAAGTCGGTGGGCGGCATGCGTGCCTCGATCTACAACGCAATGCCGCTGGCCGGCGTGCAGGCGCTGGTCGGCTTTCTGAAGGAGTTCGAGCGCAAACATGGCTAGCCAGGAGAAAAACGTCGAGGCAGAACTCGGCCAGCTGCGCGACGGCATCGACCACATCGATGGCGAAGTGCTGCGTCTGCTGTCGGAGCGTGCGCAGCTCGCGCAGCGTGTTGGCGAGATCAAGCACGGCAATATCTATCGTCCCGAACGCGAGGCGCAAGTTTTGCGGCGCATCGCTGAAACCAACCCCGGCCCGCTGCCGGAAGCGGCCGTCCGGACCATCTTTCGCGAGGTCATGTCGGCCTGCCTGGCGCTCGAGCAGCCACTCAGAATCGCCTACTTCGGTCCGGCCGGCACCTTCACCGAATCCGCCGCGAAGAAGCATTTCGGTTCGGCACCGACCTTCAATCCCTGCCTGTTGATCGACGACGTCTTCCGGGCCGTCGAAGCGGGGCAGGCGGACTATGGCGTCGTGCCGATCGAGAACTCCACCGAAGGCTCGGTTGGCCGCACCCTGGACCAGATGATGACCTCGCCCCTGATGGTGTGCGGCGAAGTCAATCTGCGCATCCACCAGAACCTGATGTCGAAGGCGAATTCGCTGACGGGGCTGAAGCGGCTCTATTCGCATGCCCAGTCGCTGGCGCAATGCCACGAGTGGCTCAACCGCAACTTGCCGAACCTGGCGCGCGTGCCGGTGGCCAGCAACGCCGAGGCGGCGCGCATGGCGGCCGCGGATCCCGAGGCCTGCGCAATCGCCGGCGAAGCGGCGGCGCGGCTGTACGAATTGAACATCCTCGCCGCGAACATCGAGGACGATCCCAACAACACGACGCGCTTTGTCGTGCTGTCGAACCACGATGCCGGTCCGTCGGGCCTCGATAAGACGTCGTTCGTCTGCTCGGCGCAGAACAAACCGGGCGCCCTGCATGACCTGCTGACGCCGCTCAAGAAACACGCCGTGTCGATGTGCCGCTTCGAATCGCGCCCCGCGCGCGGCTTCGGCAATTCGCGCTGGGAATACGTTTTCTTCGTCGATATCGAGGGGCATCGCAGCGATCCGAAGGTCGCTGCGGCGCTCGAAGATTTGCGTGCTTGCGTGGGTTTCCTCAAGGAACTCGGCGCCTACCCCAAAGCGGGCAATTGATCATTCAAGCGAGGGTCGCATGAGCATTACCGAACAGTCGCTTTCCTATATTCGCGGCATTTCGCCGTACGTGCCGGGCAAGCCGATCACCGAACTGGCCCGCGAGATGGGCTTGGCGGTGGAGCGCATCGTCAAGCTCGCCTCGAACGAAAACCCGCTCGGCATGAGCCCCAAGGCCCGCGCGGCGGTGGAAAGGGCGATCGCCGGCAGCGAGCGTTATCCCGACCCGTTCGAACTGATCGTTGCGCTGGCCGAGCGTCTGGGGGTCGGCCCGAACCAGGTCGTGCTGGGCAATGGCTCGAACGACGTGCTGGACCTGGCGGCGCGTGTCTTCCTCGCGCCTGGCCGCTCGTCGGTTTTTTCCCAGCATGCCTTCGCGGTTTATCCACTGGCGACGCTCTCCACCGGCGCTGAATGCATCGTTGCCCCGGCGAAGCACTATGGCCACGACCTGGCCGCGATGCAGTCCGCCATCCGCCCGGATACGCGCCTGGTCTGGATCGCCAATCCGAACAACCCGACCGGCAATTTCCTGCCCTACGACGAAATCCACGCCTTCCTGAAAGCGGTGCCGGCGGATGTCGCCGTGGTGCTCGATGAGGCATACAACGAATATCTGCCGCCGGCCGATCGCGTCGATACCGTGGGCTGGCTGAAGGAATTCCCGAACCTGATCATCACCCGCACCTTCTCGAAAATCTACGGCCTGGCCGGCCTGCGCATCGGTTTCGCCGTCTCTTCCCCGGAAATCGCCGACCTGATGAATCGCGTGCGCCAGCCGTTCAACGTCAACAACCTCGCCATCGCGGCGGCCCGTGCGGCACTCGACGATCACCTGTTCATCGCCGAAAGCTACCAGTTGAACCGACGCGGCATGGAGCAGATTGTCGCCGGCCTGAAGCGTCTGGGACTGGAACACATACCCTCGCACGGCAATTTCGTTACCTTTGCCGTCAGCAATGGCGCGGCGGTCAACCAGAAGCTGTTGCAACAGGGCGTCATCGTGCGGCCGATTGGCGGCTACGGTCTGCCGAACCACCTGCGCGTCACCATCGGCCTCGAAACAGAGAATGCGCGCTTTCTCGAAGCGCTGGAAAAGTCGCTCTGATGGTGAAGAAGGTGGCGAGGAAAGTTGTTGTTTGCGGTGTCGGGCTGATCGGCGGTTCGTTTGCGCTTGCCCTAAAGTCAGTCTTCGCAGGACGGCATGACTGTCCACGCATTGTCGGCATGGGACGTACCCGCGCACCGCTCGAGCACGCGTTGAAGCTTGGCGTGATCGATGAGATCAGCACCGACTGGGCCAGCGCGCTCAAAGGCGCCGATCTGGTCCTGCTCGGCATGCCGGTGGGCCAGATGCCGGCCGTCATGCAGGCGCTGATGCCGCATCTCGAACCGCAAACGATCGTGACCGATGGCGGCAGCACCAAGACGGATGTCGTCGCGGCCGCGCGTTTGGCCTTTGGTGAGCGCATCGGCCAGTTCATTCCGGGTCATCCGATCGCCGGTGCCGAAAAGAGCGGCGTGACGGCGGCGAAAGCCGATCTCTACCTTGGCAAGCGCGTCGTGCTGACGCCCCTGCCGGAAAATGCGCCGGAAGATGTGCAGGCGCTGCGCACGGTCTGGGAAATCTGCGGCGCCCGCATTTCGGTACTCGAACCGGTGGCGCACGACCGGGTCTTCGCCGCGGTGAGCCACCTGCCGCACCTGCTGGCCTTCGCGCTGGTGCATGATCTCGCCGAGCGCGACAACGCCGACCAGCTATTTTCCTTCGCGGCCAGCGGCTTCCGCGATTTCACGCGCATCGCCAGCAGCCATCCGGAAATGTGGCGCGATATCTGCGTCGCCAACCGCAACGCGCTGCTCAAGGAAGTCGATGCCTTCATGGTGGAGTTGCTGAAGACGCGCGTGCTGCTCGCCAGCGCCGACAGCGACGGCCTGGAAGCCATGTTCGCGATTGCACGCGCCCGGCGCGACGCCTGGCTCGAAACCCTCTGACGCTTATCTCCCGACCATGGACTTCATCCAGATTCCGCCCCTGCGTCGTGCCGTCGGCACGGTGAAACTGCCCGGCTCGAAAAGCATTTCCAACCGCATGCTGCTGCTCGCCGCGCTGGCGGAAGGCGCAACCGAAATCCGCGACCTGCTCGATTCCGCCGACACGCGCGTCATGCTCACCGCGCTCGCGTCCCTGGGCATCGGGCTGGAATCGAAGGGCCCGAACGCCTGGCGCGTGCGGGGCGCCGGCGGGCCTTTTCCGGTCAAGCAGGGCGATCTCTTCATGGGCAATGCCGGCACGGCGATCCGGCCGCTGACGGCTGCATTGGCGCTGTCGGGCGGTCACTACAAGGTCAGCGGCGTGCCGCGCATGCACGAGCGGCCGATCGGCGACCTGGTGGACGGCCTGCGCCAGATCGGCTGCGATGTGCGCTACACCGGCAATGACGGTTTCCCGCCGCTGGAAATCATGCCGGCCGAGATCAAGCTCGCCGGTCCGATCCGGGTGCGCGGCGACGTATCCTCGCAATTCCTTACCGCCTTGCTGATGGGGCTGCCACTCATTGGCGAAACGGCGGTCATCGAGCTGACGACCGAACTCATTTCCAAGCCCTACATCGAGATCACGCTCAATCTCATGGCGCGCTTCGGCGTCAAGGTCGAGCGCGAAGGCTGGTCGCGCTTCACGATTCCCGCGGGTTCCGGGTATCGCAGTCCCGGCGTGGTTTATGTCGAGGGCGATGCCTCGTCGGCCTCCTACTTCCTCGCCGCCGGCGCCATCGGGGCCACTGCGGGGGGTGGACCGGTGCGCGTCGAAGGTGTCGGTCGGCAGAGCATTCAGGGTGATGTGAAATTCGCCGATGCGCTGGAAACCATGGGCGCGCGCATTACCTGGGGC
This sequence comes from uncultured Pseudomonadota bacterium, assembly GCA_963840825.1. Lineage (GTDB taxonomy): Bacteria > Pseudomonadota > Gammaproteobacteria > Burkholderiales > Rhodocyclaceae > Sulfuricystis. The sequence goes on from CAWJAK010000002.1 coordinate 75,230, forward strand.
GACAACTGGATCGAGGCATCTGCTCCGGCCACTGGAAAACTCAAGGCTTTCGATCTCGACCTCAATCACATCCCGGATGCCGCGATGACGCTGGCGGTGGCGGCGCTGTTCGCCGACGGGAAGTGCACATTGCGCAACATCGCCTCGTGGCGCGTCAAGGAAACCGACCGCATCGTGGCGATGGCGACCGAATTGCGCAAGCTCGGTGCAGCAGTGGAAGAGGGCGAGGATTGGCTTGCCGTCGAACTGCCACGCGGCGAGACAGCAGGTGCCGTCTCGCCAGCCCTGACTTTGCATGAGAACGTCGGCATCGACACTTACGACGACCATCGTGTCGCGATGTGCTTCTCGCTGGCCGCGCTGGCGGGTATGCCGGTGCGCATCAACGATCCGAAGTGCGTGGCCAAGACCTTCCCGGACTATTTCGATGCCTTTGCCCGCGTCACCGCGCCGGTAATCGCCATCGACGGTCCCTCGGCCTCCGGCAAGGGCACCGTGGCGCATCAGGTAGCCGCAACGCTGGGCTTCCATTTCCTCGACAGCGGCGCTCTCTATCGCCTGACCGCGCTGGCGGCGCTGAAAACGAAGGTGTCGCTCGATGACGAGGCTGCGGTCGCCGCCGTGGCGGCGAACCTGCCGGCTGAATTCGCCGGCGACCGGATTCTTCTTTCCGGAGAAGACGTTACCGAGGCAATCCGCGCCGAGGACGTCGGCAACGGCGCCTCGAAGATTGCCGCGTTGCCGGCCGTGCGCGCGGCATTGCTCGACCGCCAGCGCGCCTACCGGCGCTTTCCCGGCCTGGTCGCCGACGGGCGCGACATGGGCTCGGTGGTGTTTCCGGAAGCGCCGGTCAAGCTGTTTCTGACCGCGTCCGCTACGGCGCGTGCCGAAAGACGTTATAAGCAGTTGATCGACAAGGGAATGCCTGCTAACATGCGTCCCCTTTTGCAGGACATTGTGAAGGATCTGGAAGACCGCGATGCGCGCGATGCCGCGCGGAGCGTGGCTCCCCTGAAGCAATGCGACGATGCCGAGCGGGTGGATACCACCCGTTTGAACATCGACGAAGCCGTGGCAACGGTGATGGACACTGTCCGTCGCACGTTGCCGTTTTACAACTAACCCGTTGTCAAGACGGATATATCTTGGAACTTTACCCCCTTATGTCTACAGCCTCTGCTGCCGTGAGCACCAACCCGATGGAATCCTTTGCCGCCCTGTTTGAAGAAAGCCTTACGCGCCAGGAAATGCGCGCCGGCGAAGTCATCACGGCTGAAGTTGTCCGCGTCGATCAAAACTTTGTGGTCGTCAATGCGGGCCTGAAATCCGAATCTTTCATCTCGGTCGATGAATTCAAGAACGACCGTGGCGAAGTCGAAGCCAATATCGGCGATTTCGTGCTGGTCGCCATCGAGATGCTCGAGGACGGCTACGGCGAAACCCGCCTGTCGCGCGACAAGGCCAAGCGCATCGCCGCCTGGAATGACCTCGACAAGGCCATGACCGACAGCGTCCTCGTCAAGGGCGTGATCACCGGCAAGGTGAAGGGCGGCCTGACCGTCATGACCAACGGCATCCGCGCCTTCCTGCCCGGCTCGCTGGTCGATACCCGTCCGGTCAAGGACACCACGCCTTTCGAAGGCAAGGAATTTGAATTCAAGGTCATCAAGCTCGATCGCAAGCGCAACAACGTCGTGGTGTCGCGCCGTGCCGTGCTCGAGGCCAACATGGGCGAAGAGCGCCAGAAGCTGCTCGAGAACCTGACCGAAGGTACCGTCGTCAAGGGCATCGTCAAGAACATCACCGAGTACGGCGCCTTCGTCGACCTCGGCGGCATCGATGGCCTGCTGCACATCACCGACCTGGCCTGGCGCCGCGTGCGTCACCCCTCCGAAGTGCTCAATGTCGGCGACGAAGTCACCGCCAAGGTGCTCAAGTTCGACCAGGAAAAGAACCGCGTTTCGCTCGGCATGAAGCAGCTCGGCGAAGATCCGTGGGTGGGCATCGCCCGTCGCTATCCGTCCGGCACGCGCCTGTTCGGCAAGGTCACCAATCTGACCGACTACGGTGCATTCGTCGAGATCGAGCAGGGCATCGAAGGCCTGGTGCACGTCTCCGAGATGGACTGGACCAACAAGAACATTCACCCGTCCAAGGTCGTCCAGCTGGGCGACGAGGTCGAAGTCATGATCCTCGAGATCGACGAAGAGCGTCGCCGCATCTCCCTCGGCATGAAGCAGTGCCAGGCGAATCCGTGGGACGATTTCTCGATGAACCACAAGAAGGGTGACAAGGTGAAGGGCGCCATCAAGTCGATCACCGACTTCGGCATCTTCATCGGCCTGCCCGGTGGCATCGACGGTCTGGTACACCTGTCTGACCTGTCCTGGTCGCTGACCGGCGAAGAAGCCAAGCAGAACTACAAGAAGGGCGATGAGGTCGAGGCCATGGTGTTGTCGATCGACGTCGAAAAGGAGCGCATCTCCCTCGGCATCAAGCAGATGGATGGCGACCCCTTCACCAGCTTCATCGCCACGCACGACAAGAACAGCCTGGTCAACGGCACGGTCAAGAGCGTGGATCAGCGCGGCGCGGTGATCGACCTGGGCGGCGACGTCGAAGGCTATCTGCGTGTCTCCGAGTTCTCGCGCGATCGCATCGAGGATCTCAGCCACCACCTCAAGGCCGGCGATAGCGTCGAGGCGCTGATCATCAACGTGGACCGCAAGTCGCGTTCGATCAACCTATCGATCAAGGCCAAGGACCAGGCCGAACAAACCGAAGCGATGCAGAAGCTGTCTGCGGATTCCGCCTCGGCCGCGACAGGCACCACGAACCTGGGTGCCCTGTTGAAAGCCAAGCTCAATCAGCAGTAAGCCAACGCGGAAAGACCCGTCATGACCAAGTCCGAGTTGATTGCTCGTCTGGCGCAGCGCTTTCCGCAGTTGGTCGCGAAGGATGCCGACCTGGCCGTGAAGATGATTCTCGATGCGATGTCCGATACCCTGGCCAAGGGGGACCGCATCGAGATTCGCGGCTTCGGCAGTTTTTCGCTCAACTATCGTCCTCCCCGCGTCGGCCGCAATCCGAAGTCCGGCGTGAAGGTGGAAGTGCCAGCCAAGCATGTGCCCCATTTCAAGGCTGGCAAGGAATTGCGCGAGCGTGTCGACCAGCTTGACAGCAAGTAAGCCACGCCTGCCATGAACGTGCTGCTCTGGTTGCTGCGCGGCATCCTGTTCGTCATCCTGCTCGGACTGGCGATCAAGAACGGCGGCGACGTTGAGCTGCGTTTCTTCTTCGATGCCAGCTGGCAGGCGCCCCTGTCGCTCGCCTTGCTGGCGGCGCTGGCCATGGGCATTCTGCTGGGCTTGCTCGCATTGTTGCCCCAGCTCATCCGGTTGCGGCGCAGGGTGGGCCAGTTGCAGCGCAAGGTTGGCAGTCCGGCACCGGATAAACCCCAAAAGGATCCGGTCGCGCCGGAATTCTGAACCGCGTGGAAATCGAACTCTGGTGGCTGCTCGTCCTGCCGTTGTTCTTCGGCTTCGGCTGGCTCGCGGCGCGTATCGATATCCGGCATGTGGTCAGCGAGTCGCGCGCGTTGCCGCGTTCCTATTTCACGGGACTCAACTTCCTCCTCAATGAGCAGCCCGACCGGGCGATCGAGGCTTTTCTCGAAGCCGCCCGGATCGACCCGGAAACCGTCGAATTGCATTTCGCGCTGGGCAGCCTGTTCCGGCGGCGGGGCGAAACCGATCGCGCGATCCGGGTGCACAAGCACCTGCTCGATCGCGATGCCTCGCTGTCCCAGTTGACCGAGGAGCAACGTCTGCATGCGCTGGCCGAACTGGGCCAGGACTATCTGAAGGCCGGCCTGCTCGACCGGGCCGAGGAAGCCTTTCTCAAGCTGCGCGGCTCCCCCGGCACCAAGGGCGACGAGGAAGCCCTGCGCAACCTGCTCGAAATCTATCAGCAGGAAAAGGACTGGGAAAAAGCCATCGCCATCGCCGAGCAGATGCCCGGCCATGCCGAGCACCTGTGGCAGAAGCAGATCGCCGAGTTCCAGTGCGAACTGGCGGCGTCCGATCTGTTGAATGGCCGACTGGACGCCGCGCGCCAGCGGCTGGATGCCGCGCTGACGACCAATCGTCGCTGCGTGCGCGCTACCCTGATGCAGGGCGAACTCGAAGCCAAAGTCAGCGCTGGCGAGACGGCATCCGGCGATACCGGCGCCCATCTGGAGAAGGCCCTGTCGATCTGGCAGGGCATCGAGCAGCAGAATCCGGTCTACCTCTCCCTCGTCGCGGAAAAGATGATGGTGGCCTTTCGCGCGCTCGGCCGGGAAGCAGCCGGCATCGACCTGCTGCGTGGCTATCTCGAACGCCACGCCTCGCTCGACCTGCTCGACGCGGTATTCCAGGCCGAACTCGCCGTGCGCGGTCCGGAGGCTGCCTACGTACTGGTGCGCGATGAGTTGCGGCGCAACCAGACGCTGCTCGGCCTCGACAAGCTGCTCGAAGCGCAAATCCGCCTCGCGCCGCAGGAAAAGCGGGCGGACCTCGAACTGGTGAAGAACCTGATCCACAATCACACGCGGCGCGTGGCGCGCTATCGCTGCGAGGACTGCGGCTTCAAGGCACGCCAGTTCCATTGGCGCTGTCCGGCCTGTGGTGGCTGGGAAACCTTCCCGCCCCGGCGCACCGAAGAATTCGACATCACGCCCTGATCCCCTGACCCGTATCGCAATGAAACTCCCGGATACCCGTAATGCCCGCATCCTCGTCGTCGGCGACGTCATGCTCGACCGTTACTGGTTCGGCGACGTATCGCGCATCTCGCCCGAGGCACCGGTGCCCGTCGTCAAGGTCGAACGCAGCGAAGAGCGTCCCGGCGGCGCGGCCAACGTGGCGCGCAACATCGCCGCGCTCGAGGCGCGGGTCGCATTGCTGTCGGTGGTTGGCACCGACGAGGCGGGGAAGGCGCTGGCCCGTCTCTTGGCCGATTCCGCCATCGATGCGAGCCTGCATGAAGATCCGCAGCTCAACACGACCGTCAAGCTGCGTGTGCTCGGCCGGCAACAACAGCTGTTGCGCATCGACTTCGAGAACTGGCCGACCCACGAAGTGCTGCAGTCGAAGCTTGCCGGGTTCCGCCAGCGCATCGCCGACTGCGATGTCGTCATCCTCTCCGACTATGGCAAGGGCGGCCTGACGCATATCGCCGAGATGATCCGCATCGCGCGCGAACACCAGAAGCCGGTCCTCGTCGACCCCAAGGGGGACGACTACGCCCGCTACGCCGGCGCCAGCGTCATCACCCCGAATCGCGCCGAACTGCGCGAGGTCGTCGGCCGCTGGACCAGCGAAGATGACCTGACGCATCGGGTTGACAAGCTGCGTGCCGAGCTCGGGCTGGATGCCGTGCTGGTAACACGCTCGGAGGAAGGCATGACTTTGTTCGCCCACGACGGCACGACCCACGAGCCGGCCTTGGCCCGCGAGGTTTATGATGTCAGCGGTGCCGGCGATACCGTGATCGCCACGCTGGCAGTGATGCTGGCCAGCGGCCAGAGCATGGCCGATGCGATGCGCTGGGCCAACCGGGCCGCCGGCGTCGTTGTCGGCAAGCTGGGCACGGCGACCTGTTCCATTGAAGAATTGAAAGGCTGAACATGTACTACATCGTCACTGGCGCCTGCGGATTCATCGGCGCCAACCTCGTCAAGGCCCTAAATGATCGGGGCATCGACAATGTCATCGCCGTCGACAATCTCAAGAAGGCCGACAAGTTCAAGAACCTCGTCGATTGCGAGATCGCCGACTACCTCGACAAGCACGAGTTCATCGAGATGGTGCAGGCCGGGCATTTCGACGGTGCGGTCGAGGCCATTTTCCACGAGGGTGCTTGCTCGGACACGATGGAAACCGACGGCCGCTACATGATGGAGAACAACTACCGCTATACCTCGACGCTGCTGGACTTCTGCCTTGATCACGAAGTGCCCTACCTGTACGCCTCGAGCGCGGCGGTCTATGGCGGCGGTCGCGTGTTCAGCGAGGCGCGCACACACGAAGGGCCGCTCAACGTCTATGGCTATTCGAAGTTCCTTTTCGACCAGATCGTGCGGCGGCGCGTGCTGGCGGACGGCGGCATTGGTTCGCAGGTCGTCGGCTTCCGCTACTTCAACGTCTATGGCCCGCGCGAGCAGCACAAGGGCCGCATGGCCTCGGTCGCCTTTCATCATTTCAACCAATACCGCGCCGCCGGCAAGGTCAAGCTCTTCGAGGGCTGCGACGGCTACGCCAACGGCGCGCAGAGTCGCGACTTCGTCTATATCGACGACGTGGTCAAGGTGAACATGTACTTCCTCGACCATCCGGAAAAGTCCGGTATCTTCAACCTCGGCACCGGCCGCGCCCAGCCCTTCAATGACATCGCGCATGCCACGCTCAATGCCTGCCGCGCGCTTGAAGGCAAGTCGCCGCTGTCCTTGGCGGAGATGGTCGCGCAGGGCATCGTCGAGTACGTCGAATTTCCCGCGGCGCTCAAGGGCAAGTACCAGAGCTTCACGCAGGCCGACATCTCGGCGCTGCGTGCCGCCGGCTATGCGGACGACTTCGACGGCGTTGCCGCTGGCGTGAGCAAGTACGTGCAGAAGCTCGCCGCCGCGTGATCCCCATCCTGAGCTTCGACATCGAGACCATCCCCGATGTCGCGGGGCTGCGGCAACTGCACGACCTGCCGGCCACGCTCGCCGACACCGAAGTGGCCGAGTTCGCCTTCCAGAAGCAGCGCGCCAAGAACGGCTCCGATTTCCTGCCGCTGCACCTCCAGCGCGTGATCGTGATTTCCTGTGCGATGCGCAGCGACGAAGGTTTCAAGGTCTGGTCGCTGGCCGAACCGAAGTCGGGCGAGGGCGAGATCATCCAGCGCTTTTACGACGGCATCGGCAAATACACGCCGCAGATCGTCTCATGGAACGGCGGCGGCTTCGACCTGCCGGTGCTGCACTATCGCGGCCTGATCCACGGCGCGACGGCACCGCGCTACTGGGATCTCGGCGAGGACGATCGCGATTTCAAGTGGAACAACTACATCAGCCGCTACCACACGCGCCATCTCGACCTGATGGACCTGCTGGCGATGTACCAGCCGCGCGGCAATGCACCGCTCGATGAGCTGGCAAAGCTGATGGGCTTGCCCGGCAAGCTGGGCATGGACGGCAGCGCGGTGTGGGGCGCGTGGCTCGATGGCCAGATCGACGCCATTCGCGATTACTGCGAAACCGATGTCGTGAATACCTATCTGGTCTATCTGCGCTTCCAGCAGATGCGCGGGCAACTGTCGGTCAAGGCGCATGCTGCGGAAGTTGCCACCGTGCGCACCCATCTGGCCGGCCTCGATGCGCCGCACTGGCGCGAGTTCATCGCCGCCTGGGACAGTTAAGGCCTACGGCATCAACGTCTCCATCCGACTTCATCCAGGGTGCATGAGACTTTTTCAGGGTTTCTCTAGATAATTGGCCAGCGCCGGACCAATGACCTGCATGACGACCTTGATGCGCATGGTGTTGCGCAGCGCCTGATGGGTGATCAGCCACAGTGGGGTGCGCAGTGCGCTGATGGGATCGCTCAGAGGTACCAGTTCCGGGTGATCACGCTCCAGAAACGCCGGAAGCAGCGCAATCCCCAAGCCGCAGCGAAGCATCGCCAGCGCATGATCGAATCCGTCCACCCGTAGTACTACCGAGGATGTGGGTACATGGTCGTCTAGCCAGCGATCGAACTTCAGGTCGCGCGCACCGCTATCGAAACTGATCCAGCGGCGCTGGTCGAATAGTTTGCTCAGGGGTTGGCGTACTTGCTTCAGCCCTTCCCGGCGCAGGTCGTAGATTTTAAAATCCAGTGCGCCGAGCCGACGACCGATGAGCCAGTCGGGCACCTGGTCGGAGACACGCAGTGCCACGTCCGCCTCGCGCCGCGACAGGCTCACATCATTCCAGGAAGCCATGAACTCGAGCGTCAAATCCGGGAAGGCCACTGAAAACTGCCCGAGCACCGGCGGGAGTAGATAGCTGATCAGGACGCCTGCAGCGGAGATGCGGACATGGCCGCTGGGCCGCATGTCCTGCCCAAGCACCTGCATTTCGGCCTGCCGCGCCAGCGGTGCCATGGCCTCTGCCGCATCAATCAGGGACTGGCCGGCAGGCGTGGCCGTGTAATGCCCCCGTATCCGGTCAAACAAACGTGTCCCGATCCGGCTTTCCATGGCCGTCAACTTGCGCAGCAAGGTGACATATGACATCGCCAGCAGTTTGGCGGCCTGCGTCAACTGGCCGGTCTTGGCCACCACCAGCAGCAGTTGAAAGTCGGTCCACCCGAGGCGCATGCGCGCGTTCGAGTGGGGCGTATCTGTACTTGAGGTCTCAACGGTATCGTTTGTGACTTTCATTTTTGCAATTTTTCATTAATAAAATTGTAATCAAAGTTTCATTTAAGTTAGTCTATGATAGACCTTTCTCAAACACCGAGGAGTTGTCGTGATACGTCTTATTCACTGGCTGGCCTGGAGTGTCGTGGTGCTTATCGTGCTTTTTGCCGGATTGAACTGGACGGTTTTGACGGCGGAAACGGTGCTCAATCTTGCGGTGATCCAGGTGCAGGCTCCCTTGGGGATGGTTCTGCTCGGTTTGACCGCGCTTTTCGTGGCGTTGTTCGTTGTTGCCACGCTCTACACGCGCATCGGTTACCTGCTGGAAACCCGGAGTCTGCATCATGAGTTGCGAACAGTACAGAATAAGGCCGACCGCGCCGAGGCTTCACGGCTAGAGGAATTGCAGAAGCTGATGGTTGCCGAGTTTCGCTCGATCAGCGAGCGCATCACCCGGCTGGAGGCCAAGCTTCCGGATCACGCATCGTCACCGGCCGGCCTATCCTGATTTATCACGTACGCGTCTAACGGCGTATGGGCCCCATCACCTATTCAAGGAGATCACCATGAACACATCTACAACGCTTGAAACCCAGATCCGCCAACTTGACGCAGCTGCCCTGGACGAGTTGATGCATCGCGTCACCGACTTGGAAAATACCTACCGGGCTATCGCCGAAAAGGCGGGTCAGCTTTACATGAAGGCCGACGAGTTGGGTCTCGATACCCTGACTACGCTGCTCGACAAGCCGATGCGCAACGCATCGGATAATCAACAGTCGTTCTCGGCGCTGCTGACCGAACTACAAATGCATGCCAACCAACATCTTTGAGCCGGTGTGACGTATTTTTATCGCAACCCCAATCTGGAGCATCTTTCATCATGAAACGAACGAATGCCGTCACCCCTTCCCGGGTTCGCCCGGTCCTGGTTCTGGCCGCCGCGTCAGCCCTGCTGACACTGGGCGCCTGCGCCAGCAAAGGCATGCCGCCGACGTCGGAGCTGGCCGCCGCACGCGCTGCAATCACGCAAGCCGAAGCCTCGGGCGCGGCGCAACTGGCCCCTGTCGATCTATATTCCGCCCGGGACAAGCTGTTACGCGCGGAAACTGTAATGCGCAACGAACAGTTTGACGAGGCGCGCCGCCTGGCCGAGCAGTCTGCTGCCGATGGCGACTTGGCTGAACGCAAAGCCCGCGCCGAGCGCTCACGCAAGGCCGTTGTCGAACTGGAGAAAGCCAATGCCACCCTGAAGCAGGAAGTCGGCAAGTAATGATCCGGATGCCGCTTTCCAACGCACTCACCCTCTCGAACAAGGAAGCAATGATGAACACTCCATTTCATGGCCGCTTGCGGCTGTTTGCCGTCCCCGCGGCCGCTGTTGTTCTGGCGGCCTGCGCTACACCGATGAAGAATGCGGCCCTCGACGATGCGCGCGCGCTGTACCAGCAGGCGGCAAGCGATTCTGACGCGGTGCGCAGCGCGCCGTTGGAACTCCGACGCGCCCAGCAGGCGCTGCAGCAGGCCGAGTCCGTTCTGGCTGCGGGGGGTGAAAAGGATGTCATCGACCATCAGGCCTATTTGGCGCGGCAGCGTGCGGCGACAGCCTTGCAGGCCGCGGAAATTGCGCGTGCCGATCAGGCGGTGAGCACGGCGGGCGCCGAGCGGAATCGCATCCTGATGGCGGCTCGCGTATCCGAGGCGGAGCAGGCGCGTCTTGCCGCCGAGAAGGAGCGCGCCAAGGCCGAACAGGCGCGCGCCCAAGTGGCGGAGGCCCAGGCCAAGGCCGCGCAGTCGCGTATCGAAGCGGAAAAACAGATGGCGGCCGCCGAGGCAGCCAAGATCAAATTGGACAAACTAAACGCCCAGTTGAAGGAGTTACAGGCTCAGCAGACCGACCGGGGGATGGTTCTTACCTTGGGCGACGTGCTTTTCGACAGTGGACGCGCCGATCTCAAGACAGGTGCTTTTGACACCCTCGACCGCCTTGTTGGCTTTTTGCGGGAAAACCCCGAGCGCTCGCTGAAGGTGGAAGGCCATACCGATTCGGTCGGCAGCGACAGCTTGAATGTCAGGCTATCGCAGGCCAGGGCCGATGCGGTACGTAGCGCGCTGAGGGCCCGCGGGATAGACGGTGCGCGAATTACGACCGAGGGACTGGGCAAGACCCGACCAATAGCCGGCAACGAAACCGCGGCAGGCCGTCAACGGAATCGGCGCGTCGAAATCATTATCTCAAACCCGTCCTGAAACAGTCACGAACCTGAAAGTCAGCGCTGGCAGCACGGCACGGCCGAGGTTCGTTAGCCCGAACTCGGTCGTTCCGCGCGAACCGCGGCCGTCAGCGCCCGGAAGCCGGGATGCGCCGCCCAGTCCTCCAGCGTCACGGGCAGCTTGCGCTGCCAGTTCGGATGCTGGTCTTCCTGCGTGCCGGGCAGGTTGGGCTGTTCCATCACGCTGAAAATATCTTCGGGTTGCACGACCATGATCTGCGACGGCGTGCGGGCGAGGTAGGCATGCACCGCCGCGACGATGGCATCGGTCAATTCCGGCAGTGCGGTCGGATCCTTGGCGATGCCCGCCGGCAGCAGGCTCTCGCGTTCGAGCGCCCAGAGCAGGCGGCCGCGGTCCCAGCCGCGCTCGACGATCAGGCGCTGGCGCAGTTCGTCGCTGGGGAAGAGCATCAGCGTGGTGCGAATGTCGATGTCCTCGCCGCGCCAGAAACCGCGCAGGGTCGGCAGGTCGTGGGTGCTGACGGCGACGAGGGCCTGGCGCGCCACGTCGCCGGGCTGGCGAAACTGGCCGTCCGTGTCGCGTTCGAAAATCAGCGGATGGTAGGAGAGCACGCCGCACTCAGCCAGGCGCGGACGGAAGCCTTCGGGCACGGTGCCAAGATCCTCGCCGATGACCAGACACCGGTTGCGCTGGCTTTCGAGCGCAACGATGCCGAGCAGGTCCGCGAAGGGATAATGCACGTAGGCGCCTTCGGTGGCGGGCGTGTCGGCCGGCACCCAGAACACGCGCATCAGGCCCATCACGTGGTCGATGCGCAGGGCGCCCGCATGCCGCATGTTGGCCCGCAGGATGTCGATGAACGGCGCATAGGCCGCGTCACGCAGCCGGTGCGGAACGAAGGGCGGCAGGCCCCAGTCCTGGCCCATCAGGTTGATTTCGTCCGGCGGCGCGCCGGCATAGGCGCCGCCATTGCCCGTGCTGCCAATGGCAAGCATTTTCTGCAGGTTCCAGGCCTCGGCACCGCCCGGATTCGTGCCGACGGCGAGGTCCTGGTAGATGCCGGCGGCCAGCTTGCCGTGGTTGGCAACCGTGGCGAGTTGCTGGTCGGCCAGCCACTGCAGCCATGCATGCCAGGTCACCGCCGCGGCGTGTTCGCGCGCGAAGCGGGCGACGGCCGCCGATGCAGGATCGCGATAGTCAACCGGCCAGACCGGCCAGCCCCAATGGCTGCCATCGAGCTTGCGGAAATGCGCCTGCAGCGCTTCGTAGCAGGCATGGCGCTCGAGTGATTCACCCCGGGCGGCGCGCCAGCGGGCGAACGTGTCCTGGCGTGGGCCCGGGGCTGACTGGAACTGCGCGAACAGCAGTTCGAGGATTTCGAACTTGGCCGCTGCCACGCCGGGATAGTCGACGAACTTGGCGTTGCGCAGGTCCTGCAAGCGCCGTTGAAAGTCAGCGCTGGCGAGACGGCACTGCGCACCTGCGCATTGCGACAACTCGGGCACGGCCTCGACGTCGATATAGAGGACGTTGAGGAAGGCTCGTCCCGACGGGCTGTAGGGGCTGATGTGGGCGGGATTGTCGGGGAACAGCGCATGCAGCGGATTGAGGCCGACGATGGCGCCGCCCGCAGCTGCGGTGAGTTCGATGATCCGGCCGAGATCGGTGAAATCGCCGATACCCCAGTTGCGCTGCGAACGGACGCCGTAGAGCTGCACCGTCAGGCCCCAGATACGTCCCGTGTCTTCAATTGCCGCGGGCTGGAAACAGCGCGGCGGCACGACGATCAGCGGCAACGACAGTTTCTGCATACCGCAGGTGAAGTCGATGCGGTGATAGCCGGTCGTGTCCACGGCCGGCAGTTCAAGCCGCCGCCGTGTCGCGGTGCCGTCCGTCGGCAGCTGGTCGGGCCGAAACGCACCGCCGTGCGTGGTGCCGTCCTCCAGCACCAGCGTCCATTGCCACTCGGCGTTGGCGGGTTCCAGCGCGAGGGAGAGGTCCAGCCGGACCGCGCTGGGCACGACCTTGACCGGGGGCAGGGGACGGCTTGCCGCAGTGGCTTGCAGTTCGGCCAGCAGCGCGGCCGGAGCGGCGGTCATGTCGAAGTGCATGGCGGCCAGCAGATCGCGGCGCGTGAAGTCCGAGGTCGGGTGATGCTTGCCCCAGATGTCAACGTATTCGGTGCCGATGCCGCAGGCGGCAGCCAATTCAGACAAGTCGGCGACGCCCGTCAGGTCGGGGGCAGCGATGCTCATGGCTTGTCTCCGTCCGGCATGTCGATCTCGATCTGCCGCAGCAGGGCGAGGGTGCGGCCCTCGAGCGGGTAATGGTCGCCGCCCTTGAAAAGGCCATCGGTCTCCAGACCGGCGTGGTAGTGGGTGTCGAGCTCGGCCTGCCAGGCGCAGCCTTCGCACAGGACGGGCAGGCGGAAATCGATGCGTTCGTGGTGCGCGCTGAACAGCAGGATGAAGTTGTCGTCGCGGATTGCGCGGCCGCGCGTGTCAACCTCGCCCAGCGCTTCGCCCGAGAGATAGACGCCCAGGCCGCGCGCGAAGTCATGCACCCATTCCTCGTCGCTCATCTCGATGCCGTCGGGCTTGAACCAGTGGATGTCCTTGATGCCCGAGCCGCGGATCGGGCGGCCCTGGAAGAAGTTGCGGCGACGGAACACCGGATGCGCGCGGCGCAGGCGGATCAGGCGCGCGACGAAGTCGAACAGCGCGTGGTCAGCGTCGGTCAGGTTCCAGTCTACCCAGCTGATGTCATTGTCCTGGCAATAGGCGTTGTTGTTGCCGCGTTGCGAGCGCCCCATCTCGTCGCCGGCGAGCAGCATCGGCACGCCTTGCGAGAACATCAGGGTGGCGAGCAGGTTGCGCTTCTGGCGCGCGCGCAGGGCGTTGATCTTGGCGTCGCGCGTCTTGCCTTCCGCGCCGCAGTTCCAGGCCAGGTTGTTGTCGGTGCCGTCGCGGTTGGCCTCGCCGTTGGCCTCGTTGTGCTTGTCGTTGAAGCTGACGAGGTCGTGCAGCGTGAAGCCGTCGTGCGCGGTGATGTAATTCACGCTGGCGTAGGGCCGGCGCCCGTTATGGGCGTAGAGATCGCTCGAGCCGGTGATGCGCGTGGCGAATTCGCCGATCAGGCCGCCGTCGCCCTTCCAGTAGGCGCGCATGCAATCGCGGTAACGGTCGTTCCATTCCGCCCAGCCGATCGGGAACTTGCCGACCTGGTAGCCGCCCTCGCCGAGGTCCCAGGGTTCGGCGATTAGCTTCACGCGCGAGAGGACCGGGTCCTGGTGGAGGATGTCGAAGAAGGCACCGAGGTGGTCAACGGCATGCTGCTCGCGGCCGAGCGAGGCGGCGAGGTCGAAGCGAAAACCGTCAACGTGCATTTCCTGCACCCAGTAGCGCAGCGAATCCATCACCAGCTGGAGCACGCGTGGGTGCTGCAGGTTGAGTGTGTTGCCGCAACCGGTGTAGTCCATGTAATGGCGCAGATCATCGCCCACCAGCCGGTAATAGATCGAATTGTCGATGCCCTTGAAACTGAGCGTCGGACCGAGCTGGTTGCCCTCGGCGGTGTGGTTGTAGACCACGTCGAGGATGATCTCGATGCCCGCCGAATGGAGCGTCTTGACCATGGTCTTGAATTCCTTGGCCGAGCCGCTGGCGGAGTAGCGTTGTTCCGGCGCGAAGTAGCCGATCGAGTTGTAGCCCCAGTAATTGCGCTTGCCCTGATCGACAAGATGGCGGTCGTCGACGAAGGTATGCGTCGGCATCAGTTCGATGGAGGTGACGCCGAGGCGCTTGAGATGCTCGATGACCGGCGCGGTGGCGAGTCCGGCGTAGGTGCCGCGCAGGGCCGGCGGCACGTCGGGATGGTCGATCGTGAAGCCGCGCACGTGCAACTCGTAGATCACCATCTCGTGCCACGGAATCTGCGGCGAGCGATCGTTGCCCCACGAGAAGGCCGGGTCGGTGACACGGCATTTGGGCATGTTGGGTGCGTTGTCCCGGCGGTCAAAGCTCAGGTCGGCACCCACGTCATCGACCTGGTAGCCGAAGTGCGCGTCGCTCCAGTCGAGCGGGCCGACGATGTCGCGCGCGTAGGGGTCGATCAGCAGCTTGTTGGGATTGAAACGATGGCCGCGCGCGGGATCGTAGGGCCCATGGACGCGATAGCCGTAGAGCAGCCCCGGCCGTGCCTCCGGCAGGTAGCAGTGCCAGATCAGGTCGGTCTGTTCGCGCAGGGTGATGCGCTGGACCTCATGCTGGCCATGCGGGTCGAAGAGACAGAGCTCCACGCCTTCGGCGTGCTCGGAAAACAGCGCGAAGTTCACGCCTTCGCCATCCCAGGTGGCGCCGAGCGGGTAGGGGCGCCCCGGCCAGAAGGCCGTCAACGGTAGATTCTGTTTTTGCGACATTGTGGCAGACGACTCAGACAGCAATGGCCCATTCTAACGGGCTGCGCCCGATCGTGCTGCCGTCTCGCCAGCGCTGACTTTCGCCGGGTGAACGCGGGCCGGATTATGGCCTGGACGACATCGGCCCCGCGATGGGGAGCCACAACCGCATGCGCGTGCCCTGGCCGGGCGCACTCTCCACGTCGATGCTGCCGCCATGCTTCTTGATGATGTCCCACGCCAGCGACAAGCCCAGCCCCGTGCCCTCGCCGACCGGCTTGGTCGTGAAGAAAGGCTCGAAGACCCGGCGCTGCGTTTCGGCATCCATGCCCTTGCCGCTGTCGGCGATCTCGAGCCAGACCCAGGGGCCTTCGACCGCGCTGCGGACGGTGATCGTGCCGTGCTCGACAATCGCCTGTGCCGCGTTGACGAGCAGGTTGAGGAGTACCTGGTTGATCTGGGCCGGCACGCAGCGCACCCGGGGCAGCGGGGCCAGTGCGCGGACGATGTCGGCCTTGTACTTGAGTTCATGCAGGGCGACGGTGATCGTGCTTTCCAGTCCTTCCAGCAGGTCGGCCTCTTGCCACTCCGCCTGATCGACGCGTGAAAAGTCCTTGAGGTTGGCGACGATCCGGGTCACGCGATCGAGGCCCTCCTGCGATTCGTTCAGCAGGGTGGGCAGATCCCCGCGCAGGTAGTCGAAGTCAACTTGCCGTGCGAGCGCCTCGCCTTCGGCCGTGCCGGCCCCAAGTGCCGCCAGGCGCAGCAGGTCATCGGCATAGTGGCGGAGGGTGCCGAGATTCGAGTTGACGAAGCCGAGCGGATTGTTGATCTCGTGGGCAACGCCCGCGGCCAGTTGCCCCACCGAAGCCATCTTGTCGGCCTGCAGCAGCTGGCTTTGCACCTCATTGACCTTTTCCAGCAGCAGCCGCAGTTCCTGCTGCTCCTCGACCAGTGCGCGATTGGCTTCGGTCAGGGCCGCCGTGCGTTCGGCGACCGTCGTCTCGAGCTTGAGGTTGGTTGCCGCCATGTCGCGGTTGAGGCGCGACAGGACGCCATACAGCGTCTGCAGCGCCTGGAGCAGGGCGCTGGTCGAGCGTTCGCCGCGTACGTGCTCGATCTGGTGCGCCGCCGCGGGTGCCATGCCGTCCTTGATGCGGACGATCTCGCGCGCCATCTCCTGGTCCTCGCCGAGGATGTGGTAGGTCAGCCAGGCGACGAGGAAGCCGTGCAGCGTCTCGGCCGGCGCGCTCATCGTTGCCCGTTGTTGCCACATGGCCTTCACCTGCTCGATAAAGTCGCGATGCGTCTTGACATGATGGCATTGATGCCCGGCATCCAAGCCGAGGGTCTGCATGAGCTCTTCTTCATCCCTGAAATGGGAGTTGGCATAGGCTGCCAGTTCCTTGAATACGCCTTCGATCTCGGCGGGTTGGGCCGAATCCGGGGCGAGCAGCAGGGTGCCGACCCGATTGACCAGCTCGAACAGATACTGATGCTGGGTGTCGACGCTAGCGAAGCCAGTCAGAAAGCGGTCGCTCCAGACGAAAGCTTTCATTTTTTCTCCGGCAGGATATGGAGGGTCAGATGCGTGCCGGCTGCCAGTTCGATGCGCACCAGTTGCTCGATCACGCTGGCATCGACAACCTGCCCCTTGGCCAGTAGCAGGTAGCCGTCCGGGTGGAGCAGGTCGCGCGTCAGCACCATGCCCGGACATAGCGTCCCAGGCCGCATCGGCAATTCGGCGATCTCCTCGGGAATGCTGTCGGCGATCTCGGCCATGAAAACATCGACCACGGACGGATCGTAGCGCTTGCCTCGATTCTCGAGGATGAAGGCGCGCGCCTCGGCGGGTTTCAGCGCGCGCGACACCAGCGTCCCCATCTGTAGTGCGTCGAAATCGTTGGCCACGGCGAGGATGCGCGCCCCCTGCGGAATGGACAGGCCAATCAGGTTGTCGGGAAAGCCGCTGCCGTCGAAACGCTCGTGGTGATGGCGCACCAGCCGCGCGGCCCCCTTGAGCTGCTCGATGCCGATCAGAATGGCTTCGCCGCGGGTTGGGTGGTGCATGATCTCCGTCCGCTCGGCCGGCGTCATGCTTTGGAAGGGTTTTTCCAGCAAATGGTCGGGCAGGCCGAATTTGCCGATGTCGTGCAGCAGCGCGGCGAGCAGGATTTCCTGCGTGGCATTGTCATCGAGCCGGAGGTCCTTGCAGAGCTGGCGCGCGGTTTCGCCGACGCGGCGTGAGTGACCCGCCATGCGCCGGCTGCGCAGTTCGAACAATCCCGTGAGCACCCGCACCATGGTGAGAAAGCTCCGCTTCAGCTCGTCATGCGTCCGTTGCAGATCGGCGGTGCGGGCAGCCACCTTCAACTCCAGCCCGGCGTTAAGCTCCTTCAACTCGGCGTTTTGCCGTTGCGTCAACGTAGTGAGCTGCGCGTTTTCCCTTAATAACTGGCTATGCATCAAGGCCTGCTGCACCGCCAGAATCAGTTCGCCATCGTTCCATGGCTTGGCGAGATAGCTCCAGATCTTGCCCTGATTGACCGCGGCAATAGTCGCGGCGCCATCGGCATAGCCGGTCAGCAGGATGCGCTTGGTATCCGGCCAGCGCAGAAACACCTGCTCGAGAAACTGCGCGCCATTCATTTCCGGCATGCGCATGTCGCTGATGACCAGATCGACCGGCGCCTGCTCGAGCAACTGCAGGGCTTCCTGGCCGGAGGTGGCGGTCTGGATCGTATAGGCCGACGAGCGCAAGAGTCGCTTCAGGGACGACAAAATTGAGGGCTCATCATCGACACAGAGGATGCGGGCGGGCGGGGCGTCGGCGTGGGGAGTGGTCGTATTCATGGTTTCTCAAGAGTCGGCGCTGGCGGGACGGCGTCAGCCGGAGCCGCCGGGTTGATGGGGACGGCATCGGGCTGGACATCGGGTTCAATCGGCAGCCAGATTGTGAACGTGGTGCCCTGGCCAACGACGCTCTGTACCTCGATGCGGCCCTGATGCTTGTTCACAACGCCGTAAACGAGAGAGAGGCCGAGGCCGGTGCCTTTCCCAACCGGCTTGGTGGTAAAGAACGGATCGAAAATCCGCTTGAGGAGTTCTGGTGGAATCCCTTCGCCGGTATCGGTGATGGCGATGAAAACTTCCTTGTCCTGCCGGCCGGTACGGACAGTAATTTCACCTGCCTGCGGAATCGCCTGGCCGGCATTCACCAGCAGGTTCATGAACACCTGGTTGAGCTGCGATGGATCGCACCAGACGGGGGGCAGATCGCCATAGTCCTTCTTCACCGCACACCGGTACTTGAGCTCATTGTTGACGATGTTCAATGTCGAATCGATGCCGTGGTGCACATTCATCCATTGCCACTCGGTTGCGTTGACATGCGAAAAGTTCTTGAGATCCTGGACGATCTTGGTGACGCGCGACAAGCCATCCTTCGACTCGGTCATCAACTGGAAGATGTCGGTCCGCAGATAATCGTAGTCCTTGTCGCGCTTGATGGCATGGATCTGCTCGAGCTGCGGACAGTCTGGTGTGTTCGCCTCGACCGCGGCATAGGCATCCGCGATGGCAAACAGGTCGTGCAGATATTTCTCCAGCGTACCGAAATTGCTGTTGATGAAACCGATCGGATTGTTGATCTCATGCGCCACGCCGGCAGCCAGTTGGCCGATCGAAGCCAGCTTCTCTGACTGCATCAGTTGGCCCTGCAGGTCTTCCAGTTTCTTGTTGATCTGACGCTGATAGGCCAGATTTTCAAGCAGCCTATCCTGCAGTTGCCGGGTTTCCGAGACATCCGTGGCGATGCCGGTGATGCCAACAACGACCTTGCGTTCGCTACCCTGGAAAACTGGCGACTGCACCACCGAGAAGATGCGCTTGCTGCCATCGGGAAAATCAAATGCCACCTCGCCGACGATATCATCGCCGGCCAGCGTGCGGCGATCGAGTTCGCGCAGTTGTTTGATGATGGGTGGCGGAAACAGCTCCACGTCAGGCTTGCCGACCAGTTCCCTGGCTGAACAGCGGAAAAAGTCCTGAACGAATTTATTGCCATAGGCAAAGCGAAATTCACAATCTTTGATGAACACGAAGGCGCTGATATTGTCCAGCGCGATACGGAAGCGTTCGACTTGAGCAAAAGCCCGCTTGAGTTGCAGTTCGGTGGTTTTGCGCTTGTCGATATTGCGGTTGTAGCTGACGCGTCCGAGAAACTTTCCCGCCGCATCGAAGAGCGGCTGGCAATAATGGGCGACCCACCGCGTTTCTCCGGATTTGTCGATGATGCGAAAATCGAGCACTTCATGTGCCGGCGCCTCGAAAGACGCCAGGTGATTGCGGAACAAGTGCTGATCATCGGGATGGATCATGTGTGCGAAGAGTCCCGGGTCGGCGATCAGGTCTTCCGGCGTGTAGCCACTCAGCTTATGGAAGGCCGGTGACACATAGATGTACCGCTTTTCAAGGCCAAACCAGAGAATGGCGTCGAAGCTGTTGTCCAGCAGCAGTTTCAAATGGGTGAGCGATGCGTCCATGACAGGGCCCTCAAATGAACCAACGACGCGGAAGGTGCTGGCCATCAGTCATTGGCGTGACCTTCTGGCTGAGACACTGCCGGGCGCTCGATCGGCAGCCAGATCGTGAAGCGGGTGCCCTGGCCGACCGTGCTTTGCACATCGAAACGCCCCCGGTGCTTCTGCACGATGCTGTAGGACAGCGACAAGCCCAGGCCGGTACCCTGGCCGACCGGTTTGGTGGTGAAGAAGGGTTCGAAGATGCGCGTGAGGTGGTCCGGGGCGATGCCGGCGCCATTATCGGCGATGCTGATGAAGACTTGGTCGCCTTCCTGTCCGGTGCGGATGGTGATTTCGCCTTTCTCATGGATCGCGTGGCCGGCATTCACCAGCAGGTTCATGAACACCTGATTGAGCTGCGACGGTACGCACCACACCGGCGGCAGCACACCATATTCCTTCTTCACCGTGCACTTGTATTTCAAGTCGTTCCAGACGATGTTGAGCGTTGAATTCAGCCCCTGATGCAGGTCGGCCAGCTGCCATTCGGCCTCGCCGGCGCGCGAGAAATCCTTGAGGTCGCGCACGATCCTGGCGACGCGCGACAAGCCGTCCTTCGATTCGTCCATGAGCTGGAATATGTCGCTGCGCAGGTAGTCGTAATCCAGTTCGTGCTTGAGCGTCTGGACTTGATCGAGCTGGGGGCAGGGCACCCCCACGCTCGTGGCGGCAGCGGCGTAGGCCTCGGTGATGGCGAACAGGTCGCGCAGGTATTTTTCCAGGCTGCCGAGATTGCTATTGACGAAGCCGATCGGATTATTGAGCTCGTGGGCCACGCCCGCGGCCAGTTGGCCGATCGACGCCATCTTTTCGGATTGCAGCAACTGGTTCTGCGCTTCCTCGAGCTTGGCATTCAGGGCGCGTTGCTGACTCAAGTTATGCGCCAGATCATCTTCGTAGCGCTTCTTGGTGTCGATGTCGGTGACCACGGCCTCGTAGGCAATCTCTGCGCCCGCCGCATCGCGGATGACACGGGTATGGTCTTCCACCCAGAAATAGTGGCCATCGGCCGCCCGCACACGGTAAGTCTGTACGTAGTTTGACGTCCCGGCGGCGGCGTGCCGCGCAACTTCCAGCGCAATCTGCGGCAGATCGTCGGGGTGGACGATCGCGCTGAACGGGGGGCGCCCGGCACGCAGGTCCTCGGCCCGATAGCCCCAGCGGCTGACGTTTTGCGAAACATACTCCACCGGCCAGTTTTCCGCCGCATGCCAGCGGAAGCTGACGACCGGGCTGGCCTCGACGACTTGCAAGGCTTGCCTGAGCTCGAGCTCGGCTGCCCGTTGTTCGGTGATGTCCTGATTGATCGCCAGGTAATGGGTGACCTGGCCATCCGGCTGGCGGATCGGTGCGATGCGCGCGTGGTCGATGTAGATCCCGCCATCCTTGCGCTTGTTGATCATCTCGCCCTCCCAGGGCATTCCGTGGGTCAGCGCGTCCCACAAGGCAGTGTAGGTAGCTTGTTCCGTTTCTCCGGACTTGAGGATGCGGGGATTCTGGCCGATCACTTCGTCGCGCGTATAACCCGTGGCCTGGAGGAAAGCGGCGTTAACGTACTGAAACCGGCCGTCCAGATCGACGATGAAGATGCTTTCGGAACTTTGCTCGACGGCCTGCGCCAACTGATGGAGGTCCTGCTCCATGCGCTGGCGGATCGTGATGTCCTTGACCACGGCCATGAAGAGGGGGCTCGCGTCATCAGTCATCTCGATGTGCAGTTCGGCCATATAGGTCGTGCCATCCTTGCGCCGATGGGGAGTGATGAAATGGACGATCTGCTGGCTACCCATGCGCAGCGGTTCGAGAAGTTGTTCGAGCACCGCTGACGAAAATTCCGGGTTGATGTCGAGCGGCGTCAAATGCCGCATTTCGTCGAGAGTGTAGCCGAGGTTGTTGCAGGCACCGCGATTGACATCGACGAACCGCAGAGTTGTGGCATCGACGGTATATATCTCATTGAGCGAGCGCTCGATCACTCGGTTGAAGTACTCGATCTGCCGCTGGTTGCGGGTGCGCTGGACGAGACGCCAGATTTCGTTGGCAATGATCTGCAGCGTCTCGACATCCTGCTCGCTGTAGTCGGATGCCTTGTTGCCGATGCCGGCGAGCATGACCACCTGGCCCTGTTCGATCACCGGCAGGGATATCAGCCGTTCAAGCACGGAGTGGCCCGCGGGCAGGCCGCGTTGCTCGGGGGCATTGGCATAGTCGTTAAAGACGACGGGGCGTTTTTTCCGCAGCGCCTCGGCCCAGATGCCGGCCTCACTGACGGAATAGTGGCGGTCGAAAATGGCATTGCAATAGCGCTCGAGCGTGCGGCGGGACCAAGTGATGAGTTCGATGCTTTCCTGGTCCGGATTGACGAAGTGAATGAAGGCGATACAACTGCCGGTCAGGTCCTCGACCATTTCCATGCCGCGCTGCATGAAGTCGGTTTCATTCAGGGTTTCGGCCAGTGTCGGCAAGGCCAGCAGGGACTCGCTGCGGAGCGTCAGGAAGCTGAGATTCTTCTCGAGTAGCTTCTGCACGGTGATGTCGGTCGAAATGCCGCAGATGCCCCAGATCGTCCGCTGGCCGTCATCGAGGTAGATCGGCGACTTGACGTCCCAGTAGAAGTCACGCTTTCCATCGGAGCGGATAACCTCGGTTTCTTCGGCGACGTGCTCACCCGCCAGCACGCGTCGGTCGCTCTCATGCAAGTGCGCGACGGTGGCCGGAGGAAAGAAGCGATCGTCCGGGGCACCGATCAGTTCCATGGCACTGCAACCGAAGTAATCCAGCGCCCGCTGGTTGGCATACATGTAGCGCGACTCCTGATCCTTCATGTAGATGTGGGCATCGACATGGTCGAGCGCCTCGCGGAAGCGTTCTGCCGAAGCCCGGCTGCCTTCCAGTTGTGCCAGCGTCGTGGCGAGGCGTTCGCTTGCCGCCGTGAGTTCAATAATATGGGTGGTCGATGCAGAAGCGGGCGAGGTTGCTCCCAGCGTGTTGACTGCGGCCTGCAGTCGCCGGCTGGCCCAGTTGCCCCCGAACCAGCCGGCGAATGTGGCGGCGAGCAGCGCAGCCAGCAGGGCGGCCTCCGTACCGAAGATCGCAGCATGGAAATCGGCATGGGGTATCGATATCTGTACCAACCACTTTGACCGGGTCGATGGGGCTTGAAAGCGATGTGGCGGCTCGTTCGCCACCTCGGGCAAGGATGGGAACTTTCCATGGCGGGCGATGGGGGCGCCCTGGCCGTCGAGCAACTCCAATGACCAGTGAGCGGGCAGGTTGATATGATCGAATTGTTGCTGGAACACTGTTGTTTCAAAACTGGCAACGAGCAGGTGCGAGATGTCGCCCTCTGTCATGACCGGCACCACCAGGGCGACGAGTTGTACTGGCGCGGTCACCCCCGTGACGAGATTGCTGACCGCCGGTCGCCTGGTTTCCAGTACCTGCGGCGCCACGGCACCTTGCGGGGGTTGCGGCAGCTTCGGCAGCGGGGTGCCATAGGGCACCCGGGTGTTGAACAGCATCTGCAGATTGCGGTCGGCCAGCACCACGTGGCCATCGAAGGTTTGCTGGAATCTCTGGGCCTGTTGATAGAAGCTGGCACGGGATGCCGCGTCGCCGGCGTGAGGCGAACCCGCGAGCAACTGCAGGGCGCGGATGCGCGCATCGAGGAAATGGTCGATATGCGTGGCCAGGTTCTTGGTGAGATTGCCGGCGGTCTGATCGGTTTCAGCTTCCATCCCGGCAATCCTGTCGGCCGCGAGCCAAGCGGCCAGCAGTACCAGCGGCAGCAGGCATAACCAGATCAGGCGCGTGATGAAGGAGGCAAGCGGAATTCCTGGCGACCGGAGTGTCATGGCAGGGTGGCCGCGCGTTCAGACATGGACGATGCCGTGCGCAACCCGAAAGGCCTCGCGGATCTGGGTGCGCAGTACCTCGTCGTCCCAGGGCTTGATCAGGTAGCGGTAGATCGCCCCATGATTGATGGCATTGGTCAGTGTTTCGATATCGGTGTAGCCCGATAGCACGATGCGGACGGTGTCCGGGTAGAGCTGTTTTACCCGCGAGAGGAATTCGGTACCGTTCATCTCGGGCATGCGCTGGTCGGAGATGATGACCTGCACCGGCTGGCGGGCCAACAGGTCAAAGCCCTCGGCGGGCGATGAGGCCGTGAGGATCTGGTACTTCTCGCGGCGCAGCAGGCGGCGCAGCGCATTCAGGATGTTCTGTTCGTCATCGACGATCAGCAGCGTTTCGGCTGCCGTCCCGTCAGCGCTGACTTTCAGGCCGTTGCCCGTGCGGATCATGGCCCCTAGTTGCTCTGCTGGCAGTGCCTTGCTGAACAGCCAGCCCTGCATCGCCTCGCATTGCCGGCTGCGAAGAAACTTCAGCTGGGCCTCGTTTTCGACCCCTTCGGCCAGCACGGTCATGTTGAGGCTGCGGCCCATCGCGATGGTGGCGTTGACGATGGCGGCATTGATCGGGTTCGAGGTCACGTCGTGGATGAAGCTCTGGTCGATCTTGATCTTGTCGAACGGCAGAATCGACAGATGGGACAGCGAGGAATAGCCGGTACCGAAGTCGTCGAGCGCCAGCAGCACGCCAAGCTGCTTGATGCCTTTGACGATCTCCAGCACCTTGGCAAGGTCGCCCAGGAAGGCCGATTCGGTGATCTCCAGTTCCAGACCGGCGGCCGGCAGGCCGCTGGACGACAGGGCCGTCCGCACCGCACCGACCAGATCGGAATGCTGCAGCTGGTAGGGCGAAACATTCACGGCCACCGGCAGCAGGGGCAGGCCGGCATCGATCCAGGCCTGGTTCTGGTGGCAGGCGGTATTGAGAACCCACAGGCCGATCTTGTTGATCAGGCCGATTTCCTCGGCCAGCGGGATGAACAGGGCCGGCGAAATGGGCCCCAGTTCGGGATGCTGCCAGCGCAGCAAGGCTTCATAACCGCTGATGTTGCCCATGGCCAGGCTGATCTGCGGCTGATAATGCAGTGCCATCTCCCCGCGCTCAATGGCGTGGCCAAGATCGGCTTCGAGCCGCAGGCGCAAGGAGGCGTCCCGGTCCATGTCCTGCGTATAGAAACTGAATAGATTGATGCCAGCGCGCCGTGATCGATCGAGGGCAATCTCGGCTGCCTTGAACAGCGCTTCGGGCTGGCTGCCATCCTGGGGATACAGGCTGATGCCGACATTGGCCGCCAGCGCGACCTGCTGGCCGGCGATGTCGAGGGGCGCGGCAATCTGGTCAAGCACGCGCTGGGCCAGCACGATGACATCCTTGTCCTCGTCGAGATTGGCCAGGATCAGCGCGAAATCATCCGCCCCGGTACGCGCCACCGTATCGCCGGAACGAACCATGCCCGCCAGTCGATGGGCAACCTCGATCAGCACGTTATCGCCGGCGCGCTGGCCGTAAAGATCGTTGATGGCGCGGAAGCGGGCGATGTCGATCATCAACAATGCCGCCGAACGGCCGAAACGGTGGGCGTTGCTCACCGCCTGTTCGAGGCGGTCGGTCAGCAGCGTGCGATTGGGCAGGTCGGTGAGGGCATCATGTTGCGCGAGGTGCGCCAGACGTTCGCTCATCAGTTTGCGTTCGGGCAGGTCGGAGTAGATGCCGACGTAATGACTGACGGCACCCGCCTCATCCCGGATGGGTGAAATCGACAGCCATTCGGTGCATAGCGTGCCGTCCTTGCAGCGGTTGGTGATTTCGCCGCGCCAGTTGCCCTCGGTATGGATCATGGTCCACAACGCCTGATAAAAGCTGGCGTCTTGGGTGCCCGAATTGAGGAGTTGCGGCGTCTGCCCGATGATCTCGTCTGCGCCATAGCCGGTGGTCTTGCAAAAACACGGATTCACCGCCACGATGCGCCGGTGGGCATCGGTGATGAGGATGCCCTCGCCACTGGAATCAAATACCTTGGCGGCCAGGGCGATCTGCGCTTGCTGGCGGGCCAGCGTGGCACTCAGGTGCGCCTGGGTAATGATGTGCTGCAAGGTAACCGGCAGGCGACGTATATGCTGCGGGGTCTTGAGAATGTAATCGGCAACGCCGCGTTTCAAGGCTTCGACGGCCAGCTCTTCCGAGCCGGTGCCGGTCAGGATCACCACCGGCAGGTTCGCCTGTACCGCACGTACGGCATCGAAAACTTCGAGGCCGGTATAGCCGAGGATATTGAAATCGGTCAGCACGCAGTCGAACTGCCCCGACTGCAGTACGGATTCGAATTGCACGCGATTGTTGGCGGTCGTCAGCGCATACTCGATTTCGGCATGCGTCAGCGCATGCTGCACCAGCTCGCGGTCGTAGGGGCTGTCTTCGACGTGCAGGACGCGGATCGGCTCTGGCGTTGCCATGGTCTCGATATTACTCGCTGGGCCGGCTTTCGGCCGGCAAACGCAGGATAAAGGTACTGCCGCCGCCGGGGCCGGATTCAACCGTCAGGGTGCCGTCCATCAGCCGCGCCGCTTTCTGCGCGATGGCAAGGCCGATGCCGGAGCCGGGATATTGCGTCTCGTCGTGCAGGCGCTGGAATACCTGGAAGATCATGCGCTGGTATTCCGGGGCGATGCCAATGCCATTGTCGGCGACCGCGATCATCACGGTGCCGTCCTCCTGCTGCGCACCGATGCGAATCACGGGCAGATTACCGGGCAGCTGGTACTTGAAGGCATTGTCGATCAGGTTGGTGAGAATCTGGCGGATCAAGCGGGAATCACCCACCGGCGTGGCGAGGGGCGTGGCGATTTCCAGGCGGCCACCGGACACCAGTCGCGGCTGGAACAGGGTTTCGATTTCTGTCAGCAGCGGCGCCAGCGGCACCGGCGCGACCTTGATGACGCCGCGGCCGATGCGCGTGAATTGCAGCAGCTCGTCGATGAGGAGGTTCATTTGTGCTGCCGCGTTTTTCACATTGTCTAGATAATGCTGGCCCGTGGCATCGAGTGCGCTGCGATGGCTCTCGTTCAGGATCTCACTGAAGCCGGCGATGGCCCGCAGCGGTGCGCGCAGGTCGTGGGAGACCGAATAGGCGAAGGCCTCCAGTTCGCTATTGGCCGCCTGAAGTTCACGCGTACGTGCGGCCACTTTGAGCTCGAGTCCGGCATTCAACTGGCGGACCTCGTGCTCGGCCAGCTTGCGTGCGGTGATTTCTTCCGAAAAGACGACGATGCCGTCGGGCGACGGCTGGACGATCACCCGGAACCAGCCCGTGCTGCCATCGGGAAAGGCGAATTCGATCTCGGCCTGCTGACTGCTGCGCTCGTCCATGCAGCGTTGTTCCAGGGTGTACACCGCCGTTGCAGTGATGCCGGGCCAGCACTCCATCATGGTGCGGCCGAGCAGCTCGGCCGCCGGGCGGCGATTGTGGCGCTCGGCGGCGGCATTGATATAGCGATAGCGCCAGTCGCGGTTAACAAACTGGCAGCCTTCGAGCAGGGTATCAAGCGTGTGGCGATACCTGGCCTCGCTTTCGCGCAAGGCTTGTTGCGCTTGGCGTTCGGCGGTGATGTCGATCGAAATGCCGCCCACGGCGTAGATGCGGTCACCCGCATCGCGTAGCGGAAACTTGACCGACAGATACGTGTGCTGCCCATCTGCCTCCACGTTGGTTTCCTCGAGGGTCCGAATGCGTCCATCCGCGCTCACCAGGATGTCGTTGGCGCGGTGTTGCCCGGCAATCGCGGCCGTCATGATTTCCTCGCGCAACTTGCCGAGCATGTCTTCTGGTTTGACGCCGATCAATTCGGCGATGCGCCGATTGGCGAGAATGCAGTGTCCCTCGGTATCGAATGCATAGATGACCACCGGGCTGGCATCGATGACCGTGCGCAACAAACGCCGCGCTTCATCCAGCGCCGCATGCTGCAGCTTGCTTTGCCGGTCGGCCGTCTCGATTTGCGTGGCCATGGCATCGAACTGGCAGGTCAGATCCTGCAGTTCGCTGACGTTGCTGATCCTGCCGGCGCGGATGGATAAATCTCCATCGCCAAACCGGCGCAAGACGACATTCATGCGTGTGAACCAGCCGATCAGGCTGCCGTGGATGGCGAACCAGGCGAGCAGGATAGATCCGAGGCTGATGCCGAGCGCCAGTGCGATCTGATAGCGGTAACGCTGTTCGATGGGTGCCAGTATCTCTACGGTATCGCTGCCGATCATCAGGTAAAGGGCATCAGTAGTGGACACGAGGGGCGCAATGCCCGTGAGATGTTCGGTTTCACCGATGGTGTGATAGCGCACGCCAGGCTTGCTGGGCAGATCACCCAGCAAGCGAAGGATGTCTGCGGAATTGTCGTGGTGGTTGGGCAGGTTCGCCGGAAAATGGGCGGCGATATGGCCATCCCGGGTCACGATCAGCGCATGCCAGCCGGCGGGCATCTGGGCTTGTTCGACCACGCGTTCGAACCAGTCGAGCCGGACCGAAACGAATAACGCAGCCCGCAGGTTGCCGTTGGCATCGAGCAGCGGATAACCGTAGCCGACGCCGCGTTCGCCGCTGATCCGGCCGACCTGGTAGAAGCCGGCGGTGAATTTCTGCGTCGCCAGTAGTTCCTTGAACCATTCCCGATCGCTGACATTCACCACTTGTGTCATCGCGCGCGCGCTGCAAAAAGCATCGCCATTCGGCAGGACGGCCCCGAGGTTGGCGAAGAAAGGCTGCGCTTTCATCAGCCGCTGCGCCAGTCCGGTGCAACTGTCGGGATCCAGATTATTCATGTCGTTGGCGTTGCTCATGATGCGCAGTGTCAACTGGATGCTGTCAACGATCTCGCTTTCCTTGAGCAGCGTGGTGCGCAGCATGGCCCGGATATTTTCGTCAACAGCGACGATGGCCGCAGCGCGTTCGCGCCGGTAGCCGTCGGCGACGACGGCCAGCAGCGGCAACGTCGCGAGCAGGATGATGGCCAGCAAGCGATATTTCAGGCGGGAGAACGGTTTCATGTGCGCAAGATAACTGATATGACGACGTCTTGCCAGAACCGGCTGCGTCCGGCATATGGGCAGTGCGGCGCGATCCGGCGGCTTGAATGGCATAGGCGGTCCGCCTTGACCGACATTTTATGCCTAAAGTGCTATGGGTGGTGCGCGGCCTGCGGCGCTGACCGCTAGAGGAAGCGCTTGAGGATCTTCTGGCTGTGCGCGTCGAGCGCGTTGCGGTCGCGGATCAGGAAGTGGATGCCGTTGCTATCGGCGATCAGCAGCGCCGCGGTGTCATTCGCACCCTTGAGGCGACGGATGTCATCCTCGCTCTTGAGAATCAGCTCGGTCGGGCCGCGATCGGTCTCGACCTGCCAGGTGCTCGGGGTGGCAAAGCTGGCGACCGAAACGATGCGCACGATCACCGGCATGAACTCCCGCTGGGCGAGTTCCTCGGTGACAAGGTGGCGTGCTGCTTCCGGCAGGTCGTCGAGCGTGTCGATCCACTGGAGTTCCTTGCCCTCGGCGGAAATCAGCGACAGCCCTTGTTCCGGGGCCGACAGCGCGAAGGCGCGCACGGGGGTGACGCCTTCCTGGGTGATGCCGTCGGCACCAATGTAGATGAGCTTGCCGAGCGCATTGCGTGTGAGTGTGAAGTGCGTGGTCACGGGTTTGCGACTCATGCGACCCCCGCGCGTTCGGCGGCCTTGTGTTCCGGCAGCGCAACAGGCATGGCTTCCTTGTCCGGCCCCGTGGCTTCACCGAGCGGCGGGGGTTCGTCGAGCTGTTTGCTTTGCGCCATGTAGAGACGCCAGTAATGCCCTTCGCGCGCCATGAGGTCGTCGTGGTTGCCGATTTCGACGATCTTGCCGCGATCCATGACGACGAGCCGGTCGGCGCGCCGCAGGGTGGACAGGCGGTGGGCGATGGCGATGGTGGTACGGCCACGGATCAGGTTGTTGAGCGCGCTCTGGATTTCGAACTCGGTCTCGGTATCGACCGCCGAGGTGGCCTCGTCGAGGATCAGGATCTTCGGGTCGATGAGCAGGGCGCGGGCGATCGAGATGCGCTGGCGCTCGCCGCCGGAGAGCGATTGGCCGCGTTCGCCGACCAGCGAATCGTAGCCGAAGGGCTGGCGCAGGATGAATTCGTGCGCATGGGCGGCGCGCGCCGCGGCAACGATTTCCGCGCGCGTCGCGTCCGGCTTGCCGTAGGCGATGTTCTCGGCGATGGTGCCGAAGAACAGGAAGGGCTCTTGCAGCACGAGGCCGATGTGCTTGCGGTAGTCGGCGACGAGCACGCTGCGCAGGTCAACGCCCTCGACCCTGATGCTGCCCTCGCTGACGTCGTAGAAGCGGCAGATCAGGTTGACCAGCGTGCTCTTGCCCGAGCCGCTGTGGCCGACGAGGCCGATCATCTCGCCGGGCCGGATGTCGAGATCGACGCCGCGCAGGATGGGGCGATTGCCGTAGCGGAAATAGACGTTATCGACGCGAATGCCGCCCTGGACAGGAGGCAAGGCCTGCGGCCTGACGGGATCCGGCACACTCGAGACATGGTCGAGGATGTCGAAGATGCGCTTGGCGCCGGCGGCGGCCTTCTGCGTCGTCGAGACGATGCGGCTCATCGCGTCGAGCCGGGCGTAGAAACGGGAAATGTAGGCAAGGAAGGCGGTGAGCACGCCGACCGTGATGCTGTCGTGGGCGATGAGCCAGATGCCGAAGCCCCAGACGACAAGCACGCCGATTTCGGTGAGCAGGCCGACCGTCGGGGCGAACAGCGACCACACCCGGTTCAGGCGATCATTGACGTCGAGGTTGTGCCGGTTGGCTTCGCGGAAGCGCTGCGCCTCGCGCGACTCCTGCGCGAAGGCCTTGACAACGCGGATGCCAGGAATCGTGTCGGCCAGCACGTTGGTCACCTCGGCCCAGACGCGGTCGATCTGCTCGAAGCCGGTGCGCAGCTTGTCGCGGACGGTGTGGATCAGCCAGCCGATGATCGGCAGGGGCACCAGCGTGACGAGTGCGAGCCAGGGGTTGATGCTGAACAGGATGATCGCGGTCATCACGATCATCAGGATGTCGGTGGCGAAGTCGAGCAGGTGCAGCGAGAGGAAGACGTTGATGCGATCGGTTTCCGTGCCGATGCGCGCCAGCAGGTCGCCGGTGCGCTTGCCGCCGAAGTATTCCAGACTGAGTTTGAGCAGGTGTTCGTAGGTGGCGGTGCGCAGGTCGGCGCCGATGCGCTCGGATACCAGCGCGAGGATGTAGGTGCGCGCCCAGCCGAGCGCCCAGGCGAGGCACGCGGCGCCGAGCAGGCCGCCGAGTAGCCAGGCGACCTTCGTCACATCGATCGGCTTGCCGTTCTGGTAGGGAATCAGCACGTCGTCCATCAGCGGCATGGTCAGGTAGGGCGGCACCAGCGTCGCGGCCGTGGCGGCCAGCGTCAGCAGGAAGCCGGCGAGCAGCATGCCGCGGTAGGGATGGGCGAAGCGCCAGAGGCGCAGCAGCGTCCAGGTCGAGGGGGGGGTGTGCAGTTCGCGCGCGCAGTTCGGGCAATCTTCCTCGTCCGGCGGGATGGGCCCCTGGCAGATCGGGCAGGTGGCCGCGACCCCGGGGAGCGGGGGGCTGCCGCTGGCGATGCTGTCGCGCTGGCGGTTGAACTCGCGCTCGAAGCGCAGGGCGGCCGGGTTGCGGCTCAGGGTGTAGCGCCAGCGGGCCAGCCGTTCCCGGTCGTCGAACAATTCCAGCGTGCCGACGCCGCCATGGTCGTGGTGGGCGAGGGTCAAGGCCGGGGTCAGGGTCCAGGACAGGTCGCCGACAACGAGTCGCCCCGAGGTCAGGACGATCTGGCCGGGGCGAAAATCGAGCCGGTCATCGAGATCGATGTCCAGCGTTGCCAGCACAGGTTCGGCTTCGATTTCAGGTGATGCCTGGAGTAAAGTGTCGGTCGCGGTCACGAAGAAAAAGACGTCAATTGGGGGCAGGAATCGCGGCCGGAATGATAAAACGTGCCGTCCCGCCAGGTCTGACTTTTATTTTTGTGGAAATGTCAGCTTTTGGCGTAACAACGCGTTATTTGCCAAAAAGTTTCATTCGACCACTCAACGAAACAGATGAAATCCATCGAATTCCTGAAATTTGTGCATTTGCGCGGCCCGAACATGTGGACCTATCGGCCGGTCCTCGAAGCCTGGGTCGACATCGGCGAACTGGAAGACTTTCCTTCCAATACCCTGCCGGGATTCAACGAGCGCCTGATTGCCTGGCTGCCTTCCCTGCAGCAACACCGCTGCAGTTACGGCGAGGAAGGCGGTTTCATCAAGCGCCTGGAGGAAGGAACCTGGCCGGCGCACATCATGGAACATGTCACGCTGGAACTGCAGAACCAGGCTGGCATGCCCGGCGGCTTTGGCCGTGCGCGCAGCATGACGCAGGTGGGACGCTACAAGGTAATCGTGCGTGCCTGGCATCCCGACGTGACGCGTGAAGCGCTTCACGCGGCCCGCGACCTGGTCATGGCGGCCATCAACGACACTGCCTTCGATGTGGCGGGTACGGTCAAACGCCTGCACGAAATTGCCGACCGGATGATGCTCGGTCCGAGCACGGCCTGCATCGTCGATGCAGCCGAAAGCAAGGCACGCCGGATTCCGGCCATCCGCCTCAACGATGGCAATCTCGTGCAACTGGGCTATGGATCGAAGAGCAGCCGCATCTGGACAGCCGAAACCGACCGCACCAGCGCCATCGCCGAAAGCATTGCCTGCGACAAGGATCTGACCAAGACCCTGTTATCCACCTGCGGGGTGCCGGTGCCCGAAGGGCGCATGGTCGCCGATCCCGCCGATGCCTGGGTAGCCGCGCAGGAAATCGGACTACCCGTGGTCGTCAAGCCGGACAATGGCAATCACGGACGTGGTGTTTCACTTGAACTCATGACGCAAGACGAAGTTGAGGCTGCTTTCCCGGTCGCCGATGTTGAGGGCAGTGGCGTGATGGTCGAGCGCTACATCCGTGGCGAGGAACATCGCCTGCTCGTGGTGAATGGCAAGCTTGTCGCTGCCACGCGCGGCGAAAGCATTTTTGTTACGGGCGACGGCCAGGCGTCGATCCGCCAACTCATCGACAGCCAGCTCAACACCGATCCGCGCCGCGGCGATGCCGAGGAATTTCCCCTCGAAACCATCGTGCTGGAACAAGATCCACTGATCCTCTTGCTGCTGAAACGCCAGCAGCTGGATGCCGACTCGATACCGACGATCGGGCAGCAGGTATTGATCCAGCGCACCGGCACATATGCGACCGATGTCACGGACGATGTGCATCCGGATACCGCACGGACGGCCTGCCTTGCCGCACGCATCGTCGGGCTCGACATTGCCGGTATCGACATGGTTGTCGAAGATATTTCCCAGCCGTTGGCCGGGCAGGGCGGCGCAATCGTCGAGGTCAATGCCGGCCCGAGCCTGCTGATGCATCTGAAGCCTGCCCAGGGCAAGCCGCGCCCGGTGGGCGAGGCAATTGTCGAGCATCTGTTTCCGCACAACGACAACGGCCGGATTCCCGTCATCGGCATCACCGGTAGTCGCGATACGACGATTGTGGCGCGCATCGTCGCGCGGCTGCTGCAACTCGATAACCGGCATACCGGCCTGGCTTGCACCGAAGGCTTGTTCCTTGACGGCAGGCAGGTGGAAGCGAGTGACTGTACGCGTTGGGAACCCGGTCGGCGCCTGCTTATTAACCGTGCCGTCGATGCCGCCGTGATAGAGAATCCGGCGCACATGATGGCCTGCGAAGGCTTGGCCTACGACCGCTGCCAGGTTGGCGTCGTCACGGCCATTGACAACTCGGCCCTGATGCCCGAGCACGAAATTTCCAATGAGGAACTGCTGTTCAAGGTCTTCCGCACGCAGATTGATGTCGTGCTGCCGGGTGGTGTGGCGGTGTTGAACGCCGACGATTCGACGGTGGCCCGAATGGCCGAGTTATGTGACGGCGATGTGATTTTCTTTGGTACTGATGCCGCGTTGCCGCTGATTGTCGAGCACCGTCGCAAGGGAGGGCGTTCCGTGGTCGTGCGCGACAAGCTAATCGTGCTCGCGGCAGCTTCCCTTGAAGCGCCACTGGTGGCGTTGGCAGCGATTCCGCTGATCCAGCAATCCCCGGAACATCTCACTGGCATTCTTGCCGCGCTGGGCACAGGCTGGGCATCGGGACTCACTCCCGAACTGCTGCGCGCCGGCATTGAAACCTTTTGTATCTCACCTGCTGCCTGATCCGTAGGACATCATGGAAATTTCACACATCCGGGCCCTGCGCGGCCCCAACCTCTGGTCCCGCCACACCGCCATCCAGGCACTGGTGCTATGCGACGAGAACGAACGCGCCATCAGCCATCTGCCGGGCTTCGAGGCCCGTATCCGGGCGCGTTTCCCCCTCATCGGCGCGATGCGCCCGATCGGCTACGAAGGCGAGATTGCCGTCGCCCATGCCCTGCAATTCGCCACCCTTAACCTGCAGGCGCAGGCGGGTTGCCCGGTGTCCTTCAGCCGTACCGCGCCGACCACCGAGGTAGGCCTCTACCAGGTCATCGTCGAATACACCGAGGAAGCCGTCGGCCGGCGCGCCCTCGAATTGGCCGAGGCCCTGTGTCGCGCCGCGTTGGCCGATGCGCCTTTCGACCTCGATGCCGCCATCGCCGAACTGCGCGAGATCGACGAGGACGAACGGCTCGGACCGTCAACCGGTTCGATCGTGCATGCCGCCGTGGCGCGCGACATTCCCTACCGGCGCCTGACGCGCGGCAGCCTCGTCCAGTTTGGCTGGGGCAGCAAGCAACGCCGCATCCAGGCCGCGGAAATCGACAGCACCTCGGCGATCGCCGAATCCATCGCGCAGGACAAGGATCTCACCAAGGAACTGCTGCGGGCCGCAGGCGTGCCGGTGCCGGTTGGCGTCGTGGTCGACGATGTCGATGCAGGCTGGCAGGCAGCCAACGAAATCGGCTTGCCGATCGTCACCAAACCCTTCGATGGCAACCAGGGCAAGGGCGTAACGGTAAACATCGTCAGCCGCGACCACTTCGTGATTGCCTTCGGCGCCGCGCAGGAAATCAGCCGCCATGTGATGGTCGAGAAATTCATCACCGGCAACGATTTTCGTCTGCTCGTCGTCGGCGACAAGCTGGTGGCTGCCGCGCGGCGCGAGCCGCCAACCGTGATCGGCGACGGTGTGCATACCGTGCGCCAACTGGTGGAGATCGTCAATGGCGACCCGCGCCGCGGCACGGGTCATGCGACCTCGCTGACGAAAATTCGCTTCGACGACATCGCCCATGCACGCCTGGCCGTGCAGGGCTATTCGCCCGACACGGTGCTGCCCAGGGGCGCGCGCGCGGTGCTGCGCAACAATGCCAACCTCTCGACCGGCGGCACGGCAACCGACGTCACCGATGACGTGCATCCGCAGGTTGCGTTACGGGCCATTGCCGCGGCGAAGATGGTCGGCATCGACATCGCGGGCGTGGATGTCGTCTGCGAACACATCGGTTTGCCGCTTGAGAAGCAGGGCGGCGGCATCGTCGAAGTCAATGCCGCGCCGGGACTGCGCATGCACCTCGATCCGTCCTACGGCAAGGGGCGCGATGTCGGCTCGGTAACCATCGACACGATGTTCGGCCGCGACGAAAACGGCCGGATCCCGCTCGTTGCCGTGGCGGGCACCAATGGCAAGACGACGACCGTCCGCCTGACCGCGCACCTCATCGAACAGACCGGCAAGCGCCTGGGCATAACGACGACCGACGGCGTCTATGTCGAAGGGCATCGCATCGATACTGGCGACTGCAGCGGCCCGAAAAGCGCCAAGAATGTGCTGATGCACCCGGAGGTCGATGCGGCCGTGTTCGAGGTCGCGCGCGGGGGGGTGTTGCGCGAAGGTCTCGGCTTCGACCGCTGCGATGTCGCCGTCGTCACGAATATCGGCAGCGGCGACCACCTCGGCCTGAATTTCATCACCACAACCGAAGAGCTGGCGGTGGTCAAGCGCGTCATCGTCCAGAACGTCGGCCCGCAGGGCATGGCGGTACTGAATGCCACCGACCCGAATGTGGTGAAGATGGCGGCTGCCTGCCCCGGCCATGTCACCTTCTTCGCCATCGATCCACACCTCTCCGTGATGATGACGCACCGGGCGCAGGGCAAGCGCGCGATCTATCGCGACGGCAATGCCATCGTTTGCATGGAGGGCGCGCAGATCGAACGGCTCGACCTCGCCGGCATCCCGCTGACGCGCAACGGCACCATCGGCTTCCAGGTCGAGAATGTCATGGCCGCTGTTGGCGCTGCCTGGGGGCTGGGCATCGACTGGAACACGATTCGCCTCGGCTTGGCGACCTTCGTCAGCGACGCCGGCACGGCGCCGGGCCGCTTCAATATTTTCGACTATCGTGGCGCGACGCTGGTCGCCGACTACGGCCACAACCCGGATGCCATCCAGGCACTGGTGCAGGCCGTCGCGGCGCTGCCGGCAAAGCGACGCTGGGTCGTCATCAGCGGGGCGGGCGACCGGCGTGACGAGGACATCATCCGCCAGACCGAGATCCTCGGCACGGCCTTCGATGGCGCGATCCTCTACCAGGATGCCTGCCAGCGCGGGCGCGCGGACGGCGAAGTGCTGGCGCTGTTGCAGCAGGGCCTCGTCAATGCGGCGCGCACCAAACAGATCGAGGAAATCCGCGGCGAGTTCCACGCCATCGACACGGCGCTGGCGAAGCTGCAGTCTGGCGACCTCTGCCTGATCCTCGTCGACCAGGTCGAGGAAGCCCTGGCGCACATTGCGCAACGCATCGCCGGGAACTGAAAGTCAGACCCGGCGGGACGGCCCCCGTCCGCGCTGGCTACTCGGGCTTGAGTTCTCCGCCCAGCGCCACCAGCAAGGCGTCGAACAACTGCGCCAGTTCGCCGGCCATCAGGGCGAAATCGGCATCGAACTGCTCGTCGGCGCCTTCCGCCGATTTCTCGACCTGCTCC
The DNA here is from genome assembly GCA_963840825.1 of uncultured Pseudomonadota bacterium. Taxonomy (GTDB): domain Bacteria; phylum Pseudomonadota; class Gammaproteobacteria; order Burkholderiales; family Rhodocyclaceae; genus Sulfuricystis. Next base: position 111,834 of record CAWJAK010000002.1, read on the forward strand.
TTGAGGATGTCGAGGAAGACCAGCCGCTTGAGGTGCAGCTTGTCGGTCAGCACGAAGGACACCTTGTCGTTCCAGGTCGCTGTCGAGCGTGAAACCGGCGGGCGGATCATTGGCGGCGAGCCAGCCGGTCATTGCCGACATCGGTGAAACCTGCGTTTGCAACGGGCGCGGCGAGCAAGTTCTCCGGCCTGCCCATCGTCCCTGAACAGGCCGGCGGGGTGAGCGTGCCGATTGCCTCACACGAAAGTCGGCGCTGGCGGGACGGCATCCGCAAGGCCGGAGAAGCGGCGAACGGGGCAAGCTGGAGAAAGTCGGCGTGATGCAAACCCCGGCCAATGACGCATGCCGGACCACGCTATGCCTTTCGTCATATTGACATGTCATCGCACCGCCGCTACCTTTCCGGCATACCTATCAAGACTCGCTACCAAGCGGGCGACAACTCCTCACATAGAGAGCTATGACACCGGGCACCGTTTAGCGATGCCGACGGTGATTGAGGAGACATGCGCGATGCGGCCGATAGAAGGAAGAGCACCCCCGGACACCTAGGTTGCCGTACCCGAAAGTTGGCCTTGGCGAGACGGCACTTGGAGAAGCGCTGAAGCAGTGAATGGGGAGTGGAGGAGGGGGACGTGACTGAAAAGACTCGTGCCAAGCTGTTCAAATATGCAAAGTGGGCGCTGCTGGCGCTGACATTGGCTTACCTGTTCCAGTTTGTGCGTGGTGCCCTGTACAAAGGGCAAAGCCCGATGGGCGCGGCTTTCGAAACCATCGCTCATGAAGCCTTGCGCAAACAATACGACGGCATTCCACAGATGCGAGTCGTTGGGGCTAATGCCAACCCAAATTACCCGTATTCTGAGTGCTCATTCTGGAGTTTCGAGAAGACATGGGGTCGCTGCATCGGGGTCGGGCTAGGGGTACGAGACTACAGTCCCGAGCAGAATCCAGTCGTCGAACGGGAAGTAATCAAGCTGGCTGAGCAGCTAATAAAGCCATGCACTCTGTTGCCGACCTTGAAACTGCCCGACGAAACGCAGCTTGCACGTGACTTGGAATGCGGGAGTTTACTGGACGGTTTCAAGCTGGAAATCCAAGTAGTTGCCGGGACGGTCGTTGATGAGCGTGGCCCCCCCAGCAAGCCACACCGTTGGCAAATGACAAACCAACAAATCATCGACATATACCACTTTCATGGAGAACTTTGATGCCCTACATTACCGTTCGTTCTGTATCACCTCAAACAGCTGGCGTCCCAGGTTCGAATGCGTTTTCAAATGTCGGCCACGCCTGGGTCGAAATCAGCGGCTCGAACGTCTCGCCGAATGGCCCGAATGGCGCTCCCGAAAGCTTTGGCTATTACCCCGAGGGCAATGTGCTTGGTAGTCCCGGCGAAATACGCGACACCGATGCGGGCAATTACGCCGGCCTCGGCGACGCTTCGCCGTCTTACTACATCACTGAGGATGAAGCAGCGTTGGTGCGCCAATATAAGGATGAGGTTAACGCCGGAGCCTATGAAGTCCTGCCCGGCATTTTCGGCGCCAACAATAACTGCGCCACCTTCGCATTCGAGGCCATGCAACGTGCCGGAATCCAAGCCTCCATACCGGTACGCAATGTACTTCCATGGTTAACCCCCGGTTTCTTCAGTCCGCTACCCCCGGACGAATATGGAATTGATCCAGCCGCCAACGACCGCTGGAATGCCGCCCGTGGCTGGTTCCGTCGCGACCCCTTGGCGATCGACCTGGACGGCGACGGCATCGAGACCGTCGGGATTGCCGGTGGAGTACTCTTCGACCACGACGGCGACGGCATCAAGACCGGCACCGGCTGGGTCAAGGCGGACGACGCTTTGGTCGTGCTCGACCGCAACGGCAACGGCCTCATCGACACCGGCAACGAACTCTTCGGCGTCGACTATGTGAAGAGCAACGGCCAGAAAGCCCTCAACGGCTTCGACGCCCTCGCCGACCTCGACGGAAATGGCGACCACCTCTTCAACGCATCCGATGCCCAATACGTCAACGTAAAAATCTGGCGCGACATGAATCAAGATGGAATAAGCCAGGCCAACGAACTGCAAAGCCTCGCCGCCGCCGGCATCACCGCCATCAACCTTACCGCCCACAGCGCCACCAAGAACCTCGGCAACGGCAACACCCAGACCCTCACCGCCGACGTCGCCGGCAATGTCGGCGACATCGTCGCCCTCAACCTCGCCGACAACCCCTTCTACCGCGCATTCCCCGACCACCTCGACACCACGGCCGTGGCCAGCCTGCCCGACATGCAAGGCTCCGGTCGGCTGCGCGACCTCAAAGAAGCCGCCACCCTCTCGACCACGCTGGCCAGCCAGCTCGCCGACCTGCAAGCCAACTACCGCAGCCACGACCAGTTCGACGCCGCGCTCGACAGCCTGATCCAGAACTGGGCGAACACCTCCGACTGGAGCACCACCCCGGTGGGCTACCAGGCACCCACCCTGTTCAGCGGCAGCGGCTACAGCGGCCTGCCCATCGCCAAAACCAGCCCCGGCCTGCACCTGATGAACGCGCCGGCAATTCTGGGCGGCGGCATGGTGCCCTACGCCATCATCTACCAGCCGCAAGGCATCACCAAGGAACAACTCTGGGGCGCCTATCGCGTACCGCTCAGCGGCACCGCGCCCCCTCTCCCGGAGAAATACCTGCGCGCCGTGTATCTGATCGAGACACTGGAACGCTACAACGGCCTGCCCTTCATCAACTTCAACATCGAGACCGGCGCCGTCACCACCGCTACCGGCCGCGCCATCCCGCCCGAACAGGCCGGCGGGGGCAGCGTGCAGACCTATCCCATCCCCGTCTATGTGCCGATCAACGACGCGCAACTGACGCTGCTCGAACAAAGCTACGCCGAACTCAGGCAATCGGTCAGCGACGGCCTGATCCTGCAAACCCGGCTCAAGGGTTACATGGACGCCATCGCCCTGCAGATCGACGCGAACGGCATCCGCCTCGACTTCGGCGGGGTGGAAACAATGCTCAACGGCAGGAAGGCGACGGATGCGAAGGCTGCTTCATACGAAAGTCGGCGCTGGCGGGACGGCGGGTGGGATGAGCGGGAGGCGGCGAATGATGAGCAGTGGATGAGGAGAGTGGCGTGAGTGCTGATATGACAGATAAGAATACGACTAAGCCCTCAGAGGTAATTATTGGTACTGGCGGCATATGGTTAGTAGTACTTGGGTTTCTCTCATTCTTTGCAGGGACATTTATTGAGAATGGAGGCTTGCCTATATCAAGCGCTCTGTTTACTCCCATTTTGGTTATATGCCTTGGATCGGGTTTGGCGATCATGCTTGCTTGCAATGCTTGGTGTGTAAAGGACCAGGAAAGAAAGTGGCAACTGCCAGAAGAAAGACCGCTAGTGAAGTTATTTTTGCGAGTAATGACTGGGATTCTCTTGTTTGCGTTTGGTTGGATTGTTGCGGCCGCGACTGCGATTTATATCGTTTCGCATAAGTTAATTCAGTAATCTTTTAGGAGAACAGCATGGACTTAGCGGGTGCAGTAATAAGCCTTGGCAATGCACTGAACAAATCAGTATCGGCGATTCGGACGCTTGATAGCAATCCGACGTCTATACAAGAGGCGGCCGCAGCAGTAAGTATGGTAAGTGCTGCTGCTAATGCCGTATCGGCAATTATTGCGGTAATTCCATTATCGCCTGGATTGACAAAGCTTGTACAAGGCGCAAATGCCATTGTCAACGTTGAAAACTTAGAGGTACAGACGGCGGCACTCAATGAAGCGATTGCGTCTGGGAATACAGCGCAGATTATCCAATCATCTATTGCTTTTGCTGGTTCTGTTGCAGGCATTCTTGGGTCGGTTCCAAGTCCCATTTCCCTTGAGGCAAAAGCAATTGCAATTCTGCTTGGTGCTATTGGGTCGATATATGCCACTAACGAACCCATAAGCGAAGCTCTCAATGAAATATCGACAGATGTTGGAATTATGCTGGGCAAGTTGGGCGATCACCTTGGCGATCTTTTCCTGGGAATGGCGCTGCCACTGAGTGACAAACTCAACGACCATTACGCCGCCGCTCGCGGCTGGATCCGTCGCGACCCCCTGGCCATCGACCTCGACGGCGACGGCATCGAGACGGTGGGCATTGCCGGTGGAGTACTCTTCGACCACGACGGCGACGGCATCAAGACCGGCACGGGCTGGGTCAAGAGCGACGACGCTTTGGTCGTGCTCGACCGCAACGGCAACGGCCTCATCGACACCGGCAACGAACTCTTCGGCGTCGACTATGTGAAGAGCAACGGCCAGAAAGCCCTCAACGGCTTCGACGCCCTCGCCGACCTCGACGGGAATGGCGACCACCTCTTCAACGCATCCGACGCCCAATACGCCAACGTAAAAATCTGGCGCGACATGAATCAAGATGGAATAAGCCAGGCCAACGAACTGCAAAGCCTTTCCGCCGCCGGCATCACCGCCATCAACCTTACCGCCCACAGCGCCACCAAAAACCTCGGCAACGGCAACACCCAGACCCTCAGCGCCGACGTCGCCGGCAATGTCGGCGACATCGTCGCCCTCAACCTCGCCGACAACCCCTTCTACCGCGCATTCCCCGACCACCTCGACACCACGGCGGTGGCCAGCCTGCCCGACATGCAAGGCTCGGGCCGGCTGCGCGACCTCAAGGAAGCCGCCACCCTCTCGACGACGCTGGCCAGCCAGCTTGCCGACCTGCAAGCCAACTATCGCACCCACGACCAGTATGCGGCGGCGCTCGACAGCCTGATCCTCAACTGGGCGAATACCTCGGACTGGAGCACCACCCCTGTCGAACTTTCAGATGGAATATACGCTCGCGCCGGGCGACGCTGGCGGGTTGCCCATTGCCGAGACCAGCCCGGGCCTGCACCTGATGAACGCGCCGGCAATTCTGGGCGGCGGGGGCAGCGTGCCGGTTGCCTCACTCAAAACTCGGCGCTGGCGGGACGGCGGGTGGAGAAGCGCAGAAGCAGTGAATGGGGAATGGAGGTTGGCCGCATGACCGAAGCCCCCGGTTCATTCTTACGAGCGAAGTTGTTCAGATACGCCAAATGGGTGGTGCTGGCCTTGGCACTGGCATATCTCGCTCAGTTCATTCGCGGCGCGCTCTATAAGGGCCAGAGTCGGATGGGTGCCGCTTTCGAAACCATCGCCCATGAAGCCTTGCGCAGACAGTACGATGGGATACCGCAAATGCGTGTGAGCGGCGCTGGTGCCAATCCTGCCGTGTGTTCTTCATGGAACTTTGAAGAAATTTGGGGGCGTTGTGTCACGGTTGGTCTTCATGTACGCGACTACCTGCCCGAGCATCAACTAATCGTCGAGCGGGAGGTAATGAAGCTAGCGGAGCAGTTGCGCAAACCTTGCGTACTATTGCCGACGCTTGGTCTTTCCAACGAACAGCAACTCGCACACGACCTGGAATGTGGGAATTTCATGAGCTCTTTCAAGCTTCGAATCTGGGTCAATTCGGTCACTGTTATCGATGATCGATGAGCCTCCCAGCAAGCCGCACCGCTGGTATGTGACAAACGTTCAACCACCTGAATTCCTATCCTTTCGAAGGAGAACTTTGATGCCCTACATTACTGTACGTTCAGTTGCTCCCGGCACTCCAAATAACAATAACCCTGACGACCCGTCTGTTGCCGGTCATGCCTGGGTCGAGATCAGCGGTTCGAATGTATCGCCGAATGGGAAAGTGGAAAGCTTTGGCTACTACCCCGAGGGAAATCCGCTGGGTAGTCCCGGCGAAATACGCGACACCGATGCTGGTGATTACGCCGGACTCGGCGACACCTCGGAGTCGTACTACATCACCGAAGAGCAGGCGCAAGCGGTGCGAGATTACGCAGCCGATGTCGAGACCGGCAACTACATGGTTCTGCCGATCTTTGGCGTTTACGAAAACTGCGCCACTTTTGCCTTCGATGCGATGAAAATAGCCGGGGTAACGGCTACCCTGCCTGGGGATAACTGGCTGCCTTGGCTTTTGCCCGAGCGTTTCAGCTCGCACGAGTTCGATATTCGATCAAGTGGTCAACGACGACTTTATCTTCGCCCGCGGCTGGATCCCCCGCGACCCCCTCGCCATCGATCTCGACGGTGACGGCATCGAGACGGTGGGCATTGCCGGCGGAGTGCTGTTCGACCACGATGGCGACGGCATCAAGACCGGCACCGGCTGGGTCAAGAGCGACGACGCTTTGGTCGTGCTCGACAAGAACGGCAACGGCCTCATCGACACCGGCAACGAACTCTTCGGCGTCGATTACGTCAAGGCCAACGGCCAGAAAGCCACGAACGGCTTCGACGCCCTCGCCGACCTCGACAGCAACGCCGATGGCCTCTTCAACGCCGCCGACACCCAATACGCCAACGTCAAGGTCTGGCGCGACATGAATCAAGATGGAATAAGCCAGGCCAACGAACTCCAGAGCCTTTCCGCCGCCGGCATCACCGCCATCAACCTCGCCGCCCACAGCGCCACCAAAAACCTCGGCAACGGCAACACCCAGACCCTCAGCGCCGACGTCGCCGGCATCGGCACCGCAGCCGTCGCCCTCAACCTCGCCGACAACCCCTTCTACCGGCAATACCCCGACCACCTCGACACCACGGCGGTGGCCAGCCTGCCCGACATGCAGGGATCGGGACGGCTGCGCGACCTCAAAGAAGCCGCCACGCTCTCGACGACACTGGCCAGCCAGCTCGCCGACCTGCAAACCAACTACCGCAGCCACGAGCAGTTCGACGCCGCGCTCGACAGCCTGATCCAGAACTGGGCCAATACCTCCGACTGGAGCACCACCCCGGTGGGCTACCAGGCGCCGACCCTGTTCAGCGGCAGCGACTACAGCGGCCTGCCCATCGCCGAAACCAGCCCCGGCCTGCACCTGATGCAAGCACCGTCCGTGCTGGGCGGGGGAATGGTGCCCTACGCCATCATCTACCAGCCGCAAGGCATCACCAAGGAACAACTCTGGGGCGCCTACCGCGTGCCGCTCAGCGGCACCGCACCCCTTCTCCCAGAGAAATACCTGCGCGCCGTGTATCTCATCGAGACACTGGAACGCTACAACGGCCTGCCTTTCATCAACTTCAACATCGAGACCGGCGCGGTCACCACCGCTACCGGCCGCGCCATCCCGCCCGAACAGGCCGGCGGGGGCAGCGTGCAGACCTATCCCATCCCCGTCTATGTGCCGATCAACGACGCGCAACTGACGCTGCTCGAACAAAGCTACGCCGAACTCAGGCAATCGGTCAGCGACGGCCTGATCCTGCAAACCCGGCTCAAGGGTTATATGGACGCCATCGCGCTGCAGATCGACGCGAACGGCATCCGCCTCGACTTCGGCGGCGTGGAGACGATGCTGGCCGGCAGGAAGGCGACGGATGCGAAGGCGACCTCGCGCGAAAGTCGGCGCTGGTGGGACGGCGCATATGCGGAATGGGAAGCCGCGAATGATGGGTGGTGGAAGAGGGGGGTGGCATGAAGAGCGAAATAACGGATTTGAGCCTATTCGATTTTGCTCAGGTGTTTTGAAGCGTAGATCATGAACATATCTTTCTTAGCCTTCCTACGAAACCTCGCTCTGTATTCGCTTGTTGGCTACTTTGTTTTGATTTCCGTATTTAGCCTATGGATATATTTTCAAAAGCGGGATATCGATTTTCTTGCCACCCTTTGGCGTAATGACAACAAGCTAACACACGAGGGACTCACATCAAGTGAGTTGCAGCTTTGGAGAATCGCACAAATCCTGAGATGGATTACCGCTGCCTCTATCGTCTTTCTTGTTCTTGGTGAATTGACTCAATTACTTTTCTAGGAAAAATCATGACAAATCCAATTGATGCCGGGGTTGCTGTTACACAACAGATGATGGGGTTTCAAGGTGCTATCAATGCTACTAATTCGGCAGATGCTCTGTCTAACGTTTCTCAAATGTTGGCGGGACTTGCGTCATTAGTTGGTTCACCAGAGATTGCCGCCATAGTCAATGCTGAAGCTGGTCTGGTTGCTTTAGGAAAAATGCAAAATGACTTAATGCATGGGAAACCAATTGATCCAGCCGATGCTCTGAGTCTTGCCGGTAATGTTGTCGCAGCTGCTATCGCACTGGGCATGTCGTTTTCTATAGCAGGCAAAGCTGCACTGTATTTAACAGTAGCAGCAAGAACAATAGGAGGTTTGCAGCTACTGCCATTTATTCTTGATAAAGCCCATGCTAGCCCCTTCACCAACGACCGCTACTCTGCCGCCCGCGGCTGGTTCCGTCGCGACCCCCTCGCCATCGACCTCGACGGCGACGGCATCGAGACCGTCGGCATTGCCGGCGGAGTACTGTTCGACCACGACGGCGACGGCATCAAGACCGGCACCGGCTGGGTCAAGGCGGACGACGCTTTGGTCGTGCTCGACCGCAACGGCAACGGCCTCATCGACACCGGCAACGAACTCTTCGGCGTCGACTATGTGAAGAGCAACGGCCAGAAAGCCCTCAACGGCTTCGACGCCCTCGCCGACCTCGACGGAAATGGCGACCACCTCTTCAACGCATCCGATGCCCAATACGTCAACGTAAAAATCTGGCGCGACATGAATCAAGATGGAATAAGCCAGGCCAACGAACTGCAAAGCCTCGCCGCCGCCGGCATCACCGCCATCAACCTTACCGCCCACAGCGCCACCAAGAACCTCGGCAACGGCAACACCCAGACCCTCACCGCCGACGTCGCCGGCAATGTCGGCGACATCGTCGCCCTCAACCTCGCCGACAACCCCTTCTACCGCGCATTCCCCGACCACCTCGACACCACGGCCGTGGCCAGCCTGCCCGACATGCAAGGCTCCGGTCGGCTGCGCGACCTCAAAGAAGCCGCCACCCTCTCGACCACGCTGGCCAGCCAGCTCGCCGACCTGCAAGCCAACTACCGCAGCCACGACCAGTTCGACGCCGCGCTCGACAGCCTGATCCAGAACTGGGCGAACACCTCCGACTGGAGCACCACCCCGGTGGGCTACCAGGCACCCACCCTGTTCAGCGGCAGCGGCTACAGCGGCCTGCCCATCGCCAAAACCAGCCCCGGCCTGCACCTGATGAACGCGCCGGCAATTCTGGGCGGCGGCATGGTGCCCTACGCCATCATCTACCAGCCGCAAGGCATCACCAAGGAACAACTCTGGGGCGCCTATCGCGTACCGCTCAGCGGCACCGCGCCCCCTCTCCCGGAGAAATACCTGCGCGCCGTCTATCTCATCGAGACACTGGAACGCTATAACGGGCTGCCCTTCATCAACTTCAACATCGAGACCGGCGCCGTCACCACCGCTACCGGCCGCGCCATCCCGCCCGAACAGGCCGGCGGGGGGAGCGTGCCGATAGCCTCATACGAAACTCGGCGCTGGCGGGACGGCGCATATGCGGAATGGGAAGCGGCGAATGGGGAATGGAGGAGGGCGGCGTGATGGCCCGACCTGACACCCATGGTGCGCGTCGGACACACGCTATGGCTTTCGTTGTATTGACATGTCATTGCACCGTCGCTACCCTGCGGGAACATCTTCCAGACCCGCACCCAGCGGGCGACAACTCCTCACAAAGAGAACATGACACCGAGTGCCACTGGCAGGCACCGACGGTGGTTGAGGAGACCTGCGCGATGCGGCCGATAGAGAGAAGAACGCCCCCGGACACCTTGGTTGCAGTGCCAGAAAGTCAGCCTTTGCGAGACGGTAGTTGGGGAAGCGCTGAAGCAGTGAATGGGGAATGGAGGAGGGTGGCGTGAGCGTGAAACTCGTTCGGTTCATGAATGCAGTAGTTTTTGGATTCGCAGGGTTCCTGCTGTTGACCACCGCGTCGGCAGCAAGCGACCTGCCTTCTGCTCGGGATCTCTTTCCGATCATCAGCGAAGGCCGGGAATTCAATAACCCGCGTTTCTCCCCAGATGGCCGCTGGTTGGCCTTCGACCTGTGCGAGGACAAACTCATTGGCAAGAAATGCCAGAACATCATCTATGACATCCCCAATGACCGCTATTTCGCCTGGCGCGACGCCAAAGGTCGGGCGATTACTCAGGTCAGTTTCTCGCCAGATAGCAGCAAAGCAGTGTTCGTGGTCGAAACGAAATCGCCCTTCCTGAGTTTTGGTAGGTATGAGCATCGTATCGCCGTTGGCAACATCAAGGAGGGCCACTACCGCTTTATCACCCCCGGCCCCGGCATCAAGTACAGCCACTACCCCGAATTCTGGAAAGACGGCGCTCTGATCTACTTCGACGCTGAACCCGGCGATACCCGTGGCGTGTTCAAGTTTCTCTACGTGGTCGAACCCGGCAAGCCGCCGCACAAGATGTTCGAGCAAGGCATCTACGCACGGAAAGGTTTCTATGGGCCGTCGCGCCCGCGCCCGCATTGGGATGGAGAGCAGATATTGATGTCGGACTTCGGATTTACCGAGGCGGCGCGCAACCGTCGTCCACTTAGCGACAGCGGGGACGAAATCCTCTCCATCAGGCCTGCGGATGGATCGATTGCTGCCTTAGACATCCAGCCGACGCCGGATTATCACACTAGTTTTTCACGGCCTGCCATTGCACGCGCTACCAAGAAGCTCTTTTTTAATACGCTCCTGAAAAAAGAGAGCAACCAGCCCGGCGTGGGCTACCGCTATGACATTTTTGTCCTCGACGGTGCTGTGGCGCGGCGGGTCTCTTGGCTCGCTGGCTTTATTTACGGCATGGACGTGACCGACGATGGCCGTTGGTTGGCGCTTGTCACCGCCGACACATCGAAACGTGGTTTGCGTGATTTTCGTTTGTTGCTTTACGACCCCCAGACACGTACTTCTCGATATCTGAACCCGAAAGACGTACTGGAACAAACCATTCAACTGAACGACTGAAGGAGACATCATGGTTAACCCGATTGTTGTTGGAGGCGCGGCGGCGGTAGCGGTTGTCAAACTGGGGTACTACGGGAACTGGGGCGGGCTATATTGGTCCGGCGGTGAAGTCATTCCGCCAGGGAGCGATAAACAAGTAAACCAAGCCGTGGACGGTGTAGATGCCTTGGATAGGGCTTTCAAGCAGCATGACATAAGCTACGAAAATGCTCAGAACGCCGAGAAACTTGGCACAATCGACCACGCTGAATATCTCCGTCGGATCAACGAAGCGGACCAGAAACTGCTGGACGACATGAAGGGCATCGATCCTTCGACACTGGAACCCGGCGGCCCCGAAATGCTGAAACGGGCAACATGGTATTTTGAACATCCATTTACCGACGCGGGGCGTACCGACCTCAGCTGGAACGGCATCCAGAAGGTCAACCCCTTCTCCAACGACCATTACCTTGGTGCCCGCGGCTGGATCCGTCGCGACCCCCTGGCCATCGACCTCGACGGCGACGGCATCGAGACCGTCGGGATTGCCGGTGGAGTACTCTTCGACCACGACGGCGACGGCATCAAGACCGGCACGGGCTGGGTCAAGAGCGACGACGCTTTGGTCGTGCTCGACCGCAACGGCAACGGCCTCATCGACACCGGCAACGAACTCTTCGGCGTCGACTATGTGAAGAGCAACGGCCAGAAAGCCCTCAACGGCTTCGACGCCCTCGCCGACCTCGACGGGAATGGCGACCACCTCTTCAACGCATCCGACGCCCAATACGCCAACGTAAAAATCTGGCGCGACATGAATCAAGATGGAATAAGCCAGACCAACGAACTCCAGAGCCTTTCCGCCGCCGGCATCACCGCCATCAACCTGGTCGCCCACAGCGCCACCAAAAACCTTGGCAACGGCAACACCCAGACCCTCACCGCCGACGTCGCCGGCAATGTCGGCGACATCGTCGCCCTCAACCTCGCCGACAACCCCTTCTACCGGCAATTCCCCGACCACCTCGACACCACGGCGGTGGCCAGCCTGCCCGACATGCAGGGATCGGGACGGCTGCGCGACCTCAAAGAAGCCGCCACGCTCTCGACGACACTGGCCAGCCAGCTCGCCGACCTGCAAACCAACTACCGCAGCCACGAGCAATTCGACGCCGCGCTCGACAGCCTGATCCAGAACTGGGCCAATACCTCCGACTGGAGCACCACCCCGGTGGGCTACCAGGTGCCCACCCTGTTCAGCGGCAGCGGCTACAGCGGCCTGCCCATCGCCAAAACCAGCCCCGGCCTGCACCTGATGCAAGCACCGTCCGTGCTGGGCGGGGGAATGGTCCCCTACGCCATCATCTACCAGCCGCAAGGCATCACCAAGGAACAACTCTGGGGCGCCTACCGCGTGCCGCTCAGCGGCACCGCACCCCTTCTCCCAGAGAAATACCTGCGCGCCGTGTATCTCATCGAGACACTGGAACGCTACAACGGCCTGCCCTTCATCAACTTCAACATCGAGACCGGCGCCGTCACCACCGCTACCGGCCGCGCCATCCCGCCCGAACAGGCCGGCGGGGGCAGCGTGCAGACCTATCCCATCCCCGTCTATGTGCCGATCAACGACGCGCAACTGACGCTGCTCGAACAAAGCTACGCCGAACTCAGGCAATCGGTCAGCGACGGCCTGATCCTGCAAACCCGGCTCAAGGGTTACATGGATGCCATCGCGCTGCAGATCGACGCGAACGGCATCCGCCTCGACTTCGGCGGCGTGGAGATGATGCTGGCCGGCAGGAAGGCGACGGATGCGAAGGCGGCCTCACGCGAAAGTCGGCGCTGGTGGGACGGCGGGTGGGCAAGACAGGACGTAGCAAATGACGTCAGGTGGAGGAGGGTGGCGTGATGACCCGGCCCGACATCAATGATTCGACTATGTGAATGACGGTTAGGGACTGGGGCAAAGTCAAATGAACTTAATCAAGCTCGGAACAGTTTTACTTGTAGTGGGGGTTGGTATTGCAGTAGGTGGATCAGCAAGCGTTGTTCTTACCAAAAAAGAAAGACAACTGGCTCTGAACTACCGCAAGGCCAAGTCTGAACAACGAAACCCAACTTTCGAGGAAAAGGCTGCTCACTCTAGCTGTATGGCATATAACTTTGGCGGATTTATTTCCGTAGCTGGAATTCTATTAATCATTATCGGCGCAATTATGGAGGTTTATTAAATGACAGCCACATCTGTAATCGAAAGTGGAACAGGCGCTGCACAAGCTATTGGTACGCAAATTGCGAAATATTACGGTGGCCCAATTGGGCAAGCTGCCGCAATGTACTTGATGGGTGAAGCATCATGGATGGCTAGTGTTATTGATTTGGCAGCAAAGTTGCAGGATGGCACTGCAACTGGAGAAGATGTGGCAGATATTTCCTCCAGGACAGCTACTACGCTTGCTGGTTTTGGTGTGCTTGCTGGGTAATCCCCCCAGAGGATAGTGGCGGTCGGAAGTAGAATTTTCTCGAAGAGGAGATTCTGCATGAAGAAGTCGAAATTCACGGACAGCCAGATCATGGAAGCGCTCAAGCGGGCCGAAGCCGGGCGTGTCGGTGCCGGAGATTTGCCGGGAACTGGGAATCAGCTCTGCGACGTTCTACAAGTGGCGGGCGAAGTACGGCGGGATGGACACGCCGATGATCAGCCGCATGAAAGAACTCGAACTCGAGAATGCCCGGCTCAAGAAGATGTACGCTGAGGAGCGGCTCAAGGCCGAGATTCTCAAGGAGGCCATGGCATAAAAGTGGTGAGGCCATCACGCCGACGCGAGATGGCCAAACAGGTGGTAGCGCAGCGAGGCATATCGATCCGGCTGGCTTGCGACGTCTTCACGGTCAGCGAAACCTGCTATCGCTACGAAGCCAAGCAGAATGCCGAGAATGAACAGATTGCCGACTGGCTGGTGCGCCTGACCGACAACCAGCGCAACTGGGGATTCGGGCCGTGCTTGAGGGCGAGCAGTTCCGTTTTGCTTTCCAGTTCCGCCAAGCGGAGCGCAAGTTCCTTGTGCGTGGCCAGGACTTCACGCAACTGGACGAAGGCGCGGACGACGTACAGGGACATTTCCACGGCACGCGGCGAATTCAGGACGGTGGCGGCCATGAGCGCTCCGTGCTCGGTGAATGCCAGCGGCAATTTGCGGCGCCCGCCGCGCCCGGTCTTTGATGTCGCAATCTGCGATATCAAAGCTGCATATTCGGTGTCGTCGAGCCGGAACATGAAGTCGGCCGGAAAACGGTCCGCATTGCGGCGCACCTGTTCGTTCAGGCGGCGGGTCTCGACGCCGTACAGCTGGGCGAGATCGCTGTTGATCAGAACCTTCTGGCCCCGCAGCAAGACGATGCGGGTACCGATCGCTCCAGCAGCTACAGGCAGGTCAAGCGGGGATGTTTTGACGGGCATGATCGACAAACGGCAGGATACTCAATGCTGCAAGCATATCACGGAAGCCCGGCAAGGACGATTTCGGGGATGAATCTGAAACTTCAGGCTTGCGCTGACCTCTTCGGTCGCTACGGGGCGATCTTCCGCCATGCCTGGCACGAGCGTAAGCAATTCGACACCCAGCCGCGTCTGGCCCACGAGGCCCAGTTCCTGCCGGCGGCGCTGGAACTGCAAGAAACGCCGGTTTCTCCGGCGCCGCGCGTCGCCATGTGGCTGCTGATCGCCTTCGCCATCATTGCCTTGCTGTGGGCGGTATTCGGGCATATGGATGTGGTGGCCACGGCGCACGGCCGGATCGTGCCCAGCGACCGCACCAAGGTGATCCAGCCGTTCGACACCGCCACTGTCAAGGCCATCCACGTCATCGACGGGCAGGCGGTGAAGGCCGGGGAAGTATTGGTCGAGCTTGATGCAACCAGTACCGCCGCCGATACGACGCGGATCGCCAACGACCTGCTGACTGCCCGTTTGCAGGCGGCACGCGCCCGGGCGATGCTTAACGCACTGGCCTCCGGTCGTCTGCCGGTTCTGGAACGAATATCTGATGTCGCCGCCGACCGCTGGCCCAGGAGCGCCGCATCCTCGACGGCCAGTATGGCGAGTACCAAGCCAAGCTCGCGCGTATTGACGCCGACATTGCGAAACGGGAGGCAGAACTCGCCTCGACGCGGGAGGTCGTGACAAAGCTGGAGCTGACCGTGCCCATCGCGCGCCGGCGCGCCCAGGACTTCAAGAATCTGGTCGGGCAGAACTTCATCTCCGAGCACGGCTATCTGGAGAAGGAACAGCTGCGTATCGAACAGGAAGCGGATCTCGCCACCCAAAAGAGCCGCCTCAAGGAGTTGGCAGCCTCGCTGCAAGAGGGGCGTAGCCAGCGTATCGCCCTGGTGGCGGAAACGAAGCGCCTCGCCCTCGATAGCCTCAACGAGGCCGAGCAGAAGGTGACGAGCTACGGCCAGGAACTGATCAAGGCGGAATCGCGCGGCAAACTGATGACGCTCACCGCCCCGGTGGATGGCACGGTGCAGCAACTGGCCGTGCATACGGTCGGTGGGGTCGTCACCGAGGCCCAGCAGCTGATGATGGTGGTGCCGACGGACAACCCGATCGAGATCGAGGCCTTCGTCGAGAACAAGGACATCGGCTTCGTCAATCCGGGCCAGGATGCGGTGGTGAAGATCGAGACCTTTCCCTTCACCAAATACGGCACGATCGACGCCAGGGTGGTCAGCGTTTCCAGCGATGCCGTGAATGACGAGAAGCGCGGCCTGATCTTCCCGGCGCGCGTGGTTCCGACACGCACGACGCTTCAGGTCGAGAACAAGACCGTGAATCTCACGCCCGGCATGGCGGTGACCGTCGAGGTCAAGACCGCCCAGCGTCGGGTCATCGAGTATTTCCTCTCGCCGTTGTTGCAGTACAAGGACGAGAGTTTGCGCGAGCGGTAGCCGTATTGGCCTATTGCGGTTTCATCTCTCCGCCCAGCGCCACCAGCAAGTCGTCGAACAACTGCGCCAGTTCGCCGGCCATCAGGGCGAAATCGGCATCGAACTGCTCGTCGGCGCCTTCCGCTGATTTCTCGACCTGCTCCTTGAGGATGTCGAGGAAGGCCAGCCGCTTGAGGTGCAGCTTGTCGGTCAGCATGAAGGACACCTTGTCGTTCCAGGTCATGCCCAGCTTGGTGACCAGCTTGCCGGCGGCGATATGGGCGGCAACCTCGGGGCCGCCGATGTCGTGACGGACGTAGCGGATCGCCGATTGCGATTCGCTCGCCGCCCGCAGTTCGAGATCGCTGTCGAGGGTGAAGCCGGCGGGCGCATCGTCCGCGGCCAGCCAGCCGGTCATCGCCGTCAGCGGCGATACCTGCGTCTGCAAGGGACGCAGTGCGACATCGCCCAGCGTGGCCAGCAAGATTTCCATGAATTCGTCGGCCCGCGCGTCGGAGCCGGCATCCACCGCCAGCCAGCCCTGCAGCGGGTCGAGCCACGCCCATGAGGTGCGACGCTGGGTGAAGGCTTTGGGCAGCAGCTCCTCGGTAACGCGCTCGACGAGGTCGCGCAGTTCCTTGCGGCCGACCTTGCGCCCCTGTTCGGTCTCGATCGCGGCGGCGCGCTCCTGTGCGGTCTGACGGATCACGGTCATGGGCAGCAGTTTTTGCTCGACTCCCAGGGCCAGCAGCCACTGGCGATTCACGGCATGAACGAAGGCCCCTTCCTGACGCGGGTAAACCCAGCCGCGGCTGACCATTTCAAAACTGCCGCAGCGGGCGAGGGGGCGTTTGGCCAGACGGGCGTCGATGTCGGCCAGGTCGGGCTTGAAGCCGCGGGGGAGACGATAGAGTCGGAGATTGCGAAACCACATGGTTGAAAACCTTTTTTGAAGAGTATTTGCCAAAAACTACCCGTTTTTAGCCTATTTTGATATCTTAATGGGCTGTGCTGCTTTGCAGCAAACCGCATCGCATACTAATTACAGAAAGGGAATGGAAATGGCTAGCCAGAAGTTCGTCTATGCCTTCGAAGAAGGCGATGGCAAGAACAAGATGCTGCTGGGCGGCAAGGGCGCGAACCTGTGCGAAATGACGCAGATCGGCCTCAACGTCCCACCGGGCTTCACCATCACCACGGAGGCCTGCCTGGCCTACCTCAAAGAGGACGAGTTGCCCAAGGGCGCCTGGGACGAGACCCTCAAGTACATGAAGGATCTCGAGAAGAAGACCGGCAAGCAGTTCGGCGGTGCCGACAATCCCTTGCTGGTCTCGGTGCGTTCCGGTTCGTCGATGTCGATGCCAGGCATGATGGACACGATTCTGAACCTCGGCCTGAACAAGACCACCCTGCAGGGCATCATCAAGCTGACCAACAATCCACGCTTCGGCTATGACGCCTGGCGTCGCTTCATCCAGCTGTTCGGCAAGATCGCGCTGGGCATCGAGGACAAGTACTTCGACGACGCCATGGCGGTCATGAAGAAGCAGGTGGGCGTGTCGCAGGACGTCGATCTCAAGGCCGAGCACCTCTCCGCACTGGCCGACCAGTTTGCCAGGATCATCGAGGACCGCACCGGCAAGCCCTTCCCCGAAGATCCCTACCAGCAACTGGAAATCGCCATCGGCGCGGTGTTCCGCAGCTGGAACGGCAAGCGCGCCATCGACTACCGCAAGCAATTCAAGATCACCCGGGAAATGGCCAGCGGCACGGCCGTCGAACATCTGCACCATGGTGTTCGGCAACATGGGCAATGACTCCGGCACCGGCGTCGGCTTCACGCGCAACCCGGGCACCGGCGAAGACCAGATCTACGGCGAATACCTCGTCAATGCGCAGGGCGAGGACGTCGTCGCCGGCATTCGCACGCCCAAGGCCATCGCCGAGATGGAACAGGACATGCCGGAGATCTACAAGCAGCTGATCGAACTGCACAACCGCCTCGAAACGCACTACAAAGAGGTGCAGGACTTCGAATTCACCATCGAACGCAGCAAGCTCTATTGCCTGCAGACCCGCAACGGCAAGATGAACGCCGCCGCGATGGTGCGCACCTCGGTCGAGATGTTCAAGGAAGGCCTGATCACCAAGGAAAAGGCGCTGCTGCGCATTGACCCGGCCATGCTCGAACAATTGCTGGTGCCGCAACTGGCGCCCAACTTCAAGGGCAAGCCGCTGGCGACCGGCCTGCCGGCCTCGCCCGGCGCGGCGTCGGGCAAGATCGTTTTCGACGCCGACAACGCCGAACAGCGCGGCAAGGCGGGCGAGAGGATCATCCTCGTGCGCGAGGAAACCAAGCCCGAAGACATCCACGGCTTCTTCCAGGCCCAGGGCATCCTCACCTCGCGCGGCGGCAAGACCTCGCACGCGGCGGTGGTCGCGCGCGGCATGGGCAAGCCCTGCGTTTCGGGCTGCGAGGCGATCCACATCGACGACGTGAATCGCCGTGCCAGCATTGGCGACACCATCCTGCACGAAGGGGATGTCGTTACCATCGACGGCGGCAACGGTAACGTCTATGCCGGCGAAGTGCCAACCGTGCAGGCCGAGTTCAATCCGGACATGGTGACCCTGCTCAAGTGGGCCGACCAAGTTGCGCGCCTGAAAGTAATGGCGAATGCCGATACGCCGGAAGATGCCGTGCGCGCCCGCGAATTCGGCGCCATGGGCATCGGCCTGTGCCGCACCGAACGCATGTTCAACGCCACCGACCGGCTGCCGATCGTGCAGGAAATGATCCTCGCCGAATCGCTGGAAGAGCGTCAGGCCGCCATCGACCGCCTGCTGCCGATCCAGCGCGCCGACTTCAAGGGCATCTTCAAGGCCATGAAGGGCTTGCCCGTCACCGTGCGCCTGATGGACCCGCCGCTGCACGAGTTCCTGCCGACGGCGGCCCAACTCGAACTGGAAATCGCCCACCTGCACCACCTGCGCGATTCGCTGAAGGCGCTTGAAGAGCTGCCCGAGACGCTCAAGCTGCTCAACCCGAAGCTCTACATGCAGTATGCCGACGGTCTGACCAAGCTCTCCCGCAGCATGACCGAATTCAAGGATACCCACCTCGAAGACGACGCCATCCAGAAGAAGGAGAAGACGCTCAAGAAGGTGCGCGCCCTGTCCGAAGTCAACCCGATGCTCGGCCATCGCGGCGTGCGGCTTGGCATCACCTATCCCGAACTGTATTCGATGCAGATCCAGGCCGTGCTCGAAGCCGCCGCGCTGTGCGCCAAGGAGGGCATCGAAGTCCATCCCGAGATCATGGTGCCGCAGGTCGCGACGGTGGAAGAGATGCTGCGCATCCACAGCTACGTCAAGCGCATCCACAAGGTGGTCGAGCTCACGCATGGCATCAACGTCGGCGTCAAGTTCGGCAGCATGCTCGAAGTCGTGCGCGCCTGCCTGCGCGCCGGCCGCATGGCGCAGGACGCCGAGTTCTTCAGCTTCGGCACCAACGACCTGACGCAGGCGACTTTCTCGTTCAGCCGCGAGGATGCCGAGAACAAGTTCCTGCCACACTACAACGAGGTAGGCATCCTGCAGGACAACCCCTTCGAGGTGCTCGACCAGAAGGGCGTCGGCGAACTGATGAAGCTGGCCGTGAGCGAAGGTCGCAAGACCAACCCGGACCTCAAGATCGGCATCTGCGGCGAGCATGGCGGCCACCCGGCGTCCATCGCGTTCTGCCACAAGATCGGGCTGACGTATGTGTCCTGCTCCGGCCCGCGCGTGCCAATCGCGCGTCTGGCCGCCGCGCAGGCGCAACTGCTCGACGACGGCGGTCAGGTCACAAAGAACGCCTGACCCCGCCCACCCCCGCCAGCGTCGATTGCGAAAGTCAGTGCTGGCGGGACGGCACGATGCATTATCCTTGGGGCTATTGCAACCGAAAAGGATAAGTGCATGTTCACCATCGAAATCGTTTCGGACATCGTCTGCCCGTGGTGCTTCATCGGCACCCGGCGGCTGGCGGCGGCCGTCGACCGGGTCCGCAAGGAACGTCCCGACTTCGAGTACCGCAAGCACTGGCTGCCGTTCTTCCTCAATCCCGATACGCCGCCCGAGGGCGAGCCCTATCTGCCCTTCCTCGAAAAGAAGTTCGGCGGGCCCGAGCCGGTCAAGGCGCTCTTTGCCCGCGTGCAAGCGTCCGGGAAGGCCTGGGGCATCGACTACGCCTTCGAAAAAATCCAGTTGCGGGCCAACACCCTCAGGGCTCACCGGCTGATCCACCGCGCCCAGACGGTCGATCCCGATCCGGCAAGGATCGACGCGCTGACCGAGCGGCTGTTTGCCGCGCAGTTCCAGCGCGGCGAGCATGTCGGCGACATCGCCGTGCTGACGTCGATCGCCGCCGAGTGTGGTTACGACGCGCCCACAATTGCCGTTTACCTGGCCTCCGATCAGGACGCGGACCGCGTCAGGCAAAAGGCCGCCGAAGTGCAGGCCATGGGCATCAACATGGTGCCGACCTTCATTTTGCCGGGCCAGCAGATCATCGTCGGCGCCGAGGATCCGGCGATCCTCGCCGACGGCATCCGCAAGGCGCTCGCGGTCTGATGGATGATGCCGGGTTCATGGGCGTCGCGCTCGACCTCGCACACGAGGCCGCCACGCTCGGCGAGGTGCCGGTTGGTGCCATCGTGGTGCGCGACGGCGAGATCGTCGGCCGTGGCTGCAATCAGCCGATCGGCCGCCACGATCCGACCGCCCACGCCGAGGTGCTGGCGCTGCGCGACGCGGCCGCGCGGCTCGGCAACTATCGCATGCCGGGCTGCACGCTCTACGTCACCCTCGAACCCTGCGCGATGTGCATCGGCGCGCTGTTTCATGCGCGCATTGGCCGCGTCGTCTTCGGCGCGACGGACCCGAAGACCGGCGCCGCCGGCAGCGTCATCGACCTGTTTGCCGAGGAACGGCTGAACCACCACGCCGAGATCACCGGCGGCGTGCGGGCTGAGGAATGCGGCGCGCTGCTCTCGAGCTTTTTCGCCGCGCGCCGGCAGAAAGTCGAGACGGCCTGATGTACATCCGCGTCAGCATCCCGGCCCAATCGCTCGAACTGTTCGACAACCCGGGCAATGTGCTCGGGCAATACACCGTGTTGACGGCCAGGAACGGGGCAGGGGAGCAGCGCGGCAGCTACCGTACGCCACGGGGCAAGCACATCATCCGCGCCAAGGTCGGCGCGGATGCGGCGGCGAATACCGTGTTCGTCAAACGTCGTCCGACCGGCGAACGCTGGACCCCCGCGTTTGCCGCCGAACATCCCGGCCGCGACTGGATCCTCACCCGCATCCTCTGGCTTTCGGGCTGCGAGCCGGGCCGGAACCGTGGCGGCGATGTCGATACGATGCGCCGCTATATTTACATCCACGGTAGTCCGGACACGGTGCCGATGGGCACACCCGGCTCGATCGGCTGCATCCGCATGCGGAACAGCGACATCATCGAACTGTTTGACCGTGTGCCGCCCTACACGCCGGTCGATATCGTCGAATATCGCATCGAAACGGGTGACTGGGCGACGCTGGGCAGCGCGGCAATGCAGGTGCGGGAGCGCGTCTTCATCCAGGAACAGAGGGGCCCGGTCCACATCGAGCGCGATGCGAATGACGCGACCAGCCGCCATGTCGTCGCCTTCGGGCCGAACGGCGAGCCGATCGGCACGGGGCGCCTGCTGCCCGACGGGCATCTCGGCCGGCTGGCCGTGCTCAAGCGGTGGCGCGGCCGGGGCATCGGCGCGGCACTGTTCGAGCGCCTGCTCGGCATGGCGCGCGCCGCGGGCATGCGGCATCTGGAACTGCATGCCCAGACGCATGCGGCGGGCTTCTACATCCGCTACGGTTTTGCCGCGACCGGATCGGAGTTCTACGAGGCCGGCCTGCCCCACATCACGATGGCACGGACCATTTGAGGTCCGGCGCGAAGCCGGCCCTCAGGACTGAAGGGCGAAGCGGAAGCGGTGCCGTGCGCCGCTTTGCCCATCCGGCAGCCATGTCTGCTCGTCGAAGGTGATCACCCCGCCGGCCGTCTGCGTCAGCACCGTCGAACTGCGCGTGCCGTAGTCGGGGCTGCGGATGAAGGCCGCGGACAGCAGGCGTTCCCATTCGAGCGGCACGCCGGTTGCCGGCAGGGCGTCGTCGGGGTGGATGCGGTCGTCGCGCAGCACATGAAAGAGCGGGGCGGTGTCGGGCAGGGCGTCGAGCGCGGCCTGGAGTGCCGTCTTGCCAGCGCTGACTTTCGGCCAGGGGGTGTCGATCTGATGATTCGACAGCCCGTAGATGCCCGGCGCCAGTTCGTGGCGTTCGAACGAAACATTGCTGAAGGCGACTAGGCGCCCGTTGTCCATGGTGTCGCCGAGCAAGAGGTTGAAACCGTTGTAGCGGGCGGGTTCCAGTCCATCTAGATAGGCGTCGATGCCGGCAGTGCCGGCGAGAAAATCGCTGACCAGCTGGCCGCGCGAGGGGGCGTCGGACCGCTGGCGCGCCGGATCGCGAAAATTGGTCAGCGCGGCGAAGCGACCGCCGCGGGTAATACCCATCCAGGTGCCGCCGGCCTCGAGGTCGCGCCCGGCGAGTACCTGCGGCTGATCGGTCCAGAAGTCTGCGCCGGCGGTACGGCGTGGGTAGAACTCATCGCGATTGGCGGCCACCACGAGGGAGTATTCGTGATGCGCCCGCCAGGCGACGAGGATCAAACACACTGTTTATTCGACCGGATAGGGCAGGGGCAGCAACTGCGCCTTGGGACCATCCGGCTTGCCGACATGCACGGCATCGGCCTGGGCACCCGAGGACTGGACCACCAGCAGCGACTCGAAGCCGCCCGTTGGCACCGGCGCCGTCAGGACCACCGCGCCGCAATGCTGCTCGCCCGCTTCCGGGGTAAAGACGTCGGTGCCCGGCGGAAATTCGGCAGCCAGCCGAACGCGAAACATGCGCCGCTTGACCTTGCCCAGGTAATGCGTGCGGGCGACGACTTCCTGCCCGGGATAGCAACCCTTCTTGAAACTCACGCCACCGACGGTATCGGTTTCGTAATTCACCATCTGCGGCACGAAGGCTTCCTGCGTTGCGGCCACGATGCGGGGAATCCCGTGCTCGATCTCGCCCAGCCGCCAGGCTCCGAGATCTGCGGCACTGGCCTGTGCCGCAAACTTTGCGGTAATGCTCACGGCAGCGGCCGCCGGCACGGCCAGCAGGCAACGGTCGGCATCGAGCCGGATGGCCATGCCGCCCTCGAAAGCGGTACAGGTCATCGGCGGCTGTGCGCCGACGAGGGCGTCGATGCCGGGGCCGATCACGCCGATCAAGGCGCGCTCGGCGGAGATATCGGCCAGCTTGACCTTGCTGCGCAGCACGTACATCGACAGCTTCTTGAGGATGCCGGGCAGGATGTCGGCCGACAGCTGGAGCAGGAAATCATCCCCTTCGCGCCAGATCAGGAAGCTGGCGATCATGCGGCCCTTGGCGGTGCAGAGGCCGGCATGGCGGGCCGTACCCGGCGCCAGATGGCTGATATCGTTGGTCAGCAGGTTGTGCAAAAAGTTGGCAGCATCTTCGCCGCTGGCGCGGATCAGGCCCTGATCCGCTATCAATATGGTCTGGTTGGTCGGATTCATCGAGTCAGTTGGGTTTGTCGGGTTTCTATTGTCTGAGCGGCTATCATAGCTCCCCATGGTGCGCGTGCTCAAATTCCTGGCCGGATTCAGCCTGCTGGCCGTCATGGGCTGCGCGGGCTGGCTGGCCTGGTTTGCATCTGCGGTCGTCCCGCTCAAACTCAATGCCCAGGGCGTGGCGGATTTCGACATCCGTCCCGGGCTTGGCCTCAAGGGTGCAGCACAGGCCATGTCCGCCGCCGGCGTCGGCATTGCGCCCTGGCAATTCGCCCTGCTCGGCCGGGTGAGCGGCCGCGACCGGGCCATCAAGGCCGGTTCCTACGAAGTCAGCCCTGGCGTGACGGCATGGCAACTGCTGGAAAAGCTCACCGCCGGCGACGTCACGCAGACCGAAGTGGTCATCGTCGAAGGCAAGACCTTCCGGGAACTGCGGGCGAAACTGGATACCCACCCCGACCTGCGGCATGACGCGGCGGGGCTGACGGATGCCGAGATTCTTCAGCGCATCGGTGCCGCCGAGCCCCATCCCCATCCCGAAGGGCGCTTCTACCCGGACACCTACCTGTTCGTCCGCCAGTCGAGCGATCTCGTCATCTATCGCCGGGCCTACCAGTCGATGCAGCGCCGGCTGGCCTCCGCCTGGGAGAATCGCGATCCCGCCGTGCCCTACAGCAGTCCAGAGCAAGCCCTGATCATGGCTTCCATCGTCGAGAAAGAGACCGGCGCGGCAGCCGACCGCGGCAAGGTCGCCTCGGTGTTCGTCAATCGCCTCAGGAAGGGGATGCTGCTGCAGACCGATCCGACGGTGATCTACGGGCTGGGCGAGAAGTTCGACGGCAACCTGCGCAAGCGCGATCTCGAAGCCGACACGCCGTACAACACCTATACCCGTGCCGGACTGCCGCCCACCCCCATTGCGCTGCCGGGCATGGCCTCCATCGAGGCGGCCCTGCATCCGCCCAAGACCGATCTTTACTACTTCGTCGCGCGCGGCGACGGTTCCAGCGCCTTTTCCCGCACGCTGGAGGAGCATAATCGTGCCGTGGACAAGTTCCAGCGTAGCAAAAAGACGACAAAATGACCCGGACCGGCAAATTCATCACCCTCGAAGGCGTCGATGGCGCCGGAAAAAGCACGCATTTGAGTTGGTTGGTCAATCATTTGCGGGAGCAGGGTCATGTCGTGGTCCAGACGCGCGAACCCGGTGGCACGCCCCTGGGCGAAAAACTGCGCGAACTGCTGCTGCACGAACCGATGCACCTCGAAACCGAGGCGCTGCTGATGTTCGCCGCCCGCCGCGAGCATCTGGAACGCGTCATCCGGCCGGCCATTGACCGCGGCGACTGGGTCGTTTGTGATCGTTTCACAGATGCCAGCTTCGCCTATCAGGGCGGCGGACGGGGTTTGGCCAGCGACAAGCTGGCCCAGCTCGAGCACTGGGTGCAGGGGGGCTTTCAGCCCGATCTGACCTTGTTGTTCGACTTGCCGATCGATATTGCGGCCGAACGCATGCACAACGCCGCCCGCCAGTTGGACCGCTTCGAGCAGGAACAGGCCGATTTTCACGAGCGGGTGCGCGCGGCCTACCTCGCGCGAGCCGCAGAAATGCCCGCGCGCGTGAAGGTCATCGACTCACGCCAGGCCGTCAAAACAATACAGAAACAACTTGAACAGATAGTCGCATAATATTGATTAATGTTAATTAATGAAGTTACGTGGCAAGCCCTGACGGGTTCGGAGACACGCCTTCCGCATGCCTTGCTGTTCGCCGGTCCGCCCGGGGTCGGCAAGCGGGAACTGGCGGATGCGCTGGCTGCCCGACTGCTCTGCGAGCAACCGCGGCAACCGCATGAAGCCGCTTGCGGGATCTGCGCTTCCTGCCACATGTGGGCTAACGGACAGCATCCTGACTTTCGGCTGCTGCAACCCGACGCATCCGCAGAAGCCGAGGAGGGCGAAGCTGCGGCGGAAGGGGAAAAGAAGAAAGCCAGCAAGCAGATCCGCATCCAGCAGGTGCGCGAGGTGGAAGACTTCTTTCATGTGGGTGCGCACCGTGGTGGCGCCCGGGTCTGCCTCATCGACCCGGCCGAAGCCATGAATCCAATCACGGCCAACTCTCTTCTCAAGATACTTGAAGAACCATCTGTATCATTCTATTTCATAATGATATCTCACCGATGGCGCAGGCTGCTGCCCACGCTCCTGAGCCGGTCGCGGCGGATCATGTTCAGCAGGCCCGACGCCGCCACGGCGCAGCGCTGGCTGGAGTCCAAAAACCTTGCCAGCCATTCGAAGTGGCTGCCGCTCTTCGGTTACGCGCCACTCGCCGTGGCCGAGGCTGCCCAGACAGGCCGGCTGAAAGCGCTTGAATCGCTGGTGGCTGACCTGATGAAGCCGCAAGACCCGCTCGCGCAGGCGGCCCACTGGGAAAGCCTGATCAAGAGCGATGCCGTGCTGGGCATGGAAGAACTGGTGACGACCGTCCAGAAGTGGTTGCTCGACCTGCAGCACAGCCAGGCGGGCGTGGAACCCCGTTACTTCCACGGCAGCGACAACCTGCTCGCCAATATTGCCCGCAAGGCATCGCCTGCCGCGCTGGCCCAGGCTCAGCAGCAGGTGGGACAGTTGCGCGCCTGGGCGGGACACCCGCTCAACGCCCGCCTGTTTCTTGAGGATCTCTGCGTCCGGGCCTATCGCCCGCTCGGCTTGTAAACAATGAAACCCTTCGTCGATTCACATTGCCATCTTGATTTTCCGGAACTGGCTGCGGATATTCCCGGGCTGTTGAATAACATGCAGGAGAATCATGTTGGCTGGGCACTGTGCGCCGGCGTGACGCTGGAGCGTTTTCCGGCCATCCTGGACATCGTGCAGCCCCGCGCGAACCTGTTTGCCGCGGTCGGGGTGCATCCCGACACCGAATCCGATGACGGGACGCCCGCCCAGGAGCCGGACGTCGATATCCTGTGCCGCCTGGCGGACCATGCCAAGGTCGTCGCCATTGGCGAAACCGGTCTCGACTATTACCGCCTGACCGGCGACCTCGAATGGCAACGCGCGCGGTTTCGCACCCACATCCGTGCCGCCCGCGCCTGCGGCAAGCCCCTCATCATCCACACGCGCGCCGCGGCGGCGGATACCGTGCGGATATTGCGGGAGGAGGGGGCAGAGTCGGTGGGCGGCGTGTTTCACTGCTTCACCGAGACGGCCGAGGTGGCGCAACAGGCGCTCGATCTTGGTTTTCACGTCTCGTTTTCAGGCATTGTCACCTTCAAGAACGCCATTGAACTGAAGGCCGTGGCGCGGCAGATTCCCCTCGACCGGCTGCTTGTGGAGACCGATTCGCCCTACCTGGCCCCCGTGCCTTATCGCGGCAAGACCAACCAGCCTGCCTACGTGCGGCATGTGGCCGAGGAGATTGCCCGTCTGCGCGAACTTCCGGTCGAGACGGTGGCCCAAGCCACGACCGACAACTTTTTCCGCCTTTTTCGGCACGCCCACCCATGAACAAATTGATCGCCGTCCTGCTGGCCAGTCTTTCCCTGCTTGTCTCTCAATCCGCCGGCGCCGGCATATACGATGACATCCTGCATGCCGCCAATCAGAACGAAACCGACAAGGTCGTCAACCTGCTGCGCCGGGGCATGGATGTGAATACGGCGGACCAGCAGGGGGCGACGCTGCTGATGATCGCGGCCCGCGAGAACAACACCGAACTCGTCAAATTCCTGCTCGCGAATCGCGCGAACGCGCAGCGGCTCAACCGTTACGGCGATTCGGCGCTCATGCTGGCAACGCTGCAAGGCCATGAAGCAATCGTGCACCTGATGCTGGAACGCAAGGTTGAACCTAGCCAGCCCGGCTGGAATGCCTTGCACTACGCCGCCTTCGAGAACCGGACCAAAATTGCCTCCCTGTTACTGGCGGCGGGGGCCAACGTAAATGCCATCGCCCCGAACGGTTCCACCGCCCTGATGATCGCTGCTAAACGCGGCCATTTCGAGATGGTGCGCCTGCTGGTCGGGGCCAAGTCCGAACTGAACCAGATCGATCGCGACGAAGGCACCGCGCTCGACATGGCGACCAAGGCGGGTCACCTCGAAATTATCCAATTCCTGAAGCGCGCCGGTGCAAAATGAAAGCGTCGCAACGCGCCTGGCTGACCGAAGCCATCAGCCGGATCGAGGCGGACTTCAACCGCTCATCGGATACCCACCTGGTGCCACTGCGGTTGCCGGCCTATCCCGACATCGACCTCTATCTCAAGGACGAATCCAGCCACCCCACCGGCAGCCTGAAACACCGCCTGGCGCGTTCGCTCTTCCTCTACGCGCTCGTGAATGACTGGCTGGAGGAGGGCAAGCCCGTCATCGAGGCTTCCAGTGGCTCGACGGCAGTGTCCGAAGCCTACTTCGCCCGCCTGCTGGACCTGCCCTTTGTTGCCGTGATGCCGGAGACGACTTCACCCGAGAAAGTCGCAGCCATTCGCTTCCAGGGCGGGCAATGTCATCTGGTGGCGCCCGATGTTTCGCTCCATGACGAGTCGGAGCGTCTTGCCATTGAATCAGGCGGCCATTTTCTCGACCAATTCACCTACGCCGAGCGGGCGACCGATTGGCGCGCGAACAACAACATCGCCGAATCCATATTCAACCAGATGCAGCTTGAGCGATTTCCGATTCCAAGCTGGATTGTCATGAGCTGCGGGACGGGTGGAACAAGCGCGACGCTCGGGCGTTATGTGCGCCACCGACGGCATCAAACCGGCGTGTTCTGCGTCGATCCAGAAAACTCTGCCTTCTTTGATTATTACAGTAACTACATTAACAAATCACAACATAATATTGATATTAAAGAATGTTCACCATCAATGATTGAGGGAATTGGACGTCCGCAACCTGAACCGAGCTTCATCCCGTCCTGCGTGGATGGCATGGCACGAGTGCCGGATACCCTGAGCTTGGCCGCGATGCGTTACGTCAGCAAACTGCTCGGCCGAAGCGTCGGCGGGTCAACGGGGACCAATTTCGTTGGCATTCTCTGGCTGGCTCGACAGATGCAGAGCGCCGGTCAGCGGGGCTCGCTGGTCACGCTACTGTGCGATGGTGGCGAGCGCTACGCGCATAGTTATTACGACCCTGCGTGGTACGTCAAAAACGGTATCGAGGTCAGTGCCGCTGATGCGTTGATCAGCAAGCTTGCCGAGGGGAGATGCCAGTTGGACCTCGTGCATGCCTTGGCCGCAACCTGAAAGTCGGCCGTTTCGAAGCAGGCCCACCCATTAGTTTACATAATACAGATTATGCGAAGTTGCAACAGGTATGCGGCCAAGTCGCCAGCACATCAAGACGATTACGAATCGTCTACTCTTACACCCATGCCGACAAGCCAATATTCCTGGAATGTCCTGAAACTGGCTGTGCCGCTGTACCTGTTGCTGTGCGCCGCCTGCGCACCGCTGCCCACCGGCACGGTCGAGCGCCCGATCGAGGTACCTTCGCCCAACCATAACGAACGGCGCCCGAACATCATCATCTTGCACCAGACGTCGAACGACGATGCGGCCCGGGCCCTGCGCACGCTTACCGATCCGGATCGCGCCGTCAGCGCGCACTACCTGATTGGCCGCGACGGTCTGATCTACCGGCTCGTCGCCGAAAACCGGCGCGCCTGGCATGCGGGCGCATCCTACTGGGGTGGAAATACCGACCTGAACTCGGCCTCGATCGGCATCGAGCTCGACAACAACGGCGCGGAACCCTTTCCGGAAGTGCAGATCACTGCCCTGCTCGATCTGTTGCGCGATCTGCAGATGCGGCACAGGATCCCGCCCGCCAATGTCATCGGGCATGGCGACATCGCGCCCCAGCGCAAGGTCGATCCGAGCACCCTCTTCCCGTGGCACCGTCTGGCCGAGGCCGGCTTCGGCCTCTGGTGCCGTCAGTCGCCGGTGACAGAGGCTGAACCGCTGGACACGACGCTCTGGCTGCAGGTGCTCGGCTACGACGTCGCCGACCCGCAAGCGGCGCTCATGGCGTTCCGCCGGCATTTTCTCGGCGATGCGCTCAGCATCGCGCTTTCGCCGCAAGAGCAAGCCCTGCTGCGTTGTTTGGTCATGGAAAAGCGCAGCAACGGCACCTGACGCGCTGAACCCAGCGCCGATTGGTACGGTAATTGCGTACAACGGGGTGTTCCGACTCCCCTGACCCTTCATGGCACGCATCCTCGTCATCGATGAATCACAGCACCGCGCCGTCGAAATCTGTACCGGCCTGATCCAGGCCGGCCATCAGGTGGCCGCCGTGCTGCCTTCGGCTTTCGAACTCATCGATCGCATAGGGGAAATCAAGCCGGACATCATCCTGATCGAAACGGAGTCGCCTTCGCGTGACACGCTCGAACACCTCGGCGTGATGAACCGCGACATGCCGCGCCCCGTCGTGATGTTCTCACAGGATGGTGGCAGCGACACGATCCGTGCCGCCGTCAGGGCCGGCGTGGCGGCCTACGTCGTCGATGGCTTCGACATTGATCGGCTCAAGCCGGTGGTCGATGTGGCGGTCGCCCGCTTCGAGGATCATCAGTCCTTGCGGCAGGAACTGGCCGATGCCAGTCGCAAGCTGTCGGAGCGCAAGACCATCGAGAAGGCCAAGGGCATCCTCATGAAATCGCGCGGGATGGATGAGGATGCGGCCTATGCCACCCTGCGCAAGCTGGCGATGACGCAGTCGCAGCCCATCGCAAAGGTCGCGGCCAACTTTGTCGATATGGCGAATCTGCTGCTCTGAGCGTGCGCCAAGCGTACCAAGGTGGCGCACCAATGGAGTGCATATATTAGATTTCTCGCACTTGCGCGGTGCAGCATGACTAAGCTGGGATGCCGTCCCGCCAGCGCTGACTTTCAAATGAATCATTCTGTCTATCAATGAGTTGCACCGTTCCACGACATGCTGGCACGACCATTGCTGAATAGCAGTCAAGGTCGGGCCAACGGCGGTCCGATAACCAGACAACGGCGTCTGATTGCAAGTCACAAGCTTGCGATCAACGCCGTTTTTTATTCCGCACACGGAGATCGAGATGAAAAATGAAATCACCTGCCCTGCCCCTGCTGCTGCCCCCGCCGAAACGTCACGGCGCGATTTCCTTCGCCTCGCAGCTGGAGCTGCGCTCATGAGCGCCCTGCCCGTGGGGTCCGGCGCCTGGGCCGCCGGCTCGGACAAGCCCGAAAAGGAAGAGGTCAGGATCGGTTTCATCCCGCTGACGGACTGCGCCTCCGTGGTCATGGCGTCGGTGCTCGGTATCGACAAGAAATACGGCATCAAGATCGTGCCAACCAAGGAAGCGAGCTGGGCCGGCGTGCGCGACAAGCTGGTAAACGGCGAACTCGATGCCGCCCACGTGTTGTATGGCCTGATCTACGGTGTGCAGCTCGGCATCGGCGGTCCGAAAAAGGACATGGCCGTGCTGATGACCATCAACAACAACGGCCAGGGCATTACCTTGTCGAGCCAGATGAAGGACAAGGGCGTCACGGACGGTCCCGGCCTGGCCAAGCTCGTCGCGAAAAAGGAGCGGGAATACACCTTCGCTCAGACCTTCCCGACGGGCACCCACGCGATGTGGCTCTACTACTGGATGGCGACCTACGGCATCAACCCGATGAAGGACGTGAAAAGCATCGTCGTGCCGCCACCCCAGATGGTCGCCAACATGCGCGTCGGCAACATGGACGGCTGCTGCGTCGGCGAGCCCTGGAACCAGCGCGCGATCATGGATAAGGTGGGCTTCACCGCGGCCACCTCGCAGGATGTCTGGGTCGACCACCCTGAAAAGGTGCTGGGCACGACGGCCGACTTCGCCCATAAATATCCGAACACGGCACGCGCCATGATCATGGCCGTGCTCGAAGCCTCGATGTGGATCGATGCCTCGGCGGCCAATCGCAGCAAGACGGCTGAAACCATTGCTGCCAAGTCTTACGTCAATACGGATGTCGAGGTGATCCGCAGCCGCATGATCGGCCAGTATGAAAATGGCCTGGGCAAGACCTGGTCGGAAAAGAACTACATGAAGTTCTACAACGACGGCACGGTGAACTTCCCCTACCTCTCCGACGGCATGTGGTTCCTGACCCAGCACAAGCGCTGGGGCCTGCTCAAGGACCATCCCGACTATCTCGCCGTGGCGAAGAAGGTTAACCAGATCGCGCTCTACAAGGAAGCGGCCACCCAGCTCAAAGTCCCGCTGCCCAAGAGCGAGATGCGCGAATCGAAGCTGATCGACGGCGTGGTCTGGAACGGCAAGGACCCGAAAAAGTATGCCGATGGCTTCAAGGTCAAGGCTTGATCTGGCCTAAACGCAAAAGGAGTTTGTGATGACGGCGATTACGGTCGATGAACTGAAAGTCAGTCCCGGTGGGACGGCACCCGCGCTCAGGGTGCCGCCGCCCCCGGCCCCGTCCCAGCTGGCCGGCCCGAGCAGCACCGAGCAGAACGCGGCAGCCATGCGCGCCATGCTCGGTGTGGTGCTGCCGCCGCTCATGGGCATGGTGCTGCTGCTCGGTATCTGGCACCTGGCAACGATGAATGGCGGCAGCATCCCCACCCCGGCAAAAACCTGGGAAGCGGCCGCCAAGCTGTTCGCCGATCCGTTCTACAGCAACGGGCCGAACGACCAGGGCATCGGCTGGAACATCCTCTCCTCGCTGCAACGGGTCGCCATCGGCTTCGGCTTCGCGGCACTGGTCGGCATTCCGGCCGGCTTCATCCTTGGCCGCTTCGCCACCATGGCCCGCATGATCAACCCGATCATCAGCCTGCTGCGCCCGGTCTCGCCGCTGGCCTGGCTGCCGATCGGCCTGCTGGTGTTCAAGCGGGCCGACCCGGCCGCCACCTGGACGATCTTCATCTGTTCCATCTGGCCGATGATCATGAACACCGCGCAAGGCGTATTGCGCGTGCCGCAGGATTACCTCAACGTGGCGCGCGTGCTCAACCTCTCCGAATGGAAAATCGTCACCAAGATCCTCTTCCCCAGCGTGCTGCCCTACATGCTCACCGGCATCCGCCTCTCGATCGGCACGGCCTGGCTGGTCATCGTCGCGGCGGAAATGCTTACCGGTGGCGTCGGCATCGGCTTCTGGGTCTGGGACGAGTGGAACAACCTCAAGGTCGAGCACATCATCATCGCCATCTTCGTCATCGGCATCGTCGGCCTGATCCTCGAACAGACGCTGCTGTTCCTCGCCAAGCAACTCCATACCGAAAGCTGATCATGGAAAAAGACAAGTTCGTCCAGGTCGAAAACGTCGGCATGAGCTTCAACACCAAGAAGGGCAAGTTCGTCGCCCTGCGCGACATTGACCTGAACATCAAACAGGGCGAGTTCATTTCGCTGATCGGTCACTCGGGCTGCGGAAAATCAACCCTGCTCAACCTGATCGCCGGCCTGACGCTGCCCACCGCCGGCATCATGCTCTGCGCCGGCCGCGAAATTCCCGGCCCCGGCCCGGAACGCGCGGTGGTGTTCCAGAATCACAGCTTGCTCCCCTGGCTGACCTGCTTCGAGAACGTCCATCTCGCCGTCGAGCGCGTTTTCGCCGCCAACGAAAACAAGGCTCAGCTCAAAGAGCGCACCACCAAGGTGCTCGAACTGGTCGGCCTCGCCCACGCCATGCACAAATATCCGGGCGAGATCTCCGGCGGCATGAAGCAGCGCGTCGGCATCGCCCGCGCGCTGGCGATGGAGCCCAAGGTGCTGCTGATGGACGAGCCCTTCGGCGCCCTCGACGCCCTCACCCGTGCCCGCCTGCAGGACGAGCTGATGAAAATCTGCGAGATGACCAAGGCGACGACGGTGATGGTCACCCACGATGTCGATGAGGCGGTGCTGCTCTCCGACCGCATCGTCATGATGACCAACGGACCGGCTGCGACCATCGGCGAGATACTGTCGGTCGACCTGCCGCGTCCGCGCGAACGCCTCACCTTGGCGCATGACGCCCAATACATGGATTACCGATCAAAGGTGATCGAGTTCCTCTACGCCAAGCAGAGCCACCCGCTGGCCGCCTGAACAGGATTACGCCATGAACAAACAGAAACTCGTGATGATCGGCAACGGCATGGCCGGCTGCCGCACCCTCGAGGAACTGCTCAAGCTCGCGCCGGACATGTACGACATCACCGTGTTCGGCGCCGAGCCGCATCCCAATTACAACCGCATCCTGCTCTCGCCGGTGCTGGCGGGCGAGATGACGCTGCGCCGACATCGTGCTCAACGACCTCGCCTGGTACGAGCGACAACGGCATCACGCTGCATGCCGGCAAGACGGTGACGCAAGATCGACCGGGTCAAGCGCAAGGTCATCGCCGCCGACGGCACCGAGGCCGAGATACGACCGCCTGCTGCTGGCCACCGGCTCGTCGCCCTTCATCCTGCCGGTGCCGGGCAAGGATCTGCCGGGCGTGATCGCCTACCGCGACATCGCCGACACCGAGGCGATGATCGACGCCGCCCAGCACCACAAGCACGCCGTGGTGATCGGCGCCGGCCTGCTCGGCCTCGAAGCCGCCAACGGCCTGAAGCTGCGCGGCATGGACGTGACCGTGGTGCATCTGGCCGACTGGATCATGGAACGCCAGCTCGACAAGACCGCCGCCGACCTGCTGCAGAAGTCGCTCGAAGCCAAGGGCCTGAAGTTCCTGCTCGGCAAGCAGACCGGCCGAACTGGTCGGCGGTGAAAGTGGCCGCGTCGCCGCCATCAAGCTTCAAGGACGGCGAGTCCATCCCCGCCGAACTGGTGGTGATGGCCGTCGGCATCCGCCCCAACACCACGCTGGCCGAAAGTGCCGGCATCCATTGCGAGCGCGGCATGAGCGGGATCGTGGTCAACGACACGCTGCAGACCTACGACCCGAAGGTCTACGCCGTCGGCGAATGCGTCGCCCACCGCGGCATCGCCTACGGTCTGGTCGCGCCGCTGTTCGAGCAGGCCAAGGTCTGCGCCAACCACCTCGCCATGCATCGGCATCGGCCGCTACACAGGTTCGGTGACCTCGACCAAGCTCAAGGTCACCGGCATCGACGTGTTCTCCGCCGGCGACTTCATGGGCGGTGAAGGCATGGACGAAATCGTGCTGCACGATCCGGCCGGCGGCGTGTACAAGAAGCTGGTGATCAAGGACGACACGCTGGTCGGCGCCGTGCTCTACGGCGACACCGCCGACGGCGCCTGGTATTTCCAGCTGCTGAAGGACAAGCAGAACGTCGCCGAGATCCGCGACCACCTGATGTTCGGTTCGCACCACGTCGGCGACGTCGGCCATGCCGGGTCAGAGCAAGGCCGCGGCCATGCCCGACACCGCCGAGGTCTGCGGCTGCAACGGCGTGTGCAAGGGCGACATCGTCAAGGCGATCAAGACCCACGGCCTGTTCACCCTCGACGACGTGCGCAAGCACACCAAGGCCTCGCGTTCTTGCGGCTCCTGCACCGGTCTGGTCGAGCAGATCCTCGCCTCGACCGTCGGCGGCGCCTACCAGCCGACCTCCACCCACGACAAGCCGATGTGCGGCTGCACCGAGCACACCCACGGCGCCGTGCGCGCCGCCATCCGCGAGCAGCATCTGCTGACCATTCCGGCCACGATGCAGGCACTCGGCTGGAAAATGCCCAACGGCTGCGCCAGCTGCCGCCCGGCGCTCAACTACTACCTGATCTCGACCTGGCCGAAGCGAGGCCAAGGACGATCCGCAATCGCGCTTCATCAACGAACGCGCCCACGCCAACATCCAGCGCGACGGCACCTTTTCAGGTGGTGCCGCGCATGTGGGGCGGCCTGACGACGCCGGCCGAGTTGCGCGCGCATCGCCGACGTCGCGGAGAAGTTCGAGGTGCCCACGGTCAAGATGACCGGCGGCGCGCGCATCGACCTGCTCGGCATCCCCAAGGACAACCTGCCCGCCGTCTGGGCCGACCTGGGCAAGGCCGGCCTGGTCTCGGCCACGCCTACGGCAAGAGCATCCGCACGGTGAAGACCTGCGTCGGCGCCGAGCATTGCCGCTTCGGCACCCAGCTGTCGATGAGCATGGGCGTCAAGCTGGAGAAGATGCTGTTCGGCATGTGGGCGCCGCACAAGGTCAAGCTGGCGGTATCGGGTTGTCCGCGCAACTGCGCCGAGGCCGGCATCAAGGACGTCGGCGTGATCGGCGTCGATTCGGGTTACGAGCTGTATGTCGCCGGCAACGGCGGCATCAAGACCGAGGTTGCCATGTTCCTGTGCAAGGTGAAGAATGACGAGGAAGTACTTGAATACTCGGCCGCCTTCCTCCAGCTCTACCGCGAAGAAGCCTACTACCTGGAGCGCACCTGCCACTACGTCGCCCGCGTCGGCCTCGAACATGTGAAGCAGACCGTGGTCGAGAACGCCGACCCGCCGCAAGGAACTGTACGAGCGCCTGCTGTTCTCGCTGGCAGGACTACGAAGACCCGTGGGCCGCGGCCGTCGCCAAGCCGGCCGAGCGCCGCGAATACGAAGCTCTGGAGATTTGAGATGGCCGACTGGAAAAAGCTCTGTGCCCTCGACGAAATTCCCCGCCTCGGCAGTCGCGTCGTCAAATCGTCCAAAGGTGACATCGCCGTGTTCCGCACCGCGGACGACGAGGTCTTTGCGCTGCGCGACAAGTGCCCGCACAAGGGCGGGCCGCTGTCGCAGGGCATCGTCGCCGGCAAAGTGGTCACCTGCCCGATGCATTCGTGGAAGATCCAGCTCGAAAACGGCGAGGCTGTGGCTCCGGACAAGGGCTGCACCAAGACTTACCCGGCCAAGGTTGAAGGCGGGCTGGTGTGGATCGCCATCTAGTCGAAACCCGCAGTGTTTGCTGTTACTGCGGCGTTGGTTGCGGCGTCATCGTCCAGTCGGACGGCGGCCGCATCGTGGGCGTGCGGGGCGATCCGGATCACCCGGCAAACTTCGGCCGGCTTTGCTCCAAGGGCAACACGCTCCACATGGCGGCCGTGCAGACCGGCCGGGCCACCGTGCCGTTGCTGCGCGAGAGCCGTGCCGTCCTGCCAGCGCAATGGTCACCTGTTTCCTGGGACTATGCACTCGATGTCGCTGCCGAGCGTTTCGCCCGCATCATCGCCGAACACGGCCCGGACGCTGTCGCCTTCTATGTCTCCGGGCAGTTGCTGACTGAGGACTACTACGTCTTCAACAAGCTGGCCCGCGCGCTGGTCGGCACCAACAACATCGATTCCAACTCGCGCCTGTGCATGTCCTCGGCGGTCGCCGCCTACAAGGCGACGCTCGGCAGCGACGCCGTGCCGTGCAGCTACGAAGACATCGACCTGGCCGATTTGATGTTGATTGCCGGCTCGAACACCGCCTTCGCGCACCCCGTCCTGTTCCGTCGCATCGAGGCGGCGCGCGAGAAGAATCCCGAACTCAAGCTGATCGTTGTCGATCCGCGCCGTACCGACACCGCCAGCGAAGCCGACCTGCACCTCGCCATTGCACCCGGCGCCGACGCCCTGCTTTACTCGGCCATGCTGCATGTGCTGCTCTGGGAGGGGCTGACCGACAATGCCTTTATCGCCGCGCACACCAGCGGTTTCAATGAGTTGCGCGCGCAACTCGCAGAACTGACGCCCGGCGCGGTGGCCGCCGCTTGCGGCGTGAAAGCGGAAGAAATCGTCATGGCGGCACGCATGTTCGGCCAGGCGCAGGCGCCGCTTTCCTTCTGGTGCCAGGGCTTGAATCAATCCATCCACGGTACCGCGAATGGTGCCGCGCTGATCCATCTTCACCTCGCTACCGGCAAGATCGGCCAGCCCGGCATGGGCCCGTTTTCGCTCACCGGCCAGCCCAACGCCATGGGCGGCCGCGAAACCGGCACGATGGCCAACCTGCTGCCCGGCCATCGCAACCTCGCCAGCGCGGCGGATCGCGCCGAGTTGGCTGCGCTCTGGAACATCCCTGCCCTGCCCGAAAAACCTGGCAAGACCGCGGTCGAACTGTTCGACGCCCTGGCCGCCGGCAGCATCAAGGCCGTGTGGATCGCCTGCACCAACCCGGCGCAATCGCTGCCCGATCTGGGCAAGGTGCGCACCGCATTGACCACCGCCGAATTCGTTGTCGTGCAGGATGCCTGGGGCGATACCGAAACTGCGCAGTTCGCCGACCTGCTATTGCCCGCCGCCACCTGGGGCGAGAAGGACGGCACGATGACGAACTCTGAACGCCGCATTTCACGGGTGCGCGCCGCCGTGCCGCCGCCCGGTGAGGCGCGTGCCGACTGGCGCATCGCCCGCGACTTCGGCCGCGTGCTGGCCACGAAAGTCAGACCCGGCGGGACGGCACTGTTCGACTTCCTGTCCGAGGAAGAGGTCTATGCCGACTACGTCAAAACCACCGTCGGCCGCGACCTCGACATCGGCGGCCTGTCGCACGCCCGGCTCGATGAACTCGGCCCGCAGCAGTGGCCCTTCCCCGCCACTGCGCAGGCGGGCACGACACGGCTCTACACGGATCGCCGTTTCGCCAGCGCCGACTTTCGCGCGAAGTTCATCGCCATCGACACGCAACTGACCGCCGAAGCGCCCGACGCACGCCATCCCTTCCGCCTGATCACCGGCCGCCTGCGCGACCAGTGGCACGGCATGAGTCGCACCGGCCGCATCCCGCGCCTGTATGCCCACGAACCCGAGCCTTGCCTGCAGCTGAATGCGGCCGACCTGCAGCGCCGCGGCTGGACCGAAGGCCAGCTCATGAAGGTTAAAAGCCGGCGCGGCGAGATCATCCTGCCCATCGCCGCCAGCGCGGAAGTCCGCGCCGGGCAAAGCTTTTTCCCGATGCACTGGGGGCGGCGCAGCCTTTCCCACGACGGCATCAATGCCCTCACCCTTGCCGCTTTCGACCCGATATCGAAGCAACCCGAACTCAAGCATGCCGCCCTGCGCATCGAACCCGCCGACCTGCCTTGGCGCATGGTCGTGCTGCGTTCGCCAGGCGCGACAGCCGACGCGCACGAGCAGGTATTGCAATGGCGCGCCCGGCTTGAACCGCTGCTGGCCGGCTTCGATTACGCCGCGCTGACGCTCGACGGCCGCGAGCGGCCCCTCGTCGCCTTGCGACTGGCGTCGGCCACAGCCGTGCCCGCGGAGCGCATTGAACAGATCGCCCGCATTCTGGAAATGCCCGAATCCGCCTGCCTTGCCTACCGCGATCCGGCCCGCGCCATCGTCAAGCGCGCCCTGATCGAGGACGACCGCCTCACCGGCATCCTGCTCGCCGGAGAGGATGCCGCCGGCGGCTGGCTGCGCACCGCGATGCGCGACGGGGTGCCCATCGACGCCCTGCGCCGCTGGCTATTCGCGCCGCGCGCCGAACCACCCGTGGTCGCCGCCACGCCGCGCAAGGTGATCTGCAACTGCCTCGATGTGAGCGAGGAAGAGATCAAACGCGAAATCGCCGCCGGCGCCAACCTCGCCGGCCTACAGGAAAAGCTCAAGTGCGGCTCCTCCTGCGGCTCTTGCGTGCCCGAGATCAAGCGGATGCTGGCCGTGCCGCAGGCAGCTTGAAAGTCAGCGCTGGCGGGGCGGCGATGGGCAACGACCGGGGTCGTGTGAAAACTGGGCGAACCCAATCAATCCATTTCTGCTGGATTTCCCCAGGTTTGGGTGGGAAACTTGATAAATTTTGTCGACAATTTTTACATAAATCGCCCACCTGCTCTCGCTGCTCATGCGAAATCAATGGGATAGCGAAGGGTTTGGTTCTTGCTTCCACTCAAGGACGTGCCCACATTCAGGCACGCTTTAGGCTGAGGGGAGACAAGATGCAAATGAGTTCAAAGGGAGTATCCGGGTTGCTGCATGGTGCTATTGCGCTTTGCCTTTTATTTGTCGGCTTGACCGCTCGGGCCGCACCAGTGACAGTCAGTTTTAGCGGTACTGCGAGCAGCTATCTATTTCAGGATGTTTCTTCATTCATTCCATTAGGCACGTCGATGACGCTGTCGCTCACCTTTAACGAAACCTATAGTGACCGCACTTACAGCTTTACAGACAATCTGGGACCGGTGAGCGGCACCATGTCAGTGGGAGCGGGCAACTATGTATTCAGCAATTACCTTCCATTTACTTATTCGATTGACAGTACTACTGGTGATGTGCTTTGGGTCGGCACCAGGTTCACAGGAAGCGGGCCCGCACCATCCGGCGCCGACCTTTTCAGTCTTTTCCTAGTGATTACCCCGGATATGACCCTGTTCAATGATCCCCGGCTTGGTTTTGGTTGGACTACGCAATATGATTCCGGTATCAGTGTTACGAATTATGGCTATGTGGATTTTACTGGGGAAGGCACAATCTCTCGCGCCAGCCGGGTTCCCGAACCCGCCAGCATTGCTTTACTTGGCCTTGGCCTGCTTGGCTTGGTCGCATCGCGCCGCCGCCGTAGCTGATCGAGTTTCCTGCGCCCATAGCCCCGCTTCGGCGGGGCTTGTTTGTTAACCCGACTCAACCCGCAAGCGCAAAACCATTGACCGTCAAATCCATCCTCCGCATGGGCGATCCGCGGCTGCTGCAAATCGCAGAACCGCTTGTGGATCTTGCCGATCCTGCCCTGCAGGAACTGATCCGCGACATGTTCGACACAATGGAAGCGGCCGGCGGCGTGGGGCTGGCCGCACCGCAGATCGACGTCGGATTGCAGGTGGTGATTTTCGGTTTCGAGCAGAACACGCGCTATCCCGATGCCGCGCCCGTGCCGTGTACCATCCTGATCAACCCGGAGATCACGGTACTCTCCGATGAGGAAGAACTGGGCTGGGAAGGCTGCCTCTCCGTGCCCGGCCTGCGCGGTGAGGTGCCACGCTTCCGCAAGATTCGTTACACGGGCTTCGATGCGGCGGGCCAGCCGCTCGACCGCGTGGCGGAAGGTTTCCACGCGCGCGTGGTCCAGCACGAATGCGATCACCTGATCGGCAAGCTCTTCCCGATGCGCATGCACGACTTCACGCGTTTCGGCTTCACCGACGTGCTGTTCCCCGAACGGGAGGAGCTGCAAGGAGACTAAATGGGAAATCAGACTTTTCGGGTCGTTGCGCGCACCCGCTTGCTCTGCCTGAACAGGCCGATCCCCCCCAAGCCTGCCACCACGAGCATCAAGGCGGACGGCTCCGGTACGGCACCCTCGTCAAAGGTTTCGATGAAAAGCGCGGCCGACTTGAATAGTACGTCGCCCCGGGTGACATTGAGCGAGAAATCCAGTGTGCCTCCTGTCTGCAGCGAGGCAAACAATCCTGAATCAATCGCGTGCGTCAGCGAAAACAACATTTCGTTACCGCGATAGGTGGCCTCCTCGACATAAGTGATGTCGTTGTAATACTCCTCGTAGGCCGTTCCAATAATGGGCTTGCCAGAGCTGTCATAACCAAACAAATAGTCGTGGGAGGCACCATGATCCCATTCCCATGCGCCGGGGGACTCAGTATGGGTCTGGGTAATGGTCAAGGTGGGTTCGGCAACGCCGATGCTGGCACCATTCAGGTAGATGCCAACGCTTTCTCGATCGTAGCGCCACAGGTTCGTGCTGATTCGATAATAGGGACGCAGATGAATATGGCGAACATCGATCCCCACATATACCGGCGCTTGTCCCACCCAACCACCGCCTATCTCCGGATGGCTGCTGCCGGTGAGGTACTCAAGGCCGTCCGTTTCATCCTGGAAAAAGAACTCAACAGTGGCACTCTTGATTTGCGCGCCTGACGGCAGGATGCCGAAGGAACTGAACAGGCCGGCAGCCTGCGCCTGGTCCAAGTATAGACCGGCTGCTATGCCGGTCGATTGGATCTCGTAGAGGGCCGCGCTTGCGTTGAACGACGTCAGGATAACTGCCAACGCACATAACTTGTTTCTTATTCTCCCTGCCATGGTTTGCTCCCAAGAATCATTCGATCTTTTCTATCTGTATAGACCAAATACCATGGCATACATAATGATATTGCACTGTTTGAAACATTCGGTTGCATTTCAAGTTTGAACTGCAGGTAGCCATAACAATCTATCAATAAGAAGAATCGACAACAACGGAGCCCAACCCATGCAGCAGAGCGATATTGAAAGATTCCTCGCCGTTAGCCGCCGTTACTTCGGCTGCTAGTTACCGATCCCCCGAGCGACCGGTTCTCCTCCCTCCCGGTCGCGCGAATGCCCCGCTTGGCGGGGCATTCGTTTTATTGGGGATCGCGTGCTGGTTGTGGCTTCCAATTGAGAGTCAGTGCTGGCGGGACGGCACCTGGAGCTTCAAACCGGATGTCGGGGTCCGGAGAATTCAGGTTTTGCAAGGCGGGCAGGCTTGTGTAACAGTGCAACCTTGACGCATTCAAAAGGAGTCACCCCGATGTCATCTCCCGACGGCTCACGCAAGGGCTTTTCCACCCGCGCCATCCATCATGCCTACGACCCTTACGCGGGATTGGGTTCGCTCAACCCGCCGGTGTATCTGAGCTCGACTTACACCTTCCCCACCGTGGAGGATGGCGCCGCGCGCTTTGCCGGCGAACAGGCGGGCTTTGTCTATTCGCGCGTGGGCAATCCGACCACCGCGCTGCTCGAAGAGCGCATCGCCAATCTCGAAGGCGGCGAAGCCGGACTGGTCACCGGCTCGGGACAGGGCGCCACCACCTCGCTGCTCTGGACACTACTGCAGCCCGGCGACGAGGTCATCGCCGACAAGACGCTCTACGGCTGCACCTTCGGCTTCTTCAACCACGGCCTGGCCAAGTTCGGCGTGAAGATCACCCATGTCGATCTCACCGTGCCGGCGAACCTGGAAGCAGCCATCAATGTGGGCACGCGGCTCGTGTTTTTCGAATCGCCCGCCAATCCGAACATGCGGCTCATCGACATCCCGGCGATCGTTGCTATCGCCCATCGCCATGGCGCGCAGGTCGTCGTCGACAATACCTACTGCACGCCCTACCTCCAGCGGCCGATCGAGCTCGGCGCGGATTTCGTCGTGCATTCGGCGACAAAATACCTTGGCGGCCACGGGGACCTGATCGCGGGCGCGATTGTCGGCCCGAAGGAAACGCTCGACCAGGTGCGCTTCTACGGCCTCAAGGACATGACTGGCGCGGTCCTTTCCTCGCAGGATGCCTTCCTAATCCTGCGCGGCATCAAGACGCTCGCCCTGCGCATGCATCGCCATTCCGAAAACGCCCAGGGCATCGCGGAATATCTGGTTGGGCATTCCAAGGTCGAGATCTGCCACTACCCCGGCCTGCCCTCATTTCCGCAATACGAGCTTGCCCGGCACCAGATGAAGCTGCCCGGCGGCATGCTGGCCTTCGAACTCCGGAATGGCATCGAGGCCGGCCGTCGCTTCATGAATGCGCTGCAACTGATCACGCGCGCCGTCAGCCTCGGCGACGCGGAAAGCCTCGCCCAGCACCCTGCGAGCATGACCCACTCCTTCTATACCCTTGAAGAACGCGAGGCCCACATGATCAGCGAAGGGCTGGTGCGCATTTCTGCCGGCCTCGAAGACCTCGACGATCTGCGCGCGGATGTGAAACAGGCGCTCGATGCCGCATAGCGCGCCGATGTCACTCCGTGATCTGCCCTGGACATCTGATCCGCGTGGAAAATTACGCGCCCCTTGCATGCCCCAAACAAAAGGTGTATTGATGTATCCATAAAATAGATGTATCAAATAACAAACCAACAGAGGGTTGCCTGGCATGACAGCATTCACGGACGCCAGTGACAAGGACGTCGCGACGGCCAACGCGCAGTGGTTTCGCGCTCTTTTTGCCGCCTCGCCTGATCCTGCCTGGATCATCGAGGATCACCGGTTCGTCGAATGCAACGATGCGGCCCTGCGCGCGCTCGGCTACGCCAGCCGGGATGAATTCCTGAACACCCACCCGGCGCAGCTTTCGCCGAGCCAGCAGCCCGATGGCGAGGAGTCATTCAGCAAGGCCGAGCGCATGATGCGCATCGCACAGGAAAACGGGCTGCATCGTTTCGAATGGGTTCATCTGCGTGCCGACGGCTGTCGCTTCATCGCCGAGGTCACCCTGTCCGATGTGATCCATCGAGGCCGCAAGGTCATCTATTGCGCCTGGCGCGACATCACCGAGCGCAAGGAAACCGAAGCGCGCTTGCGGCTGGCCAGCAGCATCATGGAGAGTACCAGCGAAGGCATCCTCGTTACGGACGAGAGCGGTACGATCATTTCGGTCAATCCGGCCTTTACCCAGATCACCGGTTACAACACCGACGAAGCCATCGGCAGGAAGCCCAACCTGCTGCGCTCCGACCATCACGGCCCGGATTTCTACGCGGCGCTGTGGCGGTCACTGC
Organism: uncultured Pseudomonadota bacterium; assembly: GCA_963840825.1. Lineage (GTDB taxonomy): Bacteria > Pseudomonadota > Gammaproteobacteria > Burkholderiales > Rhodocyclaceae > Sulfuricystis. Next base: position 155,775 of record CAWJAK010000002.1, read on the forward strand.
TGAACGAGGGGCGCTGGGAAGGCGAGATCTGGAACCGCCACAAGAACGGTACCGCCTTTCTGGAACTGCTAACGATCAACCGCATCAACGCCCGTGATGGCATGCCAGTCTGCTATGCCTCGGTATTCCGCGACATCACCGCCATGCACAGGGCCAACGAACGCACCCAGTACCTGGCCTTCCACGATGCGCTGACCGGTCTGCCGAACCGCGCCCTCTTCCAGGACCGCCTGTCGCACGCGCTGGAGCGCTCGCGGCGCGAAGGGGGCCTCCTCGCGGTGATCTTCATCGACCTCGATGGCTTCAAGGAGATCAACGACACGCTCGGCCATGACCTTGGCGACCAGCTGCTCAGGGATATCGCGCAGCGCATCCGCGCCCGGGTGCGGCGCGTCACCGACACCGTGGCCCGGTTCGGCGGTGATGAATTCCTGATCCTGATGGAAGACCTGAAGGCACTCGACCACTGCCACGAACTCGCCACCGACATCATCGCCGACATCTCCCGGCCGCTGGATCTGCGCGGCCACGTCGTCAGCGTGGGCGCCTCGATGGGCGTGGCCTGCTTTCCAGAGCACAGCAAGGAAGCCGCCGACCTGCTCAGGCGTGCGGATATCGCCATGTATGCCGCGAAAGCGGATGGCAAGAACCGCTACCGCACCTTCCACCCCGCGATGCTGAAGGCGGAGCGTCCGGCTTAGACGGGCCCGAGATACTCGCCGCGCGCGGGATAGTCGTTCTTGGCCACGAAGTCGAGCGCACCGAGGATTTCGTCAAAATGTGGCCGTGCGAAAGGCATGGTCTGCGTCGAGCCCCAGTAGAGCGTGCCATCCGGCCGGACCAGGAACAGTCCTGGCTCGGAAAACAGCGTGGGCTCATCGATGCCGATCGACGTCTTGCCGCGCGAAGTCGAGATCGTCAGGCCCCAGGCACGCGCTACCGGCAGAGGCAGATCGTGGCCGAAGGGCAGCTTTTGCGCATTCACCTTCTGCGCCATCGCCGTCGTGCGTTCGGCATTGTCCGAGCTGATCGCCACGGGCCGCACACCGCGATTGATGAACTCGTCGTGCAGGCGTTCCAGTTCGGTGAGGTACTTGGCGCACAAGGGGCAATGCAGGCCGCGATAAAACACGACCATGGCGAAAGTCGGCGCTGGCGCGACGGCAGGGTTGAAACGCCCGCCGCCAAGCAGCGGCACGTCGAGGGCAGGCACCGGCTGGCGCGGGATCAGTACATTCAGTGTCGTCATCTCTGTTCTCTGGGGAGTATTGTTGTCATGGTTCGAATGGATGCGGCGGGCGAAAAAACTTGCAGTGCCCATCGCACACTGTTGCGCACTTTAGTTTGCCGGCGTGATCGCCGTCAAATCGCCAAGACCCCGGAGGCTGCATGGAAACCACGAAAATCACGCTGAACGGGCGGGAAGTCCAGGTGACGCTGACACCTGCCGCACTGCAGGCGCAGGGACAGCTGACCGCCCCGCTCTACGTCGAACTGGAACTCTACTTTTCCTGTCTGGTGAAGAAGTTCGTGCATTTCCGTGCCGATTCGCGCGGCAAGCCCACGGTGCCGGTCGGCGACAAGCTGCTGCTCTACTTCCGCCCGGTGACCTCGACCGCCTGCACCTGGGATGTCGCTGAACGCCTCGGCCGCCAGCCCGAGAAGGATATCGACAGCGAAGCGCTCCATCATGTCGCGCCCAGGCGGGTATTCATCGACCACGTCAAGGGGCAGTGGCGCGGCAGCTACGAGTTCCTGTGAAAGTCAGACCCGGTGGGACGGCACGAATGGCAGCAAATCCCGAAAAAAATGGCGCGGCCGAAGCCGCGCCAAATCCTTGGGATGAGACAACCGCTATTTGAGGGTCAGAACGAACTGCACCAGTGTCTTGATGTCAGCATCCTTCACCGTCGCGTTGGGGGGCATGGGTATCGGACCCCAGACATCCTTGCCACCCTTCTTGACCTTTACCAGCAGCATGGCTTCGGCATCGGCCTGTCCGCCGTATTTCTTGCCGACATCGCGCCAGGCTGGTCCAACGAGCTTCTTGTCGAGCTGATGGCAAGCGAGGCATCCTCGAAGACCTGCTCCGCTATTACAAGTTCTTCGACGTGCGCCTGTCCGACACCGACCGCGACTATCCGGACCACCTCGTCACCGAACTCGAGTTCCTCGCCTCGCTTTGCCACCGGGAATGGATTGCGCGGCAAGAGGGATTGGCCACAGAAACGTTCCGCCGCGCGGCACGGGATTTTCTCGAACGGCATCTGGCGGCATGGCTGCCAGAACTCTGCCGCAAGCTTGCCCAGACTGAAACCGTCTACGAACCGTATGGATCGATGCTCACCCAGCTGGTTGAGGACCACCGTCGCCAGCTTGCCACGGCAAACTGAGAATCCGGAGAACTTGATGAAAACATGCAAACTGATGAAACACCTCGGTACGCTCGGCGCCGCTGTGACGCTGACCGCGACGCTGCCACTGCTCGCGCATGCCGCGCCCGCACCCAAGACGATCCAGGTTTTGTCCGCAGGCAGCGTGGATGCTTCCACCCCCGATGCTGCGGTCTGGCAAAAGGCGCCGGTAACGCAAGTTGCCTTGCAGCCGGCCTTCCCGGGGCACCCGTCGATAGTCGGGATTCCCGCCATGACGCAGATTTCAGCCCAGGCGGTGCGCAGCGGCAATCAACTGTTCGTGAAGCTGGCCTGGAGCGATGCCACTGTGAATGCCACGATCAAGGATACCGGCCAATTCATGGATGGGGCGGCGGTGCAGTTCCCGATCAACGGCAAGGCAGTGACGACACCCTTCATGGGCGATCCGAATAACGCCGTCAATGTATGGCATTGGCGCGCCGACGGCCGTACCCAGAACCTGATCGCCAAGGGCCTCGGTACTGGCACACACGTTCCCTTCGAGGGACTGCGCAGTGCATCGGTACGCACCGATAGCGGCTGGGCGGTGGTGCTCGCTCGTCCTTTGAAGGTCAAGGCCGATGAAGGCGCCAACCTGCAGAACCGCAAGTTGATGCCCATTGCCTTTGCCGCCTGGGACGGTGCCAATCAGGAACGCGACGGCCTCAAGGCCGTTACGCTCGAGTGGTGGCAGTTGAAGTTCTGACGATCCGCAGTCGCCGCCCGCCGGAAATCAGGCGGGCGCGAACTGCTTCCAGGCACTGATCAGAGCAGCGGCGGCACGGTCGATCTCTTCTCCCGTCGTATCCCGACCGACGGACAACCTGACCGCGCCGCGTGCCCGTGCCGCGTCACAGCCCATCGCCGCCAGCACGCCGCTGACGGCATCGCCATGCGAATGGCAGGCCGAGCCGACCGAGGCGGCCACGGTTTCCGCCACCGCCTCAAGCAGAGCGCGCCCCGAAACGCCGGGAAAGGAAACGTGCAGCGTATTGGGTAGCCGCTGCTCCGGATGCCCGTTGAGCCGCAGGCGGGGAACGCCTTCCGCCAGATGCTTCCAGAGCCGGTCGCGCATTGCTTGCAGATGCGGGCCGACCTGCGGCAGGCGCTCGCGTGCCAGCCGCGCCGTCTCGCCAGCGCCGACTATCTGTGCGACGTTCTCGGTGCCGGGCCGCAGGCCGTGCTCCTGCTCCGCGCCGAACAGAATCGGCTTGAGCGGCGTGGCAAGCCTGACGTAGAGCGCGCCGATACCCTTCGGACCATAGAACTTGTGAAAGGCCAGCGTCAGTAGATCGACGCCCAGGGCAGTGACATCGAGATGCAACTTGCCCGCTGCCTGCGCGGCGTCGGTGTGCATCAGACTGCCGTTGGCGTGGGCGATAGCGACGATCTCGGCGATCGGTTGAATTGTGCCGACCTCATTGTTCGCGAGCATTATCGATACCAGCGCCGTATCGGGGCGCAGCAGTGCCGCTACATCGGCGACAGCAACACGCCCCGGCACATCGACCGGAACGACGGAGATCTCCCAGCCCTGTTCGCGCAGGTGCAGCGCGGGCTGCATCACGGCGGGATGCTCGACGGCGCTGACGATCATGTGGCGCTTCTCCGGCACAGCGCGGGCGACACCGAGTAGCACCAAGTTGTTCGCTTCCGTGGCATTGCCGGTGAAGACGATTTCCTCGGCACGCGCCCGGATCAGGGCGGCAACTTCCGTGCGTGCCCGATCGACTGCCGCGTGGGCGCGTTGGCCGTAGGCATGGCTGGACGACGGGTTGCCGAACTCCGCTTCGAGCCAGTGACGGATCGCTGCCGCAGCTTCCGGCGCAACCGGTGTTGTGGCGTTGTAGTCGAGATATATGGGAGCGCTCATAACAACGTCTTGATCAGGTTGATGATTTCCGGATCGTCGAATTCGCGTCCGCCGGTGGCGCGGTAGGCCAGCCGCCCCTTACGATCCACCAGAAAGGTCGTCGGCAGGCCGCGCACCGACCAAGCGCCCATGGCCTTCGAGTCGCGGTCGAACACGACCGGAAAGTCGGTGCTACCTGTGAAGGAGAACACCGCGTCGGGATCCTCACCGACATTGACCGCGATGACCTCGAATTGATTTGGCTTGAAGATCTTGCGTACCCGGCCGAGGGAAGGAAACTCCTTGCGGCAGGGTTGGCACCACGTCGCCCAGAAGTTGATGAGGACCACGCGACCCTTGAACTGCGCCAAGTCGACAAACTTGTCATCGGCATCCTTGATCCGCAAAGTCAGCTCCGGCGAGACGGCACCGTTTGTGGCAAGGGCCGTCATGCCGCGCCCTTGTGCCCATGCGCATGGAAATGCGGCCAGCAGCCCGAGGCCGACCACGAATCCACGTCGGTCAGTCACGGACGCACTCCAGCTTGTCCAGAACGAGCTCATGTTTTCCCTTGTTGTCGTGATAATGGGCAATGAGACGGAATGGAGGTTTTGGCGCGCTCCCGAGTGTCGCCATGCCCATGATCCAGTCGCCCGGTTCGAACACATTGTTCGTCTGGAACTGGGCCCACTTGAAAGCGATCCGGGCTGTCGACGGAATACCCGCCTTTTCCCATTGCGCATCCCAGGTCTCCGGCAGTGTGAAGGTGATCCTTGCGCCGTCGGCACCGATGGCATGCCAGTCCGATAAAGACGCACGGATCGTGCGGTCGGTGGCGTTTTGCATGCCGAAGGAAAAGCCGCAGGCCTCCGCGTAGGGACGAATCGCCGGCGCCATGAAGCCTCGTGCCTCGTAGAAGGCCTTGCGCGCCGAGACCGTCAGCGGATTGACGCCCAGCGCGACTTCCCCCTGCCTGACGAGATAGAGCATCTCCATGCCGTCTTGCGCGGCAGCGTTCACCGCGAACCACGAGGCCATCAGGAGCAGTATCGAGGCTTTCACGGTCTATCGCTGGGTCATGCTCAGAACACCAGTACCTTGTCGGCCCACAGGGTCCATTCGGTAATCTCATCGAGCGTGCCGCGATAGGCCTCCGGAATCAGTTCGGTTTCCTGCAGGCCACGCGCATCCATGCAGTTGCCGCAGACGCCCACTTCGCCACCGGCGCGAATCACCATGCCGAGCATGTCGCCGATGTTGTAGAAGCCTTGCGGCACCTTCTGCCCTGCCTTGGCACAGGGGGAAGCATCACCCATCAGGAAAACGCGCACCTCAATCTGGTCTTCGGCCTTCTTCAACATGTTGCGGGCGAGGCGTAGCGCGTTGTAGCTGCGCTCGGTCCCGTAAGGCGGGTCGTTGAGGATGAACAGATACTTAATCATTTCACTTTCCTCCGCTCTTGATCGCCGCCTTCAGGGTGTCATAGTCCTTGCGCACCCTCTCCTGCTAGATCAGGCCAGTCTTGGAAAACTTGGGTGTGTTCTCGAAATCCATCACATCGGCGACCATCTGAAAACTTGACATGCCGTTGTGGTCCTTGCCATCGGCGGCGATCAATTGATTGCTGAAGAACACGGCAGGCGCCGGCAAACCGGGGGCCTGGCTGGCGGGAACAATGCGGATAGGCACTCGATAAACGTTGGCCACCTCGACGGCGACCTGGGTGTTGTTGTTGCAGCGCTGGCCGGGCGGTTCCTTGTTGATGATGGTCAGCACCTTGTTGCCCGCGGCGTCGATCGCGCCGGGCACGGCCATCGATTGGTCGGCGGCGACGATGTGGGTGATTGACAGGATGAACAGGCCCAGGAACGGCTTGAATACATTCATGACTTACTCCTCGTTAAGATAACAATCTAACGATTGTTAGATCAATGTAGCCGAGAGCCTGATGCTCTGTCAAGCGCAAATTGACTTCCCTCCTGCCATCGCTAAGATGCGGCGTCATGAAGGATTCGCGCCAACTCAAGGATCTGCTTTACGAACAGGTCGCCCGCATCGGCAAGGCCGCCTGCAGTCCGAAGCGGCTGGAGCTCATCGAGCTACTCTGCCAGGGCGAAAAGACCGTCGAGGCCCTCGCCCGCGAGGCGGCCATCAGCATGAAGCTGGCCAGCGCACATCTGCGCGAACTGCGCGCCGCGCGGCTGGTGGAGACGACCAAGCAGGGCAAGAACGTCATCTACCGCATCGCCAATCGCGCCGTGGCGGATTTCTGGGTGGCGATCCGCTCGCTGGCCGAAGACCGGCTGGTCGAGCTACGCCTCGCGCTCGAACAGATGGCCAGCCATCCCGGCGAAATGGCGCCACAAGACCGCAAGAACCTCGTCAAGCTGGCCAGGCAGGGCGAGGTGATCGTGCTCGACGTGCGCCCGGAGGACGAATACGCGGCGGCGCACCTGCCGTTCGCGCGCTCGCTGCCCCTGGAGGAGTTGAAAACCCGACTCGCGGAACTGCCGGTTGGCAAGACGATCGTCGCTTACTGTCGAGGTCCGTACTGCCTGATGGCGCGCGACGCAGTCGAACCTGCTGCGCAAGAAAGGCTACGACGCGGTGCGCCTGCCCGAAGGCGTGGCCGAATGGGGCATCGCCCCGGTACGGTAACCGGAAATATCGTCTCCGGCTCCCTATAATCAGCGTGTGACCACCCTGCCCCCGCTACTCGATACATTCGGACGCCCGGTGCGCGATCTGCGCATTTCGGTGACTGACCGCTGCAACTTCCGCTGTGTGTATTGCATGCCGAAGACTGTATTTGGCCGCGACTACCCCTTCCTGCCGCGCGCCGACCTGCTGTCGTTCGAGGAGATCGCGCGCATCGCCCGCATCTTCGCAGCCCGTGGCGTGAAGAAGATCCGCCTGACCGGGGGCGAGCCCTTGTTGCGCCACGGCGTCGAGAACCTGATCGGACAGTTGTCCGCAATACCCGGCCTCGAAGTTACGCTGACGACCAATGGTTCGCTGCTGAAGCAGAAGGCGGCCGCCCTCCGCGCCGTCGGCCTGGCACGGGTGACGGTGAGCCTCGACGCGCTCGACGACACGACTTTCAAGCGCATGAACGACGTCGACTATCCGGTCGCCAAGGTGCTGGAGGGCATTGATACCGCAGCCGCAGCCGGCCTGCAGCCGGTCAAGGTGAATGCGGTGATCAAGCGCAGCACGAATGTGCAGGAGATCCTGCCGCTGGCGCGCCATTTCCGCGATCAATTTCGTGAGAAGGGTCACATCCTGCGCTTCATCGAATACATGGATGTCGGCAGCAGCAACGGCTGGAAGCTTGACGAGGTGGTGCCATCGGCCGAGGTCCTGCGCATCATCGGCAGCGAATTCCCGCTGGCGCCGATCGATGCCAACTATCCCGGTGAGGTGGCCGAGCGCTGGCGCTACCAGGACGGGGCGGGCGAGATCGGCGTGATCTCGTCGGTCACACAGGCCTTTTGCGACAGCTGCACGCGCATCCGGCTCTCGACCGAAGGCAAGCTTTACACCTGCCTGTTCGCGTCGGAAGGCCACGACATTCGCCAGCGGCTGCGCGCGGGCGCGAGCGATGCCGACCTCGACACCGCGATCGCCGCGATCTGGCAGCAGCGCAGCGACCGCTATTCGCAACTGCGCATGGCCGCCACGCCCGGACTCAAGAAGATCGAGATGTCCTACATCGGTGGCTAAGGGAACGGATGCGGGCATCACCGGTCTGATCCTCGCCGGGGGCGAGGGCCGGCGCATGGGCGGTGCCGACAAGGGCCTGATCGGGTATCACGACAAGCCGCTCATCGCCCACGTGATCGAGCGCCTGACACCGCAGGTCGACAGCCTGCTGATCAGCGCGAACCGCAACCTCGACGACTATCTCGACTTCGGCTACCCGGTCGTGACGGATGCGTCGGCCGAACGCCTCGGCCCGCTGGCCGGCATCGCGGCAGGCTTGCAGGCCTGCGAAACGACCTGGCTGCTGGTCTGTCCCTGCGATTGCCCTGCCCTGCCCGAGGATCTGGCGAATCGGTTGCTGCACGGCGCATCCGCGCTGAATGCACCGCTCGCCGTGGCGAGCACGGTCGAAGGCTTGCAGCCGACCTTCATGCTCTGCCGGTGCGATCTCCTGCCGGCGCTAACCGCCGCCCTTGACGCCGGTGAGCGGCGTGTGGCGGATTGGTGCCGCGCCCAGGGCGCGGTCGAGGTTCTCTTCGCCGATGCGGCGTCATTTCGCAATCTGAACACGCCGGATGACCTCGTGGTCACGCTACCCTGAACGGTAATTTCGGCAGGCCGGTTTTACGGCCTGAACGGCACTGCAGCCGATGTTTCTGCCAGCGTGCCAGCGGGAGTTCGACGTAACGATGGAACAGGTCGGCGGCCAGATTGCTGGCCACCCAGGCCACCAGAATCCCCAGCGCGGCAATTGCCGGATCGATGGGCGCAAAGCGCTGGAATGCGGCATTGATCACGAGGCAGACCGGAAAATGCACGAGGAAAAGCGCATAGGAGACGCCGCCGAAATAGTGCAGCGTGCGCGTCTCCAGACGCGTCATGTGCAGTCGCGTGCAGCCGAGCAGCAAAGACGTCACCAGTGCCAGCGCAATGCGTGGACGGAAGTGCATCCAGAGCGACAGGCCACCGACGATGGCCATCACCCACAGTATCCGGGTTCGATGGGGTGACCGAATGGCCCAGCCGGCACCGATACCCAGGGCATAGGCCCCGAAGAAGAACAGTGCCGTCGCATCCCAGCGGGCATCCTGGTTGAAATAGAACAGCGACGCCAGGGCAAACAGGAAAACCGGAATGGCATGCACAAACTCGGGGCCGATCTCCGTAGAAACCGGACGGCGTCCGGGGTGCCCGCCCAACCAGAGCAACAGCACCAGCAGAACGTAAAGCTGGAAATCGATGGCGACATACCAGACGCCTGCCGAGAGCGACTCGAAGCCCAGCAGGGTGTGCAGCAGGGTCAGGTGGGCAAGGATCTGGAGCATCCCCGGCGGGTTTCCGATCGATTCGTGGGTCATCCACTGCCGCGCCAACAGGGATGCGGCGATCGCCAGCAGCATGGCTGCCGCGAAGGGCAGGATCAAGCGGAAATAGCGATCCCGGATCATGCAGCCGGGCATATTCCCCACCGCCAGACCGCGCGGCGAAAGCAACTGTGCGGCGAGGAAACCGCTGGTGACAAAAAATACGGCCACGGCATAGCGGCCGTATTCGGCCAGCCCGTCCCGGATGTATCCCACCCAGGGTGCCAGCGCGCTCGCCTGGTCGCTGAGCGGGCCGTACCAGGCCAGATGGTGCAATACGATGAACTGTGCCGCCACCACCTTGAGCAGATCGACCAGCAGGATGCGCGAGCGCAGTGACGGTGTGGTCATCGTTCAATGCCGGCCGACATGGGTGACGCCACTCACGTCGCCCAGCACGGCCAGGATGCGCTGCATCTGCACGGCGCTGCCGAGCTCGACGGTGAAGGACATCCGGGCGATGCCGGTTTTCGATTGCGTCTTCACGGCGGTGACATTCACTTTTTCCTTCGAAAGGACATCGGAAATGTCGCGCAGCAGTCCCTGGCGGTCGGCCGCCTCGACGTGCACGTCGCAGGCATAGACGCTGGCGGGCTTGCCCCCCCAGGTGGCCTCGATGACACGCTCCGGATTGCGCGCTGCCATGTTGCGGAAATTGGCGCACTCGACGCGATGCACCGAGACACCGCGTCCGCGCGTGACGAAGCCGGCAATGGCGTCCGGCGGCACCGGTTTGCAGCAGCGGCCGAGCTGGGTGAGCATCCTGTCCATGCCGACGACCAGTATTTGCCCGCTGCCGCTTGTTTCCGCCTTGGCCCGGTGCGTGAGAATCTCCGGCGCGTCTGCAGCGGGCCCCGGTTCACCTTGTAGTGCCGCCTGAATTGCCCGCGGCCCCACCTCGTCGCGCGCCGCGGCGAGAAAGAGTGCGTCGGTATTCTTGAAGCCCAGCTTGTGGGCGAGTTCCTCAAGGTTGGCCTGTGTCGCACCGTCGCGCTGGAGTTCCTTGGTGACGTACACGCGCCCCTCGGCCAGCATCTGCTCTTCCTGCTGGGCGGCGAACCAGGCCTTGACCTTTTGTCGCGCGCGCCCCGACACGAGATAGCCGGGGCTGAGCCAGTCCCGCGAGGGACCGCCGGTCTTGACCACCGTGATATCGACCTGCTGCCCATTCTGCAGGGGCGTGTTCAGCGGCACGAGATGGCCATTGATCTTGGCCCCCCGGCAGCGGTGGCCGAGGTCGGTATGCACGCGGTAGGCGAAGTCGATTGGCGTCGCGCCCTTCGGCAGGTCGATGACGCGGCCCTGGGGCGTCATCACGTAGAGGGTGTCGTCGAGCGCGGCACGCTTGAACTGCTCGACCCATACGGCCGAGTCGGTGATTTCGTCACGCCACGTCAGGAGTTGCCGCAGCCATGCAATCTTGTCGTCGTAGGCCGCATCGGACGAATGGGCCTTGGCCGAGGTGCCCGATTCCTTGTAGCGCCAGTGTGCCGCGACGCCGAGCTCGGCATGGGCGTGCATCTCGCGGGTGCGAATCTGCACTTCGAGGGCGCGACCTTCCTCGTCCATCACGGCGGTGTGCAGCGAGCGATAGTAGTTGCCCTTGGGGTGCGAGATGTAGTCGTCGAATTCCCCATGAATGGGCTGCCACAGCGCATGCACGATGCCGAGCGCGGTGTAGCAATCCTTCACTTCCGCCACGATGATGCGCAGCGCGCGCACGTCATAGACTTCGGCGAACTCGATGTCCTTCTGCCGCATCTTGTTCCAGATGCTGTAGATGTGTTTCGGCCGGCCATACACTGCGGCCTCGGTGACGCCCGATTTCGCCAGCTCGTCCTTGAGGCGCGCCACGGCATTGACGATGAAGGCCTCGCGCTCGAGGCGCTTTTCATCGAGCTGCCGGGCGATCTGCTTGTAGGTGGCTGGCTCGGTGAAGCGGAAGGACAGGTCCTCGATCTCCCACTTGATCTGCCAGACGCCCAGCCGGTTGGCGAGCGGTGCGTAGATCTGCAGGCTTTCGCGGGCCGTCTCGGTACGCTCCGGGGTATCGTGATCAGTGAACCAGCGCAGCGTCTGGGTACGCGAGGCCAGGCGGATCATTACCACGCGAATGTCGGCCGCGAGGGCCAGCAGCATCTTGCGCAGGATCTCGGCCTGCGCCTGCACGGCTTGCGAGCTTTGCGCCGTCGCAAGCGTCAGCGGCCGCAGGTTCTTGAGGCGATACAGCCCATCGACGAGATCGGCCACCGCCACGCCCCAGCGCCCGGTCATCTCATCGCGCGCATGGGTGAGGAAGTCGGGTGCCGCGAACAGGAGTCCTGCCATCCGGCTGTCGAAGTCGAGGTTCAGCGAGGCCAGGATCAGCGCGGCACCCAGGCCGTGGCCGAATGCCGTCTCGCCAGAACTGACTTTCGCAGCGCCATACAGTTCGCTGGCATGGGTGATCGCCAGCAGGAGCTTCTGGGCGCCCGCCTCCGGCAGGCCTTCGATCAGGCGCGCCAGCGTCGCTTCATCGACACCTGAATCCGGCAGTGCATGGATGACGGAAACCATGCGGCAGCGACTAAGCGACCCACTGCCGTGCGTTGCGGAACATCGTCATCCACGGACTGTCCTCGCCCAGCGTGGCGGGATGCCAGCTCATCTGCACGGTGCGGAAAACGCGCTCCGGGTGCGGCATCATGATGGTAAAGCGGCCGTCGGGCGTGGTCACGCCGGCGATGCCTTCGGGCGAACCGTTCGGGTTGAACGGATAGGTCGTGGCCGGTGCGCCGCGATGGTCGATGTAGCGCAGGGCGACGTGCGAACGGTTCGACCCGGCATAGACCGCGCGGCCTTCGCCGTGACTGACGACCACCGGCAGTTTCGAGCCAGCCATCCCGGTGAGGAAGATCGAGGGGGATGCCGGAATCTCGGTCATCGTGAAGCGTGCCTCGAACTGCTCGGAGCGGTTGCGCTGGAAGGTGGGCCAGTCCTGCGCGCCGGGGATGATGGGGGCCAGGTGCGCCATCATCTGGCAGCCGTTGCAGACACCCAGCGCGAAGCTGTCCGGCCGGGCGAAAAAGGCGGCAAAGGCATCCTTCAGTTCGGGATGAAACAGCACTGACTTCGCCCAGCCCTGCCCCGCGCCCAGCACGTCGCCGTAGGAGAAGCCACCGCAGGCGGCGAGGCCCTTGAAGTCGGCGAGATGCACGCGGCCGGCCATCAGGTCGGACATGTGCACGTCCACCGCCGTGAAGCCGGCGTGGTCGAAAGCGGCGGCCATCTCGACCTCGCCATTGACGCCCTGCTCGCGCAAAATTGCGATGCGCGGCCGCTTGCCACCGATGGCAAACACGGCTGCCGGATCGAACGTCAGTTGGCACGACAGGCCAGGATTGTCGGCGTCGAGCAGCGCATCGAATTCCTCCTGGGCGCAATCGGGATCGTCGCGCAACCGGGCGATCTGGAAGCTCACTTCGCTCCAGACGCGTTGCAGCTCGACACGCCGTAGCGCCAGGGCTGACTTTGCGTTACGCCAGACGCGAATCTCGTCGGCGGCATTGAGCGTGCCGATGACATGGCTGCACGCGCCGAGGCCGGCATCGCGCAGCGTCTGCATCACGGCACTACGGTCAGTGCGTCGAATCTGGATGACAGCACCGAGTTCCTCGTTGAACAGCGCGGCGATCATGCGATCGCGCATGCGGCCGTCGATCACTTCGGGGAAGCGTTCGATGCCATCCACGTCGTTCATCAGCGGGTCGTAGCAGAGCGCGTCGAGGTTGAGCGAGACGCCGAGGTGGCCCGTGAAACTCATCTCGGCCACCGTGGCGAACAGGCCGCCATCGGCGCGGTCGTGGTAGGCAAGAATCTGCGGCCGCAAGCTCTGAATCGCGGCGAAGAAGGCCTTGAGCAGCACCGCGTCGGCGTCGGGCGGCATATCGCCTGAAACACCGTTCACCTGCGCCAGCGCCGAGCCACCAAGGCGGTTTTGTCCGGCGCCCAGATCGATCAGGATCAGTTCCGTTTCGCCGCCATCATCCGATTGCAGTTGTGGTGTCAGCGTGTTGCGCACGTCGGCACAAGCTGCGAAGGCGGTGGCGATCAGCGACAGCGGCGCGATAACCGCCTTGTCAGTCCCGTTCTCGTTCCATTTGGTGCGCATCGACAGCGAATCCTTGCCGACAGGAATCGACACACCCAGCGCCGGGCAAAACTCAACGCCGACGGTCTTGACCGTGTCGAACAGCGCAGCGTCCTCGTGGCCGTGACCTGCGGCGGCCATCCAGTTGGCGGAGAGCTTGATCTGCGTGAGGCGCCGACATCGCGCGGCAGCGAGGTTGGTAATCGCCTCGCCGACCGCCATCCGGCCAGAGGCCGGCGCATTCAGCAAGGCAATCGGCGTGCGCTCGCCCATGGCAAAGCACTCACCGAGATGCGTGTCGTAGCCCATCGCCGTCACGGCGACATCGGCCACCGGTACCTGCCACGGGCCGACGAACTGGTCGCGAGCGGTGTAGCCGCCGACCGTGCGGTCACCGATGGTGATGAGGAAGCTCTTGCTGGCCACGGCCGGCAGACGCATGACGCTGAACGCAGCGGTTTTCAGGTCGATGGCAGCCAGGTCGAGCGCCGGCATCACCACTGTCTTGCGCTGCGCGTCGCGGTGCAAACGCGGCGGCTTGCCGAGCAGCACGTCCATCGGCATGTCGACCGGCTTGTTGGCGAAGTGGTCGTCCTTGACGACCAGTTGCCGTTCTTCGGTCGCCTCGCCGATCACCGCAAAGGGGCAGCGCTCCCGTTCGCACAGCGCGGCGAATTCGTCGAGACGTTCCGGGCCGATGGCCAGTACGTAGCGTTCCTGTGCCTCGTTGCACCAGATCTCGCGCGGCGCCATGCCGGGTTCCTCGTTCGGCACGGCGCGCAGATCGAACAACGCGCCCCGGCCGGCGTCATTGGCCAGTTCCGGCATCGCGTTGGAGATGCCGCCCGCGCCGACATCGTGGATGGCGAGAATCGGATTCTTGTCGCCCATCTGCCAGCAGCGGTCGATGACTTCCTGCGCGCGCCGCTGCATTTCCGGGTTGCCACGCTGCACGGAAGCGAAGTCGAGGTCGGCGGTATTGGAACCGGTCGCCATCGACGAGGCTGCGCCGCCGCCCAGGCCGATCAGCATGCCCGGCCCGCCAAGCTGGATCAGCTGCGTCCCGGCGGGAAACTGCTCCTTGAAGCAGTGGCTGCCGGCGATGTTGCCGACGCCGCCGGCGATCATGATCGGCTTGTGATAGCCGCGCATCTCGCCATCAAATTTCTGCTCGAAGGTGCGGAAGTAGCCGGCGAGATTGGGGCGGCCGAACTCGTTGTTGAAGGCCGCCGCGCCGATCGGTCCCTCGATCATGATGTCGAGCGCCGCAGCAATGCGGTCCGGCTTGCCGTAGTTCGACTCCCACGGTTGCGGGTAGCCGGGAATCTTCAGGTCGGAAACCGAAAAACCGCCAAGCCCGGCCTTGGGCTTGGAGCCGCGTCCGGTGGCACCTTCGTCGCGAATCTCGCCGCCCGAGCCGGTCGCCGCGCCTGGAAAGGGTGAAATGGCGGTCGGGTGGTTGTGCGTCTCGACCTTGGCAAGGATGTGCGTCGTGTCCTCGACGTAGGCGTAGGCACCATCCGCTTGCGGGTAAAACCGCTTGATCTGCGCGCCCTCGATCACGGAAGCGTTGTCGGAATAGGCGACTACCGTGCCCTGCGGATGTGCTTTGTGCGACTCACGGATCATGCCGAACAGCGACAGGGGCTGGTCGGCGCCGTCGACCGTCCAGGACGCGTTGAATATCTTGTGGCGGCAGTGCTCGGAGTTTGCCTGCGCGAACATCATCAACTCGACATCGGTCGGGTTGCGTCCCACCTTGGTGAAGTTCTCGACCAGATAGTCGATTTCGTCATCGGACAAGGCGAGGCCCAGTTCGCCGTTGGCCTTGACCAGTGCGGCTCTGCCACCGGCAAGAATTTCCACCGTCGTCAACGGCTGCGGCGCGACATGGTGGAACAGTTGTTCGGCCGCGTCGATGGAATCGAGCACCGACTCGGTCATGCGGTCGTGGAGCCGTCCTGCCAGGTCTGACTTTTCGCCCCCTTGCACATGGTAGGCAATGCCGCGTTCGATGCGCTTGACTGCATCGAAACCGCAATTGCGGGCGATGTCGGTCGCTTTCGATGCCCAGGGCGATATCGTGCCGAGGCGCGGCGTGACCAGCAGCAGCGTTCCGGTCGCTTCATCCGGCAATTTGGCCGGGGTGCCGATCAGTTCCTTGAGGCGGGCGACTTCGTCATCGTGTAGCGCGTTGGCCAGCTCGACGAAGTACCAGTGCTCCGCGGTGAGCGAAGCGCCGATCCGGGACTGCAGACGGGACAGACGGGATGCGGATAGCGCGGCGGCGCCGCGCAGTTTGAGGATGTTCGACATAGCGAAGGACAAGGGATCACTGCCAAGCTTGGCAAGTCGAGAATTATACCTTCGCCCTCCCCGGCAACCGCCGGATTCCACGGTTGCCAGCCGTGCGCTCAGTGCGTCGGCATGATGAAGCTGGCGGCACTCTCCGTGTCCTGCGGCCAGCGGCCGGTCGCGGTTTTCAGGCGGGTATAGAAATGCACGCCATCGGGGCCGTGGACCGCATGGTCGCCGAACAACGAACGTTTCCAGCCGCCGAAGCTGTGAAAAGCCATCGGCACGGGAATCGGCACATTCACGCCGACCATCCCGACCTGGATGCGCCGGACGAATTCGCGGGCGGTATTGCCGCTGCGCGTGAAGATCGCCGTGCCATTGCCGAACTCATGCGCGTCGATCAGTTTTACCGCCGCCTCGAAATCTGGCACCCGCACGACGCAAAGGACCGGACCGAAGATTTCCTCCTGGTAGATACGCATCGCCGGCGTCACGCGGTCGAACAGGCAGCCGCCGAGGAAGTATCCGGATTCATGCTCCACAACCTGCAGGCTGCGCCCATCGACGACCAGTTCGGCGCCTTCCGTCACGCCGAGGTCGACGTAGCCGCGCACCTTGTCGAAATGTTGCTGTGTGACCAGCGGCCCCATCTCCACGCCCGGATCGGTGCCGGGCCCGACCTTGAGCGCCCGCGTGCGCTTGGCCAGGGCCGCGACCAGCGCATCGCCGACGTTGCCGACGGCGACCGCCACCGAGATCGCCATGCAGCGCTCGCCGGCCGAGCCGTAGGCCGCGCCGATCAGTGCATCGACCGCCTGGTCGAGATCGGCATCCGGCATCACCACCATGTGGTTCTTCGCACCGCCCAGCGCCTGCACGCGCTTGCCGTGCGCGCTACCGGTGGCATAGATATATTCGGCAATCGGGGTCGAGCCGACGAAGCTGACCGCGGCCACCCGCGGATCGGTCAGCAGGACATCGACGGCTTCCTTGTCGCCGTGGATCACGTTGAACACACCCTTTGGCAGATTGGCTTGCGCCAGCAGTTCCGCCATGAACAGGCTGGCGGAAGGGTCGCGTTCCGACGGTTTGAGGACGAAGGTGTTGCCGCAGGCCAGTGCAACGGGAAACATCCACATGGGCACCATCACCGGGAAGTTGAACGGCGTGATGCCGGCGCAGACGCCGACCGGCTGGCGCAACGACCAGCTGTCGATGCCGCCGCCGATCTGGTCGGAGTATTCCCCCTTCAGCAAGTGAGGAATGCCACAGGCGAACTCGACGACTTCCATGCCGCGGATGATCTCGCCCTTGGCATCGGCAAGCACCTTGCCGTGCTCGGCGGTAATGATCGCAGCCAGATCATCGAGATGGCGCTCGAGCAGCTCGCGGAACTTGAACAGGACACGCGCCCGGCGCAAGGGCGAAGTGTCGGCCCACGCCGGCAATGCCGCGCTGGCCGCGGCAATGGCCTGTGCGGTTTCGTCCGCCTGTGCCAGCGGCACGCGACCAGTCAATTTACCCGTGGCCGGATTGTGGACTTCACTCCAGCGCGAACCGGTACCCTGGACCAGGCGGCCATTGATGAAGTGATCGAGCTGTTTGAGCGTGTTCATATATGTGAACCTTGTGCTTTATTTTGAACTTGATCTATCATAGGTCGGCACCTTCAAGAGTGTCAATCAAACCATGACCGCATCCATGCGGCGACGAGGAGAACCACAGAGTGCAATCGGCAATGCAGAATTTGCCCAAGGCCGTCGTTCCATCGGTACTCAAGGCGGCACGCCTGCTTGACGTGATCGCCGCCTCGCGCGAGGCGCTGTCGCTCGGCGAACTCGCCACCCGCCTCACCCTGCCGAAAAGCTCCACGCTCAGTCTATGCACCAGTCTGACCTTGTCGGGCCTGCTGACGCGATTCGACGACGGTACCTATCATCTGGGCACGCATCTGGTTGACCTCGCGCACGCCTACCTCTCGCGCACCGACCTCACCAAGGAATTCGGGCAGGCACTCGACAGCCTGACGGTCCTGAATGAAGATGGCGCCGTGCTGGCGGTGCGCGATGGCATCGACGTCGTTTATGTCGCCTGCCGCAACGGCAACCAGCCTGTCGGCGTCACTTACCGCATCGGCATGCGCTTGCCGGTCAGTTGCACCGCCACCGGCAAGGCGTTGATCAGCACCTTGAGCGACCGGGACATTCGCCAGCTGTACCGAGGCCAGCGACTGCCCCGCCTTACGCCAAAAAGTTGTCGGAGCATGGCTGCCCTGATCGAGGATCTCAACGATGTCCGCCGGCGCGGCTACGCGCTGGACAACGAGGAAACGCGCAACGGCATGTGCTGCATCGGCGTACCGATCATCGATCCTTCAACCGGCCAGGCCATGGCCGCCGTCGCGGTCAGCATGCTCAAGGGCAGCAGCAATTCGCGCAAGCGCGAGCAAGTGGTTGATACGCTGAAAACCTTGTCCCAGAGACTGCTGAATCGCTTAAAGTTATTGCATTAGGAACAAGATCATCGAAAGATCAAGCGCCCTGCCCGCTTATCCTGGCAGGGCAATTGAAGCCTGTAGTACATATCCGCAGCACAAATAACAGGAGGAGACACACTATGGAGACTGTTAATAACAATGTCCCGAGCGACGCCGGCAAGCAGGCCACGCGTCGCCGGTTCCTCAAAACCGCCGCTACTGGCGCCGCGGGCGCTGCGATCACCGGCTTTCCGATGATCTCGGTCGCGCAATCCCCCATCGTGCTGAAGATGCAAGGCGCTTGGGGTGCCAAGGATGTCTTCAACGAGATGGCCGAGGAATACGTCCATCGCGTCAACGAGATGGCGGGCGGCCGACTGCGCATCGACTATCTCGTCGCGGGTTCGGTGGTCAAGCCTTTCGAGGTGATGGACGCGACCTCCAAGGGCGTCATCGACGCCGGCCACCAGGTGGCGGTGTACTGGTATGGCAAGAGCAAGGTCGCATCGCTGTTCGGTTCCGGCCCCGTGAGCGGCTGCGATGCGGCGCAGAACCTGGCATGGATTCACAAGGAAGGCCAAGTGTTCTACGACGAGCTGATGAAAAAGCTCAACCTCAACGTCGTCGGCTTCTTCGCCATGCCGATGCCGACCCAACCCCTGGGCTGGTTCAAGAAACCGATCAAGTCAGCCGCCGAACTGAAGGGTTTCAAGTACCGCACGGTGGGTTTGGCAGCGGACCTGATGAACGAACTGGGCATGAAGGTGACGCAGTTGCCCGGCGGCGAAATCGTGCCAGCAATGGAACGCGGCGTGATCGATGCCTTTGAATTCAACAACCCCACTTCCGACCGCCGCTTTGGCGCCCAGGACGTCGCCAAGAACTACATGATGGGCAGCTACCATCAATCCATGGAGTTCTTCGAGATCGTATTCAACCGGAAGAAGTACGAGTCCCTGCCGAAGGATCTGCAGGCCGTGCTGCGTTACTCGGCAGAGGCGGCTTCGACGGCGAACTATGCATTGGCCATGGACAACTACTCCCGTGACCTGCAGGAGTTGAAGAGCAAGGACAAGGTCAACATCATTCGCACGCCACAGGATATCTTCGACGCGCAGATCAAGGCCTGGGACACCATCGTCAAGCGCCTTGTCGATGAGGATCCATTCTTCAAGAAGGTCTGGGAATCGCAGAAGGCATGGGCACAACGCGTCGGCTACTACCACTTCTTCAACAACGCCGACTACAAGGCCGCCTACGAGCACGTCTTCGGCAAACTGGGCTTCTGATCGTCAATCATTCGGCATCGAACTGCGGCGGGGCCTTGAAACGCCCCGCCGTGACCCCCGGAGCGGCACACATGTTTATTCAATCCTTGCTGCATGGCATTGATCAACTCTCCAAGTCGGTCGGCCATGCCTTTGCCTGGTGCATTGTCATCCTGACCCTGGGCACCTCGTATGAGGTGTTCGTCCGCTACGTACTGGATGATCCGACCAGTTGGGCCTTCGACATGAGCTATATCCTCTATGGAGGACTGTTCCTGATGTCGGGTGCCTATGCCCTGTCGCGAGGCGCCCATGTGCGCGGCGACATTTTTTACCGGCTGATGCCACCGCGCGTGCAGGGCAGCATCGAGCTGGTGCTGTACATCATCTTTTTCTACCCGGGCGTGATCGCCCTGGCGTATTCGGGCTGGTTCTACGGGATCGAATCGATGCGCATCAACGAAGTCAGCGTCAACAGTCCGGTGGGCGTGCCCATCTGGCAACTGAAGATGATCATACCGGCGGCCGGCATTCTGCTCTGTCTGCAGGGTTTTGCCGAAGTCCTGCGTTGCATCATCTGCATCCGCACCGGCGCCTGGCCGGTCCGGCTGCATGATGTGGAGGAATTGGAGACTGCAGTGCTGCACCAGGTCCAGGACGAAAAGCGCTTGGGCTACGAGGCTGACATGCCGCTTGACAAGCATCCCTACCGCCCCACCACCGACACTTCAGGAGATGGCAAATGACCGACCCCCAAGTCGCGATCCTGATGCTGGGGTCGTTCATCTTCATCATCCTGCTCGGCTTTCCGATCGCCTTCACGCTGATGGCCATGGGTGTCGGCTTCGGCTACTACGCCTATTTCCAGCCCGACCAGGCCTTCTTCGACAGTCGCGTGTTCTACCTGCTGACGCAGAACACCTTCAGCGTCATGAACAACGACGTACTCACGTCGATACCACTGTTCCTGTTCATGGGATACATCGTCGAGCGGGCAAACATCCTTGACCGCCTGTTCCACAGCCTCCAGTTGGCCTTCCGCGCCGTCCCCGGCGCCATGGCCGTGGCCGCTCTGATTACCTGCGCACTGTTTGCTACCGCCACCGGCATCGTCGGCGCCGTGGTCACGCTGATGGGCCTGCTTGCCTTGCCTGCCATGCTTAAGGCCGGCTACGACCAGAAACTCTCCACGGGCGTCATTGCGGCCGGCGGCACGCTGGGCATCCTGATCCCGCCCTCGATCATGCTGATCGTCTATGGCGCCACCTCCGCGATCTCGGTGGTCAAGCTGTATGCGGCAGCCCTGATCCCCGGCCTGTTGCTGGCGAGTCTCTACATGGTGTATGTGATCACTCGTGTGCTGTTGAATCCATCGCTGGCGCCCAAGCTGCCCCGCGAACAGGTTGAGGGCGTGACGTGGGTTCAGGTTTTCGTGCTGGTGTTCAAGGCTTTCGTTCCCCTCGCCGTCCTGATCCTGTCGGTGCTTGGCGCCATCCTGTTCGGACTCGCGACACCCAGTGAAGCGGCAGCGATCGGTGCGCTGGGCGGAACCCTCCTCGCCGCAGCCTACCGGGCTCTGACCTGGGATCGCCTCAAGGAAGCCGTGTTCCTGACGGCGCGCACCACGGCCATGGTCTGCTGGTTGTTCGTGGGTTCCTGGACCTTCTCATCGGTATTTTCGTATCTCGGCGGCGAAGGTCTGATCAAGGATTTCGTGCTCAGCATGGATCTCAACACCATCACCTTCCTGCTGCTGTCCCAGTTGATCATTTTCCTGCTCGGCTGGCCGCTGGAATGGAGCGAGATCATCATCATCTTCGTGCCGATCTTCCTTCCGTTGCTGCCCCACTTCAACGTCGACCCGATGTTCTTCGGCATCCTGATTGCGCTGAACCTGCAAACGTCGTTCCTGACACCACCGATGGCAATGTCGGCCTACTACCTGAAGGGCGTGGCACCCAAACACGTGCAACTGGTGACCATCTTCAAGGGTTGCCTGCCCTTCCTGGGCATGGTGTTCGTGGCGATGGCGCTGGTCTATATCTTCCCGCAACTGGTTTACTGGCTGCCGGACCTGTTCTACGGCAACTGATGGAGATGCAACCGAAATGGAAGGACTGAACTGGCTCGGTGCCCGCGCGGCGGCACAAGGCATTCTCGCTGGCGCGTTCAGTGCCACGGACCTCGTCCAGGCCTGCCTGGCGCAGATCGAGGCGCGCGAGCCTGAAGTGCTGGCCTGGGCATTCCTCGATGCCCAGCATGCCCTTGAGCAGGCCCGTCGCGCGGATGAATGGCGCGCGGCAGGCAAGCCGCTCGGCCCGCTGCATGGCGTGCCGGTCGGCATCAAGGACATCATCGACACCCGTGACATGCCCACCGAGGACGGCACCCCGCTGCATGCGGGACGCAATCCCTGGCACGATGCCAAGGCGGTCGATCTGCTGCGGGCCGCCGGTGCCATCATCATGGGCAAGACGGTCACCGCCGAGCTGGCCACCTACACCCCGGGCAAGACGCGCAATCCGCACAACCCGGCGCATACCCCGGGTGGCTCCTCCAGCGGTTCGGCTGCGGCCGTTGCTGCCGGCATGGTGCCGCTCGCGCTCGGCACGCAGACCAACGGCTCGGTCATCCGGCCCGCCGCCTTTTGCGGCGTATTCGGTTTCAAGCCCAGCCGTGGCCTGATTTCCTGCCGGGGCATCCTGCGCCAGTCCGCGCAACTGGACCAGCCGGGCGCGTTCGCCCGCAGCGTCGAGGACCTGGCCCTGGTCGCGGAAGTCCTGGCGGCCTACGATGCGGAAGAAGACGGCATGACGCCGCGCGCCACGCCGCCGCTACTGGGCATTTGCGAGACACCGCCGCCTCTGCCGCCGAAACTTGCCCTGATCAGGACGCCCTGGTGGTCGCAACTCGATGCCGATACGCAGGCGGGATTCGGCGAACTGATCGAACACCTCGGTGCTCAGGTCGGCGAGTTCGTGTTACCCGAATCGGCAACCAAGGTACTCGACTGGCACAAGTCGATCATGGAAGCTGATATCGCCGCCAACTACAAGGTCGATTACGAGCAGGGTGCAGAGCAGATGTCGACCTCACTGCGCGAGCAGATCGCGCGCGGACTTGCCATCACCGCCGTCGATTATCTGCAATCCAGTGCGCGCATCCCCGTCATCACCGAGGCGATCGATGAAGTCTTCGACCGCTACGATGCCATCCTGACGCCGGCCGTCCTCGGCCCCGCGCCCCCCGGCCTGGATTCAACCGGCAATCCGTTGTTTTGCACTCTTTGGACCTTCTGCGGCATGCCGGCGATCAATCTCCCCCTGCTGCAGGCGGGAAACGGTCTGCCCGTGGGGGTTCAACTGGTTGGACGGAGCGGCGACGATGCCCGGCTGCTGCGCACCGCCCGCTGGCTGGTCGGTGCCCTGTCTGACAACAACGCAATGTAAAAGCGAGGCAACCATGAATTTCAAATCGTTCGCAGGCCTGCTCGGATTGCTACTACTGCTCGGCTTCCTGTTACCGCCCATCATCAAGCTGAAGAAGATCGCCCTGATCATAATTGTGCTGATCGGCATCGCCATGGCAGTGTACGAATACTTTGAATACTTGCGCAGCAAGGACGACTGACACAGGGACCCGCGATGAAACCAAAAATACTCGTCACCCGTGCCGTTTTTCCCGAGACCATCGAACGTCTCGCCCCGCACTTCGACGTCGATTACAACGACCGCGATGCCGCACTGCCCCCCGATGAACTGGCCGCACGACTCGCCGACAAGGCGGGGGCGATCACGCTGCTGTCCGACCGCATCGATGCCGCCGCGCTCGCGCGCGCACCCGGACTCAAGGCGGTGTGCAACGTCGCGGTCGGCTACAACAATTTCGACCTCGCGGCGATCACGCAGGCCGGCGTGATGGCCACCAACACGCCGGGCGTGTTGAACGACACCACGGCGGACACGGCCTGGGCCCTGCTGCTGGCAAGTGCACGGCGCATCGTCGGCGCCGACAAATGGGTGCGCGCCGGCCAGTGGCAAGGCTGGAAATTTCACGACGACTGGTTCGGCAGCGACGTCCATCATGCGACGCTGGGCATCCTCGGCATGGGGCGCATCGGCCAGGCGGTGGCCCGCCGCGCGGCAGGATTCGACATGCGCGTGATCTATCACAACCGCAGCCGCCTGACGGCGGAGACCGAGCAGTCTTGCCAGGCCACCTGGGTGGAAAAGGCGGCGCTGCTGCGCGAAGCCGACTTCCTCGTCCTGTTGCTGCCCTACTCGCCGGCAGCGCACCACACGATCGGCACCGCGGAACTGGCGCAGATGAAGCCGACCGCCCATCTCATCAACATCGCCCGTGGTGGCATCGTGGATGACAACGCGCTGATCGAGGCGTTGCAGCACAAGCGCATTGCCGGTGCCGGGCTGGACGTATTCGAGAACGAGCCGGCGCTCGACCCGCGCTATTTCGCGCTCGACAATGTCGTAGTGACACCTCATATCGGCTCATCGACGCGCGCCACGCGACTGGCCATGGCCATGCTGGCCGCCGACAACCTGATCGCGGCACTGGAGGGCCAACGCCCGCCCAACCTGCTCAACCCTGAAATCCTGAAATAGGAGTTAACGCATGAACATCGGATTCATCGGACTTGGCCTCATGGGCCGCCCCATGGCCCTGCACCTCGCCCAGGCCGGGCATACGCTGCATTTGTGGGCGCGCCGCCCCGCAGCGCTTGACCCGTTCAAGGCGGTCGACGCCAAGGTTCACGGCTCCGCCGCCGAAGTGGCGAAACACGCCGAGATCGTCTTCACGATGGTTGCCGACGCGCCCGACGTGCAAGACGTGACGCTCGGCTCCAACGGCATTGCGAGCAGTGCCAAGCCCGGCCTGATCGTGGTCGACATGAGCACGATCAATCCCAATGCCGCGCGCCTGATCGGCGCCGCGCTTGCGGAAAAGGGCATCGAGTTCGTCGACGCCCCCGTCTCGGGCGGCGAAGTCGGTGCGATCAATGCCGCACTGACCATCATGGCCGGCGGCAAGCCGGAAATCTTCGATAAGGTCAAGCCGCTGTTCGAGAAGATGGGCAAGTCGGTGACCCTGGTCGGCGCTATCGGCGCCGGACAGGTGGCCAAGGCCTGCAACCAGATCCTGACTGGCGTCGGCGTGCTGGCGGTGGCCGAAGCCTTCAATTTCGCCGCTAAGAACGACGTCGATGTCGCCAAAGTACGCGAGGCGCTGCTCGGCGGCTTCGCCTACTCGCGCATCCTCGAAAACCATGGCCAGCGCATGCTCGATCGCAATTTCAAGCCCGGCTTCAAGGCCTGGATGCACCAGAAGGATCTGCGCATCGTCATGGAGGAAGCGCACCGCCTCGGCCTGATGCTCCCCGCCGCGGCCGCCACGGCGCAGCTCTTCAACGCCATTGTCGGCAGCGGCATGGGCGAGGAGGACTCGATCTCCGCGCTCAAGCTGCTGGAAAAGCTCAGCAGCGCCGACTGATTTCTCACCGCCGCTAAAATGCCGGTGCAGCCCCGTCGGGCACACCGGCTTTTTGTTTTACTTTACAGGACTATCCCATGTCTCAACACGCCATCGATGTCAATATTGCAGATTTCGACGAAAAGGTCATCGCCGCCTCGCAGCGCGTGCCGGTCATCGTCGATTTCTGGGCTCCCTGGTGCCAGCCCTGCCAAATCCTCAAGCCGATTCTGGAAAAGATCGCGGGCGAATTTGGTGGCCGCTTCATCCTCGCCAAGGTTAATTCCGACGAAAACCAGGAACTGTCCACACGCTACGGCGTGCGCGGCATCCCGGCCGTCAAGGCCTTCGTCGGCGGACAGCCCGTGGATGAATTCACCGGCGCGCTGCCCGAATCCCAGGTGCGCGAATTCATCGAGCGGCTGATCCCTTCACCGGCCGAACCGTTGCGCATGGATGCGCTGGCGCTGGCGACCGGCGGCAACCTCGACGCCGCGCGCAAGAAGCTCGTCGAGGCAATCAATCTCGATCCCCGCAACGACACGTCCTATCTCGATTACATCGCGTTGAGCATCGAGGACGGTTCTGCAGCGGCGCTTGCCGAGGCCCGCGAACTACTCGACGTCGTCGCCGACCGGGCCAGCGACCGCAGCCGCGTCGAATCCCTGCAGGCACGCCTGCGCATGGCCGCTACCGCGCCAGCGGTAGACAGTACCGCCCTGCGGGCGCAAGTCGCTACCCACCCCGATGTCCATGCGGCGCGCCTGCAACTCGCCAATGCGCTGGCCCTCGGGCACGACTACCGTGGCGCACTGGAGCAACTGCTGGAGATCGTGCGCCGCGACCGGCAGTGGAACGAGGAAGCCGCGCGCAAGGGCATGCTCGATCTCTTCGCCCTGCTGGCGCCCCAGCCGCAACACGAGGATCTGGTGCGTGAATTTCGCATCGCGCTGGCCCGGACGCTGAACTAGTGCCGTCCCGCCGGGCCTGACTTTCGAACCCGGTTCTCAGCTGCCGAGGAGGCGCATCTTGAGCGAAAGATCGGTCTTCGAGTCGGCGTGGCTCAGGGCCTCTTCCTGCGAAATACGCCGCGCCTTGTAGAGCTCAAGCAGGCAGTCGTCGAAAATCTGCATGCCGACGTTCGTGCCTTTCTTGATGGCATCCTTGAGCTTGTCGATCTCGCCCTTCTGGATCAGTGACGCCGAATAGGCCGACTGCAGCAGCACTTCGGTGGCCAGTGCCTGCCCCCCTTGCAGCGAGGGCAGCAGACGCTGGGAAATCACGCCCTTCAGGTTCAGCGACAGGTCGAGCAGCACCTGCCGGTGGGTCTCCTCGGGAAAGAAGTTAACGATGCGTTCGATGGCCTGGTTGGCATTGTTGGAGTGCAGTGTCGAGATGCACAGGGCACCGGCTTCCGCGTACATGATCGCGCTCTTCGCCGTCTCGCGGTCGCGGATCTCGCCAATGACGATCACGTCGGGCGCCTGGCGCAGCACGTTCCTGAGCGCATCGCCGAAACTGAGCGTGTCGATGCCGACCTCGCGCTGCTCCACTACCGCGCGGCCATGCGGCAGCAGGTATTCGATCGGATCCTCCACGGTCAGGATGTGACCGTCGCGCTGTTGCGCGCGGTAGGCCATCATCGCGGCCATGGTGGTGCTCTTGCCGGTGCCGGCGGCGCCCACCATCAGCACCAGCCCCCGCTTCAACAGGGCAAGCTGCGCGGCCTGCGGCGGCAGGCCGAGTTCCTCGAAACCCGGAATCTTCGTCTTGATCAGGCGGATTACCATCGATACTTCGCCGCGCTGGAAATAGGCATTGACGCGATAGCGCCCCCCCTGCTGCGTCGCGAGGGCGAAATTGCTTTCCCGGTACTGCTCGAAATCCGCGCGCTGCTGCTCGGTCATCAGCGCATAGGCGAATTTTTTCGATGCACCTGGCAGCAGGGCCGGCCAGTCGGATTTCCCGCCATCGGCCGCGATACGCTCGACCGGACGGGTTACGCCATTGATCTTGATGTGGGGCGGAATCTCGGCCGAGACGAACAGGTCGGAGGCGCCGCATTCGACCATCAGGTGCAGCAGTTCTTCAATTTCGATCATCGTGGTATTCCCGGTTTTGCCTTCATTGCCATGTTATACCAACATCATGGCCGGCGAAAGTAGAATCCATGCTCGACCAACTCCAGAACCTCTTATGGAAATCCTTGTCAGCGAATCCGTCGGCGTTCGTTACCTGCACTTCGGGTCCCACTGGATCCAGGGCGCCATGCGCGTCGCCCGGCCCTGGGCGCTCGAGCTCGACTACACGCGCGAGATGATGGCGGCGCTGCTGTTGCGTCCCGATGCCGACTGGCCGCGTTCCGTCCTGCTGATCGGCCTGGGTGCCGGCTCGCTGACCAAGTTTCTCCATCGTCACCGTCCCGCCGCGCACCTGACGGTGATCGAGATCGATCCCGAGGTCATCAATGTCGCCCGCCAGCATTTCAAGCTGCCGGCGGCGGACGCGCGCATGGAGATCGTCATCGACGATGGGGCTTCCTGGCTGGCCGGGGCACAGGCCGGCCAGCGGCGTTTCGACCTGATCCTCGTCGATGGCTTCGACGAGAACGCCCGCACCGGCCTGCTCGACAGCCTGCCCTTCTATCTCAACTGCAAGGCGCGACTCTCGTCCGCCGGCCTGCTGGTCGCCAACCTGTTGTCGAAACGCAAGGGCGTCATGAAATCGCTCGAACGTATCGAGGAAGCCTTCGACGGGCGCGCGCTCGCCTTCCCTTCCTGCGACAGCGGCAACGTGGTGGCTTTCGCCGCGACGGGCGCACCGGTCGAGCACACTATGGGCGAGCTCAAGGCCGCCGCCCGCAACCTCAAGGCGGAAACCGATCTCAATCTTCTGCCGACAATCAGCCGGCTCGAGCAATCGAACCGCTGCCCGGCAGGTAAACTGCGCTTCTGAATTTTCTCCCCGGAGACGACATGATCAGGATCTACGGCATCAAGAACTGCGATTCAATGAAAAAAGCCTTCAACTGGCTGACCGAACGCGGCATCCCCTACGAATTCCACGATTACAAGAAACAGGGCGTACCCCGCGACCGGCTCGTGGCCTGGTGCAAGACACTCGGCTGGAAGACGCTGGTCAACACCAAGGGGCCGACCTGGCGGAAGCTGACGCCCGAGCAGCAGGAGATCACCACGCAAAGCAAGGCGGTTGCAACGATGATGGAGCATTCGAGCCTCATCCGCCGCCCGATGGTGGAAACCGAGAGCGGACATCTGTTGGTCGGCTTTGACCCGATGATGTTCGAGAGCTTCGTACAGTAGCTGAAACACGATGGATAGCGTCCGCCGCTTTCTTTTCGAAGATCTCGACATCCGTGGCGCGGTCGTCGCGCTCGGCAATGCCTGGCACGAGATGAGCGCTGTCCGCGACCTGCCGCCGGTGGTGAATGCGCTGCTTGGCGAGCTGGCGGCGGTTACCGCCCTGATCGCGGGCAACCTGAAAGCGCCGGGGCAGCTGAGCTTCCAGCTGCAGGGGCACGGCGGAATTTCACTGCTGCTGGTCGATTGCGACGAGCAACTGCGCATGCGCGGCACGGCGCGACACAAAGTCAGCCCTGGCGAGACGGCAGCGTTCACCGAGCTGCTGGGCGATGGTCAGCTGATCCTGACGCTGCAGACCTCAACCGGCGCCCCCTACCAGAGCATCGTTCCGCTGACCGGAAGCAGCCTGACCGAAGTCTTCGAACATTACCTGGCCCAGTCCGAACAGCATCCGGCCAAGCTGTTCCTGACGGCCCGCGACGACTTCGCCGGTGGCCTGTTTCTCCAGAAACTGCCGGAGGCCGACACGAAGGACGCCGACGGCTGGAATCGACTCCAGCATCTCGCCGCAACCCTCCAGCCGGCCGAACTGGCCGAGCCGACGGCGAACCTGCTGATGCGGGTTTTTCCGGAAGAGAACATCCGCCTGTTCGATCCCCGCCCGGTGCGCTATCACTGCCCACGCGACGAGGGGAAGGTGCTGGCGATGCTGAGGACGCTCGGGCGCGCCGAAGTCGCAGCCACGCTGGCCGAACAGGGCGAAATCGCCGTCGAGGACGACATCTGCCGGCAACGCTACCGCTACGGCCCGGGGATCGTGGCCCAACTGTTCGACTGAGGCTGGAAATGACGACGGGGACCCGAACGGCCCCGCCGGCTTTTCTTTGGTTACAAGGCTCAAGCAGCCTCGGCATAGGCCTTAAGCGGCCAGTGCAAAACGCTCATCGTTGGCGTTTGTGGATTTGCGCGGATTACGTCCGTCGCCTTTCGTGTCGCCTGCTAGCCTTGTTCGCCCCGTCGAAGCCAGTGCACCCCCCCAGTGGTGGAGGTGGGCGGAATCGAACCGCCGTCCGAAACGCTTCCGGTTTGCCGGAATTACGACCATGTACAGATTATCGGGGCTGTGCCGATAATTCTCAAGTACTCTTTTACAAACCACAATGCTGCACCGCAATATGCGACAATCAACACAATGAATCAGTTGAACTAACTGAATCTGGCACAATTGTTTAAGCAAACGGCGACACAGGGCAATGCTAGAGTTGCAACATTGCTGCAATGCCACATGTTTCATCAATGGGAATCATCATGAACATCAACCGAGTCGGGAAATTTGAAGCCCTGAAA
Source organism: uncultured Pseudomonadota bacterium (assembly GCA_963840825.1). Taxonomy (GTDB): domain Bacteria; phylum Pseudomonadota; class Gammaproteobacteria; order Burkholderiales; family Rhodocyclaceae; genus Sulfuricystis. The sequence continues at coordinate 185,435 of CAWJAK010000002.1, forward strand.
ATCGTCAATGCCTTTGATCAGGCGCTGATCGACAGGTATGGCGTCAACATGACCGACGCACACATCACCCGCTTCGACGTTCTGACGGTCTACGAAAAGACCGGCTGTCCCCAGAAAGCGGTGGAGTTGTTCGGTCAGGAACGCGGGTTGACGCCGATTCTCAAGACGGCGGCCTGAAGAGCCGCCGGCTGCCGGTCAGAACAGGCTGGCGACGACGAAGCGATCGCGCGCGGCGAGTTTCTGCAACCCGCGCTGGGTTTCCTGCGAGGCACCCCACTTCATCACATGCGTCAGGAAGGTCGTCAGTGCGAGGGAGAGGGAATAACCCGTCTCGCGCCAGTCATGGCGAAACTCGACGAAGCTGATCGTCCTCGAGGTCAGTTTGCCGCTCTTCATCGGCACCAGAGTCACCTTCTGGCCATCGTTGCGGATAACGATCGCGGTACTACGTTGCGTGTTGGTCACGACCACGACATTCTCCCCTTCGGTTGCCCACTCATTGATTGCAGTTTACGGCTGAGCGCGCAAGGTTTTGAGGCAGGCCTCAATGCAGCCCGGCCGAGGCCAGCATCTTTTCGGCCCGCTTGCGCCGGGCTTCCTCCGGCGTCAATCCGACCAGCGATTCGGGCGGCAGGGGCACATCCCAGTGCTGCTGGAAAAGATCGACGTCTTCCCCGGTGTCCATGTGGGCACGATAGATTTTTTCCTGATAGTCGGGTGCACCAGGCAGTGCCACCAGCTCGACGGATTGGATGATCATGGAAATCCTCGACATGAAAAGCAGGACAACATGGATGCGTATCCTGCGCCCCTGACGGGTTCGGCTCAAGCGAAAGAATGGGGATAAAATCGTCGCTGCTTCGCGGGCTTGAAGTCCCGCCATGCAATTAAGTGCCTAAACCTCATCCATGCCAGCCCCTCCCCCACCTCATGACGATACCTTGCACCTGCGCCTGCGCACGCTGGAAACCGTCATGGCCAATAGTAGAGAGGCGATTCTCATCACCGACAGCGAGAATCGCATTATCGAAGTCAATCAAGCCTTTACACAGTTAACTGGCTACACGGCCGATGAAGTGCGCGGTCGCAATCCCAACTTCCTCGCTTCGGGAAAAATGAATCGGGCCGACTATGCGGCCTTCTGGGACACCCTGCTCCGCAATGATCACTGGCAAGGCGAGATGTGGGATCGGGCCAAGGATGGCTCGATCTACCCGAAGTGGCTGAAGATCTCGGTCGTCCGTGATACCGAAGGCCATATCCAAAATCACGTCGCCCATTTCTCCGATCTGAGCGAATACGCCGAAACCACGGCCGAACTGGCACGGATGGCGCATTTCGACGCCCTGACCCAGCTCTACAACCGCAGCGCCTTCGAGTCCTTGCTGCCCCAGGCACTGAGCAATGCCCAGCGCGACGGTCTGCAGGTCGCCGTCATGGTAATCGACCTCGATCGCTTCAAGAACGTCAATGACTCACTCGGCCATGCGATCGGTGACCAGCTTTTGATGCGGGTGGCCGATCGCCTGCGCGAGTCGGTACGGGCCAGCGACATCGTGGCCCGCATCGGTGGCGACGAATTCATCGTCGTGCTGCCCGATGTCGAAAATGCCCTGTCGGTCGCGGGTGTTGCCAGCAAACTCAAGCACAGCCTGGCCGACAGCTATCGCGTCGGCCCGCACACGCTGTATGCCACCCCCAGCATCGGCATTGCCCTCTACCCGACCGATGGCGCCGATGCCGACACCCTGCTGAAAAATGCCGACGCCGCGATGTACCACGCCAAGGCACAGGGGCGCGACAACTTCCAGTTCTTCTCGGAAGGCATGAACATCGCCGCCATCGAACGGATGAAGATCGAGAACGGACTGCGTCATGCCATTGAAACCACGCGGCTCGGCGGGAAAAGCGAGTTCAACCTGCATTTCCAGCCGCAACTGCACCTGGGCACCAACCGGATCGTCGGCCTGGAAGCGCTGGTGCGCTGGTTCCATCCGGAATGGGGCAGCGTGCCGCCGATCCAGTTCATCCCGATCGCCGAGGACACCGGGCTGATCCAGCCGCTCGGCGACTGGATATTCTGGGAGTCCTGCCGGCACCTGCGCCTGTTTCGCGATGCCGGCATCGCGGATGTCCGCGTCGCCGTGAATCTCTCGTCGCAGCAATTGCGGCATGCGGACCTGCCCGCCGTGATCCATGGCGCGCTCGCCTGCTATGACCTCCAGCCCACCGACCTCGAACTCGAGATCACCGAGTCGGCCGCGATGCAGAACCCCTCGGCCACCATCGCGATCCTCAACCAGCTCTCCGACATGGGTATCGTGCTGTCCATCGACGACTTCGGCACGGGTTATTCCTCGCTGGCCTACCTGAAACACTTGCCCGTGCATCGCCTCAAGATCGATCGCAGCTTCGTCCAGGAGATCGAGGTCAGCCGCGATGACCACGCGATCTGCTCGGCAACGATCGCCCTCGGCCATCACCTCGGCCTCGAACTGGTCGCCGAGGGTGTGGAAACCGAAGGCCAGCGCAGTCAGCTCGAGAAGCTCGGTTGCGACGTTCTGCAAGGCTTTCTCTACAGCCGTCCGCTGCCCGCAAAAGAAGTCATCGCCTTCCTGAAGAACTGGCAAACATCCCACCCGGCGGGCTGAAAGTCAGTGCTGGCGGGACGGCACCCATCCCGCGGCAGCACCGACTGCCGCAATGGAAAACGGCCGCTTTTGGCGGCCGTTGTTCCTGTCCTCCTCCGGTTCTACGGATTCCGGTATTAGATGCCCTGTTTGAGCTGATCCAGAATCCCTGGGTTCTCCAACGTCGATGTGTCTTGCGTGACTTCCTCGCCCTTGGCCAGTGAACGCAGCAGGCGGCGCATGATCTTGCCCGAACGCGTTTTTGGCAGGTTGTCGCCGAAGCGGATGTCCTTCGGCTTGGCGATCGGGCCGATTTCCTTGCCGACCCAGTTGCGCAGTTCGATGGCGATCTTCTTCGCTTCCTCGCCAGTCGGACGCGCCTGCTTCAGCACGACGAAGGCGCAGATCGCCTCGCCACTCACGTCGTCCGGACGACCGACCACGGCGGCTTCCGCCACCATCGGGTTGGCAACCAGGGCGGATTCGATTTCCATCGTGCCCATGCGGTGGCCGGAGACGTTCAGCACGTCGTCGATGCGGCCCATGATCGTGAAGTAGCCGGTCTTGGCGTCGCGCACCGCGCCGTCGCCGGCGAGGTAGAGCTTGCCGCTGAAATCGGCCGGGTAGTAGGATTTCTTGAAGCGATCGGGATCACCGTAGATGGTGCGGATCATCGACGGCCAGGGCTTCTTGACGACGAGGAAGCCGCCGTTGCCCCAGGGCACATCGTTGCCGGTCTCATCGACGATGGCGGCCTGGATGCCCGGGAAGGGCAACGTGCAGGAACCCGGCACCAGCGGCGTCACGCCCGGCAGCGGCGTAATCATGTGGCCACCGGTCTCGGTCTGCCAAAAAGTATCGACGATCGGACAGCGACTGCCGCCGATATTGTCGTAATACCACATCCAGGCTTCGGGGTTGATCGGCTCGCCGACCGAACCGAGGATGCGCAGCGACTTGAGGTCGTAGTTGCGCGGATGCGTAGTCGGCGTGGTTTCGGAAGCCTTGATCAGCGAACGGATCGCCGTCGGGGCGGTATAGAAGATGGATACCTTGTGGTTCTGGATCATCTTCCAGAAGCGTCCTGCATCCGGATAGGTCGGCACGGATTCGAAGACAACCTCGGTCGCGCCGCAGGCCAGCGGACCGTAGGTGATATAAGTGTGGCCCGTGACCCAGCCGATGTCGGCCGTGCACCAGAAAATGTCATCCTTCTTGATGTCGAAGGTCCACTTCATGGTCAGGATCGCATGCAGCAGGTAGCCGCCGGAACTGTGCTGGACGCCCTTTGGCTTGCCGGTGGACCCCGAGGTATAGAGCAGGAACAGTGGATGCTCGGCATCGACCCATTCGGGTTCGCAGGTATCCGGTTGGCTGGCAGAGACTTCGTGGTACCAAACGTCGCGGCCAGCGACCATGTTGCAGGCGCCGCCGGTACGCTTGATCACGAAAACATTCTTGACCTGATGGCCCTTCGCCATGTTCAGCGCCTCATCGACGGCGGGCTTGAGCGGAATCGACTTGCCGCCGCGGCACTGCTCGTCCATGGTGATGACCGCCACGGCGCCGGCGTCGAGGATGCGCTCCTCGAGCGACTTGGCCGAGAAGCCGCCGAACACGACGGAGTGAATTGCGCCGATACGGGCACAGGCTTGCATCGCGACGACACCTTCGACCGACATGGCGACGTAGATCAGTACGCGGTCGCCCTTCTTGACGCCGCTGGCACGCATCGCGTTGGCGAACTTGTTGACACGCGTCAGCAGATCCTTGTAGGTGACCTTGGCGACAGAACCGTCATCCGCTTCGAAGATCAGCGCGACCTTGTCGCCCAGACCGGCCTCGACGTTCTTGTCGAGGCAGTTGTAGGACACGTTCAGCTTGCCGTCGGCAAACCACTGGTAGAACGGGGCGTTCGACTCGTCCAGCACCTGGGTGAAAGGCTGCTTCCAGACCAGGTGCTCCTTGGCCAGGCGGCCCCAGTAGCCTTGGTAATCCTGTTCCGCCTCCTTGCACAGGGCCTCGTAGGCGGCCATGCCGGAAATGGTGGCTTTCTTGATGGTCTCTTCGGACGGGGGAAAGACGCGGCTTTCCTGCATAACCGATTCGATGGCGCTCATTGAGATTTCTCCTCTCGCAATGACGTTGTGAAACAAAAAACAGCCATGACTGGCTGACATTTTTATGGGAACTGAATCGTGCCGGACTGCTGCGGAACACGCTGAAACTCCCGCGACTGCCGATCTTCTTTCAGCCCAGTGATTTTAGCTGAATATTCCAACCGCGGAACCTTACATGGCTCTTACTCCAACTATGTGATCAAACCTTCCCCGCTGGGGCGGCGTGTAGAATTCCCGCCTCATCATCACCCGATTTTCCAAAGGATTCCCCATGGCAAAACCATTGCAGGCAATGGAAAGTTTCATTTTCTGGAGCCGCTGGCTGCAGGCGCCGCTCTATCTCGGCCTGATCGCCGCTCAGGGCGTCTATGTCTATCAGTTCATGCACGAGCTGATCCACTTGATCAGCAAGACCGGAGAACTGGGCGAAACCGAGGTCATGCTGATCGTGCTGGGTCTGATTGATGTGGTGATGATCGCCAACCTGCTGATCATGGTCATCATCGGCGGCTACGAGACCTTCGTCTCGCGGCTCGACCTGCAAGACCATCCCGATCAGCCGGAATGGCTCTCGCACGTCAATGCCGGTGTGCTCAAGGTGAAACTCGCCACTGCGCTGATCGGCATCTCGTCGATCCACCTCCTGAAAACCTTCATCAACGCCCCGCATATGGAGGACCGGGTAATCTATGCCCAGGTCACGATCCACGTTGCCTTCCTGATCTCGGCGATCGCCATCGCCTGGACCGACAAGCTGATGACCACCACGCTGCAGTTGAGCCGCCAGAAGGCACATTGAACCCGGAGGGCCACGCCATGACCATGATCCAGCAGGAACACTTCATCCAGTCGATCGCCGACGCCTTCCAGTTCATCAGTTACTACCATCCGCTCGACTACATCCAGGCGCTCGGCCGCGCGTATGAACGCGAGGAAAGCCCGGCGGCGAAAGATGCCATCGCGCAGATCCTGACCAACTCGCGCCTGTGCGCCGAGGGCAAGCGCCCGATCTGCCAGGACACCGGCATCGCCGTGGTCTTTCTCAAGATCGGCATGCACGCCAGGTGGGACACAAAACTGACCCTCCAGCAGATGGTCGATGAAGGCGTGCGCCGCGCCTACCTGCATCCGGACAACAAGTTGCGCGCCTCGGTGCTGCTCGACCCGGCCGGCAAGCGCATCAACAGCAAGGACAATACGCCGGCGGTGGTCCACACCGAGATGGTGGCGGGCGACCAGGTCGAGGTGATCTGCGCCGCCAAGGGCGGCGGTTCCGAGAACAAGGCCAAGATGGTGATGCTCAACCCATCGGATTCAATCGTCAACTGGGTGCTGAAGACCGTGCCGACGATGGGCGCCGGCTGGTGCCCACCCGGCATACTCGGCATCGGCATCGGCGGCACGCCCGAGAAGGCGATGCTGCTGGCGAAGGAATCGTTGATGGCGCCCGTCGATATCGACGAACTGAAGCAGCGCGGCGCCGCCAACCGTGCCGAGGAGCTTCGCCTCGAACTCTACGAAAAAGTGAATGCGCTCGGCATCGGCGCGCAGGGCCTCGGCGGCCTGACCACCGTCCTCGACGTCAAGATCATGGACTACCCGACGCATGCCGCCAGCCTGCCGATCGCGCTGATTCCCAACTGTGCCGCGACCCGTCACGTGCATTTTCACCTCGATGGCAGCGGCCCGGCAAAGCTCGAACCGCCGCAGCTGTCCGACTGGCCGCAGGTGGCCTGGGCACCGAATACCGAGACATCGACGCGCGTCAACCTCGACACCCTGACGCCGGCCGAGGTCGCGTCATGGAAACTGGGTCAGACGCTCTTGCTCAACGGCAAGATGCTCACCGGCCGCGACGCTGCGCACAAGCGCATCGCCGACCTGCTGGCGAAGGGCGAAAAACTGCCGGTCGATTTCACCAACCGCGTCATCTACTACGTCGGCCCGGTCGACCCGGTGCGCGACGAAGCAGTCGGCCCGGCCGGTCCGACGACCGCCACGCGCATGGACAAATTCACCGAAATGATGCTGGCGCAGACCGGCCTCATTTCGATGGTCGGCAAGGCCGAGCGCGGCCCCGTGGCCATCGAGGCGATCAAGAAACATCGATCGGCCTACCTGATGGCCGTCGGCGGCGCCGCCTATCTCGTCTCGAAGGCGATCAAGCAAGCGTGCGTGGTCGGCTTCGCCGATCTGGGCATGGAGGCCATCTACGAATTCACGGTGCAGGACATGCCCGTCACCGTCGCCGTCGATTCGACCGGAACCTCGGTGCATCAGACCGGGCCACAGGAATGGCAGGGGCGGATTGGCAAGATCCCGGTCGTCAAGGCCTGAGCGTGCCGCTCAGTGTGCCGTCCCGCCAGCCCTGACTTTCGTTCGACGGCATGATTGGCGTCTTTGATTCAGGCTTCGGCGGCTTGTCAGTGCTGGCTGCCATCGCCCGGGCCTTGCCGCGCGCCGACCTCATCTACCTCGCCGACACCGCGCATGTGCCTTACGGCGAAAAGCCGGATGAGTTCATCACCGGGCGCGTGCTCGCGATCGGCACGCATCTTGCCGCCGCAGGCTGCGATCTCATCGTCGTCGCCTGCAACACGGCGACCACCGCCGCGATCCAGACACTCCGCGATCATCTGCCCGGCATTCCGATCGTCGGCGTCGAGCCCGGCGTGAAGCCCGCGGCGCAGACCTCCCCGTCAGGCCATATCGCCGTGCTCGCCACGGAGGCGACGGCAAAGAGCCGGCGCCTCGCCCACCTGATTGCCACCCATGCCGCCCATGCGCAGGTGGATGTCGTGCCCTGTCCCGGCTGGGCGACCCATGTGGAAACCCTGCAGCCTGCAACGGCAAGGTTTCGTGCCGAGGTGAAAGAGAAGATCGCGCCGTTGCTGGCGGCGGGTGTTGACCGCATCGTGCTGGGCTGCACGCACTATGCGTTCCTGACGCCCCTCATCGCGCCCTTGCTCAAGGGTCAGGCGGAACTCGTCGATGTCGCCGAGGCAGTAGCGCGGCAAGTCGTGCGGCTCGGTGGCGAGCGCGACGGCCAGGCGCGTCTGGAACTCCAGGCCACCGCACGTCCCGAACGCCTGCAAGTTGCCCTGCCCGCGCTGGGCTTGAACGCGCTCGCTGCCCGCTCGACTCCCGCCGGACAGGTCAGCCCCTGAGCGATCGCGCGCCGTGGCGCGCCAGGAAGATTACCGCCGCGAGAATCAGCGCCCCGCCGAACATCTGGATGCCGGTCAGCGTTTCACCCAACACGATTGCAGCCAGACCCAGCGTCACGAGTGGTTCGAGTGTCGACAAGGTCGAGGCATCCGCCGCGCCGAGTTTTTCCAGTCCCTTGAAGAAGCCGAGGATCGCGATCAGCGTCGAAAAGAAGGCAATCGCCAGCACGGCCAGCCACGCGGTGGATGTAGCCGGCAGCGCGATGCCCTCGACCGCCGCGCCGGTGCCATAGACCACGGCCGCGGACAGCATCACGACCGTTGCCGCCGGTTGCGAACCGACGCGCGGCATGGCACCCTCGCCTGCCAGTATGTAGAGCGAATAGATCAGGGCGGCGCCGATGCCGAGCATGATGCCCAGCGGCTGACTGTGCAAATCGCCCCCCACCGTCAGCGCCGTGCCCGCCAGGGCCGCCGCCACGGCCCAGCCGCGCGCCACGCCGATTTTTCTTCGATAGAGCATGGCGGACATCACCGTAACGATAGCCGGATAGAGATACAACAACAGCCCGACGAGTCCGGCGCTTGCGTATTTCAGCGCGGAGAAATAGCAGAAGGACTGGCCAACATAGCCGATCGCCCCCATCGCCACCACCCACCCTAGATCACGCCCACGTGGCCAGCGCATGCCCTGCCATGTGCCCCAGGCGGCCAGCAGGAGTCCGGCAATCGCGAAGCGCAGGAAGAGCATCGTCGGTAGCGAGACCCCCTCGCGGTAGGCGATCTTGGCGAAGATCGCCATGGCGCCGAAACCTGCGGCGGAAAGCGCAATCCAGCCAACGCCGCGCCAGCGGTCCGACATGATGCTTGCCTCATTCAAACGGGGGGGCGCCAGTTTACCCCCTGAACTGGGCGATAATGCGGCGCATGAAATTCACCGTCGATGCTTTCCGTGCCTGGCCGCACAAGAAGATCACGCTGCTCGGCATGTCCGGGGTCGGCAAGACTTGGGTCTCGTCACTGCTGCGTTCCCACGACTGGTTCCACTACTCCGCCGACTACCGCATCGGCAAGCGCTATCTCGACGAACCGATCCTCGACCTCATCAAGCAGCAGGCGATGCAGGTGCCGTTCCTGCGCAACCTGTTGCGGCGCGACTGGATCGACATCAAGAACAACATCAAGGTCGATGATCTCGGTCCGGTGCTGTCTTTCGTCGGCAAACTCGGCGATCCTGCCCGCGGCGGCATTCCTTTCGACGAGTTTTCACGCCGGCAGGCCCTGTATCGCGCGGCGGAGATTGCCTCGGCGCATGACGTGCCGGAATTCGTGAACAAGGCCCAGGCCATTTATGGCTACGCGCACTTCGTCAATGACGCCGCCGGCAGCCTGTGCGAACTCGACGACCCCGCCGTCATCGGCCTGCTGGTCGAGCACACTCTGATTCTCTACATTCAGGTAACGACGCCCGCCGAGGAAGCCGAACTGATCCTCCGCGCACAGTCCGACCCGAAGCCGCTCTACTTTCGCCCGGCCTTCCTCGCGGCGCATCTGCCCCGCTATCTCGCCGAACGCGGTTTGCAAACTATCGCGCAAGCCGATCCGGACGATTTCACGCGCTGGATTTTTCCCCATCTCTTCCATGCGCGCATTCCGCGCTATGAGGTCATCGCACGGCCGCACGGTTACACCGTCACCTCGGCCGAGGTGGCGCAGGTCCGCGACGAGCAGGATTTTATGGTGTTGCTGGAACAGGCGATCGCGCGCAGCACCTAGCCGCGCGCGACCGTTTCAATGGGCCTCAGCGGGCCTCAGTGGCTCAGTGGGTGTGGCCGTCCGCGCCGTGTACATGGCCATGCTCGACCTCTTCCGCCGTTGCCGCGCGCACGTCGCTCACGGTGCAGGAAAACACCAGCGCCATGCCGGCCAGCGGATGATTGCCGTCAAGCATCACCTTGTCCTCGATGATCTCGGTAACACGATAGACAACGAAGTCGTCCTCATCCGACCCCGAGGGTGCGCCTTCGAACTGCATGCCGACCTGAAGTGGATCGGGAAAGCTGGCACGCGGTTCGACCTGTACCAGTTCGGCGTCGTATTCGCCGAAGGCTTCGTCGGGTTGCAGCTTGACCTGGACGGTATCCCCCGCCTGCTTGCCTTGCAGCACCTCTTCGATCTTCGGAAAGATGTCGTCGAAGCCGCCGTGCAAATAGACGATGGGGCGCTCGCCCGCGTCGAACTGTTCCGCCATCCGGGTCGCTGACCTGATAGGCAATCGTCACGACGGTATTGGGTCCGATTTGCATTTTGATTCCTTTGTCAGGCGTGGGCACCCGCCTTGTTGCCGAGTTGTTTGACGAGTTGGAAGACCTCCGCGGCATGACCCTTGGCAGTCACGTCATAGAACGCATGCCGCACGACGCCCTTCTTGTCGATGATGAACGTGGAGCGGATCAGGCAGAGCTTCTTGTGGCCATCGTGTTCGCGGTAATGCATGACGCCATACTTGTGGCTCACCTCGCTGTCCTCGTCGGACAGCAGGCGGATACTGAGGCCATGCTTGTCGCGAAAGTCCGCGTGCGCCAGGCAATCGTCGCGCGATATTCCGATCACCGCGCAGCCGAGGCGGTTGAAATCGCTCTCGTGATCGGAGAAGTCGATCGCCTCGATCGTGCAATAGGGCGTCCCGTCCTTGGGATAGAAAAATAGCACGACGTGCTGCTTGCCAATCAGTGACGTGGATTCGAACAATTCCATGTCGGCATCGGGCAAGGTGAACTGCGGTGCGGGCTGTCCAATCTGGAGCATTTCTCTCTCCGTAAAACGATGCGGGATTCTAACCGCAGAACGATCCGCTGCAACTCTGACGAAAGATAAACCACACTGCCGGCAGGTTCAGATCAGATCGCTCTGAATCTTTTCGTCACGCGCGCTCGGCGTGTAGGTACGGTAGGTGTTGCGCCCACCCGCCTTCGCCTGGTACAGCGCATGATCGGCATTGCGCAACAGTTGATCGATATCGTGGCCATGCAGCGGATACACCGCGATGCCGACGCAGCCGGAAATATGCGCCGCGCCCGCGTCGAGGTAATAGGGTTCGTTGAGCAGCGCGACGGCGCGCTGCGCGATCTGCTCGGCTTCGTCATCCGCATTCATCTCGGACAACACGATCGCGAACTCGTCGCCACCCAGGCGCGCCACGGTATCCGTCTCGCGCACACAGCTGATGAGACGGCGCGCGGCTTCGACCAGCAATTCATCGCCGGCAGTATGCCCCAGCGAGTCATTCACGGCCTTGAAGCGGTCCAGGTCGACCAGCAGCAGCGCAAAATGGCGGTGATAGCGGCGCGCCCGGTTAATGCTGGCCTGCAGGCGATCCTTGAACAACTCGCGGTTGGGCAATTCGGTCAGCGCGTCGTGATGCGCCTTGAAACGCAGCAGGTCCTCGTCTTCCTTGCGCCGGGTAATGTCGTGGAATACCGCCAGGTGATGGGCCAGCCCGTCGCCATCGTCGATCTTGGCGATCGACAACCACTCGGCGCGAATATCGCCATTGCGGTTGCGGTTCCAGATTTCGCCGTCCCAGTGGCCGCGCGTATTCAGCGCGTCCCACATCGCCCGATAGAACTCCGCTCCGTGCCGCCCGGATTTGAGCAGGCGCGGATTGCGGCCCATCACTTCGGCCGGCGTGAATCCCGTGATCGCGGTAAAGGCCGGATTGACGCGCACGATGTTGTTCTCGGCATCGGTGACGATGATCGCCTCGGCCGCGCTTTCGAAGACGGCATCCGCGATGCGCAAGGCATCCTCGTGCCGGCGGCGTTCGTCGATTTCACGGCGCATCACGGCATTGCTGTCCTCGAGTTCGCGCGTGCGCGCCGCCACCGTTTCCTCGAGTTGCGCCGTCAGCGCGCTCAAGGCCAGCTGCTTGCTTCGGGTGCGGACGAACTGGCGATACCAGAATGCGGCCATGAGCACGGCGACACAAATCGCCAGTCCCATGAGCCACAGGTAGCCACCGCATACCGTCAAGGCACTCATCGGATCATTATGGCAAAGTTGGCACGGATTGCCATGGGCTGGGTCATGCGCCGCGCAGGCGTTCGACGACGTGTCCCGTCAACGCGCGGCGCGATGCGGCCATGCCGATCAGGGTCACGCCGAAGAGCCCGCCCAGGACGGCGATGAGCATCAGTCCCGGTGACGGCAGATAATCAAGCTGGAGGACCCAGCGCGCCAGCCCCGTGCCGATGGCGGACGCGCCCAGCCCGGCAAGCAGGCCCGCCAGGGCGCCGAGGACGGCAAACTCGACCAGCACCACCTGTTGCAACTGGCGTCGCCTCCCCCCCAGCGCCCGCAGCACGGCCAGATCGTGGCCGCGCTCGCCGCTGCTCGCCTCGATGGCGGCATACAGCACCACCAGGCCGGCCAGCAGCGAAAACAGGAAGACGAACTGCACCGCGCCCACTACCTGGTTCAGCGTCGCCTGCAATTGCCTGACCAAGGCGGCCACGTCGATCACGGTAACGTTGGGAAATTGCCGGACCAGCGCATCGGTGAAGTTTCCTTCACTCTCCGGAAGATGAAAGCTGGTGATGTAGCTGGTCGGCTGGCCGTCCAGCGCACCGTCGGGTGCAATGACGAAAAAGTTTACGCGCATCGAATCCCAGTCGAGCTTGCGCAGGGAAGTAATGGCGCCGGAGACGGGCTGCCCGGCGACAACGAAACTCAACTCATCGCCGAGGCCAAGCTTGAGACTGGCAGCCAGGCCGTCCTCCACCGAAAATTGCATGCCACCACCGGCGGCATGCCAGCGGCCGGCGGTTACCTTGTTGCCGGGTGGCAGGTCAGCGCGACTCGATAAATTGAACTCGCGCTCGATGAGCCGGCGCGCCCGGTCATCGACGAAATCCTGCGGCCCGACCGGCTTGCCATTCACGCTGACCAGCCGGCCGCGCACCATGGGCTCAAGCCGCGGCGCGGGCAGTCCCGCATTCCGGAACAGGTCAGTCAGTGCTTGAAGCTGGTCTGGCTGGATATTGATGAGGAAACGGTTCGGCGCATCCGGCGGCATTTTCGCCTGCCATGCGGTCAGCAGATCACCCCGCGCCAGCGTCAGCAACAGCAGCGTCGCCAGGCCCAGCGACAGGGCGACCAACTGGACGAGCGTCGAGCCACTGCGGCGCCGCAGGCTGGCGAAACCGATATGCCATCCGCCGGAGGAAAAACGCGTCGTCAGCGCCGCGGTCAGCCGCAGGAGCACCTGCCCCGCCATGGCGAACGCCGCGAGTGCAACCAGGAATCCGCCGAGGACGACGCTGCCGAGCCGCGCTTCGCCGGCCATCCAGTACATCAACGCCGCCAGGCAGCCCATGCCGGCCAGATACGAGACCGCCGAAAGCGGCTCGATGCGGGCCCATTCGCGCCGCAACACCCGGACCGTCGGAACCGACTTGAGGCGCAGCAGCGGCGGCAGGACGAAGCCGGCGATCAGCACGCTGCCGACGATCACGCCCTGCAGCCAGGGCAGCCCGCCCGGCGCGGGCAATTCATTCGCAACCAGCCCGACAAGCAACTGGTGCAACAAGGCTTGCGCCAGATAGCCGAGCGCGCCGCCAACCAGCGTAGCGGCCAGGCCCAGCAGGATGAACTCACCGCCCAGAATCAGCAGGATCTGGCGCTCGCTGGCGCCGAGGCAGCGCATCACGGCGCAGGCATCGAGATGCCGCTGCATGTAACGCCGCGCCGCCATGCCGACCGCGATGGCCGCCAGCACCACGGTCAGCAACGCCGCCAGCCGCAGGAAGCGCTGCGCGCGCTCGATGATGTTGCGCACCTCCGGCCGCGCGTTGTCGAGGCCTTCGAGTTTCTCGCCGCGGCCAAGTTGTGTCGTTGCCCACTGGCGGAATGCCGCGACCGCCGCTGCCTCGCCCGCGACATGCAGGCGCCAGTTGATGCGGCTGCCGGGCTGGATCAGTTGCGTCGCGGGCAGGTCAGCCAGGTTGATGATCAGGCGCGGCGCCAGCGCGAACGGATTGATGCCGCGGTCGGGTTCCAGCGTGACGATCGCCGCCACCGTCGGCGCGAGTTCGCCGACGCGCAGCCCCGCTCCCGCATCGACGCCGAGCGCCCGGGCGAGTCGCTCGTCGAGCCAGGCTGTGCCCGGCGCGGGCACCGCTGCCGTCTCGCCATCGCTGACTTTCAGGCGCGGCGCGATGCGCATGGCCCCCCGCAAGGGATAGTGCGCCGATACGGCCTTGATATCGGCCAGCTGGACCCCGCCTGCGCCGCTCACCATGCTGAGCAGGTTCGCGCTCTCCGCAACGCGCAAGCCGTGGCGTCGGCCGCTGCACGGAACGCATCCGGCCACGGGTGATCGGCGCTCAGCAGCAGGTCGCCACCGAGCAGCTGATGGGCTTCGCGCTCGACCGCGCGCTGGACGCGATCGGCGAGGAAGCCGACGCTGGTCAGCGCGGCGACGGCCAGCACCAGCGCCAGCGCCAGCACGGTCAGTTCGCCGGCGCGCAGGTCGCGGAGCAGCATGCGCAGCATCAGCCGCAAGGTATTCATGTCGCGATCTTACGGTGAAAGTCAGCGCGGGCGGGACGGCATGCAGGAACGCCGGGGCGCCGCTACCACGCCCGCATCTGTTCGACGGCCTGCTCGACGCGCTCCAGCGCGATCACCTCGATGCCCTTGATCGGCTGCTTCGGCGCATTGGCCTTCGGGATCAGCGCATGCGTGAAGCCGAGCTTGGCCGCTTCCTTCAGGCGCTCCTGGCCGCGCGGCGCCGGGCGGATCTCGCCCGCCAGGCCGACCTCGCCGAAGACCACCAACTTGCGCCGGCAGCGGCTTGTTGCGCAGGCTCGACACGATGGCCAGCAGCACCGCGAGGTCGGCCGCCGGCTCCTGATGCGCACGCCGCCGACGGCATTGACGAACACGTCCTGGTCGAAGCAGGCGATGCCGGCGTGGCGATGCAGCACCGCCAGCAGCATCGCCAGCCGGTTCTGCTCGAGGCCGACGGTGAGCCGGCGCGGATTGGCTCCGTGCGCGTCGTCGACCAGCGCCTGGATCTCCACCAGCAGCGGCCGCGTGCCCTCCTGCGTCACCAGCACGCAGCAGCCGGCCACCTCCTGCGCGTGCTGCGACAGGAACAGCGCCGACGGGTTGGACACGCCGCGCAGGCCCTTGTCGGTCATGGCGAAGACGCCGAGCTCGTTGACCGCGCCGAAGCGGTTCTTGAAGGCGCGGATCAGGCGGAAGCTCGAATGGGTGTCGCCCTCGAAATAGAGCACGGTATCGACCATGTGCTCGAGCACGCGCGGCCCGGCCAGCGCGCCTTCCTTGGTGACGTGGCCGACGAAGATGACGCAGGTGCCGGTCTGCTTGGCGAAGCGCGTCAGCTGCGCCGCGCACTCGCGCACCTGCGCCACCGAGCCGGGCGCCGAGTGCAGCGCCTCGGAATAGACGGTCTGGATCGAGTCGATCACCGCGACCGCCGGCTTGTCTTCCGGCGAGCGTGGCGATGATCTTTTCCAGATTGATTTCGGGCAGCAGCGCAGTCGCCGCCGCCGGCAGCTCCAGCCGCTGCGCCCGCAGCGCCACCTGCTCGCGGCGATTCCTCGCCGGAGACGTAGAGCACGGTTGTGCCGGCTTCGGCCAGGCGCGCCAGCGCCTGCAGCAGCAGCGTCGACTTGCCGATGCCGGGATCGCCGCCGATCAGCACCACGCCGCCGGCGACCAGCCCGCCGCCGAGCACGCGGTCGAATTCCTCGATGCCGGTGGGCTGGCGCGGCTCCTCGCGCGGCTTGATCTCGGCCAGGTCCTGCAGCTTGCCGGTCGCGGCCAGCGCGCGAACGAAGCTGGTGCCGAAGCGGTTGCCGCCGCCGCCGGTCTCGGCCACCGATTCGACCAGCGTGTTCCACTGCCCGCAGCCCGGGCACTGCCCCTGCCACTTGGGCGACGGCGCGCCGCATTCGGTGCAGGTGTAGATCGATTTCGCCTTGGCCATCAGCTCGACTTCCGTCACCGGCACGCGCGGCGCCAGCGCGCAGAACAGCTCGTAGCTGATGGTGCCGGCGGCGGCGGCGACTTCGTCGGCGGGCAGGCCCTTCGCCCCACAGAGTCGCCACCGCCGACGCCACACGGATCCCGTGTCGCCAGCGCTGACTTTCTGCTCGGTGAGATCGACGCAGAGCTTGTCCATCGAGACGCGGCCGACGCAGTGCGCGAGCGCTGTCCGTCGACCAGCACCGGCGTGCCGTTCGGCGCATGGCGCGGATAGCCGTCGGCATAGCCGCAGGCGACGACGCCGATGCGTCATCGGCCGCTCGGCGGTAAAGGTGCCGCCGTAGCCGACACGCTCGCCCGGCGCGATGTGCCGCACGGCGATCAGTTCGCTCTCCAGCGTCATCACCGGCTGCAGGCCGAGTTCGTCCGCCGTCATGTCCGGAAACGGCGAACTGCCGTAGAGCATGATGCCCGGCCGCACCCAGTCGCCGTGGCGTTGCGGATGGCGCAGCAGCGCGGCGGAGTTGGCCAGGCAGCGCGGCAGCGTCCATCCCGGCAGTCATCGCGGCAAAGCGCTCCAGTTGCCAAGCCACGCCGCGCGGGCCGTCGGCATCGGCGAAATGGGTCATCAGCGTGACGCTGCACGCCCAGCCGCGAGCGCTCGATCAGTGCGGCTGCGAGACTCGGCCGCGATCAAGCCCGAGCCGGTTCATGCCGGTGTTGAGCTTGAGATAGACCGGCAGCTCGGCCGGCAGCCGGCGGCGCAGAAGCTTCGGCCTGGTCCGGCTGTGGATCACGCGGGGTCAGGCCGTACTCGGCGAGCAGCGGCAGTTCCTCGGCCGCGTAGAAGCCTTCGAGCATCAGGATGGGCTGGCGGATGCCGGCCTCGCGCAGGGCGATCGCGCCTTCGAGTTCGATCAGGGCGAAGCCGTCGGCGGCGTCGGCCAGCGCCGCGCCGCGCGCATCAGGCCGTGGCCGTAGGCATTGGCCTTGACGACGCTCCAGATGCGGGCGTCGCCGGCATGGCGGCGGGCGACGGCATGGTTGTGGCGCAGCGCCGCGAGGTCGATGCGGGCGCGGATCGGGCGGGTCATGTCGGGCGCAGTCTACCGGAGCGGAAGCGTCAGCCGAACCGCGGCAGGATGCTCAGACCGAGAAATCCTTGAGGCGCTTGCTGGCGTAGTCGACGAAGGCGGTGACCAGGCGCGAACGGAACTTTTCCTTCGGATAGACCATGGACAGCTTGCGGGTCAGCCGCGGCTTGAGCGGAATGGCCACGATATCGCCGAGGCGCAGCGAGGTGGCGATCGAGGCAGCGCGACGCGATGGCATAGCCCAGGCCGGTCTCGACCACGCCGATCAGCGCCACCGGGCTGCCCATTTCCATGACGAGATTAGACCTGCTCCGGTGTCGATGCCGGCTCGTGCAGGTAGGCGTCGGTGAATTCGCGCGTGCCCGAACCCGGCTCGCGCGAGACGTAGGGATGGTCGACCAACTGCTGCGGCGTGATTTCCTTGTGCTTGGCCAGCGGGAACTTCGGGCTGCAGATCACCAGCAGTTCGTCCTCGCAACTGACCTCGGTCTGCAGGTTGGGCTGGTGCGAGGGCGACTCGATGAAGCCGATGTCGAGGGTATGTTCGGCGACGCGGGTCTCGATGGTCTCGGAGTTGGCGACGACCAGGCGCGGCCTTACATTGGGATACTGCGACTTGAACTCGCCGAGGATGCGCGGCAGCATGAATTCGGCGATGGTGGTGCAGGCGCCGACCAGCAGCGATCCGCCGATCTCGCCGGTCATTTCCGCCAGGCGCACGTCCATTTCGCGAGGAGAGGCCGAGAATCTTCTCGGCATAGTCCAGCACCAGTTCGCCGGCCGGCGTCAGGCGAAATGCGGCCGTGGCCGCGATCGAACAGGCGGGTGTTGAAATGCTCTTCGAGCTGCTTGATCTGGAAGGTCACCGCCGGCTGCGTCATGAACAGCACTTCCGCCGCCTTGGTGAAGGACAGTTGCTTGGCAACGGCATGAAAGACCTGCAGCCTGCGATCAGCCATGAGGTCCACCCCCTCGATAGTTGTTTTTGATAGCGACCGAGCGCAATTCAAACACAAATCGGATTCATAAGATAGCCTGATGACCAATTATTCATTGGCCGCTATTGGCACGCAAAGCCACTGCGGATAAAGACATCGTTCAAAGGGGTTAAAAGACTTTCGTGATATAAACCGGCGGCCATGAGCCTCGGCTTCTACATCATCATGGCGGCGCAGTTTTTCTCCGCGCTCGCCGACAACGCCCTGCTGATCGCCGCCATCGCCATCCTGCGCGACATGCATGCTCCGGCGGCCTACGAACCGCTGCTGAAGACCTTCTTCACCGTTTCCTACGTCGCGCTCGCGGCTTTCGTCGGCGCCTTCGCCGACTCGATGCCGAAGTGGCGCGTGATGTTCATCAGCAACGGCATCAAGATCATCGGCTGCACGCTGATGCTCCTGGATGTGCATCCGCTGCTGGCCTATGCCGTGGTCGGTCTCGGCGCCGCCGCCTACTCGCCGGCCAAGTACGGCATCCTCACCGAATACCTGCCCCATCGCCAGCTGGTCGTCGCCAACGGCTGGATCGAGGGCCTGACGGTCGTCGCCATCATCCTCGGTGTCGTCCTGGGCGGCGTGCTGATCAAGCCCGACTTCGCCCAGTCCATCCTGGCCTTCGACTTCCCGCTGATCGATACCGGCATCGACACCATCGCCGAGATGAACCTGCTCATCATCGGCGTGCTCTATCTCGTCGCCGCGACTCTTCAACCTCTACATCCCCGATACCGGCGTTGACCACAAGCCGCTGAAGAAGAACCCGATCTACCTCTTCCACGAGTTCAACCACTGCCTCAAGCTGCTCTGGCGCGACAAGCTCGGTCAGATCTCGCTCGCGGTCACCACACTGTTCTGGGGTGCCGGCGCCACCCTGCAATTCATCGTCATCGAATGGGCCAAGACCGCCCTCAACCTGGATCTGTCCAAGGCCAGCATGCTGCAGGGCGTCGTCGCGGTCGGCGTCGCCATCGGCGCGATACTCGCCGCCACGCATGATCACCCTGCGCAAGTCGGTACGCGTCATTCCGCTCGGCATCGCGATGGGCGTCGTCATCATCGTCATGATCGTCGTGCGCGATACCTGGGTCGCCATGCCGCTGCTGGTCGTCGTCGGCATCCTTTCAGGCTTTTTCGTCGTGCCGATGAACGCCCTGCTGCAGCATCGCGGCCACATCCTGATGGGTGCCGGCCATTCCATCGCCGTGCAGAACTTCAACGAGAACCTGTCGATCCTGATCATGACCGGCATCTACTCGCTGCTGCTCAAGGCCGGCCTGCATATCTACTGGGTCATCGTGCTGTTCGGCCTGTTCGTCGGTGGCATGATGTGGCTGGTCAAGCGCCGCCACGAGGCCAACCAGCGCGAACACGACGACGTGAGCCACCTCGAGGACTCGCGGCACTAAGCACACTCCACCCATGCAAATCTGGGTCGATGCCGATGCCTGCCCGAAACCGATCAAGGAGATTCTGTTCCGGGCGGCGACACGTACGGGCATCACCGTAACGCTGGTCGCCAACCAGATGCTGGCGGTGCCGCCTTCTGCGCACATCCGTGCGGTGCAGGTGCCGAAGGGCTTCGATGTGGCCGATAACGAAATCGCGCGGCGCGTGGCGGCCGGCGATCTGGTAATCACGTCCGACATTCCGCTCGCCGCCGACGTGATCGACAAGGGCGGCCTCGTGCTGACGCCACGCGGCGAACCTTACGACAAGGGCAGCATCGCCGCCGCGCTGACGCTGCGCAATTTCATGGACACGCTGCGTTCTAGCGGCGTGGAAACGGGCGGACCGTCAGCGTTCTCCGCCAGCGATCAACACAGCTTCGCGCGGCAGCTGGATCGGGCATTGGCCGGCCAAAAACCTGCCTAGTGCCGTCATGCCAGGGCTGACTTTCGCCAGATCCGCTCATTCACAAATGGCTGGCCTTGCGGCTGACGAACTCCACTAAACTAGCGCGCTCCATGCGCACGCTTTTTTTCCTGCTTGTGACCGCTCTCGTCCTACCCACTTCCGGACCGGTTCGCGCTGATGAAGTGCAGATCGCCGTCGCGGCGAATTTCGCCCTGCCCGCGCGGCTCATCGCCACCGAATTCGAGCGCGACACCGGCCACACGGCCCGACTGGCAATCGGCGGCACGGGCAAGTTCTACGCCCAGATCCGGAACGGGGCACCCTTCGAGCGTGCCTGCTCGCGGCCGACGACACGACACCCGCCAGACTCGAAGCCGAAGACATGGGCAGTGGCCGGTTCACCTATGCGATCGGCCGACTCGCGCTTTGGTCGGCCCAGCCGGGTTTCGTCGATGCGCGCGGCGACGTACTGAAGATGGGCACGTACCGCCACTTGGCAATCGCCAACCCGAAGCTGGCGCCCTATGGGGTCGCCGCCATCGAAACGCTGACCGCCCTGCAACTCCACGACCGCCTGCAGGGGAAACTGGTCTACGGTGAAAACATCGGGCAGGCGCATCAGTTCGTCGCCAGCGGCAATGCCGAACTCGGCTTCGTCGCCCTGTCGCAAGTCAGCAAGGACGGCCGCATCACAACGGGGTCGGGCTGGATCGTCCCCGCCGAACTGCATGCGCCGCTGTGTCAGGATGCCCTGCTGCTGACCGTCGGCAAGGATCGTCCGGCCGCGGCCGCCTGGCTCGCCTACCTGCAATCGGACAAGGCGAAAGCAATCATCCGCGCCTTCGGCTACGCGATTTGAGTTGGCGCCATGTCACCCGCGGATCTTGATGCCGTCTGGCTGACGCTCAAGCTGGCCGGCCTGACCACCGTGCTGCTGCTGTTGATCGGCACGCCGGTGGCCTGGTGGCTGGCGCGCACGGGTTCCGCCTGGAAAGGCCCTGTCGGTGCGATCGTCACCCTGCCGCTGGTGCTGCCGCCGGCGGTGCTCGGCTTCTACCTGCTGGTGCTGATGGGGCCGGACGGTCCCGTCGGGCAATTTACGCAATCGCTTGGCCTCGGCCTCCTGCCCTTCACGTTCGCCGGCCTCGTCGTTGCCTCGGTGATCTACTCGATGCCCTTCGTCGTCCAGCCGTTGCGGCAGGCCTTCGAAGCCATCGGCGAGCGCCCCCTCGAAGCGGCGGCGACATTGCGCGCGAGCCCGTTGGATACGTTCTTCACGGTGGCCCTGCCGCTGGCGCGCCCCGGCTTCATCACCGCGACGGTGCTCGGCTTCGCGCACACCGTGGGCGAATTTGGCGTGGTGCTGATGATCGGTGGCAACATCCCGGGCAAGACGCAGGTGCTTTCCATGGCGATCTACAACCATGTCGAGGCGCTCGAATACGCCCCGGCGCACTGGCTGGCCGGCGGCATGCTGGCGTTCGCCTTCATTGTGCTGCTGGTGCTCAACACCTTCAAGCCGGCAACGCACCGGGCCGGCCATGGCTGAGATCCAAGCCCGCTTCCAGCTGGCTTACCCGGGCTTCACGCTCGACGTGGACCTCAACCTGCCGGAATGCGGCGTCACTGCGCTGTTCGGCCATTCGGGCTCGGGCAAGACGACGCTGCTGCGCTGCATCGCCGGTCTCGAACACGCGACCGGTCGCCTGGCTGTCGGCGGCACGGTGTGGCAGGACGCAACCACCTTCCTGCCCACGCATCGCCGGCCGATCGGCGTCGTGTTCCAGGAAGCAAACCTGTTCCCGCACCTGAGCGTACAAGGCAACCTGGACTACGGCGCGAAGCGTGCCGGGTGCCGTCCTGCCAGCGCTGACTTTCAACACATCATCGCGTTGCTCGGCATCGGCACCCTGCTCGACCGCAAGCCGGACCGCCTTTCCGGCGGCGAGCGCCAGCGCGTAGCGATCGCACGCGCGTTACTCACCGCGCCGCGCCTGCTGCTGCTGGACGAACCGCTCGCCGCGCTCGACCTTGCGCGCAAGAACGAAATCCTGCCCTACCTCGAACGCCTGCACGACGAACTGGAAATTCCCGTGCTCTACGTCAGCCATTCGCCCGACGAAGTCGCGCGGCTGGCCGATCATATCGTCGTGATGGACGCCGGACGGGCCGTGGCGCAAGGCCCGCTGGTCGAGACGCTCGCCCGCGTCGACCTGCCCGCCCTGTCGATGCGCCTCGGCGAAGACGTCGGTGTGGTACTCGACGGCACGGTCGTCGAGCGGGACGAGCACTGGCAATTGGCGCGCATCGGTTTCGCGGGCGGACACGTCTGGGTACGCGATGGCGGCCATGCGCCCGGCCACCCGGTACGTGTGCGCATCCTCGCACGCGACGTCAGCATCGCGCGCGAGCAGATTCTCAACACCAGCATCCTCAATACGCTTCCCGCCAAGGTCGTGGCACTCGCCGACGAACCGCATCCCGCCCAGCAACTGGTGCGCCTGCAGGTTGGCGCCGCGCCGATCATCGCCCGCGTTACCCGGCGCTCGGTTGCAGCCCTCGAACTCAAGCCGGGACAGGCGGTCTGGGTACAGGTCAAAAGCGTCGCACTGATCGGCTGATTGAAACGAACAGCCGCCCGAAGGCGACTTGTTGTTCTCCCTGGCGCCCCGCCAAACCCGGAAAAGAAAAAGCGGTTAGTGACTGAAATCACAACCGCCTGTCGTATCTTGGCGCGCCCGGAGCAATTCGAACGCCCGACCCCTTGGTTCGTAGGGGCAACAGCAACATGTAGTACTTTATAAATCAATGCCTTGTAGCGTCCGACATTACGCTAAACAGCCTGATAAAGCCTGAAATATCGTTATTTATGTTTACCGTAGCTAGTCGACGCTGCAACCAAAGCGATCCTGAAGCATGGTCAGGCGTCGAGCCGGGTGACGGCTGCGGGCGCCGATTCCGCAATGGAGCGACAGTGCCATGCGGCCACTTCGTCGATGGCCGCCTCCAGCGGCATGCCGGCCTCGACGTGATCCATGATCTGGCGTTGCAGGATGGCCCCGAGCATGGCGACGTTGCCCACCATCACCGGCTGCAGTTCGCGCAGGAACTGCACCGTCGGCGGATCATAGGCATAGGCGGCGAAATGGGCCTCGATGTCCTTGCTGGTGGCGAGCGCGTAGCACAGGTCGTAGAGCAGGTGATAGGTGCGGGCGAAGGCATCGGCATCGCCGCCGCCGACATTCTGCCGCACCTCCTCGGCCAGGTCGTGGCGAAACGCGGCCAGGCCGTAGCCCGAACGACCCTTGACCACATCTTCGGGGGTGAATTCCCATTCCATTGCGGACTCCTCTTCTTGCTTCAGCCGAAGATCGACGAGAAGGCATCCTCGTCGTCGCGGCAGATCGGGCAAACCTCCTCGGGGGAGGGTGAAACGAAAAAGCGGTCGCAGCGCGCGCAGCGCTGTTTGCCCAGTGCGTGCAATACCCGTGCCGGCCTTTCCGGACGCGCATCGAAAACATCCTCGGCGTCGAGCACGCGGGGCTGGCACACTTCGAGGCAAACCTCACAGGCGACGCAACGGTCGGTCTGGAAGGTGAGCGACCAGTCGCCGGGATTTTCGACGATCTGGATGGCGCCGGTGGGGCAGGCGCGAAAGCAGGCTTCGCAGGCAGTGCAGCCGGGCTTGAGATAGAGTTGAATCAACGGCAGCGCTTCGTGCCAGCGCACCGTGAAAGGCTTTTCGTCCTTGCGCTCGCAGACGATCTGCAGCAGTTCGCGCTGCTCGGTGCCGGCATAGGCGCCGGCGCGAATGGCCTTGTCGGGAACGACGGTCCGGGCAACGGGAACTTCGGCGGCACGGGCGACTTCATCGACGCCGCGCCCGACCAGGCGCCGGAACAACTGGCGACGGCCGACGGCAAAACCGGTGGCCGGCTTCTTCGGCGTTGCGGCATCCGTTTCGTTCGTCGCCAGGAGGGTTTCGACCCATTGCTCGCCGTCGCCCGCTTCACGTAGCAGGCCAACCGCTTCCAAGTTCAGCACCATTTGGGCCGCACCTTTGGCACCATGGGCACATTGACCGCAATGTGCGCTGCCCTTCAGCGTGACGGGAATGCGCCGCTTGGCAAGGTAGGCCAGCATGGCGCTGTCGATGTCGCCCAGGCAGGGAACGACGGCGCCAGCAGTATCCGCGCCACCACCAGGCGCACAAGCGATAGTGAAAGTTGGCAACTTGATCGCCTGACGCAGCAGCTCGATAGGCTTGAAGGTAGAAGCGGCCCAGGCGCCGGTATGGCAGGCGGTCACGCACAGGGCGCAGTTCTGGCAGCGCGCGGTGTCGAGTTTGGCGCCGTCGTCCGCCAGCGTAATCGCTTCATGCGGGCAGGCGTCAAGGCAGCGGCTGCATTCGCTGTAGCGGTAGCGGTAGCGCGTACACCGACTGTCGCGGAATTCGGGGTAGGCAACGCTCACTTATTTCGTCGCGTTGCTGCGCAACTGCTGAAGTGGGGTGCCCTGCTCACAGGTGTTCTTGGGAATGACGAAATTGAAGGACGAAGGTGCTCCGCCGGCAGCCTTGGCCAATGCCGCAACACTGGCTTCCCACACCCTAACGCCGCCCTTCACCGCAATGATCTGTTTGCCCGGATAGTCCTTGGCCACCGCCGCGGCGATCTCCCGGGCCAGGCGATCGTTGTCGGCGATCACCACGACCGAAGCTGTCGGATTGATCTTGATACCCTTCTCGTAAGGCAGGGCCTCGGCCAGTGGGTACTTCTGCCGGTTCGCCTCGCGGCGGCCGTCGAGCACGCAGCAGGGCGGTGTTGACTTGAGCGCGAACTGAAGTTGCAGTTTGTCCATCACCGCGACATCGGCCAGCGCGGCGCGACCGTAGCTGAGAAGAAGGAAGCACACGCCAAGGTGGAGCAGTTTCGTCGTCATGCAGCTTCCAGTACCACGGATGGCGCGAAGGCATCGGGCAAGAGTTCCGCACGGCGGGCAAACAGTGCTGTCGGCAAGGCGATCCGGCGACACTGACCAAAAGCGACCCAATCGGCCAGGCACGGCGCGGCTTCATCGCGCGGCGCCAGCCACACGGCTTCGCCGAACGCCTCGACCAGGCCAGCGCATAGGTTGAGATCGGTGTCGTCGGAAATTTCAGTCTGCACCAGGAACCGCGACGCACCGAGATCGCGCATGGCAGCCAGCCACCACAGTGCGAGCGTTCCCGTGGCGCTACCGTCGGCCTTCAGCACTTCCCACGCGGGATCGCAAAGCGATGGCGCGACCACCTTGAAGTCGGCATTGGATACGGTCTCGAAAGCCCAGCTCACGGACTGGCGCCGTAGCGGCGCGAAGATGCCGATACGCGCGCCGCCGTGACGCGCAACAAGCTGTTCGACCGCGCCACTGTCCAGCAACGCCGCCTCGCCGAGGAAAACGCAGTTTGCGCCGGCGGCGAGCAGCGTGGCGGCGCGTGCCGCGTCGCCAGTCGGCAGCACGATTCCTGCGCAGCAGGAGGTGACCGCCTCGACGCCCGGAGCATCAAACACGAGGTCGTCCTCGCCGATGTCGGCGCTCGCATCAAACGTACCCAGATGCCGTAGCGCCAGCGCCGACTTTTCAGGCAAAACTGCTGCTTCATTCATGGCGTACTTCAGGCTGTGTATTCGAATTTCGGATAGACGAAAGGATACAGCGGACAGTCATCCTCCGGCGCCAGCCCGACCAGCAGCGTACGCAATTCCGCCAAGGTACCCAGAACGGGGGCGACGTTCACGCCGAGGAAGCACGGGCGGTACTTGGCCAGCGCCATCTGCGCGTCGTCGATCATCAGCAGCGCACCTTCCTGGTTGCGGTTCTGGGTGAAGAACAACGCCAGGGCGGCGAAGGCCAGTCCTTGCAGAAACTCGGCTTCGGGGTCCTTGGTGCCCAGCAGGCTGTTGCGGATCAGCCGCGACCAGCGTTCGTTGAGCCAGTCGTGCAACTGCCCGAGCTGGTTGCCGTTCCACATCGCCGCCACCTCACTCCAGTCCAGCTGCGATAGCACCTGACGGTCGGGGGGCGGCTGATCGCGCCGGGCAAGGTCGAGGATCTTCATCGCAGATCGTGCAGGGGCTGGACCTTGGCCGTTTCCCTAATGACTTCACCGACGCAGCCGTTGCACACCGGTTCATTCGGATCGAACTCGACCCGCACTTCCGCCTTGGGCACCACGGCGCGCGCCTGGTCGGCATCTTCGATGCGCAGGCCCATGGCTTCGATCTCCTCCGACGCATAGCCGCCGAGGAAGCGCGCCATCTCGCGGTAGAAGGAATGCTCCGCCGTGCGTTCGATCAGACGGCAGTAGCCGCGCACCCAGCGCCCCAGATGTTGCGTCCAGAAACGCTTGATCTCCTTGTCCAGACGTCGGAAGGCCATCCGGTCGCCGCATTCGAGCGCGGCCGTGCAGCGATCGAGCAATTCGGCGACGAACATCAGCTCGACGCCGAGTTGGTCGGCAAAAACCTCGAAACGCCCCGGGCTCAGGCTGAATCCCAGACGACGGTAGGTCTGCATGGTCTCGAAATTCGGATCCTGCTTGAAGCGGCCGTAGAGACGAACCGATTCCACCGGCGGGAAGCCGCCGGAGACCGCGAACAGGGTGCTGTACTCGATGGCCAGTTCTTCTATCAGCGTGCCCGTCGGCGCATCGGTAAAGTCGGTATCGAAGCACAGGCCCACTTCGTCGAACTGCGTTTGCGCCGCCGGGGCGCGCAATGCATCGATAAATTCTGCGCTTGCCTCTTCGACAAATACGCCCGACAGCAGACGATAGACGCCGGCCCGCGCGCGGCATTCCCACAGGATTTCCTCGGTAGGGCGCTCCGGCGTGATGCCGGTGCCGGCTTTTTCGTCGTCGATGGCCAATGCGGCTTTCAGCATGTCAGCTCCAATAAAAGACGACCCGCCAGACAGGCCGGGCCAGAAAGTCCGGCTCGCCCCAGGGGAAGAGCAGGGCAGCCGGCGTATCCCTCCTCAGGGATCATTCGGAAGGCCCTCAGTGCCCGCCGCCCGCCTTGTGCTTCACGCTTTCCGGTCCGGCCCATGAGGCCATTTCCGGGTGCATCTTGCGGTGCAGGTCGCCGGTGTAGGCGTAGCGCAAGGTCTCCTTGTAGGCCTCGTAATGCTTCTGGTAGTCGCCTTGCACGTCGCCGTACTTGTCGTTCGGGCCGGCCTTGGTGACCTTCACCACCGTGTCGTACCAGCCCTGCGAGCCGCCGATCGGGTCAACCACCGCGGGGATGATCTGGTTCGGATGCACTCCCTTGTCGTCCCACCAGACATTGTTCATGTCCGGGTCGTCCTGGCCGTGGCTGGCATCGCCCTTCTTCTCCTTGAGCTTGAGCGTCGCCAGGCGGCCGTATTCCCAATGGCCGAAGCCGGTCGGGATTGCCACGGTGCGGGGGTGGATGCCCTCGGTAACGTAGGCCTTGGTGACGAGGTGACCGACCTTGCTCTCGACACGTACCAGGTCGCCGGTCTTGACGCCAATCTTGTCCGCTGTCGCCTGGTTGATCCACATCGGATTGTTGTGGGCGATCTCGGCCAGCCACTTCACCGCCGCCGTACGCGACTGCTTGTGCACGTTGAGCTTGAAGGTAACCATGACCAACTCGTCTTCCTTCATAGTTTCGTGCCAGGGAATGCGCTTGAAGGTCGGCATCGGATTGAAGCCATATTCGGCCCACTGGTCGACGCGCACGTTGATGATGCGGTTGCCGGTAGGGAAGCCAACATAGTGTTTGCCGTCGCGTTTGATGCCGATGGCCTTGCCGTTCTTGCTGATGACACCACCCTTGTCGACCGTCGCGCCGGCCATGTCCGCCGCCGACAGTTCCTTCTTGTACAGCCCGTACTCCGCCTTGATTTCGCGCCCGGTCTTATCGGACACCTTGCCAGTGGCGGGATTGAGCTTGCCATAGATCGGCCAGACACCGTGCTTCTTGAGGAAATCGAGACCGCCGGCTTCCTTCAAGCCGGGCACGTTGTCGAAGTGATGGCGCATGTAGTCCTCGCCATCCTTGAAGTTCCAGTATTGCTTCATGCCACGCTTGCCGTCCGGGTCCAGCTTCCAAATTATGTCGCGAAGCAGCACGCGGTTCTCGCGCGATTCGCCGAGCGACTTGTGCACCGGCTGGCGGATGCCCAGCCAGGGCCACAACGAGTTTGGCATCGACTCGGGCTCCCAGCGCTCCAGATACGGGCAGTCGGGCAGGATCAGGTCGGCCAGTGCCGTCTCCTCACCCATGTGCGAACTCATCGACACATAGTAGGGGATCAACTTCTCGTCCTTGAACAGCCTGCCCCACACCGCGAGAGAGCCGGGATTGCTATAAACCGGATTGTCCTGATAGGTAAAGTAGACATTGATCTTCTGCTTGCCGTCGGCGATCCAGAAGGGCACCAGATGGCTGACCTTGTGGGCAGCCAGCGGATAGTCCGGATGGTCAGCCATGTAAGAGGCCTTGGCCGGCTTGGGTGGCTCCGGCTGCGGCTGGGGCCAGCCCATGCCGCGCGGCAGACAGTAGCCGCCCTTCTTCTCGACGTTGCCGGTCATGATCGGCAGCATCATGCAAGCCTTCTCGTTGTAGGAACCGTACATGTGCTTGGCCGGGCCGCGATAGGTGAAAAGCGTCGCCGGCTTGGTGGTGGCGAACTCGCGGGCGATGCGCTCGATGGTCTCGGCGGGGACGCCCGAAATCTTTGCCGCCCATTCCGGCGTGTATTGCTTGTAATGCTCCTTGAGTTCCTTGACCGAGACGTTGGTCCACGTCTCGATGAAGTCGGAGTCCTGCAGATCGTCGCGTAGGATCACGTGGCCCATGGCCAGCGCCACCGCGCCGTCGGTGGCTGGGTGCACGGGGATCCACTCGTCGGAAAATCCGGCGGTGTTGGACAGACGCACATCGAAGGTGACGATTTTCATGTTGTTGTCGATGCGGCCTTCCGTCACGCGTTGCGACAGCGGATTGTGAAAGTAGGCGGCTTCAAGCACGTTGGAACCGAAGTTGAGAACGTATTTCGCATTGGCGAAATCTGGCGTCTCGATATCAGGACCCCAAGTCGGTTCCATGCCGACCTTCTTCGACGATTCGCAAACGGATGTGTGGTTCAGCACTGTGGCTGAGCCTAACGTCTTCATGAAGCGGTCGATGGTGCCGCCGGTGCGGTTGCGGCCGTACTTGAGCATGATGGTGTTCGGATCTTCCTTCAGGGCGGCGTCGAGCTTGCCGGCCAGTTCGGTCAGCGCCTCGTCCCAGGTAATGCGCTTCCACTTGCCCTCGCCGCGCGCGCCAACGCGCTTCAATGGATAGAGGATGCGGTCCGGGTCGTAGCTGTACCACATACCGGAGTTACCCTTTGCACAGAGGCGACCGCGCGTCGAGACGTGCTCCGGGTTGCCTTCCAGCTTCACCACGCGGTCGTTCTCGACGTAGGCGATGGCGCCATCCTGGATGTTGCAGACGTGGCAGTTGATGGGGATGGCCTTGCGTTCGGCGCCCGTAACCGGGCCGAAGTCCTTGCCGCCCAGCTCGTTTTCCATGGCGTGGAGCAGACGCGGGGCGGTGGCCGCGGCAGCACCGGTGGTGGCGCTGACCTTGAGGAAGGTGCGACGTGTGACTTTTGGCATTTCCATGTTCTATTTCTCCTCGTCGTCGGTCAGTAAAGGGTTTGTAGTTGCTGTGGGGCGACCAGGATCACATAACGCAGTGCCGCACCACCGATCAGGATCAGCAGGGCCGAGAGCATGATCACGCCCTGGCTCTTTCCGGCCGGGGCATAGAGCATCACGGCGGGGGCCACGCTGCCGGCGAGGAAGCCGATGCCGATGAACAATCAGTCCCATGGTGCCGGTTGTCATGATGATGAAGCTCAGTTCCTGAGCCGATCCGCCATAGTTCGTTGTGCCCATGATCGAGACCAGGATGACTGCCACCGCACCTGCCGACCACAGCATGTATTGGCGCAATACCGTCTGGGCTGCGTCATTGCCGCCTGCCAGAAAGGAACCGACGGCAGAACCGGAGGCGATCGCCATGGCGACGAACAACACCGGCATGACCGGCGTGTTCCAGACCGGGCGCGACTGGTGCACCGACAGGTCATAGCCGGTATAGATCGGCAGACCCAGCGCCAGCAGGGCGGTGACCATTGCCAGCAGCTTGGTGCGCGGCGATTCATCGCTCTTTCATCAACGCCAGAATGTAGAGCACCGAGCAGACGCCGAAGGCGACGATGTTCAGTGCGCCCCAAGCCAGCGGCGAGGTGAAGTTGAGATAGGCCGGATTGAGGATGTTCAGGAAACGCATCGGCTGCGATAAGTCTGCAATCAGTAGCAGACCACCCAACGCCAGCAGCACGAACGAGCCATAGGCAGCTTTTTCGCGCAACGGACGCAGCGCCGCGTGGTCCCAGGAACCGTAGGAGAGGAAGGACAGACCGGCAAGGATGCCGATGACGAAGAAATATACGGCATAACTGGCATGCCAGGAGATGTCGTGGAACCAGACGTAATCACCCATGATGTACCCCTCAGATCTTGAAGTGGCGCCTTGAAGGCGGAGCGGTCGAGCTCCATCACTTCGGGCTTGCGGTAGGCATCGCGACCAAACTCGGTGGCGTTGCGATCGGCACCAATGTAGAAGACGTGCGGCTTGGTGCCTTCCTCAGGACGCAGTACCTGGGTCGGATTCTTCGCCACCAGGTAGGACACTTCGCTGTTCGGGTCGTTGAGGTCGCCGAACACGCGCGAACGACCGATGCAGGTCTGCACGCAGGCCGGCACCAGGTTCTGCGTCACGCGATGGAAGCAGAAGGTGCACTTGTCGACCACGTTGGTGATCGGTGTGTAGGTGCGATGCGAGGGCAGCATGAAGCGCGCGTTGTAAGGGCAGGCCGCCATGCAGCTGCGGCAGCCGATGCAGCGCTCGTAGCGTTGCAGGACGAAACCGCCATCCTCGACCTTGAAGGTCGCATCGACCGGGCAGTTGCGCACGCATGGGGGATCGTCGCAGTGGTTGCACAGCCGTGGCAGGAAGTGCTTTTTCACGATGGGGTATTTGCCGACCACCTTGTAGGGCACCCAGGTGCGATTTACGCCAAGCGGCGTGTCGTATTCGGCTTTACAGGCGACCTGGCAGGCCATGCAGCCAATGCAGCGACGCGTGTCGACAACCATGGCATAGCGTTTCTTGCCAGCCAGTCCGCGCGTCTCGATGGGAGAGACCCTCAATTCTTCACTCATCTGTCTTGCCTCCTCTTAAATGTTCTACAAGACAACCCTTAGATCGCGCCTGGCCGGGATACCCGGGCTGCGCCGCATGGATCGCTGCATCGTTTACGCAACATCCGGGCCACCACGGGAAGAAATGCTTGAATCCCATACCACTACAAGGGATTTGCGTATTGGCGATTGCCATGGCACTTGTGGGATGGTTACGCCGACGTAACAGCGCCCCTAATTGTTGCGATGCAGCGTGTTACGCCGGTGTAACGTCGCTGAAATCGCCCATGGCTTAGCCGTACCCCGACGCTTATCATCACGGTCATGAGATCAGGAAACAGGGATTCCACCGCCCTGTGCAGGCGGGTATTTCTCCAGTCGGCGATGGCCATCGCCGCCTCATCATTGCTGCCCGCGCGCGCAGAGACAAGCGCCCTGCGTATCGGGCTGACGCCAGTCTTTCTTGACGACCAGGTAAGTTTTCTGGCGCGCTGGCGAAGCTGGTTGGAGCAGCGGCTGAAACGATCGGTCATTTTTGTTCAGCGAGGCAATTACCGTGAAGTGCTGGATCTGATCCGTGTCGGCAAGATCGATTTCGCCTGGATCTGCGGCTATCCCTATGTGCGCCACCGGAAGGAGTTGCGCCTGGTCGCGGTTCCCCTGTGGCGTGGACGACCGTATTACCAGTCCTACCTCATCGTGCCTGCCTACGACCAGAAGACCACCAGCCTGGCAGACCTGCGCGGCAAGGTGTTCGCCTATTCGGATCCGGACTCCAACTCGGGCTATCTCTACCCGCAATACCTGTTGACGACCCGAGGCGAGAACCCGTCAACCTTTTTCTCCCACAGTTTTTTCACTTGGGCGCACCGTAAGGTTATCGAGGCCGTCGGGGTCGGGCTGGCCGATGGCGGGGCGGTGGATGGCTATGTCTGGGAAACCCTGGCCGAGTTTCATCCGAAGCTGACCCAAGCGACGCGCATCATCGATCGCTCTCCCGATCTGGGTCATCCTCCGTTCGTCGCGCGTGCGAATATCCCCTCGCAGGATCTGCAACAATTCGGCGCAGTCCTGTTCGGTATGCCGTCCGATCCAGAAGGCGCGGAGTTGCTGCGCCTGCTTCGTCTGGACGGCTTTGTCGCCGGCCAACCGGCGCTGTTCGACGAGATTGCGCGCATGGCGGCGCGGGTTCGACCGCTGTGATCGCGCTCGATGATCTCTCGCTGCGCTGGAAGATTCCGCTACGCGTCATGGCGGCGGTCCTCGGCACCGCACTGGCAGTGACGGCTGCTCTGGTCACCCGTGAATATGACGAGATGCGTCAGAACCTTGAGGCCCACGCCAAGAGTCTGGCCCGGGTGCTGGCCAATACGCTGGTCGCACCGGTGTTGCACGACGACATCTGGCGCGCCTATGAAATCCTGCAATCGGCTCACGACCCCGCCGCCATCGCGCCCGAATTGCAGGCCGATGTGGTACTGGTGACAGACGCTGAGTATCGGGTCTTCGTGTTTACTCGGCCACGCGACCTTCCCATTGGCAGCAGTCCAGCCCGACTTGGCGGTGCCTATGCGCGCCTGCGCTCCACGCTGATGGAAGGCAAGGCCACCGAGCAGCAGGTGATCGAGCCCGTCGATTCGACTCACTACTTCGTTATGTCGCCGCTGGTCGCCGATGGTACGGCGCTCGGTCACGTGATTCTCGGTTACTCGAAGATTTCCTTCCTGCCGCGCTTTATGGGGCTGGTGGCGCAGGCAGCGCTGGTTACGCTGTTGGTGCTGTTGGTCATCATGCCGATTTCATGGGTCTGGGCACGCCGCACCGGTGCGCCGCTACTTGCCCTGGCGGAAGCCATGCGGCACGTGCCGGGTGAACTGGAGACTGCACGGCTGGCCGAGCTGCCGAAGAGTCGCGACGAAATCGGGCAACTGGGTGATGCTTTCCGCCGCATGCTGGGCGAATTGAAGATCAAGCAGGAGTTGGAGAGCCAGATGCTCGTCTCCGAGCGACTGGCCGCCGTGGGACGTCTGTCGGCGGGCATCGCGCATGAAATTAACAACCCGCTCGGCGGCATGCTGACGTCCATAAAAACCTATCAGCGTCACGGTGGAACCGATCCGTTGGCCGTGCAAACCTTCTCGCTGCTCGAACGTGGTCTCTCGCAAATTCGCAATACGGTGGCTGCCCTGCTGGTCGAGACCAAGACCGAGGATCGATCATTCGAGCCGGCGGATATCGACGACTTGCTGATCCTGGTCGAAGCCGAGGCACATGTCCGTTCGGTACACGTCATCGTGGAGGGATCGCTGGCCGCACCCCTGCCCTTGCCGGCCACGCTGCTGCGGCAAATCCTGCTGAACCTGCTGCTCAATGCAGTGGCCGCGGCGGAGGAAGGCGGCATGGTGCGGCTGACCGCCGCGGCCGACGACGGCAAGCTGCGGCTGACCGCCTGCAACGACGGTCAGCACATCCCGGAAGAACAGATGGCCTATCTCTTCGAGCCATTCGCCAGTGGCCGCGAAAAGGGCCACGGGCTCGGGCTGTGGATCGTCTGACCAAATCGTCCGGCAATTGAACGGCGGCCTCTCCGTCGAGAGCGAGCCCGGCTGCACCACCTTCAGCGTCGAGATTCCCTATGGCCAACCCGCCTGAAAACCATACCCATGTTTGTCTCGTCGAAGACGACGAGATCATGGGCGAATCGCTCGTCCAGTTACTCCGCCTCGAAGGTTTCGAGGTGGATTGGTGTCGCACGGCGGCAGAAGCGGCGACCGCGATCGAAGCACATCGCTACAGCGTCGTGGTCAGCGACATCCGTCTGCCGGATCGCAATGGCGGCGACCTCTTTCTCGAACTGAAGCAACGCCAAGTAATGCTGCCGCCCTTCCTGTTCATGACCGCCTACGGCACCATCGACCGGGCGGTCGAACTGCTCAAGGCCGGCGCCGCCGATTACCTCACCAAGCCCTTCGATGTCGACGTGCTGGTGCAGAAAGTGCGCGGCCTGGCCGAAAGCTATGGCGTCGGCAGCGACAGTGGCGACGACTCCCTCGGCATTTCCCCCGCCATGCGGCGTATCGCCGAATCGCTGCCCCGGCTGGCGCGACACGCGGCCGCACTGCTGATCACCGGTGAGTCCGGCGTCGGCAAGGAGCATGTCGCCCAGTTGTTCCACCGCCATGCCGTGGGAACCGCGAACGGATTCATCGCCGTCAATTGTGCGTCCATACCCGAGTCGCTGATGGAAGCGGAACTCTTCGGTTTCGAAAAAGGCGCCTTCACCGGCGCGGTGAAGGCCAAGCGCGGGTATTTCGAACAGGCCCACCGGGGCACGTTATTCCTCGACGAAATCGGCGAAATGCCGCTGTCGATGCAGGCCAAGCTGCTACGTGTGCTGCAGGAAAGGAAGCTTACGCGGCTTGGTGGCGAGACTCAGCTGACGTCCGATTTTCGTCTGGTCTGCGCTACCCACCGCGATCTGAAGTCGATGGTGGAAAACGGCCAGTTTAGGGAGGACCTGTACTACCGCATTCATGTGATCCAAATCCGCATTCCGCCCCTGCGCGAACGGCCGGACGACATTCGCTGGTTCGTTCGGCACTTCGTCGAGGAATTCAACCGGCAACACCCCGCGGAAAAGCGTCGCCTGGATCCGCGCACGGAGCAGGCCCTCCTGAACTATAGCTGGCCCGGCAACGTGCGCGAGCTAAAACATGCGGTGGAACGTGCCTGCATCCTTTCCAGCGGTCCTCTGCTCGGGGCCGAGGCATTCTTTGGCGACAGCCTGGAGGGCGAAGTCCCTAAGCCGCATGTCTCGGAATCACTGACCGAATATCTCATGGCGTGTGAAAGAGATTACCTGACCATGACGCTGGAGCGGCACAGTGGCCACATGACACACGCGGCAGAGGCTCTGGGAATCACGAGGAAGACCCTTTGGGAAAAATTGCGCCGTCTGGGTATCAAGGCAAAAGGCGAGTCCTAGATTGATCTCTGACGGGGGCTGAATGCCGCACAGCAACCGAAAAGTTCAAAGTGGGGACAGCAAACGGCCCATCACGCCTGTTCTGTGACCGTAGAAACGGACGTTCAACTTGACATTGGTTTTAGTGAACCACCGATGGCCGTTCTGGCCGGCCTGCTGACCGTGGGTAACTGCACCGGGTGAATCCAAGTCTGAGACGACCTGCCGTTGAACCAACTGGGGGAGAGTGTCGCCAGCGCGCCTTTAACGCTGGCTGGCGGCCGGCGGTGGATAACCCGGCATAAGTCCTCGACCTGTTGTACTTTTAACTCCAGTACCCTTGGCAAAATAAAGGTTTTATGATGCCGGTATGGCGATCTTAAGTGACTCTCTAACCGTCTGGGAAATTGTTTTTCGTTGGTCTGGTCTCAACCCGCGCCACGTTTGTCCAGCATGAAGCAGGTGGCTGGGAGTCCTGGTGGAAACGTAGCTACGTTTCAGCTACGTGCCTAGAAAAGGAAAGGGGTCAGCTTTCGCTAACCCCTTGTCGTATCTTGGCGCGCCCGGAGCGATTCGAACGCCCGACCCCTTGGTTCGTAGCCAAGTACTCTATCCAGCTGAGCTACGGGCGCCTTGAACGAGGCGCGCACTATAGCGGAAATGCGATTTCGCGTAAAGTCCGCCCCCACATTTTTTAATCACAGGGCCTTCATGGCCTCAATTCCCGCCTTGTTACCCATTGCCGGCAGGGCAAGCTTGCACACCACCATGAAACAGACCTACGACGAATCCTCCTTCCGCGTCCTGAAGGGGCTGGAACCGGTCCGCGAACGGCCGGGCATGTACACCCGCACCGACTCGCCGGCCCATATCATCCAGGAAGTGATCGACAACGCCGCCGACGAGGCGCTGGGCGGTTTTGCCAAACATATCCACGTTGCGGTGACGCGCGATGGCGCCATCACGATCGCCGACGATGGCCGCGGCATTCCGGTCGGCCTGCACCCGGAAGAAAAGATTCCCGTCGTCGTGCTCGCCTTCACGCGCCTGCACGCCGGCGGCAAGTTCGACAAGAAGGGCGGCAACACGGCCTACGCCTTCTCCGGCGGCCTGCACGGCGTGGGGGTTTCCGTCACCAACGCCTTGTCACTCAGCGTCGAGGTCGAGATCCGCCGCGAGGGCAAGGTCCACGCGGTGAGCTTTTCCGAGGGCGGCGAGAAGATTTCGCAGATCGCCGTCACCGGCGATTGCGGCCGACAGACCGGCACCCGGGTTCGCGTCATTCCCGACCCGAAATATTTCGACTCGCCGAAGGTGCCGCAGGCCGAACTGGAACGCCTGCTGCGCTCCAAGGCCGTGCTGCTGCCGGGCGTGAAAGTCACGCTGGCGGTCGAACAGGCCGACGGCAAGCTCGCCGAAAAAACCTGGCGCTACCCCGACGGTCTGGCCGGCTACCTGAAGGAGATCGCCGGCGATGAACAAGCGGTCGCACCGATATTCGCCAGCGAGAACTACGCCGGTGCCGACCATGAAAGCTTTGCCGAAGGCGAAGGTGCGGGCTGGGCCTTCGGCTGGTGGCCGGAGTCCGCGCCGACCGAGTCCTATGTCAACCTGATCCCGACTGTCGCCGGCGGCACCCACGAAGCGGGCCTGCGCACCGGCGTGTTCGAAGCCATCAAAAGTTTCATCGAGCACCATGCCCTGCTGCCGCGCGGCGTGAAACTCCAGCAGGACGACATCTGCGGCAAGATGGGTTTCGTGCTCTCGGCGCGCATCCTCGATCCGCAATTCCAGGGCCAGGTGAAGGAAAAGCTCAATTCGCGCGAGGCCGTCAAGCTCGTCGCCGGCATGGTGCGCGACCCGTTCGAGATCTGGCTGAACCAGCATGTGGACGCCGGTAAAGCGATTGCCGAGCTGGCGATCAAGCAGGCACTCGCGCGCCAGAAGAGCGCACAGAAGGTCGAGAAACGGAAACAGTCCGGCGTTGCCGTGCTGCCGGGCAAGCTCTCCGACTGCGAATCGACCGACATCGCGGACAACGAGTTGTTCCTCGTCGAGGGTGATTCGGCCGGTGGCTCGGCCAAGATGGCGCGCAACCGCGAGACGCAGGCCATCCTGCCGCTGCGCGGCAAGGTACAGAATTCCTGGGAGATCGAGGCCAACCGCCTGTTCGCCAACAACGAGATTCACGACATCGCGGTAGCCCTCGGCATAGAGCCGCATGCCGCAACGGACACGCCGGACCTCGCCAACCTGCGCTACGGCAAGGTCGTCATCATGTCCGACGCCGACGTCGACGGCGCGCACATCCAGACGCTGCTGCTCACCCTCTTCTACCGCCACTTCCCGGCGCTGATCGCGCGCGGCCACATCTACATCGCCCAGCCGCCGCTGTATCGCGTGGACGTGCCGGCCTCGGGCAAGAAACGCCCGGCAAAGCGACTCTATGCGCTGGACGAAGGGGAGCTGGAAGCCATCAAGGATCGCGTCGTCAAGGAAGGCATCGCGCTCGACAAGATCGAGGTCGGCCGTTTCAAGGGCCTCGGCGAAATGAATCCCGAGCAACTGCGCGAAACCGCCATGGACCCGGCCACGCGCCGCGTGCTGCCCGTGTTTGAGCGCACCCAGGCAGGCGCCCACGACGACACCCTGAAACTGTTCACCCTGCTGATGGGCAAGGGCGAAGCCGCCGGCCGCCGTGCCTGGATGGAAAGCAAAGGCCACCTGGCCGAGGCTGACGTATGAACAACGACACCCCCGATCTTTTCGACGAAATTGCGACCACCCCGCCGCCGCCTGCCGTCCCGCCAGCCCTGACTTTCGCTGACGACAACGCCCTGCCCCTCGACAGCTACACCGAGCGCGCCTATCTCGCCTATGCGATGAGCGTGGTGAAATCGCGCGCCCTGCCTCAGGTCGAGGATGGCCTCAAGCCCGTGCAGCGCCGCATCCTGCACGCCATGAACGAGATGCGCCTGCCCGCCACGGCCAAGCACGTCAAGTCGGCGCGCGTCGTCGGCGATGTCATCGGCAAGTTTCACCCGCATGGCGACAGCAGCGTCTATGACGCCATGGTGCGCGTGGCGCAGGACTTTTCGCTGCGCTATCCGCTGGTGGACGGCCAGGGCAACTTCGGCTCGCGCGACGGCGACGGCGCGGCGGCGATGCGCTACACCGAATGCCGCCTGACGCCCATCGCCGAGCTGCTGCTCGCTGAAATTGATCGTGGCACGGTGGCTTTCGTGCCGAATTACGACGGCACGATGACCGAGCCGGCGCTGCTGCCGGCCCGCCTGCCCTTCGTGCTGCTCAACGGCGCCTCGGGCATCGCCGTCGGCATGGCCACCGAGATTCCACCGCACAACCTGCGCGAAGTCGCCGAAGCGCTCAAACTGGTCATCCGCAAGCCGACCGTGCAACTCGACGAAGTGCTCGCCGCCCTGCCCGGCCCGGACTTTCCCGGCGGCGGGCAGATCATCGCTGCCCCGGCCGACATCCGCGCCGCCTAC
The DNA here is from genome assembly GCA_963840825.1 of uncultured Pseudomonadota bacterium. Taxonomy (GTDB): domain Bacteria; phylum Pseudomonadota; class Gammaproteobacteria; order Burkholderiales; family Rhodocyclaceae; genus Sulfuricystis. Next base: position 224,050 of record CAWJAK010000002.1, read on the forward strand.
GAAAGTGGCCGTGGCAGCATCCGCATGCGCTGCCGCTGGCGCATCGAGGAACTGGCGCGTGGCCAGTGGCGCGTGATCGTCCAGGAACTGCCGCATGGCGTGTCCACCGCGCAGGTGCTGTCGGAGATCGAGGCCGTCACCAACCCGCAACCACGTGCTGGCAAGAAGGACGTGTCGCAGGAGCAGAAGAACCTCAAGCAGGCGATGCTCGGCGTGCTCGACGCCGTGCGCGATGAATCGAACGAGAAAGATCCCGTGCGCATCGTGCTGGAACCGCGCACCTCGAAAGTACCGCAGGACGAGTTCATGGCCGTGCTGCTGGCGCGCACCAGCCTCGAAGCGAACGTGTCGGTCAATATGACCATGATCGGCACCAACGGAAAGCCGGCGCAAAAACCGCTGCTGACGATCCTGCATGAGTGGATTGCCTTCCGCCACGCCACTGTCGAGCGCCGCAGCGCCCACCGCCTCGCCGAAGCCGAGCGCCGCCTGCACATCCTCGAAGGCCGCTTGATCGCCTTCCTTTCCATCGACAAGATCATCAAGACCATCCGCGCGGCCGACGAACCCAAAGCCGAGCTGATGGCCAAGTTCAAGCTGTCGGAGATCCAGGCCGAGGACATCCTCGAAATCCGCCTGCGCCAGTTGGCGCGGCTCGAAGGCATCAAGATCGAGCAGGAGCAGAAGGCGCTGGCCGAGGAAGCCAAAACGCTGCGCCACCTCCTTGAAGACCGCAAGGAACTGACGAAACTGGTCGTCCGCGAGATCACCGAGGACGCGAAGAAATATGGCGATGATCGCCGCACGCTGATCGAGACCGTCGCCCCGGTCACAGCGGCGGAAGTAGCGATCCCCGACGAGCCGGTGACCGTAATCCTCTCGAAGAACGGCTGGGTGCGCACGCGCCAGGGCCACGGCATCGACCCCGCCAGCATTGCTTACAAGACCGGCGATTTTCCGTATCTGGTGCAGGAAAGCCGCACGGTCTGGCCGCTCGTCGTCATCGACACGAATGGCCGGACCTACAGCGTGCGCGTCGCCGACCTTCCCGGTGGTCGCGGTGACGGCGTGCCGCTCGCGACACTCATCGATCTTCAGGAGGGCGGCAAACTCACGCAAGCGTTGTACCGACGCCCCCGAGACGCAATACCTGTTCGCCAACTCCGGCGGCTACGGCTTCGTCGCGAGCATCGCCGACCTCGTCTCGCGCAACCGCGCCGGCAAGGCATTCATGAGCCTCGACAAGGGCGAAAGCCCCTTGCTTCCTGCGAAAGTCAGTGCTGGCGGGACGGCACCTGCCGCCAGCACGGGGGCGGCACACACCATTGCGGCGATCACGACGAGCGGCCGGTTGCTGCTGTTCCCGCTGGCCGACGCCAAAACCATGGCCAAGGGGCGCGGCACCATCCTGCAGGAGGTCGGGCCAAAGGACGAACTTGCGGCGGTGGCTGTTGGTGCGAACATTCTCATCGTCAGCGGAACCGGCCGGGGCGGCAAGCCGACCGAATGGAAACTCCCCGCCAGGGACGTCGCCGCATTCCGCGGCCCGCGCGCCCGCAAGGGCCACGCAATTCCCGCCAAACTGAAGCCGACCGGGCTTATGTTTGGAGAATAATGTCTCACTGGTATACTACGCAGGTCTATGAGTACCGATAAAAAAGAACCCGCGACGCGTTACTGCTATCACTGCCGCATGCATCATCCCGTGGAGGAGATGAAGCTGCTGGTCACCAAGACAGGATCGCGCTGGCGCTGCATCAAGAGCATCGAGGCCGTCAAACGTTCCAAGGAGGACCGCGACGCCTACGGGCGGCAGGTTTCGGCAGCCAATCAGGCCGAAGCCTCGGGCCGTGCACGCATGCTCAACAAGATCCAGCAGGGCAACTAATCATTGCGCTGGCCGAGGGCTGCCCGCAGCCCCGACATGCGTTCCGCACGCTGTGAAATGGCCGTGCGCAGCACGTTTTCGCCCGCATGCAGCCAGACCTGCCGCTTCGCCCGCGTCACGCCGGTATAGACCAGTTCACGCGTCGCCACCGGTGACGGCGTGGCCGGCAACACGAGCAAAACCGTATCGAATTCCGACCCCTGCGACTTGTGGATCGTCATCGCCCAGGCCGGCGCCCACGTAGGCAAGCGCGACAGCGGGATCCAGCGTAACTGTCCGTCGGCACTCATGAAGCAGGCCTTGAGCGCGCCGTCCATAGGGTCTGGCAGTGTCAGCGCGATGTCGCCATTGAACACGCGCAGCAGGGCATCGTTGCGCAATACCATCAGGGGCGTCCCCGGCCCCGGCAGCAGACGATCATCGACAGACAGCGCGCGGTTGATCGCCGCAGCATCCAGCCGGTGCGCGCACAGCACCCGAAAGCGATTGAAGCGTTCGAACAGTTCCCGCGCGGACAAACCGGCGGCAATGCCCGCGCGATAATCGTCGTACCCCCTGCGCGCGTGCGCGGCGAGATCGGGCAGACCGCCCGGCGGCAACCCGACGAGATCGTCGCCGGCGTGTTGCAGTTGGTCGATCGCGCCCTCGGTATCACCCTGCCGCAGGCATTTGGCAAGGCGGCCCACGCCACTGCCGGCGCTGAAACGGAAACGGGTACTGAGCGTCGCCACGGCATCCGACAGCCGCGGACTATCGCACAGATCGGCGAAGACCGCGCCCGCCTCGACCGCGGACAACTGGTCCCGATCGCCGAGCAGGATCAGCTGCGCCGCCGCCGGCAACGCGTCGAGCAGATGCGCCATGAGGGACAGGTCGATCATCGAGGCTTCATCAACCACCAGCACATCGGCGGCCAGCGGACTGTCACGCTGGCGGCGAAAGCCGCTGCCATCGGCGCGCATCCCCAGCAGGCGATGGAGGGTCCGCGCCTCGGCCCCGGCCGCAACCACCACGCCGGCCGCGCGCAAGGCCTCGGTCATGCGCGCGGCGGCCTTGCCCGTCGGCGCGGCAAGCAGGATGCGCTGCGCCGGGCTGCGCGATTGCAGCAAGCCGATGATGCGCGCGAGCGTATGCGTCTTGCCGGTGCCCGGCCCGCCCGATATCAGCGTCAGTCGGCGGCCGAGCGCGACGCGTGCCGCATGGCGCTGTCCGGCATCCGCGAAACGTTCCTCCAGCCCCGCCGCGATCCCGGCCTCCAGATCGATTGCTCCGGCGGCGCGCGCCAGCAGATCCGTGGCAACGCGCTGCTCGTAGTCCCAGTAGCGGCGCAGATAAAGGCGCTGTCCATCCCAGACCAGCGGCGTCCAGTCCGCAACGCTCCCCACGCAGTCGAGCGCGGGCAGCCGCGCGCGGAAAGCCTCACGCGCCACGCCGTCCATCTCCGCGGCCCACGGTCCCCAGCCGGCGTCCCGCTCCAGGTCGGCGCAGACGTGCCCGGACAGCGTCGCCAGACTGGCCAGCGCGGCAGCGCGCTCCGCCACAGTATCTCCGCCGCCGAGAAAACGCGCGAAATGACGCACGGCGGCGGGAAGTCCCGCAAGGCTCATGTCAACGCCCTTTCGAGGAAACTCTCGATGTCATCCATGGTCGGACGGCTGAAATGGATGCCACTGTTCCCGCCGGGCGCCATGCCGCGCAGGAAAAGATAGAACACTCCGCCGAAGCTGCTTTCCCAGTCGGCTTCGGGTTCGCGCAGGGCCAGCGCCCGCTTCAGCGCGGCGGCATAGATACGCAGCTGCACACCGTAGCGATGCTGGCGCATCGCGGTTTCGAGGGTATCGGGCGCATAGTCCGCCGCCTGTGCGCCGAGCCAGTTCGATTTCCAGTCAACGATGTACCAGCGCCCCGCATGGCGGAACACCAGATCGATGAAGCCTTTCATGTAGCCGGCCTGCGCGGCGGCCGAGCCGAGCGGAAAGGCGAATTCCAGTTCGACGAGCCGGTCGGCGCGCGCAATGTCGGCAAGCCGTAGCCCCGCCGCGTCCAGCGGAGTGGCCAGCACATCCGCCACGAGCCGTTCGAGTACAGGCTGCCAGTCGGACGCGTAGCCGTATTCCGCCAGCACGGCCGCCGCCACGGACCCAGCCGGGCTGCGGCCCTGAAAACCGATGCGCTCGAACAAGGCATGCAGGCAGGACCCCGCCCGCGTGCCGCGCGGGAAGGCGTGGATGCTGTCGAAAGTCAGCGCTGGCGGGACGGCACCGGCATGGACGGCCGCATCGTGATCGGCGGTTTCCGCTTCCTCGGCCAGACGGGCCGCGAGCGACGAGAAGCTCTGAACCCGCCACGGTGCTGGTATCTTGCCCATGAACGCACGAGGCTGGCACGCTGGCGCGGGGTCGGCGGGCAACTGGGGCGTGGCGCCGTCGCCCGGCAGGGGCAACAGCCTCAGCGCGCCGGCGAGTTCGGCCTCCAGCGCGCGCAGGGTTTCATTTTCGTCGTGCGATTCAAGCCAGCGCGACAGCCAGGCGCGCGGCTCCTCGGCAATCTCTTCGCGCGGGCCGAACAGCAGCCAGGCGAGCGGCGACCGGGCGCAGTTATTCACCTTGCCCCACGCGATGATGCAACGATGCTCGGCGCGGGTGAGCGCGACATAGGCGAGCCGCAGCTCCTCGGCGGCCGCCTCCCGGTCCGCCGCCGCGCGCAGGACATCGATGTCCGCCGAACCGAAATCGAGGCATGCCTGGCCATTCCGGTGTGCCAGCACTGGCCAGTCCTTCTTTTTCTCCTCGGGCCCGAACCAGAGATAGGGGCAATACACGACCGGATACTGCAGGCCCTTCGCCGCGTGCACCGTGACGATGCGCACGAGCCGCGCGTCGCTTTCGAGGCGCAGCTGGCTTTCCTCGCCTTCCGGCGCTTCGCGCTGCCGGGCGAGGTAGCGTGCGAGTCCCTCGGCGTCGAGAGCCGCGCCCTGCTCGGCCTGCTGCAGCAGTTCGGCAAGCTGCCGGTAGTTGGTCAGGCACCGTTCGCCATCCGGCCGGGCGAGCAGGCGCGCGACGACATTTTCGCGCCGCAGCAGCCGGCGCCACATCGCCATGAAGCCGCGCTCGCGCAACAGCAACTGGTCGTCATGGATGCGCTCGAGTTGTGCGCTCCACGCGGCATCGTCGGCAAGCCATGCGGCCAGCCGCGCGGCATCCGCGCCGAACAGCACGCTCGCCAGCGCCGCGCGCACCAGCCCTTCGCGCGCCGGTGCCGCGATCGCGCGTAGCAGGCGCTCGATCTCCGCGGCTTCGTCGCTGTGCCAGACGCTGCCGCCCCCGCCGCTGACGCTGGGAATGCCGTGCCGCGCCAACGCCGCCCGGACGCCATCGCCTTCGCGATGCTTGCGCACCAGCACGGCGATATCGCCGCCGCCGAGCGGACGTCCGTCCAGCGTCGCCCTGCCCTCGGCACCCAACCGCAGCAGCCGGGCGATGTCGGCCGCAACGGCCTCCGCCGTCATGTCGAGCGCCATGTCCTTCGTGAACTGCTTATCGCCCTCCGGCGGCTGCATGGTCCAGAGCGTCAGCGGCGCGGCATCATCCTCGATGCGCAATGCCTTGCGCGGCATCGCCGCCGCGCGGGCCGCCGCGTAGGGCATGTCGTCGAGCAGGAAGGGCTGCGACCGGGCGAACAAGGCATTCACCGCCGCCAGCAGGGGCGGATCGGAACGCCGGTTTTCGAGCAGCGCATAGCCGGTAGCGGCGTTGGCGCGGGCCTGCAGGTAGGCGAAGACATCGGCCCCCCGGAACCCGTAGATCGCCTGCTTGGGATCGCCGACGAAAATGAGCGGCCTTTCGTCAGCGCCGAAAATGCGATTGAAGATCCGCAGTTGCAGCGGATCGGTGTCCTGGAACTCGTCGACGAGGGCAATGCGGTAACGTGCGCGCTGGTTCTCCACCAGCCGCGGCCCGGCCGGACCGTCGAGCGCCCGTACCAGGTCGGCCAGCAGGTCGTCGTAGGTTTGCTGGCCGCTGCGCTGCTTGCGTTCCGCCAGTTCGCCACGCGCCGTGAGCAGGAAATCGTGCAGCAGGCAGCGCGTCGCGTTTTCGAAGGCGGCCTGCACTTGTGCTGCCGCCGCCAGCAGTCCATCCACGGCGACGAAAAAGGGATGCTCCGGCAGTTGCCCGCCCTGGTTCAGTTTCGCGGTGACCTTGGCCAGGCCGAAATGATCGATGTCCTTGGGCAAGGGCAAGAGCGCCGGCCCTGATTCCAGCCAGATTTGCAGGGCGGCGATGCGCGGCTGCATCTTTGCGGGCGTGTAACTTCCCCGGTTGAGGGGCGCGCCGGCGAGCCGGTCGAGAATCCGCTTCGAATCCGCCTGCCAGAGCGCCCGGACGGTGCCGGCTGCGGTTTCGAAAGCCGCTTCGGCGACCGTCCGGTCCATCGCGTCAGGAACCGCGAGTCCGGCATCGACCCGGTCGACGTGCCTCGCGACGATCCGGGCCAGTCCGTCCGGTCCCTTGACCTGATCGATCAGCCATTGCGCCCAAGCCGGCGCGGCCGTGGCCGCCGCCATGGCCTTGCGCCAGGCATCGCGCGCGACGGCGGCGAGCATCTCGCGCTGATCGGCGATCAATTCACGCTCGAAGGCTTGTCCGGCGACGAAAGCGGTTTCACCGAGCGCGCGCTGGCAGAAGCCGTGGATCGTGAAGATCGCCGCTTCGTCGAAGCTCTCGATGGCCAGCTTCAATCGGGCCATGGCATCCCGCTGCGCGTGCCGTTCGACGAGTGCCTGCAAGTAAGCCTCATCCGCCCGGCCCGTCTCGAAAGCCGCCAGCGCCTCGACCAGCCGTGTCCGGATGCGGCCGCGCAGTTCGCCACTGGCCGCGCGCGTGTAGGTGACGACGAGGATGCGGCCGATCTCGATGCGTTGTTCGAGCAGCAGGCGCAGCACCAGTGCGGCGATCGTCCAGGTCTTGCCGGTGCCCGCGCCGGCCTCGATCAGGCGCGTGCCGCTCAATTCGACGTCGAACGGCGTGGCGAGAGGAATGAAGTGCCGTTCAGCCATCGCTGACTTTCGATTTCATCGGCGCGAATATGCGTTCCGCCAGTTGCCAGAATTCCGCGCCGAACGGATCATCAACGCGATCACGCAGGAACAGCCGCACATAATCATTGTCGCGCTCGCCGGGCTTGTCGTTGTACGTATCGCCTTCCCATACGCGCCGCCAGTACTTGCCCTCCAGCCAGGCCCAGGCGGTCTCGGGGAAAAACGGCAGTGCACGCCGCGACCCCTCGCGATACAGCGCCAGCAGATCGGTGAGGGGGGCCAGCGCGTCGTTCACCGGCGGAAGCCGCAGCACCGCGTCGCGCGCAATCAGGGTGCTATGGGGCGGTACGCCGGCCGGCGCGGCGACATTCAGCAGCAGATGGTCGAGCCACAGGTGCAAGCGGTCCTGCGCCCGCAAGCGTCCATGCCGCACCTGCCACAGGCCGTGATCGGTCAGGCCGGCGATGCGTCCGCGCAAACGTCTGCCATCGATGTCGACACTCACTTCGCAATCGGGCCGGGATATCGCCGCGCGCCACGGCCCGGCCGCTTCCCAGAGCGGCGTCACCCGCATACGCGCTGTGCGGGCGGCGAGATTGCCCGCCACCCCTTGTGGCAGCCAGCCCCGGGCGCGCAACAGGCGGGTCGCTGCCTCAGTATCCTGTCCGGCCGACCAAGCATCGAATAATGCCTCTCGCAGGCGGTAGTCTTCGAGCGCATTGGGGATGAAGGGTTCGAGCACATCGAGCAGCCCTTCACTTGCCTCGAAATGGATGCCCAAACGCTCGCGCAGGAAATAGCGCACCGGATTCGAATAAAAGCGCTTGAGCTCGGATATCGCGTATTCATCGACATCTTCAACGCCAACCGCCAGATCATCCGGAATGAATGCTGTCGCCATTTGCACCGCTGCCGCAGGGCAATGCTCGGCATCGAAGCTGAACAGAACCGGGTCCTCCGTGGCGAAATACGCCGCGCTGAAGGGCTGCAGCGGATGCTGCACAACCAGCGCTTCGGTATCCCTGCCGGTCATCGCCGCCACGCTGTCGAGGAGTTCGGCGAGCGGCGCGGCGGGCGGCAATTCGACGTTGCTGCGCGGATCGCGTCCGGCATAGGTCACGATGAGGGCATCCGCCGCACACAGCAGCGCTTCGAGGAAGGCATGGCGCTCCTCGCCGCGCCGGTTGCGGTCGCCGGGGCGCGGATAGGCCACCATCAGGTCGAATCCCGGCGGCGTGGCAGGCCGGGGCCAGGCGCCGTCATTCATGCCGACGAGGCAGACGACCCGGGCGGCCACGGGGCGGCCGGGCTGCAGCGCTGCGATGGTGGCCCCGCCGGACACAAAAGCCTGGGGCGAGGCTAGTTCCGCGAGTTGCGCATCGAGTTCGCGCAGCAGCACCGCGAGGGGCAGCCGCTGGGTGGAACGCGCCGCCTGCGCCCTTTCGCTCACCTGGGCCAGCGCAGCGCGCAGGCGCTGCACCTGGGATTCCTCGGCTTCGCTCGGGGCCAGGCAGCGTTCGAGTGTCGCGGTCAGCAACCGACACCATCCGGGTGCCGTCTCGCGAGCGCTGACTTTCATATTGAGATCGAATACCGCTTCGGCAAAGTCGACGAAACGGCCCAGGCTTTCGGCCCGTTCGCCCTCGATGCCGGATACGGGCAACTGGTCCTGCCACAACCGCTCGGGCTGGTCGGGCAAGGCCATGCCCAGCAGCAGGCGCTCAAGTCCCGCGCGCCAGCTGTGCGCTTCGTCCCTGGGCAGGCCACGACGCACACGCGCCGCGCCATCGACGCCCCAGCGAATGCCGGCTACGGCGACCCAGTCGCGCAGGCGCGGCAGTTCATCCTCTTCAATGGCGAACGCACGCCGCAACGCGGCCTCATCGAGCAGCGCCATCACGCTTTCCGCATCGAGTTCGCCCGCCGCGACGACGCAGAGCCGGCGTAACGCCCGCCAGATCGGTGCCATGGCCAGCGGCCGGTCGGCGACGCCGCAGGGAATGCGATGTGCTCGCGGCGCATTCGCCAGAACGGCCGCGACGATCGGCCCATAGGTTTCGATGTCGGGCGTCAGGATCAGGATGTCGGCCGGCTTCAGGTCAGGCCAGGCCGCGAAGCGGTCGAGCAGGCGGTCGAGCAGGACTTCAGCCTCGCGCTGGGCGCCGTGGCAGGCATGGATTTGCAGTGACGCATCCACCAGCGCGTTTTGGGATGGCGCCAGATCGAGAATGTCGCGCTGCAGCTGGCCCAGCAGGGTCGGCGGTGGAGCGGTGAAGTAGGCATGCTCCAAACACGGCACTTGCCCCGCCGTATCGGCGAGCCGCACCACGGCATGCTGGCGCGCTCGGCCCAGCGACGCCAGCAGCGGATGGCCGATCTCGTAGAGCAGCGCCGCCTCGGGCTGTTCGAATTCCATGTGCAGGCGCTTGCGCATCTGCTCGATGTCGCCCCAGTATTCGCGACAGGGTGTCAGCACGAAGACATACAGGTCGATCCAGGCCGCGAGCCCGACGAAAACCTCCCAGTAGAGCGCCGGCATCGCTTCGACGCAGAAGAGGCTCAGCCGGCGCGGCAAGCGTGCCCGCGCGTCCGGCTGTTGCTGCAAGGCGGTCAAAAAGCGTTCGCGCGGATGCACCGCGGACACCGTGGGCAGGTCGGCCAGCAGCGCGCGCCAGAGTGCGGCTTGCCACACTTCGTCGATGCCCAGTCCAAGGCGCCGGCCGGCGCTCCAGGCCGCGATCCAGTCCGGCCGCTCGACCAGATAGCGATCGAACAGGGAAGCCATTTTCCCCGCCAGTTCGAATTGGCGCGAACCGTCGTCGCCGTCGAGAAAATGGCGGACCTCGGCCGCCCGGCTCTCGCCAAGCAGGCGCAACAGGCGCCATTGCATCGCATCACGATCGAAGGGATTGCTCGGGGCCACATCGGGCAGCACGCGGCCGATCAGCTGCCAGACATGCGATGCCGGAAAGACAAAGGCATTCTGCGTGGCAATGCCCAGTTCGTCGGCAAGCCGGAAGCCCAGCCAGCGCGCGAGGGCCGTCGACGGCACGACAATCGTTTCGGTCGCCAGCAGCGGCGAGGGATCGACGCGCAGCAAGGTCGCGAGGGCTGTAGCGAGGTGTTCCGGGCGATTGCCGTGATGGAGATGCAGCATGCGCGAATGCTACAACCTGACGGCTATACTCGTTCCCATCATGCGCATTCCCCTTCCCCTTGCCAAAGCCGATACAGCGCAGGCTGTCGGGCGCGTTGAAGCATGAGAGTAGTGATCCAGCGCGTCAGTAGCGCAGCGGTGACGGTGGCCGGCGTGGTGGCGGGCCGGATCGACGCCGGCATGCTCGTGCTGGCGGGTTTCGAGGACTGCGACAGCACGGCCGACATCGACTGGATGGTGCGCAAGCTGCTTGGATTGCGCATTTTTTCCGATGCGGACGGCGTAATGAACCGCAGCATTGTCGAGTCTGGCGGCGCAGTACTGGCCGTTTCGCAATTTACCCTCTACGCCTCGGTAAAGAAGGGCAATCGCCCCTCCTGGAGCCGTGCTGCCAGGGCTGACTTTTCCCGGCCGATGTTCGAACAATTCGTCACCGCCCTGACGGCGGCGCTGGGCCGCCCGGTCCCCACCGGCGTGTTCGGGGCGGAGATGCAGGTCAGTCTGGTGAATGACGGTCCGGTGACGCTGGCAATCGACTCGAAGTCGCCCGAGTAACCTCCTCCTCGACGATCACCGCCTCGCCCTCGAAAACCTCGCCGCCGGCAGCGGATGGCTGCGATGGCTGTTCGCGCTGCGACGCATGCTCGCGCATTTTCTTGCGAATCTCCCGGGTTTTCCACCAGAACCAGATCCACACGCCCAGGCCCACGGCAACGACGACCGCGAGGAACACGAGCGAGAACATGAAGCCGACGACCAACAGGACCAGGCCGAGGATGACGGAGAACAGTTTGGTCAGGAACCCGGGTTCCTGCATGCCTTGATTCATCAGATTTCCTTCATTTCAATGTCAATGCCAGTGCCAGCGGGATGAAGACCAGCGCACCGAGGTTGCCGATCATGACGATCGACGCGACCTTGGCCGGTTCCTGCTGGTAGCGCTCGGCAAAGACGTAATTCAATACAGCCGGCGGCAGCGCGCCGAAGATCATCAACAGGGCGGCATCGCTCTGATTCAGTTTCAACAACACCGCCAGCCCCCACGCCAGCACCATCCCCACCACCGGGCAGGCCACCGCGCCGATCAGGCCAATGCGAATGTCGCCCCAGGTCGAGACCGCGAGCCGCACCCCGAGCGAAAACAACAGTAGCGGAATTGCCACGTCGCCGACCAGTTTGATCGACAGGTAAAGCGGCGGCCAGAGCTCGAAACCGGACAGGTTGATTGCCAGGGCGACGAGCGCGGCGAAGATGACCGGGACACGCCAGAGATTCCACAAGCGCGCATGATGGTCGAGCATCCAGGTGCCGAGCGTGTAGTGCAGCACGTTCTCGACAAAGAACAGCACGACGGCGGCCGGCAGCGCCGCTTCGCCGAAGGCGAGGACCATCAGCGGCAGGCCCATGTTGCCCGAATTGACGAACATCATCGGCGGCACGAAGGTTTTCGGCTGCTCGTTCAGCAAGCGCGCCATGCCCCAGGCGACGGCCCCCGCGCCGAGCGTCACCGCCAGCGCACCGAGGGCGAGGCGATCGTATGCCGCCAGATCGAAGCTTTTCGCGGCCAGCGCGGCGAAGATCAGCGCCGGCACGAAGATTTCCATGTTGAGCTGGTTGGCGAAGGCCATGTCGATCCCGCCGCGCGGCTGGCGGTAGCGGGCGTACAGCCAGCCCGCCGCGATAATCGCGAAGATCGGGAAGATGATGGCGAGAATGCGCAACAGCATCGGCAATAGCGGCGAACAAAAAGCCCGCTCGGGGAGCGGGCTTCGAGATTACATCAAAGCGGACGGGGTCGTGGTGGGCGCTAACGGGTTCGAACCGCTGACCTATTGCTTGTAAGGCAACCGCTCTACCAACTGAGCTAAGCGCCCCCGGAACCTGTCCGAATTCTAGCAAGCCTCGACCGTCAGTGCTTGATCAGCCCCGTCGCTTCGGTCTTGGTTTCACTGCTGGGCAGCGTCCCTTCGGCCGCGACCGGCTCGGCAGCGGGTTCGGGCATGCGTTCCAGCGCCAGTTCCAGCACCTTGTCTATCCACTTGATCGGCAGTATCTCGATGCGATTCTTGATCGTATCGGGAATCTCGGCCAGATCCTTGATGTTCTCCTCCGGGATCAGGGCGGTGCGGATGCCACCGCGCACGGCCGCCAGCAACTTCTCCTTGAGGCCGCCGATCGGCAGCACCTCGCCACGCAGCGTGATCTCGCCGGTCATCGCGACATCGGCGCGCACCGGGATACCGGTGAGCACCGACACCATCGCGGTGCACATCGCGACGCCCGCCGAGGGACCGTCCTTGGGCGTCGCGCCTTCGGGCAGGTGAATGTGCAGATCGTTCTTCTGGTAGAAGTCCTCGGGAATGCCCAGCTGCTTGGCGCGGCGGCGCACCACCGTCAGCGCAGCCTGGATGGATTCCTGCATCACCTCGCCCAGCTTGCCGGTCGTCACGGTCTTGCCCTTGCCGGGCACGGCGACCGCCTCGACGGTCAGCAGTTCGCCGCCAACTTCGGTCCACGCGAGGCCGGTGACCTGGCCCACCTGGTTTTCCTTCTCGGCCATGCCGAAGGAGTAGCGACGCACACCCAGATACTTGTCGAGGTTCTTGGCGTTGACGACGATCTTGTTCTTGCGCTGGCGCATGACGAGCGACTTGACGACCTTGCGGCAGATCTTCGACAAATCGCGCTCGAGGGCACGTACACCCGCTTCGCGCGTGTAGTAGCGCACGATGTCGCGAACGGCATCCTCGGTAACGGTCAGTTCCTCGCGCTTCACGCCATTGGTTTTCAGCTGTTTGGGCAGCAGGTAGCGCTGGGCGATGTTGACCTTCTCGTCCTCGGTGTAGCCGGACAGGCGGATCACCTCCATGCGATCAAGCAGCGCTGCAGGGATATTGAGTGTGTTCGCCGTCGCGACGAACATCACGTCGGACAGATCGAAATCGACTTCGATGTAGTGATCCTGGAAGGTGTGGTTTTGCTCGGGATCGAGCACTTCCAGCAACGCCGAGGACGGGTCGCCACGGAAATCCATGCCGAGCTTGTCCACCTCATCAAGCAGGAACAGCGGGTTCTTGACGCCAACCTTGGTCATGTTCTGCAGGATCTTGCCCGGCATCGAACCAATGTACGTACGCCGGTGGCCGCGAATCTCGGCCTCGTCGCGCACGCCGCCGAGCGCCATGCGGATGAACTTGCGGTTGGTCGCCTTGGCGATCGACTGGCCGAGCGAGGTCTTGCCCACGCCGGGAGGTCCGACCAGACAGAGAATCGGCCCCTTCAGTTTCTCGACACGCTGCTGCACGGCAAGATATTCAACGATGCGTTCCTTGACCTTCTCGAGGCCGTAGTGATCCTTGTCGAGGATCTTCTCGGCGGCGGACAGGTCCTTGGAAATGCGTGACTTCTTCTTCCAGGGCAGGGCGATCAGGGCGTCAATGAAGTTGCGCACGACGGTGGCTTCGGCGGACATCGGCGACATCAGCTTGAGCTTCTTCATCTCGCCGTTGGCCTTGGTCAGGGCTTCCTTGCTCATGCCTGCGGCCTTGATCTTCTTTTCCATCTCCTCGATGTCGGCACCCTCTTCGCCTTCACCGAGTTCCTTCTGGATCGCCTTGACCTGCTCGTTGAGGTAGTACTCGCGCTGGCTCTTCTCCATCTGGCGCTTGACGCGCCCGCGGATGCGCTTCTCGACCTGCAGGATGTCGAGTTCGGTTTCGAGCTGGCCCAGCAATTTGTCGAGGCGGTCGTCAACATTGAACATCTCGAGGATTTCCTGCTTGAGATCGAGCTTCATCGGCAGGTGCGCGGCGATGGTATCGGCCAGCCGGCCGGCTTCCTCGATACCGGACAGGGACGTCAGTATCTCCGGCGGAATCTTCTTGTTCAGCTTCACATACTGGTCGAACTGCGCAAGGATGGCCCGGCGCATCGCCTCGATTTCATGGCTGCCGCGCTCATTGATCGGCACGGGTTCAATTCCCGCAACGAAGAAAGATTTGCGATCCTCGACACTGCTGATGTGCGCGCGCTGCGTGCCCTCTACCAGCACCTTGACGGTGCCATCCGGCAGCTTGAGCATTTGCAGGATGTTGGAAATGCAGCCGATGTCATACAGGTCGGCCGGATCCGGTTCATCCTTGGCGGCGGACTTCTGCGCGACCAGCAGGATGCTCTTGCCGGCCTCCATCGCAGTCTCAAGCGCCTTGATCGACTTCGGGCGGCCGACGAACAACGGGATGACCATGTGGGGAAACACGACCACATCCCGCAACGGCAGCAGCGGCAAGGTATTGGGCGGCAGGTTGGGAGCTTCCTTGGTCTGTTCGAGATCGTCTGACATGGACGCATCCTCAGTAAATTAAATGTAATCCCCACATGGGGACAGCGGCATGGGATTCAAGCCGCTGCCCGTCAAGGGTGACGGGACAACGGCAGAATACCGCAAACCGAAGGATCAGTTCGAGCCTGAAACCTTGGGCTGTTCCGCGTAGATCAGCAGCGGCTTGTGGCCCGACTCGATTGTCGCCTCGTCGATCACCACTTTTTCGACGCCGGACTCGCTGGGAAGTTCGTACATGGTGTCGAGCAGGACGTTTTCCATGATCGAACGCAGGCCGCGCGCGCCGGTCTTGCGCTTGATGGCCTTCTTCGCGATGGCCTGCAAGGCGGAGGGACGCACATCGAGGTCAACGCCCTCCATCGCGAACAGCTTCTGGTACTGCTTGATCAGCGCATTCTTCGGCTCGATGAGGATCTGCACCAGCGCTACTTCGTCGAGTTCCGACAGATTGGCAACCACGGGCAGACGGCCGATGAGTTCGGGAATCAGGCCATACTTGACCAGATCGTCCGGCTCGACCAGCGCGAGGATTTCGCTCAGTTTTTCGTTGGTTTTGCTCTTCACCTGCGCACCGAAGCCGATACCCGACTTCTCGGAGCGATCCTGGATGATCTTGTCGAGGCCATCGAAGGCGCCACCGCAGATGAACAGGATGTTGGCGGTATCGACCTGCACGAAATCCTGGTTGGGATGCTTGCGCCCGCCCTGCGGCGGTACGGAAGCAATGGTGCCTTCCACCAGCTTGAGCAGCGCCTGCTGGACACCCTCGCCGGAAACGTCACGGGTAATCGAACGGTTTTCGCTGCGCCGGGAAATCTTGTCGATCTCGTCGATGTAAACGATGCCCTGCTGCGCCTTGGCCGGTTCGTAATCGCACTTCTGCAGCAGCTTGGCGATGATGTTCTCGACATCCTCGCCGACATAACCGGCTTCGGTCAGCGTGGTCGCGTCGGCGATGACGAAGGGCACATTCAACATGCGCGCCAGCGTCTGCGCCAGCAGCGTCTTGCCGGAGCCGGTGGGGCCAACCAGCAGGATGTTGCTCTTGGACAGCTCGACCTCGTCCTTGCCTCCCTTGCCACCGGTTTCGCCACGCAAGCGCTTGTAGTGGTTGTAGACGGCGACGGACAGGATCTTCTTGGCCCGCTCCTGACCGATCACGTACTGGCCGAGCACCCTGAGGATCTCGGAGGGAATCGGCAGATCGCTGGTGGGCTTGGCTGTTTCGATCCCGCCCGTATCGTCACGGATGATGTCGTTGCACAGGTCGATGCACTCGTCGCAGATGAACACCGACGGGCCGGCAATCAGCTTCTTGACCTCATGCTGGCTCTTGCCGCAGAAAGAGCAGTAAAGCAGCTTCTCCGGACCGTTTTGCTTTTCCACCATCGTTGCGTCTCCTGGATGCCGTTCAGGCCGCGTCGGCGCGGCTGCTCAGCATCTTGTCCACCAGTCCGTAATCGACCGCGGCTTGCGCCGAAAGGAAGTTGTCGCGATCGGTGTCGCGCTCGATGCGTTCGATCGGCTGCCCCGTGTGCTTCGCCAGCATCTCGTTGAGACGCTGCTTGAGGAACAGGATTTCCTTGGCATGGATCTCGATATCCGAGGCCTGTCCCTGGAAACCGCCCATCGGCTGGTGAATCATCAGGCGTGAGTTCGGCAGGCAGTAGCGCTTGCCGGCCGTGCCGGCGGCGAGCAGGAAGGCGCCCATCGAGGCCGCCTGGCCGACGCACAGGGTCGAGACATCCGGCTTGACGAACTGCATCGTATCGTAGATCGCCAGGCCTGCCGTCACCGCGCCACCGGGGGAGTTGATGTAGAGGTAGATGTCCTTGTCGGGGTTCTCGGATTCGAGGAACAGCATCTGGGCGACGATCAGGTTCGCCGTGATGTCATTGACGGGGCCAACGAGGAAGATGACGCGCTCGCGCAGCAGGCGGGAATAGATGTCATAGGCGCGTTCGCCCCGGCCGCTGGTCTCGATGACCATCGGCACAAGGCCCAGCGCTTGTGGTTCAAGTGGAAGTTGAGTTTCAGGCATGGCATGCATCATGCCGCATTACCCATCAACTCGTCAAAGGCGAGCGGCTTGTCGGTCACCTGGGCGTTGGCGAGCACCCAGTCCACCACGTTGTTTTCCATCGCCAGCGCCTCGGCTTCGGCCAGGTGTTGCGGCTGGCTGTAGTACCAGCGCACGACTTCCTTGGGATCCTCGAAGGTCGCGGCAAAGTCATCGACGACGGCACGGACTTGTTCGGGCTTGACGTGCAGGTCCTTGGACTTGACCAGTTCGGCGACGATCAGGCCGAGCTTGACGCGCTTGGCCGCCTGGTCGGTAAACCAGCTGGCTTCGACCGGCATGTTCTGCATCTGCGGATTGCGCTGCTTGAGGTCGTCGAGCGCCCGCTCGGCCATCTGCTGGGACTCGGCCTGCACCATGGCTTGCGGCACGTCGATCGGATTCGTTTCCAGCAGCGCGTTCATCGCCTGTTCCTTGATGCGCGCGCGCAGGCGCTTGGCGACTTCACGTTCCAGATTGGACTGGACCTCGGCGCGCATCTGGGCGATGTCGCCATCCTTGACGCCCAGCGCACGGGCGAAATCGGCATCCACCTCGGGAAGTTGCGGCTGCTCGACCTGCTTGACGGTCACCGTGAACTGAACCTGGCTGCCGGCCAGGTCCTTGGCGTGATAGTCGTCCGGAAACTTGACGTCGAAGGTCTTCTCCTGGCCGGCGATAACGCCTTCCAGCGCGGCTTCGAAATCGGGCAGCATCATGCCACCGCCGACGAACACCGGATAATCGGTCGCCTTGCCGCCATCGAACTCCTCGCCATCCTTGCGGCCGGTGAAATCGATGATGAGACGATCGCCCTTGGTGGCGGCACGACCGGCAGCGCTGTAGGTCGTGCGTTGCTTGCGGAGTACTTCGATCGTCTGGTCGATTTCGGCATCGCCCACGGCCAGCACCGGCTTTTCGATTGCCTTGCCGGCGACATCGGCGATCTGGAACTCGGGATAGACCTCGAAGATCGCGGTGAATTCCATCTGGCTGTCGTCGGCCGCCTTTTTGGGCTCGACGCGCGGCTGGCCGGCGATGCGCAGGTTCTGCGCGCGCACCATTTCGCCAAAGGCCTTGTCGATGGCCGCACCGACCGCATCGGAATGGGCCTGGCCACCGTACATCTGTTCGACCATCTTCATGGGCACCTTGCCCGGACGGAAGCCGGACATCTTGGCGGTCTTGGCGATGCGCTTGAGCTGCTGCCCCACTTCGCGTTCGATATCGGCAAGCGTCACGGCCATGTCGATACGGCGCTCAAGGGGGTTGGCGGCCTGCGTGTTGGTGTCCTGGGTCGTTTCCATGAAGAATCCTTGATTGAAACTGAAAAAGAAAGTTGGTGCGAAGGGCGGGACTCGAACCCGCACAGGTTGCCCCGCTGGAACCTAAATCCAGTGCGTCTACCAATTCCGCCACCCTCGCTCGACCGGCCATTTTAGCGCCGAATTCCACCGGCTTGCACCTATACTGCCTGGCGATGCTTAATCCCGATAAACCGGATCATTACGAGAATTTCCCCGTTGCATCGCTTTTGCTGCCGGCCCGCCTGCGGCCGGCCGTGGCGGCGATCTATGCCTTCGCCCGCACGGCGGACGATTTCGCCGACGAAGGCGACCTCCCCGCGGCAGAGCGCCTGCGCCTGCTGGCCACCTATCAGGCCGAACTCGACCTTGCCGAGCGCGACGAGCCGACCCGCCATCCCGTATTTCTCCGCCTGCGGCCCCATATCGCGGCCCATCGCCTGCCCCTGCAACTGTTTCGCGACCTGCTCGACGCCTTCGTGCAGGATGTCGTCAAGGATCGCTACGCCGATTACGCCGAGTTGCTGGACTACTGCCGCCGCTCGGCCAATCCGGTCGGCCGCCTGCTGCTGCACCTGTTCGGCGCCGCCACGCCGGACAAGCTGCATCGCTCCGACGCGATCTGCACCGCCCTGCAGCTCATCAACCACTGGCAGGATGTCGGCATCGACCTCGGGAAAGGGCACAATGGGCGCATCTACCTGCCGCAGGATGAAATGCAGCAATTCAACGTCACCCCCGAGGCCCTGAAGTGCCGTCGCGCCAGCCCTGACTTTCGCGCGCTGATGCGCTTTCAGGTCGAGCGCGCCCGCGCGCTGATGCTATCCGGCGCCCCGCTCGGCCGCGCCCTGCCGGGACGCATCGGCTTGGAAATCCGCGCCATCGTCGCCGGCGGCCTGCGTATCCTCGACAAGATCGAGGCGGTCGGCTACGACGTATTCGACCGCCGACCCATGCTGGGCGCCCTCGACTGGCCACGAATTCTCCTCAAGTCGTTATGACCCCCGACGACTACTGCGCCGAAAAAGTCAGGCAGAGCGGTTCCAGCTTCGCGGCGAGCTTCCGCTTTCTCGACCCGCGCCGGCGGCAGGCGATCAACGCGCTCTACGCCTTCTGCCGCGAGATCGACGATGTCGTCGACGATTGCCGCGAACCCACGATAGCGCGCGCCAAGCTGGACTGGTGGCGCGGCGAACTCGCCGCGCTGGACACCGACGGGACGCCGGAGCATCCCGTCACGCAGGCGCTGGCCCTTGCGCGCAAACCGTTCAGCCTGCCGGTCGAGCAGCTCGGCGAAATCATCGACGGCATGCAGATGGACCTCGATCTGCCGCGCTATGACGACTTCACGCAACTGCAGTTGTATTGCCACCGTGCCGCGGGCGTTGTCGGCCTGCTGTCGGCTGAAATCTTCGGCTACAGCGACCGCCAGACCCTCAAATACGCCCACGCGCTCGGCCTCGCCTTCCAGCTGACGAACATCATCCGCGACGTCGGCGAGGACGCGCGCCGGGGCCGCATCTACCTGCCACTGGACGATCTCGCCCGTTTCGGCGTGAGTGAATGGGACATCCTCCACAGCCGCCACACGCCTGAATTCGCGGCGCTGATGGCGTTCCAGAGCGAACGTGCCCGTGCGCACTATGCCCGCGCCTTCGCCCTGCTGCCCGCCGCCGACCGCAAGGCGCAGCGTGCCGGGCTCGTCATGGCCGCCATCTACCAGGCGCTGCTCGACGAGATCGAGCGCGACGGCTTCCTTGTCCTCGATCGCCGCACCTCGCTACCGCCCACGCGCAAACTCTGGCTCGCCGTGAAAACATGGCTGGCCGCGTAGCTGTCGTCGGTGCCGGCTATGCCGGCCTCGCCTGTGCTGTCGAACTCGCCGCGGCGGGAGTCGGCGTCGCAGTCTTCGAAGCCTCGCGCACGCTCGGCGGGCGTGCCCGCGCCATCGAAATCAAGGATGAAACAAGCAGCATCACCGTCGACAACGGCGCGCACATCCTCGTTGGCGCCTACCGCGAAACCCTGCGACTGATTTCGAAAGTCGGCGCTGGCGAGACGGCACTGAAGCGCCATCCACTTCATCTCGAATTCCCCGGCCATGTCAAAGTCTCCGCGTCACAATTGCCGGCCCCGCTGCATCTCGCCTGGGCGCTGCTGTCCGCGCAGGGCTTGTCGCTCAAGGACAAATTCGCCGCCCTTCGTTTCATGCGCGCACAGCAGGCGCGCGGCTTTCGGCTCCCGAGCGACATGTCCGCCGCCGACCTGCTGGCCGCCCATCGCCAGCCGGAACGCATTTGCCGTTTTCTCTGGGAACCGCTCTGCCTCGCCGCGCTCAACACACCCGTGGCCAGCGCCTCCGCGCAGGTCTTCCTCAACGTGCTGCGCGACAGCCTCGCCGCCGACAGCGCCGCGTCAGACCTGCTGCTGCCGGCGACCGACTTTTCCACCCTGTTTCCCGAGCCGGCAGCCCGGCACATCGAAGCACGAGGCGGCAGCGTGCATCGCGCCACGCGCATCCATGCCTTGACGAAAACCACGTCGGGCTGGCACGTCGACATGCAGGGACCATTCGACCACCTCGTGCTCGCCGTCGCGCCCTACCACCTGCCACAGCTGCTGTCGTCCCATCCAGAGTTCACGGCGCTACTCCGTCAGGTTGCATCCTTCACGTGGCAACCCATCGTCACCTGTTATCTGGCCTACCCTGCACGCGCGCTGCTCCCCTTCCCGATGGTCGGCATGGACGCATCAACGGGCGGCCACGCGCAATGGCTCTTCGACCGCGGCGCGCTCTGCGGCCAGAGCGGCATCCTCGCAGCAGTCATCAGCGGCGAAGGCAAGCATCAGGCGCTGACGCACACCGAACTGGGGGCGGCGATCCACAAAGAAATCGCCGCGCTGCTACCGGGCCTGCCTGCACCACGCCACACCTGGGTGATCGAGGAAAAGCGCGCGACCTTTGCCTGCACGCCGGGTCTTGAGCGGCCACCGACCGCAACGGCGCTCCCGAATGTCTGGCTGGCGGGAGACTATGTCGCCGGGGACTATCCCGCGACGCTCGAAGGCGCCGTCCGGAGTGGCGTTTCAGCCGCCCGCCTAGTTCTCGCTCATGCAAATTAACAATTACGGATAGTTGCGAATAACAAGAACGTCTGACTTCGTAGCCTTATCGTAAATAACCAGAATGCGAGGGTTCTTTGTAGCTGCCATTTCCTGCAATCGAAACTGTAGGCATTGCGGATACTTCAAGAGCCCCGCCTCGTACATCGTAGTTGTTGCAGCGTTTAAGAGCCAAATATTCCCCCGCTGCCTATATTCAGGAAAATGGTGCATTTCATGGGGAGGTGCGCTATCCGCATACGGAGTCATTCGCATTGTTTGAAAGACTGGCACACACTCTTGTGGAAAGTCATTCGGTAAAACTGGAAGTTGCCATCCAGGTTTTGCCGTATATCGCCCCGGCACATTGAATTTGCTGTATTGAAAAGCAGTCATGAGCACAAGCCACAGATAGACAATCACAATTGCAATTCCGGGCAGAATTGTGAGCCAAAACCAGCGGGGCCTACTTTTCTTGCGCTTCATTCCCTTCAGATACGGATTCTGATCATCTATATCGCTGCATTTTTCGGATTTTTCGTTATCCTCAACGCCTACGCTATTCGTCACGTTTCCCAACCTTCAATCATTCGCCGCATTCCGTCCTGTATAAGCACCATCCCGCCAGCGCCGAGTTTTTCTGCCCACACTGACTCGATGTGTAGTAAGCCTGAAGCAGGCTAGCTGCGCATGGATGACATGTCAATATGACGAATAGCGCCGGCAAGGGAAACGCTGTGGCGTAGCCACTAACCGCTCAACCCTAGGTTAGTCCGCCCACCGAAAAAGTGGCAACGCAGTTCAATACTCGCCGATAACCTTGTCGATGGCGGGTTTGATCTTGGCCCGATCCGCTGTACCGAGCATGCCGACTGGCTGTTTCAGCCGTGCCATGTCGATGGCGAATATCTCGTCGGCGGACATCACGAACGCCCCGATGCCGGGCACCTCGACCAGCGGCGCCATGATCTCGACCGGCTGGGCATTCGCCCGCAACGGGATGACCACGCAGGCGCCCGTTCGGCTCGTGATGTGATCGTTCTGCACAGCAAGCAGATAGGGAATCGCCGCTGCCTTCGTCCCGGGATTCGGGTAGATGTGGTACTGAGCCAAGTTCAAACCCGCTCGAATTCTTCGCCTGCCAGCCCGGTGACGGCAATGTCGCGCCCATGCGCCGTCAGGGCAGTAGCGTTGCGCTCCGCCCATGCGCGATTTTCAATTTCTTCCAGCATCCGGGTGAAAAACAGTTCGGCCTGCGCCGATAGATTGATTTGCTGCTTGTAGGGTTCCAACTTGTCGAGCAAGTCCTGATTGATGGACAAGGACAAGCGGCCTTTCCTGGCTGAAGGATCAGAAACTCTCAACATTTTGACGCCCTCTGTGCATATATATGCGTATGAATGTGCACGCTAACATGTCGATTGCCGAGGGTCAAATCACGTTCTTGCCTGTTCCTGGTCCCGCGCCAGCCGTCCGGCAACAAGCCGCAAGTTGCGCCCGCAGCGACCGGCCAGCGTTTCGTCGTGGGTGACGAGCACCAGCGTCGTGCCCTGCTCGGCATTCATGGCGAACATCAGGTCGATGATCTGCCGGCCTGTCGCGGCATCGAGGTTGCCGGTCGGTTCGTCGGCCAGCAGCAGGCGCGGATGCACGGTAAAGGCGCGCGCCAGCGCGACGCGCTGCTGTTCACCACCGGAAAGATGCTTGGGGTAATGCCCAAGCCGGTCAGCCAGCCCAACGCGCGCCAGCATGGCCTCGGCCGTCGCTTGCGGTTCCGGCTGGCCGAGCAGTTCCAGTGGCAGCATGGCATTCTCAAGTGCGGTTAGCGCCGGCAGCAGGTGGAAGGACTGGAAGACGAAGCCGAGTTCGCGGCCGCGCAAGGCCGCGCGGCCGTCCTCGTCCAGTGCCGACAAACTTTGCCCGGCGAGGCGCACCGTGCCGCGCGTCGGCAGGTCGAGCCCCGCCATCAACCCGAGCAGCGTGGATTTGCCCGAGCCCGAGGCGCCGACGATGGCGACCGACTCGCCCCGGCCGACGGCGAAACCAATCCCGTCGAGGATGGTCAGGGTAGACTGCCCGCTGGGAACGTCCTTGCCCAGTCCCTCGACTTCCAGAATCGATTGTTTTTCCGTTGCGCTCATGTTCAGGATTCTCGCATTTTTGCTCTGCCTGCTCGCGTCGCCGTTTCCGGCGGCGGCCAGCACCCCCACCTTGCTGGTCTTTGGCGACAGCCTCTCGGCCGGCTATGGCATTGCCCTCGATCAAAGCTGGCCGGCCCTGCTGCAGGCCCGGCTGCAGCAGGACAAGTTCCCGCAGCGCGTCGTGAATGCCAGCATCAGCGGCGAAACCACCGCGGGCGGGCGCAGCCGGCTGCCCGCCTTGCTCAAGCAATACCAGCCGCAAGTCGTCATCCTGGCCCTGGGCGCGAACGATGGCCTGCGCGGCCTGCCGCTCGACGCCATGCGCGCCAACCTGGATGCAATGGTCAAGGCGGCACAGGGCGCGGGCGCGCGCGTGCTGCTTGCCGGCATGCAATTACCGCCCAACTACGGCCCGGATTACACCCGCCGCTTCAACACTACCTTCGTCGCGGTAGCGCAGCGCTACAAGACCGGCTTGCTGCCCTTCCTGCTCGAACCGATCGCGCTCGACGATGCCGCCTTCCAGCCCGACCACCTGCACCCGACGGCAGCCGCGCAGCCGAAGCTGCTCGACCACGTCTGGCCCGTCCTCAAGCCGCTGTTGCGCTGACCATGGCCGAACACAGACAACGCGGCATCGCCACGCTGGCGCAACTGAGTGAGTTCGATGCGATTCTCGACGCCCGCTCGCCGGCCGAGTTCGCCGACGACCATGTCCCCGGCGCGACGAGCTGCCCGGTGCTGTCGAACGAGGAACGGGAGAAAGTCGGCACGCTCTACAAGCAGGAATCGCCCTTCGCGGCCAAGAAGGTTGGCGCCGTGCTGGTGGCGAAAAACATCGCCGCGCACATCGAGGCGCACTTTCTCGACCAGCCGAAAAGCTGGCGCCCGCTGGTCTATTGCTGGCGCGGCGGGAAGCGCTCTGGCGCTTTTACGCATATCCTGCGCGAAATCGGCTGGGACGCGCATCGGCTCGAAGGCGGCTACAAGACCTGGCGCCGCCATGTCGTCGACGCGCTCGAAACCTTGCCGCAACAGCTCGCCTACCAGGTCATCTCCGGCCCGACCGGCAGCGCCAAGAGCCGCATCCTCGAAGCGCTCGGACGCCAGGGCGCGCAGATCCTCCATCTCGAAGATCTCGCCGCCCACAAGGGATCGGTGCTCGGCAACCTGCCCGACGCGCCACAGCCCTCGCAACGGATGTTCGAAACGAATCTGCTGACCACATTGGCGGGATTCGACGCATCCCGGCCTGTTTTTGTCGAGGCCGAAAGCCGCCGCATCGGCGCGCTGCAGGTGCCGAATGCCCTGATCTACGCGATCCGCGCGGCGCCCTGCCTGCGCATCGAAGCGTGCCGTCCCGCCCGGTCTGACTTTCTGCTGCGGGACTACAACTATTTCCTCAGCCGGCCCCAGTGGCTGATCGACCAGCTGGGCCACCTGCACGGCCTGCAAAGCAACGAGACACTCGCTCGCTGGACCGCGCTGATCGAATCCGGCGACTTCCGCACCCTCGTCGATGAACTGCTGGAGAAGCACTACGACCCGCTCTACCAGCGCTCGCAGGACCAGAATTACCGCTATGCGGATGCCACGGTCTTCACCGCCGACGACCTGGGCGAGACCGGCATCGACGCCATCGCCCGCAAGATTCTGGCCGCTTAGAGCGGCAGGTTCTTCGGCCGGCCGCGCCGGATGCAGATGCGCTGGATCACCTGGGGCACGTCACCCGCGATCTCGCCCTGCTCGAAGGCGATCACTGTGAAGCGCTTGTGCATGAGTTCCAGCAATTCGCCGAAACGCAGCAGGAAGGCCGGATTGCCCGGCTTGCCGTGCTGCTCCTGCCCGACCATGAAAGTCTCGTAGATGAGGATGCCGCTCTCGTTCAGGCAGTTGAACAACAAGGGCAGCAGCGGGCGATAGAGATAACGGCTGACAACGATGCCGTCGAAACCACAAGCGTAGTACGGCCACGGGCCGCCTTCGAGATCGGCACAACGGGTGGTTACATTCGCCACACCCGCGAGCGTCGCCAGCGCATCGGCATCGCGATCCACCGCCTCGACGCGATAGCCCAGCCCGGCCAGCAGCCGCGCATGCCGACCGCCACCGCAGGCGAGGTCGAGCACCTCGCCTCCCGCCGGAATCAGCGGCGCGAAGCGCGCGACCCAGGGCGAGGGGGTGATCGCCGGCGTGACCATGCCGGCTGGATTTATTGACTTTGCGGTCACGATTCCTTATCCCCAGGCCCGGGTCAGCAATTCGTCCAGCGCTGCTGCGATGCGGTCGCCCTCCCCGGCCAGCGAGGTGACAAATTCGCCGAGTTGCTCGTTGGCCACCGAGACGATTTCGAGCGAATGCAGGACCACCGGAACATTTTCGATCTCGAAAGCCGGATTGAAACCGGGGCTATCCACTTTCCCCAACGCCGCTTGACGCACCAGCGGCACGACCACTCGCCGCCGGTAACCGTCATACAAGGCGGATTGCACCAGCACGACATAGGGAATCGTTTCCCGTTGCTTGCCAGTATTGCGATGGACGTCGAATTGGGCCACGGCGGCGCCTCAGAGCGTCGAATGCGCGTCGGCGAAAGAACCCTGCCGGGCGTTGAAGTCGTTCCACGCGGCGAGCGTCGCTTCCAGCGCCTTGGCCCTGGACATGTCTTGCAGCCGGTTGCGCCCCAATGTCAGTGCCTGCATCTCTTGCTCGGACACGACATAGGCCACCGTGCGGCCACGCCGCGTCACTTGCACCGGCTCGCGCTGGGCGCGGTCGATCAGTTCGCCAAAACGGCTTTGCGCTTCGACGGAGGTCACGGTCAGCATGGCTTTCTCCTTGAATTACCCAATATGGCCATATTAGCTATTTCACGGAGGTTTGCAAGCTTCAAACTGCCGTCGCGCCAGCGCTGACTTTCAGGTCGGTGCGAGCAAGGCGATTTGTTCAGGGGTGAGGTAGGCCCACGCAGCTTCTTCCAGCCCGAGCGCTTCCAGCGTCAGCCCGCCGATCGCCGTGCGGCGCAGCGCTACGCAATGGCTGCCGGCCGCAGCGAGCATGCGCTTCACCTGATGGTATTTGCCCATGTCGAGCACGATCTCGATTTCGCATTCGCCGATCTGGCGCGCCTGTGCATTGAGCAGTTCCGGCTCGTCGATGAGCTGCACGCCAGTCTGCAGCTTGGCGATCAGTTCCGGCGTCACCGGCTCGGGGGTGGTGGCCACGTAGGTTTTCGGCACATGGCGCTTGGGATGCGACTGGGCGTGGATGAACTGGCCGTCGTCGGAGAGCAGCAGCAGGCCGGTGGTGTCGTGGTCGAGGCGGCCGACCGGCTGCACATCGCGCGCGGTGAATGGGTCGGGCAGCAGCGAGAGTACGCCGCGATGCACCGCCGGCCGGCGCGAGCATTCAACGCCGGTAGGCTTGTTGAGCACCAGATAGACGTGTTCGCGGTATTGCCAGGGCTCGCCATCGACGGTGAATTGCAGGCCACCGTTTTCCATCGGGTCAAACTCGGCACGGACAGCGTCGACAACTTCGCCGCCGACCTCCACCAGTCCGTCGCGCACCATGTATTGGCAGCTTTTCTTGGTGCCGAAGCCCTGCGACTGCAGGATTTTCTCAAGTGTCAGTTTTTTCATCCCGGCACTTTAGCAAGCCTGTCGGGCAATGCGAGTAGACTTCGCGCCTCATTTTTGTGTTGCGCCCTACCCGTCAAAGGATTTCAGTGCTCGCCGCCAACAACATCACCATGCAGTTCGGGGCCAAGCCCCTGTTCGAGAACGTCTCCGTCAAGTTCGGCGAGGGCAACCGCTACGGCCTGATCGGCGCCAACGGTTCCGGCAAGACCACCTTCATGAAGATCCTCGCCGGCATTCTGGAGCCCTCGGGCGGCAATGTCAGCCTCGACGCCCACGAGCGCATGGCCTTCCTGCGCCAGGACCAGTTCGCCTACGAGGACGTGCGCGTGCTGGACGTGGTGATGATGGGCCACGAGGCGATGTGGAAGGTGATGCAGGAGAAAGATGCGATCTACGCCAATCCCGATGCGACCGAGGACGACTACATGCACGCGGCCGAGCTGGAAGCCCACTTCGCCGAATTCGACGGCTACACCGCCGAGGCGCGTGCCGGCGAGCTGCTGATGGGCGTGGGCATTCCCATCGAGCAGCACACCGGCCCGATGCGCGAAGTCGCGCCGGGCTGGAAGCTGCGCGTGCTGCTGGTGCAGGCGCTGTTTGCCAATCCGGACATCCTGCTGCTCGACGAGCCGACCAACAACCTCGACATCAACACCATCCGCTGGCTGGAGAACGTGATCAACGCACGCGAGAGCACGATGATCATCATCTCGCACGACCGCCACTTCCTCAACCAGGTGTGCACCCACATGGCCGACCTGGACTACGGCAAGATCACCGTTTATCCCGGCAACTACGACGATTTCATGGAGGCCTCGACGCAGGCGCGCGCCACCCAGTCGGCCGCCAACGCCAAGGCCAAGGAAAAGGTGGCCGACCTGCAGAACTTCGTGCGACGCTTCTCGGCCAATGCCTCGAAGGCGCGCCAGGCCACCTCGCGGGCGAAGCAGATCGAAAAGATCAAGATCGAGGACATCAAGCCCTCCTCGCGCCAGTATCCGTGGATCGGTTTCGACTACAACCTCAAGGACAAGCTGCACCGCCGCGCCGTCGAGGCGGAAAATCTCTGCTTCAGCTATGTGGCCGGCACGCCGATCATCAACAACTTCTTCACCGCCATCGATGCCGGCGAAAAAGTGGCGATCATCGGCGAGAACGGGGTCGGCAAGACCACCCTGCTGCGCCTGCTCGCCGGCGCAGCGCTGGACGGGCTGTCACCCGGCCAGGTCACGTCAAGTGGGCAGAGAAGGCCCGCCCCGGCTATTTCGCGCAGGACCACGCGGACGACTTCGCGACGGACATGAGCCTGACCGACTGGATGGGGCGCTGGGTGCGCGAGGCGGCTACGCCGGCGCCGAAGTGGAAACCCTGATTCGCGGCACGCTCGGGCGGCTACTGTTCTCCGGCGACGAAGTGCAGAAGTCGGTCAAGGTGATTTCAGGCGGCGAACAGGGCCGCATGTTGTTCGGCAAGCTGATCCTGCTGCACAACAACGTGCTGCTGATGGACGAGCCGACCAACCACCTCGACATGGAATCCATCGAGTCGCTCAACAATGCGCTGGAAAAGTACGCCGGCACGCTGATCTTCGTCTCGCACGACCGCGAGTTCGTTTCGTCGCTGGCCACGCGCATCATCGATATCCGGACCGACGGCAGCATCAACGACTACCACGGCAACTACGAGGAATACCTCGCCAGTCAGGGCTTTGAATAGGCTGACGAAAGTCAGGGCTGGCGGGACGGCAGTTCAAAGGACAGTTCGCGGGATGAGGAATTGACTGCTTGGCGCGTTGCTGGGCTTGTGTTTCATCCCTGGCTTCGCCGCGACGGAACGGGCGACCGCGAAGCCTGTCCCGGCGGCACATGCCGGCAAGACCGTGCCCGACAGCCAGAAACTGGAAAAGGAGCTTCAGTCGCTGAACTGGACGCAGTTCAAGTCGGTCGTCGAGGCGCTCCCGCCGATCCGGGCCGAGGTGAACAAGTACGGACCGCTCGGCTGGCAGTATGTCCAGCAACATTACCGGACCTACCCCTGGAAGCGCTCCATCGATCGTCTGGCGGGCTGGCAGAAAATCGAGCTGGGCAGGCTGATCGAGCGCGCACGGAAGCTCAATTAGCGTGACTGCTTCATGGCCAACCGAGATCATCTGGATAAGGTGCTGCGCCAAAAGGCCTATCGGCAATTGGGCACAAGCGTTGTCCACAGAAACTGTGGATGATTTATCGGTACACAGTAGTCGTCAAAGCGGCCACACCCAGAGCAGCATCGGCACGCTGACGGCAATCACGATCCCCTCCAGCAGCAGCCCGAGCCGCCAGTAATCGCCGAAGCGGAAGCCGCCCGGCCCGAGGATCAGGGTGTTGTTCTGGTGGCCGATGGGGGTAAGGAAGGCGCAGGAGGCGCCGACGGCGATGGCCATCAGGAAGGCGTCCGGGTTGACGCCCAGTTGCAGCGCGGTGCTCACGCCGATCGGACACATCACCGCGGCCGTCGCGGCATTGTTCATCAGGTCGGAGAGGAACATGGTGACCACCAGCACCAGCACCAGCGCGACGATGGCATCGCCCTGCGCCACGCTGTCGAGCAATAGATGCGCCAGCATGTCGGCCGCGCCGGTGCTGGCCATGGCATCGGCCAGCGGAAACATTGCTGCCAGCAGCACGACCACCGGCCAGTCGACCGCCGTATAGACCGAGCGCAGCGGTACCACTTGCAGGACGATGAACGCCAGCGCCCCGGCCGCGAAGGCAACGGCCACCGGGAACAAGCCGAATGCAGCCGTCGCCACGACGACGCCCATGATCAGCGCCGCGGTCAGCGCATGTCCATGCTTCGGCACGTGGATGTCGCGCTTGGCGAGTGGCAGGCAACCGTACTCGATGGCAAAACCGGACAGTGCTTCAGGACTGCCCTGCATCAGCAACACGTCGCCAGCGAGAAGTGCGGTGGAGCGCAGACGCTTGGTGCTGCGCGTGCCCTGGCGCGAAATGGCGAGCAGATTGATGCCGTAACGCGTGCGCAATTCGATATCGGTGGCCGTGCGATCGACGAGGCTGGCGTCAGGCGTCACGACCAGTTCCTGGATGATGAACTCTTGCACCCGGGCCGGCGCCTCCGATTCCTCATCTTCCGTTGTGTCATCCGCTGCCGTCTCGCCAGCGCTGACTTTCACGTCCGACAGGGTTTCCGGCGCGGCAGCTTCGACTGCGGTTTCAGCCGCTGCCCTTCCGCTTCTTCTTCCGCCTCCGCCACCTCATCCGGGTGGACCTCTTCTTCCAGCTTCAACCCGAGGCTGGACAATGCCGCCGCCAGCGACTCCGGCTCGACCTCGATCACCAGGATGTCGCCTTCGCGCATCACCCAGTGCGGGTTCGGCGCGGCAATGCGGACATGGTGGCGCGCGACACCGACGATCTGGGCATCGACTTCCTCCAGCACGGTATCCAGTTCGCGCAGGGTCTTGTTCTCGGCCTTGCTGCCGGCGACGATGCGCACTTCGCTGAGGTAGGCGCCCGACTCGAAGCCGGCGCCACCGGCCTGCTTGCGGGCGGGCACCATGCGCCAGCCGATCAGGCCGATGAAGAGCACGCCGCAGATCGCCACCGCGGCACCCACGGGCGCGAAGTCGAACATGGCGAAGGCCGTGGCGCTGCCGCCCGTCGTCGCGGCCGTGGCGCGATAGCCGGAAACAATCAGGTTGGGCGGCGTGCCGATCAGTGTCGTCATGCCGCCGAGGATGGAACCGAAGGCCAGCGGCATCAGTATTTTGCCGGCCGGCACATCATGCTTGCCCGCCATCTGGATGGCGATCGGCATCAACAAGGCCAGCGCACCGACATTGTTCATGAACCCCGACAGCAGGGCCGCCAGGCTGATCAGCGCCAGGATGCTGACGGTCAGTCCGGCGCCGGAGGGCAGCAGGCGCTTCGCCAGCACATCGACCGCACCGCTGATTTGCAGGCCGTAGCCCAGAATCAGCACGCAGCCGACGGTGATCACCGCCGGATGGGAAAAACCGGTAAATGCGCTGCCGCCCGGCACCAGCCCGAAAAGTACACAGGCCAGCAAGGCGCCCATCGCCACGACGTCGTGGCGCCAGCGTCCCCAGAGAAACATGCCGATGGTGGCGATGAGGATGACGACAATGGCGATCTGGTCGGTGGTCATGGGAGATTAGTCCGGCACGGAAAATCGCTCACGCAGTTCCGCCAGCCCCAACTGCATCAACAACGCCTGCAATCGCTCCGCCGGCACGCGGCCGGGCCGGTTTTGCTGCGTTGCAACGATCAATTCATTCTTCATGGCGTGTTCCCAGCCGACCAGCTCGGTGACATTCACGTCGTAGCCGTGCGCCTGCAGTTGCAGGCAGCGTAACACGTTGGTGACATGGCTACCGAATTCGCGCGTGTGGATGGGATGGCGCCAGAGTTCGGCGAGTGGAGCGGCGAGCGCCTGCTGCTTGTGCTTGCGCAGCACGGCCGCCACTTCCGCCTGGCAGCAGGGCACCAGCACGATGAAGGGCACTTTGCGCTGCAGCGCGAAGCGGATCGCGTCATCGGTCGCGGTATTGCAGGCATGCAGCGCCGTGACGATATCGATGCGTGCCGGCAGGACATCTGCTTCATGTGCACTTGCAGCATCCAGCGCGTGGAAGTGCATCCCGTCAAACCCCAGCCGCGTGGCTAGCGCCCGTGTCTTGTCAACCAGTTCCGCACGCGTTTCAATCCCGTGCACCCCTCCGGCGCGCTCCCCCTGCTTGAAAAACAGGTCATACAGGATGAACCCGAGGTAGGACTTGCCGGCGCCGAAATCCACCAACTGCACTTCCGCGTGCTGCTCGATGATTTCATTGATTAATGGCTCGATAAAGCCAATGAGGTGATAGACCTGCTTGAGTTTGCGCCGACTATCCTGATTCAGCCTGCCTTCACGCGTCAGGATGTGGAGTTCTTTCAACAGTTCGGTCGATTGACCGGGTCGAATGTCGTGTTTTTCTTGCATCATGCGGGGTGGTTGGTGGTAATCTGCTGCATCGCAACATCAACTGGGGGCTTGACCACAAGTCTAACTCCTATGAACTACGAACAGCACTACCTCACCCCGCTCTTCGAACCGAAGTCGATCGCCATCGTCGGCGCTTCGGAAACGCCGAGCTCGATCGGCACCACCTCGTCCGCAACATGCTGGACGGCGGCTACAAGGGCAAGCTCTTCTGCGTCAATCCGCAGCACGAAACGGTTTTCGGCCAGAGAGCTACGACTCGGTCGAGAGCATCCCGCAGCGCCTCGATCTCGCGGTGATCTGCACCAAGGCCCGAGACCGTGCCCGGCATCGTCGAGGCCTGCGGCCGCGCCGGCACGCGCAATGTCATCGTCATCACCGGCGGCTTCGCCGAAAGCGGGCCGCGCGGCGCCTCGCTCGAGCGCACCGTGATCGATACCGCGCGGCGCCACCGCGTGCGCCTGATCGGCCCCAACTGCCTCGGCATCATGCGCCCGGGCAGCGGGCGTCAACCTCACCTTCGCCCACGGCAGCGCCAACCCGGGCACCATCGGCCTGGTCTCGCAGTCCGGCGCGCTGTGCACGGCCATCCTCGACTGGGCGCAGCCGAACAATGTCGGCTTCTCCACCGTGGTCTCGCTCGGCGCCGACCGTCCGACGTCGATTTCGGCGAGATCCTCGACTACCTGGTCTCCGACCCCAAGACCGAGAACATCTTCCTCTATATCGAGGGCATCAAGAATCGCGCGCCGCTTCATGAGCGCGCTGCGCGCCGCCGCGCGCTGCAAGCCGGTGCTGCTGATCAAGGTCGGCAAGCACGCCGGCCGGCGAGAAGGCCGCGCTGTCGCACACCGGCTCACTGGTCGGCGCCGACGACGTCTTCGACGCGGCGCTGCGCCGCGCCGGCGTGGTGCGCCTGGGCAAGGTCGGCCAGATGTACGCGGCCGCCTCGGCGCTGTTCTCGCACTTCCGCCCGCGCGGCAACCGCCTGGCGATCATCACCAACGGCGGCGGCCCCGGCGTGATGGCCGCCGACCATGCCGTCGGACATCGGCATTCCGCTGGCGAAACTTTCCGACGCCACGCTGGCGAAGCTCAACGCAGGTCTGCCGCCAACCTGGTCGAAGGGCAACCCGATCGACCTCGTCGGCGACGCCGACACCGGACCGCTACGCGCGCCGCACTGACGGCCTGCCTCGAGGACGACGACGTCGACGGCGTGCTGGCGATCCTGACGCCGCAGGCGATGACCGACCCGACCGCAGGCGGCGCGCGCGCTGCTCGACATCGCCATCAAGTCCGACAAGCCGCTCGTGACCTGCTGGATGGGCGAGAGCACAGGTGCACGAAGCACGCCTGCTGTTCAAGGGCGCCGGCATCCCGACCTTCCGTACGCCGGAGCCGGCGGTCGAACTGTTCTCGCACATCTCCACCTACTACCGCAACCAGCAGCTGCTGATGCAGACGCCGGCCGCCATCGCCGACCATGTGCCGCCGCGCTCGAATCGGCCCGTCTGGTCATCGAAACCGCGCTGGGCGAAGGCCGCAAGATGCTCAACGAGATGGAATCGAAGGCCCTGCTCGCCGCCTTCCGCATTCCCATCGCCCAGACCGTGGTGGCGCGCTCGCCTTCCGAGGCGATGGTGCTGGCCGAGGAAATCGGCCTGCCGGTGGTGATGAAGATCGACTCGCCGCAGATCACCCACAAGACCGATTCCGGCGGCGTGCGCCTCAACCTCAACTCGCTGGCCGCCGTGCGCGACGCCTACAACGCGATCCTCGACGAGGTGAAGAAGAACCGCCCCGACGCCATCATCCACGGCATCGCCATCGAACCGATGATCCAGAAGGCCAACGGCCGCGAACTGATGGTCGGCATGACCCGGACCAGATCTTCGGCCCGACCATCGTCTTCGGCCCCGGCGGCACCGACGTCGAGACCGGCGCAGCGATCGCGCGCGGTGGCGCTGCCGCCGCTCAACCGCTTCCTCGTCGCGCGACCTGCTCGATTCGACGCGCGACATCGGCGCGGCTGGGCGAATTCCGCAACATGCCGGCAGTCAATCATGGAGGCACTGGAAGCCGTGCTGCTGCGCGTCTCGGAAATGGTCTGCGAACTGCCGTGGATCAGCCGAGCTCGACATCAACCCGCTGATCGTCGACGAGAACGGCGCCGTCGCGGTCGACGCCCGCATCTCCATCGAGAACATCTCCGCTGACCGCCGGCCGCTACGACCACATGGCGATCCACCCCTACCCCTCGCACCTGGTGACGATCTACCAGAGCACGCGATGGCGAGACGGTGACCATCCGCCCGATCAAGCCCGAGGATGCCGACATCGAGAACGAGTTCGTGCGCAAGCTGTCGGCCGAGACCAAGTATTTCCGCTTCATGAACACCATCCGCGAGCTGGGCCGTCGCAGCTGATCCGCCTGACGCAGATCGACTACGACCGCGAGATGGCCTTCGTCGCCGTGACCGAGAGGGATGGCAAGGAAGTCGAGATCGGCGTCTGCCGCTATGCCACCAATCCCGACGGCGAATCCTGCGAGTTCGCCATCGTCGTCGCCGACGACTGGCAGGGCAAGGGCCTGGCGCGCCGGCTGATGGGCGTGCTGATCGACACGGCCCGCGCGTCGCGGCCTCAAGTACATGAACGGCGACTTCCTCGCCGAAAACCGCCGCATGCTCGCCTTCGTGCACAGCCTCGGCTTCGTCATGTCGCCGCACCCCGAGGATTCGGGTCTCAAGCGCGGCGTGCTGGTGCTGAACTAGATGGCAGTGCCGTCCCGCCAGCGCCGACTTTCGCGCAATGGCGGACGGCTGCTGGCCTGCCTGGCCGGACTGCTGTTCTTCGGCCTGGCGCACGCCAACCCGCTCATCGCGGGACTCGAAACAGCGTTGCCGCAATATCGCCAGCAGGCGGTCGACCCCGCGCTGCTGGACGCCTGGCGCACACCGCTGCCGCCCATCGGCCGCAAGCTCGAACCCGGCAAACCGTATGCCGGAATGGCGCTGCTGATCCGCCGCCTCGTCGCCCTGGGCGACCTGCCTGCCGACACTGCCCTGCCCGCGCGCTATGAAGGCGCAGTCGTCGCCGGCGTGACCGCCTTCCAGCACCGGCACGGCCTCGAGCCGGATGGCGTCATCGGCAAGGAAACGCTCGCGCAACTCGCGATATCGCCGGCTGCACGCGTGCGGCAGATCGAACTGAACATCGAGCGCCTGAAACAGATGCCCTCCGCACCACGCCTCCTGCTCGTGAACATCCCGGAATTCCGTTTGCATGCATTTGCGCAGGACCAGGCAGTCATGCACATGAAGGTCATCATCGGCAGTGCGCTGGAAACGCGCACGCCGCTGTTCACCGAGGAGATGCGCTTCATCGAGTTCAGCCCCTACTGGAACGTCCCGCCCTCGATCGCACGCAAGGAGACCATCCCGCGGCTGCGCAAGGAGCCGGCCTATTTCGATGAACAGGGCTTCGAGTTCTACAGCGGCAAGACGGGCGCCGACACGACCTTGAGCGAGGAGAACCTGGACGCCGTTCTGCAGGGCAAGCTGCGCATCCGCCAGCGCCCCGGCCCCAGGAATGCGCTGGGCGACATCAAGTTCGTGTTTCCGAACAGCGACAACATCTACATGCACCACACGCCAGCCGTGCGGCTATTCGATAAAGCGCGCCGGGATTTCAGCCATGGCTGCATCCGCGTGGAAGTCCCCCTCGCCCTCGCACTGTTCGTGCTTGACGATCCCGAGTGGGACGCAGGGCGAATCCAGGCGGCCATGGCACGCGGCAAGTCATCCACCCTGCGCCTGCGCGAGCCCCTGCCGGTCGTCATCGCCTATCTCACCGCATTGCCGGGGGAGGGTGGACACATCCGCTTCTTCCCCGACCTCTATGGGCTCGACAAGTTAGAATAGTTTCATGAAGCATCAGAAACAGCAGCCACAGCAAACGCATCAGCGCCGCATCTTTCTGCGTCACTCGGCAAAACTGGCATTGGGCGGCATGATGCTGCCCTTCACCCAGAAAGCCCTGGCAAATCTAAGCCCCGCGCTGCCTGATGCGCGCAGTCTGGCGTTCAGCCACACGCACACCGGCGAACGACTGTCGCTGGTCTATGCCGTGGGCGACCATTACGTACCGGAAGCCCTGACCGCGCTGAATCATTTCCTGCGCGACCACTACTCGGGCGATGTCGGCGCCATCGATCCGCAGCTCTTCGACCTGCTGCATCGCCTGCAGCAGGAACTGGGCTGCAACGATCCCTTCCACGTCATCTCGGGTTATCGCTGCCCCGCGACCAACCAGCAGCTCAAGAGTACGCGCGGCGGCGGCGTGGCCAAACGCAGCCTGCACATGGACGGCAAGGCGATCGACGTGCGCCTGCCCGGCGTCGCCCTGGGCGATGTCCGCGACGCGGCCCTCGGGATGAAACTCGGTGGCGTCGGCTTTTACCCGCGCGACCAGTTCGTCCACGTCGATACCGGGCGCGTGCGCCGCTGGTAACGTCCGCCTGATGGAACGCTGCCCCTGGTGCGGGAGCGATCCGCTCTACGTCGCCTACCACGACACCGAATGGGGCGTCCCCTGCCACGATGAAAGAACCCTGTTCGAATTCCTGATCCTCGAAGGCGCCCAGGCCGGGCTGTCGTGGATCACGATCCTGCGGAAGCGCGAAAATTACCGCCGCGCCTTCGACGGCTTCGACGCCGGCAAGATCGCCCGCTACGATGACCGGGATGTCGCCCGGCTACTCGCCGACGCCGGCATCGTGCGCAACCGTCTCAAGATTGCCGCCGCCATCGACAACGCCCGCGCGACGCTGTCCCTTTACGAAGCCGGCGGTAGCCTTAACGCTCTGTTCTGGCAATACGTCGATGGCCAACCCGTCACCAACCGCTGGCAGCGGTTGAACGACGTGCCGGTATTCACCCCGGCCGCCGAAGCGCTATCGAAGGAACTCAAGCGGCACGGCTTCCGCTTCGTCGGTCCAACGGTGATCTACTCGCACATGCAGGCGACGGGCATGGTGAACGATCATCTCGTCACCTGCCCGCGCCACGCCGAACTCACACCAGGCTGAATTCCAGCTTGCCGCCCTTGGCATCGACCCGCACGCGATCCTTCGGCCCAAACTTCCCTTCGAGAATTGCCTTGGCCAGCGGGTTCTCGATACGCTCCTGGATCGCCCGCTTGAGCGGCCGCGCGCCGAACACCGGATCGAAGCCGGCCTCGGCGATGTTCGCCAGCGCCGCAGTCGATCACCGTCCAGCGTCATCTCCAGCCGCGCCAGGCGCTTTTCCAGATAGCCGAGCTGGATCTTCGCGATCGACGGCGATGTGCTTCTCGTCGAGCGCGTGGAACACCACGATCTCGTCGATGCGATTGACGAACTCCGGCCGGAAATGGGTCTTCACCTCGCCCATCACCGCCAGCTTGATGACCTGGTAGTCATCGCCCGACATCTGCTGGATCATCTGCGAGCCGAGGTTCGAGGTCATCACGATCACGGTGTTCTTGAAATCGACCGTGCGCCCCTGCCCGTCGGTCATGCGGCCGTCGTCGAGCACCTGCAGCAGCACGTTGAACACGTCCGGGTGCGCCTTCTCCACCTCGTCGAACAGGATCACGGAGTAGGGCTTGCGCCGCACCTGCTCGGTCAGGTAGCCACCCTCCTCGTAGCCAACGTAGCCCGGCGGCGCGCCGATCAGCCGCGCCACCGAATGCTTCTCCATGAACTCGCTCATGTCGATGCGGATCAGGTGATCCTCGGCATCGAACAGGAACTCGGCCAGCGCCTTGCACAGCTCGGTCTTGCCGACACCCGTCGGGCCGAGGAACAGGAAGCTGCCGTAGGGCCGGTTCTCGTCCGACAGGCCGGCACGCGAGCGGCGGATGGCGTCGGCGACAAGGCGCACCGCCTCGTCCTGGCCGACCACGCGCTCGTGCAGCTTGTCTTCCATCTTCAGCAGCTTCTCGCGCTCGCCCTGCATCATCTTGCTCACCGGGATGCCGGTGGCGCGCGAGACCACCTCGGCGATCTCCTCGGCGCCGACTTGCGTGCGCAGCAGCTTGTGTTGCGCCGTCTCGCCAGGTCTGACTTTGCTCGCCGCCTCGTCCGCCGCCTTCAGCTGTGCCTCCAGTTGCGGCAGCGTGCCGTACTGCAGTTCGGCCAGCTTGTCGTATTGCCCCTTGCGCTGCAGTTCGGCGATCTGCGTGCGCAGCTTCTCGATTTCTTCCTTGATATGCTGGGTGCCATGCACCTGCGCCTTCTCGGCCTTCCAGATTTCTTCGAGGTCGGAGTATTCCTTCTCCAGCCGCTTGATCTCGTCCTCGATCAGGCCGAAGCGCTTCTTCGAGGCCTCGTCCTTCTCCTTGCGCACCGCCTCGCGCTCGATCTTCAACTGGATCAGGCGCCGGTCGAGCTTGTCCATCACCTCCGGCTTGGAGTCGATTTCCATCTTGATGCGCGCGGCCGCCTCGTCGATCAGGTCGATGGCCTTGTCCGGCAGGAAGCGGTCGGTGATGTAGCGGTGGCGACAATTCCGCCGCGGCGACGATGGCCGGGTCGGTGATGTCCACGCCGTGGTGGATTTCGTACTTCTCCTGCAGGCCGCGCAGGATGGCGATGGTCGACTCGACGCTCGGCTCGTCGACCAGCACCTTCTGGAAGCGGCGCTCCAGCGCGGCATCCTTCTCGATGTACTTGCGGTATTCGTCGAGCGTGGTGGCGCCGATGCAGTGCAGCTCGCCGCGCGCCAGCGCCGGCTTGAGCATGTTGCCGGCATCCATGGCGCCCTCGGCCTTGCCGGCGCCGACCATGGTGTGCAACTCGTCGATGAAGACGATGATGCGGCCCTCGTCCAGGGCGATTTCCTTGAGCACGGACTTGAGGCGCTCCTCGAACTCGCCGCGATACTTGGCGCCGGCCAGCAGCGCCGCCATGTCGAGCACCAGCACCTTCTTGCCCTTGAGCGTTTCCGGCACTTCGTCGTTGACGATGCGCTGCGCCAGGCCCTCGACGATGGCCGTCTTGCCGACGCCCGGCTCGCCGATCAGCACCGGGTTGTTCTTGGTGCGGCGCTGCAGGATCTGGATGGCGCGGCGGATCTCGTCGTCGCGGCCGATCACCGGGTCGAGCTTGCCCTGGCGGGCGCGCTCGGTGAGGTCGAGGCAGTATTTCTTCAGCGCCTCGCGCTGGCCTTCGGCCTCCTGGATCTCGACGCCTTGCCCGCCGCGCACGGCCTCGATGGCCTCTTCCAGCGACTTGCGCTGGGCGCCGGCTTCCTTGAACAGCCGGCCGGTCTCGCCCTTGTCGCCCGCCAGCGCCAGCAGGAACATCTCCGAGGCGATGAACTGGTCGCCGCGCTTCTGCGCTTCCTTGTCGGTGAGATTGAGCAGGTTGGAGAGGTCACGGCCGATCGACACCTCGCCGCCGGTGCCTTCCACCTGCGGCAGGCGGTCGATGGCCGCGTCCAGCGTCTTCCGCAGCGGCGCGACATTGACGCCGGCACGCGCCAGCAGCGACGTGGTGCCGCCGTCGTCCTGGTTGAGCAGGGCCAGCAGCAGGTGCTGCGGCTCGATCATCTGGTTGTCGTGGCCGACGGCGATGCTCTGGGCGTCGGTGACGGCCTGCTGGAACTTGGTGGTGAATTTGTCGAAGCGCATGGCTGACTCCTTGACGTGGTTATTACCAACATAGGGCTCCGCCGGCGGTTTTCAACCATCCGGGGCCGGCGCATAATGCGCGGGCCTAAGCGACCGGCTCCAATTCCATGCCTGCCTCGACTCCTCCCGTCAACAATCTGGGCTTCCTGACCGAGGCGGAACAGCTGCGCCAGAAGACGACAGGATCGCTACTCGCGCATTTTGCTGAAATCTGCGACGGTGTTGTCGTGGTCGACAAGGAAGCGCGTATCGCCTGGATGAACGACAAGTATCCCAAGCGGCTGGGCATTCCCGATGCGGCGGCCGTGATCGGCAAACCGATCGAAACGATCATCCCCAACAGCCTGATGCGCGAGGTCGTCAACACCGGCCGGCCCATGATGCTCGACATCATGGACTTCGGCCGCGACACCTTCGTCGTCATGCGCTTCCCGCTGCGCGACGACACGGGCCAGATCATCGGCGCCGTCGGCTTCCTGATTTTCGACGATGCCCAGCGCCTGACCCCGATCGTCTCGCGCTACCAGAAATTGCGCACCGACCTCGCCGATGCGCAGCGCAAGTTGGCCGAGGCCCGCCAGGCGAAATACACGCTGGCGAGTTTCATCGGCACCTCGCCGGTTTGCGCGGCGCTGAAGCAGGCGGCGCGCCGGGCTGCCCGCGCCAACTCATCGGTGCTCATCCTCGGCGAAACCGGGACCGGCAAGGAATTATTGGCGCACGCCATCCATGCCTCCGGCCCGCGCGCCGACAAACCCTTCGTCGCCGTGAACATCGCCGCGGTCCCCGAAACCCTGCTCGAGGCTGAGTTCTTCGGCGTCGCGCCCGGTGCCTTTACCGGTGCGGACCAGCGCGGTCGCGACGGCAAGTTCAAGCTGGCGGACGGCGGCACGCTGTTCCTCGACGAAATCGGCGACATGTCGCTGGCCATGCAGTCGAAGTTTCTGCGCACCCTGCAGGAACGCGAGTTCGAGCCGGTTGGCTCCAACCGCCTGATCAGCGTTGACGTGCGCGTCATCGCCGCGACGCATCACGACCTCGAGGCCATGGTGAAGGATGGCCGGTTCCGTTCCGACCTGTATTACCGGCTGAACGTGATCGTGCTGAAGACCCCGCCACTGCGCAACCGGCTCGATGACATGCCGATCCTCGCGGAGCACCTGATCGACCAGTTGTGCCGCCGGCTCGGCATACCGCAGCATGGCATCAGCCTCGGAGCGGTGGCACGCCTGCGCCAACATGACTGGCCGGGCAATGTGCGCGAACTGTCGAACGTGCTCGAACGCGCGCTCCTGATGTCCGACAGCGATCTGCTGGAAGCTGTGGACCTCGATCCGGTCATGCCGCCCACGACCACTGCCGCCCCGCAGCAGGCCTTGCCTGCCAACGGAGGTATCGCTCAGGCGGTGGCCCGTGCCGAGGCCGAGGCGATTCGCGGCGCCCTTCAGAACGCGGTGGGGAACAAGACGAAGGCGGCGAAGCTGCTCGGCATTTCGCGCGCCGCGTTGTACGAAAAGATTGCGGCGCACGGCATCAGCCGGCCCTTCGGCGAGCAGTAGCCGCCACCTCTACGAATTACACATGTGTCCGGACATCCGGACACATTGTATTTATTTCCAGACACACCTGACGACATTCCCTTGACAGGAATCCACTGATTCGTCGTTATTTCAAAGGGTTGCATTTCTGGCGCAAGTCTTGCGATCCGACATCAAGCTCTGGAATGCCCGGCACACGGCTGTCGCAGTTCGACAGCCCATGCACTGGCTCCCACTGCCCGGACTGAAAAGAATATTAACGAACATCGAATCCAGGAGGTCTTCATGTTGGGGGTAATGGGTATCATCATTTCACTGGGCCTGTTGATGTATCTGGCCTATCGGGGCATCAACGTGCTCATCCTGGCGCCGCTGATGGCGCTGCTGGCCGTGCTGCTCAGTGGCGACGCGACGCTGCTGTTGCCCACCTACACGCAAGTGTTCATGAAGGAACTGGGCGGCTATCTGCTCAAGTTCTTCCCGCTGTTCATGCTGGGCGCCATCTTCGGCAAACTGATGGATGACTCCGGCTCGGCCAAGTCGATAGCCCACTGGATCGTCAACAAGGTCGGTCGGGATCGCGCCATTCTGGCCATCGTGCTGTCCTGCGGCATCCTCACCTACGGCGGCGTTTCGCTGTTCGTCGTCGCCTTTGCGGTTTACCCGATCGGCGCCGCGCTGATGCGTGAAATCGGCATGCCCAAGCGCTTCATTCCGGGGGCCATCGCACTCGGATCCTTCACCTTCACGATGACCGCCCTTCCCGGCACACCCGCCATCCAGAACGCGATTCCGATGCCCTTCTTCGGCACCAACACCTTCGCCGCACCTGGCCTGGGGATCATCGGCGGCCTGATCATGCTGATCGGCGGAACCCTGTGGCTGCAGTCACGCGCCAAACAGGCCATGGCGACGGGTGAAGGCTATGGCGACCACAAGAGCGAAGGCCTGAACGCGAATGCCGACAGCGAACACATGCCGCCGATCTTCCTCGCCCTGCTCCCGATCCTCCTGGTGATCGGCTTGAACGCGCTGTTCACCTACCAGGTCTTCCCGAACATCGACGCCAGCTACCTGGCCGACAAGAAATACGGCGCCACCAAGCTCTCCGCCGTGGCAGGTCTGTGGTCGATCATCGTCGCGCTGGTCATCGCCATCGTATTCATCATCATCGCCCACTGGAAACGCTGGAAGAGCGTCGTCGAATCGCTCAACTCCGGAACCATGGGTTCGCTGCTGCCGATTTTCAACACGGCATCGGAGGTCGGTTACGGCAACGTCATCGCCTCGCTCGCAGCCTTCGCCGTCGTCAAGGGCGCCGTTTTGGGGATCTCCGACAATCCGCTGATTTCAGAGGCGGTCGCGGTCAACGTGCTCGCCGGCATCACCGGTTCAGCCTCGGGCGGGATGAGCATTGCGTTATCGACGCTGGGGCCGAAATATCTCGAGCTGGCCAGCGCGATCAACCTCAGTCCGGAACTGTTGCATCGGGTCGCCGTGATGGCTTCGGGCTGCCTGGACACACTGCCGCATAACGGTGCAGTAATCACGCTGCTGGGCATCTGCAAGCTGACACACCGACAGTCCTACTTCGACATCTTCATGGTTGCATCGATCATTCCGCTGAGCGCACTGGTGGCGGTCATCACCCTGGGATCGATGTTCGGCAGCTTCTGACGTTGAGTTGCACGTCGGATACGCAGTAAGCTTCGTGGTCCCTGCACCGTGCAGGGACCACGATTCGCACCGCATCAACGCCGCCATCCGCCCGACGGATGGCCGAGAACAAGACAAAGGGGATGAGCATCATGAAGAATTCGCAGCTTGCCGCGCAGGGCATCACGGCGGCCAACAAGATCGTCAGCGCGCGCCAGGCGGTTGAACTGATCCGCGATGGCGACATGATCGCGACCGGCGGTTTCGTCGGCATCGGTTTTGCGGAAAATATTGCCGTGGCCCTCGAGGAACGCTATCTCGAGACCGGCGCACCGCGTGGAGTCAGCCTCGTCTATGCCGCCGGCCAAGGCGACGGCAAGGACCGCGGGCTCAATCACCTCGGTCACGACGGGCTGGTCGGCCGCGTCGTTGGCGGCCACTGGGGACTCGCGCCGCGCCTGCAGGAACTGGCGGTGGGTAACCGCATCGAGGCCTGGAACCTGCCGCAGGGCGTCATCACCCACCTGTTTCGCGACATTGCCGCCGGCAAGCCCGGCACGATCACGCGCGTCGGCCTGGGTACTTTCGTCGATCCGCGCTTCGGCGGCGGCAAGCTGAACCAGAAGACCATCGATGACGGCACCGACATCGTCCGCCTGATGCCGATCGATGGCGAGGAATACTTGTTCTACAAGGCCTTCCCGATCCATGTCGGCATCATCCGCGGCACCACGGCCGACCAGGACGGCAACATCACGATGGAGAAGGAAGCCCTGACGCTCGAGGCGCTGGCCATCGCGATGGCCGCACACAATTCGGGTGGCATCGTCATCGCCCAGGTCGAGCGCGTTGCCGCGCGCGGCTCGCTCAATCCGCGCCACGTGAAGATCCCCGGCATCCTCGTCGATTGCATCGTCGTCGCCGAAAAGCCCGAGTACCACATGCAGACCTTCATCGAGCAGTACAGCCCGGCCTTTTCCGGCGAAATCAAGGTGCCACTGTCAGCGATTCCGCCGATGCCGATGAGCGAGCGCAAGATCATCGCGCGCCGCGCCGCGCTTGAACTCACCCCCGGCGCCGTCGTGAACCTCGGCATCGGCATGCCAGAGGGCGTCGCGGCGGTCGCCACCGAGGAAAAAGCGCTCGACATGATAACGATGACCGCCGAGCCGGGCGTCGTCGGCGGCATCCCGGCCGGCGGCCTCAACTTTGGCGCGGCCACCAACACTCAGGCCATCATCGACCAGCCGAGCCAGTTCGATTTCTATGACGGCGGCGGACTCGACATCACCTTCCTCGGCCTGGCGCAGGCCGACCGGGCGGGCAACCTCAATGTCAGCAAGTTCGGCCCGCGCCTCGCCGGCGCCGGCGGCTTCATCAACATTTCGCAGATGGCACGCAAGGTGGTCTTCGTGGGCACCTTCACCGCGGGCAAGCTGGACGTCGCCGTGAAGGACGGCCAACTGCATATCCTCAGCGAAGGCAAGGCGCACAAGTTCGTCAACGAAGTCGAGCATCGTACCTTCAGCGGCGCGGAGGCCTGGAAACGCGGCCAGCCAGTGCTCTACATCACCGAGCGCTGCGTCTTCCGTCTTGGCCCGGACGGACTGGAACTCACCGAAATCGCCCCGGGCATTGATCTTGAGCGCGACATCCTCGCCCACATGGATTTCCGCCCGGTCATGCACGCCCCGCCCACGCTGATGGACGCCCGCATCTTCGGCCACGGGCGGATGGGGCTGGCCGCGTCGACATGACAAATTCTTGATCCCGGTCAGTAAATGTTATTGATGTCGTGATACATTCAATGAATCACACACAACCGGGAGCGGGAAATGGTAGTAAAAGCGGAGAACTTTAGCGAACTGAATCGCAAGAACATGGAAGCGGCCATGCGTCTGGCCCAGATGTCCATCGAAAACTCGCAGCGCGTGATGTCCTTGCAGAACGAACTGGCGCGCGAACTGTTCAACGATGGCGTGCAGAATGCCCGTGCCCAGAGCGGCGCCAAGGATCCGCAGGAAGTGATGCGCCTGCGTGCCGAATACGCGCAGGAAACCGCGAAGAAGATGATGACAGTGGCGCAGCAAGTCGCCGAGATCGGCAACGATTCGCGCCAGACCTTCTCGCGCTTGCTCACCGA
This sequence comes from uncultured Pseudomonadota bacterium, assembly GCA_963840825.1. Taxonomy (GTDB): domain Bacteria; phylum Pseudomonadota; class Gammaproteobacteria; order Burkholderiales; family Rhodocyclaceae; genus Sulfuricystis. The sequence continues at coordinate 268,740 of CAWJAK010000002.1, forward strand.
ACAGCTTGCGTCAGGCAGCCAGGACATGGCCGATGCGTTTCAGGGCTTCTTCAAGAGCATGCCCGGCCATAACCCCAACATGATGGAAATCATGCAACAGGCGATGATAAACGCCAATGCCGCGTTCGAACAGATCGCGCAGGCCACCACGGCGACCTTTACCGGCATGACCGATACGGCGATGAAAAAGCCGGCCCCCAAGAAGAAGTAAGACGATTCGTTCCGACCCGCCAGCTAGCCCCCGGGATTCCAGCGGCTGGCGGCGTGGTCGTCGGACTCCCGCGCATCCACCCAACGGCCTCCCGAGGCCGTTTCTTCTTTTTTTCAGAACGGAACGTGCGTCTTCAGGTAGTCCATGATGAACTAGCACACTCGCTCCCCCGTTGAGCATACGCAGCCGTGGCATAATCACTAAGTTATATTGAATTAGTGTGCATGATGAGCATGCGTGAAATCATTCCGCTGGATTTTTCAGCCCCCCCTCGCGCCCTGGTTGTCGATGACGATCAGGCGATCTCTTCGCTTCTGGAATTTATCTTCAAACGTCAAGGTTATTCTGTAGACGTTTTACATGACGGCCTGAAGGCAGACGAGCACATCAGTTCCGACCACGCGCCGCCGGATGTGGTCATCCTTGATATTCTGCTGCCCCGGGTTGACGGTTTTACCCTGCTTCGCAAGATTCGTCAGAAACCTTCCTGGAAGGATGTGCCTGTCCTGATGCTCAGTGCGTTGGGCGATGAGCAAAATATCGTGCGTGCGCTTGATGCGGGTGCCAACGACTACGTACAGAAGCCTTTCAAGCCTGAAGAACTCAAGGCGCGCGTCCGCCGTCTCCTCCGTAAGAGTCCACATTGAACCGTTTGCTTTTTTCATTGGCCATCCTCCTAGTGCTGGCCGGTCCTGTTGCAGCCCAGAACAGCGAATGGGAGTTGGGCACCTCGACCGACCATCTCACACGAGGTTACGCACCTTGGCGAAGTGTCTATCTGAATGCTCAATGGAAGGCGACGCCAGACTGGACCTTCAACGGTGGATTGCGGCAAGTCGAACGCTATGGCCTGAAGGATGACGAAATCCTTGCTGGTATCAGCTTTCCGGTAGCCTGCTGCTCCAGCCTGCAATTTGAATGGGGGCACAGCACGAGCCACCATGTCCTGCCTGAGGACTATGTCGGGTTCCGCGTCGAAAGCGAACTGGTCAAGGGGTGGGTCGGCGCCGCCGGCTGGCGGCGCTCCGCCTTCAATGCTGGCATGACCAATGTCGGCCATCTGGCGATTGAACGCTATCTCGGCAATCAACGCATCGGCTATACCCTTTACGAGGGCAAACCCGATGGTGCAAATTTTTCCAACAGCCACAAGATGCACTGGGCCTGGCATTACGATCACAACAATGAGCGCAACTGGCTCGGCGTCACAGCGGTCAGTGGCCACGAAACAGAAAACACCGGATCCAGCGGCTTCCTGACGACCTCTGTCGAATCTTTGCTGTTTTCAGGGTTGCATTGGTTCGACCGCGAATGGGCAATCAACTGGGAGGTCGGCCGGACCCGCCAAGGAGATAATTACACCCGGCGAGGTCTCCGGCTTGGATTACGCCACGCCTTCTGACTCGCTGCTGCAGCTAACTCTGGTCAGTGGCGTAGCGGTATTAGTCCTGAACGTTCTTCTGGTTGCAGCTGTCGCCTTCGTGCGCGCAATAGCAAACAAACGTGCGCAGCACCAGAAAGAAATGACGGCGACCTGGATGCCGATTTTTCATCGGGCGATCGAAGGGCTAGAAAACCCTACACTACCCGCCATTGCCCGCCGCGATCAAGCCGTGGTCCTTGGTTTGTGGATTCACTACTTCCAATATCTGCGAGGCAAGGCCAGGATAAGCCTGCGACGCATAGCGTACTATATCGGTCTTGACCACAGCACCTCCGTTTTGTTGCACCATCGGAACATGGCGCAACGGGCATTGGCGGTTGTCGCTCTGGGCAATATGGGTGCACCGGAAGCCTGGGATGAACTGGTTCGACTGAGCCACGACGACAACCCAATGCTCTCGCTTCTGGCTGGCCGCGCGATGCTGCGAATTAATCCGGAATGGGCAGCCCCACTCCTCCTGGCGCAGCTAAGCCATCGCGACGACTGGCCCATGACGCGAATCGGCGGCATCTTCGAAGAAGCCCCTGTCGCAGCCGTGGAGCCGCACCTGCGCGAAGCCCTGAGCTGGGCTTCGGAGACCGGAACGCCGCGCATACTGTCGCTGCTCAGCCTCATCCATGTCAAGGAAAGCTGGTTGCTACTCGAACCACTGCTGGAGCCGCACCAGTCACCTAACCTGCTGGCGGCGGCGCTCAGGGCAACCCACGAACCGCGCGCCCGTGCAACGATTTTCTTGCTGGTCTCGCATGAAGACTGGGTCGTACGGGCACAGGTCGCCGCGGCGCTGGGACGGATCGGGCAGCCCGGAGATGAAAAACTGCTGAAAGAAATGCTCGGCGATCCTGCCTGGTGGGTACGCTATCGCGCCGCCTGCGCGTTGCGAAACCTGCCGTTTGTCACACGCGCATCGCTCGAAGAACTGATCAATGACGAGAGTACCGACCCTTTCGCGCGTGACATCCTGCGACAAGCCCTTGCAGAAGTCGAGGTCACGCCATGAGCATTTGGTCAATGCTCATCGAGGAACCGCTGCAGTCACTGCAGTGGTTGTTTCTGATTTATTTTCTCCTCCTGAACGGAGGCTATATCGCCCTAAATCTCTTATCGATGGTCGTGATGCAGCGTTATCTTGAACGACACAGCATGGACAACCTGCCCAAGGGGCATAGCGGCTTCGATCCCCCGATCAGCATACTGGTGCCCGCCTACAATGAGGAAGCCACCATTGTCGCCTCGGTGCGCTCGATGCTCCAGATCGAATATCCGAAACACGAGGTGATCGTCATCAACGACGGTTCGCGCGATGGCACGCTGGCGCGGCTCATTGATGAATTTTCACTGCACCCCTTTCCGGAGGCTTATTGGCGGCGCCTGCCCAGCCAGGAGGTACGCGGCATCTACCTGTCCCCCCGCCATCCGAATCTGCGAGTAATCGACAAGGCCAACGGCGGCAAGGCAGATGCGCTCAACGCGGGGATCAACGCGGCGCGCTATCCCTTGTTCTGTGCCGTGGATGCGGATTCGATCCTGCAGCGCGACTCGCTGACACGCGTGGTACAGCCTTTCCTCGACGATCGGCAAACGATCGTCAGCGGCGGCACTGTCCGCCTCGCCAACGGCTGCAAAGTGCGCAACGGCTTCATCGACGAAATCGGGCTACCGGACAACATGCTGGCGCGCTTCCAGATCGTGGAATATCTGCGTGCCTTCCTGTTCGGCCGACTCGGTTGGACCCCAATGAATGCCGTGCTGATCATTTCTGGCGCTTTCGGCCTTTTCCGCAAGGAGGCCGTGGTCGAGGTCGGCGGCTACCGCACCGACACCGTAGGCGAGGATATGGACCTGATTTTGCGCTTGCACCAGCATTACCGCCTGCAGGGACGCCCATACCGAATCAGCTACATTCCGGACCCAATCTGTTGGACCGAGGCGCCTGAATCGCTGCGCGTTCTCAAGAGCCAGCGCATGCGCTGGCAGCGCGGCCTCTTGGAAAGCCTGGCAAGCAGTAGGCGCTTGCTGTTCCACCCGCACACCGGTGCGGTCGGTTGGTTCGCCTTCCCGTTCTTCCTGATTTTCGAAGCGTTTGGCCCACTTCTTGAAGTCACCGGCTACGTCATCTTCATCTTCGGATTCCTGCTTGGCAAGGTATCGCTCGATGCGTTCCAGATATTCCTGTTCGTCGCCATCGGTCTCGGCATCCTGCTCTCCACGATGGCGCTGCTACTGGAAGAATTGTCCTTCCGTCTCTATCCGCGGCAAAACCAGCTGGCCAAGCTGTTTTTTGCCGCCATCATCGAAAACTTCGGTTATCGCCAACTAAATTCAATCTGGCGTTTCATTGCCCTCATGCGCTGGCTATCCGGCTCAAGGCAACGCTGGGGCAACATGACCCGCAGTGCATCATGGCAGCATGACAATAAGCCCTCATAAGCCCGCTGCCGAGGAGATATCCGGCAGCTACGCGCCGGCCTGCCAGCGTGCCGCAGCCTGATCATCACACTCGCGGGCATCGACCCAGCGACCTCCAGCGGCCGTTTCCTCTTTCTTCCAGAAGGGTGCGCGCGTCTTCAGATAGTCCATGATGAACTCGCAGGCGGCGAAAGCCTCGCCGCGATGCGCCGAGGCGATGCCGACGAAGACGATCCGGTCGCCCGGTACCAACCGGCCGACGCGATGGATCACCCGCACCCGCTGCAACGCCCAACGACCGCGGGCCTGATCCACGATCTCCTGCAGCGCCTGTTCGGTCATCCCCGGGTAATGTTCGAGCGTCATGGCATGGACCACGGCTGCCGTCTCGCCAGGGCTGACTTTCGGGCTGGGTTTCTCAGCCAGCTTGTCCGCGCGCACAAGGCCGACGAAACTCGCCACCGCGCCCGCTTCCACATCGTCGGCCGACAGGGCGGCGATTTCGGTGCCGACGTCGAAGTCGGCTGTCTGGACGCTGACTTCGCTCATCTCCTCACCCCCCGGTGACCGGCGGAAAGAAGGCAATCTCGTCGCCGTCTGCAACTGCGGCTTCCATGCCCACCATTTGCCGGTTCACCGCCGCGCGCAGATTCTTCGCGGACAACAATGCGGGATGACGCACACCGAGTGCTTTGCGCAGGTCGCCAACGGTCGTCACACCCGGCGGCACATCGAGGTTTTCGGCGGTTGCGCCAATGGCCTCGCTGAGGCTGGCGAAATACAGAATATTCAGTGTCATGGGCGAACTATAGCAAGTCGGCGAAGGCGATATACCGCACCAGGTCGCCCGCCTTGAAGGTCTGGTGCGCCGGCACATCGACCAGTCCGTCGGCCCAGGCGCAGGAGGTCAGCACGCCCGAACTCTGGTTCGGATAGATCTCGACGCGACCGTCTGGCGCGATTCGCGCGCGCAGGAAGCTGCGGCGATCCTCTGATTTTGTCCAGTCGGAGGCTGAAACAAGTTGGCGTGTCAGCGGCAGCGTGGTCGCCACGCCCTGGCGTTTCAACACATAGGGGCGCAGGAACAGTAGGAAGGTGACGAAACACGACACGGGATTGCCCGGCAGGCCGATGAAGGCCGTCCCAGTGCTGGTGCTGCTGGTGCGGTCCGGCGCTGCCGTCCCGCCAGCACTGACTTTCCCCACATGGCCGAAGGCCAGCGGCTTGCCCGGCTTGATGGCGATCTTCCACAGCGACAGTGTGCCTTCAGCCTCGACAGCCGGTTTGACGTGATCCTCCTCGCCGACCGACACGCCGCCGGAGGTGACGATCAGGTCGTGCGCCTGCGCCGCTTCGCGCAGTGCCGCGCGCGTCGTTTCGAGCGTGTCGGGCACGTGGCCGGCATCGCTCACCGCGCAGCCAAGCGACTCGAACATCGCGCGCAGGAAATGGCGGTTGGAGTTGTAAATGCCGCCCGGCGGCAAGGGGTTGCCCGGCTCGGTCAGCTCGTCACCCGTCGACAGCAGCGCGACGCGCAGGTGGCGCCGCACTGGCAGTTGCGCAATGCCGATCGAGGCCGCGAGGCCGATCTCGGCCGGGCCGAGCCGCGTGCCGGCTGCGAGAATCTCCGCACCGGCCGCGATGTCCTCGCCCGCGCGACGGATGTTCTGGCCGGATTTTGGCACTTGATTGACGACCACGCTGCCAGCGGTCCCGTGTTCGCCAATCGTGCACTGTTCCTGCATCACCACCGCGTCGGCACCAGCCGGCACCGGCGCACCGGTGAAGATGCGCGCCGCCGTGCCGGGTGCCAGCGTGTGTCCCAAGCTACCGGCCGGGATGCGCTGCGACACCGGCAGCGTGACGCCCGCCTGCGCGATATCGGCGCAGCGCACTGCATAGCCATCCATGGCGCTGTTGTCGAGCGGTGGCACGGTCACCGTCGACCGCAGTGCTTCGGCGAGGATGCGGCCGCGCGCGACAGCCAGCGGCAACAATTTGGTTTCCGCCACCGGCTCGGCCGCGGCAAGCAGGTGGTCGAGGGCTTCTTCGTAACTCAGCATGGGCGATCCAGATAATCGAGGATGAAACGGGTGATGACATCCGGATCGTTCAGATTCAGCACGGGCAGCGGGCAGTCGATCTTTTCGTCCGCCGCCACGGCAATGATGCTGTTGTTCTCCGGCCAGATCGGCGGCTTGCCGTGGGCGGGACGATGCACTTCCAGCTTTGAAATCGGCGTTTGCTTGAACCCTTCCACCAGCACGAGGTCGCAGGGCGACAGCACCTGCAACTGCTCGTCCAGCGTCGGTTCGGCCGCGCCGTGCAGTTCGTGCATCAACACCCAGCGCGTGTCGCAGGTCAGCAGCACTTCGCCCGCCCCCGCCGCGCGATGGCGGTAGGAATCCTTGCCGGGCTGGTCGACATCAAAATTGTGATGCGTGTGCTTGATCAGCGACACGCGCAAGCCGCGCGCCCTGAAGCGCGGAATCAGCTGCTCGATCAGCGTCGTCTTGCCCGAGCCGGAATACCCGGCAAAGCCAAATACTTTCATTGCGTTTCACCCACCACTGCAAACCCGCCGCCCGGCGTGCGGAAATTCGTCGTCTGGCCCTGATACAACCTTGCGGCAACGAATTGGACCGCGCCACGATACACATAGTTGCGGATATCGGCCTTGAGCGTTGTCATTTCACCGGCCACATCGACAACCACGGTCGAAGGCGGCGCGAACGCCTGTGCCACGTAATCGCCCGCCAGTATTTCCTCGAACACGCGCTTGGTCAGCTTGTCGCCGCGATACGAGCCCTTCGAGCCATACCCGCGGGCCGGTTTGAAGAACAGCTGCTTGCGCCGCTGCCAGAAGTCCTCGGCATGTTCGGCCGTCACCGCCTCCGTTTGTGGAATGCCCGCCTGCAAGATGCGGCGTGTGTCGGCAGCCACGCCCCAGTTTGCCAGCTGCGCGTCGTCCGTCAGCGCGACCAGATTGCGCTTGTCGGCATAGCGCGCATGCAAGGCCGGATTGGGCGAGATTGCCACGCCCTGCCGCCAGGCTTCGCGCAGCACCGCATGTGCCGGGGCAGAGAAATCGAAATCGGTGAGCCGATTGTAGATGAGGTCAAGCTTCGTTTCCTCGTGCCACAAGTTACCGTGGCAGAGCATCAGGTCGTCCGGAGCGCAAATCACCGCCGTGATGCCGTGCTGCGCGAACAACTGCAGGAAGCCGAGGAACTCGGGATAGAGATACTGGCTGTCCGGCTGATCATCGACGATGGCGAGCGCCTTGAGTTGGCACGATTCGCGCGCACACTCGGCGCGGAACATCGCGACATAGGCGTCCAGCACGTCATTGCGCCCGGCCTGCAAGGCGGCCAGCAGTCCGCCACCGGCATTGGTGTTGATCTCGATGAGCTGCGGCCCTTCCGGTGTCAGATGAAAATCGTAGCCCATGAAAACGCCGCCGGGCTGCGGTGCCGTCCCGTGGGGACTGACTTTCACTAATGCATCCCACGCCGGCAATGCAACGACGCTTTCAACCGCGGCGATGAGTTCGCGCATGCGGGCAAGGTCACCCGCAGCAATCGGGACAGCGGCCGGCGATAACAGATGCGGGCGCGCGGCCAGCAGATCGGCGGGAAGGTCTGAAAGCTTCATCGCGTCAAGTTTACCTTGCAGGTGCCGTCCCGCCGGGTCTGACTTTCAGGCCGCCAGCGCCGGGTAGTCTGTATAGCCCTTCTCCTCGCCGGTGTAGAGCCGGTCGTAATCGGGCTGATTGAGCGGTGCGCCCTGCCGGAAGCGCGCGACCAGATCGGGATTGGCCAGCAGCAGCCGGCCAAAGGCGATGGCGTCGGCTTGGCCCGCGCCAAGGGCCGCCTGCGCGGCAGCGAAGTCATAACCGTTGTTGAGGATCAAATTGCCTTCATAGAGCGTGCGCAGCCGATCGTAATCGAACGGTTCCCACTGCGCGCGCGGCGCACCGCCCGTGCCCTGCAGGATGTCGAGAAAGGCCAGCCGGCGCGGATTGAGCTGTGTGACGACGTAGTCGAAAGTCTCCTGCGGCGCATCGTCGCGAATATCGTTGAAGGGCGTCACCGGCGAGAGCCGCAGGCCCACGCGCTCGTTGCCGATCGCGGCCGCCACGGCATCGAGCACCTCCAGCAGCAGGCGCGCGCGCTTCTCCTTGCTGCCGCCGTAGGCATCATTGCGCTGGTTGGTCGATGAACGCAGGAACTGGTCGAGCAGGTAGCCGTTGCCGGCATGCACCTCGACGCCGTCGAAGCCCGCCGCAATGGCATTCTGCGCGGCACGCGCATAGGTTGCGACCAGCGCGGGAATCTCGTCTGTGTCGAGCGCGCGCGGCGTGACGAAATCCTTCATCCCCTGGCCGGTGAAGGTTTGCCCCGCCGCCCGAATGGCAGACGGCGCGACGGGCAACTGGCCACCAGGTTGCAGGTCGGGATGCGAGATGCGCCCCACATGCCAGAGCTGGAGCGCGATCTTGCCACCGGCACGATGCACGGCGTCGGTCACCTGCTGCCAGCCGGCGACCTGTGCCTCGGTATGAATGCCCGGCGTGCGCGGATAGCCATGCCCTTCCGGGCAGATCGGCGCGGCTTCGGTCAGGATCAGGCCGGCGCTGGCGCGCTGCCGGTAATACTCGGCCACCAGCGGCGTCGGCACATTGCCCTCCCCGGCGCGGTTGCGCGTCAGCGACGACATCACGACGCGGTTCGCAAGTTCGATGGCGCCGAAGCGGGCAGGCGTAAACAGATCGGTCATGGCGGCACTCCTTCGGTGGGCGAATAGGGCATCTTACTGCCGTCTCGCCAGCGCTGACTTTCGCAGCGAGGTACGCTTTCTAGAACAGGCGTGAAAGGTGCTCGGTAAGCGATCGTTCGTTTGTGAACGTCAGGTTGTACATCGCTGTAAATGCCTTGGCATTGTCATCACTGAGCCCGGCGACACACATCACGAAATGCTTGCCATCGATGCCCAGGCGTTTTTTAAGTGTCAGATAGTGATCGAGGTTCTGCCTGAACTCGCCACTCTTGCACTCGATACAGATCGGCGTCTGACCATCGACCAGCATGAAGACATCCAGCTCGAAGCTATCGCCATTCTGTAATTCGATATGCAAACCACGGCCGCAGGAAAAACGCCTGTTCCGCTCCTTGGCATAGCGCAGGCTGGCCATCAGGGCATGCCACTCAAGCCATTCGCCATTGAAGAAGTGACGAATCGCCGGTGCCGTTTGCAGGACCAACCGGACATTGTTCTCCGCCTTGTTGCGAAAGCATTTTGCAACAAACGAGAAGTCGTAGAGTTGCTGGCAGAACTCCGAAATCGTCCGTGCTTCTTCGGGCGACTTCTTGTCAAGGTGAATGAGGGTGCTCGCGTGCTCTTTTTGCTGCGACCACCGAATTCGCTCGACCACATCCTTCAGTACGCCCAGGTTGGCACCAACCGCCTCTGCCACTTCGTCGAAAAAGCCGCTGGTATCCACGCCACGCATGTTCGCCTGAACCGTGATTTGTCGCTTGCGAAACCAATCGAATATTGGCCCGTGCTGGACTTCCGACGCAAGCTGATCCGTGTTGCCAAGATCGATGTCCATCAGAGAGTTGGGCTTGGCCGCGGATGTTTCCATAGTGTTCGTCCCTGCAATTCCAGCAGGTTCACGCTGACTTGCCAGCTCCTTGTGTGCAGCGAAATACTTGTCGAGTAGTTTTTCGATATAGAACAGCGTCGGATAAACCATTGTTGGATTGGCACAGCGCGGGCAAGGGATGCTCTGTCTCTCGAAGGTATCCGGTTGCTCTTGCAGGAGAGCGCATTTGTTGCAACGAATAATGGCCATAACTTGGGTCGGTGAAAATTTCAAAAAGTCAGCGCCGGCTCGCGACTACCCGGCAAATTTGACTGCGAGGATAGCGCTGGCGAATGCTGCCGACAAGCTATTTGGCATGAAATGCCGTCCCGCCAGCGCTGACTTTGCTTTACCGACTGAGTCGGCGCAACTGGCGATCATGCACTCCCGACAGCGTCACCAGCGCGGTCAGCGCGCCGACCAGCGCCATGAACATGTCGGTCTGCGTGTCCCACGGGTCGCCCTGCGTGCCGAGGAATTCTTCCGCGCCTTGCCCGAGTGCCAGCGCGGCGCCCCACTCGACCAGTTCGTAGGTCGCGCTGATCGCCAGCACGATGCAGACGACGATGAAGGCCAGCATGCGGCGACCCTGCACAAAGGCACCGCGGATCAGTATCTCGCGTGCAACGAGCGCGGGCACGCAGCCCTGAAAGAAATGGCCAAGCCGGTCGTAGGGATTGCGCTGCCAGCCGAACCACTCGGCGACTTCGAAGCCGAACGGCACGCGCGCGTAGGTGTAGGCACCGCCGACGATGAGCACGATCGCGTGCAGGAAGATGCCGACATACAGCACCGTGGTCAGCGGAAAACGCCGAAGCGTCAACCAGAGCAGCGGCAGCGCGATTATCGCCGGCGCCACTTCCATGAGCCAGGTCGCGCGGTCGTAGGGCCGGATGCCGGAAAGCACGAGCAGGCCAACCAGTACGGCCGCAGCGAGCGCCAGCGCCCGTTGGCGGCGCGCGTCCTGCGCCCTCATGCCGGCGTCGCCAGCTTGAGGCCGACGATGCCCGCGACGATGAGCACCAGGCTGATCAGCCGCCCGGCCGTGGCCGGTTCGGCGAACAGCACGATGCCGAGAATGGCGGTGCCGACCGCGCCGACGCCGACCCACACCGCGTAGGCCGTACCGACCGGCAGCGACTTCATGGCGAAACCAAGCAGCACCACGCTGACCACCATCGCCGCGAGTGTCGCGGCCGTTGGCCACGGGCGCGTGAAACCCTCGGTGTATTTCAGCCCAATGGCCCAGGCCACCTCGAACAACCCCGCCAGCACGAGAACGCTCCACGCCATGCCTTCACCCAAGGTGAATATCTGGAGTGGAGTATTAGGCATGCACGGCTTGCACCACCAACTTGACACCCAGCGCTGCACACACCCGATTCACGGTGTCGAACCGTGGCTGAGCATCAGGACGCAGCGCCTTGTACAGCGCCTCGCGGGTAATGCCTGAAGCCTTGGCAATCTCGCTCATTCCACGCGCACGGGCGATGTCGCCCAACGCTGCAGCCAGCAAAGCCGGGTCGTTGGCAGTGAGAATGTCGGTCAGATAGGCAGCGATAGCCTCCTCGTTGTCGAGGTAGGGCGCTGCGTCGAAATCGGGTAGCTCGGCAATCTTGATGCGTTTAGTCATATCCATTTCCTCCAGTCAGTCCAGCAGGACAGCCAGCGCTTTCGCACGCTTGATGTCGCGCTTTTGGGTGCGCTTGGAGCCACCGGCGAGCAATACAATCAATTGCGTGCCGCGTTGTGTGAAATACACCCGCCAAGCAGCACCCAGATGAATGCGCAGTTCCGACACACCTTCGCCAACCGGCTCAACATCACCCTTCAAACCCAACTCGAGTCGCTTGAGCCGGGCGACCACCACACTGCGCACTGTCACGTCAGGCAGACTGTCAAGCCAAGCGGAAAACTGAGGAAGAGGCTTTAGCACAAACATATAACAAATCGTAATCGAACGATTACACCATGTCAACCATCACGCCACTCCGGCAATGGCGCACATCCACCATCCTGGCAGCGCCGACTTTCAGGATGGACTGTATTCCGCCTCTAAGAACGCTTCAACATCCGCGATGTCGCGCGTGCGGCGCATCGGCGGCAGGCTCTGCCAGATGCGGCGGCCGTAGGGCTTGTCAACCATGCGCGGATCACAGACCATCAGCACGCCGCGGTCGGTCTCGTCGCGGATCAGGCGGCCGGCGCCCTGCTTCATGCTGATCACGGCGCGTGGCAGTTGCACTTCGAAAAAGGCGTTGCGGCCCTGGCGCTTCAATGTATCAATGCGCGCGGCGAGCACCGGATCGTCCGGTGGCGCGAAGGGCAGCTTGTCGATGACGACGAGCGAAAGCGCCTCGCCACGCACATCGACGCCTTCCCAGAAACTCTGGCTCGCCACCAGCACAGCATTGCCCAGGTGGCGGAAGCGCTCGAGCAGTTCGCTTTTCGAGCCTTGCCCCTGCATCATCAGCGGCATCTCCAGCCCTGCGCCGGCGATGCGTTCCTCCAGCAGTTCGTGGATGCGGCGCATCGCGCGCAAAGAAGTGCACAGCACGAAGGCGCGGCCATTCGACGCACGAATCGCCGGCCACGCCGCCGCGACAACGGCCTCGGCATAGTCGGGATGGTTCGGGTCGGGCATGCCGGTCGGGCAGTAGAGCAAGGCGTTGGATGGATAGTCGAAGGGGCTGTCCCAGCGGCCGGTGTCCGCTTCCAGCAATCCGAGCGCATTGCGGTAGTGCGAAAAATCTTCGCCCACCGCGAGTGTCGCCGAGGTGAACACCCATGCGCGCGGATGCCCTTCGAGCTGCCTGCGGAAGATCGGCGCGACGGAGAGCGGCGTGACGTTGAAGTTAACACCATAGGGCGTCACCTCGACCCAGCGCACCGGCGGGAGTTCTTCATCAGCCCCTTCATCCACCTCACCCGCATCCTGTGCCGTCCCGCCAGGACTGACTGTCGCCTGCTGCCAATGCCGCAACAGCAGCACGAGTTCGCCGCAGCGACGCAGGCAGTTGGCCAGTCCTTCCGAGCGCCCGGCCTGGCTTTCGAGTTGCCGGCCGAGGTCGTCGAGCATCGCCTGCACATGCTTGAGCGCATCGATGGCCTGCGGATGCTGCAGCCATTGCGCGGTGGCCAGCCGGCCCTCGTGGCGGAAGGCGAGGCGCAGGTCTTTCGCTGCTTTTTCCAGCGCCTTCACCGCGTCCTGCAACGGGGCGTAATCCTTGGCGGCGGCGATGCCTTCGAGCTTGGTGTCACGCGCGAAGTCGAGCAGCTGGCCGGTGCCCACCGATTCGCCGAAGAACAAGCCGGCGACTTCGGGCAACTGGTGCGCCTCGTCAAAGATGATCGTGTTGCAGCTCGGCAGCAGTTCGCCCATGCCGTCGTCCTTGAGCATGACGTCGGCGAAGAACAGGTGATGATTCACGACGACGACGTCGGCAAGCAGCGCTTCGCGTCGCGCCGCGAGGACGAAGCATTCCTTGACGTGGGCGCATTCCTGCCCGAGGCAGTTCTCGCGCGTCGAGGTGGCCAGATACCATGCGCCGGAATCCTCGGGCACATCGATGCATTCCGCCTTGTCGCCGCTCGCCGTGCGCTTGGCGAAGCGCGCGATGGCGTGCAGGTGCATCACCTCGGCGCGCGAATTGAGCTTGCCGCCGGAGAGCGCACGGTCGAGGTGGTGCGGACAAACGTAGTTGGATCGCCCTTTCAGCAGTGCAATCGTCGCCGGCACGCCGAGCGCATCGCGCACGGTCGGCAGGTCGCGGTTGAACAACTGGTCCTGCAGGGTTTTGGTGCCGGTGGAGATGATCACCTTGCCGCCGGAGAGCAGCGCGGGTGCGAGGTAGGCGAAGGTCTTGCCGGTGCCGGTGCCGGCTTCGGCGACCAGCAACTTGTTGGCCTTGATGGCGGTTTGCACTTCATGCGCCATCGCGATCTGCTGTTTGCGCAGGCGGTAGCCGGGAATGGCCCGGCCGAGCGGGCCGTCAGCGGCGAAAAGTTTGTCTAGATCAGGTTTGGCGGGCATGGCGGGCGCGGCATGGTAGCACGCATGCCGTCCCGCCAGCGCCGACTATTAGACCTCCAGGTGCTGGTACAGCACCGTGGAAAGGTAGCGCTCGCCGAAGGACGGAATCACGACGACGACGAGCTTGCCGGCATTTTCGGGACGCTGCGCGACTTCCAGCGCCGACCAGACCGCGGCACCCGAGGAGATGCCGACCAGCAGGCCTTCCTCGGTCGCCAGCCGGCGCGCGGTGACGAGCGCATCGTCATTCTTGACGCGCACAATCTCGTTGTAGATCTTGGTATTGAGAATGCTGGGCACGAAGCCGGCGCCGATGCCCTGGATCGGGTGCGGGCCACGCGCGCCGCCCGACAGCACGGGGCTGGCGTCGGGTTCGACCGCGATGATCTGCACGCCCGGCTTTTTGGACTTCAGAACCTCGCCCACGCCGGTGATCGTGCCGCCGGTGCCGATGCCGGAAACGAAGATGTCAACCAGGCCATCGGTGTCGCGCCAGATTTCCTCGGCCGTGGTCTTGCGGTGGACATCCGGGTTCGCCGGGTTGTCGAACTGCTGCGGAATGAAGTAGCGCGGGTCGGCCGCCGCCAGTTCATTCGCCTTCTTGATCGCGCCCGGCATGCCTTCCGGTCCCGGTGTGAGGATCAGCTCGGCACCGAAGGCCTTGAGGATCAGCTTGCGCTCGCGGCTCATCGTCTCAGGCATCACGAAAGTCGCCTTGTAGCCCCGCGCCGCACAGACCATCGCCAGGCCGATGCCGGTATTGCCGGAGGTCGGCTCGAGGATGATCGTGTCCGGCTTGATCTTGCCGGCACGTTCGGCCGCATCAAGCATCGCCGCCGCGATGCGATCCTTCACGCTGTGCGCGGGGTTGAAATATTCGAGCTTCAACGCGATCGTCGCGTGGGTCGTGTTCATGCGATTGAGCTTGACCAGCGGGGTGTTGCCGATCAGTTCCGTGATATTGCTGGCTATTTGCATGGCGAGTCTCCTGATACCTGATTTGTTTTATCGGAAATTAATAGTAGCAAACGAAAGGTTCGATGTATGCCGAAAAATAGAATTCATACATATAATCGAAACAAAAGCGCAGTTTATCAACAACCACAGAAAACAAGCAGGGGACCTCAATGAAAATCGAAACTCTCGCTGTCCACGGCGGCTACAGCCCGGACCCCACCACCAAGGCGGTGGCGGTGCCGATCTACCAGACCGTGGCCTATGCCTTCGACGATACGCAGCATGGCGCCGACCTGTTCGACCTGAAGGTCGCCGGCAACATCTACACGCGCATCATGAACCCGACCACCGACGTGCTGGAAAAGCGCATGGCCGCGCTGGAAGGCGGCATTGGCGCGCTGGGCCTGGCCTCCGGCCAGGCGGCGATCACCTACGCGATCCAGACCATTGCCGAGGCCGGCGACAACATCGTCTCGGTCGGCACGCTCTACGGCGGCACTTACAACCTGTTCGCCCACACGCTGCCGCAATACGGCATCGAGGTGCGTTTCGCCGACTATCGCGATCCGGCGAGCTTTAAACCGCTCATCGACGCACGCACCAAGGCGATCTATTGCGAATCGATCGGCAACCCGCTCGGCAACGTCGTTGATCTCGCCACCATTGCAGAAGTAGCGCATGCCGCCGGAGTTCCTCTCATCGTCAACAACACCGTGCCGACGCCTTACCTTTGCCGTCCATTCGAGCATGGCGCCGACATCGTCGTGCATTCCTTGACCAAGTATCTCGGCGGCCACGGCAACAGCATCGGCGGCGTGATCATCGACTCGGGCAAGTTCCCGTGGGCCGAGCACAAAGAACGCTTCAAGCGCCTCAACACGCCGGACGTTTCCTACCACGGCGTCGTGTATACCGAGGCGCTCGGCCCGGCCGCCTACATCGGCCGCGCGCGCGTCGTGCCCCTGCGCAACATGGGCGCGGCGATTTCACCCTTCAACAGCTTCATGATCCTGCAAGGCATCGAGACGCTGGCCGTGCGCATGGATCGCATCTGCGCCAACACGCAGACTGTCGCCGAATACCTCAAGAGCCATCCGAAGGTGGGCTGGGTGAACTACGCCGGCCTGTCCGACCACCCGGAACATGCGCTGGCGCAGAAATACATGGGCGGCCGCGCGTCGGGCATCCTCACCTTCGGCGTCAAGGGCGCCGCCGCTGCGGGCGCGCATTTCCAGGATGCACTCAAGCTCATCACCCGCCTCGTCAACATCGGCGACGCCAAGAGCCTGGCCTGTCACCCGGCCAGCACGACGCATCGCCAGTTGGGGCCCGATGAACTCAAGAAGGCTGGCGTGTCGGAAGACATGGTGCGGCTGTCGATCGGTATCGAGCATATCGACGACCTCAAGGCCGATCTGGAGCAGGCCCTCGCAGCGGTCTGAGTTCCGCCAAGTGCCGTCTCGCCAGCGCTGACTTTCGTCTGCGCCGGAAAACAAAAAGCCGCCCCGGATTTCCGGGGCGGCTTTTTGTTGGGTATTTGGTAGGCGCGATTGGACTCGAACCAACGACCCCCACCATGTCAAGGTGGTGCTCTAACCAGCTGAGCTACGCGCCTGTTGCAAGAGGCGCGGATTCTAGACGAATTGCCCACGTCGTGCAACGAAACCGCGAACTTTTTGCTAGCCTCCGCAACATGGAAAATCCACCGTCGGTTTGCTGCAGTTGCGGCGCCTGTTGCGCCACCTACCGCATCACCCTGCCCCGCGTCGATCTTGCATCGCGGCCCGGCGGCTGGGTGCCAGACGCCCTGACGGAAGCCTACACGCCCACAACAGCCTGCATGCGCGAAAACCCCGACGTGCCGGGACGCTGCATCGCGCTCGAAGGCACACTAGGCGAGGAAGTTCGCTGCACGATCTATGAACAGCGGCCGGCGGCCTGCCGCAATTTCGCTCCCTTGTCGGCATTGGGTTGCGGCGATGAAGCCTGCGATGAAGCACGTCGCCGCCACGGTTTGCCACCGCTCAGCGGGCTATAATTCGTTCTGCATCGGAGGCGTGGCAGAGCGGTTGAATGCACCGGTCTTGAAAACCGGCAACGTCGCAAGGCGTTCGTGAGTTCGAATCTCACTGCCTCCGCCAGGAGACCATCATGAGTCACAAACACCTGCATCTGCTGCGCAGTTTGTTCCAGGATCCGCCCAGCGCCAACATCCACTGGCGCGAAATCGAATCTCTGCTCCACCATCTGGGCGCCGAGGTCGAACCTGTGCATGGCGCGCGCTTTCGCGTGATGCTGAACCGCCACGAGTATTTCCTGCACCACCCGCACCAGGGCAGCGTCTTCGGCCGGCAGGACATCAAGCATCTTCGCGAGTTTCTCGCGCATGCCGGGGTCAGCCCGTCAGCCTACGAGGCCAAGCGCGAAGCCGAGAAGAACCAAGCCTAGCCCGGTTCATTTCGTGGTTGCCAGCAGCGGATCGCGCAAGCGCGCAAAGTCGCGCGGCGCGACATATTGCAGCAGTTCCTTGCCTTTTGCGTCGAGCCGCAAATCGAGGCCTTTCTCGGGGTAGAGAAAGTGTTCCACCTGCTCGCTCGCGCGGATGCGCTCGACGGGCGGACCGAAACGCTGCAGCACGATGTCTTCGCTCAGATTCGCCGAAGGTATGAAGGCAATGGCGCTGACAGGGGCCTTGGACATTGCCTGAAGATCGATTTCGGCAAGCGCGATGCGCCGTGTCGTGCTTTCCATGAAGTCAGCCTTGACGGCGCGCTTGAGCATTTCTTCGCGCTGCGCGAGCGTCGTTTCGAGCGTGAGGATCAGCTTGCCGGTGACAATGCCGGCCGTCACTCTCTCGTAGTAGGCCTCCACCGAACCGGTCTCGCCCGGGGCGATGATCAGGGCAACCTGGACGTCGGGACCGAAACGGGCCCGCGCCTCATCCAGCGTGCTGGATCCCGGCATCAGTCCGAACACGCGTGTTTGGCCGTTAGCGGTCAGTTCAATCTGCCAGGGCAAGCCTTCCGCTGGTGGCTCGACGCGCTTGCCGTCATCCGGCATGAATAGCAGCGGAGCAGCCAGCAGCGCAACAACAATGGCGACAAAGAGAAGTATCGACTTCAGCAGCCGTGGCATGAACAACGGGCGGCGGAAAAGGGTTTACAGCGAACGCAGCAAGGCGTAGGTGCAAAGCGACACGAGTGAATCGGGGAAGACGCCGAACAAGGCCACCGCCGCGCCATTCACCGACAGCAGGAAGCGCATGTCGAGCCCCGCAGTGATGGGTGCCGCATCGACCGCCGCATCGAAGTACATGAACTTGACGACGCGCAGGTAGTAGAAGGAACCCACCAGCGAAAACATGACCGCGAAGATGGCGACCGCGATATAGCCCGCATCGACGACCGCCAGCAGGACCGAGAACTTGGCGAAGAAGCCGACGAAGAACGGTACGCCGGCCATCGAGAACATGACGGCCATCATCACGGCGGCAAACCACGGGCTGCGCTGGTTCAGGCCCTTGAAATCTTCGAGATACTCGGCCTCGTAGCCGGCACGGGACATCAGCAGGATCGTGCCGAAGGCGCCGAGCGACATGATCACGTAGGCCACGACATAGTACATGGCTGAACTGTAGGCATTCAGCGCGAAATGACGGTCCGGGCCGACCACGCCACTCGTCAGCGCCAGCAGCAGGAAGCCCATGTGCGCGATGGCCGAATAGGCGAGCATGCGTTTGATATTGGTCTGCGCGATGGCGACGAGATTGCCGAGCGCGATCGACAACACCGCCAGCAGCATCAGCATGCTCTGCCAATGCTCGGCGAGTTCGAATAGACCATACACCAGCATGCGCATCGCCATCGCGAAGGCGGCGAGTTTCGGCGCGGAGGCAATCAACAGCGTGATCGGGGTCGGTGCGCCGTGATAGACGTCGGGCACCCACATGTGGAACGGTACGGCGCCCAGCTTGAAGGCGAGTCCGGAGACGATGAAGACCAGACCGAACACCAGTACGGTCTTGTTTGCCACGCCGAGGTGCAAGGCCTGCGCCACACCGCCGATCTCGAGCGTGCCGGTCGCGCCATAGACCATCGACATGCCATATAGCAACAGGCCGGAAGCCAGGGCGCCAAGGACGAAGTACTTCATCGCGGCTTCTGTCGCCTTGGGCGAATCGCGATCGATGGCGACCAGCGCATACAACGACAGCGACATGAGTTCCAGGCCGAGATAGATGGTCAGGAAATGGGCTGCAGAGATCATCACCATCATGCCGAGGGTGGCAAACAGCACCAGCAGATAGTATTCGCCCTTGTCGAGATTGCGTGCGACGAGGTAATCCCGGCTATAGACGATGACGACGATCACCACGAGGTAGAGCACGAGCTTGAGAAAATCAGCCAGCAGGTCATCGACGAACATGTTGCTGAAAGTCAGCACCACCTGCCCATCCATCGTCTGGTAGGTGATCAGCGCGCAACCGACCAGCGTAACCAGGGTAAGAGCTGCAGTGATCCAGCGCCGCGCCTGGCCGAGGAAGGCGTCCACCAGCAGGATGGCGCAGGCCATGGCGACCAGGAATATCTCCGGTGCGGCGGGGTAGAGATCGGGCGGGATGAAAGTGTTGAGCATCGCTTCTTGCCGGTTAGAGCTTGCTCACCGCGACATGCTTGAGCAGGTTATCCACCGAGGCATGCATCACATCGGTGAAGGGGAAGGGATAAACACCCATGGCCAGCACACAAATTGCCAGCAGGGACAGGAACAGGACTTCGCGGCCGTTGATGTCGGTCAGCTCGGCGACGTGCGCATTGGCGACCACGCCGAAGACCACGCGCTTGTACATCCACAACGTGTAGGCCGCGCCCAGTACCAAGGTCGTCGCGGCGGCAAAGCCCACCCAGAAGTTGAACTTGATCGCGCCCAACACCACCATGAATTCACCGACGAAGCCGGATGTTGCAGGCAGGCCGGCGTTAGCCATCGCGAACAGCATGAAGAAGCCGGCGAACTTCGGCATGGTATTCACCACGCCACCGTAATCGGCGATCTGGCGCGAATGCATGCGGTCGTACATGACCCCGACGCAGAGGAACATCGCTCCCGAAATGAAACCGTGCGAGATCATCTGCACCAGCGCGCCTTCGACACCGATCTGGTTGAAGATGAAGAAGCCCAGGGTGACAAAGCCCATGTGCGAAATCGAGGAGTAGGCGATCAGCTTCTTCATGTCGAGCTGGACCAGCGCGACGAAACCGATGTAGATGACCGCGATCAGCGACAGGGTGATCATCATTGGCGCGAGGTAATGGCTGGCATCCGGGGCGATCGGCAGAGAGAACCGCAGGAAACCGTAGGCGCCGAGCTTCAGCATGATCGCAGCCAGCACGACGGAACCGCCGGTGGGCGCCTCGACGTGGGCATCCGGCAACCAGGTGTGTACCGGCCACATCGGCACCTTGACCGCGAAGGCAACAAGGAAGGCGATGAACAACAGTATCTGAGGCGCCATCTCGATCTTCAGTTGATGCCATTCGAGCAGATTGAAACTGCCGCCGGACGCCAGGAACAGGTAGATCAGCGCGATCAGCATCAGCAGCGAGCCGAGCAGCGTGTAGAGGAAGAACTTGAAGGCCGCATAGACGCGGTTGGGACCGCCCCAGACGCCGATGATGATGTACATCGGGATCAGCGACGCCTCGAAGAAGACATAGAACAGCACGGCATCAAGCGCGCAGAAAATGCCGTTCATGAGTCCGGACATGATCAGGAAGGCACCCATGTACTGGGCCACCTTGTCCTTGATGACATCCCACCCGGCGATCACCACCAGAATGGTGATGAAGCTGTTGAGCAGGATGAAGAGCACCGAAATGCCATCGACACCGAGGAAATACTCGGCATTGAAGCGCGGTATCCAGGCCCGTTGTTCGACGAACTGCATGCCGGCCTGGGTCACGTCGAAGCCGACATACAGCGGCAACGTCACGGCGAACCCGGCAATGGCGGCGATCAGCGCCGCCCAGCGTGCCAGATTGTGTGCATTGCCGGCGGCGAACACCACGAAGGCCCCGAGGATCGGGATCCAGATGGCGTAACTCAATAGGTGCGAACTCATCAGCTCAGTTCCAGGTGATCGTCCAGTTGATTGGTCAAGCGCGGTTCATCCAGAGCGTCAGTAATACGAAGACGCCAATGATCATGGAGAACGCGTATTGGTAGATATGGCCGGACTGGATCAGGCGCACAACGCTGGCAAACCAGCCCACCAGCCGTGCCGTGCCATTGACGGCCACGCCGTCGATGATGGCCTGGTCGCCGCCCTTCCACAGGCCGCGCCCGACACCG
Organism: uncultured Pseudomonadota bacterium; assembly: GCA_963840825.1. Classification (GTDB taxonomy): domain Bacteria; phylum Pseudomonadota; class Gammaproteobacteria; order Burkholderiales; family Rhodocyclaceae; genus Sulfuricystis. Next base: position 289,792 of record CAWJAK010000002.1, read on the forward strand.
CGTGCACCGCCCGCGAAGAACCACTCGTTGAATTCATCGAAGCCGTACTTCTTCTCGAGGATGGTTGCCAGGAAGCCGGCCTTCTGCTTGATCACGGCCGGCAGGTCAGGCCGCACGATGTAGAGGAACCACGCCAGCACCGCACCGGACAGGGCCAGCCAGAAAGGCAAGGTCGTCACGCCGTGCGCCATCATGCCAATCACGCCATGAAACTCGTGCGTCATCGTTGCCATGCCATGATGCACCGCGGCGTCGATATAGATTGCGTTGCCGAACCATCCGCCGTACAGCATCGTGCCGATCACCCAGCCGGATGCAATGGCGGGAATGGCCAGCAGGATCAACGGCACGGTCACGACCTTGGGTGACTCGTGGGGTACGTGGACACCATGATGACCATGCCCGTGATCGTCGTGACCATGGCCATGGGCGGCCTCGCGGAAACGCTCCTTGCCGTGGAAGGCGAAGAACACGAGACGGAAGGAATACAGGCCGCCGACGAAAACAGCGGCCAGCGCACAGAAATAGGCAAAGCCGGCACCCGGCACATTGGCGAGATGCACTGCCTCGATGATCGAATCCTTGGAGAAGAAGCCGGCGAAAGGCGGCAGGCCGGCGTTGGCGATGGCGCCGATCAGCACCGTGAGGTAGGTGATCGGCATGTACTTGCGCAAGCCGCCCATGCGGCGCATGTCCTGCTCATGGTGCATGGCGATGATCACCGAGCCGGCACCGAGGAACAGCACCGCCTTGAAAAAGGCGTGCGTCATGAGGTGGAAGATAGCAACCGAGTAGGCCGACGCGCCGAGCGCCATGGTCATGTAGCCGAGCTGTGAGAGCGTCGAATAGGCTACGACGCGTTTGATGTCGGTCTGCACGATAGCGATCAGGGCCATGAACAACGTGGTGATCGCGCCGACGATGATGACCATGGACAGCGCGGTGTCGGACAACTCGAACAGCGGCGACATGCGTGAAACCATGAAAATGCCCGCCGTGACCATGGTCGCGGCGTGGATCAACGCGGAGATCGGCGTCGGGCCTTCCATCGAGTCGGGCAGCCAGACATGCAGCGGGAACTGGGCCGACTTGCCCATCGCGCCGACGAACAGGCCGATACAGATCGCGGTGATCAGCGGCCAGCCGGTGATGGCTTCGGTCATCGTCGCGAGTTCGCGCGACTTGCCGAAAACCGTGGCGTAATCGAGGCTGCCGGCATACGCGGCAATCAGGCCGATCCCCAGCAGGAAACCGAAGTCGCCGACCCGATTGACCAGGAAGGCCTTGAGGTTGGCGTAGATCGCCGTCGGACGGGTGGACCAGAAGCCGATCAGCAGGTAGGACACGAGGCCCACGGCTTCCCAGCCGAAGAACAGTTGCACGAAGTTGTTGCTCATCACGAGCATCAGCATCGAGAAGGTAAACAGCGATATGTAGGCGAAGAAACGCTGATAGCTGTGGGTTCCCGCCTTGCTGTCGGCCGGCCAGTTTTCCTCGTCATGGGCCATGTAGCCGATGGTGTAGATATGCACCATCAGCGACACGAAGGTCACGACGATCATCATCACGGCGGTCAACTGATCGATGAGGAAGCCGATCTTCAAGGAAAGGCCGCCCGATTCGAGCCAGGTGTAAAGATCGCCGCTGAAGGTATTGCCGGCCATCACGTCCCGGAAAATCACGACGGAAGCCACGAAGGAAGTCGCCACCCCGAGAATCGTGACCGTGTGGGCGCCGACGCGACCGATGGCCTTGCTGAAGAATCCGGCGATGAGCGCCCCGAACAGCGGGGCCAGCGGCACGAGGAGATAGAGCAGTTTCATGTCGCCTTACCCCTTCAGCGAGTCGAGATCGTCGACATGGATGGTCGAGAGATTGCGGAACAGCACGACGAGGATAGCCAGGCCGATCGCAGCTTCCGCCGCCGCCACCGTCAGGATGAAGAAGACGAACAGTTGGCCGTCCAGGTCATTGAGGTAGTGGGAAAACGCGACGAAGTTCATGTTCACCGACAGCAGCATCAGTTCGATGGCCATCAGCAGCACGATGAGGTTCTTGCGGTTAAGGAAGATGCCGACGACGCTGATGGCGAACAGCATCGCCGACAGGATCAGGAAATGGGACAGGGAGAGGTGCGCCAGCATGTTATTGACCTCCCTGTTTCGCCGTTGCTGAAGGTTCGTCCTTCTCGGCAGGCATGCTCACGAGGCGTACGGATTCCTCGCGCCGCAGTGCGATCTGCCTGGACGGGTTTTGGTACTTGGTGTCCTTGCGCCGCCGCAGGGTCAGCAGCACGGCGGCAATGATGCCGACCAGGAGGATGATCGAAGCCAGTTCGAACGGATAAACATATTCCGTGTAGAGCAACCGGCCCAGCTCCTTGATGTTGCTGTAGCCCGCCGGGTAGTTCTGGCCGGGCATTGCCTCGATACTGAAATACTTGCCGCCGAGGACCATGGCCATTTCCGCAACCATCAGCAATCCGATGAGGGCACCCAGCGGCAGGTAACTCCAGAAGCGGTGGCGCAGGCGATCGATGTCGATGTCCAGCATCATGACGACGAACAGGAACAGCACCATCACCGCGCCGACATACACCATGATCAGAATGATGGCGAGAAACTCGGCCTGCAGCAGGAACCAGAGCCCGGAAGCCGAGATGAAGGCGAGCGCCAGGAACAGCGCGGCATGCACCGGGTTCTTGGCGGTAATGACGCGCAGTGCCGCGAACAGCATGATCGCGGCGAAAACGTAGAAGGTAAAAGTCGAGAATTCCATCATCCGCAATCAACGATAAGGCGCGTCAAGTTCGCGCCGTTTGGCAATTTCTTCCTCATAGCGATCGCCATTGGCCAGCAGCATCTGCTTGGTGTAGTGCAGGTCGCCACGGGTTTCGCCGTGGTATTCGAAAATATGCGATTCGACGATGGCATCGACCGGACAGGCTTCTTCGCAAAAGCCGCAGAAGATGCACTTGGTCAGATCAATGTCGTAGCGCGTGGTGCGGCGCGTGCCATCCTCGCGCGCGGCCGACTCGATGGTGATTGCCAGCGCCGGACAGATCGCCTCGCACAGTTTGCAGGCGATGCAGCGCTCTTCGCCGTTCGGATAGCGGCGCAGCGCATGCAGGCCGCGAAAACGCGGGCTCAGTGGCGTCTTTTCTTCGGGGTACTGGACAGTGATCTTGCGGGCGAAAAAGTAGCGCCCGGTCACCGCCATGCCCTGAAGGAGATCCTTCAGAAGAAGGCTGCTGACGAATTCCTTGATCGCGCCCATGTGTTCAGCTCCAGATCGTGAGTGGCGACATCATCCAGATACCGACGACCAGTATCCAGACGATGCACAAGGGAATGAAGACTTTCCAGCCGAGCCGCATGATCTGGTCATAGCGGTAGCGCGGGAAAGTGGCGCGGAACCAGAGGAACAGGAAGAGCAGGAACGCAATCTTGAGCAGCAGCCAGCCGATACTGTCCGGCAGGAAGCCGAAGGGCGACAGCCAGCCACCCAGGAAGAAGATGGAGGTCAGCGCGGAAATCAGGATCATGTTCGCGTATTCGGCGAGGAAGAACAGCGCGAACGCCATGCCGGAATATTCGATCATGTGACCGGCCACGATTTCCGATTCGCCTTCGACGACGTCAAATGGCGCACGGTTGGTCTCGGCCACACCCGATATCAGATAGATCATGAACATCGGCAGCAGCGGCAGCCAGTTCCAGGACAGCAGGTCGATCCCCATGTCGGCGAACCGGCCCTTGGCCTGCGATTGGACGATATCGCCCAGATTGAGGCTGTTCGACACCATCAGCACAACCACCAGCGCCATGCTCATCGCAATTTCGTATGAGATCATCTGTGCGCTGGCGCGCATGGCGCCGAGGAAGGCGTATTTCGAGTTCGAGGCCCAACCGGAGATGATGACGCCGTAGATGCCGAGCGAGCTTACCGCCAGCAGGAAGAGCACTCCGGCATCGATGTTGGCAATCACCATGCCATCGTCAAAGGGAACCACCGCCCACGCCACCAGTGCCGGTGCCAGCGCCAGGATCGGGCCGGTGAAATACAAGACCTTGTTCGCCTTGGTCGGCGTGATGACTTCCTTGAACACCAGTTTCAATGCATCGGCGATCGGTTGCAGCAGGCCGGCCGGACCGACGCGGTTCGGGCCGATTCGCACGTGCATGTAGGCAATGACCTTGCGCTCGAAGTACGGCAGGTAGGCCACGGCAACCACAACCGGCACCAGCACGCTGACGACCTTGAGCAGCGCCCAGACGGCCGGCCACGCGGGTGCAACCGTGCCCCAGGAGGAGCCGAGCGCAGATTGGAGGAATTGCAGGATCTGGGCTTCCATCATGCACGCTCCACTTTCAGGCTGCCGAACATGCCGCCCAGTCCGATGGTCGCGGCATGAGCCGCGGCAATGCGCACGCAGTCATCGGGCACGCCGAGGTCCAGTTCGGCAGCCAGACCGAGTGCCGTCTCGCCAGCGCTGACTTTCACATTGCTTCCAGCATCAACACCAACTTTCGCCAGCGTGGCGGCGTTCATGCGGGCAGTCGGCGCAGCCGCATCACGGGTTGCCTGCAGGCTCGGCGCGTGCCGTACCAGCGGGTCGGCAAAATGGATTGGTACATCGGCAATCCGTTGCAGTCCCTGGGCATGGGCCGTCAGGTCGAGCGCCCCCGCCTTGACGCCATTGTCGAGACCGGTGACAAACTCGGGCTGGCCACCGAGCACCTCCTCACGTACCTGCTCGGATGTTTCGTAGTCGAAGCCGGTCTGATCGAGCAGATTGCCGAGGACACGCAAAACCTTCCAGGCGGGACGCGTTTCGCCGAGTGGCTTGGCCACCGCGTAGAAGCTTTGCACGCGCCCCTCGGTATTCACGAAGCTACCCGAGGTTTCGGTAAAAGGCGCTACTGGCAACAGGCAGTCGGCGTAATCGAGCGCGGCGACGGATTTGAAGGACGAGAGAACGACGACGCTGGCAGCCTGCTTCAGCGCGGCGAGTGCAGCGGCGCCATTGGCGCAATCAAGTTCGGGTTCGGCACCAAGCACAAGATAGGCTCTGCGCGGTTCGGTCATCAGGCGCGCGGCATTGCGGCCGGCCTGTTGCGGGAAGGCTTTGGCGACATAGCCGCCGACGCTGTTCGCCGCTTCGCCGATAAAACCGAATTTTCCGCCGAGCTGCGTCGCCAGTTGCTGAGCGAGACGCTGCAGCGTCGCCGCTTGCGGATGTTGCTGGGCGAAGTTGCCCAGCAGAATGCCGGCGTTCTGGCCAGAAACAAGGCTCTGGGCGATTTTTTGTGCCGTCTCGCCAGGGCTGACTTTTTCGAGCGCTGCGTCGACCGCTACGTTCTTGAGTTGGGCCACCGCCTTGACAACTTCTGCCAGCAATCCAGGCTGTTGTGCCGGAGCGGCGATGGCCTTGGCGAACAGTTTGATGTAGAGATCATCGTCAGCCGAATGCAGCACGGAGACCTGCGCGCCCTTCTTCGCTGACTGGCGCAAGCGCTGGGCGACGAGCGGATGATCCTTGCGCAGGAAACTGCCCACCACCAGGACACGGTCAAGCGCGCTGATATCGGCGATCTTCATGCCGAGCCAAGGCGTCCCGCTACGCTGACCATCGAGACTGAAATCGCTCTGGCGCAGGCGAAAATCGATATTGTCAGAACCGAGACCGCGCATCAGCTTGGCGGCCAATGCCATTTCTTCAAGCGTCGCGTGCGGGCTGACGAGCGCGCCGATCGCATCGGCGCCCTGGTTCTTGGTGACATCGCGCAGCGCGTGAGCGGCGTAGTCTAGAGCGACATTCCATTCGACTTCCTTCCACGCCCCACCCTGCTTCACCATCGGTTTCGTCAGACGCTCATCGCTGTTCAGACCTTCGTAGGCGAAGCGTTCCTTGTCGGAGAGCCAGCACTCGTTGATGGCTTCATTTTCCAGCGGCAGGACGCGCTTGACTTGGTTGTGCAGCACCTGGACGACCAGATTGCTGCCGAGCGCATCGTGCGGACTCACCGACTTGCGCCGGGACAGTTCCCAGGTGCGCGCCGCGAAACGGAACGGCTTGGAGGTCAGCGCGCCGACCGGGCAGAGGTCGATGATGTTGCCCGACAGTTCGGAATCCACCGTCCGCTCGACAAAGGTCATGATCTCGGCACGGTCGCCGCGGAAGGCCTGGCCGAGTTCCATCAGGCCAGCAACTTCCTGGGTGAAGCGCACACAGCGGGTGCAGTTGATGCACCGGGTCATGTCGGTCGCCACCAGCGCGCCGAGGTTCTTGTTCGGCACCACGCGCTTCTCTTCCTGGAAGCGCGCCGTCGAGCCACCATAACCAACCGCAATATCCTGCAACTGGCACTCGCCGCCCTGGTCGCAGATCGGGCAGTCGAGCGGATGGTTCATGAGCAGAAACTCCATCACATCCTTCTGCGCCTTCACCGCCAGTGCGGAATGCGTAAAGACTTTCATGCCCTTGGCCACGGGGGTCGCGCAAGCCGGCATCGGCTTGGATATCTTCTCGACTTCCACCAGGCACATGCGGCAATTGGCGGCGATCGACAGCTTCTTGTGATAGCAGAAGTGCGGAATGTAGATGCCAGCCGCGTGCGCAGCCTCGATCACCATCTTGCCTTCTTCAACCTGGAGCGGCTTGCCGTCGATTTCGATCTCTAGCATGTCAACCCCGCCATCAAACGCGTATGGAAGGTGCTGCCCGCCTTTTGTACGTCGGGAGGCACCAGGCACTTCTTGTGCTGGATGTGATATTCAAACTCGCTGCGGAAATGCGTCACAAAACTACGTACCGGTAATGCGGCGGCTTCTCCGAGTGCGCAAATTGTGCGTCCCATGATGTTGCCGGCCACATCAATAAGTAGATCGATATCCTCGGGACGGCCCAGGCCGTGCTCGATACGATGGATAACCTTGTACAGCCAGCCGGTGCCTTCGCGGCACGGCGTGCATTGACCGCAGGATTCCTCGTAATAGAACCAGGCCAGGCGTTCGAGCGCCTTGACCATGCAGACCGTCTCGTCCATCACGATCACTGCACCGGAGCCGAGCATCGAACCGGCCTTGGCGATCGAATCGTAATCCAGCGTGCAGTCCATGATGAGATCGGCCGGCAATACCGGAGCGGACGAACCACCTGGAATGACCGCCTTCAGTTTGCGCCCGCCGCGCATGCCGCCACACATCTCCAGTAGTTTGGCGAACGGCGTGCCCATCGGCACCTCGTAATTGCCCGGCTTGTTGACGTGGCCGGATACCGAGAACAGCTTCGTGCCGCCGTTGTTCGGTTTGCCGAGATCGAGGAATGCCTGGCCACCCTGCCGCAGGATGAAGGGGATGGACGCCAGCGATTCGGTGTTGTTGATCGTCGTTGGCCGACCATACAAACCAACGTTGGCCGGGAACGGCGGCTTGAAGCGCGGCTGTCCCTTCTTGCCTTCGATCGACTCGAGCAACGCGGTCTCTTCCCCGCAGATGTAGGCGCCCCAACCCTGGTGGGTGAATAGATCGAAATCGAAACCAGAACCCAGCACGTTCTTGCCGAGATAACCAGCGGCACGCGCCTCATCGATGGCCTCTTCGAAACGCTGGTAGAGCTCGTAAATCTCGCCGTGGATATAGTTGTAGCCGCGCGTTGCACCCATGGCAAAACCGGCGATGATCATGCCTTCGATGACTGCATGCGGATCAAGGCGGATGAGGTCGCGATCCTTGAAGGTTCCCGGCTCACCTTCATCGGTGTTGCAGACGATGAATTTGTCACCGGCGTAGTTCTTCGGCATGAAGCTCCACTTCAGGCCCGTCGGGAAGCCGGCACCACCACGACCACGCAATACCGAGGCTTTCACTTCGGCAATCACCTGATCCTGGGTCAGCTTGTCGCCAAACAATTTCTTGAGCGCCTGATAGCCGCCACGCGCTTCGTAATCCGGAAGTCGCCAGCCGGTATCCTTCTTGAGGTCACGCGCGTCGGGCTGATGCCAGCCTGCGGTGAGGGTCGGATTGATCGCTTCGAGGATGGCCATCAGCTGTTGTCTCCGCTGTCGCTCCGGTTGCACTCCCCGAGCAGCTTGTCGATTTCTTCCGGCGTCATGAAGCAGCGCATATGCACGTTATTGACCAGCATCACCGGCGCATCGCCGCAAGCGCCCATGCACTCGCCTTCCTTCAGGGTGAACTTTCCGTCGGTGGTCGTTTCGTTGAAGTCGATGCCGAGTTTCTGCTTCAGATAGTCGGCGGCATGCACCCCGCCCGACAAGGCGCAGGGCAAATTGGTGCAGACCGTGATCTTGTACTTGCCGACCGGCGCCAAATCGTACATGTTGTAGAAAGTCGCCACTTCGTAGGCGGCCATCTCGGGCATGCTCAGGTATTGCGCCACGAAGGCGATGGTTTCACGCGCTAGCCAGCCCTTTTCGGTCTGGGCGAAGTGCAGCGCAGCCATCACGGCCGACTGTTTCTGGTCCGCCGGATATTTGGCGACCTCGCGATCGATTCTTTTGAGAGTGGCTTCGCTCAACATGTTTTATCTATCCACATCGCCAAACACGATATCCATCGTGCCGATGATGGTAATGACGTCGGCAATCATATGTCCCTTGGCCATTTCATCCATGGCCGAGAGGTGGGTGAATGCGGTGGACCGCAACTTCACGCGATAGGGCTTGTTCGCCCCGTCGGAAATCATGTACACGCCAAACTCACCCTTGGCGTGCTCGGTGGCTGCATACACTTCGCCCGGCGGCACATGGATTCCTTCGCTGAAGAGTTTGAAGTGATGAATCAACTCCTCCATGTTGGACTTCATCGCCGCACGCGAAGGCGGTGCCACCTTGTGATTGTCGGTGATGACCGGTCCCGGGTTGGCACACAACCAGTCCACACACTGCTTGATAATGCGCGTTGACTGACGCATTTCTTCCATGCGCACCAGATAGCGATCGTAACTGTCACCATTCAAACCAATCGGGATATCGAAATCGAGCCGGTCGTACACCATGTAAGGCTGCTTCTTGCGCAAATCCCAGGCGATCCCGGAACCACGGATCATCGGACCGCTGAAACCCAGCTGCAACGCCCGCTCCGGTGAGACGACACCAATCCCCACCGTACGCTGTTTCCAGATCCGGTTGCCGGTCAGCAGCGTTTCATATTCATCACAGTAGCCCGGGAAACGGTTGGCAAAATCCTCGATGAAATCGAGCAGAGAACCTTCCCGCGCCTTGTTGAGATCCGCGACAGTCTTTTCGTTCTTGAACTTGTTGACCGTGTACTTGGGCATACTGTCCGGCAGGTCGCGATACACGCCACCAGGACGATAATATCCACCATGCATGCGCGCTCCGGATACCGACTCGAGCATGTCAAAAATGTCCTCGCGCTCGCGGAAGGTGTAGAGCACCATCGCCATGGCACCGATGTCGAGTGCCTGGGTACCGATGGACAGCAAGTGGTTCAGGATGCGGGTAATCTCGTCGAACATGACGCGGATGTACTGTCCGCGAATCGGCACTTCGATATTCAGCAGACGCTCGACTGCCAGCACGAACGGGTGCTCGTTGACGAACATCGACGTGTAATCGAGCCGATCCATGTAGGGCAGCGACTGGACCCAGGTGCGATGCTCCATGAGCTTTTCGGTGCCACGGTGCAGCAGGCCGATGTGCGGGTCGGCGCGGACCACGACTTCGCCATCCAGTTCGAGGACAAGGCGCAATACCCCGTGTGCCGCCGGATGCTGCGGCCCCAGGTTAATCGTATAGTTCTTGATCTCAGCCACGTCCGTAATTTTCCTCGCGGATGATGCGCGGCGTCACTTCGCGCGGTTCAATGGTTACGGGCTGGTAAACGACACGCTTTTTCTCGGGGTCATAACGCATCTCGACATAGCCTGAGACGGGGAAGTCCTTGCGGAACGGATGCCCCACGAAACCATAATCGGTCAGGATGCGGCGCAGATCATCATGGCCTTCAAACATGATGCCGAGGAGGTCAAAAGCCTCACGTTCGAACCAGTTGGCGCTGTTCCAGATCGGTGTAACCGAAGCAACGACGGGAAAGCTGTCATCCGGTGCAAACACACGCAGACGCAATCTCCAGTTGTAAGTAATCGACAGCAGATGACTCACCGCGGCAAACCGGGGGGAACGCCCTTCGCTCATTTCGATCAGGTCGGTTCTGCCGTAGGTGGCGTAATCGACGCCGCAGATATCCATCAACTGCTCAAAACGCAGATCGGGATGATCGCGCAAGGTTTTGGCAACCTCGAAATAATCTGCAGCAGCGACTTCGAGTGAAACCTCGCCAGCGACCAACGTCAGGCTCTGCATGCGCGCACCGAAAATCTCGGTCAGGGTTTTGCATAGCCGTTCCAACTTGACACTCATGATGATTCCGGGCAACTCAATGACAACGAACGTTAGCGGGCGATGGTGTAGGTACGGGTGATCTTGTTCTGCAACTGGATGATGCCGTAAAGCAGTGCTTCGGCCGTGGGCGGACACCCGGGCACATAGATGTCAACCGGCACGATGCGATCGCAACCACGGACGACTGAATACGAATAATGGTAATAACCGCCACCGTTAGCACATGATCCCATGGAGATGACCCAGCGCGGCTCGGGCATCTGGTCATAGACGCGACGCATGGCGGGCGCCATCTTGTTGGTCAGCGTACCCGCGACGATCATCAGATCTGCCTGGCGCGGACTGGGACGGAACACGACCCCGAAACGATCGAGGTCATAACGCGATACGCCGGTATGGATCATCTCGATCGCACAGCAGGCCAACCCGAACGTCACCGGCCACAGCGAACCAGTGCGCGTCCAATTGATGACCTTGTCCAGCGTGGTGGTGACAAAACCTTCCTGCAGGACGCCTTCGATGCTCATTCCCAGTCAAGGGCCCCCTTGACCCAGGCATAGATGAAACCAACGATGAGTATGCCCATGAAGATGAACATCTCGATAAAACCGAACATGCGAACCGCTTCGGTTTCAACGAATTCCTTGTAAATGGCTGCCCATGGAAACATGTAGGCCACTTCAAGGTCGAAAATGATGAAGGCGATCGCCACGAGGTAGTAGCGCACATCGAACTTCATGCGCGCATCTTCGAATGCGTCAAAGCCGCATTCGTAGGCGGAGAGTTTTTCAGGATCCGGTCGGTGGGGTCCAACCAAGCGTCCGATGATGATCGGAACGCAGCCAAATGCCAAGGCAACGAGCGCGAAAATCAGAATGGGAAAGTAATTTTCCAGCATTCAGAACTTCTCCGCTGACTTCGAACACATGGCAACAACCCCCATTGAATTTGGTGCCGACGGCGAGACTCGAACTCGCACAGCTTTCGCCACTACCCCCTCAAGATAGCGTGTCTACCAATTTCACCACGTCGGCTTTGCTATCAAGCTTGGTCTCATCGAACAGTGTGGAAAGTTACCACACTAACCAAGCCGTATTATCGAAAAAATCGCTATTGAACACTACCCGTTTTATTTAATCACTTCGGAATATTCCTGGCTTTTGAATCATCCTGCGCATCCGGCGCAGGCGTCGCCGGAACAACGGTTTCCGTCTTGACCGAATCCATCACGCTACCGCCTGCGGCAGAAACCGGACGCTGGCTTGCGAGGTAAGCCAGGGTCAGGCTGGTGATGAAAAATACCGTAGCCAGCACGGCCGTCATCCGTGAGAGAAAATTCGCCGATCCCGTCGCACCGAAAAGGCTGCCCGAGGCGCCGCTACCAAACGCAGCCCCCATGTCGGCGCCCTTGCCATGCTGGATGAGCACCAGACCGATTACAGCCAACCCCACCAGGATATGAATGGTCAGGGTGACAGAAAAAAAGATATTCATGAGTTACCGTCGTCCGCCTTATTTTGCTGCGGCACAGATCGCCACAAAGTCAGCCACCACGAGCGCCGCGCCACCGATCAGGCCACCATCGATATCCGGTTGCGCCATCAACTCCTTCGCATTGCCCGGCTTCATGCTGCCGCCGTAGAGAATGCGCAGACCGGCCGCCACTTCAGCACTGTCGCGGGCCACGCGCGCACGTATGAGCGCATGCACTTCCTGCGCCTGCTCGGGTGTCGCGGTGCGTCCCGTGCCAATCGCCCACACGGGTTCGTACGCCACGACGGAATTCGCCAGGCCAGCAACACCGCAGCGCGCGATGAATGCATCCATCTGCCGCGTCACGACATCGGCAGTCACATTGCGCTCGCGCTCATCGAGCGTTTCGCCAACGCAGAAAATCGGCACCAGGCCGGACTTCAACGCCGCTTCGCACTTCGCCGCGACGATCACATCGCTGTCGCCATAGTAGCTGCGCCGCTCGGAATGGCCGACGATGGCGTATTTGCAGCCGAACTCGACGAGCATTGCTGCACTCACTTCGCCCGTATAGGCGCCTTGCGCATGCTCGGAGACATCCTGCGCACCCCAGCCCACATTGCTCCCCTTGAGCGCATCGCCCACCTGTCCGAGGTAGGGATATGGGACGCAAACGGCGACATCGACGGGCAGGCCGGCAACGCCCGCACGCACGCCGGCGAGCAATTCCGCATTGCTCTTCAGGCTGCCATGCATCTTCCAGTTACCGGCGACAAATTTCCTGCGCATAATCCTGTCCATCAATTCGCAAAGACGCGGATTATAGTGATTGCCGGTACCCCCCGTCAATTTCCTTTCCACTCTGGCAGGAGTCCACATGTCTGACATCGTGATCACGGAAACCCATGGCAAGGTCGGTCTGGTCCGCATCAACCGCCCGGAAGCGCTGAATGCGCTGAACAATGCAGTCATCGACGGAATCGGCAGTGCCTTGGCAGGTTTCGAGGCCGACGAAAATATCGGTTGCATCGTCCTGACCGGCAGCAGGAAGGTTTTCGCCGCCGGTGCCGACATCGAATTCATGAAGAACTTCGGCTACATGGACGCCTACAAGCCAGACTTCATCACCCGCAACTGGGAGCGCATCAAATCCTGCCGCAAGCCGGTCATCGCCGCCGTCGCCGGCTATGCGCTCGGCGGCGGCTGCGAGATCGCGATGATGTGCGACATGATCTACGCCGCCGAAAACGCCAAGTTCGGCCAGCCGGAAATCAAGCTCGGCACCCTGCCCGGCGCGGGCGGGACGCAACGCCTGCCGCGTGCCGTCGGCAAGGCCAAGGCGATGGACCTCTGCCTGACCGGCCGCATGATGGATGCGGTCGAAGCCGAAAAATGCGGGCTGGTGGCGCGCATCTTCCCGACCGACACGCTGGTCGAGGAAACGCTCGCGGCGGCGCAGATCATCGCGTCTTACTCGCTGCCGGTGATCATGATGGTCAAGGAATCCGTCAATCGCGCCTACGAATCCTCGCTGTCGGAAGGATTGCTGTTTGAACGCCGCGCCTTCCATGCGTCCTTCGCGCTCGAAGACCAGAAGGAAGGCATGGCGGCCTTCACCGAGAAGCGCAAGCCGCAGTTCAAGAACCGCTGAGCCGTGCCAACAGAGTCGAACCACCGACGCAAAAGTCAGCGCTGGCGAGACGGCACCCTTTGCGCGTTCGCCTGGCAAGCACGGAAACGCTTGCCAGAATGCAGGATCGGTCGTCTAATCCAATCGACATAATCCTGCCCGGAACGGATGCTGCATGTTTGTAGCGGAGCAACCTCATCCCTCGACAGGCTGGGGCGATTGTTCTGGCATTGTAGGAGGCACTAAAACGTTGCATCACGCTGAAGTGCCTGCAAATCCAAGCAGCGCTCAGGCTACAAACTACGTCTTGACAGATTGTTTTCCATCTTTTTGGAAGTCCACTTTACTTTAGCCATTTCAAATCACGCACTGGAGCCACTCGTGGAATCAGAGTTTGTCCTGAACGTTCGCAGGTCTGCCGAGGACTCTTTCGCTTCTGGCCTTTATTGTGCGGAAAGTGTCGTGCTCGCTCTCGCCGATTCTCAAGGCGTTGAGTCCAAGATTCTGCCAAAGGTTGCTACCGCTTTTTGCAGTGGCATGGGCCGCACATGTGGAACCTGCGGTGCGCTCACTGGCGCAATCATGGGCGTCAGTCTTGCTCTTGGTCGCTCCGAACCTAATGAGCCGGTGCAGCCTTCGTACACTGCAACTGGGCGTCTTATCCGAGAGTTCGAGAAGGAGTTTGGCTCCCGCGACTGTCATGTCCTGTTGGGGTGCGATCTTGCCACCCCTGAAGGCCAAACCATGTTCCGCGAGAAGAAGCTGGGGCAGCAGTGCGCCACATACACGGGCAAGGCCGCAGAGATTGCCGCCCGCATAGTCGAAGAAATGGCTAACACTACGCTCCAAGGGACGCTGCGCGATAAAACCGCGCAGCGCCGATGACTTCTACGTTACCCCTATCCGACACCCGCGGATGACACGGGCACCAGAAGTCTGGCCCTGAATCTTCGTTGCCGTTTCGATTGCCGAAAAGCGCCTGCTCAAGTGACGGCCGCAGGGACACGAACGCGGCGGCCTCTGATATGAAAATCAGCGCTGGCGAGACGGCACGACACATGAAAAACGCGGCCCGCAGGCCGCGTTTTTCATGCTGGCTACCACTATTTACCCAGCTGCAAGCACTTTCCGTATCTGCTCCAGCGTGGTCGGATCGTCGAGCGTGGTCAGGTCGCCGGGATCGCGCCCTTCGGCCAGCGCCTGGATCGAGCGGCGCAGCATCTTGCCGGAACGCGTCTTGGGCAGACCGGTGACGAAATGCACATGCTTCGGCCGCGCGATGGCACCGAGGATGTTGTCGACGGTCTTCTTCACCTCGGCTTCCAGCGCCGCGCGCAGTTCCGGCGTGGCGATCTTCGCCGGCGTCCTTGACGACGGCAAAAGCCATCGGTTCCTGGCCTTTCAACTGATCGTTGACGCCGACGACGGCGACTTCGGCGATGGCGTTGTGCGCCTGCACCGCCTCTTCGATCTCGCGCGTGCCGAGGCGGTGGCCGGCAACGTTGATGACGTCGTCGGTGCGGCCGAGGATGAAGTGATAATTCTCGTCGTCGCTGATGCCCCAGTCGAACGACGAGTAGACCAGCGGGTCCTTGAACAGGCTGAAATAGGTGCTGACGAAGCGCTCGTCCTGGCCCCAGACGGTGGACAGGCAGCCCGGCGGCAGCGGCGGCACGACGCCGACGATGCCCTTTTCGTTCGCATCGCATTCGCTGCCATCCTCGCGGAAAATCTTGAGGTCGTAGCCGTACACCGGGAAGCTCGGCGTGCCGAACTTGATCTTGGTGTCCTCGATGCCGCGCACGGTCGACAGCATCGGCCAGCCGGTCTCGGTCTGCCAGTAGTTGTCGATCACCGGCAGCTTGAGTTCGCCCATGATCCATTCGTGGGTCGGCTGGTCGAGCGGCTCGCCGGCGAGGAACAGATGTTTCAGCGAAGACAGGTCGTACTTCTTCAGGAAGGCCGGAATCGTGCTTCTTCAGCACGCGCACCGCGGTCGGCGCCGAGAACATGACGTTGACCTTGTACTTCTCGACGATCTGCCACCAGATGCCGGCATCGGGGCGGATCGGCGTGCCTTCGTACATCACCGTCGCCATGCCGGCGATCAGCGGGCCGTAGATGATGTAGCTGTGGCCGACCACCCAGCCGATGTCGGAGGTGGAGAACATGGTCTCGCCGGCGCCACCGACGAAGATGTGCTTCATCGACGCCGCCAGCGCCACGGCATAGCCGCCGGTGTCGCGCTGCACGCCCTTGGGCTTGCCGGTCGTGCCCGAGGTGTAGAGGATGTAGGACGGCTCGGAGGATTCCATCCAGTCGCAGGGCACGTCGGCGTTCATGTGCTGGGCGCGCAGCGTGGCGTAATCGACGTCGCGTCCCGCGACCTTGTTGAAGCCCTTGTCGAGGCCGCGGTCGATCATCAGCACCTTGTCGGGCTTGGCCTGCGCGAGCTTGATGGCCTCGTCGAGCAGATGTTTGTAGGGCACGGCCTTGCCGCCGCGCATGCCGGCATCCGACGAAACGATGAGCTTCGGCTTGGCATCGTCGATGCGCGTCGCCAGCGATCCGGAAGCGAAGCCGCCGAACACCACCGAGTGGATCGCGCCGATGCGGGCGCAGGCGAGGATCGCGAAGGTCGCCTCGGCGATCATCGGCATGTAGATCAGCACGCGGTCGCCCTTGCCCACGCCGAGCGACTGCATGACGCCGCCATGCGCATCACCTCGGACTTCAGTTCGGCGAAGCTGTAGATCTTTTCTTCGTTGGTCTCGGTCGAGATGTAGATCAGCGCGCGGTCGTTCGGCCGCTGGGCCGCATGACGATCGACGGCGTTGTGGCACAGGTTGGTTTCGCCGCCGACAAACCATTTGACGAACGGCGGACGCGAATAATCGCAGATCACCTGCGGCGGCGTCTGCCAGTCGATCAGCTGGGCCTGTTCGGCCCAGAACCCATCGCGGTCCGCGATGGAACGCGGTAAAAATCGGCATACTTGGTCATCTCAACTTCCCTCCGGTTTTTATGGTTATGGATTAGCTGACTGCGTACAACAATGCGTCCCTTGACGCGTGCCTGCAGAAAATCATCAAAGGTGCCAGGCAGGTCGGCAAACGCGATCTCGCGGGCCTGGCGATGACCTTTTCCGGCTTCGAGGTCGCTGGCCAGGCGCTGCCAGACGCCACTGCGCTAGGGCTCGCCGATGTAGCCCGAGTCGATGCCCAGCAGGCAGACGCCACGCAGGATGAAAGGCATGACGGTGGTTTGAGATCGATGCTGGCAGCCAGTCCGATGCTCGCGATGGTGCCGGCCTGCTTCATGGTGCTGGCCATCCAGGCCAGCACGTCGCCCCCGAGATTATCGACCGCGCCAGCCCAGAGCGCCTTGTCGAGCGGCTTGATCTTGGCCAGGTCGAGCGCTGGAACGCAGCACCACTTCTCGTGCGCCCAGTTGCTTCAGATAATCCGTCGCATCGGCCTTGCCGGTCAGCGCCATGCACTTCGTAACCGGCCTTGGCCAGGATGTCGATGGCGATGCTGCCGACGCCGCCCGTGGCGCCGGAAACGATTACCGGACCGTTGTCGGGCTTCAATCCATTGTGTTCCATTGCGCTACGACGCCAGCCCCGCCGTGAAGCCGGCCGTACCGAGCGCCATCGCCGCACGCAGATCCAGTCCCGGCGGTAGCTTGATGCACCCACGGCGCCGGAATGCGCGCCAGTTCGGCATAGCCGCCATGGTGCGCCACGCCGATGTCGTAGCTGGTGGCCAGCACCGCATCGCCCGGCTTGAAATCCGGGCTGGTGCTCTGCACCACCGTCCCGGACAAGTCGATACCGCCGATGCAGGGAAAGCGCCGGATGATGCGGCCGGCGCCGGTGGCGGCCAGCGCATCCTTGTAATTGACCCCGGACCAGGCGACGGCGATCGTCACCTCGCCGGCATCGAGCTGTGCTTCCTCCATACCCACAAATCCCGAGGAAATCTTGCCCTCTTTCTGCTCGATCAGAAAAGCCTTAAAGATCACGATTATCTCCACTCTTTTAGTTTCGTTCGATTATAGCCACGAGGATTTCCACGCACCCACACGAATTATTCTTGCTTTTAATAATGATTCTCATTATTATTCATGCGCGATAAACACTTTGTGGGAGTTTCATGATGCTTCGCCGTTGCGCCTCACTACTTGCCCTCCTCGCTGCCATGTCTCATTCGCCAACTCATGCCCAGGAATATGTACTGAATCTCTACTCCGCCCGCCACTACCAGACGGACGAGGCACTTTATGCCAATTTCACCCGGCAAACCGGTATCAAGATCAACCGCATCGAAGCCAAGGAAGACGAGTTGCTCGAGCGCATCCGCAATGAAGGCGCGCACAGTCCGGCGGACGTTTTCATCACGGTGGATGCAACGCGCCTTGCGAAGGCGGATGAACTCGGGTTGTTTGCTACCGTTAAATCAAAGGTGCTCGAAGAGCGCATTCCGGCTCATCTGCGTTCGCCCGATTGGTTCGCCTTCTCCACTCGCGCACGCTTCATTCTTTACAACAAGGGAACCATCAAGCCTGAAGACCTGAAGAGCTACGAGGATCTCGCCAGCCCGAAGCTCAGGGGACAGGTATGCAGCCGCTCCGGCGCCCACCCCTACAACCTGTCGCTGCTCGCCGCCATGATTTCCCATCACGGCGAGCAGAAGACCGAGGACTGGGCAAGAGGCGTGGTGGCGAATTTCGCCCGCACGCCGAAGGGTGGCGACACGGACCAGATCAAATCCGTGGCCGCGGGCGAATGCGGCGTGACAATCTCCAACAGCTACTACTTCGCCCGACTGATGCGATCGAGCAAACCCGAGGATCGCAAGGTGGTTGAGGCCTTGGGTGTCATCTGGCCAAACCAGCAGACTCAGGGAACCCATATCAACATCTCGGGTGGCGGCATGCTGAAAACCGCACCGCACAAGGAAGCCGCCGTCAAATTCCTCGAATACCTCGTTTCGGACGATGCGCAACACTACTTCGCCGATGGCAACAACGAGTGGCCGGTCGTCTCGACCGTCAGGACCGACAATCCGGCGCTCGCCGCGCTCGGCAGTTTCAAGGCCGACACGCTGTCGATTCCCGCCCTTGCCAAGCACGTCGTCACTGCCCAGAAGATCGCGGATCGCGCCGGCTGGAAATAGTTCTCCGCCCGCTTGTTCTATCATGCCGATAATCGCATCGGCATGATGGACGGCACATGAAACGCACTGACGGATTCACCCTGGTGGAAATGATGGCGGTAATTGCTGTCATCACCATCCTGGCCCTGATGGCCATACCCAGCTACCTCGACCGCATCGTCAAAGCGCAGGTCGAGGCCGCGCTGCCGCTGGCCGAAGTCGCCAAGAAGCCCATCGTCAACTTCTGGGCGGCAACTCAAACCATGCCGGCCGACAATGCGGTCGCCGCGATTCCCGTCGCCGACAAGATCGTCAACAACTACGTCAGCGCGCTGACCGTTCAGGATGGGGTAATCCATCTCACGTTCGGCAATCGCGTCAACAAATCGATTGCCGGCAAAGTTCTCAGCCTGCGCCCGGCGATCGTCGAGGATGCCCCCATGGTTCCGATCACCTGGGTCTGCGGGTTTGCCGAGGCGCCGGGAAAAATGACCGTTCTGGGCAAGGACCAGACCAACATCGATCCGGGTTATCTGCCCATGGAATGCCGGGCGCTCAAGCCGCGCGGCTAGGCTGTGTTGCGCGGCCTGCCCCGCACCACTTCACGCGCCAGCAGCATCACCGGCAGCAGACCGACGGCGACGATCGCCAGCGCGGCAGTTGAGGCTTCTGCCAAACGCTCGTCGGCCGCCAGCGTATAGGTCTGCGTCGCCAGCGTGTTGAAATTGAATGGGCGCATCACCAGCGTCGCGGGCAGTTCCTTCATTACATCGACGAAGACCAGCAGGCCGGCCGTGAAGAGACTGCCGCGGATCAACGGCAGATGCACGCGGCGAAAGGTTTCTCCCGGGCCGCAGCCGAGGCTCTGCGCCGCCGCGTCCATGCTGGGCGTCACCCGCAGGAGGCCTGACTCCACGGTCTGCAACGCAATCGACAGGAAGCGCGCGAGATAAGCATAGACCAGCGCAGCAATGCCGCCGGTGAACAGCAAGCCCGGATTCGTGCCGAAAGCCTCCAGCCAGGCCGCCGCCAGCCAGTGGTCGAGCCGCGTCACAGGAATCAGTACGCCGACGGCAATTACCGCACCCGGCACGGCATAACCCAGCGCCACGATGCGGTTGACGCCCCGCACGATCGGCACGGACGACAAGCGCTGCGCATACCCGAGCAGCACCGCCAAAGCCACCGCCAGCAATGCCGTCACCCCGGCAACCAGAAAACTGTTGCCCGCGAGCACCCCGTAGCGCACCCCGAATTCGCTATCCCCCTCGGCCAGGGCCAGTTTGAAGAGCAAGCCACCCGGCAACAGGAAACCGAATACCAGCGGCAACACGCAGGACAGGCTCGCGAGCCAGGCTTTTGCCCCGTGCAACATGCGGCGCTCACTCCGCCGACGGCCGGTTTGATGGAAGCGCGCGCGGCCGCGACTGGCGCGTTCGAGGGCCAGCAGGCACAGCACGAAGGCCAGCAGCGCGCCCGCCAGCTGGGCTGCAGCGATGCGATCGCCCAGCGAAAACCACGCGCGGTATATGCCGGTCGTAAATGTCGGTACGGCAAAGTACGCCACCGTGCCATAGTCGGCCAGCGTTTCCATCAAGGCCAACGCGACACCGGCGACGACAGCGGGCCGGGCCAGCGGGAGCGATATCCGAAGGAACGCCGCCCAGGGCGTCAGCCCCATGGAGCGTCCCGCTTCGAACGTGCTGCTGCCGCGCTCGAGGAAGGCTGTGCGGGTAATCAAGTAAACGTAGGGATAGAGCGCGCAGACGAACATCGCCGCCGCACCGCCAAGACTGCGGATTTCGGGAAACCAGTAATCGCCGCGGCTCCAGTCGAAGCTTTCGCGCAGGAAATTCTGCACCGGCCCGACGAACTGCAGCAGGTCGGTATAGACATAGGCCATCACGTAGGCGGGAAATGCCAGGGGCAACAGCAATGCCCATTCGAAGACGCGCCGCCCCGGGAAATCCGTCATGGCGGTCAGCCAGGCCGTGCCGACGCCAACCACCGCCACGCCGACGCCCACACTGGCTGCCAGCAGCAACGAATTGAGGATGTACTCCGGCAACACGGTGGCGACCAGATGCCGCCAGGCATCGCCCGCCGGACCGGCGAACAGGTTCGCGCCGACCGACAGCACGGGCAGCGCGACCAGCAGGCCAATCAGCAGGGAGGACGAAATCAGTTGGGACCGCACGTAGGCCCATCGTTTTTGAGATTGATTCTCAATTATAATCACACCATGCCTTTGCTCGCACTCGACCACGTCAGCCATGCCTACGGCCGCCATGCGGTCGTGCGCGATCTTTCGTTCGAACTCCACCCCGGCGAAATCAGTTGCCTGCTGGGCGCGTCGGGCTGCGGCAAGACCACGGTGCTGCGCCTGATCGCGGGTTTCGAAACACCGACGCAGGGCACGCTGCGAATGGGTGGCACAGTGATCGGCAGCACGGGGTATTGTCTGCCACCCGAACAGCGCCGGATCGGCATGGTGTTTCAGGACTACGCCCTGTTCCCACACCTGACCGTCGCCGGTAACATCGGTTTCGGCTTGAAAGCAAAGTCAGCGCTGGCTGGACGGCAGGTGGAAGAACTGCTGGCCATCGTCGGACTCTCCGGGCACGCCGGCAAATACCCGCACGAGATTTCCGGCGGCCAGCAACAGCGTGTTGCACTCGCCCGCGCGCTGGCGCCGCGGCCGCATTTGCTGCTGCTCGACGAACCGTTCTCCAATCTTGATGTGGAACTGCGCGAGCGTCTCTCGCTCGAAGTGCGCACCATCCTGAAAGACACCGGTACGGCGGCCATCCTCGTCACGCATGACCAGCACGAAGCCTTCGCCGTCGCCGACACCGTCGGCATCATGCATGAGGGTCGCATCGAGCAGCGGGATACCCCTTACAACTTGTATCACCGCCCCGCAACGCGTTACGTCGCCGACTTCGTCGGCCAGGGGGTACTGCTGGCCGGCGAAGTCGGGGATACCCGGCACGTGATCACCGAATTTGGCCCGCTCAACGGCATGCTCGCCACGGAATGCGACGGCGGCAGCTGCGCGCTGCTGGATGCCGGCACGCCCGTCGAAGTGCTGTTGCGACCGGACGACGTATTGCACGATGACGCTGCGCCGCTGCGCGCGGAAGTCATCGCGAAAGCCTTTCGTGGCGCCGAATTCCTCTACACCCTGCAACTGCCAACCGGCGCGCGCGTGCTCTCGCTCGTGCCCTCGCACCACAATCACGCCATCGGCGAAATGATCGGCATCCGGCTCGATGTTGACCATGTGGTAGCGTTTCGGGCATGATCCCGTGGCTGACCGCTGACCTCGCTTTCCCGCCGACCGATACCGCACTGAAGGAACCCAACGGCCCCAACGGCCTGTTGGCCGCCGGCGGCGACCTGACTCCCACGCGTCTGCTGGCCGCCTACCGGCAAGGCATCTTCCCCTGGTACTCGGACGGCGAACCCCTGCTCTGGTGGAGCCCCGATCCTCGCATGGTGCTGCTTCCGAACGCGATCCGGATCACACGCTCACTGGCGAAGACCCTGCGCAACGCCGACTACACCGTGAAGCTAGACAGCGACTTCGCGCAGGTCATCGCGGCCTGCGCCACAACCCCGCGCGACGGACAGAACGGCACCTGGATCACCCCCGAAATGCAGGCCGCGTATGGCAGGCTGCAGGCACTGGGTTATGCCCACAGCGTCGAGATGTGGCGCGACGGCCGACTGATCGGCGGGCTCTACGGCATTGCCATCGGCCGCGCCTTTTTCGGCGAGTCGATGTTTTCCCACATCACCGACGCCTCCAAGATCGCCCTTGCCCACCTCTGCGCTTACCTTGCAGCGCGCGATTTCGGCATAATCGATTGCCAGATGGAAACCGCACATTTGAAATCCTTGGGCGCCCGCCCGATTCCGCGCAGCGACTACCTCGCCCGCGTGGCGGTGCTCGTCGATGCGGGCGATGGCCCCGGCCACTGGCCCGCGGATGGCATCGACGGCGCTTTCAGGAAATCCCCATGACGCACCTGAGAGACCTGCCACCCTTCCCGCTGCTGCAGTTCTACGCGACCTCGCCCTACGGCTGCTCCTACCTCCCCGGCCGCGCCGCGCGCTCGCAGGTCGCCACGCCCAGCCAGCTGATCGACACCGAAACCTATGGCGAACTGGTCCGGATCGGTTTCCGCCGCAGCGGCGTATTCACCTATCGCCCCTGGTGCGACACCTGCCGCGAATGCGTCCCCGTGCGCATTCCCGTCGCCGACTTCCAGCCCAACCGCAGCCAGCGCCGCACGCTGGTGCGTCACGACAAGCTGGTCGCCCGGGAACGCCCGCTGCTGTTCCGCGAGGAGCACTACGCCCTCTATCAGCGCTATCAGTACGCGCGCCACTGGGGGGGCGGCATGGATGACGACAACCGCGAACAATACGCCCAGTTTCTCTTGCAGACGCATGTCGATAGCCGGCTCGTCGAATTCCGCGAAGACGGCACGCTTCGCATGGTCTGCATCATCGACGTGCTCCAGGCGGGACTGTCGTCCGTCTACACCTACTACGAACCCGACCTGCCCGGCGCCAGCTACGGCAACTACGGCATCCTCTGGCAAATCGCGCAATGCCGCAGCCTCGGCCTGCCGTACCTCTATCTCGGCTACTGGATCCGCAACAGCCGCAAGATGGCCTACAAGTCGCAGTTCCGTCCCCTCGAAGCCCTGCACAACAGCCAATGGACGCGGCTCGACGCACTCGACACGCAAGTGCCGTCCCGCCAGCCCTGACTTTCTCGCCCAGCCGGTAGAATGCCGGCCATGCTGCCCTACTGCCTCGTCAAGCCCTTCGTCCTCGCGCTCGATCCCGAGACCGCGCACGAGATCTCCATCGCCGGCCTGCGCGCCCTCGGCGCCATCGCGCCCGGCGGTCGCCCCTACTCCGACACGCCCGTCACGGTCATGGGACTGTCGTTTCCCAACCGCATCGGCCTCGCCGCCGGCCTCGACAAGAACGGCGAAGCCATCGATGCACTGGCCGGCTGGGGCTTCGGTCACATTGAGGTCGGCACCGTCACGCCACGCCCGCAGCCCGGCAACCCCAAGCCGCGCATGTTCCGCCTGCCGCGCGTCGAGGGCATCATCAACCGCATGGGCTTCAACAACCACGGCATCGATGCACTGATTTCCAACGTCAAGGCGACGAAGTACCGCGGCATCCTCGGCATCAACATCGGCAAGAACGCCGACACGCCCATCGAGCGCGCGGCCGACGACTACCTGATCGGCCTGGAAAAGGCCTATCCGCACGCCAGCTACATCACGGTCAACATCTCCTCGCCGAACACCAAGAACCTGCGCGCCCTGCAGGGCGAATCCGAACTCGACGCGCTGCTCGGCACCCTCAAGGCCCGGCAAACAGCGCTGGCCCAGCAGCATGGCAAGCACGTACCGCTGGCGCTGAAAATTGCCCCCGACCTCGACGCTGCGCAGATCACCGCGATTGCCGACGCGCTGCGGCGTCACCGCATTGATGGCGTGATTGCCACCAACACCACGCTCGACCGCAGCCGCGTTGCCGGTCAGCCGCATGCCGACGAAGCCGGTGGGCTGTCCGGTGCGCCGCTGTTCGAGGCTGCCACGCTGGTCTTGCAGAAGCTCGCCACGGCGCTGGCAGGCGAAGTGCCGATCATCGCTGCCGGCGGCGTGGTCGATGGCGCCAAGGCAAAGGCCAAGCTGGCTGCGGGCGCCCAGCTCGTGCAGATCTATTCCGGTCTGATCTATCGCGGGCCGGGGCTGGTCAAGGACTGCGTCGCGGCGACGCGCACGCCAGCGCCAGCCCACCCAGCCAACTAATCAATCCACCTGCAAGCGCAGCATCAGTTCGCGCGCATCGGGCGCGAGGAGCGATTCGGCCTGCGCTGCGGCACGCTCTAGTTCGCCGCCGAACGCGAGTCGCTGCAAGTCGTCCTCGCGCAGGATGCTGTTGTCGAGCAGATGGCCGATCAGCGCGACAAACAGGGGCCGGTCGGCGAACTCGGGCGTCTTGCCGGCGTGCATCAACACCAGCCGCTGGGCCAGCAGGACGCTGCGATCGAGCAACACGGTGCGCGTCAGGTGGCCGCTGCCCCCGTGCTTCAGCAGCATCAGCACGAGAAAATAACGCTCCATCTGCGGTCGCAGGATCTCGCCGAGCCAGAACAGGTTGGCATGCGCCACCGAATTCGCGGCCGGTGCGTACACCGCGCCGTCCCGCCGTTCGATCAGCCCGCGCGTCGCAAGCTTGCCGAGCATGTCGTTCAAGGCCTGGGGCAGCGCAGACGCTTCCAGATGTAGATAGAGACTCGCACGCATCAGGCCGAACAGGTCGGCGAGCATCGCCCCGAGCCGGGCTTCAGTCAGCGGTCCGTGCTGCAGGATCAGGCAGGCGAGCAGCGTCGGCAAGGCGTACAGGTGCAGCACGTTGTTGCGGAAATACGCGAGCAGCGCCGCCTCGTTGGCGTTCGCGCCGATCAGCGCGCCCAGGGGATGCTCGACCCGATGCACCGCGTCGAGCCGCAGCGCGGCATCGATGCAGGCACTGCCCGCGGTCGGCGCCGCCAGCGCCCCGGCATGCGCCGGGTCCAGCAACCCCTGCAGATGCTCGACCTGCCGGGCCAAAGCCACCGCATCGGCGGTCGCCTGCGGCGTCGCCAACAGCGCCAGCGCGACCAGATTCACCGGGTTGACCAGCGCCGCATCGTTGATGCGCTGCGTGAGCTCGTTGGCGATGGCACCGACCGCGGCGCGCTGCCAGTCCACCTCGCCCGAGCCTGCGCCTACACCCGCGCGCCACGCCGGATGACGCGCGTCGAGCCAGTCAGCAAGGGGCAGCGGCTCGCCGAAATTCACATACACCTTGCCGAAATGCCGGCGCAGCACGCGCACGGCCGACAACAGGCCGAGCAGCGACTCGCGCTGCTTCGCCTGCCCCGACAACTCGCCGACGAAACTCGCGCCCTCGGGCAGCTTCTCGTAGCCGACATAGACCGGCACGAAGACGAGGGGCCGTTCGTGCCCGCGCAGGAAACTCTGCACCGTCATCGCCAGCAGCCCGGCCTTGGGCGGCAGCATGCGGCCGCTGCGGCTGCGTCCCCCCTCGATGAAGTACTCGATGGGAAAGCCGCGCGCCAGCATGCGGTGCAGGTACTCGGCAAACACGGTCGCGTACAGCGGATCGCCCTTGAAGCTGCGCCGCAGGAAAAAACCGCCCCCGCCGCGCAGGATGCGGCCCAATACCGGCAAGTCGAGGTTGTCGCCGGCGGCAACATGCGGCGGCGTCAGCCCGGCCCGATAGATGACGTAGGTCATCAGCAGGTAGTCGATATGGCTGCGGTGACAGGGCAGATAGACGAGACTCTGACCCGGGGCGATGCGCGTCAGCGCTTCGAGGTTACGTACCTCGACGCCATCGAACAGGCGCGTCCACAGCCAGGTGAGGAAGATTTCGCCGGCCCGCATCACGCTATGCGAGTAGTCCGAGGCGATCGCCAGCACATGTCGGCGCGCCTGCGCGCTGGCCGCTGCATGCGACAGCTTGTCGCGGACGGCCGCGGCTGCGATGGCGGCGCGTACCTCCGGTGTTGACAGCAGCGCCTCGACCTGCGTGTGGCGATGCGACACGTCGGGACCGATGGTCAGTTCGCGCTGGCGGCGGAAATGCGCACGCAGCACCCGCGCCGCCTTCTTCGTGGCCCGCGTGGCCTCGGGCACATCGGTGAGCAGGTTGCGCAGCGAAAAGGGCGCGCCGAAGTGCACATGGGTATCGCGGCCGTGGAGCAGTACCGCCAGCCAGTGCCACAGCGGTTGCCGCCGCTGCCACGACTCGGCCAGCAGCGCACGCAGGATGCCATCCTGCTGCTTTGGCGCGCGTCCCCACATCACCGTCACCGGCACCAGTTGCACATCCGCCGTTCCCGCGGTGGCCAGCGCCTTGACCAGTCGCACCAGCCGCGGCGGAGCGCGGTAGCGCTCGCTGGCCCGCCCGAACAGGCGCCAGCCGCGCGCCAGCGCAAAGTCAGCGCTGGCGAGACGGCATCCCGCCACCTTCAGCGCCTGGTCTGCCGCGGGCAAACCGGCACGCGCAACGGCTTCCTGCAGCACCAGCCGATCGGTCAGCCAGCTTTCCTGCAACACGTAGCACACCGGCCGGTCGGGATCGATCCCGATGCTTGCGGGTGCAACGGGGTGGTCCGGAAAGATGCGCAAGCGCACCCACAGGTGCAAGAGGCGTCGCGCCAGTTTCATGATGCCGCCGGAGGCCATGCCGATCTGTCGAAGCTGCTGAAGGGCCACCAGTATAATTGCCCTCCTTCACGCCAGCCGCGCGCGCGTTCCACCCCCCCTTCCCGCATGACCCGAACCCCGACCCTGTCCAGCGAGGATCTCGCCCGCCATACGCCGATTGTGTTGGGACACTGACTCGGTGCGCTGCCAGAAATCGACTTTTTTCTTTTGCAGCAACAGGTTAGACAGAGGACGACCATCGCCTCACGGAGGTCGAATTGGCATAGATGGGCATGGTTTGGCGCTCAGATTGCCCCAAATTTGCCCCACGAAATCAGGTCGAATACTGGGGCATAGCCTGTCGTGTGCGAGCGTAGTTTTCAAGAGGACTACGCGGCACTGCGCTGGACTGTGACGACATGCGATGGACGGCGCGATTGCCGGAGCACTAATCCAATGCGTACCCATCCTGAAGAGTTTGACTTGCGTCCTTGGTGCGTATAAAATTTTATACAGAGCGAAGCAATGAGCAACGAAAAAGAGATTCGCTGGGTGGGCTCTGCCTACGACGACTTGTTGGCATTCCCGGACGACTCACGTCGTTCTGCTGGTTTCCAGTTGGGTAAGATTCAAGTTGGTTTGGACCCGGACGACTGGAAGCCGTTCGATGATGTCGGGGCGGGCACCAAAGAAATCCGCATTCGGGAAACCAGCGGCATCTATCGGGTGATGTACATCGCCAAGTTCGAGGAAGCCGTGTATGTCTTGCACTGCTTCCAGAAGAAGACGCAGGCGACCAGTAAGCAGGACAAGGGCATTGCCGAGGCGCGCTACCGCGCCGTGCTCAACGCGAGAAAGGCACAGAAATGAAGATCGACACCGAAATCCGCCATGTGACGAAGCCGGGAGCGAACCTCTTCCTGGAGCTTGGCTTCGCGCCTGCTGAGGCCAAGCGCTTACAGGCAGCCTCTCGCAAGCAGATCAACGACACCCAGTTGCTAAAGCAGCAGCTGATGGACGAGCTGTCCACCTGGATTGCCGAGCATCACCTGAAGCAAGCCGAGGCCGCCGAGATTCTGATGGTCTCGCGCCCGCGCGTGTCCGACGTGGTAAACAAGAAGACGGCCAAGTTCACCATCGACACGCTGGTGGAAATGCTCAGTCGCGTCGGCAAGCCGGTCAAGCTGGCCATCGGTTGACGCGCTGAACGACGGAGAACAGGACACCGGTGTGGCCATGAAGTTTGCCTACGAAGATTTAAGCGACGATCAGTTCGAGAGCCTCATCGTGTTCTTGTGTCAGCGCCTGCTCGGTATCTCGGTGCAAGGCTTTGCCAAAGGACCTGACGGCGGACGCGACGCGAAGTTCGTGGGAACCGCCGAACTCCATCCGAGCAAGGCCGCCCCCTGGGCTGGCACGACCATCATCCAAGCTAAGCACACCAACGGCTATAACCGCAATTTCTCGGAGTCCGATTTCTTCAGCACCACGGCAGCGAATACGGTGCTTGCCAAGGAAATTCCGCGCATCAAGAAACTGCGCAAGGGCAAGCAACTCGACCACTACATGCTGTTTGCCAATCGGCGCTTGGCCGGCAATGCCGAAAGCGAAATACGTGAGTACATCGCGGCGCAGTGCGGCATTCCTGCATCGTCGATCTACTTGTGCGGCTTGGAACAGTTGGAAGTCTGGCTGAAGACATTCTCGGACGTTGCGGGGAAGGCCGACCTCGATCCGGTCGATTCACCACTGATCGTCAGCCCCGATGATCTTGCCGAAGTGGTTCAGGCGCTGGCGAGGCAGAAGGACGGAGTGTCGGCACTGCTCGATGATCCACCCACCGGGCGCGTGACCTATGAACAGAAGAACGTGCTCAACAATATGAGCGCGGACTACGCTAAAGCGCAGCGAAGAAAGTACCTGAAGGAGACGGCTCAGATTCGCGCGTTCCTGGCCGCACCGGAAAACCTCGAACTGCTGCGCATGTATGAATCGGTGGTCGATGAATTTCAGCTCAAGATCATCGCCAAGCGCAAAGACTACCAGACCTTCGACGACGTGATGGAATACTTGGTGGATCTGCTGTTCAACCGCGATGTCGTCTTGCGTCAGCATGCCCACAAGCGCCTGACACGCGCCGTGTTGTTCTACATGTACTGGAACTGCGACATTGGGGAGGTCGGCGATGCTGCGGCCGACTAAGCACTCGCATCCGGACCGCACGGTCATCAACGTATCGCTGCTGCTGTTGGCGCGCCTCAAGATACGCCGCGTGGATGACTACGACGGCCTGCGCAAATTCGCGAAGAAGTCCGTCACCGGCGGTGACGTGTTGTTCCTGCCGGCGCTGAATTTTCTCTACTTGATGGGCCTGATCGACTATCGCCCCAAGACCGACGCCGTGGAATACGTGGGGCCCAATGAAGCTGTCTAGACTCTATTCGAACAAGCCAGACTTGTTCGAGCCCGTGGACTTCATCCAGGGCTTGAATGTCGTCATGGCTGAAATCCGCCTGCCGGAGAACCGCGATAAGGACACGCACAACCTCGGCAAGACCACGCTGGGGCGGCTGCTCGACTTCGGCTTTCTGGCAAAGCGCGATCCAAAGTTTTTCCTCTTCAAGCATCTCGATCTATTCAAGGACTTCGTTTTTTTCTTGGAGATCGAATTGCAGGACGCCTCGTTCGTGACGCTTCGCCGCGGCGTCGAGGAGGCGACGAAGATCAGCTTCAAGAAGCACGAGGCGGGACATCAGGATCTGTCGGCGCTACCGATGGCCGACTGGGACCATCAGGACGTACCGTTCGATCGTGCCCGCGACCTGCTGGACGGCCTGCTCGATTGGCGTGCGCTCAAGCCTTGGTCATTCCGCAAGGGCCTAGGCTATCTGCTGCGCTCGCAGGATGATTTCCGCGATGTGTTCCAACTGCGCAAGTTCGCGTCCGCGCATGCTGACTGGAAGCCGTTCCTCGCGCACATACTGGGCTTTGATGCGCAACTGGTCGCACAGCACTACGAGAAGGAAGAGAAACTCACGGAGAAGCAGGCGACCGCGCAGACGATCAAGAACGAGCTGGGTGGCTCCATTGAGGACATCAGCAAGATCGAAGGCATTTTGTTGCTCAAGCAGAAGGAGGCCGAAAAGAAGCAGAAACTGCTTGATGCCTTCGATTTCCGTACGCATGACAAGGATCAGACCAAGCAGCTGGTTGATGACATCGACGAGCGCATCGCGACGCTTAACGCCGAGCGCTACTCTCTGAGCGCAGAATAAAAAGAAGATACTGGCCTCTCTGGAAGAAGACCAAATCCTGTTCAATCCGGATGAGGCGCAGCGCTTGTTCGAGGAAGCCGGCGTTCTCTTCAAGGGGCAGATCAAGAAGGACTTCCAACAGTTGATCGCTTTCAACAGGGCGATCACCGACGAGCGCCGCGGCTACCTGCAGGAAGAACGCTCGGAAATCGAGGCTGAACTCAAACGTGTCAATACGGAACTCACCGCGCTGGGTAAGAAGCGCTCGGACATGCTGTCGTTTCTCGAGCGGGACAGACGTTTTCAGCAAATACAAGCAGGTCTCCGATGACATGGTGACGCTGCGCGCCGATATCACGTCGCTGGAGCGCCAACGCGGCTTCCTGCACCGCCTTCAGGAGTTGCGTACTGACATCCGGGCACTGACCGAAGAACGTGGCCATCTGCAGACCCAGATCGAGGCCGATGTCGAGAAGCAGAACTCGGACCAGGACAGTCTGTTTTCGACGATTCGACTGTTCTTCAGCGAAATCGTCGAAGAGGTGATCGACCGCAAGGCCTTGCTGAGCGTGTCTCCGAATCAAGCCGGACATCTTGAGTTCAAGGCGGAAATTCTGGACGAGTCGGGCAATGCCACCAGCGCCGATCTCGGTCATACCTACCGCAAGCTGCTGTGCATTGCCTTCGATATGGCGGTACTGCGCGCGCACATCGACGACAAGTTTCCGCGCTTCGTCTATCACGATGGGGTGTTCGAGTCGCTCGACGACCGCAAGAAAGAGAACCTGTTGGTGGTCATTCGCCGTTACGCGGAACTCGGCTTGCAGCCCATCATCACCTTGATCGATTCGGATTTGCCTGTGCGTACGGGCGAGAACGAGTCGGTGTTTGGCAGGGATGAGATCGTGCTGAGCCTGCACGATGAGAATGAACAGGGCCGCCTGTTCAAGATGAAAGCTTGGTAGGCTTGGTAACCGCAAGCACGTCTATGTCGCCAGTACCACGCGCGGCGGGCGCCAAGACTTGCGTATCCATTCTAAAAGCCAATTGCATCGCGGACATCAAACCAAGCTCCTCCGCAATCAGTCGCGACGACACGAATGCAGTAAAGAGCCAGTGTGCAAGTTCAGCCTCATGCACATCCGTCGCCGATGCCGTATCCATACACAGACCTCCTTCTTCCCCTTCCCACGCTCCAAGTAGAGCGCAGCCTGTTATTTACCTCCCTGCAAACAAGGCAATCACTTTGGCCACTTTACGATGCCTGGCCCAATGCGCTCAATCTCTGCGGCGTTCTGTCCGTCCTTTAGTCGTGCAACGAACAGTCCGAGCTGTAGCCCTTGTGCGCGCGTCTTGAATTTGGCAACCCGCCGGTAGTCCGGTGTTGCCAGCCATGCATCCCCGTCGGGATCATCGAACTCGACGCGGTAGGTGCCTTCTGGAGGCCTTCCGGCTGCCTCGTCGAAGATCAAGGTTCGTTTTCCACGGCCAACACTCCATTTCTGGAGCGCACAGCTCAACATGTCCTCCCGGAAGCGCCGCCAGAGGACAGCCGTCTCGGGGGTCGGCCAGTCTGCTTTTCCGGTCAAATTTTCGATCTCATCGCTCGCCAGCCACTCACGCATATCCGAGACAGTGACGAAGACGGCGCCGGTTGTACGAATCGCCGCCATCGCTGCACGTCGCGATGGCAGGCCCGCTCGAATAAGCAGGGACATCATGAGTTGAGGTACGCCAGTTTCCAGCGACGCGGCACCGCCACCGGAAACCGTCTCCGACGACCAGCCACGCGTCACACGACGCGTTCGCAGTGCTTCGAGTGCCCAGACCAGTCGATAGGCAAATGCATCCTCGATGATGCGCATGTTCTCGCCGCCAATCACATTCACATCGGTGCCCGACACCCACTGCTTCAAGATATCGCCCCAGTGGAGTGGAAGGCTGTTCTTCTTATCCGGCACGAACGGGCGAATAAGAAGCAGACGAGTGGCCAACACCGAGAGGGCGGACGCAAGCACATCGTGATCGCCGCTGAGTGCTGCATCATCAGCTTGATCGACCAATGCTCCCAATTCATCGGCCATGCTATCGATTGCCAGACCGGCTTCGAGGCCCACGCCCATCGCATGATGCCCTTTGCGCGCTTCAGGAGTGGTATGAGCCCAGATCACCTTCGCGCGCGCCTCAAGAATGAACTTGTGCCGCTGCCGCTCAACTTCGTCCTCCCGCGCAATCTGGCGCGCCCAGAGCGAGCCCTGTAGCGCTTCGTCGAGGAGATGCGGCAGATCGTCGGCGTCGGCGTCGAGCGCTTCAACCAGGCCCAGGACCGTCGCGTCCAACTTCTCGATCAGATACGACATCGGTTCTTCGTCGATCTTCTCTTCTTCGGCGTCCTCGCCTGCTTCACCATCAGCGGCGTCGGCAAGTAGTTGGTCCTCTTCTGCCTTCGACTTCCAAGCCTCTCGCGAATTTGATAGGTATTCGATCGCATCGCCGCGATCCAGCACGCCTTCGCCTGCAAGGCGATCAATGATCTCAGCGATGATCTGGTACAGGCCACTCTTCAGCGTGCGAGCCTTGGCTGACTGGACCACACCACGCCATTGCTGAAGACGCCAATCCGGTTGGTCATGGATCACATGGGCGATGACACCTTCGACATCAACAAAAGCTCGCCCTGCGCGACCTGCCACGTTGGCGAACTCTTCACCTGAAATGAGCACAGCAGACCGGTAGAGACTTGGGACAAGTAGCACAGCGGCGTTCAAGTTGAGCCCCTGCGATAGGGTGGGGGACGCAACGATGACCTTGAGCACGCCCTTGGCGAGTAACGCCTCAAGTTCGCGAAGGAAGGGGCTTGGAAGGCGTCCGTGATGGATTGCCACGCCCAGTTTGAGGCACTTCACGGCTGGGTGGAGATCACCTAGCCATTCTCGACCGACTTCCAAGGCTCGCGCGATAGACGCTTCATCTTCCAGCAACGACGGCAGGTATCCGCGCCGGTTTAACTCGACAGCGGCCTTTCCGTAACCCTCGACCCAGTTGGCCTGCGTTGAAAAGACCAGCGTGCGTTTGCCCTGTTGGGCGAAATTCCACGCGGCGAACAAAGTCAAATCTTTGGTCTCGCGCGGGTACGGCTTCTTTTCTTGACCGCGCGGCGGCACCTGCTCCACGAACCGGGCCAGGAATGGTCCTTGCTGCTCAAGGTCATAGTTAAGCCTTGCGGCGTCACCTTGCCAAACCAATGTGCCAAAGCGCTGTCGCGTAGGGCGCCAAGACGACCGCACCGGCTCGCCATCAACGTCGCTGCGTATCCACGCCGTCAGGTCATTGAGCTGCTCGCCGTCCGGAAGGATCGCCGACAAACAGACGATGCGCCGCGTATCGGCATCAGTTCGCCGTAGCAATTTTTGTACAAGGATCTCATAGCGGATTTCTCGCTCGCTGGGCCTATGAGGTGGCCCTCATCGAGCACGATCAGACCGATGTCATCGATCAGTGTCGAGTCATTGCGCAAAGCGAAGTCGAGCTTTTCCGGCGTGGCAATGACGATATTCATCGACTTCAAGGCATCCTCGTCTCCCGCCGACAACCCGCTCGCGCCGTAGAGCGAGGAAACAGTTAACCCCAGCGGAGCGAAGGTCTGGCGGAACGTGCGCTCAGTCTGCGCCGACAGCGCACGCAACGGAGTCACGATCAGTACCCGCTTCCCAGTCGATAGGCACATCAACGCGGCAATCTCGGCGATGCGGGTTTTTCCCGCGCTCGTTGGCAGGGAAACCACCAGATCGTCCGAAACGTCAGTGGACCGCCTCGCCGCTTCGCGCTGCGAGGGCCACAACTCCAACTCCGCACTCTTGCGCGCGTATAGCGACGAAATGAAGAGCCGTCGCAGCGCGGGATATTGCTCGCCTCCATCCAAAGGTGGATGCATGGGAAGCGTCTCGTGCAAAGAATGTGCCCACAGATCGTCGATCATGTTTCGGCATAGCCGGACGATCCACCAGAGCGAAACCGAGGCAGTCTTGTCGGCGAGTCCGATCGCCGTATCCAGCAATTCCCTCGCAGTGCTCAGCAGCGACGCCTCTCCGGTTTGAAGCGCAAAGTCGAAATACGCCAAGGCTCGGCACACGACGGTGTTGAGGATGATCGCGATCGCATCGTCCGATTCGATTTCCTCTGCCTGCAACAACGAAGACACATGGGCATCGCTGTTCGTCTCTTCCAACAGCTGCGCTCTAACGTGAGCCCTGAGCCGATTGAGGTCGCGCAGGATAAGCAGAATGAGGGCGGTCTCGGCCGCATTGGCATTGAGCCCTGAAATCTGCTGCTTACCGAATAGCGAATACGCGATCGCGGAATAGCCAGCGAGATGATAGGTAGCGCCAGCGATCGTGCGATAGAAGCCGCGCTCTTCGGCCTCTGGCGCGCCATTGCGGACGAGCGATTCGAAAGCGTTGCCGGCGCGCTCGAATGCTCTCTGACAAAGCTCGGATGTTCCGTCCAGTTCCCGGAGCGTCAATGCCGCTCTCAGAATCGAGAATCCGTGCTCAGCCAAGTCGATCTCGATGTCATCTCCAAGGGGTGGCGCATCTTCAGGTAGTACGCCCGCCTGCCGCATGATCGACCAGGCTGCGCCACGATCCAGCAATCGTCCCCAGACCCCATCCTGGGTCCTGCTGGTCAAGAAGTCGTGAAGCTCCTCGCTAGTCTCCAAGATTCATCGCCTCCTCGAAGACTTCGGCGATGAATGCTTGATGGTCCTCGATGTGGAGACTGACGACATGCTGGCGGCGACCGCCGTCTGCGTCGTCAAGGTCTTTCTTGAGCGCGGCCAGTGGGACGTTTCCCGACATGGTGAATAGCATGTGGTCGATGCGTCTGGAACCCAAGGCCTTGAGCCCCACTTCATCGCGCATGGCGCGCCCCAGTTCGACATCGGCGTCATCGTCGCTTTCCAAAAGGCGATTTGCGACGAACAACAACGAGTCCGGCGTGCAGCGGCCACCGTGTCGATCCAAGGCTTCGCGAGCTTCGGCGATGGTCCCGGCCGCCAGTTTGCTTCGGCTTTTCGACTCGCCCTTCAGGAGCCAGAGCTTTTTGTCGGGGTCATAGCCAACGCCGATGAAATCATCCCCACGCATGGCAACCTCACGTCCGTCCTTGAATCGCATACGCCGAACGGGAACCCGAAATCCGATCTCTTCCTCGACCAACTCGGAAGCCAGGATTTCGCCAAGATCACCAGATCGCGCGCGCTTGGATTGAGGCAACAATGCCCTCAGGATTTCAGCGGCGCCGTCGTATCCCAGCCGGGCGATGTCGTCAGCGATCCGATCGGACTGGTCGTAGTGCGTTCTGACAGTTTCGCCCAGCTGCTTTAAAACGGCATCGCGACCACCCGCCTTCTCTGCAAAAGTTCGGAGTGTCTTCTTCTTATCCTTCTGCTTGGCGCCGGCACACCAGTCCTTAAAGAGAGCCATGTTCTCTTCCCGCCGGTGTTCTTGGCCGCTTAGGGTTGCGATCAGATATCCAGGTGGTCACGCACCCCCCTTTTTTCGCAGCACCAGTTGGATCATTGCGAACAGGCGATGGAATAAGTAGTCAACGTGATCTACGTCGATGACCGGCACCTGATTGACCTCCGAGTGCCGAATAAGGTGGTCGTTTCCAATGGAATTCAGCTCTGTCGCCTCCTCTTCCAGCCTCACCCGCAGCGATGGCTCCGAGGTGACGGCGTCGAGAATGATCTTGACCGACCTCTTCTTGTCGCTGGGGTCAGCAAGAGACTTGAGCCGCTCCCATGCATCCCACAAGCGCTCTAGTGCTTCGCGGCGCACCAGCGGATTGCGGTCCGAGAATTTCGTTCGGCATTCTTCCAGCATGTTGTCGAGCGTGCGGTCTCCGGTGTTGAACAACGTTCGCTTCAAGTCTTCGCCCAGCACTGGTGGAAGAACGCGCACGATGCTGCCGGCCGACTGCATTTCAAATGCCACGCCGTTGCGTGCAAAGATGCGGTTGACGGTTGCGCGGAACTCTTCCTGCCCAGTCTCCTGGTCGAACGTCAGGTGGTGATGACTGAAAAAGTCGTGGTACTTCCCGGGAATCGGCTTCGCCACCGCAGCGTAGACGAACTCGATGAAGTCGAGGATCAGCAGTGTGTCCGGCGCGAACGGCTGGCGCTGCGACAAGAACCCGTCTCCCTCCACGCAGGTGGTTTCGAGCGGCCAAGCCAGAGCCGGGCATCTCCGCAATCACGGAGGCTGCGAAGGCATCCGAATCGCATTCGCAAATGGCTTGCCCGTCCGCGCAACGCTCGGGAAACCGCAGGCCGAAGGCGCCGCTGTTGATCAGCGCCTGAACCGTTCCCACCAAGCCCGCCCAGACCGTGGGCGAGATCACCTGCTCGGTACGGGCACGAGGGCCATTCTCTCGGTCGCTGAAGTAGTCGGTCATTCACGCCGCTCCTCGTGCGCGAGCGACGCGGCTGTTGTGGCGTCGTTAACGATCTGCTCGAATCTCTCCGCGCTGGCGAGTACCGCATCGAGCGCCGGGATCTCGCCGAAGATCATCCCGGACATGGCCGCATAGTCCCTGGCGAGCGCATCCCGCATCGCCGCGCTGGGTGTCAGTGTGAACGTGCCGGGTATTGCGGTATCGAGCCCCAGGTCCGCGCTGCCGAAGAACAGCCGCGCATGCTGTGCGCAGTCGATCGCGAGCGCACGATCGGCCTGCCATTCGTGTGCTGATGCGGCCTGCATCAGTTGATGCACGTCGTAGTAATGGCGCGAGATGCGCTGTCCACCGTGCCGCAGTTCGCCACGGCGGTCGTGCCACTGACGCAGGCCGTGCAGGATAATGACCTTGTCCCAGAAGGTGCGCTCGGGCTTCACGGTGGTGACGTTGGTGACGGTCAGATCCAGGCCGGGCAAATCCTGCGCTACATAGGGCGTGACCGTGGCCGCGACGTGCGGGTCCAGCGCCGATTTCGCACCGGACTCGATCTTGACGGCGGAGCGCACGTAGTCGCCGCCAGTGGCGGTGACGGCGGGATACCAGAACAGCAGTGTCTGGCCATCCTTATCCTCGGGGTCAGGCTCCAGCCGGAAGCGGGCTTCTGGAATGACGGATGCAGCGAGCTGCGTGAACTGCGCCGTCAGCGGTCCCGCGATGTAGGCCTGACAAGCGGTGCGAATGGCGTCGAGACGCGCGCGGCGTTTCTTGCCGCTCAGGGCAGTCAGCTCCGCCACATCGGCCGCCTGCCCCAGATCGTCACGGAAGACCGTGATGTCGATGTCTTCGGAGAACCGGGAGATCAGACCGAAGGCCTTGGAAAGCGAAGTGCCCCCTTTGAACAGCAGACGGGGACCGCCGACTGCAAGGCCGTTGAACAGCGCATCGAGCGTCCAGCAGACCCAGAAGTCCTTTTCGACATTCTGGACTGCGGTGCCCAGTCGGGCGGCAGTTCCGAGGAACAGGTCGCGCCGCTCGGCGTCACTGGCGGCAATGACATCGTGGAAGGACGGGTTCAACCGGTGACCTCCAGGCGTTTGGCCGAGCGGCGGCGGGTCGCTGGCTGCTTCGTGCCGTTATGCGGTTGCGGTGTCTTGGCCGCTGCAAGCTGCTGGATCACAGCCGGGCAGTTCACGAACCAGG
This sequence comes from uncultured Pseudomonadota bacterium, assembly GCA_963840825.1. GTDB lineage: Bacteria > Pseudomonadota > Gammaproteobacteria > Burkholderiales > Rhodocyclaceae > Sulfuricystis. The sequence goes on from CAWJAK010000002.1 coordinate 327,610, forward strand.
CTTTGCATCCACGCGGGCAACGCGCCAAAGCCATCGATCAGGTCCTGGCGGATCGCGGCACCGTGGGCTGGGTCTGCCAGCACTTGAGCCAATCGGCGCAGGATACGGTCGCGATCAGAAACCAAGGTGTCTTTCAGCCAATGCAGCGCCTGCACGACGCGCATGGCGGGACGCCCTGCCCAGTAGAGACGGCTGGGTGCGGTTTGCTTGAAGTCGATGGTCAGCTTGTCGAGCTGGATGGCGCGACGGCGGGCATCGGTATGGATGGTGACACGGGCCGGCACGGCATCGGTCAGGCCGAGATCGTTGGCGGCGGTCATGCCATCCACCAGCAGACGCAACTGATCGCGGCGGGCGATGGCCTCGACCACGGCACGATAGTCCGGAGTAGTGGGTCGCTTCGTCAGCCGGTTGAGCGTCGGCTTGTCATAGAGGCCCCGGTCGATGCGGCGCAGATCACCGGCCTGAACCATGCGTTGCAGGGTTTTGTCGATGGCGTCGCGGTTGCCGAGTTGAGCGAAGTCGGTCGGCACCCAGACATGGCCTGGGCCGGCGGTATTGATTTGCGCAGTGATGATGGATTTGAGATCAGACATGATTTTATCCTGTCCGATATTTGTACATGTTTTCCGGACTGATGACAAGCCCATTTGTCCGAAAAGTGTAGTTTTATTTCGGACACCAGCATCCAAGGCAGTCGGCGTCCCGGCACTGGCGCCGTCGGGCTCGCGGGCGTTGCCCCGCGCCTCGTGCCGAGTCACGGCCATGCGGCTTTGATCCCTGACGCCTCCGGCCCTTTGGGCCTGCGCGCTCCGCTTGCCGTTGAGGCAGTGGAGTGTGTGGGGGCGGCCTTGCTGTTCCCTTCAACGTACCACGTCGTTCTCGCCGTCAAGGGCTGCGCGTGCCTTGCACGCTTGCGTCCTGGCGGCCGTCTGCGACCCCTGACTGCTGCGCTGCGCCGTGTTCCTCCGGTTCCGGGCAATTCCGCCCGATTCGGACTGGAGCACGATCATGTCGCAACTTTCTCATTCTCTCGATTCTTCCCTTCTCGTTCGCGATGTCGCGGGCGACTACCGTCCGGCCAATGCCGACGAGGTGCTGCAGGCTGCGCAGCGTGTGCTCGCCGGGCAGATGCGCGGCTGCGAAGCGCTGACCTCGCCGCAGGTGGTGCGCGACTTCCTGCGGGTCAAGCTGGGGGCGCTGGAGCACGAGGTGTTCGCGCGTCATCCATCTGGATGCGCAGAACCGTGTCATCGACTACGTCGAGATGTTTCGCGGCACGGTGAGCCAGACATCGGTGTATCCGCGCGAGGTGGTCAAGGAGGCACTGGCCAGGAACAGCGCTGCGCTGCTGCTGGTGCATAACCACCCGTCGGGTGCAGCCGAGCCGTCGCGGGCCGACGAGATGCTGACGCAGACGCTGAAGTCGGCACTGGCGCTGGTGGACGTGCGGGTGCTGGATCACCTGATCGTCGCCGGCAGCGCCATCCTGTCGTTTGCCGAACGTGGGCTGTTGTAGCCCGAGGGGGCATTGCCCCCTTTTTGCTGTGTCCTTGGTTTCGCGAAAAAGCTGCGCGCTGCGCTTGCCTCCAGGGGTCGGCTGACGCCCACCCCGCCGCGCAGGCTTGGCGCCCCGCAAGACCGCCGAACAGGCTGCGCCTGATCGGCCTGCGCACATTGCCGTTTTCGCGCTGCGCGCTTTGTTCACTCCCATCAAGGCGTGCCTGCGGCACGCAGCAGCGCTCGCCGCGCGGCGTTGGTCCGTCGATCATCTGGCCGTAGGCCGGTCATCCGTCTTTCCCTCTCCTTCATCACCGATCCCGCGACCGTAGCCAGCGGTGCCTGTCCGTCAAGGCGCGCAGGGCCGTGTCCTCGCCTGCGGCTGCGGGCCGCACCCACCCTGCGCTTTCCTCCTTGACCGCCAGACCCTCGCCGGCCCGGTTGTTCGCGGGCGATGAACTCAGGAAAGACGGCGGCAACGGCGACCAGCCCAGGTCACTGCGCCGAACAAACCGAAGCCAACACCGGGCTCCGAATCTTGGAATCCGGTCAGCTTTGAAACCACAACCTGCAACCACTGGAGAAATACCATGCAACTCAGTTCCCGTTTCGCCAACGCTACACCCATCTTGCGCGCCGACCATCCGTTATCGGATGATCAGATTCGCAGCGTGGCCCCTTCCATCTTCGCGGAGGAAAAGCACCAGAGCCGATCCGACCGCTACACCTACATCCCGACCGGAGAGGTATTGGGTGCCCTGCGCAAGGAAGGCTTCCAGCCGTTCATGGTTTGCCAGACGCGCGTACGCGATACCGGCAAGCGCGAACACACCAAGCACATGCTGCGATTGCGCCACGCAGCGCAGATCAACGGCGCGGAGGCCAACGAAATCATTCTGCTGAACTCGCACGACGGCACCAGCAGTTATCAGATGCTGGCGGGAATGTTCCGTTTCGTTTGCAGCAATGGGCTGGTGTGCGGCGACACCGTGGCCGACCTGCGCATCCCGCACAAGGGCGACGTGATCGGCCAGGTGATCGAAGGTGCCTACGATGTGCTGGATGGGTTCGAGCTGGTGCGCGAACGTCAGGAAGGTATGCGCGCCATCACGCTGGACCACGGCGAATCAGAGGTATTCGCCCGCGCCGCGTTGTCGCTGAAATACGATGACCCGGTCAAGCCTGCGCCCATCACGGAAACACAATTGCTGCGGCCTCGACGCCGGGACGACGACCGGCCCGACCTGTGGAGCACGTTCAACCGCGTGCAGGAAAATCTGGTGCAAGGTGGGCTGTCCGCACGCACGGCCAACGGACGCAGGAACCGCACCCGCGCCATCCAGGGCATTGACCAGAACGTCAAGGTCAACCGGGCGCTGTGGATACTGGCCGAAGAGATGAAGCGGCTCAAAGGCTGACATCCGAGGGGGCTTTGCCCCCTCACTTCGGCGCAACGCAACGGCGGAGGCATGCAACACCGCCGCGCCGCCCGGCCTTGTCAGTCCGGGCGGCGCGGCAACAGTCGGAAAGCGACTGCCCGATGGCGAAATGACTTTCGCCATCCCTGTCTTTGTTCATCCGTCCAATGAGTACGCCATGCTTTGGGCTGGGCATCCGATCCCAAAAAACGCGCCCCGCCGCTTGGGCGGGACGCTGAGGACGACAGACGTTGCTGCGCCGGGTTGTGCAATCACGCGCCTTACCCGACGCTGGCGGGCAGACTGCCATAAACGACGGCGGCTCACCGACAAGCCGTCCACCATGCCGAGACTAACCACGCCGCGACCGATCAAGCCCGCGCCAATGCGCGAGGGCGTTCATCCTTGTTCGATCCGGAACTGACCTTGCCTGCGATGGGGTGCGTGCCGGCGACGCTTCTGTGCAGGGATGCCGGAGCCATGCTGCCTTTCGGTGAGGATCACACCCAACGGCGGCCTTGGCTTGTCGTGAATCCTGGCGAGGCACCGGCTACGCCTCGGGCTTCATGGCTGCAACCGTCCGGCCCAACAAATTTCCCCGGCACTGCGTGCCTTCCTCGCGAAACAAATTTCTTGTGTCCTCCCGGTCCTCCACTGCGTTGCGGCCGCTGCGCGATGCAGCCCGCCCGTACCTCGCCCTTCGGATCACCGACAAGGCCGCGATGGGCGCGACCTTGCACCACCAAAAGGAGATTCATCATGGCAAACATCGGCACCTTCACCGCACAGAACGACAGCTTCACCGGCACGGTTCGCACCCTGACGCTCAACGTCAAGGTCAAATTCGTTCCGAACGCCAAGGAAAGCGAGAACGCCCCGGACTACCGCATCGTCGCCGGCAACTTCGAGATCGGCGCGGCGTGGAAGAAAATCAGCAAGGCAGAGCGGCCCTACCTGTCGGCAACCCTGGATGACCCGTCGTTCCCGGCGACCATCTATGCCCGCCTGGTCGAAGGCGAGGACGGCGCGCACAACCTGATCTGGTCGCGCAGCAAGGGCGACTGATCGTCGCCCTCGGCGCCCCGCCCAAGCGGCGGGGCGCTTTCGAGTTCAGCGTCCGCGTTGGACGCATTTCCGTAAAAGCGCCATTGCGGCTTCGTGCATCGGCGGCAAGCCGCTTTCACGAATTTGCGATTCCGTGGAACTCAGTCAATGCGCGGAGCCGGCTTCGTGCATCCGTTGTTTTACAGGGAAGCGGTTTCGATATTTTCAGGGATCGAGAAATTCCGTGCGTCCCCCGGCTGATGCCGGGGCGCGCTGTCGTGCTGCGCATCGAGCCACCATTGGCGTCTCGCCCCTTCGGCTTCCATCACTGACGCCTGCGCGCTTCGCTTGCTGTAGCGGGCAACGGTGGGGGCTGGCTTGCTGTTCCCTTCACCTTATCACGGCGTTCTCGCCGTCAAGGTCTGCGCGTGCCTTGCACGCTGGCGTCCTGCGGCCGTCTGCGAACCCTGACTGCTGCGCTGCGCCGTGCTTGTCGCGGTCTCGGGCAATCCCGCCCTGAATCCTTCCAAGGAGAAGACCATGACGAAGCTCATCACCGACGAACAACGCGCACAACTTCTGGCCAACGGCCGGCAGTCCCTCGAAAACGACGACTTCGACCCACCGCCCGTGGTCAAGCTGTTCACGCCTGACGCGGGTGCGACCTGGCTGCTCACCGAGATCGACCCGGACGACCACGACCATGCCTTCGGGCTCTGCGACCTGGGGCAGGGTTTTCCGGAGTTGGGCTATGTGAGCCTGGCCGAGCTGCAATCGGTGCGTGGCCGACTTGGCCTTCCGGTCGAGCGGGATCTGCACTTCATTGCGACGAAGTCGATCAGTGCCTATGCGCGTGAAGCGCGGTTCGCGGAGCGCATCGTGACGTAGCCGTCACGCGGGCGCTGCCGCTGGGCAGCGCCCATTACTCGCCTATTTGCCCTTCTTGGCATGAATGGCGGCCAGCTCGCGCCGCACGCGCTCAATGACTTCACCCACCCCCTTGCTGTCGCCACCATAGGCCAGCGTCAGCAGCGTGAGCGGATGCACGTCCATGACCTCGCATAGCTCGGTGACCTTGCTCAAGGTCGGGCTTTTCAGGCCGCGTTCGAGCGAACTCATGTACGTGCGGCTCGACACATCAGAGAAAGCTTCCTGGCTGAGGCCACGGGCTTTCCGGACTGTCTTGAGCACCGCAGGGAATGAGTTTTTCGAGGTCATCAAATCGTTTCATGTAAAACGACGATGACACCCGATAGCGCCCTATAGGACTACAATCTATAGTGTTCATTTGCCAATCTTCCCTGCTGTGACTTGTTGCGGGTGTGTTCTATGCTGAAAACCGTTTTTACTGAAATTATGATTTCCGTACCTACGCATTCGTCGATTCGTGCATCCACGGATTTGATGGAATCCGCTTTGGCGATTTGGCGCAGAAG
>CAWJAK010000003.1:0-176709 GCA_963840825.1 uncultured Pseudomonadota bacterium
CCCCGGCCGTGATCCAAAGCCCAACGCCCCTGCACTAAGGGTAGTGAGGGGCGTTGGGGGAGAGGGGGAGTCTTGTGTTGACCTACTTTCGCGGGCGAGGTGCCCACTATCATTGGCGCGGTCTCGTTTCACGGTCCTGTTCGGGATGGGAAGGGGTGGGGCCGAGACGCTATGGACACCAGACTTAAACTGGAGTGGGTTGAACGGGGTTCAACGCCACGGGATCGGAAGAAGTAAAGGCTGGTAGTGATTGTTGCGTGATGTGCCTGGAGCCGTAGCTCAAGGTTATAGGGTCAAGCCGCACGGGCAATTAGTATCGGTTAGCTCAACGCATTGCTGCGCTTCCACACCCGACCTATCAACGTCGTGGTCTTCGACGACCCTTCAGGGGGGTTAAACCCCCGGGAGATCTTATCTTGAGGCGAGTTTCACGCTTAGATGCTTTCAGCGTTTATCTCTTCCGCACTTAGCTACCCGGCGATGCGACTGGCGTCACAACCGGTCCACCAGAGGTGCGTCCACTCCGGTCCTCTCGTACTAGGAGCAGGCCCTCTCAAATCTCCAGCGCCCACGGCAGATAGGGACCAAACTGTCTCACGACGTTTTGAACCCAGCTCACGTACCACTTTAAATGGCGAACAGCCATACCCTTGGGACCGGCTACAGCCCCAGGATGTGATGAGCCGACATCGAGGTGCCAAACTCCGCCGTCGATGTGAACTCTTGGGCGGAATCAGCCTGTTATCCCCAGAGTACCTTTTATCCGTTGAGCGATGGCCCTTCCATACAGAACCACCGGATCACTATGACCTGCTTTCGCACCTGCTCGACTTGTGGGTCTCGCAGTCAAGCCTTCTTTTGCCATTGCACTATCAGTACGATGTCCGACCGTACCTAGAAGACCTTCGTACTCCTCCGTTACACTTTGGGAGGAGACCGCCCCAGTCAAACTGCCTACCATGCACGGTCCCCACCCCCGATTCAGGGGGCCAGGTTAGAACCTCAACGACACCAGGGTGGTATTTCAAGGATGGCTCCTTCCGATCTGGCGACCGGAACTCAACGCCTCCCACCTATCCTACACAAGTCCCGTCAAAGTCCAATGCAAAGCTACAGTAAAGGTTCATGGGGTCTTTCCGTCTAGCCGCGGGGAGATTGCATCTTCACAAACATTTCAACTTCGCTGAGTCCCAAGAGGAGACAGTGTGGCCATCGTTACGCCATTCGTGCAGGTCGGAACTTACCCGACAAGGAATTTCGCTACCTTAGGACCGTTATAGTTACGGCCGCCGTTTACCGGGGCTTCGATCAAGCGCTTGCACGCCATCAATTAACCTTCCGGCACCGGGCAGGCGTCACACCCTATACGTCGTCTTTCGACTTTGCAGAGTGCTGTGTTTTTGTTAAACAGTCGCAGCCACCGTTTCTCTGCGGCCCCATCGCCCTTCGGATGTACTCCTACAAGCTACCGGGGCATACCTTCTCCCGAAGTTACGGTATTAATTTGCCGAGTTCCTTCTCCTGGGTTCTCTCAAGCGCCTTAGAATTTTCATCCTGCCCACCTGTGTCGGTTTGCGGTACGGTCAATCACAGACTGAAGCTTAGAGGCTTTTCCTGGAAGCAGGGTATCAGTCACTTCAGGTTCTAAGAACCCTCGTCATCACGCCTCAGCTAAGCCGCACGGATTTGCCTATGCAGCACGCCTACACGCTTAAACCGGGACGTCCAACACCCGGCTGACCTAACCTTCTCCGTCCCCCCATCGCATCTGTGATCGGTACGGGAATATTGACCCGTTTCCCATCGACTACGCCTTTCGGCCTCGCCTTAGGGGCCGACTCACCCTGCGCCGATGAACGTTGCGCAGGAAACCTTGGGCTTTCGGCGAGCGTGCTTTTCACACGCTTTATCGCTACTCATGTCAGCATTCGCACTTCTGATATCTCCAGCAGGGTTCTCACCCCACCTTCACAGACCTACAGAACGCTCCCCTACCACGCGTATTACTACGCATCCGCAGCTTCGGTTATTGGCTTGAGCCCCGTTACATCTTCCGCGCAGGACGACTCGACCAGTGAGCTATTACGCTTTCTTTAAAGGATGGCTGCTTCTAAGCCAACCTCCTGGCTGTCTATGCCTTCCCACCTCGTTTACCACTTAGCCAATCATTCGGGACCTTAGCTGGCGGTCTGGGTTGTTTCCCTCTTGACACCGGACGTTAGCACCCGATGTCTGTCTCCCGTATATCACTTGCCGGTATTCGGAGTTTGCTATGGCGAGGTAGATCTCAATGACCCCCTCAACCATTACAGTGCTCTACCCCCGGCAGCGTCCATACGAGGCGCTACCTAAATAGCTTTCGGGGAGAACCAGCTATCTCCAAGTTTGTTTAGCCTTTCACCCCTATCCACAGCTCATCCCCTAGTTTTTCAACACTAGTGGGTTCGGACCTCCAGTGGGTGTTACCCCACCTTCATCCTGGCCATGGATAGATCACTTGGTTTCGGGTCTACGCCCAGCAACTATGTCGCCCTTATCAGACTCGGTTTCCCTACGCCTCCCCTATACGGTTAAGCTCGCTACTGAACGTAAGTCGCTGACCCATTATACAAAAGGTACGCAGTCACGGAACAAGTCCGCTCCCACTGTTTGTATGCATGCGGTTTCAGGATCTATTTCACTCCCCTCCCGGGGTTCTTTTCGCCTTTCCCTCACGGTACTAGTTCACTATCGGTCGATCACGAGTATTTAGCCTTGGAGGATGGTCCCCCCATCTTCAGACAGGATTTCTCGTGTCCCGCCCTACTTTTCGCAAGCTCAGTCTCGCTGCCGGGTTTTCGCGTACGGGGCTATCACCCACTACGGCCAGCCTTTCCAGACTGTTCCACTAACGCGGCAGTTATCTCTTGCAGGCTCTTCCCCGTTCGCTCGCCACTACTTAGGGAATCTCGGTTGATTTCTGTTCCTGTAGCTACTTAGATGTTTCAGTTCGCTACGTTCGCCTCCTCTGGCCTATGTATTCAGCCAGGGATACCCTTGCGGGTGGGTTTCCCCATTCGGACATCTCCGGATCAAAGCCTGTTTGCGGGCTCCCCGAAGCTTTTCGCACGCTACAACGTCCTTCATCGCCTGTGATCGCCAAGGCATCCACCACATGCACTTAGTCGCTTGACCCTATAACGTTGAACCCTGGCTCCCGCCAGGCAACGCTCTAGGCACAACTTACGCTTGTTTTTTCACTCCCATCGCTGGTTCAAAGGATGGAAGCGAGAATTTGCAATCACTACCCATATCTCGACCCGGCTTCCGCCTGATCGAAACACTTTACTTCTTCCTGATTGTTAAAGATCCAACAGCCTGTCGCGGTAAAAACCGCTATCCAAGTGCTTTCACTTGGATAGCGCCTCTTCAAGAGTTCTGGTGGAGGATGACGGGATCGAACCGACGACCCCCTGCTTGCAAAGCAGGTGCTCTCCCAGCTGAGCTAATCCCCCTTGATTTTGGTGGGTCTGGATGGGTTCGAACCATCGACCCCCGCCTTATCAAGACGGTGCTCTAACCAGCTGAGCTACAGACCCGCTCCCGCTTTCAAACAACCGATAGGTTGTAGGTGCTCACCCAGTCTTTTCTCTAGAAAGGAGGTGATCCAGCCGCAGGTTCCCCTACGGCTACCTTGTTACGACTTCACCCCAGTCATGAATCCCACCGTGGTAAGCGCCCCCCTTGCGGTTAGGCTACCTACTTCTGGTGAAACCCACTCCCATGGTGTGACGGGCGGTGTGTACAAGACCCGGGAACGTATTCACCGTGGCATGCTGATCCACGATTACTAGCGATTCCGACTTCACGCAGTCGAGTTGCAGACTGCGATCCGGACTACGATCGGCTTTCTGGGATTGGCTCCACCTCGCGGCTTGGCAACCCTCTGTACCGACCATTGTATGACGTGTGAAGCCCTACCCATAAGGGCCATGAGGACTTGACGTCATCCCCACCTTCCTCCGGTTTGTCACCGGCAGTCTCATTAGAGTGCCCAACTAAATGATGGCAACTAATGACAAGGGTTGCGCTCGTTGCGGGACTTAACCCAACATCTCACGACACGAGCTGACGACAGCCATGCAGCACCTGTGTCCAGGTTCTCTTTCGAGCACCCCCACATCTCTGCAGGGTTCCTGGCATGTCAAGGGTAGGTAAGGTTTTTCGCGTTGCATCGAATTAATCCACATCATCCACCGCTTGTGCGGGTCCCCGTCAATTCCTTTGAGTTTTAATCTTGCGACCGTACTCCCCAGGCGGCCAACTTCACGCGTTAGCTACGGTACTAAAGAAGTCTCCTTCTCCAACACCTAGTTGGCATCGTTTAGGGCGTGGACTACCAGGGTATCTAATCCTGTTTGCTCCCCACGCTTTCGTGCATGAGCGTCAGTGTTAACCCAGGGGGCTGCCTTCGCCATCGGTGTTCCTCCACATCTCTACGCATTTCACTGCTACACGTGGAATTCCACCCCCCTCTGCCACACTCCAGTCTTGCAGTCACAAGCGCAGTTCCCAGGTTAAGCCCGGGGATTTCACACCTGTCTTACAAAACCGCCTGCGCACGCTTTACGCCCAGTAATTCCGATTAACGCTCGCACCCTACGTATTACCGCGGCTGCTGGCACGTAGTTAGCCGGTGCTTCTTCTTCAGGTACCGTCATTGATAAGAGGTATTAACCCTTACCGTTTCGTTCCTGCTGAAAGAGCTTTACAACCCGAAGGCCTTCTTCACTCACGCGGAATGGCTGGATCAGGGTTTCCCCCATTGTCCAAAATTCCCCACTGCTGCCTCCCGTAGGAGTCTGGACCGTGTCTCAGTTCCAGTGTGGCTGGTCGTCCTCTCAGACCAGCTACGGATCGTCGCCTTGGTGAGCCTTTACCCCACCAACTAGCTAATCCGCCATCGGCCGCTCCAACTGCGTGAGGTCTTGCGATCCCCCACTTTCACCCTCAGGTCTCATGCGGTATTAATCCGGCTTTCGCCGGGCTATCCCCCACAACTGGGTACGTTCCGATGTGTTACTCACCCGTTCGCCGCTCGCCGCCAGGGTTGCCCCCGCGCTGCCGCTCGACTTGCATGTGTAAAGCATTCCGCCAGCGTTCAATCTGAGCCAGGATCAAACTCTTCAGTTCAATCTCTTCGCTCGCTTCCTCAAAATACTGACAAGGTCAATTCCTTAACCTTACGTTTCTTTTGTGTAAGCGCTTTGCTACTAATTTATCTCCACCAGCAAGTCCATAACCTCTCGGTCAAAACAGACTTCCGCCTGCCCTACTTGCATGCCTTCGATCTCAGCATGCCCGCCTGAACCCACCAGCAAAAACCTAGCAAGCACCTACACCTATCGGCTGTTAATTTTTAAAGAGCGTCTCGCCGCAGTGCAGCGAGGAAAGACAGCAATTATAGCTGCCCGACAAACCGCGTCAACACCCTTTTGCACTTTTTTTATCTGGCCCCGAAATCAGGGGCCAACATTTGAGTGTCCGGTAGTGTGTGCCGGTCGTTAACAACACTGATTCGACCAGCACGAAAGAACTTACGTCCCAGACAATTGACTGTGTCAGTTCGGGCAGTTTGTCGCAGCGCGCATTGCGCACTAAGGTCACATGGGGCGCGAAGCTCTGCTTTTCAAGCGGGAACCCTGCCGCAGTGAGCCCGTCGGAAAGGCAGTCGAACAGTCGGCGCTGGCTGAACGACGTCTGGCAGCACCCCACCCAGGCGATATGGTTGTGCGGCCAGAAGCCCATGCAGTCGAGCTGCAAAGTAAAAGGTTCGCTGCGAATAGCGCTTGCAACCGTTTTCAGAGACATCCAGTTGACCCGCATCGACCGGCCCGATGAAAGCCAGCGTCAGGTGCAGACTATCGCGCCGCATGCGCCGCCCACCGCAACAGGCAAGCGCATTGTCAGTCTGCGCATCGATCGCCTGCAAAGTCTCCTCGGGCGGCCACAGGGCAAAGAAAACCCTGCGGGTTTTCGTGTCAGTCACGCAGCAGCAACACGACGGCTTCGGCGGCGATGCCTTCGCCACGACCGGTAAAGCCAAGTCGCTCGGCCGTCTTGCCCTTGACGTTGACACTGCCCGGGGCGATACCGAGATCGGCGGCGATGTTTTCGCACATCGCCACGACATGCGGGGCGATGCGGGGTACTTGGACAATCACGGTGCAATCGACGTTACCCACCCGCCAGCCGGCGGCACGAACTGCCGCCAGCGCACCGCGCAACAGCACACGGCTGTCGGCGCCCTTCCAGCGTGCGTCCGTGTCAGGGAACATGCGTCCGATGTCGCCCAGCCCGGCGCCACCGAGGAGCGCATCGGTGATCGCGTGCAGCAAGGCATCGGCATCCGAATGACCCAGCAGTCCATGGGAATGTGGAATCGTCACCCCGCCGAGAATCAGCGGGCGCCCCGGCACCAGCGCATGCACGTCATGGCCTTGTCCAACCCTGATTTCCATCATTTCTCCCGGTTTGCCAGGATCCACCCGGCGAGTTGCAGATCGAGCGGATAGGTCACCTTGAGATTGGTCGCATCGGCAGCGACCAGTTTCGGACGCTGCCCCAAAGCCTCGATCGCGCTCGCCTCGTCGGTCACGGCGGGCGCATACTCGAGCGCATCGAGCAACATGCCATGCCGGAACATCTGCGGCGTCTGAGCCTGCCAAAGGTCTTCACGCGCCACCGTGGCCGCGACGCGCTGGCCGTCCTGTGCGCGCTTGAGCGTGTCGGCCACCGGCACCGCCAGCAAGCCACCGACCGGATCGCCCTCGATCTCGGCGATGAGCTTTTCGACATGCCCCACCGTCAGGCAACAACGCGCCGCGTCATGAACCAGTATCCAGTCGGACGGCATCACGCTGTCACGCATCGCCCGCAAGCCCTGGGTCACGCTTTCCGCCCGCGTCGCACCACCGCAGCGTAACACCGTCAGCCGTGGAGCAAGTTTCACTCCAATCAAAACCGTTCCACAGCACATCATCGGGTGCCAGCACGACGAATACCCGCTCGATGGCAGGCACGCTGGCAAGGGGTTTCAGCGCATGCCAGATCAACGGCTGGCCGGCGAGGGGCAAATACTGCTTCGGCGTCTCTGCACCCATGCGGGTACCGCCACCCGCCGCGGGAATCAGGGCATAACAGGTCATGACGCGATTCTATAATGGGTTGATGGATACCTTCGAGCCGGCAGCATATACAAGCATTCAGGCCTTTGCCGTGAGTCTGGGCATCGGCTTGCTCATCGGCCTCGAGCGCGAACGCAAGCCCGACACCAAAGCCGGGTTGCGTACTTTTGCGCTGACCGCGCTGCTCGGCTGCCTAGCCGCCATGCTTGGTGAAAAATCGGGAAGCGGCTGGGTCATACCCGCCGGCCTGCTGATGGTCGCGAGCATGATGATCGTCGCGCAGGCGCGCGACCCGCTGGACGACGGCGATCCCGGCACGACCTCGGTCGTCGCCTTGATGGTCTGCTACGGGCTGGGTGCACTGGTCTGGCTCGGTCACGCGACGCTGGCCGTGATGCTGGCCATCACCGTTACCGTGCTGCTCTACTTCAAGGCCCAACTGCAGGGGGTTTCGCGCAGCCTGACGCACAAGGACCTGATCTCGATCCTGCAGTTCGGCGTGCTGTCGCTGGTCGTGCTGCCCATCCTGCCCAACCAGGACCATGGCCCCTACCTCGCGCTGAATCCGCACCAGATCTGGTGGATGGTCGTGCTGATCTCCGGGCTTTCCCTGGCGGGCTACGCCGCTTTGCGCATCGTCGGCAACCGCCATGGCGCGCCGCTACTTGGCTTCTTCGGCGGATTGGTGTCCTCCACCGCCACGACAATGGTCTTCGCGCGCAACGCCCGCGCGGACACCAAGCTTACTGCCACGGCCACACTCGTCATCCTGATCGCCAATCTCGTCGTGACGATTCGCCTCGGCATCGTCGCGGTAGTGCTGGCACCAAGCCTGTTTGTGCCGCTCGCCAGCGTACTCGGGGCCGGGCTGATACTTGGCTTGGTCGTCGTGCTGTTCCGCTGGCGCACGCTCACCGCGGCGGGCAATCTGCCCATGCCCGAGGTCAAGAATCCCACCGAATTGCGCACCGCGCTGTCCTTCGGCCTGCTCTATGGCATCGTGCTGCTGCTCGCCGCCTGGCTGCAGGATGTCGCCGGCAGCCAGGGGCTTTACCTCGTCGCCCTCGCCTCGGGCCTGACGGATGTCGATGCGATCACGCTGTCCACCTTGCGGCTCTTCAACCAGGAAACGCTGGCAGCCGCGCCGGCCGTCACGGCGATCAGCCTCGCGGTCTTGTCCAACCTCGTCTTCAAGTCGGGACTGGTCATCGCCATTGGCGGCAAAACACTCGCGCGGCAAGTGCTGCCCGGACTCGCCGCAATCGGCGTAGGATTTATTGCAGGAATTGGCTTGCTGACTTGATTTCGCTTGATTCAGTCCCAATCATCGGACAGAAAGGAGCGTCACCATGGAAATGCACAGCACCCGGCCGGCGGCCGTCGCCGGCATGTTCTATCCCGACGATGCCCGCACGCTGGCGGGTGAAGTCGATGTACTGCTGGCTGCCGCCAAGGCAGCCCGTGCCGTCGCGCCAGGTCTGACTTTCGAACCACCCAAAGCGCTGATCGTGCCGCATGCCGGCTACATCTATTCCGGACCGATCGCGGCGAGCGCCTACGCCCTGCTGGCACCCTTCGCGCAAACGATCCGCCGGGTCGTGCTGCTCGGCCCCTGCCACCGCGTCGCCGTGCGCGGCCTCGCCGTGCCGCACGCGCACGCCTTCGCCACGCCGCTCGGCCCGGTTCCCCTTGATCAGGAGGCCATCGCCGTCGCGCTAAAGCTGCCGCAGGTCATCCACCACGATGCGGCGCACGCCGAGGAACACTCACTTGAAGTGCAACTGCCCTTCCTGCAGGAAGTCCTGGATGACTTTGAACTGGTGCCCTTCGCCGTCGGCTATGCCACCGCGGATGAAGTCGCGGAAGTGCTTGAACTGCTCTGGGGCGGCCCCGAAACGCTGATCGTCATCAGTTCGGATCTTTCGCACTATCGCGCCTACGCTGACGCGCAACGGCGCGACCGCCACACCACAGACGAAATCATGCACCTGCACCTGCTGGTCAACCACGAGCAGGCTTGCGGCGCAACGCCGATCAACGGCCTCATCGAACTCGCGCTACGGCGCGGTCTCCAGCCCCACCTGCTTGACCTGCGCAATTCCGGCGATACGGCTGGAGACCGCGCGCGGGTCGTCGGCTACGCCAGCTTCGCCTTCACGGAACCCGGCCATGGATGATGCCCTCGGCACAAGCCCTGCTGATCCTCGCCCGCAATGCCATCGCGAGCGAATTCGGCCTGGCCGGGCTGCCCGAGCCCGACCACCCCTCGCTGCGCGAACCCGGCGCCACCTTCGTCACGCTGACGCAACAGGACCAGTTGCGCGGCTGCATCGGTTCGCTCGAAGCGCACCGCCCGCTTGTCAACGACGTCAAGGCCAACGCCCGGTTCGCCGCCTTCCACGATCCGCGCTTCACGCCCTTGACCGAGGGCGAACTGCCACACACGCGCGTCGAAATCTCGCTGCTGACACCGGCCGTGCCGATGACCTTCTCCGACGAGGCCGCTGCCATCCGCCAGATGCAGCCCGGCATCGACGGCATGATCTTCGAATGCTACGGACGCCGCGGCACCTTCCTGCCGCAGGTGTGGGAAAGCCTGCCCGCGCCCCGCGAATTTTTTACCCATCTCAAACAGAAAGCCGGTTTTTCGCCCGATTTCTGGTCGCCCGACGTCAAGCTCTACCGCTACGAGGTGCAGAAATGGAAAGAACCGGAGAACTGCTAACCGGCCACCCTGCACGCTGGTGGCACACGCTCGACGACGGGCGCATCCAGTGCGACCTCTGTCCGCGCGACTGCAAGCTGCACGACGGCCAGCGCGCCGCCTGCTTCGTCCGCGCCAACCAGGGTGGCGAAATGATCCTCACCACCTACGGCCGCAGTTCCGGCTTCTGCATCGACCCGATCGAAAAGAAGCCGCTCAACCACTTCTATCCCGGTTCCAGCATCCTCTCCTTCGGCACGGCAGGCTGCAACCTCGCCTGCAAGTTCTGCCAGAACTGGGACATCTCCAAGTCGCGCGACATGGACCGCCTGATGGACGCAGCCAGCCCGGCACGCCATCGCCAGGGCTGCGCAGCAATACGGCGCGAAACAGCGTCGCCTTCACCTACAACGACCCGGTCATCTTCGCCGAATATGCGATGGACACCGCCGACGCCTGCCACGCGCTCGGCATCAAAACGGTGGCCGTCACCGCGGGCTACATGCACCTCGCGCCGGCGCGTGAGTTCTACGCCAAAATGGACGCCGCCAACATCGACCTGAAGGCATTTACCGACGAGTTCTACTTCAAACTCTGCGCCGGCCACCTGCAACCGGTGCTCGACCTCATCGCCATGGTGCATCACGAAACGGACTGCTGGATCGAACTCACCACGCTGCTGATTCCCGGCCATAACGACAACGATGCCGAGCTGAAGCAACTCGCCGACTGGTGTTTCAAGGAACTCGGACCCGACGTGCCGCTGCACTTCTCGGCCTACCATCCCGACTACAAGCTCGACGCGCCCGCCACGGCGCCCGCCATCCTGCAACACGCGCGCCAGATCGCGCTGGACGCCGGGCTGCGCTACGTCTACACGGGCAATGTGCATGATCGCGGCGGCGATGCCACCTGGTGTCCCAACTGCGGCAAGGCGGTGATCGAACGCGACTGGTACGAGATACTCAACTACGCGCTGGACGACACCGGCCATTGCAAGCACTGCGGCACCGCCATCGCCGGCCGGTTCGGACATTTCGAAACCGCCTTCGGCTCAAAGCGGATACCCGTGCATCTGGGGGGTTGAAAGTCAGCGCTGGCGGGACGGCACATGACATCCGCACAAACCCATTCTCTGCGCATAAAATGAGAAGGCCCGGCGGTTTCCCGCCGGGCCTGGATACAGAATCTTTCGATTCTTTATTGTAGCAACGGCTCTCACCCCGGATAACTACAACGGAGCCGATTATGCGGGAGGAAAACATGAATGACAAGGGCTTGGAGCCGCTGACCTTCGGCTTCGACATCGGCATCGCCTCGGTCGGCTGGTGCGTTCTCGGCGAGAGCCGCATCGTCGATCTGGGCGTGCGCTGTTTCGACAAGGCCGAAACCGCCAAGGAAGGCGAATCGCTCAATCTGGCGCGACGCACCGCACGCCTGATGCGTCGCCGCCTGCGCCGGCGGGCATGGCGACTGACCAAGCTGGCGCGATTGCTGAAACGCGAAGGACTTATCGCTGATCCTGCGCAACTGCACGAGCCTTCTCGTATTTCGCCGTGGCAATTGCGTGTTGATGGGCTGAACCGCCATCTCGCGAGCGCCGACTTTGCGCGCGTCATCTACCACCTGTGCAAGCATCGCGGCTTTCACTGGATCAGTCGCGCCGAGGAAAAGAAAGCCGAAGGCGATGCCAAGGGCGAAGGCGGCCGGGTCAAGAAGGGGCTTTCCGACACCCAGCGGCGCATGAGCGAAAAGGGTTACCGCAGCGCCGCCGAAATGGTGCTGGCCGAATTCCCCGACGCGCAGCGCAACAAGCAGGGCGACTACGGCAAAGCCCTCTCGCGCATTTTACTGAGCGAGGAACTGGCACTACTGTTCCAGCGTCAGCGTGAGCTTGGCAATGCCCATGCCGATGAAGTACTCAAAACCGCCATGCTCGGCAACGGCGACCGCAAGAGCGGCCTGTTCTGGGCGCAAAAGCCGCCGCTGTCGGGCGCCGATCTGCTCAAGATGCTCGGCAAATGCACCTTCGAGAAAGGCGAATACCGTGCGCCGAAAGCCAGCTTCACCGCCGAGCGGCATGTCTGGCTCACGCGCCTCAACAACCTGCGCATCGTCGTCGATGGCACGACTCGACCGCTCAACGAAGCAGAACGCCAGATTGCCCTGCCCCTGCCCTACGGCTACGCAGATGCCAAACTGACGTACAAGCAACTGCGCTCGGCGCTGACCAAGGCTGGCCTCAGCAATTTCAACTTCGCCGGCATCACCGAAGACAAGGAAAAAGATGCGCTCGTGAAACTGCCGGCTTGGGAGGCTATGAGCAAAGCACTCAAGAGCAAGGGCCTCGAAACCGAATGGCAAGGCATGGCCGGCGCCGCCGCCGGCGGCGACCCGACGCTGCTCGACCACATCACCCGCGTGCTTTCCGTCTTCAAGGATGGCGATGAAGTCACCGCCGAACTGCGCACGCTGAACCTGCCCGGCGGCGAGAAGATGATCGACGCACTCTCCGAAATCAGCTTCGACAAATTCCATGCGCTCTCGCTCAAGGCGCTGCGCAAGATCGTGCCACACATGGAAACCGGCCTGCGCTACGACGAAGCCTGCGTGGTGGCCGGCTACCACCACAGCCAGTTGCATCAGGCCGGCACCGGCGAACACAAGTATTTGCCGCCGCTCTATTCGGGCCGCGACAAGGATGGCCGCATGGCCTTCAACGAAGAACTTGATGTGCCACGCAACCCCGTAGTCCTGCGCGCGCTCAACCAGGCGCGCAAGGTGCTAAATGCCCTGGTGCGCACCTACGGTTCGCCCACCGCCGTGCACATTGAAATGGCACGCGACCTTTCACGCCCCATGGACGAGCGCAACAAAGTGAAGAAGGCGCAAGAGGAATACCGCGAGCGCAACGAGAAGGACAAGGCCGCTTTCGCCGCCGAATACGGTATCGCCGCCAAGAGCCGAGAATTCGAAAAGTTCCAGCTTTACCGCGAGCAGCAGGGCAAGTGCGCTTACTCGCTGAAGGCTCTCGACCTGCACCGCGTGCTGCACGACATCGGCTATGCCGAAGTCGATCACGCTCTGCCCTACTCGCGCAGTTACGACGACAGCAAGAACAACAAGGTACTGGTGCTGACTGAAGAAAACCGCAACAAGGGCAACCGCACCGCCTACGAATATCTGACCGGGTTTCCCAGCGGCGAGAACGGCGAACGCTGGCGCAACTATGTCGCCTTCGTCGAATCGAACAAGAGCTATCGCCTCGCCAAACGCACGCGTCTGCTACGCAAGGATTTTGGCGGCAAGGCCGCCGAGGAGTTTCGTGACCGCAACCTCAACGACACGCGCTACATCTGCCGCTTCTTCAAGAACTATGTCGAGCGATATTTGCAGCTGGCCCCAATAGTCAGCGCTGGCGGGACGGCAGCAGTTACCACAAACAAACGCTGCGTGGTGCTCAGCGGCCAGACCACTGCCTTCCTGCGCGCTCGCTGGGGGCTGCTCAAGGTGCGCAGCGCCAGCGACCGCCACCATGCGCTCGACGCCGCCGTAGTCGCGGCGTGCAGTCACAGCATGGTGCAAAGGCTGGCGAACTACTCCCGCACCAAGGAACTTTCGAAAGCGCGCGAGGGCTTCCCCGATCCGGAAACCGGCGAGATTCTAGATCCGACGATGTTCCAGCAACTGCATGCGCACTTCCCCGACCCGTGGCCGCACTTCCGCCAGGAACTTGAAGCGCGCCTGCATCTCGACGACCGCGAAGACCTCTGCGCACAGCTTGAGATGTTCGGCACCTATACGCCAGAAGCGCTTGCGACGGTTCGCCCGTTGTTCGTCTCCCGCGCTCCGCAGCGACGCAATGGCGGTGCTGCGCACAAAGACACGATTTACGCGCAGCCCGAACGGCTCAAGGCACAAGGCGGTGTAACGCAGAAAATGTCGCTGACCAGCCTGAAGCTCACCGACCTCGAAAAGCTGATCGACCCGCACCGCAACGAAAAGCTCTACGCCGCCATCCGTACCCGGCTGGAAGCTCATGGCGGCAAGGGCGACAAGGCCTTCCCGGCCGACAACCCACTGCGCAAGCCCGACCGCGACGGCAACCCGACCGGCCCCATCGTGCGCAGCGTCACCATGGTGATCGATAAGCTTTCCGGCATCCCGGTGCGCGGCGGCATCGCCAAGAACGACAGCATGCTTCGCGTTGATGTCTTCCGGCACAAGAAGGACGGCAAGTTCCATCTGGTGCCGGTTTATGTGCATCACGCGGTGGCGGAAGAGTTACCGAATCGGGCGATTGTTCAAGCAAAGGATGAAGAAGACTGGACGGTAATTGGCGACGGCTTTGATTTTCTCTTTTCACTTCACCCCAACGACTTCATCCGAATTACGCAGAAAAACAAGCCGCCAATCCTCGGTTATTACACAAGCTGTCACAGGGCTACGGGAAACCTGAATTTGTGGTCGCATGACAGGAACCAAAGTATTGGCAAGGATGGATTCATCGAAGGCATAGGCGTCAAAACCGCCATCGCCCTCGAAAAATTCCACGTCAACACCCTCGGCAACCTCTACCCTGCCCCGCCGGAGCATCGACGTGGTCTGGCGTAGCGTGATGATCTCCCGCCCAGCCAAGCTGCGGCGGGAACATTACTCTTTGGCCATCGATCAGGAAGAAACCGCCTTCGTGCCTTTCGAGGACATTGCTGTCATTGTCCTCAACCACCGCGAAATCACCCTAACCCATCCGGTGCTGTCGGCCTGCGCCGAATACGGCATCGGGTTGTATGCCACTGGCAGCAACCACCAGCCGGCCGGGGTGTTCCTACCCTTCCTCGCCCACTCGCGCACCACGCGCATGATGCGCAAACAACTCGGCATTGCCAAGCCGACAGCCAAGCAGACCTGGGCCGGCATCGTGCGTCGCAAGATCGAGAACCAGGCCGCCTGCCTGAAACTATGCGGCGGCAAAGGCGCAGACCGGCTCGATTCCTATGCCCGCCGGGTGCGCTCCGGCGACCCGGACAACCTGGAAGCCCAAGCCGCCGCCTTCTATTTCGCACAACTCTACGGCCGAGATTTTCACCGTGCCGAAGAACGCTGGACCAACGCCGCGCTGGATTACGGCTACGCTGTGCTGCGTGGCGCCATCGCGCGCGGGCTGGTCGCCCATGGCCTACATCCAACCATCGGCCTGTTTCACGACAGCGAACAGAACGCCTTCAACCTCGCCGACGACTTGATCGAGCCTTTCCGTCCACTGGTCAACCTGCATGTTTCCAAGCATCCTGCCACCACCGAAGGCGACCTGATTCCCGCCGACAAGCAGGCGCTGGTAGCGTTGCTCAACGTCAACGTCGCCATGCCGCAGGGGAAAATGTCGGTGCTCTCGGCTATCGAATACGCTGTCGAAAGTCTGGTGCGGGTCTTCGAGGACGATGTGAAAGAACTCGATCTACCCGTTGTCGTCGGCTTGCAGGCGCATCGACTGGAGCATTGACGTGGGTATCGAAACGAGACGATATATGCGCTTACTTGTCTTTTTCGACCTTCCGACCACCACCAAAGCGGCGAAGCGCGCCTATGTGCAGTTCCGTAAGTTCCTGCTCAACGACGGCTACGACATGATCCAGTGGTCGGTCTATGGCCGCATCCTCAACGGCACCGATGCCGAGAAAAAGCATCTGGCACGGCTGGCCGATAACCTGCCACCCGAAGGATCGGTGCGCTCGATGACCGTCACCGAGAAGCAATTCGCCGGCATACGCCTGCTGGTCGGCATGCCGCTTTTTCAGGAAAAAAAGGTCGCGGCAAACCAGATGCTGCTGTTTTGAATAAGGAATGAGAAAGAAAAATCCCCATCCGGTTTAGGCCGGGTGGGGATCAAGGTACAGCCAGATTGTAGCTATCCGGGGTGAGAGAGGGAGCTACAACGGCTTCGACGGCATCGTGATGGCGGCCGTTGAGATTGTAGCTATCCGGGGTGAGAGAGGGAGCTACAACAGCGCGGTCTTGAGCGTGGCATCGAGCGCGGATTGTAGCTATCCGGGGTGAGAGAGGGAGCTACAACGCCTTGGCAGCGCTGGTCTCGCCGCTGTGAGATTGTAGCTATCCGGGGTGAGAGAGGGAGCTACAACGGTGGGCAAGCGGAATGGAAGCACTGGACGGATTGTAGCTATCCGGGGTGAGAGAGGGAGCTACAACCAATGCGACACACCTGGGGTGTGACATGTTGATTGTAGCTATCCGGGGTGAGAGAGGGAGCTACAACATCACTGAAGGCAATGCAAGCTAGTCATGGGATTGTAGCTATCCGGGGTGAGAGAGGGAGCTACAACCCACTTGGTGCTGTGATTGCGATTTCCTTCGATTGTAGCTATCCGGGGTGAGAGAGGGAGCTACAACGATCAATAGGGATGGCACGTTGGCCATCCCTATTGATCGTGCCGCTTCGCGGCGGTCTGTAATGAAAGTCAGCGCTGGCGGGACGGCACTTCCTATAATCGTGCGAAGGAGATCGCCGATGGAAAAGCTGCCCACGTGGGTCAAGGTTGTTGCCGCGCTCGTCATTTTCGCCGCGTTGTACGGCGGCGCGCAGTTGCTGCTCCATGTCGAACAAGAGCCAGAACGCCTCGCGTTTCGGGATCGACTAAGTTCGGTCAGCCCCGTCGCCAAGTGGTGCCGCCCGGCCCGTCTTCGAGAATGATTCCGGCGACTTTTAGTTCATCGCGGATGCGGTCGGCTTCGGCAAAATTCTTCGCTTTTTTCGCCGCGATGCGGGCGGCGATCTGGGCATCGATGGCGGCATCGTCGTGGCCGTCCGTCGCTGGCCCGGCCTGAAGGAAGGCCACCGGATCGCGCTGCAAGAGTCCCAGCACGCCGGCGAGTCCCTTGAGCTGCACGGCCAGCTTCGCATCCTTGCTGCGATTCAGCTCATTGGCGATATCGAACAGCACGGCCACCGCCTCGGGCGTGGCGAAGTCGTCGTCCATCGCCGCACGGAAACGGGCGGCGTAGGCATCGTTCCAGTCGACTGGCCGGTCGGATCGACAACCTTTGAGCGCGGTGTAGAGCCGCGTCAGCGCGGCGCGCGCATCGTCGAGATGGGCGTCGGAATAATTGAGCGGGCTGCGGTAATGCGCGCGCAGGATGAAGAAGCGCACCACTTCGGCGTCGTACTTTTTGAGCACGTCGCGGATGGTGAAGAAGTTGCCGAGCGACTTGGACATCTTCTCGTCGTCCACGCGCACGAAGCCGTTGTGCATCCAGTAATTGACGAAGGTTTTGCCGATGCGCGCCCTCGCTCTGGGCGATTTCGTTCTCGTGATGCGGAAACTGCAGGTCCTCGCCGCCGCCGTGGATGTCGAAATGATCGCCGAGCAGTTGCGAGCTCATCGCCGAGCATTCGATGTGCCAGCCGGGACGCCCCGTGCCCCACGGCGATTCCCATTTCACTCTCGGCTGATTCTTCCGGCTTGGCGTGCTTCCACAGCACGAAGTCGAGCGGGTCCTGCTTGCCTTCCTTGACATCGACGCGCTCGCCGGCGCGCAGGTCGTCGATGCGACTTGCCGGAGAGCTTGCCGTAGCCGGCGAATTTGCGCACCGAATAACAGACGTCGCTGTCTGCCGGCGAGATAGGCCAGCCGTTCTTTTCGAGCTGGCCGATCATGTCCAGCATCTGCGGCACGAACTCGGTGGCGCGCGGCTCGTGGTCGGGGCGCTGCACGCCCAGCGCGTCGGCATCCTCATGCATCGCGGCGATAAAGCGGTCGGTCAGCGCGCGGATGCGTCTCGCCGTTTTCGGCCGCGCGCTTGATGATCTTGTCGTCGATGTCGGTGATGTTGCGCACGTAGGTCACCTGTAATCCGCTGGCGCGCAGCCAGCGCGTCACCATGTCGAACACCACCATGACGCGCGCGTGGCCGAGGTGACAAAAGTCGTAGACGGTCATGCCGCAGACGTAGAGCCGGACCTTGCCGGGTTCGATGGGGATGAATTCCTGGATGCTGCGGGTCAGGGAGTTGTGGATTTTCAGCATGGCGCGACTCGATGATTGCCAGTGCCCGGCCGGCAGGGGCTGACCGATGCGCCGGGCGAAAAGGTTAGAATCATACGTGCGTTTACTCAGCCACGGAGACTCCCATGAAGCACCTGCTTCGCATCGTTGCGGCACCTTCTTTCTTCGCCCGCGCAGCGCGCCGCCAACCCGCAGGTCGAACTCAAGACCATCAGGGAACCATCGTCATCGAACTCGCCGCCGACAAGGCGCCCAAGACAGTCGAAAACTTCCTGCAATACGTCGAAGGACGGCTTCTACAACGGCACGGTCTTCCACCGCGTCATCGACGGCTTCATGATCCAGGGCGGCGGCATGACCGCCGACATGAAGGAAAAGCCGACGCGCGCGCCGGTCCAGAACGAAGCCAAGAACGGCCTGCGCAACGTCACCGGCAGTCTCGCCATGGCGCGCACGCGTGACCCGCATTCCGCCTCGGCGCAGTTCTTCATCAACCTCAAGGACAACGGCTTCCTCGACTATCCCGGCCAGGACGGCTGGGGCTATGCCGTGTTCGGCAAGGTTGTCGAAGGCATGGACGTCGTGCAGAAGATCGCCAAGGCCGGCACCGGCAACGCCGGCATGCACCAGAACGTACCCACCACGCCGATCATCATCGAATCAGCCAAGCTGATCGAGAAAAAGTAAAGGAATCTCCATGATCAAGCTCACCACCAACCACGGCACCATCACCCTCGACCTCGATGCCGAGAAGGCGCCCAAGACGGTCGCCAACTTCCTCGCCTACGTCGAGGCCGGCCACTACGACGGCACGATCTTCCACCGCGTCATCGACGGCTTCATGATCCAGGGCGGCGGCATCGAGCGCCGGCATGAAGGAGAAGCCGACCAGCGCGCCGATCGAGAACGAAGCCGACCAACGGCCTGAAGAACGAACGCGGCACCGTCGCCATGGCGCGCACCAACGATCCGCATTCGGCCACCGCGCAGTTCTTCATCAACGTCAAGGACAACGACTTCCTCGACCACCGCGCGCCATCGCCGGCCAGGGCTGGGGCTACTGCGTCTTCGGCAAGGTCGCCGAGGGCATGGACGTCGTCGACAAGATCAAGGGCGTCAAGACCGGCAACAAGGGCCACCATCAGGACGTGCCGGTCGAGGACGTCGTCATCGAGAAGGCTGAAGTCGTCGCCTGATCCGCGCCGACTGCCGTCCCGCCAGCGCTGACTTTCGTGTCCGGTTCAAACGACGCGCCGGCGCTGTTCATCTCCGATCTGCACCTGTCCCCGCACGCCGCGGGGACAGTGCAACGGTTTCTCGATTCCCTCGCCGGTCCGGCGCGCAATGCCGCAAGCCTGACCATTCTCGGCGACCTGTTCGACTACTGGGCGGGCGACGATGTGCTTTGCGACCTCGCCGACCCTTTCAATGCCCGGATCGTCACGGCCTTGCGTGCATTGTCCGACCACGGCGTCAAACTCGAATTCATGGCCGGGAACCGCGATTTCCTGATTGGCGACGCCTTCGCCACGGCGGCCGGCCTGACGCTGCTGCCCGATCCTTGCGTGCGCGACATCGGCGGCATCCGCACCTTGCTGACACATGGCGATGTGCTGTGCACCGACGATGCCGACTACCAGCGCTTTCGTGCGCAGGTGCGCGATCCGGCCTGGCGGACGAGCTTTCTCGCCCGTTCACTGGCCGAGCGCAAGCGCGCGATCGAAGCGCTGCGGGCCCGCAGCCAAGCCGAAAAGAAGGTCAAGCCGATGGCGATCATGGATGTGAATGCCGGCGCCGTCATTGCCGCGCTGGCCGAGCACGATGCACAGGCCATGATCCACGGCCACACCCACCGGCAGGGCCGACATGAGCATCTTGTCGCCGGGAAACCTTGCCCGCGCTGGGTGCTCGGCGATTGGCACGCCGACCGTGGCAACGCCCTGCTTTGTGACCCATCGGCTGGCGCTGGCTTGACCTGCGCTGACCGATCCCGATAATTCCGTATTTCAACCTGCCCGCCACTTTCCAGGAACCCGCCATGCCCCGCTTCGCTCTCCGCGCCCTTGCCGCAGCGCTCTGCTGCGTATCCCTCAATGCCTTCGCCGACGTCAAGATCGGCGTGATTGCCTCCTCCACCGGCGTTACCGCCGTGGTCGGCATCCCCCAGAAGAACACCGTCGCGCTGCTGCCGGCCGAGATCGGCGGCCAGAAGGTGGAATACATCGTGCTCGACGACGCGTCCGATCCGACCAACGCCGTCACCAACGTCAAGAAGCTGCTCACTGAGCACAAGGTCGATGCGCTGATCGGCCCGACCACCACGCCGGCGGCGCTGGCGATACTGGACTTCATCGCCGAGGCGAAAGTGCCGCTCGTCACGACGGTCGGCTCGTCCGCCATCGTGCTGCCGATGGACGACAAGAAGAAATGGGTGTTCAAGACGACGCAGAATGACGACCTGATCGCCGAGGCGGTCATCGAGCACATGGTCGCCAGCGGCCACAAGACGCTCGGCTTCATCGGCTTCAACGATCCCTATGGCGAGAACTGGTACAAGGTGTTCGCGCCGATGGCCGAAAAGGCCGGCCTGAAGGTCGTCGCCAGCGAGCGTTTCACGCGCACCGACCAGTCGGTCGTCGGCCAGGCGCTCAAGATCATCGCCGCCAAGCCCGATGCCGTCTTCATCGCCGCCACCGGCGGCCCGGCCGTGCTGCCGCAGGCCACCCTGCTCGAAAAGGGCTACAAGGGCAAGCTCTACCAGACCCACGGCGTCGCCACCAACGACTTCATCCGCATCGGTGGCGCCAAGGTCGAAGGCACGCTGATGGCTGGCGGCCCGATGCTGGTGGCCGACGACCTGCCGGCAAGCAACCCGGTCAAGGCGGTCGCGCAGGGCTACATCAAGGCCTACGACGCGAAGTTCGGCGCCGGCACGACCTCGACCTTCGGCGCCAATACCTGGGATGCCGGCCTGCTGCTGCAGAAGGCGATTCCCGCCGCACTGAAGAAAGCCCAGCCGGGCAGCGCCGAATTCCGCGCCGCGCTGCGCGATGCGCTGGAGCAGACCAGGGAACTGGTCGGGGCGCAGGGCGTGTTCGCCATGACGCCGCAGAACCACAACGGCATGGACGCCCGCGCCCGCGTCATGATGACGGTGAAGAACGGGCGCTGGACGCTGGCGCAGTAATCAGTATTTTTTCGGCTTGCCGGGCGGCTTCGCGGCGAAACCGCCCGTGCCGGCGGTCTTGCGGTCGCCCCGGTCGCGAAACGGGGGCTTCTTGGCGAACTTGTCGCTGCCGCCCTCCTTGGCGTCGCGCCGGGGTCGCGCCGCATATTCGGCACTGGCCGGGCGGCCAGCCGGACGCATTGGCCGCCACGGCTCCTCCCGGGTGCGTTCCCGGACAAACCTGGGCTTGTCGCCTTCGCCGATTTCGGCCAGGCGGATCTTCAGCGGCAACTGGCGCACGCGGGTGCGACTCAGGATGTCCATCAGGTCGGCGGGCAGGTTGGCGGGCAGTTCGACCGTGCTGTAGTCGTCGAAGAGGTTGATCTGGCCGATCAGCTTGCCGTCGATGCCGCCCTCGTTGGCGATGGCGCCGACGATTTCCTTGGGCAGCACGCCCTGGTTGCGGCCGACCTCGATGCGGTAGCGCGCCAGCGGGCATTGGCGAAGTGGCGCGGCTCGCGGCGGGCGCTCGGCACGCGGCGGACGCTCGCTCCATTCGTTTCGCCGGGCGTTCGGCACGTTCCGGTCGCTCGGCGCTACGGCACGCTCGGCATAGGGCGCGTATCTCGCGCCGGCGCTCGCTGGTTCGATGCGGGGCGCTCGGCGGCGGCGGCGGGCCGGATAGGCCTCGAGGCCGTCGGGCCGCAGCGGCCGCTCGCGCTGGGCGAGGAAGGCCAGCGCCGCGGCGATCTGGCGGGCGGCGAGGTTTTCCTCGCTTTCCATGCGGCGCACCACTTCGTAGAAGAAATCGAGGTTCTCCTCGGCGAGCACGTCGAGGATCTGCTGCTTGAACTGGGCGACGCGGCGCTCGGCCACCTCGCCGCGCGTCGGCAGGGCGATGGGCTCGATCTTGGCGCGCGTGGCGTGCTCGATGGCCTTGAGCATGCGCATCTCGCGCGGGGCGACAAAGAGGATCGCGACGCCCGTGCGGCCGGCGCGTCCGGTGCGGCCGATGCGGTGCACGTAGGCCTCGGTGTCGTAGGGCACGTCGTAGTTGATGACGTGGCTGATGCGCGGCACGTCGATGCCGCGCGCGGCGACGTCGGTGGCGACGACGATGTCGAGGCTGCCGCTCTTGAGGCGCTCGATCACCTGCTCGCGCAGGCCCTGGGTCATGTCGCCGTTGAGGGCGGCGGCTGCGTAGCCGCGCGCTTCGAGCTTGTTCGGCCAGGTCGACCGTCGCGATCTTGGTGCGCACGAAGATGAGGGCGGCCTCGAATTCCTCCTCGACTTCGAGCATGCGCGTCAGCGCCTCCAGCTTGTCGGCGCCGCGCACCTGCCAGTAGCGTTGCTGGATGGTCGCGACCGTCGTGGTGGCGGAACGGATCTTCACCTGCTGCGGGCTCGCGCAGGTAGCGCTGGGCGATGCGGCGGATCGGGTCGGGCATGGTGGCCGAGAACAGCGCGGTCTGGCGCGTCGCCGGCGTGTGTTCGAGGATCCACTCGACGTCGTCGATGAAGCCCATGCGCAGCATCTCGTCGGCCTCGTCGAGCACCAGCGTACGCAGGTCGTCGAGGTTGAGGCTCTTGCGCTCGAGGTGGTCCATGATGCGGCCCGGCGTGCCGACGATGACATGGGCGCCGCGCGACAGCGCGCGCAGCTGGATCACCATGCTCTGCCCGCCGTAGACCGGCAGCACGTGGAAGCCGGGCATGTGGTGGGCGTATTTCTGGAAGGCCTCGGCGACCTGGATGGCCAGTTCGCGCGTCGGCGTCAGCACCAGCACCTGCGGCGACTTGTTCTTCGAGGTCGAGCTGCGCCAGCAGCGGCAGGGCGAAGGCCGCGGTCTTGCCGGTGCCGGTCTGCGCCTCGCCGAGCAGGTCGCGGCCCGCCAGAGATCAGCGGGATGCAGGCGGCCTGGATCGGCGAGGGCGTCTCGTAGCCGACATCGGACAGGGCGGAAAGCAGGGAGGCCGGCAATTGGAGTGCCGCAAAGTGGTGTTTTCTTGTGTCATGGGATGCCTGCCTGCGGGCAGGTTGAAATGCGGCCGGAGTGGCCAGAGAACTTCGTATTATCGCAGAAGCCAATAAGGAACGGGATCGATTGACGGCGCCCAGCCCGCGACCTGGTCCGCCAGCAGGCGTCCCGAGCCGACCGCCAGCGTCCAGCCCAATGTGCCGTGGCCGGTGTTGACGTAGAGGTTGGACACCTGAGTCGCGCCGATCAGGGGCACATTGCTGGGTGTCGCCGGGCGCAGACCGGCCCAGGGTTCGAGCACATCGTCGCGAAAGACCGAGTCGGGGGAATATCTGCCGTACCCGTCGAACCAAAGACGCGATGCGCGCGGGATTGATATCGGTGTCGTAACCCGTGAATTCGGCGGTGCCGGCCACGCGCAACCGGTTGCCGAGCCGCGAATACACCAGTTTGGCACCATCGTCGGTGAGGCTGACACTTGGCGCGGGCGCATCCGCCGCCAGCGGGATCGTGATCGAATAGCCCTTGGCGGGATAGACGGGGATGCGGATGCCGAGCGGACGCAGCAGCAGGGGCGCATAACTGCCCAGCGCGACGACGCAGGCATCGGCGACAAGACGCTCGCCGTTGGCGAGCCTTACCGCTTGAAAGCGCCCATCCGCGGCTTCGACCCCGGCCACCGCGCTACCGTACCGGAATGTCACGCCCTGCGCCAGGCAGCGTTCGGCCAGCGCGGCAGTGAATCGCTCGGCATCGCCCGATTCGTCATCCGCCGTCCAGGTGCCGCCGACGATGGGAATGACGGAATCCTTGAGCGCCGGCTCGATTGCAAGACACTCGGCACCCGACTTGACGACGCGGTCGCAGCCGTACTGGCGCATCAGGTCGGCCTGCGGGAGGGCATGCTCGAACTCGGCCGTATCCGTGTAGTAGTGCAGGATGCCCCGTTCGAGGCAGTCGTAATCCAGCGCCAGTTCGCGGCGCAGGACTTTCAGCCGTGCACGGCTGTCGAGCGCCAGCGCCAGGATCGCACGGATATTGGCACGCGTGCGGCCCGGTGTGCATTCGCGCAGGAAGCGCAGGCCCCAGTCCCACTGCGCGGCATCCGCGCGCAGGCGCCAGAGCAACGGCGAATCCTCGCGGCCGAGCCACTTGAGCACTTTCAATGGCGTGTCCGGATTCGCCCAGGGTTCGGCATGGCTCGTCGAGATCTGTCCGCCGTTGGCGAAGCTGGTTTCACGCGCGGGGCCGGGCTGGCGCTCGACCACAATAACCTCATGGCCATCCGCGGCAAGGAACCAAGCCGAGGCGACACCGATCAAACCCGCACCCAGCACTACAATGCGCATGCCCGACACTCAAAGACAAAGAATGGACAACGATTATAAGCAGGCAAACTGGAAGGCCTCGCTCACGCCGGAGCAATACCACGTGACGCGCGAAAAAGGCACGGAGCGCCCCTTCACCGGTGAATACTGGAATTGCACCGACCCCGGTACTTACGTCTGCATCTGCTGCGGCACCCCGCTATTCGACGCGGACCACAAGTTCGACGCCGGTTGTGGCTGGCCAAGTTTCTGGCAGCCGACGCTCGCGGAAAGTATCGCCGAGGCACGCGATGCCAGTCACGGCATGCTCCGCACCGAAGTCATGTGCAAGCAGTGCGGCGCCCATCTCGGCCATGTCTTCCCCGACGGGCCACGCCCGACCGGGCTGCGCTACTGCATCAACTCGGTCTCCCTGAAGCTGGAACCCAAGTAATATAGTCAACCATGAAATTTCTCTTCGACCTGTTTCCGGTCATCCTCTTCTTCGTCGCCTACAAGTTCGCCGACATCTACGTCGCGACGGGCGTCGCCATCGCCGCAACCTTCTTGCAGATCGGCTGGGTACATTTCCGTCATGGCAAGGTGGACAAGATGCTCTGGATCAGCCTCGGCCTGATCAGCATCTTCGGCGGCATGACGCTGCTGCTGCACGACCCCACCTTCATCAAGTGGAAACCCACCATACTCTACTGGCTGTTCGCCACGGTATTGCTTTTCTCTGCACTCGTACTGAAGAAAAACATCATTCGCAACATGCTCGAACAGCAGGTCACCCTGCCCGAACCGGTCTGGACCCGCCTCAACCTCGCCTGGGCCGGCTTCTTCGCCTTCATGGGCATTCTCAACCTGTATGTCGCCTACAACTACAGCGAGTCCGACTGGGTGAATTTCAAACTGTTCGGCGGCATGGGCCTGATGCTCGCGTTCATCGTCGCGCAGGGGTTGATGCTCGCCAAATACGTGGAAGAAGAAAAGGAAACGCACTGATGCTGTACATGATCCAGGGCAATGACGCGCCCGGCACGCTGGACCAGCGCCTCGCCGCCCGCCCCGCCCATCTCGAGCGTCTGCAGGCGTTGCTGGCCGCCGGCCGGCTGGTCCTCGCCGGCCCCTGCCCGGCCATCGACAGCCCCGATCCCGGCCCGGCCGGCTTCAGCGGCAGTCTGATCGTCGCTGAATTTCCCACGCTCGTCGAAGCACAGGCCTGGGCGGACGCCGACCCCTATGTCGCCGCCGGCGTCTATGCCAGCGTGACCGTCAAACCCTTTAAACAAGTGCTGCCTCCGGCATGAGCACGGTCGAACTGATCCGCGGCCGACTGGCCGCACTTGAACCGGTGCAACTCGACATCCAAGACGACAGCGCCCGGCATGCCGGCCATGCCGGCGCGAAGGATGGCGGCCATTACGCCGTGCGCATCATCTCGCCCCGTTTCGCCGGCCTCTCGACCATGCAGCGGCACCGCCTGGTGTATGATGCCATCGGCGATTTGCCCG
This sequence comes from uncultured Pseudomonadota bacterium, assembly GCA_963840825.1. GTDB lineage: Bacteria > Pseudomonadota > Gammaproteobacteria > Burkholderiales > Rhodocyclaceae > Sulfuricystis. The sequence goes on from CAWJAK010000003.1 coordinate 25,862, forward strand.
GCCAGCGCATTCATGCCCTGAGCATCCGCGCCGGGACACCCGACGAAACTCAACCCTAACTTTTTTGATCCGGAATCCCCATGAAACGTACCCTGATTTCGCTTGCACTGTTCACCCTTGCCACCTCTTCCGCCTATGCCGCCGATTCGTTCGCCAAGGTCAATGGCAAGGTCATCCCGGCCAACCGCGCGGAAATCCTGATGGCCAACCAGCTGGCCCAGGGCCAGGCCAAGACGCCCGAACTTGAAAAGGCAGTCAAGGAAGAACTGGTGCGCCGTGAGGTGTTGGCTCAGGCAGCCATCGCCAAGGGCATGGACAAGAAAGCCGACGTGCAGGCGCAGGTCGATCTGGCCCGCCAGGGCGTGCTGATCGGCGCCTACCTGAATGAATTCGCCCGCGGCGTGAAGATCACCGACGACGACGTGAAGAAGGAATACGACACGCTCAAGGGTGCTCTCGGCGACAAGGAATACAAGGCGCGCCACATCCTCGTCGAAAAGGAAGACGAAGCCAAGGACATCATCGCCAGGTTGAAGAAGGGCGAGAAGTTCGAGGATCTGGCGAAGGTCTCCAAGGACCCGGGTTCCAAGGACAAGGGCGGCGAGCTCGGCTGGGCCAACAAGGCCAGCTACGTACCGGCGTTCGCCGAGGCGATGGCCAAGCTGGCCAAGGGCAAGTACACCGAGGCCCCCGTGCAAAGCAACTTCGGCTGGCACGTCATCCAGCTTGACGACATGCGCGAACTGAAGGCGCCCAATTTCGAGGACGTCAAGCCGCAGATCGTCCAGCGCATGCGCCAGATGGCAGTCGAGAAGCACATCCTCGACCTGCGCGCCAAGGCCAAGGTCGAGTAAGCGAAAGTCAGCCCTGGCGGGACGGCACCTCCATTCCGCCAGCTATCCCCGGGACGCCGCCGTGTTCAGTGCCTGGCGCAAGTGGCGGCAACAACGGGCCGCCGACCAGCTCGATATCACCGAAACACAGTGGCAGGAAGCGGAATACGCACTGCCCTTCCTTGACCGCCTGACCGATGCCGAACGCCAGCGCCTGCGCGAACTGGCCCGCGCTTTCATTGCCGACAAGGAATGGAGTGCCGCACCCGGCCTGCAACTGACGGCACGTATCCAGCTTTCAATCGCCCTGCAGGCCTGCCTGCCAATCCTCAACCTCGGCCTCGACTGGTACCGTGGCTGGGTCGGCATCGTCGTCTATCCCGGCGATTTCGTCATCCCGCGCGAGATCGTCGATGAGGATGGTGTCGTCCATGAGTACGACGACCCGGTGCTCGGCGAGGCCTGGGAGGGCGGCCCGGTGCTGATCTCATGGTTCGAGAACCTTGACGCGATCGGCGACGTCAGCATCGTCATCCACGAATTCGCCCACAAGCTCGACATGATCAACGGCGCGGTCGATGGCATGCCAGAGCTGCATGCCGACATGCGCCGCGCAGACTGGATCGCCGCCTTTCAGCCCGCCTACGCGGATTTTTGCCGACGGGTCAAAATAGCTGAAATGCGCGGTGAAGAAACCGCCATCGATCCCTATGCCGCCGAACATCCCAGCGAGTTCTTCGCCGTCGCCAGCGAAGTTTTCTTCGAAGCGCCGGAACTGTTGCAGCGTGAATATCCCGATGTTTTCAAACAATTGCAGCTTTTCTATCGACAGAATCCGCTTGAACAATACAATATTGTTGCAATGCAGCATGTCTAAGACGAAAATAACGCACCGAACCCACCAGAACAGGGCCACCCCATGAGCACCGACGACCTTATCGACACCATCGAAAACCGCATCTTCAGCGAAATCGAGGTCGGCGACAGCTCGACCCTCGCCCGCACGCTGCGCCCCGAGGACATCCAGATGTTCGCCATCATCTCCGGCGACATGAACCCGACCCACGTCGACCCCGAGTACGCACGTTCGTCGCAGTTTCGCGAGGTGGTCGGCCACGGCATGTGGGGCGGCATGATTTTCTCGAACATCATCGGCACCCAGTTTCCCGGACCGGGCACCGTCTATGTCGACCAGAACCTGAACTTCGACCGCCCGGTGCGCGTCGGCGACACGCTGACCGTCGACCGTCACCTGTCAGCGCAAGTTCGAACACAACCACCACATCCTGTTCGACTGCAACTGCACCAACCAGGATGGCGAACAGGTCATCCATGGCACGGCCGAGGTGGTCGCGCCGACCGAGAAGATCAAGCGCGCGAAGGTCACGCTGCCGGAAATAAAGTTATCGACAACGAAGTCGGCGCGCTTCGACCACCTGCTCGAGATCACCCAGGGTCTCTCCCCGGTCCCGATGGCAGTCATCCATCCCTGCGACACCGAATCGCTGCAAGGGAGCCTTGCTGGCGCGCGACCGCGGCCTGATCGACCCGACGCTGGTCGGCCCGGAAGACAAGATCCGCAAGCTCGCCGAAGAAATGGGCCTGAATCTTTATGGCTGCCAATTCCTCGACGTGCCGCACAGCCATGCCGCCGCCGAATCGGGTGTCGCGCTGGCGCGCGAAGGCATGGTCGAGGCGCTGATGAAGGGCAGTCTGCACACCGACGAATTGATGGGCGAGGTGGTCGACAAGTCCACCGGCCTGCGCACCGAGCGCCGCATCAGCCACGTCTTCCTGATGGACGTGCCGACCTACCCGCGACCGCTGCTCATCACCGACGCGGCCGTCAACGTCGCGCCCGATCTCGCCACCAAGGTCGATATCGTGCAGAACGCCATCGACCTCGCACGCATGCTGCATATCACCGAGCCGAAGGTCGCGATCCTCGCCGCCGTTGAGACCGTGAATGCCAAGATGCAGGCGACGCTCGACGCCGCCGCGCTGTGCAAGATGGCCGACCGCGGCCAGATCAAGGGCGGCCTGCTCGACGGCCCGCTCGCCTTCGACAACGCGATTTCCGTCGTCGCGGCGCGCACCAAGGGCATCAAGTCCGTCGTCGCCGGCCAGGCCGACATCCTGCTCGTGCCAGATATCGAATCTGGCAACATGCTGGCCAAGCAGCTCGAATATCTGGCCGATGCACTTTCCGCCGGCATCGTGCTCGGCGCACGCGTGCCCATCGTGCTCACCAGCCGCGCCGATTCGGCGCAGACGCGCACCGCCTCCACCGCCATCGCCGTGGTGATGGCCCACTGCAAGCGCGGCAACTGCAAGTGAGAACACGATGGCTGACGCGCTGCTGACCCTCAACGCCGGATCCTCCTCGATCAAGTTTGCGCTGTTCAAGCGCGAGAATCCGGTTCCCGCACACCCCGAACTCGTCGGCCAGATCGACAGTATCGGGGCGCATCCGCACCTGAAGGCCAAGGACCAGTCCGGCAGGACACTGGACGACATCGACCTGCCGATCGAGGCCAATGACGAAGGCGACCAGCATCGCGCCGCGCTCGCCTACCTCGTCCGCTGGCTGGAAACCCATGCGGCCGGCAGCCGTATCGTCGCGCGTCGGCCATCGCGTCGTGCATGGCGGCGAAAGCTATTCGCACCCGATCCGGATCGACGACGCTCATGTCACGCGGCTGAAGGAATTCATTCCGCTCGCGCCGCTGCATCAGCCGCACAACCTCGCCGGCATCGAGGCCATGCGCGCGGCGCTGCCCGGCGTGCCGCAGGTCGCCTGCTTCGACACCGCCTTCCACCGCACCCAGCCCGCCATCGCCCAACTGTTCGCCCTGCCGCGCCGCATCACTGCGCAGGGCGTGCGCCGCTACGGCTTCCACGGCCTGTCCTACGAGTACATCGCGGACGTGCTGCCGCAGCATCTCGACGCCACGCGCGCCAACGGCACGCGTCATCGTCGCCCACCTCGGCAACGGTGCCTCGATGTGCGCGCATGGTCGGCCGGAAGAGCCAGGCAACCACGATGGGCTTCACCGCCGTCGAGGGCCTGATGATGGGCACGCGCACCGGCGCCATCGACCCCGGCGTGACTGCTCTATCTGATGGATTACGACGGCATGGACGCCAAGAAGCTCGACCAATCTCCTTTACAAGGAGTCCGGTCTGCTCGGCGTCTCGGGCATTTCGCAGGACATGCGCGAACTGCTCGCTTCCGACAAGCCCGAGGCGCAGGAAGCCGTCGATCTTTTCTGCTACCGGATCGTGCGCGAGATCGGTTCGCTCGCCGCCGCGATCGGGCGGGCTCGACGCGCTGGTGTTCACCGGCGGTATCGGCGAGCATGCCGCGCCCGTACGCGAAATGGTTTGCCGCCAGCTTGGCTGGCTGGGCCTCGATTTCGACGCCACAGCCAACACAGGCAAGGCGGAATGCATCAGCACCGCAGGCAGCCGTGTCGCCGCGCTGGTGCTGCCGACCAACGAGGAATGGATGCTCGCACGGCATACCGCCGAACTGCTCGGGTGACGCAGCGGGCCAAGCACTCCCGCTTCGACGACATCCAGGGCATCCTCACCGGTGCGCTGGTCGTCGCCATCGGCATCAGCTTCTTCAAAAGCGCCGGACTGCTCACCGGCGGCGCCGTCGGCATCAGCTTCCTGATTCACTATGCGACCGGCGCGAATTTCGGCCTCACCCTGTTCTTCGTCAACCTGCCCTTCTACTGGCTGGCGCTCAAGCGCATGGGCAGGGAATTCACACTCAAGACGCTGGCCACCGTCTGCATTGTCTCCCTGCTGGTCGAACTGCTGCCGCAGGTGCTGACCTTCGCGCACATCGACCCGTTCTTCGCCGGTATCGCCGGTGGCTTGCTGATCGGCGTCGGCATGCTCATCCTGTTCCGGCACCGCGCCAGCCTCGGCGGCCTCAACGTGCTGGTGCTGTGGCTGCAGGAGCGCTTCGGCTGGCGCGCCGGCAAGCTGCAAATGGGACTCGACGTCGCCATCCTGCTCGGCGCCGCCTTCGTCGTCCCGCCGCTCGTGCTGGTCGCCTCCGTGCTCGGCGCAGTGCTGCTCAACTTCGCCCTCGCCGTCAATCACAAACCCGGCCGCTACATGGCATTCTGAACGACCGCAGTACCGTCTCACAGAAGCTGACTTTCTCGGCGTCAGGCAGTTGCCGGCCAGATGCGGTATCTCAGTATGCGATATGATTTGAATACATTAACAACCAAGAGAAATTATGTCCGGTGTGTTCCTTTCAATAATTTATGCACTTCTGAATCCGCTATTGATTTTGGCTTGTTGGTTAGGTGGAACAGCTAGTAAGAAAAAACCGATTGCTCTGATGGTTGGTGTATGCAGTGGCATTTTTGCTCAGACCCTGTTGGTGCCTGTTATCCGTATTTCTGAGGCGATGGAAGGGAAAATGGGAGCAGGACGCTGGCCTAGCAATATTGAGTTCATTGCCGGGGGGTAGTTGCGAGCGTTATCGTCACCCTCATAGTATGGGAACACGCAAACCCCAGAAACACAAATGCAGGTACAGATGCGCAAGAGCAAGATGGAGATAGATCGAAACAGTAGCCCCAATTGACCGCTTCGGGTCGAAATGAGGCATTACCTGCCGTCTCGCCAGCACTGACTTTTGAGCACCCGCGATTAGTTGACAAATTCACTAGGTTTATGTAGTTTGATCCTGCCTGTCATGGATAAGGAGGGTCATCATGATTTCTCTGAACGAACTATGTACGATCGGCGATCCGCTCAACACGTCGAGCGATTCGCTGCACCAGGCCTGCGCCATGCCTCGCACGGCTGCCGATATGAACCCACTCCCCGAACCCCACATGGAAGTCGCATTCGATTCCGCATGGGAGGCCCTGTTGTCCGGCAACGATGCCGCGAATCACTGGGGGCGCTGAAGCTTTCTGCATGAACCAGCCGTTGGCGACCTGTCTCGGGTTGCTGGCGGCACTGCTCATCTCCTGTCCGACCTGGGCCAGCACGATGCTGCAGACGGGCGACATGGCGCCGGACTTCATGCTCGCCGATGGCGATGGAAAGATGCGCCAGGCAAGCGAATGGCGCGGCCGCTGGCTGGTCCTGTATTTCTATCCGCGCGACGACACGCCCGGCTGCACCGCCGAGGCCAAGGCCTTCAATGCGAGCCTGCCCGAACTGGCGGCGCTCAAGGCGCAGGTGGTCGGCGTCAGCGTCGATGACACCGTCTCGCACCGTGCGTTCGCCGCGCGCCTCGGGCTAAGCTTTCCATTGCTGGCCGATACCGATGGCAAAGTGTCGCGCCGCTACGGCGCGCTCAACGACTTCGCCATCATGAAATTCGCCAAGCGCCATACCTTCCTGATCGCGCCTGATGGCCGCATCGCGAAGGTCTATCGCGATGTCGAGCCGGCGCAACACGCCGGGGAAATCATTGTCGAACTGAAGCGCGCCGGCGCGCAATAGCGTCATGGCTATGTTCACCGACCTTAATTCATCATCTGCGCGGACAAGTCGAACAGTCACAAAACTGCCTTCGGTTTAACGCGCTTGTCATCACCCAGCTGCAGGCATCCACGATCGCCCGCGCCGACTCGCCCCTCATGCGCTGGCATCGCTGCGCGTTGCCATGCTGCTGTACTTTGCACTACACATAGCCCATAAGCCCGGCCGCCACAAGCATTCAAAAGTAATAGACCTGTATAGCCCACCCTCACATAGATTTGGGCTGATATGTTTGTTTCAATATATTTTGTGCTAACATTGTTTATTGACATTGTTTGTCACAACACATACCGTGCAACTCCCGGCGGAAAAGGAGAAGAACAACAATGCTTTCCTATTTAGATCCAGCCCGGCCGCAACCCTGGGCCAGCTTCATCGAACAGATCGACCGCGTTGCCCCCTATCTGGACAAGCTCGGCTATTGGCTCGAGACGCTCAAGCATCCCAAACGCATTCTGGTCGTCGATGTTCCGATCCACCGCGACGATGGTTCGCTGGTGCATTTCGAGGGCTATCGCGTCCAGCACAACGTTTCACGCGGGCCGGGCAAGGGGGGGGTGCGCTTTCACCCCGACGTCACGCTCAACGAGGTCATGGCACTGTCGGGATGGATGACGATCAAGAACGCGGCCTTGAATCTGCCCTACGGTGGCGCGAAGGGCGGTATCCGTCTTGACCCGGGCGTACTGTCGCGGGGTGAATTGGAGCGGGCCACACGCCGCTATACCTCGGAAATCGGCATTCTGCTGGGGCCGACGCGCGACATTCCGGCACCGGATGTCGGCACTGACGAACAGACCATGGCCTGGATGATGGATACCTACTCGATCAACCAGGGTGGTACGGTCACGGGTGTCGTGACCGGCAAGCCGATCAGCCTCGGCGGCAGCCTGGGTCGCCGCGAAGCGACCGGCCGCGGCGTGTTCATCACGGCGCGCGAAGCGGGCCTGCGACAGGATTTGCCGATCACCGGCGCACGGGTCGTCATACAAGGCTTCGGCAACGTCGGCTCCGTGGCTGCACAGTGTTTCGCTGAGGCGGGTGCCCGCATTGTGGCCCTGCAGGATGCCAGCGGCAGCATTGCCAACCCCGCCGGCATTGATGTCGCGGCGGCCATACGCCACGTCAGCGAAGGCAACCTGCTGGTCGATTTCCAAGGCGCGGAAAAGATTGACACCGAGGCACTCTGGGAAGTGCCCTGCGAGTTCCTCGTCCCATCAGCCCTGGAAGGCCAGCTGGATGCCGCCCGGGCCGCGCGGGTACAGACGCGCATCGTCGTCGAAGGCGCAAATGGTCCGACCTTGCCGGTTGCGGACGACATTCTCGCCGAGCGCGGCATCACCGTCGTCCCCGACGTCGTGGCTAACGCGGGCGGCGTCACCGTCAGCTACTTCGAGTGGGTGCAGGACTTCTCGAGTTTTTTCTGGACGGAAAAAGAAATTAATGACCGTCTGGAAAGCATCATGGTTGCCGCCTTCGATGTTGTGGCGAAAATGGCCAAAGAACGCGGTGTATCCTTGCGCACGGCAGCCTTCATCCTCGCTTGCACCCGTGTGCTCGCCGCACGCGACCGGCGCGGCCTCTATCCCTGATCCGTTTTTTCGCAGCAGTTGTTGTTCATAACAAAAGGAGACACAAATATGAAGAAACTCGTCGCATTGTCAGCCGCACTGGTGCTGGGCACCTCTGCGTTCAGCCTGACGGCCCAGGCCGCCGATACCAAATTCGTCACCATCGGCACGGGCGGCGTCACCGGCGTGTATTACGCCGCAGGTGGTGCCATCTGCCGCCTCATGAACAAGGATCGCGCCAAGACCGGCATCCGTTGCTCGGTGGAAAGCACGGGGGGTTCGGTTTACAACATCAACACCATCAAGGCCGGCGAACTCGATTTCGGCGTAGCGCAATCCGACGTGCAGTACAACGCAGCCAAGGGGTTGGTGCAGTTCAAGGACAGTGGCCCGGTGAGCGAATTGCGTTCGGTGTTTTCGATCCACCCCGAACCGGTGACCGTGGTCGCGCGCAAGGAAGTCGGCGCAACCAAGTTCGAGGATCTGAAGGGCAAGCGCGTCAATATCGGCAATCCGGGTTCCGGGCAACGCGCCACCGCGGATATCATGCTACCGGCACTGGGGATGAAGGTGTCCGACTTCTCGCTCGCCTCGGAACTGAAGGCTGACGAGCAAGGCGCCGCGCTGTGCGACAACAAGATCGACGCATTTATTTACGTCGTTGGCCATCCAAACGCCAGCATCCAGGATCCAACCACCACTTGCGGTGCCATGCTGGTAAACGTCACAGGCCCGGCGATCGACAAACTGGTGGCACAGTATCCCTACTACGCGGTGGCAACCATCCCCGGCGGCATGTATGCGAACAATCCGTCCCCAACCAAGACCTTTGGCGTCGTGGCCAGCTTCGTGAGCTCCAGCAAGGTATCGGCTGATGTGGTCTATCAAATGGTCAAGGCCGTCTTCGAGAACTTCGACGATTTCAAGAAACTGCATCCGGCCTTTGCCCACCTTGAGCCGAAAGACATGATCAAGAATGGCCTGTCCGCGCCGCTGCACGACGGTGCAGTGAAGTACTACAAGGAAAAGGGCTGGATGTAAGCCCTGCCTGTCGCCGTGCTTTCCGGCAACCCCGGAAAGCACGGAGTCATAGTGTTGAGGAGGCGGCATGGCAGAAAAACCAAAAAAGTCCGGACATCATGAACTGAACGACGACGACCTGAAGAAAATCGTTGCCGAGGCCGATACCGGAGGTCGCAAACCTACCGGTTTGACTGCTGCAATACTGATGGGCGTCGCCTTGTTCTGGTCTCTCTTCCAGCTCTGGTTTGCGTCACCTCTACCGTTCACGTTCGGCATTGGCGTCTTCAATGACACGGAAGCGCGCTCGCTACATTTGGCGCTTGCCGTCTTTCTCGGTTTCCTGGCCTATCCGGCTTTCAAAAGATCACCCCGCGACCGGGTTCCCGTCATCGACTGGATACTCGCGGGAGTGGCCGCTTTCTGCATGGCCTATCTGTTCCTGTTCTACAGGGAACTCGCCAATCGACCCGGCCAGCCTACCCCGTTAGACCTCGCCGTCGCCGTGACCGGACTGATTCTGCTGCTCGAGGCCGCACGGCGCGCACTCGGTCTGCCGATGGTCATTCTCGCAATCGTCTTTATCAGCTACATCTTCATGGGCCAATACATGCCCGACATGATCGCCCACAAGGGCGCTTCGCTGTCAAAGGGCATGTCGCACCTCTGGCTCACCACCGAAGGCGTGTTTGGCGTCGCGCTGGGGGTCTCCGCCGGCTTCATTTTCCTGTTTGTGCTGTTCGGCGCCCTGCTGGAAACCGCAGGGGCCGGCAACTATTTCATCAAGAGCGCGATTTCCCTGCTCGGCCATTTGCGTGGCGGCCCGGCGAAAGCTGCCGTGGTGGCATCCGCTGCTACCGGCGTGATTTCCGGTTCGTCGATCGCCAACGTCGTAACGACCGGCACATTCACCATCCCGCTGATGAAGAAGGTCGGCTACCGGCCCGACAAGGCTGCCGCCGTCGAGGTCGCCGCCTCGGTCAACGGCCAGATCATGCCGCCGGTGATGGGCGCCGCGGCCTTCCTGATGGTCGAATACGTCGGCATCCCCTACGCGCAGGTACTCAAGCATGCGTTCCTGCCGGCGATCATCTCGTACATCGCCCTTTTCTATATCGTCCACCTGGAAGCAATGAAGGCAGACATCAAGGGCCTGCCACGGCGCACCATACAGCCTTGGCAATCCCGCCTGATTTCATTTGTCATGACGGCAAGCGGGGTGGTCATTCTGGCCGGCGTGGTGTATTACGGTCTGGGCTGGATCAAGCAGGTCGCGGGCGACAACTCCCTGGTCGTCATCGCCCTCGGCATGCTGGCCGCCTACGTCGCGCTCATCCGCTTTGCCGCGCACTTTCCCGAGCTGCACATGGACGACCCAAACGATCCGATCACCGAGTTGCCTGATGCCGGGCCGACGCTGAAATCCGGTCTGCATTTCCTGCTGCCGGTCGCGGTACTGATCTGGAACCTGATGGTCGAGGAACTTTCACCGTCCTTGTCGGCCTTCTGGGCAACCTGCTTTTTGATTTTCATTCTGGTGACCCAGCGTCCCCTGTTCGCCTGGTTCCGCAGTCACGGCCATGCGGGCGCCGCTTTCAAACAGGGCTGGCACGACCTCTACGACGGCCTGACGATCGGCGCGCGCAACATGATCGGCATCGGCATCGCCACGGCGGCGGCCGGCATCATCGTCGGCACCGTAACCTTGACGGGCATCGGTCTGGTCATGACGGAGTTGGTCGAAACGGCATCGGGGGGCAACCTGATGATCATGCTGTTCATGGTGGCCTTCATCAGCCTGATCCTCGGCATGGGCCTGCCAACCACCGCCAACTACATCGTCGTATCGACCCTGATGGCGCCCGTCATCGTCGAGGTCGGCGCACAGAACGGCTTGCTGGTCCCGTTGATCGCCGTGCACCTGTTCGTCTTCTACTTCGGCCTCATGGCGGATGTCACGCCCCCCGTCGGTTTGGCTTCCTATGCCGCCGCAGGTATCGCCCGCTGCGACCCGATCAGGACGGGCGTCACCGCCTTCGGCTATTCGATCCGTACCGCGATTCTGCCCTTCATGTTCATCTTCAACACCCAGCTGTTGATGATCGGCATCGACTCGTGGATGCATTTCGTGATCGTCGTGACCAGCGCGATTGCCGCCAACCTGCTGTTCGCCGCGGCAACACAGGGCTGGTTCGTCACGCGCAACCGCTGGTGGGAATCGGCCTTGCTGCTGCTCGTCTGCTTTACCCTGTTCCGCCCCGGCTTCTGGATGGACATGATCTACCCGCCTTACCAGCGCTTGCCCGGCTCGCATCTGATGGAAGCCGCCAAAACCCTGCCGGATAACGAGCGCCTGCGCATCTGGGTCGAAGGCATCGACCTCAACGGCGATACAGTGAAAAAGGGGATCTTGCTGCCACTCGGCAAGAAGACCGGGAACCCCAGTGCCAGACTGTCTGAAACCGGGATCAATGTCATGCAACTCGGCGACGAGGTGCAGATCATGGCGGTGAAATTCGGCAGCCGGGCCAAGAAGCTGGGTTTGGAGCAGGGCTACATGATCTCCAGTGTCGAACTTGATGCACCGCGCCCGGACAAGGAGTGGTTTTACCTGCCGGCCATGGCCCTGCTGGCCTTGATCATCTGGCTGCAACGGCGTCGGGTCAGGACATCCCATGTTCAGAAAGTCAGTGCTGGCGGGACGGCATGAAGAAGCCTCAGCGGAGAGGAATTGCCTATGCACTATGAAACGCTATTGCACGAAACGCGCGATGGCATCGCCGAAATCCGCTTCAACCGTCCGCAGCGGCTGAATGCCGTCACGCAGCAACTTTATGACGAGCTCAACACCGCGCTTGGCGCGGCGGCAGCCGACCCGTCGGTACGCGTCATCCTGCTGACCGGTGAAGGTCGCGCATTCTGCGTCGGTGCCGACCTCAAGGAGCACAAGGCGGGACGCACCGCCTTTGACCGCCGGCAATACCTGCTGGGCGAACAGCAAGTCTGCAAACGGCTGCTGCAACTGGAGAAGCCCGTCATCGCCGCCGTCAATGGCTATGCGCTCGGCGCCGGTGCCGAGATGGCGATCGCCGCGGACTTTCTCCTGATGGCGGAAAGCGCCCAGATCGGCCTGCCCGAAATCAGTATCGGCAATTTCCTCGGCGGCGGCGTCACCTGGCTGCTGCCCCGCCTGGTCGGCCTGGCCAAGGCACGCGAACTGGTCTTTCTTGGCGAGCGCATCGGAGGCGCCGAAGCCGTGCGCATCGGCCTCGCCAACCGCGTCTTTCCCGACGCTGGCTTCCTCGCTGCCGCGCGTGAGTTCGCCCTCAAGGTGGCCGGCAAGGCGCCCTTCTCGATGCGGCTCGCCAAGGAACAGCTCAACCTCTCCGCCGAGCGCACGCTCGATGCCTGCCTCACCGCCGAACTTGAGGGCATGACCTTCGTCGGCACGACGCAGGACTGGCAGGAAGGTGTCGACGCCTTCGCCGAAAAGCGTGCGCCCATCTTCAAGGGAGCATGACATGAACGCACTCGATTCCATTCCAGTCCGGACCAGTCCGCTGCACGATTTCCTCGCGCCCGATTCGATCGCGATCGTCGGTGCCTCGACCGACCCGACCAAGCGCGGCTACAAGGCGATGGTCGGCCTGATCAAGGATGGCTATGCCGGCGCGATCTACCCGATCAACCCGAAGGCGGACCGGGTACTCGGCGTCAAGACCTACCCGTCTCTCGACGCCGTGACTGGTCCGATCGACCTCGCGCTGATCTGCACACCCGCATCCACCGTGCCCAACTTGATGGCCGAATGCTGCCGCAAGGGCGTGAAGGGCGCGGTGATCCTCGCCAGCGGTTTTCGCGAGACCGGCGCCGAGGGCGCGAAGCTGGAACAGCAGGTACTCGATGCCGCGCGTGCCGGCGGCGTGCGCATCATCGGCCCGAATACCTCGGGTATGTTCAACCTGCACAAGAAGGTCAACCTGCTCGCCCTTGCGAACGTCAAGCCGGGACACATCGGTTTCATCTCGCAGTCGGGCAACATGCTGCTCTCGCTCGTGCTCGAGGCCGAGCACAACGGCCACGTCGGCTTCTCGACCTATGTCGGCCCCGGCAACCAGACCGACGTCGGCTTCAACGACTACCTGCGTTATCTCGGCGAGGAGGAACACACCCGCGTCGCCACGCTCTACGTCGAAGGCTTCCGCGACGGTCAGCGCTTCCTTCAGGCGGCACGCGAGATCACCTCGGTCAAGCCTGTCGTGGTCTACAAGTCCGGCTCGACCGAACTCGGCAAGAAGGCGGCCAGTTCGCACACGGGCGCCCTGGCCGGCAGCTTTTCGATGACGGTCGACCTGTTGCGGCAGGTGGGCGTCAGCGTGGTTTACAACTCGGACGAGATCCTGCCCGTGGCGGAAGGCCTCGGCCTGATGCAGAAGGCGCGCGGCAAGCGCGTCGCCGTGATCTCCGATGGCGGCGGCCAGGCCACCATCGCCTCGGACCGACTGTCCGAGGCCGGACTGGAACTCGCCGAACTCTCCATGCAAACGCGCCAGCGCCTCGGCGCCATCCTGTTCCCGCAGGCCTCGCTGGTCAATCCGGTCAACGTCGCCGGCAGCTCTGATGCGAATCCCGCCCTGCTCGCCGAGTGCATGGAAATCCTGGCCGACGACGACAATGTCGATGCAGTCTTCCTGGCCGGCATGTTCGGCGGCTACCACGCCCGTTTTGCCGAGCATCTGCTCGGCGACGAGATGCGCGGCGCCGAGGCGATGATCGAACTCGCCCAGCGCTCCGACAAGCCCCTCGTGATCTACAGCCTCTACGCGCCGATCAAGCCGCCGGCCCTGCGCCGCCTGCACGAGGCCGGGCTGCCGGTCTATAGCTCGATCGAACACGCGGTGCGCGTGCTCGCGGCACTGGGCGAGCGTGGCATCTACCTGCAAAATCGCGACAAGCAGTCACCCCACCCCGGCGTCGAATCGAACGCCGACATGGTCGCCATGTTTTCCCGCGCGCAAACCGAAGGACGCGATCTCTTCGAGTTCGAAGCCAAGGCGCTGTTGCGCACGCATGGCGTCGAGGTCGCCGCCGAATCGGTGGTGCACAAGATCGATGAACTGGATGCCGTCGCGGCCTCGTTCGGCGACCGACCGCTGGCGATGAAGATCGTCTCGAAGGACATCCTGCACAAGTCCGACGCCGGCGGCGTAAAACTGAACCTGGTTGGGGCCGATGCGTTGCGCCGCGCCTTCGACCAGATCATGACTTCCTGCCGCGCCTACGAACCGGAGGCCGACATTCGCGGCGTGCTGGTCACGCCCATGGCGGCAAAGGGCACCGAGGTCATCGTCGGTGTGGTACGCGACCCGATATTCGGCCCGGTGCTGATGTTCGGCTTGGGTGGCATCTTCGTCGAGATTCTCGAGGACGTGGCCTTCCGTGCCATCCCGCTGTCACGCCACGATGCCGAGTCGATGGTCGACCAGATCAAGGGGCGCAAAATTTTGCAGGGCGTGCGCGGCATCCCGCCGGCCGATAAAACGGCGTTGGTCGATCTGTTGCTCAAGGTCTCCAGCATCGTCGCGGCTTATCCGCAGATCTCAGAACTCGACCTCAACCCGGTGCTGGCGTATGCGCATGGCTACGCGGTGGCGGATGCCCGCATCATCATCAACCGCTCGGTCATGAACTAGGAGATTCGCGCGATGAACCTTCCCGTCCTCAGCGATGCCCGCCTGCAACTCGACGGCCGCGTCGCCACCCTGACGCTCGACCGCGACGACGTGCGCAACGCACTCACCGGCACCGCGCTGATCGAAGACATCCTCGCGGTGGCCGACTGGGTGAATCGCAGCGAGGAAGTTTCGGCACTGATCGTCACCGGCGCCGGCACGGCCTTCTCGTCCGGCGGCAACGTCAAGGACATGGCCGAGCGCGGCGGCGATTTCGCCGGCAACGTCGCGGAAGTTGCCGCGCGCTACCGCACCGGCATTCAACGCATTCCGCTGGCCCTGCAGCAGGTCGAGGTGCCGATCATCGCGGCGGTCAACGGTCCCGCCATCGGCGCCGGTTTCGATCTCGCCAACATGGCCGACCTGCGCATCGCCTCGGAAAAGGCCAAGTTCGGCGAGACCTTCCTCAACCTCGGCATCATTCCCGGCGATGGCGGCGCGTGGTTCATGCAGCGCCAGATCGGCTACCAGCGCGCCTTCGAACTGACCTTGAGTGGGCGCATCATCGATGCCGCCGAAGCGCTGGCTCTGGGCGTCGTGCTGGAGGTCGTCGTGGCGGAGCAACTCCTGCCCCGCGCGCGGCAACTGGCAGACCGCTTCGCGGCCCAGCCACCCAAAGCCCTGCGCCTGACCAAGCGGCTGATGAAGATGGCCCAGCGCATGGAACTCAAGGACTTTCTCGACCTCTGCGCGGTATTCCAGGGCATGTGCCACAACGAACCCGAGCATCTTGAGGCGGTCCAGCGCTTTCTCGCCAAGCAGAAATAGTCGCAGCGTGCCGTCCCGCCAGCCCTGACTTTCATTTTTCTTCGACGGACAGCTTCGGTTTCTTCGCATGGTCAAAATCTTCATGGGCGGCATCCGCCCGCTACCACCGGAAAACCGGCCGACCGGCATCTTCAAGACCGAAGTCATGATGCCGGTCTGGCTGGGCCCCGAAGGCCTGGCCGGCGATGCGCAGGCCGACCGGCGCGTCCATGGCGGCCCCGAAAAAGCGCTGCATCAATACCCCGCCACCCACTACGCCCGCCTCGCGACCGCCTTTCCGGAACTGCGGCCGCAACTGCTGCCCGGCGCGCTGGGCGAGAACCTGTCCGTGCCGGGCTGGGACGAGACGAAGGTCTGCATCGGCGATATCTTCCGGCTCGGCGACGCGCTGATCCAGGTGTCCCAGCCCCGCTCACCCTGCTGGAAGATCGACAGCCGCTTCGGCTGCGAGGGCATGACCCGCCTGATCGACGCGGAAGGCATCACCGGCTGGTATTTTCGCGTTATCGAAGCAGGCACTGTGGAACCGGGCTGTGTTTTCGAACGCGTCGAACAGCCGACTCCTGAGGCCACGCTGGCCCTTTTCCTCGACGTCTGGCGCTCCCATCGCCCCACCCCCGCCCGCCTGCGCCAATTGGCCGCAACCCTCGGGCTGTCCACCCGCTGGCACGCCAAGTTTCTGGAACGTGCCGCCCGGCTGGAGAACCTTTGAATCGGCCGGGCCGGCCACGGCCCGTATAATCCGCGCCTTTCCGATTGTCCGTAACCCCGCCGTGTCCAAGCTCGCCCACGAAATCGCCCGTCGCCGCACCTTCGCCATCATTTCCCACCCCGACGCGGGCAAGACCACCCTGACCGAAAAGCTGCTGTGGTTCGGCGGCGCGATCCAGGTCGCTGGCGAAGTGCGTGCGCGCAAAGCGGCGCGCCACGCCACCTCGGACTGGATGGAACTGGAAAAGCAGCGCGGCATCTCGGTCACCTCGTCGGTGATGCAGTTTCCCTACCGCGAGCACATGATCAACCTGCTCGACACGCCGGGCCACGAGGATTTTTCGGAAGATACCTACCGCACGCTGACGGCCGTCGACTCGGCGACCATGGTGATCGACTCGGTGAACGGTGTCGAGGCGCAAACCATCAAGCTGCTGGGCGTCTGCCGCCTGCGCGACACGCCGATCATCACCTTCATCAACAAGCTCGACCGCGAGGGCCGCGCGCCGATCGACCTGCTCGACGAGATCGAGGACGTACTGAAAATCCAGTGCGCGCCGATGACCTGGCCGATCGGCATGGGCAAGAGTTTTCGCGGCGTTCTACGATCTTTACGACGACTGCATCCATTTCTTCGACCCAAAAGCCGAAAAAGGCACCGCACGCATCATCGAGCGCCTCGACAACCCTGAAGTGGATGCGCTGCTCGGCTACCAGGCAGTGGAACTGCGACAGGAGATCGAACTGGTGAAGGGCGCCTCGCACACCTTCGACCAGGACGCCTATCTCGCCGGCAAACAGACACCGGTGTTCTTCGGCTCGGCGGTCAACAACTTCGGCGTGCAGTCCTTGCTCGATGCCATCGTCGACCTCTCGCCACCGCCGCAGCATCGCCCGTCCGCGACCCGGCAAGTCGAACCACTGGAACCCAAGTTCTCCGGCTTCGTGTTCAAGATCCAGGCCAACATGGATCCCAAGCATCGCGACCGCATCGCCTTCGTGCGCGTCTGCTCGGGCCACTACACGCGCGGCATCAAGCTCAGGCAGCTTTCCACCGGCAAGACGCTGGCGGTGAACAACGCGATCACCTTCATGGCGCAGGATCGCAGCACCACCGACGAAGCCTGGCCCGGCGACATCCTCGGCATTCCCAACCATGGCACGGTCGTGCTCGGTGACAGCTTCACCGAGGGCGAGGAACTGAAGTTCACCGGCATCCCCTGCTTCGCGCCCGAGCATTTCCGTCGTGCACAAATTCGCAACCCGATGAAGATGAAGCAACTGCAAAAAGGCCTGCAGCAACTTGCCGAGGAAGGGGCGACGCAACTGTTCAAGCCGATCGGCTCCAACGACCTGATTCTCGGCGCGGTCGGCCTGCTGCAGTTCGACGTCGTCGCCCACCGGCTCGAGTTCGAATACGGTGTCGATTGCTTCTTCGAGCCCGTGAACGTGGCCACCGCACGCTGGCTGCGCGGCGCGGATCTCGACCTCCGCGCGCTGGAGGACCGGGCCGGCGTCAACCTCGCACTCGACGGCGCAGGGGACTACGTCTATCTCGCGCCGAACCGCGTTAACCTCCAGATGGCACAGGAGCGCCACCCGAACATCGTCTTCCTGGAAACAAGAGAAATTCACTGAGGAAATCCGCCGAGGAAATCGGCTGATGTGCCGGGGTCTGCCGGTATAATTCCTGCTCATTGATTTCGGAAGCATTTTTCATGGAAGCAGAACGCCTCAACGCCATCGACAACCACATCGCCGACCTCGAAGCCCGCGGCGATCAACTTCGGAGGTATCTTTGACTTCGATACGAAGTCGGAGAAACTCGCTGAAATCAATCAGCTGATGGAAGACCCCGGCATCTGGAACGATGCCGAGCGTGCCCAGGCGCTGGGCAAGGAAAAGAAATCCCTTGAAGCCGTCGTCGCCACACTGGCCGGCGTGAAAGCTTCGCTCGCCGATGCGCGCGACCTGTTCGACATGGCGAAGGAAGAGAATGACGAGGACACCCTCGTCGCGGTCGAAGGCGATCTCGCGAAGGTCGAGGCCAAGGTCGCCGACCTCGAATTCCGCCGCATGTTCGCCAACCCGGCGGATCCGAACAACTGCTTCATCGACATCCAGGCCGGCGCCGGCGGCACCGAAGCCTGCGACTGGGCATCGATGCTGCTGCGCCAGTACCTCAAGTACTGCGAGCGCAAGGGCTTCAAGACCGAAATTCTCGAACAGACCGATGGCGACGTCGCCGGCATCCGCAGCGCCTCGCTGAAAGTCGAAGGCGACTATGCCTACGGCTTCCTGCGCACCGAAACCGGCGTGCATCGCCTGGTGCGCAAGTCGCCGTTCGATTCCTCGGGCGGACGCCACACCAGCTTCGCCAGCCTCTACGTCTATCCCGAGATCGACGACAGCATCGAGGTCGAGATCAACCCGGCCGACCTGCGCGTCGACACCTTCCGCGCCTCGGGCGCCGGCGGCCAGCACATCAACAAGACCGACTCGGCGATCCGCATCACCCACGCGCCGACCGGCATCGTCGTGCAGTGCCAGAACGACCGCTCGCAGCACCGCAACCGCGCCGAGGCGATGGCGATGCTGAAGTCGCGCCTCTATGAACTGGAGCTGCGCAAGCGCCAGGCCGAAGCCGACAAGCTGGAGGCCGGCAAGACCGATGTCGGCTGGGGCCACCAGATCCGCAGCTACGTGCTCGACAACTCCCGCATCAAGGATCTGCGCACCAATGTCGAAATCTCCGCCACGCAGAAAGTGCTCGACGGTGACCTCGACGCTTTCATCGAAGCCAGCCTGAAACAGGGCGTTTAAATCGAAAGCCTGCCATGAGCGACAACACCCCCGCCGCCCCGCAACAAGACACCTCCGCGCAAGGCGCGGTGCCTGAAGACAACCACATCATCGCCGAGCGCCGCGAAAAGCTGAAGGCCTGGCGCGACAGCGGCAAGGCCTACCCCAACGATTTTCGCCGCGAGAACCTCGCCGCCCGGCTTGACGAGCTCTACGGCGAAAAGACCAAGGAAGAACTTGAGGGTGCCGCCATCTCGGTCACGGTTGCCGGCCGCATCATGCTCAAGCGCATCATGGGCAAGGCCAGCTTCGCCACGATCCAGGATTTGTCGGGCCGCATTCAGCTCTACGTGCAGAAGGACGGTGTCGGCGAAGCCGTTTATGACGACTTCAAGAAGTGGGATCTCGGCGACATCGTCGGCGCGGTCGGCACGCTGATGAAAACCAGGACCGGCGAACTCACGGTGCAGTGCAGCGAAATCCGGCTGCTGTCGAAGTGCCTGCGCCCGCTGCCGGAAAAGTTCCACGGTCTCACCGACGTCGAGCAGAAATACCGCCAGCGCTACCTCGACCTCATCACCAACGAGGAAACGCGCTTCACCTTCGTCGCGCGCAGCCGCATGATCCAGTCGATCCGTGGCTACATGACGCACCACGGCTTCCTCGAGGTCGAGACGCCGATGATGCACCCGATCCCCGGCGGTGCCGCGGCCAAGCCCTTCACCACGCACCACAACGCGCTCGACATGGAACTGTTCCTGCGCATCGCGCCGGAGCTCTACCTCAAGCGCCTCGTCGTCGGCGGCTTCGAAAAGGTGTTCGAGATCAACCGCAACTTCCGCAATGAGGGGCTTTCGCCGCGCCACAACCCCGAATTCACCATGATGGAGTTCTACGAGGCCTATGCCGATTACCAGACCCTGATGGACTTCACCGAGGGCTTGATCCGCCAGGCCGCGCGCGAGGCGCTTGGCACCGAGGTCTTCGACTACCAGGGCCGCACGCTCGACCTCTCCAAGCCCTTCCGCCGCATGACCATCGTCGAGGCGATCCACTACCATCATCCCGGCTACAGCCTCGACCATGCTGACCGACACCGGCTGGCTGCGGCAGAAGCTGACCGACCTCAAGGTCGAGGTGCAACCCCTCGCCGGCCTCGGCACGCTGCAGATGCAACTGTTCGAGGAAACCACCGAAGCCGAGCTGTGGGAGCCGACCTACATCATCGACTACCCGACCGAAGTCTCGCCACTGGCGCGCCGTTCGGACAAGAATCCGGACGTCACCGAACGCTTCGAACTCTTCATCGTCGGCCGCGAGATCGCCAACGGTTTCTCGGAACTGAACGATCCCGAGGACCAGGCCGCGCGCTTCCAGGAACAGACGAAGGCCAAGGATGCCGGCGACGAGGAAGCGATGTTCTACGACGCCGACTACATCCGCGCTCTCGAATACGGCCTGCCGCCCACCGGCGGCTGCGGCATCGGCATCGACCGGCTGGTGATGCTGCTCACCAACTCACCTTCAATCCGCGACGTCATCCTGTTCCCGCAAATGCGTCCTGAATGACGTATTGCCCCATCGTTCCCGCCGAACTGACGTTCGACGGGAACGGCATTCCCTATGCGCCGGCCTACGGCGACAGCTATCACTCTGCCAGCGGGGCACTCGAGCAGGCACACCATGTGTTCATCGCCGGCAACCGGTTGCAGGAACGCTGGTCCGGACGCAGCTTCACAATACTTGAAACCGGCTTCGGTATTGGCCTGAACTTCTTGGCCACATGGGATGCATGGAATTCGCAACCGGGTAACAAATTGCACTATGTGGCGCTCGAGAAGCACCCCTTAAAATTCGACGATCTGAAAGGGCTGCACGCGCGCTGGCCGGAACTGGCCCCGCTCGCCGCACGCCTGCAGGCGCAATGGCCGCTGCCGCTGCCCGGCCTGCATCGACTCGAATTCGGCAACGTCGTCCTGACGCTCGGCTTCGGCGACGCAGCCGATCTTCTGGCGCACATGACCCTCACCGCCGACGCGATCTACCTCGACGGCTTCGCCCCGCCCAGAAATCCGGAGATGTGGTCGGACGCGCTCTTCGCGGCCCTCGCACAACGGGCGGCGCCCGGAGCCACGCTCGCGTCCTGGTCGGTGCTCGACGACATGATGTTCCGGCTTTCCCGCGCCGGCTTCCAGCTCGGGAAGCGCCCCGGCTTCGGCACCAAGCGCTACATGCTGACTGGCCACCGGCCCGGTGCCGTCCCGCCGGGTCTGACTTTGCGCAGTCGCCGCATCGCCGTCATCGGCGCCGGCATCGCGGGCGCCGCGATCGCGCATGCGCTGGCCCGGCGCGGCCACACGGTCACAGTCGTGGAGGCCGGTCCGGCGCCCGCGCAAGGCGCCTCGGGCAACCTCGCCGCCGTATTCCGCCCACTGCCCGCGCTCGACGACAGCCGCCTCGCGCGCCTGCTGCGCGCCGGCTTCCTGCTGGGCAAGCGACAATTCTCCACCTTGTCCGACGCGCGGCTGGGCTGGACCGGCGCGCTGCATATCGCGCGCGACGCACAGCATGAAGCCACCCAGCGCCGCATCGTGGAGGCACATCGACTGCCTGCCGGGTTCTGCCGTTTTGTCGAGCGCGACGAAGCCAGCGCACTGGCCGGCTGGCCGGTGGAACTGGGCGGCTGGTGGTTTCCGCAAGCCGGCTGGATCAACCCGCCGAGTCTCGTCCGCGCATTGCTCGCCGCACGGGCTGAAATCGACTGCCGCTTCGGCTGCAGGGCCCTGTGCCTGGAGCAGGAAGGTGGCCGCTGGCGCGTGATCGGTGCAACCGAGGCGATCGAGGTTGATGATGTGGTATTGGCGAATGGCATCGATGCGCCGCAACTGGTGCCGGAATTCAAGCTGCCGATCCGCATTGGCCGCGGTCTGGTCAGTCATCTGCCGGAAGCGGCGACGCCGCCCTTCCGCATCGTCGCGACGCGCCTGGGCTATGTCACGCCGGCGGTCGATGGCCTGCGCTGCGCCGGCGCCACGATGGCCAGCGGCGATCGCGATTCCGCGCCGCGGCTGGACGACCATGTCGAGAACCTCTATCGCCTCGACCTGCTGCTGCCAGGCTTTGGCAAGGAGCTCGATCCGGCCGCGCTCGAGGGCCGCGTGTCCTTCCGCCCCATGTCGCCTGACCGTCTTCCCCTCGTCGGACCACTCGCCGCCAGCGCGGGCTTGTGGATCATCGACGGCTTCGGGGCACGGGGGCTGGTGTTCGCGCCAATCTGTGCCGAACTGCTCGCCAGCCAGATTGACAATGAGCCGCTGCCGCTGGAGGATGACCTCGTCGCCGCGCTGGCACCCGCCCGCTTCGTCCGGAAATTGCCCAAAAACACCGGATCCGGAGTGTAAGAAACTGTAACACCGGTCACTGATAGACCCTGCTGGCGCGTTAGACTCACTGCACCCAACCGCACCCAGGAGGACATGATGACTACAACCACGACCCCCGCATCCAGCAAGCCGCGCCTGCACCCGCTCGTCGCCACGGCCGCCGTGGCGGTCACGATTTTTTCGCTGGCCGGCATCGCCGCGATCACCGGCGTCCTGCCCACGGGCAAGGCCTCCTCCGGTGAGGCGGCAGCGCCCACGCCCGTTACAGTCGCCAATACCGCCCCGGCGGCAACAGCCGAGCCACAGCCCGCTGCCACAACCAAGCCGGTCGAACACAGCATACCCAAGCCCGTCGCCAAGGCGGCGTCGAAACCGGTGCCCCAAGCCGAACCCGCGGCAGTCGCCCAGGCTGCGCCGCCAATCGCGCCTGCTGCGACTCCCCCACCGCCCGCGCCGGTCTGCGGCAATTGCGGCGTCGTCGACAATATCCGTGAAATCGCCCAGACCGGCGAAGGCTCCGGTCTCGGCGCCGTCGCGGGCGGCGTGGTCGGCGCCATCCTCGGTCACCAGGTTGGCGGCGGCACGGGCAGGAAGCTCGCCACCGTGGCGGGCGCCGCCGGCGGTGCCTATGCCGGCCACCAGATCGAGAAGTCGCAGCGCAAGACGACGCGCTACGAGGTCATCGTGCGCATGAACGACGGTTCGTCCCGTGCCGTAATGATGGACATGATTCCCGGCTGGCAGGTTGGTGAGCACGTGCGCATCGAGAACGGCACGCTGGTGCGCGATAACTAAACAGCCCGATCGAGTCGCCGTAACACTTCGTCCCGGCCCATCACCGCCAGCACGCGGTCGATGGCCGGGCTTTGCGGTTGACCGAGCAGTGCCACGCGCAGGGGAATCGCCACCTGCGGCATCTTGAGGCCCGTGGCGGCCAGGGTTTCCTTGAGCGTCTTGCCGAGGGCTTCCGGCACAAAGTCAGCACTGGCCTCATTTTTCTCTAAGCGGCACTTCAGGTCAGCCAGCGCGGCCTTTGCGGCAGCAGTCAGATGCTGGGCCACCATTTCTTCCGACGCATGCGGCGCGACGTAGAACGGATGGGCCGCATCGGCGAGTTCGTTGAGGTTCTGCACGCGATCCTTGTACAGCGCGGCGATTTCCGCCGGATCAGGCGTGGCGGTGTCGACCACGCCCTCGCGCGCGAGGCGGCGGCGGATTTCCTGTCCTAGACGCGCATCGTCGGCGCCCTTGATGTAATGGGCATTGAGCCAGTTCAGCTTCTCGGTATTGAACTGCGCAGCCGATGATGTGATGTGGTCGAGATCGAACCATTCGACGAATTGTGTCATCGTGAAGACTTCTTCGTCACCGTGCGACCAGCCGAGCCGCGCGAGGTAGTTGAGCACCGCCTCGGGCAGATAGCCGCCGTCGTCATACTGCATCACCGACACGGCGCCGTGGCGCTTCGAGAGTTTGGTGCCGTCGTCGCCGAGGATCATCGACAGGTGGCCATACAAGGGCACCGGCGCGCCGAGCGCCTTGAGCAGGTTGATCTGGCGCGGCGTGTTGTTGACATGGTCGTCACCGCGGATCACGTGGGTAATGCCCATGTCCCGGTCGTTGACAACGACACAGAAGTTGTAGGTCGGCGTGCCGTCGGCGCGGGCGATGATGAAGTCGTCGAGCTCGGCATTGGCGATCTCGATGCGCCCCTTTACCTGATCGTCCCAGGCGACGACACCCTCGGCCGGATTCCTGAAGCGCACAACGGGCTGCACACCCGAAGGCGGCGTCGACAGCGTCTTGCCCTGTTCAGGACGCCAGCGGCCGTCGTAGCGCGGCTTTTCCTTGCGCGCTTCCTGCTCGGCGCGCAGCGCATCGAGTTCTTCCTTCAAGGTGTAGCAGTGATAGGCGGTGCCGGCAGCGAGCATCGCGCCGATCACCTCCTTGTAATGGATCATGCGCTGCGTCTGGTAATAGGGGCCTTCATCATGGACAAGTCCCAGCCACTGCATGCCGTCGAGGATCGCCTGCACGGCCTCGGGCGTGGAGCGCGCGATGTCGGTGTCCTCGATGCGCAACACGAACTTGCCGCCATGGCGTCGCGCATATGCCCAGGCGAACAGCGCGGTGCGCGCGCCGCCGATATGAAGATAGCCGGTCGGGCTCGGCGCAAAACGGGTTTTCACGGGGCTGGATCGGTCGGTCATGGCTGGGCAACGACGGAAAAGCCTGCATTCTAGCGTGGCCGCCACGGAGATCATCCCGTAGCATCGCGCCATGCGTTTCAACTTCGGCAATTTCCCCGCCTTCCAGTCGCGCAATTTCCGGCTGTACTTCGGCGGCCAGCTGATCTCGCTGGCCGGCACCTGGATGCAGCACATCGCCATGATCTGGCTCGCCTACCGGCTCACCGATTCGGCCGCCATGCTCGGCCTCGTCGGTTTCGCGAGCCAGGTGCCGATCCTGCTGTTCAGCATCCCGGCCGGGGTCTGGAACGATCGGCTCGACCGGCGGCGACTGCTGCTGCTGACGCAATTCCTCTCGATGCTGCAAGCACTGATCATGTTCGGCCTGACGATCAGCGACAACGTCACGCCACCCATGATCATTGCCCTCGCGTTCATGCTGGGCTGCATCAATGCGGTCGATCTGCCCGCGCGCCAGGCATTCATCGCGCAACTGGTGCCGGACAAGCTTGCCCTGCCGAATGCAATCGGTCTCAACTCATTCCTGATGAATGGCTCACGCTTCGTGGGCCCGGCGCTCGCCGGAATGATTATTGCCGCTGCCGGAGAAGCCGCCTGTTTTCTGATCAACGGGCTGTCGTATCTGGGCGTGATCGCCGCGCTCGCCGCCATCCGCCCGACACCCCGACGCCCGCACGCGATTCAATCGGCATGGTCCGCCCTGCGGGCAGGCATCGACCATGCCATCGCGCATCCGCGCATCCGGCTCACCCTCCTGCTCGTCGCCAGCTTCAGTTTCTTCGTTTCACCCTATGTGGTGATGATGCCGGTGTTCGCACGCGACCTTTTCCAGGGTGACGCGCGGACGTACGGTTTTCTCGTCGGCACCGCCGGCATCGGTGCCGTCGGCGCTGCACTGCTGCTTGCCTGGCGCGGCGGCAAACGCGCTGCCACAGGCCTCGACAGAATGGTGGGCCGCACGGCACTCACCGGCGGGCTCGCGCTGGCGGGCCTCGCGTTCGTACCATCCATCCATCTGGCCTATCCGCTGCTGATCGTGCTCGGCTTCTCTATCGTGCTGACCGCCGCGGGCAGCAACACGCTGATCCAGATCGATGTGGAGGAAGAATATCGCGGCCGCGTGATGGCCATTTTCTCGACCGCATTTCTGGGGATTGCCCCATTGGGCAGCCTGCTGGTGGGCACCCTCAGCGAAGTGCAAGGCGTACGGCCGACCCTGTTCGCCTGCGGTTTGCTGGCGTTCCTCGCGGGCCTCGCCTACCGGCGCCGCATGAAGCGCTCGCGCCAGGCTTAGTCAATAAAAAAGGGGCCGGTGATACCGACCCCCATGTGCTGCCAGGAAACCGATTACTTCTTGGCGACTTTTTTCTTGCCTGCAACGGCGGTCTTGAAGCCGGTACCGGCGGTGAAGCGCGGCACGGTCGTGGCAGCAATCTTCAGCTTCTCGCCGGTCTTGGGATTGACACCCGTGCGCGCAGCGCGCTTGGCCGCCTTGAAGGTACCAAAACCAACCAGCGTCACGGCATTACCTTTGGCTACAGACTTGACGACGGCATCGATCATCGCATCCAGCGCCTTACCGGCAGCGGCCTTGCTGATATCAGCTCCTTTGGCAGCGACTTCGATGAGATCCCCTTTGTTCATATTGAATTGCTCCTCAAGTTGAAAGGCTAAATTGCCGAAACAATTCTAACTGGATATCCGGCCCTGACGTCAAGCGGTATTACGCGATCCGCGCAAAGTATTTTTCGCCGGAAACCGTGCCGCGAGGCTGTTCCTGGCGGTTTGTGCCTATAATTCCAATCACTGCGAACCATTCCGCTGCACGGCAGCAGGAGACCGTCAGATGCTTTTCATCCTTTACTACGTTATCGCCATCACGATTCTGGTGCTGCATTTCACGGGCTTCCTGGCCCGCCATAATCTTGAATGGCTGGTCCTGGTCCTCGCGGTCACCGTATTCCCGGCTGTCATCTATCTCTAGCGTCAGCCAGACAACCCCGAACTACCTATCGCAGCAGGCCTCGACCAGCGCCTTCACGGTGCCGGCATCCGCATCCATTACCTCGACGCGTTGCGGCAGCTGCTCGATCCCCTCCAGTTCTTGCGGCCGCCCCGGTTCGCGGCCGAGCGCCTCCTGAATCGTCTCGGCAAATTTTACCGGCTGTGCGGTTTCCAGAACCACCGTCGGTATCCCTGCCACAGCATGCTCGTGCGCCACCTTGACGGCATCGGCGGTGTGCGTGTCGATCATGATTTGATGCTGTTCCCATACGGCGCGGATCGTCGCCAGCCGGTCGGCATGCGTGCTCCGGCCTGAAACAAAACCGAAGCCGGGCAGCCTGGCCATGTAGGGCGTGCCATTCAGATCGAAGCTGCCGCCGGCATCCACTTTCGCCCAGAGTTCACGCACCACGGCCGGATCCCGACCGACCAGATCGAAGATGAAACGCTCGAAGTTGGATGCCTTGGAAATATCCATCGACGGGCTCGACGTCACGTAGGTATCGGCGGTGCCGCGCGGCCGGTAGATGCCGGTACGGAAGAACTCGTCGAGCACGTCGTTCTCGTTGGTGGCGAGGATCAGGCGGGCAATCGGCAGGCCCATCATGCGTGCGATGTGGCCGGCGCAGATGTTGCCGAAGTTGCCCGACGGCACACTGAAGGCAACCTGCTCGTCGTTGGATTGGGTTGCCGCAAAGTAGCCCTTGAAGTAATAGACGATCTGCGCCAGTACGCGCGCCCAGTTGATCGAGTTGACCGCGCCAAGCTTGTAACGCGCCTTGAAGCTCGCATCGTTGAAGATCGCCTTGACGATGTCCTGACAGTCGTCGAACATGCCGCGGATCGCGATGTTGATGATGTTGGCATTCTGGAGCGAATACATCTGCGCCCGCTGGAAGGCCGACATCTTGCCATGCGGCGACAACATGAAGACCCGCACGCCCTGCTTGCCGCGCATCGCATATTCGGCGGCCGAACCGGTATCGCCGGAGGTCGCGCCGATGATGTTGATCGTCTCACCGCGCCTGGCCAGCACATACTCGAAGAGGTTGCCGAGCAGTTGCATCGCCATGTCCTTGAACGCCAGCGTCGGGCCGTTGGACAGTTCGAGCAGGTGAAAGCCGGGGGCCAGCGTGGTCAGCGGGGTGATATCGGCGGCATCGCGGCCCGGCCGGCACCAGCGGTAGGTGCGCTCGGTATAGGTGCGATCGACCAGCACCTTGAGATCGCAGGCCGGAATGTCGTCGATGTATTTCTGCAGGATGCGCAGCGCGAGCGTGTGATAGGGCAGCTCGCGCCATTCGGCCAGTTCGGCGGCGGAAACTTGCGGATAGGTTTCGGGCAGATACAGGCCGCCGTCCGGCGCGAGTCCGCCGAGCAGAATGTCTGAAAAAGACTGCGGCCGGTGGTCCGACGGCGCACCGCCGCGTGTGGAGATGTAGTTCATGGCTTCGGGGGATAGGGGGGTGGCCTGACTGGGCGGGAATTATCGTCGCTGCCCCCTGACCTGTCCAGCCGGAAGGCCATCAACAGGACGGCCGCGAACATGAGCAGCCCCAGCAGCGCCGGCAGGATGCCAACAAAGAAATCAAACGCGAGCAGCAGCCCGCCAGCAATGAACAGGCAGGCGCGCCATTGGCCGCCGCGCGCAAGCTGCCGGGCCATCGCGCGCCGCTGCGGCGTGTCCGCTCCCGGAAAACGCCAGACCGGTAGCAGCTGCGACAGGGCGCCCGTCACGAGCGGAAGCAGGAAGAGCGCGACAAAAGCCGCGAGCGCGGGGCGTGCGGACCACGCGCCTGCCGCATGCCCGATGCCCGCCAGCAACAGAAGCAGAAAGCCCGCCGTCGCCGCGGCCAGGGATGCCGTCCCGCCAGCCCTGACTATGGCCGGCATGCCAAATGCGCGCTGCCAGGCCCATAGATTGCCGATGGCAACCCAGCCCAGCAGCAGCGCGCCTACCAGCGCAATCCAGAACGTCGTCGCCGCGCCGGCGGCGATCAGCACGGCACCCGCTGCGGCCAGCGGCAACGTCCGCTGCAAACGCTCGCGCGCATGCCGCTCCGGTTGCCCCAGCAGCGTCGGCAGCAGCACCGGCAAGGTGCCGAGCGCGGCGAGCCCGATGAAGCCGAGCGTATTCAGGTGCAGATGGAAAAGCCGCAGCGCCGGGCGCAGTTCGGGCAGCACGAGCCATACCGGCACCAGGCTCACGGCCAGGAACAGGCAGAGCAAGGCAGCGCCGTACCAGCGCGCACCGGGATGCGGCGGACCGAAGGCCGTGCGCAAGCGCCGCGTCACCCAGAGCAGCAACACGCCGGCCACACCGGAGACAGTAGCCGCCGCGGCATGCAGGCTCCACGCGGGCAGCCATCCGGCCAAACCCAAGGGCGTCGCGATGCCGGCAAGCTGCACCAGTAAAGGAAGGGAACGCACGGGGCGCGCTGGCATGGTGCCGCGCGTGAGCACCGGCACGAAGTGGATGATCGCGCCGAAGATCAGTGGCATCGCGCCACTGGCGAAGGCGAGATGGAAAGCCGCCGCAGGCGAGATCGCCAGAACAAGCGCAGCGTCGCTGCCTGCGGCGATGCCAAAAGTCAGTCCTGGCAGGACGGCAATAACAAGCGTCGCCAGCGCCGCCAGAAATGCAAGGACCGCGCAAACGCCGAGATAGACCAGCATCCGGCGCCGCAGCCGCTGTCAGTTCAGGTCGTCGAGGCGCAGGCGGATGAGCTTGCCCTTGACCACCGGCAGCGCCTCGATTTGCGCGATGGCGGCATCGATCTGCTTTTCGCGCACGACGTGGGTCAGCATGATGATGTCGGTCTGCTGTTCGCCCTCGTCCGGCTCGCGCTGGATCATTGCATCGATGGAAATCTGCTGGTCAGCAAGAATGCGCGTGATGTCGGCGAGCACGCCCGGCTTGTCCTCGACACGCAGGCGCAGGTAGTAGCCGCTCTCGACCTCGGCCATCGGCAGGATCGGCGTATCGGTCACGGCATCCGGCTGGAAGGCGAGGTGCGGCACGCGGTTTTCCGGGTCGGTGGTCGCCATGCGCGTCACGTCGACGAGGTCGGCAATCACTGCCGACGCAGTCGGCTCGGCGCCCGCCCCCTTGCCATAATAGAGCGACGATCCGACCGCGTCGCCTTGCACCAGCACGGCGTTCATGGCGCCTTCGACGTTGGCGATCAGGCGCTTGGCCGGAATCAGCGTCGGGTGCACGCGCAACTCGATGCCCGCATTTCCATTCAGTTTGCGACGCTTGGTGATGCCCAGCAGCTTGATGCGATAACCCAGTTGCTCGGCGTACTTGATGTCCTCGGCCTGCAACTGGCTGATGCCTTCGATGTGCGCCTTGTCGAACTGCATCGGAATGCCGAAGGCGATCGCCGACATGATGGTCAGCTTGTGCGCGGCATCAACGCCCTCGACGTCAAAAGTAGGGTCCGCCTCGGCGTAACCCAGCCGCTGCGCTTCCTTGAGCACCACGTCGAAGGGCAAGCCCTTGTCGCGCATCTCCGACAGGATGAAGTTGGTCGTGCCGTTGATGATGCCCGCGATCCAGTGGATGCGGTTGGCGGTGAGGCCTTCGCGCAGCGCCTTGATGATCGGGATGCCGCCGGCAACCGCCGCCTCGAAGCCGATCATCACACCCTTCTTTTGCGCAGCGGCGAAGATCTCGTTGCCATGCACGGCCAGTAGTGCCTTGTTGGCGGTAACCACATGCTTGCCGTTTTCGATGGCCTTGAGCACCAGTTCCTTGGCGATGCCATAGCCACCGATCAACTCGACGACGATGTCGATGTCGGGATTGTTCACCACGGCAAAAGCGTCGTCGGTCACGGCCACCTTGCCTCCCGTCACCTGCCGTGCCAGTGCGAGGTTCTTGTCGGCGACCTGGGTGATGCGGATCGGCCGTCCGGCGCGACGTGTGATCTCGGCCTCGTTGCGCGAGAGGACGGTAAAAGTGCCGCCACCGACCGTGCCGATGCCAAGCAGTCCAACTTGAATGGGTTTCATGGGAACTCAGGAAAAAGAAAGGGAATCAGGTGCCATACCGCTTGCGGTAGGCATCGAGGAAGCGCGCGATGCGGGTGATGGCATCCGTCAGGTCATCGACGTTGGGCAGGAAGACAACGCGGAAGTGATCGGGCGTCGGCCAGTTGAAGCCGCGTCCCTGCACCAGCAGCACCTTCTCGGCCTCAAGCAGTTCGAGGATGAATTGCTGGTCATCGCTGATCGGATACATCTTGGGATCGAGCCGCGGGAAACAATAGAGCGCCGCCTGCGGCTTGACGCAGGACACCCCGGGAATAGCGTTCAGCATATCCGCCGCGAGGTCGCGCTGCCGGGTCAGGCGCCCCTGCGGTGCAACGAGTTCATCGATGCTCTGGTAACCGCCCAGGGCGGTCTGGATCGCATGCTGGCCCGGCACGTTGGAACACAGGCGCATCGACGCGAGAATGCCGAGGCCCTCGATGTAGTCGGGGGCATGGCGTTTCTCGCCGGAAACGATCATCCAGCCGGCGCGGAAGCCGCAGGCGCGGTAGTTCTTCGACAGGCCGTTGAAGGTGATGAACAGCACGTCATCGGCCAGGCTCGCCAGCGAGGTGTGGGTGCGGCCATCGTAGAGCACCTTGTCGTAGATCTCGTCGGCGAAGACAATCAACTGGTGCTGGCGTGCGATCTCGACGATGCCTTGCAGCAGATCATCGGGATAGAGCGCGCCCGTCGGGTTGTTCGGGTTGATGACCACGATCGCCCGCGTCGAAGGGGTAATCTTGGCGCGGATGTCGGCCAGGTCGGGCAGCCAGCCCGCACCTTCGTCGCACACGTAATGACGCGGTGTGCCGCCGGACAGACTCACGGCGGCCGTCCACAATGGGTAGTCGGGCGCCGGCACCAGCACTTCGTCGCCGTTGTTCAGCAGCGCCTGCATCGACATCACGATCAACTCGGAAACACCGTTGCCCAGGTAAATGTCGTCGATACTGACATCGGCAATCTGCTTCTGCTGGCAGTAGTGCATCACCGCCTTGCGCGGGGCGAACAGGCCCTTGGAATCGGAGTAGCCGGACGCATCGCGGATATTGCGGATCACGTCGACGACGATTTCCTCCGGCGCCTCGAAGCCGAAAGCGGCCGGGTTGCCAATATTCAGCTTGATGATGCGATGCCCTTCTTCCTCCATCTGGCGTGCTCGCGCCAGCACCGGCCCACGGATGTCGTAGCAGACGCTGGCGAGTTTGGTCGATTTGAGGACGGGTAGCATGGCGGGAGAAGGGCCGGAAAGCGCTTGAAGTTGAAAGGTATAATCCTACCGAATGCCCCGGCCTGCCGCAATCGAAACCCAGGTATGGCAAGGTTTTGATCGTCATTGACCGTACTATTCACCCCACAGGCCTGCCTTGAAGCTTCACCCCGATACGCGCCGCACCCAGCACATCGTCACTGCCTACGAGACGGGTCGCATCGCCATCAATGGCCGGTTTTTGTCGCGCAGCCTGTTGCTGACGCCCGATTACCTGGACGAAACCTGGGGACCGGAAACCTTTGCCGCTCTCACGCTGGATCACGTGGACCAGCTGGCGGCGTGCGCCGGGGATGTCGTATTGATCGGCACGGGCCAGAAGCAGCACTTCCCGCCCCCCGCGCTGTTGCGCCCCCTGATCGATGCCGGGCGCGGCTTCGAGATCATGGACACCGCGGCCGCCTGTCGCACTTACAACATCCTCGTCGCCGAAGGCCGGACCGTGCTGGCGGCGCTGATTATCGAGGGCAATGCCACTTGAATGCCATCAGCCTCGGCCTCGTGCTCACCGGCGTTTTCCTCAACGCCGTCGCGCAGTTGTTGCTGAAGGCGGGCACGAATGCTGTCGGTCATTTCGAATTCCATTGGGACAACGCCCTGCCTGTCGGACTCAAGCTGGCGGCCAATCCGGCCATCCTGGGCGGCATGACCTGCTATGCCATCAGCCTTGTCGTCTGGATCATGGCCTTGTCGCGCGTGCCTGTCAGCGTGGCCTACCCCATGCTGTCGATCGGCTACCTGTTGAATGCCCTCGCCGCCTGGGCCTGGTTCGACGAGGCGCTCGGCGCCCAGAAGCTGCTGGGCATCGGCTTCATCATTCTTGGGGTCTGGCTGATCGCCCGTTCATGAAGCCGCGCGCATGAAGCCACAACTTGCCCTGAGAATCGACGTTCCCGGCTACGCGGCCCGCACCGCGCTGCCCGTACTCGCCGATCTGTTGCGCGCGCGCGGCGTCGGGGGGAGTTTTGTCTTCGCGCTCGGCCCCGACTGGCTCGGGCGTTCGCTGGCGCGGCACTGCGCCGGCACGCTCAAGCAGGTGCGCAACGCCTGCTTCGACTTGGGCACCTACGGCTGGCGGCCGAAGCAATGGATGAAACGGGTCGAACGGGCAGACGCCGCGTGGACGACCACCCAACTCGAGCGCACCACCCAGACCTTCACCCAGGTACTCGAGGTGCCCCCTACGCTGCATGCCGCACCGGGCTGGCGCTCCAATCCCCATGCCCTGCGATTGACGCAGCGACTCGGATTCGCCTGCGCGAGCGACACGCGCGGCCGCCACCCCTTCATTCCTGTCTGGAACGGTGAAATCGTGCGTTGTCCGCAAATTCCCGTCACCCTGCCCACGCTCGACGAACTGGCAACTTCGCTGCACCAGGACCCCGCTGGCGGCGTCAACACGCTACTGGCGCTCACGGCCAACCCACCCTTGCATGGGCATGTGTTCAGCCTGAGGGCCACCCGTGCGCTGGGCAAGGCGCCACTTCCCTTCGAGCGATTGCTGACGGGCTGGCACGAACAAGGCTACGAAGTCGTTTCTGTTCAGGCCCTGGCCGCCCGTCTCGACATGGATAAACTGCCCCGGCATGAAGTCGTGACGGGCAAGGCGCCGGGGTATCACGGTACCCTGCTGCTGCAAGGAGATGAGTTTTTGTCCGCCTGGAGAAGCCCCGCATGAACACCGCAACTGCTACGCCACTTCCCGCTGTCATCGGTCTGGAAGTGCCCGATTTCACCCTGCCCGCCACCGGTGGGAAAACCTTCCGACTGAGCGGGATGCGCGGCCAGCCGTTGGTTATCTACTTCTACCCGAAGGACAGCACCCCGGGCTGCACCACTGAAGCCGGCCAGTTTCGCGATCTGCATGCGGATTTCGTCAAGGCGGGCGGAAGCGTCTGGGGCGTGTCGCGCGACAGCCTGAAGTCGCATGAGGGTTTCAAGGCCAAGCTCGATCTTCCCTTCGAACTGTTGTGCGATGCGGACGAAACCGCCTGCGCCCTCTTCAATGTCATAAAGATGAAAAATATGTACGGCAAACAGGTACGTGGCATTGAACGCAGCACCTTCCTGATCGACCCGCATGGCCGCGTCGCGCGCGAATGGCGTGGCGTCAAGGTCGATGGCCACGCGGCGGAAGTCCTCGCCGCCCTGCAGGCCCTTTGAACCCAACCGTCCAAACCCCCATGAACGCCAAGCCAGCCGCCCGAACCGCCAAGCCCGCTCGCACCGCCACGGCGAAAAAACCCGTCAAGATCTTCGTGCTCGACACCAACGTGCTGATGCACGATCCAATGAGCCTGTTCCGCTTCGAGGAACACGATCTCTTCGTGCCGATGATGACGCTGGAGGAACTCGACGACAACAAGAAGGGCATGTCGGAAGTCGCCCGCAACGCACGCCAGGCCAGCCGCCTGCTCGACGAAATCGTCAGTGGCAGCGAGGAGGACATCGATCGCGGCATCGAACTGACCGGCCCGTCGCGCGAACTGGCGAGCGGTCGCCTGTACCTCCAGACCGAGGCCATCAACGGCATGCTGCCGCCTTCATTGCCAACCTCGCGCGCCGACAACCAGATTATCGCCGTCGCGCTCCACTTGCGGCAGAAGCATCCCAAGCAGCCGGTCATCCTGGTCACCAAGGACATCAACATGCGCATCAAGGCCCGCGCGCTGGGCCTCGAAGCGCAGGACTACTTCAACGACAAGGTACTGGAAGACACCGACCTGCTCTTCAGCGGCAGCCTCGAACTGCCCGCCAACTTCTGGGACACGCATGCCAAGGGGCTCGAGTCGTGGAAGCAGGAAGGCCGCACCTACTATCGCATCACCGGGCCGCTCTGCCCCGACCTGCTGGTGAATGAATTCGTCTGGCAGGAAGGTCCGCAACCGCTGCAGGCGTGGGTGAAAGTCAGCGCCGGCAAGACGGCAGAACTCGAGACGTTGATCGACTACAGCCATGCGAAAAACGCTGTTTGGGGCATCACCGCCCGGAACCGCGAACAGAATTTCGCGCTCAACCTGCTGATGCACCCCGACATCGACTTCGTCACCCTGCTGGGTCAGGCCGGAACCGGCAAGACGCTGCTGACGCTGGCCGCGGCATTGACGCAAACCCTGGAACAAAAACGCTTTGCCGAAATCATCATCACGCGCGTTACTGTCCCGGTCGGCGAAGACATCGGTTTCCTGCCCGGTACCGAGGAAGAAAAGATGACACCGTGGATGGGCGCGCTGGAAGACAACCTCGACGTGCTCAACAAGCCGGCCGAGGAAGGCGAGAAGTCCGGCGGCTATACCGGCGACTGGGGCCGCGCCGCGACAATGGACCTGATCCGCAGCCGCATCAAGGTGAAGTCGCTCAATTTCATGCGCGGCCGTACCTTCCTCAACAAATTTCTCATCATCGACGAGGCGCAGAACCTGACGCCGAAGCAGATGAAAACGCTGATCACGCGCGCCGGGCCGGGCACCAAGGTGGTCTGCCTTGGCAACATCGCGCAGATCGACACGCCCTATCTGACGGAAGGCTCATCTGGCCTGACCTACGTGGTAAACCGCTTCAAGGGCTGGAACCACTCGGGACACATCACGCTGCAGCGTGGCGAGCGCTCGCGCCTGGCCGATCACGCGGCGGAAGTGCTCTGACGCGATCGGGTGCCGTCCTGCCAGGACTGACTTTCGTCAGTACGATCCCGGCGCTGCGAAGTTTTCGAATCTTGTGTATTCGCCGAGGAAAGTGAGCTTCACCATGCCGGTCGGGCCATTGCGGTGCTTGGTGATAATCACCTCGGCGACGCCCTTCTCGGTGGTATCCGGCTTGTAGTATTCCTCGCGGTACATCATCATGACGATGTCGGCATCCTGTTCGATGGCGCCGGATTCGCGCAAGTCCGACATCAGGGGCCGCTTGTCGTTGCGTTCCTCAACCTTGCGCGAAAGCTGCGAGAGCGCGATGATCGGCACCTGCAGCTCCTTGGCCAGCGCCTTGATGGAGCGCGAAATCTCGGATATTTCGGTCGCGCGGTTCTCGTTGTCCTTCAGCGAACTCATCAGTTGCAGGTAGTCGATGACGATCAGGCCGAGCGGGCCATACTGGCGATGCAACCGGCGCGCGCGGGCGCGCAGGTCGGAGGCATTGATCGCACCGGTTTCGTCGATGTGGATCGGCGCCTCGTGCAGCTTGCCCAACGCCACCGACATCTTCTCCCAATCCTCGTCGGACAGCTTGCCGTTACGAATCCTGGTCTGGTCGAGCCGACCCGCCGAGGAAAGAAAGCGCATCGCCAGTTGGGGGCCGGACATTTCCAGGCTGAAAATCGCCACCGGTTGCCGCAGTTCCATGCCGGCATGCTCGGCGATATTCAGCGCAAAGGCGGTCTTGCCCATCGAAGGGCGGCCCGCGACGACGATCATGTCGCCCGGTTGCAGGCCGGAGGTGATGCGGTCCAGATCGTGGAACCCCGTGGCCAGACCCGTGATGTCTGACGGATTCTCGCGGTTGTAGAGCTTCTCGATGCGATCGACGACATCGCCCAGCAGCGGCGTAATCGCCTGGAAGCCCTGCCCGATCCGGTTACCTGCCTCGGCGATTTCGAAGACTTTCTGCTCGGCACCATCGAGCAGCGACTTGACATCGCGCCCCGCCGGATTGAGCGCGGAGGCCGCGATCTCGTCACCGACCGTGACCAGTTTGCGCAGCACGGCGCGCTCGTGCACGATCTCGGCATAGCGGCGAATGTTGGCGGCGGAGGGCGTGGCGTTGGCGATCTCGCCGAGATAGGCCAGCCCGCCGGTCTGCTCGGCCTGATTGGCATGTTCGATCGACTCGTAGACTGTCACCACGTCGGCTGGCCGGCCGGTCTCGACCAGTTTGCGGATGTGGGCGAAGATGCGGCGATGGTCGTCGCGATAGAAATCGAACTCGCTGACGATGTCGGCGATCCGGTCCCAGGCGCTATTGTCGAGCAGCAGGCCACCGATCAGCGACTGCTCCGCCTCGATCGAATGCGGCGGCAGCTTCAGCGCCGCGACCTGCGGGTCCAGCGTGGCGGCCTGCAGGTAGGTCTGCGCCGATTGCAAGTGGGCCATGTCTTGTTCTCTCCTCCAGAGGCGTCAGTCTACCCGCGATGCCAGCGCGAGGGGAGTGAACAACCTTGTGCAAATGCGGTGGAAAAGCTGTGCGCGGCCTGTGCAAATGCTGTGCATGAAAAGTGGGGATGCACGGGGCTGTGTTAACGCAAAAGGGCCGCCCATCGGCGGCCCGGGCGACCCTTTTGCGAATGCAACAGAATTACTGTTCGGCGACGACCACGACAGTCACGTTCGCCACGACGTCGGCGTGCGGCGCGACTTCGAGGGGGAACTCGCCAATCGTCTTGAGCAGGCCTTCCGGCATGCGCACGGCGCTCCTCTCGACCGCAATGCCTTGCGTAGTGATGGCTTCAGCCACATCGGCCGGGCTGACCGAACCGAACAGGCGGCCATCGACGCCAGCCTTGCGGGCGATCTCGACGCGCAGGCCTTCGAGCTTGGCCGCCACGGCTTGCGCCGCCGCCAGTTTCTCGGCCGCGATCTTCTCGAGCTCGGCACGACGCGCTTCGAACACCTTCATGTTCTCGGCGTTGGCGCGCTTGGCGAAGCCCTTCGGGATCAGGTAATTGCGGGCATAACCTTCCTTGACCTTGACGACGTCGCCGAGGTTGCCGAGGTTGACCACTTTGTCCATCAGAATCACTTGCATGGTTCGCCTCCTCGCTTATTGGTGCAGGTCAGTGTAGGGCAGCAGCGCCAGAAAGCGGGCCCGCTTGATGGCGGTCAACAGCTGGCGCTGGTAGCGGGTCTTGGTGCCGGTGATGCGCGCGGGCATCACCTTGCCGTTCTCGCTGATGAAGTCCTTGAGCAGTTCGACGTCCTTGTAGTCGACGTACGGAATCTTCTCGGCGGAGAAACGGCAGAACTTGCGACGCTTGAACAGGTTGCGGTTCTTGTTGCGGTCGTCCTTCTTTTTGTTGCTGGGCTTGAAAGCCATGTTCAATATCCCTTCCTAAAATTTTTCTGCGAATTCAATCTGGGTCACGTGCAGCACGGGCGTTTTCTGCTTGAGGCTGCGGGAAGCGAGGAATCCATTCACTGCGATATCCATGCCGGGCGAAGTCTCCTTGAGCAGCAGTGCGACCGTACCCAGTGCCACGC
This sequence comes from uncultured Pseudomonadota bacterium, assembly GCA_963840825.1. Taxonomy (GTDB): domain Bacteria; phylum Pseudomonadota; class Gammaproteobacteria; order Burkholderiales; family Rhodocyclaceae; genus Sulfuricystis. The sequence goes on from CAWJAK010000003.1 coordinate 63,918, forward strand.
AGGCGATTTCGCACTCGACACGGCGGGGCGCTGTCGCTTCAATCTGCTCCGATGCGTGGGTTATCCGGAATTCGATGACCGGAACCCCCGCTGGGGTATAGCGCAGATTGCCGCGTTCCAGCAGCCTGCCTGTCAGCTCGGTGCGATTCGCCGCCGTGCCTCCGGCAGCCGCTCCGTTTGCCTCAGGCGGCAGCCGTGGCCTCCTCGGCGGGCTTGGACTCCTCGGCGGGCTTGGACTCCTCGGCGGGCTTGGACTCCTCGGCGGGCTTGGACTCCTCGGCGGGCTTGGACTCCCCTTGCGTCAATGAACGGGACTTCTCTTCCTTCATCATCGGCGATGGGGTGGTTTCGGCCTTGTCCATCCTGACGGTCAGGTGACGCAGCACGGCATCGTTGAACTTGAAGGCATTCTCAATCTCGGCCAGCGTTGTGCTGTCGCACTCGACGTTCATGAGTACATAGTGGGCCTTATGCACCTTCTGGACCGGGTAGGCCAGCTGGCGACGGCCCCAGTCTTCGAGACGATGGATGGCGCCGTTGCTGCCGGTGACGAGTGCCTTATAGCGCTCGATCATGGCCGGCACCTGGTCGGATTGGTCCGGATGGACGATGAAAACGATTTCGTAATGGCGCATGTACTCTCCTTCTGGATCAGGTTAAGCCCCCCCGCATGCGGTACGGGTGGAGCAAGGATGGAAAGGGGCGAGATTCTATCCGGAGCAGCCCTGAAATACAAGGCAATATCGATCTCTGAAACGCGGCTAATCGATTCCTGTTCCGCCACCAACTCGCCGATAATGCGCCCATGAGTGAACAATCCCGTCCCATACTCGACCTTGAAGGCTGGGTCGCCTATTTCAGCCAGGCGAACATCCCGGTGTTGCGCCACACGGAGCAACAACTTGCGGACTTGCGCACCCGTGCCCATAAGACCAACGCCCGCGCGATCTCATCAGTCATTCTGCAGGATCCAATGATGACCTTGCGCGTGTTGGCCTACATCGAGGAAAGACGCAGCAAGACCCGGCTGACGGACATCACCACGATCGAACGCTCGCTGATGATGACCGGCATGGAGCCCTTCTTCAACGATTTTCAGAACCTGCCGCTGGTCGAGGAACATCTCAAGGGCCATCCGCGCGCTCTGCTCGGCCTGCTCAAGGTAATCGGCCGTGCCCGCAAGGCGGCCCACTGGGCACGTGAATGGGGCATCTTCCGCCACGATCTCGATGTCGATGAAATCAGTGTCGCCACCCTCCTCTACGATTTCACGGAAATCCTCATATGGTGCTTCGCACCGGGCCTGGCGCTGCAGGTTGCCGACCGGCAAAAGGCGGACCGTACCCTCCGTTCGGTCGCCATCCAGACCGAGATTTTCGGCGTCCCGCTCTACCAGATCAAGCAGGCGCTGGCCGAGACCTGGCATCTGCCACAGTTGTTGATGACGCTGATGGATCCGCAGAATGCCGCGCATCCCCGTGTCAGGAACGTCAAGCTCGCCGTCGACCTCGCGCGCCACTCCGCCAATGGGTGGGATGATGCCGCCCTGCCCGACGACTTCCAGGCAATCGAGGATCTGCTCCACATGAGCCACGAAACGCTGATGCACCGATTGGGACTCGACTTGCCTGCGCCTGCGGCTACGCCGGCGACGGACAGCGCAGACAGTAATGGCTAGAATTCGCGAGTTCGCCCTTGTAGCTCAGTGGATAGAGCGACCGCCTCCTAAGCGGTAGGTCTCAGGTTCGATTCCTGACTTGGGCGCCAATAATATTCCCACCCGACAACCCCCGCCCTGGGCTTATTTGACGAGCGTCAGGTGGCCGCCACGCCGGGCAGCCAACTCGGATGGACTATCCCCACCTTCGACAGTCGCATCCACTGCCGTCTCGCCAGCACTGACTTCCGCGTTTTCGACCGTTGCCGTGACCGGGGTGGCCTCGAAAGCCATCCCTTGGCCATTCTCGCGGGCGTATATCGCCACGACCGCATCAATCGGCACGACGACCGGAAACGATGCGCCGTTGAAGCGGGTCTGAAAGGTGATTTCCTCGTTGCCCATCATCAGCTGGTGCGTCGCCTCGGCACTGACATTGAGGACAATCTGCCCGTCGCGCACGAACTCGCGCGGCACACAGGTATGCCCATCGACCTGCACGGCCAGATATGGGGTAAAGCCCGCATCCACACACCACTCGTGGATGGCGCGGATGAGGTAGGGCTTGGTGGTGAACATCTCCAGGGGCCGACGGCTCGGGTGCTGAGGCAATGCGCCGGACTCAGCGGCGCATCACCTTTTCCGATGGTGTCAGCGCGTCGATGAAACCCTGCCGGGTGAAAATCCGCTCGGCGAACTTCATCACCGGCGCGGCCGACTTCGGCAGTTCGATGCCGTAATGGTCAAGCCGCCACAGCAAGGGTGCGATCGCGACGTCGAGCATCGAGAAGTCATCGCCGAGCAGGAACTTCTGCTTGCCGAACAACGGCGTCAGCTCAACCAGCCGGTCGCGGATATGCGCCCGCGACTTGTCGGCCGTCTTGAGGTTTCGCTCGAGTACGTCGATGTGACTGAACAGCTCGTGCTCCATCGTATGCAGCAACTGGCGCGCCTTGGCACGCGTCTGCGGATCCGGCGGCATCAGCTGCGGATGCGGGAAGCGCTCGTCGATGTACTCGTTGATGATGTTCGATTCATACAGCACGAGGTCGCGATCCACCAGCACCGGCACGCGGTTGTAGGGATTGATGACGGCGATATCTTCGGGCTTGTTGAAGAGATCGACATCGATCACCTGAAAATCCATCTGCTTCTCGTATAGAACGATACGGCAGCGATGGCTGAACGGACAGGTGGTGCCCGAATACAAGTTCATCATGGCACTGGTTCCCCATGAATAGTCGGAATCACGCACCACGCGACGCACAGGTGGATTCATATCTCGATGTCCCATGGTAAGTTAGTCGTTTGGTTAATGGATATCGCGCCAGTATTCACGCTTGAGCGCATAGGCGAAGACAAAAAGGATGGCCAGCGCGATCAGGACGATGACGCCCAAGTCTTTGCGGAAATTCTGCACCGGCTCGCCCATGTAGTTCAGGAAGCCGACCAGGTCGGCGACCATCGCATCGTATTCGGCGGGCTGCAGCAAGCCGGGTTTGGCGAGTGTCAGCTTGTGGTCGGCCCCCATCGCCTGTTCGCCCTGCAGTTCCCACAGCACGTGCGGCATGCCGACATTGGCGAACACCGTGTTGTTCCAGCCGGTCGGACGCGTAGCGTCGCGGTAGAAACCCCGCAGATAGGTGTAGAGCCAATCGGATCCAGTACCGAATTCCGATGCGCGCGCACGCGCGATCACGGTGAGATCCGGCGGTGCAGCGCCGAACCACTGCTTCGATTCGGAGCGGCGCATCGCGATGGTCATCAGTTCGCCGATCTTGTCCTGGGTGAACAACAGATTGTCCTTGATCTGCTGTTCCGACAGGCCGATGTCCTGCAGGCGGTTGTAGCGCATGTAGGAGGCCGAATGGCAGTTCAGGCAGTAATTGACGAAGATCTTCGCACCATTCTGGAGGGCCGGAAGATTACGTCCCCGATCGGGTGCCTTGTCGAGATGAAGTTCGGCGCCGGCAGCGAAGGCCAGCAATGGCACCCACAGCAATGCAATAAACAGCTTTTTCATTATCCCGTCACCCTTTCCGGTTCGGCCGTGCACTTGTCCAGCGATGTGTAGATCGGCATCAGCAGGAAGAAGGCGAAGTAGAGGATCGTGCAAACCTGTGACACCACCGTACGCCCCGGCGTCGGCGCCAGCATGCCCAGGTAGCCGAGAATGAAGAAGCTGACGATGAAGATCGCGAGTGCGCCCTTGTAGAGCGGTCCGCGATAGCGGATCGACTTCACCGGGCTGCGATCGAGCCAGGGCAGGAAAAAGAAGATCATCACGCTCAGGCCCATGAAGATCACGCCCCAGAGCTTGGCATCGATCCAGAAGAAATTCACCGTATTGGCACGCAGGATCGAGTAGTAAGGCGTGAAGTACCAGACTGGGGCGATATGCGGCGGTGTCACCAGCGGGTCGGCGGGGAAGAAATTGTTGAATTCCAGAAAGTACCCGCCGCCCTCGGGCATGAAGAACAGGATGACCGCGAACACCATGAAGAACACAACCACGCCGACAATATCCTTCACCGTGTAGTACGGATGGAAGGGAATGCCATCGAGCGGAATGCCATTGGCATCCTTCTTCTTCTTGATCTCGATACCGTCCGGGTTGTTCGAGCCGACTTCATGGAGCGCCATGACATGCGCCGCCACCAGGCCGATCAGGATCAGCGGCATGGCAACGACGTGGAGGGAGAACAGGCGGTTCAGCGTGGGATCGCTCACGACGAAATCACCGCGTACCCAGATCGCCAGTTCATTGCCAATCAATGGAATGGCGGAAAGCATGTTCAGGATAACCTGCGCGCCCCAGTAGGACATCTGGCCCCAGGGCAGCAGATAGCCCATGAATGCCTCGCCAAACAGCACCAGGAAAATGATCACGCCGAAAACCCAGATCAACTCGCGCGGTTTGCGGTAGGAACCATAGAGCATGCCGCGGAACATGTGCAGATAGACGACAATGAAGAAGGCCGATGCACCGGTCGAATGCATGTAACGAATCAGCCAGCCCCATGGCACGTCGCGCATGATGTACTCGACGCTGGCGAAGGCCACCGGGACGCCGGAAGCGTTCAGCGAGGCATCCGGCTTGTAATGCATGGTCAGGAAAATGCCGGTGACAACCTGGATGACCAGAACCAGCAGTGCAAGGGAGCCGAAGAAGTACCAGAAATTGAAGTTCTTTGGGGCGTAATACTTGGCCAGGTGATCATTCCACAGCGCCATCAGGGGGAAGCGGGCATCGATCCATTCCAGCAGGTTGCCGGAGGTCGTGCCGTCGGACTTGTATTTTTCGACGTTGGCGGCACCCATGACTTAGGCTCCCTTCTTGTCTTCGCCGACCATGATCTTGGCGTCGGACAGGTAAACGTGCGGCGGAATCTCGAGATTGTCCGGCGCCGGCTTGCTCTTATAGACGCGGCCAGCCAGGTCGAAGGTCGAACCATGGCAGGGGCAGAGGAAACCACCAGCCCACTCGGCATCAATGCCGGACTCGGCACCGGTCTTGAACTTTTCGGACGGCGAACAGCCCAGATGGGTGCAGATGCCGATGGCGACGAGATATTCAGGCTTGATCGAGCGATACTCGTTCTTGGCATAACCTGGCTGCATGTTGCGGTCCGATTTCGGGTCTGCCAGCTTGTCATCCAACTGGGGCAAAGCGTCGAGCATTTCCTTGGTGCGATGGATGATCCAGACCGGCTTGCCGCGCCATTCGACGGTCATCATCTCCCCGGGGGCAAGTTTGCTGATGTCGACCTCGACCGGAGCACCGGCCGACTTGGCCCGCTCGGACGGCGCGAAGGTGCTGACAAACGGCACGACCGCTACCACACCCGCCACACCGCCGGCAACCGATGTCGCGACCAGCAGGCGGCGCCTGCCACAATCCACTTTATCGTCACAACTCATGGTGGTTTCCTGAAAAGTAAGAAAGCGAATACTAAAACCTGACGATTGTACTCAAGACAGCATTGGAATTAAAGTACTCATTAGCTAACTTGATGTTTTGTATCAATAATCACGCCTTTCCAGCAAGGCCTGGGCCACGCTGGCGGCGTCGGAATATTCGAGTTCGCTACCCAGCGGCAGGCCGCGCGCGATGCGGCTGACCTTGATTCCGCGCGCGTGGAGCATTTCCGAGAGGTAATGGGCGGTCGCCTCCCCTTCGTGGGTCAGGTTGGTGGCGAGAATCACTTCCTTGACGACCCCGTCGCTGGCGCGCCCGAGCAGCCGGTCAAAGGCCAGTTCGCGCGGTCCGACACCGTCAAGCGGGCTCAAACGCCCCATCAGGACGTAGTACAGGCCGCGGTAGGCATGCGTCTGTTCCATCGTGTTAAGGTCAGCCGGCATCTCGACGACGCACAACTGCGAGGGATCGCGCTTCGTGGACAGGCAGCGTTCGCATACCTCGGCCTCGGTGAAATTGTTGCAGCGGGCACAGCGGTGCAGCTTCTTGAGGGCCAGGTCGAGGGCTGCCGACAGGCGCTCCGCACCGCGTGGATCGTGCTGCAGCAGGTGATAGGCCATGCGCTGCGCGGATTTCGGCCCGACGCCCGGCAGACAGCGAAGGGCCGCGATCAGTTCGTCCAGCGTCGAGGGTGTTGCCATCGCTGCAACCAGTGCCCTAGTGCAGATGGCGCGGCATGGCTTCCTCTTCCTGCTCGGGCAACTCGGCATGGACCGGTTCGCCCTCGGGGTTCGGATACAGCGGCGCGCCGCAATCGTCGCAGTATTCGAGCGGGAATCGATGATCGAGCACCAGGACCTCGCGCACGCCCGCTTCACGCAACACCCCCTCGATCTGGCCGGGCAACTCGGCCGCTTCGTCCTCGTTTTCAAGCAACGGCCAGACCACGCCATGCACGACCTCAGGGGCTTCGTCGAGCGTGAAACCGATCCGGAACTCCTCGAGCTGGCGGTCGTAATACGGGGCCACCACCGCGCGCAGGTTGGCAGCCGGCACATTCAGCGTCGTCTGGAGGAAAGCGACAGCGGAGCGCAGCGAATACGGACGGGACGCGCGATCGGCTTCGCGGATCGCTGCATGGAAGGACTGTGGGAGCAGTGGCTCGATGGCGCAGGCCGGCAGCAGCGTGCGCAGGACTTCACCGCCCTGGGCACGCCATTGCTTGAGCGCCTCGGTCCGGCTGCCGTCCTCTTCCTGCCAGCGAAACAGCGGCGCACCGGCGGGCGCGCAGACCGCGCCAATCAGGTAGCGGGTGTCCGACAGGAAATTCATCGTTTCGGCCATCTGTGCGGCGTCGAGCTTGAGATCGCGCCCGTGCAACGCCGCCTTGCCGAGCTTTTCGGCCAGCGCAGCTGTTTCGCAATAGCTCTGCGGCAACTGGTCGGGGCTGAAGAAGTAATCGGCAAGCCCAAAGCGGATGTCCGCAGCGAACACGTGTGCCTGCAGCTGGACGCGGAGATTGGCCAGCACTTCTGGCGTAATCGGGCCGGAAGGGATAGCAAAGCGCGACCACGCCAGCACCGGCGCGGCGAACAGCAGTACATCCTGTCCGGAGCCTGTCGCAGCCATCGCGTGATGGCGCGATTCGGCACAATTCTCGACCATGTCGGCGAGTTCATCGTAGGCTCGCCCGCCGGCGCCGTAGAGGTGGTCCAGCGCGGCATTCAGGGCTGCCTCGTCCTGGCCGCGCAACAGGCGGTCGATCGTTGTCGAACAGGCGGCGTTCCCAGAACTCGTCTTCCAGCCGGCTGCCCGACAGGCTCAACTGGGTGGCGAGGCGGATCAGTTCCTCGGTATCGGGCGTTTGCTTCGTGCGACGTGAAAAACGGGAGCGTTTCATGGCAATCGGGGAAAAGGTCATCAAGGGGCAGACGGGCTGCCCGGTAAATTTTAACAGTTCGGGGAATCCGTCCCGCGCGGATGGAAAGTCAGCGCTGGCGGGACGGCACCTGCAGCTGTTTTCCGCCGTTCAACAGGTCGCCAGACCGCGCAGCAGATCGGCCTCGATGTCGTCGATTGCCTCCAGACCGACCGCCACGCGCACCAGATTGTCGGTTATCCCCGCTTCGGCCCGGGCCTCGGGCGCGACGCGGCCGTGCGTCGTGGTGGCCGGATGAGTGATGGTGGTCTTCACGTCGCCGAGGTTGGATGTAATCGACAGCAACTGGCAGTGGTCGACGACACGCCAGGCGGCTTCCCTGCCGCCGCGGACCGCGAAAGATACGATGGCGCCGCCCGCCGACTGCTGGCGCTGCGCCAGCGCATGCTGTGGGTGGGACGGCAGACCAGGATAGAACACACGTTCGATCGCCGGATGTTTTTCCAGCCGACGCGCCAGTTCCAGCGCGTTCGCCGAATGCGCCTGCATGCGGAGGTTCAGCGTTTCCAGTCCCTTGAGCAGCACCCAGGCATTGAAGGCGGAGAGCGTCGGGCCCGCCGTGCGCATGAACTTGAAGACCTCCTCGACCGGGACCTTGGCGCCGCACACCGCCCCACCCATCACGCGCCCTTGTCCATCGAGATGTTTGGTCGCGGAATGGATGACAAGGTCGGCGCCGAATTCGAGCGGCCGCTGCAGTGCCGGCGTGCAGAAGCAGTTATCAACCACCAGCAGCGCGCCAACGGCGTGGGCCAGTTCCGTCAGCGCGGCGATGTCATGCACCTCGGTCAGCGGATTGGACGGCGTCTCAATAAACACCAGTTTCGTGTTCGGCTGGATCGCCGCCTTGAAGCTGACCGGAGCGCAACCGACGACGAAAGTCGTGTTAATTCCGAACTTGGGCAGGATCGTGCCAAACAAGGCCTGGCTGGCGCCGAAGATGCCGCGTGCCGCGACGATGTGATCACCCGACTGCAGCAGGGCCAGCACAGTGGCGAGGATCGCCGACATGCCGCTGGCCGTGGCGATACAGGCTTCCGCCCCTTCCAGCGCGGCAAGCCGATCCTGGAACAGCGTGACCGTGGGATTGGTGAAGCGCGAGTAGGTGTAGCCTTCGACCTCGCCGGCAAACAGCGCTGCCGCCTTCGCCGCGCTGGGAAACACGAAGCTCGATGTCAGATAGAGCGCTTCGGAGTGCTCGCCGAACTGGCTGCGCTCCTGGCCGGCGCGGATGGCCAGCGTGTCGAACTGATACTGGGCGTTTTCGTTCATTCGTCGGTGACCAGGTTGAGGTCGAGCTGACCGCCCTCGCCGTCATCGAGCGAGGGCCTTGAGCGAGCCTCCTCGATACGCGTCAGATAGTCCGCGCTGACATCGCCGGTGATGTAGAGGCCGTCGAAACAGGAGGTGTCGAATTGTGTCAAGGCCGGGTTGATCTCGCGCACGGCGTTTTTCATCGCCTCCAGATCCTGGTAGATCAGCGCGTCGGCGCCGATTTCCTGACGGATTTCATCGTCGTTGCGAAAGGCGGCGATCAGCTCGGCGCGCGAAGGCATGTCGATGCCATAGACGTTGGCATGCCGCACCGGCGGGCTGGCCGAAGCGAAATAAACTTTTTTGGCACCCGCCTCGCGCGCCATCAGGATGATCTCCTGGCTGGTGGTGCCGCGCACGATCGAGTCGTCGACGAGCAACACATTTTTGCCGCGGAACTCGGACGCAATGGCATTGAGTTTCTGCCGCACCGATTTCTTGCGCGATGCCTGGCCGGGCATGATGAAGGTGCGGCCGATGTAGCGGTTCTTCACGAAGCCCTCGCGGTAGGGTACGCCGAGGTGTGTCGCCAGTTCGAGCGCGGCCGGCCGGCTCGAATCCGGGATCGGGATCACCGTATCGATGGCCAGATGCGGCATGGTGTGGCGGATCTTGTCGGCGAGCGACACCCCCATGCGCATGCGCGCCTCGTACACCGAGACACCGTCGATCAGTGAATCGGGCCGCGCCAGATAGACGTACTCGAACATGCAAGGTGCGTGCATGGTCTTCTCGGCGCACTGGCGGCTGAGGAACTGGCCGCGCATGTCGATCAGCACCGCCTCGCCGGGCTCGACGTCGCGCAGGAACTTGAAGCCAAGGGTGTCGATGGCGACACTCTCGGACGCAACGAGGTATTCCGGGCCGTCAGGTGTTTCGTTCCTGCCGATCACCAGCGGTCGGATGCCGTAGGGATCGCGGAAAGCCAGCAGGCCGTAGCCGGCAATCATCGCGACGACGGCATAGGCGCCACGCACGCGCTTTTGCGTGCCCGCGACCGCCTTGAAAATCGTCTCGGCATCGACCTGGTATTTCGTCGATGCCACCTGCAGTTCGTGCGCCAGCACATTGAGCAGCACCTCGGAATCCGAATTGGTGTTCATGTGCCGCAAATCCTGCAGGAACATGTCACGCTTCAACGGCTCGGAGTTTGTAAGATTGCCGTTGTGGGCCAGCATCAGGCCAAAGGGCGAATTGACGTAGAAGGGCTGCGACTCGGCCGCGTTGTAGGCCGAGCCGGCCGTCGGGTACCGACAGTGCGCGATGCCCCAATTGCCCACCAGGTTGCGCATGTTGCGGGTGCGGAAGACGTCGCGCACCAGCCCGGGACCCTTGTGCATGTGGAAACGTCCGCCTTCGGCGGTAGCGATCCCGGCGGCATCCTGCCCGCGATGCTGCAGGACCTGCAGGCCGTCATAGAGCAACTGGTTGACCGGCGTGGTGGCGACCACCCCTAGAATGCCGCACATCGTTTCACCCTATCGGTATTGAATCCGTTTCGCCAGTTCCGGCGGCAGCCAGGGCTTGACCGCCAGAACGCCTGTTTCCAGCGGTCGCGCGAACATCCCGTGCCGCCACCATTGTTGTTGCGGCAAGGGTGTCAGGCCCGCCAGCAAGACCAGCACCAGCAAGACCAGCACACCGCGCGCCACGCCGAACATCGCCCCCAGCATGCGATCGAGCGGACGCAATCCCGCCGCCTTGAGCAGGAGACTCGTCACCCAGCGCAACAACGCGAACAGGATCAGCACGGCGACAAATACGAGTGCGAAGCCCGCCAGCTGTCGCCACAGAGGATCGGGCAACTCGGCCAGAACCAGGTCCCCGGTCGGCACGGCCCACAGGCGTGCCGCGATAAAGGCTGCCACCCACGCCACCAGGGCGAGTATTTCGCTGATCACGCCACGCGTAACGCCCACCAGCAGGGAAACAGCCATGGCGGCCAGGACGAAATAATCGAAGGGCGTCACGCGCGCTCACCGCGAATCACAGTTTCACGGGCCACCGGCCCATCGACGCCGATGATCTTGATGCGCGCCCGGGCTTTTTCGGCCGCCTCCTGGCTGCTGAAAGGACCAGCCCGGACACGGGTACGCGGCCCGTTTGAGGTATCGACTTTTTCCGTATAGCTCGGGATGCCCAGATCCTTGAGCTTGGTCTGCAGAATCTTGACCCGGCCAGGCTCGGCATACGCCCCCAACTGCACTTCCCAGGCGTCGCCGCTCGCTGCAGCCAACGGCTTTGCTTCCGACTTGGACTCCGGCTTCGGTTCAGCCTTGGGTTCAGCCTTGGGTTCAGCCTTGGGTTCAGCCTTGGGTTCAGCCTTGGGTTCAGCCTTGGGTTCAGCCTTGGGTTCGGGCTCAGGTTTGGCTTTGGATTCGGGTTTCGGCTCGGGTTTTTGATCCGCCTTGGTTTCCGGTTTGCTTTCCGGCTTGGCGTCGTCCTTCGCGTCAGCCTTGGATTCGGGTTTAGCCTCGGGCCTGGCAATCGGTTTGGCGACGGACTTCGCGGGCGGCGCCACTTTCTGCGTCGCGCCTTCGTCGGGACTGGGAATGCGGATCTGGATGTCCTTGAGCGGCGGTGCCGGCTGGTGATCCATCACCATCGGCAAAATGATCGCCGCGAAGAGCGCCAAGGCCACGGCACCGATCAAGCGCCGGCGCGCACGTTTTTTCAACAGCGTGGCTTCATCCACCTGCACGCCCCGATCTGCCCCTCGTGCCTCTTTATCCTCTTGCGCCATGTCAGTTATCGCCGCGGTTCAGGAAACGCATCACCCCTGCCACGGTCAGGAATGATCCGAACACCAAAATTCTATCATCGACGCCCGCATTCTCCTGTGCGTAATGCATTGCCGCGGCGGGCGAATCGAAACAGCGTGCCGTCGCGCCAGGACTGACTTTCGCGATGATTTCCACCAGGCATGCGCCCTGTGCCGCGCGCGGGCCGGGCAAATCGCTGACGAGCCAGTCATCGACCCGCGGCTGCAGCGCTTCGACCACCCCGGCGATATCCTTGTCGGCCATCATGCCAAACACCGCCCAGCTGCGGCGGGCGTATCCCATGTCGCCGATGCTGTGCGCCAGCTCTTGTGCCGCCTGCGGATTGTGGGCCACGTCAAGGATGATTTGCGGCCGTCCGGGCAGCACCTGGCAGCGCCCCGCCACCTCGACTTCCGCCAGCCCGCGGCGGATATCCTGCGCCGTCACCGGCAGGCGCTCGCGCAGCGTATCCAGCGCCGCGATGGCACACGCCGCGTTGTGCAACTGGCCCGCGCCGCGCAGGGCGGGAAACGCCAGGCCGCCCAGCGTGCGGCCATCCCGTCCCCAGTACTGCCATTGCCCTTCCTGCCGCAGGAAGCCGAAGTCCCGCCCAAGCTGTCGAAAGTCAGCCCCGGTGCGACGGCACACCTCGACCATGCTGTCCGGCGGCGCGGCATCGCCGCAGATCAGTGGCCGGCCGGAGCGGCAGATGCCGGCCTTCTCGACGCCGATCGCAGCGCGCGTCGAGCCGAGATAATCCATGTGGTCGAGCGCCACCGTGGTGACGACGGCGCAGTCGGGATCATAGATATTGGTGGCGTCGAGACGGCCGCCCAAGCCGACTTCGAGGATGATCGCATCGAGCCCCGGTAACGCTGGCGCGGTGAACATTTCCCAGGCCGCCAGCGTGCCGAATTCGAAGTAGGTCAGCGGGACATCCCCACGGGCCGTTTCGACGCGGGCAAAGGCCGTGCAGAAGGCGGCATCGGCGGCGGGCCGGCCGTCCAGCCGCACGCGCTCGTTGTAGCGCAGCAGGTGGGGCGAGGTATAGACGCCGACACGGTAGCCGGCCGCCAGCAGGATGCGTTCGAGCATCGCGCAGGTCGAGCCTTTGCCGTTGGTCCCGCCCACGGTGATGACCGGGCAGTCCTGACGCTGCCCCAGGGCCTGCGCTACCTGGCGGACCCGCTCGAGCCCCAACTCGATGCCCGCCTGACCGCGCGGATGCAAGGCTTCGAGATGCGCGAGCCAGTCGTCGAGCGTAGGGCCCGGATCAACCGGTTTCAAACGGCTGGGATTCTCTGCAATAACGTCAGCACGGCAGCGAGTTGATCGCGCAGCTTGCGGCGGTCGACGATCATGTCGATCGCGCCCTTCTCAAGCAGGAACTCGGCACGCTGGAAGCCCGCCGGCAGTGTTTCGCGCACGGTCTGTTCGATCACGCGCGGCCCGGCAAAGCCGATCAGCGCGCCCGGTTCGGCCATCACGACATCGCCGACGAAGGCGAAGGATGCCGAAACTCCGCCCATAGTCGGGTCGGTCAGCAAGGTGATGAAGGGCAACTTGTGGCGGGCCAGTCGCGTTACGGCCGCTGTGGTCTTGCTCATCTGCAGCAGCGAAAGCAAACCCTCCTGCATGCGTGCGCCCCCCGAGGCGGTAATGCAGAGGAAGGGCAATTGATGTTCGACGGCGGCATTCACGCCGCGCACAAAACGCTCGCCAACGACCGAGCCCATCGAGCCGCCCATGAAATCGAATTCGAAGGCGGCAACCACCAGCGGCAGCGTCTTCACCGCGCCCTGCATCACGACCATTGCATCGGACTCGCCGGTTTCCTCGACGGCCGCCGCGAGGCGTTCCGGGTAGCGCCTGCTGTCCTTGAACTTCAGTACATCCAGCGGCACGACTTCGCTGCCGATCTCGAAACGGCCTTCCGCATCGAGCAGCAGGTCAAGGCGTTCGCGCGCCTTCAAGCGATGATGATGTCCGCATTTCGGGCAGACGCTGAGATTTTGCTCAAGGTCGGTCGCGTAGAGCACCGCCTCGCAGGACGGACACTTGCGCCAGAGGCCTTCGGGAATCGATTTCTTCGCGCCTTCGGCCCGCTTGATCTTCGGCGGCAGCAGTTTCTGGAGCCAGCTCATGCTTGCACCCCCCTGTTCGTTGCATCCATGGCCGTGCGCACCTCGCGCAGGAAAGCCGTCACGCGGGCCGGTGCTTCGCCCGCGGGTGCCTGCTCGATGGTTTCGATGATCTTGCTGCCGATCACGACGGCATCGGCAACCTGCGCGATGCGCGATGCGCTGGCCGCGTCGCGGATGCCGAAGCCGACGCCAACCGGCATGCCAACCTTGGCGCGGATCACCGGGATGCGCCGCGCCACGTCGTCGAGGTCGATGGCGGCGGAGCCGGTCACGCCCTTGAGCGACACGTAGTAGATGTAGCCGCTGCCGAGTTCGGCAACGTCGGTAAAGCGCTGCTCCACCGAGGTCGGCGCGAGCAGGAAGATCGGATCGATGCCATGCGCCTGCAGCAGGTCGGCAAAGCCGGCGCACTCCTCGGGCGGGTAATCGACCGTCAAGACGCCATCGACACCGGCAACTTGCGCATCACGCGCGAAGGCCGCCTGCCCATAGGCTTCGACCGGGTTGGCGTAGCCCATCAGCACCACGGGCGTGGTGACATCGGTCTTGCGGAATTCATGCACCATGCCGAGCACGATACGCAGGCTGACACCGTAGGTCAGCGCACGTTCGGAGGCACGCTGGATCGTCGGGCCATCGGCCATCGGATCGGAAAACGGTACGCCGAGCTCGATGATGTCTGCGCCGCCGGCAACCAGCGCATGCATCAGCGGCACGGTCTGGCCGGGCTCGGGATCGCCGGCGGTGATGAAGGGGATGAGCGCCTTGCGGCATTCGGTCCGTAGCGCGGCAAATTTGGCGGGAATACGTGATTGGCACGACATGATCAGAACCTTATCCCGGCCTTGTCGGCGACGGTGTGCATGTCCTTGTCGCCACGGCCGGACAGGTTGACGAGCAGGATCTTGTCCTGCGCCAGCGACGGCGCGATGCGCGCCGCGTAGGCGAGCGCGTGGCTCGATTCGAGCGCCGGGATGATCCCCTCGTTGCGACAGAGGTAGTGAAATGCCGCCAGCGCTTCGTCGTCGGTCACCGTCACGTACTCGGCGCGGCCGGAATCCTTCAGCCACGCATGCTCCGGACCGACGCCCGGATAGTCGAGGCCGGCGGAAATGGAGTGCGTCTCGATGATCTGTCCGTTCGGATCCTGCAGCAGGTAGGTGCGGTTGCCGTGCAGCACACCGGGCGTGCCGGCGGTGAGCGAAGCGGCGTGCTTGCCGGTCGCCATGCCGAAACCGGCCGCTTCGACGCCGACCAGTTTGACCTCAGCGTGGGGAATGTAGTCGTAGAAGATGCCCATCGCGTTGGAACCGCCGCCAACACAAGCGATCACCTGATCCGGCTGCCGTCCCGTCAGGTCTGACATTTGGCCGAGGCACTCCCGGCCGATCACCGACTGGAAATCGCGCACCAGCATCGGGTACGGATGCGGGCCGGCCACCGTGCCGATGATGTAGAACGTATTGCCGATGTTCGTCACCCAGTCGCGCATTGCTTCGTTGAGCGCATCCTTGAGCGTCTTCGAGCCGGACTCGACCGGCACGACCGTGGCGCCCAGCACTTTCATGCGATAGACGTTGGCGGCCTGGCGCTTGATGTCCTCGCTACCCATGTAGACCACGCATTCCATGCCGTAACGCGCCGCGACGGTTGCGCTCGCCACGCCATGCTGGCCGGCACCGGTTTCGGCGATGACGCGCGGTTTGCCCATGCGCCGCGCGAGCAAGGCCTGGCCGATGCAGTTGTTGATCTTGTGCGCGCCGGTATGGTTGAGATCTTCGCGCTTGAGGTAGATCTGCGCCCCGCCGAGTTGTTCCGACCAGCGTTTGGCATGGTAGATCGGACTCGGCCGGCCGACGTAATGGGCCAACTCGTATTCGAACTCCGCCTTGAAAGCGGGATCTTTGCCGGCCGCTTCATAGGCGGCATTCAATTCCGCCAAGGCTGGAATCAGGGTCTCGGCGACGAATATTCCGCCATATTTACCAAAATGCCCACGTTCATCGGGCATCTTGTATTTATTGTCTGCCATCTGCCATTCTCACTGCCGCAATGAAAGCGGCGATCTTGTCTGCATCCTTGATGCCCTTGGCGGCCTCGACGCCGCTACTCACATCCACCGCCCACGGCCGCGTCTTGATGACCGCGTCAATGACATTGCCCACATGCAGGCCGCCGGACAGCACCATCGGCAATGGCAGATGATCGGGGATCAACGACCAGTCGAAAGACTGCCCAACGCCGCCGTACGCCTCGACCCAAGCATCAAGCAACAGACCTTGCGCGGACGGAAAAGCGCGCGCGAATTCTAACAGATCGAGTCCAGGCTTCACCCGTGCCGCCTTGAGGTACGACAGACCGAATTGATCGCAGTAGCCGGCTTCTTCGTCGCCATGAAACTGCAGCAGATCGATGGGAACGTGCGCCACCGTTTCTCTCACAGTCGAGGGCTCCGCATTCACGAACAGGCCGACCCGGGTGACGAAGGGTGGCACCCTTTGGGCCAGAACCGCAGCCTGCTCCGGCGGAAGAAACCGCGGGCTGGAGGGATAGAAAACGAATCCGATCGCATCGGCCCCGCACTGCACGGCGGCATCGAGGTCTTCCCGGCGGGTGATGCCGCAGATCTTGATGCGGGTTCGGTGCATGGCGTCTCAGCTGACCGGGAGTTGCGGAACCGCCATGATACGGCCCTGCTGCGGCAATGCCCATTTCTCGTCGTAATGGACGCCCGTCAGGTACAAGCCGTCCGGAGCAAAGGTTGGCGCACCCAGCCGCCGGTCGCGCGCCGCGAGCAGACCGGCAAACCACGCTGGGGACTCGCGCCCCATACCGACATGGACCAGCGCCCCCACGAGGTTGCGCACCATGTGGTGCAGAAAGGCATTGCCACAGCAATCGAAAATCACGAGGTCGCCCGCGCGGGCTATATCGAATCGATAGAGCGTCTTGACCGGAGACTTGGCCTGACATTCCGCGGCCCGAAAGGAAGAGAAGTCATGCTCGCCCAGCAGGCAGGCGGCGGCAGCCTGCATTGATGTCAGATCCAGCGGCCGATGGCACCAGCCGACTTTCCCGGCCAGTAGCCCCGGGCGCTCGGGCCGATTCAGCAGCACGTAGCGATACGCGCGTGCCTGCGCGGCAAACCGGGCATGAAACGCTTCATCCACCGGCCTAGCCCAGCGCACTGCCACGGCTGCGCTCAGATGGGCATTGACGCCGCGCACCCAGGCAATGACAGGGCGACCGACTCCGGTATCGAAATGCACCACCTGTGCCGTTGCGTGCACACCGGCATCGGTGCGGCCCGCACACACGACGCGCACGGCCTGATTCGCAATCGCGGCCAACGCCGACTCTAGGACATCCTGCACGGTATTCCCGCCGGGCTGGGATTGCCAGCCGGAAAATCCGGAACCGTCGTATTCGACGCCGAGTGCGATTCTCATGACAAGCAGTACAACCCCACGATCATGAGCAGCACAAGCGCCAAAACCAGGCAGTCGCGCCAGCCAAACGAATAGCGCGGCAGGTCGATGCTGCACGGTTCATTCGCCAGCACAGGACCGGGCATCAACCAGGCCCGCCATCCCGGCGTTTTGTCCTGCTCGACATAATCCAGCACCAGCATCAAGCGCACGACTGTTGCCTCCCGCCAGGGCAGGGGCTTCATCAGCGTATGGAAGCCTGCGACCAGCCCTGCGTTTCCCACGATCTGATGCAAAAGAGCAAGGCTGGTCAGCAAGGCGAGCAAACGTCCGGCGTGTTCCAACCCCTGCCACAGTCCTTCGAAGGTCAGGCCGATGTCACCGGCTACCCCCGGCAGGTACTCGCCAGGAGTAGCAAACAAGTAGAGTACCGCCAAGGACAGAAACAGCCAGCGCGTCCGATACAGGAGGCGTCGGCTGCGGTCAGTTGCCCAAACGAAGGCTGCGATCGATGAGAGCGCCGAAAAAACAGCCAGCCATATAACCGGCAGCCATGACAGACCCGCCGCATAAACAACCCACGCGAGCAAGAGTGAAGCTGGATGAAACATGGGATGGACCCGCCACGACATCGTGTGATGTCGTGGCCAGAATCAGGCGCTCAACTGGTCGAGCTTTGCTCGGGCCTCAGCTTGTTGGGCATCACTGCCCTCATTGACGACTTCATTCAGCAATTCGCGTGCGCCGTCGAGATCGCCCATTTCCTCGTATGCCTGGGCCAGTTCCAACTTGGTGGCCACTTCGGGATTGTCGGGTTTGCCTAGAGGCGCCACTGCGGCTGGTTGCTCTTGGCTGGCCATTTCACCTGCAAAGGGCTGGGCTGCCAAATACTCTGCTCCAGGCGCGGCAGCAGGTTCCTGCTCAAGTTCGAGATCGAAGTCGAGTTTCAGGTCGGCAATGCCACCACCGGCGCTCGCATCCTCGGCGAGACGCTCGGTCATCGGCAGATCCGGACTGATACCGATATCCGCCAACGAGACATCAATGGTCTCCGGTGTTTCGATGTCGACAGGGGAACCCAGGTCCAGATCGAAATCCATTTCATCCAGGGCGAGTCGGGGGGCGGTATCGGCCTCCGCCTTTTCCACGACGGCTTCAACCGCCTCCTTGGCCTCGGGCGTACCCAGATCGAAATCAAAATCGAGGGCAATATCCTCAGCGGGTGCCGGGGTGGAAACTGCCTGCTCCGCTACTGCAGCGATATCGGAGCCGGTGGTCGTCCCCAGGTCGAGGTCGAATTCCAGCGAAGGCACTTCCACTTCAGCGGGAGTCGCCTTGACTTCAATCTCTGGCCTATCCGCATCCGCGGCGAATCCACGAGGCCCTGCGGCGGTCACGTTATCCGTTTGCACGGACTCGACCGTCACGGAGGGTTCCACAGTATCCGCAGGCACCTTGGCAGCTTCAGCCAGCGCAGCCGCACCCGCAAACACGCCCCCTGTCAAGCCCAGCGTACGCGCGACCGCCAGGGTCTTTTCCCAGTCGGCACCGCGGCCATTGGTCGAATCATGCAGTTGTTTGGCCACCAACTCGAATTGGGCAATATTTTCCTGCTTTGCATACAACTCAAGCAGCTTCATGTGGATCGCCGAACGCGAAGGATCCTTGTTGAGGCCTTCCTGAAGTATTTCCTCGGCCTGCCGGTCGCGGCCATAGGCCATCAGCACATCCGCTTCGGCGACCGGATCAACGATTTCCTCGTTGGTCAGGAGCCCGCTTTCGCTGAACTCGCCCTGAATTGAGATTTCACCCGTATCGAAACTGGTCGCAGGCGTGCCCGAAGTGGGTTCCGCCTGCGCAGCCGACGCGCCTGCCTGGGCTGCGAACGGCGCAGACGCCAGATCGTACAGGCTCTCTTCTTCCTGCGCTTTCTTGCGTCGCCAGGAGGAATACCCCAAGTAGCCCAACAGCAGGGCAACCAACCCGCCCCCGCCGTAGACGATTTCCGGATTCTCGTCGATGAAGCTGGATTCCGGCAGTGGAGGCGGCGGCGTCACGGTCGGCTTCTTGGCAACCGGCGGCGCAGGTGGCGGCGACACGGGCGTCGCCACATCGGCAGACCTGGCCGCTTCCGCAGGAGCTGCGGGCTTCGGCTCATCGGGCTTTGATTGCTCGGCCGTTGCAATAGGCGCAGGTGTAACGGGGGCTTCAGCCTTGGTCGGTTCCGCAGACTTTGGCGCGGTCGCTTCGCTTTCCTGCTGGAGCTTGGCGCCCGTCTGGCTTTTCACCTCGACAAGCTGCTTGAGATTTTCGATATTCTTTTCGAGCTGCGCAATGCGTTCCGATGCCTCCCGCAGTGCCTTGTCACGCGCGACCAGATCCTCTTCGAGGCTGCTCCCGGCTGCCTTGCCCGTCTTGACAGGCTCGGTGCGCGAAACCTCGAGTTTGTCCTTGGCCACAGGCGCAGGCATTTTGTCCTCGACCTGCGGTTTGATCGTGCCGCTGACCTGCTGCTTGGGCGCTACCTCGGATGCCGGCATCACTGCGGCAACGCCTGCCAGACGATTGCGGTAGGCATTGAACTCGCCGGCTTGACCAATCACCAGCTTGCGTGCTTCAGCCGGATCGACCTTGCCAGCTTCCTCGACCGATGGAACACGCAGAATTTTCCCCGCGCGCAACCGGTTCATGTTGTTGCCGGAGAAGGCGTCCTGGTTGCCGTTGAACAGGGCGACCAGCATCTGGTCTAGCGTGATCGACTCGGTACCGGTTTCGCGTGCAATCTTCGCGAGGGTATCACCCGGCTTGACCTGGTAATCACCGGTCGATGGCTTGGACTTTTTTTCAACACCCGCCACTGGCTTGGGTTGGGGCGCCACTGGGCTGGCGGTGCTGGCGGCCAGCGGCTTTCCCACCGGTGCGGCGGGCGCGACCACCGAAGCAGGTTTGGCAACCTGCAGCAACTCAGGCGGATCAAGCAGGAAGGTGTACTCCCTAACCATGCGTCCGGACGTCCAGCTCAACTCCACAAGAAAGTGCAGGAAAGGCTCGCTGATTGGTCGCAGGGTTGTCAACTTCAGTACTGGCTGTCCCGCGGCATTTTTGTCCATACTGATGCGGACATCCGACAGCACCGACATGTACTCGATGCCGGCTTCGCTAAAAGCCTCATGGGAAGCGAGCTTGGCTGACATCGAATTCAACTCGCCCGGCGATGCGGTCAAGCCGACCTCGGCATTCAGTTGCTGACCGATTCCCGAATAGACACTCAATTTGCCCAGGCCGGCGCTTTGCGCGCTGAATGCGCTCGTCAGCAGCAAGGCCATCAGGGACGTTTTGAATATCGATGATTTGAGTGTTTTATTCACGATTAACCCCGCCGCGCATTGGTAGGACGGTATTCAAAATAACATCATGTACTTAAAGGCGCAAGCTCGACCTTTGCTTTATATGCAGAATATGATTATCCGAGCAAAATTCGCAACATCCGGCGCAAAGGTTCGGCTGCACCCCACAGCAACTGGTCTCCGCAAGTGAAAGCGCCCAGGTACTCCGGCCCCATCGCCAGCTTGTGCAGGCGGCCGACCGGCACCGTCAGCGTGCCGGTGACGGCGGCAGGCGTCAGTTCGCGCTCGGAAATCTCGCGCTCGTTGGGGACGACCTTCACCCAATCGTTGCCCTTGGCGAGGATATCACTGACTTCATCGAGGGGCACATCCTTTTTAAGCTTGATGGTCAGGCCCTGGGAGTGGCAGCGCATTGCGCCGACGCGCACGCACAACCCGTCGATCGGGATGCTGCCGGGCGAACGGAATGCGGGCCTGCCGAGGATCTTGTTGCACTCGGCGCCACCCTTCCACTCTTCCTTGGACTGCCCGCCGTCAACCGGTACGTCGATCCAGGGAATCAGGCTGCCGGCCAGGGGCACACCGCGGAAATTCTTGGTCGGCATGGCGCTGGAACGCATGGTTTCGGCAATCTTCCGATCGATGTCGAGGATCGCGGACGCCGGATCGGCCAGTTCGGCCTTGACGGCATCATGCAAGGTACCCATCTGCGCCAGCAGCTCGCGCATGTTCTGCGCGCCGGCGCCGGATGCGGCCTGGTAGGTCATCGCCGAAATCCACTCGACGAGGTTGTTATGGAACAGGCCGCCGAGGCCCATCAGCATCAGTGAGACAGTGCAGTTGCCGCCAATATAGTTCTTGACGCCCTTGGCCAAGCCCGCCTTGATGACATCCAGATTGACCGGGTCGAGGATGATGATCGCGTCGTCGGCCATGCGCAGGCTCGATGCCGCATCGATCCAGTAGCCATTCCAGCCGGCGGCACGCAGCGGCCCGAAGACTTCCTTGGTGTAGTCGCCGCCCTGGCAGGTGATGATCACATCCATCTGCTTCAGCGCATCGATATCCTTGGCATCCTTGAGCGGCACGACGCCGGCCTCGGCCGGGCCCTTGCCGCCGACATTCGACGTCGTGAAGAATACCGGATCGATCAGGGCGAAATCACCCTCCTCGCGCATGCGCTGCATCAGCACCGAGCCGACCATGCCGCGCCACCCCACCAGACCTACCTTTTTCATGATGCTTACCTCAAGTATTAATACTTACAGCGCTGCCAGCACGGCATCGCCCATTTCCTTCGTGCCCACGCGCTTCATGCCCGTCTCGAAAATATCGCCGGTACGGAAGCCTTGCGCCAGCACCTTTTTCACCGCGGTCTCGACACGTTTGGCAGCCTCTTCATTATTGAATGAATAGCGCAACATCATTGCGGCCGAGAGGATCGTTGCCAGCGGGTTGGCGACGCCCTTACCGGCGATGTCGGGCGCAGAACCGTGGCTGGGCTCGTAGAGCCCCTTGTTCTTTTCATCGAGTGAGGCCGACGGCAGCATGCCGATCGAGCCCGTCAGCATTGATGCCTCGTCCGACAGGATGTCGCCGAACATGTTGCCGGTGACCACCACGTCGAACTGCTTCGGATTGCGGACCAGTTGCATCGCGCAGTTGTCCACCAGCATGTGCGACAACTCGACGTCCGGATAGTCCTTCGCCGTCTCGATCACGACGTCGCGCCAGAGCTGGGTGCATTCGAGCACGTTCATCTTGTCGAACCGAGCACACTTTCTTGCCACGCTTGCGCGCGGCCTCGAAGGCAACGCGGGCGATGCGGCGGATCTCGCTCTCGGAATAGATCATCGTGTTGAAGCCGACGCGCTGCGACTGGCCGTCGACCGTGCGCGTTTCAATGCCGCGTGGCTGGCCGAAGTAGATGTCGCCCGTCAGTTCGCGCACGATCAGGATATCCAGCCCAGCGACCACTTCGGGCTTGAGCGTCGAGGCATTGGCGAGTTCGGGATAGAGCACGGCAGGGCGCAGGTTGGCGAACAGGCCGAGATCCTTGCGAATGCCGAGGAGGCCGCGCTCGGGACGCTGCTCGCGCGGATTGTTGTCCCATTGCGGGCCGCCCACGGCACCGAGCAGCACGGCATCGGCCGCGCGCGCCAGCTTCTGGGTAGCTTCGGGATACGGATTGCCCGTGGCATCGACGGCGCAACCGCCAAGCAGCGCTTCTTCCATTTCGAATTTCAAACCGAGCGCATTCAGAACGCGCACCGCCTCGGCAGTAATCTCCGGACCGATGCCGTCACCGGGCAAAACACAAATTTTCATGATGGAATCCTGTGGCTGATCACGCATTACTTGGCGGTCTTCTGGATGGCTTCCCCACCCTTTTCGATGTCCTTGCCGATACCTTGCACGGTATTGCATCCCGCAAGGAAGGCGGCGGCGGCAATAAAACACAGCAGCTTTTTCATGATTGTCTCCAAAAGGGAAATTATCGCACAGGCTTAGTGCGCTGCCGACGGCCGGTAGTGGTTCAAGGCCTCGGGCAACCAGCGTTCGATCTCCTTGATGCGCGTCTCGTCGGCCGGGTGGGTTGACAACCATTCCGGCGGCTTCGATTTGCCCTTGGACACGGCTGCCATGCGCTGCCACAAGCCGAGTGCCGCGCGCGGGTCATAACCGGCCTTGGCCATGTAGACCAGCCCCATGCGATCGGCTTCCGACTCGTGCAGGCGGGAATACGGCAGCAGGATGCCGACCGCGGCGCCCGCCCCCAGCAGACCGGCATAGAGATCGCGCTGGGGGGAGTCATTGGTCGCGACGACCGTCGCCACTGTCAGGCCGGCCACGACCATTTCCTGGCTCAAACGCTCTCCGCCATGGCGGGCGATCGCATGCGCGACTTCGTGCGCAATGACCGCCGCCAAACCCGCATCGTCCTGCACGACCGGCAACAGGCCGGTATAGACGGCTACCTTGCCGCCGGGCAGGCAAAAGGCATTCAGGGTCTTGTCGTTGTCGATCACCTTGAATTCCCACTGGTAATCGGTACGCCCGGTCGCCGCGGCGATGCGCTGGCCAATGTGCTGTACCCGCGCATTGACCACGGGATCCATGTCCAGTTTCTCCTTGCCGAGGATCTCCTTGAAACTGGTCAGGCCCATTTTGATTTCCTGCTGCTCGGAAACCATCTGCAACTGGGAACGCCCCGTCACCGGCACGTTTCCGCAACCGGACAGCAGCAGCACCCCCAAGCCCCACAAGAGATATCTTTTCATTTTTTACCTCAACGCGTTGCGAGCGAATCCGATGACAATCCGCGCCAGACCAGCAACAGCCCGCACGCGGCGAAGAACGATGCCAGGCTGTACGTCAGGCCCGCGCCCAGATTTTCCCAGACCTGGCCGCTGACCAGTCCACCCACCATGCCGCCCGCACCAAAGGAAATACTGCCATAAATCCCCTGCACGCGGGCCTGTTGCGCGGAATCGAACCAGCGGATCAAGGCCGCCATCGCACCGGCATGATAAGCGCCGAAGGTCGCCCCATGGAGGACTTGGGCGAACAGGAGGACCAGCGCATAATCCGCCGCCCAGCCGATGAGCAGGAAGCGCAGCACCGCCAACGCAAAGCTGGCGAGCAGGATGTGCCGCAGCGAAAAACGCTTCATCAACCGGGGCATGGCCATGAACACGACGATCTCGGCCACGACCCCAAGCGACCAGAGTAACCCGATCGACATCTTGTCATAGCCGTGGTCGACGAGGTGGATCGAGTAAAAGACATAGAGCGGCCCATGCGCCACCGACATGAAGAAGCAAGCGGCCAGCAGGGCCATCACCGCGGGACGGCGCAACTGGTCGCCCACCGGCAATGCCGTCTCGCCAGCGCTGACTTTCGTTTCGGACAGCGTCAGCGCGCTCGCCAGCACGCTGGCCAGGATGAGCAGGCAGGCCCAGAGGATCGCGGCAATGGGCAGATAGTCGAGCAGCGCGCCCAGCCCCAGTACGCTGACAATGAAGCCGATCGAACCCCAGAGGCGCACGCGGCCATACCGCTCGGTCTGGCCGGCCAGCCGGTCAAGCGTCATCGCCTCGACCAGCGGCAGCGCGGCGCTCCAGAAAAACCAGACGAGCGCCATGGCCGCGAGCATCGCGGTGTAATCGCGCGTGAAGAAAAAACCGCAGAACCCGACAACCGATCCGAATGCGGCGAGTTTCACCACCGCCGCTCGAAGGCCGAGATGATCGGCCAGCCAGCCCCAGAGATTGGGCGCCAGCATTCGCATCACCTGCGGCACCGACATCAGGACACCGATTTCCCAGGCCGATTGGCCGATGTCCTGCAGGTAAAGCGTGAAATAGGGCGCGAAGGCCCCGACGAAGGCAAAATAGAAAAAATACCAGCCGGCCAGTCGTCTGAGCTGATTCCCTGACTGGCCGGATTGCGGCGGCGTCAAGCCGCTTGGACCCCGATCAGGCCTCAGGCTGCGTGTTTCTGGCCAACGCGAAAAGCCTGCAGGTAATGGTAGATATCGTCCTTCAGCTTGACGCGCGCCTTCTTCATGTCCTCGATCGTGAAATCGCCAATCGGCAGATCATGCTCTTCGAGGTCCTCGACCCGCCCGGTCAGGCGGTCGTAGCGGCTGACCATGGCGGCAAAGTAGCCGTAGTCGGCCTTGAGCGCATCGATGGCGTCGCGCATGTCCGGAAATTCGGTATAGATATCATGATGATCGACGTGCATGGCTTTCATCCCTGTGTAGCGTGTTATAGAGTTTGTGCGAATTCTATCAGGCAAATCCCGGCAGCTATGTGGGCGCAGCCGGAATCGCAGGCGTGGGGCAACGGACATCCGCGCACTGTGCGCGATGCAGCAATGCGGCATCCATTAGCACCAGCGCCAGCATTGCCTCGGCGATCGGCGTGGCACGGATGCCGACGCAAGGATCATGGCGGCCCGCGGTGGAAACGACCGCCGGCTGCCCCGCGAGATCGATCGAGCGGCGCGGCAGGCGGATGCTTGATGTCGGCTTGATGGCGATGCTGACCGTCACGTCCTGGCCGGACGAAATGCCGCCGAGGATGCCGCCGGCGTGGTTGCTCAGGAATCCCTCCGGCGTCAGTTCATCGCCGTGTTCGCTGCCGCGTTGGGCCACGCAGCCGAAGCCGGCGCCAATCTCCACGCCCTTGACGGCATTGATACCCATCATGGCATGGGCGATGCGCGCGTCGAGGCGGTCATACACCGGATCGCCCCAGCCCGGCAGCACGCCGGTCGCCATCACCTCGATGCGGGCACCGACCGAATCGCCCTCCTTGCGCAATTTGTCCATGTAGGCTTCCAATTCGGGGACGATAGCCGCATTCGGTGCGAAGAATGGATTGGCATCGATCGCCGCCGCGTCGAGGAAGGGAATCTCGATCGGGCCAAGCTGACTCATCCAGCCGCGAATCGACACGCCGTAGCGTTCGTGCAGCCACTTGCGCGCGATGGCGCCGGCAGCGACGCGGACCGCCGTCTCGCGGGCCGAAGAACGTCCGCCACCGCGATAATCGCGGATGCCGAACTTCTGCCAATAAGTGTAATCGGCATGCCCGGGACGAAAAGTCTGGGCGATATTGCCGTAGTCCTTGCTGCGCTGGTCAGTATTGCGAATGAGCAGAGCGATCGGCGTCCCGGTCGTCTTGCCTTCGAATACGCCGGAAAGAATCTCAACTTCATCCGCCTCGCGCCGTTGAGTCACATGGCGCGACGTACCCGGTTTGCGGCGATCGAGTTCGGCCTGGATTTCAGCCGCGCAAATGCTCAACCCCGGCGGACATCCTTCGACCACGCAACCGATGGCCGGGCCATGCGATTCGCCGAACGACGTGACACTGAATAGCGTACCGATGGTGTTGCCGGACATGCGATACCGATCTGAAATGAAACCGAAACAAGTCTATCACGCCATCCGGGCGCTTCAGCCGCACCGCTCAAGCAGCCCTTTCTTGCCCGGCTTGCCGCGCCACTCATCCGCGTCGGGCGGGGGCGTCTTGCGCTCGATGATGGCTGGCCACTGCTTCGCCAACTCGGTATTCAGCGCGATCATGTCGCGCTGGTCATCAGGCACATCCTCCTCGGCAAAGATCGCTTCGGCTGGACATTCGGGCACGCACAGCGTGCAGTCGATGCACTCCTCCGGATCGATGACAAGGAAATTCGGCCCCTCGCGGAAACAGTCGACCGGGCAGACATCCACACAGTCGGTGTATTTGCACTTGATGCAGTTTTCGGTAACGACGTAGGTCATCGTGCGCTCCTCTTATTCATCCCGCTTGCTCCGGCACAAGTATAGCGAGCCGTCCTGCCAGGTCTGACTTTCAGCCCTTGTCAACGTAGGGGTTCTTGGTGATCTTGAACTGGATGCGCAGCGGCGTGCCCTGCAGCTTGAAGGCCTCGACGAAGACATGCTCGAGGTAGCGCACGAAGGCTGGCGGCACGTGCTCGAGTGCGTTGCCGTGGACAACGACCACGGGCGGGTTGCTGCCGCCCTGGTGGGCATAGCGCAGCTTGGGTCGCACGTTACCGTGACGGGGCGGCGCCTGTTTCTGGATCGCATCGAGCAATACGCGCGTCAGCTTCGGCGTGGACAGCTTGACCATCGCCGCGGCGTAGGCCTTGTCCACCGATTGCAGGACACTTGCCACACCCTGCCCCTTCAGCGCCGAGATGTAGTGGACGCGCGCGAAGCCGAGAAAATTCAGCTTGCGCATAATGTCCTGCTTGACCTGGTCGCGGCGGTACTGATCAACGGCGTCCCACTTGTTAACCGCCAGCACCAGCGCACGGCCGGCCTCGATGCAGAAGCCCGCGATATGCGCATCCTGATCCGAAATGTCCTGGCTGGCATCGACCATCAGGACGACGACATTCGCCGCCTCGATGGCCTGCAGCGTCTTGACCACCGAGAACTTTTCGATGGTCTCGAAGACGCGGCCCTTGCGGCGCAAGCCGGCGGTATCGATCAGGGTGTAATGCTTGCCATTGCGCTCGAAGGGCGTCGCGACGGCATCCCGCGTCGTGCCCGGCATGTCGAAGGCGATCATGCGCTCTTCGCCGAGCAGCGTGTTGATCAGCGTGCTCTTGCCAACGTTGGGTCGCCCCACCACCGCGACGCGCGGCCCGGTATCGGCCGACTCGTCCGGTTCGTCCTCGGGAAAGTCCACGAGGACGAATTCCAGCAATTCGCGCACGCCCTCGCCATGCGCGGAAGAGATGACACGCGGCTCGCCGCAGCCGAGTTCGTGGAACTCCGCCGCCACGACGTCGCGGTTCATGCCTTCAGCCTTGTTGACCACGAGGTGCAGCGGACGTCCTGAACGGCGCAGGCGCTCGGCGATCACTTTGTCTTGCGGTGTCAGCCCGTTGCGGCAATCGACAATGAACAGCAGGGCGTCGGCCTCGGCGATCGCCGCTTCGGCCTGGCGCGCCATTTCATGGACGATGCCCTCCTTCGCCTGCGGCTCGAAGCCGCCGGTATCGACGACGAGGAAGGCCTGCTTGCCAAGCCTGCCGTGGCCATAGTGGCGGTCGCGCGTCAGCCCCGGCTGATCGGCCACCAGCGCGGCGCGGGTTTTCGTCAGCCGGTTGAACAGCGTGGACTTGCCGACATTCGGTCGGCCAACGAGAGCAAGCGTGGGCAGCATTTACTTTATTTGCAGCGCGACGACGCTACCGTTTTTCGTCTGCAACACCAGCACATCGTCTACACCCGCTCGCCGCTGGGGCGCAGCGACAATGGCGGAACCGTCGGTAGCCTGGCGCGCGACAAAGGTGCCGTCGTCTTCCGACAGCAGGTGCAGGTAGCCTTCAAAGTCAGCCACGGCGATACGGCGTCCCAGCGCGAGCGGTTTGCTTACGCCCCGCAGGGCGAGCTTGTCCTGCTTCCAGAGGCTGGCGCCGGAATTGCGGTCGAAAGCCAGAACGGTACCCTTGTCGTCGGTGACATAGACGGCGCGATTGCCGATGTCGAGGCCCGCGACAGAGGACACGTCACGCGCCCAAAGCTGGCGGCCGGTGTCGACATCGAAGCAGGCGGCGCGCCCCTGATAGGCGACGGCGCAGACAGTACCGGCTTCGACCACCGGATCGCTTGCCACATCGGCGATGCGCTCCAGTTCGGTCGTGCCGCGCGGTAGCGCGACGGCCGATTCCCACAAGGCCGCACCGTTGTGGCGCGCCACGGCCACCAGCTTGCCGCCGGGAAAGCCGGCATACAGCGCCTTGTCGGTCAGCACGACACCGACGTTCGAACGCAGGGCCAGGGTAGGCGTCGTGCGCTGATAGACCCAACGCCGTTTGCCGTCCGCCGCGTCGAAGCCATAAATGTGCGCATCGCCACTGCGCACCGCGACGAGGTCACCCTGCACGGCGGGCGCCGCAAGAATTTCCGAACTGGCGCGGGTCTGCCAGGCGAGCCGTCCATCCTCGGCGTGGTAGGCGAGCACATCACCCTTGGGCGTACCGATCACCACCAGCGTGTCGCTGGCACCGACGCCACCCGAAATGACCTGCCCGGTGTTGATGCGCCAGACCTGCCGGCCGTTGTCGAGCCGGGCCAGCGCACCGTCACGCGCCGCGACATAGACCCGTTCGCCCAGGACCGCCGGCGTCAGCACATAGTCTCCCGCCGCGCCGATGCTCGCCTGCCACAGGAGCGCCATTTCGGCACGGGGCTGAAAGACTGGCAATTGTGACGGCTTGACCTTGGGCGCCGACTTGCTGAACGGGTTGAGGGCGTTGACGGTATTGCTCAGGGTCGAACAACCCGCGACCGCCAGCACCGCACTGGTCAGCAGGAACGCGTGCAATTTCACGATGCTGCTCCGGCAGCGTCGTGCTTGGCCTGCAGAATCTCGCGATAGGGGCCGGGCGGCAGGCCCTGGGCCTTGCGCCCGCCATCCAGCGCCTTGATCGCCTCGGCGTAGGCCGTGCGCGCCTCGCCACCCTTGCCCTGGGCGACGAGGATATCGCCGCGCACTTCGAGGTAGCGCGACATGAAATCCGGCGAGGGCGGCACGGTGAGTAGCTTGAGTGCCTCGTCGTAGGTCTTTTCATCGGTCAGCGCGATGGCCTGGCGCAGCCGCGCGAGATCGCGCGTGCCCTGGTCCGTCGCATGTTCCGCTGCCCAGCTGAACTGTGCCTGCGCCGACTTTGAATCGCCGGTTTCGAGCAGCACCTTGCCCGAAAGCATCGCGGCCATGCCGGCATAGGACGTACTCGAATACTTGTCGATGAGTTCGCCGGCCATCAGGCGCACGCGCTTGACATCCTGTTGCATCATCGCCTGCTGCAAGTTGCCATAGAGCTGGGCGGCCTGCCCCGCCTGGTTGCGCTGCCACCATTGCCAGGCCTGCCAGCCGACCACGCCGACCGCGAGCGCGACGATCACCGCGGTGATCACCATGCCGTGCATCTTCCACCAGGTTTTCAGTTCTTCAAGTTGTTCCTGCTCTTCGAGATCATAGGTCGCCATGTCTTGTTCCTCGCTTATTCCTCAATGAGTTCTTCATCCGCGCCGTAAAGCCAGAGGCCGACGCGGTCGGCCAGTTCCTCGAGCGGCACGCGCTGCTGTTCCGCTTCGACACGCAGGGGTTTCAATGTCACCGCATTCGCCACAGCCTCGTCCTCGCCGACGATGAGCGCCAGTTGCGCACCGGAAGCGTCGGCGCGCTTGAACTGCGACTTGAAACTGCCACCGCCCATGTGGGTGAATACCGCGCAGCCAATATCGCGCAGCTGCTCCGCCGCACGGAAGGCGAGCCGCTGCGCCGCCTCGCCCTGATGCACGACATAGATGTCGGGCGCGGGCGTTTCGATGCCGCCGCCCTGCGCTTCCAGCAGCGCCATCAGGCGCTCGATGCCCATCGCGAAACCGCAGGCCGGCGCCGGCTTGCCACCGAGCTGCTCGACCAGGCCATCGTAGCGGCCGCCGGCACAGACCGTGCCTTGCGCGCCCAGCGCCTCGGTCACCCACTCGAACACGGTCAGGTTGTAGTAGTCGAGCCCGCGCACGAGCCGGGGATTGATGCGATAGGGAATCGCCGCGTCCTTCAGGAGTTGCTGCACGCCCTCGAAATGCTTGAGGGCGTGTTCACCAAGATAATCGATCAGCTTCGGTGCGCCCTCGACGAGCGCCTGCATCACCGGGTTCTTGGTATCGAGGATGCGCAGCGGATTGGTGTGCAGCCGCCGCTGCGCTTCCGCGTCGAGCTGATCCTGGTGCTGTTCGAGATAGGCGATCAGGTCGGCGCGGTGCTTCGCCCGCTCCTCGGCTTCGCCGAGTGAGTTGATCTCGAGCTTGATCCCTTCCAGCCCGAGATCGTCCCACAGCCGCGCGCACATGATGATCTGCTCGGCGTCGATATCGGGGCCGGGCAGGCCCATGGCCTCGATGCCGACCTGATGGAACTGGCGGTAACGGCCCTTTTGGGGGCGCTCGTGGCGGAACATCGGACCAAGGTACCAGAGCCGCTTCGGGCCGTCGTACAGGAGATTGTGTTGTAGCACGGCGCGCACGCATGAGGCCGTGCCCTCGGGACGCAGCGTCAGTTGCTCGCCGTTGAGGCTGTCGGTGAAGGAGTACATCTCCTTCTCGACGATGTCGGTGACGGCGCCGATGGCGCGCGCGAAGAGCGGCGTCGGCTCGACCAGCGGCATGCGGATCGGCCGGTAGCCGTAGGCGGCCAACCAGTCGCGGATCAGTTCCTCGAAGGCTTCCCAGCGCTCGGCGTCGGCGGGCAGGATATCGTTCATCCCGCGGATGGCTTGCAGGGTTTGACTCATGCGTGTTTCGGATATTTCTTCTCGACGTAAGCGTCGATGAGGGTGCGGAATTCAGCGGCAATATTGTCGCCACGGAGCGTCGTGATGCGTTCGCCATCGGCATAGACCGGCGCGACCGGCTCCTCGCCGGTACCAGGTAGGGAGATGCCAAGGTTGGCGTGCTTGCTTTCGCCCGGGCCATTGACCACGCAGCCCATCACGGCGACGGTCATGTCTTCGACGCCGCAATGCCGCAACTGCCACTCGGGCATCTTCGCCCGGACGTAATTCTGGATGTCCTGTGCGAGCTCCTGGAACACGGTGCTGGTGGTACGGCCGCAGCCGGGACAGGCGACCACCATCGGCACAAAGGCGCGCAGGCCCATGGTCTGAAGTATCTCCTGCGCAACGACGACTTCGCGCGTGCGTTCGCCGCCGGGCTCGGGTGTCAACGAAATGCGGATAGTGTCGCCGATGCCTTCCTGCAGCAGCACCGCCAGCGCGGCCGTCGAGGCGACGATGCCCTTGCTGCCGAGGCCCGCCTCGGTAAGACCCAGATGCAGCGGATAATCACACCGGGCCGACAAGTCACGGTAGATGGCAATCAGATCCTGCACGCCGCTGACCTTGCAGGACAGGATGATCGCATCGCCGGGCAGGCCGAGTTCTTCGGCTTTCGCTGCGGATTCGAGGGCGGAGGCAACCATCGCCTCGCGCATCAGGCCGGTGGCGTCCTTCGGCGCCGGACGTTTTGCATTCTCGTCCATCAGGCGCGCCAGCAGGGACTGGTCAAGACTGCCCCAGTTGACGCCGATGCGCACCGGCTTTTGGTACGTGCAGGCTATCTCGATCAGGCTGGCAAACTGCTCATCCCGACGGGCACCTTTCCCGACGTTGCCCGGGTTGATGCGCAGCTTGTCGAGCGCCTGCGCACATTCCGGCACCTCGGCGAGCAGCTTGTGGCCGTTGAAATGAAAATCGCCGACCAGCGGTACATTCAGATTTAACAGCTCGAGCCGCTCCTTGATCTTCGGCACGGCGGCGGCGGCGGCGCGGGTATTCACCGTGACGCGCACGATCTCCGATCCGGCACGATGGAGCTCGGCCACCTGCTGCGCGGTCGCGAAGACATCAGCGGTGTCGGTGTTGGTCATCGACTGGACGACGACGGGCGACGGCGACCCATCGGGTGCCGTCCCGCCAACGCTGACTTTGCCAACCAGGACGCGCCGCGTCGGCCGACGCACCGGGATGCTTGGCGCGTTCATCATGTCTCCGCCGGGCCGCCCCAAGGAGACATGCGCCCCCCCTGTGGGGGGCAGCGAGCCAGTTTTGCGAGCGTGGGGGGCCACTATTATTCGAGGGTCAGCCGGGCCACTTCGGCACGCATGTAGGGCGCAAGATCGACGGCTTTGTCGCCATAAGTCAGCCTCACCTTGCTGGCATTGCCGATGACGATCTCGAAGGGCGGTTTGCCGGTCACGACAACCTGGGAGCCGGCGGGATTTTCGCCACTGTGGAGCAATTGACGGTTCGCATCGGTCACCTCAACCCAGGCGCGCTCGGCAAATTCGAACCGCAAACCCGGTGTCGCAATCTCTCCGGACTGGGTTGCCTGAGGCGGCATCACGCTCTCTCCGGCCGGCGCAACCAGCGGCGCAGGCATGGGCTGCGCGACCGCCGGATTCGCCTGGGACGCGGGTTCCTGCACCTGTACCGGCTCGACCTGACCCGGCACCGCCGACATCGTCGTCGGAGTCGTCGTGGTAACGCGCTGTGCCGGTCCGAAGAAGTGCCACAGCACGAGGAGCGCCGCCGCCAGCAGCAACACGCTGGCAACCGTGACAACCGGGGAAAACGCGCGCAGGCCGCGGGGCTGGCTGGCGATACCCATGTTGTCCGGCGGCCGGACGTCGATGGGCGCACTCGGCATGACGGCTTCCAGCTGCCTGAGCAGCCCTTCGGGATCGAGCTTCAGTAGGCGGGCATAGCTCCGGATGAAGCCACGCACGATCGTGCTGCCGGGAAGCGCAGCAAAATCGTCCGTTTCGAGCGCCTCGATCTGGCGCGGGCTGAATTTCAAGGCGCTGGCCACCTCGTCTGCCGACAACTGGGCGGCTTCGCGTGCCGCCCGCAACTGCCCACCGATCGACGGGAGGTCCGCGGCATACTCGGGCGTTGCGTGGACGACACCGGACGGCATCGAATCGACTTCGCTCAATCGAACTCTCCGCGCATCATCAACACATACTCGGGTGAATCGCGAAACTTGCCACGCAGGATCCCCATGTTGGCGGCCTCGCCGCGCCGGTCGCCCAGCTTGCGGTCGATGCGTAACGCGAGCCAGACGGTTTCGGCCGTGGGATCGATCCGGACATGCAACTTCTTGAGCCAGTCGCGCGCATCATCGTAGCGCCCCCGGCGATATTCGATATCGGCCAGCAGGTAATACGCCCGCAAATTGTTGGAGTCGAGCTTCAGCGCGCGGAACAGATAGGACTCACCGGCCGCATCATCCTTGTCGATCAGGGCGCAGACGCCCATGTTGTGAATGACCTTGGCCGGCGTCTTGTACAGGGGATTGCGCAGCACCTGGTTGAAGTAGGTGAACGACTCCTTGATCTTGCCGGTCTGACACAGGAACCAGCCAAAATTGTTACTGATCTCGGGGTTGCTCGGCGCGTAGTTCGCGGCCTGCCGAAAAGACGACTCAGCCTGCTCGTTCTGCCCCAGCGTCATATGCAGCAAGGCCTTGAGATTGTGCGCGGGTGCGTAGCTGTCCAGGGCTTCGAGGGCGATGCGGGCCTCGTTGAGCGCGATCTCTAACTTGCCATCGCGCAGATAGGCGAGCCCCAGATCGGTATGGACCTTCGCACGCTCGCGGTCGTCGGCGACCACGGGCCCCTGGATCGAGGTCGCTTGTTCGAGGTTGGGGAGCGGCTCCTGCTTGGGCGCCCCTGCCATGCCGGCACAACCGGCCAGCAACAGCGTCGAAACCATCGCCAGGAAAGACAGCCGGTGAAGGTTCAAGTCAATGCCTCCTGTGGAATTTTTGTGGGCTGGCGAAAGGCCAGCTGCACCGCAGTCGTAACCCGCTTCGTCTTGTCGTGCACGCGACCCGCCAGCTGTCCACAGGCGGCGTCGATATCATCGCCTCGTGTTTTACGGACGGTGGCAACGATGTCGGCATGCATCAGGATTTCCTGAAAGCGGCGCACGCGCTCGGCTGTCGGCCGTCGATAGTCCGAGCCGGGAAATGGATTGAAGGGAATCAGATTGAACTTGCATGGCACCTCGGCCACCCGCTTCAGCAAGGCGCGGGCGTCGGCGTCGCTGTCGTTGATGCCGGCCAGCAGCACGTATTCGAAGGTAATGAAGTCGCGCGGCGCATTTTCCAGATAGCGGCGGCAGGCGGCCATCAGCTCGGCGAGCGGATACTTGCGGTTGAGCGGCACGAGTTCGTCGCGCAGCGTATCGGTTGGCGCATGCAGCGACACCGCCAGCGCCACGGGTACCTCCATGCGCAGGCGATCCATGGCCGGCACCATGCCGGCAGTGGAGACAGTGACGCGCCGGCGCGACAGGCCGTAGGCATTGTCGTCGAGCATCAACTTGAGTGCGGCGACGACGTTGTCGTAGTTGGCCAGCGGCTCGCCCATGCCCATCAGCACGACATTGCTGATGACGCGCTCGCCGCTGTCACCGACGCCGGGCTGCCGGACGGCCCCGAGCTTGCGGTTGGCGTGCCAGAGCTGGCCGATGATCTCGGCCGTCGTCAGGTTGCGGTTGAAGCCTTGCTTGCCTGTCGAGCAGAACGAGCACTCGAGCGCGCAGCCGACCTGCGACGAAACGCACAGAGTGCCGCGACTGGTTTCCGGGATGAACACTGTCTCAATGGCATTCTGGCCACCGGCCTCATTGTCCACCCCGAGCAACCACTTGCGCGTGCCATCGGCCGCCATGCTGTCGCGCAGCGGCGTGGGGCCGCGGATCTCGGCCACGTCCGCCAGCTTCGCGCGCAGCGACTTGGCCACGTCGGTCATCTGCCCGAAGTCTTCAACACCGAAGCGATGCATCCAGCGCAGCACCTGGCGCGCGCGGAAGGGTTTTTCGCCCTGTTGCGCGAACCAGGCCGTCAGACCATCGACGTCGAAATCGAGCAGATTGATCACGGAACGATCAGCGACCGGAGAAAACGTTGAGTGCGGGGAAGAAATAGGCGATCTCGACCTTGGCGGTCTCGGGACCATCGGAGCCATGCACGGCGTTGGCGTCGATGCTCTCGGCGAAATCGGCGCGGATCGTGCCCTTTTCGGCCTTCTTCGGGTCGGTGGCACCCATCAGCTCGCGGTTCTTGGTGATGGCATTCTCGCCCTCGAGGACCTGGATCATCACCGGGCCGGAGGTCATGAACTGGACGAGGTCCTTGAAGAAGGGACGCTCCTTGTGCACGGCGTAGAAGCCGCCCGCTTCGCGCTCGGACAGCCAGGCCATGCGGGAAGCCACGATCTTGAGACCATTGGTCTCGAAGCGGGAATAGATCTTGCCAATCACGTTCTTGGCCACGGCATCGGGTTTGATGATCGACAGGGTGTGTTCGACAGACATTCTTTTCTCCAACAGATTGATAAGCAAAACAAAGAACCGGAGATTTTATCGCACAAACACCCGACGCTCCGGTCCGCCAATGAAAAAAGCCCGGCCGGAGCCGGGCTTCGAGGGCCACCCGCCCGGTCAGGAAATCATCCCGAGCGTCTTGGGTAGCCACAGCGAGAGCGGCGGCCAGTAGGTGACGATGATCAGGAACACCAGCATGGTCAGCAGCCAGGGCCAGACGGCGATGGTCAGCTCGGTGATGCCCATTTTGGTGATGCCGGACGAGACGTAGAGGTTGAGACCGACCGGCGGGTGACACATGCCGACTTCCATGTTCACCACCATCAGGATGCCGAAGTGCACCGGATCAATGCCCAGTTTGACGGCGATCGGGAACAGGATCGGCGCCAGGATCAGCACGATCGAACTGGGTTCCATGAAGTTGCCGGCGGCCAGCAGCAGCACGTTGGCAATCAGCAGGAAACCAATCACGCCGACGCCGGTGCCAATCATCGCAGTCCGCCATGTCTTGCGGGATGTTCTCGTGGGTCATCAGGAAGGAGAACAGCACGGCATTGGTGATGATGTAGAGCAGCATCGCGCTCATGTTGGCCGATGAGAGAAGCACGCGCGGCACGTCCTTGAGGGTGAGATCCTTGTAAACAAACACTGCCGTGATGAAAGCCCATACCGCACTCATCGCCGCCGCCTCGGTCGGTGTGAACAGGCCGGAATAAATGCCACCCATCACGATGATGATCAGCAACAGGCCCCAGACCGAATCGCGGAAAGCCTGCCAGCGCTCGCCCCATGTGGCCTTGGGCTGACGCGGATAATTGTTGCTGCGCGCGCGATACCAGGTGGTGATACCGAGCATGGTCGCCATGACGATGCCGGGAATCACGCCGGCCATGAACAGGGCGCCGACCGAAGTGTTGGTCGACACCGAGTACATCACCATCACGATCGACGGCGGGATCAGGATACCAAGCGCGCCCGAGGTGGTGATGACGCCGGCGCCGAAACGCTTGGGAAATCCGGCCTTGACCATCGCCGGCATCAGGATCGAGCCGATCGCCACTACCGTGGCCGGGCTGGACCCCGAAACCGCGGCGAACAGCGCGCACGCCAGCACGCCGCCGAGGCCGAGGCCCCCATACCAGTGGCCGACCATGGCCGTGGCGAACTTGATCATGCGGCGCGCCACCCCGCCATGGGTCAGGAAGTTGCCCGCGAGGATGAAGAACGGGATCGCCATGATCTCGAACTTCTCGATACCGGTGAACAGCTTCAGCGCCACCGCCTCGATCGGAACCTCGGTCATGAAGAACAGGAAGGACAGCACGGTCAGGCCGAGCGAAATCGAGATCGGCATGCCGGTCAGCATCAGCACGATGAGCAGGACGAAGATGATCAGCGTATTCATGTCCGATCCCCTCCATTGCGGCGCTCTTCGCCCGGTGGTGGCGGCCCGTCGTTTCTGCTGCGCCGGTTATCTCCGGTATACCGGTCATGCGGGTGCAGGTTGTCGTCCATGCTGTAGATCACGTCGTCTTCGCCCGGCTTGAGCGGTTCGCCTTCCTCCAGGCCATCGACATGGCCGTGATCGTGGTGCGGCAAGGCCCCGGTCCGGATGAAACTGACCGTCACCTGCAGAAAGCGGAAACACATCAGGTAGGAACCCAGCGGAATCGCCGAGTAGACGATCCAGGTCGGCCACTCGAGGTCGGGGGTGGTCGGTCCCTCGTAGAGATCGCCCATCTCGAAGCCGAAGAACTTGTAGAAGCTGAAATGCGCGCCGTTTTCCCAGACGAAGGTCGCTCCGAGGCTGCCCACGATCCCGGTAAACGTGGCGCCCGCGAGCAGGCCGAAGACGATCAGCTTGCTGCGGTTCGTATCGGACAGCCGGTTGATCAGCACATCGACGCCGACGTGGATGCCGGTGCGCACGCCATAGGCCGCGCCGAACTTCGCCATCCAGACGAACATGATGATGCACAGCTCCTGTGCCCAGGACACGTTGAGGCTGATCAGCCAGTCCTGCAGGCCGGGAATTGCATAGCCGGAGGCGTAGCGGTGCATGACGGCGACGAAGATGATCACCGTCGCCCCCCCCATGAGGAAGGTGATGAACCACTCCTCGATATGATCGAGAAACTTCATGGAGCTCCCCCCAAAAACGCCGCGGGGGCCTCAGTGTTCACCTTGGCCCCCGCGTCATGCGGCTTACAGCTTGGCGGGATCGAACCCGGTTTGCCTTGTAGATCGACGTGATCAGGTCCTTGCCGATGCGGTCGGCCATCTGCTCATGGACCTTGACCAGCGCCTTCTTCCAGGCCTTCTTCTGTTCGGGCGTCAGGGTGATGATCTCGCTCTTGCCTGATTTCTTGACGGCATCCATCGCGTTGTCGTTCTCAACCTTGGCAATCTGGTTGGCATAGCGGGTCGCCTGTTCGAGGGCAGAATCAAGCTGGCCGCGCACGTCGGCGGGCAGGCCGTCCCAGAACTTCTTGTTGACGATCACCGCGTAGCCGAGATAGCCGTGATCGGAGAGCGTCACGTACTTCTGCACCTCGTGCATCTTCTGGGTGTAGAGATTGGAGGGCGGATTCTCGGTGCCATCGACCACACCGGTCTGCAGCGCCTGATAGACCTCGGAGAAGGCCATCTTCTGCGGCAGCGAGCTCAGTGCGCGCATCTGCGCGTCAAGCACATTGGATGACTGGATGCGCAGCTTCAGACCCTTGAAGTCGTCCGGATTCTTCAACGGCTTGTTCGCGCTCATGACCTTGAAGCCATTGTCCCAGTAGGCCAGTCCGAGGATGCCCTTGGACTCGAGCTTCTTCAGCAACGACTTGCCGACGGCGCCCTGCGTCACCATGTGCAGTTCCTGGTAGTTGTCGAAAATGTAGGGCAGGTCGAACACCTCGAACTCCTTGACGCCAAGCGGGCCGAACTTGGCCAGCGACGGCGCCAGCATCTGCACGGCGCCGAGCTGCAGCGCCTCCATCTCCTCCTTGTCCTTGTAGAGGGTGCTGTTCGCGTAGACCTCGACCTTGACCTTGCCGTGCGTCAGTTCTTCGGCCTTGACCTTGAAGAAGTCCGCTGCCTTGCCCTTGGGCGTATCGTTGGCGACGACGTGGCTGAACTTGATGACGATGGGTTGCTGGGCATAGGCTGCCAGCGAGAAGGTGGC
Source organism: uncultured Pseudomonadota bacterium (assembly GCA_963840825.1). Classification (GTDB taxonomy): domain Bacteria; phylum Pseudomonadota; class Gammaproteobacteria; order Burkholderiales; family Rhodocyclaceae; genus Sulfuricystis. The sequence goes on from CAWJAK010000003.1 coordinate 103,032, forward strand.
GGCGGCCAGGCCGATAACGAGCGTACGCAATTTCATTGGGGATCCTCCTGTAAGAATAATGACTGGCCCCGCCAGGGGCCGCTCTACCCCTGCAGAATATTCCCTTGGGCAAAAGCGTGGCCATTGTGGTTTTCCGCAAAACGGTTTCGATCAGCCAAACAGGGGCAGGTATTTTCCATCGCCTTCCCGTATAGTCGGCGCCCTCCCCCACATACACTTTGCTATTGCGTTGTCCAGATTCCCGATGACCTCTTTCGCCCTCCTGCGGATACTGCTGCTCATGCTGTTCGCCATGCTCAGCGGTTGCGCCACGGTATCCGGCGACCGTGCGGCTTCGGGTTCAAGCAGCGCCGAGAGTACCCTGCCTATCATCGACACACCCACCGGTAGCCCCGACCGGTCAGCCACCCCGGCGGTTTCACCGGCAGACCCGCGCCCCCTGGCCCAGAGCCTTCCCGTACAGGCCATCCGGGAGAATGCCGCCCCGTCGCTCATCGACCTGACGATCGCCCCCGACAATCTCTGGCAACGCATTCGCCAAGGGTTCGGCATGCCCGACCTGCATGACCCGCTCGTCGCCGACCGGCAATCCTGGTATCTGAACCGTCCCGACATGCTGCGGCGCATCTTCGAACGCGGCAGCCGTTACCTCTATTACATTGTCGCGGAACTGGAAAAACGCGGCCTGCCGACCGAACTGGCGCTGCTGCCGATGGTCGAGAGCGCCTACAACCCCCACGCCCTGTCCAGCGCCCGCGCAATGGGTATCTGGCAATTCATTCCCTCGACCGGCAAGACCTACAACCTCGACCAGAACTGGTGGATCGACGAACGGCGGGACATCATCGCGTCCACCGACGCCGCCCTCACCTACCTGCAGAAAATCTATGAGATGCACGGCGACTGGCATCTCGGTCTCGCCTCCTACAACTGGGGCGAAGGTGCCGTGGCGCGCGCCATCGCGAAAAACCAGGCCAAGGGCCTGCCCACCGACTACACCAGCCTGACGATGCCGGCCGAAACGCGCTATTACGTGCCGAAGCTGCAGGCGCTGAAGAACATCATCGCCCAGCCGGAACTGTTCGGCTTCCATCTGGCGCCAATTCCAAACCAGCCCTACTTCGAGACGGTGATGAAGCCCGAGCGCATCGACGTCGCCGTCGCCGCGCGGCTCGCCGAGATCCCGGTCGAGGAATTCGTCTCGCTCAACCCCGCCTATCACCGCCCGGTGATGAATGGCAACCAGGCGAGTCCCCTCGTCCTGCCGGCCGGCAAGGCCGACGTCTTTCGCGCCAACCTGCAGCGCTATGAAGCCCAGGACAAGCCGCTCTCGAACTGGCAGACCTACCAGTTGAAGCGCGGCGACAAGCTGTCCAGGGTCGCGGCACACTACCAGCTCAGCGAGGCGCGGTTGCGCCAGATCAACGGCATCACGCCACGCATGAAAATCGGTCCCGGCTTCAACCTGCTGGTGCCGCGCCCCGGCAGCCTGGCCAATCCCGACCTGATGGCGCGCACGCTGCCCAAGGAACCGCCCGCCAAGGCGGCGCCCAAAGCCAAGAAAAGCAGCAAGGCGTCCGGCAGGCAAACCGTGCGGCCGACCGCCAAGAAGAGAAAACGGGCTGGCTGAGCCCTTCGGTTCGGATCAGTCCGGGAAGAAACAGCGCACCGTGTGAGTGGCGGAGTGCAGGGTCATTGACGGATATGCCTCGCGGCAACGCGGCTGCGCCCGCGGACAACGCGGGTGGAAATGACAACCCGGTGGCGGATTGGCCGGCGACGGCGGATCACCGGGTACCAGCAACCGTTCGCCGGTATCCTCGCTGGCCGCGATGCGCGGGACGGCCGCGAGCAAGGCTTGCGTGTAGGGATGGCGCGGCCGGTCGAGAACCTCACTGCTCGTGCCGCATTCGACGATGCGGCCGAGATACATCACGGCCACCTCCGACGCGAGGTACTCCACCACGGCGATGTTATGCGTGATGAAGAGGTAGGCGAGCCCGAGCCGGTCCTGCAAATCGGTCAGCAAGTTCAGAATCTGCGCCTGCACCGAAACGTCGAGCGCACTGGTCGGCTCGTCGCAAATCAGCACCCGCGGCTGCACGGCGAGGGCGCGCGCGATGGCGATGCGCTGGCGCTGGCCGCCCGAGAACTCATGCGGATAGCGCCCCGCCATCTCGGTCGTGAGCCCCACCTGCTGTAGCACCGCCGCCACGTCAACCCCGGGCCGGCCCTCGGCCACGATCTCGCCGACCCGCATGCGCGGGTTGAGCGAGCCGAACGGATCCTGGAACACCATTTGCATCTGCGCCGGCACCAGACCGGTCAGCGGCTGACCGTCGAGCCGCACCACGCCGCCCGTCGGCGGCTGCAAACCCAGGATCGCCTTGCCCACCGTCGTCTTGCCGCAGCCCGATTCACCCACCAGCGCCAGCGTGGTTCCAGCCGCCAGGGTCAGATCGACGCCATCCACGGCACGGACATGGCCGACCGCCTGCTGCAACACGCCGCGCCGGATCGGGAAATGCACCTTCAGGTCCCGCACCTCCAGCAAAGGCATCACGCCGCCTGATCCGGGCCGGCCGGCCGGTAGGTTTTGTGTGATCGGTGCCGCCCCGCCAGCGCTGACTTTCAGAGTGCGTCCCACCTCGAGATGGCAGCGCACGATCTGTCCCGCCGTACCGATGCGCAAGGGCGGTACCTGCGTGCGGCAAACCGGCAGAACTTCATCACAGCGCGCGGCAAAGCGGCAGCCGGCGAACTGCGTGCCGAGCGGGGGAACATTGCCGGGAATCGTCGCCAGTCCCTGCTGCCGCGCAGCCGCATCGGGCAAGGCGGCGAACAGGCGGCGGGCATAAGGATGGCCGGGAGCGGCGAAGAATGCTTCGCGCGGCGCGACCTCGACCAGCTGGCCAGCATACATGACGCCAACGCGATCGGCCATGCGGGCCACTACGCCGAGGTCGTGCGTGATCAGCAGCATCGCCATGCCGCGCTGCCGCTGCAAATCGCGCAGCAGGTCGAGCACCTGGGCCTGGATCGTCACGTCGAGCGCCGTGGTCGGCTCATCGGCGATCAGGAGCTCCGGTTCCCCGGCCAATGCCATCGCGATCATCGCGCGCTGCTTCATGCCCCCCGACATCTGGAACGGAAATTCGCGTGCGCGCCGGTGCGGATCGGGGATGCCCACCGCCGCAAGGAGTTCGACGACACGCGCCGCCGGCGCCGCGCCGGCATGCAATCGCAAAGCCTCGGCAATCTGCACGCCCACCGTCAGCACAGGGTTGAGGCTGGTCGCCGGTTCCTGGAAGATCATGCCGATCTTGCCGCCCCGAACGCGGCGCATCTGCGCTTCGCTGAGCGCGCACAATTCCTGGCCGGCGAAACGGATACTGCCGCCAGCGATTTGCGCGGCCGCGGGCAGCAGGCGCATCAGGCCGAGCGCCGTCATCGACTTGCCGCAGCCCGACTCGCCGAGCAGCGCGAAGGTCTCGCCCGCGGCAATGTCGAAGCTCACGCCATCGACCGGCCGTGCCGTGCCGATGGCGACTGAGAGGTCACGGACAGTGAGCAACGTCACCGCGCCGCCCTCGGATCGAACGCATCGCGCACGACGTCGGCGAACAGGTTGGCCGCCAGCACCAGCGTAAACATGAAGACGAAGGCGGCGGCGAGCGACCACCACACCATTGGCTCGCGCGCGAGCTCCATGCGCGCGGTGTTGATCATCGTGCCGAAGCTGATCGTGTTCGGATCGACACCGATGCCGACGTAGGACAGCACCGCCTCGGCGAGCACCAGGCCGGAAAAGTCCATCACGATCGCGATCATGACGATATGCATCACGTTTGGCAGGATGTGGCGCCAGAGGATGCGCACACCGGAAACCCCCAGCGCCTGCGCCGCCTGCACGTACTCGAGTTCGCGCAGCTTCAGCGTTTCGCCGCGCAACAGCCGGCACAGGCCGGTCCAGCTCGTGATACCGAGGATCGCGCACAGCGCCAGCAGACGTGCATCGGCGCGCTCGGCGCTGGTGGCAAACCAGTCGGGATGGGTATCGATCGCCACCTGCATCATCAACACCGCCGCGGCAATCAGCAGCACACCCGGGATCGAATTGAGCGTGGTGTAGACATACTGGATCACATCGTCGATCCAGCCGCCGGCATAGCCGGCGAGCAGGCCGAGCGCAACGGCCGCCGGCAACATGATCAGCGTGGTCAGTGTGCCGATCAGCAGGCCGGTACGGATACTCTTCAGCGTCAAGTACAGCACGTCCTGTCCGACCTTGTCCGTGCCCAGCACGTGGTAGCCCTGTGCCAACAGCGCGACGGAACCGGCCGCCAGACAGAGCAGCAGCGTCGTGACCAGGGCCGCCCGCCACGCGAGGTGCGGCGCAGCCCGCCGCAGCGGCGCGCTCGCCAGCCAGAGCGCGAGCCACAGGATCAGGCCGACGCCGAGGCCCTGCACTGCCCGGCCTGCCACATCCCCGTCATACCCCGACGGGTCGTTGCCAAGATGTGCGCCACCGTGTTTGAGGCGCGGGAATTCGCGCGCGCCGCTGCCGTCGCCGACCGCGTCCAGCGTCTCCTTGGCGAAGGAATGGGTCGCCAGCGGCGCGGAATAGGTTTTTTCGCTGCGCGTGCGCAGTCCCGCCAATAGCGCATCGAGTGCCGAATGCAGCTCGACGGCGTAGGTTTCCTGCGGTCCGGACAATCGCTCGCGGTAATGCATCGAGTCGAGCACGCCGACGAAGATGAACGCCAGCAGCAGCGGCGCTACCGCCATGCCTGCCCGGCTCTGACCCACGCGCCGCCACGCCAGGCGCAGGTGCTCGCTGCGGCCCGCCCAGACGCCGGCGGCCACGGACAACGCAATCAGCAGTAAAAACAGGAGGTCCGACCAGAGGAGGACCGGCTTGAACATCATTGCAGGCGAATTCTCGGATCGGCGATCGTGTAGGAAATGTCGGTCAGCAACAGGCCGACGATGTAAAGCGCGCTGCCGATGAAGACCATCGCGCGCACCACGGCGAAGTCCTGCGCGTTGATCGCGTCGATGGTGTAGCTGCCAAGGCCCGGAATGCCGAAGAAGGCTTCGATCAGCAGGCTGCCCATGAACAGCGTCGGGATCACCACCACCGCGCCGGTGAGGATCGGGATCAGCGCGTTGCGCAGCACATGGCGGAACAGCACCCAGCGTTCGGAGAGTCCCTTGGCACGGGCGGTGCGCACGTAGTCGCGCGTGTATTCCTCGAGAAAGATGGTGCGATACCAGCGCGCCGACGAGCCGATGCCGGCCAGCACGCTGACGATCACCGGCAGGATCACGAACTTCGCTGCCGTGAGCCCTTCTGCGTAGCCGGAAATCGGTACGAGATGCCAGACCTTCGAGACCAGCCATTGCCCGCCGATGATGTAGAACAGGCCGGAGATCGACATCATCGCAACGCATAGCACCACGCCGGCGAAATCGAGGTAGGTGGCGCGGAAATAGACGAGCAGCAGGGAGAACGCGATCGCCGCGAACAGCCCCAGCACGAACACCGGCAAGGCGACCGCGAGGCTCGGCCCCATGCGCAGATTGATCTCGCGCGCGATGTCGCGGCCATCATCGGCGCGACCGAAATCGAGCGCGAACATCTTCACCGACTTGGCAAAGAAGATCGTCTCGGCGACCTTGCCCGCGCCGTCCGCCCCGGCATTCCAGAAAAGCGGTTTGTCATAGCCGCGCTCGACCTTCCACTTCTCGATCGCCTCGGGCGTCACGCGCTTGACGCCGAGCTGCATGCGCGCCATGTCGTCCGGCGTATTGACGACGAAGAACAGCGCGAAGGTGATGACATTCACGCCGATCAGGATCGGCAGGGCATAGAACAGGCGACGGATCAAGTAGGCGAGCATGGCAAGGCGCAACGGAGTAGCGGCGGACTATACCAAGCCGGCTGATAAAATCCGGGGCTCAAATATCCCTGACAAAGGAAGACGCCATGCCCCGACTCCGACACCTTCTGATCTGCTGCCTGCTGCTGGGCGGCAGCGCCGCCGCCCAGGAAATCAGCGCGCCCGACGCCTTCGCGGCGGCTCGCGCCGGCAAGCTCACGCTCATCGACATCCGCACTCCGCCGGAATGGAAGCAAACCGGCGTCGCCGAAGGCGCGACGCTCATCAACATGATTCATCCGCAGGGCGCCGCAGGCTTCCTGAACGAGGTACTGGCGAAAGTCAGTGGTGACAGGACGGCACCCATCGCGCTGATCTGCCGCACCGGCAACCGCACCGCGCAGGTCCTGAAATTCCTGCAGGCACAAGGTTTCACGCGCGTGAGCCATATCCCCGAAGGCATGGCCGGCAGCCGTGCCGGGCCGGGCTGGCTGGCCCGGCGCCTGCCGACCGAGTCCTGCTCAGTCTGCTGACCGGTCCACCTCGACAGTGCAATCGCACCCGCTGCCCGCGGCGATCCAGCGCAGTGCGAGCCGGCGGGCGAACGGTTCGGCCCAATCCGGCAGCCAGCGCAGGTGACGCGCCGGCGCCAGAGCTAATCCGCAGTCGTAACGCAAGCCCTGCCAGGTCAGAGCCGGGCAAGCCCCGGCGCGGTGGCCGAGCAGGAAACCGCTCAACGGACAGGGTGCGATGCTGCAGCAGACGCCGCAACCGTTGCACGGCGCGCCCGCCGACGGCTTGGCCGGTGCAAGCGCATGCAGGACGATCTTCATTCCAGGCGAAAATCCACGGGCAACAGCACCTGTCGCTGACCGCCGGGCAGATGGGCGATGCGCGTCGCGGCCCGCAAGGCCGCATCGTCCAGCAGGGCATGGCCCGATGAACTGGCGACCTCGATGGCGCTGACGCGCCCCCCTGCATCGAGCGTCAGCAGGAGTACGACGCGACCCTCGATTTCGCGCCGGATCGCCTCCCGCGGGTAGAACTCTTCGTGCGACAACGCCGCCAGGGCGGTATCGAGCGCACGGCCCTTCAGTTCGCGCGGCTTGTCGGGCGGCCCGGACTTCGGCGCGGGCGCGGCCGCCACCTCAGCCTGGGCAGGCTGGGGCAAGGCCTCCGGCTGCGTCGCGATTTCGCGCACCATTTCCGGCGGGGGCAAACGCACCGTCAGCGGCGGCACCACCGCGGCCGGCGGGTGCCGAGGCAGCCACCAGGCCGCCGGTACCAGCACGAGCGCATGCAGGACGAGACTCGCCCCCAGCGCCAATACCAACCTGGGCCGGTCGCCCGGTGCGCTGGAACGCGGGGAACGCGATACAGTCACTGCCATGATCGGTGAATGCTACCGCAGCAAGGTAGACTGCAACGGATGAAAAACCTGCTGATTCTTTGTTTCCTGCTACTGGCGAACCTAGTCCCGGCGCACGCCGAATTGCCCGATCCCATGCGCTTTTCCGTGGCCATGGAAATCGGCGACCTGAAGCAGGCGCGCGCCTGGCTGGACGAAGGACTGGACCCGGATTTCGAGGGTCATCTGATCGGGACCGGCCTGATGATCGGCGCCTGGGAAGGCAACATTCCCTTGATGGAACTCTTCCTCGAACGCGGCGCGGACCTCCAGCGCAGCAATCGCTTCGGCGAAACCGCGCTGATGCTCGCGGCGTGGAAAAACCGGCGTGTAGCCATGCAGTGGCTGCTCGACCACGGCGCCAAGCCGAATCGCCCCGAGCGCGAATGGACCGCCCTGCATTACGCTGCCTTCGCCGGACATGCCAATCTCGTCGACGACCTGCTCGGCGCCGGCGCCGATGTCAATGCCCGCTCGACCAACGGCTCGACCGTCGTCATGATGGCGGCCCGCGAAGGCCACGCCGCCCTTGCCGAGCGCTTGCTGGTAGCCGGCGCCAACCCGCTGCTGAAGAACGACTACGACGACAATGCGGTGGCCTGGGCGATGCGGCAAGGTAATTACGACATCGCGAAGACCTTCACCAGCGCCGAGAATTTCGCCGAACTCGTGCGGCAGGCAGCAGACAAGCCTTTACCGCCGCCGCAGCGTTCGCTGCCAGCCCCGGATGCCGTCGATGAACTGCTGCGCAAGGCGCGCCTGGCGGAAATGGATGGCAAGGGCGAGGCGGCGCTGGCGATCTATCAACAGGCTTGGAACGAACTGAAAACCCGCCAGTCGCCACTGAAAGTCAGCGCTGGCGAGACGGCACAAGCCGACAAGAAGTCGGCCCGGACAACCAAGGCGTCCAAGCCACCAAAGGCATTGATTATCCGCGCCAAGCGGGGTGAACCGGAAAAGCAGTCGCTGGGATTCAGCTATGGTGAAAGTTCCTCGGCCAGCGCCGACGAGTTGCTCGAAGCGGCCCGTACTGCGGAAGCGGCCGGAGACCGGGAGAAAGCCCTGGCGCTGTTCCGTCAGGCGGCTGGCCGCATCAAGGGTGATACACCTTAGTTATATATATTTTCCGTTGCACCCATAAACAAGCATTGTCACGGCACTCTTTTGGACGGAGTAGGATTTATAGCCCGAACGGATTCCATCAAAATTCCCATCTGCCGCCTCGCCACAATGAATGAAGAGAAGGCCTCACCGCACCGGATCGTCTGGAACGATTCCTTCGCGATCGGCATCCCCACCATCGACGAACAGCATGAGTTGTTGTTTGCACTGGCCAACCGCCTGGTGGATCAGCCCGCAGCGATGGCGCACGACGAACATGTGGTTGATATCCTGACGGACTTGGGAAAATCTCTCATCCTGCACTTCCAGTACGAGGAAGCCCTGATGCGCGAACTTGATGGCATGCCGGCCGACGAACTGGAAAGGCACGTCCAGGCCCACGACCAGATCATCCACCAGTACGCCAACCTGAATCTCGCCGTGATGCAACGACTGCTCACCGCTGAGGATGTCTTTCACCAAGTTACTGATTGGGTCAGCGACCACCTCCATTCCAGCGACGTGAACATCAGGAACTACCTGACCGTCTGACCGCTTGAATCACCGGCGACCGGCCTACTTCCGTTTGAAGCTCATGTGCGCCTGACGGCTGAGGATGAAGTCGAAGATGATCTTCATCCAGATTGTCGAACCGGCGATGGCTGACCAGGTTTCATACGGCAGTGAACCGGAGGCAACAATCATAATGACGAAGATCAGGATGCCGGCGGCAATCAGGTTGATCGCCGCCGCATAAGGGGCGTACTTCGCCTGTCCCGGCGGCGCTTCACCGCGCTTGAGCGCCACCTCGGAAAAATCGCGTTTGACGACGATGATCCAGGCACGGCGCAACCAGTAGAAGGTGATGGGGAACAATGCGAGAAACAAAATCCACGTCAGCGCGACGCTGATGTCGAAAACCACGGTGTGCTCCTGAAATAAAAAGCCCCGCCAGTTTAACCCGGCGGGGCATTCGAACCCGGACCGAAATTCAGGGTCCGGGCGGGGATTACCGCTTAGTGGGCGCCATCCACAGCCTTGGAACCGCGCGGGATACGCACGGCCTCGACCATGTGCTGGATGTGCTCGGGCGGCTCCTTGGTCACCTTGTCGACCGCGAAGGCGACGAGGAAGTTCACCAGAGCGCCGATACCGCCGAAGGCTTCCGGCGTGATGCCGAAGAAGCTGTTGGCGCCGCCGATCACGTTCAGGTACTCGGTGCCCTTGATGAAGAACAGGCCTTTGTGCGCGAATACGTAGAACAGGGTAATGAAGAGGCCCGCCAGCATGCCGGCCATGGCGCCTTCCTTGTTCATCTTCTTGGAGAAGATGCCCATCATGATCGCCGGGAACAGCGAACTCGCGGCGATACCGAAGGCCAGGGCCACGGTACCGGCCGCGAAGCCTGGCGGATTCAAGCCAAGGTAACCGGCGACGACGATCGATACCGCCATCGCGATCTTGCCCGCCATCAACTCGCCCTTCTCGCTGATGTTCGGGTTGAAGATGCCCTTGACCAGGTCGTGGGAAATAGCGGAGGAGATCGCCATCAGCAGGCCGGCAGCGGTGGACAACGCGGCGGCGAGGCCACCGGCGGCCACCAGCGCGATCACCCAGTTGGGCAGCAGCGCGATTTCCGGGTTGGCCAGCACGATGATGTCGGCGTTAACCGTCAGTTCGTTGCCCTTCCAGCCGGCGGCGTCGAACTTGGCCTTGGCAGCGGCGTTTTTGGTCGCATCGTTGTAGTACTGGATGCGGCCGTCGCCGTTCTTGTCCTCGAACTTCAGCAGGCCGGTCTTTTCCCAGCGCTTCATCCAGTCGGGACGCTGCTCGTACTGAATCTGCGAGTCGGCGGCGTACGGATCAGCGTTTTGCATGACCACGCCCGGCGTGATGGTGCGGATCAGGTTGGTCTTGGCCATCGCGGCAACAGCAGGCGCCGTGGTGTAGAGGATGGCGATGAAGACCAGTGCCCAACCGGCGGACATGCGCGCGGCGGCGACGTTCGGGACCGTGAAGAATCTCATGATCACGTGCGGCAGGCCGGCGGTACCGATCATCAGCGAGAACGTGTAGACGAACATGTTCAGCGTGCTGCCGGCGGTCGTCGTCGTGTACTTGCCGAAGCCGAGGTCGGTCACCACCGAGTCCAGCTTGGACAGCATGGAGACGTCCTGGCCGGTCAGGTTGGAGCCGAGGCCCAGTTGCGGGATCGGATTGCCGGTGAGTTGCATCGAGATGAACACGGCGGGGATCACGTAGGCGAAGATCAGCACGACGTATTGGGCGACCTGGGTGTAGGTGATGCCCTTCATGCCGCCGAACACCGCGTAGGTGAACACGATGCCCATACCGACGTAAATGCCCATTTCGCTCGACACGCCAAGGAAGCGCGAGAAAGCGACGCCGACGCCCGTCATCTGGCCGATGATGTAGGTCAGCGAGGCGACCAGCAGGCAGACCACCGCCACGGTGGAGGCCGACTTCGAGTAGAAGCGGTCACCGATGAACTGCGGCACGGTGAACTTGCCGAACTTGCGCAGGTAGGGGGCGAGCAGACAGGCCAGCAGCACATAACCGCCGGTCCAGCCCATCAGGAACAGGCCACCGCCGTAGCCCATGTTGGAGATCAGGCCGGCCATCGAGATGAACGATGCGGCAGACATCCAGTCGGCGGCGGTTGCCATGCCGTTCATGACCGGGGGCACGCTGCCGCCGGCCGCGTAGTACTCGCTGGTGGAACCGGCACGCGCCCAGATGGCGATGCCGATATAGAGCGCGAAGGTCACGCCCACGACGAGGTAAATAGTGGTTTGCAGATCCATGTGTCGGGGCTCCTCAGTCTTCGTGAACGTCGAATTCGCGGTCGATGTCACCCATCTTCTTGGCGTACCAGAAGATCAGGCCGACAAAGACATACATCGAACCTTGGTGGGCGAACCAGAAGCCGAGCGGGTAGCCGCCGAGCTTGATGCCGTTGAGTGCGTCGGCAAACAGGATGCCGGCGCCGAACGAGACCAGGAACCAGATCACCAGCACTTTGGTGATCAGGCCCAAGGTCGCTTTCCAGTAGCCTTGCGCGTCGTGGGAATGTTGCATTGAGTTCCTCCTGTATTTAGGTATAGGAATTGGCCATGTCAGCCAAAGTCCCGCTTTGGCAGGCTGCATTCTGTAGGAGGTTTCTTACTCGCAACTTACGGTATTACTTACGACTTACGTTGCATCGCAGCATGGCTACGCTGCATTTTCCGGAAGTCAGCGCTGGCGGGACGGCACGTCTGGCGCGGCGGTCACCTCTTCCGCCAATGGCGCCCGCGGGGCGCTTTCGAGCGGCTGGGTTTCACGAATCTCCTTGTCGCCGGTCACGGCCTGCAGGTCGCGGAAACGCCGTGCACTCACGAGCACGCGACTCTCGAGCGAAGCGGTCGCCCGGTTGTAGGCATTGACCGCCTCACCCAGATTCTTGCCGACGCCCGCCCAGTGGTCGGCCAGGGTGCCGATGCGCTCGTACAACTCCTTGCCGAGCTGCGAAATTTTTAGCGCGTTTTCCGTCAGGGCTTCTTGTTGCCAGCCATAGGCAGCCGCGCGCAGCAGGGCGATCAGCGTCGTCGGCGTGGCGAGGATGACGCGCTGCTCGACACCGCTCTCGATCAGGGCCGGATCGGCTTCCAGCGCGGCGCTGTAGAACATTTCGCCGGGCAGGAACAGCACGACGAAATCCGGCGCGGGCTGGAACTGTTCCCAATAAGACTTGCGTGACAGTTTGGTGATGTGATCGCGCACGTGGCGGGCGTGGTCGGCCAGTTTCTTGCGGCGTACCGCATCGTCCGTCGCCTCGATGGCATCGAGATAGGCGGCCAGTGGCGCCTTCGCATCGACGACGAGCTGCTTGCCGCCCGGCAGCCGCACGATGAGGTCGGGCCGCAGCCGACCCTCGTCGCTGTCGGTCGATTCCTGCTCATAGAAATCGCAGTGATCAAGCATGCCGGCCAGCTCGACGACGCGCTTGAGTTGCAGTTCGCCCCAGCGGCCCCGAGCGTGCGGCGCGCGCAGGGCGCGCACGAGGTTGGCGGTTTCGTGCCGCAGCTGGCCCTGCGACTCGGAGAGAGCGCGTACCTGCTCGAACAGGGTGGCGTAGGCGTCGATGCGCGCCTTCTCCACACCACGCACCTGCTGCTCGAATTTCTCGAGCGTCGTGCGAATCGGTGCCACCAGTTCGCCGATCGCCTGCTGGCGTCTCTCCAGCTCGCCGCGGGCGGAAAGCTGCTGCTGGTCGAGCGTGGTTTTCGCGAGGTCGAGGAAGGCCGCGTTGTTGCGCTGGAGCGCATCGGCCGAAAGCGCGCGAAAGGCATTGGCCAGCGCGCCGCGCGCCAGCCACATCAAGCCGGCGCCGAACAGCAACCCGATGATGAAGACCAGCAGCAACTGCCAGTCGGCGAAAGTCAGTCCTGGCAAGACGGCACCTTACAGACGGTAATCCAGCTGGATGCGTCCCTGCAGCTTCTTGGCCTGCTTGAGCGCTTCCTTGAGCACGAAACGATCCATCTCGTTGAGCTTTTCCGGATCGACGCGGTTCGCCAGTCCCATCGGCGTACCTTCCTGCTGCACACGCAGCCGCAATTGCTGCAGAAAGAAAAAGCCGTCGATGATGGCGCCGACATCGTCGCGTCCCACCTTGCCCTTTTCCGCCGCTGCGCGCAGGCGCTCGGGCGTGCTGGTCGCACCGATGCCGTTGGCCAGCGCGAGGATGCGCGCGACATCGACGAACAGTCGCGCACCGCTGGCCTTCAAGTCGATCGTGTGCGGAAAATCCTTGTTGTCGTCAAAACTGAAATCGCGGATCATGCCCAGCGGCGGCCGCGCGCGCAGCGCGTTCTCGGCCATGAAGCGCAGGAACAGCGTGGCCGACGGGATGTTATGGCGCAGCCATTCCGACAGTTCGCCGGCTAGTTCCTCCTCCCCGAAGATCGGCCGGAAATCGAAATAGATGGTCGCATCGAGCAGGGCTTGCGGCGTAGACGAGCGCAGCCAGCTGCCGAAGCGGGCATGCCATTCTTCCACGGACAGACACAGCGCCGGATTGCTGGCCATGACATTACCCTTGCACAGCGGAAAGCCGCAGGCGTCGAGGCACTTGTTCACTTCTGCGGCGAAGGGCAACAGCGCCTCGCGCACGGCCTTGGCCTGGTCGGCCGGCGCCGCGAAGACGATGCCGTTATCCTGATCGGTGAACAGGGTCTGCTCGTAGCGACCCTCGGAACCGAAAGCGAGCCAGCACCAGTTCACCTTGGGCAGATCGAATTCCTGCTTGATCAGCTCGATCAGGCGCACGGTCAGATGGTCGTTCAGCGTCGAGATCATCTGGGTCAGCGGTTCGGCCGCCCCGCCCTCGGCCAGCGTGCTGATGGCCAGCTTGCGGATGTCCTCGGCGGCGGCGATCAGGCCGTCGAGGTCGCGCGCGCCGCGGATCGCGCCGGAAATCGCCTTGCCGCCGCCGCCTTGCAGCTCGTAGATATCTTCCTGCGAAACGACGCCCTGCAGCTTGCCGGCGGCATCGACAACGATGACGTGATGCACGCCGTGGCGCGCCATCATCAGCGCCGCCTGATAGACGGTGGAACGCCAGTTGAGCATCAGCAGTCCCGAATCGCTCATCACCGCCATGACCATTTGATCGAGGTCGCAGGACTTTGCAGCGACGCGGTGCAGCAGGTCGCGCAAGGTGAAGATGCCGATCGGACGGCCGCTTTCCGGCTCGGCGACGATAATCGAGCCGACGCGGTTTTCGGACATCATCTGCACGGCTTCGCGCAGGGAGGTTTCGGGTGTGGCGGTGATCGGCTTGCGCTTGATCATTGCCGCCAGCTGGCTATGCAGGGTGGGACGTGTGGCCATGATGAGGGTAGTCAGGGAGGGTCAGTATTTGACGCGTGCGTAATAAGTCTTCTCGGCGGCGGCACGCACCTCGCCGAGCGTATGGAGGCCCATGTCGGCCAGCAGTGGCAGCATGCGCAGGAAAACTTCCGCCGTCACGATGGCGTCGCCCAGCGCGGTATGCCGGCCGATGATCGTGATGCCGAGTCGCTCGGCGATCGCTTCGAGCTTGTGCGACTCCTGGTTCGGGTGGATCACCGCCGACAGCAGCAGGGTATCGAGCACGGGCTGGGTGAAGCGGACGCCGAGCTTGTCCTCCTTGAGTTGCAGGAAGCGCATGTCGAAGGCGGCGTTGTGCGCCACCAGCACCGTGCCTTCGCAGAAGGCATGGAACTGCGGCAGGACGGTCGCGAGGGTCGGTTGGCCGCGCACCATCTCCTCGGTAATGCCGTGGATCGGGATGCCCTCGGGGCGCAACGGGCGTTGCGGGTCGATGATCTGGTCGATGTTCTCATGACGCAACAGGCGGCCATTGACGATGCGCACCGCGCCGACCTGGATGATCTCGTCGCCCGCGGAGGGTTCGAGGCCGGTCGTCTCGGTGTCGAACACGGTGTAGGCGAGGCTGGTGAGCGGCGTATCGTCGCGCGCATGGTCCTCACCGGCACGGTGGAAGAGATCGAAGTCATAGAACTCCGGCCGGCTTTCAACTTGCACCAGTCCACCGGCGTCACCGACATCCTGGGCCATCGCCACCGGGATCTCGAGCCGGAAGAAGGACTGATGGATCGCCGATTCACGGCCGTAGGACAACTGGCCGCCGTGGCGATCGGTCACGTCCCTCAGGGTCAGCGGCGTCGTTTCGCCCGCCACGGTCATCGGCTCGATCTGCCAGCCCAGCAAGGTTTCGGTCGATACCGCCGTGCCGGACCAGCGCAGGTCGAGGTGCACCATGTGCCGCGCATGCGAGAGGCGCAGGCGCACGAGCCTGATGTCGAAGCTTTCCTCGAGCTTGGAGGCCAGATAGGTCAGCGCCTGCGTCAGGGAGAAGCTGTCCACCTTGACCCAGAGGTCGCTCGCCACTTCGTCGATCTTGGCGGTGATGCCGAGCCGGGCCTCGATCCGCCGGCTCACGGCGGTCACCAGGTCAGCGCCCAGCATCTCTTCGAGCGGCCAGCGGCTGACGAGATTGCGCGCATATTCCTGCGCCGACTGGTTGAGCCGCACGGTCAGGATCTGCACTTCATCCTGAATGGCGTCGGCCGCCATCTGAACGCGCCCGGGATCCGCCGCATTGCGCAAATGCTGAAGATGATTGCGGATGCCCGCCAGCGCCGAACGGGTCTCGTCCGCCAGATCCTGCACCGTGCGATCGCACTGTGCGCCGCTCTCCAGCATCTTGGTGATGTTTTCCATGACCAGCACGTAGCCGCCGATCGTGCGGCGCGGCGCTGCTCCAGAGCCCGCTTCCTCCTCGGCCACGGCGATCACGGGCGCCATCTGCACGCGGATCAATTGACCGGCCCGCGTCGTGGTGATGAAGTGCGCGAGCGGCTGGCTGCCCTCGCGCTCGACCCGGTGCTGCAGTGTCTCCAGGGAATGGCTGATCAAGGCGCGATCGAACACCCCGTAGATCGAACGCCCCAGCCCGATCAGCGCGCCGGCCGAGCGTGCATCGGGTACGAGCGCACGGGCCTGCAGGCGGGCGCGGTTGTTGTAGAGCAGGATGCGCCCATCGAGGTTGCAGACGATCACCGGCATGGGCAGTTCGGCCACCAGCGCGGCCAGCCGGTTCTTCTCCTCCTCGACAGAGTCTTTTGCCAGCGCGATGCGCGTCTCGACGTCGTCAAGCAGGGCATCGCGCTGCTGCGCTAGTTCGTTTGCGGCCTGTCCGAGTTCCTGGATCTCGGGCGGACCATCGGTCGTGACACGGAAGTCGCGGTTGGCCCCCAGCATCAGACGCAGGTGTTCGGCCATGATCATGAGGCCGCGGACATACTGCCTGAAAAGGTTGCGCAGGAGTTGCAGGCCGAGGATCAGGGCGACAATGGTCAGCATGCCGCCAATCGGCAGCCAACGATCCATCGCCGCGGCAAAGGCAATGCGCTGGTCACCCTGCAGTTCGCTATACACGATGCCGGCCGTCAGCATGAAGGGTGCGGTCATCAACAACACCAGGATCACGACAGCAAGGATGAAGCGGATTTTTGCGCTCATGCGATTTGCAGTAGGGTAGGCGACTCGATGCCCGTGAGCCGGGAATAAGGATGGTGCCGGCAACCGGATTCGAACTGGTGACCTACCGCTTACAAGGCGGTTGCTCTACCAACTGAGCTATGCCGGCACGCCGCGCGATTATAACTGACCGCCCCTGGTGCATTCCTCTAAAATCAACCGCATCAGACCCAGCCACTATTCCGGATGCAAACCGTCCAGCCCGCCCCCGACATCGCCATGAACCTGCTGGTCGTCTGCAGTTCGAACGCACTGACCGAGCATCTGGCGTCGGGTTGGCAATGGGACGGGCCCCGCCCCGCTTTCACCCCAGTGCCCGGTCTGGCACCCTTGCGTGCCCGATTGAGAGAACAGCATTGGGATGCCGTTCTCCATTGCCTGAACCACGCCGGCTGTTCCCCGGCAGCCACACTCAAGACGCTGCGGGATCGCGACCTCGACGTCCCCGTGATCGTCATCGCCGACCCCGCCGACGAGCGTGCTGCGCTGAAGGCCCTGCGCGGCGGTGCTCATGACGCGGTCTTCTCGGATCGCCTGAGTCGGCTGCCCGGATCGGTCGAGCGCGAGGTGCGCGAGGCCGGTCATCGCGCCGATCACCGCGCGGCGCTGGAGATGTTGCACGACAGCGAAGCGCGCTTCCGCGCCCTGGCCACGAACCTGCCCGGCCTGGTGTTCAACCTGCAGCGGGATACGCAGGGCAGCTATCGTTTTCTGTATGTCAGCGAAGGCTGCGTGCGCCTGCTGGGCATCCCGCAGCATGAGCTGCGCGGTGCCGCGAAACGGTTCTTCGACACGCTGCTGGCCGCCGACCGCAGCTCGCTGACCGATGCGCTCGAGGAATCTGCCCAGACGGGCAACCCGCTGTTCTGGGAGGGACGCCTGAAGGATGGCGAGCGCTGGATCGACATGCGCTCGCTGCCCTATCGCAGCGACGAAGGCACGATCCTCTGGACCGGCATCGCGACAGACATCTCACGCACCAAGAACACCGAGGCCGCGCTGCGCGAATCGCGCACCCAGCTCGCCGCGCTGTCGTTCCACCTCGAGGCCGCCAAGGAGGAGGAGCGCGAGAAGATCGCCCGCGACATCCACGACGAACTGGGCAGCATCCTCGTCCGGCTGAAGATCGAGGCTGCGTTGCTGGCCAGCAAGCTGCCCGACACCCTGAGCGGCAAGGCGCGTTCGATCGAGAACCTGCTCGACCAGGCGATGGGCACGACCAGCCGGGTTGCGCGCCAGTTGCGCCCGGGCATCCTCAAGGAATTCGGCCTCGCGGCGGCGATCGAATGCCAGGCCGACGATTTCGCGCATAGCACGGGCATCTCCTGCCGGGCGCAATGCGACGAGGGCATCGAGCTCGATGCCGACACCTCGCTCGCGTTGTTCCGCATCGTGCAGGAAGCGCTCACGAATATTGCCAAGCACGCGCGCGCCTCCCTCGTCGTTGTGCGCATGAAACGCGAAAACGGTAACATCGCGCTCGAGATTCGCGACAATGGTCGCGGCATCGCCGAGCGCGACATGGACAAGCCGAAGTCCTTCGGTCTGCGCGGCATCCGCGAACGCGTGCAGAGTCTCGAAGGAATGTTCCAGATCGCCACGGCGGAACAAGGAGGGGCGCTGCTGATGCTGAAAGTGCCGGCCCGCCGCAGCGACGAACAACCATTCAACGAACCCGAAGAAGCCATCCAGCACAACCTGTTCTGACATGTCGGAAAAAATTCGCGTCCTCATTGCAGACGACCACGCCATCGTGCGCCAGGGCTTCAAGCAGATCTTTTCCGAGACGGAGGATCTGGTTGTCGCCGGCGAGGCCGATGACGGCGTCGACGCGCTGCAGGTGGCGCGGCAGAACGAATGGGATGTCTTCCTGCTCGACATCTCGATGCCCAACCGTAACGGCATCGACACGCTGAAGCAGCTCAAGCGTGAGTTTCCGCGCCTGCCGGTGCTGATCCTCAGCATGCATCCGGAGGAGCAATATGCCTTGCGCGCCTTGAAGGCCGGCGCCTCGGGCTACCTGACCAAGCAGAGCGCACCCGACCAGCTGGTCACGGCCATCCGCCAAGTCGCACGCGGCAAGAAGTACGTCAGCCCGGGCGTCGCGCAGCAACTGGCGGAAGCCATCGCCGACGATACGGAGAAGCTGCCGCACGAGCGCATCACCGACCGCGAATACCAGGTGCTAGTGCTGATCGCCAAGGGCAGGCCGCTCACGCAGATCGCCGATGAACTCAATCTCGGCGTCGCCACCGTGAGCACCTATCGCGCCCGCCTGCTTGAAAAAATGGGGCTGAAGAGCACCGCCGAACTGATCCACTAC
This sequence comes from uncultured Pseudomonadota bacterium, assembly GCA_963840825.1. GTDB lineage: Bacteria > Pseudomonadota > Gammaproteobacteria > Burkholderiales > Rhodocyclaceae > Sulfuricystis. The sequence goes on from CAWJAK010000003.1 coordinate 121,855, forward strand.
GGCCTGCGTCACGGACTGGTCGAATAAGCCGTTCAGATGAACCCCTTCGAGATCGCCCGCGAGACCCTCAAGCGACTGGCGCAGCAGCGCACGCCGCCGACGCCGGACAACTATCGCGCGCTGTATCACGAGATCTCCGGCACGACATCGGCCGAGGCGTTTCCCGACAAGGCCTTCAAGGCGCTCGCCGGCAGCCTGCCGCGCGGCACGCCCGAACAGATGCGCTTCGCCCGCCTGCTCGACAGCGCCATCGGCGACAAAAACTGGGAAAGCGTAAAGAAGGCCCTCACTGACCTGCTCGGCAAACATGCTGCCGAACCGCCGAACTGGTCGGGACTGATTCGTGACCTGGTACTGCGCCTCGAAGCCCGCCAGGCCGACCTGACGCCCGCGCGCAAGCGCGAGGCGCTCGACCATGTCCTGAGCGCCGCGCCTTCTGCCGACCTGCTCTATACGCGCCTGCAGGGCCTGCTGAAGAACTGGGCGCAGGGCGGCGCCCTGGAAGCGGCAACAGAGGCTGCGACAGAACCAACGGAGAGCACGGGTGCCGTCCCGCCAGCGCTGACTTTCAGCGAGAACCCGGCCCCGGCCGGTAGCAACACCACCACCGAACTACTCGAACTGCTCGCCCAGCTGCTGGAAACCACGATCGGCGTCGTGCTGATCGACAACACGGAAATGGCCGCCGAGGCCACGCGGCTGGCCAGCGCCGCGCGCGGCCTGCGCAACGCCGGCGAGATCGCCGGCTTCATCACCGAGATGAAGCGTTTCGGCTACCGGCTGCACTTCGTCGCCGAAGACCAGTCGGAAATGCGCGCCTCCCTGCTGCATCTGCTCCACCTGGTCATCGACAACATCAGCGAACTGGTGATCGATGATCAGTGGCTGCAGGGACAGATCGCCTCGGTGCTCGACCTGGTCAGCCAGCCGCTCAACCTGCGTCGCCTCGACGATATCGAGCGCCGCATGAAGGACGTCATCTACAAGCAGAGCGCGCTAAAAAAGAGCCTCAGCGAAGCGCAGGACCAACTCAAGGCGATGCTCGCCACCTTTGTGGACCGGCTGGCCGGTTTCTCCGCCTCCACCGGCAGCTATCACGACAAAATCGAGCTGTGCGCCGACAAGATCAGCAAGGCGAGCGACATATCGCAGCTGACGGTAGTGCTCGACGAGGTCATGCAGGAAACCCGCAGCGTCCAGCTCGACGCCCAGCGCACCCACGACGAGTTGCAGCTGATGCGCAAGAAGGTCGATGCAGCCGAACGCGAGGTCGAGCGACTGCAACAGGAGCTCGCCAGCGCCAGTGAGCTGGTGCGCCACGACCCGCTCACCGGCGCGCTCAACCGCAAAGGCATGGACGACGCGCTCGACACCGAAATCTCGCGCGCCAAGCGCCACGGCAGCAAACTTTGCCTTGCCCTGCTCGACATCGACAACTTCAAGAAGCTGAACGACACGCTCGGCCATGCCGTGGGCGATGCCGCCCTCATCCACCTCGCCAAAGTCGTCGAGGAAACCGTCCGCCCCGAAGACACCCTGGCGCGCTACGGTGGCGAAGAATTCGTCGTGCTGCTGCCCAACACCACGCTCGACGACGCCATCACCGCCATGACCCGCGTCCAGCGCGAGCTGACGCGGCGCTTTTTCCTGCACAACAACGACAAGGTGCTCATCACCTTCAGCTGCGGGGTTGCCGAACTTGGCTCCGATGAAACCGCCCCCGTTGCGCTCCAGCGCGCCGACAGCGCCATGTACCTCGCCAAGCGGGCCGGCAAGAATCGCGTGATGGCCGGCTGAGCCGGATTCACCATTCATTGCGTCAATTTTATTGACGCAGCTGCAGCATTTGCTGCATAATGGCGGTCTGACGCGGGGTGGAGCAGTCTGGCAGCTCGTCGGGCTCATAACCCGAAGGTCGCAAGTTCAAATCTTGCCCCCGCAACCAAACAAAAGACAATAAGGCCAACTACTTAGCGGTGGTTGGCCTTATTCTATTGTCATTCACATTTGTTCTTTGCCCAGTCCGTGCCAGAGTCTTGTGATTCAACGGTTTACTTCCGCTTGATCTGATCGGCTTCGTCGAGAAGTTCTTCCTTCTGGCCGCAACGTTCTGCGGCCACGCCAGGCCGACGCACACCGCATCTTCCACTCTTGCAGCTTCCCGGCGCCGCGACCTCGACGCCGTCGTCTCCCATGCTCTTTAGTAACCAATAGATGGCACCGACGGCGACGATTAACAGGATGAGGGCGATGACGACGGTCAGCATGATGATCTCGGAACGAGCAAATGATGATCCTATGCTACCGACAATTGCGTGGCAGTTCCGTAACGCAGCTGGAGACTCCCACTACCCGAGTCGGGATGCCAGCGCGTTGAGCTGATATTTCAGTTCGACAACCTCGGCTTCAAGGGTTGCGACCCTCTGCTCCAAATCCGCACGGGTTGGGGTTCCGCCGGAACCCTCGAGACCGTCTACAAGGTGTTCTGCTGCAACGTCGCCGCTGAACAGGTGCGCATAGCGCGATTCGCGCTTGCCCGGTTCCCTTGGCAAGCGCACCACAAACGGGCCATCCCCGCGCCGCGCCAGCGCATCCAGTGCACTCTCGACTTCCGCGACATCCTTCAGGGAACAGAGGCGGTTGGCCCGACTGCGCAATTCGCCGGGGGTCTGCGGACCGCGCAGCAGAAGTTCACAGACGATACCGAGTTCCTGCGGAGTGAACTTCAGGGTGCCGTATTCGGTGTTGCAGAATCGATGCCGGTACTTGGCGACACGACTGCCATAGCCGGTCTCCTCGCTCATCAGGTATTTCTTGCCCAGTTGATCCAGCGTCTGCTGGACGGCAGACTCGTCGAGTTCGATGACCGGATCGCGGTTGCTTTTCTGGTTGCAGGCATTCGTCAGGGCATTCAGAGATAGCGGATATTGCTCCGGCGTGGTGAGTTCTTTTTCAAGCAGGCAACCGATGACGCGGGCCTCGTTGGGCGTCAGTTCGATGGTCATGGTTTCAAGTGGTATTTCTTGAACACGGTTCTGGCATCCTCATGGGCCCGATCCTGCGTGCAGATCTTCGGGTTGTCGTCGTGGCCGCTGAAGAACTCATCCTCCTGCGCCTGCACCACCAGCGCAATCGCGACTTTGTCCGCGACATCGTACTTCTCGGTGATGAGCGTCGTGACTTCGTCAAGATAGGCTTCGTAGGTCATGTGTTTCGCCATGGTTTTCTGTCCTGGGGTAATCCTGAATTTGGACTCAGGTAGAGCTTACTCGTCAATCTTGCCGCGCCCGGCCTTGATCGATGAGCGACGGGCTTTAGTGTCGAGCCGCTTCCTGACGGATGTCCGTGTGGGCTGGGTAGGTCGGCGTCGCTTGGGAAGGACGGCAACGGAGTCGATAAATTCATGGAGGCGCCGCATGGCTTCCATCCGGTTTCCTTCAAGGCTCCGGTATTCCTGGGCCTTGATGATGATGACTCCATCCTTGCTGATGCGCTGATCGCCGAGTGCCAGCAGTCTTTGCCGGACATCTTCGGGCAAGCAGGAGGCATGAATGTCGAAACGCAAATGCACGGCATTCGCGACTTTATTGACATTCTGGCCCCCGGCCCCCTGCGCGCGAATCGCCGTGATCTCCACTTCGTGATCTGGAATGGTGAATCGATAGCCCATCATCGTGCCGATGTTACGAAGAAAACGCTTGGGAGTCTGCAGTGCCACTTCGCCGTCATGGCTCGTCTGGACGCTATCGCGGATGTTGCTGCCGCCCTTGAGACTTTGCGTAACCTGATAGGCGATATCCGCCTGCTGCCTGAAGGTTATGCGCCCGGCGTCTCACCCATCCCGGGTTTGCGGGCGATCATGCCGATCAACGCCGAGCGGCCACGATGCCCCACTCCTTCGGCAACATCGTCCTCGTATTCGACCAGTTCCTCGATCGTCCAGTCGGCAAACAGTTCTTTCAGGATATCGGGGGTGTAGAGATTCTCGACATCCGAAGGTCCGCCAGTACGATAAAGAAGCTGCCGCGGCGTATAGCCCTGCAGCAGTATCCGGCCACCGGGGCGGGTCGCCAGTTTCAACGCTGCCATCTGGCGGTGTCGATCCTCAGGACCAACAAACTGGATGAAAATGCCGACGACCCAGTCGTAGGCATCCCTCTGGCGCGAGGGCGGCCAATCGGGGGCCAGCATGTCGCCGACCTCGAAATGAACAGCGACGCTCCGCCCTGCGGCCAGCTTGTGCGCCTTGGCGACGGCCACCGAGGTAATTTCGAGTGCGGTGACCTCCAGACCTTGCTCCGCCAGCCAGACGGAATTCCGTCCTTCTCCATCAGCGACGCTGAGGGCCGTACGCCCGATGCGAAGCAAATCGGCGTGGCGCTCAAGAAAGCGATTCGGCGCGACCCCGAATAGATAGTCCTCGCCAACCCCCTGGTAACGTTCGCTCCAGATGGCATCCTGATCCTTCACAATACGATTCATCATGGCAGCCTGCCGGGTTCAATGTACGGAACAGTATTATCCGCAAACTCAAATGAAATCACGAATCGACACGACGCTCGACTTGCTTCACGCCGCCAGCGAAGCAGCTTTGGCCACCTTTTCGGTCAGGCGGGCGGGCTACCCGTTTGCCAGCCAGGTTCCTTTTGCGCCCGATGCGCAACACAGCCCGATCCTGCTCGTTTCCGCCCTCGCCGAGCACAGCAGGAACCTTGATGTCAATCCGCGTGCGAGCCTGCTGGTTTCGAAAACGATGGCAGAGGGCGAAATAGCCCGCGTGACCCTCACTGGCGAACTGCAGCCCATAGCGCCCGAACCCGCCCTGGTGGCACGCTATCTGCGTTACCACCCAGCGGCCGAACGGTTCCTGCAACTGGGGGATTTCGGTTTCCGGCGTTTTGCGGCAGACAACATCTACGTCGTGGGCGGCTTTGCACAAGCCGGCTGGCTGGAAGCCGACCGCCTCGCCCGCTTGCCATCGATCGCCTATGCACTGGAACGAACGCTGATTGACTCGACGAGTCCCATGCTCAGGCCGGATACCCGCCTGCTCGGCATTGACGCCTATGGCATCGATGTCCTGAAGGAACAACAACGTCTGCGCCTTGGCTTTTCCGAACCGCTCTCGGATGAAGCATCCCTGCGGACCGCCACGACAAAGCTTGCCGCAGCGCTCAATACAGAAGAATAATAGAATCCGGTTTCACTTAACCGTACGAATTATTGTCATGCCAGCAAAAGCGAAAAAACAGCTTTCATTCGACGAAGCCATCTATACCGATCCGGTTGCAGATATTTCCGCATCCACGTCATTGACGCAAAAGAAAGCCGGTGCGAAGACGCAGCAAAAAGCCAAGGCGGCCCCAGCCGCCAAACTGCAGCCTTTCCTCCCCGGTCTGTCCCGGCGCGGGCGTCCCCGTTCGAAAAACCCCATTCCGGCGACGGTGCGCGCGACGGAAAGCCGCAAGCGTCGCATCGACGCCGGGATCAAGCGCATCGAGCTGTTGTTGGCACCGGAGATCGCCACCGACCTCGATCTCCTCGCCGCTCATTTCCGGGTTTCCCGGGTCGAGATCGTCAGCCGGCTGTTGGCGAAGGCGGCGAAACGCGTTCGCCAGTCGGCAGCGACGCTCAGTGCAAAATCTTCTGGCCGCCGCAGCACTTCTTGAATTTCTTGCCGCTGCCACAGGGGCACAGGTCGTTGCGGCCAACCTTGGGCTCCTCCCGCCGCACCGTCGATTGGGTTTTGCGTGCCGGTAGCCACCATTCCATGATGGCCATCACGCTATCACCGAGCATGGCGGCGAACTCCGCGCAGCGCGCGGCGATCTGCGGGTTCTTCTCCAGTTCCTCCCAACCGGTTTCGGTGCCGTAGAGCAGGATCGGATAAAGCAGTTCCTCGCCTTCCTCGGTGTCTATCAGGGGCTGCCAACCCGGCTCGTCCAGCGCCATGCCCCGGACGAATCCCGTGCACCACTCGTCGATAAGCGGACTCTTTTCCCCGCCGTCTTCGTCCTGTTCATACAACAAGGGTTCGAAGGTTTCAGGCTCGTCGCGCAGATAGAACAGCAGGGCATTGGCATGGCGGAACACGAACGCCGTCATGCGTTCCATCTGCTGGCGCGAAGCCCAGGCCACCGTGCCGCCCCAGACCAAGGGCATCCACCGTGCCGGCGGCAGTGTGCTGGGACCGACCGCCAGCGCCGTGAGAAATCCGTCGAGCATCGAAATGTCCATGGCGTCCTCACCCGTGGCATCGGACATCAGGAACCGGTCGAGTTCGTCGAGTTCGTCGTCGGTCAGCGGACCGGAAGGCTCTTCCATGGCGGGGACTCCAATCAATGCCGTAGCGGGATTGTAATTCCGCATGCTCAGGATGCGCACGGCAATTGATCCCAGCGGGTCGTGTAGCCCGGTGACATCCGTTCCCGTTTCATCCGCCAGCGCCTGTCGATGCCTGCGGCGGCCGAGCGCAGCGTTCCCCGTCCCCAGATCGCGTTGATGTGATCCATCACCTGCATCAAGCGCGCGTTGTCCGGCGCCGTCGCCAGCAGGCTGACCTGGGCCGTCGTGGCATCGCTGAGGTGCAGCAGAGCCACCCCCACCTTCTGATAGGCATAGCCGGGACGATAAAGGCGGTCGAGTACCGCCAGTGCCGCCTGCGTCAGTCGCAGCGTGTCATTGCTCGGTTCGGGCAGAGGCTGAGTCAGGCCGCGCTGGTACTGGGGAACGTTTTCCTTGTGCGGGTTGGTACGAACATAGACCTGCACCATGCCGGCCAGCGATCCCTGGCCGCGCAGTTTTCCGGCGGCGATCGCCATATAGCTGGCAACGGCTTCCCGCAGCGAAGGCAGATCGAAAACATACTGCCCGAAGGAGCGCGAGGAAATGATCTGCTGCTTGTTGGGCGCTGCTTCTTCCAGCGCGATGCAGGGAATGCCATTCAACTCGCGAATCGAACGTTCCAGCGTGACCGAAAAACGCGCGCGCAACGTCGCCGCATCGGCACTGCGCAGCGCCTCGACATGCGTAATGCCGAGACCCGCCAGCTGCCGCGACAGGCGCGGACCGACGCCCCAGACTTCGCCGACCTCGATGCGGGAAAAGAGTTGCCGCAACTCGTCGTCCGTCGTCCGGCCAAAATCGCAAACGCCCGCGCGGCCGGCAAGCTGTTTCTTGGCGCAGTGGTTGGCGAGCTTGGCAAGCGTCTTGGTCGCGGCGATGCCGACGCACACGGGGATGCCGATCCACCGACCGACCTGGCGGCGCAGGGACTGGCCGTACTCGACCAGATCGAGATGTGTGAAGCCTGCCAGTTCCAGAAAGCACTCGTCGATACTATATATCTCCTGGTCGGGCGAATGCTCGCCGAGCACCGCCATCATGCGGTTGCTCATGTCGGCATAGAGCTCGTAATTGCTGGAGAAAGCGGCAATGCCGTGTTGCCGCGCGAGGTCGCGCAACTGGAACCAGGGTGTGCCCATCTTCACCCCGAGCGCCTTGACTTCATTGCTGCGCGCCACGACGCAGCCGTCGTTGTTGGACAGGACGACGACCGGTCGCCCCGCGAGCTTCGGGTTGAACGCCCGCTCGCAGGACACGAAGAAATTGTTGCCATCGACGAGCGCGACGGTCATGGGTCACTTCACAGCCGGTGGATGCTCCAGCGCACCACGCCCCAGATGATGAGTTCCTGGTCTGTGGACACGAGGATGTCGCCATGGCCGGGCGCGGCGGAGCGCAGCAGCACGCCTTCCTGAAGCCGGCACAGCTGCTTCACGGTGAACTCCCCGTCGATGACGGCGATCACGACGCTGCGGTCGGCCGGATCGAGCGAACGGTCGACGACCAGCAGGTCGCCGTCGTGGATGCCGAAACCGGTCATCGAATGCCCCGCGACGCGAATGAAGAACGTCGCCTCGCGATGTTCGATCAGGTGCTCGTCGAGGCTCAGCCGCCCCTCGTAGTAGTCCGCGGCGGGCGAAGGAAAGCCGGCCGGAACCGAGCGTTCCAGCAATGGCCGGCCCGGCAGGGAAACCACCCCTTCTGCACACGACAGATACGGCATGGCAAGGCGCTCAGTCCCGGTAGCGACGCACGAGACCGGTGACGATGCCGAAAATTTCCAGCGTGCCCTGCGGACGAATCACCGGATAGGCGGGATTGTGCGGCCTGAGGACAAACTTGCCCTTCTCCAGCGCCAGTTCCTTGAGGGTAAATTCATCATCCACGATGGCAATGACGAAATCACCGGCCCGGGCGCCTTTGGTCCGCACGACGACGACGATATCGCCGTCATGGATGCCGGCATCGATCATTGAATCCCCCTTGACCGGCACCATGACCGTCCGCGACGGCTGGCGCACCAGATAGCGATCGACGAGGAAAAGCTGTCCCTGGCTGCCCTCGATCATGTCCGGCGCCCCGGCGCGCACGGCCATTTCGGCGAGGGGACGTTCGAAAAAACGCTCGCCGGGAATCCATGCCTCGTCGTCCGGCGCGCGTTCGAAGAACCCGGCACCCGCCAGCCGATCCATCAGCTTGCTGGCGGCCGCCTTCGAGGCGAAGCCCATCAGTTCGGCAATACGCTGGAACGAGGGAATGCGGCGGTTTTCGGCGTAGTAGTCGCGCAAGCGGCCAAGGTAGTCGGCATCGCGCTCGGGATTGGCGGCGGATATGGTGCTCTCTCCATGGATGAACGAACGTTCACCATACTAGCGAACGTTCGTTCACTTGTCAAGGTAATCGTGCGATGGTGCGCGCCTGCCCCGCGCGCACTTCAGCGTGGCGGCGGAGGCAGATTGCCTGCCGGCGGCGGAGGCGGCACGGCCGCAGGCGCAATCGGTACAGCCTGGCCCGGCGTATAGACACCACTCACCGGAACGCGATGCCCGCGCGCGTACATGCACTGGACGTAGGCATGGTCGTAATGGCGCTGGCTGCCATACACCGCGCTGCGCGAAGCCTCGGCGCCCGACGCGCTGCCGACGATCAGGCCCATGCCCGCGCCGGCGCCCGCGCCGCCGCGTCCGCCGATGGCCGCACCCGCGACAGCACCGATGGCCGTGCCGACCGCGGCATTCTGGACGGCCGCCGAGCTGGCGGCCTGTTCGCGCGACGCGCCGCCGATCAGATGGTAGGCATAGTCGCGACAGTACATGTCATCGGCGCGGAATTCCTCGAAGGTCCGCCCGGTACCCGGCAGCGCCATCACGTTCGGTGCAGTCGGCACGCTCGCGCAGCCGGCAAGTACAAAGACGGCCAGGAGGGCCGGCAGGAAAATTCTGGCTTTGCGGTTCATCATGTCCTCCCACTCATTGCGGCGGCTGCGGCGCGACGCGCTGCCACGGTCCCGGGCATTCCTTGACATATGGGTAATAGGCCTGCGCCTCGTTGCAGTAGTACCAGTAGCCCGACTCCACTGGCGGGGCCAACTGCTGCCGCTCGATATAGACAGGCGGGGGAGCGGGCGCCACCATGACCGGGGGTGCATACACCGGATAGGGAGGATACAAATAATAAGGCGGATATATCCACGGACCGCCGAGGTAAACACCGAACTGCACTGAACTGCGCGGATGCCAGTGGCCGCGGTCCGCCCACGCATTGCCTGCCATCAGGCAGGCCAGCGCGATCATCCATACTGCCTTGCCGAAATACTTCATCGCCGTCTCCTTGCTTCCATAAGTGTATTGAAGCACCTGCCGGCATCAGGACAATGTCGGCACGGCGGCAAAATGTAAGGAATTGTTGCAGCGCGACGGCGGCTCCGCGCTGCGGGTGCCGTCTCGCCAGGACTGACTTTCGTTACTTGAACGGGTGCCGCAGGACGATGGTCTCTTCGCGGTCGGGACCGGTCGAGATCATGTCAACCGGCACGCCGCAGAGCTCTTCCATGCGCTTGATGTAGGCCCGCGCGGCCGCCGGCAGGCCTTCGCAACGTCTTGACGCCGACCGTGCTGTCCGTCCAGCCGGGCATCGACTCGTACACCGGTTCGCAGCGCTCCAGTTCGTCGGCGCCCACCGGCAGGATGTCGGTGAACTGGCCGTCGAGCTTGTAGCCGGTGCAGATCTTCATTTCCTCGATGCCGTCGAGCACGTCGAGCTTCATCACGCACAGGCCGGAGACGCCGTTGATCTGGATCGAGCGCTTGAGCGCGGCGGCGTCGAACCAGCCGCAGCGGCGCGCGCGGCCGGTGGTGGCGCCGAACTCGTGGCCCTTGTCGGCCATGTGCTTGCCGACCGGGTCCTGCTTGTCGACGGCATCGTAGAGTTCGGTCGGGAACGGGCCGCTGCCGACGCGCGTGGTGTAGGCCTTGGTGATGCCCAGCACGTAATGCAGCATGCCCGGGCCGACGCCGGCGCCGGTGGAGGCGCCGCCGGCGACGCAGTTCGACGAGGTGACGTAGGGATAGGTGCCGTGGTCGATGTCGAGCAGCGTGCCCTGCGCGCCTTCGAACAGGATGTTGGCGCCGGCCTTGTGCGCATCGTAGAGCGAGCGCGGCACGTCGGCGATCATCTTGCGTCAGGCGCGGCGCCAGCGCCATCGCGCCGTCGAGCACCTGCTGGAAATCGACCGGCTCGGCGCCGAGGTAGTTCTTCAGCACGAAGTTGTGATAGTCGAGCACTTCGGCCAGCTTCTCGGCGAAGCGCTTCGGCCGCAGCAGGTCCTGCACGCGCAGGCCGCGCCGCGCCACCTTGTCCTCGTAGGCCGGGCCGATGCCGCGCCCGGTGGTGCCGATCTTCTTGGCGCCCTTGGCCGCCTCGCGCGCGATGTCGAGCGCCTGGTGATAGGGCAGGATCAGCGGGCAGGCCTCGGAAATCTTCAGGCGCGCATCGGCATCGACGCCGGCGGCCTCGAGTTCGTCGAGTTCCTTGATCAGCGCATCGGGCGACAGCACCACGCCGTTGCCGATGTAGCAGGTCACGCCCTCGCGCAGGATGCCGGACGGCACCAGGTGCAGCACGGTCTTCTTGCCGCCGATGACCAGCGTGTGGCCGGCGTTGTGGCCGCCCTGAAAGCGCACCACGCCCTGGGCGTGGTCGGTCAGCCAGTCGACGATCTTGCCCTTGCCTTCGTCACCCCACTGGGTGCCGATAACGACTACGTTCTTGGCCATGATCAGTTCTTCCTTGAAGATCTCGATAATCCATTGGTCGCCACGCCGCACCAGCATGCGGTCGCAGCCGGCTTCGCGCCATGTCCCTCGTGTCCGGGCAGCGCGGCAATCACGATTTCGCCCTGCGCGCGCAGCCGTTCGATCTCGGCGTGCAGCGCATCGTCTTCCGGCCAGGGCGCCAGTATCGCACCGCGCGGCGGCTCTGCGGTCGGGACCAGTCGCGCCAGCTCGCGCAGGTCCATGCGAAAAGCCGGTCGCCGGCCGCGCCGCGGCCGAAGGCCCGGCCCGACCTCGTCGTAGCGGCCGCCCAGCGCCACCGCGCCGGGATTGCCGGCGGCATAGGCGGCGAACACCACGCCGCTGTGATAGTGATAGCCGCGCAGGTCGGCCAGATCGAAGCTCAGCGGCAGATCCGGCCAGCGCATCGGCGAGGCGCCGCAGTTCGCCCAGCGCCTGGGTGATTTCGGGAAAAGTCGGCAGTAGCGCCACGGCGCGGTCGAGCACCTCGCCGCCGCCATAGAGTTCGGGCAGCGCCAGCAGGCCCCCGCGCACGGGTTCCGGCAGACCGTCGCGACCAGTTCGCGCAGCGCCGGCACGTCCTTGGCCTGCAGCGCGGCGAACAACTGCCTGCTCGCCGTCGGACGACAGTCCGCCGCCGCCGCCAGCGCACGGAAAATCGGCGACGTGGCCGAGGTCGATGCGAATCGCCGGCACGCGCGCACAGTTCGAGCGAGCGCGCCAGCAGGCGGACGATTTCGATGTCGGCCTCGAGGCCGGCATGGCCGTAGAGCTCGGCGCCGATCTGCAGCGGCTCGCGCGACGCGAGCAGGCCCGAGGGCACGGTGTGCAGCACGCTGCCGCAGTAGCACAGCCGGGTCACGCCCTTGCGGTTGAGCAGGTGGGCGTCGATGCGCGCCACCTGCGGCGTGATGTCGGCACGGACGCCGACGCGTGCGGCCGGAGAGCTGATCGACCAGCTTGAAGGTGCGCAGGTCCAGGTCGCGGCCGCTGCCGGTCGAGCAGCGATTCGACATATTCGAGCAGCGGCGGCGCCACCAGCTCGTAGCCATGACGCGCGAACTCGTCGAGCAGGCGGCGGCGCAGAGCGCTCGACGTGCGCGGCCTCGGCCGGCAGCAGGTCCTCGATGGCCTCGGGCAGCAGCCAGCGCTGCATGGCCACTCAGCTGACGAACAGGACCATCAGAACCAGACCGACGATGATCGAGGTCAGGCCGAGAAAGCGCAACTGGCCGTCGGCCAGCTCGGTGACACGGCGAAAGGTCTCGCGCCATACCCGCGGCGCGACGAAGGGCATCAGGCCCTCGATCACCAGCATCAGGCCGAACGCCAGCAGGAACGTGGCGTGACCATTGCGCCGCTGGATTACTTGCCGCCGCCGCCCTTGCCGGGGTTCTTCAGGTACTTGAAGAAATCGGAGATTGGACTCGACCACCAGCACGTCGCTCTTGTTGCTTGAAGCTCTCGCGATAGGCCTCAAGGCTGCGATAGAAGGCATAGAACTCGGGGTTCTGGCCGAAGGCCTGGCCGTAGATCGCAGTGCGCCTTGGCATCGCCTTCGCCCTTGATCTTCTGCGCGTCGCGATAGGCTTCGGCGACGATCACCTCGCGCTGCCGGTCGGCGTCGGCGCGAATCTTCTCGGCCTCGGCGGCACCCTGCGAACGCAGTTCGTTGGCAACGCGCTTGCGCTCGGTTTCCATGCGGCGATAGACCGACTCGGAAACCTCCGGCGGCAGATCGACGCGCTTCAGGCGCACATCGACGATTTCGACGCCGATGGCACGCGCATTCGGCATCGGCCTTCTTCTGCACGTCAGCCATGATCTTGTCGCGCTCGCCGGAAACCACGTCATGCACGGTGCGCTTGCCGAACTCCTCGCGCAGGCCGGAATTCACCGTCTGCGACAAGCCGCGTGCTGCGCCAGCAGTTCGTCGCCGCCCACCGAGATGTAGTACTGCTTGCACGTCATCGATGCGCCACTTGACGAAGGAATCGACCAGCACCGGCTTTTTCTCGGCGGTGAGGAAGCGCTCGGGTTCGGCGGAATCGAGGGTCAGGATGCGCTTGTCGAAGAAGCGCACGTTCTGGATCAGCGGCCACTTGAAGGCGAGGCCCGGTTCCTTGATGACTTCCTTGACCTCGCCCAGCTGGAAGACGATGGCGTACTGGCGCTGATCGACGGTGAACAGCATCGCGCCGGCAGCCACGAACAAGCGCGACCATGAAGCGCGAACCGAATGAAAGGCAGTGCGTTGCATCAGCGATCTCCCCGCTCACGCGATGCAGCGTTGACGCGCGAGCGTGCCGCGACTGTCCGCGGTTCTTCGCTGCGGCGGACGCCCGGCGGCGGATGACTGCGCAGTCCGCTGCGACTGTCGGAAGGCCGACGTCGCGGCCGTGGCACCGCGCCGCGCTGCCATCAGCTTGTCGAGCGGCAGATAGAGCAGGTTGCCCTGCCCCTTGGCATCGATCATCACCTTGCTGGTGTTGGCATAGACCTGCTGCATGGTTTCCAGGTACAGGCGCTGGCGCGTCACTTCGGGTGCCTTGTTGTATTCGGTGTAGAACTTGCTTGAAGCGCGACGCATCGCCCTCGGCGGTGGCGATCAGGCGCGCCCGTAGCCTTCGGCTTCCTGGATCAGCCGCGATGCCGTACCGCGGGCACGCGGGATGACGTCGTTGGCGTAGGCCTGGCCCTCGTTCTTCTGGCGCTCGCGGTCCTGGCCGGCCTTCACGGCGTCGTCAAAGGCCGCCTGCACCTGCTCGGGCGGCTGGGTGCTCTGCATGGTCACCGCGCGGATCTGGATGCCGGTCTCGTAGCGGTCGAGGATTTCCTGCATCAGTTTCTGGGTGTTGGCCGCAATGACGTCGCGCCCTTCGTACAGCACGAAGTCCATCTTGTTCTTGCCGACCACCTCGCGGATCGCCGTCTCGGCGGCCTGCATCACGGCATCGTCGGGGTGACGGTTCTTGAAGATGTAGTCCTTCGGATCCTTCAGGAGGTACTGCACGGCAAACTGCACGCTGACGATGTTTTCGTCATCGGTCAGCATCAGCGCTTCCTTGGGCACCTTGTTCTTCTCCGAACCGCGATAGCCGATTTCGACGGTGCGCACGCCGCTGACATTCACCACCTCGTGCGTCTGGATCGGCCAGGGCAGGCGCCAGCGCAAGCCCGGGTCCGTGGTTTCGCTGAACTTGCCGAACGTCAGCACCACGCCGCGCTGGCTGGCATCGACGATATAGAAACCGCTGGCAAACCAGACCACCGCAACGAGACCAAGCAGCATGCCAATGCCGCCGCCGAACTGGCCGGGGGTCAGGGAAGGCAGCTTCGGGCCACCGCCATTACCGCCGCCACCATCGTCGCCGCCAGAGTTACCCGGGCGCTTCTTGCCAAGCATGCCGGAAAGGCGCCGATTGAAATCGCGCCAGAGTTCGTCGAGATCAGGCGGACCGTTACGTCCGCCGCCGCCACGATTACCACTGCCCGGGTCGTTGCCCCAGCCGTGGTCATTGAGCGACATCATTATGCCGGTGATCATGTTTATTGAGTTGGGGATGAGTGTCGTTGTATTCAATGGGTGCCGCGAGCCGGTGCGACATTTCCGCCAGGGCCGCCCGCAGCAAATCGAGGCCAGCACCGGTTCGGGCGCTGACACGGACGCGGGCGATGTTATCACACTCGTCCCGTTCGACCCCGGGGCCGAGACCCGTCAGGTCAATCTTGTTCCAGATGACGATTTGCGGCACGGCGGCGGCACCGATTTCTTCCAGGACCTTGTCCACCGCAGCGATCTGCTGGTCGCGATCGGGGCTGGCGGCATCGACCACATGCAGCAGCAGATCGGCACGGATCGTCTCTTCCAGCGTGGCATGGAAGGCCGCGACCAGCGCGTGCGGCAGGTCGCGAATGAAGCCGACCGTGTCCGACAGCACGACCTGGCAACCGGAACGTCCGCTTTGCAGTTCACAGGTCGGTACATAGAGGCGGCGCGACGTCGTGTCGAGTGTGGCGAATAACTGGTTCGCGGTGTAAGCGCCTGCCTTGGTGAGCGCATTGAACAGGGTGCTCTTGCCGGCGTTGGTGTAGCCGACGAGCGACACCGACAGCACCTCGCCGCGGCTGCGTCCCTTGCGGCGCACCGCACGCTGGCGTTCAAGCAGTTTAAGGCGGCTCTTGAGCACGGCGACGCGCTTGCCGAGCAGCCGGCGGTCGGTCTCGAGCTGCTTCTCGCCCGGACCGCGCAGGCCGATGCCGCCCTTCTGGCGTTCCAGGTGGGTCCAGCCGCGCACCAGGCGCGTCATGAGGTGTTCGAGTTGGGCCAGTTCGACCTGCAGCTTGCCTTCGTGGCTTTTCGCTCGCAGGGCGAAGATATCCAGGATCAGGGCAGAGCGGTCGATCACGCGCCGTTCGCAGACGCGCTCGAGGTTGCGCTGCTGGGCCGGTGACAGTTCGTGGTTGAAGAGGATCAGGTCGGCGTCGGCCGTCGTGGCGGCGGCGATGATTTCATCGACCTTGCCCCGACCGGCGAACAAGGCCGGATCGGGTCGTCCCCGCTTGCCGGTGATCGTCACGACCGGGCGTGCGCCGGCACTCGTCGCAAGCATCTGGAACTCTTCAAGGCGCTCGGCGAAATCGCCTTCACCGAAATCGAGTTGGACCAGCAGCGCGTTTTCGCCGGCCGCCGGCCGTTCAAACATCGGCCAGCCGACGACTGGTTGGAAAAATCACTCCGACTCGGGCCCGATGGTGACCGGACGGGCGGGCACCACGGTGGAGATGGCGTGCTTGTACACCATCTGGGTCACGGTATTCTTGAGCAACACGACATACTGGTCGAACGATTCGATCTGGCCCTGCAGCTTGATGCCGTTGACCAGATAGATGGATACGGAGATGTGTTCGCGCCGCAGTGCGTTGAGAAACGGGTCTTGTAGCATCTGCCCTTTATTGCTCATGATGGCCTCACCATTTATGATTATAAGAAGTAGGGGAAATGTAGCCTATTTTTGTCGGGCTTGCCAGCGGACGTCCTCAAGCTCCGCCACCCAAGGCCTTGTAAAGCCCGGCTGACGTCGCGGCCTGGGCACGCCGGAGCGCCAGAACCGCTTGCTGTGCCGCAAACTGGTCGCGCTGGGCATCCAGCAGTTCAAGATAGCTCGACACACCGCCCAGATGCCGCTGCTCGACACGCTTGAGCCGCTCGGTCTGCGCTACCGCCGCCGCCTCCAGCGCCTGCAGTTGCGTCGCGTAGTGTTCGCGCGCCGCCAGCAGGTCGGCAACCTCCCGGAACGCCAGCTGGATCGTCTTCTCGTACTCCGCGACCGCGATATTTTTCCGGACTTCCGCCAGATCGACATTCGCCTCGTTGCGCCCGGCATCGAACAGCGGCCACCTGAGCAGCGGCACGAAGCTCCATGCGCCGCTGCCGCCGCCGAACAGACCGGAAAGCGCCCGGCTGGCCGTACCCGCGGTAGCGGTCAATACGATCTTCGGCAGGAAGGCCGCGCGGGCCGCGCCGATGTTGGCGTTGGCCGCGATCAGCTTCTGTTCCGCCGCCAGAACGTCGGGACGGTTCAGCAACACGTCGGACGGCAGGCCGACGGCGATCTCGGGCGAGGCCGTGAAAGTCAGCGCACGCGGGGCGACATCAGCCGTACCCGCAATAGCACTCAATTGGACGGCACCCGGATCGTTCCCGACCAGCAGGCGCAGGGCATTTTCCGCGGCGGCACTCTGGCGGGCGAGGTTCGCGGCCTCGGCGCGGGCGCCCTGCCAGGCGCCGTCGGCGGCGAGGTAATCAAGATCGGTCGCCAGGCCCACATCGCGCCGTTGCGCGATCAGCCGACGGCTGTCGGCACGGGTCATAGCGGTGGCCTCGGCCAGTTTCAGGCGCTGGTCGAGTTCGACATAACTGTAGTAAGCACTGGCCACATCGCCGATCAGGCTCAGGCGGAAGGCGCGCTGGGCAAACTCGCTGGCGAAGAAACTGGCGCGCGCCGCCGTCTCGAGGCTGTTCACCCGGCCCCAGAAGTCCAGTTCGAAGGCGGCGATGCCCAGGTTTGCGTCATAGCGCCGGCTGATCTGCGGCTGGCCTGAAGTACTCAGATCGCCCGGCACCCTCGCGGCCTGTTGCTGCAGATTGACGTCCAGTGTCGGAAAGCGGTCTGCGCGCGCGAGTCCCGCCAGCGCCCGTGCTTCGTCGACACGCGCAACGGCGATGCGCAGGTCGCGGTTATGCTCCAGCGCGGCGGCGATGAGCGCCTGCAACTGCGGGTCGGCGAAAAACATGCGCCAGTCGCTCGCCAGTGCCGCCCCGCCAGCGCTGACTTTCGCCGGCCATTGTTCCGGCACCGGTGCGGCGGGACGCTCATACTCCGGAATGAAGGAACAGCCGGCGAGCAGGACGAGCACGGCGGCCAGCGGCAGCAGCTTATTCATGATCCACCTCCTGGCGATGCCGGGCATGGCCGGGGAAGAAGCGCCGCACCACGACGAAAAATACCGGCACGAGGAATACCGCCAGGACGGTCGCGGTGATCATCCCGCCCATCACGCCGGTGCCGATCGCATGGCGGCTGTTGGCGCCGGCGCCGGTGGAGATCGCCAGCGGCAGTACGCCGAAGATGAAGGCGATCGAGGTCATCAGGATCGGCCGGAAGCGCAGGCGACAGGCTTCGAGCGTGGCCTCGACCAGTTCCTTGCCCTGGTCCTGCAAGTTCGCGCGCGAACTCGATGATCAGGATCGCGTTCTTCGATGACAAGGCCGATGATGGCGATCAGGCCGACCTTGAAATAGACGTCGTTGGGCAGGTCACGCAGCATCACCGCCAGCACCGCGCCGAAGATGCCCAGCGGCACGACCAGCATCACCGCGAAGGGGATCGACCAGCTTTCGTACAGGGCGGCAAGGCAGAGGAACACCACGATCAGCGAAATGCCGAACAGGAGCGGCGCCTGCGAGCCGGACTGGCGCTCCTCGAAGGAGGTGCCCGACCACTCGAAGCCGATGCCGGCGCGGCAGCTGTTTCGCGACTTCCTCCATCGCCGCCATCGCCTCGCCGGTCGAGCGGCCCGGCGCGGGGCCGCCGGAGAGCTTCATCGCCGGCAGGCCGTTGTAGCGGTCGAGCTTGGGCGAGCCGACCATCCAACTGGCGCTGGCAATTTCGGCGAGCGGCATCATGTCACCTCGGCCATTCTTGACCGGCAGGCGCAGGATGTCTTCCGGCGTGCGCCGCGTGTCGGCCTCGGCCTGCATCTGCACGCGCAGGATGCGGCCCTGGCGCACGAAGTCATTGATGTAGGCAACGCCCAGCGTGGACTGCAGGGTGTCGTTAAGATCGGCCAGATTGACGCCCAGGGCGCTTGCCTTGAGGCGGTCGATGTCGAGAAACACCTGCGGCGCGGCCTCCTGACCCTCCGGCCGCACGCCCGCCAGCACGGGATTCTGGCTGGCCAGCCCGAGCGCCATGTTGCGCGCTTCGAGCAGCTTGTCGCGGCCGAGACCGGCGCGATCCTGCAGGCGCAGATCGAAGCCGCCGACCGCCGCCAGTTCGGGAATCGGCGGCACGTTGATGGCGAAGATCATCGCCTGCTTGATGCGGAAGAAGGTCATGTTGGCGCGTTGCACCACGGCCGCCGCCCCGTTCTCCTTGGCGGGACGTTCATCCCAGCCCTTCAGGCGCGTGAACACGATGGCGGCGTTCTGGCCACGGCCGAAGAAGGAGAAGCCGGCCACGCCGATGACGTGTTCGACTTCCTTCTGCTTGAGGTAGTGCTGCTCGACGGTGGACAGCACCTCCAGCGTGCGTTCGCGCGTCGCTCCGGCGGGCAGTTGCACGATGCTGATGAAATAGCCCTGATCCTCGTCCGGCAGGAAGCTGCCGGGCAGCTTGGTGAACAGCCAGCCGGTGGCGACCAGGATCACGCCATACACCAGCAGCCAGCGGCCCGGCTTGCCGAGCATGCGGCGCGTACTGCCAAGGTAGAACTTGACGGTGGCGGCGAAGGTCCGATTGAACCAGCCGAAGAAACCCTTGCGTCGGCAGCACCTCCTCGCCCGGCTCGTGCTTGAGCAGACGTCGCGCACAGCGCCGGCGTCAGCGTCAGCGCCATCAGCGCCGAGAAACCCATGGTCAGCACCAGCGTCACGGCGAACTGGCGGTAGATCGCGCCGGTCGAGCCGCCGAAGAAAGCCATCGGGATGAACACGGCCGAGAGCACCAGGGTGATGGCGATGATCGCGCCGACGATCTGGTCCATCGCCTTGCGCGTCGCGTCGCGCGGACTCGAGCCCTTCCTCGCTCATGATGCGCTCGACGTTTTCGACCACCACGATGGCGTCGTCCACGACGATGCCGATCGCCAGCACCATGGCGAACAGTGTCAGCACGTTGATCGAGTAGCCGAAGAGATAGAGGCCGACCATGGCGCCGACCAGCGCGATCGGCACGACGATGGTCGGAATGAAGGTGGCGCGCACATTTTCGAGGAACAGGTACATCACCAGCACCACCAGGATCATGGCTTCGGCCAGCGTCTTCAGCACTTCCTGGATCGAGATCTCGACGAACTTGGAGGTGTCGTAGGGCACCGCCCAGTCAATGCCCTTGGGGAAATAGCGCGCCAGCTCGGCCATCTTGGCATTCACCGCCTGGGCCGTGCTCAAGCGCATTGGCGCCGGGCGACAGGCGAATGGCGATGGCGGCGGTCGGCTGACCATCGATGCGCGCGGCGATGGAATAGTCCTGCGCGCCCAGTTCGACGCGGGCGATGTCCTTGACTCGCACTGTCGCACCGCCGTCGGTGCTGCGCACGATCACCTCGCCGAATTCCTCGGGCGTGGACAGGCGGCTGCGCGTGACGATCACCGCATTCAACTGCTGCCCTGCCGCGGCGGGAATCTGCCCCAGTTCGCCGGCGGCCAGCTGGGTGTTCTGCGCCCGCACCGCCTTCGCCACATCGGCCGGCGTCAGGCCGAAGGCATTCAGCCGGTCGGGCTTGAGCCACAGGCGCATCGAGTATTCGGTGCCGAACAGGATCGCCTCGCCGACGCCCGGTGTGCGGCGGATGCTTTCCAGCACGTTGGCGGCCGCATAGCTGCCGAGATCGACGTTGTTCTTCGACTTGTCGGGCGAGAACAGTGCGATGAACATCAGGTAGTTGCGCGCCGACTTGTTGACGGTGACGCCCAGCCGCCGCACATCCTCGGGCAGTCGCGCCTCGACGCGCTTGATGCGGTTCTGCGCCTCGACCGAGGCAAGGTCGAGATTGGTGCCGGCCTCGAAGGTCAGTGTCACCGCGCCGGTGCCGAGCTCGGAGGACGAGTCCATGTAGAGCAGATGATCGATGCCGTTCATCTCCTGCTCGATCAGCGCCACGGCGGTTTCTTCCACCACCTGCGCGGAAGCACCGGGATAGGTGATGCTGATGGATAGCGCGGGCGGCGCCACGGCCGGATAACTGGCCACCGGCAACTGGCGCAGCGCCAGGCCGCCGCCGAGCAGGATGATCAGCGCGATGACCCAGGCGAAGATCGGCCGGTCGATGAAGAATTTGGCGAACATGGCTTACTTGCCGTCGGCGGCCGGCTTGGCGGCCGCGGGCGGCGGTGCCAGCAGCGGCGCGTCGGGTAACCAGGGTTCGGGGCTGACCACGGCGCCGGGCCGCGCCTTCTGCAGGCCATTGACGATCACCTGCTCGCCGCCCTGAAGTCCGTCGGTGACGATGAAGTCAGCGCCGGACATGGCGCCCGTCCTGACCGGGCGCGGCGCCACCTTGCCGTCGGCATCGACCGTCATCACCATCTGGCCCTGCGGGCTGCTCAGCACCGCGCGCTGCGGGCACGCGAATGGCGTCATCCAGCTGCGCCTGCGGAAAGCGCACGCGCACGAAAGTGCCGGGCAGCAGTTCGCGGCGCGGATTGGGAAACTCGGCGCGCAGCACCACGGCACCACTGCTCGGATCGACCGCGAGGTCGGTGAATTGCAGGCGGCCCTTTTCCGCATAGATCGAGCCATCTTCCAGCAGCAGTTGCACCTGCGCCGCGTCGGCCTTCTTCTGCTTGCCCGCCTTCACCGCCTGCTGCAGGCGCAGCAGGTCGGAATAGGACTGGGTGAATTCGACGCGAATCGGATCGAGCTGTTCGATGGTCGACCAGATGGGTCGCTTCGCCCTTGCCGACCAGCGCGCCTTCGGTGACCAGCGTCGCGGCCGATGCGGCCGGAAATCGGCGCGGGCGGGACGGCGTTCTCGAGATCCAGCCGGGCCTTGGCCAGCGCGGCCTCGGCCTGCTTGACCTTGGCCTGCGCGGCGTCGAATTCCTGCTGGCTGACGGCCTTGCTGTCGAGCAGCGGCTTATAGCGCTCGAACACCGCGCGCGTCGCCGCCAAGTCGGCTTCGGCCGCCGCCGCCTGCGCCTGATAGGTGCGCGCATCGATGCGATACAGCGGCGTGCCGGCCTTGATGTCGCTGCCTTCGACAAACAGCCGCTTCTCGATCACGCCCTCGACGCGGGCGCGCACCTGGGCGGAACGCACCGCCAGCAGACGCCCGGGCAAGTCCTGGGTGAGCGTCGTGCTGCCGGGGGAAGCGGTGATGACATCGACCTCGGCCGGCGGCATCGCGGCACCCGGCGGCGCGCCCGGCGCACCCTTCTTATCACCCTCGCCGCAAGCGGCGAGCAGGGACAGCAGCAGGATCGGCAAGGCCACGGCAAGTGGATTTTTCATCGGATACTCCGTCGGACAGCAGTGGTTGGGGTTTTCGGCGTCGCAGGGGTCACTGGAGCGAAGGCGCGCAGGAAGCAATCGACGATCCGGGCAGCCTGCGCCGCATCGGACCCGGGTGCGGATTCCCCCGAAAACAGATGGCAACTGCGCTCGACGCCGACCAGCATGGAAAGCAGCATGGTCACGGCGAACTCGGGATCGTCGCGGCGCAGTTCGCCGCGCTGCATCGACTCCTCAAGCACAGCCCGCAAACGCGCGGCGGTCTGTTGCGGTCCGGCCGCATAAAAAGTGGCCGCCAGTCCCGGGAAACGCGCGGCCTCGGCGACCAGCATGCGGTACAGGCCCAGCCCGGCCGGCGACAGCAGTCTTTCCCGGTAGCGGGCGCCGAAACGCTGCAGGCGCTCGCGCAGTCCCTCGCCGTCATCGCCCAGGGCAACCATGAATTCGGCGGTGGACTGACGGATGACCTCGGCGAACAGATCCGCCTTGCCCGGAAAATGGTTGTACAGCGTCTGTTTCGCCACGCCGGCAAGCGCGGCAATGCGGTTGACACCCGCATGGTAGCCCTCGGCGAGGAATACCTCCGTCGCCGCCTGGACGAGGCGCGAACGGCAATCACCGGCAGCGGGAGTATCTGGACAGAAAGACATCGAGGCCACAATTAGACTGAGCGGTCTAGTCTACTTATGGCCATGAATATGTCAAGTGGCCATCTGCAAGCGCTGGCAGCCAGTCGGATTTGAAGCGCCAGAAAGTTAGCGTTTGAGCTTGGCGAAAGCCGCCGCCATCGCGCCGCCGGCAGGCTCCGACACACGCTGTGCCGTCCTGCCAGCGCTGACTTTTGCGCGCTGCGGGCGAGCGCTGCCACCCGCGTTGCCGCGCTCCGGCGGCGGGTGCGTGACGGCGTCGGTCAGTCGCAGGGTCAGGGCAATGCGCTTCCTGGGAATATCCACTTCCAGCACTTTCACCTTCACCACGTCGCCAGCCTTGACGACACTGTGCGGGTCTTTCACAAAGCTGCTGGACAGCGCCGAGATATGCACCAGACCGTCCTGATGCACACCGATATCGACGAAGGCGCCGAAGTTGGTCACATTGGTGACCACGCCCTCCAGCTGCATGCCGGGTTCGAGGTCCTTGAGGCCCTCGATGCCCTCGCGGAAGCTCGCGGCCCTGAATTCGGGGCGCGGGTCGCGGCCGGGTTTTTCCAGTTCCTTGAGAATATCCTGCACGGTCGGCAGGCCGAAGCGTTCATCCGTATATTTCTCGGCATTGAGGGATTTCACGATGCGGCTGTCGGCGATGATTTCCTTCACGCTTTTCTTGATGTCGGCAAGGATGCGCTCGACCACCGGATAGGCCTCCGGGTGCACCGCCGAGGCGTCGAGTGGATTCTCGCTGCCATTGATACGCAGGAAGCCCGCCGCCTGCTCGAAGGTTTTTTCGCCGAGGCGCGGCACCTTCAGGAGGGCACCCCGCGACGGGAAGGCACCATTGCTGTCGCGGTAGGCGACGATGTTCTGCGCCAGCGTCGCGTTGAGGCCGGAGATGCGCGCCAGCAGCGCGGCGGAAGCGGTATTCGCATCGACGCCGACCGAGTTCACGCAGTCCTCGACCACGGCATCGAGCTGGCGGGCGAGTTTGCTCTGGTTGACGTCGTGCTGGTACTGGCCGACGCCAATGCTCTTGGGGTCGATCTTCACCAGTTCGGCCAGCGGGTCCTGCAAACGACGGGCGATGGATACGGCGCCGCGCAGCGAGACATCGAGATCGGGAAACTCGCTGGCCGCGAGTGCAGAGGCCGAATACACCGAGGCACCGGCTTCCGAGACGACGATCTTTGTCAGTTTCAACGCCGGGTAGCGCTTCATCAGATCGCCGGCCAGGCGGTCGGTCTCGCGGCTCGCCGTGCCATTGCCGATGGCGATCAGACTGACATGATGCTGCTGCGCCAGCGCGCGCAGTGCGGCAATCGAGACCTCCCAGTCGCGGCGCGGTTCGTGTGGATAGATCGTCGTCGTATCCAGCAGTTTGCCGGTGGCATCGACCACGGCCACCTTGACGCCGGTACGGATGCCGGGGTCGAGGCCGATCACGGTCTGCGGGCCGGCGGGCGCGGCCAGCAGCAGGTCGTGCAGGTTGCGGGCGAAGACGCGGATCGCCTCGGCTTCGGCGCGTTCGCGCAGCGCGCCCATCAGCTCGGTTTCGAAATGCAGCGACAGCTTCACCAGCCAGGTCCAGCGTACCGTCTCGGCGAGCCACTTGTCGGCTGCACGGCCTTTATCCTCGATACCGACGTGGCGCGCAATCATCGCGATGCAGGGCGATGACTCGGGCGGATCGCGCAGTTCCTGCCCGGTTCTCAGCGTCACGCGCAACACGTCTTCGTTACGGCCGCGGAACATCGCCAGGGCACGGTGCGAGGGCACGGTCTTCAGTGGCTCGCGGAAGTCGAACCAGTCGCGAAACTTCGCGCCGGCCTCCTCCTTGCCTGCGACCACCGCCGAAACGATGCTGACATGCTCGCTCAGGTAATTGCGCAGCTTGTCCAGCAGCGCCGCATCCTCGGCAAAGCGCTCCATGAGGATCTGGCGCGCGCCGTCCAGCGCCGCCTTGACGTCGGGCACCTGCTTGTCAGCATCGACGTACTGTGCCGCCTCGGCTTCGGGGTCCAGTGTCGGGACGTCGAACAGCGCATCGGCGAGCGGCTCCAGTCCGGCCTCGCGGGCAATCTGCGCCTTGGTGCGACGCTTCTGCTTGTAGGGCAGATACAGATCTTCGAGGCGCTGCTTGGTTTCGGCGTCCTCGACCTCGGCGCGCAGTTCGGGCGTCAGCTTGCCCTGCGCCTCGATGCTGGCGAGGATGGCGGTACGACGCTCTTCCAGTTCGCGCAGGTAGGCCAGCCGTTCCTCGAGCAGGCGCAGCTGGGTATCGTCAAGATTGCCGGTCGCTTCCTTGCGGTAGCGGGCGATGAAGGGGACGGTCGCCCCGCCGTCGAGCAGCTGGACCGCGGCCATGACCTGGTTCGGATGAGCGCCGAGTTCGGCGGCGATGCGTTGTTCGATCGAGGGCAGCATGGTGTCGACTGAAGTGAAAAGGGGCGCACAGTACCGCAAGCGGGGGTGCGGCGCAAACCACAAACCCGGCAAGGTACCGCATTGAATGATTGCCCGATTTATTCGCTTGTAATAAGCTCGGGGGCACTCAGGGATGAAAACGCTCAAGCACATGCTCAAACTACAACAATTTCTGCACGCCGGCCGGTTGCTCGGACTTGCGGCCGGGCTGCTGCTGCCCCCCGCGTGTCTTGCCACCGACTTCCGGACGCGCGTCCGTGCATCCCGCCTGGCTTGACCCGGTGAAATTCCTGCACTGGGGCAGCATCGTCAACCGCTCCATCCTGATCACGCTGCTCGCCTTTCTCGTCGCGGGCATCGGTGTGATTGCCTACACCTCCTACGCGACGGGAGCCCGGGCGAGCCACACCATCGATACCCGGCTGAACCAGCTGCTCGACACGGTGCAGAGCACACTGCGCATCGCCTGTTTTCTCAAGGATGCCGATCTCGCCAAGGAAGCTTCGATCGGCCTGCTGAGCAATTCGGAGGTGTGGCGCGTCACGATCCTGGCCGGCGGGGAAACGCTTGCGGACGAGAGTCGGACGAATGCCCCACGTCCGCCTGCGCTGGGCGATGTACGCCTCAACGTCCTGGAGCGCCCGATCCACTCGCCGTTCACGCCCGACAAGGTCGTCGGCAAGGTCCGGCTCGAACCCAACCCGGAGGTCATCGCCACGCAGCGCAACGAGGACATCCTGCTGGCGGTCAAGCAACTGGCCTGGCAGCTGCTACTCGTTTCGGCCGCCATCGTCACCGCATTGATCGTCTTCGTCGTCCGACCGATATCGCGCATGTCGCAGGACCTCCACCGGATGGATCCGACGACGGGAGATCGTCTGGTCATTCCGCCCGGACACGAGAACACGGAAATCGGCCACCTGGTGACTGACGTCAACCAGCTCTCCGATCATCTGGTCGCCACCCTCAACGAAGCGCGGGAAGCCCGCCTGGCCGCCGAGGCGGCATCGGATGCCAAGAGCCACTTCCTCGCCAACATGAGCCACGAAATCCGCACACCGCTCACCGCCGTGCAGGGCTTCGCGCGCATCGGCGCCCGCGACAGCCACGATGCCGCCAGTCGCGAAACCTTCAACCGCATCCTCGACGCCGGCGCCCTCCTGATGGGCGTCATCAATGACATCCTCGACTTCTCCAAGATCGAGGCCGGCAAACTGCTGATCGAACGTCGCCCCTTCCGTCTTGCCGACATCACCGGCGAAGCCATGATGCTCCTGACCCCGCGTGCAGTCGAAAAAGGACTCGATCTCAATCTCCGGTCGAGCCCGGACCTGCCCGAGTGGGTCCTGGGCGACCCGATGCGCATCCGCCAGATCATCATCAACCTGCTCTCCAATGCGGTGAAGTTCAGTCGTCATGGCAACATCGACCTCACCATCCTGCGCGCCGAGGATGAAATCTGGTTCGCCGTGCGCGACGACGGCATCGGCATGACGGCAGAAGAGGTTGCGCGGCTGTTCCGCCCCTTCGAGCAGGCCGACAGTTCGACCACACGCAAGTACGGTGGCACCGGGCTGGGCTTGTCCATCTCGATGAATCTCGCCAGCCTGATGGGCGGCACGCTCCAGGTTGTCAGCACACCCTGGCGCGGCAGCACCTTTACCCTCCAGTTGCCGCTCAAGCAAGCCGCCATCCCGTCCGGGGACGCCGCCGCGAGCCTGGCGCCCTTCGACCTGCAGGGCAAACTTGCCGGATTCAACATCCTCGCGGCGGAGGACATCGAAGCCAACCGCCTGATCCTCGCCGACATGCTCGACGAGGCCGGCGCCACCCATGTCTTCGCCGAGAACGGCCGCGCGGCGCTGGAGCAGGTACTTGCCGCCCCGCACGCCTTCGACGCGGTGCTGATGGACGTCCAGATGCCCGAGATGGATGGTAACGAGGCAACGCGCCGCATCCACGAAATCGTGCCGACCCTGCCGGTCATCGGCCTGACAGCCCATGGCCTGACACAGGACCGCGCCACCTGCATCGCCGCCGGCATGAA
This sequence comes from uncultured Pseudomonadota bacterium, assembly GCA_963840825.1. Taxonomy (GTDB): domain Bacteria; phylum Pseudomonadota; class Gammaproteobacteria; order Burkholderiales; family Rhodocyclaceae; genus Sulfuricystis. The sequence goes on from CAWJAK010000003.1 coordinate 148,853, forward strand.
GGACCACGTCACCAAGCCGATCGACCCGAAGGCGTTGATCACGTCCATCCTCTGCTGGGCGACACCGGGACGTCTTATCGCCAGGCCGCGGCACATCGCCGATTCATCCGCTTCACCGCCCCCGGCAGCTCTGCCCGCAACTAGCGCGGCGCCGATCGACTGGGGACGCCTCGACCGGCGCTTCAAGGGCAAGCGCAGCTTCATCCTCAAAATCTTCCGCAGCACGCTCACGGAGCATGCCGACGCCGCCGCCCGCTTGCGTACCCTCGCGGCAGCGAAGGATTTCGAAGCGCTGGCCTTCCTCGCCCACACCCTCAAGGGCGTCTTCGGCAACCTCGCCGCCACGCCAAGTCAGGAATTCGCGGCGCGCGTCGAATTGGCGGCACGACAGGAGGATGCGGCCTGCTTCGCTCTTGCCGGTGAACTTGCCGACCGCATCGGTCCCCTGTTCGCGGAACTGGAACGCCACATCAAAGCGGGATGAAAGTCAGCGCAGGCGGAACGGCACCCGTCGTCCGGTCCGCCCCGTCTACCCGGTAACCCACAGCCGGAATCCCCAGCCGCGTCCGGTATGCTTGGCACTTTCTGCTTACGGAGAATCAGCCATGGCGATGGACGTGATCGACTACACCCTCCACGGCGACGACATGCAGTGCGTCGAGCTCGAACTCGATCCCGGCGAAGCTGCGATCGGCGAGGCCGGCAGCCTGATGTTCATGGAAGACGGCATCGAGATGGATACCGTCTTCGGCGACGGCTCGGCACAGCACAGCGGCGTTTTCGGCAAGCTGCTCGGCGCCGGCAAGCGCCTCATCACCGGCGAATCGCTGTTCACCACCGTTTATGTCAATGAGGGAAAAGGCAAGAAGCGGCTCGCCTTCGCCGCGCCCTATACCGGCAAGATCATCCCCTTCGACCTGAAGCAGCACGGTGGCACGCTGATCTGCCAGAAGGATGCCTTCCTCTGCGCCGCCAAGGGCGTCGCGCTCGGTATCGCCTTCCAGAAGCGGCTCGGCACCGGCTTCTTCGGCGGCGAGGGCTTCATCATGCAGAAACTCGACGGCGACGGCCTCGCCTTCTGCCATTCCGGCGGCACGGTGCTGGAACGCACCCTCGCGCCGGGCGAGGTGCTGCGCGTCAACACCGGCTGCGTGGTCGCCTACACGCCGGGCATCGATTTCGACATCCAGTTCGTCGGCGGCATCAAGACCGCGCTGTTCGGCGGCGAGGGCCTGTTCTTCGCGGTGCTAAAAGGACCGGGCACGGTCTGGCTGCAATCCTTGCCCTTCGCGCGCCTGGCCTCGCGCATCTTCGCGGCCGCGCCGATCACGCAGGGCGGCGCGGGCAAGGGCGGCGAGCAGGGCGGACTGCTCGGCACGCTGCTCAACGGCAAGAATTAGTAGTGCGGCGGAATATCGTCGCGCAGGCTGCGCTGCTCGGCGGGAACGGATTGCAGGACGAGCTGGCGCAGATCGCGCACGAGACGTTCGAGCTGGTCGATGCGCTCCTGCTGGCGAAACACCGTGGTGTTGAGCGTTTCGAGCAGATCCTCGGCGAAGGCCAGCTTGACTTCGAGTTCAGTGACGCGGTCTTCCATCAGGCCGTCTCCGGAATCGCGGCCGGCGGTGCCGCCAGCATTACCGCACGTGTTGCGGGGGTTTCCAGGCTGATGCGGCCGAGCGCCCCGCTGCGGTAGTCGGTGAGCAGGATCATCGCCGCCTTCTCCAGGTCGAGTTCGCCGCCGCGCCCCCTAACGATGCAGCCGCGCTTCCGCGCCACCGCCTCGACAACGCCGACGGCATCCAGCGTGGCCGGGGCGATCTTGTAGCGCGCCGCGAGCAGCGCCGGATAACGCGCCAGCAGGATGCCGGCGAGGAAGGTCGCAACCTCCTCGTCGATCACGGCATTGCGGCCGATCGCGTGGCTGGCGGCAAGCATGTAGCCATCACTGTCGTGCTCGATCTTCGGCCACATCAGACCCGGCGTGTCGGTGATCGTCATGCCCGGCCCGAGGTCGAAGCTCTGCTGACTCTTGGTCACCGCCGGCTCGTCCCCGACCGCCGCAATGCGGCGCTTGAGCAGCGCATTCATCAGCGTCAACTTGCCGACATTCGGAATCCCCATGATCAGCATGCGCAGCGGCTTGACGTTGTCGTTGCGGTGCGGCGCCAGCTGCCGGCACAGCGCCGGCACTTTCGCCGCGTCGCCCGGCTTCTTGCAGGAAATGGCAACCGCCTTCACGCCCGCTTGCTTCCCGTAATGATCAAGCCACGCCGCCGTCACGGCCGGATCGGCGAGATCGGCCTTATTCAGCAGCTTGAGGCAGGGACGCTGGCGATGCTCGCGCAACTGGCGGATCATCGGGTTGCTGCTCGCCTCGGGCAGGCGGGCGTCGAGCACCTCGATGACGATATCGGAATACGCCATGGTCTCGGCGGCCTTCTTGCGCGCCGAGGTCATATGGCCGGGAAACCACTGGATGGTCATTGCAATTTCTTTGTTGGCATGGACTGCAATTATCGCATCGGAGTCCACAGGAAAACGACGGGCCGCCCCGAGTTTTCCTGGCCCCTTGAGGGGAGGACGCAGCTTTGCTGCGTCTTCGGGGTGGGCCTGAAAGTCAGCGCTGGCGAGACGGCACGCGCGGGCAGGACATCAGCCGCCGCCGCGCTGCAGCGCGAGATCCATGCGCGCCAGCATGGCCTGTCGCTGCGCGGGCGTCCCGGCCGTAAAGCGGATGCGCACATCCAGGCGTGGCAGGCGCAGCAGGGCAATGACGCGCGGCGGCAGCGGCGCGGCAGCAATCTCCATCGCGGCACCACCGTATTCAATGCGGAACAGCCCGGCCACTTCGCTTACGCCCGCGGGAAATGCGAACCGCAAGCCCTGCCGGAACTCGCGTTCCGTCGTTGCCATGTCGCGCACGAGTGTTTCTTCGGTCATGGATTGCAGCCTATCATGCGGCCATGGCTCGCAAACCGATGACGGCTTTCGATACCGCACTGCGCTGGATCAACGTGATCCTGCGCGGCCTGCATCTGGTCGCGGTGATCCTGCTCGGCGCCGCGCTGCTCGGCGCAGCGATCGATACGGGTCACGCCGCCGCGAGCGTCGCCGCGACCGGCTTCGCGATGTTCGGACTCGACATCTGGCGCAAGCCGCAGCACCTGCGCGAGGCCTCCGGCCTCGCGGTGCTCGGCAAGCTGGTGCTCGTCGGCTGGATGGCGGCCGACCCGTCTGCCCGCCCCGTCCTGTTCTGGCTGATCGTCGCCGGTTCGGCCATTTCCGCGCATGCCCCGGCCCGCTTCCGCCACGCGGTTCTGATCGGCGATGCCGCGCATTGAAGTGCCGATTTCATTATGCTAGGCTTTGCATAATCAAGATTTGCCGGTCGGCTGCGGCAGAGACGAAGCACAACAACAATGACAGGAGATGAGAGATGCAGAAATCGCTGCACATCGACGCCAACAAGTGCACGGGCTGTTTGCAGTGCGAAATGGCTTGTTCCTACGAGAATTACGGCACCTTCAACCCCGCCAAATCCCGCATCAAGGTCTTCAACTTCGAGCAAGAAGGACGCAAGGTACCCTACACCTGCACCCAGTGCGCCGAAGCTTGGTGCCTGAATGCCTGCCCGGTCGATGCGATCCGCATCGACGCCGCCACCGGTGCGAAGGTGGTGAATGAAGCCACCTGCGTCGGCTGCAAGGTGTGCACCATCGCCTGCCCGTTCGGCACGGTGAATTACGTCGCCGATACCGGCAAGGTGCAGAAATGCGATCTCTGCGGCGGCGACCCCGCCTGCGCGACCGCCTGCCCCACCGGCGCCATCACCTACGTCGACGCCGACTGGACGGGCCTCGACAAGATGCGCACCTGGGCCGGCAAGACCGACAACGCACCGCGCGCCAGCGCCTGACCGAAGGAGAACACCATGGCATGGACCCGCAAAATCCTCCGCGTTGACCTGACCAACGGCACCTGCAAACCCGAACCACTGAATATGGAATGGGCGCAGCAATATCTCGGCCAGCGCGGACTGGCCACCAAGTATTTCGTCAGCGAAGTCGACCCGAAGGTCGATCCACTCGCGCCCGCCAACAAGCTGATCATGACCACCGGCCCACTGACCGGCACGCCCGCCTCGACCGGTGGCCGCTATTCGGTCGTCACCAAGGGCGCACTGACCGGCGCCATCGCCTGCTCGAATTCGGGCGGCTATTTCGGTGCTGAGCTCAAGTTCGCCGGCTGGGACATGATCATCTTCGAAGGCAAATCACCGAAGCCGGTCTATCTCTCGATCGAGAACGACAAGGCCGAACTCAAGGACGCCAGCCACCTCTGGGGCACGACGACCTGGCATACCGAAGAGACCATCAAGAAGACCCATCAGGATCCGCAAGTGCGCGTCTGCAGCATCGGCCGCGCCGGCGAGAACGGCGTGCTCTACGCCTGCATCGTCAATGACCTGCACCGCGCCGCCGGCCGGTCGGGCGTCGGCACGGTGATGGGCTCGAAGAACCTCAAGGCGGTCGCCGTGCGCGGCACGCTGGGCGTTGCCGGCCTCAAGGATCCCAAGGCCTTCATGGCCGCCGCCGCCGCCGGCAAGAAGGTGCTGGCCGAGAATGCCGTCACTGGCCAGGGCCTGCCGACCTATGGCACCCAGGTGCTGATGAACGTCATCAACGAGATGGGCGCCCTGCCGACGCGCAACCACCGCGACGTGCAGTTCGAGGAAGCGCGCAAGATCTCCGCCGAAGCGATGGCCGAGAAGCGCCCGACTGACGGCAAGACCCACCTCGTCACCAATGCCGCCTGCTTCGGCTGCACCATTGCCTGCGGCCGCATCTCGCGCATCGACGAGACGCACTTCAGCGTCGCCAACAAGCCCGAGTACTGGGGCGCCAACGGCGGCCTCGAATACGAAGCGGCCTGGGCGCTGGGCGCTGCCAACGGCGTGGGCGACCTCGAAGCCCTGCAATACGCCAACCTGCTCTGCAACGAGGACGGCATGGATCCGATCTCCTTCGGCGCAACCGTCGGCGCGGCAATGGAACTTTTCGACCTCGGCATCCTGACCAAGGAACAGATCGGCATGGACGCGCCCTTCGGCTCGGCCAAGACCCTGTGCGAACTGGCGCAGATGACCGCGCATGGCGAAGGCTTCGGCAAGGAACTGGGGCTGGGCTCGGCGCGCCTGTGTGCGAAATATGGCAAGCCGGAACTGTCGATGGGCGTCAAGAAGCAGGAGTTTCCGGCTTACGACTCGCGCGGCATCCAGGGCATGGGCCTGGCCTACGCCACCTCCAATCGCGGTGCCTGTCACCTGCGCGGCTATACCGTCGCGTCGGAAGTGCTCGGCATTCCGGTCAAGACCGATCCGCTCGTCACCGAAGGCAAGGCCGAACTGGTCAAGGCCTTCCAGGACGCGACGTCCGTATTCGACTCGGCCGGCCTGTGCATCTTCACCTCGTTCGCGTGGTCGCTGGCCGACATCCAGCCGCAGATCGACGCGGCCTGCGAAGGCGACTGGACGATGGAGAAGCTCAACGAGGTCGGCGAGCGCATCTGGAACATGGAGCGCCAGTTCAACCTCGCCGCCGGCTTCACCGCCAAGGACGACGACCTGCCGCCGCGCCTCAAGAACGAGCCGGCCAAGGTCGGCCCCGCCAAGGGGCTGGTGAATGGCATCGACAAGATGCGGCCCGAGTACTATCAGGTCCGCGGCTGGGATGCCGAGGGCGTGCCGACCAAGGACACGCTCGGCCGGTTGGGCCTGTAGTCAGGTCAGCAAACCATCGGGGACCGGCAGCGCCGGTCCCCTTTTTGTCTCAGGAGTCCGCATATGAAGCACATCATCATCGGCAACGGCCCGGCCGGCGTGCTCGCCGCCGAAACCCTGCGCCGCCTGCAGCCCGACGCCGAAATCGCCCTGATCGGCGACGAGGCCGAGCCACCCTATTCGCGCATGGCGATCCCCTACTTCCTCCAGGGCAACATCGGAGCGGATGGCACGCACCTGCGCAAGACGCACGACCATTACGCGCGCAACAACATCCACCTGATCCAGGGCCGCGTCAGCTGCATCGACTCGGCCGTGAAGCAGCTCGAGTTCGCCTCGGGCGAGCGCATCCACTACGACAAGCTGCTGATCGCCACGGGATCGCATCCGATCCGGCCGGACGTACCCGGCATGGACCTGCCCAACGTGCATACCTGCTGGACGCTCGACGACGCGCGTGCCATCGCCGCGAAGGCCAAGCCGGGCGCGCGCGTGCTGCAGCTCGGGGCCGGTTTCATCGGCTGCATCATCATGGAAGCGCTCGCCGCGCGCGGCGTGAAATTGACCATCGTCGAAATGGGCGACCGCATGGTGCCGCGCATGATGACCGAGCAGGCTGGCGCGATGATCAAGCGGTGGGCCGAGCAGAAAGGCGTCGCCGTGCATGTGAATACGGCCATCACCGCCATCGAGCCAGCGGGTAAGGGAGGCGATGCGCTCAGCGTGAAAGTCAGTCCCGGCGAGACGGCACTGGAGGCGGATCTCGTCATCTGCGCCGCCGGCGTGCGGCCAAACATCGGCTTCCTGCCGGGCAGCGGCATCGAGGTCGGTCGCGGCATCCGCGTCGACAGCCATATGCAGACCACCGTTCCCGATATTTACGCCGCCGGCGACGTCACCGAGGCAATCGGCTTTCACTCCGGCCAGCCGGAACTCAACGCCATCCAGCCCAACGCCGCCGACCAGGCCCGCATCGCGGCGCACAACATGGCGGGCGACGCGACAGAGCTGCAAGGCAGCCTCGCCATCAACGTACTCGACACGCTCGGACTGATCTCGACCTCCTTCGGTCACTGGCAGGGCGTCGGCGATGGCGTCGAACTCGTCAACACGATGAACTTCCGCTACCTGTCGCTGCAGTTCGAGGACGACGTGCTGATCGGCGCGACGAGCATCGGCTGGACCGACCATGTCGGTGTGCTGCGCGGCCTGATCCAGACCCGTACCCGGCTCGGCGCCTGGAAGGGCAGGCTGAAAGCCGACCCGACCGGCTTCATGGCCGCCTACCTCGCCACGGCACAGCAGGCCGCATGAGCGTGGCGTGAACATTACCTTCAAGCTCTTCGCCTCGCTGCAGGATTACCTGCCGGTCGAGGCGAAGGCGCGCAATGCGCTGGTGCTCGACCTCGCCGACGGCAGCACCGTCCAGCAGGTGATCGAGCGCTTCGGCCTGCCGCAAAAATCCTGTCATCTGGTGCTGATTGACGGTAACTTCGTGCCGCCAGGCGAGCGCGCCACGCGTCCGCTCAAAGAGGGCGAAACCCTCGCCATCTGGCCGCCCATCGCCGGCGGTTGAAGCAAACACGGGTTTTCCTGACCCGCATATCAAAAAAATTAATTGCTGGTTTTGTTGCGCCTTGTTGCGGCGCACAACTATAATTGTGCACTGCAATACTCCGCGGAAAACTCCATTCCCGAGTGCCCGCTGTTTGGTTCGACTATTTCCTAACAAAAGGGAGTAACACATGAGCAAAACCAGCATCATTGGCGCCTACAACACCGCATTCGGCGCCTTCGTCAAGAAAGACAAGGCCACGGGCCTGATCACCGACACCAAGAGCTACTACGATCTGCTCATCGAGGCAGGTCGTGGCGCGATCGCCGACGCCGGCATTGCCGCCGCCGATATCGATGCCGTCTTCGTCGGCTCGTGTTCACCGGCCTCCTTCGCCAACCAGGAACACGTGGCACCAATCGCGGTGGAAATCGACCCCGCGCTGCGCTTCAAGCCGATGACGCGCACCGAGTGTGCCTGCGCCTCCTCCTCCGTCGCACTCTACAGCGCCATCTACGCCGTCGAATCCGGCCGCGCCGACCACGCGCTGGTCATCGGCGTCGAGAAGATGAACCTGCTGCCCACGCCGCAGATGACGCACGTGCTGGCCTGCTGCTCGCACTGGCCGTCCGAGGGTGCGCTGGGCTGGTCCTTCCCGATGCTGTTCGCGCAGTACGCCAAGGGCTATCAGGCGCACTACAAGATTTCCAACGAGGAAATGGAAAAGATGCTGTGGACCGCCGGCGCGCTGTGCTACAAAAACGGCGCCGAAAACCCGCTGGCTCACGCGCAGAACGGCCCGAAGTCGATCGAGGAAATCATGGCGCTGAACCTGCCCGACGCCCGCGGCCGCGCCAAGAACATGATGATCGCCGCCCCGCTGCGCCTGCATGACTGCTCGCTGGTGTCCGACGGCGCCGCCGCGCTGGTCATCACCCGCACCGACCTCGTCGGCAACAAGGCGCGCGCCTCCGTGATCGCCGGCATCGGCCACTCGGTCGAGCGTCTGCCGGAAAACGTGCGTCCCAACATGCACGAGCTGATGGCCGGCAAGGATGCCGCCGCCAAGGCCTACAAGGAAGCCGGCATCGGCGCGTCCGACGTCAACATCGCCGAAGTGCATGACTGCTTCACCATCAACCAGATCCTCTCCACCGAGGCACTCGGCTTCTCCGCCGACGGCCGCGCCGGCTACGAGTATCTCGATGGCCGCTTCACGCGCGACGACGACAAAGTTGCCATTAACCTCTCCGGCGGCCTCAAGTCGAAGGGCCACCCGGTCGGCGCCACCGGCGCCTCGATGCACGCGCTGATCCACAAGCAGCTGATCGGCGAGCCGATCGGCGTCAAGGCCAAGAAGGCCGAGGTTGGCGTTGCCTTCAACGTCGGCGGTTCCGCGGTGACCAACTGCGTGACCGTCCTGCGCAAGTTCTGAGCATCCTGACTGAAAGGATCATCATGGCAACGTTCAAATACAACGACATGGAGTTCGCGGTCGCGGCCGCAGGAACGGCGTGGGACATCCTGCGCGTGCTGCCCGGCGGCGCCACCGCCGTCGTCGGCACCGGCCTGTTCGCGGGCACAGCGGCGGCCGATGCGCAAGCCAGGGGTCTGGCGCTCGTCAAGTCGATCTATCCGGTCGGCGTGAAGGTCGTCGGGCCGGATGTCGCGCATCCGAACATGATCGGCGACCTCAAGGTCGTCGGTCCGGATGTCACGCATCCCAACTTCATCTACTGGGACAAGGACAGCGCGTCCTTCCCGGCATAAGCGCAACGCATTCAGAAAGGCACAATCATGGAAATCAAAGGTAGCGTAGTCCTCGTCACCGGCGGCGGCAACGGCATCGGCGAAGCGGTCGCCAAGTACTTCGCCAAGCAGGGCGCCAAGATCGCCATCGTCAACATGGTGCAGAAGAACATCGACCGCGTGGTCGCCGACCTCAAGGGCATGGGCGCCGAAGCCATCGGCGTGCAGGCCAACGTCACGAGCGAGGCCGAGACGGCCAAGTTCGTCAAGGCCACCGTCGAAGCCTTCGGCAAGCTCAACATCACGGTCGCCTGCGCGGGCATCATCAAGGACGGCACGATGCTGACGCTCGACAAGGAAACCGGCAAGGTCTCGCGCAAGATGGGCCTCGACAAGTGGGCGCCCGTCATCGACGTCAACCTCACCGGCACCTTCCTGACGCTGCGCGACTCCGCCGAAGCGATGGTCAACGGCGGCTGGCCGGGTCTGCTGGTCACCATCTCCTCCGTCAACAAGGCGGGCCAGGTCGGCCAGCTCAACTACTCGTCAACCAAGGTCGCCGACGCGCTGATGCCCAAGATCATCATCGGCGAGTTCATGCTGCGCGGCATCAGGAACATCCGCTGCGTCGGCATCGCCCCTGGCTACACGGCAACCCCGATGCTCACCGGCATGAACCAGGACGCCCTGAAGTCGATCCTCAAGGACGTGCATCTCGCCCGCCTCGTCGAGCCGGAAGAAATCGCCCGCACCATCGGCCACTGCGTCGAGAACGAAGCGATCAACGCGACGACCATCGAAGTCACCGGCGGCCTCTGCTACGCCGGCGGCATCGCGAAGTAAGTCAGGCGCGCATCAATCAAAAGGACAAGCGGAGCGATCCGCTTGCCCTTTTTCTTTGCGCCGACGTGAAAGTCAGTCCTGGCGAGACGGCACCCGGTGCGTTGTTTCGCGCTGCCTGCGCGTCAGGCGCCGATCGAAACGATCCTCTGCCGCCTTGAGGTGTTCGAGCAGCACGTGCGATGCCAGATTCACGCCGATGCCGGCAAACACGACCGGGAGCAGGTACAGGGCGACCGACATCTCGGTCAGGAAGAGTCTGTCATCCACCAGTGACAGCGTGTTTTTCGCCTTTTCGGCAACGAATTGCAGAAGCACAAAATCGACCCCGGAGAGCCCGATCAGCACGACGCCGAGGAACAAGACCGTCCAGCGGGATATCAAGCGCGTCAGCAACAAGTAGCCATAGATGAGGATCGGCAGGAGGATTGAACTCACCACGAGCAGCAGGAATTCGAGTTCGACAAACACGGATGATTTCATGGTCCAAACGGGGGCGGCAGGACATCACCCGCTGCGTCGAACAATCAACCGAGATTAATCGGCACAAACAGGCGCTGATCGCCCCGCTGCACCAGTAGTGCGACGTTCTTGCCCGCATGGTCCAATTGGCTGCGCAAGCGATCGAGGCTATCGACCGGCTGGCCATTGATGGACACGATGACGTCCCCCGGCCGGATGCCCGCACGCGCAGCCGGTCCGCTGGCGACCTCTTCGACCAGCAAACCCTGATCAGCCTCGCCCTGGCGTCGCTCCTGCGGCGTCAGCGGACGGACCGCCAAGCCCAGCTTGCCCCCGCTTGCGCCTGACGCGTCTCCGGCCTTGGCCAGCGTGGCATTCTCGAACTCGCCGGTCTTGACGCTGATCTTTCTGGATTGGCCCTTGCGCCAGACCTCAAGGTGGATTTCGCTGCCCGGCTTCATCGCGGCCACCCAGGCCGGCAGTTCGACGGAGCGCTCAACCGACTTGCCATTGAATTTCAGGATCACATCGCCGGTTTCAATGCCGGCTTTCGCCGCGGGGCTGCCGGACTCGACCGAAGCAACCAGGGCGCCTTGCGGTTTATCCAGTCCGAAGGAATCAGCGAGCCCCTGATTCACCTCCTGGATCACGACGCCCAGCTTGCCACGGCTGACCTTGCCCTGCGTCAGCAATTGTTGCTCGATGTTCATCGCGACATCAATCGGAATCGCGAACGACAAGCCCTGATAGCCCCCGGAGCGGCTGTAGATCTGCGCGTTGATGCCGATCACTTCACCCTGCGCGTTGAAGAGGGGACCGCCCGAATTGCCGGGGTTGATCGCCACATCGGTCTGCATGAAGGGAACGTAGCCTTCATCCGGCAGCGTACGGAACTTGGCCGAGATAATGCCGGCCGTCACGCTGTTCTCGAAGCCGAAGGGCGAACCGATGGCGAGGACCCATTCCCCGACGCGCGTCTGCTGGGCATCGCCGATCCGCACGGTGGGCAGGTCCTTGGCGGCGATGCGCAGTACGGCTACGTCGGTCGTCTTGTCCACCCCGACGACCTTGGCCTTGAACTCGCGCTTGTCCATGAGCTTGACGACCACCTCGTCGGCTTCCGCCACGACATGGGCATTGGTCAGGACCACGCCATCCGGACTGACGATGAAACCGGAACCCTCGCCATGTCTGGGTATTTTGCCGTTGCCATGCGGCGCGGGAACGGCAAAGCGTCTGAAGAATTCCGAAAAGGGGGCGTCATCATCGATGCCCGGCAGGTCGAGGGCTGCGGCCTGGGTAGTTCCCGACACGCTGATGTTGACCACTGCAGGACCATAGGCAGCGGCAATTGCCGAAAAATCGGGTAGAGCCACCCCGCTCGGCAGTGCCGTGAGCGCCGACGCAGCCACCGGCATTGGCGTGGTGGCATGGACCGCGACACCGACACGGTCATGCAAAGCGTAGCCTGCGCTGAATGTGATTGCCAAGGCCACCAGAACGGCCATGCGTTTGGGAATGGTTCTGATCGGTTTCGCTTCCATTGCAGTCGCCTCTCGTTGTTGATCTGAATCAATAGAGGGGACTTTTCAGCGGCAGGTTCAATTCCAGTTTGTAACCGGGTGTTGCGACGGGCCGCGATGCCGGCATTCGCACCGCCGGCAGGGCTGTTACCTGCCGTAGGGCTGGCGCTGACTTTCAGCGTCGGCGCGAAAGATGCGCCCTACTTCGTTAAACAGGCACGCTGCCGCCGGGCAGCACTGACGATGTGGCCGGTCCACCAAAGGACCAGAAAGCGCTGGAGCTCGAGTTTGTCGAAATTTTCCATCGTCACGATCTCGGCAGCCAGATAGCCGTACTCGTCGCACTCGTGCTGGTACTCGTCAAGATCGGGATAGCCGCAAGCGGCCAGCAGCGCAGCCTCGGTCGTGAAGTGTTCGCGTGCAGCCGCCATCAGCTCATCGAAAGCCAGCTGGAATTTGCGGTTGTCGCTTTCGCTGTCGTCAGTCAGGCAATAGTCGGCAAGGGCGTTGCATTGCGCCAGGAGTTGCCTGTGTTGGTCGTCAAGGACATCATTTCCGACGCTGAAGTTCGGATCCCACTGCACGCGGTTCGGCATTGACTATTCCCCAGGCTGGATCAAAAGCCGAGCGACTCGACGACGACCACGAGATCGGCGAAGCTGGCCGCCTCGAGCTTTGCCTTGAGCGCGGCCTTGTCGAGCCCTTCGCATTCGAATTGGGTCAGGCCGACCTCGAAGGGCAATTCGCGGATTTCCAGCGGCGACATGAACCCGATGTTGCAGATGTGGGCAAGGCACTGACGTTCCGGTTCGGCAAGCGCCAGGCCGTGATCCCGCATGATTTCGAGGTAGCGCTCCGCCGTGCGGTTGAGCTTGCCGCTGATCTCCATGGTGTTGTTCTGGCCAGCGGTGAGGATGGCCAGCGGCGGCCCGAAGAAGACGGGCGTCTTGCCGACGTTGCGTGTCTTTTCTTCGCGCGTCAGCGCCGGGGGGATCCACGCGGGATCCCCCCGGGCCGGCTTGGGTTGCTCAGGCGAATCTGCCATCAGTGCGCCATTAGTGCTGCGGGATGGGATGCACCAGCTCGTGCTTGGCATCCTTCATGCCCCTGGCCAACTGGGGCGGCGGTTCGGGCTGAAGCTGGATGAAGCCCTTGTTGCGCGCGCCGTCCTGTACGTTGTGCGGGTTATGGCACTCGGTGCAGGTGAACCAGCGCTTCTTGCCATTGCTGGCGAATTCGCCGATACGCTTGCCATGGATGCCGTCACGCCAGTCGCGCATCTTGTCGCCATGACACTTGCCGCACAGGAGTTGCGGCTGGTCGATGCTGACCGGGTCGCCGAAATTATCGACGAGCATGTTGCGCTGGGTCGTGTGGTGGCAATCGAGACACCAGATGCGGCCACGGCCATGCTGCAAATCCTTGAGGTCGGGTACCAAGCCTTCCATGGTCGGGATCGGCTTCGGCTTCTTGTCCTTCGGCAGCGTCGGCGGATTGAACGCGGGCCCGACGCCGTTATGGCAGGCGGTGGCGCACATCGGCAGGATGTTCAGCTTCTCCGAACGCGGCTTGACAAGGGCATGGCCTTCCGGGATCTTGTCGAGCAACGGCATCTTGCCCATCGGCACGGTGCCGTCGAAAGGATCGCCATACCAGAGTGCAGCCCCCGTCGTGGGCGAACACTTGACATTGGGCCAGCCGGGCTTGAGTTCGCGTTGCGTGACTTCCGAAGCACCCTTGCGGCTTTCGAAGCAGACGACAGGCTCCGCCGGGGCTGCCTCTGCAGGTGCCGCCTCTGCGGGAGCTGCTTCCGCATTCGGCGGTTCGGCCGTCTTTTCCGCGGCAACGGCGGCGTAAAGCGCGCCGCAGCAGAGCGCGAAAACCATCGTGTAGCTAGCAATTTTTTTCATGGTCGTCATCTCACTTTGCCGCAACGGTCTGGCCGCTGCCGAACTTGATGTCGCCCAGCAGGATGCCGATGGCACCCTTGAGCAGGATGGTCAGGATGAAGAAACCGAACGCCCAGATGCCAAGCGTCATCAGCCACTCGACAAAACTCGGGTAGTACTCGGTGACTTCGCCGATCGGGGTCGGGATGAAGCCGGGGACAACCAGACCCATGCCCTTTTCGATCCAGATGCCAGTGAACGTCGTCGCGGAGAGAATTGCCAGCATCGTGTAGTTGCGACGAACCGCAGGAAAGATCAGCAACAGGAACGATCCCACCATCAGTATCACCGAGGCCCAGAACCAGGGCACCAGTTTGGTCAGGCCGTGCAGTCCGAACATCAGGTAGTAGAGGCCGTTGGCATGCTCGGTGCGGGCATACAGCTCGACCACAACTTCCGACATGGTCAGGAAGATCGCGATGCCGAGACACCAGGTAACGATGGTGGCCAACAGATTGATCGCGCTGTCCTCGATCCAGAACTTGGTGTTCTTGCGGATGATCAGGAAAGCCAGGATGATCAGTGCGGGACCGGCGGCAAACGCGGTGGTGATGAAGCGGATCGGCATCATGCTGTGGAACCACATCGGACGCGCGGGCAGCGTCGCGATCAGGAAGGCCGTGACGGTGTGAATCGACAGCGCCCAGATAATCGCGACCCACACCACTGGTATGAACCACTTGTTGTTGACCTTGCCGCCGGTGTATTTCACCCACAGGTAGTAAAAGCCGCAGACGAAATTGAGCAGCAGGTAGCCGTTGAGCACCAGCACGTCCCAGGCCAGCATCGAATGCGGCCAGTTGTAGATGCCGATGATCGGGATCATGTGCCAGAGGCGGTCGGGTCGGCCCATGTGGGCGAAGACGAACATCATGACCATGATCACGGCGGTGATCGCCAGCATCTCGCCCAGTACGGCAACCTTGTGCATGCCCTCGTGATGATAGGCATAGGCCGGGAAGACGATAGTCACCGCCCCGGCGGCCACGCCGACGAGAAAGACAAGGTTGGCGAAATACAGGCCGTCGTGGATCTGGCTGGTCATGCCGGTGACGATAAGGCCGTCGGTGTTCTGCAGATAGTACACGTACAGCATGCCCACGATGAGCAGGCTGAGAATGCCCATCCACGTGTAGAACTTGGTGCCGCCCTTGAGGACGTAGCGCACGTAGTCGGAAACGAAACTGGTTAGCACGGTCCGGCTCCTCAATCGTAAAAGTAGAAAAATTTCGGGAAGGTATTGAGCTCGGCCTTGAGGCGGAACACGTTCTTCCGCGCCAGGATCAGGCTCACTTCGCTCTCGGGGTCGAGCAGGTTGCCGAACTTGCGGGCACCGACCGGGCAAACCTCGACACAGGCGGGATAACGCCCGTTCCGGGAGCGCTGCAGGCACCAGTGGCACTTCTCGACGACACCCCGCATGCGCGGCCGGTTGCCCAGGTAGTGCGTCACCGGATTCATTTCTTCCTTGGGCAGGACGGGGTTGGTGACATTGAGGCGGCGCGCCCAGTAGGGGCAGGCGCCCATGCACATGCGGCAGCCGATGCACCAGTTGTAGTCGATCACCACCACGCCGTCGGGCTCGCGGTAGGTCGTGCGCACCGGGCACACCTTGACGCAGGGCGGCTTCTCGCACTGCATGCAGGCGATCGGCATGTAGGTGGCGTCCTTTTCCGGCACCCTGTCGGGAGTGTAGTGATATTGGCCTTCGAGCACCTGGCCCGCAGGCGTATAGGCATTGCCGCCGACCTGGATGCCCAGGCCTTCGGGATAGCCGTGGTTCATCTTCTCTTCGGCGAATTCACCTCGCTCCATCCGCAGCACCTGGATCCACTCGATTTTTTCGCCGGCGCGCTGCTTGCCGCGCGACTGGTTGTTCTCGGCGACGCAGGCGTGGACGCAGCGGCGGCAACCGATGCACTTGCGGACGTTGAGGGCGTAGCCCATCAGCACGCCGGGCTGGGCGTCGACGGTATCGACGGAAACCTGCTTGCCATATTCAGCGGAATAGCGCTTTTCGAGTCGTACGCGCGCTTCCGCCTTTTCTGCGGCCGTCATCAGGCGGTAGTTCTTCTGGAAATGCTCGGCCCATTCGATGCTCGCATGGGCATCGTTGGATTGGGTCATCAAGGCCGCCGTGCCCATCAGCGACGACATGCTCAGCATGCCGCCCGATTTCAGAAAATCGCGCCGCGATGTTTTCAAAACTGCCTTGGAAGGGTCTGCCGATGCCGGCTGCGTCGGGCACCCGGATGCGCATTGCTCACCTTGATCGGCAGAGGATTTCTCTTTGATAGACACAGTGGTCCTCCTGTAGGGGTCATGATTTGCCTGAAATCAGGTCTGTTCAGGCAAATCTGCGCGTGATTCTGTCATGTTTTTCCTGCACGACTTTTGATCGCAATCAAACCCGCTACGGGTTATTGGCTATCCGACGCTGGGCAGCCAACTGCCGTCCCGCCGGCACTGACTTTCAGCGCAGGCACCTCAACAACGCGTCAAATCCAGGATAGGTCGCGGGTGTCAGCGCAGTTTTCCGCGCGCAGGGACGGGTGGATTCGCCGCGCCGGAGCGCTTCGATGAAACCCGCGGGATCGTTGATCCAGTTGCCGCCGAGCAGCGTCACACCGCGTGCGAACAGCGCATCCGGCAGGCAGCCGGCGCTCGGGCCGACCATGGCGAACCAGCGGGCGTTACGGCAATGGGCGAGCATGCGGTCGAGCGTGTCATTGAGCAGCAATGTGCTGGTCGAGACCACCTTGCCGCAATCCGCCAGTGCGGCGGGGTCGAGCGTAACGACATAATCGTCCTGCGCGCCCGCGAGGTCGGGATTCAGCTCGACCACCGTGAGCCGTGCGCCACTGGCGAGAATGTGCCCCAGCAAGGGTTTGAACAGGCCGATCATGCCGATGCGCTCGCCCGGCTGTGGATCGATCTGTCCGATGGAGTCGGCGCTGTCCGGCGGCACGAAGCCGGCCCGGTCGTAGAGACAGCGCGTCAGCGCGTTCGCCGCGGCGAAGCCGAGCGTCTTGTGCAGCCCCGTCCCCGTCGCATAGCCGCGCGCAACGGTGAGCGCATCGGCACCGGCCAACGCGAAATGATCTTCCTCGCGGCGCAAGGCTGCGAGCGTGTCGTCGAGCAGCACATAGGAGAGGCCCAGCGAGCTGTCCTCGAGTTCGAGCGCACAGAATTCCCCCTTGTTGGCAGCGCGATTTTCTTCGGAGAACGGCGGCGGCAGGTGCAGTGCCTTCACGCGCGGCAATGCGCAGCGCCCCGCGAAGGCATCGAGCTGGGCAAGGTATTCGGTCGCGAAGCTCATGACGCCCGACAAGCTCAGGGCCGGCCGCGTCTTACCGCCGCTGCGGCCTCTGCCGGCGCCACCGTGGCGGCGCGGTTTTCCGCGCTGCGCAGCGCGCCGGGAAAGTACAGGGCCGTAAGCCGGTGCGAATGCACGGGCGACTCGGTGGCTTCGGTCGATTTGCCCCCGAACTTGCGCCAGTCGCGCACCGGGAAGATCGCATCGGCGATTTCGAGAAAGCCGACCGTCTCGCGGTCGCCGATCAGCACGCCCTGCACGCGCAGGCCAAGATCGCGCTGCGCCGCCGCCAGCCGCGCGGCCATCTCCGGCGTGGCACCGAATTCACCGTCGGAGGCGACCAGCAGGTCGGCCTGCTGCCATGCCGCGCTTTCCAGCTTGGCCAGCGCCTTGTCGAGCGGGCCGCAGATGTCGGTGCCGCCGCGAAACGCCTGGCCGAGAAAGCGCGTCAGCCGCTCGATGCCGTCGGCATCGAAGGTGAGTTCCATGTCTATTACCTCGTCAGGACCGCCGAAGGCGAAGACATGGCAGGCGCGTCGCTGCGCGTTGGCTACGCGCAAGGCTTCAAGTACCACCGCCTTGGCGACGGCTTCGGCGCCGCCCTGCATGGAGCCGGAGGTGTTGACACAGACCAGCAGCGGCCCGCATTCCCAGCGCGGGCCGGGGCGCAGGCCGGGGCGCGGGCGCACGACGCGCGCACGCTGCAGGCGGATCTCGTCCATGCGGTCGTCGTCCTCGTAGCAGAGCAGCGTCCGTTCAGCGCGCCGCGCGTGCCACACCAGCCGCAGCTTCGGATGGCCGAGCAGCATCGCCTCGGCGGGCAGCATGCGCGCGATGCGGTCGGCGCGATGCACGCCGCGCGTCTCGCCCGGCATGTCGGGAATGCGCACGCTGCGTCGCTCGGGTTGGCAGGCCGTGGCCTCGTCCTCGAGTTCGACCGGCAGCAGATGCGTCGCGTTGACGGCGTCGGTCGGCCGGCTGCGACCCAGGCCGGCGATCAGCCGCGTGAGTTCCGGCAGGCGCGCGAGCAGGCGGTGGATGCGCAGCACTTCCTGCCAGCCGGAGGAACGCAGCAGGCCGCGCAGCTGGTCCCAGTTCGTATTCTTGCCGTCTTCGGGCAGCAGGCCGAAGACCTCGATCAGTGCGTCGATCTGGCCGCAGCGCTCGCGCCAGTCGTCGGTAAACGCCGCAATGGCCATGTGCAGCGCCGCGTCCGCCGTCGCGCCGCGATCGCGGTAATCGACAATGAAGTCGAGATGGAAGAGGATGCTCATCAGCACGGTGTCGGCGAGCTCCTGCTGCTCCTGGCAATAGCGCGGCAGGCCAAGTTTCTCCATCGCCGCGTGCAGCGCCACAGCGATGGGCGCCGGCGGCCAGTTCCAGAAAGTCAGCGCTGGCAGGACGGCATTGACCAGCCCTTGCCGCAACACAACCAGTGACGCGAGCCGGGGATCGAGCCTGCCCTGCGAGTTTGTCAGTCCGCCGAGCCAGTGCTTGCGCGAAAGCGCGTCGAGCGCCGCGAGGCGCGCTTCGCGCTGCTCGAACAACCGGGGTTGCGGCAGCGCGCTCACGCCACTTCGCGCAGGTCGACTTCGACCGGTTCCGGAACGGCGCCGTCGTCCTGCGCCAGGCGCGGCAGCGCGAGGAAGCCGTCACGGGCTGCCGACAGGCGCGCGTCAAGCTGGTCGATCGTTGCGGCGGTGGCGGCAATCTGGGCGTCGACGTGTGCCAGCAGCATCTCATCGAGCCACAGATTGTGTGCGCGGTAGTCGGCAAGATCGGCACGCAGCGTGGCCACTTCCGTCGCATAGCCGGCGATGCGGTCGAGCGCGGCATCGATCTGGCGCACGCGCGCATCGATGTGCCGGGCGCCGTAGTGGCGCTGCCGCGTGTAGGTCATGCGCAGGGCCGCCGCGCCGCCCTTGGCGTCGCCGATGTTCGCGGCGATCTCGTCCGCCTGTCCGATGGCGGAAAACTTGAGCCGGCCGCTCTCGTCGTAATCGAGATCGTTGGCTTTCCGCTCCAGATCGAGCTGCGCCTCGAAGGCCTCGACGATGCGCGTCAACCGTGCCGGGGAAAACGCCGCGCGCACGCCGAGACGCGCCGTGAGCCAGTCGGCCACGCCGGCCTGCCGCGCGGTATCCGGCGCGGTGCAGAACGGCAGCAACAGCAGATCCCAGAGGCGCACGCTGGCACGGCCCGCACCGGCGGTGGCAACGCGCAGCAGCCAGACGATCTTGACCCAGCGCCGATCCGACACGACGATCTGCGCCGCGGCGCAATGGTGGCGCAGTTCGGCCAGCAGCGTCATCAGTTCTGCGGGCAGCTCGACGCGCGCGGCGGCAGCGGCAAGCGCGGCGAGGTCATCCCGGCCAAGGGTCAATGCGGGCGCCGGCGCCACGGGTGCCGTCCCGCCAGGCCTGACTTTGATCTGGAGCAATGCATCGAAGCCGCCGTCGCTGACGGTCGTTACCGGCAGGCGCAGCAGGAAGCGGTCGAAGAAGGCATCGGCGACCTCGTCTTCCGGCACGACGTTGGTCGCGCCGATGGCACTGATCAGCGGGCAGGCCTGGCGGCCGGCACCGTTGTCGAACTCGCGCTCGTTGAGCAGCGTCAGCAGCGCGTTGAGGATGGCGCTGTTGGCCTTGAAGACCTCATCGATGAAGGCGATGGTCGCCGCGGGCAGGAAACCGCTCGTGTGTCGCTCATAGCGGTCCGCCTCGAGCGCCTGGATCGACAGCGGGCCGAACAGTTCCTCGGGCACGGTGAAGCGCGTCAGCAGCCGCTCGAAGTAGCGCGCATCGCGAAACGCCGTGTGCAGGCGCCGCGCCAACTCGCTCTTGGCGGTGCCCGGCGGGCCGATCAGCAGCGTGTGCTCGCCGGCGAGCGCCGCGAGCAGGGCCAGCCGCACCTGCTCGCGGCGCTCGACCAGCCCGGCCGACAGCGCTTCGATCAGCGCATTCAGGCGCCCAAAGTAGTAAGCGGGGTTCGCATCCATCGCGCCATCATAACGCTCCCGACCGGCAAGCACGGCGCGGGCGTCGCCGCGTCAGGTGCGCAGCGGGTGCATCCAGACAAACAGCGTTTGCCCCTGCGACTCGGCCAGGCGGGCAAGGTCGGCCAGGTCGGCGAGCATCTCGGCGACATCTTCCTCGTCCCAACCCGCGGTCTCGAATTCTTCGGTCGCGACAAGTTCGGCGGCAACGGCCTCCAGCGCATCCTCTTCGAGTTCGGCGAGGCGCTCCTTGAATTCGTCGGTGAGTCGCAGGACCAGCGCACCTTCGGCGGGAGAAATGTAGATCGGCTCGCACAGGGCCGCCGCGTCATCGAACAGGTCACCGGTCAGCAGGCAGTGGAGGGTCGCGATCTTCGCGATGCTGACATCGCGCAGGCTGATGCCGCTCCATTCATCCACCGGTTGCAGCGAATCGCCGATCGCTTCGACTTCGTCGTCTTCGGCGGCAATGATGTTGGTCAGAATGCCCATGGCCAAAGTGTACCGTGGAAACGGGCTATTCCGCCGGCAGCCCGGACGAAGCGCGGGCCCGCTGCTTCGCGGCAACGTAGTCGGCATGGCCCACGTGCAGCAGGTCGGCCAGCTTGCGCATCAGGTGCAACTCATGGGCGTCGAGATGGCCATCGACCATCGCCACATGCCACAGGTTCTCGACAATACGAACTTTTTGGGTGGCATCGCAGTGCCGGTTGATCAGCGCGGTGAACTGGTAGTAGTCGTGCGCCTGCCGCGCCTCCTGCTCGGCGAGGGCGATCAGCATCTTCAGCGCATCGCTATCGAGCGCAAACTCACGCTGCAAGGTGGCGGCGATCGCGCCGCGTTCCTCGGGGGTAATGCGTTCGTCCATGCGCATCATCTCGAGCAGCAGCGCTGCCGTCGCCACCTGCAGGGCATGCGCGGTGTCGCCACCCTGCCCGATGGCGGGTGCAATGAACTGGTTGAAATAGGTCCTGATGCTGTCGATCATGGCAAAGGCGCGTGACTGACCTGAATCGCCCAATTCTAGGGCCTATTTTCAATTTGTCCTGGAGACTGGGCTACACTCGATATCACACTGTTTGAACTCTCATGAAGCCCATGACTGCACTCGCCTTCACTTGCCTCGACGCCTACGATCCCAATGCGCTGCACGTTCGACCGTGCGCGGCAACTGCTGCTCGACACGGTGCAGCCCGTCGCCGGTTCCGAGCGATTGTTCATCCGTCAGGCCCTGCATCGCGTGCTCGCTGCAGACATAATTTCGCCGGTCGATGTGCCGGCGCACGACAACTCGGCGATGGACGGCTGGGCCGTGCGCCATGCCGACCTCGCATCAGACGGCGAAACCCGTTTGAAGAATATCGGCACCGCCTTCGCCGGCCGTGCCCTCGCTGCGAAAGTCAGCGCTGGCGAGACGGCACGCATCATGACCGGCGCGGTGCTGCCGGCAGGCGTGGACTGCGTGGTGATCCAGGAAGTCGCGCAGCTTGAGGGAGATACGGTAATCATCCCGCCCGGCCAGAAGCTCGAACAGAACGTGCGCCGCGCGGGCGAGGACCTGAAGGCCGGCAAACCGGCCATACCCGCCGGCAAGCAGTTGCGGCCAGCCGAACTGGGCGTGATCGCCTCGCTGGGCATCGCGGAAGTCAGCGTGCGCCGCCGCGTGCGCGTCGCGCTGTTTTCGACCGGCGACGAGCTGTGCTCGATCGGCACGCCGCTGTTTCCCGGCGCGGTGTATGACAGCAACCGCTACACGCTGTGGGGCATGCTGATGCGCCTCGGCTGCGAGGTGATCGACATGGGCGTGGTGAAAGACGAGCCTGCCGCGCTCGAAGCCGCGTTCCGCGAAGCGGCATCCTGCGCCGACGCGATCATCACCAGCGGCGGCGTCTCGGTCGGCGAAGCCGATTTCATCAAGCAACTGATGGCGCAACTCGGCGAAGTCGCGTTCTGGAAGATCGCCATGAAACCCGGCCGGCCGATGGCGTTCGGACGCATCGGTGAAGGCAAGGAAAGCGCGTGGCTGTTCGGCCTGCCCGGCAACCCGGTCGCGGTGATGGTCACCTTCTACCAGTTCGTGCAACCGGCGCTGCTCAAGCTGATGGGCATCGACCCGGTGCCGGACTTTCCCACCTTCCCGGCGCGCTGCGTGGCGCCAATGAAGAAGAGCAAGGGCCGCACCGAATTCCAGCGCGGCATCCTCTTCCAGGAAAACGCAGAATGGTGCGTGCGGCCGACCGGCCATCAGGGCTCGGGCATCCTCAGCTCGATGGCGAAGGCCGACTGCTTCATCGTCCTCGACGCCGAACGCGAGACGATCGCCGCGGGCGATCTCGTACAGGTACAGGTATTCGCCGGCCTGACCTGAGGCCATGGGCAAACCCGCCAACCGCTACAACCTCGCCGAACTCGCCGGCGCCTTCGGCGACCTTGGCACGCTGATTCCCTTCGTCGCGGCGTACATCTCCGTCGTCAAGATGGACCCGGCCGGCATCCTGCTGGCCTTCGGCTCGATGCTGGTCCTCGCCGGCCTCGTCTATCGCACGCCCTTCCCCGTGCAGCCGATGAAAGCCATCGGCGCGGCCACCATCACGCAAACCGGCGCGCTGGCAACGCTCACCTCGGCAACGGTAATGGGCGCGGGCGTGGTTACCGGATTGATCTGGCTCGTTCTTGCCGCGACCGGCCTCGCCCGACGCCTGACACGCTGGGTGCCGCGTCCCGCCATGCTCGGCGTGGTGATGGGCCTCGGCTTCAGCTTCATGCTCGAAGGCATCCGCATGATGGCGCAATCACCTTGGCTCGGCACCGTGCTGCTGTTACTCACGCTGGTTCTACTCGCACGTTCGCGCATCCCGGCGATGCTAATCCTGCTCGTCATCGGCGCGGCGCTTGCGTTGTTCGAGCAGCCCACGCTGCTGACGGACCTTGCCGCGATCCGCATCGCCCCGCACCTGCCGGCCTTCGCGTGGCCGTCGCTGACGTGGAACGACCTCTGGATCGGCGCGCTCTTCCTCGCTTTGCCGCAACTGCCGCTCACCTTCGGCAACGCGCTGATCTCGATCACCGAAGAGAACAATCGCCTGTTCCCCGACCGCCCCATCACCGAGCGGCGCGTCGCCTTCTCCACCGGACTGATGAACCTCTGGTCGAGCGCGCTCGGCGGCATTCCGATGTGCCACGGCGCGGGCGGCATGGCCGGCCACGTGCAGTTCGGCGCGCGCACTGGCGGCTCGTCGGTCATGCTCGGGGTGCTGCTGCTCGCCATCGGCTTTTTCCTCGCCGACTCGGTCGCGCTGCTGTTCCGGTTGTTCCCGACCGTCGTGCTCGGCGTGATCCTCTTCCTCGCCGGTGTGCAACTCGCACTCAACAGCAAGGACGTGGGCGGTGAAAAGACGGAGCGCTTCGTCGTGTTGACGACGGCGGCCTTCGCCGTCTGGAACGTTGGCATCGCGGTGCTGTTCGGCATCCTCGCCCACCACGCCGCGAAGCGCGGCTGGATGAAACTCTGAAAGTCAGGGCTGGCGGGACGGCGCTATTGCTTACTTTCCCTTGATGCGTTCACCGACAACGGCCTGCACATCAGCGATGACCCAATTACCGCGCGCGCCGGCCGGGGTGTCGGGCTGGTTGGGGAAATTGACGAAGTTGACCGGGCTTCCATCCTTGCGCTTGAAAGCGTGTTGGCCGTCGATCAGGATCACGACGGGAATATGGCCGGTGAGTCCCGTTGCCGCGAGCCGCTTTTCGCCCTGCGGACTTTCAACATCGGTTTCGACGACCTTGAGCTTCGCACCCTGCGCCGCCAGCCAGTCGCGCAACGGCTGGAGCGCCATCTTCACCGGCGGATGGGGCATGGCGATGATTTCCACAACGGGCGGCGCAGCTAATGCGCTGCCGGTGGCGAACAGGCTCAGTGCAGCCAGGGTGGCGAGGAAGCTGCGGCGTGCGGTCATGGTCGGTTCCTTATTTGCAGTTGTTGTGCAGCTTCCACATCTCGGCGTGGCCCATCGCCACGGCCCAGTCGGGCGGCGTGCATTTACCATCGGCGGGGATGGCAGTGCTGGATGCGGTAATAACCGGCGTCTCGACCGCGGGAAACCAGCGCTGGCCGACAAAGCCGATCACCGCAAGAAACATCACGATGATTGCCGTCCCGCCAGCGCCGACTTTCTGGCTGACATGCGGGGTGAACACCTCGCACACGCCGCCGGGACAATGCTGCGCCTGCTGCCGCGTGAAGGCGTTGTAGATCATGCAGGCGAGACAGATGCCGAAGGCGCTTTCGAAGAACATCAGCGTCAGGCAGGTCGCGCAGACGATCAGGTTGATCGGGCCGATCACGTTGTTGAGGACGATCAGGTAGAACATCACCACCGCCAGCGTCCAGCCGATCGCCCAGGCAAAGCGTTTCTGCGGCGCGCCGGCCCATTCGGGCACTTGCTTGCGTACCGCGAAGCGGCCGAGGATCATGCTCGGCGCGAAGCGCGGGTTGATGAAGATGCGGATCGAGAAGTCGATCAGGAAGGCGATCACGAAAATCTGCGTCAGGCGGAAGTTGCCCATCAGCCAGGAGTTCAGGAAGGACACCAGCGCGAAGAAGAACAGGATGCCGGCGGCCGCCCGCACCTCGCGCTCGTTCAATACCGGCACGTCGTAGCCGTCGATCGTTTCGCCGAAACCGAAAGTTTTCATGACCATGTCCAATCGCCCCGCGGCAATTGACTGCTGCATGTATGTTGCAGCGCCGATTGAACGCCGTACGCGCCGGACTGCCGGCGCCGACGCAATTGCATCGCCGCGTTGCGCGGAGCGAGCTTGCAACACAGCGATACAAATCGCCTCGGCCGCGGCGCGGCGCTGGCGGCACCTCGCCGGTCATGGACACGCGCGACCGCATCCTGATCGTCGACGACGACCCGGAGATCCGCCGGCTGCTCGTGGACTACCTGGCGCCAGACGGCTTCGAGGCCCTGCCGGCGCGCGACGGCCGCGAGATGTGGCAGGTGCTCGAGCGCCACGCCATCGACCTCGTCGTGCTCGACCTGATGCTGCCCGACAGCCGACGGCCTGACGCTGTGCCGCGACCTGCGCGCCCACTCGAACCTGCCGGTGCTGATGCTCACCGCGCGCGGCGAGGAGGCCGACCGCATCGTCGGCATCGAGATGGGCGCCGACGACTATCTCGTCAAGCCCTTCAGCCCGCGCGAACTGCTGGCGCGCATCAAGGGCATCCTGCGCCGCACGCGCGCGCTGCCGCCCAACCTGCAGCCCGAGGCGCAACGCTGCCTTGCGTTCGCCGGCTGGCGGCTCGACACCGCGACGCGCGTGCTGACCGCGCCCGACGGCGTGGCTGGTGCCGCTCTCCGGGCGGCGAATACCGGCTGCTGCGCATCCTGCTCGAACACCCGAACCGGGTGCTCAACCGCGACCAGCTGATGGAGCTGATCCACGGCCGCGAGGCCGAACCCGTACGACCGCGCCATCGACGTGCAGGTCAGCCGGCTGCGCCAGCGCCTGCGCGACGACTCGCCGCGAGCCGCAACTCATCAAGACCGTGCGCGGCGAGGGCTATGTGCTCGCCGCCGACGTGGAAGGGACGCGCCGACATGCGATTGATGCGGCGACTGTCCCGCGCCGCTGTTCGGCCGGCTGACGCTGATCCTCGTCGCCGGCCTGCTCGCGGCGCAGTTCGCCACCCTGTGGCTGCACCTGGAGGAACGCGCGCTGCTGATGCCGCACGGCTGCAGGCTCCAGGTCCGCCGGCCTGCCGAGTGCGCTTCTGGCTGCACCTGGCGCTGACCTTCATCGGCCGTCATCGCCGTCTCGCTGGTCGCCGTGCGCTTGGTCACGCGCCCGATGCAGCGGCTGGCCGAGGCGGCGGACGCCTTCGGGCGCGACCTCGACGCGCCGCCGCTGGATGAGGCGGGCCCGACGGAGGCGCGCCGCGCCGCCGAGGCCTTCAACTGCATGCAGGCAGCGCCTGCGCCGCCTGATCGCCGAGCGCAGCCGCGCGCTCGCCGCCGTCTCGCACGACCTGCGCACGCCGCTGACGCGCATGCGGCTGCGTGCCGAGCTGGTCGACGACGCGGCGCTGCGCACGCAGATCAACGCCGACATCGACGACATGCAGGCGATGGTCGAAGCGACGCTCGACTACCTGCGCGGCCTGGGCGAGAACGAAGCGCCGGCAGAGCATCGACATCGAGGCGCTGCTGCACAGCCTGGTCGCCGACGAGCAGGCGCTCGGCCGCGCCGGTGACGCTGGGCGGCGGTCACGGTGCCGCGCCCTACCCCGGCCGCTGTCGCGCGCTGCAAACGCGCCATCGCCAACCTGATCGACAACGCCGTGAAGTATGGCCACGCGGCGCAGCATCTGCCGTCGCCGACGCGCCCGGACGCGCTGCGCATCGTCGTCGAGGACGACGGCCCCGGCATCCGCAGGCCGACCTGGAACGCGTCGTCGAACCCTATGTGCGGCTGGAAGCCTCGCGCAGCCGCGCCACCGGCGGCGTCGGCCTGGGCCTGGCCATCGCGCGCGACGCCGCACGCCTGCATGGCGGGGAACTTATTCTGGAGAACCGGACAGAGGGTGGCTTGCGGGCTACCTTGATCCTGCCACGCGGCGGCTAGTGCCGTCTCGCCAGGGCCGACTTTCTCGAAACGCTTGGCTCGGCCAGTTTCCATGATTTGAGCAATCCGTGAATTCATGATTGCAGTGCAATCAATGTTTCGGTAGACTGCTATCAATGATTACACTCAGGAGATCAAAGTGGCTACCAATCTTGTGGTTCGCAATGTTGACGAGGATGTCGCATTGGCTCTAAAGCAAATGGCGGCAGCGCACGGACGCAGCGCGGAAGCGGAACACCGTGAGATCTTGAGAACCGTCCTCCAGCGGCCGAAGCGGCGCTCTGTCGCCGAGGTTCTGGCGAGCATGCCAAACGTTGGTGAAGACGCCGACTTCAACGATCGGAACGGCTAGGAATCGGCATGTACCTGGTCGATACCAATGTTGTCAGCGAAGCGAGAAAGGGAAAGCGGGCAAACCCTGGCGTCCAGAAGTTCTTTCAAGCAACGGACGCTAACGATCTTTATCTCTCGGTACAAACCATCGGGGAAATTCGACGGGGTCTGGAGAACATTCGGCGGCGCGGCGATCTACCCCAAGCGAATAAGCTGGAGAAATGGCTTGACCTGCTCGTGGCCGACTATGCCGACAGGATTCTGAGCTTCGATGAAGAATGCGCCCAGGTATGGGGGCGACTGATGTCGCCACACCATGAGCATCCGGTTGACAAGCAGATTGCAGCGATTGCACTGATTCACGACCTGACAGTGGTAACCCGCAACGTCGATGATTTTCGAGGAACAAGCGTGGGTCTGAAAAATCCATTTCTGTAATCCTTTCGACGAATAGTTAGAGGCTGTTTTCAGGAAAAGTCACAGGGAGTATTGATCCCGAAGCCCATGCTGGCTGAAACCGGCCTGGACGCCGCTGTCGATATCTCCGTGGAGAACGGCACCATCGTTCTGCGCCCCATTCAGGATCACCAGCCGCGGTCCGGCTGGGCCGATGCGGCACGCGAGAGCCGCACAAGGCGCCGATGTTCCGGTCTGGCCAGACTTCGCCAACGCAGGGGATGCTGAATTGAAATGGTGAAGGTGAAACGCGGCGACATCTTG
>CAWJAK010000004.1:0-196104 GCA_963840825.1 uncultured Pseudomonadota bacterium
GGCCACAACTCCGGTAGAATCCGCGCCCATGAAAACCACCTTCCTTGATTTCGAACAGCCGATTGCCGAGCTCGAAGCCAAAATTGAAAAGCTTCGCTTCGTTCAGGATGACTCAGCGGTCGATATTTCCGACGAAATCGGCCGTCTGGAAAGCAAGAGCGCGGCGCTGGTCAAGGATGTCTACGCCAAGCTGACCCCCTGGCAGATCGCGCAGGTCGCCCGCCATCCGCAACGACCGTATTCCCAGGACTACATCGATCTGATTTTTACCGATTACGTTGAGTTGCACGGCGACAGAGCATTCGCCGACGACCATGCGATGGTTGGTGGCATGGCGCGTTTCAATGGCCAGTCCTGCATGGTAATTGGCCACCAGAAGGGCCGCGATACCAAGGAGAAGATTCACCGCAATTTCGGCATGCCGCGTCCGGAAGGCTATCGCAAGGCGCTGCGCCTAATGCGCCTCGCGGAAAAGTTCGGCATGCCGGTGTTCACCTTCGTCGATACGCCGGGCGCCTATCCCGGTATCGGCGCGGAAGAGCGCGGGCAGTCCGAAGCAATCGGCCGCAATCTGTTTGAAATGGCTGAACTCAAGGTTCCGCTGATCTGTACGATCATTGGCGAGGGCGGCTCGGGAGGCGCGCTGGCGATCGCGGCCGGAGATGCGGTCCTGATGATGCAGTACTCGACCTATTCGGTAATTTCGCCGGAAGGCTGTGCTTCGATTCTCTGGAAAAGCGCCGAGCGTGCCGCTGATGCGGCGGAAACGCTGGGCATCACGGCTGCGCGACTGAAAACGTTAGGTCTGGTAGATCGCGTCGTCAGCGAGCCTCTTGGCGGGGCGCATCGCGATCCCCGCGCGACCGCCCAGTCGCTGAAAAAAGCATTGCAGGACAACTTGCGGCAGTTGCAAAATCTGTCGGTCGATGAACTTGTCGAGCGTCGCTACGAGCGCTTGATGAGTTATGGCAAATTCAAGGAAATTGCCGCATAGCGACACTGGCTCCCCGGCCGTGACGGCGGCGCTCGCGACCTGCCTGCGGCGCCATGTACATACCGGGGATCGTCTGCTGGTCGGCCTGTCGGGCGGGATTGACTCCGTCGTTCTTCTGCATGCTCTCGCATCCGAACATGCAGTGAGTCTGAGTGCTCTGCATGTTCATCACGGACTCAGCAGAAATGCCGATGACTGGGCATCCTTCTGCGAGCAAATGGCGCGGCAGCTTGGGGTAGCTTTCAGCGTAGTCCATGTTGCCGTGGAGCGTGGCACACCTGATGGGCTGGAAGCAGCCGCGCGTCGCGCGCGGCATGCGGTCTTTGCAGAGGCCTCGGCTGAGTGGGTTGTACTGGCACACCATCGCGATGATCAGGCCGAAACCCTGTTGTTCAACCTGTTGCGCGGAACAGGACTCGCCGGTGCTGCTGCGATGCGCGAGCGCAATGGACGATTGTTGCGTCCCCTGTTACCCGTCGGGCGGGCCGAAATCGAAAGCTACGCGCGCCAGCATGATCTCGCCTGGATCGAGGACGAAAGTAATCTGGACACACGGCATACCCGGAACTTTCTGCGCCATAAGGTAATTGCAGTTCTGACGCAGCGTTTCCCGGCAGCGCAGGCCAATCTTGCGGCCGCCACAGCACGTTTTGCCGAGGCCCTCGATCTTCTCGATGCCCTGGCCCGGGCTGACCTAGGGTCGCAGGACGATTTTCCGCTGGCAGTCGAACGCCTGCAAACGCTCGACGAGCCGCGGGCCCGCAATGCCTTGCGCCACCTGCTGGCGCGGCATGAGGTCCCCATCCCGAGCGAGGCACGGCTGCGCGAAGCCCTGCGGCAGATGCTGACGGCGGGTGCCGATCGTCATCCTGCGCTGGTACTGGGGCAGCACCGCCTGCTGCGCCGGCGCGGGCGAATCTACCTCGAGCCGTTCAATCCGCTCGATCCGCTGGCACCCAGCAACGACAGCCGCTGAGCCAGCTCGACCGCGGATCGGACGCCCATTTTTTCGAAGATGTGGGCGCGGTGTACCTCGACGGTGCGCATGGCGATCCGCAATTCGTCGGCAATCACCTTGTTGAGCTTGCCTGCCAGGATGCAGGCCATCACCTCGCGTTCACGCTCGGTAAGCGTACTCAGTTGTATCTCGATCTGCGCGCGTTCGCCGTCCTGCCAGCGCTGACTTTCCTCGTGTTTCAGTGCCTCGATCACCCGGTCGGCGAGTTCATTGTCGTTGAAGGGTTTTTCGATGAAATCGAAGGCACCGCGCTTGAGCGACTTCACCGCCAACGGGACATCGCCGTGGCCGGTCAGGAAAATGACGGGCAGCGTACATCCGCGTGCCAGCAGGTGGTCATGCAACTCGATGCCGGTCATGCCGACCATGCGCATGTCGAGGATCAGGCAGCCTTGCATGTCTGGGCCATAGTCGGCGAGAAATTCCTCGGCGGACCCCCAAGCCATGGAGCGGACGCCGCGCGTGCGCAAGAGCCACGCCAGCGCATCGCGGATCGCGGCATCGTCATCCACCAGATAGGCCAAGCCGGTTGTCATGGCGGGGGCAGGGGCAGGGAAATGCGAAACAGGGTACCACCGGCCGGATCGTTTTCGAACCAGAGCCGGCCATGATGGGCCTCTACTACCGAGCGGCAGATGTTGAGGCCGACGCCGAGGCCTTCGATCTTGGTCGTGTAGAACGGCTCGAAGAGCTGTGCCGCATCTTCCGCGCTGACGCCACAGCCATGATCCCCGATGCTGATCAGCACGCGGCCGGCGTCCATGCTGACCTTGACGGTGAGAATGCGCGCCACGGGATCGACCTGCCGCATTGATTCGATGCCGTTCTTCATGAGGTTCAGGATGGCCTGGCCGAGCAGGATGCTGTCCGCCTGCAAGATTGGCAATCCCGCTGCGATTTCGCTGACGACATGTACCTTCTGGCGGCGGGCATCGGCTTCGATCAGCACCAGCAGGTCGGAGAGCAGGGCTTCGAGGTCGCAGGGTTCGGTGCGCGGCTCGTGGCGCCGCACGAATTCGTAGATACGCCGAATGATCCTGCCGGCGCGTTGTGCCTGAGCTTCGCACTTGGCGAGTGCGCCATCGATTTCCTCACGGTTCCCCTCATGGGCGATGAGGTTGCGGCAGCCTGTCGCGTAACCCGAGATCGCCGCCAGCGGCTGGTTGAGTTCATGCGCCAGGCTGGAGGCCATTTCGCCCATCGTGATCAGGCGGGCGCTCGCCTGCAAGCGCTCCTCCTGCTGGCGCGCAAGTTCTTCGGCGCGCTTGCGTTCGGTGATGTCGATCACCGATCCCATCCAGCCGGTATGTCGCCCGTGGTGATCGATGAGGGGCGCTTCGTGGATCAGGGCATCGAAAATCTCGCCGTCGCGGCGTTTGAGCTTGATCTCGAAGCCTTCGCTTGGCGCTTTGCCGGCCAGGACCATCGCATGCAGACTGCGCGTCTCGTTGAGGTATTCCTCTGCCCAGTAGGGCATCGGCGGCAGGCTTCCGACCAGTTCTTCGGCCGACCAGCCGACCATGCGGCAAAAGGCCGGATTGACGTAGGTGATCTGGCCTTCCAGATTGCGCGCGCGCAGGCCGGTCTGCACCGAATCCTCCATCGCCTTGCGGAAAACCACCTCGTTCTGTAGCGCTGTTTCCGCCACCAGCCGGCCCTGCACGTGCCGGCGCAGCGCCCAGAGGCTGAACAGCACCAGTCCGGCCAGCAGCACCAGTCCCGCCGTGATCAGCCGCCGCGCCAGCGTCGCCGCCACCTGGTAAGGCGATGCCTTGAGCAGGAGCCCGTGACCCGGCGGATCGAAAGGCATCTGGTATTCGTCGCCCGGCGTGGTCGTGCCAATATTGGAGCGTGCACCGAGTTGCCGGCTGGACTGGTCGACAATGGCGATGCGGTAGCGCTCGACCAGCCACCAGGGCACCGCTTCCTCGAGCAGGCGCCGGATCGAGTAGATGCCCACGGCCGTACCGGCCAGCTGTCCGTTGCGAAATACTGGCACATGCACTTCGAACTGCCAGTCGTCCTTCACCACGGGATAGGCCGGCCCATAGACCGCGTGCCCCAGCGAAGCGGCGAGTTGCTGCAGGGACGGTGCCAGGCTGCGGCCTTCGCCGACAATGGCCGTATCGGTCGGAGGCGGAAGCGCATGGCGGGTTTGTCCCGCGGCATCGAGCCAGACCACCTGCGTGATGCCGGTATCGCTGGTGATGAGGGATTTCGCTTGCGCCTCGAACATTCCCGCCTGATCGATGCGCCGGGGATCGGCGCGGCCGAGCAGATCTTCGTTGTGATTGAGCAGGAAACGCAGATTCTGTTCGAGCCAGAGCATGTCGCTGATCAGGGTGGCGCGCTGCTCCTCGCGTTCGGTGCGATCAATGAACCAGAACAGCGCAATCAGGGCCGCGACGAACATGAGGAAGGCGAGGCGCGGCAGCCACCACCAGAGATTGCCGAAAGTCAGACCTGACGGGACGGCACGTGGTTTCATTCAGACCCCGAGATAGCGATGCCAGATGCTGTGGTCGGCATCCAGCGCTGTCGAACTGCCCTGCCAGACGACGCGGCCCTTCTCGATGATGCTGTGGTGGTCGGCCAGCTCGATCAGGCGCTCGACGTACTTGTCGATGACAAGAATGGTCTGTCCGGCGGCACGCAGGCTGGCCAGGCAGGCCCAGATTTCCGCGCGGACCAGCGGCGCCAGTCCCTCGGTGGCCTCGTCGAGAATCAGCAGGCGCGGGTTTGTCGTCAGCGCGCGGCCGATGGCGAGCATCTGCTGTTCGCCACCCGACAGGCGGTTGCCGAGATGATGCTTCCTTTCCGCGAGTTGGGGAAAGAAGGTGAAGACCTTGTCCACGCTCCAGGGATCGCGTGTACCGAAGCGGTTGGCGGCGAAGGCGACCAGATGCTCTCGAACGGTCAGGTTGGCGAAAATCTGCCGGCCTTCGGGAACCAGCGCGATGCCGAGGCGTGCGATGCGATCCGGGGCAAGCCCGGCGAGTTCGACGCCGTCAAAGCGCAGGCTGCCGGCGCGGGGCGGGAGCATCCCGCAGATCGCGCGCACCGTCGAGGTCTTGCCCATGCCATTGCGGCCCAGCAGTGTTGCGACCTCGCCCGCCCGGATGGTGCAGCCGATGTCGAACAGCACCTGGCTTTCACCGTAGGCAGCGGCGAGCTGGCGAATTTCGAGCAGCGCCGTCATGCCGCGACCCCTGCGACTTCATCGCCCAGATAGGCACGCCGAACGTCCGGGTGGCCGCGCACCGCCTCCGGCGTGTCGCTGACAATCACGCGCCCATCCACCAGTACGGAGATGCTGTCGGCCAGGCGGAACACGATGTCCATGTCGTGCTCGACGAGCAGCACCGTCTGTGTGCCCATCTCCGGACTTTTCAGCGTGGCGATCAGCCTCGCCATGTGGTCCGATTCCTCCGGCCCCATGCCGGCCATCGGCTCGTCGAGCAGCAGCAGGCGCGGCTTCGTCGCGAGCGTCATCGCCAGTTCAAGCGCGCGTTGTGCACCGTGCGACAGGTCGGCGGCGAACTGGCCGGCGGATTCGGCCAGGCCGACCCGGCCGAGCCATTCCTCGGCTTCCTCGACCATGCGGAAATCGGCACCGGTCGATGGCCAGAAACGGAAGCTCGATCCCCAGTCGCGCTGGCGCGACTGCACCGCCAGTCGCAGGTTTTCGAGCACGGACAGGCGCGGCAGGATCTGCGTGATCTGGTAAGAGCGCGTGATGCCGCGTGCCGCGCGTTCGTGCATGGCGGTGTGGGCGATGTCGTCGCCCGCAAAACGGAGGCTGCCGGCATCGGGACGCAGTGCGCCCGAGATCAAGTGGATCAGCGTCGTCTTGCCCGCGCCGTTGGGGCCGATCAACGCATGAATCTCGCCAGCCGTGATCTGGAGGTCGACACCATCGATGGCCCAGAGGCCGCCGAAATGGCGCTTCAATCCGGAGATCTCGAGCAGCGGGGTCATGCGTGCCGTTTCCAGAGGCCGGCCAGACCGCGCGGTGCGAACAACACCACGCCGAGCAAGGCCAGCCCGATGACCAGATGGGAATACTCGGTCATCAGCCCCAGCGCTTCTTCCAGCCCGAGCAGGGTGAAGGCGCCGAGCACACCGCCATAGCGGTGCCCCACGCCGCCGAGGACCACCATCACCAGCAGCATGCCGGATTGCGTCCAGTACAGCTGGTTGGGGCTGGCCATGCCGTTCTGGTTGGCCAACAGCGCGCCGGCAAGGCCCGCCACCGCCGCGCCGATGACGAAACAGACCCGCTTGAGCCGGTCAACCGGGTAGCCCAGCGCCTCCATGCGCACCTCGTTCTGGCGCAGACCCGCGAGCGCACGGCCATAGCGGGAGTGCGTCAAGCGGTCGAGGGCGTACAGGCAGGCGACGAGCAGCAGCAGTGCTACCCAGTAGAGTGCCATGTCGCCGGACAGGTCAAAGGGCGCGAGAGTCGAGCGCTGATCAAGTGGCAGTCCATCGTCTCCCCCCGCATTTTTCAGCGAGATGATCGTGTAGTAGATCATCTGCGCGAAGGCCAGCGTGATCATGATGAAGTAGACCCCGCGGGTGCGCAGGGACAAGGCACCGATCACCGCCGCGGTGAGCCCGGCGAAGAGCATCGCGGCGGGCCAGGCGACCCACGCCGAGACGATGCCGGCGCTCATGAGAAAGGCAACGACGTAGGCGCCCCCACCGAAAAAGGCCGCGTGGCCGAAAGCCACCATGCCGCCATAACCGACAATGAAATTGAGGCTCGTCGCGGCCAGCGCGTAGATCAGCAGGCGCGTCGCGAAACTGATGTAGAACGCCTCGTCGAGGGCCTGGAGGAGCAGCGGCAGCAGCGCCGCGGCGATCAGCAGCGCAGCTTCGAGGATGCGCGTGCGGCGTCTGGTCGGGCTCATGCACGTGCCGGGAAGAGGCCTTGCGGACGCCAGAACAGGATCCCGGCCATCAGCAGGTAGATCATGATCGAGGCGAGCGCCGGGCCGAGATGCCCCGCGATCTCTGGCGTGGCGACCGTGCGCAGCAAGCTCGGCAGCAGTGCGCGGCCGAGCGTGTCGACACAGCCCACCAGCAGGCTGCCGACGAGCGCACCGCGGATCGAGCCGATGCCGCCGATGACGATGACCACGAAGGCGAGAATCAGGATGCTTTCGCCCATGCCGACCTGCACCGCCAGCAGCGGACCGAGCAGCGTGCCGGCGGCGGCGGCGAACGCGGCGCCGAGTGCAAAGATGCCGGTGAACAGCCAGCGCACGTTGACGCCGAGCGCCTCGGCCATCGCGCGGTTCGCGGCGCCAGCCCTGACCCACATGCCGGTGCGGGTGTGGCTGACCAGCCAGTAGAGGAAGAGGGCGACGGCCAGGCCGACACCGATGATCAACAGGCGGTAAGCCGGGTAGCTGAAACCGAACACCTCCACGGGGCCGGAGAGGCTGGCCGGCGGATTCAGCATCAGGGGCTGGGGCCCCCAGATCATGCGCACGAGATCATTGGCCACCAGGATCAGCGCGAAGGTGGCGAGCACCTGCGCCAAGTGGTCGCGCACGTAGAGCTTCCTGAACAACAGGATTTCGAGCAATAGGCCGATTGCCGCCATGCCGAGCATCGCGCTCGCCAAGCCGAGCAGGAAGGAATCCGTTGCCGCGGCGGTGGCGGCACCGAGATAGGCGCCCCCCATGTAGAGCGACCCGTGCGAGAGATTGATCATGTCCATGATGCCGAACACGAGCGTCAGCCCGGAGGCGATCAGAAACAGCATCAGCCCGAACTGCAGGCCGTTCAGGGCTTGTTCAAGAACCAGTTGCGTCATCGGTCGCTAGCAAACTTCACGGGCCCGAGGGCGCGGGGCGAGAATCAGGCCGGCCGTGGCTTGTTCTGATTGTGAGGCTTGTTGCCCGGGTTGCCCTGGGAGCGTCCGCCGCCCGGTCCGCCGCCCGGTCCGCCGGGCTTGCCCTTCCCCTTCATGCGGTTCTTCGAATGGAAGCCCGGTTTGGCGGATTGCCCGGGCATCTGCTGCGGGTTACCGGCACGGTTGCCCGGTGCGGTTTGTATTTCCAGCTCGTTCAGTTCGTCCCATTCGGCGTCGCTGCGATCGCGTTCCGGAATGGACAGCAATTCACGGATGCGACGGCGCGGATCAAAAACCGGTGTGGCCGGCGCAGGCGCCGCAGCCGCATCAGGCGCGGCGCCTGGCGCAGGAGCCGGAGAGGAAAGGTCTTCGTTCTCCAAGAGATTCCCGATCAATCAAAAAGTTGAAAATTATTTGCGACCCTGCCCTGCAGTTTCGCTGCCATCCCC
This sequence comes from uncultured Pseudomonadota bacterium, assembly GCA_963840825.1. GTDB lineage: Bacteria > Pseudomonadota > Gammaproteobacteria > Burkholderiales > Rhodocyclaceae > Sulfuricystis. The sequence continues at coordinate 8,325 of CAWJAK010000004.1, forward strand.
CTTGGGTGGCGTGGTGCGCGGATCAAAACCGATAAACCTGCGTCGGTAAAAAAATGCGCTAAACCGCGTGCAATGCTACCAGAAAACAGCGGCCCGGCGCCAACAGGGTCCGGGCCGATCAGGTAATGGATCAACCGCAGCTGCCGACCGCGCCGCAGGCGGTGCAGAAATCGCAGCCGTCCTTCCGGATCACCGTGAGGTTGCCGCACTCGGCGCACAGCGAGCCCTGGGTGACCTTGAGGTCGCCCTTCTTCTCGCTCGGCCGCTCGAGGATGCCCATCTCGCGGGTCGGGAAGCCATGCTCGTCGAGGATGCCGAGCATCGCGTAGCGGTGCATGATGAGGCGCGCGATGTAGGCGACGGTGGAAGGCCAGTTCTGCTGTTTGTTGGAGCCAGGCACGCGGGCCATGAAATCGCCGAGCGGCTCGGGATAGTTGAGCAGCTTGCGCAGCTTCATGCCGATCCACGCCGGGTCCATCACGCGCATGTCGAGCGAGAGCAGCTTGGTGAGGCCGTCGAGCGCGCGCGGATAGTTGCCGGACAGCCAGCAGGAGTAGGGCCGCGTGACGCCGTCGGGCAGCGTGATTTCCTTGAGGCCGAGCACGAAGTCCTCGCGCGAGGCGGGGTTCACGATGTCGACCGTCCAGGACAGCGTGCCGTCGGTGCCGGTCTTCGGCTCGTCGCGGCTGAACATGCAGTCGAGCACGGGCGTGCAGGCATCGGTGTCGAGCGCGCCAAGCTGCTCGCAGCGGTAGCGGATCACCTGCGCCATTGCCGAGACCGGGCCGGGCATCATCTTCAGTTCGCCATGCGGCGGCATGGACATTTCGAAAGGCTCGTCGCCGATCGTGCCGGCGAGTACGTCGAGCTTGAGTTTCAGCCAGGCCGGGTCGTTGGCGCGCATGTCCATCGACAGCGTCTTGGCGACCGCGCCAAGGCCGCGCGGCTGCTCGGTGCCGTTCACCCAGATTTCGAAGGGCACGGACTGTCGCTTGTCGTTTTCGATCTGGCCGACGAAGAGGGCGAACTCGCCGTGCGGCGTTTCGATCATGTAAGTCCAGGCGGCGTTGCCATCGGTGAGGCGCGGGCGGCCGGGCCAGCGCAGCGAGGCGAGCACGGGCGCTGGCAGCGAGCCGATCTTCATGCGGCGATTGGCGCAGTCGATGGTCACGTCCTGCGGCTGCTTCTGGCTGTTCTGGGGCAGTGTCGCAGTCGCCTGTTGCGGCTCGACGGACAGCACGCTGCCCAGCACCTTGTTGGGCCGATAGGTCGCGAGGCCCTTGAGGCCGGACTTCCACGCGACCATGTAGAGGTCTTCGAACTCGGCGTAGGGATAGTCCTCCGGCACGTTCACCGTCTTGGAGATCGCGGTGTCGATGTAGGGCGCGACGGCAGCGACCATCTGTTCGTGGGCCTGCGCGGAGATTTCCAGCGCGGTGACGAAGTAGTCCGGCAGCTTGCTGGTATCGCCGCCCTGGTGCTTGAACAGGCGCCAGGCGTAGTCCTCGACCGCGTATTCCTTGTGCGTGCCGTTGACCATGCGCTTCTTGCGCGTGTAGGTCCAGGAGAAAGGCGGCTCGATGCCGTTCGAGGCATTGTCGGCGAAGGCCAGCGAAATCGTGCCGGTCGGCGCGATGGACAGCAGGTGCGAGTTGCGGATGCCGTGCTTGCGGACCTGGTCCTTGACCGGCTGGGGCAGGCGCGAAGCGAAGTTCCCGCCCGAGAGGTAGAGGTCGGCGTTGAAGAGCGGGAAGGCGCCGCGTTCCTTGGCCAGTTCGACCGAGGCGAGGTAGGCGCGGTCGCGCATGAACTCGGAAATCTTGGCGGCGGTCCGGCGCGCCTCGTCGGTGTCGTAGCGCAGGCCGAGCATGATCAGCGCGTCGCCCAGACCGGTGAAACCGAGGCCGACGCGGCGCTTGGCTTCGGCTTCGGCCTTCTGCTGCGGCAGCGGCCAGTGGGTCGCATCGAGCACGTTGTCGAGCATGCGGATCGAGACTTCGATGACCTGGCCGAAGCCCGCATAGTCGAAGTCGGCGGTTTCGTCGAAGGACTGCCGCACGAACTTGGTCAGGTTGATCGAGCCGAGGCAGCAGCAGCCGTAGGGTGGCAGCGGCTGTTCGGCGCAGGGGTTGGTGGCCTCGATGGTCTCGCAGTAGTTGAGGTTGTTGTCCTTGTTCATGCGGTCGATGAACAGGATGCCCGGCTCGGCGTGGTCGTAGGTCGAGCGCATGACCTGCTCCCACAGCTCGCGCGACGGGATCTTGCGATAGACCCACATGCCGTCATCGCGTTGGTAGGCGCCGGCCTGCTTGACGTCGTTGGATGGCTCGGCGCGGTGGACCAGTTCAATGTCGCCGCTGATCTCGACGGCCTTCATGAAGGCATCGGTGACGCCCACCGAGATGTTGAAGTTGGTCAGGTCGCCCTGGTCCTTGGCGTGGATGAAGGCCTCGATGTCCGGGTGGTCGCAGCGCAGGACGCCCATCTGGGCGCCGCGACGCGAGCCCGCGGATTCGACGGTCTCGCAGGAGCGGTCGAACACGCGCATGTAGGACACCGGACCCGAGGCGCGCGACTGCGTTCCCTTCACATGCGCCCCGACCGGACGGATGCTGGAGAAGTCGTAGCCGACGCCGCCGCCGCGCCGCATCGTCTCGGCGGCCTGCAGCAGGGCGGTATAGATGCCCGGGCGGTCGTCGACGATCTCGGAAATGGAGTCGCCGACAGGTTGCACGAAACAGTTGATCAGCGTGGCGCGCAGTTCGGTGCCGGCGGCGGAGTTGATGCGGCCGGCGGGCACGAAGCCGTTTTCCTGGGCCTCGAGGAAACGGGCCTCCCAATGGGCGCGCTTCTCTTCCGCTTCATAGCCGGCCAGGGCACGGGCGACGCGGGCGCGGACGTCATGCACATTGCGCTCATTGCCCTTGGCGTATTTCTCCAGCAGCACCTCGCCGGAAATCTCCTGCGGCAGCGGCAGGCCCAGTTGTCCGGTGTACTCCTCGTATTGTGTGGCTTGGGTCGTGGTCGGGTCGGTCATCATGGTCGCTTATGAATGATGGTTTGGTCGAAAACTTGAGAGGGGTGAAGCATAGCGGCACCTCAAGCCTGTGAAAAGTAAAAAATTTTCGCTTCCTTGCAAATCAACAACATAGGAATTTATCTAGTAGCTGATAAAATTTATACCACTAGATGTAGTAGGTTTTGCGGCAAGAAAAGCGCACAAAAAATCAGTCTGTTGTACGTGCTTGCAGGCGATTCCGGCAGTGGCCGGATTGCTGCATTGCGACAAAAACCGGCCTGGCGAGGGGTTGACTTGACCGCGATCGCCGTTCAACCACCACAGGGTGGGGGATATCCCATCCGGTTCCTATGACTTAAGACGGGTTTCGAGGTTTTCCCAGCGTTCCAGCAGATCGAGCAGTTCGCCCTCGATGGCGGCCAGCCGATCGGCAACCGCCTGCGCTGCGACGCTTGTCCTGATACAGCGCCGGGTCTTCGAGGCGCGCGGTCAGCGCCTGCTGTTCCGCTTCAAGCGCCGCGATGCGCTCGGGCAGGGCTTCCAGTTCGCGCGCTTCCTTCCACGTCAGCTTGTCTTTCTTGTCGGCCTGCCGTCCCGCCGGGGCTGACTTTGGTTTCGGTGCGGCGGCCAGTGTGGCGGCCACTGCGGCGCGTTCCCTTTCCTTGCGGCCGGCCTGCCAGGCCGCCCAGTCGCTGTAGCCGCCGGCATATTCGCGCCAGGTGCCGTCACCCTCGGCGGCGATGGTCTGGGTGACGATCGCGTCGAGGAAGGCACGGTCGTGGCTGACGAGGAAGACGGTGCCGGCATAGTCCTGCATCAGGTCTTCGAGCAGGTCGAGCGTCTCGATGTCGAGGTCGTTGGTCGGCTCGTCGAGCACCAGCACGTTGGCCGGGCGGGCGAACAGCCGCGCCAGCAGCAGGCGGTTGCGCTCGCCGCCGGAGAGCGACTTGACCGGCGAACGCGCGCGCTGCGGCGCGAACAGGAAGTCGTCGAGATAGCCGATGACATGCTTCTTCGCGCCGCCGATCTCGACGTAGTCCGAACCCGGCGAGATCACGTCGGCCAGCGTCGCCGCCGGGTCGAGCTGGGTGCGGAACTGGTCGAAGTAGGCGACTTCGAGCTTGGTGCCGCGCTTCACCGTGCCGCTGTCGGGCTGCAGCTCGCCGAGGATCAGCCGCAGCAGCGTCGTCTTGCCGGCACCGTTGGGGCCGATGATGCCGATGTGGTCGCCGCGCAGCAGGCGGCAGGAGAAGTCCTTGATCACCCCCTTCGCGCCGAAGGATTTGCAGACGTGATGCAACTCGGCGACCAGCTTGCCGCTCTTGTCGCCGGCATCGAGTTGCAGCTTCACCTGGCCAAGCCGCTCGCGCCGCGCCGCGCGCTCGGCGCGCAACTGGTCGAGCCGCTGCACGCGGAACACCGCCCGCGTGCGCCGCGCCTCGACACCCTGGCGAATCCAGACCTCCTCTTCCTTGAGCAACTTGTCGGCGCGCGCGGCCGCCTTGCCTCGTCGGCCAGTTCCTGCGCCTTGCGCTCCTGATAGGCGGCAAAGCTGCCCGGATAGCTCGCCAGCCGGCCGCGATCCAGTTCGACGACGCGCGTTGCCAGCCGGTCGAGAAAGCGCCGGTCGTGAGTGACGAACAGCAGCGTCACGTTGCTTTCCAGCAGGAAGTCCTCCAGCCATTCGATGGCGGCGATGTCGAGGTGGTTGGTCGGTTCGTCGAGCAGCAGCACGTCGGGCGCGACCGCAAGCGCCTGCGCCAGCGCGAGGCGCTTTTTCTGGCCGCCCGACAGCGTGCCGACCCGGGCGTCGGCATCGAGCGAAAAGCGCGCGATCACCTGTTCCGCGCGCGACTCGAAGGCCCAGACGCCGAGGGCTTCCATCTCGTGCTGCAAGGCTTCCATGCGGACGAGCAGGGCGTCGTGGTCGGCGCCTGCCTCGGCCATGTGGTGGGCAACATCGTGATACTCGGCCAGCAGGCGCGCTGTTTCGCCCATGCCGGCGACCACCGCCTGAAACACGCTGAGCGCCGGATCGAAGGGCGGCTCCTGCGGCACATAGCCGAGCTTCAGGCCCGGCTGCAGCCACAGTGTGCCGTCGTCAAGCGGAGACTGACCGGCCAGCGCGGCCAGCAGCGACGACTTGCCGGTGCCATTGCGGCCGATCAGCGCGACGCGTTCGCCGGGATCGAGTTGAAAAGCGGCGGCGTCGAGCAGGGGAACGTGGCCGTAGGCAAGACAGCCGTTATCGAGTTTGATGAGGGGCATGGACGCATTCTACGGGGCCGCCGGTGCCGTCCCGCCAGCGCTGACTTTCAGGCGGCGGTTTGCTCCATGCGCCGGATGCATGCGAGTGCTTCGTTGGCCGCGCTTTCCGCGCGGCGCAAATCGTAATCAGCCTGCAGGCCCATCCAGAATTCCGCGCTGGTGCCGAAGTAGCGCGCCAGCCGCAGGGCGGTATCGGCCGTGATGCCGCGCCGTTCGCGGGCGATGTCGTTGATGCGCGGTGCGGGCACGCCCAGTGCGATGGCCAGCGCGTTCGCCGAAAGACTCAGCGGCACGAGGAATTCCTCGCGCAGAATCTCACCCGGATGAATCGGGCGCATACCGTTGCGAATCTCGCTCATGTTGACTCCTCAGTGGTAATCCACGATCTCCACGTTGAACACCTGTCCATCGTCCCAGACGAAACACGCGCGCCACTGGTCGTTGATGCGGATGCTCCACTGGCCCTTGCGGTCGCCCTGCAGCGCCTCCAGTCGGATCTGTGGCGGGATGCGCAAATCGTCCAGCCGTGTCACCCGGTGCAGCATCGCCAGCTTGCGTTCCGCCACGGCCCGAAAAGACAACCAGCGGCGATGGCAGCGCTGCCCGGCGAACAGGGCTGCGGTGGCCTTGCACTTGAACGACCGGATCATGGCGTGAGAATATAACGCTAAGCGTTAAATGGCAAGCGTTATATCAATCGTCGCCGTCCCGCCAGCGCTGACTTTCAAGCGCGATCCGCTGGGGGTGGGACGGGGCGCGCCGGTTTGAAAAGTGCCTGGATGCGCGGTTCGGCCCTTGCCAGCAACGCGGGGTTCTGCCGATAGGCCATCAGCAGGAATTCGCGATTCGCCTCGATCGCGCGGATCAGGCGAAGATTCTGCTCGCCGGTCATTGCGTTTCCCTGCCACGCAGCTTGTTCAGTTCCTCGATGTCGATCATGTCCTTGCCGCGGCCCGAGGCGGTTTTCATCGCGATCAGGTGGTCGATCGAAGCGACGGGAATCCGGCAGGCACCGGCATCGATCATCACGGCATCGCGGCGCAAATCGGCGAAAGGCACCACCGGTGCTATCAGCACGTCCAGCACGGTCGCCTGCGCCTCTGGGCCGTGCAGGCCGAAAGCCAGCATGCCTTTCTCGCGCCGCCATTGGCCGAGCAGAGCAGGGTTGGCGAGCGCTTCGAGCGGAACGGGCATGGATGGTCGCAGCCCGGCGGTTTTGGCGTGCGCGATAAAGCGTTCGAGGTTTTCCGGAGTCATCGCCAGCACGACATCGACATCCATCGTCACGCGCTGATAGCCATGCAGCGCCACGGCCAGCCCGCCGACCAGCACGTAGTCGGTGTCGCTTTCCGCCAGCAGCTTGATCAGGTCGAACATGCCCATGGCGTCACCTTATCCCTTTCCATGCCGTCTTGCCAGCGCTGACTTTCACCGAGTTTCAGTGCGAGTCGCCCTTGAGTTTCTTTGCGATGGTGCTGCCCAGTTCGAAGCCGGCGAGTGCCAGCGCGCCGGCAATGACGCCCGCGACCATGTTGGCGAGCGGGGGGATCAGCCAGCCCGCGGTTTCGATGCCCGCCGCCCATTGTTCGACGGGATGGGACAGGGCGGGCAGGCCGTGCATCAGGATGCCGCCGCCGACGAGGAACATCGCGGCGGTGCCGATCACGGTGAGCGTCTTCATCAGGCGCGGCGCGGCGAGAATCAGGACGCGGCCGACTGCCTGCGCCGCCGCGTTGCGCTTGGCGGCGAGGTAGAGGCCGAGGTCGTCCATCTTCACGATGGCGGCGACGATGCCATACACGCCCACGGTCATCAGGATCGCGATGCCGACCAGCACGGCCACCTGCGTCATGAAGGGCTTGTCGGCCACGGTACCGAGCGCGATGACGATGATTTCGGCGGAGAGGACGAAGTCGGTGCGGATCGCGCCCTTGATCTTTTCGGCCTCGTGGGCCGCGAAGTCGGCGATGTCGGCGGCGAGATCACCCTTTTCGTGCGGCTTGCCGTGGAGGAATTTTTCGGCGAGCTTTTCGACGCCCTCGAAACAGAGGTAGAGGCCGCCGACCATCAACAGCGGGATGATCAGCCAGGGCAGCAGCGCGCTGATCGCCAGCGCGGCGGGGACGAGGATCGCCTTGTTTTTCAGCGAACCGACGGCGACGGCCCAGACCACGGGCAACTCGCGGTCGGCATGCACGCCGCTGACCTGCTGGGCGTTGAGGGCGAGGTCGTCGCCGAGCACGCCGGCGGTTTTTTTCGCGGCGACCTTGGTCATCGCGGCGACATCGTCGAGGATCGACGCAATGTCGTCGAGCAGGGCAAGCAGGCTGGCACCGGCCATGGCGGATTTCCCAAATGAAAACGGCGCTATTTAACCGCAGCGCCGTGGGAAAAGGGGTGGCTGCCGTCCTGCCAGCCCTGACTTTCAGACGATCGTGCAGATTTCCTTGAAGGTCGGCCGCGGGCTGCGCGGAAACAGGGCGGCCGGGTCACCGTGGCCGAGGCTGCAGAGGAAATTGCTCTTGCTGGTCGTGCCGGCGAAGAATTCGGCGTCGACCTTGGCGTTGTCGAAGCCGGACATCGGGCCGCAGTCGAGTCCCAGTGCGCGGGCGGCGAGCATGAAATAGGCGCCCTGCAGGCTGCTGTTGCGGAAGGCCGTCGACTCGATCAGCGGCGCATTGCCGACGAACCAGGCTTTCGCGTCGGTGTGCGGAAAGAGGCGGGGCAGCTCTTCGTAGAAAGCCATGTCCATGCCGAGGATGGCCGTGACGGGGGCGGCCTCGGTCTTGGCGCGGTTGCCTTCCAGCAGCAGCGGCAGCAGGCGCGCCTTGGCGGCCGGCGACTTGACATAGACGACGCGCAGCGGCCAGCAATTGGCGCTGGTCGGGCCCCATTTCATCAGGTCATGCAGTTCGGCGAGCAGGCTGTCGGACACTGGCTTGTCCAGCCAGGCGTTCTGGGTGCGGGCGGTGCGGAAGAGTTGGTCGAGGGTGACGGTGTCGGGGGTCATGGCAGTCCTCCTGAGTGGGTTTTATTGTTTGTAGTTTGCGCCAATCGGACGGAATTTCAATAAGCAATCACGGGTCGTAGAATGCCAGCAGGAGGATTCGCCATGGAACGCATCACCATTTCGCTGGATGAAGCGCTGGCCCGCGAGTTCGATGCGCTGATCGAACGGCGCGGCTACCAGAACCGCTCGGAGGCGGTGCGTGACCTGCTGCGCGAGCATCTGGAGACGGCCCGCCGCGAAGCGGCCGACAGTACGGGGCACTGTGTCGCCAACTTGTCCTATGTGTACAACCACCATGAGCGCGACCTTGCCGAGCGGCTGACGACCCTCCAGCACGAGCACCACGACCTGAGCGTGGCGACCCTGCATGCGCATCTCGACCATGACAATTGCCTCGAAAGCGTCATCCTGCGCGGGCCGACACGCGCGGTACGCGCTTTCGCCGATGCGCTGACCGCCGAGCGCGGCGTGCGGCACGGCCAGATCAACGTCGTGTCGGTCGAGGTGGCGAGCAGCGCGCACGCGCATGGCTACCGGCCGCGGGGCGCGGCCGCGCATCTGCACCTCAAGCCGAAGAGCTGATGCACCCGTCGGCCGTTCGACATCGGTGCCCCTGGCGCTCCGGTCAACCGGACCTGGCTGATCCTGCTGCTGGCCGTCCTGACCGCCCTGGGCCTGCTGCTGGCCGAGCAGTTCGTCGAGCGGCAACGCTGGGAAGCGCACCGCATCCAGCACCGCAACCAGGTGCGCGAACAGCTGGCGCTGCTGCAAAGTCGCCTCGAAGGCCAGTTGCGCGCCAATATCCTACTGGTGCGCGGACTGGTCAGCGTGATCGCCGCCAACCCCCATCTGACGCAGGCGGATTTCGAACGCGCGGCCCGGCCGCTGCTGGGCAACCAGTCGCAGTTGCGCAATATCGGCGCGGCACCCGACATGGTCATCCGCCTGATGTATCCGCTGGCCGGTAACGAGAAGGCGCTCGGCCTCGACTATCGCACCTCCCCGACGCAGCGGGAAGCGGCCCAGCGGGCGCGCGAAACCGGCGAGACCGTGCTGGCGGGGCCGGTGCAACTGGCGCAAGGCGGCATCGGGCTGATCGGCCGGTTTCCGGTCTTCGCCGATAGCGGACCCCACGCAACGCGGTTCTGGGGGCTGATCTCCGCTGTCATCGACGTCGAACGCCTGTATCGCGACAGCGGCTTGAAGGACGAGACGCTGCCCATCGAGATCGCGATCCGGGGCCGGGATGCACTGGGCGGGTTCGGCGAGGTGTTCTACGGCGATCCGGCCCTGTTCGAAGCTGACAGCGAGCGTGTGACGATCTGGCTGCCCGCCGGTTCCTGGCAGATGGCGGCGCGCCCGAAAGGCGGCTGGGCGCACACGCTGGACGTTCTGATTCAGGTTCGACTCGGCTTCGCCGGGGCGGCGCTGCTGATCCTGGGGCCGATGCTCCTGCTGGCGTGGATCGAAAAGCAGCGCTATCTGGCGGCGCTCGGCTTGCACCGGACACTGCACGACCTGGCGGTCGCGCACCGGGACGCGGAAGCGGCATCGCGGGCGAAAAGCGAGTTTCTCGCCGCGGTCGGGCACGAAATCCGCACGCCGATGCACGGGGTACTGGGCATGGCCGACCTGCTGCTGACAACCGAACTCGACGAGGAACAGAAAGGATTCATCCAGACCCAGAAGAAATCCGCCCAGGCGCTGCTCGAAGTCATCAACCAGATCCTCGACTACTCCCAGCTCGATGCCGGACGGCTGAAACTCGAGGAGACCGACTTTGCCCCGGCGACGCTGGTTGCGGAAACCTGTGCGTCGCTGCGGCCGGCCGCAGCGGCAAAAGGACTGGATCTTACGGTCGATGGCGCGCCGGAGCCGGCGGTTCGACTCCACGGCGATGCGGGGTACATCGGCCAGGTGTTGCGCATCTTCCTGGGCAATGCGATCAAGTTTACCGACCAGGGCCGGGTGAGCCTTGCGCTGATCGCCACGCCCGCCGGGGAAGGGCGCATGCGCTTGCGCTGTGCGGTCAGCGATACCGGCGCGGGGATTGCACCCGGCGCGCAGGCACACCTGTTCGACCCCTTCACGCAGGTGGATGGTTCCCTGACGCGAAGCCATGAAGGCGCCGGCCTCGGATTGGCTAAAGCGCAGCGCCTGGTCGAGGCGATGGGGGGCGAACTCGGCGTGCAAAGCATGCCCGGGCAAGGCGCCTGTTTCTGGTTCGAGCTTACGCTGCCGGTCGCCGGCGGGTCGGCAACCGGGCAGCAAAGCCAGTCAAACCCAAACATCGTCCTGCCGGACGAATACGCGGTCCTGCCGGTACTCGACCGTGCGATGCTGGATAACCTCGGGCAGGCGACCGGCATGTCCGCGCGGGACCTGTTCGGCATGCTGCGCGATCAGGTGATGCAGGAAACGGCAGCGATCGGGGCCGCCTGCGCGGCCGGCAACCGGGCGGAGGTGCTGCGCCTTGTGCAGAGCATCAAGTCCGCCAGCCAGCAGCTGGGCGCGCTGCGGCTGGTGGCGCTGGCGCGCTCGATGGAAAGGCTGGAAGGCGCGGCGTGCCTGCAGGCCTGCCCGGGCATGCTGGGCATGGTTCGCCGTGCGCTGGACGACCTCGCCGGGGAAATCGGTACCGGCCCGGCAGCATAAACAGCATTGTGCGCCGGGAAGGGCGGGCGGTTAATCCGGTGCGACTACCCGGGCGATGGCATCGCCCACGGCGCGGGGCGCTTCGGCCATCAGGGCATGGCCGACGCCGTCGAGTTCAACGAGGCGTGCGTGGGGCATCAGGCCGATTACGCGGTTCGCCGCCTTGATCGACGTCATGCGGTCTTCGTCGCCGGCGATGAGCGTCACTGCACAGTGGATGTTCTCCGCCGTGGTTTTGCCCGAACGATAGTCGTTGCAGGCCGACAGGTCATTGAGCAGGACGCCCTGCGCTTGGCGCTCCATGAGGCGCTGGTTCAGGGCGGGCAGCCACAGGCCCTGTCCGCCGCCACGCTGGGCCCCGCGCCAGGCCTGGGACGAATGCGACCAGCGGTTGATCAGGGCCATCGCCCGGGGTGCGTCGGCGCGGGCTGCGTCGAGCAGGGCCGGCGCCACGGGCATGGGGATGGCCGTGCCCAGCAAGAACAGGTGTTCAACCCGCTCGGCCAGGCGCGTTGCGGCTTCGAGCGCGATCAGGGCGCCCATGCTGTGGCCTGCCAAGTAAAGCTGTGCCGTCTCGCCAGGGCTGACTTTCGCAAGAAGGCTGACGATCCAGTCGGCCATCGCCTCGATGCTGGGCAGGGGCGGACCGCCACTCGTGCCGTGGCCGGGCAGGTCCGGGACCAGCACATTCAACCCGTCGCCGGCAAAGCGGCTGACCAGCGGTTTCCAGACGAAGTGATCGAGCTGGGCCCCGTGAATGAAGACCAGTGTGGGACGCCCGGAAATTAACGCCCGCCCGCCCGTGTCGATGAAGACGGGCAGGCCGTTCAGTTCGACCTGCATGACCGAAGGGGTCAGGCGGTCAGGTCGGGGCCCAGCAGAAGCTCGACAGCCGAGATGCGATCCTTCAGATGCAGCTTGCGCTTCTTCATGCGGCGCATCAGCAATTCATCGTGGGGGGGGCTGTCTTCCAGCTTGCCGATGCTCTCGTCGAGATCATGGTGCTCAATCTTGAGATCGGTCAGCAGGGCCTGCAGGGCTTGCGGGTCATCGGGCAGGTTCATGCGCCACATATTAGGCGCGTCGGCGCGGCTTGGCAATGGCGCGGCTAGAATCGAACCATGAGCGAAAAACACATCGGCCGTTTCGAGATTCGCGGTGAACTGGGGCGCGGGGCGCAAAGCGTCGTGTACCTGGCCTGGGACCCGCAATTGCAGCGTGAAGTGGCGATCAAGACGCTACATTTCCTGCAGACCGATCCCGTGCGCAATGCCGAATTGTTGCAGGAGGCGCGCACTTCGAGCCGCTTCCGCCATGCGAACGTGGTGCCGATCTTCGATGCGGGCGAGCAGGAGGGCGATCCCTTCCTCGTCTTCGAGCGTGTCGATGGCCGCAGCCTGGCGCAGGTGCTCAAGGCCGACGGCCCGCTGCCGCCGGTGAAGGCCGTCGCGCTGATGCGGCTGGTGGCCGATGCGCTCGCCCAGGCGCATGCGCAGGGCATCATCCATCGCGACCTGAAGCCCTCGAATATCCTCATCGACGCGCGCGATGGCGCGCCGCGCGTGATGGATTTCGGCATCGCCGCGCACCTGACGGGTGCCGATAGCGCGGGGGGCGACCAGAGCACGGCGGGCCTGACCGGTACGCCGGCTTATCTCGCGCCGGAGTACATCGCGCACAAACGCGTCGGTCCGCAGAACGACGTCTTCGCGGCCGGCCTTGTACTGCTGGAATTGCTGATGGGCAAGCGCGTCTTTGAGTCCAAATCGGTGGGTGAACTGCTCCGTCGCATTGCCACCGAACCGGTGAAGCTTCCAGCCAAGCCTCCGATCGATCCGAAGCTGGGTGGCATCATCATGCGCGCCTGCGCCTTCGACCCCGTGATGCGCTACGCCAGCGGGGCCGAACTGTGCGAAGCGCTGACCGACTGGCTGAGCGAAGGCGAGGCGGGCAGTTTGAGCGGTGGGGGCGAGACGGCCCACTGCGTCAGTGGTGCGCATCAGGACACGCTGGAGTTCCTGCTGCGACGCATGCGCCACAAGTCGGATTTTCCCGCGCTGTCCGATTCGGTTTCGGCGATCAACAAACTCACCGCGTCCGAGCACGAGAACGCCACCTCGCTGTCGGAAACCATTCTCAAGGACTATGCGCTGACCAACAAGATCCTGCGACTGGTGAATTCGGCCTATTACCGCCAGGTCGGCGGCGGCAACATCAGCACCGTCTCGCGCGCGGTGATCGTGCTGGGCTTCGACACCATCCGCAACATCGCCATCACCGTGCTCCTGTTCGAGCACATGCAGGACAAGACGAACGTCAAGGAACTCAAGGAGACTTTCCTGCGCGCCAACCTCGCCGGCCTGCTGGCGCGGCAGAGCAGCCACGGCGTGCTGCTCGGCCGCCAGCGCGAGGAGGCTTTCATTTGCGCGCTGTTTCACGGGCTCGGCCAGCTGCTGGCGCAGTTCTATTTCCCCGAAGAGGTTGAGGAAATCAGCAAGCTCGTGGAATTCAAGAAACTCTCCGAGCGTGCCGCCGCGGTTCAGATCCTCGGCATTTCGCTCGAAGACCTGGGCATCGGCATCGCAAGCAGCTGGGGCTTTCCCAAGGCGATCGTCGAGAGCATGCGGCGCCTGCCGGCCGGCGAGGTCCGCATGCCGGCCACGACCGAGGAAGCGCTGCGCGTCATGTCCGGCTTCGCCAACGAGATGTGCGGGGTGCTGGCCGACACCGCGCCCGAGCAGCGCGGCAAGGCGCTGGCGAAGATCAGCCAGCGCTTCGGCACGAGCCTCCAGATGTCGGATCGCCAGTTGCAGGACAGCATGAAGAAATCGGTGGAGGATCTGGCCGACATCGCTTCGATACTGCACGTGAATCTCAAGCAGAGTCCGTTCGCACGGCTGGCGGCGGGTTTCGTCGGCGGCGAGGCCCGAACGGACGAAACGCTGACGCCGCAGCATGCCGACGCGCAGGACATCACGCTGGCGGAGACGCTGCTCGACGCCGCAACCTTGCTGGATGCGGAATTTCCCGATGCGGTCGCGCCGGTCCGCGCGGATGCCCAGGACGTGCTGGCCGCGGGCATCCAGGACATCAGCAATTCGCTGGTGGACGATTTCGCGCTCAACGACATCCTGCACATCATCCTCGAGACGATGTATCGCGCCATGGGCTTCAAGCGCGTGCTGCTCGCGCTGCGCGATGGCAAGAGCGGCCAGATCACGGGGCGCTTCGGCCTCGGGCCGGACGTCGGCGAACTGGCGAAGCAGTTCCGTTTTCCGCTGACCGACCAGTTGCACGACGTCTTCCAGCTCGCGACCGGCAAGGGGCTCGACATCATCATCAGCGACATCGACGACCCGAAGATCGCCGACAAGGTGCCCGGCTGGTTTCGCGAGCGCATTCCGGCCAAGACCTTCGTGCTGTTTCCGCTCAACATCAAGGGCCGGCCGGTCGCGCTGATCTACTGCGACAAGGATCGGGCGGGCGCGATCAGCATTCCTGACAAGGAGCTGACCCTGCTCAAGACGCTACGCAATCAGGCGCTGCTGGCGATCAAGCAGGCGGCCTGAGCAACAGTCAGCGAAAGTCAGCGCTGGCAGGACGGCACACACATGAACAAGGCATTCATCAAGGAAACCGAAGACGACGACGATGGCGACGACCTGCCCGGTCAGCCGTCGCTCCCCATCGGCACCAAGAACTACATGACGCCGGCCGGTCACGCGGTGCTGCGCGAGGAATTCGAGCGGCTGATCAAGGTCGAGCGGCCGCAACTGACGCAGGTAGTGTCCTGGGCGGCGAGCAACGGCGACCGCTCCGAGAACGGCGACTACATCTACGGCAAGAAAAAGCTGCGCGAAATGGACCGGCGCATCCGCTACCTGACCAAGCGGCTCGACAACGCCGAGGTGGTCGATCCGGCGCGGCAGCAGAACCTGGAGCAGGTGTTCTTCGGCGCGACCGTGACGGTGATGCACCTCGGGGCAGATGCCGTCGTGGATGTAAGCTATCGGATTGTCGGGGTCGATGAGGCTGACCCGGCCAATGGCAGGATCAGCTGGATCTCGCCGCTGGCCCGGGCACTGCTGAAGGCGCGCGAAGGCGATATTGTTAAATTCAAAAGCCCTGCGGGCCTGCGCGAAATCGAGATCATCGAGATCAATTACGAGTGAGCGTCCATGACTGAACCGGTTCCGGCGAAGATATCGCTGCAGCGATACGCTTGGCTGTCGATCGCGGCAGCCGTATCCACCATTGTCCTCAAGGGACTGGCCTGGTCCATGACCGGCTCGGTGGGCCTGCTCTCCGACGCGTTGGAATCCTTCGTGAATCTGGCCGGCGCGCTGATGGCGCTGTGGATGCTCACCCTGGCTGCCCAGCCCGAAGATGACCTGCATGCCCATGGCCATGGCAAGGCCGAATATTTTTCCAGCGCCTTCGAGGGCTTCCTGATCGTGGTGGCCGCCTTCAGCATCGGCTATACCGCGATCGAGCGCCTGCTCCATCCCCAGCCGCTTGAGGCCGTCGGCATCGGCCTGCTGGTTTCGGTTGTGGCCTCGGTCATCAATTTTGCGACCGCGCGCATCCTGATGAAAGTGGGGAAGCAGGAAGGATCGATCACGCTAGAGGCTGATGCCCACCACCTGATGACCGACGTCTGGACGTCCGTAGGTGTCATTCTGGGCGTGGGCCTCGTCGTCGTGACCGGCTGGCTCTGGCTCGACCCGGTCATCGCGTTGCTGGTGGCCGTTAACATCATCTGGACCGGCTGGCAGCTCATGCACCGTTCTGCCGCCGGATTGATGGATGCCTCGCTAACGGGCGAACAGGTCGGCCGGATCGAAACGGTGCTGAATGGATACCGGTCGCAGGGGCTGGGTTTCCATGCGCTGCGCACGCGCCAGGCGGGCGCGCGCAGTTTCGTCACCCTGCACGTGCTGGTCCCCGGGGAGTGGTCGGTGCAAACTGGGCACGACTGGAGCGAACGCATCGAGGCCGACATTCGCCAAGCGGTCACCGGCGCCCATGTAACGACCCATCTCGAACCGCTGGAAGACCCGGTTTCGTTGATGGATCAGTCCCTTGACCGTCATGTCCCGGTTCCCCCTCCCGTTTCCCGGCCGGATAGCGCCGAGTTTTCAAAGGAAAACCACGGCGGCTGACACTGATGGTTAACGCAGATGTAGATTATTGAAATTCATGTTGTCCGAGGTGTTCGATGGAAGCCTTTGTCTGGAGTCCACTGTTTTTCACTGGCATCGATAGCGTCGATGAGCAGCATCACAAGCTTGTGGATATCACCAATGCGCTGGGAGACGTGGCCATCGGCGGAGAGGAAATCAGTGAAGGGCAGCTGCAGATTCTGTTCAAGGAACTGACGGATTACGCGCGCGAGCATTTTCGGGACGAAGAAGCCTTGATGCGCCGATCCCGGCTGGATCCCCGTCATGTCGATGCCCACGTCAAACTTCATCACCAGTTTGTGGAACAGCTCCTGTCCATGTGGCGTGCAAGGGGGGCAATGAAGCACCGCGCCGAAACCATTCATGACTTCCTGTCCGCCTGGCTGGCTTTCCATATCCTGGGTGAGGATCAGGTCATGGCGCGCCAGATCAATCGGGTCACCGCGGGCGACTCGCCGGAAATCGCCTTCGAAATAGAGGCGCATCCGCTGGACAAGGGGACGGCGGCGCTGCTGAAGGCTTTGCAGACGCTCTATCACCTGCTGGCCGAGCAGAACCGCGAACTGGCAGAGACCAACGAGCGCCTGCAGAAGGAACTGTCGGTGCGCCGTACCCCGCCTGCCGGGGCTTGAAAACCCTGCTGGTGACCCCATTTCTCCGATTCGTTCGTTCGGAGGAAAACGCATGACCACAGCTACTGACACTCAAGCCAACAGCGGCCACGAAACGCTGGGCTTCCAGACCGAGGTGAAGCAACTGCTGCACCTCATGATCCATTCGCTCTACAGCAACCGCGAGATTTTCTTGCGCGAGCTGATTTCCAATGCCTCGGATGCCTGCGACAAGCTGCGCTTCGAGTCGCTGCACAACGCGGCCATGATGGAGGGCGGCGAGGACTTCAATATCCGCATCGGCTTCGACAAGGCAGCCAGAACGCTGACCGTGAGCGACAACGGCGTCGGCATGAACCGCGACGAGGTGATCGCCAACCTCGGCACCATCGCCAAGTCGGGCACGCGCGAGTTCTTCTCGCAGCTCACCGGCGACCAGCAGAAGGACGCGCACCTGATCGGCCAGTTCGGCGTCGGCTTCTATTCCTCGTTCATCGTTGCCGACCAGGTGACGGTGCGCACCCGCCGTGCCGGCGAGGCGGCCGGGCAGGGCGTCGAGTGGGTCTCGGACGGGGGCGGCGAGTTCAGCATCTCGATGATCGAGCGTCCGCAACGCGGCACCGAGATCACCCTGCACCTGCGCACCGATCAGGACGATCTGCTGTCGGGCTGGAAGCTCAAGTCGATCATCCGCAAGTATTCCGACCACATCGTTCAGCCCATCGTGATGAAAGGCGAGAAGTGGGATGAGGAAAAGCAGGCCCAGGTTGACTCGGACGAGGACGAGACCGTCAATCAGGCCTCCGCCCTGTGGGCCAGGCCGAAAAGCGAGGTCACGGAAGATGATTACAAGGCGTTCTACAAGCACGTCGGCCACGACTACGACGATCCGCTGGCCTGGACGCATGCGCGCGTCGAGGGCAAGAGCGAATACACGCAACTGCTCTACATCCCCGGCCGCGCGCCCTTCGACATGTGGGACCGCAACGCCCGCCACGGCATCAAGCTCTACGTGCGCCGCGTCTTCATCATGGACGACGCCGAGCAGTTGATGCCGCTCTACCTGCGGTTCGTGCGCGGCGTGGTGGATAGTGCCGACCTGCCGCTTAACGTCTCGCGCGAGATATTGCAGGAATCGAAGGACATCGAGGCGATCCGCAAGGGCTGCACGGCCAAGGTGCTGGGCCTGCTGGCCGACCTGGCCGAAAATGACAAGGAAAAGTTTGCGCAGTTCTGGGGCGAGTTCGGCAAGGTACTCAAGGAAGGCGTCGGCGAGGACCATGCCAACAAGGACAAGATCGCCGGCCTGCTGCGCTTCGCCACGACGGTGGCCAACACCGCCGACGAAACGGTGGCGCTGGCCGACTACATCGGCCGCATGAAGCCCGAGCAGACGCAGATCTACTACATCACCGCCGAGACCTTCAACGCGGCCAAGAACAGCCCGCATCTGGAAGTCTTCCGCAAGAAGGGCATCGAGGTAATCCTCCTCTCCGACCGAGTGGATGAATGGGTGGTGTCGCACCTCACCGAGTTCGATGGCAAGGCGCTGGTTTCGGTCGCCAAGGGCGGCCTCGACCTCGGCAAGCTCGAAGACGAAGCCGAGAAGCAGGAGCAGGAACAGGCCGCCGGCGAGTTCAAGGACTTGACCGACAAAATTGCCAAGTCGCTCGGCGAGCGCGTCAAGGAAGTGCGCGTGACGCACCGGCTGACCGACAGTCCGGCCTGCCTCGTCGCCGACGCGCACGACGTCTCGGGCAACCTGGCGCGCATCCTCAAGGCGGCCGGCCAGAAGGCGCCGAACGCGCAGCCGATCCTCGAGATCAACCCGAAGCATCCGGTGGTGCTGCGGCTGAAATACGAGGAAGCCAAGTTCGATGACTGGGCATCCGTCCTGTTCGAGCAGGCCATGCTCGCCGAGGGCGGCCAGCTCGACGACCCGGCCACCTTCGTCAAGCGCATCAACGACCTGATGCTGTCGATGTCGCTGGGCGGCAAGTAACGCCCGCTGCACAGGAAACGGGACGTTCGCAGGAACGTCCCGTTTTTTTCGTCCGCGAAGTGCGAAAATCAGTCCTGACAATACTCACTCTTGCGGAATCCCACCATGTTGCCCAAATTCTCAACTTTCCCCGGCATCGCCGGCCCGGTCGTCACGATTGTCATCGATGGCTATGGCCTGGCGAAGAATGACGTCGGCAGCGCGATCGCGGCGGCGCGCAAGCCGACGCTCGATCGCCTGTTCGTCAACTATCCGAACATCCGCCTGCGCGCCCACGGCAAGGCCGTCGGCATGCCGTCTGACGGTGACATGGGCAATTCCGAAGTCGGCCACAATGCCATCGGCGCGGGCCAGGTCTATGCGCAGGGTGCCGCGCTGGTGGCCGATGCCATCGCCTCCGGTTCGATCTGGGCGGGGCCGGCCTGGCGCGAGATTGTCGCCGGCGCGAAGTCCGGACGGGGTGTCATTCATTTCATCGGCCTGTTTTCCGACGGCAACGTGCATAGTCACATCGACCACCTCAAGGCGCTGGTCGCGCGGGCCAAGGTCGAGGGCATCCGCACGGTGCGCATCCATGTCCTGCTCGACGGGCGCGACGTGCCGGAAACCAGCGCGCTCGACTATGTGGAGCCCTTCGAGGTTTTTCTGGCCGGCCTGAACGAGGGCGAGTTCGATGCGCGCATCGCCTCGGGCGGCGGGCGCCAGAACATCACGATGGATCGCTACGAGGCCAACTGGGCCATGGTCGCCAAGGGTTGGCGCACTCACGTGCTGGGCGAGGGGGATCAATTTCCGGACTGCGCCACGGCCGTCAAGATGCTGCGTGAGCGTCATCCCGGCACCATCGACCAGGACCTGCCGCCCTTCGTGATCGCGGCAGAGGGCAAGCCGGTCGGCACGATCGAGGATGGTGATGCGGTCGTCTACTTCAACTTCCGTGGCGACCGCGCGATCGAGATCAGCCGGGCTTTCGAGGATGCGGTGTTCGACAAGTTCGAGCGCGTGCGCTTTCCGCGGGTCACCTATGCCGGCATGCTGCAGTACGACGGCGACCTCAAGCTGCCGAAGCGTTTCCTCGTCGCTCCGCCGGCAATCCGCGACACGTCGGGCGAATGGTTCGCCAAGTCGGGAATCAAGCAATTCGCCTGCTCGGAAACGCAGAAGTTCGGCCACGTCACCTATTTCTGGAACGGCAACCGCTCGGGCAAACTTGACGGCGAAACCTGGCTGGAAGTGCCGAGCGACGTCGTGCCCTTCGAGCAGCGCCCATGGATGAAAGCGGCCGAGATCACCGACGCGATGATCGCGGCGCTGCAGAGCGGCCAGTACAACACCCTGCGTTGCAATTTCGCCAACGGCGACATGGTTGGCCATACCGGCAACTTCCGCGCCGCGACGATGGCCATCGAGGCTGTCAACCTGGCCCTGGCGCGCCTCCTGCCGGCCATCGATGCCGGCGGCGGCGTCGCGCTGATCACGGCCGACCACGGCAATGCCGACGAAATGCTCGAGCTCGACAAGAAGACCGGGCAGCCGAAGACCAACGCGGATGGCAGCTTCAAGGCCAAAACCGCCCACACGCTGAATCCCGTGCCGCTGATCCTCTACGATAATGTCAGTGGCGGCCGGCTGGCATTGCGGCAGACCGAAACCGCCGGCCTGTCGAACCTCGCGGCAACCATCGCCAACCTCCTTGGTCTGGAGAAGCACGCACGTTGGGATGAAAGCCTGCTGGTCGTGAAGTGACGGTCGAGGTGGTCGTGATGGGTGGCGCGCGGCTGACCGGCCTGCCGCCCATCATCGATGCCCATGCACGGGTGCTGGTGCTCGGCTCGTTTCCGTCGGCGGCCTCCCTCGCTGCAGGGCAGTATTACGCCCACAAACAAAATCAGTTCTGGAAGATTCTCGGCGCGATTCTCGATCAGCCGCTGTTCGAGATGGACTATCAAGACCGCACCGCGGCGGTGCGGGCCGCCGGCATCGCGATCTGGGATGTCTATGCGAGTTGCGAGCGGAATGGCAGCCTTGACAGCGCGATCCGCAACGGGATGCCCAATGACTTTACCCGCTTGCGAAAGTCAGTCCTGGCGGGACGGCACACTGGACAAAACTTTCTGCCGCGCGTGTGCTTCAACGGCCAGGCGGCAGGCCACTTCGCGCCGCAACTGCAAACACTCGGTTTCGAAACCCTGATCCTGCCTTCGACCAGCCCGGCGAATGCCACGTGGAGTTTCGCGCGCAAGCTGGCGACGTGGAGGAATAGTTTGGCGGTATAGTCGCGCCTCATGGACGCTCATGCCAAACAGAATTCCGGGAAACCCGGAGAACGCCGCCTCAGCCTGATCGAGGTTGTCGATGCGCTGATCGAGGCCGGCAAGGTGCCGCGCGACGAGGCCGAGAAGTTTCGGCAGGAGCGCCGTTATTTTCGGGGTGCCGCACACCCGATCTCGGTGATCGCCGAGCAGCGCTGGAAATCCCCTGTGCCGCCCCATCGCCTGCTCGACATCGAAACGCTGACCGAATGGCTGGCGGGCTGGGTCGGGCTGGCGTATTACCACATCGATCCGCTCAAGGTGAATCTGGCCGCCGTGACCGACGTGATGAGCAGTGCTTACGCGAGCCGCTTCCGCATCCTGCCCGTCGAGGTGCGCGCGAGCGAGGTCGTCATCGCCACGGCTGAGCCGCATATCCGTGGCTGGGAAGACGAACTGAAGCCGATCCTGAAGAAGGATATCCGGCTGGTCATCGCCAATCCCGAGGATATCGCGCGCTACCAGGTCGAGTTCTACAACCTCGCCAAGTCGGTGAAGGGCGCGCTGGCGCGCGGCGACGTGGCGCGCACGGGCATCTCGAACTTCGAACAACTGGTCGAACTGGGCAAGGGCAAGGCGTCCCTCGACGCCAACGACCAGCATATCGTGCTGATCGTCAACTGGCTCTGGCAGTATGCCTTCGAGCAGCGCGCCTCGGACATCCACATCGAGCCGCGCCGTGACCTCGGCATCGTGCGCTTCCGCATCGACGGCGTGCTGCATCAGGTTTATCAGATCCCGATGCCGGTGCTGAATGCGATGACCAGCCGCATCAAGATCCTCGGCCGCATGGACGTGGTCGAGAAGCGTCGCCCGCAGGACGGTCGCATCAAGACGCGTTCGCCCGATGGCGAGGAGATCGAGCTGCGCCTGTCGACGCTGCCCACTGCCTTCGGCGAAAAGCTGGTGATGCGCATCTTCGATCCAGAGGTGCTGGTACGCGACTTTACCGACCTCGGGTTTTCTGCCGACGATGCGTCGCGCTGGCAGGACATGACGAGCCGGCCCAACGGCATCATCCTTGTCACCGGCCCGACCGGTTCGGGCAAGACGACGACGCTCTACTCGACGCTGAAGCAGCTGGCGACGCAGCAGGTGAATGTCTGCACGCTGGAAGACCCGATCGAGATGATCGAGTCGGCCTTCAACCAGGTGCAGGTGCAGCCCGACCTCGGCGTCGATTTCGCCGCCGGCATTCGCGCGCTGATGCGCCAGGATCCGGACATCATCATGGTCGGCGAGATCCGTGACATGGAGACGGCCGACATGGCCGTACAGGCTGCGCTGACCGGCCACCTCGTGCTCTCGACGCTGCACACCAACGATGCGCCGACGGCCATCACCCGCCTGCTCGACCTGGGCATGCCGCCCTATCTGCTGCAATCGACCGTGCTGGGCGTGATGGCGCAGCGCCTGGTGCGCACGCTCTGCCCGCACTGCAAACACGCCGAGCCGCTCGACAAGGATGACGAAATCCTCTGGCAGGGGCTGGTGTCGCCGTGGAAGGCCAGGAAGCCGGCGCAGCTCTACCATCCGGTCGGCTGCCTAGAGTGCCGCATGACCGGCTATCTGGGCCGTGTCGGCCTGTACGAGATCATGCCGATGACGATCGAACTCAAGTCGATGATCAGCGCCCATACCGATCTCGCGGCGCTGCGCGAACGCGCCATCAAGGCAGGCATGCACCCGCTGCGCATCGCCGGGGCGCGCAAGGTGGCGGCGGGGATGACAACCATCGAGGAAGTGCTGAAGGTGGCGCCGCCGCTGCAGGATCTGGTACCCACCCTATAACGCCGTAACGCCGGGGAAGACGCGATGAAAATGCACTGGAACACACAAGGGCGCGGGTTCGCGTTGCTGGTCATCGTTGCAATGCTGCTGGGCGGTTGCGCTGCCCTGAGCCTGCAGGACGAGATTGCCGGACTGATGAAGGAAGGCCAGCAGCTTTACGGCGAGAAGAAATACGATGCGGCCATCGACAAGTTCCTGGTGGTCACCACCAAGGACACAAAGTACTGGCAGGCCTACCTCTGGACGGCACGCACCTACATCGCCAAAGGCAGCTGGAAGGACGCGATCGGCAACGGCAAGAAGGCCCTCGAACTGGCGCCAAAGTCGCCGGAGGTGATGCCGGTGTTCGCCGAGGCGCTCTTCGGCGGCGGCGCCGATGCCCTGAAAAACGGCCGGCTCGCCGAAGCGGTCGGCTACTTCGTCGATTACCTCAAGCTCGAACCGGGGAATGCCAAGGCCTGGCTGAATGTCGGCAAGGCCTATCTGGGGCAGCAGCAGTTTCGCGAGGCGCTGGGCGCGTTCTCCCAAGGCTTGGCGCAAGGGGGCGGTGCGGACCGCGCCGAGCTGATTCGCGAACTGCTCAATGGTGGCAAGGCGGCATTTGCCAGCGGCAAGTATGGGGAGGCCGTCGGTCTGCTCAAGGAATACGTCAAGTACGACAAGAATGATGTCTCGGCCTACGTGAATCTGGCCAAGGCCTATGTCGAGAACGGCGATGTCGGCAACGCGCTCGACAGTTTCCGGCAAGTGCTGAAACTTGACCCGCGCCAGGAAGAGGCCTTGCGTTTCCTGCTGCGCCGTTGAGGCGGCTAGGATTCCGGCAGCGTGAAGCGTGCCGTGAACCAGAATGTCGAGCCTGCGCCAGGCTGGCTTGAGTAGCCCGTCGTTCCGCCCATCAGTTCCACCAGGCGCTTGCTGAGAGCAAGCCCCAGCCCTTTCCCGCCGTACTTGCGCGTCGTCGAACCATCGACCTGAGAGAAGGGCGCAAACAGCAGTTCCTGTTTGTCCGGGCTGATGCCGATGCCCGTATCGCTGACGGCAAACCGCAGCACAAGTGCGCAACCATCGACGGGGCGCTCGACGTGGATGTCGATCCTGATTGATCCGCGTTCCGTGAATTTGATCGCATTGGCGATCAGGCTGGCGAGCAATTGTTGTAGGCGGGTAGCGTCCCCGATCAGGTGGGACGGGACGTCCGGGGCGATCCGGTAGGCGAACGCGAGGCACTTGTCTGCGGCCATCCGGGTGAAATGCGTGAAGATAGTATCGAGCAGTTCGTGCAGATCGAAGTCGGCGGGTTCGATGCGCAGCTGGCCCGATTCAACCTTGGCGTAGTCGATGATCTCGTTGAGCGTGTTGAGCAGTTCTTCGGCGGCGAGGTCGATGGTTTGCACGAATTCGCGTTGCTCCGCCGTGAGTTCGGTGGTTGCGAGCAGTTGCGTCATCCCGAGCACCCCGTTGAGCGGTGTGCGGACCTCGTGGCTCATATTGGCGAGGAATTGGCTCTTGGCCCGGGTCGCGGTTTCGGCGACATCGCGGGCCTGAGCCAGTTCGGTGGTGCGACGGGCAACGCTCGACTCGAGATGGGCCGTGCTGTCGGCGACAGTTTGGGCCATCGTGTTGAAGGCGTCCGTCAGGGTGCCAATCTCGTCATGGCCCGGGTCGACAACCCGCGCCGCGTAGTTCCCGCTGGCCAGTGCAGTCGCGCCCGCCGCCAGTCGCTCGATGCGGGTCAGTACCATGCGATTGAGCAACCAGATCAGCACGCCGAGCAGCACCAGGCCCGACACGACGAAAATGGTGATGAAGGGCTTCGCCAATCGTGTGCCGATCAGGCTGGTGCTGTCCATCACGGTCAGGTTGTACCAGCCGATGTCGTGGATATGGGCGAGCGCAACCATCCGCACCCTGCCATCGAGCGTGAGGCGCAGGGTTTTCGTCGCGTCCGGCGGCTGGTTGGCGAGCCAGGCCATGGCGTCCTTGAGGGCCTGGCGCTCGCCATCGTTTGGCAGCAGGCTGAACAGGGTGTGCTGTGCATCGGTCCCGCGATTTTCCGCGTTCAGGTCGATCAGTTTGCTGTCCCGGTGCGCCTGGATTGATCCGGTGCCATTGATCAGGACCGCATGGATATCCGGCTCCCTTGCCTGCACCAGCAGCTTGACGAATTCGGAGATGTCGATGCCGCTCCCCACCACGGCGAGCAGGCTGCCCCCTTCGCCGCGAACCGGTACATTGATCCAGACCTTGGTGGAGCCGAGCACCGGATTGGTATCGGGGTTGAGCTGGTAGCGGCCGGGCATCTTCGCCACCCCGAAATACCAGCTGTCGGCGGGATTGTCCGGCGTCAGGGTCTGGGTCAGCTCGTGTCCCCGATAGCTGTTCTGCTGGTCGTTGTAGTAATAGTGCTTCGAGGCATCGATTACGAAGAACCAGCTGCCGTCGCGAAACAGCTTGCGATAACTGTCGAGTTCGGTGAGCGCGAAGCGCTTGAGATCCGGGTTGTTTTCGGCGCGGGCCCAAGAGCGCAGCAGCGGCGAGGCGGCCATCTGCCGGGCAAGGGTCACCTCCGTCATGATCGGCGCGAGGATGCGTTCGCGATCCAGCAATGCCTGGCGCGCGGCAAAGCGGTTGGCCAGCGCTTCGACGATCTCGCCAGTGACGCGGTCGACGACCCAGAGCGCGACGGCGCCGGTCACCAGGAACAGCGCCAGGATGATGAGCGTGAAACGGCCGCGCAGGCTGGACAGGTGCATGGGTTAGCTTTTCCGCCGGATGCAGTCGAGATAGGCTTCACCGTCGGGCGGCACGTGATCCCGTTGCGCGCGCCAGATCGTTTCGCCGAGGCACTCCAGCACATCGTGCTGTGCGGCGTGGTGGTCGCCATAGTGCGCGCGCCGGCTTTCGAACAGAGCGCGAATCCCCGGCGGCTGGTCAATCGACAACTGTTCCGTGATGGCAAGGTGCAGCGACAGGTGCAGGAAAGGATTCATCGCGCCATCTTCGGGTGTCCACTCGCGGGTCAGCGCATCCGCCGCTGACAGAAGGTCATGGTACTCCGGATGCATCGCGATGAGGTCGGCGGCCAGCGTTTCGAGCGCCGTCGCCGGCAGGGATTCGATGCGTTTGCGCCAGGCATCGATGAGGAACTGGCGGGCCTGGTCACGGCTGGGGTTGAACATTCTTTTCCTTGTAGCAGCAAATGTCGCGGATCACGCAGCGCCAGCACTCGGGCTTGCGCGCCTTGCAGACGTAGCGGCCGTGCAGGATCAGCCAGTGGTGCGCGTGCTGGCGATACTCGACTGGGACAGCCTTGAGCAGTTTCTGCTCGACCGCGACAACATCCTTGCCCGGGGCGAGGCCAGTGCGGTTGGCGAGCCGGAAGATGTGCGTGTCGACGGCGATGGTTGGTTCGCCGAAGACGCTGTTGAGGATCACGTTCGCGGTCTTGCGGCCGACGCCGGGCAGGGCTTCGAGGGCCGCGCGCGCGGCGGGAACCTCGCCGCCATGCAGTTCGACGATTCGCCGCGCCGTGGCGACGACATTTTTTGCCTTGGTCTTGTAGAGGCCGATGGTCTTGATGTAGTCCGCGAGTGCTTCCTCGCCGAGCGCCGCGATGGCCTGCGGCGTCGGGGCGTCGCGGAAGAGGCCGCGCGTGGCGAGATTGACGCCCTTGTCGGTTGCCTGCGCTGACAGGATCACCGCGACCAGCAGCTGAAAGGGCGTGGCGTAGTCGAGCTCGGTTTTCGGTTCCGGGTCGATCGCCGCGAGCCGACGGAACAGCTCGGCGCGATCTGCAGGTTTCATGCCGTGGCGCTAACGCGCTGCGCGAGCAAGCGGGCCTTGGCACGCTGGTTGGCGCGGTGGTCGAGCCAGTTGCGGCCCGCGATCATCAGGCCCAGCACGAAGAAGGCGCCGGGCGGCAGGATGGCGAGCAGGAAGCCGGGGTAGCCCTCGGGCAGGATCTGCCAGGCCGTTGCGTCGGGAAAGATCATCTCGATGCCAGAGAACAGCGTGCCCTGGCCGACGAATTCGCGGATCGCGCCGAGCAGGCCGATGACCCAGACGAAGCCGAGGCCCATCACGACGCCGTCGAAGGTGGCGAGCCCGGCCGAATGCTTGGCGGCGAAGGCTTCGACACGCGCCAGCACGATGCAGTTGGTGACGATCAGCGGGATGAAGATGCCGAGTACGAGGTAGAGGTCATGCAGGTAGGCGTTGAACAGCAGATCCACCACCGTCACCAGCGCGGCGATGATGAGGATGAAGACCGGAATGCGGATTTCGTAGGGGATGAAGCCGCGCAGCAGCGACACGGCGAAGTTGGCCAGGCCCATGACGAGGATGGTGGCGAGGCCGAGGCTCACGGCATTGACCATCGTGCTGCTGACGGCCAGCAGCGGGCAGAGGCCGAGTAGTTGCGCGAGGATGGCGTTCTGTTTCCAGAGGCCGTTGTGGGTGATTTCGCGATAGACGCTGCCGGACGTACTCATGGTGTTTTCTCCTCGTAGCGTCCGCCGGCGGGAATATCATAGAGCCGGTAGCTGCGATCCAGCGCCCAGCCCAGCGCACGGCCGGTGGCCTTGGTGACCGCACGGGCCGAGATGGTGGCGCCGGTATGCTGGTCGAAGGCGCCGCCGTCCTTCTTGACGCTCCATTTCTCGCGCGGCGTGCTGGTGAAGTCGCGGTTGTCGAACTGGCTGATCCAGGGCGATTCCTTGTTGCGATCCTTTTTCGGATCGATGTAGTCGCCCAGCCCTGGCGTTTCCTTGTGCTGGGTGATGCGCACGGCGGCAGGCGGCCATCGGCACGTATCGCGAGGATGAGGCGGATCTCGCCGGAGTAGCCATCGAGCGCGGCGGCCTCGAGTACCATTGCGGCCGGCTTGCCCGCCTTGCGGGCGCGATAGAGCCGCGTCGGTTCGGTCGAGCCCGAACTCGGGCGCCGGCGGCAGTTCGATGGCATCCTCGAGCAGGTCATTGTCGTAACTGTCGGCCGGCAGTACTTCGCCGATCAACCGGCGCTTGGCGTCGAGCGCCGACGCCTGCAGCACCGGCTGGGTGATCTGGTACACCTCGGCCATCAGGGTGGTGAAGACGAGCGTGAACACCAGCAGGATCATCGCCGTGCGCAACGAGATGCGCAGCGCGCCGGGTCTGGGCGGTGCCGGCGGGATGAGGTCCGGTCCGGGTGTGGGTTGGGCGTCGCTCATCGGTCGGGTTTCCCCTTGCGGCCGAACACCTTCGGCTGGGTGCCCATGTCGATCAGCGGCACGCAGCAGGTTCATCAGCAGGATGGCAAAGGCCATGCCGTCCGGATAGCCGCCGAAGCTGCGGATGATCCAGGTCAGCGCCGCCACGCCGGCGGCGAAGATGATCTTGCCGAGCGGCGTGGTGCAGCCGGAGACCGGATCGGTGGCGATGAAGAAGGCGCCGAGCATGGCGCCGCCGGTGAAGAGATGGAAATTGGCGCCGACGAAAAACTCGGGGTTCGAGCATGCTGAAGGCCGTGGCGATGACGGCCAGCGTGACGAGGAAGGCGACCGGGACGTGCCAGGTGATGATGCGCTGCTGCAGCAGCCAGAGGCCGCCGAGCAGGTAGCCGAGCGCGACCCACTCCCAGCCCTTGCCGCCGATGTTGCCGAAGGTGGCGTGCGAGCCGAGGATGCCGGCGACGGTGGCGCGCGCTTCGGTCGTGTGCAGGATGGTGCGCAGGGCGTCGAGCGGCGTGGCCATGACGATGCGCGTCGAGCTGGCGGTCGCTGCCGAAGATCGCCGTGCAGCTCGGCGGCAGGAAGTCGGTGAATCGGACGGCCGGCCATTGCGACATCAGCTGCGGGTAGGCGACGATCATCGGCAGAAGGCGACCATCGCCGGGTTGAAGGGGTTCTGGCCGAGGCCGCCGTAGAGGTGCTTGACGATGACGATGGCGATCAGCGTCGCCGCAGCACCGTGAGCCACCACGGCGCGATCGGCGGAAAGGTCAGCGCGATCAGCCAGGCGGTGACGAGCGCGCTGCCGTCGCTGAGGAATATGCAGCACCGGCTTGCCGCGCAGGCGCCAGCATGACCGCCTCGCCGCCAGCGCGGTCGACCGAGGCGATCGCAATCTGCACGAGGATGGCCGCGCCGAAGAACCAGACGTAGGCGGCGATGCCGGGCAGCAGCGCGATCAGCACCTTGGTCATCACGCTGCTGACGCTGGCGGGCTTGAGAATATGCGGGGAACTGTGCATCAGCTGCTGTCCTTCGTTGCGGTTCGACCTGGGCGCGCCGGGCTTCGGCGGCGGCGATCTGGGCCCGCTGGTCGGGCGTCAGGTTGTCGGTGTTCTGCGGGGCGCCGGCGGCTTTCTTCGCAGCGGCACGCGCCTGCGCTGCCGCGATCAGCGCCAGCTTGTCGGTAGCCGCGTCCGATATTGCCGGCGTGCCGGCGGGTGCCGTCTCCGGCTTACGTGGCGCGCTGGCAGGTGCCGTCTCGCCAGGACTGACTTTCGCGGCCGCCGCAGCGTCTTGTTTGGCGGCGTCTTCCTGCGCCAGCTTGGCCTTGGTTTCGGCGGCCTTGGCCGCGAGCTTGGCGGCTTTCTCGGCTTTCTCGCGTTCTTCGCGGAACTGGCGGAATTCGTAGCGTTCGCGGGCCGTGTCGGCCGCGCACCTTTTCGCGCTCGCGGGCGCGGATCTCGGACTTGGCGAAACGGTAGTAATCGACCAGCGGGATGCGCGACGGGCAGACGAAGGCACAGCAGCCGCATTCGATGCAGTCGAACAGGTGGTATTCCTGCGCCTTGCCGAAGTTCTTCGACTTGCGCGTACCAGTACAGCTCGTGCGGCTGCAGGACCATCGGGCAGGCCAGCGTGCAGGCGCCGCAGCGGATGCAGGGCATTTCGGGCTGCGGCGGCGGGAATAGTTTCGGGCTCATCGCCAGCAGGCAGTTGGTGGCCTTGACGATGGGCACCGCAGTGTCCGTGCAGCGTAAAGCCCATCATCGGCCCGCCCATGACGATGCGGTCGGTGTCGTCCCCGGGCTGTCCCAGCGGCAGCAGCGCGTCCATCGGCGTGCCGATCAGCGACTTCGAAGTTGCCGGGCTGCGCATAGTTGCCGGTCAGCGTGACGATGCGCGAGATCAGCGGCTCGCCGTGAAGCACCGCACGGGCGACGGCATAGGCCGTGCCGACGTTGAAGCATTGCACGCCGAATTCCGGACTCAGCTTGCCATAGGGAACCTCGATGCCGGTGAGCACGCGGATCAACTGCTTTTCGCCGCCGGCCGGGTAGCGGGTCGGCACACTGACCGATCTGCATGTCGGTCTGATCGCTGGCGCCAATGGCTGCGCGCAGTGCAGCGGCAGCTTCCGGCTTGTTGTCCTCGATGCCGAACAGTATTTTCTCGGCACCCATCAGGTGGCGCATGATCGCTGCGCCGGCGACGATATCGGCAGCGCGCTCGCGCATCAGGCGGTCGTCGCAGGTGATCCACGGCTCGCATTCGGCGCCGTTGATGATCAGCGTCGTCGATCGTTTCGCGGCGCGCGGCGTGAGCTTGACATGGCTGGGGAAGACCGCGCCGCCGAGGCCGACGATGCCGGCATCGCGCAGCGGGTCGCGCACGTTGTCCGGATCGACGCGTGTACGAGTCGAGCGGCATGCGTTCCGTCCAGCGTATCCGCGCCGTCGGGTTCGATGATCGCGCAGGGGGCGGTGAGTCCGGACGGATGCGGCAGCATGCGCGACTCGATGGCGAGCACGGTGCCGGAGGTGGACGCATGCACGACTCGTGCCGAACGCGCCTTCGGCGCGCCGATGAGCTGGCCCTTGAGTACCCTGTCGCCGGCACAGGTCTGCGAGGCGTGGCCGTGCCTGCCGGCACTCTGGCGCAGCGGCACGACCAGGCGCTCAGGCAGCGGCGCGGGACGGATGGCCGCGCCGGCCGACTCCTTCTTGTGCGAGACCGGCTTGACGCCGCCCGGGAAGCGGAACAGCTCAAGCATGCTGCACTTCCTGCGCCGGCGTGGCGACTGGCACGGGCTTGATGCCGATCACGGGATATTTCCACTTCCAGGTGTCGATCGTTTCCGGCATCGGCACCATGGTGATGCAATTGACGGGGCAGGGCGGCAGGCACAGTTCGCAGCCGGTGCATTGCGCGGCGACGATGGTGTGCATCTGCTTGGCGGCGCCGACGATGGCATCGACCGGGCAGGCCTGGATGCACAGCGTGCAGCCGATGCAGGTCTGCTCGTCGATGAAGGCGACGCTCTTGGGTTTCTCGATGCCGTGCTCGGCCGAAAGCGGCTTGAACTCGCGGCCGAGCAGGTCGGCCAGCTTGCGGATGCCTTCCTCGCCGCCGGGCGGGCAGCAGTTGATCTCGGCCTCGCCCTTGGCGATGGCCTGGGCGTAGGGCTTGCAGCCGGGGTAGCCGCACTGGCCGCACTGCGTCTGCGGCAGGATGGCGTCGATCTTCTCGACCAGCGGGTCGCCCTCGACCTTGAACTTGACGGCGGCGAAGCCGAGCGCCGCGCCAAGCACGATCGGCGCCGAAGCGCCATGACCAGGATTGCAGTGAGCATCGGCTATCTGTACTTGTCGAGGCCGGCGAAGCCCATGAAGGCGAGGCTCATGATGCCCGCGGTGATCATGGCGATGGCCGTGCCGCGGAAATGCATCGGTACGTCGGCGCCTTCGAGGCGCTCGCGGATGCCGGCGAACAGCACCAGCGCCAGCGTGAAGCCGATGCGCGCAGCCGAAGCCGAACAGCAGCGACTCGACCAGGTTGTGCTTGCATGCCGATGTTGAGCAGCGGCACGCCGAGCACGGCGCAGTTGGTGGTGATCAGCGGCAGGTAGATGCCGAGCACCTGGTGCAGCAGCGGGCTGGTCTTCTGGATCACCAGTTCGGTGAGCTGGACGATGGCCGGCGATGGTGACGATGAAGGACAGCGTGCGCAGGTATTGCAGGTCGTTCGGGACCAGCAGCCAGGTATCGATGACGTAGCTGGTGCCGCAGGCCAGCGTCAGCACGAAGGTGGTGGCCGCGCCCATGCCGACGGCGGTTTCGAGCTTCTTCGACACGCCCATGAAGGGGCACAGGCCGAGGATGCGGACGAAGACGACGTTATTGACGAGAACGGCGCCGAGGAGGATGAACAGGTAGCTGGTCATGATCGCAAAAAGCCGGGCAGTCCCGGCAAGGTTCAATTATCCCGCTTTGGCTGCATTGCAACAACCCTCGGCAACGAAGTGTCATTGTTTGCAAAGACTTACGGCCGGCTTTCCAGCCACTTCAAGGCGGTGGTGTAGAGGGTATCCGGTTCGACCGGTTTGGCCAGGAAATCGTTCATGCCGGCAGCGATGCAACGCTCCCGGTCGTCGGCGAAGGCATTCGCCGTCATGGCGATCACCGGAATCCGGCTGCCGTCCGGCAGGCCGCGGATGCGGCGCGTGGCCTCCAGTCCGTCCATGCGGGGCATCTGCATGTCCATCAGGATCAGGTCATAGGACTGCTGCTTCACCTTGTCGAGGGCAACTTCGCCATTTTCAGCGATATCGACGTCGAGACCGACGTCCTCCAGCAAGGTCAGCGTGATCTCGCGATTCACCGGTTCGTCTTCCGCCAGCAGGATGCGCCGGCCGCCGTACCCTGCAATCAGTCGGTCTTCGGCGCTGTCCGTCGGCTGGTTCGGCGTCAGGCAGGTCGGCGCGGCGCCGCCCTTCTTCAACCGGACGGTAAACCAGAACAGGCTGCCTTGCCCGGGAGTGCTGCTGACGCCGGCCTGGCCGCCCATGACTTCGGCAATCTTGCGGGTGATGGCGAGGCCGAGACCGGTGCCGCCGTAGTTGCGGGTGATCGAGTTGTCGGCCTGCTCGAAGGCGGAGAACAGCTTCTGCACGGTCTCCGGGGCGATGCCGATGCCGGTGTCTTCCACCTCGAACCGGATCAGCATGCTTTGGGCATCCTCGCTGGCGCGGCGCGCCCGCAGGGTGATCGTGCCCGCTTCGGTGAATTTGATCGCGTTCGTTGCATAGTTGAGCAGGGCCTGCTGGAGCCGCGTCGGATCGCCGAGCAAGCGTTGCGGCGGTAACTGCGCATCCACGACGAGCTGCAGGCCTTGCGTGCGTGCCCGTTCCTGCAGCATCGCGATGACATTGCCGATCAGGCTGTCAATGCGGATCTCGGTTTCATCGAGGGCGAACTTGCCTGCCTCGATCTTGGACAGGTCGAGCACGGCGTTGATGATTTCGAGCAGGTGTCGACCCGCCATGTCGATCTTGGCGAGACGTTCCGCCTGCGC
The DNA here is from genome assembly GCA_963840825.1 of uncultured Pseudomonadota bacterium. Lineage (GTDB taxonomy): Bacteria > Pseudomonadota > Gammaproteobacteria > Burkholderiales > Rhodocyclaceae > Sulfuricystis. The sequence goes on from CAWJAK010000004.1 coordinate 41,458, forward strand.
CGGCGTCATGCCCGAGCGGCGCAGCAAATGCACCATGCCGGTAATCGCGTTCAGCGGGGTGCGGATCTCGTGGCTCATGTTGGCCAGAAAGGCACTCTTGGCAATGTTGGCGGTTTCCGCCGTTTCCTTCGCCTGCTGCAACGCCAGATTGGTTTCGCGCAGTTCCTCGGTGCGCTGCGCGACCAGTTCTTCCAGGTGGTTACGGTGCTCGGCCAGTTCGGCTTCGGTCCGCTTGCGCGCCGTGATGTCCATGTGGATGCCGATCATGCGCAACGGTTTGCCCGCCGCATCGCGCTCGATCACGCGGCCCACCGAGTCGACCCAGACCCAGTCGCCGGCCTTGCTCTGGCGGCGGTAGGTCATTTCCGTGGTGTTGCCGGTGGCGAGCGCCTGCTTGAACGCGTCGGTCAATCCGGGCTGGTCCTCCGGGTGCACATGAGCCAGCCAGTTCTGGAAGTCGCTGTGGAAATCGTCCGGGTCATAGCCCAGCAGGCGCGCGTACTCGGGGCTGACGACGACCGTGCCGGTCGGGATATGCAGGTCGAACCAGCCCTGGTGGGCAACCTCGAGCGCGAGGCTCAGACGTCCCTCGTTGGCGCGCAATCGTTCTTCGGCCTGCTTCTGCGCCGTGATGTCGCGACTGACGCCGAACAGGGCGGGCTTGCCACACCATTGGCCGGGCACCACGCGGGTTTCGACCTGGATCAACTGGCCATCGACGGTTTGCAGTGGCACCGGGCAATAGCCAATTTTTCCGGCCAGCATGTCGCCGACGATGCGGAGTGCCTCGGCATGACGGTTTTCCGGGTGGACGGCGAGGACGCTGCGGCCGATCAGGTCGGCCTCGGCGTAACCGAGCCGCTCGGTGACGACGCGGTTGACCCGCTGGATATAGCCCTGCGCGTCGAGCACGAACAGAAAATCGTCGATCGTGTCGAAGAAGCTGCGGAAATTGGCCGCGCTCTCCTGTAGTTGCCGCTCGGCTTCGTCCACGCTGTGGTCGTTACGGCAGGCTGGCGTGACGTCGGGTTCGGACATGCAGCGTAGTTTCTACTTTGGTGATAAATGCCGGAGAAATCTTACACCTCTGGGCCCGCCTTGTGCCGTCTCGCCGGGTCTGACTTTCACTCCTCGCCGAGTTCGCCCAGCAGCAGGTCCTGCGCGCAGGTGCGCACGCGGCGCGAGGGCTTGATGCGGTAGTCGCCGTCCGCGTCCATGTCCCAGGCCTGGCAATTGTCGGCCAGATAGCTCTTCAGGCCTTCCTTGATGACGCGCCGCTTGAGCTTCGGGTCGAGGACGGGGAAACAGACTTCGATGCGGCGGAAGAAATTGCGTTCCATCCAGTCGGCGCTGGCGAGGTAGAGCTTGTCCGCGCCGTCGGCGTGGAAGTAGTAGATGCGGTGATGCTCGAGGAAACGGCCGATGACCGAACGCACGCGAATGTTGTCGGACAGGCCGGGCACGCCGGGACGCAGGCAGCAGACGCCGCGCACGATCAGGTCGATTTGCACGCCGGCCTGGCTGGCGGCGTAGAGCGCCTCGATGATTTCCGGCTCGAGCAGCGAGTTCATCTTGGCGATGATGTACGCCTTGCGGCCAGCCTTGGCGACCGTGGTTTCCGCGCGGATGGCGTCGACCATGTTGGAGTGGAGGGTGAAGGGCGCCTGCCAGAGATGAGTGAGCTTGCTGGCCTTGCCCAGGCCGGTGAGCTGCTTGAAGACTTCGTTGGCATCCTCGGCGATCTCGTCGTTGCAGGTCATCAGGCCGAAGTCGGTATAGAAGCGCGTGGTGCGCGGATGGTAGTTGCCGGTACCCAGATGCACGTAGCGGCGGTAGCCATGCTCTTCGCGACGCAGGACGAGCATGAGTTTGGCGTGCGTCTTGTAGCCAAACACGCCATACACGACATGGGCGCCAACCTCTTCGAGCCGTGCGGCGATCGACAAGTTGGCTTCCTCGTCGAAGCGGGCCATCAGCTCGACGACGACGGTGACCTCCTTGCCCTTCTGGGCGGCGCGCAGCAGATGCTCCATCAGCACCGAGTCGGTGCCGGTGCGATAGACGGTCATCTTGATGGCGACAACCTGCGGATCGTCCGCGGCCTGCTTGAGGAACTCGATCACCGGCGTGAACGACTGGTAGGGGTGGTGCAGCAGGATGTCGTTCTTCTTGATGCTCTCGAACATGTCGTAGCGACCCGAAAGCTGCTTGGGCAGGCCGGGCTGGTATGGCTTGAACTTGAGATCGGGGCGGTCGACGCGATCGGGTACCGACATCAGGCGCACCAGATTGACGATGCCCGGCACCTGGTAGAGATCGTCGCGATCAAGGCCGAACTGCTGCATCAGGAAGTCGCTCATCGCCGTCGAGCAGTTATCGGCCACCTCAAGGCGCACGCCGTCGCCGAAGTGGCGTTGCGGCAGTTCGCCCTGCAGGGCGGTGCGCAGGTTCTTCACTTCCTCGTCGTCGACGAACAGGTCGGAGTTGCGCGTGACGCGGAACTGGTAGCAGCCGAGAATGTTCATGCCGGCGAACAGTTCGCCGACGTGGCGGTGCAGGATCGACGACAGGAAGACGAAGCCGTAGTCGACGCCGGTCAGTTCGCGCGGCAGCTGGATCACGCGCGGCAGGGCGCGCGGCGCCTGCACGATCGCGGCGCCGGAACTGCGGCCGAAGGCATCCTTGCCCTCGAGTTCGACGGCGAAGTTGAGGCTCTTGTTGAGCACGCGCGGAAACGGGTGGGCGGAGTCGAGGCCGATCGGCGTGAGCACCGGCATCACCTCGCGGCGGAAGTAGGCGTGAATCCAGGCCTGCTGTTCCTCCGTCCATTCGGAGCGCTTGTAGAAGAAGATGCCTTCCTGGCGCAGCGCTGGCAGGATCACCTGGTTGAGCAGGGCATACTGCTCCTCGATCAGCTGGTGCGCTTCCCGGGTGACCCGGCGAAAGACATCCTGCGCGCTGCGTTTGTCGGCGCCGGTCACGTGGCTTTTCAGCTTGATCTGTTCCTTGATGCCGGCGACGCGAATCTCGAAGAATTCGTCGAGGTTGGAGGAAACGATGCAGAGGAAACGCACGCGTTCCAGCAGCGGCACGCGCGCATCGGCGGCCTGGGCAAGGACGCGGCGATTGAAAGCCAGCAGCGAAAACTCGCGGTTGAGGAAGTGGTCGGCGGGGAATTCGTGGGGGGCGATGAGGTGGGGCATCGTAGGGGGCGGCTCGGGATCGAGCGTTCAGGTTAGGGCATCTAGACAATATAAGTATGACATGATGCCGTCCTGCCGGGGTCCGGCTTCTCTCCCCGGTGGCGTCCGGCTTTCGCGGAGAGGGTGAGCTAGAATCCGCGCACCGCAAATCACGGACTGGATTGCACATCGTGGTTCAAGAACACGTCGCTGCCGTTGACATGGGGTCCAACAGCTTCCGCCTCCAGGTCGGACGCATCGTTGGCAACCAGATCTACCCGCTCGACGGCCTCAAGGAAACGGTCCGCCTCGCCGCGGGCCTCGGCCCCGACAAGCTGCTCGATGCCGCCGCGCAGGAACGCGGCCTGGTCGCGCTGGCGCGCTTTGGTGAACGCTTGCGCGGCTTTGCGCCGGATGTCGTGCGTGTCGTGGCCACCAACACCCTGCGCGTGGCCAAGAACGCGCCGCTGTTTCTCGAGCGGGCCGAGGCGGCGCTCGGCTTCCCGATCGAAGTCATCGCCGGCCGCGAAGAAGCGCGGCTGATCTACCTCGGCGTGGCGCACACACTGCCCAATCCGCGCCTCCGCCATCTGGTGGTCGATATTGGCGGCGGTTCGACCGAGTTCATCATCGGCCGCAACATCAAGCCGCTGCACCTCGAATCGCTCTACATGGGTTGCGTCAGCTACAGCCTGAAGTACTTTCCGGACGGGCGCATCGACAAGCGCGCCATGAAGGAGGCCGAACTGGCCGCCCGCCGCGAATTGCAGACCATCGCGCACATCTACCGCGCCGCCGGTTGGGACCTCGCGGTCGGTTCGTCGGGTACCGCGAAGGCGATCTGCGACCTGCTCGAGCTCAACGGATTCGCTAGCGGCAACATCACGCGCGACGGCCTGGAGCGGCTTCGCAGCCGCCTGATCCACACGGGCGGCGCCACCCGCGCCGATCTCGCCGGCATGCGGCCCGACCGTGTTCCGGTCATTCCGGGTGGCGTGGCCATCATGTCGGCCGTGTTCAAGGAGTTCGGCCTCGAGGAGATGACCTTCTCGGAGGGCGCGCTGCGCCTCGGCGTGCTCTACGATCTGCTCGGGCGCTACCATCACGACGACCTGCGCGAGGCAACGGTCAGCCGCTTCATGCAGCGTTACGAGGTCGATCGCCGCCAGGCCGCGCGCATCGCCACCCTCGCGCTCGAGTTCTACCAGCAATTGCGTCCGCAGGACGATGTCGAAACCTCGCCGGCGGCCCAGTTCCTCGCGTGGGCGGCCCGATTGCATGAAGTCGGTATCTCGATCGCGCACTCCAGCTACCACAAGCACAGCGCCTACATCCTCGCCAATGCAGACATGCCGGGTTTTTCAAGGCGCGACCAGGCTCTGCTGGAGCGACTCGTCCTGTCGCATCGCGGCAAGCTTGAGCGCGTGCAGGCGCTGACCCGCCAGCAGCAGGAGTCGCCCGAGTGGCTGCTGATCTGCTGCCTGCGCACGGCCGCGCTGCTGCACCGGGCGCGTGATGACACGCCGATGCCCGAGTTTCGCGTGCGCGCGACCGCCAAGGGCTATGACCTGCACGTCGATCGCGAATGGCTTGCCGCCGCGCCGCTGACGGCGGCCGTGTTGTCCGAGGAGGCCCAGCAATGGGCGAACGTCGGCATCGAGTTCAAGGTGCGCGGCCTGCGTGCCGTCTGACGGGGCGATGAATTCTCCGGCCTATCTCGAGCAGCGCAGCGGCAGTGACTGGCCGGAACTGGTCCTGAGTGGACGCTGGACGCTGCGCAGCCTGACAGCGGTGGAGCCGGGCTGGCGCGAGCGCCTGCAAACCTGCGGCCAGCGCAGCGAAATCGCCTGGAATGCCCAGGCCATCGAAGCACTCGATTCGGCCGGCGCCATGCTGCTGTGGGAAACCTGGGGCGGGCGCTTCCCCACGGCAGTGCATCTTCAGCCGGAACATCGCCGCATCTTCGAACGCATCGCCGCCAGCACGCTGGCCGCGCAGACGCCGGCGGCGGCTCCGCCGACCTGGGGCGGACTGATCCCGCTCGGCACGGCAAGCCTTGCCCTGGTGCGTCACCTGCAGGTATTCCTGGCGCTGCTGGGGCAACTGGTCTTCGACCTCCTGCATCTGGTGCGCCACCCCGCCGATCTGCCGCTACGCGAAATCTCCGCGAACATCTACAAGAGCGGCGTGCGAGCCATGCCGGTCACCGCGCTGGTCGGCTTCCTCATCGGGGTTGTGTTGTCCTACCTGTCGTCGCTGCAGCTGCGGCTGTTCGGCGCGGAGGCCTTCATCGTCAATATTCTCGGCCTTAGCATCATCCGCGAGCTCGGTCCCGTGCTGGTCGCCATACTCGTGGCCGGTCGTTCCGGTTCGGCGATGACGGCACAACTGGGTGTGATGCGCGTCACCGAGGAGATCGACGCGCTGGCGACGATGGGCGTGCCGCAGAGCCTCCGCCTGATTTTCCCCAAGGTGATCGGCCTGGGCATCACCATGCCGTTGCTCGTACTCTGGACGACGGCCCTGGCGCTGATCGGAGGCATGGTATCGGCCCGCCTGCAACTCGGCATCGACTATGGTTACTTTATCGAGGCACTGCCCAAGGCCGTACCCGTCGCCAACCTCTGGATCGGCCTGGCCAAGGGCGTATTTTTCGGCCTGGCCATCGCGCTGATCGCCTGCCATTTCGGTTTGCGCGTCAAGCCGAATACCGAAAGCCTCGCGGCCAATACCACGGCCTCGGTGGTGTCGGCGATTACGGTGGTGATCCTGATCGACGCGGTATTCGCCATCGCCACGCGCAGCATCGGCTTGCCCAAGTGAATACGACCGCCTCGGCCTCCGCGCCCGTGATCGATGTTCGCGACCTGTCGATACGCTTCGGCGACGTGTGGGTGCACCGCCATATCGACCTGAAGATCGGTTCCGGCGAGATGGTGGCGCTGGTCGGCGGCTCCGGCAGCGGTAAGACGACCCTCCTGCGGCAGATCATCGGCCTGCTGACGCCGACAGAAGGCGAAGTGCGCCTCTTCGGCGAGCCGCTCTTCGGCGGTGGCGTTACGCGCGAGCAGGCCCTGCGCCAGCGCTTTGGCGTGCTGTTCCAGCAGGGCGCGCTGTTCTCCGCGTTCAATGTGTTCGACAACATTGCGTTTCCGTTGCGCGAATTGCGCGTGCTCGACGAGGCGACCATCCGCAAGCTGGTCATGCTCAAGCTGTCGATGGTCGAATTGCTGCCGCGCCATGCCGAGTTGATGCCGGCCGAACTCTCGGGCGGCATGATCAAGCGTGTCGCGCTGGCACGCGCGCTTGCCCTCGAACCCGAACTGCTGCTGCTCGACGAACCGACGGCGGGACTCGATCCCGATCGCTCGGCCAGCTTCGTCAGCCTCACGCGCATGCTGGGTGAGGAACTCGGGTTGACCGTCGTACTGGTCACGCACGATCTGGAAACCCTTGCCGCGCTGGCGACGCGCGTGACCGTGCTGGCCGACAGCCACATCGTCGCGGACGGGCCGATTGCCGAAATCACACGCATCGACCATCCCTTCGTTCATAATTTCTTCAATTCCGCGCATGCCCGGCGTGCGTTTGACCCTGCCCACTGAACGACGATCATGGAAAACCGCGCGTATGCCCTGCTAGCTGGACTGTTCACCCTCGTGTTCCTGCTGGCCGCCGCTGCGGCAATCTGGTGGCTGGGTGACACGCGCGAAGTGACGCGTTCTTATGTGCTGGAAACGCGCGGCAGCGTGACCGGGCTCAACCTCGAGGCGCAGGTGCGCTATCGCGGCATTCGTGCCGGCAAGGTGGAGGATATTCGCCCCGACCCCCGGGATCCGGCCCTGTTGCTGGTCGAAATCAGCCTCGCGCGCCAATATCAACTGACGGAGAAGACGATCGCGAAGCTCAACTATCAGGGCATCACCGGATTGGCCTACGTGATGCTGGAGGAGGGCGATGACGGCACGCCCGGTCGCCCGCTGGCGATGGACGGCCCGGCACCACCCCGCTTGAAGATCCAGCCCGGTCTGCTCGATAGCCTGGGCAACAAGGCGGGCGATATCGCCGGTCAGGTCGCCGAGCTGAGCATCCGGCTCAATCGCCTGCTTGACGAGCGCAACCTGAAGAACCTCTCGCAGTCACTCGACAATCTCGCGGTGGCCAGCGAAAGCTTCAAGGAATTGCCGCGGCTGGTCCAGGATGTCCGCAACATGCTGGCGAGGGTCAACCTGGGCCGCCTCGACAAGCTGCTGGTGCATCTGGAAAAGACCGCGGGCGAGACCGCGCCACTAACGGCCGAGACGCGCGCGCTGGTGGGCACGCTGCATACGCTGGCGCTGCGTTTCGACAGCCTGACCACGACGGCGGGCGGCGTGGGCGAACGCATCAATGCCGAAACGCTGCCGCGTGCCGATGCCCTGATCCGCGAGCTGTCGTCGGCCACCCGCCGGCTCGACCGACTGCTCGACACCCTCAACGAAACGCCGCAGGCCGTGCTGTTCGGCCCGGCTCCGCAGCGCCCCGGCCCGGGAGAACCGGGCTTCGTCGCGCCTTCGCCCCGGGAGAAATGACCATGCGCCTGTTTGCGGTATTGATTTCATCGCTGCTTCTCGCGGCCTGCGTCGGCACCCCCCCGCGCCAGACCGATCCGGCACTGCATGATCTGGGCGATGCCGGTGCGGCCTGGCCGGCCAGCGGCCTGGCCCTGTCCGGCTTTCGTGTGCGCGCGGTCAGCTGGCTCGAATCGCCGGCAGTGCTCTACCGCCTCGCCTATGCCGACGACCTGCGCCGCCAGGCCTATGCCGGCCATCGCTGGGTGGCTCCGCCCGCGGAACTGCTCGAAAGCACGCTGCAACGCCGGCTGGTCGCCGCCCGGCCGGACGAGGGCGGCACGGGATGCCGGCTGGCGCTGACGCTCGACGAACTCGAACAGCGCTTTACGGCCGCCGAGCACAGCCAGGTCGTCCTCGAGGCCCGCGCCACGCTCCTGCCCCCGCAGGGCGAAAGCCGGCTGGCACGCCGGGCCTTTACCGTGAATCAGGTGGCACCCACGCCGGATGCGCGCGGCGGCGTGGTGGCGTCACGCCTGGCGGCGGATCGGCTGGCGCAGGATCTCGCCCGCTGGCTCGATGCCCTGGCGCGTGAGCAACCGGAACTGCTGACACTGTGCAAGGAAAAACGATGACAACCGAAGCCCTGCTCCTGCACGACCATTGCGATGGCGTCGTGACCCTGACGCTCAATCGCCCTGCGCAATTCAACGCCCTGTCTACCGAATTGCTCGATGCGCTGCAGGCCGCGCTCGACAAAGTCAGTGCTGACGCGACGGCACGCGTTGTCGTCATCGCCGGTGCGGGCAAGGCCTTCTGCGCCGGCCACGACCTCAAGCAGATGCGCGCCAACCACGCCAAGGGTTACATGCAGGCGCTGTTCAAGCAGTGCGGCCGCGTCATGACGACCCTCACCGAACTACCGCAGCCCGTCATCGCGCGCGTGCAGGGCATCGCCACGGCGGCCGGCTGCCAGCTCGTCGCCAGTTGCGACCTCGCGGTAGCCGCCGACGTTGCGAAGTTCGCGGTTTCGGGCATCAACGTCGGCCTGTTCTGCTCCACGCCCGCCGTCGCGCTCTCGCGCAACCTGGGGCGCAAACAGGCGCTCGAAATGCTGCTTACCGGCGAATTCATCGACGCGCTTGAAGCGCAGCGACGCGGCCTCGTCAACCGCGTGGCACCGGCCGACGCGCTCGATGCCGAGGTGAAGCGCCTCACCGACAGCATCTGCGCCAAGTCGCCGACCGCGATCCGCATGGGCAAACAACTCTTCTATCGCCAGCTCGAAATGGGGCTGGCCGGCGCCTACCAGCTCGCCGGCGAGACGATGGCCTGCAACATGATGACCGATGACGCCGTCGCCGGCATCGACGGCTTCATGAACAAGCGCAAGGCTTGAGGATTGCGCTCTGGCGGGACGGCGGGGCAGAGTGGTTTATGCTGTCACCTTCGCCGGGAGAAAGCTCATGCCCCTCGACCTGCTCGTTCGCAATATCCGCTGGCTCGGTTTCGTCGCCATCGCCGTCTGTGCGGGGACCTGGTGGATGGACCTGACAGGCGTGATCTACGTCTGCCCGTACTGCCGAACTCAGCGCAGCGTAATCGGCCTGCTCGGCCTGCTCATGGCGCTGCCGAACCCGCATCACTGGCTGAAGCGTTATTTCGGCGCGGTGTTCGGCGTGCTGGGTGGTGTCGTCGCCGTCATGCATTTCTTCCGCGGCTTCCATGATGTCCTCGAGGGCGATTTCAGCCTCGACGATCCGTGGTACCTCGATTCCATGCTGCTCGCGGGCCTGGCCATCGGCATCATCACCGCGCAGGTCCTGCTGCTGTTTCAGGTGCCGTCCCGCCAGCGCTGACTTTCCCAAGCTGCGGGATAATTGTCGCTTGCGCGACAACGCCGGACACGGCGAACCGCTAGATTGCTTCGTTCCGGGAAGCTGTCACAAGAATAAATGGAGAAGACCCTATGAAAGTTCTGGTAGCCGTGAAGCGGGTGATCGATTACAACATCAAGGTGCGGGTCAAGTCCGACCAGTCGGGTGTGGAACTCGCCAGCGTCAAGATGGCGCTGAACCCTTTCGACGAAATTGCAGTGGAGGAAGCGGTGCGCCTGAAAGAAGCCGGCGTCGCCACCGAGGTGATTGCCGTGTCCTGCGGCGCGACGAATAGCCAAGAGCAGTTGCGCACGGCGCTGGCGCTGGGCGCCGACCGCGCGATCCTCGTCGAGTGCGACGCGGCGCAGGCCGAGCCCCTGCAGTCGCTGGCGGTGGCCAAGCTGCTCAAGGCGGTGTGCGACAAGGAGCAGCCGGGGCTGGTAATCCTCGGCAAGCAGGCCATCGACGATGACGCCAACCAGACCGGCCAGATGCTCGCCGCGCTGCTGGGCTGGCCGCAGGCCACCTTTGCCTCGAAGGTCGCGATTGCCGATGGCCGCGCGAACGTGACGCGCGAGATCGACGGCGGTCTTGAAACCCTCTCGATCAAGCTGCCGGCAATCGTCACCTCCGACCTGCGCCTCAACGAGCCGCGCTACGCGACACTGCCGAACATCATGAAGGCAAAGAAGAAGCCGATGGATGTGCTCAAGCCGGCCGAACTCGGCGTCAACATCGCGCCGCGCCTGACGACGCTGAAGGTGGTCGAGCCGCCCAAGCGGCAGGCCGGCGTGAAGGTCGCCGACGTCGCCGAGCTGGTGGCGAAACTGAAAAATGAAGCGAAGGTGATCTAAATGAGCATTCTCGTTATCGCCGAACACGACCACGTCGCTTTGAAGGCGGCTACCCTCAACACCGTTTCTGCTGCCGCGCAGTTGGGGAATGAAATCCATGTGCTGGTCGCGGGTGCTGCATGCGCCGCTGCTGCGCAGGCCGCCGCCGCGCTCGCGGGCGTGGCCAAGGTGAAACTCGCCGACGCGCCGCACTACGCCGACCAGACCGCCGAGAACCTCGCCGCGCTGGTGGTGGCCAATGCGTCCGGCTACACCCACATCCTCGCGCCGGCCACTACGTTTGGGAAAAATCTGCTGCCGCGCGTTGCCGCGCTGCTCGACGTGGCGCAGATCTCCGAGATCTGTGGCGTCGAGTCGGCGGACACCTCATTTTCAACATTTGTGCGGCCGATCTACGCCGGCAACGCGCTGGCCACCGTGAAGTCCGCCGACGCGGTGAAGGTGATCACCGTGCGCACCACGGCCTTCGATGCAGTCGGGCAGGGTGGTTCCGCTGCTGTCGAGAACATCGCCGCCGGCCCCGACCTCGGCCTGACGCAACTGGTGAGTCGCGAGCTGACGAAGTCGGAACGTCCCGAACTCGGCGCGGCGAAGGTGATCGTCTCTGGCGGGCGCGGCCTCGCCTCGGGCGAGAATTACCACGCGCTGCTCGAACCGCTGGCCGACAAGCTCAACGCCGCGCTGGGCGCCTCGCGCGCCGCCGTCGATGCCGGCTTTGTGCCCAACGATTTTCAGGTTGGCCAGACCGGCAAGGTCGTTGCGCCGCAGTTGTACATCGCCATCGGCATCTCGGGCGCGATCCAGCACCTCGCGGGCATGAAGGACAGCAAGGTGATCGTCGCCATCAACAAGGACCCGGATGCGCCAATTTTCCAGGTGGCGGATTACGGACTGGTCGGCGACCTGTTCCAGATCGTGCCGGAATTGACGACGGCGCTGTAAGTCTCATTACGGCATGAACTTCACCGACGGCCTGTTCAGCGATCCTTGGCAATATGGGGCGCTCCTGCCCTATGCGCTGATCCTGTTGTGGGCTGTCTGGACAGCGCCATGGCGGCGGCTGGGCGAGAACGAACGCGAAGGCGGCCTGATGAATGTCTGGATGGGCGCCATCGTCGTGCTGATGCTGGTCTGGAGCCTGAAGGCGGGCGCCAAGCCGGGCCTGCACCTGCATCTGCTTGGCGTGACGGCGTTTACGCTGATGTTCGGCCGGCAACTGGCGATCATCGGCCTGTCGGCCGTACTGGCCGCGGTGACCTTCAACGCCGGGCTCAAGGGCATTCATGGCTGGCAGGCATTCGCGCTCAATGCGCTGGTGCTCGCCATCGTGCCTGTCTTCGTCGCGCATGCGGTGTTGCGCTTTGTCGAGCGTTACCTGCCGCCGAACATCTTCGTTTTCTTTTTTGTTGCCGCTTTCTTCGGCGGCGCCGTCGCGGGGGTGGCGAGCGGGCTGTTCAGCGGTCTGCTGTTCTGGCTGGCGGGCGTTTACTCCGCCGACCTGTTGCTGTCCGACTACCTGCAGTTCTACGTGCTGCTCGGCTTTGCCGAAGCCTGGCTCAACGGTGCCGTCATCACGCTGTTGGTGGTCTATTACCCGCGCTGGGTCGGCAGTTTCGACGACCGACGTTATCTCTGGCAGAAAAAGGAACCGCGTCCATGAACTACACCGCCCCCTTGCAGGACATGCAATTTGTGCTCAAGGAACTGGTCGGCCTCGACGCCATTGCCCAACTGCCCGGCTGCGAGGAGGCGACCGAAGATGTCGTGGCCGCGATTCTCGAAGAAGCGGGCAAGTTCGCCGGCGGGGTGCTGGCGCCGCTCAATCGTGTCGGCGACCACGCGGGTGCGACATGGGCCGATGAGAATGGTGGAGCGGTGACGATGCCGGCCGGCTTCGGCGACGCCTATCGCCAGTTCATCGAGAACGGCTGGAACGGCCTCGGCCACGATCCGGAATTCGGCGGGCAGGGCCTGCCGCGGGTCGTTTCCGCCGCTGTGCGCGAGATGTGGAAGGCGGCCAACCATGCGTTCGCGCTCTGCCCGATGCTCACGGATGGCGCCATCGAGGCGCTGGAACTTTGCGGCTCGCCGGAACAGAAAGCGACCTACCTGCCGAAGATGGTGGCCGGCGAGTGGACCGGCACGATGAACATCACCGAGCCGCAAGCCGGTTCGGACCTCGCCGCGATCCGCTCGCGCGCCGAGCCGCAGCCCGACGGCAGCTACAAGATATTCGGCCAGAAGATCTTCATCACCTATGGCGAGCACGACATGGCGGAGAACATCATCCACCTCGTGCTGGCGCGCCTGCCGGACGCGCCGCCCGGCGTGAAGGGCATCGCGCTGTTCGTCGTGCCGAAGTTCCTCGTGAACGCGGATGGTTCGCTGGGCGCACGCAACGATGCGTATTGCGTGTCGATCGAACACAAGCTCGGCATCCACGCCAGCCCCACCTGCGTGATGAGCTTTGGCGACAATGGTGGCAACAGCAGTGGCGCCACCGGCTTCCTCGTCGGCAAGGCGAACGAGGGGCTGAAATACATGTTCATCATGATGAACGCGGCGCGTTATGCGGTGGGGCTGGAAGGATTGGGCAATGCCGAGGCGGCCTACCAGCATGCATTGGCCTATGCGCGCGAGCGCGTGCAAAGCCGCGCCATCGAAGGCTCGGCGGAACCGGTCGCGATCGTCCATCACCCCGATGTGCGGCGCATGCTGATGCTGATGAAGGCGCAGACCGAGGCGATGCGCGCGCTGGCCTACATCGTCGCGGCCGCGCAGGATATCGCGCTGCATCATGCCGACGCAGCGGAGCGCCAGCGCAACCTGGCCTTCGTCGACCTGATGACGCCCGTGGTGAAGGGCTGGCTCACCGAAACCGCCAACCGCATCGCCTACCTCGGTGTGCAGGTGCATGGCGGCATGGGCTTCATCGAGGAGACCGGCGCGGCGCAGTTCATGCGCGACGCGCGCATCACGACGATCTACGAGGGCACCACGGGAATACAGGCGAACGACCTGATCGGCCGCAAGATCGCCCGCGACGGCGGCGCGACGCTGAAAACGGTCATCGACCAGATGCGTGCGACACAGGCGGAACTCGCCGTCCTGCCGGACGTCGATGCGCGGGCAATCGCCACCGCGCTGCAGTCGGGCATCGCTGCCGTGGCGGAAGCTGGCGACTACATCGTTGCGCAGTATGGTACGAAGGTACGCGAAGTGGCGGCGGGCGCCGTACCCTTCCTGCATCTCATGGGCGTGGTTTCCGGCGGCTGGATGATGGCGCGCGCGGCCTTGGCCGCTCAGGCGAAAGTCAGCGCCGGCGAGACGGCACCTTTCTATGCCGCGAAGCTGAAAACTGCACGCTTCTACGCCGACCATGTGCTGGTCGAGGCGCCGGGCCTGGCCCGGCAGGTCACCGCCGGCGGGGCGAGCGTGCTGGCGCTGGAGGAGGACCTCTTGTAAGAATTCTGGTAAGCACAGTTGGAATGCTATTCATTCAGTTCAGGGCGATCATTTATGTCGAATAAATTTACATCTCCGAACCATGAGTATTCCGCAGAGTTCATTCAAAATCTTCCAACCAACTGATTTATTGCGTGCCCGACAAATAACCTTAAATATGGAATGGATAATGCCTCAAAAATTTGAGCGCAACATGAGGAACTGAGTCAAGCGCTTCAAACACAATTCATGGGGTATTTTCTGCTCGGTTTCTCACTGATTTAAGGAGAAAGGGCATGAGGTAAATCAGGAAAGCCGTCCAGGTTTCTTTGGCGATGGCATCTTTGCTTTTGGTGTTTCCTTCAAAAGCGGCAACTATATCGTTTGGCATTAACGATTTCCTTTTTAGTACGGTCACTACGTCTGGTATCAATCTGACGAGTAGCACTTCATCCGTACCGGCGTTGCCTGGCGATGTCACGTTCACTGTAGTGTCGGATGGAACTAATTATCTTCCCATGAATGTTGGAATGTTCGCCCGCTACAGTTTCAATTTGCCCGCGGGATATTCCAATCTTGCATTTGCATTTGAGGCTTTGGTTAATGATGAATTTGCGGTTTATGTAAACGATACAGCCGTGGCAATTCAGGGAACAACAGGAGTGGATAACTTCGCCAACCCACTGCCCGGTTTCAGCTTGAATGCAGCAGGTACGGCGTCCGATTCATCGACGAAGCTGGATTATCTGCTTACCACCGGCATGCAGTCGTTGTTCCTTGTGGGAGCGAATGAGTTGTCGCTGTTCGGGACGGATACCTTGACGTATGGTGGCATTCCGTATATCAATGGAACGATCAGCTACGATGTTCAAACAGAGCCTCCTCCGGGGGTTCCCGAGCCCAGTACCTTGGTACTGATGGGTTTAGCTTTGTTGGGCGTGGTGGGTCGTCGTCAGTGACCAATATGACGCCTTTTCGTTAGCTTCGAGCAATGTAGTCACAAAAAACCGGGCGATTGCCCGGTTTTTTTATGTGAAAGAGAGGTTGGCCATGGCACTAATGGAACATCGACCTGATCGCCCGCGAAGGCGCAGTTCTGAGCCTGTCCCGGTAGTAAGATGCGGCAGACCAAACAGGGAGGAACGCCGCATGAAACGCCTCATGAAACACTTTTCTCGTTGCACTCTTTTCCTTGCGCTCGCTAGCCTGTCCATCCCGGCGCTGGCCGACACCGTCACTGTTGTCACCTCGTTCCCGAAGGAACTCACGGCCGCTTACAAGAAGGCCTACGAGGCGAAATATCCGAACGACAAGCTCGAAGTACTCAACAAGAACACCGCCGCTGGTATCGCCTATGTGCGCGAGCAGCCGGCGGGCTCCCGCCCGGAAGTCTTCTGGGTGTCCGCACCCGATGCCTTCGAAGTACTGTCGAGCAGCAAGCTGCTGACGAAGATCGGCATCGGCGATCCAGCGATTCCACAGAAGGTCGGCAACTATCCGGTCAATGATCCCGAGGGCTACTACCGCGGGCAGGCGCTGGCGGGCTACGGCCTGATGTGGAACACGCGCTACCTGAAGGCCAACGCGCTGCCTGAACCGAAGGAATGGGCCGACCTCGTCAAGCCCGAGTATTGGGGCCACTTGGCGATTTCCAGTCCCTCGCGCTCCGGCACGACGCACCTGACCGTCGAAACCATCCTGCAGGCGGAAGGCTGGAACAAGGGCTGGACGCAGCTGCTCGGCATCTGCGGCAACGCGGCCGCGATTACCGAGCGGAGCTTCGGCGTGCCCGACGGTGTATCGAACGGCCAGTTCGGCATCGGCCTCGTCATCGACTTCTTCGGCCTCGCCGCGAAAAACTCCGGCATGCCGGTCGAGTTCGTCTATCCGTCGCAGACCGCGATCGTGCCAGCCAACATCGGCCTGATCGAGGGCGCCAAGTCGCCCGAAGCCGGCAAGCGCTTCATCGAGTTTACGCTGTCGGAGGAGGGCCAGCTGCTGCTGCTCGATCCGAAGATCAGCCGCCTGCCGGTGCTGCCATCCGTCTATGCCAAGGCGCCGGCCGGCTATCCGAACCCGTTCTCGGGCAAGATCCAGGCGAAGGTGAATTTTGACTCGAACCTGTCCGAGTCGCGCTACTACGTTGTGCTGTCGCTGTTCGACCAGATGATCACCTTCCGCCACAAGGAACTGGCGGCGGCCGTGAAGGAAATCCACGCCGCCGGAAAACGGCTGGGTGGCAAGCAGAGCGCCCAGCTCGACGAGGCGCGCAAACTGGTCCTGCTGCCGGTGATCGACGAAAAGCAGGCCGCCGACAAGAAATTGCTCGACCTGTTCAAGGCCAAGAAGACCGATGTGGATGCCTCGCAAGCCAAGGCGAAAGTCGAGGAGGAGTGGGCCGCGAAGATCAAGGCGAACTACGCCCGGGCGGTCGATCTGGCCAAGAGCGCCAACTAGTCCTGTACCGTAGTTCCCGATGCAGCGCATCAATCCCGCGATTGCGGCGGTCGCCCTGGCGATCGCCGTTTTTCTGTCGGTTTTCCTGATCTATCCCGTCGCAACGGTCGTCCATACCGCATTCGCCGACGGGCAGGGCGGTTTCACGCTGGCCCACTTCGCTGCTTTCAACAGCATCTCGCTGATGCGCGAGAGCTTCGCCAACAGCCTGTTCGTGGCCGGCATGACGGTGGCGCTGGCGACGATGGTCGCCGTGCCGCTGGCCTACCTCACGGTGCGCTTCGAGTTTCGCGGGGCGGCCCTGATCCAGACGCTGGGTGTTTTACCGCTGGTCATGCCGGCCTTCGTCGGTGCCGCCGCGATGCAGCTGCTGTTCGGCCGCTCGGGTTCGGTCAACCTGATCCTCAACGATGCCTTCGGCGTCACGCTGCCCCTGATGAACGGCCTCAATGGGGTGATCTTCGTCGAGACCCTGCACTACTTCCCGTTCATCCTGCTCAACCTGGCGGCGTCTCTCGCCAACATCGATTCCTCGATGGAGGAGGCGGCGCAGAATCTTGGCGCGCACGGCTGGCGGCTGTTCCGCAAGATTGTCTTCCCGCTCGCGCTGCCGGGCTACCTCGCCGGCGCATCGCTCGTCTTTATCAAGGTCTTCGACGACCTTGGCACACCGCTGGTGCTCAACGTGACCAACATGCTGGCGCCGCAGGCCTACCTGCGCGTGACCTCGATCGGCCTCGAAGATCCCATCGGCTACGTCATCTGCGTGATCCTCGTGCTGTTCTCGGTGATGGCGATGGCGGGCGCGTGGTGGTTCGTCAAGCGGCGCGACTACGCAATCGTTTCGCGCGGCGGCACGCAGGCGCCGAAGCGTCGCCTCACCGCGTGGCAGACCGCGCTGGCCTACGGCTGGATTGCCGGCATCCTGATGCTGGTGCTGTCACCGCACCTCGGCATCCTGCTGCATGTCGCTGTTCAAGGTGTGGAGCTTCAGCGTGTTGCCCGAACAGTTCACGCTCGACCACTTCGCGACGGTGTTTGACGATTCCACGCAGATGATCTGGAACACCTTCCTCTACTGTGGTTTGGCGGCGCTGGTGGATGTGGCGCTGGGCACCGCGATTGCCTACATCGTGCTGCGCACGACGCTGCCCGGCCGTCAGCTGCTCGACCACCTCGTCACCGTCGCCCTGGCGATGCCCGGTCTGGTGCTGGGCATCGGCTACCTGCGGGCTTTCCGCGGCATCGAACTGCCCGGCGGCGGCGCGCTGACGGCGAGCTGGGTGATCTTCGTGCTGGCCTACGCGATCCGCCGGCTGCCTTACGCACTGCGCTCGTGCATGGCTGCACTGACGCAGGTGCATCCCGCGCTCGAAGAGGCGGCGCAGAACCTCGGCGCCGGGCGCTGGCACACCATCCGGCGCGTGGTTGTGCCGTTGATGATGGGCGGCATCCTCGCCGGCTTCGTCACCAGCTTCATCACTGCCGCGGCGGAGATTTCCGAAACGATGCTGCTCACCAGCCGCGAAAGCCTCGCGCCGATGTCCTACGGCATCTATCTCTACTTCCAGTCGATCGCCGGACGCGGGCCCGGCGCGGCGCTCGGCGTCATCGCCGTGGTGCTGGTCGCGCTGGGCACCTACCTCTCGCATCGCCTCGTCGCGGCGAACTCACCGCACCAGCCAGGAGCGCGCAAATGAACCCACAACCCTCTCCTGTCGGCGTCGACATCCGCAATGTTGCCCTGTCCTTCGGCACGACCGAAGTGCTGCGCGACATCAGCCTGAACGTCGAGCCCGGCGAGTTTTTCGCGCTACTCGGCCCCTCGGGCTCGGGCAAGTCGACGTTGCTGCGCCTGATCGCCGGCTTCAACCAGCATCAGCACGGCAGCGTGCTGATCGGCGGCAAGGACGTCACCGGCATTCCGCCGTGGCAGCGCAATGTCGGCATGGTGTTCCAGAACTACGCGCTCTGGCCGCACATGACCGTGGCACAGAATGTTGCTTTCGGGCTGGAGGAACGCAAACTGCCACGCGCCGCGGTGAAAACGAAAGTGGCCGAGGTACTCGAACTCGTCGGCCTGTCGGACTACTCAGCGCGTCGGCCGGGACAGCTTTCCGGCGGCCAGCAGCAGCGTGTCGCCATCGCACGCACGCTGGCCATCGAGCCGCAGGTCTTGCTGCTCGACGAGCCGCTCTCCAACCTCGACGCCAAGCTGCGTGTGCAGACGCGGCAGGAGCTGGTGAAACTGCAGCGCCGGCTTGGCATCACGACGATCTTCGTCACGCACGATCAGGAAGAGGCGCTGACCACCTGCCACCGTGTCGCGGTGATGGATCAGGGCATCATCCAGCAGGTCGGGGCGCCGATGGAACTGTTCGACTATCCGGTCAATCGCTTCGTCGCGCAGTTCGTCGGCACCGTGAATCTGTATTCCGGCAGCGTGCGCAGCGAAGCGGGCCAGCTGCGTTTTTCCTCGCCGCAACTGGGCGACATCGTCCTGCCCACCGGCCTGGCACCGCCCACCATCCCCGAGTGCGACCTGACCTTCCGTCCCCATTCCGTGCGATTGGGGGATGGCGGCGTGGCGGGCTTGCGGCTCGAAGGCGCGGTCGAGACCGCCGAATTCCTCGGTGAATTCCTGCGCTACGAACTACGTGTGGGGAACGCGACCCTCATCGCGGACGTCTCGCATGCGCGCGGTCACGCGCCGCTGGAACTCGGCAGCAGGGTGCCGCTGACCGTGCCGGCGAGCGAGATCCGCTTCATCTGATCCGATGCAGGACAATCTGTTCGCCGGCCTGCCGGCTGCGCCCGAGGCTGCGGAACGGATCGAGGCCATCCTCGACCGTCCGGGCCTGCGCATCGAACGCATCGTGTCAACCGGGCAGGCGAGCCCACCGGATTTCTGGTACGACCAGCCGGATGATGAATGGGTGCTGCTGCTGTGCGGCGCCGCCGGCCTGCGCTTTGCCGACGCAGCGGAAGTCAGGTCGATGCAGCCGGGTGACTGGCTGCACATCCCCGCACATACGCGCCATCGCGTCGAATGGACCGATGCCGCGCAGCCTGCCGTCTGGCTGGCGGTGCATTTCGGGCCCGGGATGCCGTCCCGCCAGCCCTGACTTTGCGTGAAACGCCTGACATGTCAACCGCTACTGTCAACGCCGTAGCGACCATCCGTGGCCCGAGGTCGGCGCTGCGGCGTTACATGTTTTGGTAAATCGGTCCTTCGCCGCCCTGCGGCGTCACCCAGTCGATGTTCTGGCCGGGGTCCTTGATGTCACAGGTCTTGCAATGCACGCAGTTCTGCGCGTTGATCTGCAGTCGTGGCGAGCCGCCTTCCTTGATGATCTCATAGACGCCCGCGGGGCAGTAGCGCTGCTCGGGCGCCGCGTAGAGCGCCAGGTTGTGGGCGATCGGTGCCGCCTCGTCCTTGAGGCGCAGGTGGCAGGGCTGATCCTCCTCGTGGTTGGTGTTGGAGAGGAAGACTGATGACAGCCGGTCGAAGGTCAGCACCCCGTCAGGCTTCGGATAGTCGATCGGCGTGCATTGCGCGGCCGGCTTGAGCTTGGTGTGGTCCGGGGTGAGCCGCAGCGTCCAGGGCGCCTTGCCGCGGAACAGCTGCTGGTCGATGCCGAACAGCAGCGCGCCTTTCCAGAGTCCCTTGGCCATCAGCGGCTTGAAGTTGCGCGCGCGGGAGAGTTCGTCGAACAGCCACGATTTGCGGAATGCCTGCGGATAGGCAGTGAGTTCGTCGCCGCTGCGGTTTTCGGCCAGCGCGGCGGCCGTCGCCTCGGCCGCCAGCATGCCGGATTTGATCGCCGCGTGTGAACCCTTGATGCGCGACGCGACGAGGAAGCCGGCATCGTCGCCGATCAGCGCGCCGCCGGGGAAGATGAGCTTGGGCAGCGCCTGCAGGCCGCCCGAGGCGAGCGCGCGTGCGCCGTAGCCGAGCCGCTTTGCTCCCTCTGCGCCTTCGAAGTAGGGGCGCAGCGCCGGGTGGGTCTTGAGCCGCTGCATCTCCTCGAAGGGCGAGAGATAGGGATTGTTGTAACCCAGGCCGACGACAAGGCCGAAGGAGACGAGGTGTGGCTGGTCCTCGTTGCCATAGTGATAACAGAAGCCACCGCCGTAGGTATCGTTCGCCAGCGGCCAGCCGGCCGTATGCAGGACCAGCCCGCGGCGGTGCTGCTCGGGGGAAACTTGCCAGAGTTCCTTGATGCCGAGGCCATAGACCTGCGGTTCGGCGCCGGCGCGCAGATTGAAGCGCTGTTCGAGCCGCTTGCCGAGATGGCCGCGGCAGCCTTCGGCGAACAGCGTGTACTTCGCGCGCAGTTCCATGCCCGGCTGGAAGTTGGGGCCGGGTTCGCCGTTCTTCAGCACGCCCATGTCGCCGGTGATGACGCCAGCGACACGATCTCCGTCATACAGGACATCCGCGCCCGCGAAGCCGGCATAGACCTCGACGCCGAGCGCTTCGGCCTGCTGGCCCAGCCAGCGGCAGAGTTCGCCGAGGCTGATGATGGTGTTGCCGTCGTTGTGGAAGCAGGCCGGTATCAGCGCGGCGGGCAGGGCAGTGCCGCCCTTCTCGGTGAGGAACAGCAGGCGGTCTTCGGTGACCGGCGTATCGAGTGGCGCATTGCGCGCGTGCCAGTCGGGAATCAGTTCGGTCAGCGCGCGCGGGTCCATGACGGCGCCGGAAAGGATGTGGGCGCCGATTTCGGAGCCCTTGTCGATCAGGCAGACGTTGATGCCCGCACTCATGGCTGCACTGAGCTGCTTGAGCCGGATCGCCGCGGCCAGGCCGGCCGGTCCGCCGCCCACCACCACGACATCGAATTCCATCGCTTCGCGTTCCATGCCGATCCTCCCGGTTATACGTTTGTATTCGAGGCGCTTGCGCAGCGGCGCAGTTGCAGCGTGCAATTATAATTTCATCCCCTCCACTTGCCTTGGGAACCTGTGCATGGATGCAAGCGAGCGTTTGTTGCAGTTGGTGCGTGCTTTGCGCGACGAAATGCAACCGGGTGCGGCGGCGCTGCCGGTGCGGCTCGACAGCCGCCTCGACCGCGATCTCGGTTTTGACAGCCTGGCGAAGAGCGAACTGCTGCTGCGTATCGAGGCGGAGTTCGCGCTGCGCTTGCCGGCCGAATTGTTGTCGACCGCCGAAATGCCGCGCGATTTCCTCGCCGCGCTGGGGGCGACCGCCATTGAAAATGCCGTCCCGCCAGCGCTGACTATTGAAGGTGCGACGGTGGTTGGAACGACCGGCGCGGGCCGGCCCGCGCCGGTCGAACTGGCAACACTGTCAGCCGTGCTGCAATGGCATGCCGCGCACCAGCCGGAACGCACCCACCTGATCTATCTCGACGAGGGCGATCGCGCACAGCCGCTAACCTACGGCCAGCTGTGGCGCGAAGCGCGCGCGGTGGCGGCGGCGCTGCAGCAGCGCGAGATCGCGCCGGGCGATGCGGTGGCGTTGATGCTGCCGACCTGCCCGGCCTTCTTCCCGTGCTATTGCGGCATCCTGCTGGCCGGCGGCGTGCCGGTGCCGATCTATCCGCCAGCGCGGCCATCGCAGCTCGAGGACCACCTGCGCCGCCACGCGACGATCCTTGCCAACGCTGAAGCACGATTGTTGGTCACCAGTGGCGAAATCGCGTTGCCGGCCGGGCTGCTGAAACGCCAGGTCGAGAGCCTGCGCAACGTCGTGCTGGCGAACGAACTGCTGGCCTGCGACGGGGAACCACTGCCGGTACCCGCGCGTGCCGACGACCTTGCGCTCCTGCAGTACACCTCGGGCAGCACCGGCAATCCGAAGGGCGTGATGCTCACGCACGCACAACTGCTCGCCAACATCCATGCGATGGCAGAAGCCGCCGGCATTGGCGCGGAAGACGTATTCGTCAGCTGGCTGCCGCTCTACCATGACATGGGGCTGATTTGTGCCTGGCTTTCCAGCCTTGTCCATGCGGTGCCGTTCGTCGTGATGTCGCCACTGGCCTTCCTGGCGCGGCCGGAGCGCTGGCTGCGGGCGATCGACAAGTACCGTGGCACGCTGTCCGGCGCGCCGAACTTCGCCTACGAGCTGTGCCTGAAGCGCATCGACGACGCGGCGCTCGCCGGACTCGACCTGTCGTCGTGGCGCATCGCCTTCAATGGCGCCGAGGCGGTCGGACCCGACACCGTGGTGCGCTTTGCCGCGCGTTTCGCCGCGTGCGGCTTGCGCGCCGAAGCGATCGCGCCGGTGTATGGCATGGCCGAGTGCGCTGTGGGCCTGGCGGCGACGCCGGGTGCCGGCGCGCGCATCGATCGCATCCGCCGCGAGCCCTTCGTCGCGGGCGGCGAGGCACTGCCCGCCGATGTGGAAACACCGGACGCGGAGGCGATGTGTTTCGTCGCCTGCGGCAAGCCACTGCCGGGCTACGAAATTCGCATCGTCGATGCGGCCGGTGCCGAACTGCCGGAACGCCACGAGGGTCGCCTGCAGTTCCGCGGCCCGTCGGCGACCGCCGGCTATTACCGCAACCCGGCGGCGACTGCGCAACTGATCCGCGACGGCTGGCTGGATTCCGGCGATTACGCCTATCTCGCCAGCGGCGAGGTCTATCTGACCGGCCGCGCCAAGGACATCATCATCAAGGGAGGCCGCAACATCTACCCACAGGAGGTCGAGGCGGCGGTCGGCGCACTGCCGGGCATCCGCAAGGGCTGCGTCGCGGTGTTCGGTAGCCCCGATCCGGCGAGCGGCACCGAGCGGCTGGTGATTGCCGCCGAGACCCGCGAGACTAACGCAACGGCGCTGGCCGCATTGCAGCAGCAGGTGCAGGATGCCGTCGTTGAATTGCTCGAGATGCCGGCCGACGAGGTCGTGCTGTCGAACGGGCCGCATCGTGCTGAAGACCTCGAGTGGCAAGGTGCGCCGTGCCGCGAGCCGGGAGCTGTACGAGAGCGGCATGGCGGGCGAGGCGGCCGCCACCGCGCCGCGGGCGGTGTGGCTGCAGGTGGTGCGACTGGAACTCGCCGGTGTGCTGCCGCAGCTGCGGCGTACGGCGCGGGCGCTGGCCGGGTGGCTGCGCGGCGTCTGGTCCGCCGGGCTGTTTTGCGCCTTCACCGGTCCGGTTTGGCTCGCCGTCGCCGTTGCGCCAACCCCTGCCTTTGCGTGGAACTTCGGCGGGTTTGCCGCGCGGCTGTGGCTGCGGCTGTCCGGTATCCGCCTTGCGGCGCACGGGCTGGAACACCTGCCGGCGCACGCTTCCTGCGTGCTGGCGGCCAACCACGCCAGCTATCTCGACGGCCTCGCGCTGGTGGGGGCGCTGCCTTGGCGAAACTGGCGCTTCGTCGCCAAACGCGAGCTGCGCGACAACTTTTTCGCGCGCGTCTTCCTCGAACGGCTTGGCTGCGACTTCGTCGAGCGCTTCGATTTCCAGCGCAGCGTCGCCGATGCCGAGCAGCTGCACGACAGCGTCGCCGCCGGCCACAGCCCGGTGTTCTTCCCCGAGGGCACGTTCTCGCGGGTGCCGGGGCTGGCGCCATTCCGCATGGGCGCCTTCCTGGTCGCGGCACGTAACAACGTGCCCATTCTGCCGGCGGCGCTGGCCGGCACGCGCGATGTGCTGCGCGACGGCCACTGGCTGCCGCGCCGGGGCACCGTGACACTGACGCTCGGCGCCATCATCGTACCGGCCGGCGACGACTGGCCGGCGGCGCTCAGGCTGCGCGCGGCGGCGCGGGAACACATCCTGTGCCATTGTGGCGAGGGCGACCTGCAGGCCTGAGCCGGCGACGAATGGGCGGCATTTTGTGTGAAACGCCTTACGTGCCGGACATTGGCCCTAGGGTTCATTGACCGTGGGTTGCCCCAGTCCGACGATGCGGCGTTAGGCGGAGATCAGCCGATATAATCAACGCGTCAAAATAACGCCGGCAGGATTATGACAAAGGAACATCCGCAGCAGCGGGTTCATGTCTCGCACATCCCCGTGCGCTGGGGCGACATGGATGCGCTCGGCCACGTCAACGACACCGTCTACTTCCGCTTTGCCGAACAGGCGCGCATTGACTGGCTGGAAAAGCTGGGCATCGCCGACATCGTCGCGGTGGATGAAGGCCCGGTGATCATCAACGCCAGTTGCACCTTTTTCAAGCCGATCACCTACCCGGCCACCGTCGAAGTGACGATGCTGATCGGCATGCCGGGCCGCAGCAGCCTGCCGACCTTCTACGAAATGCGCTGCGTCGGCATGGGTGACGACGTGACCCTGTATGCCGAGGGCGCCGCCAAGGTGGTCTGGTGGAATCCACGCACCGGCACGTCGCTGCCGCTGCCCGACTTCATTCGCCGCATGTATCCCCATGAGTAAACCAGCGCTGTGGCAACCCGGTGCGGCACGCATTGCCAGCGCCAACCTGACCGCCTTTGCGAATTTCGCCTGCCGTCCCGCCAGCGCTGACTATGCCGAACTGCATGCATGGTCGATCGAACAGCCCGCGGAATTCTGGTCGCGGCTGTGGGATTTCGCGGCAGTGCGCGGGGAGAAGGGGCAGCGCATCCTCGTCAATGGCGAGCGCATGCCCGGCGCGCAGTGGTTTCCCGACGCGCGGCTGAATTACGCGCAAAACCTGCTGCGCCGGCGCGACGACGCCACGGCGCTGGTCTTTCGCGGCGAGGAGAAAGTTACCCGCCGCATGACCTACGGCGAACTCTACCTGCGGGTCGCGCGGCTCGCGGCGGCGATGAAGGCCGAAGGCATCGTCGCCGGCGATGTGGTCGCGGCCTACATGCCCAACCTGCCGGAAACCCTGATCGCGCTGCTGGCCGCGTCGTCCATCGGCGCGGCGTTCACTTCCGCCTCGCCGGATTTCGGCGTGCAGGGCGTGCTCGATCGTTTCGGCCAGGTGCAGCCGAAGCTGCTCTTCGTTGCCGACGGTTATTTCTACAACGGTAAGCCGCTCGACACCCTCGACAAGGTGGCGCAGATCGTTGCCGGTCTGCCGACGGTGCGCAAAACCATCGTCTCGCCCTACGTGCGCGAGACCGGCCATGATCTTTCGCGCCTGCCGAATGCCGTGACGCGGGGCGATTTCGTCGCACCCTGGCGCGCGCAGCAGGAAATCGAGTTTACCCCGCTGCCCTTCGATCATCCGCTCTACATTCTTTATTCCTCGGGCACGACGGGCGTGCCCAAGTGCATCGTGCATGGCGCGGGTGGCACGCTGCTCCAGCATCTCAAGGAACACCGGCTGCAATCGGACGTCAAGCCCGGCGACAAACTGTTCTACTTCACCACCTGCGGCTGGATGATGTGGAACTGGCTGATGTCGGGTCTGGCCAGCGAAGCCACGCTGCTGCTCTACGACGGTTCGCCCTTCATCGGTCGCGGCCGCGTGCTGTTCGACTATGCACAGGCTGAAGAGATGACGCACTTCGGCACCTCGGCGAAGTTCATCGATGCCTGCGCCAAGATCGAGCTGAAGCCGCGCGCGACGCACGACCTGGCCGCCCTGCGCGCGATATTCTCGACCGGCAGCCCGCTCTCGCCCGAAAGCTTCGACTACGTCTATCGCGACATCAAGCCCGACCTGCAACTGGCCTCGATCTCGGGCGGCACCGACATCGTCTCGTGCTTCGTGCTCGGCAACCCGGTCGGACCGGTGTGGCGCGGCGAAATCCAGTGCGCCGGCCTCGGCATGGCGGTCGATGTCGTCGATGAGAATGCCAGGCCGGTGCTGGGCGAGAAGGGTGAGCTGGTCTGCACGCGGCCCTTTCCGTCGATGCCGGTCGGTTTCTGGAACGATCCCGACGGCGCGAAGTATCGCGCCGCCTATTTCGAGCGCTTTCCCGGCATCTGGTGCCACGGCGATTTTGCCGAGAAAACGTCGCATGGCGGCTTCATCATCTACGGTCGCTCCGACGCAACGCTCAATCCCGGCGGCGTGCGCATCGGCACGGCGGAAATCTACCGCCAGGTCGAGAAGCTGCCCGAAGTGCTGGAGAGTATCGTCATCGGCCAGGACTTTGAAGGGGATGTGCGTGTCGTGCTGTTCGTCAAGCTCAAGGACAGCCTGACGCTCGACGATGGGCTGGTCAAACGCATCAAGGAGCAGATTCGTACCAACACCACGCCGCGCCACGTACCGGCGAAGGTGCTGCAGGTGGCCGACATTCCGCGCACCAAGAGCGGCAAGATTGTCGAGCTGGCCGTGCGCGAGGTGGTACATGGCCGTCCGGTGAAGAACAGCGAGGCACTGGCGAATCCCGCAGCCCTCGAACTGTTCCGCAACCGTCCGGAACTGCTGACCTGATCACTGCGGCGCACTGGCCGCAGCTTTTCTTTTCAGCACTTCCCGGCGGATGTCCTGGTAGTGCTCGCGCGTCTCGGACTCGACCAGCGAGCGGCCGAGTCCCAGCGGCATTGCCGTGTCGGGCACTGCCTCCGAGTGATAGCGCAGGCGCGTACCACCCACGATGGCCTCGAGTTGCGTGCTGCCCCGAAATCGCTTCATGTTGCCACTGATCATGCGCGATTCAAATCCGTCATAGGGGTTCAGCGTCAGTTCCCGTTCGGACTGGAATTCGAAGCTGAGCGGCCCGAAACTCGTCTTGCCCGTTTGCGCCACGCGCAAGAGATTGCCTTCCGGGAGAGTATCCGGCTCGACCGGATGTTGGCGATGAAGCGGGGCAGATGGTCGAAATCGGTCAGGACTTCCCAGACCTCCCTGGGTGTGGCGGCGATGGTCGAACTCGACATCAACGAGGACGACTTCGCCCTGGATAATGACTTTGACCGCGATGGGATCCGCTGGGTCGGCCGCGAACGCGGTCAAGGCTGGCGCCAATAAGCCCAGCGCCAGCCAGGAAATCAGGAGCATCTTGGAATCGCGGATGATATTCACGGCGTTTCAGGGAACGGTTGCAATGAAGGCAGCATAGCCGCGGCGGGTCTGGCATGCACCGCGACAATTGCAACAGATTATTTCCTGCCGGGACTTAGGAGCTGCTTTCTACCGTCCCGCCAGCGCTGACTTTGTCGATCGCCAAGACATCAACCAGCCACGGCAGGATTTCCTTGAGTTGTGCAGCCAGCGTCCAGGGCGGATTGACGATGAACACGCCGCTGCCGTGCATTCCACGGCCATCGGACGAGGACGCCTGG
Organism: uncultured Pseudomonadota bacterium; assembly: GCA_963840825.1. Lineage (GTDB taxonomy): Bacteria > Pseudomonadota > Gammaproteobacteria > Burkholderiales > Rhodocyclaceae > Sulfuricystis. Next base: position 68,981 of record CAWJAK010000004.1, read on the forward strand.
ACGGTGAGCGTAACGTTCAGCCAGTCCGGGGCGAGCTTCTTCAGTTTGCCCGCGAGGGTGATGCTCTCGTTCTTCTGTAGCAGGGGATACCAGACCATGAACGTGCCGGTGGCGAAACGCTGCAGCCCTTCCCTGACCGCCGTGACAACCTGCATGTAGTCGTGTTTGTTTTCGTAGGCGGGGTCGATGAGTACGAGGCCGCGGCGCGGCGGTGGGGGTAGCAGTACCTGCATGCCGGCGAAGCCGTCTTCCTGCTTGATCGCCGTGCGCTTTTGGGCGTCGGGCGCGGCGCCGGCGATGTTCTGTGCCAAGAGCTTGACGTCGGCGGGGTGCAGTTCGAACAGGCGCAGCTTGTCGGCGGGGCGCAGCGCGCGCAGGGCAAGCAGCGGCGAGCCGGGATAGCGGCGCAGCCTGCCGTCCGGATTGTCCGCGCGCACGGCCTCGACGTAACGGGCGATCAGCGGCGGTAAATCATTGCGCTGCCACAGGCGGCCAATACCGTCGGCGTACTCGGCATGCGTCGTCGCGCGGCCGGCATCGAGGCGGTAGCCGCCGGCGCCGGCATGCGTGTCGATGAGCCAGTAGGGCTTGTCCTTCTGGTTGAAATAGTCGAGCACCGCGAGCAGCACGGTATGCTTGAGGACGTCGGCGTGGTTGCCGGCGTGGAAGACGTGCCTGTAACTCAGCATCGCTGGCCTTTAGAATGTGTTTCCATGAATGATACGCAAGGTGTCCGAATTTCTAAGTTGATGGCCGAACGCGGCCTGTGCTCGCGCCGCGAGGCCGATGCCTACATCGAGCGCGGGATGGTCTATGTGAATGGCGAGAAGGTGACGCAGCTGGGTACGCGCGCCGCGCCGGATGCCGAGATCGTGTTGGCGGCGCGGGCGCAGAATCAGCAGGCCGCGCTGGCGACGGTGCTGGTGCACAAGCCGATCGGCGTTGTCTCGGGGCAGGCCGAGGATGGTCACCAGCCCGCCATCGTGCTGATCAAGCCGGACACGCAAATGGCCGGAGACTACCAGCGCTTCCGCCCGCAGTATCTGAAAGGACTGGCGCCGGCCGGCCGGCTCGATATCGATTCGACGGGGCTGCTGGTGCTGACGCAGGATGGCCGTGTGGCACGCACCCTGATCGGCGAGAACAGCGAGGTCGAGAAGGAGTATCTCGTGCGCGTGGAGAGTGGCGCGGGCACGCTCGACGAACGCGGCCTCGCACTACTCAACCACGGCCTGTCGCTCGACGGCAAGCCCCTGAAGCGGGCCAAGGTGCGCTGGCAGAATGACGACCAGTTGCAGTTCATCCTGAAGGAGGGCAAGAAGCGCCAGATCCGCCGCATGTGCGAGCTGGTCGGCCTGCGCGTCACCGGCCTCAAGCGCGTGCGCATCGGTGGCGTGACGCTCGGCGACCTGCCCCTCGGGCAGTGGCGCTTTCTCAAGCCGGAAGAGCAGTTTTGATGTTCGTTGCGGTTTGGCCGGCCCTGCCCGCCGTGCCGCGTCGTGCTAATGTTCATTCGACCGATGGCGAAGGAGAATAAGAATGGTCCAGGACGACAACGCAATGCGCAAGGCGACGATGGAAGCCGAGCATCACGTGCAGTTCGAATTGATCCAGGCACTGCAGGATGCGGTGAAGCACCGGCGGGAAGGTGCGATGGTTGAAGCGGTGCTGGTGCGCCTGATCGACTACAGCGAGGCGCATTTCCTGTCCGAGGAGCTGCTGATGCGGCTGGCCAGCTACGATGATTACGAGGCGCACGCCGAGCAGCACCGGCAACTGCTGGAATCCCTGCGCAAGGCACAGGAGCAGTTTTGCGCCACCGGCCAGCATGCGCTGCTCGACAATATTCCTGCGTCGACCCTCGATTTCATGCACCGGCATATCGCGACGAATGATGCGCGCTTTGCCGACTGGCATGCGGATGTCGCTTCAACTGAACCGAGGAATCAAGCATGCAACTGACGAGCAACAGTTTCAGCGATGGACAGAAAATACCCGGCGATTTCTGCTTCTGCATTCCTGCCGCGACCGGCCATGTGTGTCTGGGCGGTAACCGGAACCCGCAACTGGCCTGGCGTGACGCGCCGGCCGGGACGAAGTCCTTCGCCGTGATCTGCCACGACCCCGACGTGCCGAGCCGCGGCGACGACGTCAATCAGGAAGGCCGCAGCGTGCCGGCCGATCTGCCGCGCGTCGATTTCTTCCACTGGGTGTTGATCGACCTGCCGGCGAGTTGCAGCGAGGTTCGCAACGGCGAGTATTCGGCCGACGTCACGCCGCGCGGCAAGGCGGGTCCGGCGGTGGCCCACGATGCACGGCAGGGCCTCAACGATTACACCGGCTGGTTCGCCAATGACCACGACATGAGCGGCGACTACCATGGCTACGACGGTCCCTGTCCGCCCTGGAACGACGCACTGCGCCATCGCTATGTCTTCACCGTCTTTGCGCTCGACGTGGAGCATCTGCCGGTCGAGGGCAAATTCACGGGTCAGCAGGCCCGCGACGCGATGCAGGGCCACGTCCTTGCGCAGGCGAGCCTGACCGGGGTCTATTCGCTCAACCCGGCGCTGCAGTTATAGAAAAGTCAGCGCTGGCGGGACGGCAGGTCAGCCGAGATCTTCCTTGCGCAGGAGGAATATCTTGCCGTCGCCGCTCCCGGTGTCGATCCAGGTGAGTGGCAACTGCGGGAAGGCGGCATCCATGATTTCGCGGTTATGGCCGACTTCGACGGCCAGCAGGCCTTGCGGCTTGAGATGCGCCCTGGCGCCGGCCAGGATGCGGCGCACGATGTCGAGTCCGTCGGCGCCGGCGGCGAGCGCGTTCTCGGGTTCATGGCGGTATTCGGGCGGCAGGTCGTGCATCGCCTGAGACGTCACGTAGGGCGGGTTGCTGATGATCAGGTCGTACATACGCTTGCCGAGCTTCGCGAACAGGTCGCCCTGCACGAGGCGGACGCGATCTGCAAGGCCATGGTCGACGACGTTGCGTTTGGCGACTTCGAGCGCATCCTTCGAGATGTCGGCGGCGTCGACCTTTGCGTTCGGGAAGGCATGCGCCATCAGGATCGCGAGGCAGCCCGAACCGGTGCAGAGGTCGAGCGCGGCTTCGATGGCAAACGGATCGTCCACCCACGGCGCGAAGTCCTTGACCAGCAGGTCGGCGAAATAGGAGCGCGGAATCAGCACGCGCTCGTCGACGTAGAAGCGCAGGCCGGCCTGCCAGGCTTCATGCGTCAGGTAGGCGGCGGGCAGGCGGCGCGCAATGCGCTGCTGCAGCAGTTCGAGCACCGCGATGCGCTCGTGGCGCGTGAGGCGTGCATCCAGATAGGGGTCGAGGCGATCCGGCGGCAGGTGCAGCGCGTGCAGGATCAGCCAGACCGCCTCGTCGTGGGCGTTGTCGCAGCCGTGGCCGAAGAACAGCTTCGCTTCGTTGAAGCGGCTGGTGCCCCAGCGCAGCCAGTCGCGGATCGTGTGCAGGTCGTCGAGGAGTTCGGACATGGCCGTTGCCGCCATTCAATGTTAAGGTTTTGGATGGCGGCGATTCTAGCCGCAGCTGATGCAGGAGAAACGACATGTTTGCCAAAGCGACGTTTGCCTTTCTCGACGAACTGGCCGCCAACAACCGGCGTGACTGGTTCGAGGCCAACAAGGCGCGCTACGAGGCGCTGGTGCGTGAACCGGCGCTGGAATTCATCGCGGCGATGGCACCGGAGCTCGCCCGCTTCGCGCCGCATTTCCGTGCCGATCCGCGCAAGCTCGGCGGCTCGCTGATGCGGGTATACCGCGATACGCGCTTTGCGCGTGACAAGACGCCCTACAAAACCAACATCGGCATCCAGTTTCGCCACAGCCTCGGCAAGGACGTGCATGCGCCGGGCTTCTACGTGCATCTCGCCACCGATGAGTGCTTCCTCGCGGTCGGCTGCTGGCGTCCAGAATCCGACGTTCTCGGCCGGATTCGAGACCTGATTGCGGCCCAGCCGGACCGCTGGTTCGCCGTGCGGGATAACCGGAAACTCCGCGATGTCTGGTCGCTCCGCGGCGACAGCCTTTCGCGCCCGCCGCGCGGCTATGCGGCCGACCATCCGGCCATCGAGGACCTTAAGCGCAAGGACTTCATCGGCTTGGCGTCGCTTTCACGGCAGGAAGCGATTGGGGCCGGTCTGGTCAAACTCGCGGCGAAACGTTTCGCTGCTGCCGCGCCATTCATGGCTTTTCTATGTGAGGCGATTGGCGTCTCGTATTGATCATCAACTGGCTGCGCATCAGGTGCATTCCATCCCTATGCTCGATACTGCCTGTCAGCCCACCTGACGTGCCATTTGTTCACAGAGATTCCAGCGTTTCCATGGAGGAAAGCGGCGGCAAGCTTTGCTGCTTGGGCGCGAGATGGAAATGATCGGCCCGCTTACCAATAATTTTCCGTGGCGAAATGGCCCGGTGCAGCGCTGCGGTCCGAACTGAGTCCGCGCGCGACCAGGGCATCCCGCACGTCATCCAGCATCTGGGGGTTGCCACAGACGAGGATGCGGCTGTCCTCGGGGGAAAGCGGCAGGCCTGCCGCCTGCTCCAGCGCGCCGTTTGCAATCAGGGCCGGCAGGCGGTCCCGCAGCATGCCGGGAACCTTCTCTCGCGTTACGATCGGCACAAAGCGCAGGGGAGGATGTGCGGCACCCAGCAGCACATCCTGAGATAACGCAGCCAGTTCGTCGCGATACGCGAGCTCCCGGGCTTCCCGCACGCTGTAGGCAAGCACGCATTCGCCGTAGCGTTGCCACACTTCGGGATCGCGCAGGATGGAAAGGAAAGGTGCGACACCGGTTCCGCTGGCCAGCAGCCAAAGATGTCGGCCCCCGATGAAGCGCGCCGTTGTCAGATAGCCGTACGGCAGCTTTTCGACATACAACGTGTCGCCGATCTGCGCTGCGGCCAAACGGCTGCTGAAGGCGCCGTCGGGTACGAGAATCGAGAAGAATTCCAGGTATTCGTCGTAGGCTGCGCTCGCCATCGAATAGGGCCGCCAAATGACGCTGCCCGGCAGCCCGCTGCCGCTCGGAATGCCGAGCCGCACCCACTGGCCCGGCGTAAAGCGGAATGCGGGGTGGCGCGTGACGCGCACCGAAAACAGTTTTTCGGTCCACTGCCGAATTGCCAGGATGCGTTCCGCAGTTGCCTTCTCCAGCGGATCGGGCGGCGCCGTGCGACGAAAAACCGGGCCGGAGCGCATCAGCCGTTAACCCGCAGCAGGTGCTGCAGCTCGCGATGCCCAAGCACAAGATCAGCCAAAGTGTAACGGTCGAGGGTGGCGTAGAACGTGTCGAAGGCCTCTTCGAGAATGCCGGCGAGGCGACACCCGGGAGCGATGCAACAGGTGCCGGGCGTCTCTCCCATGCATTCGACGATCGGTGCCTCGCCTTCGCAGGCACGAATTACCGCTCCGAGGCGGATCGTTTCCGGTGCCTGGGCAAGGTGCAACCCCCCCGACTTACCGCGCAGGGTTTCGATCGTGCCGGAGCGACCGAGCTGGTGCGCGACCTTGGTGAGGTGGTGTCCGGAAATGTCATATACGGCCGCGATCTCGGGGATCGTCGCACGACGCTCCGGCTGAAGCGCGAGATACATCAGTACGCGCAGGCTGTAATCGGTAAAAGCGGTCAGTCGCATTTGCAAACTTTGCGTCGGAATGGTAATTTTAAGCTGTATTTTTTATACATCTTTTGGCGACCCTATGTCTACTCCCTCTGCAGGCCATGCGCAGCGCGATGCAATGCATCGGAGTCTTCGATGAAACGCCGCGCGGCCTTGGTGGCCTTGTCGCGCGAACATCACCCGGCGCTCGCGCTCGCGAAACGCATCGCTACGGCAACGAAGGAGCACCAGGTCGAGCTGTGCGCCGGTCTCGGCGCTCTCATTGCCCGCGAACTCGAACCGCATTTCGCCACCGAAGAGGCCGACTTGCTGCCGCGTCTTTTGGCAGCCGGCGCCGACCGGCTGGTCACCAGGACAATCGAAGAGCATCGCATGCTGCGCGAGCGGGCCGCGTTGGCGGCAGCGGGCGATCTCACCGCGCTGGTCGTCTTCGGCTGCGCCTTGCACGACCATGTGCGCTTCGAGGAACGTGAACTCTTTCCGGCGGCGGAAGCCTGTCTCGATCCAGTCTGGCTCGACCGTTGCGGGCCGGATGTGTGAGGTGAAATTACCAATGATTCCGAAAATATTTTTTGCCGCCGTTCATCGCGGCATGTTTTTTTGGGGGGCGATACAGTCCGTGCTGGTGATGCTGTTCTGGGCCATCGACCTCGGCGCACGCCGGGCCGGCCTTTGGATGGCGCCGGAATGGCCTTTGCCGTCGCCTTGGCTGCATGGCCTGTTGCTGCTCTATGGCGTATTCCCCTTCTTCATCTTCGGTTTCATTCTGACTGCCGGGCCGCGCTGGCAGGGCTACGGGGAAACGCCGCGGAATGTCTTCGTTCCCGCATTCTGGTTGCTTTCGGCTGGCTGGCTGGCGGCTTGGGCTGGCGTGGTCGCCGCATCGCTGCTGCTTGCACCAGGGCTGGTCATCGTCCTGGCCGGCTGGCTGGTGGTGGTCCGGCACCTCTGGCGCATCGCTGCCTGGCCCAATACCGAACGACGCCATATCCGGCTGGCGGCCAGCGTTGTCACGCTCGGTGCGATAGGCCTCGGACTGTTCGCCGCCTATGCCGCGACGCATGAGCCCGTGCTGGCGCGACTGGCCATCAACCTCGGCTTGTGGGGGTTTGTCGTGCCGATGTTCGTGCTTGTCATCCACCGCATGCTGCCTTTTTTCTCGTCCGGCAGCATTCCTGATTTTGTCGGCTACCGGCCGTACTGGGCGCTCTGGGGGATTGTCGGTGGCAGCATGGGCCACGGGCTGCTGAGCTTCCTCGACCTGCCGCAATGGGCTTGGGTCTTCGATCTGCCGGCTGCACTTTGCGCCGGATGGCTGACGCTGAAGTGGCGCTTGCGGGAAAGCTTCGCCGTCACGCTGCTGGCGGTGCTGCATGTCGGCTTCGCGTGGTGCAGCGTGTCGTTTGCCCTCTTCGCGCTGCACGGCCTTCTGTTGCTGGCCGGCCACGCCGGTTTTGGGCTGGTGCCATTGCATGCGCTGACGCTGGGTTTCATCGCCTCGACGCTGATCGGCATGGCGTCTCGCGTAACCCTGGGCCATTCCGGCCAGCCTCTCGTGGGTGATGCCACCATGTGGTGCGCTTTCTGGCTCATGCAGGCAGCGGCCGTGCTGCGCATGGCCGGCGACTTTATCCATTTGCCCGGTCCGTTCGACCTGTCCTTTCTTTCATCGCTACTGTGGCTGGGCGCCTTTGGCGCCTGGGTGGCAAAATATGCGCCGAAGACTTGGCAGCCACGCTCCGATGGTCAACCCGGTTAAGTAACAGTAGATACTCCCGAACCGGCTGCTGTGTTACTAATCTGGATGGCCCTACCGTGCCGTCCCGCCAGGTCTGACTTTCAGGTCAGCAGTTTGCGCAAGGTGGCTGCGTAGATGCGTGCCAGTGGCTCGATGTCGGCGAGGGCGACGCATTCGTCGATCTTGTGGATGGTCGCGTTGACCGGGCCGAATTCGACGACTTCGGGGCAGATGTCGGCGATGAAGCGGCCGTCCGAGGTGCCGCCGCTGGTGGAGAGTTCGGCGGTGATGTCCGACTCGATCTGGATCGCCTCGACCAATGCGCTGACCAGCCGGCCGGGCGTGGTCAGGAAAGGCCGGCCACCGAGCATCCAGTGCAGGTCGTATTCGAGGCTGTGTTTGTCGAGGATCTGGTGCACGCGGTTCTGCAAGCCTGCCGCGGTGCTGGCGGTGGAGAAGCGGAAGTTGAACAATACTTCGAGCGTGCCCGGCACGACGTTGGTGACGCCGGTGCCGGCATGGATGTTCGATATCTGGAAACTGGTCGGCGGGAAGAATTCGTTGCCGATGTCCCAGTGCGCGGCGGCGAGTTCGGCCAGTGCGGGCGCGGCGCGGTGGATCGGGTTCTTCACCTTTTCCGGATAGGCGATATGGCCCTGCACGCCCTTGACGAGCAGCTTGCCGGAGAGCGAGCCGCGCCGGCCGTTCTTGATCGTGTCGCCCTGCCTGACGACCGAGGTGGGCTCGCCGACGATGCAGCAGTCGAGATGCTCGCCGCGTGCCTTGAGTGCCTCGACGACCTTGACCGTGCCGTCGGTGGCGTCGCCTTCCTCGTCCGAGGTAAGCAGGAAAGCCAGCGAACCTTCGAGCTTGGCGTTGCTGGTGAGCAACCGCTCGACGGCGACGACGGCGGCGGCGACCGAGGTTTTCATGTCGGCGGCGCCGCGGCCGTAGAGAAGACCGTCGCGCTCGGTCGGTATGAAGGGATCGGATTGCCAGTTCTCGACGGGGCCGGGTGGCACGACGTCGGTGTGGCCGGCGAAGACGATCAGCGGCCTGGCAGTGCCGCGGCGCGCCCAGAGGTTGCGCACGAGTCCGGTCGGGCCGGTGCTGTCCATGCGTTCGCAGGTGAAGCCGAGCGGGGCGAGCCGCGCCGCGACAAGTTCGAGGCAGCCGGCATCCTCGGTGGTGATCGAGCGGCGGGCGATCAGGTCCTTCGCAAGTTCCAGGGTGGCGGACACGCCGTCAGTCCATGCGCAGGGTGAATTCGGAGAAGCTCGCGCCGCCTTCGGTGCTCGTGTTGGAGCCTTCGGGATTGGCCACGGGCGGGCGCGGCTTGTCGTCGGCCTTCTTTTCGGTGGCGGCGTTGTTGATCAGCCAGTGCAGGTTGTTGGCCGAATCGGCGTTGCCGAGCGCTTCATCGATCGTGATGGTGCCGGCTTTGTAGAGCGCGTACAGGGACTGTTCGAAGGTCTGCGAACCGGGCGACATGCTCTGTTCCATCGCTTCCTTGATGCCGTTGAGGTCGCCCTTATCGATCAGCTCGCCGATGTAGCGCGAGTTGAGCATCACCTCGACCGCGGGGATGCGCATGCCGTCGGGTTTCTTGACCAGGCGCTGGGAGACGATGGCCTTCAGCGTCACGCCCAGGTCGGCAAGCAGCGCGGGGCGGTTCTCGAGCGGGAAGAAGCTGATGATGCGCACATCGAGTGGTAGCTGTTGTTGGCATGCAGCGTGGCGAGGCAGAGGTGGCCGGATTGCGCGTAGGCGATGGCCTGCGTCATGGTTTCCTTGTCGCGGATCTCGCCGATGAAGATGCAGTCCGGCGCCTGGCGCAGCGCGTTCTTCAGTGCGATCGAGAAGGCGCGCGTGTCGGCGCCGACTTCGCGCTGGTTGACGATGGATTTCTTGTTCGTGAAGATGAATTCGATCGGGTCTTCGAGCGTCAGGATGTGGCCGGACATGCGCTCGTTGCGATAGTCGAGCATCGCCGTCAGCGAGGTCGTCTTGCCCGAGCCGGTTGCGCCGACCATCAGGACGAGGCCGCGCTTTTCCATGATGATGTCGGCCAGCACCGGCGGCAGGTTGAGCGTGTCGAGCTGCGGAATCTGCGCCGGGATGTAGCGCACGACGAAGGCCGGCGTGCCCTTCTGGCGCATCACGGAAACGCGGAAGTTGCCGACGCCTTCGAGCGCGTAGCCGGTGTTCAGCTCCAGCGTGTCCTCGAACTCCTCCAGCTGGTGGTCGGTGAGGATTTCCTTCAGCAGCCCGTTGATGGTGGCACTGTCCATCACCTGCTGGTTGACCGGCATGGCGACGCCGTTGATCTTGATGTTGATGGGCGAGCCGACCGAAACGAAGATGTCCGAGGCCTTCTTCTCGGCCATCAGCTGGAAAAGTCGGTCCATCGCGCCCATCGTGGATCTCCTGGTCAGTCGCGCAACAGTTCGTTGATGCTGGTCTTGGAGCGCGTCTGCGCATCGACCTTCTTGACGATCACCGCGCAGTAGAGGCTGTAGCTGCCGTCCTTGGAGGGCAGGCTGCCGCTGACGACGACCGAGCCCTCCGGTACGCGGCCGTAGATGACTTCGCCGGTGGCGCGGTCGTAGATCTTGGTGCTCTGGCCGATGAACACGCCCATCGAGATCACGCAGTTGTCCTCGACGATGACGCCCTCGACGACCTCGGAGCGGGCGCCGACGAAGCAGTTGTCGCCGATGATGGTCGGGTTGGCCTGCACCGGTTCGAGCACGCCGCCGATGCCGACGCCACCGGAGAGGTGCACGTTTTTGCCGATCTGCGCGCAGGAGCCGACGGTCGCCCAGGTGTCGACCATCGTGCCTTCGCCGACGTAGGCGCCGATGTTCACGAAGCTGGGCATCAGCACGACCGAGGGGGCGATGTAGCAACCACGGCGCACGACGGCGCCGGGTACGACGCGGAAGCCGCCCTTCTGGAAGTCGTGGGCGTCGTACTGGGCGAACTTGGTCGGCACCTTGTCGAAGTAGCGCAGCGCGCCGCCGTCCATCAACTTGTTGTCCTCGAGGCGGAAGGAAAGCAGCACGGCCTTCTTGATCCACTGGTGCGTGACCCATTGGCCGTCGATCTTCTCGGCGACACGCAGCTTGCCGGCATCGAGTTCGGCGAGGATGTGCTCGACCGCCTCGCCGACGCGGGCAGGCGCGGAACCGGGCTTCAGGTTGGCGCGGTCTTCCCAGGCCTGGTCGATGAGGGATTGCAGTTCGTGCATGGCGGTTTCCTTGTCAATAATGGTTTGCAGCATTCAAAGCGATTTGCAGAAGGCGGCGATGCGCTCGGCCGCCTCGAGGCATTCTTCCACGCCGGCGACCAGTGCGATGCGGATGAAGTCGCGACCGGGATTGATGCCGGCCGCGTCGCGCGCGAGGAAACTGCCGGGCAGGACGGTCACATTATATTGGCGGCGCAGTTCGCGGGTGAATTCAGTGTCCGACAGCCCGGTCGGCGCGACCGAGGCCCAGAAGTAGAAGCCGGCGTCGGGCTTGGCCGTCTTCAGGTGCTGCGTGATGAGCGGCGTCAGGCGCGTGAACTTCTCGACATATCGATGCCGGTTGTCGCGCACGTGGGTTTCGTCACGCCAGGCCACGGCACTGGCGGCCTGGATCGGCGGCGACATCGCGCAGCCCTGGTAGGTGCGATAGAGCCAGAACTTCTGCATGATCGTCGCATCGCCGGCGACGAAGCCCGAGCGCATGCCCGGCACGTTCGAGCGCTTCGACAGGCTGCTGAAAATGATGAGATTCTTGTAATCGTCGCGGCCGAGCTGGCGCGCGGCCTGCATGCCGCCGAGCGGCGGATGGGCCTCGTCGAAATAGATTTCCGAATAGCACTCGTCGGCGGCGATGACGAAGTTATGGCGGTCGGACAGCTCGAACAGCAGCTTCCAGTCGTCCAGCGTCATCACCTTGCCGGTGGGGTTGCCGGGCGAGCAGACATAGACGAGCTGGCAGTCCTGCCAGATTTCCCCCGGCACGCGCTGCCAGTCCATGCGGAAATCGTCCGCGGGCAGGTTGTTCAGGAAGAAGGGCCGCGCGCCGGCAAGCAGGGCCGCACCTTCATAGATCTGGTAGAAGGGATTCGGCGAGATCACCACGGGCTTGCCGTGCTTCGGCTCGATCACCGCCTGCGCGATGGCGAACAGCGCCTCGCGCGAACCGGCGACCGGGAGCACCTGTGTGGCAATGTCGGGTGCGGGGATACCGTAGCGCCGCGCGATCCACTCGGCGATGGAGCGGCGCAGGTCGTCGCTGCCGTTGGTGGCCGGATAGCTGGCCAGGCCGGTGAGGTTGGCGGTGAGTACGTCCTTGATGAATTGCGGCGTCGGATGCTGTGGTTCGCCGATATGCAGCTTGATCTCTGAGAGGCCTGCCGGCGGCGTGGTGCCGGCGTAGAGGTCGCGCAACTTCTCGAAGGGATAGGTCTGGAGTTTGTCGAGATTCGGATTCATGACAGCGTTTGGCGATAGAGCGCGTGGCTTGAATAAGCGAGCCACGGCAGGGCGAGGGGAAACAAGGGCAGCAGCACGATACTGCCGATGATCAGGCTGGAGATCAAGGCGGCCCAGAGCATGGCCAGCGGGAAATTACCGAAGACAATGCGTGCGCTGGTCACGACGGCAGGGACCAGGCCGGCGCGCCGCTCGCAGAGGAGGGGCACGGAGAATGCCGAGACACAGAACAGCAGCAGGGCGATGACGAAACCCGAAACCGCACCCCAGAACAGGAAATTGATGACGCCTGACGAGGCGGGGATCAGGTTCGTCAACCAGACCGGGGCGCTACCGACCATGTAGCTATAGAGGATGGCCGCGTCGGTCACGAAGATCATGAACAGCAGGGCGCAGACCAGCGCGATGACCCAGACCGTCGGATCGGCCGCGGCAAAGCCACGCACCGCATGCCTGAGGCCGACGCGTTCACCTGCTGCGTGTCCCCGGGCAATGCCGAAGAAACCGGCGAGGATGCCCGGGCCGACGAGCATGAAGGCACCGGCGGCCGCGATGATGAACGGCGTGAAGCCCCGCGACAGCAGTTGCCCGAGAATGACCGCGCCGACCAGCGTGAAGATCAGGGCATAGGCAATGCTCACGCCGCGCGTGGCATTGGCGATGGCCCAGCCCTCGGCAAGGGCATCGCCAATGCTGCGCAAGCTCAGTGGCTGTGTTTCCATGCGCCCTATTTACCCGCGGGTGTTCGACGGGGCTGGAAAATCGTCCAACTTCACTTGCGGCACGGGTTTCCAGCCTTTCTTGCGATGCTCGGCCACGACGTTGGTGAAGATGCCGCCGCGCACGTAGAAGCGCGCGGTCAGGCGCATGAAGCGCGGCTTGGTCGCCTTGACGAGGTCGTCGAGGATGCGGTTGGTGACGTCCTCGTGGAAGTGGCCCTCGTCGCGAAAGCTCCAGACGTAGAACTTCAGACTTTTTAGCTCGACACACAGCTTGTCTGGGACGTAATCCAGCGTTAGCACGGCGAAATCCGGCTGGCCGGTCTTGGGACACAGGCAGGTGAATTCCGGGATTTCCATGTGAATCCGGTAATCGCGCTGCGGCGCCGGATTGGCGAAGGTTTCGAGTGTCTTGGCGGGCTGGCTGGGCATGATGGCGGGGGTGTCAAAAGCGCAATGTTGATTATAAGTCGCTGCCCGCCTGTGCCGGCGCGGTAACGGTTTCATTATTGTTGCTTTTTTTGTCGATTGACGAGAATATGTGCCACCGATGCGGGCTCGCCGTATCAACAAGATAAACAATATCGAGGAGGAAACGACCATGCAGCAGAACATTACGCCCCGCCTGATCCCGGTTCTCGTCGCCCTGGCCTTTTCCGGCAGCGCCGCGGCGTCGGGATTCCAGTTGCTCGAACAAAATGCCAGCGGGCTCGGCACATCCTATGCGGGTTCCGCGGCCATTGCCGACAATGCCAGCACGATCTTCTTCAACCCGGCCGGCATGACCAAGCTCCAGGCGCGCGAGTTTTCCGTCGGGATGAATGCCGTCAAGCCGAGCTTCAAATTTTCCGACAAGGGCAGCGCAATCCTGCCGGCGACAGGCACCGGCTCGGACGACGCGGGTGACTGGGCGCTCATTCCGAACGGTTATCTGTCCTGGGGGCTGACCAAGGATCTGTATGTCGGGGTCGGCTTTAGCGCGCCCTTTGGCCTCAAGACGGAATACGACCCGACCTGGGTCGGGCAATTCCAGGCCATCAAGTTCGACATCAAGACCTACAACATCAATCCCTCGATCGCCTACCGGGTCAACGACAAGGTGTCAGTCGGCTTTGGCGTGAACTGGCAGCGGATGGAGGCCGAGTATCAGCGTCAGGCAGCCGTGATCAATGCCTTTACGCGCGCTACCCGGGTCGTTCTGGATGCAGATGACGACAGCTGGGGCTGGAATGCCGGCGTCCTGTTCGATGTATCGCCCACGACGCGTGTTGGCGTTTCATACCGTTCGAAGATCAAGCACACGCTCGAAGGCACCCTGAAATCGTCGAATCAGCTGGTTTCGCCCGACGTTTCTGCCAGCGCTGCGGTCGATTTGCCTGATACGCTGATCATCAGCACCGTGCAGAAGCTGAACGACAAGTTGACCATGGTCGGTGATTTGTCATGGACAGGCTGGAGCAGCGTCGATACCGTACCGATCATCCGGACATCGGGTGCCGCGTCGGGCTCCACGGCCCAGACATTGGATACCCGGTTCCGCGATACGTGGCGCGTGGCCTTTGGCGGCATCTATCAATACAGCAGCAATCTCGACCTCAAGTTTGGCATTGCCTACGATCAGACGCCGGTGAAATCCACACAGCTACGCCTCGTCTCCCTGCCAGACAACGACCGGCTGTGGCTCTCGGCCGGTGCCCAGTGGAAATTGTCCAAGGCCGCGCGCTTCGATCTTGGCGCCGCCTACCTGTATGTGCGCAATACCGATATCGACAACAACCAGGCGGCTCTTGGGCGTGGTCGCGTCACCGGCACTTACGACAGCAGTGTCCTGATCCTCGGCGCCCAGTATTCGCAAGCTTTCTGATCCGTTCGTTTCAGGCATCAAGCGATCCCCGGCCTGGTCCGGGGATTTTTTTCGGGGTTGGGCATGAATCAGCAATTCGCCAGCGACAACTATGCGGGAACCTGCCCCGCGGCCCTGGAGTATTTCCTGCGGGCCAATGCCAGCGGTCATGAACTGGCCTATGGAGACGACAGTTGGACACAGCGGGTGTGCGATGCGCTGCGCGAGCTGTTCCAGACCGACTGCGAGGTGTTCTTCGTCTTCAACGGCACGGCGGCCAATTCGCTGGCACTGGCCGCGCTGTGCCAGAGTTATCACTCGGTCATCTGCCATGAAGTGGCGCACATCGAGACCGACGAATGCGGCGGGCCCGAGTTCTTCTCCAACGGTTCCAAGCTGCTGACGGCGCAGGGTGCGCAGGGCAAACTCACGCCGGAGGCGATCGAGACGCTGGTGACGCGCCGCAGCGATGTGCATTATCCCAAGCCCAAGGTCGTGTCGCTGACGCAGGCCACCGAGGTCGGCACGGTGTATACGGTGGATGAGCTCCGCGCAGTGACAACCGTTGCCCGGCGTTTGGGCCTGAAAGTGCATATGGACGGTGCGCGCTTCGCCAATGCGGTGGCGGCACTGGATGTGCATCCGGCCGACCTGACCTGGCGCGCAGGCATCGATGTGCTGTGTTTCGGCGGCACCAAGAACGGCCTGCCGGTGGGTGAGAGCGTGGTGTTTTTCGACAAGGCGCTGGCGGAGGATTTTGCTTACCGCGTCAAGCAGGCGGGCCAACTCAGCTCCAAGATGCGCTTCATTTCGGCGCCGTGGCTTGGCTTGCTGGAGAACGCCGTCTGGCTCGCCAACGCGCGCCACGCCAACGCCATGGCGCGCCTGCTGCACTCGCGCATCCGCGACCTGCCCGGCGTCCGCATCCTCTTCCCGGTCGAAGCCAATGCGGTCTTTGCCGAATTGCCCGCCGGCATCGCCGATGCCCTGCGGGCCCGGGGCTGGCGCTTCTACCATTTCATCGGCGCCGGCGGCTGCCGCTTCATGTGCGCTTGGGATACCCGGCCGGAAACCATCGAAGCACTGGCCGCCGATCTGGCCAGCCTGACGAGAGCCTGAATCCGGCTTGGGCGGTAAGCGGGGCCTGGCGCTGGCTGCCGTGCCGTCCCGCCAGCTCTGACTTTCAAATGAAGGGCTTGCATTCCCCGGTAATTTCTACTAGGATTAAAACGAACGTTTGAATTAGTAGGAATTGTGGGGGATTGGCAATGGCCGAAGGGCGATCGACCGATACTGCCGAGCGGATTCTCGATGCTGCCGAGAAGCTGTTCATGGCGCATGGTTTTGACGGTACGTCGATGCGCATGATCACCGGTGCGGCCGAGGTCAATCTGGCCGCGGTGAATTATCACTTCGGCAGCAAGGAAACACTGATGCAGGACGTGTTCCGGCGCCGCCTGGCCTGGTTGAACAGCGAACGCCTGCGCGTGCTGGCGGAGATGGAAGCCGTGGCCGGTTCGGCACCGCTGAAGCCTTCGCAGATCGTCGATGGTTTCTTCGGCACGTTGTTGCGCATGGCGCAGGACGATTCGCGCGGCGGCAGGACGTTCCTGCGCCTGCTGGGCCGCACGCTGACCGACCCGGCGGAATTCATCCGCAACTTTCTGGCCAATGAATACGAGGAGGTCATCGACCGCTACAAGGTGGCGCTCTTCAAGGCTCTGCCCGAGGTGCCGCGCGCCGAAATCGCCTGGCGGTTCCATTTCATGCTCGGGGCGACTTCCTACGCCATCGCCGGCACGGATGCGCTGCGGCTGGTGACCGACTGGCAGGTCGAAGACGAAAACGCCGCCGAACGTCTCGACCGTTTGCCGCAACGCCTGATGTCGTTCTTGCTGGGCGGCCTGCGCGCTCCGCTGCCACAGTTTTCCGACAGCCACGCCGGCGCCATTTAGGCACATCGCCGACTGTCCCCACAGGAGGAACCCGGAATGCTCTACACCCTCATCCTGCTACTCATTGTCATCCTGGCCGCCGTTGCCGCGGTGATCCTCGTCCGGCCATTGCGCCGCGCGCTGATCACGCGGCCCATTTTCGCCACCTATCGCAAGCTGCTGCCACAGATGTCCGACACCGAGCGCGAGGCGCTGGAAGCCGGCACCGTCTGGTGGGAAGGCGAATTGTTTCGCGGGCGGCCAAACTGGCGGAAGCTGCAATCTTATCCGCGTCCCCAACTGACAGCCGCCGAACAATCCTTCATGGACAACGAGGTGGCGGCGGCCTGCGGCCTCGTCGATGAGTGGCAGGTTTCGCACGAACTGTATGACCTGCCAGTGGAGGCTTGGCGCTATATCAAGGAACAGGGTTTCCTCGGCATGATCATCCCCAAGGTCTACGGCGGCCTGGAGTTTTCCGCCTACGCCCACTCGCAGGTGGTGACCAAGCTCTCGACGCGCTCGTCGGCGCTCGCGGTGTCGGTGATGGTGCCGAATTCGCTCGGCCCGGCCGAACTGCTGCTGCATTACGGTACCGAGGCGCAGAAAAGCCATTATCTGCCGCGCCTGGCCAGGGGCATCGAAGTGCCGGCCTTCGCGCTGACCAGTCCGTGGGCCGGTTCCGATGCGGCTGCCATCCCCGACAGCGGCATCGTCTGCAAGGGCACCTGGCAGGGCAGGGAAGTGCTCGGCATGCGCGTTACCTGGGACAAGCGCTACATCACGCTGGCGCCGGTGTGCACGCTTCTCGGCCTGGCTTTCCGGCTCTATGACCCGGACGGCCTGCTCGGTGACAAGAAGGATATTGGCATCACCTGCGCGCTGGTGCCCTACGATCATCCCGGCGTGGATACCGGGCGCCGCCACTTCCCGCTCAATGCCATGTTCATGAACGGACCGACGCGCGGCAAGGCGGTTTTCATGCCGCTCGACTTCATCATCGGCGGACCGGCGCTGGCCGGCCAGGGCTGGCGCATGCTGATGGAGTGCCTGGCGGCAGGCCGTTCGATTTCACTGCCGTCGTCGAATGTCGGCATGGCGCAACTGACGGCGCGCAGCGTCGGCGGCTACGCGCGGGTGCGCAGCCAATTCAAGCTGGCGGTGGGGCGCTTCGAGGGCGTCGAGGAGGCGCTGACGCGCATCGGCGCTTACACCTACCTGATGGACGCCACGCGCAAGATGACAGCCGGCGCGGTCAACCTCGGCGAAAAGCCCTCGGTCGTTTCCGCCATTGCCAAATACCACGTCACCGAGCGCGCGCGCCAGGTGGTCAATGACGGCATGGACGTCATCGGCGGCAAGGGCATCTGCCTCGGGCCATCGAACTTTCTCGGCCGCGCCTACCAGCAAGTGCCGATCGGCATCACCGTCGAGGGCGCCAACATCCTGACCCGCTCGCTGATCATCTTCGGCCAGGGTGCCATCCGCTGCCATCCCTATCTGCTGCCCGAGATCCAGGCAGCACATGATCCCGATCACGCGCGCGGCCTGGCTACTTTCGACCGGGCACTGTGGGGGCATGTCGGCTTCACCATTCGCAACGGTTTTTATGCGCTGTGGCTCGGCATGACCGGTTCGCACTTCGTTCCGGTCGGCGCCGACGTGGCGCCGGAAATGCGGCGCTATTACCAGCAGCTCACGCGTTTCTCGTCGGCCTTCGCTTTCATGGCCGACATTTCCCTGCTGGTGCTCGGCGGCAGTGCCAAGCGCCGCGAGAAGCTCTCGGGCCGGCTTGGCGACATCCTTTCGCAGATGTACCTGATGTCCTGCACGCTGAAGCGCTACGAGGACGAGGGCCGCCAGGCCGCCGATGCGCCGCTGGCGCACTGGGCGATCTGGGATTCGATGTACCAGGCCCAGCAGGCGTTCGACGGCGTGATCGCCAATTTCCCGAATCGCTTCGTCGGCGCCTTCCTGCATCGCAGCATCTTTCCCTGGGGCCATCCCTATGTCGTGCCTGCCGATGCGTTGGGCCATCAGGTCGCCGAGGCGCTGATCGGACCGTCGGCGACTCGTGACCGCCTGACCGCCGAGTGTTATCTGCCGGCCACCGAAAACGAGCCGGTAGGCGCCATCGAGCTGGCGCTCCAGGCCACGCTGGATGCCGAGCCGATCGAAGCGAAGATTCGCGCGGCGGAAAAGGCGGGACGTTTCGCGGACGATCCGCGCGCCAACGTGCGTGACATCGCGACGGTCGCCGTCGAGTCCGGCGTGATCACGGCGGCCGAGCATGAAGTCATGAAGCGCCGCAACGCCTTGCGCGACATCGTCGTGCGCGTCGATGACTTTCCCTTCGACTTCGACGTCGCCACAGCCAGCAAGCCCGTGGCCGCGCGAATGGCCGCCTGACCATGCGCGGGCAGGCTATCTATATTGTCGATGGCGCCCGGACGCCATTCCTCAAGGCGCAGTCCGGCCCCGGGCCCTTCGCCGCCGCCGACCTGGCGACGCAGGCCGGCCGTGCGCTGCTGCTGCGCCAGCCCTTCGCACCGCAAGATCTCGACGAGGTGATCCTCGGCTGCGCGGCGCCGTCACCCGACGAAACCAATATTGGCCGCCTGGTCGCGCTGCGCCTAGGCTGCGGCCACCCGGTGCCGGGCTGGACGGTGATGCGCAACTGCGCCTCGGGCATGCAGGCCATCGACTCGGCGCTCATGAACATCCGCGCCGGGCGTTCCGGGCTGGTACTGGCCGGCGGCGTCAACGCCCTGTCGCGCGCACCGCTGCTGTATGCCGATGCGATGGTGCGCTGGTTCGCGGGCATGATGAAGCTGAAGATGGCCGGCCAGAAATTCGGGCACCTGCTCAAGCTCAAGCCGGGTGCGCTCTTCGCCCCGGTGATCGGCCTGATGAAGGGCCTCACCGATCCGATGACCGGGTTGCTGATGGGACAGACAGCGGAAAACCTGGCCTGGCGTTTCGACATCGACCGCCAGCAGATGGACGCGTATGCGGTGCGCAGCCATCAGCGCGCGCTGGCCGCACGAGCCGCCGGGCATTTCGCCGAGATCGTGCCGCTGGTGGATGCGCAGGGCACGGTCTACGCCGACGATGATGGCGTTCGTGCGGATGCCAGCCTGGCCGGCATGGCCAAGCCGCGGCCGTTTTTCGACAAGAAATACGGCAACATCACCGCCGCCAACAGTTCGCAAATCACCGACGGTGCGGCCTGGGTACTGCTTGCATCGGAAGAAGCCGTGGCGAAATGGCAGCTCGAACCGCTCGGTCGCATCGTCGACAGCCAGTGGGCCGGGCTCGATCCGGCCATGATGGGCCTGGGGCCGGTGCATGCGACGACGCCCTTGCTGCAGCGGCACGGGTTGTCGCTGGACGACATCGACTACTGGGAACTCAACGAGGCCTTTGCCGCGCAGGTGCTGGCCTGTCAGGCAGCCTGGCAGGATGAGGATTACTGCCGCACACAGCTTGGCCTGCCTGACGCTCTGGGTGCGCTGGACGAGAATCGCCTGAATGTCGACGGCGGCGCGGTAGCGATCGGCCATCCGGTCGGCGCCTCGGGCACGCGCATCGTGCTGCACCTGTTGCATGTGTTGCGACGGCACCGCGCGCAGCGCGGCATCGCGACGATCTGCATCGGTGGCGGGCTGGGCGGCGCGATGCTGGTGGAGAATCTCCAATGAAACACTGGCAACTCGAACGCGAAGACACGGGGCTTGTCCTGGCCACGCTGGATCGGCAGGGCGAGTCCGCCAACGCGCTGTCGGCTGACGTAATGGCTGAATTCGGGGAAGTTCTCGACCAGTTTGAACAGTCGCCTCCCCGGGGCCTGATCATCCGCTCCGGCAAGGCGGCGGGCTTCATTGCCGGCGCCGATATCGAAGAATTCGCGCAACTCGACAGTGCCGCGCAGGGCCGGGCACTGATCGAGCGCGGCTGGAACCTGTTCAACCGGCTGGCCGCCGTGCGCTATCCGACACTGGCGCTGGTGCGCGGCCACTGCCTCGGCGGCGGGCTCGAACTGGCGCTGGCTTGCCGCTTCCTGCTGGTCGTCGACGAGCCGGGCACCAAGCTGGGATTGCCGGAAGTGATGCTCGGCATCTTTCCGGGCTGGGGCGGCATGTTGCGCCTGCCGCAACGCATCGGGCCGGCGGCGGCGCTCGACCTGATGCTGACCGGCAAGACGCTGGATGCCCGGCGGGCGAAGAAACTGGGGCTGGCCGACGATTGTGTGCCGCCACGTGTCATGGCTGCAGCGGCGCGCCAGCTGGTGCTGTCCGGCCAGTCGCGCCGGCCGCCGCCGCTGTTGCAGTGGATCCTGAACGGCCCGTTGAAATTCGTCGTCGCCCGTAGCGCGCGCCGGCAGGTGGCGAAGAAGGCCCGGCCGGAACACTACCCGGCGCCCTACGCCATCATCGAACTCTGGGCACAGCACGACGGCAATGCGTTGGCCGCGCCCGAAATTCTCGATCGCATCATCCAGTCGCCGACGGCGCGCAACCTGGTGCGCGTCTATCACCTGCAGGAACGCCTGAAAGGCTACGGCAAGGAATCGGCGTTCGCGGCCCGGCGTGTCCATGTGATCGGCGCCGGCGTGATGGGCGGCGATATCGCCGCCTGGTGCGTGCTGCGCGGCATGACCGTGAGCTTGCAGGACCAGGCGCTGGAGCACATCGCGCCGGCCCTGAAGCGCGCGCACGCGCTGTTCGTCCGGCGCCTGCGGGATCCGTTGCGGATACGCGAGGCTTTCGATCGCTTGATTCCGGACGCAAGCGGCGCCGGCGTGGCGCATGCCGACGTGGTGATCGAAGCGATTTACGAGAACCTTGAAGCCAAGCATGCGCTGTTGCGCACCATCGAGCCACAACTCAAGCCGCATGCCGTGCTGGCGACCAATACCTCCAGCCTGCGTATCGAGGATCTGCGCACGGTGCTGGAGCAACCGGAACGGCTGGTCGGCATCCATTTCTTCAACCCGGTGGCGATGATGCCGCTGGTCGAGGTGGTGGCGGCCGCAGGTGCCGATCCGGCGGCGTTGCAGGCGGCCTATGCCTTCGTGCGGCAGATCGACAAGCTGCCGCTGCCGGTGAATAGCGCGCCGGGTTTTCTCGTCAATGCCGTGCTGGCACCTTACCTGCTGGCCGCGATGCGCGCGGTCGATGCGGGCGCGGCGCCGGCCCGCGTGGATGAAGCCATGCTCGCCTTCGGCATGCCGATGGGGCCGATTGAACTGGCCGACACGGTAGGGCTCGACATCGCACTGGCCGCGGGAAAGCAACTGGCCGGCGCGGCGGAGCCGCCGCGCTGCCTGCTCGACCGCGTGGATCAGGGACAACTCGGCAAGAAATCCGGACAGGGCTTCTATCGCTGGGTAGACGGGAAACCGCTGAAAGTCAGCGCTGGCGGGACGGCATCCACGGGGGCGGCGTCAGCTGCTGCAATCAGCGCCGATCACATGATCGCGCCACTGATCGAACGCACCGGACAACTGGTGGCCGACGGTGTCGTCGCCGATGCCGATCTGGCCGATGCCGGCGTGATCTTTGGCACTGGTTTTGCACCCTTTACCGGCGGGCCGCTGAAATATCTTGCGGATCGCCAGCAGCGTTGAAGTGAGTCGTGGACGCCCGTATTCCGGGCATGATGGTTGACAGCAGGGCGGGGCACCAGCTAGCTTGAGCGCATGTCGCGCAAGCGGGCTGGCCCTGACGAAAGGAGGATCGTTTGAAAAAACTACTCGTGAGAAAAGCGGCCGTACTCGGCGCCGGCGTGATGGGAGCGCAGATCGCCGCGCATCTGGTCAACGCCAACGTGCCGGTCGTGCTGTTCGATCTGCCGGCGCCGGAAGGCGACAAGAACGGCGTTGTGCAAAAAGCCATCGCCGGGCTGAAGAAGCTTGAGCCCGCGCCGCTCGGTTCGAAGAGCCGGCTGAAATTCATCGATGCCGCCAACTATGACGAGCATCTGCCATTGCTGGCCGAATGCGATCTGGTCATCGAGGCGATCGCCGAGCGTACCGACTGGAAGAATGCGCTCTACGCAAAGATTGCACCGCACCTCGGTGCCGACGCCATCGTCGCATCCAATACCTCGGGCCTGTCGATCAACCTGCTGGCCGAGGGGCTGCCGGCGTCGGTGCGGCCGCGTTTCTGCGGCATCCATTTCTTCAATCCGCCGCGCTACATGCACCTGGTCGAGATCATCGCGACCCGCGGTACCGATGCCGCCACGCTGGACGCGCTGGAAACCTGGCTGGTCTCGCGCCTCGGCAAGGGCGTCATCCGGGCGCTGGATACGCCGAACTTCGTGGCGAATCGGATCGGCGTGTTTTCCATTCTCGCCGTCATGCACCATACCGCCGCCTTTGGCCTCGGCTTCGATGAAGTCGATGCGCTGACCGGCCTGCGCATCGGCCGCCCGAAGAGCGCCACCTACCGTACCGCCGACGTGGTCGGCCTCGACACACTGGCGCACGTCGTCAAGACCATGCAGGACACCTTGCCGGACGATCCCTGGCATCGCTATTTCACGGTGCCGGCGTGGCTGGCGGCGCTGATCGCGCAAGGCGCCCTGGGGCAGAAGACCCGCTGCGGCATCTTCAGGAAACAGGGCAAGGAAATCCAGGTGCTCGACCTGACAAAACAGGACTACCGCACCGCTGCCGGCGAAGTCGCCGAAGAAGTTTCAGCCATCCTGAAGATCAGGCAGCCGGCCGAGAAGTTCGCCGCGTTGCGGGCTTCAGATCATCCGCAAGCCCGCTTCCTGTGGGCCGTCTTCCGCGACGTCTTCCATTACTGCGCCGTGCAGCTGGAGAATATTGCCGACAGTGCCCGCGACGTGGATTTCGCCATGCGTTGGGGGTTTGGTTGGACGCAGGGGCCGTTCGAAACCTGGCAGGCGGCCGGCTGGGCCGACATCGCGCAAGCCATCGCCGCCGATATCGCGGCCGGGAAGGCGATGAGCGACACACTGCTGCCGGCCTGGGCGCTGGAAGGCGGCCGTACCGGCGTGCATACGCCGCAGGGTTCCTGGTCCGCCCGTGGCAAGACCTTGGTCGCGCGCTCTACGCTGCCCGTCTATCAGCGCCAGATTTTCCCCGAGTGCGTGCTGGGCGAGGGGGGCGCAACCCCGGACACTGCCGGCGAAACACTTTACGAAAATGCCGGCGTGCGCCTGTGGCGATTGCCGGACGTCGATGCCGGCATCGGCATCGTTTCGATCCGGTCGAAGATGCATACCGTCGGCGACGAAGTGCTCGATGGCCTGATCGCGGCCGTGCGCCAGGCCGAGACGAAGCTGGACGGTGTGGTGATCTGGCATGAGGCGCCGTTCGCCGTCGGCGCCAACCTGCAGCAGGTGGCGGAAGCCTGCGCGGCCGGCCAGTTCGACCTGCTCGAAAGGACGGTCGAGAAATTCCAGCGTACCGCGCAAATCCTGAAATATGCCCAGGTGCCGGTGGTGACCGCGGTGCAGGGCATGGCACTGGGCGGCGGTTGCGAATTCATGATGCATGCCGCCCGGCGCGTGATGGCGCTGGAAAGCTACGTCGGCCTGGTCGAGGCCGGCGTCGGGCTGATTCCCGCCGGTGGCGGCTGCAAGGAGTTCGCGGTACGCGCCGCCGACTGGGCGGCCCAATCGGCGACGCCGGGCGAGGTGTTCAATTTCCTGCAACCGGTGTTTCAGACCATCGCGATGGGCAAGGTGGCCAAGAGCGCGCTCGAGGCCATCGATTTCGGTTTCGCCCGGCCGTCCGACACCATTTTGTTCAACGCGCACGAGTTGCTGCATGTGGCGCTCCGCGAGGCCCGCGCGCTGGCTGCTGCTGGTTTTGCGCCGCCGCTGAGTGCGCGCGATATTCCGGTGGCCGGCCGGACCGGCATTGCCACCTTCGAGATGATGCTGGTCAACATGAAGGAGGGCGGCATGATCTCGGCGCACGACTACCGGGTCGCCAAGGCGGCCGCCATCGCCCTGTGTGGTGGCGAGGTGGAAACCGGCAGCCGGGTCGATGAGGAATGGCTGATCACGCTTGAACGCCGCCTGTTCATCGAACTGTTGAAGACGCCCGAAACGCAGGCCCGGATCAAGCACATGCTGGAAACCGGCAAGCCTTTGAGGAATTGACATGAACAAACAAATTCAGGAAGCCTACATCGTCGCCGCGACGCGCCTGCCCGTCGCCAAGCGCAACGGCATGTTCAGGCACGTGCGGCCGGACGACATGCTGGCCTACGCCATCCGGTCCGTGCTGGCGCAGGTGCCGGGCATCGATCCGGCCCGCATCGGCGACGTGATCGTCGGCTGCGCAATGCCGGAAGCCGAGCAGGGCATGAACGTCGCCCGCATCGGCCTGCTGCTGGCCGGCCTGCCGGTGACCGTGCCGGGCATGACCATCAACCGCTTTTGCTCCTCGGGCGTACAGGCCGTGGCGGATGCCGCCAACCAGATTCGCCTCGGCCACGCCGACGTGATGATCGCCGCCGGCACCGAGTCGATGAGCGTGATGCCGCAGATCATGGGCAACAAGATGGCGATGAATCCGGCGATCTTCGCCAAGGAGGAAAACCTCGGCATCGCCTATGGCATGGGATTGACCGCCGAAAAGGTGGCCAGCCAGTGGCAGATCGGGCGTGAGGCGCAGGATGCCTTTGCCGTCGAGTCGCATCGCCGGGCCTGCGCGGCAATTGCCGCCGGACATTTCAAGGCCGAAACGACGCCTTACCCGATCCGCGAGAACCTGCCGGATCTCAAGACGGGTGAAATCTTCCTGCAGGAACGAACTGCGGAAAATGACGAAGGACCGCGCCCGGATTCCAGCCTGGAGAAACTCGCCAAATTGCGGCCGGTATTCCACGCGAAGGGTTCGGTGACGGCCGGCAATTCCTCGCAGATGTCCGACGGCGCTGCCGCAGTCATGCTGGTTTCCGAACGGGCGCTGAAGGAACACGGCCTGACGCCGCTGGCCCGCTTTGCCGGCTATGCCGTTGGCGGCGTGGCACCCGAGATCATGGGCATCGGCCCGGTCGCGGCGATTCCCCGGGTACTGGAACAGGTCGGCATCAAACAGGACGATCTCGACTGGATCGAACTGAACGAAGCCTTCGCTGCGCAGTCGCTGGCGGTCATCAAGGAACTGGGCCTCGATCCGGCCAGAGTGAATCCGCTAGGCGGCGCGATTGCGCTGGGACACCCGCTCGGCGCCACCGGCACCATCCGCACGGCAACCGTTGTGCATGGGCTGCGGCGCACCGGCGGCAAATACGGCATGGTCACGATGTGTATCGGCACCGGCATGGGGGCCGCGGGTATTTTCGAGCGCATGTAAGCCGTGCACATTTCACGGCTGAGCCATCCCCTGCCGGTATTTTCCGGTTGTCAGCGCGACGGGTGCCGACGATAATCAGCGCAACACAAAATAATATTAATAACGAGGAGGAAGTCATGGTCATAGCGAAGGGCATTCGCCGCGCCGCGCTGCTTGCGGCTCTACTTGCGGCGCCCGGCCTGCAAGCTGCCGAGGTGGCCGGCGTCAAGGTCGATGACAAGCTGCGCGTCGGCGCGAGCGATCTGGTGCTCAACGGCGCCGGCTTGCGCACCCGGTTCTTCATCAAGGTATATGTCGGGGCGTTATATGTTGTCCAGAAATCGGCCGTACCGGCGACGCATATCAACAGCGAGGCGCCGCGCCGGATGTTCCTGCACCTGCTGCGTGAACTCGATGCGGATGCGCTGCAAAGCGCCTTGCAGGACGGCCTGAACAGTAACCTGACCCCCGCCGAGTTGGCCGAGATCAAGCCGCAAACGGAACAATTGGCGGCGCTCATGAAAGCAATCGGCAAGGTGCGCGAGGGGGACGCCCTGACCATCGACTTTTCTGCCGAGGGCATCAGCCTCGGTCTGAACGGTGAAGCGCGCGGCAAGGTGGGCGGTGCCGCCTTCGCACGCGGGCTGCTCAAGGTCTGGCTCGGCGAAGATCCGGTGGACGCCGCGCTGAAAAAAGCGCTGCTTGGCGCGTAATTGGGGGGGAAGGCTCATGGAAAAAATCTGGCTGAAGAGTTACCCACAAGGCATGCCGGCGGAAATCAGCATTGCCGATGTTCCCTCGCTGGTTGCGATGTTCGAAAAAGCTTGCGCAACGCATGCCGACAAGGTTGCCTACATCAGCATGGGGCGCGAGATGACCTATCGTCAGCTTGAAGAGCAGACGCGGGCTTTCGCCGGCTGGCTGCAAGCGCGCGGGCTGGTGAAAGGCGATCGCGTCGCGCTGATGATGCCCAATATGTTGCAGTATCCGGTGGCGCTCTTCGGCACGCTGCGCGCGGGCTGCGCCGTGGTCGGCTGCAACCCGCTCTACACGCCCCACGAACTCGAGCCGCAGTTGAAGGATTCCGGCGCCAAAGCCATCGTCATCGTCGCGAACTTCGCGCATGTGCTGGACAAGGTCATCGGGCACACGGCCATCCAGCATGTGGTGGTGACTCCGATGGGTGAAATGCTCGGCCTGCTGAAGGGTGCGTTGGTCAATTTTGTCGTGCGCCATGTCAAAAAGATGGTGCCGCCGTGGCATCTGCCGGGTGCAATCGGCTTCAACCAGGCATTGTCCAGTGGTCGCCAGCATGGCTTCCAGCCGGTGCCGCTGGGCCATGACGATCTGGCCTTCCTGCAATACACGGGCGGTACGACCGGCCTTTCCAAGGGGGCCATGCTCACCCATGGCAACATCTGCGCCAACGTGACCCAGGCGCATACCTGGATCAGCCCGGTGGTGCGGGATGGTCAGGAACTCATCGTCACCGCCCTGCCGCTCTACCATATCTTCGCCCTGACGGCGAACTGCCTGACGTTCATGTTGATCGGCGCGCGCAATCTCCTCATCGCCAATGCCCGCGATATTCCGGGCTTCGTCAAGGAATGGGGCAAGTATCGGGTCACCGTGGTGACCGGCGTCAACACCCTGTTCAACGCGCTGATGAACAACCCGGACTTCGCCAAGCTGGACTTTTCCAGCCTGCGCATCACGCTGGGGGGCGGGATGGCGGTGCAGGCCCCCGTCGCCGAACGTTGGCGGGAAGTGACGGGGGTGACGTTGCACCAGGCCTATGGACTGACGGAGACCTCGCCAGCGGTGACGATCAACCCGCTCGACATGAAGGAGTTCAACGGCTCGATCGGGCTGCCGATTCCTTCGACCGAGGTTTCCATCCGCGACGACAACGATCACGAAGTGCAACTCACCCAGGTGGGCGAAATCTGCATCCGTGGCCCGCAGGTGATGAAGGGCTACTGGCAGCGGCCGGAAGATACGGAGGCCGTGTTCAACCCCGAGCGTTTTTTGCGCACCGGCGACATCGGCTATGTGGACGAAAATGGTTTCGTGTTCCTGGTCAACCGCAAGAAGGACATGATTCTGGTGTCCGGCTTCAACGTCTATCCCAACGAGGTCGAGGAAGCGGTGGCGATGCATCCTGGCGTGATGGAGGTTGCCGCAATCGGCGTGGCGGACGAGCGCTCCGGCGAAGTGGTGAAGATCTTCGTCGTGCGCAAGGACCCCGCACTGACCGAACAGGCCTTGATCGAGCACTGCCGCAGCGTGCTGACGGGTTACAAGGTGCCCAAGCATGTCGAGTTTCGCGATGGCCTGCCGAAAACCAATGTCGGCAAGATCCTGCGCCGCGCCTTGAAGGCGGGCTGATGCCGATCCCTGCTGCCCTGCAAACAAACCTGGCGCTGCCGGTGATTGGCGCGCCGATGTTCATCGTTTCCAATCCGGATCTGGTCATTGCCCAGTGCAGGAGCGGGGTGATTGGCGCGTTTCCCGCATTGAATGCCCGGCCACCGGAGCAGCTCGACGAGTGGCTGACCCGCATCAAGAGCGCGCTGGCCGATGACCCGGCGGCCGCGCCGTTTGCGGTCAACCAGATCATTCACCAGTCGAACGTGCGGCTCGAACACGACATGGCGCTGTGCGTGAAGCATGCGGTGCCGCTGATCATCACGAGCCTGCGTGCGCCCGATGCCATCGTGCCGCAGGTGCATGCCTACGGCGGTCTGGTGTTTCACGATGTGATCAGCGTGCGCCACGCCGAAAAGGCGCTGGAGGCCGGTGTCGATGGCCTGATCCTGGTGTGCGCCGGGGCGGGGGGGCATGCCGGCACGCTGAGCCCGTTCGCGCTGGTGGCCGAGATTCGCAGGTTCTACGCCGGGCCGCTTGCGCTCGCCGGCGCCATCGGCAGCGGCAGCGCGATCCTGGCCGCGCAGGCCATGGGCGCGGACTTCGCCTACATCGGCACGCGCTTCATCGCGACGCGGGAAGCCAACGCGGCCCCGGCCTATCAGCAGGCGCTGCTCGCTGCCGCGGCCGCCGACATCGTCTACACCCCGTATTTCACCGGGGTGCCCGGCAACTACCTGAAGCAAAGCATCCTCGCCGCCGGGCTCGATCCGGACCATCTCCCGCTGCGCGACAAGAGCGCGATGAATTTTGGCGCGGCGGCGGGAGCGAAGGCCTGGCGCGATATCTGGGGGGCCGGGCAGGGCGTCGGCGACAGTGCCGCAATCCTGCCGGCGGCCGAACTGATCGCGCGCCTGACGCAGGAATATCGTGCCGCCCGGGCGGCGCTCTGCAGCACGCAGTAATGTATAGACGAGGAAACCGAAGATGAGCGAGTATCGTGCGCCGATCAAGGAAATGCGTTTTGTCATGGACGAGCTGGCCAACCTGGCGGAAATCAGCCGGCTGCCGGGCTACGAGGAGGCGACTCCCGACCTGGCCGATGCGGTGCTCGATGAGGCGGCGCGCTTCACCCGCGATGTCCTGGCGCCCCTGAACGCGATCGGCGACCGCGCCGGCTGCCAGCTGACGGCAGCCGGCGTCACCACGCCGCCGGGCTGGAAAGCGGCTTATCAGGCGTTCTGTGCGGCGGGCTGGAACGGCATCGCCTCGCCGGTCGAGTACGGTGGCCAGGGCCTGCCGGACGCGCTGGCCGTTGCCGTCAAGGAGATGATCTGCTCGGCCAATCTGTCGTTCTCGCTCGGGCCGCTGCTGACCACCGGGGCCGTCGAGGCGCTGCTGACCTGCGCCAGCGACGAGCTCAAGTCCGTCTATCTGGAAAAAATGGTGACCGGCGCGTGGACCGGCACGATGAACCTGACCGAGCCACAAGCCGGTTCCGATCTCGCGCAGATCCGCAGCCGCGCCGAACCGCAAGCCGACGGCACGTATCGTCTCTTTGGCCAGAAGATATTCATTACCTATGGCGACCACGACATGACGAACAACATCGTCCATCTGGTGCTCGCCCGCCTGCCCGACGCGCCGCCCGGCGTGAAGGGCATTTCGATGTTTTTGGTGCCGAAGTTTCTCGTCAATCCGGATGGTTCGCCGGGCGCGCGCAACGACGCGCAGTGCGTGTCCCTCGAACACAAGCTCGGCATCCATGCCAGCCCGACCTGTGTCATGGCCTATGGCGACGCGGGCGGGGCAGTCGGCTACCTGCTGGGCGAGCCGAACCTTGGCCTCGAATACATGTTCATCATGATGAACGAGGCGCGTCTGGGCGTCGGCCTGCAGGGCATCGCGCTCGGCGAACGGGCCTACCAGCAGGCGCTCGCCTATGCGCGCGAACGCCAGCAGGGACGCGATGCGGTGACGGGCGAAAAACTGGTCACCCTTGACCGGCACCCGGATATCCGGCGCATGCTGATGACAATGAAGGCCCGTGTCGAGGCCTGCCGCGCGCTGGCTTACGTCGCCTCCGGCCTGCTCGATCGCGCGCATGCCAGTGCCGACCCGGCGGAGCGCCTGCGCCAGTTGTTCCTCGCCGAATTCATGATCCCCATCGTCAAGGGCGGCAGCACCGAGATGGGTATCGACGTGACCTCGCTGGGTATCCAGATCCACGGCGGCATGGGCTACATCGAGGAAACCGGCGCCGCCCAGTATTGGCGCGACGCGCGCATCACCACCATCTACGAAGGCACCACCGGGATACAGGCGAATGACCTGCTGTTTCGCAAGTTGATGCGCGACCAGGGGGCCACGGCCAGAATCGTGTTTGGCGAGATACAGGCCACGGTGGAGGCCCTGGCCACCGCCACGCGGCCGGAACTGCAAGCGATGGCAGCGCGCCTGGGCCATGCCCTGCAGGCCTGGACTGGTGCATCGGAATGGCTGGCTGCCAATGCGAAAACCGGCTTGTCCGGTGTGCTGACCGCCGCGGTGCCGTATCTGCACCTGGCCGTCACGGTGTGCGGCGGCTGGCAGATGGGCCGCGCCGCGCTGGCTGCCGCCGGTCATCTCGACAAGGGTGAAGGCGATCAGGCGTTTTATCGCGCCAAGATCGTGACCGCGCATTTCTATGCCGACCAGGTGCTGCCGCAAGCGGCGGCATTTGCCGAGACGGTCAAGGCGGGCGATGCGGCGCTGGCCGGGGTGGGCGACGAAGTTTTCTAGCGGATGCCGTCCCCGGGGCACACGGCGGTCCGGCGGGTGCCGTCCCGCCAGCCCTGACTTTCAACCGCTGCGGAGCCAGGCGGGATCGAGCAGCAGGTAGCGGGCGTAACGAGCTTCCTCCCGGCTGCCATCGTCGCTGACGATGATGATGCGTTGCTGTCCATCGATGACTGCCGGGCTGACCCCTTCGGCATGCTCGAAGCCGGGCAGGCCATCGACCGTCACGCGGCGCGCCGCGGCGCCCGGTTGGCCGTTCCAGAACCAGAGCTGAAATTGCACTTGTTCGCGCGCCACCGGCCCGCTGGCGATCAGATAACCTTCCAGTGCTGGGACATGGGCCATGCTGCGGATGCCGTGACCGCCAAGATCAAGCGTTGCGAGGACCGGCGCAACATGGGGTGGCGCGCCGGCATCGAATACTGCGGCGAGGTTCTCGACGCGGGCAATGATCGCGCGTTGCTCGCACAGCGGACTGCGCAAGCCGACCAGCAGGTGCCGGGTTGCCGGATCGACCTCGATCGCCTCGATATTCAGCCCGCCATCGCGCTTGACGTCGATCATTTCGGCGGCGGCAGCCAGCACCGGATGGGTGGCGATCAGGGCTTGCCGGAGATCCCTGCAGATGGCGGCGGCTGCGATGCGATTACCCTCGATGCGCAGGCGCACGAGCTTGTCGCGCGATTGCTTGATTTCCCCGGCACCATCGCGTGAATGCGAGGTGATCGCATAGACATTTCCTGCGGCATCGAGCGCCAGGCCTTC
This sequence comes from uncultured Pseudomonadota bacterium, assembly GCA_963840825.1. GTDB lineage: Bacteria > Pseudomonadota > Gammaproteobacteria > Burkholderiales > Rhodocyclaceae > Sulfuricystis. The sequence goes on from CAWJAK010000004.1 coordinate 100,584, forward strand.
GAGATCGTCGAGCTTGCCGAGAGTCTCACCGGTTTCCCGCTCGACGGGCTGAACGTCGATCTGTCCTTCGGCACCCAATGTGAACAGGCTGAAGGGATGCTGCTTTTCATCCTCGACCACAAGAAAACGGCCATCCGGCAATTGCTGGATGGCCGAGGGCTCGTAAATGCCGGTGAGTGGCTGAAAGCTGGGTATTGACACAACTAAGCCTGACGCAGACGTTCGACCGCGGCAGTTACCGATTCTCCGGTCTGAATACTTGCCGCCCGTGCCAGCCGGTTGCTTGCCGAGATCACGCCATTGGCCAAGCCGTCCCGGGCCTCACCGATGCGCGCCGAGTCGTGGCTGTAGGCAGCACAGATGACGCCTGCCTGTTCGAGGTGGTCGAGGGCGACGATGCCCGCATCTTCCTTGCCGATGCCGGCATCGTTGAAGAACACCGCGTAGGGATGGGGCTGGATGCCCAGCGCGTAGATGCTGACCGAGCGTCCGCCATGCGAACCCGAGACGATGACCGCGCCAGACATCGCCGGGGTGATCTCGGTGATCGAGTCGATCAGGAACAGGGTGCGCATGGCGCTGCGGGTCAGTAACCCATCGACTGCGGCAGCCACAGGCTGAGCGGGGGAAAAGCCGCGACGATCAGCAGGGCAAGGAGCATCGAGACAACGAACCACATCACCCACGGGATGGTGGATTCCATCGAAATGCCGGCGATGCGCGAGGTCACCATCAGATTGACCGCCATCGGCGGGGTGAATTGTCCGATCGCCATGTTCATGGTCATCAGCACGCCGAACCACACCAGATCCCACTGGAAGGCGTTGGCGATGGGAATCAGGATCGGCAGGAAGATGAGGAAGATCGACACGGCGTCGAGCAGCATGCCGGCGATCAGCAGCATCACCATGATCATGGCCAGCATCACCCATTCAGTTGAACGTGACGCCGATCAGGCTCTGGGCAAATGCATCGAAGGCCCCGAGCGTCGAGCCCGCATGGGCGAACACGCCCGCGAGGGAAATGATGATCATCACGACCGCCGAAATCTCGGCCGACAGGACCAGCACGGCGTAGACATCGCGCCAGGACAGCGAGCGATAGACGACCATGCCGACAAAGAGGCCGTAGAACACGGCGACCACGGCGGCTTCAGTCGGCGTGAACATGCCCGAGCGCAATCCGCCGAGAATGATGACGGGCGCCAGCATGCCCCAGATGGCGTCCTTGAAGGCCTGCCAGGTTGAGGTGGTGCTCTTTTCAACGTCTGCACCCCAGCCTTCGCGCAGCGAGAAGTAGAACACCGGTATCAACAGCGAGAGGCCCGCCAGTACCCCGGGAATCAGCCCCGCGGCAAAGAGGGCCGGTACGCTCGCGCTGGGCACGAGGATGCTGTAAACGATGAAGGCGATCGAAGGCGGAATCAGGATTGCGGTCGAGCCGGCGGCGGCGATCAGGCTGGCCGAGAAGGCGCGCGGGTAGCCCTGGCTGGCCATGCCGGGGATCATTACCATCGCCACGGCGGCGGCATCGGCGGGACCGGAACCCGAGATGCCGCCGAGGAACATGCAGACCAGCACGGCGACCACGCCCTGCGCACCGCGCCGGCTGCCGACCAGCGCCGCGGTGAAGTTGACGATACGCAGGGCGACGCCCGCGCGTTCGAAAATCATGCCGGCCAGCACGAAAACCGGCAGGGCCAGCAGCGGATATTTGGCGATGCCGGCGTAGGCATTGGTCGGCACCGACATGATGCCGAGTCCTTCGGTGAGGATGGCGGCGGTGCCGGCGGCACCGAGGGCGACCGCCAGCGGCGCGCCGAGCAGCAGGAGCACCGCAAAGCCGACGAAGAGGATCAGGCTGCCGGTCAGCATGCGGTCGCCTTCTCGCGCCAGAGGCGCACGATGCGGCCGCAGATGCGCAAGGCGATGACGGCGGACAGCAGCGGCAGCCAGAGCGTGTAGATCCACAGCGGAATGCCGATGCCGGGAGAAGTGGTCTCGTAGTTCCAGTCGTCGAGGAGCAGCCGGACACCGTAGCCGGCGATCAGCAAGAACAACGCCAGTGCGACGATCATCATGACGATTTCGATGCGCTGCGCGAGGCGCGGCTTCAGCTTGTCAACGAAGAAGCTGACGCGGATGTGCACGTTCTTGGCGAATGCGGCCGAGGCGCCGAAGAAGGTCAGCACGACCATGAGGAAAACCGAGAACTCCTCGGTAAAGGCAAAGGATTCGTCGGTGAAGTAGCGCACCAGCACATTGGCGAAGGTGATCAGGCAGATCAGCGCCATCGCCATGGCGGCAAAAAATTCCTCGAACCCGACGGGGATCCAGGGGCGTTCCGCGCGACGGGGTGTTGCTGGTTCGGGTGATTCGTTCATGAACTGACCGGAAACAACGCGGCCACCTTCTAGATGGGGTGGCCGCGTTGCCGGAAAAAATAAGACAGATTTATTTGCGCGCGGCGATGGCCTTTTCGGCCTTGCTGACCAGCGCTTGTCCCACGGTCTTGGTCCACTTCTGGTAAACCTTTTGTGTCGTCTTGACGAAGACGTCGCGTTCCTGCGGGGTGAGCTTCACCACATTCACGCCCAGGCTTTCGATGGTGGTGATCATGGAAAGATCAGGCGCAACCAGGCCCTTGCGCGCCAGCTCGATGACTTGCTTGCCGGCTTCGACGGCGGCTTCCCGGACGATCTGCTGGTCGGCCGGCGTCCAACTGGCCCAGACTTCCTTGTTGACCACGAAAATCAGCGGGTCGGCGACGTAGCCCCACAGGGTGACATTCTTCTGGCCGATGGTGTGCATCTTGGCCGCGGTGAAGATCGTCAGCGGATTCTCCTGGCCATCGACGGCGCCGGAAGCCAGCGCGGGCTGTGCGTCGGCCCAACTCATCTGCGTCGGGTTGGCGCCCAGCACGGTAAAGGTTTCGTTGTAGATCGGCGAGCCGACAACGCGGAACTTCAATCCCTTCATGTCCTCCGGCGAGCGGATCGGGCGCTTCGAGTTCGTGACTTCGCGGTAGCCGTTCTCACCCCAGGCGAGCGGGACGACCCCGTTCTTTTCGAGGAGCTTGAAAATATCCTTGCCCACCTCGCCCTGTGTCAGCGCGTCGATGGCCTTGTAGTCGGGCATCAGGAAGGGCAGCGAGAAGAGGTTGAGCTCCTTGACCTGCGGTGACCAGTTGATGGTCGAGCCGATGGCGAGGTCGATGACGCCTTGGCGGATCGCGGTGAACTCGCGCGTCTGATCGCCGGCGACGAGGGAGGTGCCGGGATACAGCTTGATGTTGATGCGGCCCTGGGTGCGCTCGCGCACCAGATTGCCCCAGATTTCGCCGCCCTTGCCCCAGGGGAAAGCGGTGCCGACGACGGTCGACAGGCGATATTCGGGAGCGTATTTCGTCTGCGCAACGGCGGGCAGCGCACAGGCCATGGCGGCGGCGGACAGGGTCAGCAACAGGGTTCTACGCAGCATCGGGGTCTCCTCGTGAGTAAGTGGATTGAGCGGAGCTTCTTGACTATCTCCCAAGCCCGCAAGCCTAGCACAACGCAGAGCAAAGTCGGCGCTGGCGGGACGGCACTTACGGCAGCACAATCCTCCATAAAGTATAGCTTTCGTGATATTGACATGTCATTGTTGTGCGACTACCCTGATGACATACCCATCCAGACCCGCGATCAAGCGGGCGGCAAATCCCTGCATAGAGATACAAGTATGAGCGCGAGCAAGCCAGCGCCGGCATTTGTCATGGAGACGAACGCAATGCAGCGGATAACTGGAAGAAAACACCAGAGCGACCTATCTGCCGAAAACAAAACTCGGCGCTGGCGGGGTGGCGATTGGAGAGTACTCAGGGGCGACGACGCCTTCGTCGCCCTCGACCTCGCCGACAACCCCTTCTATCGCGCATTCCCCGACCACCTCGACACCACGGCGGTGGCCGGCCTGCCCGATATGCAGGGATCGGGGCGGCTGCGCGATCTCAGGGAAGCCGCCACCCTCTCGACCGCACTGGCCAGCCAGCTTGCCGACCTGCAAGCCAACTACCGCACCCACGACCAGTTCGACGCCGCACTCGACACCCTGATCCAGAACTGGGCGAACACATCCGACTGGAGCACCACCCCGGTGGGCTACCAGGCGCCCACCCTGTTCAGCGGCAGCGGCTACAGCGGTCTGCCCATCGCCAAAACCAGCCCCGGCCTGCACCTGATGAACGCGCCGGCAATTCTGGGCGGTGGGATGGTGCCCTACGCCATCATCTACCAGCCGCAAGGCATCACCAAAGAACAACTCTGGGGCGCCTACCGCGTGCCGCTCAGCGGCACCGCGCCGCCTCTCCCGGAAAAGTACCTGCGCGCCGTCTATCTCATCGAGACACTGGAACGCACCAACGGACAAACGTTTATCAACTACAACATCGAGACCGGCGCGGTAACCACCGCCATCGGCACCGCCGTCCCGCCCGAACAGGCCGGCGGGGGCAGCGTGCCGGTTGCCTCACTCAAAAGTCGGCGCTGGCGGGACGGCATCAGATTTGCTCGGGAAGCCGCGAATGGGGAAAGCTGGAGGAGTGCGGCGTGAGGGCCCGACCTGACACCCATGGTGCGCGTCGGACACACGCTATGACTTTCGTCATATCGACATGTCATTGCACCGCCGCTACCCTGCCGGCATACCTATCAAGACTCGCTACCAAGCGGGCGACAAACCGCTCAACAGAGACGCCCGGCCTGGCACCGCCATGCCGGCATCAACTTGGGTTTGGAGAGCTACGCGATGCAGCGGTTATCCCTACGAATACACCCAGGCGCCAGGCCTGCCCAAGCAAAAAGTCGGCGCTGGCGGGACGGCGAACGATACGCGATGGAGAGTGGCGGCATGATGACCAGAACAATTCTTGTACTGCTGACAATCCTCCTGCTTTCAGGTTGCGGTGGTACGCGCAACTGGAAGGAAGAAGTGCAATTGGCCGACAACCGTATCGTTGTCATCGACCGCTATGACAAGCTGGGCAACCCGCTTGATCAGGAACCAGGAAATAGAGTGTTTGGCTCACCAGTGGTGGGGTTTGTATTGCGCATACCCGTTGAAGGTTCAAGTTTCCCCGTCACCTGGGAGAGCGGGCCGCACCTGATTCCACTGGCGCTCGGAATCAAAGAGGGGCGGCCATACATCGCCGCCAGCCCGAACACCTGCGCCGCTTACGACATGTTGGGCCGCCCGGTGCCGCCGTATGTCTTCTTCCGCTATGACGGCAAGGAATGGCGACGTATCTCAGTCGACGCGTTTCCGGAAGAAATCAAGACCGCCAACTTATTACTCGGCACCCGCAACTACGATGCCCGGCAGGAAATAGACACTGGCCTTGTGAAGGCCGATGCGGTGAAACGTATCAATCTGAACACCTCCCCCGACCTCCGCACCATTTACCGGAGCGGGGTGCGGGGTAAAGAAGGCTGTATTTGGGAACTTGAACAATTGGACAAGAACCGGAGGAAATAATCATGGCTGATACATCTGATTTGGCAGTGCTGGCAGCGAGCGCCTATTACACGCAGCGCAATGACGCAAACAGGATATATGCACCAAGCTCGTGGTCGTTACTTGATCGGACTCACGACCAACCCTCCGGTTTCGAAGCCGTTGCCTACCGCAAGGGCGACGAGATCGTGATTGCCTTTGCCGGCACGGATCAATGGAAAGACTGGCTGACCAATTTCGTACTCTTCGCGTCGCCCTGGGCGGCGGCGCAACTCGAGAAAGCCGCCGCCTTCTATGCCGGCATCCGGCAGCAGTATGGCGAGGGTGTCACCTACAGCTTCACCGGTCACAGTCTGGGCGGCGGTCTCGCGGCCCTCATGGGCGTGCTGTTCGACCAGAAGGCGGTCACCTTCGACCAGGCGCCGTTCCGCCTGAGCGCGAACAATGACGTTCGCACCAGCATCCGCAACTACCTGTCGAGCCAGTCACTCCTCCTGCCGAGTCTCGCCACCGCGCTGGACAGCTTTACCAGCGATATGGCCGCCAACGGCGAAGGCGCCAGCGTCACGCCGGGCATCCGCGGCGAATGGAAAGTCTCCGACCACAGCGTCGCCGGCGAAGCCCTGACCAGCAACCGCCTGGTGCCCACCCTCGCAGCGCATCGGCGGCCTGCGGGAAATCATCCCCCACGCCGGCCTGGCCGCCAGCGCCGACGACCTGCACTCCATTGCGCTGCTCGCCGCCATGAAAACCGTGCCCGGCTTTGCAAAGGCGGCGGAGACGCTACCCAACCTGATTCCGCTGATCTTCGATTCAAACTTGTACAAGTTTGTAGCGACAGACTCGAGAACCAACTTCATGGAACTTCTGTTGCGTCGGCAAATCGGCATTGGCGGTCAGCCTGGTGACAAATTCCTTGAAAACTTCACCGCTGACATGAACCGTCTGGCTGCAACAGGCGGTCGATTTGCCACCGAAGCACCCCTCAACAAAGCCATGATTGCCTTTGGCATCCAAGCCTACTACCTTGGCGGGGAGGCCTTTGCCGGAGAGTTCTTTGAGTCCGTCGGTGGCGGTCTCAAGATCGACATCGACAAAGTGGCCGCTGGTCTGGGTGAGAACAAGGGCTATCAACAATACTTCCAGTCGTGGTTCTGGCCGCAAGTGGGTGGCAGCGACGCCCTGCTTGCCTACGGCACCCAGCTTGCCAATGCCGACGACTGGTATATCGGCGGCGAGCGGCTGATCGCAGACGCGACGGCAAGCAGTCGGCGTGCCTTCATGCTCGGCGCCGGTGACACCGACAGCCTCACCGGCAGCAGCCAGACCGACCTGCTGGTCGGCTTAGGCGGCAACGACATCCTCGCCGGCGGCGGCTGGTGCCGACACCTTGATCGGTGGCACCGGCGCCGACTATATGCTGGGCGGCGCGGGCAACGACACCTACGTAGTGACGAACGGCGACATCCTCATCGATGCGGCGGACGACGGCCACGGCGGCGACGGGCAAGGGCAGATCGACTGGGGCGGGCTCAACCCGGCGGGCAGCTACGCCCAGAAGCAAGACAGCGTCACGGAATGGGGCGACACCGACTGGACATTCGAATTCGTCGGCGAGCGGGAGACCGGCGGGCTGCTGACCATCGTCAAGGGCGGCGAGCGGATCACCGTGGCGGGGTTCAAGAGCGGCATGTACGGCATCGTGCTGAACGCGCCGGTGGAAGCGGCAGCGCTGCCGCCGAACACGGCGGCGCCGGGCAACATGACCACGCCCTACAACATCGACAACGCGCACCCGTTCTACAACCTGCGCGACGCGGCGCGCATGGAAATCACCGTCGCCGGGGCCGACGCCGAAGCCTGGGGCAACGGCAAGCTGGTCGGCGATGACAACGCCAGCTACCTGCACGACGGCGACCTGGATGGCGACGACGAACTGATCGGCAACGGCGGGAAGGACGCACTGGTCGCCGGCAAAGGTAACGACAAACTCGACGGCGGCACGGAAGACGATGCCCTGGCGGGCGGCGATGGCGACGACCGGCTGGTCGGCGGGGACGGCATGGACTTTCTGGCCGGTGGTGCCGGCCGCGACGTATTGCTGGGCGGCATTGGCAATGACGTCCTCCTGGGGGGTAGCAGTTGGCGCGTGGATCGCCACGGCTGGTCCTTCAGTGGTTCTCAAACCAGTGGCTTTAATTTGCACCAGTTCGTTGGTGTCCGCGACGTGGCGGGTGACGGGGCGGACTATCTGGATGGCGGGGTGGGCAACGACCATATCGAAGGCGGTGAAGGAAATGACCAGCTGATCGGCGGTACGGGCGACGACACGCTGATGGGCGGCATCGGCAACGACATAATCGATGGCGGTGCCGACTCCGACTGGTTGTACGGTGATGGCTGGCGCGACAACTTCCCCGATTACTACTGGCTGGCGGAATACCACGGTGACGATCTGCTGCAAGGCGGGAGCGGCAACGATCATCTGTGGGGCGATGGCGGTTCGGACGTGCTGTATGGCGGTAACGACAACGATGAGCTGATTGGCGACAGTAATGACCTGCCCGTGCAATACCATGGCCGGGATGTCCTGTATGGCGAAAGCGGCAACGACAAGCTCTGGGGGTATGGCAACGACGACATGCTCGATGGCGGCATCGGGGATGACATTCTTCAGGGCGGTGAAGGCAACGACACCCTGATCGGCGGCACCGGCTTCGATCAAATGCGAGGCGATGCGGGCAACGATGTCCTGATCGGTGGCACGGAAGAAGATGCCTTAAACGGCGGGATGGGCAATGACACGTTTATTTTGTCCTCGGGCGATGGCGCGCTGGGGCCCGGCAACCGCGCCGATACCATCGAAGATGAAGGCGGCGACGATACGGTGGTCATCGGAGCCGGATTGACGGATTTATGGCTACAGACGGACGACATGACGTTGATGATCCAGTATGGGCCGAGCGATTATGTCGGGATCAAGAACGCTGGAGTACCCGTCGAGCATTACGTGATTGGCGGCGAGACGCTTACCTACGCTCAACTGATCAGTCGCCATTCATCCGACGTCATCGTCTCGGCCGATCTACAAGGCAATCAGAACATCATGGGTGGTTACAACAACGACTCATTGTCCGCGGTTAGTGCAGGAGGTAACACCGTCGTCTCAGGCGGACGTGGCAACGACGCCATTTACGGCTATGGCGGCGGCATTACGTATCTTTTCAGTACAGGCGATGGACATGACGACATCAGTTACAACACCGCAACGAACAAACTCAATACGCTCCAATTCGAGGGCGGCATATTGCCCGGCGATATAACTGCCGCTCGTTACGGTAGCGACTTGCTGTTTTCCATCACCGGCTCCACTGACGCCGTGATGATTCGTCAGTTCTTCGGTGACAACAGCTCAGCCAATAGCTTCAGTCCCGTGCAGCAGGTCAAGTTTGCCGACGGCACCCTATGGAATTTTGCCGCCATTCTGGACAAGGTTCCCGCAGGGACTCCGGCTCCCTACCATCTGATCGGTACGGCAGGCAATGACACGCTGTCTGGTACTACCGGTGTTGACATAATTGAAGGTGGCGCGGGTGACGACACACTTATCGGCAGCAACGGCAACGACCTGCTGCAGGGCCAGGATGGCAATGACTCTCTGTACGGAGGCAGCGGCGACGATATGCTTGACGGCGGCAGCGGCAACGACTGGTTGAGTGGCCAAGGCGGCAACGACATCTACCTGTTTGGCAAGGGCGATGGACAGGACACGATTTACCCTGCCGACGCTTACGAGTCCAACGTTTTGCAATTCAAGGCAGGCGTGGTGCCAACCGAAATCGTGGCCACCCGTTTGTGGTCGAGCCTGGTGCTCTCCATTGCGGGCACGACGGACAAGGTTACTTTGCAGTTCTTCTTCCTTGACGACGATCCGGCCAATTACCGGAATCCGATTCAGCAGGTGAAGTTTGCCGACGGCACGACGTGGGACGTAGCGGCTCTGACTGCCATGACATTGGCGGGTACGGCTGGTGATGACTGGATCAGCGGTACGCGCTACGCTGACATTATTAACGGCCAGGCGGGTAACGACACGCTGGTCGGCAGCGGCGGCGACGACGTGCTGGATGGCGGGGCGGGGTTCGACGAAATGTATGGTGGAGATGGAAACGATACTTTTCTGTTTGGCAAAGGTGATGGTCAGGACATCATCCATAGGGAAGAAGACACGACAACCCAACTCAACGTTCTTCAATTCAAGGCAGGCGTGGCGCCGTCGGAGATTGTGGTCACGCGTTCATACACGGACTTGGTGCTGTCGATCGCGGGTACGCAGGATCGGGTAATTATTGAATACTTCTGTGCCTACGACGATCCGGCCAACGCGAATAATCCGCTCCAGCAGGTGAAGTTTGCCGACGGCACGACTTGGGACATAGCGGCCCTGACCGCCAAGGTATTGGCGGGCACGGCCAGTAACGATGTTATCACTGGCACACTCAATGCTGATCTCATCACTGGCCAAGCGGGTGACGACGAACTGTATGGGCGTGATGGTAACGATACCTTGGTGGGCGGGGATGGCAACGACTTGCTTGACGGTGAGAACGGTGACGATGTATTGGATGGTGGGGCTGGCAACGATTATCTCGTCGGTCGTTTGGGAAATGATACCTATCTGTTTGGCAAGGGCGATGGCCAAGACACCATCGATGACAATGACTACGTCACGGCGGCGGCAGATAAGTTTGACGTACTGCAATTCAAGGCGGGTGTAACGCCGGCGGAGATCGTGGCGCTGCGTTCGTCGAATGGGTTCCTAGAACTGTCCATTGCAGGTACTAGCGACAAGGTAATGTTGGGAATTTTCATCGACTCCTATGATCCAGCCAACGTAGGGAACTCGATTCAACAGGTGAAGTTCAGTGACGGTACCAGTTGGGACATTGCCACGATCTTGGCACAGATACAGAGCAACAGAGCACCTGTGTTGTCCATCGCCTTGCCGGATCAGACCGCGGCGCAGGGAGGTGCTTTTAGCTATACCGTTGCCGCTGGCGCATTTACCGACCCTGACGCAGGCGATACGCTTACCTATAGCGCCTCGTTGGCGAATGGCAGTGCGCTGCCATCGTGGCTGAGTTTCAATGCCACAACCCACTCTTTCAGTGGTACGCCGATCACCCTTGGCACGACTAGTGTACGCGTGACTGCGAAGGATGCAGGTGACCTGGCGGTGTCGGACGTATTCGATATTACTGTCAGCGTGCAGGATTTGATCCTCAACGGTACATCGGGAGTGGATACTCTGAATGGTTATGCTGGCAACGATACGTTAAATGGCCTTGGTGGAAACGACACTTTGAATGGCAACGCCGGCAATGACTTGCTGAACGGGGGTACCGGCAGCGACAAGCTCTATGGTGGTACCGGCAACGACACTTATGTGGTGGATAACACAGGCGATACCATCACCGAGAACGCCGGTGAGGGCACAGACCTGGTTCAATCGAGTATCACCTACACCCTGGGTGCCAATGTCGAAAACCTGACCCTGACCGGAACCACAGCCATCAATGGCACCGGCAACACGCTGAACAATGTGCTTACCGGCAACAGTGCGATCAATACGCTTACCGGTGGCGCGGGCAACGACATACTGGACGGCGGTGTCGGAGCGGACAAGCTCCTGGGTGGTGCCGGCAACGACACCTACGTGGTGGATAACACCGGCGATACCATCACCGAGAATGCCAGCGAGGGGACTGATCTGGTTCAGTCGGCGGTGACCTTCACGCTGGGCAGCAATATCGAGAATCTCACGCTGACTGGCACCGCCGCGATCAACGGCACGGGCAATACCCTGAATAACGTGCTTACCGGAAATAGTGCGAACAACGTTCTCTCCGGCGGCGCGGGGGCCGACACCATGATCGGTGGCCTGGGCAACGACACCTATGTGGTCGATAACACCGGCGATGTCGTGACCGAGAACGCGAGCGAAGGCATCGACCTGGTGCAATCCTCGGTGACCTACACGCTGGGTGCCAACGTCGAGAACCTGACCCTGACCGGTACCACGGCCATCAACGGTACCGGCAACGCGCTGGACAACATCCTGACCGGCAACAGCGCCAACAACACGCTCACCGGCAACGCCGGCAATGACACGCTCGACGGCGGCAGTGGCAGCGACACGATGGTCGGCGGTGCAGGCAACGATACCTACTGTCGTCAACGCGACCGGCGACGTTGTGACCGAGAACGCCAACGAAGGCACCGATCTCGTCCAGTCGAGCATCACCTACACGCTGGGTAACAACGTCGAGAACCTGACCCTGACCGGCACCACGGCCATCAACGGTACCGGCAACACGCTGAACAACGTGCTCACCGGCAATAGCGCCGCCAACACCCTGACCGGCAACGCGGGCAACGACACCCTCGATGGTGGGACGGGCATGGATAGCCTGATCGGAGGCACCGGCAACGACACCTACCTCCTCGGCCGCGGCTACGGCGCCGACACCGTCACGGAAAACGACAGCACGGCGGGCAACACCGACATCGCCAGCTTCCTGTCTGGCGTCGCCACCGACCAGATCTGGTTCCGCCATGTCGGCAACAACCTGGAAGCCAGCATCATCGGCACCTCGGACAAGCTGACCATCAGCAACTGGTACTCGGGCAGCGCCTACCACGTCGAGCAGTTCAAGACGGCGGACAACCATACCCTGCTCGACACCAAGGTCGAAGCGCTGGTGCAGGCCATGGCGGCCTTCGCGCCGCCGGCAGCCGGTCAGACCACCTTGCCGTCCAACTACCAGACCGCACTGGCTCCCGTTATCGCCGCCAACTGGCAGTAAGACGGAATGGAAGCTGTCGGCACCGCCGACCGTGAAGACGGGGCGGGCTTGGAGCGTGAGCCTGCCCCCGATTCCGGCCTGCTCGGTCTGGCCATGCTGGCCCGTTTCCACGGGCTGGCGGCCGACCCGGCGCAACTCGCCCACCAGTTCAAGGCGCCGGGCGAATCCTTCGGCACGGCGCAGATACTCCTGGCCGCCAAGGCGCTGGGCCTGAAGGCCAAACGCGTCCATACCGAAATCGCCCGTCTTGATCGCACGCCGCTGCCGGCACTCGCCGCCAGTCATGACGGCCGCTTCTTCATCCTGGCCCGGCTCGACGGCGAACAGGTGCTGATCCAGGACCCCGGCAGTCCCCGCCCCGCAGGTCCTGACGCTTGAAGCAATTCGGCGAGCGCTGGAACGGCGAACTGATCCTGTTCACCAGTCGGGCCTCGTTCGCCGGGGAACTGGCGAAGTTCGACTTCAGCTGGTTCATCCCCGCCGTCGTCAAATACCGCAAGCTGCTGGGCGAAGTGCTGGCGGTCTCCTTCGCCCTGCAACTCTTCGCGCTGGTGACGCCGCTGTTCTTCCAGGTCGTGATGGACAAGGTGCTCGTTCATCGCGGCTTCACCACGCTGGACGTCATCGCCTTCGGCTTCCTGGTGGTGGTGATCTTCGAGACCGTGCTCTCCGGCCTGCGAAGCTACGTCTTCGCCCACACCACCAGCCGCATCGATGTCGAACTCGGCGCGCGGCTGTTCCGCCACCTGCTGGCCCTGCCGCTGGCCTACTTCCAGGCCCGGCGGGTCGGCGACACGGTGGCCCGGGTGCGCGAACTGGAGAACATCCGCCAGTTCCTCACCGGCAACGCCATCACCCTGGTGCTCGATCTGTGCTTCTCGGTGGTGTTCATCGGGGTGATGCTCTTCTACAGCGGCTGGCTGACCCTGATCGTCGTCCTGTCGCTGCCGGCCTACGGCCTGATGTCGTTGCTCATCACGCCGCTCTTGCGCGCGCGCCTGCACGAGAAGTTCAATCGCGGTGCCGAGAACCAGGCCTTCCTGGTCGAGACCATCAACGGCATCGACACCCTCAAGGCGATGGCGGTCGAACCGCAGATGACCCGCCGTTGGGACAACCAGCTGGCGGCCTATGTCGCCGCCGGCTTTCGTACCGCCACCCTGGGCACCATCGCCCACGAAGGCGTGAATCTGATCGGCAAGCTGGTCACGGTCGCCACGCTCTGGCTCGGCGCCCGGCTGGTCATCGACGGCCAATTGACGGTCGGCCAGCTGATCGCCTTCAACATGCTGGCCGGCCGGGTGGCCCAGCCGGTGATGCGCCTGGCGCAACTCTGGACCGACTTCCAGCAGACCGGCATTTCGGTGCAGCGCCTGGGCGACATCCTCAACAGCCGCACCGAACTCGCCCGGGCCGGCACCTTGCCGGCACTGGTGGGTCGCATCGAACTCGACCAGGTGGTGTTCCGCTACCGGCCCGACGCCCCGGAGGTGCTGCGCGGCATCGACCTGACGATCCAGCCCGGCGAGGTCATCGGCATCGTCGGCCGTTCCGGTTCGGGCAAGAGCACGCTGGCCAAGCTGGTGCAGCGGCTCTATCTGCCCGAGAGCGGCCGGGTGCTGGTCGACGGCATGGATCTGGCGGTGGCCGATACCAGTTCCCTGCGCCGCCAGATCGGCGTCGTCCTGCAGGAGAACATGCTCTTCAACCGCAGCATCCGCGAGAACATCGCCCTGTCCGATCCCGGCCTGCCGCTGGATGCCGTGATCGTCGCGGCCAAGCTGGCCGGCGCCCACGAATTCATCCTCGAACTGCCGGAAGGCTACGACACCGTGGTCGGCGAGCATGGCTCCTCGCTCTCCGGCGGCCAGCGCCAGCGTATCGCCATCGCCCGGGCGCTGATCACCAACCCGCGCATCCTGATCTTCGACGAAGCGACCAGCGCCCTCGACTACGAGTCCGAACGCATCATCCAGAACAACATGAAGGCGATCTGCCAGGGGCGCACGGTGATCATCATCGCCCATCGCCTCTCGGCCGTGCGCGGCGCCGACCGCATCATCGTGATCGACCGCGGGCAGATCGTCGAGCAGGGGACGCATGCCGAACTGCTGGCCCATGAGGCGGGACACTATGCGCGGCTGCATCGGCTGCAGATGGGATAAATCCATGAGTTCTCTGCGTCTGCAAGCCTTTGCCGAACTTCTCGAACGCTACGGGGCGGTCTTCCGCCACGCCTGGCACGAGCGTAAGCAATTCGACACCCAGCCGCGCCTCGCCCATGAAGCCCAGTTCCTGCCGGCCGCGCTCGAACTGCAGGAAACGCCGGTCTCGCCGGCGCCGCGCGTCGCCATGTGGCTGCTGATCGCCTTCGCCATCATTGCCTTGCTGTGGGCGGTGTTCGGTCACATGGACGTGGTGGCCACTGCCCATGGCCGGATCGTGCCGAGCGACCGCACCAAGGTGATCCAGCCGTTCGACACCGCCACCGTCAAGGCCATCCACGTCATCGACGGGCAGACGGTGAAGGCCGGGGAAGTGTTGATCGAGCTTGATGCGACCAGTACCGCCGCCGATACGACGCGGATCGCCAACGATCTGCTGACCGCCCGCCTGCAGGCGGCGCGGGCCCGGGCGATGCTTAACGCACTGGCCTCCGGTCGTCTGCCTTTCCTGGGACGCTTGTCCGACGTCCCAGCCGACCGGCTGGCCCAGGAGCAGCGCATTCTTGACGGACAATACGGCGAGTACCAGGCCAAGCTCGCGCGTATCGACGCCGACATTGCAAAACGGGAGGCGGAACTCGCCTCGACCCGGGAGATCGTGACAAAGCTGGAGCTGACCGTGCCCATCGCGCGCCGGCGTGCCCAGGACTTCAAAAATCTGGTCGGACAGAACTTCATCTCCGAGCACGGCTATCTGGAGAAGGAACAGTTACGCATCGAACAGGAAGCGGACCTGGCTACCCAGAGGAGCCGCCTCAAGGAACTGGCGGCGGCCTTGCAGGAAGGTCGGGGCCAGCGTACCTCCCTGCTAGCCGAAACGAAGCGCCTCGCCCTCGATAGCCTCAACGAGGCCGAGCAGAAGGTGACGAGCTACGGCCAGGAACTGATCAAGGCGGAATCGCGCGGCAAACTGATGACGCTCACCGCCCCGGTGGATGGCACGGTGCAGCAACTGGCCGTGCATACGGTCGGCGGGGTCGTCACCGAGGCCCAGCAGCTGATGATGGTGGTGCCGACGGACAACCCGATCGAGATCGAGGCCTTCGTCGAGAACAAGGACATCGGCTTCGTCAATCCGGGCCAGGATGCGGTGGTGAAGATCGAGACCTTTCCCTTCACCAAATACGGCACGATCGACGCCAGGGTGGTCAGCGTGTCCAGCGATGCTGTCAACGACGAGAAACGCGGCCTGATCTTCCCGGCACGGGTGGTGCCGGCACGCACGACGCTCCAGGTGGAGAACAAGACGGTGAATCTCACGCCCGGCATGGCGGTGACCGTCGAGGTCAAGACCGCCCAGCGCCGGGTGATCGAGTATTTCCTCTCGCCGTTGCTTCAGTACAAGGACGAGAGTTTGCGGGAACGGTAGGTTCTGAGTCTCAGCAGCGCGGCGAGTGAATAATAGGAGGGGACGTACCACGATTACCGGCGCGGACTGGGTGGCTGAAACTCGGTGCTGGCGGGACGGCGCACAACGCAACATGGAGGTGGCGTGACGCAGGAAAGTCGTAGGGCAGGGCCCGGTTGCCAGAAATCACCGTATGTGGCATAGTGTGGCAAATTGCTACATACGGTGACTATCATGAAATCCATCCGAATTTCCGACCGTCTTTACGAACTATCGAGCGAAGCCAAGGACTTGGCCCACCGGTCGTTGGCCCAGCAAGTCGAGTACTGGAGCGAGATCGGGCGGCTGGTCGAGCAACTGGGCATCAGCAAGGCGGACCTGGTGGCGGCCACCGGCGGGGCGAACCTGCTGGCCGCAGAGGAAAGGGTGCGCCGCGAAGCGGCTTTTGCCGCCATCAACGCCGGCAGGATGGCCGCCGACGCGCCGCTCATGTTCAAGCGGGAATTGATCGACGCGGCCCGGTTCGATGTCGAAAGCGTCAGCCTTGCCTGAAATACCCTTCACGCCCGAGGATGTCAGGCAACTGTGCGAGCAGTTGCGGTCGGGCACCGTGGTCGTCGGCGGTCAGGCACTGGCATTCTGGGTGGCCGCCTACGGTATCCAGGTCGAGCAGGCCGCCATTTCCATGGACGCGGACGTACTGGGCAGGCGGGAGGATGTAGGAATCATCGCGGCGGGAATGCACGGACTGCCCAAGTACCAGTTACGCAGCGCAATTTCCGCACTGGTTGGAAACATCCGGGTCGGGCGTGGCCAGGGCGACTTCATCAGCATCGATGTCGTGGATGGCGTCTTCGGCTTGCAAACCGGGACAGTCGCACGCCGTGGCATCGAGGTCTCTTTCGGTGAATTCGCCGTCCGGATCATGCATCCGCTCGATGTGCTGGAGAGCCGGGCCGCCAACTATGCCGGGCTGCCTGAAAAACAGACCCCGGAAGGGCTCAGGCAGTTGCAACTGGCGCTGGCGGTGGCCGGGAAATTCCTCGAACAGGCACGTCAGGAAGACACGCTGATCGAGGCAGCCGAGATCATCGCCCGAATCCACACGGTCTATTCCGGCAAGGCGGCCATCCGGAATGCCGGCATCGATTTGCGCGTGCCGCTCGATGTGCTCAGGAACTGCGGCTTTACCTCGGAGCGCGGCAAAAAATTCGCCGCAATCCGGCTGCCGCAACTCCTGGAAGATGGCCGGACCGGGGAAACGTCAGCTTCCAAACCCAAGTAGCGCGGCGAGCAGTTTCTCCGCGCCGACATGCGCCGCCGCTTCCAGCGTGCCGGCATAGCCGACCGGAATACGCGGTGCGCCGACACGCTTGACCGGGATGCCGAGTTCCTCGGCGATGGTCGCTGCGATCTCGGCTCCGAAGCCGGCCACCTGCACAGCCTCGTGCGTGACGAGCGCACGTCCGGTGCGAGCGGCCGAGGCAAGTACACAGTCGCGATCCCAGGGCCAGATCGTGCGCAGATCGATCACCTCGACCGAAACCCCTTGTTGCGCCGCTTGTTCTGCCGCTGCCAGCGCGACATGCACTTGTTTCGACCAGGTGACCAGCGTGATGTCGTTGCCCGGGCGTACCACCTGCGCTTTGCCCAGTTCAGTGGTCACGGACGGATCGACTTCGCCGCTCGTGCCCCACAGCATCTTGTGCTCCATGTAGATGACCGGGTCGCCGCAGGCAATGGCGGCGGTCAGCAGGGCGTGGTTGTCGGCGGGTGTCGCCGGCGCGACGACGACGAGGCCCGGGATGTGGGCGAACCAGGTCTCGAAGGATTGCGAGTGCTGCGCCGCCGAGGCGGCCCAGATGCCAATCGGCAACCGCGCCACGAGCGGTACCCGGCCCTGGCCGCCAAACATGTAGCGGTTTTTCGCCGCCTGATTGACGATTTCGTCGATCGCGCAGAGGGCGAAATCGGCGACGCGCATTTCAACGACCGGACGCAGGCCGGTGAGGGCCATGCCGACTGCCGCGCCCATGATCGCGGCTTCGGAGATCGGCGTATCGATGACCCGCGCTGCGCCGAATTCATTCTGCAGGCCGGCATACTGCCCGAAGATGCCGCCGCGGCCGATGTCCTCGCCCAGCGCGACGACGTGGGGGTCGGCGCGCATCGCAGTGGCGAGCGCCTGGCAGGCGGCTTGTGCATAAGTCAATTGGTTTGTCATTGCCATTGGCCGGCTCCCGTGTTCTGGATGTCGGTGAAGGCCAGTTCGGGTGCAGGCCACGGTGCCGCGCTGGCCGCGGCGACGGCCGCATCGATTTCCGCCTTGGCTTCGGCATCGATGGCGGCGACCGGGATGCCTTCCGCCGCGAGCCGTGCGGTCGCGCGTTGCAGCGGGTCGCTGTCGAGTGCCCGCTCGACTTCGTCCTGTAAACGATAGGTGGCCGGGTCGACGGAAACGTGGCCCTTCACGCGGTAAGTCAGCGCATGCAGCATGCGCGGCCCGCTGCCGGCGCGAATTTCGGCCACCAGCTTTTCGGCGGCCTCATGCACTGCCAGCACATCGTTGCCATCCACGGTGACGGCCGGGATGCCCAGGCTCAGCGCGCGTGCTGCGGCGCCGTCGCCGGCGGTCATCGTATGGGTGGCCGTGGTGGCGGAGTAGCGATTGTCCTCGCAAACGAACAGCACCGGCAGCGCATACACCTGCGCCCAGTTCAGTCCTTCGAGGAACGGTCCCCGGTTGATCGCGCCGTCGCCAAAGAAGCAGGCGACGAGGGCGCCGCTGCCGCGAATCTTGGCGGAGTGGGCCGCGCCGACCGCGATCGGAATGCCCGCCGCGACGACGCCATTGGCGCCGAGCATGCCGACCGAAAAGTCGGCGATGTGCATCGAGCCGCCCTTGCCGTGGTTGGTGCCGGTGGTGCGGCCGAACAGCTCGCACATCATCGCCGTGGTGTCGGCGCCCTTCGCCAGCGTGTGGCCGTGGCCACGGTGGGTGGACGTCAGGTAGTCGCTGCGTGCCAGACAGGCGCAGACGCCGGCGGCGACCGCTTCCTGTCCGGTGGAGAGATGCAGCGGCCCGCGCACCAGGGCTGTGCCGCTGGAACTGCTGCCGAAGGCGGCGACCCCGCCGCGGCTGGCTTCCTCGGCGGCATTCTCGAAGGCACGAATGCGCGCCATGGTGCGATACAGTGTGAGCAGGCGTTCTGCCGTGTTGTTGTTCATGGCGGGCAGGTCAGGTTCGTTGTCAGGATGGGGAGTCTATTCAAAGCAGTGCCGTCTCGCCAGCGCTGACTTTCAGAGACGCCCGTTTTCAGATAAGCCAGCTCAGGAGCCAGAATGCCGCGAAACCACTGCCGATGGTGAGCAGCGTGTTCTTCCAGCGCGCGGCGACGGCGATGGCGACCAGCCCGGCCCAGAAGCGCGGGTTGCCGGTGCCGATATCCAGTTGTCCGGCGACCAGCACGAGTTCCGGGACGGTGATCGCCGTGAGCGCGGCGATCGGCACGAAGGGCAGCCAGCGGATGAACCAGCCCGGCGGCCGGTAGTGGCCTTCGAGCGCGATGAAGGAATAGCGGATTGCGAAGGTGAGCAGGCCGCAGGCGAGCCAGAGCAGCAGCAGGGCCGTCTGGTTCATGCTGGCTTCCTGCTTTGCATGAAGGCGCCGGCAGCCAGGCCGGCGAGCGCCGCGGCGAACAGGCCGGTCTTGTAGGGCAAGGGTGCGAGCAGTACGGCGACGATACCGGCGACGAGCGCAGCAATGAGGCGGGCCCGGCTGTCGATCAGCGGCACGACGATGGCGATGAAGGTCAGCGGCAGGGCGAAGTCAAGGCCGAGATCGGCCGGCAGTTGCGTGCCGACCAGCACGCCGGCCAGCGTGGACAATTGCCAGCCTGCCCAGAGCGCGAAGCCCGACCCGAACAGGATCCAGTGCGCCTGCGCCGAACGTGGCTCGGCCAGCAGGTGCGGGATGGCGGCGGCGTAGGCTTCGTCAGTCAGCAGGTAGGCGAGCAGCAGCTTCCAGCGGCGTGGGAGCGCATGCAATATCGGGGCGACCGAGGCGCTATAGAGCGCGTGGCGCAGGTTGATCAGGCCGACCGCACCGACCATCAGCAGCGCCGGGGCGCCGGCGCCCACAAGTTGCGCCAGCAGGAATTGCGCCGAACCGGCGAACAACAGCGAGGACATCAGGAAGGCCGCCAGCGGCGGGATTCCGCTTTGCAGCGCGACCACGCCGTAGATGACTCCGAACGGGGCCACCCCCAGCAGCATCGGCAGCAGGGCACGGATGCCCAGCAAAAAGGCGGCGGTACGCGTCATGGCGGGATGCGGTTCAGCGCGACTTGACGCGGGTGCCGTCGGCAATCTTGTCGTCCGGATGGGTGATGATCTGCTCGCCGGCCTGCAGGTCGGCCAGCACCTGCACGTGCAGGCCGTTGCGCTGTCCCGTTTTGATCGCCCGCAGGCGGGCGCGGCCGTCGGCGACGACGAACACCGCCCAGCCGCCATCGTTGCGGAACAGCGCGCTGGCGGGGATCTGCAACACCTCGTCTGCTTCCCAGATGACGAAGCGCGCTTCGACACGGTATCCGTCGCCGATGCGCTGCCACTCCGCACGCGGCGAGGCGAGGTCCGCGATCACGCGCACGCGCTGCTCCTCGACACCGAGCGCGGAGATCTTGGTGAAGCCGGTCGGCTCGACGACGCGCACGCTGCCTTGCAAGGCCGTATCGCCGCCCCAGCGGTCGAACAACACCTTCGCGCCGGGCCGGATTTTCACGGCCTGGCTGGAGAGCACCTCGACCTCGACTTCCAGGGATGCCGGATCGCCGACTTCGAGCAGGGGGCTGCCCGCCTGCACCGTGCCTTCGCTTTCGTGCAGCAGCTTGAGCACGACGGCCGCCACCGGCGTGCGCACCTCCAGCGTGTCGGCGGTCTTGCCGCCCGGCGTCCGGGGCGTGCTTGCGAGGGCCGCCCGCGCGCGCTCGACTTCGAACTGCGCGGCGGTGGCTTCGTGTTCCGCTGCCGTCTGCGCGGCCTGGCTGCGGTCGGCATCGGTGTGTGCCTTGTCCAGGCCCTGCGGTGAAATGAAATTGGCCGCGCGCAGCGATTCCGCGCGCGCAAGTTCCTGGCGGGCGAGTGTGGCTGCACTTGCAGCGGCTTTGGCGTTCGCCCGTGCCGCCGCGAGCGCGGCCTGGGCCGATTGCACTGCTGCGGCCGCTTGGGCATGGGAGCGCGGATCGAGTGCGCTCGAGCGCAGCGGTTCGATGACCGCCACCGCTTGCCCGGCCTGGACGGCGTCGCCGACGCGCAGGGCAATGCGGCGCGCCTGGCCGCTCACCGGGGCCGAGATGACGTACCGGTCGCGCACGCGCGTCTTGCCTTCCTCCTCGACCGTCACCTGGAACGGCCCCTTGGTGGCGGCGACCAACGCCACAGGCACGGCGCGCGGCAGGAAGCCGAGCGCGAGCCCGCCGGCGATGACGAGCGCCAGAAGGGTGATGCCGATTCGTGCGCGCAACTGCATGATGCTGTCTTCCTTCCAGTACGTTTCCTATTCGCGCGTCTTGAGGACACCGATCAGATCGAGCCGGCCGAGCTGGCGCCACACCAGCCAGCCCGAGAGCAGCGCCGACACGACGATCACCGTCGCGCCCATCGCGTAGTTTTCCGGCGTGAGGATCAGGGGCAGGCGGTACAGCTCGCTCTTGAACGCCTGCACCAGGATGCCGACCAGCCCGATGCCGACGAGCATGCCGACCGGGATGGCGGCGAGCGCCAGCACCGCCAGCTCGCCGAGCAGGATATAGGCAATCTCGCCGCGGGTGAAGCCCAGCACGCGCAGGCTGGCGAGCTCGCGCCCGCCCTCCGAGAGCGCGATGCGCGCGCTGTTGTAGACGACGCCGAAGCCGATGGCGCCGGCCAGTACGGACGCCACGAGATTGTAGAACAGCACGAACTCGCCGATCGTCGCGTAGAAGCTGCGGATCGCCGCGGCATTCGCCACCATGCCGAGTACGCGCGGCCGCTCGTGCAGTTCGGCATAGACCAGAGGCTCGGTGCCGGGCTCGATGCCGAGGTAGGCGCCGGTGACGACGTTGCCTTCGCGCAGCAGTGTCGTTCAGCGAAGCCTGCTGCATGTAGGCCGAGACGCCCAGAAATTGCTGGGTGATGCCGAGCACCGGCACCTCGACGGTACGGCGCCGGCCCTCGAGGATCTCCACCGTCAGCAGGTCTCCCGGCTGCACGTGCAGCATCTGGTTGGCGAGGTGGTCGGTCAGCACTACGCCGCCCGCCGGGACGCTGATGGGCTGCAGGCGGCGGTCGAGCGAGCGGTGCAGTTTGCCGTCGGGCTGGATGCCGAAGAGCGCGGCGCGGTGGCTGTAGTTGCGGAAGTGCAGGATGGCGGGCACGTCGCGCAAGCCCTCGACGTGCATCACGCCCGGCAGGGCGGCCAGTTCGTGCAGCGCCTTGCCCGAGGTCGGCTCGATGAAGGTCAGCGCCAGATCCTCGCGCGCGGCGTGGCGGAATTGCACATCCACCATGAAGTCGATTGCGCCCTTCTGGTAGTTGCCGACCATCATCAGGCCGCTGGCGCAGGCGATGCCGAGGACGGTCAGCAGCGACTTGACCGGGCGTCGCTCGATGTGGCGGATGATCATGCGTGACGGGGCGGCCAGCCAGCGTTGCAGGCCGAGGCGTTCGATCAGGGTGGCGCGGTAGATCGTCGGCGTTTCCGGCCGCATGCCCTCGGCCGGCGTCAGCCGTGCGGCACGGTAGACGGAAACGAGGGTGCCACTGACCGCGGCGACGGCGCTGACCGCCAGCGCGATCAGGACGACGCCGGCGTTCAGCAGGTAGTCGAGGTAGGGGAAGCGGAAGGTCGTCTCCATGTAGACGTTCGACAGCCCGCGTCCGAACCAGGCCCCCAGCCCCGTGCCCGCCGCAACGCCGATGACGACCACGACCAGGACGAGCTTGACGAAATGGCCGCCGATGGCCAGGGTGGAATAGCCGAAGGCCTTGAGGACCGCGATCTGCTCGCGTTGCAGGGCGATGAGCCGGCTGATCACGACGTTGAGCAGGAAGGCCGCCACGCCGAGGAAAATCGCCGGGAAGATCGTCGCCGTCGTCTGCAGTTGCTTGAGTTCCTCGGACAGGAAACGGTTGGAGAACTGGTCCTTGCGCGGATAGGCGCCCGTGCCGCCATAGGCGGCGAGGATGCCGTCGACGCGGTCGATTACCTCTTGCGCGTGCGCGCCGTGCTGCAGGGTCAAGGTGACGTTGTTGAACGCGCCCGTCATGTCGTAGGCGGCGCCGAGCGCGTTGCGCCCCATCCAGAGCACGCCGTAGCGCTTGAAGTCCGGGAACATCGCGCCGGGCGCGATCTGGTACACGTATTCCGGCGACACGGCCACGCCCACCACGGTGAGCGCCTTGCGCTTGCCGTTGATGATCGCGGCGATCTTGTCGCCCGGTTCGAGCCGGTGCGCTTCGGCGAAAGTGTCGGAGAGCACCACCTCGTCGCTGCTGTAGGGTTCGACATGGCGGCCACGTTTCATATGGATGCCGTTGAGCCGGGGCGGGCCGCTGTCCGGCACCGAAAGCAGCAGGCCGGTGATCGGGTCGGAAAAGCCCTGTACCTCGAGCTTGACGCCGGCGCGCACGCGGGTTTCCAGGCGGTTGACGCCCGGCACTTCGCGCAGGCGCTCGGCCACCGATTCCGGTGCGCGCTTGAGAATGGCGAACACTTCGGCGAAGCGGTATTCGGCGTAGAAGCGGTCGCGCGTGGTGGTGAGCGAGTCGTAGGTTGACAGCGACATCACCAGCGTCGCCACGCCGCCCATGATCACCGCCGCGATCGCCAGCACCTGGCCGCGCATGTGCCACAGGTCGCGCAGCAGCTTGCGGTCGAGCGGGTGCAGGAGGTCGAACAACTTGCCCATCATGCCTACCAGTGGAGTGTATGCGCCGGGACCTTGGCGGTGTTGGCGCGGCTCTCGACGACGTGGCCGTCGCTGAGGCGCACCACCCGGTCCGCCATGTCGGCGATGCCGGCATTGTGCGTGATCAGTACCGTCAGCGTGCCCAGCTCGCGATTCACCTTCTCCAGCGCTTCGAGCACCACCACGCCGGTCTGGGAATCCAGCGCGCCGGTCGGCTCGTCGCAGAGCAGCACGGCCGGATTCTTGGCGATGGCGCGGGCGATGGCCACGCGTTGCTGCTCGCCGCCCGAGAGCTGCGCCGGGAAGTGGTCGAGCCGTTCGCCCAGCCCCACCAGCGCCAGCGCCGCCTCGGGCGTCATCGGTGCCCGCGCGATTTCCGTCACCACGGCGACGTTCTCGCGCGCCGTCAGGCTCGGAATCAGGTTGTAGAACTGGAAGACGAAGCCGACGTGGTCGCGGCGGAACAGCGTCAGGTCGCGTTCATCGGCGGCGGTGAGGTTGTGGTCGAGGTAGAACACCTCGCCGGCGCTCGGCGTGTCGAGCCCGCCCAGGATGTTGAGCAGGGTCGACTTGCCGCTGCCCGACGGGCCGAGCAGCACGACCAGTTCGCCGGCGAAGAGATCGAGGTCGATGCCACGCAGGGCCTGTACCTCCACCTCGCCCATCCGGTAGATCTTGGTCAGCCCGCGCGCCCGGAAGACCAGCGCTTTTTGAGTTGCATCAGCCATTTCATATGGAAAACGGAGAGGGCGAATGCCCGCAACCATGATACCCCCGGGCCTCCGGGGTGCCGTCCCGCCGGGTCTGACTTTCAGGCGCGCCGGAGTCGGGCGCCGAGCCGAAGCCAGTGCCTTCGGCGGCGCGAACCGACCATCCGGCTGGCGATCTTCCTTGATGAGAGGGATTGGACAGGAAGGCTAACTTGGCGTCGGGAATGTGGTTACTTGACTGCCAACGGCCAGGATCCGCCGTACTGCGTTTCCATGAATCCGCCATTCCAACGGCCGCAGTTCGAGACCTGCCAAAGGGTCCTCAAACTGATCGGCCGGGGCGGCCGTTGGCGGCTTGTCGCTTGACCGGCCGCAATGCAGCTTTGTGGTCGGTGTAATATGCCGTTCGGCAGTTGTCGGCCAGAGGGGGACAGCCGAAGATCTGGGAACCAGCATCACCGTGCTTTCACAGAACGATGAAGACTACATTTCCCTGACCGACATGCTGAAAGCCAAGAACGGCGACTTTTTCATTGGTGACTGGCTAAGGAATCGCAATACCGTGGAGTTTCTGGGGATATGGGAGCGCGTCCATAACCCCGGTTTTAATTATGGCGAATTCGACACAATTAAAAGTCAGGCGGGCCTGAACAGCTACCGGATATGCGGGAACTGCATGCAGCTCTCGTTGAGAAGTACAAGGTTGAGGATGCGACAGGATCAGCATAACGAACCGGTTGCAGCGGCCGACTTTGAGAGCGTTTGACACCATTGACCGTTCAGGTCGATGACTTGCTCACGTGAATTGTCGGATGGAACGACTGCTGCAATCTCAGATACCTGCCGCTAAATTTTGCATGCGCCGAAGGACGGCTTGAGGGTCGAGAACTGCCGTCTCGCCAGCGCTGACTTTTGAAAGGCCGTCCGGCCCAGCCTGTGGATAACCTGCCACCGGATGGCGAGAGCGCCACCGTTTATAATCCGGCGTCCCATACCCGATTCCCGTTCCCGCGTGCGCCTCACCAAGCTCAAGATCGCCGGCTTCAAATCCTTCGTCGAACCGACCACCGTGCTGTTTCCCAACCAGCTTGCGGGCGTGGTCGGGCCGAACGGCTGCGGCAAGTCGAACATCATCGATGCCGTGCGCTGGGTGCTGGGCGAGTCGAAAGCCTCGGAATTGCGCGGTGAATCGATTCAGGACGTGATTTTCAAGGGCTCCGGCATGCGCAAGGAGGTCGGCCGGGCCAGCGTCGAGCTGTTCTTTGACAACGCGCAGGGCCGCGCTGCCGGCCAGTGGTCGCAATTCGCCGAGATCACGGTCAAGCGCATCCTTGATCGCACCGGGAATTCCAGCTATTACATCAACAACCTGCACGTGCGCCGACGCGACGTGATCGACCTGTTCCTCGGCACCGGCCTCGGGCCGCGCGCCTACGCGATCATCGGGCAGGGCATGATCTCGCGCATCGTCGAGGCCAAGCCCGATGAGCTGCGCTTCTTCCTCGAAGAGGCCGCCGGGGTCACCAAGTACAAGGAGCGCCGCAAGGAGACCGAGGGACGGCTCGAGGACGCCCGCGAGAATCTCGCCCGCGTCGACGACATCCGCGGCGAACTCGACAACCAGGTCGTCAAGCTCGAAAGCCAGGCCGAGGTGGCGCGGCAGTTTCGCGATCTGCAGCACCAGTTGAACCGGCGCCAGAGCCTGCTCTGGCTCAAGAAGCGCAACGATGCGCAGGCCGATGCGATCAAGCTCGAACGATTGGTGGACGAGCAGATCAACCGCGTCGAGGCCGAAACCGCGGCCTTGCGCGAGATCGAGGCGCGTGTCGAGCAGACGCGGGAAGCCCACTTCGCGGCCTCCGACACCCTGCATGCCGCGCAGGCCGAAATGTATTCGGCGAATGCCGAGGTCAAGCGGCTCGAATCGGAAATTGCCCACCTGCGCGACGCCCGCCTGCGGCTGGAAACCCGGCTCGGCCAGCTTGACGGCCAGGAACAGCACTGGTCGGGCGAGATGCGGCGCGTCGAGGAAGAGGAGTTTCGCTGGAACTCACTGCTGGAAAACTCGCGCGAGCGCGCGGCCACGGCCGCGGCGCGCCACGAAGAAGCGACCGCGCGCCTGCCCGAAGCCGAAGAGGCCGTCCGGCAAGCCGAGTCCCAGGTCGGCGAAGCGCGCAAGGCGCTGAACGCCGCCGAACAATCCCTGCGTCTCGCCGAGGCCGATCGCGGCCACGCAGTGCGCGCGCTGGACAACCTGGCGCAGCGGCGCCAGCGGCTCGATGCCGAGCGGGCCGCCCTGGCCGCCCCGGATCCGGCCCAGCTCGCCGCCGCGCAGGAAGGCGAGGCATTGGCCGAGGCTGCGCTCGCCCAGCACCAGGAGAAACTCATCGAGCTGCAGGCGCGCCAACCCTTGCTCGAAGCCGCGCTGCGGGAGAAACGCGAGGCGCTGCAGACGGCGCACCGCAACGTCACGGCGACCCGGGCGCGCCACGATGCGCTTGTCCAGCTGCAAAGCCGCGTTGGCCAGGGCGGCAATGTGCCCGCGTGGCTGGCGGAACTGGGCCTGGCGAACGCCGAGCCGCTCTGGCACGCCCTCGAGGTCGAGGCGGGCTGGGAGACGGCGGTCGAAGCCGTATTGCGCGAACGCCTGATGGCGGTTCCTGCCGCGCTGGAGACGTTGCGGCAGGCCCTCGTGTCGCCGCCACCGGCAACCGTGGCGCTGGCGCTGTGCCAGGGCACGGGCGGGGCACTCACATCCGGCAGCCTGCGCGGCAAGGTGCGTTGCCACGATGCGCGCTGGACCGCGGTGCTCGACGACTGGCTCGGCGACGTGCAGGCGGTCGAAGACGACACCGCGCTGCTCGCGGGCTATGGACGCGGTGTCAATCGTGCCGGCCACCTCGCGACCCCGCACGGACTGACGCTCTACGCGCCGGACGCGAAGACCCATGGCGTCATCGAGCGCCAGCGCGAGATCGACGAACTGGCCACCCAGATCATGGCCTTTGACGAGGTCGAGCAGCAGGCGCGCGACGTGCAGAACGAGGCCGAGCAGGCCGTGGCCAATGGGTCGCAGCAGTTGGCCGACCTGCGCCGGGCGCAGCAGGACGCCCAGCAGCGCCTGCATGGTGCGCAGGTCGAGGCGCTGAAACTCACGCAGGCACAGGCGCGGCATGACGAGCGCGCCGCGCAGATTACCCGCGAGTTCGACGAGATCGTGCGCGTCGAGGCAGAGGAAAATACCGCCCAGCTGGATGCCGACGCCGAGGCCGGCAAGGCGCGGGAAGCCCTCGCCGACGCGCGGGCGCGCACCGAGGCGGCCCAGGAACTGCAACGCCAGCGCGACACGGCCTTGCGCGAAGCGCGTGCGCTGGAGCATCAGTTGGCGCGCGAGGCGCAGGATGCCGGCTTCTCGGAAAAGGAATGTCGCTCCAAGCTCGAGGACAACGCACGGGCGGCCGAAACCGCGAAAACCCAGCTCGCACAGGTCACCGAGGACCGCGCGACGGCGGCGCAGGACCTGGCCGCGATCAGCGACGCGATCTTCCAGGAACAGTTGCAATCGGCCCTGTCCGTCAAGGGAACGCAAGAGTCAGCCCTGGCGGAACGGCGCAACGCCCTCGAGGCGGCCGCAAGCCAGCTGCGCGCGATCGATGAAGAGCGCCTCAAAATCGAGCAGGGACTGCAACCGGCGCGCGACAAGATCAGTGACCTGAAACTCAAGCAGCAAGCGGCGCAGCTCAATGTCGAGCAGTTCCAGGAACGGCTGGCCGAAGCCCATGTCGTCAGCCCCGAGGACGAGGCCGCGCTGGCCACCGAGTTCACCTCGGGATTGAATGCGGGCCTGCGCGACAGCACGCTGCAAGGCGACATCGCGCGCCTGACAGCCGAGATCGAGGTGCTGGGGCCGGTGAACCTCGCCGCGCTCGATGAGCTGGCGACGGCGCAGGAGCGCAAGGGCTACCTCGACGAGCAGTCGACCGACCTGACGACCGCAATCAATACGCTGGAGGATGCCATCCGCCGCATCGACCGCGAGACGCGCGAACAGCTGCAGGAAACCTACGACAAGGTGAGCGGCAAGTTTCGGGCGTTCTGTTCCCGGAACTTTTCGGCGGCGGCGAAGCGAAACTGATTCTCACCGGCGACGAGATCCTCGATGCCGGCATCCAGATCATGGCGCAGCCGCCGGGCAAGCGCAATACGACGATCCACCTGCTCTCGGGCGGCGAGAAGGCGCTGACGGCGATCGCGCTGGTCTTCGCGCTGTTCCAGCTCAACCCGGCGCCGTTCTGCATGCTCGACGAGGTCGACGCGCCGCTCGACGACAGCAACACCGATCCGTTATCTGCGAGATGGTCAAGCGCATGTCGCGCCAGACGCAGTTCGTTTTCATCACCCACAGCAAGATCACGATGGAAATGGCGCAGCAGCTGATCGGCGTCACCATGCAGGAACAAGGCGTGTCGCGCGTCGTTGAAGTCGATATCGAGGAAGCACTGCGCATGGCCGACAAGGAAGCAGCGTAATGAGGGAAGCGACCCAGTGAAGGGAAAAGCCCGATGAGCGATTTGCAGATTGCCCTGATTGCCCTGGGCGTGGCCCTGGTCGTCGCAGTCTGGTTCTACAACCTCTGGCAGGAGAAGCAGCAGCGCCGGCGCGCCGAGCAGTTGCTGCCCAAGTCTGCACCCGACGTGCTGATGGCCGGCCAGAAGGCTGTGCCGGCCGAAAAGACCGAGCCGGGCCTGGTAGCCACCGAAGAGGAGGAGGACGAGGCCGCCGTCACGACGATCCCGACGATCCGCGAGCCCGGTTACATGGACGCGGACCTGCCGCTGGAGCCCGAAACGCAAGCGCTGGGTGGCGCATCGGAAGTCGACCTGCTGCTCGATATCGAGGAAGAACAGGTTCCGCACCGGGTTCCCGTGCCCACGGAGTGGGGCGATGGCCGGGCTGATTGCCTGATGCGCATCGAATTCGTTGCACCGGTGCCGGTCAATGTCCTCTGGGAAGAGCACAAGGACTGGTCGGCCCATATCGACAAACCGATCCAGTGGCTGGGCCTCGATACCCAGACCGGCCATTGGCGCAGCTTGCTGGCCCGGGATGCCGGCCGCGTTTCCGAAGTCGCCGCCGCCTTGCAACTGGTGGATCGGCTCGGCGCGGTGAGCACGGAAACCTTGTCGGCCTTCATCGACGGCACTGTCCGTCTGGCGCAGCATTTTGTCGGTCAGGTTCAGACGCCCGAGGCCACGGCGCTGCTGGTGCGGGCGCGCGAACTCGATGCTTTCTGTGCTTCCGTCGATTTGCAGCTGAGCGTGCATGTGTTGCCGGGCAGGACGCCCCAGATGTCCGGCGCCGCGCTGAAATCCCTGATCGATGCTGCCGGGCTCAAGCTTGAGGGCGAGCGCTTCGTGGCTTTCGACAGTAATGATGGCGATAACAGCAACGACACCGAAGCCTATTCCCTGATCTGCCGCTCCGCGACGAACTTCCCGGTGGACCGGGTGGCCGACATGGACCTGATCGACCTGATTTTCAGCATCGACGTGCCACGCGTGGCGCAGGGCACGCGGGCTTTCGACCGGATGATCGCGTTTGCGCGTGCGTGTACCGGCGCGCTTGAGGGCCAGTTGTCGGATGCACATCGCAAGGCGCTGAGCGATGCCACGGTGAATGTGATCCGCGGCCGCATCGAGGAGTTGCAGCACCGCATGGCCGAGCGAGGCATCGCCCCCGGGAGCCTGCGGGCGCTGCGCCTATTTTCCTGATGCCCGAAAGTCCTGCCAGACGCGCTGATTTCCTGCGCGCCGAGATCGAACGCCACAACCACGCCTACTACGTGCTCGATGCGCCGACGATCCCGGATGCCGAGTACGACAAGCTGTTTCGGGAACTGCAGGACATCGAGGCCCGACAGCCGGAACTGCGGACGAATGATTCGCCGACGCTGCGCGTCGGTGGCGTGCCGATCGATGCTTTCCCACCGGTGCGCCATGCCGTGCCGATGCTCTCTATCAAGAGTGAAACGGATACAGGACCGTCGGGCGCAGAGACTTTCGACACTCGCGTTCGCAAGATTCTGGGGCTTCCCAATGATGCGTCACCGGTTGAATATGCAGCAGAACTCAAGTTTGATGGACTGGCGATCAATTTGCGCTACGAGCAGGGCTTGTTGATTCAGGCGACAACGCGTGGTGACGGAGAAACCGGTGAAGACGTCACGCAGAATATCCGCACTATTCGCAGTATTCCTCTACGCCTCTCGGCTCAGGCACCGTCAGTTGTGGAGGTGCGCGGAGAGATTTTCATGAGCCGTCCAGATTTCGAGCGCTACAACGAACGGCAGCGGCATCTAGGCAAGCCCGCACTGGTTAATCCGCGTAACGGCGCGGCGGGTAGTGTGCGCCAACTCGATCCTAGGTTGGCCGCCGAGCGACCATTGTCATTTTTCGCCTACGGACTGGGCGAGACCGAGGGATGGCCGGTGCCGCCCACGCACAGCGGTGTGCTTGATGCACTGCTGGTTTTTGGGCTGCCGGTTTGCGTGGAGCGAATCGTTGCACACGGTGCCAGCGAACTCATTGCCTTTCACGCTGCGATTCTGGCTCGGCGCGATACTTTGCCATTCGACATTGACGGCGTGGTCTACAAGGTAAATTCGTTGGCATTGCAAGCAGAACTGGGTTTTATCAGTCGCGAGCCGCGTTGGGCAGTAGCGCACAAGTACCCCCCCGAGGAACAGCTAACGACTGTGGAGGCCATCAACGTACAAGTCGGTCGGACAGGCGCAATCACACCAGTGGCACGACTTGCTCCTGTTTTCGTTGGGAAGGTAGAAGTTTCCAATGCAACGCTGCACAACGAGGATGAAGTCCGGCGCAAGGATGTGCGTGTTGGCGACACGGTGATCGTTCGCCGCGCTGGCGACGTGATCCCCGAAGTGGTGTCGGTGGTGCCGGAAAAGCGGCCGGTCATGGCGCCGGAATTCGTCATGCCGAAGTCCTGCCCGGTCTGTGGTTCGTCGATCGAAAAGCCGGCCGATGAAGCCATCGCGCGCTGTACCGGCGGTCTGTTCTGCCCGGCCCAGCGCAAGCAGGCCTTGCTGCATTTCGCCTCGCGGCGGGCGATGGATGTCGAGGGCCTCGGCGAAAAGCTCATCGACCAACTGGTGGATAACGCCATCATCAAGACGCCGGCCGACCTCTTCACGCTGGGCCTGCTAGCGCTGGCCAATCTCGAACGCATGGCCGCGAAATCAGCCGGCAACCTGCTCGCGGCGATTGAGAAGAGCCGTCAGACCACGCTCGCGCGCTTCATCTTCGCGCTGGGTATTCGCAACGTCGGCGAGGCCACGGCCAAGGATCTGGCACGTCATTTCGGCGCGCTCGACGCCTTGATGGCGGCGGATATCGAGAGCCTGCAGCGCGTTCCCGACGTGGGTCCCGTAGTTGCCGCCTCGATCCTGAACTTTTTCGCCGAGCCGCACAACCGGGAAGTCATCGAGCAGATGCGTGCCGCCGGCGTACACTGGCCGGAAAGCGAGCCGATTCGTCCCACGATGTCGGCGCTTGCCGGCAAGACCTTCGTGCTGACTGGCAGCTTGCCTTCCCTGACGCGCGAGGCGGCGAAGGAAATGATCGAGGCGCAAGGCGGCAAGGTCGCAGGTTCGGTGTCGAAGAAGACCGATTACGTCGTCGCCGGCGCGGAAGCCGGCTCGAAATTGGCGAAAGCGCAGGAATTGGGCGTTACCATTCTGGACGAGGATCAATTCAAGGAGCTGCTGGAACAATGAACAAGGTGACAAAAGCCGTTTTTCCTGTCGCGGGCATGGGTACGCGCTTCCTGCCGGCCACCAAGGCCAGCCCGAAGGAGATGCTGCCGATCGTCGACAAGCCGCTGATCCAGTATGCGGTCGAGGAAGCGGTGGCGGCGGGCATCACCGACATGATCTTCGTCACTGGCCGCTCGAAGCGCGCCATCGAGGATCATTTCGACAAGGCCTACGAACTCGAAAGCGAGCTGGAGCGGCGCGGCAAGACCCAACTGCTCGAGTTCGTGCAAAACCTCCTGCCGAAGAACATGAACTGCATTTACATCCGCCAGTCCGAGGCGCTTGGTCTGGGGCATGCGGTGCTTTGCGCCAAGCCGGTCGTCGGCGACGAACCCTTTGCCGTGCTGCTCGCCGACGACCTGCTCGCCGGCGATGTACCGGTCATGAAGCAGATGGTCGATACTTTCGACTATTACCGTTGCTCGGTACTGGGCGTGCAGGATGTGCCGCGCGCGGACACCGCGAGCTACGGCATCGTCGCGGCCCAGCCGCTTGGCGAACGCGTCGAACGCGTGAGCGCGATCGTCGAGAAGCCGCAGCCCGCGGTGGCGCCCTCGACACTGGCCGTCGTCGGACGCTATGTACTGACGCCGCGCATCTTCGATCACCTGCAGAAGGCGCAAGCCGGCGCCGGCGGCGAAATCCAGTTCGACCGACGCGATTTCCGCGCTGCTCGCCGAACAGCAGGTGCTGGCCTACCGCTACCAGGGCGTGCGCTACGACTGCGGGTCCAAGCTCGGTTACCTGCAGGCGACAGTGGAATACGCGCTGCGCCATGCTGAAGTGGGCGAGGAATTCGCGGCCTACCTGCGTTTGCTCGACAAGCTGCCATGAAACCGAAGAATCCCGACCTGCATTGTCACTCGGTCGTTTCGGATGGCCTGCTGGCCCCAACTGCTTTGGTGGAACGCGCCCGGGCCAATGGCGTCGACCTGCTGGCATTGACCGACCATGACGAGATCGGCGGACTGGACGAGGCGCGTGCGGCCGCAGCAACGGCCGGGCTGGACTTCATCAACGGGGTCGAAATCTCGGTGTCCTGGGGCGACGACCAGACCGTGCATATCGTCGGCCTGAATTTCGATCACCGTCATGCCGATCTGGTCGCCGGGCTGGCGCGCGTGCGCGGCGGGCGCGATGCGCGGGCGGGACTGATGGCGGCTGAACTGGCGAAGGTCGGCATCGCGGGTGCCTATGAAGGCGCGCTGAAATATGTCGGCAATCCGGCATTGATTTCGCGCTCCCACTTCGCCCGTTACATCGTCGAGCGCGGCTTCGCCCCGGATGTGAAGACCGTCTTCGACCACTGGCTGGCGAAGGGCAAGCCCGGCTATGTCAGCCATGCCTGGGCCGAGTTGCAGGATGCGGTGAACTGGATCGGGGACGCGGGGGGCATCGCCGTAATCGCGCATCCGGTACGTTATCGGCTGTCGGCGGCGGAGCGGCGCGAACTCTATGTGGCATTCAAGGCGTGCGGCGGGCGGGGCATCGAGGTGGTTTCCGGGTCGGGCAACGAGGCCGATATCCGCGAAATCGCGGGCATCGCGCGCGAATTCGGTTTCCTGGCTTCGCGTGCCTCGGATTTTCACGGCCCGGGCGAGAGTTATGTCGATCTCGGCCGCATGGCGCCCCTGCCGCCGGACCTGAAACCGGTATGGGAAGAGTGGGCCTGATGGCGGATTATTTTGAAATTCATCCGAAGAACCCGCAGCCGCGCCTTATCGCGCATGCGGCGGAGATCATCCGCAAGGGTGGGCTGGCGGTGTTTCCGACCGACTCGGCCTATGCGCTCGGCGGGCACCTTGGCGATGCCGCGCTGCTCGAACGCATCCGCCGCATCCGTGGCGTGGATGAGCGCCATCATTTCACGTTGTTGTGCCGCGACTTGTCGGAGATCGCCACCTACGCGCGCGTCGATAATGCGCAATACCGCCTGCTGAAGGCGGCGACGCCGGGCAGCTACACCTTCATTCTCGAGGGCACCAAGGAGCTACCCCGCCGCGTGCTGCACCCCAAACGCAAGACCATTGGCCTGCGCGTGCCGGATCACCCGGTGGTGCTGGCGCTGCTGGCGGAACTGAACGAGCCGCTGCTGAGTTCGACGCTGATCCTGCCCGGCGACGCCGAACCGCTCTGCGATTCAGAGGAAATCTGCGCCCGCCTCGATAACCAGGTCGACCTTGTGGTCGATGCCGGTGTCTGCGGTCGCGGCATGACCACCGTGATCAACCTGTCCGGCGGCGGGGCGGAACTGGTCCGTGCCGGTTGCGGGCCGCTGGAACCCTTCGGCCTGATGGCGGACTGAGGTCGGCTAAAATCCCGTCAATCAATGGATAACCTGATTCAGACGCTGGCGATCTACGCCATCCCGGTAATTTTCGCCATCACGCTGCACGAGGCGGCGCACGGCTATGTCGCGCGGCATTTCGGCGACCCGACGGCATGGCAGCTCGGCCGCATCACGCTTAACCCGATCAAGCACGTCGACCTGTTCGGTACCCTGCTGATGCCGGCGCTGCTGCTGTTCGTCACCAAGGGTGCGTTCCTGTTCGGCTGGGCCAAGCCGGTTCCGGTCGATTTCGGTCGCCTGCGCAAGCCCAAGCAGGACATGCTCTGGGTGGCGGCCGCCGGTCCGGGGGCGAACTTCGCCATGGCGCTCGGCTGGGC
Source organism: uncultured Pseudomonadota bacterium (assembly GCA_963840825.1). Taxonomy (GTDB): domain Bacteria; phylum Pseudomonadota; class Gammaproteobacteria; order Burkholderiales; family Rhodocyclaceae; genus Sulfuricystis. Next base: position 135,672 of record CAWJAK010000004.1, read on the forward strand.
GGCAACTCCTGAAACTGGCGGTGCTGATGCCGGACAATGCGTATAGTCTGCCGCTCGCCGAGATGGCGCGGGCGGGCATCAATGTCAATGCAGTGCTGATGCTGTTGAACCTGCTGCCGATCCCGCCGCTCGATGGCGGGCGCATTGCCGTCAGCTTGTTGCCGCCGGCGCTGGCCTGGAAATTTGCCCAGATCGAGCGCTTTGGTTTCGTGATCCTCCTGGCGCTGATGTTCCTCGGCGGGCTCGACCTGATCCTGACGCCGCTGATGCGTATCTTTCTCTTCTTCATCAAAAACCTTTTTGGCTTCTGACTCATCTTCCAACCATGTTCGTTGAACACGTACTTTCCGGCATGCGCCCCACGGGGCGGCTGCATCTGGGCCACTTCCACGGTGTGCTGGCCAACTGGATCAAGCTCCAGCACGAATATCCCTGCCTGTTTTTCGTTGCCGACTGGCACGCGCTGACAACGGCCTACGACGAGCCGGGCACGATCACGCAAAATACATGGGACATGGTGGTCGATTGGCTGGCCGCCGGCGTCGATCCGGCGCAGGCGACCATCTTCATCCAGTCGCGCGTGCCCGAGCATGCCGAATTGCACCTGCTGCTGTCGATGATGACGCCGCTCGGCTGGCTCGAGCGCGTGCCGACCTACAAGGACCAGCAGGAGAAGCTGACGCACAAGGACCTGACGACCTACGGCTTCCTCGGCTACCCGCTGCTGCAGGCCGCCGACATCCTGATCTACCGTGCCGACAAGGTGCCGGTCGGCGAGGATCAGGTGCCGCACATCGAATTCACGCGCGAGATCGCGCGCCGCTTCAACCATCTCTACGGCACGCGAGACCGGCTTCGAGGAGAAGGCGAAGGAAGCCATCAAGAAGCTCGGCGGCAAGCGCGCCAAGCTCTACGACGAACTGCGCACCCGCTACCAGGAGAAGGGCGAGGAAGCTGCGCTGGAACAGGCGCATGCGGTGCTCGACGAGGCGCAGAGCTTGTCGCACGGCGACCGCGAGCGCCTGTTCGGCTATCTCGAGGGGAGCGGCAAGATGATTCTCGCCGAGCCGGGCGCGCTGCTGACCGAGGCCTCGCGCATGCCGGGACTGGATGGCCAGAAGATGTCGAAGTCCTACGGCAACACCATTGCGTTGCGGGAAGACGAAGACTCGATCCGCAAGAAGATCAAGACGATGCAGACTGACCCGCAGCGCGTGCGGCGCACCGATCCGGGCGATCCCGGACAAGTGCCCGGTCTGGCAGTTCCATCAGATCTATTCGAACGACGAGGTCAAGAGCTGGGTGCAGCAAGGCTGCCGCTCGGCCGGCATCGGTTGCATCGAGTGCAAGCAACCGGTGATCGAAGCGGTGCTGAAGGAGCAGGAGCCGATGCGCGAGCGTGCCCGCGCGTACGAGGACGATCCGCAACTGGTAAAGAACATCATCGCCGATGGTTGCGAACGGGCGCGCAAACTGGCGCAGGAAACCATGCGCGATGTGCGCGAGGCGATCGGACTGGATTACTCGTGAAGCGGGCTGCGGCAGACGAAGCGGACGACGAGGCGAAACTGCTGGCGATCATTCGCGAGAGCTTCGTCGAGCGCATGCCGTTCAACCGCATCCTTGGCATCGATGTCCTCTCGCTGCATCATGACCGGCCGGAGCTGCGCTTCGACATGCGCCCCGACCTCGTCGGCAATTACATTCGCAATATCCTCCATGGCGGCGTGATCTCGTCCGTGCTGGATGTCACGGGCGGTCTGGTGGCCTTCCTCGGCGTGCAGCAGAAACTGAAAGGCAAGCCGGTGGCGGAGATCGTCGAGCGTTTCGCTCGGATCGGCACGATCGACCTGCGCATCGACTACCTCCGGCCCGGACTGGGCGAATGGTTCCTGGCACGCGGCTTTCCGCTGCGCACCGGCAACAAGGTGGCGGTGACGCGCATGGAACTGCTCAATGACCGGGAAGACCTGATCGCGGTCGGCACGGCGGCGTATACGGTTTCGTGATGAGCGGTGTCATGCTGAACGAGGAAATGAAAGTCAGCCCTGGCGGGACGGCACCCGCGGAACATCATGTGGCGAAACTTTATGGCGAGCCGCTGCCCGAACTGCCGCGTGATCTCTACATTCCTCCGGATGCGCTCGAGGTGTTTCTCGATGCCTTCGAGGGGCCGCTCGACCTGCTGCTCTACCTGATCCGCAAGGCGAACGTGAATATCCTCGACATCCCGATGGCGCCCCTGACGGCGCAATATCTGGTGTATGTCGAGGCGATGCGTCGCACCAATCTCGAACTGGCCGCCGACTACCTGCTGATGGCGGCAATGCTGCTGGAGATCAAATCGCGCATGCTGCTGCCGCGCCCGCCCAAGGTCGAGTCGGGCGAACCCGAGGATCCGCGTGCCGAACTGATGCGCCGCCTCCTTGAATACGAGCGCATCAAGCTCGCTGCCTCGAAGCTGGATGCCTTGCCGCAGGCGCACCGCGACTACGAGTGGGCGTCGGTCTGGATCGCCGACAAGGTGGCGACGCGCCAGCCCGACGTCAGCGTGCATGACCTCCAGGTTGTCTGGCTGTCGCTGATGCGGCAGGCCAAGGTGCGCCAGCATCACCGCATCCAGCGCGAAGAGTTGTCCGTACGCGAGCACATGGGCCTCATCCTGCGACGCTTGCAGGGGCACGGCTATGTCGTGTTCGAGGACCTGTTCGACGTGAGCAGCGCCCACACCAGCGTCGCCAGCCTCGTGGTGAGCTTCCTGGCGATTCTTGAACTGGCGCGCGAAAGCCTGGTCGAGATCACGCAGAGCGAGGCGCTCGCACCCATCTATGTAAAACGCAGTTTCAGTGAAGACTTATGTCCGCCGCAGGCGGACGTTAGTCGGCGCTAAAATCCAAGGATGCTGGAACTTTATCGTCCTGAAGACTACAAGCGCGTGCTCGAAACGGCCCTGCTGGCCGCCGTCGAGCCATTGCCGCTGGCCGAGCTGAAAAAACTCTTCGACGACCCGTTCGACGATGACACCTGGCGTACCTTGCTCGATGACCTGCGGCGTGACTGGGCCGAGCGTGGCGTGGAACTCGTCCAATTGTCCTCGGGCTGGCGTTTCCAGACGCGGCCGGAGTACCAGATTTTCCTCGACCGGCTCAAGAACGAGCGGCCGCCGAAATATTCCCGCGCGGTGATGGAAACACTGGCGATCATCGCTTACCGACAGCCGGTGACACGGGGTGACATCGAGGAAATCCGCGGCGTCGCGGTGTCGCCGAACATCATCAGGACGCTTGAGGGACGCGGCTGGGTCGATACCGTTGGCCATCGCGATACGCCCGGCCGCCCGGCACTGTACGCCTCCACTCGCAAGTTTCTGGATGATCTCGGCTTGCGCAGCCTTTCCGAATTGCCACCTTTGGCCGAAATTGAACGGATGATCGATGCCCAACCCGACGAAATCCCGCAAGCCGCAATCGTCAACGCCACGGAAACCGCGGCCGAGTCCGCCAGGTTCGGCAGCGACGACACCGACGAAGTCCCGGCGCAAAGCGACGCCTTTCCGGCCACCGAGCAAGCCGCCTAGACCCACTGGGTCGACGCGGCCAGCGCCGGCCGCTGCTGCAAACCAGGTCGCCGACGCGGAAACGGTCAAGCTGCAGAAGGCGCTGGCTGACGCAGGCCTCGGTGCGCGGCGCGAAATCGAGGAGTGGATCGCCGCCGGTCGGGTCAGCGTCAATGGCGAGCCGGCCCATCTGGGACAGCGTGTCGTTGCGACCGACAAGGTCAAGGTGGGGGGGCGCCTCGTCAATCTGCATTTCGCCGGGCGCGTGCCGCGCGTGCTGCTGTACCACAAGCCTGAAGGCGAGATCGTTTCGCGCGACGATCCGCAGGGTCGCCCCAGCGTATTCAATGCCTTGCCGCGCTTGCGCGGCGGCCGCTGGATCGCCATCGGGCGGCTCGATTTCAATTCCTGCGGGCTGCTGCTATTTACGACGGAGGGTGCACTGGCGAACCGCCTGATGCACCCGCGCTACGGGATCGACCGCGAATACGCCGTCCGCGTCCTGGGCGAAATCGACGAGGCCTCGCTCAAGAAACTGACTGATGGTATCGAACTGGAAGACGGTGTTGCCAGGTTCCTGCGTTTGCAGCCAGCGGGCGGGGAGGGCGCGAACCACTGGTACCACGTCACCCTCGAGGAGGGGCGCAACCGCGAGGTGCGGCGCATGTTCGCCGCGGTCGGGGTGACAGTCAGCCGACTGATGCGGGTGCGCTACGGCCCCATCGTCCTGCCCGCCAGCCTGAAACGGGGGCAGTGTTACGAACTGGAACCCGTGGAAGTGCAGTCCCTGTTGAAGGTGCTGGAGGAAAAAAACCAGCCATAGAAATTGCTTTGCCGCGCAAAGACTTGTACAATGGGCGGCTTCACAAGGTCGTGGTTGCCCGGGTGTACAGAACGAGTCCGGGCAGGCGCGAAAACAAGAAAATGGGCGGTTGGCCCATTTTTTTTTGTTGTGGCACAACAGGATATTTGGGTATTCCGAAGGGTATTTTGAACGCAGATGGATCTGGCAGGGTTGATCGAACAGGCGGTGGTCGGGCTGGGCTACGAACTCGTGGATTTCGAGACGAGTCCACGCGCGCGCCTGCTGCGTGTGTTCATCGATCGGCCAATGGCGCCGCTGGCCGACGCAGCAGCGGACCGCAGCGGCATTACCGTCGAGGATTGCACTGCGGTCAGCAACCAGCTGACGCGCCTGTTCCTGGTCGAGAACATCGACTACGACCGGCTCGAGGTGTCTTCGCCGGGCATGGATCGCCCGTTGAAGAAACCTGAGGATTTCGTGCGCTTCGCCGGACAGGAGGTGCAGATCAAGCTGCGCATTCCCGAAGTCGGCAGCAAGGCGGGGGCAGCAAGCCCCCAGCGCAACTTCTCCGGCACGATCCTCGGCTGTGCGGACGGCCTGCTACGCATCGCGACAGCAGAAGCGGAACGCGAATTCGCGTTCGAGAATATCGATAAGGCACGATTGGTGCCTAAGTTTTGAGCTATTTGTACGGGAGAGTGTAGATGAGTCGTGAGCTGCTGTTACTGGTCGATGCCCTGGCACGGGAAAAGAACGTCGACAAGGACATCGTGTTTGATGCCCTCGAGCTTGCGCTCGCTTCCGCGACCAAGAAGCGTATCCACGACGAAGCCGACGTGCGCGTCGAGATCAACCGCGAGACCGGCGAATACGAGGCCTTTCGCCGCTGGTTGGTGCTGGATGACGAAGAGGTCGAGATTCCCGCCCAGCAGATCGGTCTGACCGATGCGCGCGAGGATGATCCCGACGTGCAGATCGGCGACTACATCGAGGAATCGCTCGAGGCGATCGATTTTGGTCGCATCGGCGCGCAGACCGCCAAGCAGGTGATCCTGCAGAAGATCCGCGATGCCGAGCGCGAGCAGATGCTCAACGACTTCCTCGATCGCAAGGAACATCTCGTCACCGGCACGATCAAGCGCATGGAGCGTGGCAATGCCATCATCGAGGCCGGTCGCATCGAGGCTCTGCTTGCCGCGCGACCAGATGATCCCGAAGGAAAACCTGCGTCCCGGCGACCGCGTGCGCGCCTGGCTGATGAAGATCGACCGCCAGGCCCGCGGCCCGCAGTTGATCCTGTCGCGCACGGCGCCGCAGTTCATCATGAAGCTGTTCGAGCTCGAGGTGCCGGAGATCGAGGACGGCCTGCTCGAGATCAAGTCGGCAGCCCGCGACCCCGGCGTGCGCGCCAAGATCGCCGTCAAGTCGAACGATCCGCGCGTCGATCCGATCGGCACCTGCGTCGGCATGCGCGGTTCGCGCGTGACCGCCGTGACCAACGAGCTGTCCGGCGAGCGCGTCGATATCGTGCTGTGGTCGGCCGATCCCGCGCAGTTCGTCATCGGCGCACTGGCGCCGGCCGAGGTCAACTCCATCGTGGTCGACGAGGAAAAGCACGCATGGACGTGGTCGTCGACGAGAACAATCTGGCCATCGCCATCGGTCGCGGCGGGCAGAACGTTCGCCTCGCTTCCGAACTGACTGGCTGGACCATCAACCTGATGACGGTCGAAGAGTCGGCGGAGAAGCAGGAGCAGGAAACGTCGAGCACCCGCCAGTTGTTCATGGACAAGCTGGACGTCGATCAGGAGGTTGCCGACATCCTGATCGAGGAAGGCTTCTCGACGCTGGAAGAAATCGCTTACGTGCCACTGGCCGAGATGCTCGAGATCGCCGCTTTCGACGAGGCGACGGTGAATGAACTGCGCGATCGTTCCCGCAACGTGCTGCTGACCGAAGCCATCGTCAATGAAGAGCAGCTGGAGAAGGTGCAGGACGATCTGCTCGAACTCGAAGGCATGGACAAGCCGCTGGCCGCCAAGTTGGCCAAGGGCGGCATCTGTACTCGCGACGACCTGGCCGATCTGGCGGTCGACGAACTGACTGAAATGACCGGAATCGACGACGATCGCGCCAAGGCGCTGATCACCACCGCGCGTGCCCACTGGTTCGCGGAAGAAGAATGAGGATGGCACGACCATGGCACAAATGAGCGTCGCCCAATTTGCCGCCGAGCTGAAAATGCCGGCGACCGCACTGCTCGAACAACTCGCCAAGGCGGGTGTCTCAAGCAGGCGTCGAATGACACACTGACCGAGCAGGACAAGACCCGTCTGCTCGATTACCTGCGCAAGGCCCACGGCGAAATCGCGCCCAAGGCCAAGATCACGCTGACGCGCAAGCAGACCACGGAAATCAAGGCGACCGACTCCCAAGGCAAGGCGCGCACGGTGCAGGTCGAAGTGCGCAAGAAGCGCGTTTTCGTCAAGCGCGATGCCGAAATCGCGGTGGAAGCGGCAGCCGTCGAGTCGGTCGAATCAGCCACACCGGCGGCTCCCGTAGTCGATGCCGAGCAGACGGCGCTGCGCGAGGCGGAGGCCAAGCGCAGGCCGGACTGGCCGCGATTCAGGCGGCGGAGCTCAAGGAAAAGCAGGAGCGCGAGGCCAAGGCACGCGCCGAGGCCGAAGCCCGCCTGGCACAACTTCAGGCAGCGGGCGGCGGCAGCGGCGCCGCAAAAGGAAGCCCGCGGGCGAGGGGGTCAGCGGCACGCTGCACAAGCCGGCCGGCAAGACCGGAGAAGTCAAGAAGGCCGAAAAGAAGAACGCCACCGACGCCAGGAGGGAACAGGCGGCAAGAGGCGCGGCGATCAAGACCCGCGGCGATACCGGCGGCGGAGCCGGTGGCTGGCGTGGCGGCCCGCGGGGCCGTCATGGCCGCCATCATGAAGCGAGATCGCTCTGAGCCGCAGCCAGTCGAGCAGTGGTGCGCGAGGTGTCACGTGCCGGAAACCATTACCGTCGCCGATCTGGCGCACAAGATGGCGGTCAAGGCGACCGAGGTGATCAAGGCTCTCATGAAGATGGGCATGATGGTTACCATCAACCAGCCGCTGGACCAGGAAACGGCGATGATCCTCGTCGAGGAAATCGGCCACACGGCGATTGCTGCCAAGCTCGACGATCCGGATGCCTTCCTCGACGAAGCGAGCGCCGATCACAAGGACGTCGAGGTGTTGCCGCGTGCGCCGGTCGTGACCGTCATGGGCCACGTCGACCACGGCAAGACCTCGCTGCTCGACTACATCCGTCGCGCCAAGGTGGCTGCGGGCGAGGCCGGCGGCATCACCCAGCATATCGGCGCTTACCACGTCGAAACACCGCGCGGCATGGTGACCTTCCTCGATACCCCGGGTCACGAGGCCTTCACGGCGATGCGCGCACGCGGCGCCAAGGCGACCGACATCGTCATTCTGGTGGTGGCGGCCGACGACGGCGTCATGCCGCAGACCAAGGAAGCCATCCACCATGCCAAGGCGGCCGGCGTGCCGCTGGTCGTGGCCGTCAACAAGATCGACAAGCCCGATGCCAACCCGGAGCGCGTCAAGCAGGAACTGGTGGCCGAAGGCGTCGTGCCGGAAGAGTACGGTGGCGATTCGCCCTTCGTGCAGGTTTCTGCCAAGACCGGCCAGGGCATCGACGAACTGCTGGAGCACGTGCTGCTGCAGGCCGAAGTGCTGGAACTCACGGCGCCCCGCGATGCGCCGGCCAAGGGTTTGATCATCGAAGCCCGCCTCGACAAGGGCAAGGGCCCGGTTGCGACCATGCTGGTGCAGTCCGGTACGCTGAAGCGCGGCGACGTCCTGCTGGCCGGCCAGGTTTATGGCCGGGTGCGCGCCATGCTCGACGAAAACGGCAAGCCGATCGATGAGGCCGGTCCCTCGATTCCGGTCGAGATCCAGGGTCTGTCCGACGTGCCGTCCGCCGGTGACGAAGGTGATGGTGCTGGCCGACGAGAAGAAGGCGCGCGAAATTGCGCTGTTCCGCCAGGGCAAGTTCCGCGACGTGCGTCTGGCCAAGCAGCAGGCCGCCAAGCTGGAGAACATGTTCGAGCAGATGGCCGAGGGCGAGGTCAAGACGCTGGCGCTGATCATCAAGGCCGACGTGCAGGGCTCGCAGGAGGCGCTGGTGCATTCGCTGACCAAGCTGTCCACCGACGAGGTCAAGGTCCAGATCGTGCATGCGGCGGTCGGCGGCATTACCGAGTCCGACGTCAATCTGGCCCAGGCCTCGCAAGGCCGTCATCATCGGCTTCAACACCCGTGCCGATGCCGGTGCGCGCAAGGCGGCCGAGAATTTCGGCGTCGATATCCGCTACTACACCATCATCTACGAAGCCGTGGATGAAGTGAAGGCGGCCATGTCGGGCATGCTGGCGCCGGAAAAACGGAAATCATCACTCGGCACGTCGAGATCCGCCAGGTGTTCCGCATCTCCAAGGTCGGCGCGGTGGCCGGCTGCATGGTGCTTGACGGCGTGGTCAAGCGCGGCTCGCCGGTGCGCCTGCTGCGCAACAACGTGGTGATCCACACCGGCGAGCTGGATTCGCTCAAGCGCTTCAAGGACGACGTGCGCGAGGTCAAGGAAGGCTTCGAGTGCGGCCTGAACCTGAAGAACTTCAACGACATCCAGGAAGGCGATCAACTCGAGGTCTTCGAGATCCAGGAAATCGCCCGCACGCTGGTAAATATATGGCCCCCCACGCTAGCATTCCCGACTCGCTGCCCCCCACAGGGGGGCGTATGCCTCTTGGGGCGCCGACGCGGGCAAAAGTCGGCGATGGCAACACGGCACCAATCAGCGGGATTTTCGCGCGGCGATCGCGTGACGGAGCAGATCCACCGCGATCTGTCGGACTTGCTGCGGCAGGTAAAGGATCCGCGGGTCGCGCATCTGCTGCCGCTGGTGACCCTCACCGACGTCGAGATGACGGCGGATTATGCCCATGCCAAGGTTTTCTACACCTCGCTGGCCGGCACGAGCGCGACGAGGAAATCGCCAAGGGCTTGCGTCATGCGGCTGGCTTTCTGCGCCGCGAGCTTGGCCGGCGCGTGCGCATTCATCATATTCCCGAATTGCATTTCACTTTCGACGCCTCGGTCGAGCGCGGCACCTACCTGTCGCACCTGATCGACGAGGCCGTCGAAGTCGGACCAGCAGCGCGGTGAATAAGCCGCGCCGTGCGCCGCGCCGCCAGGTCGACGGCGTGCTGCTGCTCGACAAGCCCACCGGCATGACCTCGAACACGGCGCTGCAGGTGGCGCGCGGCTGTTCAATGCCGAGAAGGCCGGCCATACCGGCACCCTCGATCCGCTGGCCACCGGGCTGCTGCCGCTCTGCTTCGGCGAGGCGACCAAGTTCGCCGGCGAACTGCTCGATGCCGACAAGAGCCTATCGCGCCACGCGTGCAGCTCGGCGTCACGACGGATACGGCCGATGCCGAAGGGCAGGTGCTGCAGACACGCCCGGTGACGTCGACCGCAGGCCGATTTCGTTGCCGTCGCTGCCGCACTTCATCGGCGAAATCGAACAGGTGCCGCCAATGTACTCGGCGCTTAAGCGCGACGGCAAGCCGCTCTACGAATATGGCCCGCCAAGGCATCGAAGTCGAACGGGCGCCACGGCGCGTCACGATTCACGCATCGAGCTGCTGTGCGTTCGCCGGCGACACGGCTTGAGCTGCGGGTCGACTGCAGCAAGGGCACCTACATCCGCACGCTGGCCGCCGACATCGGCGTAGCCGCTGGGCTGTGGTGCCCATCTGACTGCTTTGCGGCGCACCCGCATCGGCAAGCTGAATGTCGATGATTGCCGTTAGGCTCGATGCTATCGAGGCGATGGCACCCGAAGCACGCGACGCTCTGCTGCAGCCGGCCGATGCCCTGCTGTCCGGATCTGCCGCGTGGTGCAACTGAACGAACTCGAAGCTATGCAGATGTTGCGGGGGCAGTCGGTCCGGTGGGCTGGAGAACCATCCGGCCAGCGCCGGCTCTTCGGACCGCAGGGGTTCATCGGTCTGGGCGAATCCGATCCGGATGGCTGGCTGAAACCCAGAAGACTGGTTGCGGCTTCTAGCGCAAGCAGTTGATTCGTATATAATCGAAAGTTCTTTTTTTCGCGGTTGCGCGGCTCTATCAAACCGGGGCGCCGACCGATTTTTCAACCCAGCGTTTGAGAGTACATACCATGGCTATTTATACCGCCGACAAGGCGAAAATTGTTACCGATTTCCAGCGTGCCCAGGGCGACACCGGTTCTCCCGAAGTGCAGGTCGCACTGCTGACCGCTCGCATCAATGACCTGACCGGTCACTTCAAGGCCCACGTCAAGGATCACCATTCGCGTCGCGGCCTGCTCAAGATGGTGAGCCAGCGTCGCAAGCTGCTCGACTACCTCAAGGGCAAGAACGCCGACAGCTATCGTGCCCTGATCGAGCGTCTCGGCCTGCGCAAGTAACTCCGCGGATCGCGCCGTGCGCGCCATCTGATCTGAATTGATGTACCGGTGCGGCTTGTGGGCTGCGCCGGTTTTCCTTTTGAGAGGAACCATTGTGCTGACACCCTATCAAGAAAAGCTTCACCTACGGTGCGCATACCGTCACGCTGGAAACCGGCGAGATCGCGCGCCAGGCGTCCGGTGCCGTACTGGTCAATATGGACGACACCGTCGTGCTCGCCACCGTCGTCGCCAAAACCGATGCCAAGGCCGGCCAGGATTTTTTCCCGCTGACCGTCGATTACGTCGAGAAGGTCTACGCCGCCGGCCGCATTCCCGGCGGCTTCTTCAAGCGCGAAGGCCGTCCCTCCGAAAAGGAAACGCTGACCTCGCGCCTGATCGACCGTCCGATCCGTCCGCTGTTCCCGGAAGGCTTCTACAACGAAGTCCAGGTCATCATCCATGTGCTGTCGAGCAATCCGGAAGTCGATCCCGACATTCCGGCGATGATCGGCGCTTCCGCCGCACTGTCGATTTCCGGCATTCCCTTCAATGGCCCGATCGGCGCCGCCCGCGTCGGTTACATCGATGGCCAGTACATCCTCAATCCGACCCTCAGTCAACTGGTGGACAGCCAGCTCAATCTCGTCGTTGCCGGCACCCAGTCCGCCGTGCTGATGGTCGAGTCGGAAGCGCAGCAATTGTCCGAGGAAGTCATGCTCGGCGCCGTGGTGTTCGGTCACGACCAGATGCAGGCCGCCATCAAGGCCATCAACGAACTGGTCGAAGTCGCCGGCAAGCCCGAGTGGAACTGGCAAGCCCCGGCCAAGGACGAGGTGCTGATCGCCAAGGTCGCCGAACTGGCCGAAGCCGACCTGCGCGAAGCCTATCGCACGACCAGCAAGCAGGAGCGCACGCAAAAGTGTCGCGACGTATCGAAGAAAGTCATCGATGCAATCTGTGCCGGCGAAGGCGCCCCTGACGCCACGTCCGTCGGCAACCTGATCTTCGAACTCGAAGCCAAGATCGTGCGTACCCAGATTCTCAATGGCGACCCGCGCATCGACGGTCGCGACACGCGCACCGTGCGTCCGATCGCCATTCGCAACGGCGTGCTGCCGCGCACCCACGGTTCGGTGCTGTTCACCCGCGGCGAGACCCAGGCGCTGGTCATCGCCACGCTGGGTACCGGCCGCGACGAGCAGATCATCGACGCGCTGCAGGGCGAATATCGCGAGCGCTTCATGCTGCACTACAACATGCCGCCCTTCGCCACCGGCGAGACCGGTCGCGTCGGTAGCCCGAAGCGCCGCGAAATCGGCCATGGCCGCCTGGCCAAGCGCGCGCTGCTCGCCGTGCTGCCTGCCGCCGAGGATTTCGGCTACTCGATGCGCGTTGTCTCCGAGATCACCGAGTCGAACGGCTCCTCCTCGATGGCTTCCGTCTGCGGCGGCTCGCTGGCGCTGATGGATGCCGGCGTGCCGCTGAAGGCGCACGTCGCCGGCATCGCCATGGGCCTGATCAAGGAAGGCAACCGCTTTGCCGTGCTGACCGACATCCTCGGCGACGAGGATCACCTCGGCGACATGGACTTCAAGGTGGCCGGTACCGAGAACGGCGTCACCGCGCTGCAGATGGACATCAAGATCCAGGGCATCACCAAGGAGATCATGCAGGTCGCCCTGGCGCAGGCCAAGGAAGCCCGCATGCACATTCTGGAGATCATGGAAGGCTCGATGTCCGGCCATCGTCAGGAAGTTTCGACCTACGCGCCGCGCATGATCACCATCAAGATCAATCCGGAGAAGATCCGCGACGTGATCGGCAAGGGCGGTGCCATCATTCGCGGGCTGACCGAGGAAACCGGCTGCGTCATCGATATCGAGGATGACGGCACCGTGACCATCTCCTCGGTCAATTCAGATGCCGCTCAGGCCGCGAAGAAACGCATCGAGGACATCACCGCCGAGGTCGAAGTCGGCAAGGTTTACGAGGGTACCGTGCTGCGCCTGCTGGATTTCGGTGCCATCGTCCAGATCCTGCCGGGCAAGGATGGCCTGCTGCACATCTCGCAGATCGCCAACGAGCGCGTCAATGCCGTGTCCGACCACCTCAAGGAAGGTCAGGCCGGTCCGGGTCAAGGTCATCGAGACCGACGACAAGGGCCGTGTGCGCCTGTCGATGAAGGCGCTGCTGGCAGAATCTGCACCCGCTGCCGAGGCGCCTGCCGCGTAGAAATCGGGCTCGCCCGCAACAAAAAAGGACGCCGCGGCGTCCTTTTTTGTTGGTCGATCAGCGCCGGAATCAGAGCCGAAGCTTACTTGGCCATTTGTTTCTCGCGGCGTTCTTCCAGTTCCTTGCAGTCGATGCACAGGGTGGCCGTCGGGCGGGCTTCCAGGCGCTTCAGGCCGATTTCGACGCCGCAGCTGTCGCAGTAGCCATATTCGCCGCTCTCGATGCGGCCGATGGACTCGTCGATCTTCTTGATCAGCTTGCGTTCGCGGTCGCGGTTGCGCAGTTCGAGGGCGATGTCGGATTCCTGGCTGGCGCGGTCGTTCGGATCGGCAAAGACCGTCGCTTCGTCCTGCATGGTGTGCACGGTGCGCTCGATGTCGCCGAGCCAGTTCCTGCTTCAGCGCATCGAGAATTTTGCGGAAGTGCGCAAGCTGCTTGGTGTTCATGTACTCCTCGCCCTTCTTTGCGTGCGTAGGGCGGGAACTGCTTGTGCAGAATGTCTTCAGCCATCTTGGGTGGTTTCCGGGTTGGCAAAAAATGAAGCTTTATAAACGAAAGCCGCGGTCCTCGCAAGTTTCGCATCGGTGCGTTAACGCGGAGCGGAGAAGACAATATTATTCGCGCCTTGCAATTCCTCGATAGCTCAGTCGGTAGAGCGCCGGACTGTTAATCCGTAGGTCCCTGGTTCGAGCCCAGGTCGGGGAGCCAGAATGCCAAAGGGTCTAGCCTAATCCGCTAGGCCTTTTTCGTTGCTGACCGAAAAATCATGATGGTTGAGATTGCCTTTCAGGAGTGATGCAATGAAACTCGATATACGGACAATTGTAATCATGTGTTGTACGCCCCTGTTCGCGATGGGGTGCGGCAGCATCAATCTTTGGCCCTTCGGTGGCGGCCAGACCACTCAGGTTGCGCGCGGCCCGGACAATGCCACTGAGTACCGTTGCGAGGGCGGCAAGGCTTTTCATGTCCGCTCTCTGGACGCGGGCAAGTCGGTCTGGCTGATGCTGCCTGACCGGCAGGTGCGGCTCGACCAGGTGACGTCGGATGCAGGGAGCCGCTACACGAATGGCATCGCCGTATTGCGCATCAACGGTGCCGAGGCAGCGCTGACCGATGGCCCGGCAATCGCGTATTCCGGCTGCAAGGCGGCGACTGCTGCAGGCCAGCCGTAACACGCCCCGCTTGACGCGTGCCGCGCACGATCAGGTCGATCTGCCCATCCCGCGCAGGACGTCGGCCCAGCCGAGTTGCGCGATAACCTGAGCGAACTGATCGCCGACGGGGGCATGCAGATGCAGAGATTCCCCGTTCTCTGGATGACGAAAATGGAGATCGGTGCAGGCCAGCAGCAGCCGGTGGCAGCCGAACTGCGTCTGGAAGAACCGATTGTGAACGCCCTTGCCGTGCGTGGCATCGCCGATGATCGGATGGGCGATATGCTTCATGTGGCGCCGCAGCTGGTGGCGCCGGCCGGTATGCGGCTTCAGGGAGACAAGGGCGTAGCGCGCCGTCGGGTAGCGATCGACCCTGTCGGGAAAGCCAGCGCTGGCGAGACGGCAGTATTCGGTCAGGGCGGACTGCGGTTCGACCACGGCAGCGCCATAGTCGTCCCGCTCGGGCCTGAGCGGATGGTCGATGATGCCGTGCGCCGCGGGCCAGCCACGCACGACGGCGAGGTAGGACTTGCGGACTTCGTTGCGCTCGAACTGCTGGCCCAGCGTCTGGGCGGCATCGGAGTCGAGGGCGAAGACGAGAACGCCCGAGGTACCCTTGTCGAGCCGGTGGACGGGATGAACATGGCGGTCCAACTGGTCGCGCAGGGCCTGGACGAGGATGCGTGTCTCGTGGCGGTCGAGGTTGCTGCGATGCACCAGCCAGCCACTCGGCTTGTCAATGACGACCAGCCGGTCGTCACGATGGATGATGGTCAGCATCGCTGGCGAGGCGCAGCCCGACATTCAGCATCAGCAGGCGCTGGCCGAGCATGACCACGCTGCCCGGCCGCCGGTTGTCGCCGGTATCGCTGAATTCGAAGCTATAAGTCCGCTGCAGCAGGAGCTGGCCATCTTCATTGCGCGCGGGTTTCAGGCGGGTGAATGACACCGTATCGTCGAGAAACTGGAAGCCCTCGGCCTGACAGGCCCGCTTTGCGGCCTTGACGGCGATTTCGCGCACCCTGACGCTGTCGAACCAGAGCCAGGCAAGCGCGGCGAGCAGGGCGATGCTGATGATCTCGAACCAGTGCATGGCGCATTATCGCGCGATGCGCCGCCATTGGCGTTACCATGGCGGCCCCAACTTTTTCGCTTTCGGCAATCATGACCGCTCCGCATCTCTCCCGCATCGGCACGCCGCTCAGTCCGTCCGCCACCAAGGTCATGCTCCTCGGTGCCGGCGAACTCGGCAAGGAGGTCATCATCGCCCTGCAACGCCTCGGGGTCGAGGTGATCGCCGTCAACCGCTACCCCGACGCGCCCGGCATGCAGGTCGCGCACCGCGCGCACGTCATCGCGATGACGGATGCCGCCGCCCTGCGCGCGGTGATCGAGGCCGAACGGCCGCATCTGGTGGTGCCCGAGATCGAGGCGATTGCCACTTCCGTATTGGCCGACATCGAGCGTGAAGGCATCGCGGAAGTGATCCCGACGGCGCGCGCGGCGCAGCTGACGATGAATCGCGAGGGCATCCGGCGGCTGGCTGCCGAAGAGCTCGGCCTGCCGACCTCGCGTTACGCCTTCGCCAATTCGCTGGCCGAACTGCAGGCGGCCATCGATCCGGAAAATGGTGCTGTGGGTTATCCCTGCGTGGTCAAGCCGGTGATGTCGTCGTCCGGCAAGGGCCAGTCGGTGCTGCGCGGCCCGCAGGATGTTCAGACCGCCTGGAACTATGCGCTCGAATCCGGCCGCGTCAAGGAGGCGCGCGTGATCGTCGAGGCCTTCGTCAACTTCGATTACGAAATCACGCAACTGACGGTACGGGCCATCGGCACCTCGGGTGGCGTGGAAACCTTCTTCTGCGAACCGATCGGCCATGTACAGGTCGCCGGCGACTACGTCGAATCCTGGCAACCGCAGCCGATGTCGCCGCTGGCCTTGCAGCGTTCGCGCGAAGTCGCCGGGAAAGTGACCGGCGCGCTGGGCGGACGCGGCCTCTTCGGCGTCGAACTCTTCGTCAAGGGCGACGCGGTCTGGTTCTCCGAGGTCAGTCCGCGGCCACATGACACCGGCCTCGTGACGCTCGCCTCCCAGCGCCTGTCCGAATTCGAACTGCACGCGCGCGCCATTCTTGGCCTGCCGGTGGATGCAGCGCTGCGCCGGCCGGCAGCCTCGGCGGTCATCTATGGCGGCATGGCGGCGCAGGGCATCGCTTTCGAAGGCGTGGCGCATGCACTCGAAGTGCCCGAGTCCGACCTGCGCCTGTTCGGCAAGCCGGAAAGCTTCGCCAAGCGGCGCATGGGTGTCGCCGTGGCCAATGCGGATACCCCCGACGAAGCCCGCACACGCGCCAAGCTGGTCGCTGCGCGGGTCAAGCCCGTGAAGGGGTGATGAGACCGGCATTGCCCCGTTTCGCCGCCCTGTGGGGCCTGGCCGTGTTGCTGGGGAGTTGCGCCACGATGGATGCCGGCCCGCAATTGCCGACCGATCTGGCGCATCGTTCCGATGGCACCCTTGGCAAGCCCTGGCCGACGACGCTCGACGTGGCGGAGATCCGCGCGCGTATCGTCCGCCTGCTGCCCGACAGCCTGCGGGACAAGTCCGGCTGGGCCGCCGACCTGCAACTGGCCTACACGCACCTGAACATTCCCCACGCTGCCGAAACCTACTGCGCCACGCTGGCGATCGTCGAGCAGGAATCGAGCTACCAGGCCGACCCGGCCGTGCCGAACCTGCCCGCCATCGTGCGCCGCGAGATCGACCGGCGGGCCGACAAATACAACATTCCGCAGCTGATCGTGTCGGCCGCCCTGAAAAAGTCATCGCCCGACGGGCGGAGTTACGACGAGCGCATCGCCGCGCTGAAAACCGAGAAGCAGCTCAACGCGCTGTTCGAGGACATGACCGGCGAATTGCCCTTCGGCAGGAAGCTGCTGGCCGGCTACAACCCCGTGCATACCGCCGGCCCGATGCAGGTGAGCATCGAATTCGCCGCGCGGCACGCGCAGGACAAGCCCTATCCCTATCCGCTGGCGCAACAACTGCGCGACGAGGTGTTCACGCGCCGGGGCGGCCTGTATTTTGGTAGCGCGATCCTGCTCGACTACCCGGCGCCTTATGACGCCGTGGTGTTTCGCTTCGCCGATTTCAATGCCGGGCGCTATACCAGCCGCAATGCGGCGTTTCAGGCGGCCCTGAATCGCCTGGCCGGCACGGCGCTGGCGCTGGATGGCGACCTGCTGCGTTACGAGGACGACGCTGCCAGTGCCCAGTCGAGCCAGGTGGAAACGACACTGGTCGCCCTGAGCGCAGCACTGGACATGAGCGCCCGCGAGATACGGCGCGATCTGTTGCGGGAGAAGTCTGCCGACTTCGGGAGCACGCGGCTCCATGCGCGCGTTTTTGAACTGGCCGAACAAAAGTCTGGCAAGCCGTTGCCGCGCCAGGCCATGCCGCACATCCAGCTGAGCAGCCCGAAGATCATCCGCAAGCTGACCACCGAATGGTTCGCCACGCGCGTGGCGGAGCGCTACAAACGCTGCCTGGTGCGTTCCAACGGGATGGTGTGAGGGATGGCGGTGGGCGGGTGCCGTCCCGCCCGGTCTGACTTTCGCGCGTCGATCTTGATTGCGCTTAATTGAGTTTCTTGGGCGTCTTGTGCAGCTTCAGTACGTGCGCCGATTGCGGTTCGTCGCTGAAGTGGGGCCGTTCCTTGGCGGTGAAGCCGGCTTCCTCGGCCAGTTCCTTCTCGCGCTCGGCGATCAGGCCGAACAGGTCGCGGATGTCGCGGACGGTGTTCTCGGTCAGCGGATGCGTCTCGCCGGGACGCGGTGTCGTGTCCTTGACGATGTTGCCGAGCACCTTGCGCAGCACGCGCAGGATGCGTTGTTCCTTGGATAGCCCTTCGATGCTCATTGCCTTGTCTCCGCCGCGGTTGCTGGTGGCTTCATCTTACATGGCCGGCACGCTCAAAGCTGCGCGGCCTTGAAGGTGTTGCACTGGTTCATGTCGCCGCTTTCCAGGCCGCGCTTGAACCAGCGCACGCGCTGTGCGGACGTGCCGTGCGTGAAGGCATCCGGTACCACGCGGCCGCGCGCCTCCATCTGCAGGCGGTCGTCGCCGATGGCGGTGGCGGCGGTGAGCGCTTCCTCCACGTCGCCGGGTTCAAGGATCGGCCGCTGGGCGTCGGCGCGGGCAGCCCAGACGCCGGAGAGACAGTCGGCTTGCAATTCCAGCTTGACCATCAGGCCGTTCGCGGCGGCTTCATTGCCGGCGGACTGCTGGGCCTGATTCACCTTTTCGGAAATGCCGAGCAGGTGCTGCACATGGTGGCCGATCTCGTGGGCAACGACATAGGCCTGGGCGAAGTCGCCCGGCGCGCCGAAGCGGGTTTTCAGATCCTTGAAGAAATCGAGGTCGAGATAAACCTTGCTGTCGGCCGGGCAGTAGAACGGTCCCATCGCCGCCTGCCCCATCCCGCAGGCCGATTGCGTCACGCCGCTGTAAAGCACGAGGCGCGGTTCCTGATATTGCCGTCCGGCGGCGCTGAACTGCTGCTGCCAGACCTGCTCGGTGGAGCCGAGCACCTTGGCGACGAAGCTCGCGATTTCGTCGTTGGCGGGGGGCCGGCCCGCCGGGACGCTCTGCGGCGCCGGGGCGCCCTGGAACTGCGAGGCGGCGTTGATCACGGTGCCCGGGTCGATGCCGAAGAAATAGCTCACGACCAGCGCCAGCACGACCGTGCCGATGCCGACGCCGCCAGCCCGTCCCCCGGGCATGCGCATGCCGCGCCGGTCCTCGATGTTGCTGCTTTCGTCCTGGTCGTCGAGCCGCATTTCCGTTCTCCTTCAATCCAATCCGGGCATCATAACCCCAGGCGGCCTCGCTCAGGCAGCCTCAAAGTGTTCCAGCACCAGCTGTACGTTCGCTTCGCCCTGCCATTCGTTGATATCGAGGCGGAAGGCGGCGCGGATGCGGTCGGGAGCGCCTTCCGCATGGCCGAAGCGGATCGCGTCGAAGCGCGCGAGATCTTTCTTCAGCGTCAGCTTGAGGTGCTTGTCCTTGAGCAGACGCTGCTGCACGACCTCGAATTCGTCGGCGAAGAGCGGGGCCGGAAAGCCCTGTCCCCATACGGCCTCCTGCAGCAGACGGGCCGACGTGAGGCCGTAATAGCCGGCTTCGAGCGGGCCGTCGGTTTCTAGCGTGCGCGTCAGCGCGGCAGGGGCGAGCAGAGCGCGGGCAATCTTTTCGAAAAGGGCTTCGAAGCTTGGCAGGTCATTTTCCATCAAGGTGAGCCCGGCGGCGGCGGCGTGGCCGCCGAAGCGCAGCAGCAGGTCGGGCTGCTGCTTGGCGACGAGGTCGAGTGCGTCGCGCAGGTGCAGGCCGGGAATCGAGCGTCCCGAACCCTTCAGTTCCCCACTGTCACCCCGGGCGAAAACGAAGGTGGGGCGATGCAGTTTTTCCTTGACGCGCCCGGCGAGGATGCCGATCACGCCCTGGTGCCAGGCGGGATCGAACAGCGTCAGGCTGGCGCGCCCGGCCGCATCGATGCCTTCGAGCTGGATCGCCGCCGCCGCGCGCATGTCGGCCTCGATGGCGCGGCGCTCGTGGTTGATGGCATCAAGTTCCTGCGCGATGTTCAATGCCCGGCCCATGTCGTCGGTAGATAAGCACTCGATGCCGAGGCTCATGTCGGCCAGCCGTCCCGCCGCGTTGAGGCGCGGCCCGACGGCGAAGCCGAGGTCGAAGGTGCTGGCGCGCGTCGGATCGCGGCCCGCCACCTGCAGCAGCGCGGCGATGCCCGGCGTCATGCGGCGCTGCCGGATGCGCGCCAGCCCCTGCGCGACGAGGATGCGGTTGTTGTGGTCGAGCGGTACCACGTCGGCCACCGTGCCGAGCGCGACGAGGTCGAGCAGTTCGGCGAGGTTGGGCTCGGCAGACTTGAACTCGCCGCGCTTGCGCAGTTCGGCGCGCAGCGCAAGCATCACGTAGAACATCACGCCCACACCGGCGATACCCTTGCTCGCGAAGCGGCAGCCGGGCTGGTTTGGATTGACGATGGCGTCGGCGGCCGGCAGCTCATCGCCCGGCAGGTGATGGTCGGTGACAATCACCGTCATGCCCAGCCGCTTCGCTTCGACCACGCCGGCCACGCTGGCGATGCCGTTGTCGACCGTGACGAGCACGTCCGGCTGCTTCGCCTGCGCGAGCTGCGCGACTTCGGGCGAGAGGCCGTAGCCGGTCTCGAAGCGGTTCGGTACCAGATAGTCCACCGTCGCGCCAAAGCTCCGCAGCGCACGCAGGCCGACTGCGCAGGCCGTCGCGCCGTCGCAGTCGTAGTCGGCGACGATGAGGATCTTCTTGCCTGTTGTCACGGCATCCGCCAGCAGCACAGCGGCCGTGTCGATGCCCTTCAGCCCTTCGGGAAGCAGCAGCGACTTGAGCTGCGTGTCGAGCTCGTCCGCGGCCGCGATGCCACGCGCGGCATAAAGTCGTGCCAGCAGCGGATGGACGCCGGACTGCTCCAGCATCAACCGCGCGCGCTGTGGCACGGAACGGATGGCGATCTGCGTCACAGCAGCGCCGTCAGGGCACGCGGTTTGCGCCAGAAGCGCAGCAGATCGCTGCGCTTGAGATCGTAGGCGACCGTGACGGGAGAGTGACTGAGGCGCATACCGATCACGCGCAGGTGGCTGCATTCGCCGCGCTTGAGCGCCGCCAGCGCCGGGGCCAGCCAGTCGCGTTCGAGAGCCAGCAGTGCTTCGCGCCACGCCAGTGCGTCGAAGGTCCGCGCCGGTTGGGCAAGGCTGTCGAGGATTGCCAGACTGCGCCCGCGTGCGGACGGGTAACGCTCCGGCGGTATCGCGCAGGAGGTGCCGGCTTGCCGGCACAGACCGGCGACTACCGGATCGTCACTCCAGACGCTATCGAAACCGGACTGGATGTTGTCCGGCAGGTGGCCTTGTCCCCACGGCCAGAGGCTGTTCACAGTGGGCCGGTTGTCCGCTTCGCGCTGGCGATTGACCGGATGGGTGTGCAGCAGGGGCTGGGCTTCGGCCAGCAAACGGCGCCAGGCCGGACCATCCGCGCCGCCCGGTAACCGGGGATCGATGGTCTGATGGATCGCCGCCGGCAGCGGCTGGGTCTCCAGGGCGAGCGGCCGGCGCAGTCGCAGTTCCCAGCGGCCGGGCGCGGAAGCCGACAGTTCGCCCCAGTCGGCGAACAGCGCTTGCATCGCTGCGATCAGGGCGGCGTCTTCCGCGGCGGTCAATTCAAGCTTGGCCGGGTCGTCGAGGGTCACGCGCTCCGCTGCAACATGCCAGCGCACGGGGTCGAGGCAGAGCCAGTCGTCCGGTGCCGTCCCGCCAGGACTGACTTTGCGCAGGGCCGCCGCCGGGAGGTGATCAAGCCCGAACGCGCCCGGCAGCCAGTCGGCCGGCAGGTCATGGCGAGTGCCGCTGCCGAGGATGCTCGACAGGCTGGGCGCGCGCAGGTCATGGACGGTGTTTTCGAGGATTTCGACCGGCAGCAGCAGGCCGGGAACCAAAAGGGTCAAGTGCATGAAGAATGTTAACATGCCGTCCCAATGGCATTCGAAACCCTCATCGGCCTGCGCTACACGGCGGCGCGCAAGCCGGGCGGCGGCAACCGCTTCATCTCCTTCATCTCGCTGATTTCCATGCTGGGCCTCGCGCTCGGCGTGGCGGCGCTGATTGTCGTGCTGTCGGTGATGAATGGCTTCCAGAAGGAACTGCGGACGCGCATCCTCGGCGTAGCCTCGCACGCCCAGATTTCAGGCGCCGAAGGCGAACTCGACAACTGGGAAGCGGCCGTCGCCAATGTAAGCAAACATCCCCGCGTCGTCGCGGCGGCGCCTTACGTGCAGCAGCAGGGTATGCTCTCGCTGGCCGGGCAGGTGAAGGGCGTGCTGGTGCGCGGCATCCTGCCGGGCGAGGAGGAGAATGTCGCCGATTTCGCGCGCCACATGAAGGTGGGCAAGCTCGAACGCCTGCAGCCCGGCGAGTTCGGCATCGTGCTCGGCGCCGAGCTGGCCTACGCGTTGCGCGCCTTCGAGGGCGACAAGGTGACACTGATCGCGCCGCAAGGCATGGTGACGCCGGCGGCGATTCTGCCGCGCATGAAGCAATTCACCGTCGTCGGCATCTTCGAGGTCGGCATGTTCGAGTACGACAGCGGCCTCGCGCTGGTGCGCATGGAGGACGCGCAGCGGCTCTATCAGATGGAAGACAGGGTTTCGGGCGTGCGCCTCAAGCTCGACGACCTGTTCGCCGCGCCGTCGGTGGTGCGCGAGCTGGCCGCGAACCTGGGGTCCGACCTGCGCGTGTCCGACTGGACGCGCAGCCACGCCAACTTTTTCCGCGCGGTGGCGATCGAAAAGAACATGATGTTCCTCATCTTGCTGCTGATCGTCGCGGTGGCGGCCTTCAACATCGTCTCGACGCTGGTGATGACGGTGACCGACAAACGCGCCGACATTGCGATCCTGCGCACGCTCGGCGCGAGCCCCGGCAGCATCATGCGCATTTTCATCATTCAGGGCACGCTGATCGGCGCGATCGGCCTCGCGCTCGGTATCGCCGGCGGCGTGGCGCTGGCACTCAACGTCGAGACCGTGGTGCCCTTCCTCGAACGCATCTTCGGCATCCAGTTCCTTGCCAAGGATGTCTATTACATCTCCGACCTGCCGTCCGACCTGCATGGGTCGGATGTCTGGATCATCGCCGTGACCTCCTTCACCCTGACCGTGCTGGCGACGCTCTACCCGAGCTGGCGCGCGGCGCGGGTGAATCCCGCGGAGGCGCTGCGCTATGAGTGAACCCGTTCTTCAGTGCGCGGGACTGAGCAAGGTCTTCCACCAGGGCGCGACGGAAGTGCCGGTGCTGACGGGCGTCGATCTGAAAGTCAGCGCTGGCGAGACGGCAGCCATCGTCGGGGCGAGCGGCTCGGGCAAGAGCACGCTGCTGCACTTGCTCGGCGGGCTCGACACGCCGACCGCCGGCACGGTGCATCTCCTGGGGCGCGATCTGTTGACGGTGTCGGAAGCGGAACGTGGCCGCCTGCGCAACGAATCGCTCGGTTTCGTCTATCAGTTCCATCACCTGTTGCCGGAATTCACCGCGCTGGAAAACGTCGCCATGCCGCTGCTGATCCGCCGCATGGCGACGGCCGATGCGGAACGGCAGGCGGCCGCAATCCTCGTCGAAGTCGGGCTGGGCGCGCGGCTCAAGCATCGCCCCGGCGAGCTTTCGGGCGGCGAACGCCAGCGCGCCGCACTGGCGCGGGCGCTGGTGACGCAGCCGGCCTGCATCCTCGCCGACGAGCCGACCGGCAACCTCGACCGCCATACCGCCGACGACGTCTTCGCGCTGATGATGCGCCTCAACGCCGCGCACGGCACCAGCCTCGTGATCGTCACGCACGACCTGGCGCTGGCGGCCGCCTGCCAGCGCCAGTGGTCACTCTGCGACGGGGTGCTTACGCCGGCCTAGCGTGCGATGGCGCCAGGCGCGCACCAGCCAGATGCGCCAGGCCACGCGTACGCCAAAGTAGCCGACGATCGCCAGCAGGCTGGCCAGCAGGACAAGGCCGAGCGCCAGCGGCGCGCCGAGCTGTACCATCCAGTCGATGAGGGCCATGATCCAGCCGGACAGGGTTGTGCTGCCGGGATCGCCGTAATCCGGCGGCGCGATGAAGGCGCGGCGCGTGTGGCCGAACAGTACGAACGTCTCCTGGCCGAGCGCATAGGCGACGATATACAGCGGCACGATGGTGAAGGGATTGGTGTAGAGCGTGGTGACCAGCGCGAGCGGCAGGTTGATGCGGAAAATGACGGCGCAGATTGCCGCGCCGAGCATCTGGAACGGGCCGGGGATCAGGCCGCAGAACAGTCCCGCCGCCACGGCGCCGGCGGCGGAATGGCGGTTGAGGTGCCACAGCCGCGGGTGCAGCAGCGTATTGCGGAATGGCGCCAGCCAGCGGTTGTTGTTCACCGCGGCATGGTCGGGCGTGTAGCGGCGTAGGAGCTTGCGCATGGAGTCATTGTAATCATGCCGTGGCGCGTGCTTGCTTTTACGCTCGGCGTCTGGCTGGTGCAGCAGCTTGCCGTCCTGCCGGGGCTGACTTTGCTGGCCGCGCTGGCGGCGCTGGGCGCCGGGTTGTCGTTCCTGCGCCCGCGCTGGGCGGCCCTGAGCGGCGCGCTGCTGCTCGGCCTTGTCTGGGCCGGGGGCTTCGCCCACTGGCGCCTGCACGATGCGCTGCCGGCTGCGTCGGAAGGCCGCGACATCGAGGTGACGGGCCGCATCGTCGCGTTGCCGCAACAGTTCGAGCGCGGCGTGCGCTTCGTTTTCGCGCCGGAATCCTCGAGTGCGCCGGTGCCATCGCGCATTGCCCTGAGCTGGTATCGCGCTCCCGGACCTGAACTGGAAGAAGAGGGCGACGCGGGCGACGAGGAGGCAACACCGCCCGGCCTGCTGCCGCTGCCACATGCCGGCGAACGCTGGCGCTTCGTGGTGCGCCTCAAACGGCCGCACGGCAACGTCAATCCGCACGGCTTCGACTACGAGGGCTGGCTGTTCGAGCGCGGCATCCGCGCGACCGGCTACGTGCGAAAGTCAGACCTGACGGGACGGCAGGCCGCCGCAGGGGGCTTTTCCATTGAACGCCTGCGCGAGGCCACGCGCAACCGCATCGAGCGTGCCTTGCCAGACCGGCCCTACGCGGGTGTGCTGATTGCGCTGGCGGTGGGCGACCAGCAGGCCATCGCGCCCGATCTCTGGCGGCTGTTCGCCGCGACCGGCATCACCCACCTGATGTCGATTTCGGGCCTGCACGTGACGATGATCGGCGGCCTGGCCGGCTGGCTCGCGTTTGCCTTGTGGCGCCGTTCGCCGCGCCTGCCGCTCTGGTGGCCCGGCCAGAAGGCGGCCGCCGTTGCCGGTTTCGCAGGCGCATTCGCCTATGCGCTGCTCGCGGGCTTCGGCGTGCCGGCGCAGCGCACGCTCTACATGCTCGGCGTGGTGGTGGTCGCGCTGCTCTCCGGCAGGAACGTCGCGACGCCGACCGTGCTGGGCGCGGCGCTGCTGCTGGTGCTGCTGCTCGATCCATGGGCGGTGCTGGCGGCGGGCTTCTGGCTCTCCTTCGGCGCCGTGGCCCTGCTGTTCTACGTTGCCCAGGGGCGGTTGGGGCAACGCCATTGGCTGCTTGAATGGCTGCGCGCGCAGTGGGCCATCACGCTGGGCATGGTCCCCATGCTGCTCGCGCTGTTCCAGCAGTTTTCCTTGGTCTCGCCGTTCGCCAATGCGCTGGCGATTCCGCTGGTGAGCCTGCTCGTCACGCCACTGGCCCTGCTCGGCTGCCTGCCGGGATTCGCGTGGTCGCTTGATCTGGCGCATATGCTGCTCGTGCCGCTGATGGAGATCCTGCGCTGGCTGGCGACCTTGCCCGGTGCGCTCTGGCAGCAACACGCGCCGCCGGCGTGGGCGGTGCCGCTCGCCATGCTCGGTGCGCTCTGGCTGCTGCTGCCGCGCGGTGTCCCGGCCCGCTGGGTGGGTGCTCTCCTGTTCCTGCCGCTGTTCCTGATCCTGCCGGCGCGGCCGCTGCCGGGCACGCTCGCCCTGACCGTGCTCGATGTGGGGCAGGGACAGGCCGTGCATGTGCAGACGGCGACGCACGACCTGCTGTTCGATGCCGGCCCGGCGTTTGGCACACAGACCGATGCCGGCAGCCGCATTCTGGTGCCCTATCTGCGCGCGAGCGGGGTGCGGCAACTCGACATGCTGATCGTCAGCCACGCGGACAAGGATCATTCCGGTGGCGTCGCCTCCCTCGTCGCCGCCGTGCCCGTGGCCGAACAAAAGTCAGCGCTGGCGGGACGGCACTGTGTCGATGGGGATGCCTGGGAATGGGATGGCGTGCGTTTTCGCGTGCTACATCCGCAGGCAACGGACTACGAAGGCCAGCGGCCGAGCAATGCCTTGAGCTGCGTGCTGAAGATCGAGACCGCCCACGGCAACGTGCTGATCCCCGGTGATCTCGAAGGCAAGGCCGAAGCCGAATTGCTGGCGCACCATGGCGCGGACCTGCATGCCGACATCCTCGTCGCACCCCACCATGGCGGCCGCAAGACGGCGTCGCCGCCCTTCGTCGCGGCGGTCGGCGCGCGCGCGGTGGTCTTCCCGGTGGGCTACCGTAACCGCTTCGGCCATCCGCATCCTGCGGTGCTGGCGCGTTTCGGTACGGCACATATCCATCGCACCGATGCACACGGGGCGGTGCGCTTCGTACTCGACGAAAAGCAGCGTGGCGTTGAACACATGCGTGAAGAACACCTCCGCTACTGGCAAAATACGGTTTTCGCTTCCCCGGAGTGACCCCGATGCGCCAACGCCACGTTCGCTGCCTCAGCCCGGCCGGCTTCCACGACATGGCCTATGTCGAGTGGGGCGATCCCGCGAACCCGCGCGTGCTGGTCTGCGTGCATGGCCTGACACGCTGCGGGCGCGATTTCGATTTTCTCGCCGCAGGCGCTGGCGGACGAGTACCGCGTGATCTGTCCGGACGTGGTCGGGCGCGGCATGAGCGACTGGCTGCGCGATCCGCAGCACTACGCGATCCATCAATACGCGCAGGACATGGTGGCGCTGCTGGCGCGGCTCGATGTCGAGTCGGTCGACTGGCTCGGCACCTCGATGGGCGGCATGATCGGCATGGCGCTGGCAGCGCAGCCAGAATCGCCCGATCCGACGCCTGATCCTCAACGATGTCGGGCCGGTGATCGCGGCGGGGGCGCTGGCGCGCATCGGCGAGTATCTCGCCATGCCGCCCGATTTCGCCTCGCCGGCGGAGGCGGAGGCCTATATTCGCCTCATCGCAGCGCCCTTCGGCGCAGCTGACGGATGCGCAGTGGCGGCACCTGACCGCGCATGTCATCAAGTCGGGGCCGGTCGGCCGCTACGCAGCTGCGTTACGACCCGGGCATCGCTGCGCCGTTCGCGCAGGCGGCCGCCTTGCAGGGCGACGGCAAGGATATCGAGCTGTGGCCGCTCTACGACGCGATCCGCTGCCCGACGCTGGTGATTCGCGGCGCAACGTTCCGACCTGCTGTCGCGTAGCGCCGGCGCGGAGATGGCGACGCGCGGTCCGAAGGCGCGTAGCGTCGAGATCCCGGATGTCGGCCATGCGCCGATGTTCATGGATGAAGCGCAGGTGGCCGTGGTGCGCGACTTCCTGCGCGCGGCTTGATCCCTGCAACTAATTCAGTGTCGAAAGGCAATGCAGCGGACAAAGAAAATCGTTGCCGCAAATCTGGCCCGCTCCTCAACATGAACGGGGCAGGGGAGGTGCGCTCCGCACTCCTGCGGCCGGGTGTCGCCTGGCGCGAAATCTGGGCCTGGGCGATGTTCGATTTTGCCAATTCCGGTTACACGACCGTGGTGATCACGGCGATCTTCAATGCCTACTTCGTGGCGGTCATCGCCGACGGGGCGGTTTGGGCGACCTTTGCGTGGACCGCCGCGCTGGCGGTTTCCTATCTGCTGATTCTCCTGACCGCACCATTGATCGGTGCCCACACCGACCTGCACGGCAAGAAGCGCTGGCTGTTGCTGACGACGGTCGGTTGCGTGCTCGGCACGGCCGGGTTGGCGCTGGCCGGACCGGGCGATCTCCTGCTTGCCCTGGTCTTTCTGGTGATTTCGAATGTGTGCTTCGGCAGCGGCGAAAACCTGATTGCCGCTTTCCTGCCGGAACTGGCGCGCCGGGAAAGTCTGGGCCGGGTGTCCGGCTGGGGCTGGGGACTGGGCTATCTCGGCGGGCTGGCGACTCTTGCGGTCTGCTTTGCGTGGATCGACCGGGCGCAGGCGCAGGGCGCGACAGCCAGCGATTTCGTCCCGGTTTGCCTGCTGATCACGGCGGGCCTGTTCGCCGTCGCGGCGACGCCGACGTTCCTGTATTTGCGCGACCGGGGAAAACTCGCGGTATCCGAGGTTTCTGCGGCACCCGCGGCGGCGGCGACCGCCTGGCAACGCGTGCAGGCCACCCTGCGCCATGCCGCCCATTTTCGCGACATGCGGCGCTTCATGCTCTGCATCCTGTTTTATCAAGCCGGCATCCAGACGGTCATCACGCTGGCGGCGATCTACGCCCAGCAAGCGATGGGTTTCTCGACCCGGGAGACGATCGAACTGATTTTCGTCGTGAATGTCACGGCGGCACTGGGCGCCTTGGCCTTCGGCCACCTGCAGGATCGCATTGGCCACGTCCGTGCGCTGGCGCTGACGCTGGTTGGGTGGATCGCCATGACGCTGATTGCCTGGTCGGCGCAGACGCCGGGGCTGTTCTGGCTCGCGGCGAACCTGGCCGGACTCTGCCTTGGCGCCAGCCAGTCGGCCGGACGCGCGCTGGTCGGCCTGCTCGCGCCCGAGCACCGCCATGGCGAGTTCTTCGGCCTCTGGGGCCTCGCCGTCAAGCTGTCGTCCATCCTCGGGCCGCTGACCTATGGTGTCGTGACGTGGGTCACCGCGGGCGACCACCGGCTGGCGATTCTCGTCACGGGGCTGTACTTCGTGATCGGCCTGGTCATCCTCGCCGGCGTGGATGTCGAGCGCGGGTGCCGTGCCGCCAGCGCTGACTTACGGGAATGAGACGCCACATCTGCTAGACTTCGTCGTGGCGGGTCTCCCCGCATTGCGGGGTGGTGAATCGGGTCAGGGCCGGAAGGCAGCAGCCACAGCCATTTTCTGCAAGTGCCGGGGGTCAGGCTCGCCACCTTCCCCTCTTTCCGTATCCGTTGTTCAGTTTCACAATCGGTTACAAAACCGACATCGCGCGCTTACATTTGCGGCGCCTAATCTCTCCTGCGAACACACCACTCACAAGGAGAGCACCATGAAACGCACACACAAGATCATCGCCGGTTTGATTCTGGCTGCCGGTATCGGCAGCGTCACACTGGTTCAGGCGCGCGGCCCGGGCGGCTGGGGTTGCGACGGCATGGGGCCGACGGGCGCCGGCCCGATGAGCGGACAGGGCATGCAGGGCGGCCAGGCCGGGCCAAGAGGGATGCGTGCCGGAATGCGCTTCGATCCGGCCCAACGCGCAGAACGCCATCTGAACTACCTCAAGTCCGAGCTCAAGCTGACCGCCGAACAGGAACCGCTGTGGCAGGCCTTTGCCGAGAAGGCGCAGGCCGAGGCTGGCCAGGGCTTCCAGGCGATGCGCAGCCAGGCCACCGATGTGAACCTCACGGCGCCCGAACGCATGGCGAAAATGCAAAAGCTGATGCAGGAGCGCGTGGACGCGATGGCCGGCGTGCATGAGCGCTTCAACCGCCTGTATGCAGCGCTGACGCCCGAACAGCAAAAGGTCGCCGACCAGCAGGCCGCCATGATGGGCCGGGGTGGCATGGGGGGCAAGGCCGGTGGCCGTCCCGGTCCCGGTCCGGGCCGCATGATGCCGCCTGCGCAACCTGCACCCCAGGCACCGCAAAGCTGAATCCGGAGTTGAATCAATAAGTCCTTCAAGAAACGGGCGTTTCCTTCGGGAGCGCCCGTTTGCGTTTGTTAGAATCGACTCACTATGAGCTACCAGGTCCTGGCCCGCAAGTGGCGTCCCAAATCCTTCGATACGCTGGTCGGGCAGGAACACGTCGTGCGTGCGCTGACGCATGCGCTCGAACAGCAGCGCCTGCATCACGCCTACCTGTTTACCGGCACGCGCGGCGTCGGCAAGACCACCATCGCGCGCATCCTCGCGAAGGCGTTGAACTGCGAGAAAGGCATCACCGCGACGCCCTGCGGTGAATGCACGCCCTGCCGCGAGATCGATGCCGGGCGCTTCATCGACTACGTCGAGATGGATGCCGCCTCGAACCGTGGCGTCGAGGACATGGCGGCGCTGCTGGAAAAAGCGGCCTACGCGCCGAACAGCGGCCGCTACAAGGTGTACATGATCGACGAAGTGCACCAGCTTTCCGGACATGCCTTCAACGCGATGCTCAAGACGCTCGAAGAGCCGCCGGAGCACGTCAAGTTCATCCTCGCCACCACCGACCCGCAGAAGATTCCCGGTGACGGTGCTGTCACGCTGCCTGCAGTTCAACCTCAAGCAGATGCCGCCGGGCCATATCGTCGAGCACCTCGCGCGCGTGCTGGAAGCCGAAGGCGTCGCTTGCGACGCCGGTGCGCTGCGCCAGATCGCCAAGGCGGCGGCCGGCTCGATGCGCGACGCGCTGTCGCTGCTCGACCAGGCCATCGCGCACGGCGCCGGCCGGATCGAGGAAGAAGGCGTGCGGGCGATGCTGGGCACGGTGGGCGACGAGCATCTCTATGCCTTGCTCGATGCACTGGCCGCCGGCGACATCCAGGCCATGCTGGCCGTGGGCGCGGCGATGGAGACCCGCAGCCTCAGCTTCGACTCGGCCTTGCAGGAACTGGCGACGCTGCTGCATCGCATTGCGCTGGTCCAGTTCGCGCCGGCCGCCGTGCTCGACGACGCAGAGCGGGCAAAGCTCGCACCCCATGCTGAACAACTGGATCCCGAATTCCTGCAACTCTGCTACCAGATTGTTACCCACGGACGTGCCGAACTGGCGCTGGCGCCCGACGAAGCGGCTGGCTTTGCCATGGCGCTGTTGCGCATGCATGCCTTCCGCCCGGCGAGCGGCAACGCCACACCTGCCGCGAAAGTCAGCGCCCGCGAGACGGCACAACTGGCGCGCAGCACACCGTCAGCGCGCGCCGCGGAGCCGCCGCCGGTACGCAAGCCTCCCGCGCCTGTCACTGAAGCCGTTCCTGTTGCCGCGTCGGCGCCGGTGGACCGAAAGCGACTGGCATGCCCTGGTCACCCGCCTGACCCTGACGGGGATGGCGCGTCAGCTGGCCCAGCATTGCGAACTGGCCGAGCAGGCAGAAGGACGCATCGTCCTGCGGCTGGCCCCGGCACACAAGCATCTGCAGGTGCATCAGGAAAAATTGCGTGCCGAGCTGGCGAAAGGACTTGGCCGGCAACTCATCCTCGAGATCCGGCTTGACGAACCAGCGGGCGAAACGCCCAAGGCCCGGGTCGAGAACGCCCGGCGCGAACGACAGGAGCGCGCCATCGCCGCAATCGAGAGCGATCCCTTCGTGCGCGAGGCCTGCGACCTGTTCGACGCGAGCATCGACGAATCCACCATCAAACCCCTCTGAGGAAAATCACATGTTGAACAAAGGCGGCATCGCCAACCTGATGAAACAGGCGCAGAAGATGCAGGAAAACATGGCCAAGGCACAGGAAGAACTGGCCAATATCGAGATCGAGGGCCAATCCGGCGCCGGTGCCGTGAAAATCGTCATGACCTGCAAGCACGACGTCAAGCGCGTCACCATCGATCCGTCGGTGATGGACGACAAGGAAATGCTCGAGGACCTGATCGCCGCCGCGCTCAACGATGCCAATCGCCGGGCCGAGACAACCGCACAGGAACGCATGGGTTCGCTGACCGCGGGCTTGCCGCTGCCGCCGGGCATGAAGCTGCCGTTCTAGGCATTCGGACGTTGCCTGCATGCAGACCGGACGCGTGATAGAGGAGCCGTTGCGACAATGATGACCAATCGGGTTTTGTTTGTCTGCATGGGCAATATCTGTCGCTCGCCCACGGCCGAAGGCGTGACGCGGATGCTTGCCGAGAAGAAGGGCGTCGCCGCTTTTTTCGAATTCGATTCGTGCGGCACGCATGGCTACCACATCGGCAATCCGCCCGACGCCCGTGCGCGGCAGGCGGCGGCGCAGCGCGGCTATGATCTGTCGTCGCTCAAGGCGCGGCAGGTCAGCGACATCGATTTCGAGCGCTTCGATCACATCCTGGCGATGGATCGCGACAATCTGGCGTTGCTGCGGCAGGCCTGTCCGGAGGAACTTCACGGCAAGCTGGGCTTGTTCCTCGAATATGCGTCGCGCAGCGGCGTCGATGAAGTGCCCGATCCCTATTACGGCGGACCGGAGGGTTTCGAGCGTGTGCTCGACATGATCGAGGATGCGGCCACCGGCCTGCTCGACAAATTCACCAAAAAATAAGGGGCACCCGTGGGTGCCCCTTGCAGGACTGCGGCAGCCTTAGTTGTGGTTTTGCGTTTCCACCATCTGCAACGGTTCGTTGCTGATGACGGCTGTGGGCTTGGGCTTGCGGCCCAGCGGTTGCACGGGCGCTTGCACAACCGGGGCAGGCGCGGCACCGGACGTTTCGATCAGATGCAGGCCGGCCTTTTGCAGTTCCACCGAAAGGTCAATCGGTTCGACCGGCGCGGTGACCTGCGCAGCCGTGGTCGCGGGCGTCAGAACCGCCGAAACGACTGCGGCGGGAGGTTCCGGCACGACAACGGGCGGCGCGTTTGCCGGGACAGGCTGGATTTCCTCAACCGTTGCGACAGCCGCCACAGGCGTTTCCGTTATGGCAGGAATTTCAACCGGGGCAACCGCTTCAACCGGAGTCTCGAAAGTCAGCGCTGGCGGGACGGCAGCTTGTGACTCGACGGGACCGGCTTCGGCCAGCAGCGGGATTGCCACAGTCGCAGGCACTGTTTCGGTTGCGACCGACATGGGCGCTGCAGATTCCGTTGCCTCGGCGTTCACCGCGGCGACGGCTGCGGAAATCTCGTCGAGCTGACGCTCGCCACGGTTGCGGCCACCGCGACGACCGCGACGGCGTCCGCCTTCGCCCGTGCCCTCCGTGGCATTGCCTTCTGCTGGCGCCGGGTTGCCGACAATGGCCTGTGCTTGTACATCTGCCTCATTGGCGGGTTTCTGGCGATTCTGGCGATTGTCGGGACGTACAGTAGCTTCCTGAGCTTCGCTGCCGCGATTGTCACGGTTGTCGCGGCGATTGTCATTGCCGCGCTCGCTGCGTTCCTTGCGGCCCTGGCGACCTTCGCGATTTTCGCGCGGCTCCTTGGCTGCGACATCACCCCGGTCGCGGCGTTGTTCGCTCCGATCACCGCGGTCGCCGCGATCACTGCGCTCACCGCGTTCGTTGCGATCGCGGCCCTCGCGCCGGCCACGTCCGCCGCGCTCGCCGTCACTCTTTTCGCGGCGGCCAGAGCGTGCGGGCTTCTTGGTGGCTTCTTCGACGGCTTCTTCCTTCTTGCCGCCGCCAGTGAGCCACGACATGATGCGGGCGAAGAGACCGGGTACGGGGGGTGGCGCTGCCGGTTCCTTCGGTGCGACCGTAGGCGCGGGATGGTCGGGGGTGATGCCCTTGACCGCCGCTTCGGGACGCGCTGCACGGGTTTCTCCGGCAGCTGTCGGATCGCTTTCCTCTTCAGCCGGCTTGACGGCCATCTCGTAGCTGGCAAGGCTGCTGCCTTCCTGATTGAGCTGGTCGTGGCGCAGGCGAATGATTTCGTGCTGCGGTGTCTCGAGGTGACGGTTCGGGATGACCATCAGATTAACCCGGTGCCGCATCTCGATGCGTGCGATATCGACGCGCTTCTCGTTGAGCAGGAAGGTACCGACATCGACGGGTACCTGCACGTGCAAGGCGCCGGTGTTCTCCTTCATCGACTCTTCTTCGAGGATGCGCAGGATATGCAATGCCGCCGACTCGATCGAGCGGATGTGGCCGGTACCGGTGCAGTCGTGGACAAGTGATGTAGCTGGCCTCGGCGAGCGCGGGACGCAGGCGCTGGCGCGAGAGTTCGAGCAGGCCGAAGCGCGAAATCTTGCTGGTCTGGACGCGTGCGCGGTCGAAGTGCAGCGCGTCGCGCAGGCGGTTTTCGACTTCGCGCTGGTTCTTCGCCGATTCCATGTCGATGAAATCGATGACGATCAGGCCGCCAAGGTCGCGCAGGCGCAACTGGCGGGCAATTTCGTCGGCGGCTTCGCAGTTGGTGCGGAAGGCGGTTTCTTCGATGTCCGCACCTTTGGTGGCACGGCCGGAGTTGACGTCGATGGACACCAGCGCTTCGGTATGGTCGATGACGATGGCGCCGCCGGATGGCAGGGTGACCTGCCGCGAGTAGGCGGATTCGATCTGGTGCTCGATCTGGAAGCGCGAGAACAACGGCACGTCGTCGTGGTAGCGCTTGACGCGTGCCACGTTGCCCGGCATCACGTGGCTCATGAACTGTTGGGCCTGTTCGTAGATGTCGTCCGTGTCGATCAGGATTTCGCCGATTTCCGAATGGAAATAGTCGCGGATGGCGCGGATGACGAGGCTTGATTCCTGATAGATCAGGAAGGCGCCCGACTGCGATTTGGCGGCGCCGTCGATGGCTGTCCATAGCTGCAGGAGATAGTTCAGGTCCCACTGCAATTCTTCGGCCGAGCGACCGATGCCGGCGGTGCGGGCGATCAGGCTCATGCCGCCCGGGACATCGAGCTGATCCATCACATCGCGCAGTTCCTGGCGCTCCTCACCCTCGATGCGGCGCGAAACGCCACCGCCACGCGGGTTGTTGGGCATCAGTACCAGATAGCGCCCGGCGAGGGATACGTAGGTCGTGAGTGCGGCACCCTTGTTGCCACGCTCGTCCTTCTCGACCTGGACGATGATTTCCTGGCCGACCTTGAGCGCGTCCTGGATGCGGGCGCGGCCCGGCTCGACGTCCGGCAGGAAGAAGCTGCGGGAGACCTCCTTGAACGGCAGGAAGCCGTGGCGCTCGGCGCCGTAATCGACGAAGGCGGCTTCGAGGCTGGGCTCGATGCGGGTGATGACTGCCTTGTAGATGTTGCTCTTGCGTTGTTCCTTGGCGGCCGATTCGATGTCGAGGTCAATCAGTTTCTGACCATCGACGATCGCGACGCGGAGTTCCTCGGCCTGCGTCGCATTGAACAGCATGCGTTTCATGTGTGCTCCCACGCGCAGGCAGGAAGACACGACAAATCACGCCGCTAAAAAAGCGGCGCGGAGATTAAATTTGCAGAATCAGGCGCATCGATTGGGTGACGGACTGGGCAAATGGGTGAATGATTTGTCGGATGGCGATGCCGCTGGTAAGCGAGGGGCACCGCTTATCAAAGTCTGTGTCGCGCGAAAAAAATGTCTTGAGACGAAGTAGTATCGCTGCTTCGGGCGAGCGACATACCCTATGCTGTGCAAGGCGGGACCGAAGCCGGCGACGGATGAATGGTCGGCGGCGGGTATACCCACCCCAGGCTGGCGGGGCGGTTCTCGGGTCGAATCAGTCGGGAACGCGCTCAACCGGCCACATCGCCGAAGGGCGTCCCGGAACCGTTCGTGTCGCCGGGCACGCCGTCCGGAGACGGCAAAGCGGACGCATTATATTGTGAATGAATGAGTTGAGTAAAGAATCCGTCACATTTCTTGAAGTTGGCGAAGAGGGCGCCGGGCAGCGCATCGACAACTACCTGATCCGGCATCTCAAGGGCGTGCCCAAGAGTCACGTCTATCGCATCCTGCGCAGCGGCGAGGTGCGGGTGAACAAAGGGCGGGCAGCGGCGGACCGGCGCCTGGTGCTGGGCGATCGGGTCCGGATCCCACCGGTGCGGGTGGCGGAAAAGCAGCAGACGAGCCCCGTTCCGGCACGCGATTTCGCGGTGATTTTCGAAGACGAGGCGATGATCGTCATCAACAAACCGTCCGGTGTGGCGGTGCATGGCGGCAGCGGCGTCGATTTTGGCGTGATCGAGCAAATCCGCCAGGCACGCCCCCAGGCGAAGTTCCTCGAACTGGCGCATCGGCTCGACCGGGAAACCTCGGGGCTGCTGCTGATCGGCAAGAAGCGGTCGGCGCTGACGCGACTGCACGACCAGTTCCGCGCGGGCGGGATCGACAAGCGTTACCTGGCGCTGGTGAAGGGCCATTGGCGCGACAAATTGCGCAATGTGAAACTGCCCCTGCACAAATACCTGACGGCCGATGGCGAACGCCGCGTGCGGGTCGATCCGGACGGCAAGCCCGCGCACTCGATCATGCGGCTGCAAGGTCGCTGGATGACCCCCTTGGGCGAGTTCAGCCTGCTGGAGGTGGCGTTGCTCACGGGCCGGACGCACCAGATTCGCGTACATCTGGCGCACTTGGGCTTTCCGATCCTCGGTGACGAAAAATACGGCGACTTCGCCCTCAATCGCGACTTGCAAAAGGCGGGTTTGAAACGCATGTTCCTGCATGCGGCCTCGATGCGACTTCCCCACCCCTTGAGCGGGGAAAAGCTGGATCTGGCTGCGCCGCTGCCGGCAGAACTCGAGAAATACTTGAAAAGGATCGAAGCAGACGATGAACTCGCGCTATGAACTGATTGTCTTCGACTGGGATGGCACGTTGATGGACTCTGCAGCCATGATCGTCGACAGTGTTCAGGCGGCCGCGCGCGATCTCGGCCTGGAACCGCCGCCGGAGGCGCGCGCCCGGCACATCATCGGTCTCGGGCTGGTCGATGCCTTGCGCCATGCACTGCCCGACCTGCCGGAGGATCATTATTCCGAACTGGTCGAGCGCTATCGTCATCATTACCTGTCGCGCGACCATGAGTTGCGGCTGTTCGCCGGTGCCGACGCGCTGGTGCGGCAATTGGCGGCAAACGGCTTTCGCCTTGGCGTGGCCACGGGCAAGTCGCGCGCGGGTCTCGACCGGGCGCTCGTCCATACGGGCCTCGGCGACTTTTTCCATGGCACACGTTGCGCCGACGAGTGCCATTCCAAGCCGCATCCCCAGATGATCGAGGAACTGATGGACGAGTTCGCCATCCTGCCCGAGCGGACCCTGATGGTCGGCGATACCACGCATGACCTGCTGATGGCACAAAACGCCGGGGTCGATGCCGTGGCCGTCAGCTACGGCGCCCATCCACGCGACACCCTTGAGGCCACCGGACCGCGCTATTGCGCCCATTCGATCGACGACCTTGCGGCATGGCTGCAAACGCACGCCTGATCTGCGCGAGCGCAGACCTCGCCGACGGCCAGCGGGGTGTCCGGTTCGAGATCGAACGCCGGGGCCGGACGTTGCCGGCCTTTGCCGTGCGTCATCGCGGCAAGGCCGCGGCCTACCTCAACCGCTGCGCCCATGTGCCGGCCGAGCTGGACTGGAACGAGGGGGAGTTCTTCGATCTGAGCGGGCTATACTTGATTTGCGCGACGCATGGCGCGCTTTACGATCCGGCCACCGGCTCCTGCGTAGGCGGTCGGTGCGATGGTCGAGGACTCGAGGCGCTGGTGCTCGAGGAACGGGGTGGGCAGGTTTTTTTGAAGCTGGAAGGTTGTTGACGTGACAGACGATTCGAACTGGGAACGCAAGACGCTGGAAAAGGTGGCGCTGGCTGCTGTGACCGAGCAACGCCGCGCCCGGCGCTGGGGGGTGTTTTTCAAGCTGCTGTTCTTTGCCTACCTGACGGTCGTGCTGGCCATGGCGATCGACTGGGGCGCGATGAGTCCCGAGAAAAGCGCGCGCCATACGGCACTGGTCGAAATGCAGGGTGTCATCCAGGCCAAGGGCGACGCCAATGCCGACGATCTGATCAGCGCCTTGCAGGCGGCCTTCGACGACAAGGGCGCGGTGGGGGTGATCCTGCGCATCAACAGCCCGGGCGGTAGCCCCGTGCAGGCCGGCATCATCAACGACGAGATCGGCCGCTTGCGCGCCAAGCATGCCGACAAGCCCTTGTATGTGGTGGTCGAGGACATCTGTGCTTCCGGGGGTTACTACGTCGCCGCGGCCGGGGACAGGATTTACGTCGACAAGGCGAGCATCGTCGGCTCGATCGGGGTGCTGATGGATGGCTTTGGCTTCACCGGCAGCATGGACAAGCTGGGCGTCGAGCGCCGCCTGTTGACCGCAGGACAGAACAAGGGTTTTCTCGATCCGTTCTCGCCGCAAAACGAACGCCACAAGGAGCACGCGCAGGGCATGCTGGATGACATCCACCAGCAGTTCATCGATGTGGTGCGCAAGGGGCGCGGCGCGCGCCTCAAGGAATCGCCGGACATGTTTTCCGGCCTGATGTGGACCGGATCGAAAAGTATCGAGTTGGGCCTTGCGGACGGGTTTGGCACGGTGGATTCGGTGGCGCGCGACATCCTCAAGGCCGAGGAAATCCGCGACTACACCGTCAAGCCGAATTTTGCCGAGAAGTTTGCCCGGCGGTTTGGGGCGCAAGCCGCGGCCGGACTGGGCGATGTACTGATGCGGTTCAGCGTTCGCTGAGTAGCAGGAACACCGTCGGCCGGCGCGCAAAGTCAGCGCTGGCGGGACGGCACCGCCAGTCGGCGATGCGGCGCAGGGTGATCGTTTCGGTGCCCAACGTCAGGTCGGTCGCGATGCAAAGCCGGGTTTCCGGATGGCAGGCCTTGAGTAGCGCATCGAACAGGGCCGGGTTGCGGTAGGGGGTCTCGATGAACAGCTGCGTCTGCCGCTTGATCCGCGATTCCTTTTCCAGTTCGACGATGCGCTTGCTGCGCTCCGGTTCGCGTTGCGGCAGGTAGCCGTGGAAGGCAAAGCATTGGCCGTCCAGCCCGGAAGCCATCAGCGCCAGCAGCAGTGATGAGGGGCCCACCAGCGGCTTGACGGCAATGCCCAACTCATGGGCGCGGCGCACGAGTAGTGCACCGGGGTCGGCGACGCCGGGACAACCCGCCTCGGACATGATCCCGATATCCTCGCCCGCCTGCAAGGGGGCCAGGAGGCGTTCGACATCGGCCGGCTTCAGCGGCTCGGGCAACTGCTCGATGGCCAGTTCGCGCAAGGGGACCGGGTGTTCCAGCCATTTGAGGGAAGCCCGCGCCGATTTGGCATTCTCGACGACGAAGTGGCGCAGGCGGCAGGCGATTGCCCGGCTGTCGGCGGGCAACACCTGCGGCCAGGGGGTGACGCCCAGTTGCGTCGGCAGCAGATACAGCGTGCCCGTCATCGGCGCGTTCAGGGGAGTTGCAAGCCTTCGGCGCGCAGCATTTCAGCCAGTGCGATGAGCGGCAAGCCGACCAGTGCGGTCGGGTCGTCGCTGCGCATCCATTCGAGCAGGCTGACGCCGAGTCCCTCGGAGCGTGCGCTGCCGGAGCAGTTCAGCGCATTTTCCTTGTCCATGTAGCGCTCGATTTCCGCGTCTGAAAGTTCGCGGAAACGCACTTCGGTCGCCACGCCGCGCAGATGGCGGCGGCCGCTGCGGCTGTTGAGCAGGCACAGGCCGGTGTGAAATACGGCATTTTTCCCCGAGAGACTGCGCAATTGGGCGCGGGCATTCTCGCGTGTGCCGGGTTTGCCGAAGCGCGTGTCTCCACAGTAAGCCACCTGGTCCGAGCCGATGATCAGGGCGTCGGGATACTTATCGATCACGGCAGTCGCCTTGGCGACCGCCAGCCGTTCAGCCGTGGCCGCGGGGATTTCGCCCGGGAGCGGTGTTTCGTCCGTTTCCGGCGCGCAAACCTCGAAGGGCAGGTGCAGCCGGCCGAGCAGTTCGCGGCGATACGGCGAGGTGGAGGCCAGAACGAGGGTCAGGGTGGGTGTATTCATGGTTATCGGATGTTTTTTCAGGCTTTTTCCCCGAATAAACCTTTGACTGGACAAGGCGGCGCATGATAACATCCGCGCCCTTTATGACGTGCCGGGAAGAACTCGATCTCGCCGGGGCGGTCATCGACAGCCAGAAGTTCGCGGCAGACGGTGATTGCATAACCGGGAAAATTCCGCTGACACGCCTGACGCGCCTGCACGATGCACTGGCAAGTCGGGAGGGTTGGCTGGCGTGCGAACTCGATGGCTTTCGCGTAACGGACGAGAGTGGAACAAGGCTGGGCCTGCATTTGCGGGTAAATGGCCGCCTGAGCCACTATTGTCAGCGCTGCCTGGCCGAAGTTGGATTTGATTGTGCCATCGATAGTCGGCTGGTGTTGATGCCGCCGGGTGCCGAATGGCCGGAAGCGGAACTGGAGGCCGAGGACTACGACGCGATCCCCGCGAACCGGGAATTGTCGGTGTTGTCACTGGTCGAGGATGAAGTGTTGCTGGCGTTGCCGATCGTGCCGCGCCACGCGGATTGCGCCCCGCCGGCGGAATTGGCGGAGCCCAGTGAAGAAAGAGCGCCTTCGCCGTTCGCGGTGCTGGCAGGTTTGAAGAAGCATTGAATCGAGTTTGAAGCAATAAGGAGTCATCATGGCTGTCCAGCAGAACAAGAAGTCCCCGTCCAAGCGCGGCATGCATCGTTCCCACGATTTCCTCGAAAACCCGTCGTTGGCCATCGAGCCCACCACGGGCGAGGTGCACCTGCGCCACCACATTTCCCCGTCTGGCGTCTATCGCGGCAAGAAGGTCGTCAAGACCAAGGGCGAGTGATCCGGCGGGTGACCCCGTGCTACCTGAACGCGGCCGGACGTGAGAGCGTCCGGCCGTTTCATTGTGTGGTGCAAGGCTGAATGACAATCAGATTGGCCGTCAACTGCATGGGCGGCGACCATGGCCCCGCCGTGGTGGTGCCGGCTGTGCTGGAATTCCTGGCCCACGACCGCGACTGCGCCGTGATTCTCGTCGGCCGCGAAGCGGATCTGCAGCCCTACCTTGCCAAGGCCGATCCGGCACTGGCCGACCGCTGGTCGGTGCAACATGCCAGCGAGGTCGTCGATATGCACGATCCGGTGGCGACCGCACTGCGAATCAAGAAGGATTCGTCGATGCGCGTGATGGCCAACCTCGTCAAGGAGGGCAGGGCCAATGCCGCGGTGTCCGCAGGTAATACCGGTGCCCTGATGGCGGTGTCGCGCTTCGTGCTCAAGACACTACCGGGCATCGATCGTCCCGCAATCGCCAGCACGCTGCCGACCATGCGGGGCCATACCTATGTCCTTGACCTGGGTGCCAACGTCGATTGCGCGCCGGAGCACCTGCTCCAGTTCGGCATCATGGGCACCATGCTCGCCGCGGCGCTGGAGCACGACGAACGTCCCAGCGTCGGACTGTTGAACATCGGCGAGGAAGAGATCAAGGGCAACGAGGTCGTCAAGCGTGCCGGTGAGTTGCTCAAGGACAGCGGTTTGAATTTCATCGGCAACGTCGAAGGCGACGACATCTACAAGGGCACGGCGGACGTGGTGGTCTGCGACGGTTTCGTCGGCAACGTGGCGCTGAAGACGTCCGAGGGGCTGGCACGCATGGTCAGCACCTTCCTGCGCCAGGAGTTCTCGCGCAATCCGCTGACCAAACTGGCCGGCCTGGTTGCCATGCCCGTCCTCAAGGCCTTCAAGTCACGCCTCGATCCGCGCCGCTACAATGGCGCGAGCCTGCTTGGCCTCAAGGGCGTGGTGGTCAAGAGCCACGGTTCGGCGGATATATTCGCTTACCGTCATGCGCTGGAGCAGGCCGCGGAGGCGGCGCGCCAGAACTTGCCCGAGAAGATCGCGGCACGCATGGCGGCCGCCCTGGAAAATCTTGGACCCGCGCCGACGCTTTGTGATTAAAGGCAAACGATGATCTATTCCCGCATCACCGGTACCGGCAGCTATCTTCCGGGCGATCCCGTCGACAACGCTGCGCTGATTGCCGCCAAGGGGCTGGATTCGTCTGACGAATGGATCGTCGAGCGCACTGGCATCCGGACGCGTCATCTCGCCCCTGAGGGTGTCGCCGCGAGCGATCTTGCGCTGGTCGCATGCCAGCGGGCGCTGGCAGCGGCGGGCTGCCAGCCGAACGACATCGACCTGATCGTGCTGGCGACCTCGACGCCGGATTTCATTTTCCCGAGCACGGCGACGATCCTGCAGGACAAGCTGGGCATCATCAATGGCGCGGCCGCCTTCGATCTGCAAGCCGTGTGCAGCGGTTTCATCTATGCGATGACGACCGCCGACAAGTTCATTCGTTCCGGTTCGCACAAGCGCGCTCTGGTCGTCGGTACGGAAGTGTTCTCGCGCATTCTCGACTGGCAGGATCGCGGTACCTGCGTGCTGTTTGGCGATGGCGCTGGCGCGATCGTGCTCGAAGCGAGCCAGGATGGCATGGGGCCACGCATTCACGCGACCGCGCTGCATGCCGACGGCCGGCATCGCGACATTCTCAGCGTGGCGGGAAGCTTGTCCGGCGGGCAGGCGATTGGCGATCCCTTCCTGCGCATGGATGGGCAAGCCGTGTTCAAGTTCGCCGTCAAGGTGCTGGCCGAGGTCGCCGACGAAGTGATCGCCGCGGCCGGCATGACGCAGGCGCAAGTCGATTGGCTGGTGCCGCACCAGGCCAACATTCGCATTATGCAATCGACCGCCAGGAAGTTGCATCTGCCGGCCGAAAAGGTAATCGTCACCGTCGACCGCCATGGCAATACCTCGGCCGCCTCGATCCCGCTGGCTTTCGACGAAGCCGTGCGCAGCGGGAAAGTCAGGGCTGGCGAGACGGCACTGCTCGAAGGCGTCGGCGGTGGATTTACCTGGGGCGCTGCCCTAGTCACTTTGTGAGGAGCGAGCTATGAAATTCGCATTCGTGTTCCCCGGACAAGGATCGCAATCGCTGGGCATGATGGCCACCTATGGCGACAGCCCGGTGATTCGCGGCACCTTCGAAGAGGCGTCGGCTGCACTCGGTCGTGACCTCTGGCAACTGGTCACCGAAGGGCCGGCCGAGGCGCTTTCCCAAACTGTGAATACGCAGCCGCTGATGCTGACGGCCGGGATCGCCGTGTGGCGCTTGTGGCTGGAAAAAGGTGGCCCGCAACCGGCCATGGTCGCGGGCCACAGTCTTGGTGAATATGCCGCGCTGGTCGCTGCCGGCGTGCTTGATCTGAAAACGGCGGTGCCACTGGTCGAACTGCGCGCCAAGGCCATGCAGGAAGCCGTCCCGGCCGGTGTCGGTGCGATGGCGGCGATCCTCGAGCCTCGACGCCGAAAAGGTGAAAGCCATCTGCGCCGAACAGGCGCAGGACGAAGCGGTGCAGGCTGTCAATTTCAATTCGCCGGAACAGACGGTCATCGCCGGCCACAAGGCTGCGGTGGAGCGTGCAGCCGAGGCCTGCAAGGCTGGAGGAGCCAAGCGTGCCGTGATGCTGCCGGTCTCCGCACCCTTCCATTCCGCGCTGATGCAACCGGCTGCCGAGCGCCTGCAAACCGCACTGGCAGGGTTGGACTTCAAGGTGCCGGCGATTCCGGTGTTGAATAACGTCGATGTCGCGGTCGTGACCGACCTGGCTGGCATCAAGGCGGCGCTGGTGCGTCAGGCCGCCGCGCCGGTGCGCTGGGTCGAGACGATGCGCGCGATGCAGGCGGCCGGCATCACCCATGTCTTCGAATGCGGTCCGGGCAAAGTGCTCGCCGGGCTGACCAAGCGCTGCGCCGACGGCCTGGCCGGCGGCGCGATGAACGATCTCGCGGGCGTCGATGCGACCCTCGCTCTCGTGAAAGGATG
Source organism: uncultured Pseudomonadota bacterium (assembly GCA_963840825.1). GTDB lineage: Bacteria > Pseudomonadota > Gammaproteobacteria > Burkholderiales > Rhodocyclaceae > Sulfuricystis. Next base: position 179,239 of record CAWJAK010000004.1, read on the forward strand.
ATCATGAAGGACACGCTGAAAGGACAAATCGCTTTCGTGACCGGTGCCGCGCGCGGCATTGGCGCTGCTATCGTCCAGGCGCTGGGCCAGTGTGGCGCGACCATCGTTGGCGCGGATATCAATGAGACCGCGGCCGCCGAAATCCAGAAAGCGCTCGACGCCGCCGGTTTCCCCGGCTGGGGCGCGGTGCTCGACGTGACTGACGGCACAGCCTGCGAGGCCGTGATCGGCGAAGTCGAGAAGCGCTTCGGCGCCGTGGCCATCCTGGTCAACAATGCCGGCATCACGCGCGACAACCTTGCGATGCGCATGAAGGACGACGAGTGGGATGCGGTGATCAACACCAACCTCAAGTCGGTCTTCCGCCTCTCCAAGCTGGTGTTGCGCGGCATGATGAAGGCGCGTACCGGCCGCATCATCAACATCTCTTCGGTGGTTGCCGCCTCGGGCAACCCGGGACAGATCAACTATGCGGCCTCCAAGGCCGGTGTCGCGGGCCTGTCGCGTTCGCTGGCGCAGGAAGTCGGCAGCCGCAACATCACGGTCAACTGCGTGGCGCCCGGCTTTATCGACACCGCGATGACCCGTGCGCTGTCCGATGAGCAGCGCAATGCGCTGATCGGCAAGATTCCGCTCGGACGCTTGGGGCAGGTGGAGGACATCGCCAATGCGGTCGCCTTCCTGGCGGGTCCGGAGGCGTCCTACATCAGCGGCACCATGCTGCATGTCAATGGTGGCATGTACATGGCCTGATCAGATTCAACTGCGCGGCCGAGAATCATTTGGTCGCTGCTTTTGGTAAACTACGCGGGTTATAAACACCCGCCTTCACAGGGAAGGAGCAAGCACAATGGATAACATCGAACAGCGCGTCAAGAAAATCGTTGCCGAACAGCTCGGCGTGAACGAGGCCGACATCAAGATCGATTCGTCCTTCGTCGATGACTTGGGCGCCGATTCGCTCGACACGGTCGAACTGGTGATGGCCCTCGAAGAAGAGTTCGAGTGCGAGATTCCGGACGAGGAGGCCGAGAAGATAACTACCGTTCAGCAGGCGATCGACTACGTCAACAACAACCTGAAGAAGTAATCACAGGGGCACACCGTGCCCTTTGTCTTTTCCCGATCCCCCTAGGAGAGTGCCTTGTCACGTCGCAGAGTCGTCGTGACCGGTCTGGGACTTGTCTCGCCGGTCGGCAATAACGTCGCTGATAGCTGGAATGCCATTCTTGCCGGCACCAACGGCATCGGCCCGATTACCCGCTTCGATGCATCTGCCCTCAAAGCACGCATCGCCGGCGAGGTCAAGGGTTTCAATATCGCGGATTACCTCTCGCCGAAGGAAGCGCGCCGCATGGATATCTTCATCCATTACGGCATGGCGGCGGGGATTCAGGCCTTTCGCGATTCCGGGCTGGAGGCGACTCCGGAAAACGCTGATCGCTTTGGCGTGAATATCGGTTCCGGCATCGGTGGCCTGCCGATGATCGAGGCGACGCACAACGACTACCTCGCGGGCGGCCCGCGCAAGATATCGCCCTTCTTCATTCCGGGAACGATCATCAACATGATCTCCGGCAACCTGTCGATCCTGCTGGGTCTCAAGGGACCGAACATTGCCGTGGTGACCGCCTGCACGACGGGCCTGCACGCCATCGGCACCAGTTACCGCATGATCCAGTACGGCGATGCCGACGCAATGGTTTGCGGCGGTGCCGAATCGACCGTGACACCGCTGGCGGTGGGCGGTTTTGCCTCCGCGCAGGCGCTCTCCACACGCAACGACGATCCGGCGACGGCGAGCCGTCCCTGGGACAAGGGACGCGACGGTTTCGTGCTGGGCGAGGGCGCTGGCGTCATGGTGATCGAGGAATATGAACATGCCAAGGCGCGGGGAGCACGCATCTACTGCGAACTGGCTGGCTTCGGCATGAGCGGTGATGCCTATCACATGACCGCGCCCGACACCGACGGGCCGCGTCGCAGCATGGTGAATGCGCTCAAGGACGCAGGCATCAATCCTGACCAGGTGCAGTACATCAACGCCCACGGCACGTCGACGCCGCTTGGCGACAAGAACGAGACCGAGGCGATCAAGCTGGCTTTCGGCGATGCTGCGCGCAAGCTCGTGGTGAATTCGACCAAGTCGATGACTGGCCACCTGCTCGGTGGCGCCGGCGGGCTGGAGTCTGTGCTGACGGCGCTGGCGGTGCATCACCAGATCTCCCCGCCGACGATCAATATCATCGAGCAAGATCCGGAGTGCGATCTCGATTACTGCGCCAATGCGGCGCGCGACCTGCCCATCGAATTCGCGATCAAGAACAACTTCGGCTTCGGCGGCACGAATGGAACACTCGCCTTCCGGCGAGTGTAGTACACGCGCACTTTCCGTCAAATTTGAGTGCAGGGCAGTGCAACTGCCCGTCGCCATTCCGATTCGACGATCCATTGGGTTGGCGGGTCTGTTCTGCCGCGCTGAAGATATTGCTGCCCTCGTACTCGGGGCCGATGGCCGCCTGCATGTCGAGCGTGATGACGGTACGCGCGAAGAAGCTCATCTCGAAGCCGATACCACGGTGTACACCGGGTTGGTGATACTGCGATTCCGGTTGAGTGGGCGAGTTCGAACCCTGGTCCTGCTACGCCGTTCGATCGGCAATGAGGAGCATCGCAAGCTGCGCGTGTGGCTGCGCTGGCGCGCGCTCAGCGTCGGGGCATAAGAACGGTATTGCGCGCCTTCGGCAGCATGTCCGGGTAGTCCCGGCTGAAATGCAGGCCGCGGCTTTCCTTGCGGCGCAGCGCGCAGGCAACGATGAGGTGGGCGGTCAGCACCAGGTTGCGCAGTTCGATGAGGTCGTTGCTGACGCGAAAGTTTGCGTAGAACTCGTGATTTCCCTTTCCAGCAAGCCGGATCCGATGCCGGGCGCGTTCGAGGCGCTTGGTCGTGCGCACGATGCCGACGTAGTCCCACATGAAGCGACGCAGTTCGTCCCAGTTGTGCGAGATGACGATTTCCTCGTCGGCATCGGTAACACGCGATTTCGTCCCAGTGCGGTAGCTTCGGCGACTTGGCCGGCTTCTGCGAGCGAATGTCGTTCGCTGCCGCTTCGCCGATAGACAAGGCATTCGAGCAGCGAGTTGCTGGCCAGCCGGTTGGCGCCGTGCAGGCCGGTGCAGGCGGCCTCGCCCAGTGCATACAGCCCGGGTACGTCGGTGCGTGCATCCAGGTCGACAACGATGCCGCCGCAGGTGTAGTGGGCCGCCGGCACGACCGGGATCGGTTCCTGCGCGATGTCGATGCCCAGTTCGAGACAGCGCGCGTAGATGTTGGGGAAGTGTTCGTGCAGGAAGGCTTCGCCCTTGTGCGTCATGTCGAGGAAGACGCAGTCGAGGCCGAGTCTCTTCATCTCGTAGTCGATGGCGCGGGCAACGATGTCGCGCGGCGCCAGTTCCAGCCGCGGGTCGTGCGTCGGTCATGAAGCGCGTGCCATCGGGCAGGCGCAGGATGCCGCCTTCGCCGCGCATCGCCTCGGTGATCAGGAAGGACTTGGCGCGCGGGTGATAAAGGCAGGTCGGGTGGAACTGGATGAACTCCATGTTCGCCACGCGACAGCCGGCGCGCCAGGCCATGGCGATGCCGTCACCCGTCGCGGTGTCGGGGTTGGTGGTGTAACAGGTAGAACTTGCCGGCGCCGCCGCTGGCGATGACCGTATTGGGCGCACTCAGCGTGAGAGTCCGCTCGCTGTCGAGGTCGAGCACATAGGCGCCCCAGCAGCGCTGGGTCTTCAGGCCGAGTTTGGCGCCGGTGATCAGGTCGATCGCGATGTGGCGTTCGAGCAGGGTGATGTTGGGGTGCTGGCGTACCTTGCGGCTGAGCGTTTGCTGCACCGCAGCGCCCGTGGCATCGGCGACGTGGATGACGCGCCGGTGGCTGTGGCCGCCTTCGCGTGTCAGGTGGTAGCCGAGCCGCTGTCGCGGGTGAAGGGCACGCCCTGCTCGATCAACCAGTCGATGGCCGTGCGCCCATGTTCGACGACGAAGCGGGTCGCGCCGGGATCGCAGAGGCCCGCACCGGCGGTGAAGGTGTCCTGGATATGCGACTCGACCGAGTCCGTTCCATCGAGCACGGCGGCGATGCCGCCCTGCGCATAATTGCCGTTGCGGTGTCGTCGATGCAGCCGCTTGGTGACCATCGCGACACGGTGCGTGTCCGCGAGACGCAGAGCAAGTGACTGACCGGCCAGTCCGCTGCCGATCACGATGACATCGAAGCCTCGCATATAGTCTGCTTGGCCATGGCGCGAATTGACTATATCACGATGGTCATGGAACTAATCCGGGTTTCCCGAGTCATTTGAAGCGGTTGGGCCGGACTGCGGTCGGGATGAACGGAAAATGGAAGGCGGCTATACTGATGCGCGCAATTTACTTCGACAATACAATCGCCACGTTATGGGAGAGCGCGAAGCCGATTAGCTGCTGGTCGAGCGGGTACAAGCCGGCGACAAGGAAGCCTTCGGGCTGCTCGTCAGCAAGTATCAGCGCAAGCTGTTGCGCCTGGTCATGCGCTTGGTGCGCGATCCAGCCGAGGCCGAGGATGTAGCGCAGGAAGCGTTCATCAAGGCGTATCGGGCATTGCCGAATTTTCGTGGCGAGAGCGCGTTCTATACCTGGCTCTACCGCATCGGCGTCAATACGGCAAAGAACTGGCTGGTGGCCCATGGCCGGCGCATGCCCACGGTGAGCGACATCAGCAATGACGAGTCCGAGGGCCTCGAGGAGGGCGTCCTGCTGCGTGATGATGAAACCCCCGACCGCGTACTCATGTCGCGCCAGATTGGAGAAACGGTGAACGCCGCCATGGACGCATTGCCCGAGGATTTGCGCACAGCCATCAGCCTGCGCGAGATCGAAGGCATGTCGTATGAGGAAATTGCACAGGTGATGGATTGTCCGATCGGTACGGTGCGCTCGCGGATCTTCCGTGCCCGCGATGCGATCGCGGTGCGTTTGCGCCCCTTGCTCGATACTGCGCCCGATCGCAGATGGTAGTCATGGAGAAGAAGATGAAAGTTACCGGTTTGTCGGAAGTTTCCGCCTTGTTCGATGGCGAACTCGAAGATCATGAGGTGCGTGCCGCGATCAAGGGATGCCTGGAGGATCCGCAGCACTGGCATGCCTATGCACTGATCAGCGATGGCTTGCGGGGTGAGTGTCCCGCGACGCACGACATGACCGCCAGCGTGATGGCGCGGATCGGTGAAGAGCCGGTGGTGCTGGCACCCCGCAATCTCAAGCGGTCGGCGCGACATCATCCGCTTCTGGCCCTGGCCGCATCGGTTGCCGGTGTCGCGGTGGTCGGCTGGCTGGCCTTGACGGGCAACCCGCAAGCCTCGCTGTCCAGCAATTCGTTGGCCACGGCATCGAACCGGATGAACCTTGCCGTCTTGCCAGCGCTGACTTTCGTGAAAACGCCCATCAACCCGTCGGGCCCCTCGCTAGCCCCTGACAAGCCGGCCACCCTGGTCGCGCAGGGCGACCTCAACGAGTATCTGCTGGCGCATCATGCCCAGGCAGCAACGCTCCGGCTGGGCGACAGCACCAAGCAGGTCCGCACCGTCGCGCTGGGCATGGGTCGTCCATGAGGCAGGTCGCACTGACCTGCTGCTGGCTGGCTGCCGGGTTTGTCAGCCCGCTGGCCTGGGGGCAAGGTCAGCCCGCCCAGCCAGACGGCATTCAATGGTTGCAGCGGATTTCGACTGCGGCCCAGAAACTTAGTTACAACGGCACCTTCGTCTACCGCAACGGGTCACGCAGCGAAATCTCGCGCATCATCCATATTGTGGAAAACGGACGGCAACTGGAAAAGGTTGAGGTGCTTGACGGCAGTCCGCGTGAGGTTATCCGCGACAACAATGAAGTGAGTTGCTATCTGCCCGAAAAACGCCTGGTGATCGTCGAACAGCGCAGCGTCCGGCGCGGGTTTCCCTCGTTGCTGCCGGCCAGCATGGCTGGATTGAGTGACTACTACAACGTTCGCAAGGGCGCGACGGCGCGCGTGGCCGGTTTCGATAGCCAGATCGTTCGTCTGGAACCGCGCGACAAGTGGCGCTATGGCCATCAACTGTGGGTAGATGTCGGTTCCGGACTGCTGCTGAAAGCCGAGATATTCAATGAGGCGGGCGAATTGCTCGAATCCATGGCCTTTACGGACTTGCACATCGGGGATGCCCTCACGCCGGATGCCGTCAAATCCAGCTATGCGCTGGTGGCGAAGGCGTCGTGGAAATTTCATCGGGCCAAGCTGACCGACATGCGCGACGATGCCCAGTGGCAATTCCGAGCGGAAGTACCCGGTTTCAGGAAACAGGCGGCGATGAAGCGCAGCACGGTCAAGCATGGCGACGACATCGATATGTTGCACTGGGTGTTTTCCGATGGGCTGGTGGCGCTGTCGGTCTTCATTTCACCGGTGCCGCCCGATGGGGGTGCAGGGGAGGAGAGTCTCCAGACACTGGGTGCGCTCAGTGTTTTGAAACAGGTCGTCGCGGGTTAACAGATCGTCGTCATGGGTGACCTGCCCCCACCCGTCATCCGCCATTTCGCCGAAGGCATTGGTGTGCGCGGCAGCAAATGAACGAAATCGAAGCCACCGTCGTACGAATTGAGGGCGAATACGCATGGGTGCGTGCCGCGGGTTCCGGTTCGGCCTGTGGCGCTTGTGCGCAACAGGGCAGTTGCAGTTCGGCTGGCATCGAGAATCTCCCGGATGCCGGGAGCAAAACACGCCAGCAGTTGCTGCGTTTGATTAATACGATCCACGCCGTTCCGGGGGACAGCGTGGTGATCCGTGCGCCGGACGGCATGGTCTTGCGGGCCGTGTGGCTGGCTTACGGCATTCCCCTGCTGCTGGGCTTGGGAGGCGCGATGGTCGCAGCCGCTGTCTGGAGCGGCGGATTGGCATCTCTGGCGGGCTTGTTTGCCGGATTGGCAAGTGGGTTCTTCCTGGTCAGACGATGCGGTCCTGAAGCGGGCCGAGGGGAACCGATGCTGTCTTTGAGGTTCAAACAAGCTTCGATCATTTCAGTCAAGGGTCAGGAAACATGCTGAGAAACTGGTTGTTTGCTCTTTGTCTGGGACTGTTGGCGACCTTCGCCCAGGCGCAAACCCGCGATTTGCCCGATTTTGCCGATCTGGCCGAAAAACAGGGCGTCGCGGTCGTCGAACATCAGCGCCACGCAAGTCATGCGCAACCATCCACGCATCGGCGGCATTCCGTTCGATGAGGACGATCCGGCCTTCGAGTTCTTCAAGCGCTTTGCGCCACGCCAGTTTCCGAATGCCCCGAACATGCCTCGCGAGTTCGAAAACAAGTCGCTCGGCTCCGGTTTTATCGTCAGCGCTGATGGCTACATCCTGACGAACGCGCACGTGGTTGATGCCGCGGACGAAGTGATCGTCAAACTGATCGACAAGCGCGAATTCAAGGCCAAAGTCATGGGGGCCGACAAGCGGACCGATGTTGCCCTCATCAAAATCGAGGCGAACGGCCTCCCGATCGTACGGCTTGGCGATCCCGCCAAATTGCGCGTTGGGGAATGGGTGGTCGCCATCGGATCGCCCTTCGGCTTCGAGAATACCGTGACGGCCGGCATCGTCAGCGCCAAGGGGCGCTCGCTCCCGCAGGAGAACTTCGTGCCCTTCATCCAGACCGACGTGGCCATCAACCCGGGCAACTCGGGCGGGCCGCTCTTCAACATGAAGGGCGAGGTGATCGGCATCAACTCGCAGATCTACAGCCGCTCGGGGGGTTATCAGGGCATTGCCTTCGCCATTCCGATCGATGTGGCGATGGATGTTCAATCCCAGTTGCGCGCGTCCGGCAAGGTCAGCCGCGGCCGGATCGGCGTCGCGATCCAGGAAGTCACCAAGGAACTGGCCGACTCCTTCGGCCTGAACAAGCCGCAGGGCGCCTTGGTGGCCTCGGTCGAAAAAGGTAGCCCGGCCGACAAGGGCGGCATCGAGGCGGGCGACGTCATCCTCAAGTTCAACGACAAACCGGTGACCCAGTCATCCGACCTGCCACGTCAGGTCGGCAATACCAGGCCGGGTACGCGGGTGACCGTGCAGGTCTGGCGCAGCGGCGTCACCAAGGAGATGACCCTGACCATCGGCGAGATGCCTGACGAGCTGGCGATCGGCCGCGGCATGAAGCGCGGCAAGCCGGCCGAGGCCGCGCCGGCGAACCGCCTCGGCCTTATTCTGATCGAACCGACGGCAGAGCAAAAGCGCCAGTTGGGCATTCGCCACGGCCTGATTGTCGAGGATGTGCGCAATGGTGCCCGTACCGACCTGCGTCAGGGCGACGTTTTACTGGCGCTGATCCAGAAAGGCGTACAGACCGAGATTCGCACGATCGATCAGTTCAACAGCCTGCTGGCGAAGACCGACAAGGAGGGCAATGTGACGTTGCTGATCAAGCGCGGTGACAGCCAGACCTTCGTGACGATCAAGGGAGCGCAGGATAAGTAAGGCGGTCCTGACACTGTACGGTAGACGCTATTGCCACCTTTGCGATGACATGCTCGCCGCGCTGGAAGCACTGCGCGGCGAGTTTTCGTTTGATGTCGAGGTCATCGATATCGATGCCGACCCGGTACTGGAACGCAAATACAACGAACTTGTGCCGGTACTTGAGGCCGGAGGCATTGAGATTTGCCATTACTTTCTCGACAAGTCGAAGTTCCTAATATATTTATCTAGGACCTAAGGCAGAGTTTTCTGCTGTCGATAAAATTTACAACCGAGATACAATTTCCCCATTCATTTTGCCAATAAGTTTATATCTAACTGATATTAAAAGATAATAATAATCTGGCACACGCTATGCTTATTACTCACCGTCGGTTCCTTATTAATGGTTTCTCTCGATGGGGAGTAGTTAAATGAAAAAAATTCTTGCGGTATCAATTGCGGCGATTGGCCTCTCTGGCTACGCACACGCTGCCAGTTTTGTGAACGGTGGATTTGAAGACGGCAATACCAATGGATGGGATACAGCCTCCTCATACTATCGTGCAAGCGTAAATAACACTGTGCTGACGCCGGCCTTGGTGTTTGCCAATGTAAACAGTGCCAGTCACTCAACCATCATCAACACCAGTTATGTTGACCCGAATCTGGGCGCTACGCTGGGGAGCACGGTCTACGGTGGTAACTATGCCTATCGTGTGGAAGACACGACGTGGGGTGGTTATGCTTCTGCAATCAAGCAGACCGTGACGAACTACACCGATCCGACCATCTATTTTGCGTGGAAAGCCGTTCTCGAAGCCGCCCATGCCGTGAGCAACGCTGCGGTGATGAAGCTCGTACTGCGCGATGAAACTGATGGTGTCGATCTGATTACGCGTCTCTACTCAGCTGTGGGATCTGGCGTCGATGCCAATTTCTCACTTTCCGGCAATTACTATTACACCCCGCAATGGCAAATCGAGCAGTTGAATATTGGCACCGGGTTGCAAGGCCATACCTTCTCCCTGGCGGTGCTCGGTTCCGACTGCCAGCCGACCGGCCATGCAGGCTATGTCTACCTGGACGGCTTTGGCGCACAGATTCCGGATCCTGATCCCACCGTTCCGGAACCTGCATCACTGGCGCTGTTTGGCCTTGCACTCGCCGGCCTCGCGGCAACCCGTCGTCGCAAGAGCGTCTGACGCGATCTTCTGATCGAAACCAGAAACGGCGGCCTTGGGCCGCCGTTTTGTTTGGTAATAATCCATTGATAGTTTTATTATCCGTGGGGTTGTCTGCCCTATCCAATTAACAGCTATTTGCAATGCTCACCCACATTCAGCGCGGTTTTTCCGCAATCAAAGCCGGTAACCGGCAAGAGGCCTTGCAATGGTTTGAAAAGGCATGGCAGGAAAACCCCGCGGATGCTCAGGCCAGAGCCTGGCTGGGACAGTTGCTTTGCAGCCTCGGCAGACAGGACGAAGGGGCCGGTCATCTGCTTGGCGCTGGCAGGAGCTATCTGGACGGCGTAGTTGAAGCAAAGAGTCTCAATTTGATTCTGGAAATCGCCGGGCAATTGCAACACTGGAGCGATTTCGTCAGTGCTCAGAAACTGTTAGCGGCAACCGTTGAAAAGTATCCGGGCGATTTTCGTGCCTGCCAGATGCTAGCCGTTACATATGCCCAATTGAACAAGAAGGCCGAAGCTTTGGCGGCCGCCGGTCGGGCGATCATACTGGCTCCTGAAAACTGGATGATGCAGGTTTTCCTTGCCAGCCTGGAGGCGGATGCGGGCAAAAATGAGTCAGCGCGAGATAGGCTCGAACAGGTTCTCGCCGGACAGAGTGGGGCGCGAGAGAGGTTCAGGGCGCACAAGGAACTTGCCAGAGTCCTCGATAGGCTTGGGGAATATGTTCAGGTTTTCCCGCATCTGAAGGCTTCCAGCGAATTGTGGCCGGCCTTGCCCGAATACGCTCAACAGGATGCAAATCTGATTCCAAACATGCTCCATGTCAATCAAGCGGAGTTTGAACGGGGTTTGATGGGGCGCTGGGCCGCAACCGCTTTTCCCGCCGAGTTGCCTGCTCCAGTATTTGTTCTCGGGTTCATGCGCTCCGGGACAACCCTGACTCAGGAAGTCCTCGATGCGCATCCGGGTGTTTTCGTGGCTGACGAGATTGACTTCATTTCGGCATTGCAGCGAGAGTTGCATGCAATGGATCAGTCCGGCGACAGCGCTGCGGCAAAATTGCGGCGTCTTGACTTGACGGGACTACTGCATTTGCGTGAATTCTATTGGAACAGGGTACGCCAGCGGTTCGGTAACGCCATTGACAACAAGATGTTCATCGATAAGTTTACGATGAATACAGTCGATCTCGGGCTGATCAATTGCGTTTTCCCGGATGCCAAAATTATCTTCGTTACGCGCGACCCCCGGGATGTCTGTCTGAGTTGCTTCATGCAATTGATGGTTCCCACGCCTGCCACGGTCAATCTGCTTACTTGGGAAGAAACGGCCAAGTTCTACGCGCAGGTAATGTCCTGGTGGCTGTATATCAAGGATCAGATGACGCTGCAATATATTGAACTGCGTTACGAGGATATCGTTGCTGATTTCGAAGGTGCATTCCGGCAGGTATTCAAGCTTTTGGAATTGTCGTGGGATCCGGCAGTGATGGATTTCCACAAGCGCGCTGCGCAGAAGTTTGTTGCGAGCCCGAGCCGAACACAAGTTTCTCAGCCACTGTATTCTTCGTCAGTGGCCAGATGGCGACGCTTTGAAGCGGAATTCACGCCTGTGCTAGCAACTTTGCGCCCGTTCATCGAAAAATTTGGTTATGCCGAGGAAGTTTCATCGCCTCGGTAATGGCTGGTTGCTTGTCTAGCCATCCTGCGCGATGAGTATTGCTGTCAGGGCTGAATCGTGATTGGGTGGCAGTATTTGGCCGACCTCAAAGCCTAATGGAGGAGTGGTTCTCGTGAAACTGTTCGATGATTACCTTGTGCCAGTCGTACTAGTTGCGATATTCCTCATTTCAGGTTGTTCCAACACGGTTTCCGATTCCATCCAGCAGGGCAGGGCTCATCTAAGTAATGGGGAATTTTCTGCTGCCGTCATCTCCTTCAAAAATGCAGTGCAGAGCGATGCGTCGTCGGCAGAGGCTCGCATGGCACTGGCGGATGCACTCGAACGCAGCGGCGACATGGCCGGAGCCGAGCAGCATTACCGTCGCGCATTGACTCTTGGTGGCAATGCTGACGATCTGGTTCCACGCATTGCACTGCTACTGCTTGATCGTAGCGATTTTGCGATATTGATCAAGGATTTTTCTGATCGAGAGCTTGCACTACCGGCCGCCGACAGTGAATTGCGCGGCATTGTTGCCATGGCCTATTTCGCTCTGAAACAGACAGATCGTGCGGAAGCTCAGCTGGCGAAGGCTGCGGTGAATGGACCGACCGTCAGGCTTGCAAAGGCCCAACTTGCCATCCTCTCAAATCACCCCGATCAGGCCATGAAGGAAGTTATGGGACTTGCCACCTCTGGCGATGCCCCATGGTGGGTGTTGCGGGCGGCTAGCCGGCTCTATTTGGCTTATGGTGATCAAGCCAATGCTCTGGCGACCATGAAGCAAGCATACGAGCTTGCCAACTGGAATCAAGGTGTGATTGGTGAATACGCTGAGCAGTTGTTCGAAGCCGGAAAGTCTGCCGAAGCCAAACCATTGCGTAACAAACTCAGAAAAATTGCCCCGCGATATTACCGGACCGCATTCGTCGAGGCCTTGTTCAACATGGAAGAGGGTAATTTCGACAAAGCTCACGAATTTGCGTCAAAGGTGTTGGCGGCATTACCCGAGCATGTTCCTTCGCTGCTGATGGCCGCAAAGATCGAGCTTGATCGTGGCGAGCTGTCGTCGGCTGACAATCACTTGCGAAAAATATTATTTGTAAATCCGGCGTCTGTCGGTGCGCTGCGGATGCAATTCATGCTTGAGCTTCGCCGCAACAATGTTAAGGCAGCAACGACGATTCTGGAACGTGCCTTGCGTCTGGCGCCGAATGATAGAGGCTTGCTGATGGCTTCGGCCGAACTGGCTTGGGCCAGGGGTGATAAATCGGGGGCAGTGAAGATTCTGAGCGAGGTGACCAATAGCCAGCCACCCCCCGTTGACATATTGACCCGGTTGGCTGAGATGAAATTCGCAATGGGGAAACATGACGACGCGAATAAGATAATTGGCCAAGCCATGCAACTTTCGCGGGGGAACGTCGCCCTGAGGGAGGCTGTGTTTCGTACCCTGTTAAGGATGCCATTGTTTGACAAGGCGCGCGAAATGGCCAAAGTCGAACTGGAACTTCGGCCTAAGGACCCGGAGCCATATTTGTGGATGGCTGCAGTCGAAGGCATTGCTGGCAATGAAGTGGCTGCTTTGGAATATTCCGGACGTGCGCTGGATATCCGTCCCGACTATTATCCAGCTTTGTTGGCTATGGCGAGTTCTGCTTCGACTGTGGAGCGCGCCAGTTAACATGAAGCCCGGTTGCAAAAGGCTGTTGATGCCGGAACCAAGGATGCCCGAATTTACGCTGATCTCGCCAAGAGAATGAGGATTGCCGGTGCGGATCCTGGGAAAATCGGGGATTTGCTTGAGCGTAGTGTCAAGATGGACCCGGCTTCAGTGAGCATGCGCGAAACGGCCATAAGACACTGGCTGGCTTGGGGCAGGAAAGATAAAGCGCTGGAGTTGGCAGGAGCCGGTGAGGCAACTGAAAAGGATAACCCTGCCATGAAAGCTCTTGCAGCATCGACATACGAATCTGCAGGTAATTTCGAACAGGCGGCGGCGAGATATGCCGAACTCAAATCGATCATTCCGGATCGAATCGATTGGGGGCTGAAGCATGCCAAAGCCTTGGTTAGTGGAGGCAAACCGCAGGATGCTGTGCTGGCGCTGCGAAAACTGATTTCCCAGCGTCCGGAAGAGCCAGCTCCGTATCTAATGCTGGCAATGCTGCAGGTAGGACAGAAACAGGGTGAGGATGCCTTGGTGACTGCCGGGATGCTGGCAGATCGTCCCAAATTGAAGGCAGAGGGCTTGTTGTTGCGCGGTGATGTGCTGGTGCAAATGGAACAGGAAACCAAGGCGCTCAAGGCCTATGAGGCAGCGGGCAAGGCTGGCGCTACGGAGGCCGCCGTATTACGCAAGCTGGAACTGGAGGCGAGAACCTACGGTAGTGACTATGCGATCAAAGAATTGCGTGATTGGCTGGTAAAGCACCCGGAAAGCATTCCGGCCATGGCGATGGCTACACGCTACGCAACCGAGAAGGGCGATTATGCTTCTGTTGCCAAGTATCTCGAGGCGGTTGATAAACTGGCTCCGAACAATCCGGTTACGCTGAATGACCTGGCTTGGGCATACGCAAAACTGGGTAAATCCGACGCAATTTCGATTGCCAGGAAAGCCAATGCGATCGCACCGGAAAACTCTCAAATTCTAGATACGCTGGCCGAAGCCCAAAAAATATCTGGCCTGAAAAAAGAGGCAGTGGCAAGTCTGCGGCTTGCCTTGTCGCTGGCGCCTCAGCATCCGGTATTCAAGGTTCACCTGGCTGAATTGCTGGTCGCAGAGGGCAACAGGAAGGAAGCAGCTGGCCTGATCGAAGGTGTTGATCAAGCCAAGCTCGACAAGGACACTACGGCACGCTTCAATTTTGTAAAAAGCAAGCTTTGACACCGGGCTAGCTGTGGCGTTGTCCGGCGGTTACTAGACCCGCAAGGTATAATCCGCCCTCGTTTTTGATCAAGGCGCCAACCGAACAAGTTTGGCGCCTTTCTTTGTTTGGACCATATCCGCAACTTTTCCATCATTGCCCACATCGACCACGGCAAGTCAACGCTGGCCGATCGCATCATCCAGCGTTGCGGTGGCCTGTCGGACCGTGAAATGTCCGAGCAGGTGCTGGACTCGATGGATATCGAGCGCGAGCGCGGCATCACCATCAAGGCCCAGACGGCAGCGCTCTGGTACCAAGCGCGCGATGGCAAAAAATATAACCTCAACCTGATCGATACGCCGGGCCACGTGGATTTTTCCTACGAGGTCTCGCGCAGCCTGTCGGCCTGCGAAGGGGCGCTGCTCGTCGTCGATGTTTCGCAAGGCGTCGAGGCACAAACTGTGGCGAACTGCTACACCGCACTCGATCTGGGTGTCGAAGTCGTCCCCGTCCTCAACAAAATGGATCTGCCCCAGGCCAATCCCGAGGGTGCGCGCGAAGAGGTCGAAGAAGTCATCGGCATCGATGCGACCGATGCGATTCCCTGTTCGGCCAAGACGGGCATGGGCATCGAGGACATCCTCGAAGCGGTGATTGCCAGGATGCCGGCGCCCAAGGGCGATCCCGCGGCGCCGCTTAAGGCGCTCATCATCGATTCGTGGTTTGACAATTATGTCGGCGTGGTGATGCTGGTGCGTGTGGTTGATGGTTCTTTGAAAGCCAAGGACAGAATCCGCCTGATGTCGTCGGGGGCGGTGCATTTGTGCGAGCAGGTCGGCGTGTTCTCGCCGAAATCGCAACCCAAGGAACGCTTGTCTGCCGGCGAAGTGGGGTTCATCATTTCCGGCATCAAGGAGTTGAAGGCCGCGAAGGTCGGCGATACGGTGACGGGGGCCGACCGACCGGCAGCAAAGGCGTTGCCTGGATTCAAGGAAATCAAGCCGCAGGTCTTCGCCGGTCTTTACCCCATCGAGTCGAACCAGTACGACCAGTTGCGCGAGTCGCTGGAAAAGCTGCAGCTCAACGATGCCTCGCTGCATTACGAGCCCGAAGTTTCGCAGGCGCTGGGTTTCGGCTTCCGCTGCGGTTTTCTCGGTCTGCTGCACATGGAGATCGTGCAGGAGCGGCTGGAGCGCGAGTTCGACCAGGACCTGATCACCACGGCACCGACCGTGGTCTATCAGGTCCGGATGCGCGACGGCACGGAAATCCTGGTTGAGAATCCATCGAAACTACCGGACGTGCAGAAAGTCGAGGAGATCCGCGAACCAATCATCACAACGGCGATTTTTGTGCCGCAGGACTATCTCGGTGCAGTCATCACGCTGTGCGAAGCGAAGCGCGGATCGCAGGTCGATATGCGCTATCACGGCCGGCAGGTGCATGTCACCTACGAGATGCCACTGGCCGAGGTCGTCTTCGACTTCTTCGACAAGCTCAAGTCCGTGTCGCGCGGCTACGCCTCGCTCGATTACGAGTTCAAGGAATACCGGGCCGCCGATGTCATCAAACTTGATATCCTCATCAACGGCGACCGGGTCGATGCGTTGTCGGTCATTGTGCATCGGGCCAATGCCAATTATCGTGGCCGGGAACTCGCTTCCAAGATGCGCAGCCTGATCCCGCGCCAGATGTACGACGTGGCGATCCAGGCGGCAATCGGCTCGACGATCGTCGCGCGCGAGAACGTCAAGGCGATGCGCAAGGACGTGCTGGCCAAGTGCTATGGCGGCGACATCACGCGCAAGAAGAAGCTGCTCGAAAAGCAGAAGGCGGGCAAAAAACGCATGAAACAGGTGGGCAGCGTCGAGATCCCCCAAGAAGCTTTCCTGGCCGTGCTGCGCGTTGGTGACAAATAACTGGATTACAAATGAACTTCGCCCTGATTCTTTTTGTCCTGCTGGTGATCAGCGCCGTGCTTTGGGTCGCGGATCATTTCGTCCTCCGCAAGCGCCGCGCGCCGGATGCCAAGCAACCGGTCTGGGTTGAGTACGGGGCCAGCTTCTTTCCCGTCATCCTGATCGTGTTCCTGCTACGCTCCTTTCTCGTCGAGCCGTTCAAGATCCCGTCGGGCTCGATGATTCCGACCCTGCTTGTCGGCGATTTCATCGCGGTGAACAAGTACACCTATGGCATCCGGCTGCCGGTGCTGAACAAGAAGATCATCGAACTGGGCTCGCCGGAACGGGGGGATGTCGTCGTCTTCCGCTATCCGCCCGATCCTTCCCTCGATTACATCAAGCGTGTCGTTGGGCTGCCGGGGGACCGCGTGGCTTATCAGAACAAACGCCTGACCATCAATGGCGAGCAGGTTGCCATATCCCGGACCGGCGATTACTTTGACGCCGAGCGGATGTTCTACACGCCGCGCTACGAGGAAAAGCTGGGTAGTCAAGAACATATGCTGCTCATCGAGGATGATGCGCCAGCCTATGTGCCCCACGTGATGCAGTTTCCGCAGCGTGACAAATGTCACTACAATACCGAGGGCTTTAGTTGCGAGGTGCCGGCCGGACATTATTTCGTCATGGGGGACAACCGGGACAACTCGCAGGACAGCCGGG
>CAWJAK010000005.1:0-198619 GCA_963840825.1 uncultured Pseudomonadota bacterium
TGTTTATGTTAACACTTCGTTCAGTTCGCATATTGTCAGTTCGCTAATAGAAGCCGCCGAACCCGATAAAGTGGCTCAATCGACAAAACCCACAGCGGACGGGGAAATGACGGCACAAGTGAAGGACATCATGCGTAGCGTTGACGCGGTAAAGAGATTGCCGGTGACCGGGATGTCAATGATTGATGCCGACAAAAAGACTTTCCTGATAACGGATAACGGTAGTTTGTTGTGCCGGCAACTTTAAATTGGTCGATATGTGGCAAGGAAAGGTTATTAGCTCAGTGGAGGACACCAAAGGTATTGATAAGGTGGCCCTACGAAAAATCGGCTTGAGCCCAGATGAGCTTTCCACGTTTACGATCGGGACCGGCAAAAAGGAAGTGGTGATTTTTGTCGACCCGCAATGCAATTATTGTCACGATTTGATAGCTCAACTCGAACCGCTAGGAAAAGAGTATGTGTTTAAACTCGCCGTCGTGCGGAAGTAGAACTGCGGCCGGTAGTTGTTGAAGAACGGCGTGTCGCGCCGCCCTCTTCCTTGCTCAGCACGTCAGTCTCGGCCGTGAAGTGCGTGTGCGGCTTGACCGAACCCGGCTTGCACAGCGCCTGGCCGCGCTCGACGTCTTCGCGCTTGGTGCCGCGCAGCAGGATGCCCACGTTGTCCCCGGCTTGCCCTTCGTCGAGCAGCTTGCGGAACATCTTCACGCCCGTGCAGGTGGTCTTTTGCGTCGGCCGGATGCCGACAATCTCGATTTCTTCGCCAACCTTGATCACGCCGCGCTCCACCCGCCCGGTCACCACGGTGCCGCGCCCGGAGATGCTGAACACGTCTTCCGCCGGCATCAGGAACGCGCCGTCCACCGCCGGCTGGGATTTCGGAATGTCGCTGTCCAGCGCTTCGGCCAGCTTCATGATGGCTTGCTCGCCCAGCGGGCCTTTGCCGCCTTCCATCGCCAGCTTGGCGCTGCCGTGCACGATGGGCGTGGTGTCGCCAGGAAATTCGTACTTGTCCAGCAGTTCGCGGACTTCCATCTCCACCAGTTCCAGCAGTTCGGCGTCGTCCACCATGTCGCACTTGTTCAGGAACACGATGATGTAGGGCACGCCCACCTGGCGCGCCAGCAGGATGTGTTCACGCGTCTGCGGCACTGGGCCGTCGGCCGCACTGCACACCAGGATGGCGCCGTCCATCTGCGCCGCACCCGTGATCATGTTCTTGATGTCATCCGCGCTGCCGGGCAGTCCACGTGCTGATTATTTTAGAGATAATTTAGGCTGGGAAAGTGTATATGCCTACAAGAATGAGGATTTTGGGCCCGCAAAGTTTACTGGGTAGAAATTCGGAGCGAGAGGTTGTTTTGGTTCGCTATCTTCGGCAAAAGCTGGAAGAGCTTAATCCCGGCTTACCTGTTTCCGCTTATGAAGACGCAATTCAGACTGTACCAGAAACTTCGAGTATCTCCAAAAATTTAATTAGCATCAACCAAGAAAAATATAATCTGCATAAGAACGGAGTGTTGGTTAGCTTTCGGAATTATAAGGATGAATTGGTTAAACAGAGGCTTAGATTATTTGATTTTGATCAACCAGAAAACAATGACTTTTTGGTGGTACATTAAATAAAAGTGCAGGGCGAGTTGCACATGAGGAGGATTGATATTGCCGGATTTTGAACGGGATCCCTTTATTGTTTATTGAATGTAAAAACATCCCCGCAATGGCAAACGTTTGGGATTGCTACAGTCAGGGGAACAGGAGAGCTGGATTGATCGAAAAGGACAACAACATGGTTTTTCGTTACCGAAGCTTCCATCCTTTGATCTTTCTTGATTCGCATCGCAGGCGCGGGTGGATGTTGCGGCTCTCCCAGGAGCAAATGCTGCGGGGAAAGCGGCATGACGGCGTTGAAATCCGCATCTTCTCGGTACTATATGATGGTGTCCTCATGGTTGCCGAATTCAGGATAATTTTCGGACAGCGCTCTTGGGAGATGCAATAAAATCGGACAGCGTGAAGGAAAAAACGATGGGTATCGGCCATGGCAGAGCCATGGGGCTTAGGGCTTTTATCGATAGCGCCGATAGCATAATGCGTTTTTCACAGCGGCCCGGGCAAAAGGCTTTGGTTATGGGCTCATGTTGATAAAACGGAGTTAGGGAATTTTGAAGATTTGAAAGCCGCAGTAAAGAATCAGGAGGAAAAGCCATGGATAGCAAAATCGCCGTTTTTAAAGGAAAAGAGGTCCGCAGAATTCTTTTCCAAAGTGAATGGTCTTGTGCCGATATCGTAGCCGTACTCACGGATAGCGAGAATCCCCGTGATTCTGGTACCGAATGAAGCGACGGCACCACCAAGGAAGAGCGCCGGAGATGAAGAGGGAGAAGCAATGAACATCGTCGTCCTCGGAGCAGGCCGTGTGGGTCGGGCAATGGCGATCGATCTCGCGCGCGACCCACGCTTCCATGTCCACGTGGTGGACCGCGACGCCGACAGCCTCGCGGCACTCGGCACTCTGCAAGGCATTGCCGCGGAACACGCGGTTGCTCTTCGTCCGCGACTTCGGTGCGGCGGGCTGTTGCGCCGGCTGACCTTGTTGTGAGCGCAGTCCCCGGCTTGCTCGGCTATCGCACGCTCCAGGCCGTCCTCGACGCCGGGAAGAACGTCGTCGATATCGCCTTCTTCCCTGAGAATCCGCTTGCGCTGGACGACCTCGCGCGTTCGAAGCGCGTGACAGCGATCGTCGACTGCGGCGTCGCCCCCGGCATGAGCAATCTCCTCGTCGCGCATGCCGCATCGCAGCCTGCCCGCGTCGACCGCGTCCGCACCGTGGCGATTGCCAACGGCACGCTGGCCGCCGCCGTGGGGCTTGGATTGCAGCTCTGGCTGCCCGGCATCGCGCTGTGGATCACCGGGCATACGCTGGCGGTCTGGGGAGCGCGGCTCGATTCACAGTTCATGGCGGTCTTCGCGCGGCACATCAAGCACCGCGTGCTGCTGGACGTGTAAAAACATGTTGAACCTCACCGAATACCGCAAACGTCCGGCTCTGCTGGCCGACTGGCTGCCCTGGGCGGGACTGGTGGCGCCCGGTGTCATCCTTAACAAGGATGGCGCATTCCAACGAAGCGCGCGTTTCCGTGGGCCGGACCTGGACAGTGCGACACAGGGTGAACTGATTGCCACGGCAGCGCGGCTGAACAACGCGCTGCGGCGACTCGGCTCGGGCTGGGCCCTGTTTGTGGAAGCCGAGCGGCGCGAGGCCGCAGGCTATCCGGATTCAATATTTCCCGAGCCATTGTCCTGGCTGGTCGATGAAGAACGGCGAGCCGCGTTCGAGGAAACCGACAGTCACTTCGAGAGCGCGTACTACCTCACGCTGCTCTACCTGTCGCCCGAGGAATCGACGGCGCGAGCGGCGAAGCTCCTCTACGAAAACACCAATCAGAATGGCGTGGACTGGCGCGAGCGGCTGGAGGCTTTCGTCTCCGAGTCCGAGCGCTTCATCGGTCTGCTCGACGGCGTGATGCCGGAGATCGCATGGCTCGACGATGGAGAGACGCTGACCTATCTGCATGGCTGCGTGTCCACGCGCCGCCATCGCGTGGCGGTGCCCGAATTGCCGATGCACCTCGATGCGCTGCTGGCCGATGAGCCGCTGACGGGAGGTCTGGCGCCGATGCTCGGCACGCAGCATCTGCGCGTGCTGTCGGTGCGCGGCTTTCCAACCTCAACCTGGCCGGGCCTGCTGGACGAGCTGAATCGCCTGGGCTTCGCCTATCGCTGGAGCACGCGCTTCCTGTGCCTGGACAAGGCGGAAGCCGAACGTGAACTGGGACGCCTGCGCCGCCAGTGGTTCGCCAAACGCAAGAACATCGTCGCGCTGCTGCGCGAAACGATCTTCCAGCAGGAAAGTCCTCTGGTCGATGGGGATGCGTCGAACAAGGCAGCGGATGCCGACGCCGCCTTACAGGAACTGGGCAGCGATCAGGTGTCGTTCGGTTATGTCACCGCCACCGTCACAGTGCTGGATGCCGATGCGACTGCCGCCGATGAGAAGTTGCGTGCAGTGGAACGCACGATTCAGGGGCGTGGCTTCGTGACCATCCCCGAGACCTTGAATGCGGTGGATGCCTGGTTGTCATCGATTCCCGGACAGGCCTACGCCAACGTGCGCCAGCCCATCGTCTCGACCCTGAATCTCGCCCACATGCTGCCGGTGTCGGCAGTGTGGGCAGGGCAGGAGCGCAATGCGCATCTCGATGGCCCTCCGTTGATCGTGACACGCACCGACGGCGCGACGCCGTTCCGGCTGGTCACGCACATCGGCGATGTCGGCAATACGCTGGTGGTCGGTCCCATCGGCATGGGCAAATCGGTGCTGCTGGCCATCCTTGCCTTGCAGTTCCGCCGTTATCCTGGCTCGCACATCGTCGCCTTCGACATGGGGCGTTCGATTCGCGCGACGATCCTTGGACTGGGCGGCGAGCACTACGACCTGGGAAATGATGGGGGAGCCGATGGCGCCATCGCCTTTCAGCCGCTGGCGCGCATCGACCGGGATGGCTACCGCACCTGGGCGGCCGAGTGGATAGCAGGCCGACTGGCGCATGAAGGCATTGCCGTCGGCCCGGTCGAGAAAGACGCAGTGTGGTCGGCGCTCGGAAGCCTGGCCAGCGCGCCGCCGGAACAGCGCACCATGACCGGCCTGTCGGTGCTGCTCCAGTCCAACACACTGCGTCAGGCCTTGCAGCCGTATGTGCTGGGCGGCGCGCACGGCAAGCTGCTCGACGCCGACCATGACCGGCTGGGTTCAGCCAGCGTGCAGGGCTTCGAGATGGAGGAGCTGATGCACAGCAAGGCAGCGACGCAAGCCGTCCTGTCCTATCTCTTCGCCCGCTTCGATGAACGCTTCGACGGTGCGCCCACCCTGCTGATTCTCGATGAGGCCTGGCTGTTCCTTGACGATCCGGTGTTCGCCTCGCGCATCCGCCAGTGGCTCAAGACCCTGCGCAAGAAAAACGTCTCGGTGATCTTCGCGACACAATCATTGGCAGACATCAAGGATTCGGCCATCGCACCCGCCATCATCGAGAGCTGCGCCAGCCGCATCTTCCTGCCCAATCCTCAAGCGACCGAGCCACAGATCCGGGTCATCTACGAAGGCTTCGGTCTCAACCGCCGCCAGATCGACATCGTCGCGCAGGCGCAGCCCAAACGCGACTACTACTACCAGTCGCGGCTCGGCAACCGGGTGTTCGATCTCGGCCTGGGCCCGGTGGCGCTGGCTTTCGCAGGCGCCTCGACGCCCGAGCATCAACGCGCCATCGACACGTTGGTTGCATCCGCTGCATCGACCGACTTTGCGGCCACCTGGCTGCGCTATTGCAGTCTCGACTGGGCCGCCGATCTGATCCCGTCATTCCCGTATTCCTCTTCCCTTATCCAGGAGCCCTTACCATGAAAAAGTCCCTGATCGCCATCCCGGTGTCCTGCCTGATCGCCTTCGCGCCGGCGGCGCATGCGATGGTTGTGATCGACCCAACCAATCTTGTCCAGAACATCCTGACAGCCGAGCGTGCCCTGGAACAGGTGAACAACCAGATTCACCAGTTGCAGAACGAAGCGCAGATGCTGACGAATCAGGCTAAAAACCTGACGAGTCTGAATTTCAGCTCGCTCAATCAACTGCTCTCCGCATTGTCGGCGACGAATCAGTTGATCCAGCAGGCGCAAGGGTTGGCGTTCAATGTTTCGCAAATGCAGACCCAGTTCGCCCAGCTCTACCCGGCTGCCTATACCGCATCCACGACCGGCAGCCAGATGGCGCTTGATACGCAACAGCGCTGGATGAACTCGTTCGAAGCGCTGCGCACGGCAACTGCGGTGCAAGCGCAGGCAGTGCAGAACTTTGCGTCGGACGAACAGACGCTGACAGACTTGGTGAATCACAGCCAGTCGGCGATGGGCGCGTTGCAGGCTACGCAGGCGACCAACCAGTTGCTGGCCTTGCAGGCGCGGCAGGCCATTCAGGCGCAACAACTCCAGATCACCCAGAACCGCGCGGCCGCGCTGGAGCAGGCACGGCAGGTGGCAGTACAGGTACGGGCCAATGAAGTACGTCACCGCTTCCTGGGTAACGGCACGTCCTATACGCCCTACCCCGTCAACTTCTATGGCAATTGAGGAAATGCCATGAACGACCTATCGGTCATCGACCACTTCCTCGCTGTCTTCTCGCAGTATATTGATTCGGGCTTCGGACTTTTGCATGGCGAGGTGGCGTTCCTCACTGCCACGCTGGTGGTGATCGACATGACGCTGGCAGGCCTGTTCTGGGCCATGGGCGGCGAAGACATCATTGGCAGACTGATCAAAAAAACCCTCTACGTCGGTGCCTTCGCGTACATCATCGGCAACTTCAACACCCTGGCCGGCATCCTGTTCAAATCCTTTGCCGGGCTCGGACTGGTGGCGTCAGGTTCGACGCTCACGCAAGCACAATTACTTCAACCTGGTCAGCTGGCCAAGGTCGGTGTCGATGCGGCACACCCGATTCTGATCCAGATCAGCAGTCTGACTGGGTTCCCAGAAGTGTTCGCCAACCTCGACACCATCGCGGTTCTGGGTCTGGCCTGGCTGGTGGTGATCGTGAGTTTCTTCTTTCTCGCGGTGCAGCTCTTCGTCACCCTGATCGAGTTCAAGTTGACCACGCTCGCAGGCTTCGTGCTAGTGCCGTTTGCGTTGTGGAACAAGACTGCGTTCCTGGCTGAACGGGTACTGGGCAATGTCGTGTCGTCGGGCATCAAGGTGCTGGTGCTGGCCGTCATCGTCGGCATCGGCACGGGACTGTTTGCACAGTTCCAGACGCCGCCCAATACCGAGCCGTCGATCGATCTCGCGCTGACCATCATGCTGGCCTCGCTGGCGATGCTGGGGCTGGGCATCTTCGGGCCGGGGATTGCGACCGGGCTGGTGTCCGGCGCGCCTCAGCTGGGTGCCGGGGCGGCGGCCGGCACTGTGCTGGGTGCAACGGGTTTGGCGGTGGCGGGAGGTGCGGCGGTCGCGGCCGGGGCGCGCATGGCCCCCGGTGCGGCACGCGCGGTCATCGGCGGCACGGCCTCAGCTGCGCGCTCGACCGCGGCAATGGCGAGCGGGGCGAAGTCCGCCTATCAGGCCGGTGCGGTGGCATCGGGTTCGGGTGGTGTACGTGCTGCCGGTGCTGGCCTTGCCAATGTCGCGAAAAGCGGTGCTGCCGCCGTCGGTCAACGAGTCGCCGCAGGCGCACAGGCAGTCAAGGATCGTGTGTCCAATTTCGTCGCCGACGCCGCAGCGCCCGCACCAACAAGCGCTCCGACCGGCACTGAAACAGCCGCTGCCTCTGGCCCGGCTCCCGCGTGGGCCGATCGCCTGCAACGCAATCAAGGCATCACGCACGGCGCAACGACCGCTGCTCATGTATTGCGCTCGGGCGACCATGGAGGCGGCGGCGCCAGTCCCAGTCTCAAAGACGACTCGAACACATCGACCTAAAGGAGCAGTCGGCATGCGATTCAAACGACCCCAGGTGCGCTACTCGGACACGCCCGAGCCCGTCACTCCATACCAGGCCGCCGCACAGGTCTGGGACCAGCGCATCGGCAGCGCGCGCATCCAGGCGAAGAACTGGCGGCTGATGGCCTTTGGCTGCCTGACGCTGGCACTGCTGATGGCCGGCGGACTGGTGTGGCGTTCGGCGCAATCCATTGTGACGCCCTATGTTGTCGAGGTGGACAAGGCCGGTCAGGTGCGCGCGGTAGGTGAAGCCGCGACCCCGTACAAACCGACCGATGCGCAGATCGCGTATCACCTGGCGCGCTTCATCAGCGACGTGCGGTCGCTTTCGATCGATCCGGTCGTGGTGCGACAGAACTGGCTCGAATCCTACGACTATGCCACCGATCAGGGCGCTGCCACGCTGAACAACTACGCACGCACCAACGATCCATTCTCGCACATCGGGCAGAACTCGACGGCGGTGGAAATCTCCAGCGTGGTTCGCGCCAGCGATGCCTCGTTCCAGATGCGCTGGGTCGAACGCAATTACACCAACGGTTCGCTCTCGGGCACCGAGCACTGGACGGTGGTGCTCTCGATCACCCTGCAACCGCCGCGCAGCGAAGCGCAGTTGCGCAAGAACCCGCTGGGCATCTATGTCGAACGGCCTGTCCTGGAGCCGTGAACTCGACCTGAACGAAGGAGCCAAGAAACCATGAATGCACCAATCCGTATTGCCGTATTGCCGCTGATCCTGATTACCGTGCTGGTGACGGCTGTCGGTTGCGCCACGCACGGAACACCACCCCCGGCCATCACGCTCGATGACCCCATCGCCGCGCAGCCATTGCCGGAGCCGCCCAAACCCATCGAAGTGGTCGAGGTGCCCAAGCCCCTGCCGCTGCCTGGCCAGATGAAGGCATTGCCAAGCACGCTTGAATCAAAACCGGCGCCGGAGCCGGTCGACGAGAAAGTGCGGGTGGCACGCGCCAATGCAGAGGCGCGCATCGCACCGACGCACGAGGGCTATATCAATGCGATCCAGGTCTGGCCGTATGCCGAAGGTGCGCTGTATCAGGTTTACACCAGTCCGGGCCGGGTCACGGTCATTGCCTTGCAGCAGGGGGAGGAACTGGTGACGGTTTCTGCCGGTGACACGGTGCGCTGGATCGTCGGCGATACCGCCAGCGGATCGGGTGCCAGTCTGCGGGTGAACATCCTCGTCAAACCGACCCGCACCGGATTGAAGACAAATTTGGTGGTCACTACCAACCGCCGCACTTACTTACTGGAACTGGCATCGACGCCGCAGGCCTGGATGGCCTCTGCGTCCTGGGACTATCCGAATGACCGTCTGCTGGCCTTGCAGAAACAGGCGCAGCAGGCTGAAGCCACTGCGCCTGTTTCAACCGGCATGACGCTGGATCAGATCAAATTCCGCTATGCCATTACGGGCGACGATCCGCCATGGAAACCGGTGCGGGCGTTCGATGATGGTGAGCGGGTTTACATCCAGTTTCCGGGCGGTATCGCTCAGGGCGAGCTACCGCCGCTGTTCGTGATCGGGTCGCAAGGTGACGGCCAACTGGTGAACTATCGCTACCGTGCGCCGTACTACGTGGTGGATCGGTTGTTCGGCGCAGCCGAGTTGCGACTGGGCGGTGACCAGGCGGAGGTGGTCCGCATCGAGCGCACCGATGGCGTTGTGGCCAGTACGGCGCGGAGGCACTGACATGGCCACAGCGGCAACCCCACCCGCTTCTCCCAAAGCCGATCCCGAAACGCTTGAGCTGCGTGCCTCGCCGCGCCCGGTCACAAGGCTGAACCGGCGTATGCTGGCCGTGCTCGCGGGCACATTGGGTGTCGTGATCCTGGGCGCGACGCTGTGGTCGCTGCAACCGCACAAGCGTTCGCAGAACACGGGGGCCGAGTTGGTCAACGTGGATCGTGTTCCCCGCGCCGAGAGTCTGGATCAATTGCCCAAGGATTATTCCAGCGTACTGCCACCGGCGAAGCCGGTGATACCAACTCTGGGAGAGCCCTTGCCGGGCGACTTGGGGCCGGCCATTGTGCATGCGCAGAACAACGCGAGCACGGGAGCGACCAATCCACCCATGCGGCCAGGGCAGGTCGCACAGTCGGGCGATGCCGAGGATGCAGCGCGTTCGTCGGTGTTCTTCCGCAGCAGCAGTGTCACCAGGGCGGAAGCAGCCAGACCCGTTCCTGCCACCCAGCCCGCGCAGGCATCGGGCAATCAGGCCTTCGATCCGGTGGCAGCGGCATCGACACAATCAACCGATCCTACGGCTGCACAGAACCGGCAGGATCAGAAGGAGGCGTTTCTCACCAAGTCTGGTGACGGCGCGACGCGCAACCTTGCCAGCCTGCAATCGCCGGTTTCGCCCTATCAGGTGATGGCGGGCACGATCATTCCGGCGGCGCTGATCACAGGGATCAATTCCGACCTGCCGGGGCAGGTGATCGCCAGTGTGACCGAAGCGGTGTACGACACGGCCACGGGGCGGTCGCTGCTGATTCCGCAGGGTTCCCGGCTGATCGGGCGCTACGACAGCCAGGTGGCCTTTGGTCAGCGGCGGGTGCTGCTGGTGTGGACCCGGCTCATCCTGCCGGATACCTCGTCGATTGCGCTCGACCGTCTGCCGGGCATCGACCCGGCGGGCTATGCCGGGCTGGAGGATGGCGTGGACTGGCATTGGGATCGCATCCTCGCCGGGGCGGCGTTGTCCACATTGCTTGGCGTCGGCGCCGAGCTGGCCGCGCCGCAGAACAGCACGAACGGCAGCCCTGTCATCGTTGCCACACGCCAGGGCGCGCAGGACACGGTGAACCAGGTGGGGCAGGAGATCACCAAGAGGAATATGAATATCCAGCCGACGCTGACCATCCGGCCGGGTTTCCCGATGCGCGTGATGGTCGAACAAGGATTTGATTCTGCGGCCCTATCAGCCGCTGTTCTTCCAGCGAGGGTCATCGCAATGAGCACATCGAATAGCAAGCTGCGGCTGGGGCCGCTCCCGAAAACCGAGACGGTGAAGTTGACCATCGCACTGACAACCACCCTCAAGGCCGATCTGGAGCGCTACGCTGCGCTGCATACGCAGACCTACGGCGAGCCGGTCGATGCCGCGACGTTGATTCCGCACATGCTGGAAGCCTTTGTGGCGCGGGATCGGGGGTTCAGAAAGACGGCCGAGAAGGAGAGCACAGGCAGCGCGGATGAAACTCGTCTCGACACCCTGAGCGATCAGACATCCGGCTCCGTCTCAAACTCCAGCCTGGTTTGAGCGTGAATGCACGGAGAATATAGCGGCATACGCCCGGCGTACGCCCATGCACGCCCAAGCGAGTTTTCGGAGAGAGGTATCGGCGAGACCATATCAGCAGGCGTGAAAGCGATGCCGGCCTCAACCCGAGCCGAACCGGCGCACTCGTGGAGCAATATGAGCAATCCAAGTCGATGGGTACTTATTTGCCGACTGGCGGAAATCACCGGATATAGTGAAGACGCGGTACGCCACAAGGTCAAGAACGGTACTTGGACGCAAGGCCGCATCTGGCGAAAAGCGCCGGATGGACGCATCTTCGTGAACGTGGACGAGTTCGAGCGCTGGGTGGAGAGCGGCAAGCAATTGGCTACCCATTGATGATACCTGTTAGGCACTCACATCGCGCTTTTACACACTCTACATTGCCGAAACAGGCCTGCGGCGATACCATTGTTCGATACGCTCAATGAGCGTATAGTCCGGTCAATTGCCAACGAGCCGACGCAGGTGCCTTGTCCTGTCAGGCGTGATGGCGCCCATGTACCCACGCCATGCCCCACTCGCTCAATCGGCGCAACAACATTTCGGCTTCGACAACTGCCACGCCCCCCGAGCCTGATGACATCCGTGCGGCCAGAACCGCAGCGGGTTTGACGCAAACGGAAGCCGGTGACGTGGTGCATGCGTCATTGCGTACTTGGCAGCAGTGGGAGGCCGGGGATCGCAAGATGCACCCCGGACTGTTTGAGCTGTTCAAGCTCAAGACCGGACGAGAAAAACGCAAGCAACAAGCCAGCGACAGAAACAACCAGGAGTGATTTCGGGAGAGTGATGATGGCGGCGCAGATGGATACCGTAATGAGCAGCAATCTTCCAGGCATCGAAGTGCATGGAAAGTCGATTCGCGTGGCGTTCATGCACAAGGGAGTGCGCCATCGCCACACGCTGGGTATCGAGCCAACCAAGGCAAACCTGAAACATGCGTCTCGCCTTCGCAGCGCCGCCATGTATGCGCTCAAGACGGGAGCCTACGACGAGTCCGAGTTTTTCCCTCATTCGCGGCAAGGCGACCAAGCCGGCACGGCAAGCAAGCGTCTCGGCGACCTGTCCGAACGGTACATGCCGCTCAAGGCAGTGGACATCACTGCCGAAACACAGAATCGCTACCAGGTGGCGCTCAACGCCTGCCTCAACACCATCGGACGGAACCGCCTGGCCGATGCCCTGATCCCGGCAGACATCCAGCAATTGCGCGTGGACTTGATCGAGACGCGAGCCGTCTCGACGGTAAACCACTACCTCGCTACATTCGCGGGCTTTCTCTACTGGTGCGAGCAGAACCACTTCTGCGCCGAAGGCTTGGCCAAGCACTGCACGCGCTTCACCAAGAGCAACAAGGACCCGGACCCGTTCACCTATCAGGAGTACAACGCGTTGGTCACGAAGGGTTGCTTGCACCCAGTGGACGCAGCTTCGGTGACACTCGCGTTCTACACGGGCCTGCGGCCGGGTGAGTTGTGCGGGCTCGCTATGGAGGACATTGCCACCGACTTGAGCAAGCTGACGGTGCGGCGCTCGGTCACGCAGTCGCTCACCTTCAAGATTCCGAAGACGAACAAGGAACGAACCATCTTGCTGTTTCCGCCGGCTCAAGCTGCACTCAAGGTACTGATCGAAGATGCGTTGACGCGCGATGCGATGGACTTGGAAGTCTGGCTGAATCGTCATGAGTCTCGCGTTGATCGCGCCCGGCTGTTGTTGTCGCCGAAGACGCAGGCACGCAAGACCAACGTGAATGCGTGGTACGTGCCGAGTGCATGGAACACGAAGTGGAGCAACCTGACCAGGCGCGCCGAGGTCCGACATCGCCCGCCTTACCAGACCCGCCACACTTATGCCTGCTGGAACCTCACCGCACGCGGCAACTTGGCCTTCATCGCCAACCAGATGGGGCACAGTGACTACTCGATGCTCGTGAAGGTCTATGGCCGCTGGATAGATTCGGAGTCCCCCAGAGAGCTGGGGCGCATCTGGCAGGGCATGAAGAAACTTATACAAATTGCCCCAAATTTACCCCAATAAAAATATTAAAATAAGATAAGTGATTGCTTTTAATGAGTAAAGAAGACTTATCTACGCACACGCCGATGATGCAGCAGTACCTGCGGCTCAAGGCGGCGCATCCTGACGTGCTGCTGTTCTACCGCATGGGCGACTTCTACGAGTTGTTCTTTGCCGATGCGGAGAAAGCGGCGCGACGGCTCGATATCACGCTGACCAAGCGCGGCCAGTCGGCCGGCCAGCCAATTCCGATGGCGGGCGTGCCCTACCATGCCGTCGAACAGTATCTCGCGCGTCTGGTGAAACTCGGCGAATCGGTGGCGATCTGTGAGCAGATCGGCGACCCGGCCACCAGCAAGGGGCCGGTGGAAAGGCAGGTGGTGCGCATCGTGACGCCCGGCACGCTCACCGACGCCGCGCTGCTCGACGACCGCAGCGACAGCCTGCTGCTGGCGATCACCACGGCACGGCAACGCGCCGGGCTGGCCTGGCTCAACCTTGCCAGCGGCGAACTGCGCTTGCTGGAAACCGCCGTCGCCCACCTGCCCGCCCAG
Organism: uncultured Pseudomonadota bacterium; assembly: GCA_963840825.1. Classification (GTDB taxonomy): domain Bacteria; phylum Pseudomonadota; class Gammaproteobacteria; order Burkholderiales; family Rhodocyclaceae; genus Sulfuricystis. Next base: position 13,439 of record CAWJAK010000005.1, read on the forward strand.
ATCACGCGCCTCCGGCCCGCCGAGATCCTGTTCGGCGAAGGCACCGTGCCCGACCTGCCGGAGAATGCTTCCCGCCTGGGACGCCGGCGGCCGGACTGGCATTTCGACTCCGCCAGCGCGACCCGGTTGCTGGCAGAGCATTTCGGCACGCGCGACCTTGCCGGCTTTATTCCGCAGGACGAGGACGCCGCTCTGGCGCTCGGGGCAGCCGGAGCGCTGCTGCTTTACGCCCAGGCGACACAACTGCAGGCGCTGACCCACGTCACCGGCCTGACGCTGGAACGCGACACCCAGTGGCTGCGGCTCGACACCGCGACGCGCCGCAACCTCGAAATCACCGAAACGCTGCGCGGCCAAAGCGACAAGGGGGCGCCGACCCTGCTCGCGCTCTTCGACACCTGTGCCACTGCGGCCGGCACGCGCTGGCTGCGCCATTGCCTGCACCATCCGCTCACCGACCGCACGCTCGCGGCCGCGCGCCATGGTGCCATTGCCGAACTGCTCGGCAGCACGGACCCGCTCGGCCCGCTGACAGCCGCGTTGAAGGGCGTGGCGGATGTCGAACGCATCGGCAGCCGCATCGCGCTGAAATCCGCGCGTCCGCGCGATCTGGCCGCGCTGCGCGAGACCTTGAAAACCCTGCCCGCGATCGCCGCCCCGCTCGTCTCCCAAGATGGCTTGCTGGCTGCGCTGCGTGCGGACCTTGCACTTCCAGCGGACTGCCTCGAACGCCTCGAACGCGCCATCGCTGCCGACCCGCCCGCCCTCCTGCGCGACGGCGGCGCGATTGCCGCGGGCTTCGATGCCGGACTCGACGAATTGCGGGCGATCCAGAGCAATTGCGGCCAGTTCCTGCTCGAACTCGAAGCGCGCGAGCGCGAACGCACCGGCATCCCCGGCCTTAAAGTCGAGTACAACAAGGTGCATGGCTTCTACATCGAGGTCACGCACGCCCAGGCCGCCAAGGTACCGGATGTGCCCGCGGATTACCGGCGCCGCCAGACGCTGAAGAATGCCGAGCGCTACATCACGCCCGAGCTGAAGGCCTTCGAAGACAAGGCGCTCTCGGCGAACGAGCGCGCGCTGGCACTGGAAAAGCGCCTCTACGACGCGCTGCTCGACGCGCTGACCGCGCACATCGTCGCACTGCAGCGCATCGCCCGCGCGCTGGCCCAGCTCGACGGCCTGTGCGCCTTCGCCACCGCCGCGCAGCGCCACGACTATTGCCAGCCGGACTTCGTCGAGCATCCCTGCCTCGAGATTCGCGACGGGCGCCACCCGGTTGTGGAACGACAGGTGCAGAAGGATGGCGCGCCGTTCATCGCGAACGACCTCGACCTCACGCCCAACCGGCGCATGCTGATCGTCACCGGCCCGAACATGGGCGGCAAGTCGACCTACATGCGCCAGACCGCGCTGATCGCCCTGCTGGCCCATTGCGGCAGCTACGTGCCGGCGCAAAGCTGCCGGCTCGGCCCCATCGACGCGATCATGACCCGCATCGGCGCCTCGGACGACCTCGCGTCCGGCCGCTCGACCTTTATGGTCGAGATGACCGAAGCCGCCGCCATCCTCAACGGCGCGACCGCGCAGTCGCTGGTGCTGATGGACGAGATCGGGCGCGGCACCTCGACCTTCGACGGTCTCGCGCTTGCCTTCGCCATCGCGCGCCACCTCGTCGAGAAGACGCGCTGCTGGACGCTCTTCGCCACCCACTATTTCGAGCTGACGCGCCTCGCCGAAGACCACGCCGAGTGCGCCAACGTCCATCTTGACGCCATCGAGCACGGCAACAGTATCGTCTTCATGCATGCCGTCGAGCCGGGCCCCGCGTCGCAGTCCTACGGCATCCAGGTCGCGGCGCTCGCCGGCGTGCCACCCGCCGTGCTGCGCGAGGCGAAGCGCCGCCTCGTCGCGCTGGAAAACCGCGAGATCGCCACGGCGCCGCAACCGGACCTGTTCGGTGCCGTCCCGCCAGCGCTGACTTTCGAAGCGCCGCCGCATCCGGTACTGGAGGCCTTGCAGGCGCTCGATCCCGACGCGCTGTCGCCGCGCGAAGCGCTCGAGCGGCTCTACGCGCTCAAGCGGCTCGGCGAGGACTGACGCATGGAATTCCTGCCTGCCTGGCCACCTGACGTCAATACCCAGATGGCCTTCGGCCTGCTGCTGATCGCCGGGGTCATCGGCGGTTATTTCGCGCATCACATCAGTTGGGTTCCCAGTATCACCGGCTTCATGGCGGTCGGCCTGCTGATCGGCCCGTCCGGCATCAACCTGCTGACCCGGGAAGCGCTGACGCTGACCACGCCGCTGATCGACGTCGCCCTCGGGCTGATCCTCTATCGGCTTGGCCTCTCGCTCGACTTGCGCGCCATGCTGCATGATCGGCGCCTGCTGCTGATCAGCCTGGTCGAAAGCGGCATGACCTTCCTCGCCGCCTTCAGCCTGCTGACATGGCTGGGGTTGTCGACCCCGCTGGCCGGGCTGATCGCCGCCATCGTCATTTCGTCCTCGCCGGCCATCCTGATCCACGTCGCGCATGAAGTCGGCGCGGCCGGCCCTGTCACCGAGCGCAGCAAGGAACTGGTCGCCCTCAACAACCTGTTTTCCTTCTTCGCGTTTTCCGCCTTCCTGCCCGCCGGCCACCTCGCCATGGAAGCCGAATGGCACACGGTCGTCTTCCAGCCGATCTACCAGCTGCTCGGCTCGCTGGCGGTGGCCGCTCTGATCGCCGGCATCCTCGTCTTCAGCGCGCGCCTGACCCGCACGGCACGCCAATATCGACTGGCACTGATCATCGGCGCCCTGATGCTCGGCGTCGGCATCGCCAATGCGCTCAATCTCTCCGCGCTGTTCGTCCCGCTCGGCATCGGCGTGGTCGTCCGGACACTCGAAAAGGACGACGTGATTTCCGACGTTGCCTTCGGCGAGGCGTTCGAACTGTTCTTCGTCGTCCTGTTCGTCTATGCCGGCGCCAAAATCAACTTTGGCGAGGTCATTACCCTGGGTTGGGTCGCCGTGGCCCTGGTCGGGGTCCGCATCGCCGCAAAGTGGCTGACCGTGTTCGGCATGTCGCGCTGGCAAGGGCAGGCGCCACGGCCGGCCGCGGCCACCGGCCTGCTGCTGGTGCCGATGGCCGGCCTCGCCATCGGCCTCGCCCAGACGGCAGACACCCTGTTCGCGCTGGAGGCCGCGCAGCTCAACGCGATCGTGCTGGCCGCCGTGGCCATTCTCGAAACCATCGGACCGCCCATCGCGGCCTATGGTTTCCGCCTGGCCGGAGAAGCGAAAAACGGGTAGCCGGATATTGGCGGGGGATATCCATCCGATAGAGCCCTTTCAACCCCTCTTTCCATCCTCCAACTCCACGCCAACCGGTGCGGAAAATAAGTAGACTGGAAAAAATAGAGCTTTTCGGGGGGGGGATTTCGCTTGTTCAAGATCGCCATGCAGCACGTGCTGGCTACGATTATTGCCGCCGCTCTCCTGCTTGCCGCGCCTGTGCGCGCCGCCACTGCTACCGACGAGTTGATCTTCGGCATTTATCCCTACCTTTCGTCGAGTCAGACCGTCGAGTTGTTCGCGCCGCTGGGCGATCACCTGGCCCAGGTACTGGGCCGCCCGGTGAACCTGCGTTCCGCGCCGGATTTCACCCGTTTCATCGAACGCACACAGGCGGGCGAATACGATATCGTCTTCACCGCGCCGCACATGGGGCGGCTTGCCGAAAAGCGCGGCCATTTCCAGCCCGTCGTGCAAACAGGTTATCAGATCGTCATCGTCGCGCTGACCCGCAAGGAAAGTCCAATCCGGAAGCTGGCCGATCTCAAGGGCCACTCGCTGGCGACGGGCGCAAAATTGTCGATGACCTACCAGATCGTCGATCAGGAACTGGGCAGGCATGGGCTCGCCCTGGGCCGAGACGTGAAGTTCGTCAACACCGTGAACTTCTCGAACGTGCTCGATGCGCTCATCTTCAAGGAAGCCGATGCCGGTGCTACCGGCACCCTGCTTTGGGACAAGGCACCCGAGGAGAAGAAGGAGGTGGTGCGCGAACTGTGGCGTTCCCCGCCAGTACCGGGGTTTCTGGTGCTGGCGTCCCCCCGCATCGATGCCGCGACACTGCAACGCCTGAAGCAAGGCCTGCTCGACTTCAACAACACGCCCGCCGGCAAAACCTATTTCGACCGATCGCAGCAAACCGACTTCCGCCCGGTCAACGCGGCCACCATGAAGCGGATCGACCCGTTCGCCGTGGTCTTCGAGAAACCCTGAGACCCGCTTGATGTCCGCAGATACTTCGTCCTCGATTCCCTGGTACCGGTCGATTCGCTTCCGGCTGGTCGTGACGGCCATCGTGATCGAGATCTTCATGCTCGGACTGCTGCTCGCCAACAGCCACCGGCTGGTCACGGAAGCGCTCGAATCCCAGACCCAGATGCGGCTCGATGCGCTGAAGCCGCTGATCGACGCCGCGCTGGCCGGTCGGGTGTTCCAGCGCGACCACGCCGAGATCGATGCGATCCTGCGCCAGCTGGTCGGCATGCGGCCCACCGATCTACGCTATATCGTGGTGCTGGGCGCGCGTGGCGAGGTCTTGAGCCAGGCCGGGGCCGCCCCGTCCGACTGGCACGAAGACGAGAACGTCCTGACCGCATTGTCCGACATGACCTACGACACGCAGGTCGCCCTGACGCTGCCGGGAAATACGCGGGTCGGCGCGGTGCGTTTTGGCCTGTCGCTGGTCGATCTGGCCGGCCTGCGCGACAACGTCCTGAAGCAGAGCCTGTACATCGCCGGCATGGAAGTCCTGCTGACCCTGGTGTTGCTGATTTCGCTCGGCTACCTCCTGACGCGCCATATCGCCCACCTGCTGGCCGCCACCCGGCGCCTCGCGCAGGGCGACTTCACCACGCAGATCACCCGCCGCAGCAGTGACGAGATCGGCATGCTGGCCGAGAACTTCAACCAGATGGCGTCCGCGCTCGCCGACGATGCCGCCGAACGCAATCGCTATCAGCGCGAGCTCGAATTCCTCGCGCACCATGATCCGCTGACGCAACTGCCCAACCGCATCCTGCTGGCGGACCGCCTGTCGCTCGCCCTTGCCCGGACGCAACGGGCCCAGCGCCTGCTGGCCATCGCCTATATCGACCTCGACCACTTCAAGCCGGTGAATGACTCGCTGGGCCACACGGCCGGCGACCAGCTGCTGGTGATGGTGGCGCAACGCCTGAAGGAGCATGTGCGTGCCGATGACACCGTGTGCCGCCTTGGCGGTGACGAATTCGTCCTGCTGCTCAGCGATCTCGGCACCATCGACGAATGCCTCCAGACCATCGAGCGCCTGCTCGCGACGGTGGGTCGGCCCTATGCGCTCGATGGCAAAACGATTTCGATCACGACCAGCATCGGCCTGACCATCTTCCCGTTCGACGACGCCGATGCCGACACCCTGATGCGCCACGCCGACCAGGCGATGTATGTCGCCAAGCAGAGCGGCCGCAACCGCTTCCACCTGTTCGACGCCGAGCAGGACCGCCAGGTGCAGGCCCGGCGCAGCAACCGCAACCGTATCGAGGCGGCCCTTGCCCATGATGAGTTCGTCCTGTTCTACCAGCCCAAGGTGGATATGCGGCAAGGCCGGGTCATCGGTGCGGAAGCCCTGATCCGCTGGCAGCACCCGGAAGAAGGACTCCTGCCCCCCAGTCGCTTCCTGCCGGAGGTCGAGGACACCGATTTCGCCATTCCGCTCGGCGAATGGGTCATCGAGACCGCGCTGCGGCAGCTCGAAGCCTGGCACGCGGCAGGCATGCCGCTCGAGGTCAGCGTCAACATCTCGCCACGCCACCTGCAATCGCCCGACTTCACCGTGCGACTCGCGGCCCTGCTCGAAAAGCATCCGGGCGTGCGTCCCGATTCGCTCGAACTGGAAGTGGTCGAATCGGCGGCCCTCGAGGATGTGCTGCGCATCGCGGAGGTCATCACCGCCTGTCATGCGCTGGGCGTCAGCTTCGCGCTCGATGACTTCGGCACCGGCTACTCATCGCTGTCCTATTTCAAGCGCCTGCACGTCGACACGCTGAAAATCGACCAGAGCTTCGTGCGCGACCTGCTGACCGACGACGAGGATCATGCCATCGTCGAGGGCGTCATCAGCCTGACGCGCACCTTCAAGCGCCAGGTGGTCGCCGAAGGCGTCGAAACCGCCGAAATCGGGGCCGCGCTCCTCGCACTGGGCTGCTCGATCGCGCAGGGCTACGGCATTGCCAGGCCGATGCCCGCCGCGGACATGCCGGCCTGGATCGACCGCTGGCAGCCCTATCCCCAGTGGCGCAACTGAACGCGAAAGTCAGGGCTGGCGCGACGGCACTCAGCGGCACTCAGCCATGCGGGGCATGGGTTTCGTAGCGCCGGTGCGCGCTCGCCAGATAGTCGTGCGAGCGCATCTCGATCAGCCGTGACACCGTGCGCGTAAACTCGATCGCCTGCGGGCCGGCCACGTAGAGCTCCGCGGCGGGCGCGGCCGCGGCGATCACCAGTTTGACGCTATGGTCGTAGCAGACGTCGACCAGCCAGGTGAAGCGCCGCGCCTCGTTGGCCATCTCGGGCCCCATGCGCGGCACGGCGGAGAGGAAGATCGTGTGGAAGCGATGAGCCAGGTCAAGATAATCGTTTTGCGACCGCGGCCCGCCGCAAAGCGTCGCGAAGTCGAACCACGCCACGCCGGGCGCGCGATGCACGACGGGTATTTCGCGCCCCAACACCTCGATGGTGCGGGCATGGCCCGCGCCGTGCACCATCTGCGAGAATGTGCGCATCAGCAGCGTCTCGGCGGCGCCGTCGGCCGGCAGCCAATACACGGCAGCCTGTTCGAGCGCGCGCAGCCGATAGTCGATGCCGGCATCGATCTTGATGACGTCGAGCTTCGCGTTGAGCAGGGCAAGCGTCGGCAGCAGCCGTTCGCGCTGCAAGCCGTTCGGGTAAAGCCCGTCCGGCGCATAGTTCGAGGTGATGCAGAACACGACGCCCGCATCGAACAGCGCCTGCATCAGGCGCGCCAGAATCATCGCGTCGGCGATGTCCGACACGTGGAACTCGTCGAAGCACATCAGACGCGTTTCCTGCGCGACCTGGGCCGCGACCTTCACCAGCGGGTCCCCATCGTTTCCTGCATTCTTCAGCGCATTGAGACGTTCGTGGATCTCGCGCATGAAGCCATGAAAATGCACGCGCCGCTTGCGCCGGTAGGGCACCGCGGCGAAGAAACAATCCATCAGGAAGCTCTTGCCGCGGCCCACCCCGCCCCAGAACCAGACGCCCTTCGGCAACGCGGGATGCACGAGCAGCTTGCGCAATTTGGTACGCCGCGCCACCTTGAAGGCGATCAGTTCGTCGTAGAAGGCCTGCAGGCGCCCGGCCGCCACCTGCTGCGTCGGGTCGGCTTCAATGCCCCGCTCGGTGAGCGCGGCATTGAAGGCCCGGATCATGCCGTCCCGGGGGACGTTGAGAATGCGGTGCGGCAAGTCAGAAATGCAGGGCGCGCTTAGCCACGGCCAGCGCCGCTTCGTGCATGACTTCGGAAAGCGTCGGGTGGGCGTGACAGATGCGGGCGATATCTTCCGCCGCCGCCCCGAATTCGATCGCCGTCACCGCTTCCGCGATCAACTCGGAGGCATTGGTACCGATGATATGCACGCCCAGCACGCGATCGGTCTGCGCGCAGGCCAGTATCTTGACGAAGCCGCTGGGATCGCCCTGGCCGAGCGCCCGCCCGTTGGCGAGGAAGGGCACCTGGCCGACGCGGTACTCGACGCCTTCGTTCTTGAGCTGGGTCTCGGTCTTGCCCACCCAGGCAATCTCGGGATGGGTGTAGATGACCCACGGGATCGCAGCGTAATTGACATGGCCCGCCTGGCCGGCGATCAGTTCGGCGACCATCACGCCCTCCTCCGATGCCTTGTGCGCAAGCATCGGCCCCCGTACGACATCGCCGATCGCCCAGACGTTTTCGAGGTTGGTCCGGCAGTGTTCATCCACCTCGACGCAGCCGCGTACATCGAGTTTGAGGCCGACGGCTGCGGCATTCAGGCCCTGCGTGCTCGGCACGCGCCCGACCGAGACGATCAGCTTGTCGCATTCGAGCTTGACGGATTCGTCACCCATCTCGTAGTCGATCGTGATGCTCTTCTTGCCCTGCTTCGCGCCGGTAATCCTGACGCCGAGATTGATCTTGAGGCCCTGCTTTTGCGTGAGTATCTTGCGCGCTTCCTTGGCGACCGCGGGATCCGCGGCGGCGAGAAAGTCCGGCATGGCTTCAAGGATTGTCACTTCGGATCCAAGGCGCTTCCAGACCGAGCCAAGTTCGAGGCCAATGACCCCCGCGCCGATGACACCGAGGCGCTTGGGCACGGCACCCAGCGACAGCGCACCGACGTTGTCGCAGATGGTCACGTTATCCACGGCGATATTGGGCAACTGGCGCGGCACGGAGCCGGTGGCGACGATGATGTGGCGGGCTTCGACCACCTCGTTGCCCGCTGTGCCGGCGATACTGGCCTGCCACAGTTCGCCCTCGCGCCCGGCAAAACTGCCGCGCCCGGACAGCAGCGTGACCTTGTTTTTCTTGAACAGGCCGCGAATGCCGCCAGTCAGCTGCGTCACGATATTGTCCTTGCGGCGCATCATCGCGCCGACGTCGACTTTCAGGTCGGCGACGGAAATGCCGTGCATCTCGAAGGAATGATCGGCTTCTTCATACAGTTCCGAAGAGCGCAGCAACGCCTTGGAAGGAATGCAGCCAACATTGAGGCAGGTACCGCCGAGGCGCACCTCGCCCTTCGGATCGGCGTAGGCATCCGATTCGATGCACGCCACCGTGAAACCCAGCTGTGCTGCGCGAATTGCGGCCACGTAACCACCGGGGCCGCCGCCGATCACGACGACATCGAATTGCTTGTTGGCCATGCGGATCTCCTTCTCCGTAGTTCAGATTTCGAGCAGCATGCGCGCCGGATCCTCGAGCGCCTCCTTCATCGTCACCAGTCCCAGTACCGCCTCGCGGCCGTCAACGATGCGGTGATCGTAGGACATGGCGAGATAGTTGATCGGACGAATGACAATCTGGCCATTCTCCACCACCGGGCGGTCCTTGGTGGCATGGATGCCGAGAATCGCCGACTGGGGCGGGTTGATGATCGGCGTCGATAACATCGAGCCGAATACGCCGCCGTTGGAGATCGAGAACGTGCCACCGGTCAGCTCTTCGAGGGACAGTTTGCCGTCCTTGGCCTTGGCGCCAAACTCGGCAATCTTCTTCTCGATCTGGGCCAGCGACAACTGGTCGGCATCGCGGATGATCGGCACAACCAGGCCGCGCGGCGAACCGACGGCGATGCCGATGTCGAAGTAGCCGTGATAGACGATGTCGCCGCCATCGACCGAGGCATTGAGGATCGGAAACTTCTTCAGCGCCGCGACGGCCGCCTTGACGAAGAAGGACATGAAGCCAAGCTTGATGCCGTATTCCTTCTCGAACTTGTCCTGATATTTCTTGCGCATCTCCATCACCGGCGCCATGTTCACCTCGTTGAAGGTGGTGAGGATGGCGTTCTGCGACTGCGACTGGATCAGGCGCTCGGCGACGCGGGCGCGCAGGCGCGACATCGGCACGCGCTGTTCGGGCCGGTCGGCCAGGATCGCATCCGTATCGACCGCGACGGGTTGCGGCAGCGCCGTGGCCAAAGTCAGCGCTGGCGAGACGGCACTGGCGGCACTTGGAGCAGGCGCCCGTGCGGCGGGCTTGGCGGTTGGCGCCGCGGTTCCGAGCGCGTCGGCCTTGGTCACCCGACCGCCGGGGCCGGTACCCTGAACGGCCGCGGCATCGATGCCTTTCTCAGTCAGCACCTTGCGGGCCGCCGGTCCGGGCGTGGCCGCGGCTTGGGCTGCCGCGGCAGGGGCTGCCTTGGCTTCAGGCTGGGCAACGGCCGCCGGCGCGCGCGCGGCCGCCTTCGCCGCGGTGTCGATGCGCGCGATCAACTCGCCGGCAACGACGGTATCGCCATTGCCTTTGAGCACTTCGACGAGCACACCCGCATCGGGTGCCGGCAGTTCGAGGACCACCTTGTCGGTTTCGATATCGATGAGGTTTTCGTCACGGGCTACCGCATCGCCCACGTTCTTGTGCCAAGTGACAAGCGTCGCCTCGGCAACGGATTCGGACAGTTGTGGGACCTTGACTTCAATCAGCATGGGATGGCTCCGTACGAGGTTATTTGACTGCGCCGAGGGCAGCCTCGACGACAGCAAGTTGTTGTTCGGCGTGCTTCGCGGCACTGCCGACCGCCGGTGATGCCGACGCGGGTCGCGAAGCGACATACAACGTCTGCCCCTTCTTGACTAGCTGGGCGAGGCGGTGATGCTTCGCATACCAGGAACCCTGGTTTTCCGGTTCCTCCTGGCACCACACCAGTTCTTTCGTTTTCGGGTAACGGGCGATCTCCTCGTCCAGACGGCGGTCGTCCATCGGATAGAGCTGGGGGGTGCGCAGGACGGCGATGTGATCGAGCTTGCGCTCATTGCGCGCCTTGATCAGGTCGTAATAAACCTTCCCGGTGCAGAGGACGACGCGGGTGACCTTCTTTGGATCGTGAGGATAGACCTCGCCGAATACGGTCTGGAAGGTGCCATTGGTCAGATCCTCGAGACTCGACGTGGCGTCCTTGCTGCGCAACAGCGACTTCGGCGTGAAGACTACCAGCGGCTTGCGCTGCTTGCGCAGCATCTGCCGGCGCAGCAGGTGGAACATCTGCCCCGGTGTCGTCGGCATGCAGACTTCCCAATTGAAGTCGGCTGACAGTTGCAGGTAGCGTTCGATGCGTGCCGAGGAGTGCTCCGGCCCCTGCCCCTCGTAACCGTGCGGGAGCAGCAGCACCAGGCCGCAGGCGCGGCCCCACTTGGATTCACCCGAGGCGAGGAACTGGTCGATGACAACCTGTGCGCCGTTGGCAAAATCGCCGAACTGTCCCTCCCAGACCACCAGATCGTTGGCCGAGGCCGTCGCATAGCCATACTCGAAACCGAGCACCGCTTCTTCGGACAGCACCGAGTCGTAGCATTGGAACATACCCTGCGAATCCTGCAGGTTTTTCAGCGGCCACCAGGTGCCCTCGTCCCACCGCTCGCGATTCTGGTCGTGGAATGCCGCATGGCGGTGGAAGAAGGTGCCGCGTCCGACATCCTCGCCGGAAATCCGCACGCCATAGCCCGCGGCCAGCAAAGTCGCATACGCGAGGTTTTCCGCCATGCCCCAGTCGATCGGCAACTTGCCCTCGATCATCTGCTTGCGGTCGTCGATGATTTTTTGCACCCGTGAATGCAAAGCAAAACCACTCGGCATTTCGACCAGGCGGCGACCCAGACGCTGCAGTTCAGTGAGCGGTACCGTGGTGTCGCATTTTTCGGTGTACTTCATACCGATGAATGGCGCCCAGGCGACTGCCATCGGATTCTTGAAATCGGTGATGACCGGGTCCTTGAGGTGCTTGCCGGCATCAAGCGCGGCACGGTAGTCCTTGATCAACTGCTCGTCTTCGCTGGCTTCGACAATGCCCTGGCCGAGCAGGCGGTCGGCGTACAGCTTGCGCGTGCCGGGGTGCGCGGCAACCTTCTTGTACATCAGCGGTTGCGTCACCATCGGTTCGTCAGCCTCGTTATGACCCAGCTTGCGGAAACAGATGATGTCGACGACGACATCCTTCTTGAATTCCTGCCGGAACTCCAGTGCGAGCTGGGTAACGAAAGCCACCGCTTCGGGATCGTCACCATTGACGTGGAAGATCGGCGCCTCGACCATCTTGAAGATGTCGGTGCAGTAGATCGACGAACGCAGGTCGCGCGGATCGGACGTAGTGAAGCCGATCTGGTTGTTGACCACAATATGCACGGTGCCGCCCGTACCATAGCCGCGCGTCTGCGAGAAGTTCAACATTTCCTGGTTAACGCCCTGGCCGGCGACGGCCGCATCGCCGTGGATCAGGACGGGCAGGACTTCATTCTTCCCGTTTTCGCCGCGATGCACCTGGCGCGCATAGACAGAGCCTTCGACGACTGGGTTGACGATCTCGAGGTGCGACGGGTTGAAGGCCAGCGTCAGATGCATGGGGCCGCCCGGCGTGGCGACGTCGGAAGAGTAGCCCATGTGGTACTTGACGTCGCCGGCGATGAGGTCGCTCTTCTTCTTGCCTTCAAACTCGTCGAACAGCATGGCCGGCTGCTTGCCGAGCGTATTCACCAGGACGTTGAGGCGGCCGCGGTGCGCCATGCCGATGACGGTTTCCTTGATGCCGAGGGTACCGGCCACGCGGATGAGCTGATCCATCGAAAGGATCATCGACTCGCCGCCCTCGAGCGAGAAGCGTTTCTGGCCAACGTAGCGCGTATGCAGGTAGCGCTCCAGCGTTTCGGCGGCCGTGACGGCCATCAGGAAGCGTCGCTTGTCTTCGTTCGAGTAGCGCGGCTGCACCCGCGGCGGCTCGTAGCGCGCCTGGATCCAGCGTTTCTGCGTAACGTCGGAGATGTACATGTACTCCGCGCCGATATGACCGCAATAGCGCAGCCGCAAGGCTTCGAGGATCTCGCGCAGCGTCGCTTCCTCGACACCCATGTCGAAGGAACCGGTGCGGAAGGCGGTCGGACAGATCGGCTTCGGTGAAACCGTAATAGGAGGGCTCGAGTTCCGCAACCTCGGAACGCGCATGGCGCTTGAGCGGATCGAGTTGCGCCCAGCGATTGCCGAGGAAGCGATAGGCGTTGATGATCTGTAGCACCTTGGTCTGCTTTTCAGCATTGCCGGCGCGCTGGGCGACGTGCAGGCAGCCTTCCCTGGCGCGCTGGACGAAACCATTGATCACCGGAGTGTGGGCGACGTCCGGTCCGCTGTACGCTCCGACCCCGGGCAGGTTGGCAAGCTTGTCGAAATAGTCGCGCCAGGCCGAATCGATGGAGGACGGATTCGCCAGGTAGCTTTCGTACAGCTCCTCCACGTAGGGTGCGTTCGCACCGAACAGGTAAGAGTTGGACATCATCTGTTTCATCATGTCATCACCTCGATGATGGGGGTGGAGAAAGACGCGGGAAGCCTGGCTTCCCGCATGTGGACGACGTTCAGCGCTTCGCCATGTCCGGCACGTTGCGAGTGGGTGCACCGGTGAACAACTGGCGCGGACGACCTATCTTCTGCTCTGGATCGGCAATCATTTCCGACCACTGTGCAATCCAGCCGATGGTACGGGCCATCGCGAAAATGCCGGTAAACAGGTTGGTCGGGATGCCCAGCGCGCTTTGCACGATGCCGGAATAGAAGTCGACGTTCGGATAGAGCTTCTTCTCGACGAAATAGTCGTCTTCGAGGGCAATGCGTTCCAGTTCGATGGCCAGCTTGAACAGCGGATCGTCATGCAGACCCAGTTCATTGAGCACTTCGTGGCAGGTTTCCCGCATCAGCTTGGCGCGCGGATCGAAGTTCTTGTAAACACGATGGCCAAAACCCATCAGGCGGAAGGGATCGTTCTTGTCCTTGGCACGCTTGATGTATTCGCCGACGCGCGAGACGTCGCCGATTTCCTCGAGCATCTTCAGGCAGGCTTCGTTCGCGCCACCATGCGCGGGGCCCCACAAACAGGCGATGCCGGCCGCGATGCAGGCGTAGGGGTTGGCACCGGAAGAACTGGACAGGCGCACCGTCGAGGTCGAGGCGTTCTGCTCGTGGTCGGCATGCAGGATCAGGATGCGATCGAGCGCGCGCGACAGGACGGGATTCGGCTTGAATTCCTCGCAAGGTGTGCCGAACATCATGTACAGGAAGTTCGTCGCGTAGTCGTACTCGTTCTTCGGGTACATGAACGGCAGGCCGTTGTTGTAGCGGTAGGCCATGGAGACGATGGTCGGCATCTTCGCGATCAGGCGGATCGCCGCGGTCGAGCGGTGCTCGGGATCGTTGATATCGAGCGAATCGTGATAGAAGGCCGACAGGCCGCCGACCACGCCGACCAGCACCGCCATCGGATGTGCGTCGCGGCGGAAACCGTTGTAGAAGCGGGTCAGCTGGTCATGCACCATGGTGTGGTTACGAACCCGACCCACCCATTCCTCGTATTGCGCCTGGTTCGGCAGTTCGCCATCCTTGAGCAGATAGCAGACCTCCAGGAAGTTACACTTCTCCGCCAACTGCTCGATCGGATAGCCGCGATAGAGCAATTCACCCTTGTCGCCATCAATATAGGTGATCGAGGACTTGCAGGCCGCCGTGGACATGAAGCCCGGGTCGTAGGTGAACGCACCCGTCTGCGCATACAGCTTGCTGATGTCGATGACATCCGGGCCAATGCTGCCTTCATAGACAGGGAATTCAGTCGTCTTGCCGTTGAAAGTGAGTGTTGCGGTGCGTTGCGTCATGAAAGTCTCCAATCGCTATTACAAAATCAGTTGCCGGCCGGCTGCCTGAGCAGCGCGACCATGCCCTGCAAGTCGGGGTCGCTTTCCTGCCGACGCCCGCTGAGCAGGTCCCATAAGTCGTGGTCTTCCATTGCCAGCAGGCGTTCGAGATCTTCCGCCTGCCTCTCCTCCAGGTTGTCCGGCTGCCGCGCCCAGAATCGTTGCAGTACCAGATCAAGTTCGAGCAGCGCCCGCCGGCTATGCCAGCGCAGCCTTTCCGTGCGGACGCGCCTCATCTCGTGCAGCTGTTCGTTCATTATCTAAATGGCCCGCTTGACCATCATGTCCTTGATCTTGCCAATGGCCTTGGTGGGGTTGAGACCCTTCGGACAGACATCGACACAGTTCATGATGGTGTGGCAGCGGAACAGGCGGTAGGGATCCTCGAGGTTGTCGAGGCGCTCGTTGGTGGCCTGGTCGCGCGTATCGGCGATGAAGCGGTAGGCCGCCAGCAGTCCGGCCGGTCCGACGAACTTGTCCGGGTTCCACCAGAATGACGGGCAGGAGGTCGAACAGCAGGCACACAGGATGCACTCGTAGAGGCCGTTCAGCTCATCGCGCTCCTCGGGCGACTGCAGGCGCTCGCGCTCCGGCGGCGGGTCGTTGTTGATCAGGTAGGGCTTGATCGAGTGGTACTGCTTGAAGAATTGCGTCATATCCACGATCAGGTCGCGAATCACCGGCAAACCCGGCAGCGGGCGCAGCACGATCGGCTTGCCGTCCGGGAAGGAATTCAGGTCGGTCAGGCAGGCGAGGCCGTTGCGACCGTTGATGTTGAGCGCATCGGAACCGCAGACCCCTTCGCGGCAGGAGCGGCGAAAGGCAATTGCGTCGTCCTTGGCCTTGAGTTTGACCAGCGCATCGAGCAGCTTACGGTCGGTGGCATCGACCTCGACGCTGATGTCCTGCATGTACGGCTTCTGGTCCTTGTCGGGGTCGTAGCGGTAGATCTTGAACTGGAGGGTGCGTGTCGTCATGTTCGTTCTCGCTCAATAGGCACGCTTCTTCAGCGCAATGGTATCGACGCTCAGCGGACGCAGGGTGACCGACTTGTAGTCGAGGCGGTTGCCGTCCTTGTACCAGAGGGTGTGCTTCAGCCAGTTTGAGTCGTCACGGCCGTTCGGATGCTCGGGCGTATCCGGTGCATCGTCGCGCACGTGGGCGCCCCGCGATTCCTTGCGCGCCTCGGCCGAGACCATCGTCGCCACGGCCACCTCGATCAGGTTGTCGAGTTCCAGCGCCTCGATGCGGGCAGTGTTGAACACCTTGGACTTGTCCTTGATCTCGGTGCGCTCAACGTCCTGCTGCACTTTGAGGATATTCTGCACGCCCTCTTTGAGCAGATCGTTGAAACGGAACACACCGGCGTGCTTTTGCATGGTGCGCCGCATCGCCAGTTGCGTCTCGTGCACATTGGCGCCGCCCTTCTGCGTATCGAGACGATTGAGGCGCGCGAGCGTGGCATCGAAGGCCCCCTCCGGCAGCGGCTTGTGGTTCCTGGACGACTTCTTCAGTTCCTCGACGGCCGTCTCGCCGGCCGACTTGCCGAACACTAGCAGGTCAAGCAGCGAGTTGGTGCCCAGCCGGTTGGCGCCATGCACCGAGGCACAGGCGCATTCGCCGGCGGCATAGAAACCCGGCACGACCTCGTTCTGGCTGCGTTTGCCCGGTATGACGACCTGGCCATGGTAGTTGGTCGGGATGCCGCCCATCTGGTAGTGGCAGGTCGGTACGACCGGAATCGGTTCCTTCAACGCATCGACGCCGGCAAACTGAATCGCGATTTCGTGGATGCCCGGCAGCCGCTTCATGATCGTTTCGGGCGGCAGGTGGGTGATGTCGAGCAACACGAAATCCTTGTTCGGACCGCACCCGCGACCTTCGTTGATCTCGGTGACCATCGCCCGCGAAACAACGTCGCGGGATGCGAGATCCTTGGCGTTCGGCGCATAGCGCTCCATGAAGCGCTCGCCGTTGCTGTTGCGCAGGATGCCCCCCTCGCCGCGCACGCCTTCTGTGATCAGTACGCCCGCACCGGCCACGCCGGTCGGATGGAACTGCCAGAATTCCATGTCCTCGAGCGGGATGCCGGCCCGCGCCGCCATGCCGACACCGTCGCCGGTGTTGATGAAAGCGTTGGTCGAAGAATAGTAGATGCGACCCGCACCGCCGGTGGCGAAGATCGTCACCTTCGAATGGAACGCATGAATTTCACCCGTCTCCATCTCCATCGCGATGACTCCGAGCACTTCACCCTCAGCATCGCGAATGAGGTCGAGCGCCATCCACTCGATGAAGAACTGCGTGTTGGCCTTGACGTTGCGCTGGTACATCGCGTGCAGCATCGCATGGCCGGTCCGATCGGCCGCGGCGCAGGAGCGGCGCACCGGCTTTTCGCCGAAGTTGGACATGTGGCCGCCAAACGGACGCTGGTAGATGCGGCCGTTGTCGAGACGATCGAAAGGCATGCCGTAGTGCTCGAGTTCGATGACGCACTCGTTGGCCTTGCGGCACATGAACTCGATCGCGTCCTGGTCGCCGAGCCAGTCGGAGCCCTTCACGGTGTCGTACATGTGCCAGTGCCAGTGATCCTCCTCGGAATTGCCGAGCGACGCCGCCACGCCGCCTTGCGCGGCAACAGTGTGCGAGCGCGTCGGAAAGACCTTGGTCAGCACGGCGGTCTTGAGGCCGGCTTCGGACAGTTGAATGGCGGCACGCAGGCCGGCACCTCCGGCGCCGACGATGACCGCATCGAATTTGCGAACGGTGACTTTCTCGCTCATTTTCCTGTCACAGCCTCCAGATGATTTGCGTCGCCCAACCGGCATAGCCGATCAGGACCAGCAGGGTCAGCACGTGCAATACGAGTTTGATGCCGGCCGGCTGGACATAGTCCATCCAGATGTCGCGCACACCGACCCAGACATGCCAGCACAGGCTGACGAAGAAGAGGAAGGTGACGAAGCGGATCAGCCCCGCCGACATGAAACCGCGCCAACTCTCGTAACTCGCCCCTGCCCCTTGCAGCAAGGCGATGGTCATGACGAGGGTAAACACGATCATCACAAGGCCCGTGACGCGCTGGGCCAGCCAGTCCATCAGGCCGTAATGCGCTCCCACGATCTTGCGATTCACCATAGCTTCGCTCCCAGAATGACTGTCAGCAGGAGGCTCACGGCAAGCACGGCCTTGGCGCTGGCACCAGCCTGCGCCTTGTCGATACCGACATGGATGTCGAGCAGCAGGATGCGGATGCCCATGCAAAAGTGGTGCAGGAAGGCCCAGAGCAAGCCGGTCAGCAGCAGCTTCATGAGGGGATGTCGATGACCGCCTGCAACGTCTGATAGCTCTCAGGCGAACGCAGGGAAAGGTCGAGAAGCCAGATCAGCAGCGGCAGCATCAGAAATAGGCCGATGCCGCTGACGCGATGCAATATCGACGCATAACCGGCCAGAGGCAGCCTTATCGCGAAGAGATTGAAGTACTTGGGGCGCTTTCGCGCTAGTTCAGCCATCGTCCATTCCTCCACTAGACTTGCACTGCAATACATTACGTTTCTTATATTTCCAACTTACCGGTCCGATTCCGCATTCGACCGACAGTCTTCAACCCAATTCATTCAGGTAGCAATGGTCCTGTGTCAAATACAGGCCGCGCCGCCATTCCACCGGGCTTATCGCCGTAGGTATAACTGATGCGCTCGACCGACAGCAGCGGGCTGCCCTCGGTCACATGCAGCAGTTCGGCGCTGGCACGGTCGGCCGCCACGGCACGCAAACGCTCGACGGCGCGGACCATGCGGACGCCAAACGTGCCTCGAACAGGGTGTAGAGCGATTCCTGCGATTCCTTCATCATTTCGAGCGTCAGACCGACGAAAGATTTCGCCCGGCAGATAGATTTCGTCAACGACCACCGGTTTGCCGGCAAATTCGAGCACGCGCCGCACGATGACGATCGGATCGCCGACATTGAGGTCGCAGCACACGTGCCGCCTCGGTCCCGGCCTTGGCACGCCAGCATTCCAGCGGAATGCTCTGCGCGCGGTTCCTCTCACCGGAAAGCGGCACCAGACGCAGGAAGCGGAAAAAGGCTCGCGGATCATTGTGCGTGGCAACGAAGGTGCCCTTGCCCTGACGCCGCACCAGCAGATTTTCGGCGGCCAGTTCGTCGATGGCCTTGCGCACCGTGCCCTGGCTGACATTGAAGCGCGTCGCCAGTTCGATCTCGCTGGGAATCACCTCGCCGGGACGCCACTCGCCGGCTCTCAAGGGCCTGCACGAGCAGGCTCTTGATCTGACGGTAGAGCGGACTGTAGGTGGGAGATTCGCGTCGCTGGACATTGGCGCGCATTGAACCACAATTTTTCGTCATCGTCTATAGGTGATCTTATGTCTTTATAAGACATAAGATAGCATATTGACACAGCTGCAATAATGGCACTATATCTTCAACATGTTTACCCGGCAGTCGCCTGCCATCACTTCCGCCCCAACGTTACACCGTCCAAGGAGTTCCCACATGGCCAAAGCCCCCGTTCGAGTCGCAGTCACCGGCGCCGCCGGTCAGATCGGCTACGCCCTGCTGTTCCGCATCGCCAGCGGCGAAATGCTCGGCAAGGACCAGCCCGTCATCCTGCAGATGCTGGAACTGCCGATGGACAAGGCCCAGGCCGCGCTCAAGGGCGTGATGATGGAACTCGAGGACTGCGCCTTCCCGCTGCTCGCCGACATGATCGGCACCTCGACCCGAAGGTCGCCTTCAAGGACGCCCAGCAGGCGCTGCTGGTCGGCGCCAAGCCGCGCGGCCCCGGCATGGAGCGCAAGGACCTGCTGCTCGAAAACGCCAAGATCTTCACCGAGCAGGGCAAGGCGCATCGACGCAGTCGCCGCTCGCGATCTGAAACTCATCGTCGTCGGCAACCCGGCCAACACCAACGCGCTGATCACCATGAACACCGCGAAGAGCCTGCCGCAGACCGCCTTCACCTCGATGATGCGCCTCGACCACAACCGCGCCATCTCGCAACTCGCCACACGCACCAAGGCGTCCGTCACCGACATCGAAAAGATGGTGGTGTGGGGCAACCACTCGCCGACGATGTATCCGGACATCCGCTTCGCCACCGTCGGCGGCAAGGCCGCGCCGGCGCTGGTCAATGACGAAGCCTGGTACAAGAACGAATACATCCCGAAAGTCGGCAAGCGCGGCGCCGCCATCATCGAAGCACGCGGCCTTTCTTCCGCCGCCTCCGCCGCCAACGCCGCCATCGACCACATGCGCGACTGGAACCATCGGCAGCAACGGCCAGTGGGTCACCATGGGCGTCGTTTCCGACGGTTCCTACGGCATCCCGGAAGGCATGATCTACGGCATGCCCTGCACCTGCGCCGGCGGCAAGTGGGAAGTGGTCAAGGGCCTCGAGATCGACGCCTTCTCGCGCGAGAAGATGGACTTCACGCTCAAGGAACTCAGCGAAGAGCGCGACGGCGTCAAGCACCTGTTCGCCTGAGCAGCGTCACCGGCGGGCCAGCGGATGAATAACCCACTCCATCCCGCCGACGTGCTTTACGCCGGCGGCCAGCCGTTTCCGGCGCTGGCCGCCTGCGAGCATTACGCCGGCAGCGAAAAGCTGATCCGCAAGTCGCTCGACCTGCAGGCGGATGAAGCCGATGGGGCCGATCTTCGACATCACCGCCGACTGCGAGGATGGCGCGCCGGCCGGCGCCGAACTGGCCCACGCCGCGCTGATTGCAGCGCTAATCGACGACTCCGCGCCAACCGCCACTACCGCGTCGGCGCCCGCGTTCATGACGTGCGCCATCCCGCCTGGCGTGACGAACTCGAGCCATCGTCGGCCGGGCCGGCGAACGTGTCGCCTACATCGTGTTTCCCAAGCCCGAATGCGCCGACGTCGTGACGCAGATCACTGCGCTCGACGAAATGCGCTCGCGCCACGGCATCACGCGCGAGATTCCCGGTGCATGTGCTGATCGAGACCCACGGCGCCCTGCACGATGCCTGGCAGATCGCCGCCCTGCCCCATGTCGAGACCCATCGACTTCGGCCTGATGGATTTCGTTTCCGCCCATCATGGCGCCATTCCCGCCAGCGCGATGAAATCACCCGGCCAGTTCGTCCATCCGCTGATCGCGCGCGCCAAGACCGAGATTGCCGCGGCCGCCCTCGGCAACGGCGTCGTGCCGACGCACAACGTCAGCACCGAGCTTGCGCGACATGGCGGCCGTCCGCGCCGATGCCCGCCGCGCCCGACTGGAATTCGGCTTCCTGCGCATGTGGAGCATCCACCCGGCGCAGATTGAACCCATCATTGAAGCCATGCGCCCGGATTTTTCGACGAGGTCAGCACAGGCGCCGGCATCCTTTGCCGCGCGCAGGACGCCGCCTGGGGCCCGATCCGATTCGACGGCCGCCTGCATGACCGCGCGTCCTATCGTTATTACTGGAACCTGCTGCGCGCGCCCACTTGACGGGGCATGCCCTACCCCCGAAGGCCGCCGGGCGTTTTTTCCAACCATCGCACCAAGCATCCATTTCGGCAGGAGGAACATCATGAAGACCCCATTGAAGATTCGATTGATCGCCGCCTTGACCCTGAGCCTCGCTGCCGGCCTCGCCAGCGCACAGGAGATGTCCCCCGGATTGTGGGAACTGACCGCCGCGGTCAAGATGCAGGGCATGGCCGTGCCGCCCAACAAATTCACGCACTGCTACACCGCCAAGGACCTTGCCGCCGGCAAGCAGTACGGCATGGATGAAAAGAGCAAATGCAGCATCGCCAACATGAAGAATGCCGGCGGCAACATCAGCTACGACATGACCTGCGCGGCTGAAGGCACCAAGATGATGGGCGCGGTGAAAGGCAGCATGTCGACCACGGCCTTCAACTTTGACCAGAAACTGCGCATGATCCCCGACCAGGGCATGGGCGAAATGCACTCCACCATAAAGGGTCGCCGACTCGGCGACTGCAAGTAAGCAACCCACCTACCCGACTGAAAGGAAACAGCCATGCTCGAAGCCTACCGTGCCCATGTCGCCGAGCGCGCCGCGCTGGGCATCCCGCCCCTGCCCCTGACCAAGCAGCAGACCGCCGAACTGGTCGAACTGCTGAAGAATCCGCCCAAGGGCGAGGAAGCCGTTCCTCGTCGACCTGATCACCCACCGCGTGCCGGCGGGCGTCGACGACGCCGCCAAGGTCAAGGCCGAGTTCCTGGCAAAAGTCGGCGCTGGCGAGACGGCGTGCGCGCTGATTTCGCGCGCCAAGGCCACCGAACTGCTCGGCACCATGCTCGGCGGCTACAACGTCAAGCCGCTGATCGACCTGCTCGACGACGCCGAAGTCGGCCCTGTCGCCGCCAAGGGCCTCAAGGGCACGCTGCTGATGTTCGACGCCTTCCATGACGTCGCCGACAAGGCCAAGGCCGGCAATGCCAACGCCAAGGCCGTGATGCAAGTCCTGGGCCGACGCCGAGTGGTTCACCTCGCGCCCCGAAGTGCCGAAGAACCTCACCGTCACCGTCTTCAAGGTCACCGGCGAAACCAACACCGACGATCTCTCCCCCGCACCCGACGCCTGGAGCCGCCCCGACATTCCGCTGCACGCGCTGGCCATGCTGAAGAACCCGCGCCCCGGCATCGAAGCCGACAAGGCCGGCGAACGCGGCCCGCATCAAGCAAATCGACGAGCTGCAAGCACAAGGGCCACCCGGTCGCCTACGTCGGCGACGTGGTCGGCACCGGCTCCTCGCGCAAGTCCGCCACCAACTCCGTGCTGTGGTGGACCGGCGACGACATCCCCTTCGTGCCGAACAAGCGCTTCGGCGGCTGTCTGCCTCGGCGGCAAGATCGCGCCGATCTTCTTCAACACCAGGAAGATGCCGGCGCCTTGCCGATCGAGTGCGACGTCAATGAAATGAACATGGGCGACGTGATCGACATCTATCCCTACGAGAGGAAGGTCGAGAAGAACGGCGCCGTCGTCTCCACCTTCGCCTACAAGTCCGAAGTGCTGCTCGACGAAGTCCGCGCCGGCGGCCGCATCAACCTGATCATCGGCCGCGGCCTCACGAGCAAGGCCCGGGAGTTCCTCGGCCTGCCGGTTTCCACCCTGTTCCGCCTGCCGCAAAACCCCGTCGATACCGGCAAGGGCTTCTCGCTGGCGCAGAAGATGGTCGGCCGCGCCTGCGGCCTGCCCGAAGCAAATGGGAAACAAGCGGGCATCCGCCCCGGCACCTACTGCGAACCGAAGATGACCTCGGTCGGCAGCCAGGACACCACCGGCCCGATGACGCGCGACGAACTGAAAGACCTCGCCTGCCTCGGCTTCTCCGCCGACCTGGTGATGCAGTCCTTCTGCCACACCGCCGCTTATCCGAAGCTGGTCGACGTCAAGACCCATCGCACGCTGCCCAGCTTCATCACCGCGCGCGGCGGCATCTCGCTCAAGCCCGGCGACGGCATCATCCACAGCTGGCTCAACCGCTTCCTGCTGCCCGACACCGTCGGCACCGGCGGCGACTCCCACACCCGCTTCCCCATCGGCATTTCCTTCCCGGCCGGCTCGGGCCTGGTCGCCTTCGCCGCCGCCACCGGCGTGATGCCGCTCGACATGCCCGAATCGGTGCTGGTACGCTTCAAGGGCAAGCTGCAGCCCGGCATCACGCTGCGCGACATGGTCAACGCCATTCCCTACTACGCCATCAAGGCCGGCCTGCTCACCGTCGAAAAGAAGGGCAAGAAGAACATCTTCTCCGGCCGCATCCTCGAGATCGAGGGCCTGCCGGACCTCAAGATCGAACAGGCTTTCGAACTGACCGACGCCTCGGCCGAGCGTTCCGCCGCCGGCTGCACGGTGCGCCTCAACAAGGAGCCCATCGTCGAGTACCTGCGCTCCAACATCACGCTGATGAAGTGGATGATCGCCGAGGGCTACGAGGACAAGCGCACGCTGGCCCGCCGCATCAAGGCCATGGAAGACTGGATTGCCAACGGCACCTTGCTGCAACCCGATGCCGACGCCGAATACGCCGCCGTGATCGAGATCGACATGAACGAGATCAAGGAGCCGCTGCTGGCTTGTCCGAACGATCCGGACGACGTCAAGCCGCTGTCCGACGTGCCGGCGACAAGATCGACGAGGTCTTCATCGGCTCGTGCATGACCAACATCGGCCACTTCCGCGCCGCCGGCAAGATTCTCGACGGCAAGAGCGACATCCCGACCCGCCTGTGGATCGCGCCGCCGACCAAGATGGACGCCATGATCCTCAACGAGGAAGGCTACTACTCGGTCCTCGGCAAGTCCGGCGCGCGCATGGAAATGCCCGGCTGCTCGCTGTGCATGGGCAACCAGGCGCAGATCAAGAAAGGCAGCACGGCGGTATCCACCTCGACGCGCAACTTCCCCAACCGCCTCGGCATCGACACCCGCGTGTATCTCGTATCCGCCGAACTGGCCGCAGTCTGCGCGCTGGTGGGCAAGTTGCCAACGGTGGATGAGTACCTGGAGCAGGTCAGGTCGCTTGACGCCAAGTCCGCCGATATCTACCGCTATATGTCCTTCGACAAGATCCCGGAATTCGTTGAAGTTGCAGAACAAGTTACCGTCTAACGCCTAAGACTCCGCAGAGTCGATCCCTTGAAGACCCGCATCAGCCATGATGCGGGTTTTTCTTTTTCAGCGTTATGCGCCTCAAGCTTGGATCCGGCAATCGCACCCCAATTCGGATGGCGCGTGCTCTTGTGTTTGCATAAACATATGTTTTCTGGGATAATGACCGCTCTTGGAATGACGCTCTACTTAGAGAGAGTAGTGATGCGGTGGGGTAATGATTCTTGCTACCCAAACCGCCGGGAGGTTGTTTTATTTATGCCTTTCACGACGCATGCGGTGCGCATTGACCGCATAACACTATCGCCATTTGCCCGCCGTCAAGCAAGATCGGTACGGTGAGGCATGCAATTGAAAGGAGCCCCCCATATGGCCAAGGAAGAACTTATCGAGATGAACGGCACCGTGAGCGAAGTACTACCGGATGCCCGCTATCGCGTCACCCTCGAGAATGGTCACCAGTTGGTGGCCTACACCGCAGGAAGAATGCGCAAGTACCGCATTCGCATCATCACCGGCGATGCCGTCACTCTGGAGATGTCACCCTATGACCTCGGCAAGGGACGCATCACCTTCCGCCACAACCTGCAGCCACGCACCCCCTCCCCTCGTCGCGTTCGACACTGAACGACCATCAACAACCCACATCAGGAGGAAGCTTATGTCCGATTCCGTTTATTGCTACCACTGTGGTCGCCCCCATCCGAAAGAGGAAATGCGCCGCATCAATACCAAAGGTGGCTCGCGCTGGCGTTGCATCAAGTCCATCCGGGCCACCAAGCGCAGCGTTGCCGAAAGAGATGCTTTCGGCAGGAAGGTGACGGCCATGAACTCCTCCAAGCAAAGCCAGATCGCCAAGGCAGCACACGATTGCAGTAGTTCAGGCTAGTCCTGATGATGTTATTGGTTTCAGCGCCGGCCAGCGTGCCGTCCCGCCAGGGCTGACTTTCGTCGCCCCGCCCGCCCCGCAATTCGATGGGACCGTTGCTTGTTATCAGGCCCCGTTGAGTTCGGCGCGCACGATGGCTGCTCCCGCGGCGAGCGCCTGCAGTTTGCCGCGGGCAACAGCGCGCGGCAGCGGCACCATCCCGCAATTGGTGCACCCGATCAGGCGATGCGGCTTGACCCACTGCAGGGCCTTGCGCAGCGTGGCTGCCACTTCCTCGGGTGTCTCGATGCGGTTGGTTGCGACGTCGATGGCGCCGACCATGACCTCCTTGCCGTCGAGCAGGCCGATCAGTTCCATCGGCACATGCGAGTTGTGGCATTCGAGGCTGACCTGATGAATGGTGCTCTTGGCGAGTAGCGGGAAGGTCTGCTCGTACTGCCGCCATTCCGCGCCGAGCCCCTCCTTCCACTTGATGTTGGCCTCGATGCCATAGCCATAGCAGATATGCGTCGCCGTCTTGCAGGGCAGGTTCGCCGCCGCGCGCTCCAGCGTCTTGATACCCCAGTCGCGCACCTCGTCGAAAAACACATTGAAGGCCGGCTCGTCGAACTGGACGATGTCGACCCCGGCCGCCGCCAGTTCCTGCGCTTCCTGATTGAGAATCTCGGCGAAGGCCCAGGCCAGCTTTTCGCGGCTGCCACCATAGTAGGTATCGAACAGCGTATCGATCAGGGTCATCGGGCCGGGCAGCGTGAACTTGATCGGCTGGTTGGTCAGCAGGCGCAGGCGTCGTGCATCTTCGACGAAGACCGGGCGCTTGCGCGACACTGCGCCCACCACCGTCGGCACCTCGGCGTCGTAGCGGTCACGGATGCGCATGGTGCGGCGATTGACGAAATCAACGCCATCGAGATGCTCGATGAAGGTCGTCACGAAATGCTGCCGGGTCTGCTCGCCATCGCCGATGACGGTGATGCCGGCACGTAATTGGTCATCGACGGCGAGCCGCATGGCATCGAACTTGGCCTGTTCCAGCGCCTCTCCGGATAGCTGCCAGGGCGCCCAGAGTTTTTCGGGCTGGGCCAGCCAGGCCGGCTTCGGCAAACTGCCCGCAATGGCGGTGGCGATAGGTTGCGTCATGTGGGTTCCCTCCCTGGTTTTTCAGCAAATGCGCGGGAGCTGATCTCCCGCCAGCCAGTCAACGATGCGACGACCGCCGAGGGTTGTTGTCAGCTGGACGAAATGGTGGTCGTCGGCAATCACCGCACCGATCTGCGCCGCATTCCGGCCGAGCGGATGGGCGCGCAGCGTCGCCAGCAGCCGGTCGGCATCGGCGGCCGCGCAGATGCACACCAGCTTGCCCTCGTTGGCGACATAGAGCGGGTCGAGGCCGAGAAATTCGCAGGCCGCCGCCACGATCGGATCGATGGGAATCGATTTTTCCTGCAACATCATGCCGACGCCCGACTGCGTGGCAATCTCGTTGAGCGTGGCCGCCAGCCCGCCGCGCGTCGGGTCGCGCAACACGCGGATATCTACCCCGGTTTCCAGCAGCGTGGCGATCAGGCCATGCAGCGCGGCCGTGTCGGAAATAATCGGTGCATCGAAACTCAGGTTCTCGCGCTGGCTCATGATCGCCACGCCGTGATCGCCGAGGTTGCCGGAGACTAGAATCGCATCGCCCGGCCGTGCCTGCGCGCCGCCGATGTCCCGACCCTCCGGCAATACGCCGACGCCTGTTGTCGTGATGAAGATGCCATCGCCCTTGCCGCGCTCGACCACCTTGGTGTCGCCGGTCACGACCGGCACACCCGCCTCTTTCGCCGCCTGCGCCATCGACGCGACAATGCGCGCCAGATCGCCCAGCGGAAAACCTTCCTCGAGGATGAAGCCCGCCGCGAGATAGAGCGGCGTCGCGCCCATCACGGCGACATCGTTGATCGTGCCATGCACCGACAGGCAACCGATGTCGCCGCCGGGGAAAAACAACGGCGATACGACGTGGCAGTCGGTGGCCATCACCAGCCGCCCGGGCTGGTCCGCGAAAGTCAGTGCTGGCAGGACGGCACCATCGTTGCCCTGCCCGAGGTATTCGTTACCGAGATGCTGCGTGAAGAGTTCGGCGATCAGCTGCACCATGGCCCGCCCCCCGCGCCATGGGTCATGTCCACGCAACCATGCTTCAGGTCGAGCGGACGGACGTAGCCGGGCTTCATCAGTTCGTCTGCTTTCGCGCGGCCAGCAGCGCCAGCATCTGGGTCACGTCATGCGGCTCGATGTCCATGCCGAGTTCGAGGCCGGGATTTACCGCGATGGCAAAGCCGGGCTCCATGCGCTCGACGATCCAGGAAAAATCCGCCAGCAGGCCACCGCTATAACCCGGCACGTCGTCGAGAAACGCCTTGGCCCGCTCCGGACTGGTAAACAGCACCAGAATATTCTGTCCTGCCTCGTCCTGGATCACCAGCGGGGTCGCCTTGGTGGTGAGCTGGAAGCCCTTGATCCCGCTGTCCTTGTCGTCCTTGATTGGAATGAAGACCTGTTGCGTCAGCATTTCGCGCATGAAATCATCGGCCGGCAATTCACCGCTGATTGCCGCAAGCAGTTTCTGTTCGAGTTCGTTCTTGGCTGCAATATCCTGTTCGTGCATGGTCGCTCCGGGAAGTTTCTGGCCCGTCCCAGATGGGTGCGGCCTGTGCTAGATTCAATACAATTATGCCCAATCGTCCGAAATCGCACCGAAAGACTTTTCCCAAGCGCTCCGGAAAGGTTGGCTTGCCGGCCGGCTCTCTGGTCTATGTCGGTGAGCGCAAGACCGAGCATGCCGCGATTACCCTGATCGAGTACGACGCGGACAAAATCGAGGAGTCCTGTTTTGTCAATCTGGACGCCTGCCGCGCCTGCATGCCAAAAGGGCCAAAACTCTGGCTCAACGTGCATGGACTGCACGAACCGGAAATCATGCAGGAAATCGGCAAACGCTTCCAACTGCATCCGCTGGTGCTAGAAGATATCCTGAACACTGATCAGCGGCCGAAAATAGAGGACTACGGCAACTATTTGTTCCTGGTGACACGCTTCTTCACCTACGATGCCGAGACCCTTACCGTCGGCACGGAACAGGTGAGTTTCGTGATCGGTGCGAATTTCGTGCTGACCTTTCAGGAGCGCCCGACCGGCAACTTCGACCCGCTGCGCGAATGGCTACGCACGGACAAGGGCCACATCCGCCAACGCGGCACCGATTACCTCGCGTATGCCCTGCTCGACCTCATCATCGACCGCTATTTCGTCGTGCTGGAGCAAATCGGCGAACGAACGGAACAGCTCGAGGACGATCTGATGGCAAAACCCGATGCCACCCAACTGAAAACACTCCACCAGCTCAAGCGCGAGACCCTCGTGGTCCGGCGCACCATCTGGCCAATGCGTGAAGTTGTCAATACCTTGCAGCGCAATGAAAGCCATTTCTTTACACCGGAGACGCAGCTCTATCTGCGCGACATTTACGACCATACGGTGCATCTGATCGAATCGCTCGAAGCGATCCGCGACCTCATCGCCGGCATGCTGGATATCTATCTGTCCTCGATCAGCAATCGCGTCAACCAGGAAGTGCGCACCCTCACGGTGTTTGCGCTCATCTTCATGCCCGCGACACTGATCACCGGCATCTTCGGCATGAATTTCCGCAGCATCCCGCTACTCGACAACCCGTCCGGCTTTTTCTACGCCATCGGCCTGATGGTCGTCGTGGCCACGACACTGGGCATCATTTTCTGGCGGCGACGCTGGCTCGACTGACGTGCCGGGACAGCAACGCGACACGGCGCTCGATCTGCTGCACCGGACATTCGGCTATTCCACCTTCCGCGGCCCGCAGGCAGAGATCGTCGATCACGTCACGAATGGCGGCGATGCGCTGGTACTGATGCCCACCGGCGGCGGCAAATCGCTGTGCTACCAGATTCCCGCGCTGTTGCGTCCCGGCGTCGGCATCATCGTCTCGCCGCTCATCGCGCTGATGCAGGATCAGGTGGATGCACTGCGCCAGGCCGGCGTCGCTGCCGCCTTCCTCAACTCGACGCTTGATTTTGCCGCCGTCGTGGATACGGAAAAGGCGTTGCTCTCCGGCGCACTCGACCTGCTCTACGTCGCTCCCGAACGCCTGCTCACCGAGCGCTTCCTCGCCCTGCTCGACCGGCTCTCTGCCGACGGCAAGCTCGCCCTGTTCGCCATCGACGAGGCGCATTGCGTATCGCAATGGGGTCACGATTTCCGTCCCGAATACATCCAGCTCTCGGTACTGCACGAGCGTTACCCGGCCGTGCCGCGCATCGCACTTACCGCCACCGCCGACGCACTGACGCGCCGCGAAATCCTCGCCCGCCTCGGCCTCGATGAAGCACGTGTCTTCGTCTCGAGCTTCGACCGGCCGAACATCCGCTACACGGTTGTTGAACGCGATAACCCCAGACGCCAATTGCTCGGCTTCCTCGCCGGCCACACGGGCAAAGCCGGCATCATCTATTGCCTCTCGCGCAAGAAGGTGGACGAAACCGCTGCCTGGCTCGTTGAACAAGGCATATTCGCCCTGCCCTACCATGCCGGCCTCGACACCGCCACGCGCACGCGCCACCAGCAACGCTTCCTCCGGGAAGACGGCATTGTCATGGTCGCCACCATCGCCTTCGGCATGGGCATCGACAAGCCCGACGTGCGCTTCGTCGCCCACCTCGACCTGCCCAAGAGCCTCGAAGCCTACTATCAGGAAACCGGCCGCGCCGGCCGTGACGGCGAGCCCGCCGAAGCGTGGATGACCTACGGCCTTAACGACGTGGTGATCCACCGCCAGCGCATCGATGAATGCCGACGCCGGCGAAGAGCAAAAACGCATCGAACGCGGCAAGCTCGACGCCCTGCTCGCCTGGTGCGAAACCGCCGAATGCCGCCGCATCCGGCTGCTTGTCTACTTTGGTGAAATCCGCGAGGAACGCTGCGGCAACTGCGACACCTGCCTGGCACCGCCCGAGCTGTGGGACGGCACCGTCGCCGCGCAGAAAGCCATGTCGGCCGTCCTGCGCACCGGCCAGCGCTTCGGTGCCGGTCACCTTATCGACCTGCTGCGCGGCAAACTCACCGAGCGCATGCAGCAGCTCGGCCACGATGCCCTGCCCACCTTCGGTGCCGGTGTGGATCTCGACGACGCCGGCTGGCGCTCCGTGTTCCGCCAGTTGCTCGCCGCCGGCCTGCTGCACGCCGACGCGCAAGCCTACGGCGCGCTCAAGCTCACCGACGCCGCGCGCCCGGTGCTCAAGGGCACAACGCCGCTGAGCCTGCGCCGCCAGTCGCCACGAAAGTCAGCGCCGGCGGGACGGCACAAAACATCCACACCTCCACAAACTGCCGGCGATCCCACGCTCTTCGAAGCCCTGCGCGCCTGGCGTGCCGAACAGGCGAAGGCGCAAGGCGTACCGGCC
The DNA here is from genome assembly GCA_963840825.1 of uncultured Pseudomonadota bacterium. Taxonomy (GTDB): domain Bacteria; phylum Pseudomonadota; class Gammaproteobacteria; order Burkholderiales; family Rhodocyclaceae; genus Sulfuricystis. The sequence continues at coordinate 43,933 of CAWJAK010000005.1, forward strand.
TACGTGATCCTCCACGACAAGACCCTGCACGAACTCGCCGCGCGCCAGCCCACCAGTACCGACGCATTGCTCGACGTGCCCGGCATCGGCCAGGCCAAGGCCGAGCGCTACGGCGCCGGCCTGCTGGAGATCGTCGTGGCGCGGCCCATATAATCGCCACGCTTCGCCATTCCGCCAGCGTCAACTTTCATAGACATGCACACCGAAACCTTCATCGCCGGCAAGGATGCCGCGCTCGAAACCTCCATCGCCACGATGCAGCACAAGCTGGCGCAGCTTGGCTTTCATATCGAAGAACGCTCCTGGCTCAACCCAATCGAGGGTATCTGGTCGGTGCATCTGCGCGACCGGGATTGTCCGCTGCTGTTTACCAACGGCAAGGGTGCCTCGCAACTTGCCTGCCTCGCCAGTGCGCTTGGAGAGTTCTTTGAACGCATCTCAACGCGGTATTTCTGGACGCACTATTACCTCGGCGCAGACATCGCCAATCGTCCCTTCGTCCATGACCCGCGCGAACGCTGGTTCCCGCTCGGCAATGACGACAACTGGCCCGCCGAACTGCTGACACCTGAATTGCAGGCCTTTTACAACCCGGAAGGCAGCATCGCTGCCAGCGCACTGGTCGACTTCAATTCGGGCAACGGCGAACGCGGCATCTGCGCCCTGCCCTATGTGCGCCAGCGTGATGGCGCGACGGTCTGGTTTCCGGTCAATATCATCGGCAACCTGTACATGAGCAACGGCATGTCGGCCGGCAATACCAGGGCCGAGGCACGCACACAGGCACTGTCGGAGATTTTCGAACGGCACATCAAGTTCCGCATCCTCGCGGAAGGTCTGTGCCTGCCGGATGTTCCCGAAGCGATCATCGCGCGCTATCCGCACATCGCCGCCGGGATCGCGGGGTTGCGCGCAGCCGGCTACGGCATTCTCGTCAAGGATGCCTCACTCGGCGGGCAATATCCGGTGATGAACGTGACGCTGCTCAACCCGCGCGATCAGGGCTGTTATGTCAGCTTCGGCGCCCACCCGCGTTTCGACGTCGCACTCGAACGCGCGCTCACCGAACTGCTGCAGGGCCGCGCGCTCGATGCACTCGATGGCTTTCCGCCGCCGGGTTTCGATCTCGATGAAGTCGGCAGCAGCCCCAATCTCGAAATCCACTTCGTCGACTCGAGCGGCATCGTCCATTGGAATTTCCTCGGCGACACGCCGGACTTCACGTTTTGCGACTGGGATTTCAGCACCCCGGATGCCGCCACGGGCCACGACTGCGCCTGGCTGATCGAACGCATCCAGGCCATGGGCCACGACGTGCATATCGCCGACTTCGAGCAGCTCGGCGTCTATGCCTGCCGCGTCCTCGTGCCGGGCATGTCGGAAATCTATCCGCTTGACGACCTCGAATGGGAAAACAATAGCAGCGGCAACGCCCTGCGCTCCGCCATCCTGAATCTGCCCAAGCTGGATGATGATGCCTGCGCCGAGCTGCTCGATACCCTCAACGACTCCGGCATCGACGAACAGCGGCTGGTGCGCGAATTGATCGGGCTGGCGGCCGACGCCGGCACACTCTTGGAAGACCTGCGCATCGGCGAACTTAAAACCCTGCTGGCGCTCGCCTGCGGCGATGCGGATGCCCTGAGCGAAGGGCTTGACTGGACCGCGCACTTCGAGCAAATCAACGCCGGCCGCCGCAGCGTCTATTGCTGCATCGACGCCCTGATCCGGATAGCGGAGCTACCCCACGCCTGCCACGAGGCACTGAAACAACTCTATGACGACGAAACGCTCGCCACGGCCGAAGCCATGCTGGACGGCAGCCAGCGCTTCTTCGGCAGCGCCGCGCCGGGCTTGACCCTCAAGGATTGCGGCATGCACCACCGCCTGCTTGAAGCCTACGAAAAGGTACAGTCGCGAACACCGACGCGCTGAACTGTCTTTGCCAACTAGATTGGCACGAGCAGACTCATGCGGAAACGTCGCCCCTTGATGCCCTGATCGGCAAGGCTGTGCAGGGCGCGTGCTGCGACGCGGCGATCGAGGGCAACATAGCAGCATTCGTCGAAGAGATCGATGCGGCCAACCTGATCCTTGTGCAGGGCGGCCACGCCGGTGAGCGCGCCCAGCAGGTCGCCCGGCCGCAATTTGTCCTTGCGGCCACCGAGGATGCGTAAAGTCGCCATCGATGCCTGCAGGGGCGTACTCGCCGCAGGCGGCAATTCAGCCAGCGGGAACCAGCGTACCGGGCCGCCCTGCCAATCTTCGATCAGCTTGACCCACTTGCGCTCGCTGGGTGCGCACAGGCTCAACGCCATCCCGACCGCGTCACCCCGGCCGGTCCGGCCGATGCGATGGATATGCATCTCGGTATCCTTGGCGACATCGACGTTGATGACCGCATCGACCGTGCGGATGTCGAGGCCGCGGGCGGCGACATCGGTCGCAACCAGCACCGAGCAGCTGCGGTTGGCGAACTGCACCAGCAATTCGTCGCGCTCTCGCTGTTCCAGCTCGCCATGCAGGGCCAGCGCTGAAATGCCTTGCGCGCGCAGCTCGGTAGCCAGTTCGCGGCAGTGGATGCGCGTGTTGCAGAAGGCCAGTGTCGATTCCGGTCGAAAATGCGCGAGCAGCAGCACGACGGCGGCGTTGCGCTTCTCGTGGGCAACCGCATAGAACCGCTGCTCGACCCGGGTGGCATCCAGCCCGGCGTCTATCTTGAGTTCCACCGGCTGATTGAGGAAAGCCGCACTGGCCTGCTTGATGTCGTCCGGATAAGTCGCCGAGAACAACAAGGTTTGCCGCTCGCGCGGGCAGGCGCGGACAATACCCTTGATCTCGTCGTAGAAACCCATGCCAGCCATGCGATCCGCTTCGTCGAGCACCAGTGTGCGCACATTGGCGAGGTCGATGCTGGTGCGGCTCATGTGATCCTGGATCCGTCCCGGCGTGCCGACCACAATATGCGCCCCGTGCTTGAGCGAGGCAATTTGCGGTGCCATCGGCGCACCACCGCAGAGCGTCAGTACCTTGATGTTGTCGGCGAAACGGGCAACGCGACGCAATTCCTTGGCAACCTGATCGGCCAACTCGCGGGTCGGGCACAGCACCAATGCTTGAATCCTCAAGTCGGCAGGATCGAGCCGGTGCAGGATGCCGATGGCGAAAGCCAGCGTCTTGCCACTGCCCGTATCGGCCCGGGCAATGAGGTCGCGCTGCCCAAGGATCAACGGCAGGCTCTGGGCCTGAATCGCTGTCATGCGGTGATAGCCAAGGCGCTCAAGATTGGCGAGCAGTGCCGGTGGCAAGGACAGGGTGGTAAAGGCTGAAGAGCTCACACAGATGATCTGCAAAATGAAAAATAAAAATGGGTTGCAAGTTCATCACTTGCAACCCATTGAGTTCATTGTGGGGTGGCTGATGGGACTCGAACCCACGACGACTGGAATCACAATCCAGGACTCTACCAACTGAGCTACAGCCACCACCTTTGAAACTGGTCCGCCCGGCGAGACTCGAACTCACAACCCCCGGCTTAGAAGGCCGGTGCTCTATCCGGTTGAGCTACGGGCGGTCTGTCAAGCGGTTCGGGGGTGCGGATACCTGGTCGGGGTGGAGGGATTCGAACCCCCGACATCTTGCTCCCAAAGCAAGCGCGCTACCGGGCTGCGCTACACCCCGAGGAGCGCGCATTCTACTGATGCCGCATGGCCGGGTCAATCGAAACCGGCGATAAGGATTTTACATCGATCGGGACAGCCAACCAGCGTCACATTTCTGTAACATGCACGTCGAAACAGGATCTTCCAAGTTTACAAAGGAACCGGCATGTTCAGCGGCATGATGCCCCACCGCAAGGAGTTCTTCGAACTCTTCAACGCCCATGCAGACCGCGTGGTCGCGGCAGCCAACGCTACCCTACGCCTGATCAACTCGCTCGGCACCAATTCGAGCGAGCTCGACGCCCTCGTCAAGGAAATCGTGATGAACGAGCGCAGTGGTGACAAGATCAAGATGGAGATGATCGGCCTGCTGCACAAATCCTTCATCACGCCCTTCAGCCGCGACGAGATTCACGCCCTGACGCTGGCCCTCGACCAGATTCTCGGCAAGCTGCAGGACGTCGCCAACGCCGTCGGCATGTACCACATCTCCGACTCGACCCCGGAATCGCGCGAGCTCGCCGCGCTGACGTCGGATGCCTGCCTGCGCCTCAACCGCGCCGTGATCGTGCTCGGTGACAAGTCGCGCGCCAAGGAAGCCATCAACCTGTGCCACGAGATCGAGGAAATCGAGTCGAAGGCCGACAAGCTGCTAAAGAAGGCCATCACCCGCCTGTTCGCAGACGAAAGCCAGATGTGGCGGGCGGTCCGCTTGCGCGAGTTCTATTTCCTGCAGGAGCATGTCCTCGATCAGTGCCAATACACGTCACGGATCATCGAGGAAATCCTCATCGAGAACGCCTGAAAGGTCTGTGATCATGGAAGGCTTGACCATCAGCTTCGGGATCCTCGTAGTCCTGATCTGCGTTGCCCTCGCCTTCGATTTCATGAACGGCTTTCACGACGGCGCCAATTCGATTTCCACCATCGTCGCCACGGGAGTGCTGACCCCCAAGCAGGCCGTGCTGTTCGCCTCCTTTTTCAACTTCGCGGCCCTGTGGGTCTTCCACCTGCATGTCGCCGCCACAATCGGCAAAGGAACAGTCGATCCAAGCTTTGTTGATTACCACGTGATCTTCGGCGCGCTCTGCGGCGCGTTGATCTGGAACATCATTACCTGGTATTACGGCATCCCCTCCTCCTCGTCGCATGCCCTGATTGGGGGCCTGGTCGGCGCCACGATCGTCAAGGCCGGCGGCATCGCCCCAATCGTCTGGGGCGGCTTCGGCAAGATTTTGATCTTCATCATCGTCTCGCCCTTCATCGGCTTCCTCGTCGGCGGCCTGCTGATGGTGCTGGTCGCCTGGGTCTTCCGCAAAAACACACCAGGACAGGTGCACCGCTGGTTCAATTACGCCCAGATCGTCGCATCGGGCGCCTACAGCCTCGCACACGGCGGCAACGATGCGCAGAAAACCATCGGCATCATCTGGCTGCTGCTGATCACGGCCGGCGCGGCCACCACCGACGTGGAAACCCTGCCGAACTGGGTGATCTATTCCTGCTACTTCGCAATTGCCTGGGGCACCTATCTCGGCGGCTGGCGCATCGTCAAGACCATGGGCACCAAGATCACCAAGCTCAACTCGGTCAGCGGTTCCTGTGCCTCGATGGGCGGCGCGATCAGCCTCGGCCTCGCCACCCTCGGCGGCATCCCGGTCTCGACCACGCACACCATCACTGGCGCGATCGCCGGTGCCGGCGCCGCCCACAACATGAAGCGTGTGCGCTGGGACATGTCAATCAACCTGGCCATCGCCTGGGTACTCACCATCCCGGCCAGCGGGCTGATCGCCGCCGTGTTCTGGTGGATCGGCACGAAAGTCATGTAGTTTCGCCGCAGGGCAAAACTGCTATCTTGCGCGCATGGACACGAAAGACAGCAGTCACGCGACGCCCAACCCGGCCGGCCACGCCGGTGAAAGCCCATTCAAGGGCAAGACCGGCTTCACCCGCCTGATCAATGCGTTGCGCTACTCGCTCGACGGCTTTTCTGCCGCCTATCGCCACGAGGATGCCTTTCGCCAGGAAGCCTGGCTGGCCGTTGTGCTCATCCCGCTGGCGCTTTTTCTGCCGGCCGGCGCCCTTGGCAAGGCACTCCTGATCGGCAGCGTTTTGCTGGCGCTGATCGTCGAACTGCTCAACTCGGCCGTGGAGGCCGTTGTCAACCGCGTTTCGCTCGAGCGCCATCATCTGGCCAAGCGCGCCAAGGACATCGGCAGCGCAGCCGTGCTGCTGGCGCTGATCAACGTCGTGGTCACGTGGGGATTGGTGCTGTTCGGCTGATGCCTGAAAGTCAGCGCTGGCGGGACGGCACGATAACCGTCTAACGTGCTAAAGAATCCGGTATTGCGTTCGTTATAGTCTTCCATATACCGCGCCCTGCGCGGTGTCCGGACCATGGAAACCAAAACGAACCAAGCCGCCAGCGGGCAAACCCAGAACCTGGATGTCGAGTCCCGGATCGGTATCGAACTGCGCAACATCGGCATTCCGCCGCGCCCGACAATCCTGGCGCGCATCGAAGCCGAGATGCGCAAGGACGAGCCGGACTTCAAGTTGCTCGCCAACATCATCAGCAGCGACATGGGCCTTGCGGCCAGCGTCATCAAGGTCTCCAACTCCGCCTACTTCGGCGTCGGCCGCCGCGTGCGCACAATCCTCGAAGCGCTGCTGATCCTCGGATTGAAGCTGACGGTCACCACCATCGCCGGCATCGCCCTGCAGCGCGCGTTCCTGCATGTCCCGCATCTCGAGCGTTTCTGGGAAGCATCGGCGCGCATGGCGCGCGTTTCCGGCTGGCTCGCCCAGCGCCTCAAGGGGCGCGTCGCTTTCCGCCCCGAGGACGCCTATACCTTCGGCCTGTTTCGCGATTGCGGCATGCCGGTCCTGATGATCCCGTTCCCGGAATACCGGCAGATCCTGCATGCGGCCGAAAGCAACCATGAGCGCTTGTTCACGGCCATCGAGGACGAACAACTGTCGATCAACCACGCCATCGTGGGCGCCGAACTGGCCGAGGACTGGATGCTGCCGGCCGACATCTGCGAGGGCATCCGTTATCATCACTACGCGCCGGCGATCAACGGCGATGTGGCCAGCATCATTCCGGAAAACGCCAGCCACTACATCGCGCTGACGCTGGTGGCCCAGCACCTGATCCAGCGCTACACCGACCTCTATCCCGACCAGGAGTGGCACAAGCTGGGTCGCGCCAGCCTGAGCCTGCTGCAGATCCAGCCCAAGGAACTGGCCGAACTCGCCACCGAGGCTGAGGACATCGTCAACGCGACGCTGTAATCAGGCCTGGCTGGCGGCGGTCCGCACGGCCACCGCGATGGCCTCGGCCTGTGCGAGCACCAGCGTTGCGTCCTCGCCTTCGACCATCACCCGCAGCAACGGCTCGGTGCCGGAAGGCCGCAACAACACGCGGCCCTTGCCGTTCAGGATATTCTCGGCCTGCGCCGATGCCGCCTGGATGCCTGCATCGCCGCGCCAGTCGAAGGCCCTGGCGAACTTCACGTTGATCAGCTTCTGCGGAAACATCGTCAAATCGGCGCAGGCCTCGGCCAGCGTTTCCTTGCGCTCGCGCAGGGCGGCGAGCACCTGCAGCGCGGCGACGATGCCATCGCCCGTCGTATGGCGGTCGAGGCAGATGATGTGGCCGGAATTTTCGCCGCCGAGCGTCCAGCCCTTCTCCTGCATCAGTTCGAGCACGTAGCGGTCGCCCACCCGGGCGCGGGTAAAGCCGATGCCGAGACGGCCGAGCGCCTGCTCGAAGCCGAGGTTGCTCATCAGGGTACCAACGATACCCGGCAGCCCCTTGCTGGTCTGCTGGCGGCGCGCGATGACGTAGAGCAGCTCATCGCCGTCGTACAGGCGACCGCTGGCATCCACCATCATCAGGCGGTCGGCGTCGCCATCGAGCGCCAGACCGAGATCGGCCCCGTGTTGCAAAACCTGCGCCTGCAGAAACTTCGGCTGCGTTGCACCGACCCCGGCGTTGATGTTGAGACCGTCCGGCGTTGCACCCACGGCAATGACCTCGGCGCCCAGTTCGTCGAATACCTTGGGCGCCACGTGATACGCCGCGCCATGCGCACAGTCGACGACCAGCTTGAGGCCGCGCAGGTCGAGGTCGCTCGGAAATGTGCTCTTGCAGAATTCGATGTAGCGGCCGGCCGCATCGTCCACGCGCCGCGCCTTGCCCAGCTGCGCCGAGTCGCGACAGCCCATCGGCGCGGCCAGGCGCGCCTCGATCTCCTCCTCCACCGCGTCCGGCAGCTTGTAGCCGCCGGCGGCGAAGAACTTGATGCCGTTGTCGTCGTAGGGATTGTGCGAGGCCGAGATCACCACGCCGGCAGCCAGCCGCAACGCACGCGTGAGATAGGCCACGGCGGGCGTCGGCAGCGGGCCGCTGAGCATCACGTCGACGCCAGCGGCGGCGAAGCCGGCTTCCAGCGCCGCCTCGATCATGTAGCCCGAGATGCGTGTGTCCTTGCCGATCAGCACGGCCGGTCGCTCGCCGTCCCTGGCCAAGCCTTGCTTCTTTGCGTGGGCGACCAGTGTTTCGCCTGCGGCAAAGCCGAGCCGCAAGGCAAAATCTGGTGTGATCGGAAACTGGCCAACGCGTCCGCGGACGCCATCGGTGCCAAAGTATTGTCTTGCCATTATCGTATTTTCCCTTCCATTGCCAACCCATTCATGGCGGCACATACGGCCAGCGCATCCTTCGTGGCCGCGACATCATGCACGCGCACGATGCGCGCGCCGCGCTCGATGGCCAGCACGGCCGCCGCCACGCTGGCCGACAGGCGCGCCACGCCGTTTGGATGGCCGGTGACCGCGCCGAGCATCGACTTGCGCGACAGCCCGGCCAGCACCGGCACACCCAGTTCTTCAAAGCGCCGCAACTCGTGCAGCAGCATGTAGTTGTGTTCCACCGTCTTGCCGAACCCGAAACCCGGATCGATCAGCAGCCGTTTACGCGCGATGCCCGCCGCCGTACAGGCAGCAATGCGCTCCGCGAGAAAATCGCGCACCGCGGCGACGACATCGTCGTAATGCGGATGGGCCTGCATCGTGCGCGGCTCGCCCTGCATGTGCATCAGGCAGAGGCCAACGTCGCTCTGTGCCACCGCCGCCAGGGCACCGGGCGTTTGCAGTGCGGTGATGTCGTTGATGAGCGCTGCCCCCGCGTCGATGGCCATGCGCATCACCTCGGGCTTGGTCGTATCCACCGAAATCGGCAGGCCCCAGTCACGCACAACCCGCAGCACCGGCAACAGGCGACCGATCTCGAGTTCTACTGGCACGGGCGCCGCGCCGGGGCGCGAGGACTCCGCGCCCAGGTCGAGGATGTCCGCGCCGGCCGCGCGCTGGGCCTCGGCCTGCGCAATGGCCGCACGCGCATCGTCGCCTACCCCGTCGCCCGAAAACGAGTCGGGCGTCAGATTGACGATGCCCATGATGAGCGGGCGATCGAGCGCGAAGCGATAAGAACCGCAATACAGCGTTGTCATGGAGCGGATTCTACCCGCCGGCCCGTGAAAGTCAGCGCCGGCGGGACGGCACCCGCAGACGGAAACCGTGCCTAGGCCGGATGTTTCTCCACCATCATGCGATCGAGGAGACGCATGACCACCTGCTGCCGGATTCCATCTCTTCCAGCCCGGCAACAATGGCCCGTTGCACGCCGGTGTCGTTTGCCCAGTCGAACTGGAGCTGCTCGAGCACGCGGTGCGCCCCGTCATGCACTTGCGCATGCGGCGTATCGAGCGCCTGGTAGGACGGGAACCGGCTGAAGTTCTCCCTGCCATCGGCGAGATACCACTTGCCGAGCCGGCAATTGCGGTGATCGACCGCGACCGGCTGCGTGTATTGGGCATCGCCGTTACTGTTGCGCGAGAGATAGGTGCGCTGCTTGTAGATCATGTGATCCATCTTCACCAGGGTCGTGAAGCTCTTGTCGTGCGCGATCACCGCCTCGCGCTCCGTCGCCCCCGTGGCCTGGGCGAAACGCCCGAAGGTATCGGCAAGCGAGTTGACCACGATGCTCGAACTCGCCGTCATTGCCTGCATCTGCTGGGCATTCGTCTGCATCACCGTGCCCGGGGCGTTCTTGAACTTGCGCAGCGCGAAGAGCAGGCTGGCGCCGAGGCAGTTCGCCACGCCCGCCGCGATGAGGCGCGAAGGATTTGGCCCGGCGTTCTTGCCCAGCGGTGGCGGCTCGTCGGTCAGCAGCGCCGGCAGGACGGCAGTTAGCGCACTGGGGCAGCAGGTCGGTTTCTTATCAGCATAGCCACCAGGGTCAAGCCGCTGAATACCCCGCCGGCGATGAATGTGAATGCGGCCCCGAAACTATCCCACAGCCAACCGGCCAGCACACTGGCAAGCAGCATCGCCAGCCCGCTGCACAGGTTGAAGAAACCGTAGGCGGTACCCCGCAAGTCGGCCGGCACAACATCCGCAACCATCGTCGCCAGCAACCCTTGCGTCATGCCCAGATGCAAGCCCCACAGCGCAATGCCCGCCCAGATCCAATTGCCGCCAAACGCCAGAGCGGCATCCGCAAGCATGAGCAGCACCAGTCCCGCAGCCAGCAGCCTGGTGTGGCTCATCGTGTCGGCCAGCTTGCCGAGTGGGAAGGCACTTGCCGCATAAACCAGGTTCATGGCAATCAGCACCAGCGGCGTGTAGGCCAGCGGTAACCCGTCCTGCTGGGCGCGCAATACGAGGAAGGCCTCGGAAAAGCGCGCGAGGGTGAACACCGCCCCGATGCCGACCACCCACCAGTATGCGGCAGGCAAACGGCGCAGATTTTCGCGCCGGATCGGATTCGTGCGCTTGCCGTCCTGATGTCGTTCCGGTTCGCGCACACCGAACGCGAGCAGCGCAACCGCCAGAAACGCGGGCAGCGTTGCCGCCCAGAACACCGCCTGAAAATCGTTGGCCCAAAGCAGCATCAGCCCCATCGCCAGCAGTGGGCCAAGGAAAGCCCCGACGGTATCGAGCGACTGACGCAAACCAAATGCCGCCCCACGCACCTCGGGTGGCGTCAGATCGGCGACCAGCGCATCGCGCGGCGCACCGCGAATGCCCTTGCCAACACGGTCGATCAGTCGCGCCGTCACCACCAGGCCTGCCCCCGTCGCCAGCGCGAACAGCGGCTTCGATGCGGCGCCGAGCCCATAACCCAGCAACGCCAGCGGCTTGCGCTTGCCCCACCAGTCGGACAGCACGCCGGAGAACACCTTCACGATCAGCGCCGTCGCTTCGGCCGCGCCCTCGATGAGACCGATCGTCAGGGCCGAGACGCCCAGTGCGGTAAACATGAATACCGGCAACAGGCTATGGATCAGTTCGGAGGAAACATCCATCAGCAGGCTGACGAATCCCAGCGCCCAGATGGGGGCGGGAATAGCGCTCCGCGCCGGTGCAGACGCCATCAGCGGAGGACCCGGCTGGCGCGGGAACGGTCGTCGTTCCGGCGATACAGCGGCTGTGTGGATTGCATGCCGTATTCTCCAACAAAAGTCAGTGCTGGCGGGACGGCATCCCGCTGGCTCACTGCGCCAGATGTTGCACCAGTGCGCGCAGTTCGACCACGGACCAGTTTCCCTTGGGCAGGCGCGGCAGTTGCGCGCGATTCCCGGCCACGATCAACGGCAGCTTGTAGTCTTCCGGATGCCGGGTGCCATGCTGGCGTTCATGCCCCGCATGGTCGCTCGTCACGACAATCGCGTAGCTGCCGCGCCGGCTGACCTCGTCGATCAAGGGCGCGAGTGCCGCATCGATGTCGGACAACTCACCGAGATAGGCCTGCGAAAGCCAGCCGGAATCCACGCCCGCCCATTCGAGTCCGCTCACGTGCAGGAAAGCAAAGCGTTTGCCTTCCGCGCGGAAAAAGTCACGCACTTGTGCCACGCCCCCGGCAGGATCAAGGCCATGCTCATCGACCGCCGCACTGACCAGATAGCCGAGCTTGGGTTTGGCGTAGTAATAGGCGGTTTGGTAGCCCAGCCTCTTGGCATCGTCAAACAATGTCGGCTTGGCGACGTGCGGCTCGCCCGTCTGCCAATCGTTGTCGCGCTTGCCGTTTAGCGCCGGCGACAGGCCGGTCAGCATCGCGGTGTGCGCGATCAGCGTCTTTGGCGGATCGACGCTACGGCCTTTTAGCGTGTAGCGGCCGGAGTGCATCAGCGCCTGCAGCGTCGGACTGGTTTTAGCGCTTAGCGCCGCCGGATGCAGCGCATCGATGGAAATGACCAAAACGCTGTCGGCGGCACCCGCAGACCCGATACTGATCGCCAGAAGGCATGGATACAGGAGGCGGTGCAACTTCATTACGGAATCCGGAAACGAGGAGATCCGATTATTCTCCAATTGGGCCGGATTGAGGCGCTCAGCTTTCTGCGTACGTGTTCAAATCGTCAGCGACTTCGGCCAGACCAACCAGGATCAGCCTTGCCAGCGCCAAATAAATTTTCTCCTCCGTATGTTGCACCAGTGCATCCACCCAGCGGGGTACCCAGTCGAGCAGGTGCCTGTCCAGAAACTGTCGCTGCTGGCGCATGCGGAGTTGTGCGCCACCCAGATCATTGCGCTGCCATGCCTCGGCCTCCCGCAAGGCGAGAATCGCCATGAACTTGAGTTCGACGCCCAGATGATCCTGCGGACCGGCATCGGGATCGATATCGGCAAACCCCGCTCCCGCATACGTCTGCGCCACGTGAGCCAAAACTACTCCGGGTTCAATTCCGGAGCGCCAGACGGTTTCGAAGGGTGGAGGAGAAGCGCTCCCATCCGTTAATCCGGCAAATAACCGGGTGTGTTCCACGGCAAGCGACTGCCATGCGGCAGCATCGAGCCCCTGTGCTATCGCCACCAGATTGCTCCATGCCTCAGCCATCGGGTCGGATGCACCTCCTCCAGTCATGCTATTCATGATGGTTTGCCATGAGTTTGCTTGCGGCCCCCGAAGGATGCAATCCGCGAGCACCCAGAAAAACTGGCTCCGGGATTGCGCCGAAGCCAGTCGTTCCTTGTTCTCGAACATTTGCTGATTGGAGTCAGACACGATGCATTAATACCCGTTACTTGATGTTATAGAGCACCGTCCCAATCCCCCCCTGCGAATGACAGGCAAGGCATTTGCCACGCTGAACCGCCCCTACTTCTTCCTTGTTTGCCACATAGGGAAATTCCGCTTTGCGCAGGAACAAGTAATTATCAGGGTAACTGCCATCGACATCATGACAGCCATTGCAGTTCAAGCCCAGCGCCACATCGTGAATATTGTGGTACCGATTCTCTTCCGGCATTCCGTAGGTCTTGCCGACATAGAGTTTGCCGCTGCGGATTGCCTTGGCCGCTTTTTCGAGATCGACAATTTTCGCCAGTTTGGGTTCGGCTGCTTGCACCCCAACCGAAAATGCAACCAACAGGCCAATAACCAACCAGTTTTTCATGTCAGTACTCCCCGCCATTTAGCACGTAATAGACCTGCGGCTTGGTGCCGAATTCCTTCTTGATCTGCGTCGCCTTCTTTCGCGATATATAGGCAGACACCTCACTTTGCGGATCATCGATGTCACCGAATATCCGCGCACCCGTCGGGCACACCAGATCACACGTCGGAGTGAATTCTGGGACTTTGCCGATTAATCCGATCTGGCCGCTCAACACCGCCTTTTCCAGCTTGTGCCAGCACAAACTGCACTTTTCGACCACCTTGGCCTTCTTCATATGCGTGGGATGGCGCTTCTCAGCAGTTTCATAGGCGGTCTTCTCAGTGCCCGGATAAAGCTGCTCAACCTTATCGTTGAATTGCGGGACGCCATACGGGCAGGCCGCAACGCAATACTTGCAACCTGAGCACTTGTTGTAATCGATGAGCACAACGCCATACTCGTTCCTGCTGATGGCCTTGAAACCGGCAGCGTCGCAAGCTGCCTTGCAAGCGGGCTTTTCGCAATGCTGGCAATTCATGGTCACGAAGTTGCGGGCAACATTCGGATAGGCGCCAGTTTCGTATTCGATCATCACGTTCCATGGTGCGTCCGGCGTGAAATGATTTTCCACCGCACAGGCCGCAACGCATGAACGGCATCCGAAACAGCGCTCCGTATCGATAACGCGTACAAATTTTGTCATGTTGTTCTCCTTGCTCAAGCCTTGATCAGCTTGCACTTGGTGTCGTTGAACGAGTTCATGCCGGCAATGCGGTCCGGATGCAGCTCGAGTGCCTGATTGATCCAGGTGCCCTTCTTGGCATAGTCGGGCATCCCCAGCGACCACTGGCCATAGCTGTAGGAAACGGCAATCGTGTCGGGACGAATTCCCTCAGTCAGTTGCACCTTGCCTTTGGCCTTGCCGACCCGGGTTTCCACGATCACCTGGTCGCCACTCTTCAGGCCGAGCGATTTGCCGGTGGCGGTGTTGACCGCGATAGTGTTTGTGGTGGCATCCTCGCCAATGGCGCGGTTGAGCATCCCGTTCTCGGCCATGTAGCCGGACTGGTTGCGATACATCCGCTTGTGGGTAATGAGGTACAGCGGGTAATCCTTGGCTTCGCGGTGCGGCGTCGGGAAGGCATGTTCCTTCGCGGGCAACGGCAGATAGGCAACCCGATACTGCTCAAGATCTATGTTCGTGATGCCATTGTCTTTAACCGTTTTCGCCACCTTCGCAAAGGAGTCGATGAGTTGATCGGCATACAGCTTGATGCGGTGCTTGCCAGGTCCCTTGCAGTTCTCCTCGACCCCATGCAGGTAGCGATCCTTGACGCTCACCTTCTTGCCGATAAAACCATTGAGCATGGCGTAATCGAAGGACTGGCCGGTCTTGTCCTGCCAGATGACCTCGACCATTTCCTTCGAGGTGTATTCCCTGCCTTTCTGGAAAGTCACCTTCTTCAGGCCCCATTTCTTGTTGAGCTGATCGACGTAGGCATCGAGCATCCCGAGGCGCTTTGATGTTTCCCAGAGAATCGTCTGGGCATCGTAGGGAATGTTGTAGGGATTGGCCATCGGCTGACGGATCGCGGAATGCTTGGTGCCCGGCGTGGAACGAGTCGGCGAGAAATGCCAGGATTCCAGATAAGTCTTGTCCGGCAACACCAGGTCGGCAAACTGGGTCGTCTCGGTCAGTACGATGTCGATGACGCAGTTCCAGGTCTTCTTCATGCCATCCTGCTGCTTCAGCGCATCCGAGGTTGAGAACGGGCGATTGGTGGCGAAGAAGATTTGCACTTCCGGCTGGTAGGGCAGTCCGAATGCCTTCGGATCATTGACGGTGTATTGCACCTGTTGGCATACATCCTGTGTGCCATGCGGGAAATACACACTCAGGGCCAAATCGGCACGCTTGGGCGGATACTCGCACTTCGACGGCTCCATCAGCTCCGGATGTCCCATGGGATGACCCGGCAGGAACCCTCCCGCCGCATCAAAATTGCCGATCAGCAAATTGAGAATGAGGTTGGCGCGACTGTTCTGCACCCCGAATTCCTTGGCCGAGAGACCCCGGAAGGTGTAGGAGACAACTGGACGGTAGCGTACCGGCTGCCCGTCGATGGTCAATGTGGAACCGATGTGCGCGGCCGTCGCAATTTCCTTCGCCAGACTGACCACACGACTGGCGGGAATGCCACAAACCTCCGCGGCATACTCGGGACTGATGTCCTTCAGGCTATCCACCAGGACCTGAAAGGCCGTCCGATACAACTTGCCATCCACCGTATAACTGCCGGTCAGCACGGCTTTGGCGGCAGGCTCGTCGTAAACCTTGGCCATGCCTGCAGCATCCCAGACCAGCGGCTTGCCTTCTGCATTTTTCAGAATGCGGCCATCCTCGCCGACCAGCTGGGGCGAGTTGGTATAGGTCATCAGGAAGTCAGTATCGATGGTCTTGTTGTCGATAAGCTGTTTGGCCAGCGCGAGGATGAATACAGCGTCCTTGCCGGGCCGCATTGGAATCCACTCGTCGGCTTTGGCAGCCGCATGGGAGAAGCGTGGCTCGATGACGATCATCTTCATGCCACGCTCCTTGCCATCCATGATGGCGTGGTCCATCCAGCGCGACCACTGCTCGCCCTCGAAAGGATTGCTGCCGAAGGACAGATACAGGTTGGTGTATTCCAGGTCAGGCAGATGCCCGTGATAGCCGAAGGTCAATTCGTCGGCCACATGGCGCGCAGCTTCGCACGTCGTCGTGCGGTGAATTACGTTGGGGGTACCGAAGGCAGCAGCAAATGCCTTGGGAAACTGGTCACCGCAGGTGTATTTGCCGTGGCCGTGATGCCAGACCAGCTTCGCCGGGTTATCTGCCTTTACCTTGGCGAGCTTGTCGGTGAGCATCTGGAATGCCTCCTCCCAGGAGATCTCGACCCATTTCGGATCCTCGTTCATTCCCTTGTTGGGATTGGTGCGTTTCAGGGGTTTCTTCAGACGATACGGATTGTAGGTATTGAACATCCCCGTGGCGCCCTTGGGGCAAATGCCCCAGTTGTAGTACTCCGCTTTTTTCTTGTCCGGATAGATCGCCTGCATTACACCATTGTTGACTTTGACCTCGATGCCACAAAAATTCACGCACTGGACGCAGGTGGATTTCACCATCAACACGCCCGGTGGTTGCATGGCCTGCGCCGCCTTGGCCTGCTCGGCCGCGAAAGCACATTGGGCAAGCATGCCATCGATGCCGGTCATGCCAGTGACGGCGCCCATTCCCTTCATGAAACCTCTACGAGAGACTTTCATCTTATTTCTCCTCTCTATCACAAAATTTATTGCAACCCACGCAACCCCCGGGAAGCAGCTTTCAATGCGTCAATATCCACTTGGCGATATTGCTCAACGTCTTCGGATCCTTGGTGTCGATGACCTTGTGGTCTTCCTCGGTGCCGTCATCCAGCTTGACCTTCTTGCCCTCGGTCATGTGCCCGATGACCTTCTTCTCGGCGTCCGCCTTACCCTTGTATTCCTTGGCTATCTTCTTTAATGACGGTCCCTTCTTGTTCTTTTCCGGGTTGTGGCACTTGCCACATTCGTTCTGCTTGAACAACAGCTTCGCCGCATCCTCGTCAACTTGGGCAATAGCTGGCAGTGCAGTAGCAACTGACACTACGAGGGCCGTACTAACCAAGTAGTGACTGATGGCTGACAGGTTCATCTTTATCTCCAGTAAGACGCATGAAAAGAGTGCTTCCACTCATTGTTCATCTGCAGAACCCGTGCCTACAGGTAACGCATTGTTTAATATTTATAAACATTTAGATGCGTTACCGCTCAGTAACCCAAGCATGGGTTTGTCTGCGCCATATCAAACAGATTGTTACCATGTGGTAACTTGGCTTTCAAAGACTTCCTCATCAACTAACGAACCCGGTTACGACCAAGGCCAGAAGGACAAGGCCGATGGCGAGGAGGGCGAGGCCGAGGCTGACCGCGCCGACGTGGAGCGGGCGGGACGGTGCATCGACGAGGCGCTGCTGCAGTTCTCCGGATTCGAGCAGGCGCTGGTATTGCGCCGGATGCTCGTGGCGGAACTCATCCAGCGACTGCGTGCCGGTAAACATCACCACGTCCGGCGGCGGCAGCTTGTTCGGCCGGAAGTGGTTGTTGAAGAAATGCACCGTGAAGAGGAAGACGGACGCCAGGAAGGCTTCCTCGCCATGCACGAGGGTCGCCACGTTGAACACCCAGCCGGGCAGGAACGCGGCCGTGATGTGCGGGAAGGCCAGCATCAGGCCGCTCAGGCCGATCACGGCCACCCCCCAGAACACCGCCCAGTAGTCGAACTTCTCGAAATAGGTCCAGCGTTCGAATTGCGGCTTCGGCCCCATCCCGAAGAACCACTTGAACATGCCGATCATGTCGGCCAGGTCCTTCCAGTTCGGTACCAGCGAATCCGGACCGAACCAGCGGAAGGTCTTGTCGCGCAGCAGCTTCTGCATGATGTAGATGAAGTGGAGCACGAAGATGGCGATGAAGACGGCGGCAGCGACACGGTGGATGAGGCCGAGGATCTTCGGTCCGCCGAAGAGTTTGGCGACGACCGGTGCCCAGGCGCTGTCGGCGAACAGGGCCGCCGAGCCGGTGAGCACCAGCGCCATCACCGACACGGCGAACAGCAGGTGGCCGATGCGCCAGCCCCAGTGGAAGCGTTCGAAGTGCTTGCCAACAGGAAGGTCGAGCCCGGCGGTGTTGATATGGGTTTCCGGCTTGCGAGCTTTGCGTTCCTGCCATTCGCGGTAGTACCAGAGCCCGGAATGCAGCCAGAAGAAGGTGAATACGCCAACCAGCAGGGCGATCATGAACTTGGTGACAACATAGACCTCGGGGTACTTCTTGAAGTCGTGGGCATTGGCGTGCGGGGCGAAGCTCACGAAACCGGCGGTGGCGGGCGGAATGCCCGGTTTCTTGCCGTCGTGGCACTTCCGGCAGGTCTTCATCCGGTTGTCGGGGTGGATCTTCGACTTGGGATCGTCCTTGGCGCGGATGCCATGGCTGTCGTGGCAGTTGACGCATTTCGCGGTATAGGCGTACCCGAGTTTGTTGACCTGGCCGTGGTAGGTGTCCGAGTAGCTTTTGATCTCGTCCTTGTGGCAGTCACCGCAGGTCTGGACGTTCTTCAGCTTGAAGGCTTCGCTGGAGGTGTTGATCACGCTGTGGGCGCTGTGGCAGTCGGTACAGACCGCGCCCTTGCTATTGCCTTTGTCGATGACTTCTTCGCCGTGGACGGAGGCCGCGTAGCTTTCGAGCTGGTCTTCGTGGCATTTTTCGCCACAGGCGGCCGGAATTTCCTTGTGCCAGGCGGTACGTCGGTCGCTGCCCCGGGGTGGAACGTTGAAGTCGTGCGAACTGTGGCAGTCGTCGCAGCTGGCCTTGGCCTTGTCGGGGTTGTCTGTATCGGGGCGCGCGTGGAAGGAGGCCTTGTAGGCGTCGATGTTCTTGACGACGAGTTCGAGGCGCGGTTTGTCCTTGGCGGTGCCGTCCTGCTGTGCCTTGGCCCAGAGGTCCTGGTGGCAGTTGATGCAGTTGGCCTTGGGCGCGCTCTGGCCGAGCTTGTGGTTCTTCTGGCTGTCGACAATGTCTTTGTGGCAGTCGACACACTGCATGCCACTGTGAACACCCTTGCCAAACTTGCGCGGGTTGACCTGACGCAAATCCCGTTCATCTTCCTCGCCGTCGATCACGACGGGAATCTTGATTTTGTCCTGCTTGTTCTCGTGACACTTCAGGCAGGATTCCTTGTCGAGGTTGGCGGCCAGGACCGGTTGCGCCAAACAAACAAACAACAGGACAATTCCGGAAAACAATTGCTTCAACATGGCAAGGCACCAATACAAATTGAGATTGATGGGGCTGGATTCCTGAACAGGATATGAATGCAGACGCCATGCCAACTGATATCTATCTGATAGATAAGTATTTATATTGACAGTTGTTACTGCAAGGTAACGTGAGCAATGAATTGATTGAATATTTTCCAAAGATATAGTTACCATACGGTAACCAACACATTGGGGAGAGGGCATTGCCTGGCAAACTTATTTCCACGAATGGACTGGCACGTCGCCGGAACATCGGTCGTCTGTTTTTCCTTTTATGCGCTTCAGCTTGCGTGGCGGCCGGCAGCGAACCTGTCGCCGGCAAACCCATACGGTTCGGTCTGACCCCGGCATTCGTCCACGACGAACATAGCCTGATGGAGGAGTGGCGACGCTATCTTGAAGGCAAACTCGCCCGGCCGGTCGAGTTCATCCAGCGCGACAGTTATCGGGAAACGATGGACCTGATCCGGCTCGAGAAACTCGACTTCGCCTGGATCTGCGACTATCCCTTCGTTCATCTCAAAAACCAGGTGCGCTTGCTTGCCGTACCACTGAATCAGGGCCGACCGTTTTATCGTTCCTATCTAATCGTCGGTGCCGACGACAAGACGCGCAACAGCATGAGCGACCTGCGCGGTAGTGTATTCGCCTATGCCGATCCCTATTCGAACACCGGCTATCTGGCGCCCCGCTATCAAGTACGGCAGCTTGGCGAAAACCCCACCGCGTTTTTCAAGAAGACTTTTTTCACCTGGTCGCACCGCAAGGCCATCGAGGCCGTGGCCACGGGATTGGCGCAAGGCGCGGCCGTCGATAGCTATGTATGGGACACGCTGGCCCGCACGCGGCCGGACATCACGAACCTGACGCGCATCATCGACATGTCGCCGGAATACGGTTTCCCCCCCTTCGTGGCCAACCGTGACGTCAAGACGGAGGACTATCAGGCCGTGCAGTCCGTCCTGCTCGACATGCAAAACGATCCGCGCGGGAGGGTGCTGCTCGACCGCCTCAACATCAACGGATTCGTCACCGGCAACAAGGCCATGTACGACGACGTGGCCAAGATGATGCGGGCCTTCGGCGAACATTGATGGGCATCTTCGATCTGAGCCTGCGTCACAAAATTCCCTTGTGGGGCAGCCTGCTGATCCTCACCTCGGCGCTCGCCATCGCCACGGCCCTGATGTTCCGGGCCCACGACGACCTGAAGGAAGACCTTTTCATCAGCTCGGAAAGCCTCGGGCAGACGCTAGCGACGACGCTGTTTCCGACCCTGCTGCATGACGACCTCTGGCGCGCTTTCGAGATCGTGCGGGCACCCTTTCATGCCGAAGCCATCAAGAACCCGCTCGAGCCCGACGCCATCTTCGTGATCGACAAGGAGATGAAGATCCTCGTCGCTTCCGACCCGCGGATGTATCCGACCCTGTCCAGCCTCGACGAGCTGGGTCCCGACCAGCGCCAGCTCGCTGCGCGGCTGCGCGGCGCCGCCCTGTCACGCACATCCGGCTACGATCTCGACGATAGCAGTCATTACTACGTCGCCACCCCGATCGCCGATGCCGGCCGCCAGTTGGGCATCCTCGTCATCGGCCATGACCGGGCGACCTTCTGGTCGCGCTTCGTCGATCTTGCCCTGCGGGGCGTTTTGATCGGCACGCTGGTCGTCGCCGCCCTGCTGCCAATCAACTGGTACTGGGGACGCCGCACGGCAGAGCCGCTGGTCGAGCTTGCGCATGGAATGGATGCGCTGGTACACGGTCGCCAGGCTGCCCTGCCCGCCGCCGAGCGCTACACTTATCACGACGAGCTGGGACAACTGTTCGCGGCTTACCGAACCGCCGCGGCAGCGCTTAATGAAAAAACCCTGCTGGAACAGAACATCCTCCAGTCGGAACGCCTTGCCGCCATCGGCCGTCTGGCGGCAGGCATCGCCCATGAGGTCAACAATCCGCTCGGTGGCATGCTGATGGCGCTGGACAACCTGAAGCAGCGCGGCCCGCTCGATCCCGCGCTGGCCAAAACCGTTGGCCTACTGGAACGTGGCCTGCAACAGGTCGCGGAAACCATCGGTGCCCTGCTGGTTGAATCGCGCAGTTCGCGCCGTTCGCTGACCCGACAGGACTTCGACGATGTGCGGACCCTGATCGAACCTCAGGCCATGAACAAGCAGATTGCACTCGACTGGCGGGTCAACTTGGCCAACATCCTGAGTCTTCCGGCCGGCTTCGTGCGGCAGATTCTCATCAACCTGTTGCTCAATGCGGTCCATGCCGTCGATGCCACCGGCCGGATTTCGGTCACCGTTACCCAGTCCGATGTCGCGCTCGAAATGGTCGTCGTCAATAGCGGTCCGCCCTTGCCTGAAGCCATACGCGCGCACCTGTTCGAGCCCTTCGTCTCGGGCCACGAAGGCGGTCACGGGCTCGGCTTGTGGGTCACCTACCAGACCGTGACGCAACTAGGCGGGCAGATCGTCGCCGATTCGCGTGCGGACGGAGTGAGCTTCAAGGTAACACTACCCCTGGAGAACCCTGCCCCATGAAACCCAACATCTGCCTGATCGAGGACGATCCCATCATGGGCGAGGCGCTCGTTGAGCGCTTCGATATCGAAGGTTACGACTGCGACTGGTTCCAGCGTGGCAGCACCGCCCTGTTGCCGCTGCAGGGCAAGCGCTACGCACTCGTCGTCAGCGATATCCGCCTGCCTGACATTTCCGGCGAGGAGTTGTTCGTCGAATTGCACCACACTGGCCAAGCACAACCGCCGTTCCTGTTCATCACCGGTCACGGCGCCATCGATCAGGCGGTGCGACTGCTGAAACTGGGCGCCGTGGATTATCTGACCAAGCCGCTGGACATCCCGGTACTGATGGAGAAGGTTCGCGCCCTGTGCGCCCGCACCGCCCCACCACCCTGCGGCGCCTGTCAGCTCGGCATTTCCAGCGCTATGCGCCGTATCGAAACCATGTTGCCACGCATCGGCACGCAGGCACGCACCGTGCTGATCACGGGAGAATCCGGCGTCGGCAAGGAAGTGGTCGCGCGCGCGTTGCACACCGCAGCCAGTGCCGGCAAAGCACAGCCATTTGTTGCTCTTAATTGCGGCGCCATCGCGGAAAGCCTCATTGAGGCCGAACTCTTTGGTCACGAACGCGGTGCCTTCACCGGCGCGGTCAAGGATCACCGTGGCGCCTTCGAGCAGGCCAGCGGCGGCACGCTATTCCTCGACGAAATCGGCGACATGCCGCTCTCGATGCAGGCCAAGCTGTTGCGCGCAATTCAGGAACGCTGCATCGTGCGTGTCGGTGGCGAAAAAGCCATTCCCGTCGACTTCCGGCTGATCTGCGCGACCCATCGCGACCTCAAGCAACGCGTCGAACAGGGACGTTTCCGCGAAGACCTTTATTACCGCATCCACGTCGTGCAAATCGACATTCCACCGCTGCGCGAACGGCGCGAGGATATCCTCTGGCTGACCGACCGGTTTCTTGCTGAATTATCGACGGACGGTGCGCCGCGCAGGCTGGAGCCCGATGCTGCGAGCGCCCTGCTACACCAGGACTGGCCGGGTAACGTGCGCGAACTGCGTCACTGCCTCGAACGTGCCTGCATCTTCAACGAAGGGCCGGTGCTCGCCCTGGCCGCCATGACCCACGATAGCGGCGAAACCGCGAAAGTCAGCCCTGGCGAGACGGCACCGACGCTCGCCGAGCACGTCGCGTCCAGCGAGCGCACCCACATCGTAGAGGCACTGGCTGTGAATGCGGGCCGCATCAACGAAACGGCCGCCCAACTGGGTATCAGCCGGAAGAACCTCTGGGAAAAGATGAAACGCCACTGCATCCGCGGCACAGGCAAAAGCGATGCCGAGTAGTTTCCCGTTCACTCAGAATTTGTAGAACTCCTTGTTCAGATACGCGAACAGGTCGTCGATGTCCTGCTCGGTCAGCGCCGGGTTGTAGTAGTCACCCCAGCGCTTCAGTTCCCGGCGCAAGTCATCGCGCGACTTCACCTTGTGGTCCGGACGGACATAGGGCTGGGTGCCGTGGCAGTCCAGACACATCGCGTGCAGCTGCTCACCCCGAACCGGATCGCCCTTGCCCGCACCGTCATCGCAAGCACCCAGTGTCGCCGCCAGTGCGACCGCCATCAGCGCAAGAGCGGATTTCATTGCTCTCGACCCCCACGCCACTGCCGACCCGGCGGTTCGCAACTGCCGTCGGGCTGGCCGGTTGCGCGCGCCTGCATCTCGGTGCGATGCGCGGCGCGGATCGCCTGCCGTTCTTCGAGCGTGCGTGCCGCGCGCATCTTCATGCGATAGGCCTCGCGCTCCGCGGGGGTCATGCGGTCGGCGCAATAGATCAGTTCGCGCTTTTCAAGCGGCGGGCCGGGCTGCTGCGCCAGGACCGTACCGGACCAGGCCAAGCACAGGGGAACGACCAGCCAGCATTTGACGTTACCAAGTTTCATCATGTACCTCCCTTTTCATACCAGCCCTTGCTGGCGTTGACGACCTTCACCACGAGCAGCATCACCGGCACCTCGATCAACACGCCGACCACGGTTGCCAGCGCCGCGCCCGACTCGAAGCCGAACAGGCTGATCGCGGCGGCGACAGCCAGCTCGAAAAAATTGCTGGCGCCGATCAGTGCCGAGGGACAGGCAATATTATGCTTTTCGCCGACCGCGCGATTTAGCCAGTAGGCCAGCGCCGAGTTGAAGAACACCTGGATCAGGATCGGCACGGCCAGCAGCGCGATGACCAACGGCTGGTCGATGATGGCCCGGCCCTGAAAGGCAAACAGCAGCACCAGCGTGGCGAGCAGCGCGGAAATCGACCAAGGGCCGATCTTTGCCATCATCGCTTCGAAATGCGCCTGCCCCTTCTTCAGCAGCGCCTTGCGCCAGAGCTGCGCGAGTGCCAGCGGGATGACGATGTAGAGCACGACCGAAGTCACCAGCGTCGCCCACGGCACGGTGATCGCGGCAATGCCGAGCAGCAGGCCGACAAGAGGTGCGAAGGCGAAGATCATGATCGTGTCGTTGAGCGCCACCTGCGAGAGCGTGAACAGCGGGTCGCCGTTCGAGAGCCGGCTCCAGACGAACACCATCGCCGTGCAGGGCGCGGCGGCGAGCAGGATCAACCCGGCGATATAGCTGTCGAGCTGGTCGGCGGGAAGGTACGGTGCGAACCACTGACGGATGAACAGCCAGCCGAGGAAGGCCATCGAAAACGGCTTGACCAGCCAATTGACGAACAGCGTGACACCGATGCCGCGCACATGCTGGCGGACTTCATGCAGCGCGCCGAAGTCGACCTTGACCAGCATCGGGATGATCATCACCCAGATCAGCAGGCCGACCGGGAGATTGACTTGCGCGATCTCCATGCGGCCGAGCGCCTGAAACAGTGCCGGCAGCCACTGGCCGAGCGCGATGCCAGCGAGGATGCATAAAAACACCCAGACGGTCAGGTAACGCTCGAAGAAACTCATTGGCGCACCGGCTGCAGCTTTGGCGGTGACCTCGCATTGTGCGGACATCGGCTATTTCCCGGCGTGAATCCGGCGCGCGGCAAAGGCGACTTCATCCGGGCTCATGCCTTCAAGTGGCAGCGCGAGGAAGGCCTCGATGCGTTGCCTGAGCTCCTGATAGGCCTGCTCGAAAGCTTCACGCCGTGCTTCCAGCGGCTCGACATGCGCCGGATCGTCGATGCCCCAGTGCGCGGTGGACGGATGACCCGGCCAGACCGGGCAGGCTTCTTTCGCCGCGTTGCCGCAGACGGTGAAGATGTAATTGAAAGTCAGACCTGGCGAGACGGCACCCGCAACGCGTGCAGCAAACTCGTCCCACGATTTGCTGCGTGCGCCCGCGCAGGGAATGCCGTGCTGCTCCAGGGTTTCCAGCGCCACCGGATTCACCTGCCCCGCCGGCTGGCTGCCCGCCGAATACGCCTTCACCCGGCCCTTGCCGAGGTGGTTGAACAGCATCTCGCCGAGGATCGAGCGTGCGGAATTTCCGGTGCACAGCACCAGAATGTTGAGGGTTTTACTCATGACATCTTCCTATTCGGCTTCTGCTTCCAGATACGCCCGGTTGGCGTTCTGGCCACGAATTTCGGGGTAAACCGGCAGATAAGCGAAGTTCTTGTCATCCAATGTGCCAATCGCGGTCTGCATGTCGTCGCCGTTATCGATGGCTTTCTTCATGTGCGCGCGCAGGCGAACGAGGTAATCACGGGTTTCCAGTTGCGCCTTGGCGAGCGTCGTCGGCGCGCCATGACCGGGAATGATGAGGCCGGGTTGCAGTGCGGCCAGCGCGGCAAAGGAGGCGAGCCAATGCTTGATGTTCGACATCGGCATCACGCCAAGCAGGCGATCCACATAGACGATATCCCCCGCGAAGGCGATGCGACGTTGCGGTAGCCAGACGATGAGGTCGCCGGGCGTGTGGCCGCCCCCGGCGTAGATGAGTTCGATGGTTGTGCCGCCCAGCGTCAAGGTTTCGCGCGCGGCGAAAGTGCGCGTCGGCTTCTGGATACGCGTGCCGGCGAAGGCCGGACCGAGTTGTTTCGACAGGCTGTCGGCCAGCATCCCGCCCCGATCAGCTATATCGGCAACCGTCTTTTCCTGCGCCAGCACCGGAATGCCAAGATCGGCGAAATAGCCGTTGCCCAGCCAGCGGTGATCCTGCCCGCCGGTGTTGATGACGAGTTTCACGGGCTGGTCGGTGACACGGCGAATCGCGGCATGAAGCTTCGCCGCGACCTGTGCTGAGCTGCCACTATCGACGACAACGACGCCCGCCGACGTGACGATGAATCCGGTATTGGCATTCATCCCTTCGTTGGCGGCAGTCCGCGGGCCGGTTTCGCCGATGAAGGCGTAGACGTTCCCGGCCAGCTTCTGCGGCACGGCATCCCACGCCCAGGCCACCGGACTGACCAACGCCAGCAGGAACAAGGCCAGTCGCATCAAAACCAGCCCTCGACCTTGGTACGCGTCGGCACGCCGCCGGCATGGACGACCTTGCCGTCAATCACCACGCCCGGCGTGCTCATCACGCCGTAGCGCATGATTTGCTGCAAATCCTCGACCTTTTCCAACTGGATCGCCTCGCCTTTTGCCTTGGCAACCTCCTCGACCAGAGCGTAGGTGTTCAGGCAGTTGGCACAGCCGGTGCCGAGTATCTTGACGTTTTTCATGCAAAGCTCCTTACAGGACAATATTGAAAACGAGGCCGACGACAAGGATGCCCGTGGCGACGATGCCGGCAAAGGTCGCGATCAGCGGCAGCTTGAGCACCTTGCGCAGGATGATCATCTCGGGCAGCGAAAGCGCGATCACGCTCATCATGAAGGCCAGCACGGTACCGAGCGCCGCACCCTTGCCAAGCAGCGCCTCGACCACCGGGATGATGCCGGCGGCGTTCGAATACATCGGCACGCCCAGAACGACGGCTGCGGGCAGCGACCACCACGGCGCATCCTTGCCCATGATGCTGGCGAGAAAGTCCTCCGGCACGTAGCCGTGGATCGCCGCGCCGATGGCGATGCCGAGCAGGATCCAGCGCCAGACCCGACCGACGATTTCCTTGACGTGCGCCACGCCGGCATCGATGCGCTCGGCCCAGTTCTGGGTCGCCGCTTCGTACGCCGCCGACTGGCTGGCCTGCATCTCCCGCACCCAGTCTTCGAGATGCCGCTCCATGCCGAGGCGGCCGATCACGAGTCCCGCCACGATCGCGACGCTCAGGCCAAGGCCCAGATACAGGGCGGCGACCTGCCAGCCGAACAGGCCGAACAGCAGCGCCAGCGCGATCTCGTTCACCATCGGCGCCGCAATCAGGAAGGAGAAGGTCACGCCGAGCGGCACGCCGGCGGACAGGAAGCCGATGAACAGCGGTACCGCCGAGCAGGAACAAAACGGGGTGACGATGCCGAGGCTGGCCGCCATGATGTTGCCCATGCCGAGACGGCGTTCCGACAACAGGGCGCGCGTGCGCTCCGGGGTGACGAAGGTGTGGATCACGCCCATGACGAAGACGACGCCAGTCAGCAGCAGGAGCACCTTCGGCGTGTCAAACACGAAGAAGTGGATCGACTCGCCCAGATGCGTGTCGCGGTCGAGGCCGAGCAGGCCAACGACGCCATCCGCGAATGGCAGCAGGCTCGAGTAAGCGGCGACCCAAACCGCGAGGCCGAGAACGACCCAGCCCCAGGGTGCGCGACGGGTAGCACCGGTTCCGGTCAGCGTAGTCATGCGGGACTCCCGACGCGCCGTTTGGCGATTGTCGCCACCTGCTGCGTCTTCGGCAGGCAGGCCGTGCCGTTACAGCAGTTCTGCGTCAGGAAGGCGATCAGTTCGTCCATCGACGGATAATTGGCGGCGTAATAAATGAAGCGCCCTTCCTGCCGCGCCGCGAGCAGCCCGGCCTGCGACAGCGTCTTGAGGTGGAAGGAGAGCGTGTTGGCGGGAATGCCAATCTGCGCGCCGATCTCGCCCGCGGCCAGCCCGGCGGGGCCGGCCTGCACCAGCAGGCGGAAGACGGCGAGGCGGGTTTCCTGCGCGAGCGCGGCAAGGGCATCGACAGCGGTGGTGGGGTTCATGATTTCATCGTTTCCAGAAATATGGAAATAACTATACCAAAAACACAATGGGATGCAAGCGCCTGTTGTTTCAGGTTGAGGCCACCCCGACGGGTCAGGCAAAGACCACGGAGACGGTGCCCCCGCTTTGCCGCTTTCTGGCTTTGGGCCGCACGACGATTTCGACGTCCATGCCCAGTTTGGTGAGAAACCCGATCAGCCGCTCCTGGGAGTAACCCTTGAAGTGTCCGCGCAGGAGGGCGGAGACCTTGGGCTGGTCGATCCCCAACAGTTCAGCAGCCTGGACCTGGGTCAGCTTACGGGCCTGGATGATGCGACCGACTTGCGCAACGATGCGCGCCTTGGCGAGCATTTCCGCCGCATCGGCAAAGCCGAGATCGGCATACACGTTTCCGGTGCTGGCTTCGTAGTCGATGTCTTGGGTGGCTTTGCGTGTCATGTTCATTCTCCTTCCGCGAGTCGTCGCGCATCGTCCAGTCGCTTGCGGATCAGCTCCATGTCCGGCTTGGGTGTTTCGCTGCCCTTGGTGGATTTCTTCTTGAAGCAGTGCAGGACGAACACGGCTTCAGCAAAACGTACTGTATAGACTGCCCGATAGGTGTCTGTTGCGTAATCCTCGACGACCTCAAGCACACCGGCCGAGCCGAATCCTTTCAGTACCTTGGCGCTCGGATGCCGAGTACCGATTTGAGCAAGGTGCAGTGCGAAGCCAAATTCGCGCTGCACCGCTTTCGGCATGGCGAGCAGATCCTTCCGGGCACTGCCAATCCAGAACAGGGGTTTCTCGTCTGCGTTCATTGCTGGCTAATGTATGCCATTACTAGCATATTGTCCAGAGGATTCTCGGGGAACTGATGAAGGAGCTGGGAGTCCGTCGGATCCGGGCACATCCTCGGCCTGAAGCTGCCAGTGGCATCGTTACAGTTGAACGGTGGCTAGACATGTGCGAACTCTTTATAGAGGGCCTCGCTCACGCCGCGCCACGGGTCCGCCATGCAGACTTTGATCTGCATGGCGGACTGTCGTAACTCGTCCCGATTGGCGTCTGAATTAATGCCCAGCTCCAGTCGAGAGATGAGATTAGCCAGCGCGAGCACCTTGCCTCGGTCGGTGGTCGGCATGGGATCGTCCTCATGGTAGTCATACTCTAGCGCGCAGCAGACAAGCGGCAAGTCCTTGCCATCGGTTACAACTCGGTGCCGTGGCAGTCGAGGCAGATCTTGTGCAGTTCGGCGCCGCGCGCCGCGTCGCCCTTGACGACGCCACCGTCGCAGGCCGCCAGCAGCGCGGCCGTGGCCAGCAAAAGGACGGCTTTCACTTGTCGCGCCCGCCGTGCCATTGCCGGCCCGGCGGCTCGCAGGCGACGCCCGGTTGGCCGGCCGCGCGGGCCTGCATCTCGGCGCGGTGGGCGGCACGGATCGCCTGTTTTTCCTCAAACGTGCGCGCGGCGCGCATCTTCGCGCGGTAGGCTTCGCGCTCCTCGTGTGTCATGCGGTCGGCGCAGTAGATCAGTTCGCGCGGCTCGACGGGCGGGCTGGCCGGCTGGGCCATCACTGGCGCGATCAGCGCGAAGAACGGGATGAGCAACGCAACGGGTTTGATCTTCATGGTGGGGCTCGCGTCATGACGGCTTGGTTCAGCATAGCAGTTCACCGCCCGAATGCATGCACAATGCGAGCTTCGACCTATCCGTCAACAGGAATGTCCATGCCCGCCGGACCGCGCCAGATCGTCAATCCCTACCGTCCCATCCCGCTGGCCGTGCCGGAGGGGTTGAAGCCGAACGAGTTCTACAACAGCGCCGAGAACCTCGCCGACCTGGCGCACAACAACGGACTACTGCGGAACCCGGAAGGCCTGCTGCTCTATCGCAAGGCGATCGGGCACAGCAACCTGTTCGACGGCTCGATCATCTACGACACCTCGCAGCACATCCTCGATCCGCTCGGCCGCCCGGTACGCCGCACCCAGTTGCCGGAACCGGTGCGGAATGTCTGGAACCGCATGAACCAGATCCTCATCGCGTTCATGCTCGAGCGCTACCCGGATCCGGACGCCCATCTGGTGCTGGCCGGCGAGGCGAGCCTCGACGCCACCTGGCCGCTCACCTCGCCGGGCGTACCGAGCATCCGCATGCTGCACAACCACTTCATCGTCTTCGACAAGGTGGCTCTCGCCGCCGCGCCGCTGGCCGATCCGGATAACCCGAACCTCACCGACGGCGGCCAGCATTCGCTGTTCCAGGCCACCATGCACGATGTTTACCAGGCCTTTTTCGATGCACTCGACCTGGAACTGCTCAGCCCCTGTCCGAACGAGACCGCCCGGCTCGCGCTCACCGGCTACCCGCAGGGCCTGCCCAGCTGGCGCATCAAGGGCGGTGCGGCCGCGCTCAAGGAGGTCCGCTTCTGGCAGGAATACGACATCATCCTCAAGGGCTTCATCGACTTCTACCGCAGCTTTTTCGGCCAGGTGTTAACGCGTAATTCGCCGCTGCCGCGCGACATTTATTTTCCGCAACTCGTCGAGGAAAAACTGTTGCTCGACAACGACTTCCTCAAGGCGGCGAAGTTGGTGCGCGACCATTGCATCCGGGATGCCAAGTACGCGAACCTGATCCGCTGGCAACCGGCTTTCAAGCAACTGATCTACCGCAACGACGCGGGCGATCTGGTGGTAACGATCAGCCAGAATTCGGTCGGCAACGCGATTACCGAGCTGCTGGGCGTAGTGGTCAGCCGCCAGCCCGACGCGGACGCTTATGCTCGCGCCGAACCCGCGTTACTGGAACAATTGCTGGAGGTGCGTCGCCGGCTGGTCGAGGCCGACCTCGGCGAGGGCATCGCCACGCCCCACTGGGGCGCGGCGTAACGCAGACCGGTTATTCCAAGTGGCCGCTTAAGCCGGCGCCGCCGCATTCGGCGCGGCACCCGGCGAGCTGTCGCCGGCCGTCGGCTTGGATGGTGCGCTGGAAGGCTTGGGCGCGCGCGGCGGCTTGCCTTCCATGATGTCGTTGATCTGGTCGGCGTCGATGGTCTCGAATTCGAGCAGCGCCTTGGTCATGGCTTCGACCTTGTCACGATTCTCTTCCAGCAGCTGGCGCGCCAGCGCATATTGCTCGTCGATGATGCGGCGAATCTCGGCATCAACCGTCTGCAGCGAGGCTTCCGACATGTTCTTGTGCGTGGTGACGGAGCGGCCAAGAAATATCTCGCCCTCCTCCTCGCCGTACACCATCGGGCCAAGTTTGTCGGACATGCCCCATTGCGTCACCATGCGGCGTGCCAGATCGGTGGCGCGCTGGAAGTCGTTGGATGCACCCGTCGTCATCTGGTTCATGAACAGCTCTTCGGCGATGCGGCCGCCGAACAGCACGGTGATGGTGTTGAGCAAGCGCACGCGGTCCTGGCTGTAGCGATCCTCGGTCGGCAACTGCATCGTCACGCCCAGCGCGCGGCCGCGCGGAATGATGGTCACCTTGTGCACCGGGTCGGTCTTGGGCAGCAGCTTGGCGACGACGGCATGGCCGGACTCGTGGTAGGCGGTGTTGCGGCGCTCTTCCTCGGGCATGACCATCGAGCGGCGCTCGGCGCCCATCATGATCTTGTCCTTGGCGCGTTCGAAATCCTCCATGTCAACGAGGCGCTTGTTGGCGCGGGCCGCGAACAGCGCGGCCTCGTTCACCAGATTGGCGAGATCGGCACCCGAGAAGCCGGGGCAACCACGCGCCAGCACGGAAGGCTCGACATCCGGTGCACAACGGCACCTTGCGCATATGCACCTTGAGGATCTGCTCGCGGCCGCGAATGTCGGGCAGCGGCACGACCACCTGGCGGTCGAAACGGCCCGGGCGCAGCAGCGCCGGGTCGAGCACGTCGGGACGGTTGGTCGCGGCGATGACGATGACGCCGACGTTCGCCTCGAAGCCGTCCATCTCGACCAGCAACTGGTTGAGGGTCTGCTCGCGCTCGTCGTTGCCGCCGCCGAGGCCGGCGCCACGCTGGCGGCCGACCGCGTCGATTTCGTCGATGAAGATGATGCAGGGCGCGGCCTTCTTGGCCTGCTCGAACATGTCGCGCACGCGCGCGGCGCCGACGCCGACGAACATCTCGACGAAGTCGGAACCGGAGATCGAAAAGAACGGCACCTTGGCCTCGCCGGCGATGGCGCGCGCCAGCAGGGTCTTGCCGGTACCCGGCGAGCCGACCATCAGCACGCCACGGGGAATGCGGCCGCCGAGCTTCTGGAACTTGGATGGGTCGCGCAGGAAGTCGACCAGTTCGGACACCTCCTCCTTGGCCTCTTCACAGCCGGCGACATCGGCGAAAGTGACCTGATTGGCGTTTTCGTCCAGCATGCGCGCCTTGCTCTTGCCGAACGAGAAGGCGCCGCCGCGGCCACCGCCCTGCATCTGGCGCATGAAAAAGATCCACACGCCGATCAGCAGCAGCATCGGGAACCACGAGACGAAGATATTCATGAAGAAGGATTGCTCCTCGTCGGGCTTGGCGACCACCTTCACGTTGTATTTGAGCAGGTCGGAGACCATCCACAGGTCGGCCGGTGCATAGGTCGTGACCTTCTTGCCCTCGACGGTCGTCGCATCCAGCGTGCGGCCCTGGATCACCACCTTGGCGATCTTGCCCTGCTTCACCTCGTCGAGGAAAGCGGAATACTCAAGCGTGTTCTGTGCCGTCTGACGGGTATTGAACTGATTGAACACTGTCATCAGCACCACGCCGATCACGAGCCAGATCGCCATATTTTTGAAAAGATTGTTCAAGCGTTGCCTCTCTATCCCGGTTGAGGTTCCAAGTCTTTCATTCTATGGTGCTTCATCGGTTGCCGCAAATCTACTGCACTGCCCGCTTTTTCTTCGCCAGCAGGTACAACTCGGCGCTGCGATCGCGCGAGGCGGCAGGCTTGCGCGAAGCCAGAGACTCGAACTCCACCTGCATCGCCTTGCGCAACTCCATGAACCCCGCACCCTGAAAGACCTTGACCAGCAAATCGCCACCGGGTTTCAAATGCTGCCGTGCAAAATCGAGCGTCAACTCGGCCAGATACAGCACCTGGACACTATCGGTGGACGCGATACCCGTCATATTGGGCGCCATGTCCGACAAAACAAGGTCTATCTGCCGTCCCGCCAGCGCTGACTTTAGTTTGTCGAGCACCGCTTCCTCGCGGAAATCGCCCTGGATGAACTCCACGCCGGGCAGCGGCACGAAATCCAGCAGGTCGAGGGCGATCAGCCGGCCGGCGGGCTGGATGCGCTTCGTCGCGTACTGGCACCAGCTGCCGGGCGACGCGCCCAGATCCACCACCGTCATGCCCGGCTTCAGCAGGTGGTCCTTCTCGTCGATCTCCTTCAGCTTGAAGACCGAGCGCGCGCGCCAGCCCTCCTTCTGCGCCAGCTGCACATAGGTATCGTTGATGTGCTCGGTCATCCACATCTTGCTTTTCTTTTTCTGCCTGGTTGTCCAGCTCATTTTGTCCAGCTCATCTAGAATCCGTCCATGAACCCATTATCCCCCATTGAAGTCCGCACCCTGCGCGCGGCCGCGCACCACCTCAATCCCACCGTCGCCATCGCCGGCAACGGTCTGACACCAAACGTCCTCAAGGAAATCGACCTTTCGCTCAAGTCGCATGCGCTGATCAAGGTCAAGCTCCACGGCATCGAGCGCGATGATCACGCCGCGCTGCTCGAACAAATCTGTGCCGAACTCGACTGTGCCCCGGTGCAGAGCATCGGCAACATCCTCGTTTTATGGCGGCCCAAGCCTGAAGGTTCAGAAGAAGCCGTCAAGCCCAGACGCCGCCGCGCCGTGCCAAAGACGAAGAAGCAGGCTGCCGCCGCACTGGAAAGAAAAGCGCGCAAGAAGTAACTCCACTGCCGTCCCGCCAGGGCTGGCTTTTACAGGCGGTCGAGCGGACGCGTCATACCGCGTCTGCCCTTGATAGGCACATGGGTGTAGATCATCGTCGTGCTCACATCGGCGTGTCCCGGCAATTCCTGCACCGTAGGGATGTCCTGCCCACTTTCGAGCAGGTGCGTGGCGAAGGAATGCTCCAGGATATGCAGCGAAACCGGCATGACGATAGCCGCACGGCATCACTTCATGGACGACACGCCTCTCGCCTCCGCCGGTGCCATGTCAATCAAATCCTTGTGTATGTCCATGCCGGCATAAACGGTGTTAGTCTTGCCATGGCCTGACTTCCGCCTTTCAGCGTTGGGTCCCGTGCCAAGCTTGTGGCGCGGCACCGCTCCGCGCAACCCACGTCAACGGAGGCGAGCCCCTCATGTCAAACCATGATGGTTATGCTCCACAAATCCCATCAACTTCAGCACGGAGAATCGAACCTATGCGTACGATCCTGTTTCTGACTTCCGGCTTGCTCCTCATGGCTTCATTTCTCATCGTGGCAAAGCTTTTCTCCGAGCATTTTCCCTCGGCTCTCAACTGGGCTGTCGCGCTAGGGTTGAGTCTCTGGCTGGCGACAATTACCGCAAATATGTGGATAGGTGTCTCCAAGGCAGGCTACACGGTTGCAGACGAACTTCCCATACTGCTTCTCTTGTTTGCTGTCCCGGCCGCGGCGGCAGTGCTAGTGCGCTGGCGGTTCCTCTAACCTGCTCTGGAGCGAAGCATGGGCAAAAACAGACTCGAAGCCTTCAGCGACGGCGTGATCGCGATCATCATCACGATCATGGTACTTGAGATGAAGATTCCACATGGCGACAGCCTCGAAACGCTCGCGCCGCTCGTTCCAGTTTTCATGAGCTATGTTCTCAGTTTTGTCTACGTCGGCATCTACTGGAACAATCATCATCACATGCTCCACGCCTGCACCCGTGTGACGGGTGGCATTCTCTGGGCGAATCTGCATCTCCTGTTCTGGCTTTCACTTTTTCCATTTATCACCGGATGGATGGGCGAAAACCACTTCGCTGCGGTGCCTTCCGCGCTCTACGGCGGGGTGCTCCTTTCAGCGGCGATCGCGTATTGGATTCTTCAGCAGGCAATCATTGCGTCACAGGGCCCTGAATCGCGGCTGAAGGCGGTAATCGGCAGCGACTGGAAGGGCAAGCTTTCCCCGCTGGTGTACGTGATCGGCATCATCTCGACGTTCCTGTGGTCATGGGTCGCGCAGGCGCTGTACGTGGCGGTAGCCCTGCTGTGGTTGGTGCCCGATCGAAGAATTGAAAAGTTACTGCATGACAATGACGCCTGACAACCGCATGCAGCCGACACGCCAGACGCCGCGCGCGGCTGATGCTGGACGTTAACACTCATGTCAAACACCACCCCAGTTCGGCTTCCTTTGCCTTGGTCTGCCCGCAGTCTGGCGATCCTCATTACTGCTGTCATCTCAGGCTTGGGCTTGCTTGCGCTCATTACGAGTTACGCACCGGCTCGATTGACTAAATTGGGTTACACGGGTCCGCTCTTCGGCGGCGCTGCCAGACACTTTGGACCTGAGCGTTAACAATTCATTCCACGAAGGAGAATCGCTCATGCCCCCAGGTACCGTCCGACTTCATAGAGTTCTGCGCACGAAACCCGAGAAGGTCTATCGCGCCTTCCTGGACGCCGAGGCCATGGCCAAGTGGCTGCCGCCCTACGGATACACGTGCAAGGTCTTCCACATGGATGCCCGAGTCGGCGGAAGCTTCAGGATGGCGTTCCGGAACTTTTCGGCCGGACACGGCCACGCCTTCCGCGGCGAGTACCGAGAACTGGTACCCAACGAACTTATCCGATACACCGACAAGTTCGACGATCCAAACCTGCCCGGGGAAATTCTGGTAACCATCGCTTTGAAGCAGGTGTCGTGCGGAACTGAGCTGACGATTGTTCAGGAGGGAATTCCTGAAGCGATATCCGTCGAGATGTGCTACCTCGGATGGCAGGAATCGCTCACCCAGCTTGCACAGCTGGTGGAGCCGGATATTCCGGGGTAAATCACGCCATTCCGAAGGAGGATTGCAGAGGGCGATTCACTTCGGCGTAGGAATCGCGCTCTACCTCCCCCCACAGGGGTTTAGTGCCGTCCCGCCAGCGCTGACTTTCAAACGGGCGGCGCATCGTGGCCTGAATCGCCGAAGACGAGTTGCTTGACCCGGATGAGCTCGTCGCGCGCGGCGGCTGCCTGCTCGAATTCCAGATTCTTCGCATGCTCCTGCATGGCTTTTTCGAGCCGCTCGATTTCGCGCGCCAGTGCCTTCTCGCTCATCGCCTCGTACTTCGCCGCCTCCTGCGCCACCTTCAATTCACGTTGCAGGGTCTCGGTGTCGTAGACGCCGTCAATGATGTCCTTGATGCGCTTCGTCACGCCCTTGGGAACAATGCCGTGCTCGGTGTTGTAGGCGAGCTGCTTCTCGCGGCGGCGCGCAGTCTCGGCCATGGCGCGCTGCATCGAGTTGGTCATCCGGTCGGCGTAGAGAATTGCCGTGCCGTTGAGGTGGCGCGCGGCACGGCCGATGGTCTGGATCAATGAACGTTCGGAACGCAGGAAGCCTTCCTTGTCGGCATCGAGAATCGCCACCAGCGAGACCTCGGGGATGTCGAGACCCTCGCGCAGCAGGTTGATGCCAATCAGCACGTCGAACACGCCCAGCCGCAGGTCGCGAATGATCTCGACGCGTTCGACGGTATCGATGTCGGAGTGCAGATAGCGCACCTTGATGCCGTTGTCGGCGAGGAATTCAGTCAATTGTTCAGACAGGCGCTTGGTCAGCGTGGTGACCAACACCCGTTCGCCGACCGCCACGCGCTTCTTGAGTTCGCCGAGGAGGTCGTCCACCTGCGTCGTCGCCGGACGCACCTCGATCACCGGATCGACGAGGCCAGTCGGCCGCACCACCTGCTCCACCACTTGGCCCTGATGCTCCTTTTCATAGTTGGCGGGTGTGGCGGAGACGAAGACCGTCTGCGGCATCAGGCCCTCGAATTCCTCGAATTTGAGTGGCCGGTTATCGAGCGCCGAAGGCAGGCGGAAGCCGTAATTAACGAGATTCTCCTTGCGCGAGCGGTCGCCCTTGTACATCGCGCCCACCTGCGGGATGGTGACGTGCGATTCATCGATGAACATGATCGCGTCCTGCGGCAGGTAGTCGTAGAGCGTGGGCGGTGGTTCGCCGGGCTTGCGCCCGGACAGGTGGCGCGAGTAGTTCTCGATGCCCTTGCAGAAGCCGATCTGGTCAAGCATTTCGAGGTCGAAGCGGGTGCGCTGCTCGATGCGCTGCGCCTCGACCAGCTTCTGGTCCTGGTAGAAAAACTCGGTGCGCTCGCGCAGTTCCTTCTTGATCTTCTCGATGGCCTGCACCACCGTCCCGCGCGGCGTGACGTAGTGGCTGGACGGGAACACCGTGAAGCGACCGAGGCGCTGCTTGGTATGGCCGGTGAGCGGATCAAACAGCGTCAGGGTTTCAATCTCGTCGTCAAACAGGCTCACGCGCAGCGCGCTCTCGGCATTTTCCGCCGGGAAGATGTCGATCACATCGCCGCGTACGCGGAAGGTGCCGCGGTGGAAATCCATCTCGTTGCGCTCGTACTGCATCTCGGACAAACGGCGAATGATCTCGCGCTGGCCGATCTTCTCGCCTTCGCGCAGGTGCAGGATCATGGCGTGGTAATCGACCGGGTCGCCGATACCGTAGATCGCCGAGACGGTGCACACGATCACCACGTCGCGCCGTTCCAGCAGCGACTTGGTGGCCGACAGGCGCATCTGCTCGATGTGCTCGTTGATTGCCGAATCCTTCTCGATGAACAGGTCGCGAGAAGGCACGTAGGCCTCGGGCTGGTAGTAGTCGTAGTAGGAGACGAAATACTCAACCGCATTCTCGGGGAAAAACTCGCGGAATTCCGAATACAACTGCGCAGCGAGCGTCTTGTTATGGGCGAGCACCAGCGCCGGCCGGCCGAGCCGGGCGATGACGTTGGCCATCGTGTAGGTCTTGCCCGAGCCGGTCACGCCAAGCAGCGTCTGGAAGCTCAGGCCGTCCGCGATCCCCTCGGTGAGCAAGTTGATCGCCTCGGGCTGATCGCCCGCCGGCGCGAAGGGTTCGTGCAGGCGAAAGGGACTGCCCGGGTATTCGACAACTTCATCATTCATAAGACATAAGAGCTGAAATATTGATTGCGGCACTGCGGCAAAACCGCGCGATTGGGCTATTATTACGCGAATCCCTTGTCACTTTTTTCAGGAGTATTGCCGCCATGAGCACTTCGATTTTTGCCGCCGTAGAAATGGCCCCCCGCGACCCGATCCTGGGTCTGACCGAAGCTTACAACGCCGAAAAGAACCCCGCCAAAGTGAATCTGGGCGTTGGCGTCTATTTTGGCGACGACGGCAAGATTCCGCTGCTCGGCGCCGTCAAGGCCG
Source organism: uncultured Pseudomonadota bacterium (assembly GCA_963840825.1). Lineage (GTDB taxonomy): Bacteria > Pseudomonadota > Gammaproteobacteria > Burkholderiales > Rhodocyclaceae > Sulfuricystis. Next base: position 81,946 of record CAWJAK010000005.1, read on the forward strand.
CCGAAAAGGCCCGCCTCGAAACCCAGCCGCCGCGCGGCTACCAGCCCATCGAAGGTACGCCCGCCTACAACGGCGCCGTGCAGGCCCTGCTGTTTGGCAAGGAATCCGAAATTATCGGCGCCGGCCGTGCCTCGACCTTCCAGTGCCTCGGCGGCACGGGCGCCCTGCGCGTCGGCGCCGACTACCTGAAGGCCCTGCTGCCCGGTTCCACCATTTACATCAGTGACCCGAGTTGGGAAAACCACCGTCAAACTCTTCGAAGCCGTCGGCTTCAAGGTTGACACCTACGGCTACTATGATCCGACGACCCGTGGCGTCAATTTCGCCGCCATGAAGGCATCGCTGGCCGCGATGCCCGCCAAGTCGATTGTCCTGCTGCACGCCTGCTGCCACAACCCGACCGGCGCCGACCTCACCGCCGCGCAGTGGAAGGAAGTTATCGCCGCGATCAAGGAACGCGACCTTGTCGCCTACATCGACATGGCCTATCAGGGCTTCGCCGACGGCATCGAGCAAGACGGCGAGACCGTGCGCCAGTTCGCCGCCTCCGGCCTGCAGTTCTTCGTCGCCAGTTCGTTCTCCAAGTCCTTCTCGCTCTACGGCGAGCGCGTCGGTGCGCTGACCGTCGTCACCGCCAGCAAGGACGAAGCGGCCCGCGTCACCTCGCAAATCAAGCGCCTGATCCGCACCAACTACTCCAACCCGCCCACCCACGGCGGCGCGATCGTCGCGGCCTGCCTCGCCAGCCCCGAGCTGCGCCAGATGTGGGAAGAGGAACTCGGCGGCATGCGCAACCGCATCCGCACGATGCGCGCCAGTTTCGTCGAGAAACTCAAGGCCGCCGGCACCGCGCAGGACTTCGGCTTCATCAACGTGCAGCGTGGCATGTTCTCCTACACCGGCCTCACCGCCGCGCAGGTGGAAAAGATGCGCGCCGAATACGGCATCTATGCCGTTGGCACCGGCCGCATCTGTGTCGCCGCCCTGAACACGAAGAATATCGACTACGTAGTCAAGGCTGTCGCCGCCGTACTGAAGGGCTGAATTGCCGCCGCGCGGGGTTTGTGATCTAATGCGCGCCTCGCGCGATGGGCGGTTAGCTCAGGGGTAGAGCACTGCCTTCACACGGCAGGGGTCACTGGTTCGATCCCAGTACCGCCCACCAAAGAATCAAAGGGTTAGACTCTGGTCTAACCCTTTTTCTTTGCCTGTACAGAATACATACGGAAATTCAACCGCAAAATTCTGGCGCTGGAAGGGGCATCCGGGGCATGCCACCCGCTCACCTACCCTAGCGACGACTTTCGACTCGTCCAGTCAAAGGGCAAACATTCCCGCCCCTCTTAGACCCCCATCGTTTTATGTGTCCCCACTTCTCCACCACTTGTTTGTCCTGTCCATTCTGTCCTCATCAGGTCGGCTATTGAGGTATCCAGTGCTATGGCAATCCGCTGGATGTTGATCAGCGCCACATGGTGCTCGCCGCGCTCGATGCCACCCATATATGAATGGTCGATCACTGCCACATCAGCGCATGATACTGCTAATGTCAAACAGGTTATCCTGAGCACAGCTCCTGCGTGACAACTACTGACACCGCCCTCTAACGATCAGGGGCATACTTGCGGAAGTAGCGTTGGACACCCTATTCTTTGAGCTTCGATCAACCGGAGACCGATTATGGAATGGCGCAGCTGGACTGACATGGGCGGTGATCTCAAGGCAGGCGCAACACCTTCGCTCGCCTCTTCACATCGGCGTGATCTTTCGGTCGTGGCACGGCTCGCCAACGGGCGAGCCGGGATCATCAGTCGCTCCACCGCCGGATGGTTCGCCTGGGGGGACCTCGGCTTCACGTGCCGGGATCAACCTGCCGTGACGGTCCAGGCCGGCCGCCTGATCGTCGCCGCCCGCGGCACCGACGACGGCCTGTGGATCGGGGGGTTCCAGCAATGGACTCCATCCGGCGGCAGCCTAACCTCGGCACCCTCGATTGCGGCATGGAAGCTCGACACCAATGCGGAGATCTTCGCGCGCGGCGCCGACGCCACGCTGCAGTGGTTCAGCTTCCGCAACTACGGTGCAGCGGTGCACAACCCCTCGCCGAGCACACAGCGCATTGCCGGCACCCCGGCCGCCATCGCACCCGGCCCCAGAAGCATTCACGTCATCGCGCGGCGCGAAGGCGACTCCCGACTGATTCACACGTCCTGGAACTACCAAAGCTGGACGCCTTGGGCGGACCTCGGCGAAGTGACGACCAGCAGCCCAAGCGTGGTCAGCCGAGACATCAACTCGCTGGAGATCTACTTCGCCGACACCGCGGGCGCGCTGGTACGACACCGCTACACGGTCGGCAGCGGCGGGCAGCTCGTGAGCGCCGGGCCGCGCGAGGACTTGGCGCCAGTCGTGCTGGGTGATCCCGCAGCCGCGTCGTTCGGCCCGTGGCACGTCGAGGTATTCCATCGGCAGGCCAGCGGTGTGCTGGCGCGCGTCTACGCTGAAGGCGTCCGCGCGGCAGACGATGTCGGCGACGGACTGCTTGACGATCAGCTGATCGACAGTCCGCCGTCGATGTGGGCACGGGCCGAGGATGTCGTCATCTGCGCAGCGCGCAACGTCCGTGACGAACTCGTCACCATCATGGCCCAAGACGGTTTCTGGGGTTCATGGCAGAACCACGGCGGCTTCCTGGACTCCGACCCGGTGATCGTCACCCGCTTCCCCTCCACATTCGAAGTGATCGCCCGCGACAACAGCCAGCAGCTGGTGCACTGGACGCTACAGGGGGCGCAGTGGCGCGGGCCGGTGTCATTGCCCCCACCATCGTCAGGCTGGTGCATCGGGCAGCCGCGCGCGTTCGCCGACTGGCAAGGCGGCGTGCGTATCGTCACCCGCGTCAACTTGGATCACCTGAACGAAGCAGTGATCGGCTCGGACGGTGCATTCCAGCGCTGGAACGACCTGCTTGGCGGTACCCAAGCGTTCCAACCCGAACTCGTACAGGTGAACCGCAATGCGCTACCGGCGCCCTTCCCCGGCATGATGCCCTCCGTGGCGATGGAAGCCGGGACCTGGGTGGTTGTGCCCGGCACCAACGGCGTGCTGCGTGGGCGGCTGTTCAGTGGCAACGCCTGGGGGCCGTGGCGAACCTTCTCCACGCGGGTCACCACCGTGCGGCGCCCGATCCCGGTGATGCACGACATCGGAATGTCGTACGCCTATGCCACAGACCGCATTGGATCCGCCGCCCAGGCCGGCTGGATCGGACGGGCACCCAACGGAGACATCCTGCAACAGCGCATGGTCTGGGTACGACAGGTCAGCTTCGTCGTCGCGGTCGTGCTGGATTCGACCGCCTGGACGGCCTCGCCCACGGCGATCGTTCTCGCCGCGGACCCGACCGGCACGCAGTACCCGGAGCCATTTGGCAACACACCCGGCAACCCGGACATGTACGTGACTTACGTGTTCGCACGAAGCCTGCAAGGGCATCTGAGATGGGTTGCACTCGAGAATCCGACGCCCGCACCATTGGCCTGGCAGTGGCTTCCTTCCTACCGTATCGCCGGCGACGTGACCCCGCTGGCGCAATGGTCAAGCTACGAGAACCTGCACGTGCTGATCGCCGCCGCGGTCACGACGGGTCGTTCGCTGCTCGTCGGCATCGGCGGCGTCGGGCCGGCGCCGGTGCGGGTGCGCCCCACCCGGACGGTCATCAAGTTCCCGCGACCACCACTACACCCGCGACTGCCCCGGCCGAGGCCGATACCCTAGCGGGGACGCATCGGGCGGGAACGGATGGAGGTGGCCACTGCGGTCGTAGTCCTCGCTGGCTCCGTGCGCCGGCGTCGGCGCGAACATGCCGTCGGCGACACAGTGAAAGTGAAGGTGAGCATTGAGGGTCGCGCCGCAGCGATGGATGATCACTGCCTAGCGCGAGCAGTGATCAGGGCTCCGATAAAATAACATTGAATAAAAGCCAGAATGGCTGACTACCCCTTGACCGTTTTATCCAGCCAGGTGTGGACATGACGCAGAAAATCGATACGATCACCGGATTCGGCAGGCCAAGCGCCGGTTGGCGGCTAAGTCTCTATACGATCATATTCGAAGCCGACACCCGCGCCGGAAGGCTCTTCGACCTGACCCTGATCAGTGTCATCCTCAGCAGCGTCCTGATCGTCATGCTCGACAGCGTGGAGCACTTGCACCAGGCCTACGGCACGCTCTTCGCCGGTCTTGAGTGGGCCTTCACGATTATCTTTACCATCGAGATTTCGGCGCGCCTGCTTTGCGTTCGCCGCCCATGGCGTTATCTGCGCAGCTTTTATGGCGTCATTGACTTGCTGGCCGTGCTGCCCACCTATCTCGCTGTTCTGGTTCCCGGCATCAATGCCCTGATCGATGTTCGCGTATTGCGCCTGTTGCGGGTGTTCCGGATCCTGAAGCTGACCGAATACGTAGCCGAATACGGTGCATTGGGTCATGCCCTCGTTGCTTCCCGGCGCAAGATATTCGTTTTTCTGTCTTTCGTACTCTTGGTGGTGGTGGTCATGGGGACGTTGATGTACGTCGTCGAAGGCCACGAGAATGGCTTCACCAACATCCCCGTGTCGATTTACTGGGCGATCACGACGATGACCACGGTGGGGTTTGGTGACATTACCCCGAAGACCGACCTGGGACGCATGATTGCCTCCCTGATGATGCTCGTGGGGTGGGGAACCCTGGCCGTTCCCACCGGGATTGTCAGCGCGGAATTTACGGCACAGCGCCTGAAAAGAGAGCCCACCACGCGCACCTGCCATGAGTGCCTGAGCGAAGGTCATTTGCCGAGCGCCAAGTATTGCCGTGATTGCGGTTCGCCTTTGCCGCCTTACATGAGTGAAACCAGCGCGAATGGCGCAAGCGGCGCGAATAGCGCTTGAGTCAGCCACATGCTTGCTTGATCATTGCATGCCATTGAACAACGCTTTTCGACAAGGTGCGCGCGCGGGAATACGCGCCTTCATGCCGCTTTCGGTTGGCTTCATTCCCTGGGCAATCGTCACCGGCATCGCCATGCGCTCGATTGGCATGAGCGGGCTCGAAGCGATGGGGATGAGCCTGCTGGTCTTCGCCGCGACCGCACAGCTTGGCGCCCTGCCGCTGATCGCCAGTGGCGCGCCGCTCTGGCTGGTTTTCGTCACCGGCATGGTGCTGAACCTGCGCTTCATCATCTTCAGTGCCGCGATTGCACCGGGGTTTCATGATTATTCCCTGGCGCGCCGGGTGAGCAGCAGCTTTCTGCTCACCGACGCATCCTTCGCGGCACTCGGCGCACGGCTCATCGAATCCCGCGATCCGCACTGGCGCTGGGGCTACTACATTGTCCCCTCGGTCTACGGCTGGGTACTGTGGCAAAGCGGCGTGCTGATCGGCGTGCTCGGCGCCGGGTTCGTGCCGACGGGGTGGTCGCTGGAGTTCATGGGCACCATCGCACTGATGGTGATGGTCGTGCCGATGGTGCGCTCGCGTCCCATGCTGGTCGCTGCGCTGGTGGGCGGACTCGGTGCCGTGTTCCTGCGCGACCTGCCGCTACGTCTGGGCCTGTTCGCCGCGATCCTGCTGGGTATAGCCGCCGGCTTCGTTGCCGAGCACTGGCAGCAGAAGGGAGCGGACGCATGATCGAAGGTGTCTGGCTGTGGCTCGCCTTCCTGTTGCTGGGAGCCACAACGTTGTTCACGCGCGGCAGCTTCATCGTGATCGGCGAGCGCGGCCGGCTGCCGGCCGTCCTGCAGCGGGTGCTGCGTTATGCGCCAGCGGCGGCCTTGTCGGCGCTGGTCGTGCCAGACCTGTTGCTCGTCGAGGGCGCCTTGCAGCCCTTCAATCCCAAGCTGCTGGCTGGCCTCGTCGTGATCGCCATTGCCCTGCGCACGCGCAATCCCTGGCTGCCGTTCATCCTCGGCATGGGCATCCTGTGGGCGGTCCGGTTCGGGCTGGCCTGACCCTCACAACCACTTGTGCATGAAGCTCGCCTGCCCCGCGGCCGGATCGAGCGTGTAGGGCGTGAAGCCGAAGCGCCGGTAACTGGCCATGGCGGTGGCGTTGCCCGTCAGCACCTCAAGCGTGAGCTTGCAGCAACCGCAGCCACGGGCATGCGCCTCGGCGGCGGCCAGCAAGGCCTGGCCGATGCCATTTCCCCGATGGCCGGACATGACGACGATGTCATGGACGTTGAGCAGCGGTCGCGCCTTGAAGGTCGAGTAACCGAGGAAACAGTTGATCAGCCCCACCGCTTGGCCGTTGGCATTCCAGGCGAGATAGCTGGCGGTGCCGGGAATGCGCGACAGGTCGGCGCAGAGTCGTTGCCTGACATCCGCAGCCAGCGGCATGCCGCCGCCCATCGGGTCGCGGGCGTAAGCATCCAGCAGCATCAGGAGCGCAGCACAATCGACCGGGTTATCGTAATCGGCACGCGCGATCCGTACCGTCGGCCGAGCTGCCTCAGCAGGAGGGGCGTTCATGCGCGGATTTTACGCAGGGCGTGCCGGATGCAAAATCCGTGACGAGCTGCGCCAGCACCGGGCCGCAATCCGCCTCGACCTTGAGCGTCAGCAGGCTGTCGGCGCGCGTGACGCCCTGGTTGATGGCGATCACCGGCTTGTCGAGTTCGACTGGCCATTTCGGCAAAGCGATAACCCGAATAGACCATCAGCGAGGACCCCACCACCAGCAGGGCCGACGCGGCCTCGACAGCCTGAATGGCCGCCTGGACCAGGTCGCGCGGCACGTTGTCGCCGAAGAACACGACATCGGGCTTGAGCATGCCCTGACAGGCGGGACAATCCGGAAAGCGAAAGCCGGCGTAGCGGGCATCCTCAAGCGCGGCATCACCATCCGGCAGGCTGCGCGATACCTGCGCCGACGCGTCGAAATCCGGATTGGCCTCGGCAAGCCACGCCTGGATTTCCGCGCGCGGGAAGCGGGCCGCGCAAGCCATGCAACGCACCCGGCCGATGGCGCCGTGCAGTTCGATGAGTTTTCGACTGCCGGCCTTCTGGTGCAGGCCATCGACGTTCTGGGTAATGACCGAGGCGACAACCCCGCGGGATTCCAGCGCCGCCAGCGCACGATGGCCATCGTTGGGATCCGCCATTCCCATCCGGGGCCAACCGACGAAGCTGCGTGCCCAGTAGCGCCGCCGGACGGTGGCCGAGGCCAAAAAATCCTGATGCCGGACCGGTTGGGGATGCTGCCACTGGCCATGGCGGTCACGATAGGCCGGCACACCGCTGGCGGTGCTGAGTCCCGCCCCGGTCAGCACGGCGACCGTGCCACGCGCCAATAGATCGAGCAAGACGGGATGCTCCGGACAATTCGACATGGTCAGGACTTTACCGGGTTGCCGCGGTGCCGTCCCGCCAGCGCTGACTTTCGTCACATTGACGGCGCCACCGGAATGCTGAACACTATTTCATCCGAATGCTGGAGACCGACATGATCCTCGCGCGCCTGATTGCTGTCGTCGCCACCTTGTTCATGATGAATCCAGTCCACGCCGAGACGCCACGCCCGGCTCTGCCCTTGTTCGACGCCCACCTGCACTACAACTGGGAACCGGCGCCGCACCTGCCGCTCGACCGGGTGCTGGCCTTGTTCCGCGAGCAGAACATCATGGGCATCCTCGCCACCAGCCGGCCGAACGACGGCACGCGCGCACTCTATGAAGCCGCGCAAACCACGGCGAAGGACCTCTGGGTCGTGCCCTTCATCCGCCCCTACCGCGTACGGCCTGATATCCAGACCTGGATGAGCGACCCGCAGACCGAGGCGCTGATCACCAGCGAATTCAAGCGCGGCTACTACCGGGGCATCGGCGAGTTCCATCTGTCGGGGCAGGCCGCTGCTGCGCCGCAGGTCCGATTCACCGTGGATTTCGCCGCCCGGCACGACCTCTACCTGCATGCCCATGCTGACGACGAAGCACTCGAGATTCTCTTTCGCCAAAACCCGCAGGCAAAGATCATCTGGGCCCATACCGGTTTTTCGACGGCGCCGGACCAGGTCGAAGCCTATCTGCAACGCTACCCGGGCCTCTCGTGTGAGTTGTCCTACCGCTATGGCATTACCGATAGCGCCGGCAAATTAACACCGGAATGGCGACGGCTGTTCGAGACCTATCCGGAGCGCTTCCTGGTTGGCTCCGACACCTGGGTCAACGAGCGCTGGGACAGCTACGCGGCCATCATGGGCGGCTATCGGCAATGGCTGGCGCAATTGCCACCCGGCGTGGCAGAACGGATCGCCTTCCGCAACGGTGAGCGGCTGTTTCAAAATTTCACAAAATAAGTCTTGAATGGCAGAGCAATTGAGGGAGAATTCGGCACCGCCCAGCCAACGCCCGACCATGCAAGTACCTGTTCCCTCCCCTTCGAGCAATACCGGTCGCATCCACCTCGGCCCCGTGGTCGTCATCGCGGTCATCGCCATCGCCGCCGCGCTCTGGTTCTGGCGCGAACAATCCGCCACGCCGCCGGGCAAGAAAGGCCCCGGACCCGTGCCCGTCGTCAGCACGCAGGTCACAACTGCCGACGTGCCGGTCCGCCTCAGCGCCAACGGCACGGCCAGTGCCATCCAGTCAGTGGATGTGCGGGCCCAGATCAGCGCGACGATCCAGGCGGTACATGTCAAGGAAGGTCAGTTCGTCCGCCGCGGCGAGCACCTGTTCACACTGGATACACGTACCGAGGCCGCCAACCTCGGCAAGGCGGAGGCGCAGGTCGCCCGAAGCCGCGCCGACTTCGCCAATGCCGAACGCAACTTCAAGCGCCAGCGCGAACTGTTCGCCCAGAAGTTCATTTCCCAGACCGCGCTGGACGCCAGCCAGAACCAGGTCGACAGCCTGCGCGCGCAGGTGGCGGCCGACCTCGCTGTGGTCGAGTCCAGCCGCGTCGCGCGTGGCTACGGCGCGATCGTCGCGCCCATCGCCGGACGCATCGGCGCCGTCGCCGTCTATCCAGGCAGCCTCGTCCAGCCGAGCGGGCCGGCGCTCGTCAGCATCACGCAGATCGACCCGATCAATGTCAGCTTCACCGTGGCGGAGCGCGAGTTGCCCACGCTGCAACAAGCCTTGGCCAGTGGTGAGGTAACGGTCACCGCCCAGCTTGACGAAAGCGGCAAGGACACCCGGCAAGGCCAGCTCGTCTTCATCGATAACAGCGTCAACACCAGCAGTGGCACCGTGCGGCTCAAGGCCGCCTTCAAGAACGCGGATAGCCGCCTGTGGCCCGGCATGTTCGTTGGCGTCAGCCTTTCGCCGCGAACACTGACGGGTGCGCTGACCGTACCGGCGCAAGCCGTGCAGACCGGGCCGGAGCGCAAGTTCCTCTACGCCATCGACGCGGAGGGCAAGGTCAGCGCGGTCACGGTACGCGTCGTGCTCATCCAGGACGGCCGGGCGGTCATCGAAGGCGCCGAGGCAGGCGCGAAGGTCGTGCTCGAAGGCGCGCAGAACTTGCGGCCCGGCGGCATGGTGACCGAAGGACCAACCGACCCGCCCAACGGAAAAGAACCCGGCAAGGGGCCCGGCAAGCAGAAGAAATCGTGAACCTTTCGGAACTCTGCATCCGCCGTCCGGTGATGACGGTGCTATTGTCGGCGTCGGCCATCGTCGCCGGCATCATCGCCTACGCCGGCCTGCCGATCGCCGCCTTGCCAAGCTACGACGCGCCGACGATCTCGGTCACGGCCGTCCTGCCCGGCGCCAGCCCCGAGACCATGGCGTCGTCGGTCGCCACGCCGCTGGAACGGCAGTTCTCGTCCATTTCGGGGCTCGACGTGATGAGTTCGACCTCGACCCAGGGCGCGACCTCCATCACGCTGGAATTCGCGCAGAGCCGCAATATCGACAGCGCCTCGATCGATGTCCAGGCTGCGCTGCTGCGGGCCCAGCGCGCCCTTCCCGTCGAAATGACCACACCACCGGCCTACCGCAAGGTCAACCCGGCGGACGCACCAATTCTCTTCCTGTCGCTGACATCGCCGTCGATGCCGCTGTCCGACCTCAACAGTTTCGCCGACAAGCTGATCGCGCCGACGCTCTCCACCCTGCCGGGCGTGGCCCAGGTCAACATCAATGGCCAGAAGAAATACGCCGTGCGCGTGCGCATCGACAGCGAGGCCCTCGCCGCCCGCAACCTCACCCTCGACGACATCGCCAGTGCCCTGCGCAACGCCAATACAAATTCGCCGGTCGGCGTGCTCGACGGCCCGCGCCAGACCCTCGTGATCCAGGCGAACCGGCAACTCGAGAACGCCGCCGCCTTTGCCGGGCTGATCGTCGCCACGGCTCCCGGTGGCCGGCCGGTACGGCTGGCCGAGGTCGCGGCCGTGGAGGACAGCGTCGAGTCGGTCAAGACGGCCAGCTGGGTCAATGGCGAGCGCGGCATCACCCTGTCGGTGCTGCGCCAGCCGGGTGAAAACACTGTCGCCACCGTCGACGCCATCCGCGCCACCCTGCCCAAGCTCATCGCGCAAATGCCCGACTCGGTCGAGCTCAAGCTGCGCAACGACCGCTCGCTGTCGATCCGGCAATCCATCCACGACGTGCAACTCACGCTCGCCTTCACGGTCGCGCTGGTCGTCGGCGTCATCTTCCTGTTCCTGCGCAAGCCGAGCGCGACGATCATCCCGGCCCTGTCGCTGCCGATCTCGCTGCTCGGCACGGTCGCGCTGATGCGCGTCTTCGGCTACACCCTCGACAACATTTCGCTGCTGGCCATCACACTGGCCGTCGGCCTCGTCGTGGACGACGCGATCGTCGTGCTCGAAAACATCGTGCGCCACGTCGAGAATGGTGTCCCCCCCCTGCAGGCCGCCTTGCGCGGCTCGCGTGAGGTCACCTTCACCATCGTCTCGATCTCCGTGTCGCTGGTCGCCGTGTTCATCCCGATCTTTTTCATGCCCGGCGTGATCGGGCTGCTGTTCCACGAATTCGCCGCCGTCGTCGGCATCGCCATCCTCGTGTCGGCGGTCGTTTCGCTGACGCTGATCCCGATGCTGGCCAGCCGCTACCTCGTGCACTCCGAGGCCACCGACCGCAGCCTGCGCCTGACGGCGTGGTTCGAACGCGGCTTCGAGGGCCTGCTGAAACTCTACACACGAGCGCTCGACTGGGCGCTGCTGCACACACGCAGCGTGCTGGGACTGGCGCTCGCCACCTTCGTCGCGACCTGGGCGCTGTTTACCGAACTGCCCAAGGGCTTCTTCCCCAACGAGGACATTGGCCAGGCGCTGATCACGGTCGAGGCGGCCGAGGATATATCCTTCCCCGCGATGGCGGAACTGATCCAGCGCACCAGCGCGATCATCCGCGCCAATCCGGCGGTCGATACGCTGATCGCCCACGCCACGGACAGCAACAGCTCGCGCATGTTCATGAGCCTGAAGCCGCGCGACCAGCGTCCGCACATCGACAAGGTCGTCGAGTCGCTGCGCCGCGAGGTGCGTGCCGTGCCGGGCGTCAGCGTCTTCATCAACCCGATCCAGAACCTGCGTCTCGGCGGCCGCCCCAGCAAGAGCCGCTACCAGTACGTGATGCGCAGCGTGCGCGCGGGCGACCTGCGCGAGGCGGCCGACGGGCTGCTGCTGCGCCTGCGCGACGAACCGCTGTTTCGCGACGTGACGACCGATGCCCAGCTCAAGGGCTTGCAGGCGCGGCTCAACATCGACCGCGACAAGGCCAACCTGCTCGGTGTGCAGATCGGCGACATCCGCGCGGCGCTCTACAGCGCCTTCGGCGAGCGGCAGGTTTCGACCATTTACACGTCGAGCGACAGCTACCAGGTCATCCTGCAGGTTGGCGCCGACGACCGCGCCGAGGAAAGCGCCTTCAGCAAGATTTATCTGCGCGCCAAGGGCGGTGCTCTGGTGCCGCTGGCCAGCGTCGCGACGGTCGAACGCGAGGTCGGCCCGGTATCGATCAACCATGCGGGGCAACTCGAGGCGCTCACGCTCTCGTTCAACCTCGCGCCCGGCGCCGCGCTCGGCGATGCATCGAAGATCATCGAAAAACACCGGCAGGAGCTCCACTTCCCGACCAGCATCCTGACCAGCTGGGGCGGCGACGCGGCGGCCTTCCAGTCGTCGCAGGGCAGCCAGATCGTCCTCATCGTCGGCGCGCTGCTGGTCATCTACGTGCTGCTCGGCGTACTCTACGAGAGCTACATCCACCCCTTGACGATTCTCGCCGGCCTGCCTTCTGCCGCCGTCGGCGCGCTCACGATGCTCTGGCTGTTCCGCCTGGACCTGTCGATCATCGCCATGATCGGCATCCTGATGCTGATCGGCATCGTCAAGAAGAACGCCATCATGATGATCGACTTCGCGCTGGCCGCGCAGCGCGAGCAAGGCATGGCGCCGCGCGAAGCGATCCGAACCGCCTGCCTGCTGCGCTTTCGCCCGATCATGATGACGACCGCTGCCGCGCTGATGGGCGCCATGCCCATTGCGCTCGGGCTCGGCGCCGGCGCCGAACTGCGGCAACCGCTTGGCCTGTCGGTCGTCGGCGGCCTGCTCTTCTCGCAGCTCATCACCCTGCTGATCACGCCGGTGATTTATCTGGCGCTGGATCGCTTCTCGGGCAGCGGACCGCTCAAGATCGACGGGAAATAATCCTCTGTTTGTGCCGTCTCGCCAGCGCTGACTTTCGCGTTAGCTGTTATCCTTGCATCATCTATTGGCGGTACCCCATTTCCCCTGTCCGGATGATTGTCATGAGCACCGACTCTCGCCCCTTCCTGTATCGCGACATCGAGTATCTCGGCGGCGCCAGCGGCTTCGTCAACGCCGTCATGGAAGCCATCAACAAGGAAGTGCTGTTCGACGAGTTCTATCATTACGAGATCGAGGAACTCTGCCAATTCATGCATTGCTTCAGCGCGCCGGCAGGCACGATCCTGCTTCAGGAAGGCGAGGAAGGCGATCACCTGATCCTGTTGCTGTCCGGGGAAGTCATCGTGCGCAAGGACGACCTGGCCGGCAAGACGCACAGCCTGGCGATGGTGGGCGAAGGCAACATTCTCGGCGAAATGTCGCTGATCGACGGTGAGCGGCGCTTCGCCAGCTGTGTCACCGCCGAGACGACGCGTTTCGCCGTGATGTCGAAATCCGACCTCAATGAAATCATGGCCCTGCACAGCCGGCTGGCCAACAAGTTCCTCACCATGCTGCTGCAGATGATGGTCGCGCGCTTGCGCGACATGGGCGTACGCGCAATCTCGCCCCTTTCCAAGCCGCTCATCTAGCGGTCTAATGCAGGCTGATCGGCCATCGGCCGCCAGCCCGGTAAGCGTGAATATCATGTCGTCTATCCAGACCATCACCAGCAAGCTCAGCGAACTCGACCTCCACCTGTTTCACGAAGGCAGCCACACCAGGCTGTACGACTGCCTCGGCGCCCACCTGGAAAACCGCGACGGGAAAAACGGCTGCCATTTCGCCGTCTGGGCGCCGAATGGTCACGCCGTCTCGGTCATGGGCGACTTCAACGGCTGGCACCGTCACAGCCACTGGCTGCGGCAGATCCATCCCGGCTCGGGCATCTGGGAAGGTTTTGTCAGCGGCGCCGCAGCCGGCCAGCGCTACAAGTTCCACATCGAATCGAGCCAGCAAGGCTACAAAGTCGACAAGGCCGACCCCTTCGCCTTCTCCGCCGAGATCGCGCCCGCGACCGGCTCGGTCATCGCCAGCCTCGACTACACCTGGAACGACGCCGACTGGATGGCCACACGCAAGCAAGCCAATGCGCTCGACGCGCCGATGTCAGTCTATGAAGTGCATCTCGGCTCATGGCGCCGCTCGCTGGACGATCCCGCCCAACCGCTCGGTTATCGCGATCTCGCCCACCAGCTCGCCGACTACTGCGCCGAAATGGGCTTCACGCACGTCGAGTTGCTACCGGTGATGGAGCATCCGTTCTACGGTTCGTGGGGCTACCAGGTCACCGGGTTTTTTGCGCCCACCTCGCGCTACGGTTCGCCGCAGGATTTCATGTATCTGGTCGATCACCTGCACCAGCGGGGCATCGGCGTCATTCTCGACTGGGTGCCCTCGCATTTCCCCAACGACCAGCATGGCTTGGCCTACTTCGACGGCACGGCGCTCTACGAGCACGCCGATCCGCGCCAGGGCTACCACCCCGAGTGGAGCAGCCAGATCTTCAACTACGGCCGTCACGAGGTGCGTTCCTTCCTGCTCTCGAGCGCGCTGTTCTGGCTCGAGAACTATCACATCGACGGGCTGCGCGTCGATGCCGTCGCCTCGATGCTCTACCTCGACTATGCGCGCAAGGAGGGCGAGTGGATACCCAACAAGTATGGCGGCAAGGAGAACCTCGACGCGATCGTTTTCCTGCGCCAGCTCAACGAAGCGGTGTATCGCGATTTTCCCGACACGCAGACGATCGCCGAGGAATCGACCGCCTGGCCGATGGTATCGCGTCCGACCTGGGTCGGCGGCCTCGGCTTCGGCATGAAGTGGAACATGGGCTGGATGCATGACACGCTCGCCTACTACGCCCACGAACCGATCCACCGCCGCTTTCACCACGGCCAGATCACTTTCAGCATCTGGTACGCCTTCCATGAAAACTTCATGCTGCCGATCTCGCACGACGAGGTCGTGCATGGCAAGGGCTCGCTGGTCGGCAAGTTGCCGGGCGACGAATGGCAGCGCTTCGCCAACCTGCGCCTGCTGCTTGGCTACATGTGGGCGCACCCGGGCAAGAAATTGCTGTTCATGGGTTGCGAATTCGGCCAGACGCGCGAATGGAACCACGACACCAGCCTCGACTGGCACCTGCTTGAGTTCTGGCCGCATGCCGGCGCGCGCGCCTGGCTGCGCGACCTCAATGCGGTCTACAAGAGCCGACCGGCGCTGTTCGGCCGCGACTTCACCAACGACGGATTCGAATGGGTCAACTGCCTCGACAGCGACGAGAGCATCATCAGCTTCCTGCGACGCGGGCCGCACGACGAGTTGATGCTCGTCGTGCTCAACGGCACGCCAGTCGTGCGCGAGAGCTACCGCGTCGGCGTACCGCAGGGCGGCAACTGGCGCGAAGTGCTCAACAGCGATGCGGCCTGCTATGGCGGCAGCGGCGTGGGCAATGCCGGCGGCACCATGGCGCAGGACATCGCGCAGCACGGGCGACCGCATTCCCTGCTGTTGCATCTGCCCCCGCTCGCCATGTTGTTCTTCGAGCCGGCCTAAGGCCGCAATGCCGACCTCTGGCTACCCACTCCCAAGGTAACGTCAAGGGTAGCGGTCGGCAAGCAAGGCGTTTCATGTTGACCCCGCATAAAATTCTTTGAATCCACCGGAACGCTAATAAAGCTCATAATGCTGCTTTGCAGCATGGTTTCGCCTCACGTGGGCGAACGGGAATGGGCACAATGGAAACGATCCAGACAGATGTAGCCATCATCGGTGCCGGCGGCGCCGGATTAAGAACGGCAATCGCGCTTGCCGAAACCGACCCGACACTCCGCATCGCACTGATCTCCAAGGTCTATCCCATGCGCAGCCACACCTGCGCGGCGGAAGGCGGTGCCGCCGGCGTGATCAAGCCGGACGACAGTTTCGACATTCATTTCGACGATACCGTGGGCGGCGGCGACTGGCTTTCCGACCAGGATTGCGTCGAATATTTTGTGCACGAAGCCCCGAAGGAACTGCTCCAGCTCGAACACTGGGGCTGCCCGTGGAATCGGGAAGCGGATGGCTCGGTGGCGGTACGGCCCTTCGGCGGCATGAAGAAAAAGCGCACCTGGTTCGCCGCCGACAAGTCGGGCTTCCATATCCTGCACACGCTGTTCCAGACCTCGCTGCAATTCGATTCGATCAAACGCTACGACGAATACTTCGCGCTCGACCTGCTGGTCGACGACGGTCGCTGCCAGGGCCTCACCGCGATGGACATGCGCAGCGGCCAGTTGCGGCAATTCCACGCCAAGGCGGTAATCATCGCTGGCGGCGGCGCGGGACGCATGTTCCCCTTCACCACCAATGGCGCCATCAAGACCGGCGACGGCATGGCGATGGCCTACCGCGCCGGCGCACCGCTCAAGGACATGGAGTTCGTGCAGTACCACCCGACCGGCCTGCCCAACACCGGCAGCCTGCTGACGGAAGCCTGCCGCGGCGAAGGCGGCATCCTCGTGAACAAGAATGGCCGCCGCTACCTGCAGGACTACGGCATGGGCCCAGAAACGCCCGTCGGCCAGCCGCAGCTCAAGACCATGGAGCTCGGCCCGCGCGACCGCGTCAGCCAGGCCTACTGGCACGAACTGCAGAAGGGCAACACCGTCACGACGCCCTGGGGCGAATGCGTGCTGCTTGACATGCGCCACCTCGGCGCGAAGAAGATCAATGAGCGGCTGCCGCTGGTGCGCGAACTCGCCGAAAGCTATCTGGGCGTCGACATCGTCAAGGATCCCGTGCCGATCCGCCCCGTGGTGCATTACATGATGGGCGGCATTTCGACCAACACGCAGGCGGCCACACCCCTGCCCGGCCTGTTCGCCGCCGGAGAATGCGCCTGCGTCAGCCTCAACGGCGCCAACCGGCTCGGCTCGAATTCGCTGGTCGAGCTGCTCGTGTTCGGCCGCCGTGCCGCGCTGTCTGCCATCGAACACATCCAGCAAGCGCCTGCCAGCAATGCGGCCGCGCTGGAAGCCTGTGCGGACCAGACCCAGCAACGCATCCGCACGCTGTTCTCGCGCACTGACGGCAGCGAATCGGTCGCCGGCCTGCGCAAGGAAATGATGGACACGATGGAAGAGCATGCCGGCATCTATCGAACTGAAGAAGGTCTCAAGGCCGCCGTCGCGAAGATTCATGAACTGCGCGACCGCTACCGCCGCGTCGTGCTCACCGACAAGACCAACGTCTATAACACCGACCTGTTCCAGACCCTCGAGCTCGGCTCGATGCTCGATTGCGCCGAGGCCGTGACGGTTGGCGGGCTGGCGCGCAAGGAATCGCGCGGCGCCCACCAGCGCCTCGATTTCCCGGAACGCGACGACCAGAATTTCCTGCGCCACACGATGGTGTATCACCAGGGTTCCGATGCGCCGCGCATCGACTACCTCGACGTGGTGATCACCAAGTCGCAGCCCGGCGTGCGCG
Organism: uncultured Pseudomonadota bacterium; assembly: GCA_963840825.1. Classification (GTDB taxonomy): domain Bacteria; phylum Pseudomonadota; class Gammaproteobacteria; order Burkholderiales; family Rhodocyclaceae; genus Sulfuricystis. The sequence goes on from CAWJAK010000005.1 coordinate 99,118, forward strand.
ATTATTCGGGAGATCACAAATGAGCAGTAGCCCCCCACGCTCGCAAACTCAGCTCGCTGCCCCCCACGGGGGGGCGCATGCTTCCTCGGGGCGGCCCGACGGAAGCATGGAACGCGTGATCCAGCTCGAAGTCTTTCGCTACAACCCGGACACCGACACCGAAGGGCATTACCAGCATTACGAAGTGTCCTGCCTGGAAGAGTGGGTGGTTCTCGACGCGCTCAACAAGGTCAAGGAAACCCTCGACCCGACGCTCAACTTCCGCTGGTCCTGCCACATGGCCGTCTGCGGCAGCTGCGGCATGATGATCAACGGCGAGCCCAAGCTGGCCTGCCACACCTTCCTGCGCAACTATCCGGGCACGATCCGCGTCGAACCGCTGGTGCATTTCCCGGTCGAGCGCGACCTCGTCACCGCGCCCGATGACTTCATGGAGAAGCTCAAGCGCGTCAAGCCCTACATCATCCGCAAGGACAAGCAGCCGATCGAGGCAGGCGAATACAAGCAGACCCCGAAGGAGTTGATGCGTTACCGCCAGTACGCGATGTGCATCAACTGCACGCTCTGCTACGCTGCCTGCCCGGAATACGGCCTGAGCAGACACTTCATCGGTCCGGCTGCCATCGCGCTCGCCCACCGCTACAACCAGGACTCGCGTGACCAGGGCCGGGACGAGCGACAGGAAGTCATCGCCACCAAGGAAGGCGTGTGGGAATGCACCTTCGTCGGGGCCTGCTCGGAAGTCTGTCCGGTCCATGTCGATCCGGCCAGCGCGTTGCAGCAGGTCAAGATCGCCAGCTCCATTGACTGGATCAAGGAACATCTGCTGCCGGGAGGTGGAAAATGAGTCGAAACCCACTGATCCGTGAAGTACCCCCCACCTCGTGGTACTTCCGCCATCCGCGCTACCTGCGCTACATGTCGCGCGAAATCACCAGCATCTTCATCGGCGCCTACTGCGTGCTGCTGGTCTTCGGCATCGGCGCGCTCGCCGATGGCAAGGCCAGCTACGAGAGTTTCCTCCTCGCCCTGCAAAGCCCGCTGTCGATCGCCTTCCACGTCGCCGCCTTCGTCGCCGCGCTCTACCACGCGACGACCTGGTTCAACGCCACGCAGGTTGCCATGCCGATCCAGGTCGGCGAAAACTTCGTGCCGGGCAGCTGGATCTCCGGCGCGCACTATGTTGTCTGGGCGGTACTCTCCGTCATCGTCATCCTGCTCGCGGGGGTGTTCTGATCATGGCCAAATCCCACAAACCCGTCGTCTGGTTCCCCTTCGCCGCAGGCGGCACGGTCATCGCCTTCTTCATCCCCGTCATCGCCCTGCTCACCTTGCTGGTGGCGCTCGGCAAAGTACCTGCCGGGATGAGCTACGAGAACCTGCACGGCTGGCTGGCCGGCTGCGTGCTCGCCAAACTGGCGGTGTTCGGCATCGTCGCGCTCTCGCTGTGGAGTTCGGCACACCGCCTGCGCTGCACCTGCTTCGACTTCGGTCTACGCATCGACACGCTGGTCGCGACGGTGCTCTATGCCGCGGCGATCATCGGCAGCCTCGCAACCGCGATGTTCCTGTTCAGGATCTAGACAGTCTGTGGCGCCAGTGTGCGCCACAGTGTTATTCCCTTGCTTTCCTTGTCGATCTCGGCGAGCACGCGCTCGTGCTCGGCCAGTTCCTCCGCGGAGGCTGTCACGATGCGCAGCGGCGGATGCTCGCCCTTGATGAAGGCAATCGCCGCAGCCGTGCTGCTGCTGTCGAGATCCATCACCAGGCTTTCCTGCCCGCGCGTCATCGCCAGATAAACTTCGGCAAGCAGTTCCGCGTCGAGCAGCGCGCCGTGCAGTTGCCGCCCGGAGTTATCGACGCCGAATTCGCTGCACAGCGCATCGAGGTTGTTCTTCTTGCCGGGCCGTATATCGCGCGCCATCTTCAGCGTGTCGGTGATCGCGTCGCAAGCCGCCTTGAGGGGCGTGCGGTCGATCAGGCTCAATTCGTTATCGAGAAAGCCGACGTCAAAGGGCGCGTTGTGGATGATGACCTCGGCACCGTTCGGAAAACTCCAGCAGTTCCTCGGCGACCTCGGCGAACTTCGGCTTGTCGGCGAGAAACTCGTCCGACAGGCCATGCACGGCCTGCGCGCCGGCCGCGATGGCACGCTCCGGATTCAGGTAGCAATGGAAGCGGTTGCCGGTCAGCTTGCGGTTGAGCAGTTCGACGCAGCCGATTTCGATGACGCGGTCGCCCTGTCGCCATTCGAGTCCTGTCGTTTCGGTATCCAGCATCATCTGTCGCAATTCGCTCATCGGTTCTCCTCGATGCCTCGCGCGCCAACGCATCGACGCGCTCATTTTCGGCGTGTCCCGCATGGCCGCGCACCCACAGCCATTCGATCGAATGGCCCGTCGTCAGCGCGTCGAGCGCCTGCCAGAGATCGGCATTCTTCACCGGCTTTCTGTCGGCCGTGAGCCAGCCGCGCTTCTTCCAGCCGTGGATCCATTCGCTGATGCCTTTCTGCACATACTGCGAGTCGGTATGCACGCGGGCCATCACCGGCCGTTTCAGGACTCGCAGCGCCTCGATCACCGCCATCAGTTCCATGCGGTTGTTGGTGGTGGCCGGGGCGTAACCCGACAATTCCTTCTCCGGGCACCGTTGTGCGCAGCAACGCACCCCAGCCGCCAGGGCCGGGATTGCCGCTGCACGCGCCATCGGTATATATGTCGACACTATCCTTCATTGGGCGTCGGAAACCTCATCCGTTTTTTGGGTCAGCGGCTTTTGCGGCATCAGGGCGAGCGCCTTCGCCTGGGCCATGCGATCCTTCCATTTCGGCGTGATCAACCGCATGCCTTGCACGCGCTTGATCGCCTGCATGACATACACGCCTCCGGCAATGGGCCACCAGCGATCCCCGGCGGCTTCCATGAAATGCCAGCGTTGCAGCCACTTTTCCTGTACGACGGGCGGAATGTAGCAGCCGAAGGCGCCGGCCCGCGTTTCGAGGCCGAGCAGGGCAAACCAGTCGCGCAGGCGCGGCACGCTGATGTAACGTCCCGCCAGGGCGCCGGACTGCGCTTGCCTCCCAGCAACCGGCGCAGCACCCCACAGGCTGAAGGGATTGAAGCCGACCACGACCGCGCTGCCTTCCGGCACCAGCACGCGATCGACCTCGCGCAAAATCTGGTGCGGATGCACATCAAATTCGAGGACGTGCGGCAACACCACGAGATCGAGGCTGTTGGTGGCAAACGGCAGATGGTGCGGATCGCTCTTCACCGCCACGCCGGCGTGATCGCAACAGTAGAAACGAAAGGGCATGCGGTTCGCCCGCAGGAAATCGACCTGCGGAAAGCCAATCTGCACGGCGTTGAAACCGAAGATGTCGGCCAGCACGATGTCGAGCTTGGCCTGCTCCCAGTCCAGCACATAGCGGCCCTGCGGCGTCGCCAGCCAGGCGGAGAAACTGGCGATAGCCATTACAATTGACCACCATGCAAATTGAACCCCGCAGCATCGAACCAATTCCCGCGTTCGAGGACAACTACATCTGGGCGCTCCGGCATGCCGGCCAGGTCGCCGTCGTCGATCCCGGCGAAGCCGCCCCGGTATTGCGATTTCTGGAACGCACGGGCGACCGGCTGGCCGCAATCCTCGTCACGCACCGGCATGGCGATCACATCGGCGGCATTGCCGAACTCGTCGCAAAGCATCCGGTGCCCGTTTACGGACCGGCACGCGAGGCGGCCGAGGTCGTCACCCAGCCGCTGCGCGATGGCGACCGCGTTACGGTACTGGGCGTGGATTTCGAAGTGCTGGAGGTGCCGGGTCATACGCTGGGTCATGTCGCCTATTATCGCTTGGGTGAGCTCTTCTGCGGCGATACCTTGTTCGGCGCCGGTTGCGGCCGCGTCTTCGAGGGCACGCTGCCCCAGATGCACGCATCGCTGGCCCGCCTCGCCGCCCTGCCGTCCGACACGCGCGTCTATTGCGCCCATGAATACACGCAGTCCTGCCTGCGCTTCGCGAAGACCGTCGAGCCCGCCAACACTGCCATCGAAAGTCGCATCACCGCGGTTGCCGCACAACGCGCCGCTGGCCAGCCCTCGGTACCGTCCACACTGGCCGACGAACTGGCCACCAACCCCTTCCTGCGCTGGACATCGCCCGGCGTGATCGCCGCCGCCACCGCACGCATCGGACATCCTCCCGCGAACGATGCCGAAACCTTCGGCGCGATTCGCGTCTGGAGAGACAGCCTTTAACCATCCCATAGAGGAAACCTCATGAAAAAGACCCTGTTCACCGCCCTGCTCGCCACCGCGCTGACTGCCGCCCAAGCCGCGGACGCAGTCAAGGTCGGTTTCCTCTCCACGCTTTCCGGCCCGGCCGCCGGCCTCGGCGTGGACATCCGCGATGGCTTCCAGCTCGCGATGAAGCATCTCGGCGGCAAGCTCGGCGGCGTCCCGGCCGAGGTCATCATCGCCGACGACCAGCAGAAGCCCGAAGTCGGCAAGCAGATCGCGGAGCGCTTTCTCAAAAAGGACAAGGTCGACTTCATGACCGGCATCGTCTTCTCGAACATCCTGCTCACCGTCGCCAAGCCCGTGTTCGATAGCCAGACCTTCTATATCTCCGCCAACGCCGGTCCCTCGCAACTGGCCGGCAAGGATTGCAACCCCTACTTCTTCAACGTCGCCTGGCAAAACGACAACGTCGCCGAGGCCATGGGCAAGTGGGCCACCGACCAGGGCTACAAGAATGTCATCGGCGTCGCGCCGAACTACCCCGCCGGCAAGGACGCCATCAACGGCTTCAAGCGCTTCTTCAAGGGCAAGATCAGCGACGAGATGTACACCAAGCTGGGCCAACTCGACTACGCCGCCGAACTCGCCCAATTGCGCGCCGCCAAGCCCGACGCGGTGTTCTTCTTCCTGCCCGGCGGCATGGGCATCAACTTCATCAAGCAGTTTGTCGCCGCCGGCCTGTCGAAGGAAATGCGCCTGATCACCTCGGGCTTCGCCGCCGACGAGGATGTCATCCCGGCCGTCGGCGAGCCGATGCTGGGCACCTTCAACTCCTCGCACTGGGCGCACGACCTCGACAATGCGGCCAACAAGAAATTCGTCGCCGACTTCGAAAAGGAATACCAGCGCATCCCCTCGCTCTATGCCTCGCAGGGCTACGATGCCGCCCTGCTGATGGATGCGGCGGTGCGCGACACGAAGGGCAGGCTGGACGACAAGGCCGCGGTGCGCAAGGCGCTCGAAGCCGCGAAGTTCGCCTCGGTGCGCGGCAAGTTCAAGTTCAACAGCAACCACTATCCGGTGCAGGACTACTTCCTGCGCGTCGTGCGCAAGGACGAAAAGGGCCGCATCACCAACAAGCTGATGGGCACCATCTTCACCGACCACGCCGACGCCTACGTTGGCGAGTGCAAGATGCCGATGTGAAAGTCAGGGCTGGCGGGACGGCACCTGCCGGCCCGCCAGGTGGATGGGGACGACACAACTACCGTGCCGCCGCGCCACCGTGAACAACCGGAGAAAAACCTCCTACCGCGCAGGGCTCGAGGAAAGGTGGGCGTGCCTGCGCAAGCACGCTGCGGACAGGCTGGATGACAGAAGCTCGTGTCGCCCGGAATTAACCTTGCTGGGTGGGCCATCGAGTTGCTCATGCTCATGCAGCATGGCATGGAGCCGGCGGGACTTTTCCCGGGTGGTCAGAAATTCACCAGATTCGGATTCCACCAGTTCAGCCAATGCGCGCACAAACGCGCGAAATAATGATTTGATCATGGATTGCGCACCTCCCCCCATCACCGCGCTGCCCAATGGTGTTCACCCGGATGGGTATCCTTGAGCGGAAGCAGCGGAAAATGCATGAATTCGGCAGACAGGGGCAACAAGGCGTTCAGCAGCTTCCTGCCGACACCGTCGGCAGCCACCTCGATGAGATCCGGTGCGGGTATTCCCGCTTCATGCACGGCACGCGCTATCCAGCGGGCCTGTCCGAATCCCCTGTCATAAACCACCAGGTCGGGCTGCAATGATTTCATCTCCTGCGCCAGCAGCGTTCTCGGGTCGCCTTGTTGAACCGCTGGCTGTATCCAGCCGAGGCCGCTCCGGTTGAGCAACAGGCCGAGCCGCTGACGGGCATCGATGCGCTTCTCGGCAAGCAGTTCCTCCATCGGGAACACGCCTGCAGGACCATCGGACTCGAAGATACGATTGCGATCAAGAAACAGCACCACCCGCGCCTTGCTGTCACCCGACGCGGCCAGTTCGTTGCAACGGCTTAACTGTTCCATGCTGGGACAGCAGGATCGGGTTGGCATAAGGATTCTTCGATAGGTTTTCATGTCAAGCTCCCACCATGGCCACCCGTGGCAGCGGGAAAGGATTTCCCGCCAGCGCCTTGGCCGATCCATGGCATTCGTTGAATACGTGCAAGCTGCACCGCTTGCACCGGTCCACATCGAGGCGACGATGGATGCTGGCTATCGCTTCGGACTTGGATTCGAACAGCGCGTCCTTGCCCAGACGCTGCAGGTAACCTCCCCGGCGCAGGGAAACGCGCACGGCCTTCTTCAGGCGGATGAAGTAGAGCCCGCCCCCCGCAGTCCGGCGCCGGTTGGCTTCATTGACGATGAACTCGGCGGCATCCATGTCGATGAAATTGATGCCATCGCCAACGATGACCAGATGGGCCTGCTCGCCCTCGCAGGCGAGTTGCTCTTCGAGGTACCCGGTAGAACCGAAATACAGCGAACCATCGACGCGGACGATGCGCAACTGCGGGCATTCCTGCATATGCGCCGAGACGTTGATGAACTTGCGCCGAGCCGACTCCGGATCCGGCACACGCGCTAGCACGGCCGGCCGCGAGGTCCGGCGCAGGTAGAAGGCAAACGACAGCAATACGCCGAGCATGATCGACTGCTCGAGGCTGAATAGCAGGGCCGTGGCAAATGTGCTGACCAGGATCAGGCTCTGGCTGCGGCTGGCGCGCAGGATCTGGCGAATATGCGGGAAGTCGATCAACGACCAGGCCACCAGGAACAACACGCCCGCCATGGCCGCCTTGGGCAGCCAGGTGGCCAAGGGGGCGACCAGCAGCACAACCATCATCAGCAGGAAGGCACCGAACACCGCAGCCAGCGGTGTCTTCGCGCCGGCATCAATATTGACGGCACTGCGATTGAAGGACCCCGTGGCGACATAGCCCGAGAAGAAGCTGCCGACCAAGTTGGAGAGGCCCTGGCCGATGAATTCCTGGTTGCCATCCAGCGTCTGACCTGTCTTCAGGGCCATCGACCGTGCGATGGACACCGCCTCGGTCAGCGTCAGGAGCGTCACGGCCAGGATGCCGCCGCCCAGTCCGCGCAGGGTTTCGAACGACAGATGGGGCAGCGACAGCGGCGGCAGTGTGGCGGGCAACGCACCCACGGTGCTGATGCCGGTGACCGACTGGCCCAGCTGCATGTTCAACAGTGCGGCGATCAGGCTGCCGGCGCCGAGTGCCGTGATCATGTAAGGTACGCGCGGCAACCAGCGGCGCGTCGCCAAGCCGACCGCCAGCGTGGTTGCGCTGACGGCCAGCACATAGGGATTGATCGCGCCCAGATGGACGGCCAGGGATTCAAGCATGCCGACGAAACCGGTGCCGCCGGGAACCGTGATGCCGAAGAAGTTCTCGATCTGGTTGGCGCCGATCAGCAGCGCGGCGCCGGCCGTGAAACCGATCACGACGGCATGCGATATGAAATTGACCAGACTGCCGAGGCGTGCCACGCCCATCGTCAGCTGAACCAATCCCACGAGGAATGTCAGAGCCAGGGCGAGGCCGATGTAGGCCTGGCTCCCGGGGGCCGCATGCGCGCTCAGCACGGAGAACATCACGACCGAAGCCGCCGTCGTCGGTCCCGAGACGAGATGCCAGGAAGAACCGAACAGGGCCGCGATGATGGCGGGCACCATGCCGGCATACAGGCCATACTCAGGCGGCATGCCGGCGATGGTGGCGAAAGCCACGCCTTGGGGAAGTACGACCAAGGCGCCGGTGAGCCCGGCAACCAGGTCATCGCGCAGGGCGTCGCGCGTTACCCGCTGCCGCCAGCGCAGGAATGGCAAGTAGCGAAGCCAGTAAATCCGCCGCTCCGCCAGCACATCGTGCAGATGTGCACCAACGGCTGCAGGAGTGGATGTCATGGCGGCTTGCCTCATCGGTTATCGGATGAGGCAAGCCTAGCGAAGTGCGTGTTAGCGCCGCGTTAAGGCTGGATCAAGCTTGCGTTAAATGAAGCGAATGGTGATGCTTGTGCCCTCATGTTCGCGACTATCGATGCGCACCTGCCAGCCATGCTGGTCGCAGATGCGCTTGACCAGCGACAAGCCGATGCCGGCACCGAAACCGGTCATGTCGCGAAAATGGCGCACGAAAGCCTGGCTGACCGCCCGGGGGGACATGCCGCGCCCGGTATCGCTGACGCTGAACCCTTCGCGATCCTGCCGGACCGTGACCGAGCCGCGCTCCGTATAGGCAAAAGCATTGCGGACCAAGTTGCCCACCAGGATGTCGATCAGGGCCGGATCAGCAGCCAGTTCTATCTCGCGGTCCAGTTGCACGTCGAGTTGGACCGGCTTGCCGGCCAGCAGATGACGATGTCGATCAACGGCATGCTCGATCACCGTGGCCACCCTGCAGCTGTCCTTCTCGCCAGACGTCTCGTGCTCACGTGCCATCAGCAGCAGCGCCGTACCCAGTTCCATCATGTCGCGCGCAGCACGATCGATGCGGTTGATGCGGCTCAACTGCTTTTCATTCAGCGTCGCATCCTCAAGCAGGATCTCCGTTGCGCCGAGAATCACGGCCAGCGAGGTACGCAATTCATGGCTCATGTCCGCATTGAATGCCTTTTCGCGTTCGATGAAGGCGCGCAAGCGCAGCAGTTGGCGGTCGAACACCCGGGCGAGCTCGCCGATTTCCCCCTCGGTGAAGTCATCGGCCAACGGCCGCTCGTCATCCTCGATGCCGCGATGCCGTACCTGCGCCGTGAGTTCCGAAAACGGCGCGACCACCGAGCGCGATACCCAGATGCCTCCGAACGCCGAAAGCAGGGTCGCCGCGAGCACGAAAACGCCGAGCAACCACAGGAAGCGCTCCTCCCGGCGCGTTTGCACCGAGGTGTCATGCAGCATGTAATAGCGCATGCCGCCGCGCTCAATGACCACCACGCGATACATCAGCTTATCCACGGGGACGTTATGCCAACCCAGCGGCAGGCGGGTAAGGTAGCTCGGAATATCACCGGGTTGCCCCTCCTCGCGCACATAGCCTTGCAGCATGACGGACGAAGGCGGCCGCGAATTCGGATTGCGTTCGCGCCGTGTAATGTAATCATTGAGTTCCGCGGTCAGGGTTTCGTCGATCAGCCGCCGTCCCAGATCGTCCGCGGCGCGATACACCACCAGGGCCAGAATCACGCTGAGGACCGCACCGAAGGCGGCGAAGAACAGCGCGACCCGGTCGCGCAGATCACGCGGTTTAAGCATCGTCACCCACCAACTGGTAGCCGATACCCCTCACCGTGCGCAGCAGTGGGAGCGTGCCCGGCGGTTCGATCGCTGCACGCAGTGCATGCATGTGCACACGCAAGGCATCGCTGTCCGGCGGGCTGTCACCCCATAAGGCAAGCTCGATGTCGGCGCGCGGCACGACCTTGGGAGAGCGCTGCATCAACAATTCGAGAATGCGCCGCGACATGGCAGTGAGTACGACGGGTTGGCCCCCACGGCTGATCTCGAGCGTACCGAGATCGAATTGCAGGTCGCCCACCTTCAGCAAGCGTGACTTGTTGCCGGCATTGCGCCGCAGCAGCGCCTGCAGGCGGAGGACCAGTTCGCGCAGTTCGAAGGGCTTGACCAGATAGTCGTCAGCCCCCTCGGCGTAGCCAGCGACCTTGTCGTCCAGCGTGCCACGCGCCGTGAGCATGAGGACCGGGACGGTTGAACGCGCGTCCTGGCGCAAGCGACGGCAAAGCGTCAATCCATCCATCCCCGGCAATGTCAGGTCGAGGACCACGGCGTCATAGCGATTAGTGACGGCCAGATGCAGCCCTGTCACCCCGTCCTGTGCAACATCAGGCACGAAACCGTGCAACTCGAGATAGTCGGCCAGATTCGCAGCAAGGTCGGCGCTGTCCTCGACGATCAGGACGGATGAAGCGTGATTGTTCATTTTTAAATTATCCAACCAATTGACCTTGGTCGGACATTAAAGCAGAAGGACCTCCATGCCTGCATCGTCCCGGTCATCTGCCTGCCATTTGCGAACTGCGGCGGGAAGCGCTTGCATCCCGCGCCAGGTCCGTCAGCCGCCGAGCATCTCCCGTGCATGTTGGCGTGTCGTTTCGGTGATCCTGACGCCACCGAGCATGCGGGCGATTTCCTCGATGCGTCCGGCCGCATCGAGTGGCGTAACCCGGCTGACGGTGGCGGCGCCCTGCGTTTCCTTGGCGATCGACCACTGCCAGCGGGCGCAGGCCGCGACCTGCGGCAGGTGCGTGACACACAGCACCTGGCGGTCGCTGCCGAGTTGCTTCAGCATGTGGCCGACGATCTCGGCAACACGACCGCCGATACCGACATCCACCTCGTCGAAGATCAGCGTGCCGGCGGCATGCGCCTGGCTGGCAATGACCTGCAGCGCGAGGCCGATGCGCGACAGTTCGCCGCCCGAGGCCACCTTGGCCAGCGGCCGCAGCGGCTGGCCGGCATTCGCGCTGACGCGGAACTCGACGGCTTCAAGGCCGTAGGACACCCCCTCGGCCAGGGCGTCGAGCAGTACCTCGAAGCAGCCGCCGGGCATCGCCAGTTCCTGCATTGCGTGGGTGACGGCCGCGCCCAGTTTCTGCGCGGCGTGCTGGCGCGCCTTGCTGAGCCACTGCGCGACCTTGTGATAGGCCGCCGCGGCTGCCTGTTCGCGCGCGGCAAGCGCGGCCGGGTCGGCCGCCAGCGTCAGTTCGTCCAAACGAGCCTGCAGCCGTGCGAGCACGTCGGGCAAGGCCTCCGGGGCGACGCGATGCTTGCGCGCCAGCTGCGTGACGGCGTCGATGCGCGCATCGAGTTCGCCCAGCCGGGCGGGATCGAGGTCCAGATGATCCCGATATCGCCGTAGCGCCAGCGCCGACTCTTCGAGCTGGATCAGCGCACTCTCGAACAGTTGCGCCGCTTCGCCCAGTCCCGCGTCGACCGCCGTCAGCTCGGTGAGCCGTCCGCTCGCATGTTGCAGCGCGGCCAGCGCGCCAGAATCGTTATCGTCAAGCGCCGCCAGCGCGGCACCACTGCCCTCGATCAGGCTGGCCGCATGGCCGAGCCGGCGCTGCTCCTGCTCCGTCTCCTGCCAGGCCTGCGGCGCGAAACCGAGCGCGACGAGTTCCTTCACCTGCCAGTCGAGCAGTTCCCTTTCCCGCGCGGTCGCCGCCACATCCTGTTCGGCCGCCTGGCGCGCATCGCGCAGCTTGCGCCAGGTCGCAAAACATTCCGCCACCTCGCGCACCAGCGCCTGCGCGTTCGCATGGGCATCGAGCAGCGCACGCTGGGCGTCGGACCGCAACAGCGAATGATGCGCATGCTGGCCATGAATGTCGCAAAGATAATCCGCCGCTTCACGCAATTGGCCGAGCGTCGCCGCCGTGCCGTTGAGCCAGGCACGCGAACGTCCGGCGGCGTCGACCACGCGCCGCAGCAGGCAGGTCTCCGTATCGAAGTCGTTCGCTCGCAGCCAGGCGGCGAGCGGCGCATCCGCTTCGACCGCGAACTCCGCGGCCACCTCGGCCTTCTCCGCGCCGGTACGCACCACGCTTGCATCAGCGCGTTCGCCCAGCGCGAGCGACAGCGCGTCGACGAGGATCGACTTGCCGGCGCCGGTCTCGCCGGTCAGTGCGCCGAAGCCGGCGGCGAACTCAAGTTCGAGCCGGTCAACGATGACGAAGTCGCGGATGGTCAGGTGGAGCAGCATCGGCTAGCTGCCGGTAGGGCCGCCCCAAAGGCAGCTACGCCCCCCGGTGAGGGGCAGCGAGCCGGGTTTGCAAGCGCGGGGGGCATTATTTATGGGGCGTTGCGCTCCAGTGGAGCTTTTCGCGCAGCATCGCGAAATAGCTGTAACCCGGCGGGTGCAGCAGGGTCACGTCGTGCGACGAACGCGTCAGGCGCACGCAATCGCCGGCGTGGGCGTCGAAATAGCTCTGGCCGTCGCAATGCACGCGGCCATCGTAGGACTGCACCAGCTTGAGCTCGACGCAACTGCTGTCGGCAATCGTGATCGGGCGATAGGTCAGCGCATGCGCCGCCAGCGGCACCAGCGCGATGCCCGGCACGGCCGGCTGCAGGATCGGCCCGTTGGCCGAGAGTGCGTAGGCCGTCGAGCCGGTCGGCGTCGCGACGATCATGCCGTCGGCGCGCAGCACGTAGAGGAACTCGCCATCGACGCGCACTTCGATCTCGATCATGCGGCCGAGGTCGCCCTTGTTCACCACGACTTCGTTGAGTGCGTGGGTGCGATAGACCGCCTGCCCCGCGCGCAGCACGCAGACATCGAGCAGCATGCGCCGGTCGGCGGTGAATTCGCCCGCCAGCAGGCGATCGATCGCCGGCAGCATGTCGGCGCGGGCGATGTCGGTCATGAAGCCGAGGCGGCCCTGGTTGATGCCGACCAGCGGCACGTCGTGCGCGGCAAGCTTGCGCGCGACGGAAAGCAAAGTGCCGTCGCCGCCGATGACAATCGCTACATCGGCCACACCGGCAGCACCCGCCTCCGCCTCGTCGAGCACGTCGACGCCGCGAACCTGCAAGTGGGAACGCAGTGTCTCGACGGCCGCGACGGCATCGGCGCTGCCGGCCTTGCCGAACAGCGCGACGGTACGAAACCCGGTCATGCCACCCTCCTTTGTGCCTGCGCCTGCGTCATTTGCAGCAGATTTTCGAAAGCCGGCGGCAGCAGACAATTTTGCAGCGTGCGCTGGGTGAATAGGAAGCGGCCGTCGCAGATGAAGCCCAGCTCGGCCCAATCGACCTGGTCGTTGAGCATGTCAACTGCCAGAGCGAGGTCCATGCCGGAAATGCGCGGAAACAGCGCCAGCACCGAACCGTCGTAGTTGGGACAAGCGTGCAGGAAGAAGGGGCGCGGCCGCCGCGTCTTGCAGTTCACGTAGATGCGCGGTCCGGCGGCGACATGATGCAGCCGGCCCCAGTGCCACCAGTTGGATTCGTCGAAGGGACGCACGCGCCGGGCGAGCAACTTGTCCTTGTGGGCATCGAGATGCGGATGGATCACGCCGAAGATCATGCGCCGCGTGCGGCCGTCATCGATGGTCTTGGAGCAGACGAATTCGGCATTGCCCTCGGGATGCTCGAAGATCTCGTCGGCGCCGGACACCGCGCCGACCTTGACCTCGAACAGTTCGGACAGCGGCAGGTGGTAGTCGCCGCGCAGGAACATCAGCTGGCCATCGACCAGCGCGAAGTGGCGGACTTCGCCATCGCCCATGCGGGTACGCCGCTCATGGCGGCCGCGCTCGAAGCGGAAGATCGCGCAGTTCGGATTGTGCGAGCCGAAGATGCGCGCATCGCCGAGCTCGATGAAGTCGGTGATGTCGCCCTCCGCGTAGAGGAAGGCGTTCAGCTTGCGCGCGGCGGTGAGCTTGGCGAACTCGCGCGGCACGATGAAGATCAGCTCGCCGCCGCGCCGCAGGTGGCGCACCGCCTTCTCGATGAAATAGAGGCTGAGGTTGCTGCGGCCGTCGAACAGCGTGCTGTCGAGCCGCGCCAGCGTCTCGGCCGGAATGTCCTGCTGGCGCACGTAGGGCGGATTGCCGATGATCGTTTCGTACTTCTCGTCCGGCGGCAGGGCAAAGAAATCCATGACTCGCGCGCCAGGCGGCGCGACCGTGGGGTCGATCTCGATCGCTTCGCAGCCGCTCAAGCGCCGGCTGAAGGCGCCGTCGCCGGCCGCCGGGTCGAGGCTGCGTCCGCGCCGCTGGCGCAGGGCGAGCATGCGGTCCACCACCGCTGGCGGGGTGAAGACCTGGCCCAGGGCATGCACATTGAGTTTGCGGGTCATGGGATCGAAAGTCAGCGCTGGCGGGACGGCACGGGGCGGCATAAATGGGCAACGGGCATTGTAATCCAGTGAAACCACGCCGCAGGTAATGCCGGGTTTGAACCGAGGTTCGCTACAATCCAGCCTCCATGCTCGACCCGCGCGCCCAGACCCTGCTCAAAACCCTGATCGAACGCTACATCGTCGAAGGTCAGCCGGTCGGCTCGCGCACGCTCTCCAAGTATTCCGGGCTTGAACTCTCGCCGGCCACGATCCGCAACGTGATGGCCGACCTCGAGGAGATGGGCTTCATCGCCAGTCCGCACACCTCCGCCGGCCGCATCCCGACGCCGCGCGGCTACCGCCTGTTCGTCGATACGCTGCTCACCGTGCGACCGCTCGATCCGCAGCACATTTCCGAGATCAGGGGCGCGCTGCTGCCCGATGCGCCAAAGCGCGTCATCAGCCACGCCTCGCATATGATTTCGGAACTCACGCATTTCGCCGGCGTCGTCATCGCGCCACGCCGGCAGGCCCCGCGCATCCGCCAGATCGAATTCCTCAGCCTGACCGAGACCCGCATCCTGCTGATCATTGTCACCGCGGACGGCGAGGTGCAGAACCGCATCCTGCTGACGCAGCGGTCCTACACGCCGAGCGAGCTGGTCGAGGCCGCCAACTACCTGACGCAGCACTTCGCCGGCCTCGATTTCATGCAGATCCGCCAGCGGTTACAACAAGAATTGCAGCAACTGCGCAGCGACATGACCGAGTTGATGAGCGCCGCCGCCGATGCCGGCGCCGAGGCCGCCAGCGAATCCGCACAGCAGTACGTGATCAGCGGCGAAAGGAACCTGCTCGACAGCGCCGATCTATCGACCAACATGGCGCGGCTGCGCCAGCTCTTCGACCTGTTCGAGCAGCGCACCGGCCTGATGCAGTTGCTCGACCTCTCCACCCGCGCCGAGGGCGTGCATGTCTTCATCGGCGGCGAATCGGGCATCGCGCCGCTCGACGAGTGCAGCGTCATCGCCGCCCCCTACGAGGTTGAAGGCCCTGACGGCAAGATTGTCGGCACCATCGGCGTCATCGGCCCGACGCGCATGGCCTACGAGCGCGTGATTCCCATCGTCAACATCACCGCGCGGCTGCTCTCTTCCGCCTTGAGTCCAGGCTGACCATGACGACCGCGATCCTGCTCGTCAATCTCGGCACGCCCGATGCACCCACCGCGCCGGCGGTGAAGCGCTACCTCGCCGAATTCCTCGGCGACCCGCGCGTCGTCGAATTGCCGCGTCTGCTGTGGCTGCCGATCCTGCACGGCATCATCCTCAATACCCGCCCCGCGAAGTCCGCCGCGAAGTACGCGACGATCTGGACCGCCGCGGGCTCGCCGCTGAAGGTGCATACCGAGCGACAGGCCAAGCTGCTCAAGGGCCTGCTCGGCGAACGCGGGCGGAAAGATCTGCTGATCGACTGGGCGATGCGCTACGGCAACCCGTCGATTCCGTCCGTGCTTGACCGCCTCGTCGCGGCCGGGGCGACCGGGATCCTCGTCCTGCCGCTCTACCCGCAGTTCGCCGGCAGCACCACCGCCAGCACACAGGATGCCGTCAATGCCTGGCACCAGCGGCAGAAGCAGCCGCCCGCCATGCACTGGGTGGACGAATATCCATGATCGATCCGGGCTACATCGGCGCGCTGGCCGCCTCGATCCGCGACCATTGGGCCGCGCAAGGCCGCGGCGACAAGCTGATCATGAGCTTCCACGGCATTCCACAGCGTTCGGTGGATCGCGGCGATCCGTATGCCGACCAGTGCCATGCCACGGCGCGCGCGCTCGCCGCCGCGCTGGACCTGTCGGCCGACACCTGGCTGGCCACCTTCCAGTCGCGTTTCGGCGCCGCGAAGTGGTTGCAGCCCTACACCCAGCCGACGCTGGAAGAACAGGCGCGCGGCGGACTCAAGCGCGTCGATGTGATCTGCCCCGGCTTCCCCGCCGATTGCCTCGAAACCCTGGAAGAGATCGCAATGGAGTGTCGCGAGGCCTTCCTGCATGCTGGCGGCGAGACCTTCCACTACATCCCCTGCCTCAACGAGCGGCCCGACTGGATCGCCGCGCTGGCCGACCTCGGCCTGTCCCGCCTCGCCGGTTGAACTTCGGGGCGGCGCGCCCATATCAGTCTTCTCTGATACCGGAGTCCGCCATGCCTGAATCGACCATCGTCGTCTGCCCCCACTGCCACTCGCCCAACCGCGTCCCCGCCGACAAACTGAATGCCAACGGTACCTGCGGCAAGTGCAAGCAATCCCTATTCGCCGGGGAACCGGTCGAACTGGATGCCACCAGCTTCGACAAGCACATCGGCCGCTCGGACATTCCCGTCCTCGTCGATTTCTGGGCGCCCTGGTGCGGCCCCTGTCGCTCGATGGCGCCGGCCTTCGCGCAGGCCGCGCGCCAGCTCGAACCCGAGGTCCGGCTGGCGAAGTTGAACACCGAAGCGCACCCGGCGCCGGCGGCGCAGTTCGGCATCCGCAGCATCCCGACCATGATCCTGTTTCAGGGCGGACGTGAGATTGCGCGCCAATCCGGGGCCATGGATGCGGCGAATATCGTGCGCTGGGTGAAGTCCGCGCTGTAATTTCTCCGCCGGATCCCGATCAGTTTCGACGCCCGCCCTTGAAAAAGGGGCGGAGTGCCCCCATTGTCCTTGAGGTTTAATTTTCAAAGGTTTTTTCTCCCATGCAGGACGCACAGAACCCCATGCCGGCGACCGAAGTCCCCGAGCTGGAAGTGAAAGTCAGTTCCGGCGCGACGGCACCCGAGGCACCCACGGAGGCCGCAACCGCCCCGGACGTCATGCCCGGCCCCGAGGAACTGCTCAGGGTCGCCGAACTCAAGGCGGAAGAGCACCACGATGCCTGGCTGCGCGCCAAGGCCGAGACCGAAAACTTGCGCCGCCGCGCCCAGGACGACGTGACCAAGGCCCACAAGTTCGCCGCCGAGAAGTTCGCCGGCGAGCTGCTGGCCGTCAAGGACAGTCTCGAAGCCGCGCTGGTGAACGAGCAGCAGGATGCCGCCGCACTCAAGGCCGGCGTCGAGCTGACGCTCAAGCAACTGGTCGCCGCCTTCGATAAATCCGCGATCAAGGAACTCAACCCGCTCGGCGAGAAGTTCGACCCGCACTTCCACCAGGCCATCGCCATGGTCGATGCCGAACAGGAAGCCAACACCGTCGTCAGCGTGCTGCAAAAGGGTTATGCCCTGCATGAGCGCATCCTGCGGCCGGCGCTGGTCACCGTCGCCAAGCCAAAATGAGCATTTGACCCGGCTTGAAGCGGACCGCGATAACCCCATATTCAACGCAGCTTAGATTTCTCCACAATATTCAGCACTAAAGGACAAACAACATGGGCAAGATCATCGGCATTGACCTCGGCACCACCAACAGCTGCGTCGCCATCATGGAAGGCGGCAAGCCGAAGGTCATCGAAAACTCCGAGGGCGCGCGCACCACGCCTTCCATCGTCGCCTATACCGAAGACGGCGAGATCCTCGTCGGCGCCTCGGCCAAGCGCCAGGCCGTCACCAACGCGAAGAACACGCTCTACGCGGCGAAGCGTCTGATCGGTCGCCGCTTCGAGGAAAAGGAAGTGCAGAAGGACATCGACCTGATGCCCTTCAAGATCGTCAAGGCCAACAACGGCGACGCCTGGGTGCAGGTGCGCGACAAGCAGATGGCGCCCCCGCAGGTGTCCGCCGAAGTGCTGCGCAAGATGAAGAAGACCGCCGAAGACTACCTCGGCGAGGAAGTCACCGAGGCGGTCATCACCGTGCCGGCCTACTTCAACGACTCCCAGCGCCAGGCCACCAAGGACGCCGGCAACATCGCCGGCCTCGAAGTCAAGCGCATCATCAACGAGCCGACCGCGGCCGCGATCTCCTTCGGCCTCGACAAGCAGGAAGGCGACCGCAAGATCGCCGTCTTCGACCTCGGCGGCGGCACCTTCGACATCTCCATCATCGACATCGCCGAAGTCGATGGCGAGCACCAGTTCGAAGTGCTCTCCACCAACGGCGACACCTTCCTCGGCGGCGAGGACTTCGACCAGCGCATCATCGATTACATCGTCACCGAGTTCAAGAAGGAACAGGGCGTCGACCTCAAGAACGACGTGCTGGCCCTGCAGCGCCTCAAGGAAGCGGCCGAGAAGGCCAAGATCGAGCTGTCCTCGAACCAGCAGACCGAGATCAACCTGCCCTACATCACCGCCGACGCCTCCGGTCCGAAGCACCTGACGATGAAGATCACCCGCGCCAAGTTCGAATCGCTGGTGGACGAACTGATCGAACGCTGCGTCGCCCCCTGCCGCACCGCCATCAAGGATGCCGGCGTCAAGCTCGCGGACATCTCCGACGTCATCCTCGTCGGCGGCATGACGCGCATGCCCAAGGTGCAGGAGAAGGTCAAGGAAGTGTTCGGCAAGGAGCCGCGCAAGGACGTCAACCCGGACGAAGCCGTCGCCGTCGGCGCTGCGATCCAGGGCGGCGTGCTGCAGGGCGAAGTCAAGGACGTGCTGCTGCTCGACGTCACCCCGCTGTCGCTGGGCATCGAGACCCTCGGCGGCGTGATGACCAAGCTGATCCCGAAGAACACCACCATCCCGACCAAGACCAGCCAGGTGTTCTCCACCGCCGACGACAACCAGTCGGCCGTGACCATCCACGTCCTGCAGGGCGAGCGCGAAATGGCCGCCGGCAACAAGAGCCTCGGCCAGTTCAACCTCACCGACATCCCGCCGTCGCCGCGCGGCATGCCGCAGATCGAGGTCACCTTCGACATCGACGCCAACGGCATCCTGCACGTCTCGGCCAAGGACAAGGGCACCGGCAAGGAAAACAAGATCACCATCAAGGCCAACTCCGGCCTCACCGACGAAGAAATCCAGCGCATGATGCGCGACGCCGAGGCCCACGCCGAGGAAGACAAGAAGGCGCATGAAATGGTCGAGGCGCGCAACCAGTGCGACGCGATGGTGCACTCCGTGAAGAAGGCGCTCACCGACCACGGCGACAAGATCGACGCCGACGAAAAGGCCAAGATCGAGACGGCCATCAAGGAAGCCGAGGAAGCCATCAAGGGCAGCGACAAGGCCGAGATCGAAGCCAAGACGCAGGCGCTGGCCACCGCTTCGCAGAAGCTCGGCGAGAAGATCTACGCCGATGCCCAGGCAGCAGGCCGGGGCTGAGGGCGGTGCCGGCGGCGCAGCCGGCGGCGAGGCCAAGAAGGACAAGGGCAACGATGCGGACGTGGTGGATGCCGAATTCACCGAAGTGAAGGACAAGAAGTAATCCGCCGGCAACAGCAGTAACCGAAGTACGGGCCGCCGGCTGGCAACAACTAGCCGCGGCCCATTTCCGTTTTAAGAGAGACTCATGGCAAAACGCGACTACTACGAAGTGCTCGGCGTCAATCGCGACGCATCCGACGACGAGATCAAGAAGGCCTATCGTCGCCTGGCGATGAAGCACCATCCCGACCGCAATCCGGACAACCCGAAGGCCGAGGAACACTTCAAGGAAGCCAAGGAAGCCTACGAGATCCTGTCCGAAGCGAGCAAGCGCCAGGCCTACGACCAGTACGGCCACGCCGGCGTCGACCCGCAAGCGGGCATGGGCGGCAACGGTGCCGGCATGGGCGGCTTCGCCGATGCCTTCTCCGACATCTTCGGCGACATCTTCGGCGGCCGCGGCGGCGCGGTGGCGGCGGACGTTCCAACGTCTATCGCGGCGCCGACCTGCGCTACAACCTCGAAGTCACGCTCGAAGAAGCCGCGCGCGGCACCGAGACGCGCATCCGCATCCCGACCATGGCCGAGTGCGAGACCTGCCACGGCAGCGGTGCCAAGAAAGGCAGCGAACCCAAGACCTGCCCGACCTGCGGCGGCCACGGCCAGGTGCGCATGCAGCAAGGCTTCTTCTCGATCCAGCAGACCTGCCCGAAGTGCCACGGCAGCGGCCGCTACGTCGCCGATCCCTGCGGCACCTGCCACGGCGCGGGTCGCGTCAAGCAGCACAAGACGCTGTCGGTCAAGATTCCCGCCGGCATCGACGAAGGCGATCGCATTCGCCTCTCCGGCGAGGGCGAACCCGGCGTCAATGGCGGCCCGCCCGGCGACCTCTACGTGCAGATTCACCTCAAGCCGCACAGCCGTATTCCAGCGCGACCACGACGACCTGCATTGCGAGATGCCGGTCAGCTTCACCACCGCCGCGCTCGGCGGCGAGATCGAAATCCCCACGCTCGACGGCGTCGCCCGCCTCAAGGTACCGGCCGAAACCCAGACCGGCAAGGTCTTCCGCCTGCGCGGCAAGGGCATCAAGGGCGTGCGCTCGATCGCGCAGGGCGACCTGCTCTGCCACGTCGTCGTCGAAACGCCCGTGAGCCTCACCGACCGCCAGAAGGAACTGCTGCGCGAGTTCGAGGAAATCAGCCAGGGCAACGCCGCCAAGCACAATCCCAAGGCGCAGGGCTGGCTGGATAAAGTCAGGGAGTTCTTCGGGGGCTGAAGCCCGCAATAGTCAGCGCTGGCAGGACGGCACTAACTCGGCTATAGTATTGCTACATTTGTAGCAAACTGCTTCGAGGTGAATCATGAGCATGCCTGTCCGCATCGACGACACCCTGTACGAAATGGCGCGCGCCCAGGCGAACGCCGAGCGCCGCACCATCGCCGGCCAGATCGAGTTCTGGGCGATGGTCGGCAAGGCATCGCTCGACAACCCCGATCTGCCGGTCGATTTCGTGCGTGAGCTGCTAATCGCCCGCGCTGAAGGCCCGACCTTGGCGACGCCCTTTATCCCCGAAGGTAAGCGCGACTGAGTTGTGGCCGAAATCCAGATCCTCCAGAGCGCGGCCTTTCACCGCGCCTACAAGCGCCTGCACCCGAACCAGAAAGCCGACGTCGACGACGCGGTGCAAGCCATCGTTGCCCATCCTGAAATCGGCGAAGCGAAGAAAGGCGACCTCGCCGGCGTCTTCGTGCACAAGTTCCAGTGCGTCGGCCAGCTCACGCTGCTGGCCTATGAATACGACCCCACCACGCGTCTCCTGCTGCTGCTCGGCTCACACGAGAATTTTTACCGGGAACTGAAGCGCAGTTAATTCCTGCCAATGGCATTTGCATCGGATAAGATGCGCGTTGAGCATGTCATGCGGATGGGGACCAGCAAGTGGATTTCTGGGGAAAGCTTTCCGAGGATCGCAGTCAATACTTGTCGTTGGCCGACCATTGCATCGATGTCGCAAGCGTATTTCGCGCCCTATGCGATCTCCCCGCCATCCACCGCTGCCTTGCCGATCTTTTACCGCCCGGCGAAGAGTGCGCCGTTTCGCTGGACCGCTTGGCGGTGATCGCGCTTCTGCATGATCTTGGCAAATGCAATACCAGTTTCCAAGCGAAACGTGATCCGTCGGCGAGAAATATCGCCGGGCACGTCCGCGAAACAGTCCCGTTATTTCTTGATGAATCCCTATCCACCAAGGCGGCCGATGCGCTTGGCTTAGCAGACATGGCGGCATGGTTTGATGGCTCCCAAGGTGCAGCGCGCCTTCTTCTAGCATCCATATCGCACCATGGCAAACCTGCATTTGACTGGAGTACAGCCGACGGCAACGCCATACGGGCCATGCACAGGCATTGGCTCCCCGATGGAGAGCTTGACCCCTTCGTTGGCCTGCACGAACTAGGTGACAACGCGCGGAAGGCGTTTCCCCTCGCGTTCCAAGATTCCGCGCCGCCTATGGTTGCATCTATCGAACTCGAACACCGTTTCGCAGGGTTGGTGATGCTGGCCGACTGGCTCGGCTCGCATCGGGAAGCTTTCGTTCCTTTCGAACATATAGGCGACCGAATCGAATGGTCACGGCGACAAGCCAGGAAGGCACTAGTCGCCGTGGGGCTGGACGTGAATCGAGTCCGCCATCGCATCACCCAAAGCTTGCCCAGCTTTTGCACGATATTCAACCTCGCTGCCGAACTGCGCCCGTTACAAGCCGCCCTGACCAGCGCCGCCCTACCGGGACTACTGATCGCTGAGTCGGATACCGGCTCGGGCAAGACCGAAGCCGCGATCATGCATTTCCTGGCACTCTTCGCCGCAGGTCATGTCGATGGACTCTACTTTGCCCTGCCGACCCGAGTCGCCGCAAGGGAACTATATGGACGAGTACCGCTTGCAACTTCTCCGCGTAGCGGCTTCGTCCAACCCATCATTCCACCTGACCTTTCGCATAAAGCCGCGCAAGGCCGGGAATTCAGACGTTCAGCGACTGCGACACTATGACAGACGGGGATATTATGGACATCGTCACGGACCGCGAACAGAGTTCTCTTTTCCCGATCTGCTCGTTACCGACTACTTCCAACGGTATAGGAAGGGGTACTACGCATCACGCGAGCAAGGGCTTCTCAATCCATATCGTAACTATGTGAAGCTCTTGACCTACCTAGACGAGATTTACGAGTACAACAAGCAACACGCCAAATCGTATGCAAAGCGATTCCGCGAGAGCACGACCGACTGGCGGAATGCTGAGGCAGTTTTTGCCGAAGTCATTGTCTATCGATACTATCTGCGCCCAGTGTATGAAGAACTGATTAAATCTATCTCTCTCGATGCTTCCGAATCTGACGTAATCATTGAGCGATTAGACGGAACCAAGGCGTATCTGGAAGTCTTTTGTGTTATGCCGAGCTTCCCGACCCCGCTGAAAGGCCAGGTTGTCGTGCGCAGTGTCAAGACACATACTCAAAACGAAATGGCGTCTATCCGCCAGAAGCTATTGCAGAAGATCACCAAGCAAAAGCAGTTCACCCAGTCCCGCAACAACTATGCGGTTATTGAGCTCAATGACGCTACGATTGCCGGAGATTTTTCGGTTCTGTCGTCACTTTCCAGCGGGTATACGATCACGATTAACAAGGAGACGATGAGCATCGAATCGTCGGGCTACGACTGGGCGAATTCGGTATTTGATGATGAAAGTACCAAGTACCTCAAAGCGGTCATCTACTTCGATCTCGGCAATTACTCTGGCCGTAGATTCCTATTTAACCCGAAGTTTGGTCACGGTGAAGATGCCGAACAATCCCTTGCAGCGGATGTGCCATAGGCAGCGCACCACTGAAAGACCGCACGGCATTTCCTGAAATGTATCTGGAGTGAATCGCATGCCACTAACGCCATTGGAGTATGAACAGTATTGCCTGAGCCAAATGCGCCTTGAAGGATGGTCCAGCAAGCCGACCCGGGCCACAGGCGATCAAGGGGCTGATGTAATTTGTGACTGTGGGGATATTCGCGCCGTTATCCAATGCAAACTTTACGATCAACCTGTTGGCAACACCGCCGTTCAAGAGGTGATCTCCGCCCGCATTTTCTACGAAGCGAATATCGCAGCGGTTGTAACAAATGCCAACTTCACAAAGTCTGCGATTCAACTTGCTGAGAAGGCAAGGGTTGCGCTCTTGCACGACAGTCAACTACGTGACTGGGCAAAAAAGAACAAATCAAAAAGCACGGCAGACCATTCGCAAGTTGCATCTACTCTAGAAATCATATCCGCCTTGAATTTGCATGGCTTCAGGGTTCGGAAAACTGGTAACAGCGCATTTGCAGTAAGTACCCCGAATGGACCAAGGTATGTAAATGGCGAAGGGGCATTGCATGCGCTGGCAAATCGGCTACTAGAAATTGCGCCATGACAAATACGCCGAGCCCGTCAGTAAACCGGATGCTGCGCGATAAAGCCGCGCAGCGCCAGCGACCTCTACGTTAGCCTGACATGAACGCCTCCTTCATCTACAAGAACGACCGGCCGTGGCCGAACCCGCGGCTAAAGCGCGCGGCGATCGTGGGCCATGTGACGGCCGAGACCGCGAAGCTCTGGTTCCGCACCGCCGCGCCGGGCGAGTACGAGGTGCTGGTGTATGCGGCCAGCGCCGATCCGGTTGACACGCTGTTCAACGGCTTCAAGGCCGTGCCCTATGCGGGCATGGCGACGCTGCCGGATTTCGTCGGCCGCATTCCCCTGTCGGTGCCGGATTACAGCCGCGATTCGACCATCGTCGCCGAGATCGAAAACCTCGATGCGGAGACGGAGTACCGCTATGCCCTCTTCGGGACGGAGGACGGCAAGCAGCGCATCCTGCTCGGGCAGGATCAGCCCTATCGCTTCCGCACCCTGCCGGCCGGCGAGGCGCCGCTGTCCTTCGCCTTCTATTCCTGCCACATGCCCTACGCCAACTCGCTGTTCGGCAAGACCGAGGTGCGCGGCATGGAGATGTGGGATTGCTTCAACGAGGTGATGGAACGGCATTACGCGAAGGACTTCCGCTTCCTGCTCGCCGGCGGCGACCAGGTGTATGTCGATGGCGTGACATCGCTGGACATCTGGAAATACCTGAACGGCGCGATGGGCCGGCAGAACGGCCAGCTCGGCCCGTCGCAGGACGAGATGACGAGCTGGTACCGCGACATCTATCGCGGCTACTGGGGCTTTCCGTCGGTCCGCAAGGTGTTCGGGCGCTTCCCCACTTACATGATCTGGGACGACCACGAACTGGCCGACGGCTGGGGTTCCTTCCTGCTCGCGGGCGGCAAGGACGACGAGCTCGACGAGCGCTTCCCGCAGCGCAAGGAAAAGGGGCTCAGCCGCGCCGATTGCCTGACGCTGCTCGACCGCATGCAGCAGGCCGCCCATCAGGTCTACGACGAGTACCAGCACGGCCACAATCCGGACACGCCCGCCGGCCAGTACGACTACGCCATTCCGTGCGGCAGCACGGCGGTGTATGTGCTCGACGGGCGCGGCTACCGCGACATCAACCGCGACGAGGCGCGCATCCTCGGCAAGGCGCAGATGAAGCGGTTCAGTCAGTGGCTCGACGCGCTCGACCCCGCCACGACGAAATACCTCTTCGTGGTGGCGGCCGTGCCGGTGCTACACATGAAGCCGGTGTTCGTGAACGCGGACGACAATGTGCTGTCCGACCTCGCGAACCTGCAGGACGACCTGCGCGACTCGTGGGAACACGCGCTGCACGACAAGGAGCGGCGGCAGTTGCTCAAGCTGCTGTTCAAGGCGGCCGCGCGCGGCATCAAGGTCTCGATCCTGAGCGGCGACGTGCACATCTCGGCGGTGTTCCGCATGAAGGATGCGCAAAGCGGCGCGACGATCTATCAGCTGACCTCCAGCGCGCTGACGTACAACAAGCCGCGCTTCCTTGGCTGGGTGCTGGGCAACACGGTGCCGGACGAAGGCGTGTCCGATGATGGCTATCGCTTCGAGCGGCTCGCCCTCTACACCGACTGCAACTTCGGGCTGGTGACGGTCGACCCGCAGCAGGATCAGGTCGTGTTCCAGTTGTACGGGATGCAGAAGGTTTCGCACCCCGACGGCAAGCAAGAAGACCGGCCGGTCACGCACGCCATCGCCAAGCTCGAGCTGACGTTTTAACGGGCTGCGCAAAAGTCAGCGCTGGCGGGACGGCACCTGCATACTCAACTGCCCCAGGTCATCGACATCTTTCCGCCCGAAGCCGGTTTTTTGGAAACCGCGCAGCAATCCTGGTCCGGAGAAGCGTTCGAGCCAACCCTGAATCGTCGGCTGCGCGGGGATGACTTTTTAGCAGGTTGAAAAACACCATAAATTCATTGACTTGTGCTTCTGACACATTCCGAGACTTGCCAAAATGTCATGAATCGCCTATTGCCCACCCTATCCACGTTATGCAATTACTCATTACTAAACAGTGACTTGAAGATCACAGGCCAATCAGGCACATAACCTGCAGTAAACCCTTCGAGCAAGCCCATCAAGGGCAGCTTTGGGCCCGGCGAATATCCGGGTCATTCCAGACCAAACGACTCTTCGAGGGGAATTTATGAAAATCAAGTCAATCATCGCTGCCTCCATCCTTTCACTCGGCATTGCAGGTACTGCTATTGCCGCCGACCAGAAAGGCATGAGCGGCATGGAAGGACAGAAGGGCATGTCAGGCATGTCCGGCATGGAAGGACAGAAGGGCATGTCCGGCATGTCCGGCATGGAAGGACAGAAGGGCATGTCCGGCATGGAAGGCATGGAAGGCAAGAAGAAAAAGCCCGCTCAGAAAGGCATGAGCGGCATGTCCGGCATGGAAGGCCAGAAGGGTATGTCCGGCATGAGCGGCATGGAAGGACAGAAGGGCATGTCAGGCATGTCCGGCATGGAAGGACAGAAGGGCATGTCCGGCATGGAAGGCAAGAAGTAAGTTCTTCCTCCCGGCCTTTAGGACGGGGGAGACCCCGTCCTTTTGATTTACCTGTAACTGGCACGGATTAACATGCATCCAGCAGATCGAGAACGCCACAGGTTCGCGCTTCCACGCGCGGTCCTGATTACCCTGATCGCGATGTCGTCCTGGTCGAACGCGGCCGATACTTCGAGCACTTATCCGGTTGCCGGACTTTCGCCTGCGCAAAGACCTGCAGGTGCCCCCAGGCTCACGACCGACCCACCCGTCGATCGCCAGAAAGCCCTCCATGGGGTTTCCGAGCCGATCCCGCCCAGCTTGAAATTTCTCGATAACACAGGTGGCTGGTACACCCCGTTCGCTCACCCCGGCATGCCCCATCCGTATGACCTACGCGGCTGGCATGGCCCTCTCAATCCTGTGCACAGATAAACATGACCAAGCAGGACCTCCAAATCGGCCTGACCATCGCCGCCATGATGGCCATGGTCATGATTTTTTCCGGTACGAGCCAACCTCAATCCGCTGTCAGCGCGCCAGGCCAGAGTCAGACAATCGCGGCCATGGTGCCTGATCAACTACGTGCCACCTACGACCCCATCCACTTCAATCCGGCGATCGAGAATGCCAGCGATGAGCAGTGTCTTGCCTGCCATCGCGAAGTGCTGGAAGACCGCGTGAAGGCCAGCACCCCGGCAGGCGTCAAAGCCGCGGATACGCGCGCCTGGTACCAGCAAACCTCAACCTATGTCGGGGAACAGGAAACTTTCCACCGCCGCCATCTCGTCACGCCGCTGGCAAAACAGCTTATGAACCTGCGCTGCAACACCTGCCACGCAGGGCATGACCCGCGCGAGGAAGCGCAGGGCGCCTCGGCCACCAGTGCGCCGCAAAGCGACGACAGTTTCACCTTGCGCAAACAGGTCAATCCGGAGACCACCTGCCTGAAATGCCATGGCCAGATGCCCGCCAAGGAGATCATGGGCCTGCCCGGCGAGTGGCCCGATATCAAGGACAGCATGCAGAACAACTGTCTGACCTGCCATGCGATGTTTCGCACCAACCGTCACAACGTGAGCTACCTGAACGCAGCTGCCATCGAGGCTGCCGCCATCGATGGTCAGGCGACGCAGTCCGGCGGCGACGTCTGCTATGGCTGTCATGGCGGACGCGCCTGGTACCGCATCGCCTACCCCTATCCGCGCCACCCGTGGCCCGGCATGCCTCCCGGCGTACCCGATTGGGCGAAGGACCGCCCGGTGGCCTCCGAGGCTCGCTTCACCCAGCCTCCCCGTCTGAATCGCTTCCTGCAGCCCATACCATGAACAACCCGATCCTCCCCCAAGCCATTCAGGACCTGTTCAATCCCGGCCGGCGCAGCTTCCTCAAGACGGCGGCCGCCAGCGCGGCCACCGCAGGACTTTTCCGCTACGGCCTGGAAAGCAGGGAGGCGCAAGCCTTCGCCTACGAGCCCTACCCCACCGACGACCAGCTGACCACGGTCGTCACCTCCTGCGACCATAACTGCGGTTCGCGCCACATGCTCGTCGCGCACAAGAAGGGCGACGTGATCGTGCGCCTGTCAACCGACGACGGCCGCTACCAGGCGGGTGGGGCATTCGGCAAGGACACATTCGAGGAGCCGCAATTGCGCGCCTGCCTGCGCGGGCGTTCCTACCGCTCGCGCCTGTATTCGCCCGAACGCCTGCTCTATCCGATGATGCGCGTCGGCGAGCGCGGCGAAGGCCGCTTCAAGCGCGTCAGCTGGGATACGGCGCTCGATCACATCGCAAAGAAGATGATCGAGCTGAAGCAGAAGTACGGCCCGACCGCGATCCTCGACCAGGCGTATGCGGGAACCTCATACGGCGTGCTGCACAAGTCGGATCAGATCGAGGGTCTGCTGGCACGCTTCCTCGGCATGTTTGGCTGCCGGACCAACTCGTGGTCGGTGCCGAGCTATCAGGGCACCACCTCGAGTTCACGCTGGACCTTCGGCACCATCAATGACGGCAACGAGGACGATGCTTTTGCGCACTCCAAGCTGATCATCATGTGGGGCTGGAACCCCGCCTACACCTTCCACGGCGGCAACACCTTCTATTACATGCGCATGGCGAAGCAGCGCGGCTGCAAGTTCGTCGTCATCGATCCGCAATTCACCGATTCCGCCGCCGCCTATGACGCCTGGTGGATCCCCATCCGGCCCAACACCGACGCTGCGATGATGGCCGGCATGGCGCATCACATCTTCGCCAACGACCTGCAAGACCAGAAATTCATCGACAAGTTCTGCCAGGGCATGGACACCGGCACGATGCCCGACTGGGCCAAGGGGCAGGAAAGCTTCAAGGACTACATCCTCGGCACCACGGACGGCATTCCGAAGACACCCGAATGGGCCGAAAAGATCTGTGGCGTATCGGCTGCCGACATCATCAAGCTGGCCGACCTGTACGCGCGCACCAAACCGGCCGCGCTCAAGGCCTCGTGGAGCCCCGGCCGCAATGCCTATGGCGAACAGTACAACCGCATGGCTGCCGCCCTGCAGGCGATGACCGGCAACATCGGCATCCTCGGCGGCTGCGCCGAAGGCGTCGGCAAGGGCTGGCACGCCGAGTCGATTGCCTATCCCTACGACGAGTTCGCCAACGTCTGGTGGGCCTCGCTCAAGTCCGACCGCTGGGCCCATTGCGTGCTCAACTATCCGAACGTCAAGCGCGAGGAAATCGGTTGCTGGCCGCGCGACGATGAGCTCGACGGCAAGATCCCCAATATCAAGGCGATCTTCTGGCACGGCTCGGACTGGTTCAACCAGCTGACCAACATCAACAAGGAAATCGCGGCGATCAAGAAGCTGGAGCTGGTCGTATGTTCCGACTCGACGATCACGCCTTCGGGCCTGTGGGCCGACGTGCTGCTCCCGATCGCCACGCACTTCGAGCGTCACGACGTCGGCTTGCCCTGGTACAAGGGCCACTACTACATCCACCGGCCCAAGGTCATCGAACCGATGGGCGAGAGCAAGACCGACTTGCAGGTCTATACCGAACTTGCCTACCGCATCGAGAAGCTCGACCCGTCGGTCCAGAATTTCGGCAAACGCTACAACCCGCGTGCCGACCGCGGCTACTTCGACAATCCGGATGACGTGGACGAAGCCTATCTCGTCGCCTGGTGGAAAAAGGTGCAGGACCATCAGGACGTGAGCATGTCGTGGGACGAATTCAAGCAGCGCGGGGTGTACAAGTTTGTCTTCGATAAGCCGCTGGTGGCTTTCCGCGACCAGATCGAAAAAGGCGAGCCCTTCGATACCGCCTCGGGCAAGATCGAGATCCTGTCATCCGAACTGGCGCAGATCAATGACTGGACCAAGACGCGCTACGGCTACCCTATTCCGGCGATCCCGAAATGGATCGAGCCCTTCGAGTCGCTGAACCATCCGACGAAGACCAAGGACTTCCCCTTCCACATGATCACGCCGCACCCGCGCTGGCGCACGCATTCGATCTTCAACAACATCCCCTGGCTGCGCGAAACCTACCAGCAGGAACTGACGATGAACGCCGCGGACGCACGCCGGCTTGGCCTGAAAACCGGCGACATTGTCGAGACCTGGAACGACCGCGGCAGGTGCGTCGTGCCGCTCTACGTCACCGAGCGCTGCATGCCTGGTGTGGTGGCGCTGCACGAAGGCGCCTGGATGGACCTCGACAAGAACGGTGTCGACCGCTCCGGCAATCCGGATTTCCTCACCCTCGACGAACCGAGCCCCGCGGGCGCCTTCGCCTACAACACGATTCTGGTGAATGTGAAGAAGACGGCGCTCGATCACCGGCCCGGCTGGGACAGCCAGGCCACCAGCCGTTCCTACATCTTCCGCCGGGACGCCTGATCATGGCCAAGAAACTCGACAACGCCCAGGTCAAGGTCGCCCTCGAACGCAAGCTGGCGCAGACCTATCATCCGGTAAAGCCGGCCAAACAGCTCGGCTTCGTGCATCACAACGTTGATTGCATCGGCTGTCGCGCCTGCGAGATCGCCTGCAAGGACAAGAATGGCCTGCCGCCGGGGCCACGTTTCCGGCGCGTGATGTACATTGAGGGCGGCCACTTCCCCGACGTGTATGCCTACAAGGTCAACATGTCGTGCAACCATTGCGCCGAACCGGCCTGCCTGCCGACCTGTCCCACCGGGGCGATCTGGAAGCGCGCCGACAACGGCGTCGTCGACATCGATTCGACGCTGTGCATCGGCTGCCGCCGCTGCGAAGCCGCCTGTCCCTACGGCGCGCCGCAATGGAACCCGCAGGCGCAGATCGTCCAGAAGTGCAACTTGTGCATCGACGAACTGGAGGCCGGCCGCAAGCCCTATTGCGTCATGGCCTGCATGATGCGCGTGCTCGACATCGGCCCGATCGACCGACTGCGCGCCGGCACCCACAAGACGACAGCTGTTGGCGCCGCGGAGAAGATCGTGCGCCAGGTAAAGAACATGGCCAATCCCGAGCTGACCAACCCGTCCATCGTCTTCGTGCCGCACAGCAAGGGTCGCGTCGATGGCAAATGAGTTGACGGGTGCCGTCTCGCTGGCACTGACTTTCATCCAGGGCGCTGGCGCAGCCATCGCCGAGGATGCGGAGTCGCTCGCGGCGCTGCATGACCGCGAGCTGACCACCGATCTGGTCAGCGCGCTTCATGAAGCCGATTTTCCCGAATGTCTCGGTCTGTTGCCCACCACGCCAGCAACCGTCGCGGCCTGGCGCGCGATGGCCACGGCGCGCGCGGAACTTCCCTACCGGATCGATACCCCGCAACTCGACGCACTCGCTGCCGAATACGCGGCGATCTATCTCACCGGCGCTTACGGCGCCTCGCCCTGCGAATCGGTGTGGACCGACGACGACCGGCTCGTCTGCCAGGCCGCGATGTTCCAGCTCCGCAACCTGTATGCCGCCAGCGGACTGGCCACGCCCGACTGGCGCAAGCGGCCGGACGACCACCTGGTGCTGCAACTACTCTATATCGCCCACGTCGCCCGCGTCGCGAAGACCGCCGAACAGTGGCGTGCGCTGGCGCAAATGCTCGACGAGCATTTGCTGCGCTGGATCACCGACTTCGCTGGTCGCGTTGCCGTGCGCAGCAGCGCGCACTTCTATGCCGCGCTGGCGGTGCTCACCGCTGCCTGGCTGGATACCCTGCGCGAACTGATCGCCCGCCATCTCGACGAACCCCGGCCCGGTCGCGCGGAGATCGAAGAACGTCTGCGGCCCACCGTCGCGCCGCTCGAGCAGCCCGTCGCCTTCATGCCGGGTTGTGGCCCAAGCTGGTAAACCTCTCGCCCGCACGACGGGGCATTCCGGCACGCTAAACTGCAATACATGAATGGCGTGATCTCCCCCCTCAAGCGACACATCCTGATTCGCCTGAGTATTGCGGCCGTCGTCCTCTCCGCGTTGCTGCTCGTCGTCTTCCTCACCGCCTATCGCAGCCAGCTGGTCGGCGAACGCAGCCGCGCTTCGCTCGGTTTCAACCTCTTGTTGCAAGCCTCGCTCGAAAACGCCATGCTCAAGCGCGACGTACCCGGCCTCGCCGACATCGTCACGCGCCTTGGCACACAACCGGGCATTCACGGCGTGATGATTCTCAACCCAGCCGGTGATGTACGCTTCGCCTCCGCGCCTGAAAAGCTCGGCCTCAAGCTGCCTTCCCTGTTGCCCGGCCCGGACGCCCCGCCCTCGGCGCACTTCGGTACCGCCGAAGATGGCATGGAAGTATTGCGCTCGATCAACCCGGTGCGCAACCAGCCGCCCTGCAAACCTTGCCACGGCGAAGCCACGCTACATCCGGTGAACGGCATCCTCGTCGTCGATTACGACGCCGGCGAGATCCGCGCGCAGGCTTGGCAGAGCGCGCTCGCCTTCGCCGCCGCCGGCATCGGCGTGCTGGCGCTCATCATGGCCGTGCTGTGGCGCTCTCTCAACCGGGAGGTGCTGGCACCGGTCGCCGCGCTCGGGCGCGCCAGCGCGGCGCTGGAAAGCGGCCAGCTCGCCGAACGCGTTCGCCTCGAAGGCAACAACGAACTGACCCAGCTCGGCCAGCGCTTCAACCGCATGGCCGGACGCCTGGAAGAACAGATGGCGCGGGTGCGCGCCCACGAGGCCTATCTGCAGGACATTCTCGACGGCCTGCCCGACGGCGTGCGCGTGATCCGTACCCACGATATGCGGGTGGTGCTCGCCAACGGAGCCTTCTGCCAGCAGGTCGGCATGCCCGCCGCCGCGATCCTTGGCCGTCCCTGCCACAAGAGTAGCCACGACCGCGACGAACCCTGCGCGCCCACGCTCATCGTCTGTCCGCTCCACGAACTCAAGCAGGTCGGCGACCGCCTGAAGACGATGCACCATCACCAGCGCCCGGACGGCAGCAGCTTCCCGGCCGAAGTCCACGCCATGCGCGTCGAAATCGACAGCGGCAGCAGCAAGGAAAGTTATGTCGTCGAATCGGTGCGCGACCTCGGCCAAGCCGTGAGCATCTCGCACGAGCAGCGCCTCTCGGAACTCGGCCTGCTCGCCGCCGGCATCGCCCACGAAATCCACAACCCGCTGGGCTCGGTGCGTCTCGGCGTGCAGGGTCTCATGCGCGAGCTGCGCGGCGGCCAGATCGCGCACGACCAGATCGCCGACTATATGGGCCTGATCGACCAGGAGATCGACAACTGCATCGCCGTCACGCGCCGCCTGCTGCTGCTGGCACGGCCGCCGGCCAACAGCCTGCAACTGGTCGTCATCAACGAGGCGCTCGCAGATACGCTGCGACTGCTGGAATACGATGCCCAGACGCACAGCATCGCCCAGCGCATTGAGCTGCCCGCCACCCCATTGCGTATACTCGCCGACGAAGCCGAGATTCGCATGATCCTTCTCAACCTGATCCAGAACGCCCACCACGCCATGCCCAACGGCGGCACGCTGAACGCCCGGCTGGCGGCGGATGATGGCGGCCATGCCGTCATCGAGATCGCCGACACCGGTGTCGGCATGACGCCGGAAACCGTCGCCCGCATCTTCGATCCCTTCTTCAGCCAGCGCGCCGATCGCGTCAACGGCACCGGTCTGGGGCTGACCATCGTGAAAAATTTCGTCGAGCGCATGCACGGCACGCTCGCCGTCAACAGCGCGCCCGGCCAGGGCACGCGTTTTTGCATCCGCCTGCCGCTGGCCGAAACCGCACTGGAGAACGGCGCGTGAAAAAGAAAACCTTGTTGATCATCGACGACGACGCCGTCTTCAACGGCCTGCTGCGGCGGCAGATCGAGTCGATGGGCTTCACCACCGTCGGCGCCGGCTCCTGGGCCGAAGCGCAGCAGAAGCTCGGCGAGATCGAGCCTGCCGCCATCATCCTCGACTTCAAGCTGCCCGACAGCGATGCCGCGAAAATCCTCGGCGAAATACGCAACCAGTATCCGGTGATCGTGCTCACCGGCTACGGCTCGATCCCCAACGCCGTGAGCGCCATCCGCGAGGGTGCCGCCGACTTCCTCACCAAGCCGGTGAACGTCGATGAACTCGAATTGACCGTGCGGCGTGTGCTCGAAACCGTCGAGCTGCGCGAGTCGAACCGTTTTTACCGCACGCAGCTCGCCTCGCGTCGCCCTGGCCCGATGGTGTTCGCCAGCCAGGCCATGCACGATGTACAGACGCTCATCGACGCCGTCGGCCCCACCGACACCACCGTGCTGATCCTCGGGGAATCAGGCACCGGCAAGGAGATGGTCGCACAGGCCATCCATGACCGCAGCCCGCGCGCGCAGCGCGAACTCGTCGCCATCGACGGCAGCGGCCTGCAGGAAAACCTCTTCGAATCCGAACTGTTCGGCCACGAGCGCGGTGCCTTCACCGGTGCCGACCGGATGAAGCGCGGCCTGATCGAGGAAGCCACGGGCAGCACGCTGCTCCTCGACGAGATCGGCGACATCGGCCCGGCTATCCAGGCCAAGCTGCTGCGCGTGATGGAAACCAGTACGTTCCGCCGTCTCGGCGGCAACAAGACGCTCACCACGGATGCCCGCTTCGTCGCCGCCACCAACCGCGACATCGAGGCACTGAGCCGGTCTGATGCCTTCCGCAGCGACCTCTACTTTCGCCTCTCGCGCTTCGTCATCACCATACCGCCCCTGCGTGAGCGCCGCGAGGACATCGAGCCGCTCGCGTGCCATTTCCTCACCCTGCTGACGCGTACCGCGCCGATGACACTTGCCGCCGATGCGCTCAAGCAGCTGATCGCCTACGACTGGCCGGGCAACGTGCGCGAACTACGCAATGCCATCGAGCGTGGCATCATCCTCGCGCGCCCCGGCAATCAGGTCCGCGTCGAACACCTCGCCTTCATCCCGCGCGACCACGCCGGCGAAGTCGTGCTGCGCTTCGGGCAGGACCCGAGCCTCGAGCAGATCGAGCGCGAATACCTGCGGCAAATCATGGCCAAATACGGCGGCAACCGCCAGAAGACAGCCGCCGTGCTCGGCATCAGTGAACGGCATATCTACCGGCTCATCGAGAAATATGGCTTCAGCGACAAGAGCGCCGCGTAAGAGTCAGCGCTGGCGGGACGGCACTGACTTATCATTGACCGCGCTATCCAGCCCGGAACCGCCGCCATGATCACCTTCGAATTCCTCATCACCTCGCTGATCGTCGTCCTCATTCCCGGCACAGGCGTGATCTTCACCGTGTTGACGGGCCTGACTCAGGGTCGGGGCGCGAGCGTGTTCGCCGCGCTGGGCTGCACGGCCGGCATCGTGCCGCACCTGCTTTCATCACGCCGGACACACCGTCGCCGCTCCCGCAATTGCTGGTACTGAGCGGGGTATTCATGCTGATGACCTTCGTGGTGTTCGTGATCTACGGCCTGCTGGCCGATGCATTCCGCCACGCGGTGATCGAGTCGCCGCGCGTGCAGGCCTGGCTGCGGCGCGGCTTCGCAGCCAGCTTCGCCGGGCTGGGCGTGAATCTCGCGCTCGCAGAGCACTGAGCCACCCTCGCCCTTCGAGTAAAAGTCAGCGCAGAAAGCTCTTCGCCAGGGCGGCGATGCCGTCGTTCAGCGCGTTACCTTCCGTTACCTGACCTTGCGGCGTGAGCTGGTCGACGAGGCCCGGCAGCAGGTTGGCCAGCGCACCCGAGGCATCACCCGAAGACATGCCCAGCTGCTGCGCAATGTTGCCGATTTCATTGGCGCCCAGCGCGGCTTCGAGCTGGTTGCCGGAGATCGACAGGTTCTGGCCCGTGCCGACCCACGAAGCCGCGTGTTCGGCCAAGCCGGCCTGCTGGAACTTGCCCAGCAGCCCGCCCAGCCCGCCCGGCTGGTTCTGGATCATGCCCAGCACCAGTTGTAGCAGCATGTTCTGGCCGCCGCCCTGGCTCGCTCCCGTTCCGCCCGTCAGATTTCCCAATACTTGTCCCGCCAGTTGATCCAGCAATCCCATCATCGCTCTCCTGAAGATGCATCGAATGAATGCAGCTTGAATTTACACTATCCGCTTGGCGATTCAACGGGCATGCAACCATTTCATGCCGAATCGCTATACTGGATAGCGGTCATCCGACCGTCTAGGTGAAAGGAACAATCATGGGCATCCTCTGGACCATCGTGCTGGGCTTCGTCATCGGCGTCATCGCAAAATTCCTGCATCCGGGCAAGGAAGACATGGGCTTCGTCATGACCATCGTGCTCGGCATCGCGGGCTCACTGCTCGCCGGCGTATTGGGCCAATTCCTCGGCTGGTATCGGGCCGGCGAAGGCGCTGGCTTCATCGCATCGGTGGTCGCCGCGATCGTCCTGCTCGTCATCTACGGCAAGCTGCGCCAAAAACCGCCCGGCGCATAGCCCCGCGCTGCCCGGCTTGGCCTGTTCGACGCACGGCGGCAGGCGCACAGGTGCGATAATCGGGGCACTGTTTTCAAGTGCTTTCGATGACTTCCCTGCTTTCCCTGCCGGCCGCGCCGAAGGCCGGCCAGCGCGTTTCCCTGCCCGAATTTGCCGGCTCCTGCGATGCGCTGGCGATCAGCGAGCTCGCCGGCGGCAATCATCTCCTGACGGTTTTGACCGCCAGCCCGCTCGAGGCGCAGCGCCTTGCCGATGAGATCGGCTGGTTTGCCCCGGCGCTGCGCGTGCACCTGCTGCCCGACTGGGAGACGCTGCCCTACGACCATTTCTCGCCGCACCAGGACCTGATCTCCGAGCGGCTCGCCACGCTGTTCGCCGTGACGCAGGGCCAGTGCGACGTGCTGATCGCCGCCGCCGCCACCGCCGTGACGCGACTGGCGCCGCCGGCCTTCCTCGCCGCCCACACCTTCTTCATGAAGAAGGGCGACACGCTGGATCTCGACAAGTTGCGCGCGCAGATGACGCTGGCCGGCTACCAGCACGTCGCGCAGGTGGTCGCACCTGGGGAATACAGCGTGCGCGGCGGATTGGTCGACCTGTTCCCGATGGGCACGCCGCTGCCCTACCGCATCGAGCTGTTCGACGACGAGATCGAGACGCTGCGCAGCTTCGACGTCGATAGCCAGCGCACGCTCTACCCGGTGCCGGAGATCCGCCTGCTGCCGGCGCGCGAATTTCCCGCCGGCGAAGCCGGACGCACCACCTTCCGCCAGCGCTTCCGCGATGCCTTCGAAGGCGACGCCTCGCGCATTTCACTCTACAAGGATGTCTCCAACGGCATCCTGCCCGCCGGCATCGAGTACTACCTGCCGCTGTTCTTCGACGAAGCGGACAGCAAGGCAACGCTGTTCGACTACCTTCCTGCCGACGCAACGCTGCTGCTGCACGGTGACGTACCCGCCGCGCTAGCCGAATTCTGGGGCGACCTCAAATCGCGCTACAAGATGCTCGGCGGCGATCGCTCGCGACCGGTGATGCCGCCGCAGGCGCTTTTCTTGCGCGAGGCGGAGTTCTTCATCGCCGTGCAGGCCTTCCCGCAATTTCTCGCC
Source organism: uncultured Pseudomonadota bacterium (assembly GCA_963840825.1). Lineage (GTDB taxonomy): Bacteria > Pseudomonadota > Gammaproteobacteria > Burkholderiales > Rhodocyclaceae > Sulfuricystis. The sequence goes on from CAWJAK010000005.1 coordinate 136,505, forward strand.
AAAGTCAGTGCTGGCGGGACGGCAGGTGCACTGCCATCAGTGGCGGTTGACCGCAAGGCGGACGATCCGCTCAAGGCGCTGCACCTGTATCTGAACCAGTACCCCGGACGCGTGCTGCTGCTGGCCGAATCGGCCGGCCGGCGCGAAACGCTGAACGAGTATCTTGGCGAGCACGGTCTGACGCCCGTGCACTGCGCCGATTTCGCCGCCTTCGCTGCGAACGATGCGCGCCTCATGCTGTCTGTCGCGCCACTTTCAGGCGGATTTCTGTTAGCCGGTTTCGCTATTGTTACGGAAAACGAGCTCTACGCGGCGACCGCTCGCCCCCGCCACAAGCGTTCGGATGCCCGCAGGGCCAACCTCGAAGGCTGGCTGCGCGATTTGTCCGAGCTGAAGATCGGCGATCCGGTGGTACACGAAAGCCACGGCATCGGCCGCTATCTCGGCCTCGTGCACATGGACCTCGGTGATGGTGATGTGGAATTTCTGCAACTGGAATACGCCAACGAAGCCAAGCTCTACGTGCCGGTAGCGCAGCTCGAGGTTATCTCGCGCTATAGCGGCGTTGACCCGGAAGCCGTGCAACTCCACACGCTCGGGTCGGGCCAGTGGGAGAAGGCGAAGAAGAAAGCCGCCGAGCAGGTGCGCGACACCGCCGCCGAATTGCTGCACCTCTACGCCCAGCGTGCCGCCCGGAAGGGACACGAGTTCTCCTTCAAGACTCATGAACTTGAAACTTTCGCAGCCGGTTTCGGTTTTGAGGAAACCCCCGATCAGCTTGCCGCTATCGGCGCGGTCATCACTGACATGGTCGCCGGCAAGCCGATGGACCGGCTCGTCTGCGGCGACGTCGGCTTTGGCAAGACTGAGGTGGCGATGCGCGCCGCCTTCGTCGCGGTCGCCGACGGCAAGCAGGTGGCCTTGCTGTGCCCCACCACCCTCCTTGCCGAACAGCATTACCAGAACTTTGCCGACCGGTTTGCGGACTGGCCCGTGAAGGTTGCGGAAATTTCGCGCTTCAAGTCGAAAAAGGAGCAGGACGAGGCCATCGCCCTGCTTGGCAAGGGAAAGATCGACATCCTGATCGGCACGCATCGTTTGTTGCAGCCGGATGTGAATTTCGAGCGGCTCGGTCTCGTCATCATCGACGAGGAACATCGCTTCGGCGTGCGCCAGAAGGAGGCGCTCAAGGCCCTGCGCGCCGAGGTCGATGTACTGACCCTGACCGCGACACCGATCCCCCGCACATTGGGCCTCTCGCTCGAAGGCCTGCGCGATTTTTCGGTGATCGCCACCCCGCCGCAGAAGCGCCTGGCCATCAAGACCTTCGTGCATAAATGGTCGAGCGGACTGGTCCGCGAAGCCTGCCTGCGGGAATTCAAGCGTGGCGGGCAAGTCTATGTCCTGCATAACGAAGTCGATACCATAGAGAATATGCGCGACCGGTTGCAAAAGTTATTACCCGAAGCGCGCATCGTCGTCGGCCATGGCCAGTTGCCCGAGCGCGAGCTCGAACGGGTGATGCGCGAATTCACCCAGCAGAAACACAATCTGCTGCTCTGCTCGACCATTATCGAAACCGGCATTGACAATCCGCACGCCAACACCATCGTCATCGCGCGCGCCGACAAGTTCGGCCTCGCCCAATTGCACCAGTTGCGCGGACGCGTCGGCCGCTCGCACCACCAGGCCTACGCCTATCTGCTCACCGACGAGAACGCCAAACCATCGACACAGGCGCAACGCCGCCTCGACGCCATCCAGGCCATGGAAGAACTCGGCTCCGGCTTTTTCCTCGCCATGCACGACCTGGAGATTCGCGGCGCGGGCGAGGTGCTGGGCGAGAACCAGTCAGGCGATATCCACGAGATCGGCTTCGCGATGTACGCCAACATGCTCAATGCGGCAGTGCATGCGCTCAAGGCTGGCAAGGCGATCCCCGACCTGACCCAGCCGCTGTCGATCACGTCCGAGATCAACCTGCGCTTCCCTGCCCTGCTGCCCGATGCCTACTGCCCGGACGTGCATGAGCGGCTGACGCTCTACAAGCGGCTGGCCAATTGCACCGACGGAGAAGCGTTGCAGGCGATGCAGGAGGAACTGATCGACCGCTATGGTGAAATGCCCGCCCAGACGCAGGCCCTGATCGAGACCCACCGCCTGCGCCTGCTCGGCAAGCCGCTGGGCGTGACCAAGCTCGACGCCGGACCGCAGTCGATCCAGCTCCAGTTCGTCAAGAATCCGCCGATCGAGCCGTTAACCATCATTCAACTCATCCAGACCGACCGCGCCTTCAAGCTGGCCGGGCCGGATAAACTGGGCTGGACCAAGGCGACCGCCGTCCTCAAGGAACGCGTCGCCGCCATCAAGGATCTGTTCAAGCGCCTCGGCGCCGGAACCTGACTGAAAAGGAAAGCGTCATGCGCGTTACCACCGCTTTGTTGGGATTATTGTTCAGCCTGATCGTCCACGCGGAGGGCGAACCGATCGGCCATGTCAAAACGGCCAGCGGCGCGGCCTGGGTAATCACCGCCAACACCCCGACGCCGGCCCAGCCGGGCACGCCGGTTTTTCTGGGCAGCCAGTTGAAGACCGGCAAGCCGGGCAGCATCGGTATCACCTTCAAGGACGAAACCGTCATCTCCTGCGGCCCCGATACCGAACTGATCCTCGACGAATACCTCTATCAGCCGAGCCAGGGCAAGCTCGCGCTGGTCGCGAATCTGGTCAAAGGCAGCCTCAACTACGTTTCCGGCGTCATCGCCAAACTGAAACCCGAGGCGGTGTCAGTCAAAACCCCGACCGGAACCATCGGCATCCGTGGCACGCAGTTCGTCGCCAAGGTGGAACCGGAGTAACACCATGAACAAACGTCGCCTCGCCCTTCCCACGCTGACGGCGCTTGCGACCTTGTTGCTCTGCGCCTGTGCCAGTCCGCCGCCGATCAAGCCGGTTTCCTATGTCGCGCTGCTGGAAAGTCCGGATGGCACCACCGGCAAGATCGTCATCACGGGAAAACTGGGCCAACAACACATCGACCGGGCCAAGCTCGCGGCGCCGCTGGATGGATCGCAGCCTCCCGCGCCGATCAGCGACGCGAAGCTGCAGCAGGACTTCGGCGCCGCGCTGGCCGCGCGTCCGTTGCTGCCCGAACGCTTCCTGCTTTATTTCGAAAGCGGCGGCGCAATGTTGACGGCCGAATCCGCCGCCCTGCTGCCGAAAGTGGTCGATAGCGTGGCAAAACGACCCGGTGCCGATGTCTCGATCATCGGCCACAGCGACACGTTGGGCAAGGCGGAGGCGAACGCGGCACTGGCACTGAAGCGCGCGCAGTCGGTCGCCGAACTACTCAAGGAAAAGGGTCTCAAGGCCGCCGCCCTGAACATCGAATCGCATGGCGAGGCCAACCTGCTCGTCAAAACGCCGGACGAGACCCCCGAGCCGCGCAACCGCCGCGTCGAAGTGTCGATCCGCTAAGCCGGCCAGCGGCTACTTTTCACGCATCACGATCAGGTCGCCCTCATCGCCGGCCGCCAGCCGGCGACAATGCAGCGCCACGAGCGGATCGGCCGGGTAATCCGCGGCCAGTCGCGCGAATAGCGCTGGCGCGTCGGGTTGGCCCTCCTGCAAGGCGGTGTAGGCCGCCCGATAGCCATCCAGCGGTGCATAGTGGCGCGCAAGTTCCGCCACGATGGGCTCGAACACCGTGAGCGACTCGGTCTTGCCCTTGAGCACCAGCCGCCCGACGGGGCGCACCGCGACATCCGGACTGGCGGCGAGGATCGCCTCGGAAACACACATGCGCGTGCCGAGGTGCTTATTCACGCTCTCGAGGCGGGCGGCGGCGTTGATCGGGTCGCCGAGCGCGCGGTAATCGAACATCGTCGAGCCGCCGAAATTCCCCACCGTCACCTTGCCGGCATGCACGCCGAGGCGCGTCTTGCCGAAGGCGATGCCCTGCGCCTGCTGCTGGGCCGAATAATGGCTGGCGAAAGCATCCATCTCCAACGCGCAGGCTAGTGCGCGCTGCTTGTGGTCGCGCTGGCGCACGGGCGCGGAAAACATGACGACCAGCGCATCGCCGACGATGCGGTCGAGCGTGCCCTCGTGACGGAAAACGATGGCGATCATCGCGTCGAGATAGGCATTGAGCAGTTTCACGGCCTGGGCAGGCGCGATCTTCTCGATCAGGTTCGTGAAATTTTCGAGATCGGTGAAGATGAAACTGCACTCCTGCCGCCGCCCGCCGAGCTCCATTGCCTCGGGATGGCGGACCAGGTACTCGACGCGGTTAGGGGAAACGTAGCGCGCGAAGGCCGCCTTGATCCAGCGCTGTTCGCGCTCGCTGACGAAATGATGGGCGAGGCTGCAGACCACGAAGGTGAGCAGGATGCCGGCGGCAGGTGTGACCGCATCAAGCAGCAAGCGTTGCACGGCGTAGGCCTCCCAGCTGGCGAAAAACAGCAAGGCCAGCAGCAGCACACTGGCCGCCGCCGCAACCAGCGCCCGCGCCCGCAGTGCAAGCAGGCCGATGCCAAGTCCTGCCAGCATCAGGGTCAGCGCCTCGGCCGCGCGTGCCCAGCCCGGCCGTGTGAGGAAATGGCCGCTCAGGACCTGTTCCAGCGCCTGCGCATGGATCTCGACGCCGGGAAGCGGACCGAACGGACTGAAGCGCAGATCGAGCAGGCCTTGCGCCGAACTGCCGATCAGGACGATCTGGCCGGCGAGACTGGCCTGCAGATCGGGGTCGCTCAGCACCCGCCATGCGGGCAGGTAGCGGTCCTTGCCCGGCGCGCTGTAATGCAGCCAGATCTCGCCGGCCGGGGTGGTTGGAATCAGGTGAGTGCCGATGCGAATGGCTTCCAGCCCGCCCACTCCGGACTGCAGCACGATGTTGCGCTCGCCGGCGGAAAGGCGCAGTGCCTCGCTGACGAGCGACGGTACCGTCGTCGTGCCCAGTTGCAGCACTAGCGGCACGCGCCGGACGACGCCGTCGCCATCCGGCACGAAGCTCAGCGCGCCAACCCCGGCGGCGGCGGCTTCCAGCACCGGCAAGGCAGGAACGGCTGCGGGAAAGCGATGCAGCCCCGGTGCGCCGGCGCCCGTGGCGACGAAATGCGCCTTCAGTTCAGGCGCCCGTTGCATCCGAACCGGCAGTTCGTTCGTCACAAAGAAGCCGACCACCGCGTGGGCTTCTGCCAGCTGTTGCGCCAACACCGCGTCATGATCGGGCAGCGCCATGAGCGTCGCGCGCTGCGTGTCGGTCAGCGGCCACTGCGCGGCGAGGGCGGCTGGAGAAGTGCGATCCGGCTCGGCGAACAGGATGTCGAATGCGAGTATCGGAGTCGTCCCCGGGTTGGCGGCGGATCCGGCAGGTGCCGTCCCGCCAGGACTGACTTTCCGGATCAGTTCGGCGATCCGCGTGCGCGGCCACGGCCATTGCCCGAGCTTGCCAAGGCTTTCCTCGTCGATGTCGATGATGCGCACCGGCACGGCGGCCGGACCGCGCGGCAACCAGCGCTGGTATTGGTCGAACAGCATGTTGCGCAGCGTCTGCTGCGGCGGCGTGTCGAGAACCAGCAACAGCAGGCCCAGCAGCACGGCGATGCCAGGCAGGAGACGCAACCAGCCGCGTCCCATGCCGCCGCCCCGGAGGGCGACTTCAGGCCGACCCGGATTACCCGGCCCGTGCGGGAACATAGGGAATGAAGAACTCAAAGGTGCTGCCCTTGCCGGGTTCGCTCTGTACCTGAATATCCCCGCCCATCATCTCGGCGAGCCGCTTGCTGATCGCCAAGCCCAGGCCGGTGCCGCCATAGCGCCGCGTCGTCGAACTGTCGGCCTGCTGGAAGGGATTGAAGAGCAGTTCGACCTGCTCCGGCGTCATGCCGATGCCGGTGTCCCACACGCGGAAGACCAGCAGGGTGTCGCGCAGGGCGACCGCGAGGGCGATCGTCCCGTTCTCGGTGAACTTGACGGCGTTCGTAAGCAGATTGAGTAGTACCTGTCCCATGCGCAGGGCATCGCCCATGCAGTGGGTCGGCAGGTTGGCCATGCACTCGACGGTAAGTTCCAGTCCCTTGGCCTGTGCCCGATCCCGCACCAGGTCGATCGAGTGGTTGATGAGTTCATCGAGATCGACCACCGCTGCCTCGATCGAGAGCTTGCCGGCCTCCACCTTGGAGAAATCGAGCACCGCGTTGATGACGCCGAGCAACAGATTGCCCGAGGTCAGGATTTTCTCGAAGGCGTTGCGCGCCTTCTCGGGATCCTGATAGTACCGGTAGCCGATCTGGGCGAAGCCGAGCACGCCATTCAGCGGCGTGCGAATTTCATGGCTCATGTTGGCGAGAAACTCGCGCCGCACCTGAGCGAGGTTTTCGGCGGTGGCCAGCGCCTGTTCGCGCGCATCGGACAGCGCACGCTGCGCGCTCACATTGACGAGGCTGATCACCGCGCCGACGATCTGCCCGTCCTGCGTCATCGGATGCACCGCATACATCACCGGCACCGGGTGCCCATCGGCATGCCAGTAGAACCTCGCGGTCATTGCGCACTTCTGCACCATGTACCAGAGCCCGGTACGCAGGACACTCCTGCGCGGGATAGGGACTGCAATCGGCATGGCTGTGGTGGAACAGGGCATGCGCGTTGCGCCCCAGCACCTCGTCGGGAGCGTAGCCAAGCATGCGGCAGGCAGCCGGGTTGATGAAGGTGATCCGGCCCTCGCGGTCGATGCCAAAGAGGCCGTCAGCGCTCGAATTGAGAATATGGCTGGCCTTCGCTTCGGTGCGGCTCAATTCGGTCGTGCGCTGGACGATCAGGTCTTCGAGATGATGGCGATGGCGTTCCAGCTCGTCCGCGTTGTGTTTCTGCGCCGTGATGTCCTCGTAGATACCCAGCACGCCGACCGTGTCGCCCTGCTGATCGTGCAAGGGCAGCTTCGAGGTGCGCCGCCAGACCTGCCGGCCGTCCGGGGTAGTCTGCGGTTCCTCGTAGCCCAGCTTGGCAACACCGGACGTCATGACCTCACGGTCGTCGGCACGATAGCGCGCAGCCCGGTCCGACCAACCCATCTGGTAGTCATCGCGGCCGATCACCTCGGCTGGGCCGGTTTTGCCGGCATCGTGTGCGAAGGCGGGATTGCAGCCGAGATAGCGCAACTCGCTGTCCTTCCAGAACACCCGCACCGGCACGGTATCGACAATGGTCTGCAGCACCTGGCGCGACTGGTCCAGCGCCCCGTTGAGGCGGTGCTCGGTCTCGCGCATCCGGCCCGCCATCAGGGCCGCCTGGTTTTGCGCCAGCGCCTTCAGCAAATGATTCAGAAACGCGAGGCTCGGTGGCGCCACGATCGCGGCTGTGACCAAGCCCGTCAGCACGTAATCCCAAGTGACCTGCCCCTTGAGCAGCCAACTCATCGCGGACACAATGGCGACCGCGCAGGCGATCGTCACGCTGGCGATCAGGGCCCACAACCTCATCCCCTTCTCACGCAGCAGGAAAACAATGGCTGTCGAGTTTTCGCGGGAACCCATGACTTTGTAACTTTGACTTTTGTCTTAGGCCATATTACGCCTTTACGCCCTTGAGATGCCCCAAAAATGTGCGTCTGAATCCCTCTCTTTAGGGGCCAACCGGGGCCTGGACGGATAGAATTGAAGTTTTGCTGCCAATCGAGAATCGCGACCATGCCGCTGACCGAAAACCTCAACATCGAAAACTTCGATGCCATGCCGACGCCCGAGGAAATCCACGCGCGCGTCCCCCTGAGCGAAACCGCGGAAAAGTCAGTGCTGGCGGGACGGCGTGCCATCGAGGCGATCCTCGACCGGCGCGATCCGCGCCTGCTCGTCGTCGTCGGCCCCTGCTCGATCCACGATCCCGTCGCCGGCCTTGAGTATGCACGCCGCCTCAAGGCACTGGCTGACGAAGTGGCCGATACGCTGCTGCTGGTGATGCGCGTCTATTTCGAGAAGCCCCGCACCGCGACGGGCTGGAAGGGCTACATCAACGATCCGCGCATGGACGATACCTTCCGCATCGAGGAAGGCATGCAGAAGGCGCGCGAATTCCTGCTCGCGCTCAACGAGCTCGGCATGCCTGCCGGCACCGAAGCGCTCGACCCGATTTCGCCGCAATACCTCGGCGACCTGATCGCCTGGACGGCCATCGGTGCGCGTACCTCAGAATCGCAGACGCATCGCGAGATGTCTTCCGGCCTGTCGACGCCAGTCGGCTTCAAGAACGGCACCGACGGCTCGGTCGAGGCCGCGGTAAACGCCATCCTGTCCGCCTCGCATCCGCATAGCTTCCTCGGTATCAACATGCAGGGCCGCACCTCCGTGGTCCGCACGAATGGCAATCGCTACGGCCATCTCGTATTGCGCGGCGGCGGCGGCCGGCCGAACTACGATTCGGTCAGCGTCGCCATCGCCGAGCAGGGGCTGACCAAAGCCAGGCTGCCGCAGAACATCATCATCGACTGCTCGCACGCCAACAGCTACAAGAACCCCGAGCGTCAGCCCCTGGTGCTGCACGACGTCGTCAACCAGATCCGCCTCGGCAACAAGTCGATCATCGGCATGATGGTCGAGAGCAACCTCGAGGCCGGCAACCAGTCGATCCCGGCCGACCTGGCGCAACTCAAGTACGGCTGCTCGGTCACCGATGCCTGTGTCGACTGGCCGACAACCGAGAAAATGCTGCGCGAGGCCTATGACATCCTGCGCGGACCGCTGGCTGGCCGCGCAGACAGAAAGCCTGCCTGATGCTGACGCTGATCAAGCCTTTCCGCGGGTTGCGGCCCGCGCCCGGCCGCGCAGCGGAAGTTGCCGCGCCGCCCTACGACGTGCTGTCCAGCGAAGAAGCCCGGGCGCGCGCCACAGGCAAATCATGGTCCTTCCTGCACATTTCCAAGCCGGAAATCGATTTGCCGCCGGAGACCGATCCCTACGAACCCCGCGTCTATGCCACTGCGGCAGAAAACCTCGTGCGCATGATCGAAGCCGGCGTATTGACACGCGATCCGACGCCCTGTTACTACGCCTATCGGCTCCGGATGGGGCCGCATGAGCAGACCGGTCTGGTTGCCATCGCCGCCGTGCCCTGCTATGACAACAACCGCATCAAGAAGCATGAGTTCACGCGCCCCGAGAAAGAGGACGACCGCGTGCGCCAGATCGAGGCCATCAACGCCCAGACCGGCCCCGTGCTGCTGGCCTACCCGGCCTCGCCGGACGCTGACGCCCTGATCGCCGCGATCGCGCAAGGCGAACCGGCCGCCGATGTCAGCGTCGACGACGACCATTGCAACGTGCGCCACCAGATCTGGGTCTGCACGGACCCCGAAAAGATCGCGGCCATCACGCACCGCTTCGACGGCATGGAAGCGCTCTACATCGCCGACGGCCATCACCGCTCGGCCGCGGCCTCGCGCGTCGCGGCCGCGCGGCGCCAGGACGAGGTCGAACAGTCGTCCGACTACTTCCTGTCAGTTATTTTTCCCCAGCAGCAGATGCAGATCCTCGACTACAACCGCGTGGTCAAGGACCTGAACGGGCTGTCGGCGGATGAGTTCCTCGCCCGTCTTGGTGAAAAGTTCCTCGTCGCGCCAAGCTGTGACGCAGTCAAACCCGCCTGCCCCGGCGAAATCGGCCTCTACCTGCCACAGCGCTGGTACCGGCTCAACATCGACCCGAAACTGTTCACGCCGGACCCGGTAGCCGGCCTCGACGTCTCGCTGCTGTCAGACCACGTGCTCGGGCCGATTCTGGGCATCACCGACCTGCGGCGCGACAAGCGCATCGATTTCGTCGGCGGCATTCGCGGCCTGACCGAACTTGAAAAACGCGTCGATTCCGGCGAGATGGCCGCCGCCTTCGCGCTCTACCCCACGCGCATGAAGCAGCTGATGGCCGTGGCCGACAGCCACCAGGTCATGCCGCCCAAATCGACCTGGTTCGAACCCAAGCTCGCGGACGGGCTCGTCTCGCACGTGCTGGACTAATCTTTAGTAATATTATGGGGTATTCACCTCGTGCTGCGAGGCGGCACGGATGAACCATACCAACGGAGACGCAGGCGCATGGCCGGAGAGCCCGAAGCGCAACAACAACTGAAAAATCTGCAGCAGGAACTGGGCGAACGCGAAAGCGAAATCGCGCTGCTGCTGGATACGGCGCGCCTGATCGGCAGCGAACTCGATCTCGACCGGGTGTTCGAAGCCATCGCGGAACACGCACGCGTGCTCATCAAGGCCGAGACGGTGCTGGTGCCGCTGCTGACACCCGACCGTAGCGCCTACACCTACCGTGCCGGCGCCGGCACGAATGCCGATGAAATCGTTGGCCAAACGCTCCCCATTGAATTCGGCCTGTGCGGCTGGGTGTTGCGCCACCAGCGGCCGTGGTGGCGCGGCGTGCTTGACGAACTCGATGCGGAGGAACGCAACCGCTGGGAGCACGAGGCCGGCACGATCCTGCTCGTGCCACTGCTCGGCCGCCACAGCTTTCTCGGCGGGCTGGCGGGCTACAACAAACAGGGCGGCGATTTCACCGAACGCGACCTCAACCTCCTCCAGCTTTTCGCGGCACAGGCAGCCATCGCCATCGAGAATGCCATGGCAATGGAAAACGTCGAACAGGCGCGGCGCGAGGCGGAGAGCCACCAGCGTGAACTGCAGCGCCTCAACAAACGCCTCAACGCGGCCAACCGCCAACTCGAGCAGTTAACCCTGTTCGATGCCCTGACCGGCCTGCCGAACCGGACCCTGTTCCGCGACCGTGTCCAGCACGAAATCGAAGCCTCCCGGGCGAACGGCGCGCCACTGGCGATCCTGATCATCGATCTCGACAAGTTCCAGGACGTCAACAACGACTACGGCCAGGAAACCGGCGACGCATTGCTGAAGGCCATCGCCGCGCAGCTCAACGGCCTGCTCAAGCCGGGCAGTACGCTGAGCCGGGTGTCCGGCGACGAGTTCGCCGCCCTGCTGTGCGATGCAGACGCCGACGAAGCGGTCGCACTGGCACTAGCAATAAACGTGCGCCTTGCCGCGGGCATCAGCGTCGGCGAAAAACGTATCGCGGCCAGCGCCAGCATCGGCATCGCCCAGTATCCCGTCCATGGCGACACGCTCAGTACGCTGCTGAAGAACGCCGACCTCGCCATGAACGGCACGAAGCGCGACCATGCAGGCGTGCACGTCTTCGACCCGGCACGGGACGCCGCAGCGGAAGGCCGCTACGCGCTCACCCAGCACCTGCGCGAAGCCCTCGACCGGGAGCAATTCACCCTTTTCTACCAGCCCAAGCTCGACCTCGCCAGCGGCTGCATCACCGGCTGTGAAGCGCTGGCGCGCTGGCCACATCCGCAGCGGGGCATGGTGCCGCCGGACATGTTCATTACCGCGCTCGAACAGACTGGCCTGATCCTGCCCTTCACCCGCTGGGTGATCGACACCGCGCTGCGGCAACGCCAGGCCTGGCGCCTGCGCGGCTGGAACCTCGACATCGCGGTCAACGTGCCACCCATGGTGCTGATGAACCCGGAATTCATGGCCTTCCTCGATGCGCATGACATGCTCGACGGCGTGACGCTCGAGATCACCGAAAACGTGTTCTTCGGCGACCTCGACCGGCTTGCCGCCGTCGTGGCCAGCATCCGTGCCCGCAATGTCAGCCTCTCGATCGACGACTTCGGTACCGGCTATTCCTCGCTGCAGCGACTGCGGCAGACCGCCGTGAGCGAGATCAAGATCGACCGTTCGTTCGTCAAGGACATGCTGACCAGCAAGGATGACGCGGCGATCGTGCATTCGACGATCGAACTGGCGCACAACCTGGGCCTGCGCGTCGTCGGCGAAGGCGTGGAAAATGCCGAAACACTCACGCGCCTGGCCGAGTTGCACTGCGACAGCCTCCAGGGCTACTTCATCTGCCGGCCATTGCCGCCAGCCGCGTTCGAGGATTTCCTCGCCCGCTCGGCGTGGCCCCCTGCCCGGCTGACCCCGGCCCAGGCGACCGGCTGATCCGGAAATGAAAACGGCAGCCTTGGCTGCCGTTTTTTCAGACTTCAAGACGCTTCAGAGCACCTTGAGCGCCGCATCGTAGTTCGGCTCGTCGCCGATTTCTGCCACGAGCTGGCTATGCAGCACCTTGTTGCTCTCGTCGAGCACGACCACGGCACGCGCGGTCACGCCCAGCAGCGGGCCTTCGGCCATCTTCACGCCCCAGGCGGCCATGAACTCGGGATGGCGGAAGGTTGCACAGATGCGCGACATTCTTCAGGCCTTCGGTGGCGCAGAAGCGGCCGGCCGCGAACGGCAAGTCGGCGGAAACCACCAGCACGACGGCATTGTTCAGGCTGGCGGCCTTCTCGTTGAACTTGCGCGTGGAAGTGGCGCAAGTCGGCGTGTCGAGGCTCGGCACGATGTTCAGTACCTTGCGCTTGCCGGCGTAGTTGGCCAGCGTGACGTCGGCAAGCTCGCCATTGGTCAGGGTCAGCGCGGGCGCGGCCGCGCCGGCGGCGGGCAGCGTACCCTCGACTTTGAAAGGATTGCCGTGCAGGGTGACAGTCGTCATGTTGTTTCTCCTGTGGTGGTGGTGAATTTTCTGAGGCGCGGCAACACGGCCCGCGCATTTTGTGTGGTTGCCGCGGCGATTTCCGCCAGCGGCAGCTGCCGTAATTTTGCCAGCGTTTCGGCGATTGGCAACAGGTCGGCCGGGGTATTTCTCCCGCCATTTTTCCACGCCGGGGGAATGTCAGGCGCATCGGTCTCCAGCACGATGCAGTCGAGCGGCAAGGTCGCCGCCAACTCGCGGATGCGCTTCGAGCCCTCGAAGGTCATCGCGCCGCCAAAGCCGAGCTTGAAGCCGAGCCGGGTGAATTCCTGCGCCTGCTCGCGGCTGCCGTTGAAGGCATGGGCGATGCCACCTATTCCACCCTTCGCGCCGGGGATGCGGGCCTCGCGCAGGCATTTGAGGATGGGATCGATGGCCTTGCGCACGTGCAGCAGCACCGGCAGGTCGAACTCGGCGGCAATCTTCAACTGCGCGGTGAAGTAGAACAGTTGCTTCGCATCGTCGCGCGGATCGATATGGCGATCGAGACCGATCTCGCCGACGGCAACCGCCGGTTCACGCTGCAAGGTCGCGCGCAGTGCATCGAGGTCTTCCGGGCGCGCGCGGCCGACGTACAGCGGGTGGATGCCGTAGGCCGGCACGCAACCGGGGTAGTCGCGGCAGATACTGGCCACGGCGCCGAAGTTGGCACGCTCGACCGCAGGCACCACGATGGCCTCAACTGCCGTCCCGCCGGGACTGACTTTCGTGGCCGCGGCGAACACCGCATCCCGGTCGGCATCGAACTCGGCCGCATCGAGATGACAGTGCGTATCGACGAGGACTATTTTTTCTGCCACGGGACGGTGGTAAGCCCAAGGCTCTTCCAGACCTGCATGCCCCCGCGGTACCACTTGAGCTTGTGCGCCGGATAGCCCAGCGCCAGCAATTGCTTGATGTTGGTGGGCGACTGTCCGCACCACGGACCATTGCAGTAGAACACCAGCGTCCGGGCGTTCTCGAAGTTCCACAACGCGCCAGACCGGTTCGCGCCGAACTGCAGTTCGATGAGGTCGGCAATGGCTTCGGGATCGGTGTGGGCCGGATGAAGCTTTTCCCAGCCGAGGTGGATCGCGCCGGGAATGATGCCGGAGCGGATCAGCCAGTCGTCGTCGCGCGAATCGATCACCAGCACGCTGTCGTCACGCCGCGATAGGCGCTTGAGGATATCGAGTACTTCCAGTTCGCCGATCGTTTCCACACCCGGTGCCAGATGCATCGGCTGGACGCAGTACGGCGGACAGGGCCGCGAGGTCATCGCGAAATCGGGGTCGATCTGGTTAAAGCTGTCCTGCTCGCGCTGGATACGTACCGGCTTGCCTTCGTGCAGCACATCCACATAGGGTAGTTGCGACGTGATGCCAACCGGCTGTTCGGCCCAGGCAAGGACCGAACAAGCCAGGAACAGACTTGCCACAATGCGCTTCATTCCGTCTCGTCAATCCACGCTTGTTGAATCGCTTCGAGTTTCTTCTCGCCGCAATGGCTTTCGTTTTCCTCGAAGCCGGGCAGCGCCATCACCCAGCGCATCAGGTCGACAAAATTCAGCACATTGGGGTCGACATCGGGATGACGCTCGGACAACTCGATCGCGATATCAAGGCTGTCGGTCCATTTCATTTTTTGGAATGCCCCTCCTTGGCCATGTTGATCGTGTACTTCGGAATTTCGATCACCAGCGGTGTTGCACCAACTTGCGCCTGACAGGACAGGCGCGAGTTGGGCTCCAGCCCCCACGCCTTGTCAAGCAGATCTTCCTCCACTTCGTCTGCGTCATCAAGTGATTCGAAGCCTTCGCGCACGACGACATGGCAGGTCGTGCAGGCGCAGGACTTCTCGCAGGCGTGCTCGATCTCGATGTCGTTTTCGAGCAGCGCGTCACAGATCGAGGTGCCGGGTGCGGCCTCGATCACCGCGCCCGCGGGGCACAACTCGACATGGGGTAAAACGATGATTTGCGTCACGTATCGATCTCCTCGACCTTCTTGCCGGAAAGCGCGCGCTGCACGCTCTGGTTCATGCGGCGGGCAGCGAATTCGGCGGTCCCCTTGGACAGCGCATCCATCGCCGCATCGATGGCGCGCCGGTCATCGCCGACCAGCACGCTCTGCAATTTCGTCAGGCAGTTTTCGATGTGCGCGCGCTCCAGCATCGAAAGCAGGTTTGCATCCTCCTTGAGCGCCGACTGCACGGCCTCGACGAGGCGTTGCGCCTCGACCTGCGCCTCGCGCAGCGCACGGCGGAAGGCGTCCTCGGAAGCATGCGAAAGGCTGTCCTTGAGCATCGCGGTGATCTCATCGTCGTTCAAGCCATACGAAGGCTTCACCTCGATGTGTGCCTCGTGACCGGTCGTCTGTTCGCGGGCATTGACGGACAGCAGGCCGTCCGCATCGACCTGGAAGGTCACGCGGATGCGTGCCGCGCCGGCAACCATTGGCGGGATGCCGCGCAGTTCGAAGCGCGCCAGGCTGCGGCAATCCGACACCAGCTCGCGCTCTCCCTGCACGACATGGAGTGCCATCGCGGTCTGGCCATCCTTGAAGGTCGTGAACTCCTGCGCCCGCGCGATCGGGATCGTCGAATTGCGCGGGATGACCTTCTCGACCAGCCCGCCCATGGTCTCAAGCCCGAGCGAAAGAGGAATCACATCAAGCAGCAACCAGTCATCCCCCGTGGCACGATTGCCGGCCAGCAAATTGGCCTGCGTCGCGGCGCCGAGCGCAACCACCTTGTCCGGGTCGAGATTGTTGAGCGGCTCGCAGCCGAAGAAATCTTCGACCGCCTTCTGGATCTGCGGCATGCGCGTGGCACCGCCGACCATCACCACGCCGGTAATCTCGTCGGGGGACAGGCCAGCGTCGCGCAGCGCCTTGCGCGTCGGGCCAAGCGTCTTATGTACCAGCGTATGGCTGATCTGGTTGAACACCTCGGTGGTCAGGCGCAAATCGACGAACTCGCCGGTGGACAGCTTGGCGTTGATGGGGGCCTCGCCATGCTGCGTCAGGTATTCCTTGGCTTCGCGGGCGCGCATCTGCAGCAGGCGCACGTCATGATGCGAGAGTGGTGCCAGCTTTGCCTGTTCGATGATCCAGCAAAACACGCGGTGGTCGAAATCGTCGCCGCCGAGCGCGGAATCACCACCGGTGGCGAGCACCTGGAAGACGCCCTTCGACAGCTTGAGGATCGAGATGTCGAAGGTGCCGCCGCCGAGGTCGTAGACCGCGTAGATGCCTTCGGCCGCGTTGTCGAGGCCGTAGGCGATCGCCGCCGCCGTCGGCTCGTTGAGCAGGCGCAGCACGTTCAGTCCGGCCAGTCGCGCCGCATCCTTGGTGGCCTGGCGCTGGGCATCGTCGAAGTAGGCCGGCACGGTGATGACCGCCCCTGTTAGCTGGCCGCCAAGTGACAGCTCTGCCCGTTCGCGCAAGGTGCGCAGTATCTCAGCCGACACCTCGACCGGACTCTTGATTCCCTGGGCGGTGCGCAGCTTGATCATGCCCTCTGTCTCGATGAAATCGTAGGGCATGGTTTCGACATGGGCGATGTCCTTGAGGCCGCGGCCCATGAAGCGCTTCACCGAAACAATGGTATTGCGCGGGTCGGCCGCCTGGTGCGCCTGGGCGCTGTACCCGACCTCGACGGCGGCATCCGGGCCATAGCGCACCACCGAAGGCAGCAGCGAACGGCCAAGTGCGTCGTTCAGCACGACGGCCATGCCGCTTCTGACGGTAGTCACCAGCGAATTCGTCGTGCCGAGATCGATGCCGATGGCCAGACGATGTTCATGGGGCGCCGCCGACTGGCCCGGCTCGGATATTTGTAGCAATGCCATTGTTCTTGTGTGCTCCCTGGCGGGATGATCAGATTTTCATGTATGCGGCTGGCTAGGCTTCGAGGAGCGCCAGCGCGTCGTCTATTTCGTGGAGCAGCTTCTCCTGGAACATCAGTTGCCGCACCATTTCACCGGCCTGCGCATGGACATCCGCATCCAGCACCACCTGCAGTTCACCATAGGCACTGCGGATCTCGCCGCGGATGCTCCGGTGCAAATCTTCGAGCGCAGCCACATTCCCCGCATCCCTGGCATCCCCCACTGCTTCGCGCAACTCCATTTGCGCCATGAGGAACGCGGCCGGCATCGCGGTATTCGTTTCCAGCTGGGCATCATGGCCGGCCAGCTCGAGCAGGTAGCGCGCGCGCCGAAGCGGATCCTTGAGCGTCAGGTAGGCCTCGTTCACCCGCGTCGCCCACTGCATCGCCAGGCGCTTTTCGGCATCCGACAGGTGCGCATGCTTGTCGGGATGGACCTTCGACTGGATATCGCGATACAAGGCTTCGAGGCGGTTCGTATCCAGCGCCTGCCGGCGTGGCAGATCGAACAGGCTGAAGAAGTCCTGCTGGGCGGTCTCGCGGTCGAACATCGTCATCGGTGCTCGCTCAGACGGTAAAGCTCTCGCCGCAACCGCACTGATCCTTGATGTTCGGATTGTTGAACTTGAAGCCCTCGTTGAGGCCTTCCTTGGTAAAGTCGAGTTCGGTACCGTCGAGGTAGGGCAGGCTCTTCGGGTCGATCAGGACCTTGAGGCCATGACTTTCGAAGACGATGTCCTCGGGGTCGGCTGCGTCGGCAAATTCCAGCTTGTATGCCATGCCGGAACAGCCCGAGGTCTTCACGCCGAGGCGGATGCCGATGCCCTTGCCGCGCTTGGCGAGATAACCAGAAACGTGCTGCGCGGCAGCGGCGGAAAGCTTGACGCCCATCACGGGTTCTCCTGCTTCTTCTTGTAGTCGGCGACGGCCGCCTTGATTGCATCCTCGGCAAGGATCGAGCAGTGGATCTTCACCGGTGGCAGCGCCAGCTCTTCGGCGATCTGCGTGTTCTTGATCGAGAGGGCTTCGGCGAGGGTCTTGCCTTTGACCCACTCGGTGACGAGCGAGGAGGACGCGATGGCGGAACCGCAGCCATAGGTCTTGAACTTGGCATCCTTGATGACGCCGTCCTTGCCAACCTTGATCTGCAGCTTCATGACGTCACCGCAGGCGGGGGCGCCCACCATGCCGGTCGCGATGCCGTCCTCCTCCTTGCCGAACGAGCCGACGTTGCGGGGATTTTCGTAATGGTCGATGACCTTTGCGCTATATGACATTGCTTATTTCCTTTCCTGGCAAATCAGTGTGCTGCCCACTGCACCGAGTTCAAGTCGATGCCTTCCTTGTACATCTCCCACAGCGGCGAGAGTTCGCGCAGCTTGCCGAGCTTGTCGTGGAGCAGCTTGATGGTGAAATCGATTTCCTCTTCGGTGGTAAAGCGGCCGAGCGTGAAACGGATCGAGCTGTGCGCCAGTTCGTCCGAACGGCCCAGCGCGCGCAGCACGTAGGACGGCTCCAGCGAAGCGGAGGTGCAGGCCGAGCCCGACGACACGGCAATGTCCTTGATCGCCATGAGCAGCGACTCGCCCTCGACGAAGTTGAAGCTGATATTGAGGTTGTGCGGCACGCGATGGTCAATGTCGCCATTGACGTAGGTTTCCTCGATGTCCGTCACGCCCTGGAGCAGGCGGTCGCGCAGCATGCGGATACGCTCGCTCTCGGTCGCCATCTCTTCGCGGGCGATGCGAAAAGCTTCGCCCATGCCGATGATCTGGTGCGTCGGCAGCGTGCCGGAGCGCAGCCCGCGTTCATGGCCGCCACCGTGCATCTGCGCTTCGAGGCGGACGCGCGGCTTGCGTTGTACGTAGAGGGCGCCAACGCCCTTCGGCCCATAGGTCTTGTGCGCCGAGAAGGACATGAGGTCAACCTTCAGCTTGGCGAGGTCAAGCGGCATCTTGCCGGTGGCCTGTGCCGCATCGACGTGGAAGATCGTGCCGTTGGCGCGCGCGATTTCGCCCAGTTCGGCGATCGGCTGGATCACGCCGATCTCGTTGTTCACCGCCATCACCGAGGCGACGACCGTATCCTTGCGCAACGCGGCCTTGAACTGCTCGACCGTGATCAGGCCATTCGGCTGCGGTTCGAGGTAGGTCGCCTCGAAGCCCTGGCGTTCGAGTTCCTTGACGGTGTCGAGCACGGCCTTGTGTTCGGTGGCGACCGTGACGATGTGCTTGCCCTTCGTGCCGGCATAGAAATGTGCGGCGCCCTTGATCGCGAGGTTGTTCGACTCGGTGGCGCCCGACGTCCAGATGATTTCCTTCGCGTCGGCATTGACGAGGGCGGCGACCTGTTCGCGCGCCTCCTCGACCGCCTTTTCGGCTTCCCAGCCATAGGCGTGGGAACGCGAGGCAGGGTTGCCGAATTTCTCGGTCAGCCAGGGAATCATCTTGTCGGCTACGCGCGGATCGACGGGCGTCGTGGCGGAATAGTCGAGATAGACGGGCAGTTTCAGCATGTTGTCGTGCTCCGGTTCAGCCTCCCACCGTGGCATGCAGGGTGGTCAGCGATTGCAGTTGAGATACGGTGGCGGACAGCGCGCGCAGGAAACCCGCGACATCTTCCGCCGTGTTCTGGGGGCCCAGGCTGACGCGCACAGCGCCCCGCGCCATTGCGGGCGCGACGCCCATGGCCAGCAACACAAGGGAGGGCTCGGGATTGGCGGCGGAACAGGCGGCGCCGCTCGCGACCGCGTACCCGGCACGATCGAGCTTGCCCACCAGAGTTTCGCCATCGATGCCCGGCAATGAGAAATAGACGGTATTGGGCAGGCGCTCGGCATGCGCAGCAAAGATCGTGGCGCCTTGCGCGACGAGGCCCCGTTCGAGGCTGCCGCGCAACTGGCGCAGGCGCAAGGCGGTTTCCGCAAGACTCGCGACCACCGCCTCGCAGGCGAGACCGAAGCCAACGATCGCAGGCACGTTCTCGGTGCCCGAACGCAGGCCACGTTCGTGACCGCCGCCGTCGATCAGGGGCGCGAGGTCGACCCGCTTGTCGACAACCAGCGCACCCGCGCCTTTCGGCCCACCCAGCTTGTGCGCGGACAGCGTCAGGGCATGTACGCCGGCGGCGTTGAGCGAACGAAAGTCCAGCGGAACCTTGCCCAGCGCCTGCACGGCATCGCTGTGAAACCAGGCCAGCCCGTTGCTCGCCGCTGCCGCCGCGGCGGCAAGTTCGGCGATGTCCTGTAACGCACCGGTTTCGTTGTTGGCCAGCATGAGCGAGATCAGCGCGGGTTGTTCCGCGAGCGCCGCGTGAAAGTCAGCGCTGGCGAGACGGCACTCCGCATCGACGGCGATTTCGCGCAGCCGCCACCCCTGTCGCCGCAGGGCTTTGGCCGGTTCGCGCACGCAGGGATGCTCGATGGCCGAGATCGCAATGGCACGGGGAGCACCGGCCGGAAGATGTGCCACCTGTGCCGCCGCGCCCTTGATGAACAGATTGTTCGCTTCCGAGCCGCCGCTGGTGAAGATCACCTCGGTCGGGTGAGCCCCGACGGCATGGGCCACGCGCTGGCGCGCCGCGTCGATCGCGCGCCGTGCTGCCCGGCCATATTCGTGCCGGCTGGAGGCATTGCCGTGCTGCTGCGCAAAAAACGGCAGCATGGCGTCCAGCACGGCAGGCATGACCGGCGTCGTGGCGTTATGGTCGAGATAGACGGGGGAGAACATTTTCGGGCGGAAGTCGTCCGGGTTTTCAGGCCGTCGCCATGACCGGGATGCGACGGCCGGTCGTGGACTTGCCGAGGGTGACCGGGCGTGCATCGTCCGCGCAGCCGGCGATGCCTTGCTTGCGCACGAGGTCGTCGAGATTCACGGAACTCAGGTAATCGTGCATGCGCGCATTCAGGCTCATCCAGAGGTCGTGGGTCATGCAGGGATGGTCGTCATGACAGTTGCCCTTGCCGCCGCAACTCGTCGCGTCGAGCGGCTCATCGACGGCACTGATGATGTCGGCCACCGACACGGCACCCAGCGGCTTGGCCAGGGTATAGCCACCACCCGGGCCACGCGTGCTGGCCACCAGCTGATTGCGGCGCAGTTTGCCGAACAACTGCTCGAGATAGGAAAGGGAAATCTTCTGGCGCTCGGCGATGCCAGCCAGTGTCACCGGTCCGGCATGCTGGCGCAGGGCCACGTCGATCATCGCGGTGACAGCAAAACGTCCTTTGGTTGTCAGTCTCATGGGGGTACCTCGTCTGGATCGCTCGTTTATGAAAGGGCAGCCAGTTATCCGACTGTTGATGAGAAGATATAGTTCCCGATTAAATTAGTCAAGTATTTAATCCACTATTTTCGACAGGTGATTGGGGTCGAACTTGTCCGCCGTGGCCACATCGTCCTCGATCGACACCCCGGCGCGCTCGATGGTCTTGAGCAACGCGGCGATGCGGCGGTCGGTCTCGACCGCATGATCGAGCAGGCCATGAATCGCCTGGGAAACGGGATCGTCCTCGCTGCGTGTGACGGCATAGGCTGAAAAGCCGAGATTCTCGGCCTTTTCCTGGCGCGCCTGCGCCTGTCCCGGCTCGAAAATGCGCGCCGGAATGCCCACCGCCGTTGCCCCGGGCGGCACTTCGCGGACGACCACAGCGTTCGAGCCGATTTTCGCGCCCTCGCCCACCGTGATCGGACCCAACACTTTCGCCCCGGCGCCGATCACCACGCCACGTTCGAGCGTCGGGTGGCGCTTGCCCTTGTTCCAGGAAGTGCCACCGAGCGTCACACCGTGGTAAAGCGTGCAGCCTTCCATGATCACGGCCGTTTCGCCGATCACCACGCCCATGCCATGGTCGATGAAAACGCGCTGGCCAATCGTCGCACCCGGATGGATCTCGATGCCGGTGATAAAGCGCGTGAAATGGGAAAAGAGACGCGCCAGCCAACGCAGCCGATGCCCCCACAGCCAGTGGGAAAACCGATGCAAGGTCAGGGCATGGAAGCCCGGATAGCAGGTTAACACTTCCCAAGTGGAGCGGGCGGCCGGGTCGCGTTCGAAAACGCAGGCAATATCTTCGCGCAGGCGTGAAAACATGGAATCAATGAAGCCTTAAAGGTATTGGGGGAATTCTAGAATTCCCGATAACTCCGGTCAACTTAATATCGCTGATGGCAATATCAAGGTCGGCTAGTTCGATCGGTGCTGTTTTCCGGTGGGCTGCCGGAACGAGGCCAGCAGGCCGCGCAGGATGTTGACCTCCTCCTTCTCCAGCGCCGCGCGCGAAAACAGCCGCCGTAAGCGGAGCATCAGCCGGCGCGGATTGTCCGGATCGAGAAAGCCGCTCGCCACGGCTTCGCCTTCCAGATGCGCCATCAGTCCCTCGACCTCGTCATGGGTTGCCGGCGTGCCAGCCGCGCTGAAAGTCAGACCCGGCGCAACGGCACCGAGCGCGATGCGCAGTTCGTAACACAGCACCTGTACCGCGGCAGCGAGGTTGAGCGAGCTGTAGGCCGGATTCGCCGGAATCGTCGCCCAGCGACCGCACAGCGCCAGTTCCTCGTTCGACAGGCCGGAGGTCTCGTTGCCGAAGACCAGTGCAACTTCGCCCGGCGTGGCCGCCGCTGCCAGTTCCACAGCGCCAGCGCGCGCCCAGACCGGTGCCGTGGCGAGATCGCGCCGCCGCGCGGTGAGCGCCAGGGCCAGCGTCACACCGTGCAGCGCCTCGGCCAGGCTGCCGACGACGTGCGCCGCCGCCAGCACATCGCCAGCGCCGGAGGCCATCGCCTCCGCCTGCGGATCGGGAAATATTTTCGGATTGACGAGCACCAGCCGGGCAAATCCCATCGTTTTCATCGCTCGTGCGGCCGCGCCGATGTTGCCGGGATGACTCGTCCGCGTGAGCACGACGCGGACGCGCTGAAAGGTTTCGGGCGGCGGGAAGGCCGAAGGTTTAGAATCCATCAGTTTTTCGAACAGAACAATCCGCCATGCATCCCATGCTCAACACGGCCATCAAGGCCGCCCGCCGCGCCGGCAGCATCATCGGCCGCGCCAGCCTCGACCTCGGCCAGATCACGGTCAGCGTCAAACAGCAAAACGACTTCGTCACCGAGGTCGATCGCGCTGCCGAAGCCACCATCATCGAAACCCTGCGCGAAGTCTATCCCACGCACGCCATCCTCGCCGAGGAGTCCGGCCACAGCGGCAATGCCGATAACGCCGAATACCAGTGGATCATCGACCCGCTCGACGGGACAACCAATTTTATCCACGGCTTCCCGCAGTATGCCGTCTCGATCGCGCTCGCCCACAAGGGCGTGCTGGCGCATGCGGTGGTGTTCGACATCAACCGCAACGAACTGTTCACCGCCAGCAAGGGCGGAGGCGCCTTCCTCAACGACAAGCGCATCCGCGTCAGCAAATGCGTCAAGCTCGACGCCGCCCTGCTGGGGACCGGCTTTCCCTACCGCATGTTCGATCACGTCGATCCTTATCT
Source organism: uncultured Pseudomonadota bacterium (assembly GCA_963840825.1). Lineage (GTDB taxonomy): Bacteria > Pseudomonadota > Gammaproteobacteria > Burkholderiales > Rhodocyclaceae > Sulfuricystis. The sequence continues at coordinate 159,488 of CAWJAK010000005.1, forward strand.
GGCAATCTTCAAGGAGATGACCCGCCGCTGCGCCGGCGTGCGCCGTCCCGGCTCCGCCTCGCTCGACCTCGCCTGGCTCGCCGCAGGCCGCATCGACGGCTTCTGGGAATTCGGCCTCGCCCCTTGGGACATGGCCGCCGGTGCGCTGCTGATACAGGAGGCCGGTGGCCTGGTCGGCGACCTGTCCGGCGAAGGCAATTACCTCAAGACCGGCAACATCATCGGTGGCACGCCGAAGGTGTTCAACCAACTGCTGCAGGCCATCCAACCCCACCGGACGCCTGCCCTGCAGGCCTGACGGGAATTACATTTACAAAAAACAACTTATCATAGAACTTTCGCCATATCTTACGGCCTTACCTGCAGTAAATTACGCAGTCGGCCAAGGGGGAGGAGCTTGTGGAATATCACGACAGCATTGAAAAGAGCGCGGAATACCTGCGCCTGGCCCTCGCGCAGATGACGAAGCAGGCCGCCGGCCTGCACCCGGTCAGCTATGCCGTCTGGTACGAATACGTCGCCGGCATCAATCCGTCCCTGCGCCAGAGCGTCGATGAACTGACCCAGGGCGGGAAGGTTCTTGATGACGCCGCAGTGGATAAACTCTATCGCGACCACATCGCCGAAATCGACGAAACCACTGCGCAGCGCATCAGCCAGGGAATTGAAAAGGTCATGGGCGACATTTCCACCTCCACGGCACAGGCTGCAGGTGAAGCCGGTCAGTTCGGCCAGATGCTCAAACGCTGGTCGGACGACGTTGCGATGGGCAAGCTCACCCCAACCCTCTCCCACGGCATCGCCGATTTGCTTCGCAATTCGCGTGACATGCAGCAGACTGTGCAGACGCTCAATGACCGCCTCGACGTTAGCCATCGCGAAGTGGAAGACCTGCGCAAGGAAGTGCGCCGTGCCCGCGAGGATGCCATGAACGATGGGCTGACCGGGCTGGCGAACCGCCGCAGCTTCGACGCGGCGCTGACCCAAAGCATTGCCGCAACAGCAGCCGACATGAACGGACTCAGCCTGCTGATGGCCGACATCGACAAGTTCAAACGCATCAACGACAACTACGGCCACCTGTTTGGCGACAAGGTCATCCGCTCGATCGCCACGATCCTGCGTGACAACGTCAAGGGCAAGGACCTGGCTGCCCGCTATGGCGGCGAGGAGTTCGTCGTGATCCTGCCCGAGACCTCGCTCGAAGGCGCGCGAAGCCTGGCCGAAAATATCCGCAAGATCGTTGCAAACTGCCGCATCAAGCGTGTCGGTAGCGATGAAATCATCGCCAACATCACGATATCGATTGGTATCGCGAGTTGGCTGCCCGGCGAGACGGAACAGCAGCTGATAGCGCGTGCCGACAACGCGCTGTACCAGTCCAAAGAGCAAGGCCGCAACCGGGTCACGGTCGCCGCGACAAGCTCCTGAGCTCGCTCAGTTTCACCGTAACGCGCCGATACGCAACAGGCACGTTGACACCGAAAATTCTGTTGGTACAATGCGCCCCTGTTCTGCGGGAGTAGCTCAGTTGGTAGAGCGATACCTTGCCAAGGTATAGGTCGAGAGTTCGAGACTCTTCTCCCGCTCCAGAATATAAAGGGGAAAGCGCAACGCTTTCCCCTTTTCACTGAAATGCCGGCTGTACAAGGCTTTCGGCGCGATGGCAGAGTGGTTATGCAGCGGCCTGCAAAGCCGTGTACCTCGGTTCGATTCCGGGTCGCGCCTCCAGTAACCATAAACTAGAACACGGTAACGACCGGAATGCGTCGGACCGGAATGCGTCGGACCGTCATGAAACTGTCACGCCGTTCCGGCAAGATGAAAAGACAATCAATCACAGGAGAAATTGCAATACATGGAATGTGAAGACTTTTTGGAACCCGTAGAAGATCAGGAATACGACGACGACCTTTGATAGGTCAGTATCTCAATCCGTCATACAGCCGTCTTGAGCGGCTTTTTGTTTTCTTGCTGGTGGCGTTAGCGGCGATGATTGGCACCTGGAGCGGATCATCGACCCCAACGAACTTCGGGTACCAGATGCAGGGTTTCGCCCTCGATCACCAGCCAGAGTTCGCCTTCCTGGACGGTGCAGTTGATCTGCATGGTCCGGGTTACCCACGCGGCCAATACCTCAACCTGCACTTGCGGCAGATTGATGACGGTCAGCTTGTCCAGTTTTGTTAGTTGGGACTGGTTCTGCTCCCACCAGAGTTCTGCGGTCCGTCCGCCATAGGTCACGACGCTGACGTGCGCCGCCCGGCCGCAAGCCCGGCGGAGTCGTCTTTCCTCCGGCAGTCCGACATCGATCCATTGTTCGATGGCGCCGGTCAAATCCTTGCGCCAGAGATCGGGTTCATCCTCCGTGGATAAGCCCTTGCCGAATTCGAGTGCCTCATGCGCATGCAGCATGAAGGCAACCACCCGCACCATCATGCGCGCGTCGGTTTCGGAGGGATGCCGGGCCAGGGTCAGCGCATGAGTCTGGAAGTAATTCCGATCCAGATCGGCGATATGGAGTTCGATCTTGAAGATCGTCGATTTGAGCGCCATCAGCGTTCTGTATCCCTCCGTACCAACCCGCCGGTCCGGATGGCAGCCTTTATCCCGATGGGGAACACACCCTCTCCCATTCAGGACGATTTCATCCGGGCCAATCCTTCCTCGACTTGGCGCCGGCTCATCTTGCGGAGGAGGGCAATCCTGGCCAGTTGATCCTGGCTGGGTCGCGTCGTACCGGCCTCCCAGTTGTAGATGGTTTGCGCTGATACGCCGAGGATGGTGGCCAGTACCGGCGCGGAGAGTGCATGCCGGTTACGCAGTTTCTTCAGGCCAGCTGCGCTGAAGCGTGGTTTGGCGGATGGTCCGACAGGGCGCACGGCAACGCTGGCAGTGCGGGTGAGCAGCTTTTCAAGTCGGGCCACCTGTTGCTCGAGCTCGGCAATGCGTCGCTTCATGGTAGCGATGTCGGAACGGTAGCGGCCGGAGGCCTGCTTCAGGGGATCGGTGACGGAACGAACCTCTTTCCGCGCTTGGCGCGCGATTTCGGCTTTGAGAACTCCAGCTAGATTGGTCATGGCAGCAGTCAGGGTGTTTTGTGTGATTGTTCTGACAGCGATTATCGGTGAGTATTCTGCTTTCAGCTACTTAGCGATGCGCTTTTCGGCGTTCCATTGGCGAAAATGGAAACCGTACCCGGCATTGACGCAGAAATTCATTGCAATTGCTGTTTGTCGAGTGACGCATCGTCGCGCGCCGGCTCCGTTGGTGCGAGTGGTGGTGGCTTCCTGTCGAACCACAGGCGCTTGAGGCCCACTACCCCCGAGCCCGAGGCTGTTGCGGGTTCGACCACAGCTGTTCCTTTGGCCGCGTCACGCACCACGCGGGCTTCCCGCAAGTCTATCTCGAGCGCACTGCATTCCTTCTCGAGCGTGGCGACCCGCTTCTGCAGTCGACTCAAGGCCCACTGCCGTTTCAGGGTGGACGGTGTTCGACACCAGGGCCATTATGATGCCGCCCGCCGCAAGGGCGAAGAGCATCACCATCGCCAAGGAACTGTCAAAGCGCCAGACGAAGAAATTGACTGTCACGGGCACGTTGTTCTGGAAGGCGAACATCACGCCCCCGGCGGTGAAGATCATGGCGAATATCGTGAAGAGTTGCATGGCGAACTCCTTTCCCCCTTAGTGAGGCATCATTCCGACACTACGCTCATTTCATCGAGCAGTCTGGACAACCCCGCGAACAGCCCATCCAGCGTTTTCGCGGGGACCCGCTGCAAGGCGTTGCGCAGCCGCCCCTGCAGCGGCCCCGGCACACCCAGCACCAGTTCCTGGCCCTTGTCGGTCAGGTGCAGATGCACGACGCGGTTATCCAGCACCTGCCGTTCGCGGCGGAGCAAGGCCCTGTCTTCGAGCTTGTCGAGCATGTTGCTCGCGGTGGAGTGGTGGATCTGCATTGCCTCGGCCAGTTCGCTGATGCGCAGCCCCGGCCGCGCCGAGATGTGCCACAACGCCCAGAGCTGCGAACCGCTCAACCCGTGGCTGCGGTCGATATTGCGCATGCCGGTCTGGGTGATGCGCACCAGTTGCAGCAATTTGCTGAAAGTCGCGTCCGGCGTCACTGGCAATGCCGAACCGGCCACCTTCTTGTCTTTTGCGTTTCCTGAATCCTTGTTGCTCACAACCCGCCCTTTCATTGCAAGTAAATTATGTTTGTGAGATAATGTTTGTTCTAAACATATTTGTCAAGCGCTATTTTCCAACACGAATAATGACAAGGACAATGATAAGGAGCTTATGGAGCATCTGATCGAAACCATCACCCCCCTGACCCCGGGCGTCGCGACCGCCCTGCGCATCGCCTTGATCATGATCATCGCGTGGGTGGGCAGCCTGTTCGCGCACCGGCTAATCCGCAGCCTGCGCATTTACCTGAGCCGTAACACGGACAACATCGAGGAAGTCAAGCGGATCACGACGCTCGGACGCGTCTTCCGCTACAGCGCCTCGGTCATCATCACCCTCATCGCGGGCACCCTGGTGCTTGGCGAATTGGGCGTCTCGGTCGCCCCGATCCTCGGCGCGGCCGGTGTCGTCGGCTTGGCCGTTGGTTTCGGCGCCCAGAGTCTCGTCAAGGACTACTTCACCGGCTTCTTCCTGCTGCTGGAAAACCAGATGCGCCAGGGCGACGTCGTCGAGGTGGCCGGCATCGGCGGCGTGGTCGAGGACATGACGCTGCGCTACGTGCAGTTGCGCGACTACGATGGCAACGTCCATTTCATCCCCAATGGCAACATCGGCCCCGTCACCAACAAGACGCGCGGTTTCGCCCATGCCGTCATCGACGTCGGCGTCGCCTACCACGAGAATGTCGATGCTGCGCTCGCAGTCATGCGTGACGTCGGGGACGCGCTCCACGCCGACCCGGCCTGGCAAGCGCGCATCCTCGAGCCGGTCGAAATCGTCGGCGTCGAAAACTGGGCCGATTCGGCAGTGATTCTGCGCTGCCGCTTCAAGGTTGCACCGATCGAGCAATGGTCCGTACGGCGTGAATACCTGCGCCGCCTCAAGCACGCCTTTGACGCGGCCGGCATCGAGATTCCATTCCCGCACCTGACGCTCTACCCGGGGCAACTCAAAGACGGCAACGCGCCGCCGCTGCAGGTCGTCGCCAGGAGCGCACCATGAACGACACCACCAGCAGTGATCCGCTCTGGTTCAAGGATGCCATCGTTTATGAATTGCACGTCAAGGCATTCTTTGACAGTGACGGCAACGGCCTCGGCGACTTCCGAGGACTGACCGAGAAGCTCGACTACCTGCAAGACCTCGGCGTCAACACGCTGTGGCTGCTGCCCTTCTATCCGTCACCGTTCAAGGATGACGGCTACGACATTTCCGACTACCGCAACGTCCATCCCGACTATGGCAGCCGGGCCGACGCCCGCAACTTCATCCGCGAAGCCCATCGGCGCGGGCTGAAGGTCATCACCGAACTGGTCATCAACCACACCTCCGACCAGCACCCGTGGTTCCAGGCGGCGCGCGCCGCACCCCCGGGTTCCAGCAAGCGGGACTTCTACGTCTGGAGCGACACGGACAAGAAATACCCCGAGACCCGCATCATCTTCACCGATTCCGAGAAGTCCAACTGGGCCTGGGACGACGTCGCGCAGGCCTACTATTGGCACCGCTTCTTCTCGCACCAGCCGGATCTCAACCACAACAACCCCGCCGTCGTGAAGGCGGTGATCCGCATCATGCGCTTCTGGCTCGATCTCGGCGTCGACGGGCTGCGCCTCGACGCGATCCCCTACCTGTGCGTACGCGAAGGCACCGACAACGAGAACCTGCCCGAAACGCATGAAGTCATCAAGCAGATGCGCGCGGTGATCGATGCGCACTATACGGGCCGCATGCTGCTGGCCGAGGCCAACCAGTGGCCCGAGGACGTGCGCGAATACTTCGGCGACGGCGACGAGTGCCACATGGCCTACCACTTCCCGCTGATGCCGCGCGTCTACATGGCCGTGGCGCAGGAAGACCGCCACCCGATCGTCGAGATCATGCAGCAGACCCCCGGCATCCCCGACAACTGTCAGTGGGCGATCTTCCTGCGCAACCACGACGAACTCACGCTCGAAATGGTCACCAGCCGCGAGCGCGACTACATGTACCGGATGTACGCGGCCGACCCGCGCATGCGCGTGAATGTCGGCATCCGCCGCCGTCTTGCACCACTGATGGAGAACAACCGCGACAAGATTGAGCTGATGAACTTCCTGCTCTTGACAATGCCCGGCTCGCCCATCCTCTACTACGGCGACGAGATCGGCATGGGCGACAACATTTTCCTCGGTGACCGCAACGGCGTGCGCACGCCGATGCAGTGGAGCCCGGACCGCAACGCCGGCTTCTCGCGCGCCGATCCGCAGCGCCTCTACCTGCCGCCGATCATGGATCCGATCTACGGCTACGAAGCGCTCAACGTCGAGGCCCAGCAGCGCAACCCCTCCTCGCTGCTCAACTGGACCAAGCGTCTGATTGCCGTGCGCAAGAACCACAAGGCCTTTGGCCGCGGCTGCCTGCACTTCCTCGAGCCCGGCAACCGCAAGATTCTCGCCTACGTGCGCGAGTGGGAAGGTGAAATCATTCTCTGCGTGGTCAATCTTTCGCGCAATGCCCAACCCGTCGAACTCGACCTCGCCGCCTGGAAGGGCCGCGTCCCAGTCGAACTGCTCGGCGGCACCACCTTCCCGCCGATCGGCGCCCTGCCCTACCTGTTCACGCTCAAGGGCTATGGCTTCTACAGCTTCCGCCTTGCCACCGACGCCGAGGTCCCCTACTGGCACGAGGAACGGCTGCCCCGCCCCGAACTGCCCGTGCTCGTCCTCACCGAGGGCTGGAGCACCCTGTCTGGTGGCCAGATCGTCGCCGGCCTGATCCGGCGCACGCTCGCGAGCGCGACGGCCGAGCAACTCACGCACAAGGTCATCGGCCCCTACCTCGCCACCAAGCGCTGGTTCATGGGTCGCAACCGCACGCTCGAGCACCTCGAACTCGTCGAAAAGGGTGAATGGAATACGCCGGATGGCAGCTGGCTGCTCACCGTCCTCGAAGTGCACAGCACCGGACTTGCGCCGCAGCGCTACTTCCTGCCGCTGGCGATCCGCTGGGAGGATCAAACCAGTGACGGCCAGCCGGACGCCCTCGCACCGTGGACGCTGGCCAAGGTGCGCCAGAAATCGCGCATGGGCATCCTCTATGGCGCCTACGGCGACGAACGCTTCTGCCGCGCTTTGGCACGCGGCATCGGCAACGGCATCAAGTTCCCGCTGGGCAGTGCGCAGATCTGCTTCCGGCCCGGTCCGGACTTCGCCGCGCTGGCGGACGGCATCGACCTGCCGGTACGCCATCCCGCGCTGGAGCAGAGCAACACCGCCGTGTATTTCGACAACCGGCTCTTCCTCAAGGGTTACCGGCGCATCCAGCCCGGCATCAATCCGGAAGTCGAGATCGGCCGTTATCTCACCGAACAAGCGCATTTTCCGCAAGCCGTGCCACTCGCCGGTTCGATCGAACTGCTGGGCGCCGACGGCACCTGTTATACCCTTGCTCTGCTGCAGGCCTACGTCGAACACCAGAACATCGGCTGGAGCTATGCCCTCGACTACATCGACCGCTTTCTCGCCGAACAACTGGCCGAGACTGGCGCGCCGCCGACCGTCACCGCCAGCCCGCACGGCTTCTTCCTCGAACTGATGAAGGTGCTCGGCGAGCGCACGGGCAAACTCCACCTCGCCTTCTGCCAGCCGTCCGACGACGCGGCTTTCCATCCCGAACCGATCGACGCCGACGACCTCGCAACCTGGTCGCGCGCGGCCCACGAACAGGCCGTTGCCGTGCTCGACATGCTCGAAGCCCGGCGCGACGAGATGCCGGAAGACGCCCGGCCGGGGATCGACCGCCTGCTGGCGCAACGCTCGCGCCTGCTCGACCACTTCGGCTCGAGCGCGCTGCGTGGCGTCACCGGCCTGAAGACACGCTATCACGGCAACTACCACCTTGGCCAGGTTCTTCTCGCGCAGAACGATTTCATCATCACCGATTTCGAGGGCAACCCGGACCGCCCGCTGGCCGAGCGTCGGCGCAAGCACAGCCCATTGCGCGACGTGGCAAGCATGCTGCGCTGCTTCAGCTACGTTTCCGCGGTCGCTACCAACCGCGCCACCGCGGAGCGGCTCGCCGACCGTCATCGCTTCGGGCCGCTGGTTCAGCGCTGGGAAATGGAAACCGCCGCCGCCTTCCTGTCGGGGTACACCAACGCCACGGCCGCTTGCCCGGCCTTCAGGGATGCCCTGCCGCATATCCGCCCGCTGATCGAATTCTTCACGCTCGAGAAGGCGCTCGACGAGTTGCGCTACGAGATGGATCATCGCCCCGAGTGGCTGCCCATCCCGCTGTTCAGCCTGCTGCGCCGGCTCGATGAGAAGCACATTCCCGCTTCAGGAGATTCCCCATGAAAGTACTCGCCATGGTGCTCGCCGGCGGACAGGGATCGCGCCTGCATCCGCTCACGGGCATGCGTTCCAAGCCGGCCGTGCCGTTTGGCAGCCGCTACCGCATTGCCGATTTTGTCCTCAGCAACCTCGTCAATTCCGAGATCCGCTCAATCTACCTGCTGGTGCAGTACAAGTCGCAATCGATGATCGAGCACGTTGACCGCGCCTGGCGCCACGCCAGCTCCTTCACCGGCCAGTTCGTCACCGTCGTGCCACCGCAGATGATGGAAGGCGAGGAGTGGTTCCAGGGTACCGCCGACGCCATCGCGCAGAACGTCAACCTGATCAAGCGCCACGCCCCGGACATGGTCGCCGTGTTCGGCGCCGACCACATCTACCGCATGGACGTGCGCCAGATGGTCGACTTCCACAAGCAGAGGGCGGCGCATGTCAGCGTCGCCGCGATTCCGGTGCCGCTGGACATCGCGCGCGGCTTCGGCATCATCGACGCCGGCGCGGACGACCGCATCAAGGGCTTCCTCGAAAAACCGGCCCAGCCGCCGGCCATGCCCGGCGATCCAACCCGCGCCTACGGCTCGATGGGCAACTATCTCTTCAACACCGAAATCCTGCTCGACGCACTGAAAGAGGCCAAGGCGCGCGGCGAGACCGACTTCGGTACCCACATCCTGCCGCGCCTCATCCACACGCACAATATCTACGCCTACAACTTCGGCACCAATCGCGTGCCGGGCATCCGTGGCTATGAGGAACAGGCCTACTGGCGCGATGTCGGCACGCTCGATGCCTACTATGCCGCCAACCGCGACCTGCTCGGCGCGGAGCCGAGTCTCAGCCTCTTCAACCCGCAGTGGTACATCGCCTCGTCGAACTACCAGGGCCCCTCGCCGCGCTTCGTGCAAGCCGAAATCACCGACAGCGCCATCGGCGCCGGCGCCTTCATCAACGGCGCCCGCATCAAGGGCTCGATCCTGCGCCGCGAGGTGGTCGTCGAGCCGGATGTCGAGATCGAGGATTCGATCGTCATGGACTATGCGGTGATCCGCCGCGGTACGCGCCTGAAGGGCGTGATCGTGGATCGCTACAACGAATTCGCCCCCGGCACGACCATCGGACATGACGCGGCCGCCGACCGTGCGCGCTTCACTGTCAGCCCCGGCGGCGTGGTCGTCGTGCCGAAGGGCCCGGACGTACCGGATGTCACCCGGTTCGCCATCTGATGGCCGGCACCCACCACGTTCATCCCATGCCCTTCGGGGCCACCGTGCGTGCCGACGGCGGCGTCAGCTTCCGCCTCTGGGCACCCGCGGTACCGACGGTGCTGCTGCGCATCGAGAGCGACGGCACCCCGGAACCCGCCGAATTCCCCATGCTGAAATCGGATGACGGCTGGCACACCCGTGATCTGGCGACGGCCGGCGCCGACACGCGCTACCAATTCATGCTCCCCGACGGTCTGCGGGTACCGGATCCGGCATCGCGCCGCAATCCCGCGGGCGTGCATGGCGCATCACAGGTCGTCGATCCGGCGGCCTTCGCGTGGACCGACCACGACTGGCACGGCCGGCCGTGGGAAGCGGCCGTGATTTACGAACTACATGTCGGTACTTTCTCGCCATCGGGCGATTTCGCCGGCGTCGAGGCGCGGCTCGATTACCTCGCCAGCCTCGGCGTCACCGCGCTCGAGATCATGCCGGTCGCGGACTTTCCCGGCCGCCGCGGCTGGGGCTACGATGGCGTGCTGCCCTTCGCCCCCGACGCTGCCTACGGTACCCCCGAAGACTTCAAGCGCCTGATCGATGCCGCCCATGCGCGCGACCTGATGGTCTTCCTCGACGTCGTTTACAACCACTTCGGCCCCGAAGGCAACTACCTGCACTGCTACTGCCCGGAATTCTTCAACCCGCGCCACCATACGCCCTGGGGCGCAGCGATCAACTTCGACGGCGACAATGCCCGTACCGTGCGCGATTTCTTCGTCCACAACGCGCTCTACTGGATCGAGGAATTCCGCCTCGACGGCCTGCGCCTCGACGCCATCCACGCGATCTGCGACAACAGTACGCCCGACATCGTCGAGGAAATCCGCGACACGGTGCAGGCACTGGCGACCCAGCAGCAACGCCATGTGCACCTGATCCTCGAGAACGACAAGAACCAGGCGCACTATCTTGAAAGTCAGACCCGGCAGGACGGCACTCCGGCCAATGCCGTAGCGCAGTGGAACGATGACATCCACCATGCGCTGCACGTCATCGCCACCGGCGAAAGCGACGGCTACTACGCCGACTATGCCGACGATCCGATCGCGCACCTCGCGCGCTGCCTCGCCGACGGGCTTCGCCTGGCAGGGCGAACCGTCGCCCTTCCGCAATGGCGCGCCGCGCGGCACGCCAAGCAGCCACCTGCCGCCCACGGCCTTCATCAATTTCCTGCAAACGCACGATCAGATCGGCAATCGCGCCTTCGGCGAACGCCTCGGCCAGCTTGCCGCGCCGGATGCGCTCGCGGCCGTCACCGCCGTGCTGCTGCTCGCGCCGCAACCCCCGCTGCTGTTCATGGGCGAGGAATTCGCCGCCACCCAGCCCTTCCTGTATTTCTGCGACTTTGGCCCGGACCTCGCGCAAGCCGTTACCGACGGGCGCCGCCGCGAGTTCGCCCAGTTCGCGCGCTTTGCCGATCCTGCCGTGCGTGAGCGCATCCCCGACCCCAACGCCGTCGGCACTTTCGCGGCCTGCGTGCTCGACTGGTCGGCCCTCGACCAAGCACCGCACTGCCAGGCGCTGATGCTCTGCCGCCACCTGCTGCACCTGCGCCAGCAGGAAATCGTGCCGCGCATCGCCGGCATCGTCGGCAACGCCGACATCACGCGCATCGGCCGGCACGCGCTGCGCCTGCGCTGGACCTGCCAGGACGGCCTGCTCGACCTGCACGCCAACCTCGGCCCGCAGGAGGCCCGCAGCGCCAGTGCAGCGGATGGCCGCCTGCTGTTCGCCACCGCCAACTGCGGTACCGAGACCCTTTCCGGCGGACGCCTGCCGCCCTGGGGCGTGGCCTGGCATTTCACGGAAACCTTCCCGGCATGACCCATCCCGCCGACGCCAGCCACGCGCTCTACCCACTCGCCCGCCACTGCGGCATCGCCGACGACTATTACGACATCTGGGGCCATCACCACCCCACCTCGGACGCCACGCGCCGCGCACTGCTGGCAGCCATGCACCTGCCGCTCGACACGCACGACCCGGCCACGATCCTGCGCGACCTCGAGGACGCCGAATGGCGGCGCCTGCTGCCGCCGGTCCTCGTGCTGCGCGAAAACGAACCCGTGCAGATCCCGCTCGGCGTGCCGGCGGAACAGGAACTGCAGCCGTGGCGTTGGACGCTGACACTCGAAAACGGCGAACGCCATGCCGGCGAATGCACGCCCGCCCACCTGCGCCCGCTCGGCCGGCGCGCTGTGGACGGTTCGGAGGTGCTGCGCTGCGCCTTCGAATACCCCGGCATCGCCGCGCCCGGCTACCACCATTTTGACGTCGAAACACCCGACGACGCACGCGCCGAAATGTCCCTCATCGTCACGCCGCCGACGTGCTACCAGCCCGAGGCAATCCAGGACACGGGACGCGTCTGGGGCATGGCCGTCCAGCTCTATGGCGTGCGCTCGCGGCACAACTGGGGCATCGGCGACTTCACCGACCTGCGCCAGCTCGTCGCGCTGACGGCCGCAGCAGGCGGCGGCATCGTCGGCACCAATCCCCTGCACGCGCTGTTCCCCGACAACCCCGCGCACATCAGCCCGTACAGCCCGTCCTCGCGCAGTGCGCTGAACCCGCTCTACCTCGACGTCGAGGCCCTGCCCGAATTCGGCGAATGCACCGCGGCGCAGGCACTCGTCGCGCAGCCCGCGTTCCAGGCGCGCCTGCGCACCCAGCGGGCGGCAACGCTGATCGACACGCCGGCCGTCGCCGCCGCCAAGCGCGAGGTGCTCGACCTGCTGTGGCGCCATTTCCGCGAACAGCACCTTACCCACGATTCGACGCGAGCGCAGGATTTCCACCGCTTCCGCGCCGCCGCCGGCGCACCGCTCGAGCGGCTGGCACGTTTCGAGGCGCTGCAGGCGCACTTCCGTGCCAGCGACACCCACATCTGGGGCTGGCCGGCATGGCCGGTCGCATATCGCGACCCGGATGCGCCCGCCGTGGCCGAATTTGCCGCCACGCACGCCGACGCCATCGACTTCCATGCCTGGCTGCAGTGGTGCGCCGATGCGCAACTCGCCGCGGTCGGCCACCAGTCGTGGCGCAGCGGCCTCGGCGTCGGCCTCTACGCCGACCTCGCCATCGGCGCCAATCCCGGCGGCGCCGATTGCTGGAGCTGGCAGGATGTCCATGCCGCGGGCGTCCATGCGGGCGCGCCGGCCGACGACTTCAACCTGCACGGGCAGGACTGGGGCCTGCCGCCCTGGGTGCCGCACCGCCTCAGGGACGCCGCCTACGCGCCCTTCATCGAGATGCTGCGCGCGAACATGAAACATGCCGGCGCGCTGCGCATCGACCACGTGATGGGACTGGCGCGCATTTTCTGGGTGCCGGCCGGCCGGCCAGCCACTGAAGGTGCCTACGTGAGTTACCCGCTCGACGACCTGCTTGGCATCGTCGCGCTCGAAAGCCGGCGCAACCAGTGTCTCGTCATCGGCGAGGACCTCGGCACCGTGCCGGAAGGCTTCCGGTGCCGTCTCGCCAGCGCTGACTTTCTCTGCTATCGCCCCTTCCTGTTCGAACGCGGCGCTGACGGTGGCTTCAAGCCGCCCGCCGACTACGAGCGCGGCGCGCTCGTCGCTGCCAGTACGCACGACCTGCCGACGCTCGCCGGCCTCTGGCAAGGCAGCGACCTCGACACGCGCACCGCGCTCGACCTCTTTCCCACCGAGGCATTGCGCGAGCGACTCATCGTCGAGCGCGCGCAGGACCGCGCGCGCCTGCTCGTCGCGCTCGAGCGCGAGGGCCTGCTGCCGGCCGGCACGGGCGTCCACCCGGTGGCCGTGCCCGAACTCACCCCGTCCCTCGTTACCGCCCTGCATGCCTGGCTGGCACGCACGCCTGCGCAGGTGCTGGTGGTGCAGCCCGAGGACATGCTCGGGCTCGCCGAGCAGGCCAATCTGCCCGGCAGTCGCGACGACCAGCACCCGAACTGGCGCCGCCGCCTGACACTCGACCTTGAAGAATGGGGGGACGACCCGCGCTTCCAGCAACTCGGCGACGCGCTGCGCCGCGAACGCGGCAGCGCCGTCACGCCGCATCCCGATGTGCCCGTCGAGCCGCGCGTGGCCGTCATTCCGCGCGCCACCTACCGCCTGCAGTTCAACAAGGACTTCACGCTTCGCGCAGGCCGCCGACCTCGTGCCCTACCTCGCTGACCTCGGCATCAGCCACGTCTATGCCTCGCCCTATCTCAAGGCGCGGCCGGGCAGCGGCCACGGCTACGACATCGTCGACCATGCCGCGCTCAATCCCGAGATCGGCACGCCGGAAGATTACGAGCACTTCGTCGCAGCGCTGCACGCGCATGGCATGGGGCAGATCCTCGACGTCGTGCCCAACCACATGGGCGTGATGGGCGCCGACAACGGCTGGTGGCTCGACGTGCTGGAAAACGGCCCGGCCGCCGCGCACGGCAACACCTTCGACATCGACTGGGACCCGCTCAATCCCGAGCTCAAGGGCAAGGTGCTGCTGCCGCTGCTCGGCGACCACTACGGCGCCGTACTCAACCGCGGCGAGCTGCAGCTGCAATTCGACGCCGCACGCGGCGAGTTCAGCCTGTTCTACTGGCAGCACCGCCTGCCGCTCGACCCGGCCACCTACCCACAGGTGATCGGCCTCGAGAGCGAGCGGCTCGCCGCCATGCTGGGCGATGCGAACGAATTCCTCACCGAGCTGCAATCGCTGCTCACCGCCTTCGCGCGGCTGCCCGACCGCGCTCGATGCCGATCCGGCGCGCAAGGCCGAGCGCCAGCGCGACAAGGAAGTGCACAAGCGCCAGCCTCGCCACGCTGTGCGCGGCCTGCGCCGGACATCGCCCGCCATCTCGAAGCCAATCTCGCTACGCTCAACGGCCACGCCGGCGACCGCGGCCAGCTTCGACGCACTGCACGCGCTGATCCAGCGCGCAGGGCTACCGGCTCGCCTACTGGCGCGTCGCCTCGGACGAGATCAACTACCGCCGCTTTTTCGACATCAACGATCTTGCGGCGCTGCGCATGGAAGACCCCGGCGTGTTCGCCGCCACGCACCGCTTCGTGCTCGACCTCGTCGCGCAGGGCAAGGTCGACGGCCTGCGCATCGACCACCCGGACGGCCTCTACGATCCCGGCGCCTATTTCAGCCAGCTGCAGGCCAGTGCCGGCGGACAGCCGCTGGCCGCCGCCGCCCCGCTGCCGCTCTACCTCGTCATCGAGAAGATCCTTGCCGAGCACGAGCAACTGCCGGCCGACTGGCCGATCCACGGCGCCACCGGCTACCGCTTCGCCAACCTCGCCAACAACCTCTTCGTCGACCCCGCCGCCGAACGGCGCCTGACACGCATCTACGACGACTTCGTCGGTAGCGGCAGTCGAACTTCGAGGACCTGGTCTACCGTTGCAAGAAACTGATCATGGATACCGCGCTGTCCAGCGAGCTGAACGTGCTGGCCAACCGCCTTGCGCGTATCGCCGCGCTCGACCGCGACACCTGCGACTTCACGCTCAACGGCCTGCGCGACGCGCTTGCCGAGGTCGTCGCCTGCTTCCCGGTCTATCGTACCTACGTCAGTGCGGCGGGCCATCCGGCCCTGTCAGCCGACGACCGCCGCCACATCGAATGGGCCGTCGCGGTCGCCAAGAAACGCAGCCCGGCCGCCGACATCGGCATCTTCGACTTCGTGCAGGGCGTGCTCACCACCGACTCGCCGCGGGGCACTGCGACGACTATCGCGCCGCCGTGGTCGCCTTCGCCATGAAGTTCCAGCAGTTCTCCTCGCCGGTGATGGCCAAGGGGCTCGAGGACACCAGCCTTCTACCGCTACCACCGCCTGACCTCGCTCAACGACGTCGGCGGCGAACCGCGCCGCTTCGGCGTCTCGGTCGCCGCCTACCACGCCGCCACGCGCGTCCGCGCGCCAGCGCTGGCCACACAACCTGCTCGCCACCTCGACGCACGACAGCAAGCGGTCGGAGGATGTGCGCTGCCGCATCGACGTGCTCTCCGAGATCCCGGCCGAATGGAAGCTGATGCTCAGGCGCTGGAGCCGCCTCAACCGCGCGAAGAAGCGCACGATCGACGGCGTGCCGGCGCCCTCGGCCAACGACGAATACCTGCTCTACCAGACGCTGCTCGGCAGCTGGCCGCTGGAGGATCCAACGAATGGCGGGGACCTCGACGCCTACCGCGACCGCATCGTCGCCTACCTGACCAAGGCGGTGCGCGAGGCCAAGGAACACAGCAGCTGGGTCAACGTCAATGCCGACTACGAAGCCGCGCTGGCCGACTTCATCGGCGCGCTGCTCGTCCCCGGCGACAAGAACCTCTTCCTCGCCGACTTCATGCCGCAGGCGCGGCGCATCGCGCACCACGGCCTGCTCAACAGCCTCGCGCTGACGCTGCTCAAGCTCACCGCGCCCGGCGTGCCCGACATCTACCAGGGCTGCGAACTCTGGCAGTTCAAGCTCGTCGATCCCGACAACCGCCACCCGGTCGACTACGCCCTGCGCCGCCAGTTGCTCGATGTGCTGCCCGCCCCCACTGAGGCCGCCGCACTGCTGGAGGATTGGCACGATGACCGCATCAAGCTGCACGTGATCCGTTGTGCGCTGGCCCTGCGCGCACAGGTGCCCGAGCTGTTCCGCGACGGTGACTACCTGCCGCTTGCGGTCAGGGGCGAACGGGCAAACCATGTCTGTGCCTATGCACGGCGGCACGGCGATCTGGCAACCATTGCCGTCGTGCCGCGCCTCACCGTCAGGCTGCTCAAGGGCAAAGGGGATTTCCCGCGCGGCGCAACCGTCTGGGGCGACACCGTGGTCGAACTGCCCAAGGCGCTTGCACGACGCAGATGGGTAAATACCCTTACGCACACCCCGCATGCGCCAACGGCCACCCTGCCGCTCTCACACCTGCTGGCCGACCTCCCCGTCGCGCTGCTCGTCGCCGAATGAAAGTCAGACCTGGCGGGACGGCACTTACTGGACAAGGAGGCGATGTGGTTGAACTGATCGGCAAGCAGGCGGATAGCGAGGAACTGTCGCACTTCCTCGGGGAATTCCGGCGCGCCATGATGATGCATCGCAGGTCCCGCCTCGCGCTGATGTTCAGCCTGCATTTCCCTGGTTCGGTCGCGCAGCCGTATGCCGGCTTCGATGCACCCGAGTCGATGGATTTCCGCTCCTGGCTTTCCGCGCCGCCGCCCGACGCCGTGCGTTCGGACGCGATGTACCAGCGGCTGGCCGCTGCCCAGGAGCAACTCATCCGCACCGGGGCGGAGGCCCTCGCCGCAGCGCAGGGCAAGCATTTGCAGCCAGCAACGGTAGCGGCCTTCCTACAGGCTGTGCACCAGTTCGAACGCGTCGCGGATCACCTCGCCTCATGGATCACGGCCTCGATGACCGATATCGACGAACTGACCGGCCTGCTGAATCGCACGGCGATGGAGCGTGATCTCGCGCGCGAACAGGCGCAGTTGGTGCGCGCGGGCGGCACCGTCACGGTCGCGATGGTCGATGCCGACCACTTCAAACGGGTGAATGACGACCACGGCCACACCTTCGGCGACGTCGTGTTGCAGACGCTGGCCGAGCGCTTCGTCGAAAGCCTGCGGCCGCGCGACCAGGTCTATCGCTACGGTGGCGAGGAATTCCTGCTGCTGCTGACCGACACGCCGCTCGACAAGGCCGCGCCCGTGCTCGAACGACTGCGCCTGCGCGCGGCCGAGGACGACATCAGCGACGGCAAGACCGCGATCTACATCACGGTATCCGTCGGCGCGAGCGCGGTGCAGCCGGACGAGGACATCCATGCGGCGATCGACCGCGCGGACGCCGCGCTGTACCGGGCGAAACAGGCGGGCCGCAACCGGGTCGCGCTGGACACGCCGACGGAATGAGTCATGAAAGTCAGCCCCGGCGGGACGGCACGGATTTCTTCTAGAATCGATGCATCAATCGATCCCCCACCCTGTTGCCCCGATAATGCTTCCCCACCGTCCCGCGCGCATCCCCGCCCGGCTTGCCGCCGGGCTGCTCTGCGTCCTGCTGGCCGCCTGCGCAAGCCCGCCGAAAGCGCCGCAACCGGCCTACCAGGTGGAAAGCTTCACGCCCTACTCCCCCTTCCAGCACGAGATGAGCCTCAAGCCGGAAACAGCCTGCCGGCTCGGCCAGCGCGCCCTGTTGAGCCAGGGTTACCTGCTCGAATCCGTCGCCGAGCAAAACCTGCGCGCCAGCAAGTACTTCCAGCCCGAGAGCAACCACCAGATGCGGCTGGAGATCACGCTGGTCTGTCTGCCCGTCGGAGCCGGCACGATCATTTACGCCAGTGCGGTGCAGACGCGCTACGAACTCAAATCGACGGCGGCGAATACCGGCCTGAGTGTAGCCGGCGTCGGCTCGATCTCGCTGCCCTGGGGCGCCGACAGCAAGGAGGCGATGGTCAAGGTCGGCGAGGAAACCGTCGCCGACCCGGACTTTTACAGCCGGCTGTTCGACCTCATCCGGCGACTGGCCGACTAGGAGCCTGTAACCATGGTCACGATCCGCAACCTCACGCATGACGACATCGCCGCCGCGGCCGACCTGCAATGCCGCGTCTATAAGGCGATCCCAGCCTTCAGCCAGGCACAGTTCGAAAGCCTGCTGACACATTTTCCGCACGGCCAGTTCGCCGCCGAAGTCGACGGCAAGCTGGTCGGCATCGCGATCTCCCTGGTCGTCCTGTGGGACGACTACAGCCTGCACCACACCTGGGCGAGCGTGACGAACGACGGCCATTTCGACACCCACGACATGGGCGGTCGCACGCTGTACGGCGCCGAAGTGTGTGTCGATCCCGCCTGCCGTGGCCAGGGTGTCGGCCATGCGCTCTACGAGGCACGGCGCACGCTCTGCCGCGCGATGAACCTCAAGCGCATCATCGCCGGCGGCCGCCTGCCCGGCTACGGCAAGCACGCCACCCAGATGGCGCCCGAGTCGTACGCCATGCGCGTGATCTGGGGCGATTTCTACGACCCGGTGCTGCGCTTCCAGCTCGACCAGGGCTTCGACTATTGCGGCATCCTGCATGGCTATCTGCCCACCGATCCCGAATCGATCGGCAACGCCGCACTGATCGTCTGGCTGAACCGCGGTTACGACCCGGGCCAGCCCACGCGCCTGCCACTCCCCAATTTTCTGGAGAATTCGAAATGAGAACCCGTATTGCCGCCATTCAGTACAAGCTGCGCCACATCGACGATTGGGCGGGCTTCGAGAAGCAGGTCAACTTCGTGCTCAACGCCGCCGCCGACTACGAACCGCATTTCGTGCTGCTGCCCGAACTTTTCACGACGCAGATCCTGTCCTTCATGGACAACGACAATGTCCCCAGCGCAGTACGCGAGCTGACCGGCTATACCGAGCGCTATGTCGAGCTGCTGCGTGGTTACGCCGTCAAACACGGCTACTTTCTCCTGGGCGGCACCCATCCGACCCTGCGCGATGGCAAGCTGCTGAATACCGCTTATTTGTTCACACCCTCCGGCGCGGTGCATGTGCAGGACAAGATTCATCGCACGCGCTGGGAAAACGAGAAATGGAAAACCGATCCCGGCGAGGTGCTCAAGGTATTCCACACGCCGCACGGCAAGATCGCCATCCTGATCTGCTACGACATCGAGTTTCCCGAGCTCGCGCGGCGCGTCGCCGAGGAGGGTGTCGAGATCGTCTTCGTGCCGTCCTGCACCGACGACCGTCAGGGCTTTCTGCGCGTGCGCTACTGCTGCCATGCGCGCGCGATCGAGAACCAGGTGTATGTCGCGATGACCAGCACGGTGGGTAATCTGCCGGTGGCCGGCCTGCGTCTGCACTACGGCCAGGCGTCGATCATCACGCCGTCGGACTTTCCCTTCGCGCGCGATGGCATCGCGGCGGAAGGCGTGATCAACGAGGAGCAGATCGTCGTCGCCGACGTCGACCTCGCGCTGCTCGACGAGAACCGTCTCAAGGGCACCACCATCCCGCTGCTCGACAAGCGCAACGACTTCTATGGCCTGAAGCCGGTCACGATCGACGTGAGCTGAGAGCAACCGAGCGAAAGTCAGACCCGGCGGGACGGCACCGCCGGCCTCCCAATCACTATGGGGCCAGCGCCCTTTCCACCAGCCGCACCCAGTAACGAATGCCGGTGGCGATGATCGCGTCGTTGAAGTCGTAGTGCGGGCTGTGCAGCATGCAGCCGCCCTCGCCCGGGCCGTTGCCGAGCCAGACGTAGCAGCCGGGTACAACGCGCGACAGGTAGGCAAAATCCTCGGCGCCCATGCTCGGCTTGAGGTGCGCGAGGACATGCTCGCCGCCCACCACCTGGCGCGCCACCTCGCGGCAGATGAAACTCGGCTCGCCGGCGTTGACGGTCGGCGGGTAGCCACGCTCGTAGTGCAGCTCGATGCGCACGCGGTGCGTGGTCTCGATGCCGGTGCAGATACGGCTTAGGCCGGCTTCCAGCGCATCCTGCAGTTCCGGACGGAAGCTGCGCACAGTGCCGCCCAGCACGGCATGTTCGGGCAGGATGTTGTCGGCATGGCCGGCATGGAAGCGCGTGACGCTCACCACGGCGGAATCGAGCGGATCGGTCGCGCGGCTGACCAAAGCCTGCACCGCCTGCACGAGGTCGGAACCGGCGAGGATCGCGTCGGTGCCCTGATGCGGCATGGCGGCATGCGCCCCGCGCGCGGTGATGGTGATTTCGAAGCGGTCCGCGCCCGCCATCACCGGCCCTTCGGTCACGGCGATGCTGCCGGCCGGCAGCCCCGGCCAGTTGTGCAGGCCGAACACCATCTGCATCGGAAAGCGCTCGAAGAGACCTTCCTCGACCATCACGCGGCCGCCACCTTCGTGTTCTTCGGCTGGCTGGAAGATGAAATAGACGGTGCCGTCGAAGTTCGCCTGGTCGTCATTGCGCAGCTTGACCAGCGCCTCGGCGGCACCGAGCAGCATCGCCGTGTGGCCGTCGTGGCCGCAGGCATGCATGCGGCCCTCGTGGCGCGAGCGGTGCGGAAAGCCATTGAGTTCAGGCAGCGGCAGCGCATCCATGTCGGCGCGCAGGCCGATGGCACGCGGGCTGTCGCCCAGCTTCAGGCGCGCGACCACGCCGGTTTTCGCAATCCCCTCGAAGACCTCGAGGCCGAGCTGCTTCAAGTGCGCGGCCACGACCCCGGCCGTGCGGTTTTCCTCGAACGCCAGTTCCGGATGGGCGTGCAGGTCGCGCCGCAGCGTGGCGATGCGCTGGGCGAGATCGGGCAGGAAATTCATGTTCATGGGGACGTCCTCGGTGCAGGCAAACACTCTAACATTCCTGGAGATTACAATCATCGGCATGAGCACACCCATCCTGCAAGCCCCGGCGCTCCGGGCACTCGAAGCGGCCCATGCCACCGCCGTTCCTCCGCTGATGGAACGTGCCGGCGCCGGCGCGACGCGCATCGCGCTGGACATGTTGGCGGGCCGCGCGCTGGTCCTCGCCGGGCCGGGCAACAACGGCGGCGACGCCTTCGTCGTCGCGCGCCGACTCAAGGCGACGGGCCATGCGCCGGTCGTGCTGTTCAGGGGCAATCCGGAAGCTCTGCCCGCGGATGCGCGCGCGGCCCATGCCGCCTGGCGCGATGCCGGGGGTGACTGCGTCGCCGACTATCCGGCCGGGAAATTCGGCCTCATCATCGACGGGCTGTTCGGCATCGGCCTGACCCGCGCCATCGAGGGCAATTACGCGCACTGGATCGAGCGCGCCAACGCCAGCGGCAGCCCCATCCTCGCACTCGACGCACCGAGCGGCCTCAATGCGCTAACCGGTCAGGTCACCGGGCCGGCCATACGTGCGCTGAAAACCGTCACCTTCATCGCCCTCAAGCCCGGCCTGCTCACCGGCGACGGCCCCGACCATTGCGGCGCCATCGAGGTCTGCGACCTGGGTCTGGACATCGGACAGAGCGATGGCGCGATGCTCACGCCGGCGCTGTTCCACTCCAGCCTGAAACCTCGCCCACACAACAGCCACAAGGGCAGCTTCGGCAGCGTCGCCATCATCGGCGGCGCGCCCGGCATGGCCGGCGCGGCGCTGCTGGCCGGCCGCGCGGCGCTGAAACTGGGCGCCGGGCGCGTCTACCTCGGCATGCTGGAAACGCTCGCCATCGACCCGCTGCAGCCCGAACTGATGCTGCGCACCCCCGCCAATGCCCTGCAGGCCGCGAGCGTGCTTGCCATCGGTCCCGGCCTCGGCCAGTCGATGCAGGCCGGCGAACTGCTGGCGCAGGCGCTCGACCGCGACCTGCCGCGCATCATCGATGCCGATGGCCTCAACCTGCTGGCGCGATCGCCGAATCTGCAGCGCAAAATTGCCGTCTCGCCAGCACTGACTTTGCTCACGCCCC
Organism: uncultured Pseudomonadota bacterium; assembly: GCA_963840825.1. Taxonomy (GTDB): domain Bacteria; phylum Pseudomonadota; class Gammaproteobacteria; order Burkholderiales; family Rhodocyclaceae; genus Sulfuricystis. The sequence continues at coordinate 181,665 of CAWJAK010000005.1, forward strand.
ATCCGGCCGAGGCCGCACGCCTGCTGGACTGCACGCCCGCCGACGTCCAGACCGACCGTCTCGCCGCGGCATTGAAACTGGCGCGACGCCTGCGCGCCCACATCGCCCTCAAGGGCTGCGGCACCATCGTTGCCACGCCCGCAGGCCGCTGGTTCATCAACACCACGGGCAACCCCGGCCTCGCCAGCGCCGGCAGCGGCGACGTGCTGACCGGCATGGCGGCCGCATTGCTGGCGCAGGGTTGGCCGGCGCTCGACGCACTGCTCGGCGCGGTGCATCTGCACGGCGCGGCCGCCGATGCCTGCGTGGCCAAGAGCCAGGGGCCCGTCGGCCTGACGGCGGGCGAACTGATCGAACCCGCCCGCGCCCTTTTGAACGGCTGGATCGCAGGCGATTGACAACTGAGTTTCACCCCTACCGCGCCATCCTGCTGATGCTCGCGGCCGTACTGTGCTTCGCCCTGCTCGACGCCACCGCCAAGCACCTGTCGCAGACCTATCCCGTGCCGATGCTGGTCTGGGCGCGCTACACGCTGCACTGCCTGCTGATGCTGATCTTCCTCGCGCCGTCGATGCGCTGGAAGCTGGTGGCGACCCGACGCCCGGCGCTGCAGGTCGTGCGCGCCCTGATGCTGGTCGGCACGACGGGCTTCGCGATGGCTGCCTTCCGCCACCTGCCGCTGGCGGAAACCACCGCGCTGATCTTCGTCACGCCGCTGATCGTTGCGCTGCTCGCCGGCCCTTTCCTCAACGAGAAGCTGCGGCCGCTGCACTGGGGCGCGAGCATTTTCGGCTTCGGCGGCGCGCTGCTGATCGCGCGCCCGGGCGGTGCGCTCAACCTGACCGGCATCCTGCTCGTGCTGGGCGCGGCGCTTTGCTACAGCATCTACCAGATCCAGACGCGCCAGCTGTCACCGACCGAGGGCACGCTGACGATGCTGTTCTACACCGCGCTGGTCGGCACGGCGAGCATGACGCTCGCGGCGCCGCTCTACTGGGGCGGCCCGTGGCCGGACGGCAACGACGGCCTGATGATCGCCTCGCTGGGCCTCTACGGCGGCACCGGCCACCTGTTGCTGACGCGCGCCTTCCGCATGGCGCCGGCGACCACGCTCTCGCCCTTCCTCTACGTGCAGCTGGTCTGGGCCACGCTGCTCGGCTGGATCGTGTTCGATCACTGGCCGGATGGCACCACGCTGTTCGGCATGGCGATCATCGCGGGCAGCAGCGTTGCGCTGGTATTGATGCAACGCGGAGCGACGAACCGCTAGAATCAGCGCATGGACTTCCCCATCCCGCTCGCCGCAGAAATCGAACGCAACGTGGCCGCTGCGCTCGCCGAAGATATCGGCAGCGGCGACCTCACCGCCCTGCTCGCCCCGGCCAGGCGCGGCGCGGTCGGCGTCGTCACCAGCCGCGAGAACGCCATCCTGTGCGGCACGGCCTGGTTCGACACCTGCCTGCGGCACCTTGATCCCGACGCCCGCATCGACTGGCTCGTGCAGGATGGCGACCGCATCGCGGCCGGGAACATCGTCTGCGAAATCTCCGCCGACACGCGCGCACTGCTCACTGCCGAGCGCAGCGCGCTCAACTTCCTGCAACTGCTTTCCGGCACCGCGACGCAGACACGCCGCTACGTCGATGCCATCACCGGCACGCGTGCGCAGATCGTCGATACGCGCAAGACCCTGCCCGGCCTGCGCCTCGCGCAAAAGTACGCCGTGAAGTGCGGCGGCGGCACCAACCACCGTCTCGGCCTCTACGACGGCATCCTCATCAAGGAAAACCACATCATCGTCGCCGGGAGCATCGCCGCCGCGCTCAACCGCGCACGACAACTGGCCGCCGATAGCGGCGCCTTCGTCCAGATCGAGGTCGAAACGCTCGAGCAGCTCGCCGCGGCACTTGAAGCCGCAGCCACGCTGATCCTGCTCGACAACATGACGCTCGAACAAATGCGGCGCGCGGTCGAACTCACCGCCGGACGCGCCGCGCTCGAAGCCTCGGGCGGCGTGAATCTCGACTCGGTGCGCGCGATCGCCGAAACCGGTGTCGACCGCATCTCGATCGGTAGCCTGACCAAGGATGTGCGCGCCCTCGACCTCTCTCTGCGGCACAGCGAAACCTGACTCTGATAGAATCCGCGCCCTGTTGCAGCAATACCCACTGCGGAGAGGTGGATGAGCGGTTTAAGTCGCACGCCTGGAAAGCGTGTTTAGGATAATATCCTAACGAGGGTTCGAATCCCTCCCTCTCCGCCAGATTAGAAATGGCCATCATTGGCCAGTAAGAGCCCTCAGCAGTTCGCAGGTATCCAAAGGAACCAGCGAAGCAACTGAGGGCTTTTTCGTATCAGCACTGCTTGCTGCTGGCTACGTATGGTTCCGACGTGCTCTTTCGAAGAGCTTCCTGTTCAAAGGCAAGGATATCGGAAAGTCGATATCGCACCTGGCCCTGCATCTTCAGGAAAATTGGTCCAATGCCTTCGCTGCGCCATCGTTCTAAGGTGTGCGTCGATATTTGCCAGTGCTCAGACAGTTGGTTTTGGGTCCAGAATTCAGGCTCGCTCATGGTTTCCTCCAGGGTTAACCGTCGAAGGTGACGGCAGATAAACCTTGAAGTGAAGAGGTCGGTCGGCACTGCCGCAACTAAAAATGGCATAGAATGTCAAAAATTGACATTCATTCGGAGCCTGCCATGTCCTTGAACGTTTCTCTTCCCGCAGAACTGGAAAACCGCGTTCGCCAACACGTCGAGTCTGGTCTCTACAGCTCCGCCAGCGAAGTCATCCGCGAAGCCCTACGCCTGTTCGAGGCCTACCAAGGTGTCCAGGCCGCCAGCCTGGCCGCTTTGAAAATGGATATTGTCCAAGGTGTCAACGACATCGAAGCGGGGCGGGTGCGTGAAGTCAGTATGGCTGAAATCAAGGAACGGGGACGCGCTGCGTTGACCGCCCGGAAATCGGTGTAGTGGGTAGCCTGAGGTTTTCCGCAAGCGCGGAAAATGACCTATTGGAGGCGTGGCTGTATGTTGCTGAGGACAGTTTGAACTCCGCCGATTGCCTCGTAGATCAGATCGAGGCCGAAGCCCGGAAGCTTATCCTGCAGCCTAAGATGGGGCGTGCACGTGATGAGTTGGCGGCTGGCCTGCGCAGTTGGCCGACCTCGACGCCGTACATTTTGTTCTACTTCGAGGATGCTCAGGGGATAGTCGTTGCCCGCGTGCTTCATCACGCGAGAGATATTCCTGCGATCGACACTTGGCCGACACACTGATTGATATGCTGTAGCCGCTGCGGAAGGATGCGGAATATCGCCGTTGGCCGCAGGTGTTAGTAGGCGCCAGCAACGGTGGGATCGAAGGTCGAAGCGGCAATCAGGCGCTTTTCTGATATCGTTTGCTCCCAGGCTGGGCCGCACCGCCAAATAGCATGCAAACACAGGCCTTAACGGCCTGTTTTGCTTTCTGTATGCCATATCGTAGTCCATTTGATTGGCGATTGGGATATGCCCGCAATGCCACCACGCCACGTTGTGACGCCAGCGCCTACTTTAGCCATTGCCCCACCAACTGACTACCGGCGAGCCGGCCAGCGAGCGCACCGAAGGTGCGAAAGCGCAGCAAGACAGACTACCAACCAGCGCGCAGCGCCTAACTAACCAACCGCAGCAAAGCAAGCTGAAATAGCTGTTGTCCAGGCCGGGGTGACCTGACCGGGGATATTCGGACCGACGTGATCTGGAGATAATGGCACCTCAGACGAGGAGTCGGCATGAAGACGAGCAGGTACAGCGAAGAACAGATTGTTCGGATATTGCGCGAAGCGGACCGCGACCCGATTGCGGAGGTGATCCGGCGACGCTGGACGCGGACCTGCAGCGGATTTACGGCATCGGCGACCTGGCCCACGTCGGCTATCGCATCGACGAGGAAGGCGGCCGCCGTGTGCTGGTGGTCGAGGCGCAGGAAAAGGCCGCCGGGCCGGACTACCTGCGCTTTGGCCTTGGCCTGTCCAGCGACTTTGCCGGCAACGCGTATTTTCAGGGTCTGGTGCGCTACCGGCGCACCGGGTTGAATACGCTGGGCGCCGAATGGCGCACCGACCTGCTGTTTGGCCGCGTCGACCGTCTGACGTCGGAGTTCTACCAGCCGATGAACATTGACCAGACTTTCTTTGTCGCGCCCTACCTTGATTTCGAACGCAAGCCGTTCGAGGTATTCGCCGGACGCGACCGCATCGCCCGACTCTCGCGCAGCTCCGGCAATCTGGGCTTCGATCTCGGCACGCAGTATGCGGACGGCGAGTTGCGCCTGGGCGTCGTTCGCGGCACGCGAAGCTTCTCGCTGGACACCGGACCGGCAAACCTGAAGCCGCCCGATGAATCGATCAATACCGGCGGTACGCGCTTCCGGCTGCAGATGGACCGCCTCGAACACGGAAAATTTCCGCGTAGCGGTTTCTCGCTGTCGGCCGATGTGTTCGCCTCAAATCCGGCCCTCGGCGCCAGCGACCGCTACACGCGCTACGAAACGGATTTTCTCACCGCCTACAGCCGGGGCGACCACACCCTGCAACTGACGCTGAAAGCGGGCGGCCCCATCGGCAAATCCAGACTCCCCAACTACGACCTGTTCCAGTTCGGCGGCCTGATGCAGTTATCCGGCTATCGCAGTGGCCAGTTGCTGGGGCAGTCGCTGCTCTTCGGCCGCGCCGTCTATGGCCATCGGCTCTACGGCTCGCCACTGCTGGCCGGCCTGTTCGGCGGTTTCTCACTGGAACTGGGGCGTGTCAATGACCCCTTGCTGCCCTCTGCTACGAAAGGAACCATTGCCGCTGGGTCCGTGTTTGTCGCGACGGACACTCCGATCGGCCCGGTGTATCTGGGCTGGGGCCATGCCAGCGGCGGCAACAGCGCGCTATACCTCTACCTCGGCGTGCCGTGACAAGGTTAGCAGCAGGCCCGACTCCTTACTCACCGAATAGCGAAACCAAGCTGACGCGAACGCCGTCAGCGATCAATGCGGATGGGTAGATGATCACCTCCTCACCCGGCTTGATACCCGATTTAACCTCAGCAAGTTCCGTATTGCGGTGCGCGATCTCCAGCGTGCGCAAACGGGCGCGGCCCTCCCCGATAACGAAGGCATGCCATGCGTTTGCGCGCCGGAACAGCGCGCCGGTGGGCACGACCAACACGTCTGCGGCGGACCAGGTCACGATGGCCGCTTCGATGCGGTATCCCGCACCCAGTGAATCCGGCGCGTCCGCCAGGTCGCCGACCACGTTGACGCGCTGCTCTTCCACCCCCAATGTGGAAACCTTCGTGAATGCGCCTGGCTCGACGTGGCGGACCTTGCCTTGCAGCGTGTCACTTCCTCCCCAGCCCGTCACACGGATCGGATCGCCGCTTTTCACATGCACGGCGTCTTGGGTGAGCACGTCGATGAGCAGTTCGAGCGCGTTACCCTTGCTCAAATCGAACAAAGGATTGCCGGAGGTGACGATGCGTTCGCTTTCCTCGTAGACTTTCAACACCACACCGCTGACTGGCGCGCGAATCTCGATCATGCCCTCACTGGTACCGGTACCGGCACCCAGCAGTCTCGAACGTGCGCTTTGCACATCAGCCACCGCGGCGGCGAGCGTTGCCTGCGCCACGTCCAGCCGAGACACGGCCGCCTGCGCTGCCTGTGCGTAGGTCTCGCGGGCTTCGGCACCAATGAAGCCTTGGGCATAGAGAGCGGTCCGCCGCGCCAGCTCGCTGTTGGCAAGTTTCAGGTTACTGGCCGCTTCGGCTTTGGCCGCCACGGCCTGACGCTGCCGTGCCTGCGTGGCCGCGAGTTCGGCGTGCGCGGTCGCCGCCGTGCGGGCATCGGTGGGCGGTGGAGCAATCCGCGCCAGCACGTCACCCTGCTCGATGCGGTCACCTTCGCGCAGCGTGGTACGCATGAGTCGGCCGCTGATGGGGGCACCGACGGTATAGCGCAGCTTGGCTCGGGTGCGACCCTGCGCGTCGACGCTGACCGACAGCGGGCCGCGCTGCGCGGCCACCACCTCTACGGCGATGGTGGCAGGGGCCATGGCCACCACGGTGATTGCAATTGCCGCAACGGCGACAACACCGATGAGCAGCCACTTCTTCCATTTGAATCCACCCGGCTTCGTCACAGGCTTGGCCTTGTGCTCGGAGTGCGCGCCTGGAGTAGCGTTCGCGCCCCCCGCGTCATTTGCGTCCGTCAGCTGGTCGGATGATTCTGTCTTGTTGTTCATGGCACTCACTCTCTGGTCTTCAGTACCTCGATCAGGTCGAGGTGGTTGATCCGGCGTTGCACCAGCATCGCGCTGGCTGCTGCGGCGACGATGACAATCACCGCCGAAAGCCGGTAGCTCTGGGAATTGATGACGAACGGGATGCTGTAGGCATCGGTCTGCAACGAACGCAACGACCATGGCCGACAGCAGGTACCCCAATGCCCAGCCCATGGGTATGGCCAGCAAGCGTGATCAGCGCCTGCTCGCCCAACAGCAACGCGGATACCTCGCGCTCGGCGAAAACCCATTACGCGCAGGCTGGCCAGTTCGCGCCCGCGCTCTGAAAGCGAGATGCGAGCGCCGTTGTAGACCACCGCCATCGCAATCACGCCCGCAAAACCGAGCAGAAAGCCGATACCGACGAACAGTGACTCATCCATCTGCTTCTGAAACGATGCGAGCATGGCGCCGGGCGATGCCACGCCGGCCACGGCCGGCATAAATTTCAAACGGCGCTCCAATGCAGATACCTCGTCGGCCATCACCGAGAGATAAGCGCCGGAGATCCCACGCGAGCTGCCCAACAGCGATTGCAGTGCGTCCAGACTCATGGTGGCCGACACACCGAGAAAACCATCGACGACACCGGCCACTTTGATCGTGTCGTGACGCCGCTCGCCCTCAAGAATTTCAACGCCCAGGGTTTCGCCAGCAACCACCCCCAGATCGTCGGCCAGGTTGGTACTGAGCACCAGCCCGGTCGGCGGTATCGGCTGCACGCGCCCATCGCCATCGATGATGCGCCGCAGAACCCCGTCGCTGGTCACGCCCTGGAGCGAGACCTCCTTGGCTCGGTGGCCAAAGTGCAAGCGGGCCGGCGCCCAGCGAAAAGGCTCGACACGCGTGACGCCGGCCATGTGGCGGAACTCGCTGCACTGCCAGCGTTGATTTCGGCTCGTTGAATGACACCGACAGATCCTCACGCTGGATGACGCGGAACTGAAGGTCCATCATGTAGATCACGCCGTCGAACATGACCAGGCCGATCATCAGGATCGCCACCGAGAAGGCCACGCCGATCGACGAGAGCAGCGCCTGCAGCGGCTTGCGCTGCAGGTTGCGCAACACCATGCGCGCCGCCGAGGGCAAGGCACTCGCCAGACCCGAGCGCTCCAGCCAGCCGGCCTCGAAGCTGGCCGGCGGCTCGGCTCGCATCGCCTCGGCCGGCGGCAGCAGCGCGGCACGGCGCACGGCCAGCAGCGCACCCGCCGCGGCCGCCAGCACGCTGACGGCAATGGCCGCGACCAGCAGCAGGGGGCTGAGGTGGAAGGCCAGCGCGGGGAAATTGAAATAGCTGCCGTACAGCGTCACGTAGGCGTCGCCCAGCGGGATGCCGAGCAGCGTGCCGATCGTGGCACCCGCCACCACAGCGGCCATGGCGAACAGCAGGTAGTGCAAGCCCGACTTCGCGGTCGCGATAGCCGAAGGCTTTGAGCACCGCGATTTCCGAGCGCTGGGTGGCGATCAGCCGCGACAGCACCAGGTTAAGCAGATACGCGGCCACGGCAAGAAAAACCGCCGGTATCGCCGTGCCCATGACCTTATTCTGATCGAGCTCGCTCTGCAGGATCGCGTGCGAGGCCTGGTCCTTGCGTAGATATGCACCCAAGCCACCGTAGGGTGCAAGCAGGGTGTCGAGCCGCGCCTTCACCGCCTGCGGGTTGGCTTCGGGGGACAGCTGACACCATCGCCTCGTTGAAGGCGCCGTCCATGTCGTAGGCCGGGCCCAGCACCTTGCGGCTCATCCACAGTACGCCGTAGCGCTTGTCGTCTGGATAGAGCGAACCGGGTGGCACCGAATAGGTGTGCTCCGGCGAATCGGCAATGCCCACGATGTGCAGGTCCTGCATGCGGCCATTGATGATGGCGCGCAGGCTGTCGCCGGGCTTCAAGCCACGCGCCGCGGCAAATTTACCGCTGATCAGCACTTCGTTGGCCGCACCGGGTGCGAGGTAGCGACCGGCGTGGATGACGATATCGTTCAGCAGCGGGCGGGCGTTCTCGGGCAAGGACATCAGGAGCGCCTGCGCCGGTGCGTCCAGATCGGGCAGGTCCAGCGTGGCGTACAGCGTCACGCGGGTGTCGACCGATGCCACACCGGGAATCGCCTGAAGGTGCTGGCGCAGCGCCTCGGGTGCACGCTTGGTGGCGCCCAGATGTCGGCAAAGCGTGCCTGCCGGTAGTACGACTGCTGCGCCTGCACCAGCGAGTCGTAGCTGCCGCGCATGGTGATAACGGTCATGATGCCGGTGGCGACCACCAGCGCAATCGAGAACATTTGCCCCTTGAGCTGCCACAGCTCGCGCAACAGCTTGCGATTGATCGACTTCACGGTGCGCGACTCACCATTCGATGGCGTCCACGCTGGTGCGCTGTGCATTGTGCTTGCGCTCGACGATCTCGCCGCTGCTCATGCGCAACACGCGTATCGCCCATGCCGCCGATGGCCGCGTTGTGCGTGATGATGGCCAGCGTGGTGCCGGTCTCGCGGTTCACCTGGTCGAGCACGCGCAGCACCAGCTTGCCGGTCTGCGCATCGAGTGCACCGGTGGGCTCGTCGCAGAACAGCACGTCGGGCCGCTTGGCGACGGCGCGGGCGATCGCCACGCGCTGCTGCTCGCCGCCGGAAAGCTGCGACGGAAAATGATCGAGCCGGTCTTCCAGACCCACCAGCGCCAGCGCATCGTCGGGTGTCATCGGGTCGCGCAGCGATGTCGGTCACCAGCGCGACGTTCTCGCGCGCGGTGAGGCTCGGAATCAGGTTGTAGAACTGGAAGACGAAGCCGACATGCGCGCGCCGATATTCGGTGAGCCCGTCGCCGTCGAGCTGATCGAGGCGCAGGTCGCGGTAGATTCAAACGTACCGCTGGTGGCGACATCCAGCCCGCCAAGGATATTGAGCAGCGTCGACTTGCCGCTGCCCGATGCACCCAGTAGCACCAGCAATTCGCCGGCATGAATGTCCAGGTCGACCGCGCGCAGCGCATGCACGCTGACCTCGCCCATGTGATAGGTCTTGGTCAGGCTGCGTGCGCTCAGCACAAGATCGGGGGCGTTACCTGGCATGCCTTGCTTTCCGAATGCTGAAGCAACCCCAGCGCGGTCCAGATGTTGTTTCCATCTTCCGGTTTCTTCCTTGGTAAATCGGCTTCAGTCCGCCATGGTCTTGCGAAAGCGCGACAGCGCACCGAGAAAGAATAGTGCGCCTAAAACGGCGGCGGCGGCAAAGTCGACCCACACCACATCCAGCCCGGCGCCGCGATAGAGGATGGACTGTGAAAAGCTGACGAAGTGGGTGGCGGGTGAAATTTGCATGATCACCTGCATCGCCGGTGGCATGCTGTCCAGCGGCGTGTTGCCGCCCGAGAGCAGGTTCATGACGATGTTGACGGTGAAGGCCAGCAGCGCGAACTGCGGCATCGAGCGCCCCAGCGTACCGAGAAAGATGCCGAGTGCCGTGATCGAGAACAGGTAGATCACCACACCCGCCACGAACAGCGGCACCGAACCGGCAATCGGCAGTTCGAGGATGCCCTGCACGATGACCTGCAACGACAGCGTCGCCGCGACGACGATCACCAGACCGTTGGCCCAGACCTTGGCGAGCATCACTTCCGTCGGCGTCAATGGCATCACCAGCAGGTGCTCGATGGTGCCGTGCTCGCGCTCGCGGATGATGGCCGCGCCGGTGAGGAACATCGCCAGCATGGTGACGTTGTTGATGATCTGCATCACCGCCATGAACGAGGACGACTCCAGATTGGGATTGAATTTCGCCCGCGTCACCAGATTGACTGGTGACTGCGCATCGTTCGGGGTGACGCCCACGGCATCGGTCACTTCGCGCCCGATGATGCTGGACAAATAGCCCGTGCCCGCGCCAGCCTGAGTCATTGCCGTGGCGTCGGCGATGATCTGCAATTCGGGCGCACGGCCACGCTTGATGTCGGCCTCAAAGTGCGCGGGTATATCGACCACGAAGGTGAAACGCGAGGTGTCCATGGCGCGGTCGATTTCCTGCACCGACAGTGCGCCGGGCGCCAGAAAGAAGGGCTCGCGCAGCGCGTCGCGGATGCGTAGCGAAAGTTGCGAGTGATCTTCATCGACGATGCCGACCGAGGCGTTAATCATGCCGAAGGAGGCATTCTTGGCCGGGGTATACACGCCGTAGGTGAAGGAATAGACGATCAGGAACACCAGCATGGCGTCATGGCGCAGGCTGTAGAGTTCCTTGATGCCGAGACGGAAGATGTTGGAGACGTGTCGCAGCAAATTCATTGGCATTCTCACTTCTCCTGTGTGGCGAGAAACAGGCGCGCCAGCAGCGTATAGGAAAGAATGATCGCCACCAGCCACAGCAGATTGGGTGCCAGATCGGCAAAGCCCAGCGCCTTGGTGAAGCTGCCCAGACTGATCTGCTGGAAGTAGGTGCTGGGAAAGCCCAGCCCCATCATCCGCGCACTGCCGGTGAGCGAAGAGAGCGGCGTGAACATGCCGGAGAATTGCACGGCGGGCAGCATGGTCAAAATACCAGCGGCGAAGATGGCCGCCACCTGGCTACGCACGAACACCGAGATCAAGAGGCCGAAGCCGGTGGTGGCGATGACGTAGAGGGCCGCACCCAACACCAGCACCAGCGCGCTGCCCTTGACCGGCACCTGAAACAGGAACAGCGCCAGCACCAGCATGCAGGCGAAATTGACGAGACCAATGGCCGCATAGGGCAGTTGCTTGCCGAGCAAAAATTCCAGCCCGGTGACCGGCGTGACGTAGAGATTGGTGATCGAACCCATTTCCTTTTCGCGCACGACGCCGAGCGCCGTCATCATCGCCGGGATGAAGATCAGCAGCAGCATCATGATGCTGGGCACCATGGCATAGACGCTGTTGAAGGTTGGGTTGTAGCGAAAGCGCGTCTCGATGTTGAGCAAGGCTGGCGGCGGTGTGGCCGACTGACGTGACGCCAGATCAGCCAGAAAGGCCTGATGTGCGCCCTGCACATAGCCCAGACTGGTTTCGGCGCGCGAGGGCATGGCACCGTCAACCCAGGCACCCACCTCCGTCGGTCGCCCGCTTTGAATGTCGGCGCCAAAGCCCGCCGGAATCTCGATGGCAGCCTTGAGCTTGCCGCCGCGCATGCGTTTTTCCAGATCGGCGTAATTCGTGATCGGCGCTTGCAATTCAAAGTAGCGCGAACTGGCGAAGTTCTCCAGATAGGCGCGGCTCTCGGCGCTCTGGTCGCGGTCCATGGCGGCCAGCGAGAGCTTTTCGACATCAAAGGAAATGCCGTAGCCGAACACAATCATCAGCAGAATCGGCCCGAGCAGCGCGAAGGCGAGCCGGATCGGGTCGCGCCGCACCTCTTGCGCCTCGCGGCGGGCATAGGCCCAGAGGCGGCACAGGCTGAAACGGGGCGGCGTGGCGTTGACCGGAAAAGTCGGCGCTGGCGGGACGGCGGCTACGAGTTTTTCGACAAGGTTTTCGCTGGAAACAGGTGTGTGATCTTCCGGGGCGGCGGCTTTCAGCTTGGCGATGAAGGCGGCCTCCAGCGTTCCCGCACCGCTGGCCTCGACCAGTTCCGCTGGTGCACCTTGCGCCAACACACGCCCCGCGTGCATCAGCGAGATGCGATCGCAGCGCTCGGCCTCGTTCATGAAGTGGGTGGAAATGAAAATGGTGACGCCATCGTTGCGCGACAACTCGATCAGCAGACGCCAGAACTCGTCGCGTGCCAGCGGGTCGACGCCCGAGGTCGGCTCATCGAGGATCAGCATTTCTGGCTTGTGGATCACCGCCACCGCCAGCGACAAACGTTGACGCATGCCCAGCGGCAGATTCTCGGGGCGCTGATCGACGAATTCCGCCAGACCGAAGCGTTCGACCATTTCCGCCACCCGTGTGTCAATCGAGGCTGGTGGCAGGTGGAACAGCCGCGCATGCAGCACCAGATTCTGTTCCACGCTCAGTTCGCTGTAGAGCGAGAAGGACTGCGACATGTAGCCGACGCGTTTGCGCGTCGCCATGTCCTTGGTATCGACGGTCTTGCCAAACAGCAACGCCGTGCCTTCGCTCGCCGGCAGCAGGCCGGTGAGCATCTTCATGGTGGTGGTCTTGCCGCAGCCGTTGGAGCCGAGAAAGCCGAATATCTCGCCGCGCTCGATGCGGAAACTGACATCATCGACAGCGGTGAAGTCGCCGAAGCGCCGCGTCAGCGCCTTGGCCTCAATGGCGATTTCGGTGTGAGCCGCCGGGCGCGGCGGAATCTCCAGCGCCTTGTGGCGATCGCCGTCGCTGCCCGGCAACAGGCTGATGAAGGCTTCTTCCAGCGTACCAGCGCCGGTCTGCGCCTTGATCTCGGCCGGGCTGCCGGTCGCCAGGATGGCGCCGTCATCCATCGCCACCAGCCAGTCGAAACGTTCGGCCTCTTCCATGTAGGCGGTGGCGACCAGCACCGTCATGCCGGGACGACGGCGCCGGATGTCTGCCACCAGTTCCCAGAACTGGAGCCGCGACAGCGGATCGACACCGGTGGTCGGCTCGTCGAGAATCAAGAGATCGGGATCATGGATCAGCGCGCAGCACAGGCCCAGCTTCTGCTTCATGCCGCCGGACAGCTTGCCGGCCGGGCGGTCAGCGAAGGGAAGCAGCTTGGTGGCGGAGAGCAGGTCGTGGATGCGCGCCGCGCGTTCGGCGTCGGCGTGGCCGAACAGGCGGCCGAAAAAATCGAGGTTATCGAACACCGACAGTGTCGGATAGAGATTGCGCCCCAGCCCCTGTGGCATGTAGGCAATGCGCTGGCAGACCTGGGTGCGATGCGCCGCGTTGGCCATGTCGCCGTCCAGCACGGTGACCGTGCCGGATTGAATCTTGCGCGAACCGGAGACGAGCGCCAGCACGCTCGACTTGCCGACACCGTCCGGGCCGATGAAGCCCACGGTGCAGTCGGCCGGGATGTCCAAATCGATGCCGGCAATGGCGGTCGCCTTGCCGTAGATGTGAGAGACGCCCGCCAAGCGGGCGACGCTGCGTCCCATCATTTATCCGCCGTTTTTTCCACCCTTGCCGGAGGCGCTGGCAGATTGGTTTTCAGGGTCTCGGGCCAAGGCGTGGCGGGGTCGATGCGCACGTAGCCGACGCCGGGCAAACCGGCCTTGACGTGGGTTTCAAATTGTTTGAGCAAGGCCGGATCGATTTGCAGCTTGACCATGAACACCAGCTTCTGCCGCTCGCTGGCCGTCTCCACCGTCTTCGGCGTGAACTGCGCCTGCGCCGCGACGAAGGACACCTGGGCGGGAATCACCAGATCCGGCGCAGCATCGAGCACCAGCCGCGCCTCGGCGCCGAGGCCCAGCTTGCCCGCCACGGTCTCTGGCAGATAGACGCGCATGAAGACGTCGGAAAGGTCGAGGATGGTCAGCACCTTGCCGCCGCCCGACAGGACCTCGCCGGCTTGCGCCAGGCGGTGCTGGATGCGGCCACTGCGCGCGGCCTTCAGCTGCGTATCGGCGAGGTCTGCCTGCAGCCGTTCGAGTGTGGCCGTCGCGGCATCGATGCGCGACGCCGCCTCGACCCGCTGCGCCTGGGCGGCGACGATGGCGGCCTCGGCTTCCGCTACACCCGAGCGTGCAGCAGCCAGCATGGCCACTGCGGCCTGACGCTTGCCGGCATCGACATCGAGTTGCTGCGCCGAGATGAATTTTTCCTCGACGAGTTGCCGCGTGCGCTGCAACTGCTGCTCGGCCAGCAGCAGGTCGGCCTGCCGCTGCGCCACCACGGCCTGTGCCGCCGCTTTCGCGCTGGTACGCTGCGCCACCACGGCATCGGCGGCACTGCGCCCGCTGATGGCCTGGCGTTGCAGTGCTGCCGCCTCGCGCAACTGGGCTTCCAGCGTTGTCGCGTCCATGCTTGCCACTACCTGACCGGCCTCGACGAAATCGCCCTCCATCACACTCACCTGTTGCACCCGTCCGGCGAAGCGTGTCGCCACATCGACCTCGGTCGCCTCGATGCGGCCGTTGCCATTGGCGAAGGAATCAGGCAGTCCGTCCGGCTGCATTTCTTGCCAGATATAGCTACCGCCAGCGATCACCGCGACGCCGATCAGCAGGGGCCATCCCCAGCGGCGGATGCTTGTTTTATCCATGAGAATTCTCCTTGCGCAATCGGTGATCGTCAGAAATCAAAGCCCAGCCCCAATCCGTAATAAGACACGCGCTGCTGATAGAACTGCCCGTGCGGCGAATAGCCACGATAGCCGTCGAACATCAGCCGCATATTGCGCCGCCCCGGTGTCTGGCCGCCGAATTCCATGCCGACACTCAGGCTGGTATCGACCGCCCAGTCATGCTCTTCATGGCTTTTCAGGTCGATGCCACCGACCAGCCGGCCCAGGCCCCACAGACGTTCGCGGCCACGATACTCCAGGCCGGCTTGTAGCGATGCGGGCCGCAACTCTGCTGGCTCGCGGTGAAAAATATATTCACCGCCGCCATAGGCGCGCCACGGCCCACTATCATAGGAAACCAGCGTTTCAATGGCTTCATAGCTCAGATTGACGCGCTCCGGTTTCACCCGCAGCAGAAACTCGTCGCCCAGGTGCGAGCTTTGGTGATACAGCCGCACCCGCGTTGACCACGGGCCATGCCGGTAGGTGATCGGCAAGCCGATGATGTAATCGGCATTGACCAGATCGGATGACGGGGCATCGAGATTGAACTGAGCCAAAATCCCGCCCGAGATACCCACTTGCAGGCCGTCTCCGCTCTGTTTGCCGGGCCGCCGAAAGATACCGAAGGTCTCACCGAAGCCCACCGCACCCATGGTGACGGTATCGACGGAGGTACGGTAGGAACGCGCACTGACGAAGAAGCGCGGTTCCTTGGGGTCGGCAATCAGTGGGGCGAACAAATCGTTGACCGGAAAGGCGTCGGCTTGCGGCAGGACTTCCAGTGCATCGTAAACCCGATGCCGCCAAGTCGGCGCGGCGGCGGGTTCGCCGGATTTCGGCGTAACCACGGTCAATCCGTTTAATCCATTGAGCAGTCCGATCCGGCGGCGTGCTTCGCTTTCACGTTCCGTATCACCTGCCGCCAGCGCGATCGTGGCCACGCCCTGATGAACCGCCAACTGGTAGCTGCCACGAGGCCAGACCAGTTCCCGTTCGATGACGGCGGTGAGATAGCCGAGCAGAAAACCGTCGTCGTTTCTGGCGGCGGCAGTCGTAGCGGCAGCGACGGTCGACAAGGAAAAACTGACAATTGCTCCAAATGCAAGCAAGGTTCTTAACATGGGCATACTCCGGATGTGCAAGGCGCCGTCCCGCCAGCGCCGACTTTTGTTGAGCATATTCCGCTCAGCCCAACCAGGCATTGATCGAGGCCAATACGCCTTCATCCAGCGTGCCGTTGGCGGCATGCAAGCGCAACAGGCTCAGGATGGTTGCGTAACGCGCCTTGGCCAGATCGCGCTGCGCACCGTAGAGTTGTTGCTGGGCGTTCAGCACGTCAATCGAGGTGCGTACACCGACCTCCCAGCCGCGTTGGCTTGAGGCCAATGAGCTTTCACTGGAGGCAACCGCTTGCTCCAGCGCACGCACGCGACCCAATCCGTCGGTGACGCCAAGATAGGCCTGACTGGCATCGAGCGCGGCCCCGCGGCGGACGTTTTCCAGATCGCGATTCGCCGCCTCGCGTGTCGCTACGGCTTCGCGCACCCGGGAACTGGTGCCGCCACCCGAGAACAGGGGAATGCGCAACTGCACGCCGATTATCGATGCGGCGCTGTCACTGCCGTTACCCGTGGTGGCGCTGCCATTGGCGGCATCGTCCTGATAGCTGGCGACCAGATCCACGGTGGGCAGGTGTCCTGCGCGCTGGCGCTCGATTTCCTTCGCCGCCAGCTCCGCCGCCAGTGCCTGGATCAACACCTGCGGATTCGTTTCGCGCGATTGCGCTTCCCACCAGCCGATGTCGGCCGGCTTGGGTGGCTGGATGCGTTGCGGATCGTCCAGCCGGGCGAGTCCGGCCGGCGCTTCGCCGAGCAATCGGCGCAGCGCACGCTGACGCACCTGCACCTCGCTGCGTGCGGCGATTTCCTGCGCCAGCGCCAGGTCGAAGCGCGCCTGGGCTTCGTTGGCATCGGTGATCGTGGCGGTGCCGACTTCGAATTGTCGTTTGGCCTGCGCCAGTTGCTGGGTGATCGCCGTCTTCTGTGCCGTAACGAAGGCAAGGTCGTCCTCGGCGCCCAGCACATCGAAATAGGCTTGCGCCACGCTTAGGATCAGGTTCTGCTCCGCGTCGGCGAGCCGCGCATCGGCTTGCAGCAGTTGCTGGCGTGACTGATCCAGTTGTACCCAGTCCTGCTTGCGGTAAAGCGGCTGACGCAGCGACAGGGTGTAGCCATGTGTGCCGAAACTCTGTGTTCCGCTCGGGAATGCGCTGGCGCCCCGATAGCTCATATCGGTATGCCGCTGGTCGGCGTAGGCAGAAGCTTCCACAGCGGGCAGCAACAAGGCCCGCGCCTGCGGCAGTTTTTCCTGTGTCGCTGACCAGCGCGACTGGGCTGCAGCATAGGCCATGTCGTTGGTGCGCGCTGTTCGGTAGGCATCGAGCAGGTCGGCGGCCAGCGCCGGAGTTTCAATT
>CAWJAK010000006.1:0-1211183 GCA_963840825.1 uncultured Pseudomonadota bacterium
AAATCAAGTGACTTTTATTCAATATTTTATAACAATAGCACGTGACAACTTAAATGCGATATTTCGATCTCACCACCAAACCGGCATGCGCTCAACTTACTCATACAATCAGGCGACAGCCCGGAACATCGGCTGGCTGACACGGGACGAGCAGCAGATCCTGCGCAGGAAGCGTGTCGCCATTGCAGGTTTGGGCGGTGTCGGCGGCGCCCACCTGCTCACCCTCGTGCGCCTGGGCATCGGCGCATTCCACATCGCCGACCTCGATACCTTCGATGTCATCAATTTCAACCGCCAGGCGGGTGCCTTCAACAGCACGCTGAACCAACCGAAAACCGAAGTGCTGCTGGGCATGGCCCGCGACATCAATCCCGAGCTGGATATCAAGGTATTTCGCGACGGCGTGAATCCGGACAATATCGACGCATTCCTCGAAGGCGTGGATCTGTATGTGGACGGCCTTGATTTCTTTGTCTTCGCCGCGCGCGCGATGGCCTTTGCCAGTTGCCATGCTCGCAACATACCTGCGGTTACCGCCGCTCCACTTGGCATGGGCGCCGCCGTGCTGTGTTTCATGCCCAATGGCATAAGTTTCGAAGATTATTTCGGATTCTCGGATCAGCCGGAAAGAGGAATTGGCCTTGCGCTTCATGATCGGCCTTTCCCCCGCATGTTGCAACGGCCCTATCTTGTCGATCCTTCGGCCGTCGATCTCGAAGCACGGCGCGGCCCCTCCACCATCATGGCCTGCGAGATGTGCGCCGGACTGGCGGCCACCGAAAGCCTGAAGATCCTGCTGGGTCGGGGAAAGATCCTGGCCGCACCACATGGTTTCCAGTTCGATGCCTACCGCAACAAGCTGGTCAGAACCTGGCGACCCTTCGGTCATCGCAACCCGATCCAGAGACTGATGCTGGCGTTCGCGCGCAAACAGCTCGCAGCCATGCAACAAGCGACACCGCATGACTGACAATACCCGGATTCTCAGAATCCTCGATCGCGCCGCTGGGCACCGAGTGGCGACAACACCCAACCTTGGCGATTCGAGATCGTCAGCGACGATCACATCGTGGTCCATGGCTTCGACACCCGCGATCACGTCGTCTATGACCTTGACGGCCATGCCAGCCAGCTCGCAGTAGGCGCCCTGCTCGAAACCATAGCCATCGCAGCCAGAGACGAAGGACTGATCTGCCGTATCGAGCGCCGCCCCGACACGCCCGAGACCCATCTGCTCATCGATGTGCGCTTTATAGTCGATCCGGAACACAGCCCCGACCCATTGGCCTCGTTCATTGAAAAACGGGTTGTCCAGCGCCGGCC
Source organism: uncultured Pseudomonadota bacterium (assembly GCA_963840825.1). GTDB lineage: Bacteria > Pseudomonadota > Gammaproteobacteria > Burkholderiales > Rhodocyclaceae > Sulfuricystis. Next base: position 1,324 of record CAWJAK010000006.1, read on the forward strand.
GATGTCAACTCAGCCCCTGACCGCTACGCAGAAGCAATCCCTGAACAATGCCCTGCCCAAGGGCTATTCCGTCATCTGGTTCGAAGGCTGGAACAACCGGTTGCGCCTGGCCCGGTTGATGTTCGACAACGCCAAGATCCGCCTTAACATTCCCGAAGCCTACAAAGAACACAAGGCGGTGATTGAATGGGGGGCCCAGTTCAGCGAAGACAGAATTCCCGGACGTGCCGTCGGCGTCGACCCGCTCACCGAAAAGCTCATGCACTGGGCCATGGCCAGTTGGGAACGTATCGAGTTCCTCAACAAATGGATGCTGGGCGATCTCGCACCACGCATCCAGCTGGATCTGCTCCCCGGCCTGCTCTGCGCCGCCCATTTCGCGCTGCTGGCACCAACCCGGTTACGGACCAACGACGACTATCTGGCCTCCGGTCGATGCCTGCAGCGCTTCTGGCTGACCGCCAGCAGTATGGGCCTGCTGGTTCAACCCGAGATGACGCCTGTCATCTTCAGTCGCTACCACCGGCACGGCCAACCCTTCACCCGCAGCCGACCTTGGCTCGCTCGAGCCGGTAACCTGAATAGCCGTCTCGCAGCGGTATTGTCAGGCAACGATCTGGATTCCCTGTTCTTTCTGGGACGCATCGGCGCCAATCCGCATCCAGGCGCCCGCTCGACACGCCGACCCGTCTCTCAATTGACGGTTGCCAAAGACCCGCAAGACATTGCCTGAAAACTTCCTTCGGATGAATACCGGGCGCAAACTGAAAATCCTCTTCTTTGCCGAAGGCGCCACGCTCGCCCATGTCGGCCGCCCGTTCGTTCTTGCGCAAGAACTGAATGCCGAAGTCTTTCGACGTCGCCTTTGCGCGACCGTCTGCCTTTGAGTGGCTGACCGCAAAAGCCGCTTTTGAAGTGATCGATCTCGACTGTCAGGACGGCAAGGCCCTCGCCCGACGCCTCGGCCGTGGCCAGCCGCTTTATGATTTCGCCACGCTCGACCGTTATGTTCAGGCCGATCTGGCGCTGATCGATGATTTCAAGCCGGATATCGTCGTCGGGGATTCGGCTCTCCTTGTCTGTGAGCGCCCGGTTGCGCCACGTGCCCTACATCACGATCTGCGACGCCTACTGGAGCCCGGAACGCCCGCTCAAACCCGTGCTGCCGGTGATGGGGTTTACGCCCTATGTTCCACTCGGAATCGCGGCACCGATCTTCGAGGCGGTGGCGCCCCTTGCCTTCCGCATGCATGCGCGGCCGATGCAAGCCTTGCGGCGACGCTATGGCCTGCCTTCCCTCGGACATGACCTTCGCCTATGCTACACGGATGCCGACCTGCGCCTGCTTCGCCAACTTCCCAGCCCTGTTCCCCGAAGTGTGCCGTACCGCCAGCGCTGACTTCTGGGACCCATTGCCTGGTCGCCCCGGAGCGCTACGACCTGGAAATTCCCAAGGGCGACGGCCCGCTGGTCTATGTCACCATGGGCAGCTTCCGGTGACCCGCGCGTGCTTGCCACCCTGATCCCGCTGCTGGAAGCGGTGGGCGCGCGGACGATGGTCGCAACGGCGGGGAAGGCAATTCCGCCCGGCATGGTTCGGCACGCACCCTGATTTACGACTTTCTGCCCGGCGACGAACTATGCCCGCATGGCGCAACTGGTCATCTTGGGCGACCGGTGGTAGCCCAACCACCAACCAGGCCTTGTCGCATGGTGTGCCGGTGCTGCGGGATTGCCAGCAACATGGACCAGTTCCTCAACATGGGGTCAATTCAGAAGTTCGGGGCCGGCCGACTGATTCGGGCCGATCGCATCGATAAAACCAAACTTGCCGCGATATTGAAGCAGTTGCTGCAAGACAACCAGTTTGCGAACCACGCCAGCAGCTTGGCGCGGTCGTGGACGCCAGATGATGTTCTGGAGCGCCATATCAATGCGCTTGTGACAAACAAGGAGCACAAATGAGAAAGATCAGTGGCTTGGCGGTTGCCCAGTTTTCCAGCCTGGTCACCATTGAGGCAGGCCTTGCGGTGCTCATAACAAGATTTTGGATCATGCCCTGGTTCAGCCCAGATTTTCGCGGAATTGTTGCATTCGTCGGGGCCATCCTCTGCTTCTATATCTTGGCCATTGCTGTTTCGCCTGCTGCAGGCAAAGGCGCCGGTACCAACCGGCCAAATCGAGCCGGGGACACCGGGCGAAGGACGGGCTTTTCTCTACATGCTGCACTACCTGTTGCTGTTCAATCCGCTGATTTTCAGCCGCACTCTGCCGTTTCCCCTGATGCGGTTGTTGTTGCAGGCGCTCGGAGCCAGGATGGGGCATAACAGCTATTGCGCCGGAGTCATGATGGATCCACAATTCGTCAGCATGGGCAACGACAGCATCATCGGCAACAGCGCCATGATCATTCCGCATGTCATTGAAGGCGATCGACTTGGCTACCATCCCGTGCGAATTGGTAATCGGGTCACCATCGGGGCACGGGCGATCATCATGGCAGATGTGGAGATTGGAGATGGCGCCATCATCGCGGTTCAGTCTGTCGTGACCAAAGGAACCAAAATACTCGCAAGTGAAACTTGGGGAGGGACACCAGCGAGGCTTCTTCGATCTATTAGTTGAAGTCTACGAAAAGAAAAAGGCCACGCAATTGCGTGGCCTTTTCGAACGAAGTACTGTTCTTTTTCAGGACTTCCGGCGCAATGCACCCAGACCAAAGAGGCCTAGCCCGAGGAGAGCAAGCGAAGCAGGTTCGGGGGTTTTAAAAGTTTGGTTCGCATCCGCTTGCATGCAAATCGTCCCTTGACCCGTGACGCTACAATTCACAGCAGCACCATCAGTACCATTTACCGTCGGCAGGAAACCGTCATCCGTACGCAGATTGCCAATCTTGAGTTCGCTACCCGCAACCGTACCAGTTACAGCAGGGTCAATAAAGAGAGCATTAACAAAATCAACAGCTCCGACCAATGAAATACTGCCTGTACCACCACCGAGGCTCAAGGCGTTAAATGTCCCGCTTGGGCCAAGATTGAATATACCACCAAGAATCTTAATTCCATCGGTGTAACCAGTGCCAAGCGCTCTGTTAGCATTAGACGCCGTATCGTAAAAAATTGACCAAGATCCTGGGGCGTTAATGGAAAAAGCGGCCGAAGTACAAAAACCAGCGCCATTATCTGCCAAGCAAGTAGCCGTCTCAGTCAGATTGACCGCAATAGTGTATTCATAGGTTCCTAACAATATCCCAACGGACGGGCCATTCAGTATCCCTTGAGCAGGATTAGTGACTGTTGCAGCTGTTGCCCAATATGAAAGACTAGTACTTGCTGTCTGGCCAGCGGCTGTAAGCGAAAAGTTATCTACAACAGCAAGACCATCACTCGCCCAGTCAAATCCGCCGAAATTCGCATAGGTTCCGGTCGAGGTCGTAATCGTTGTTGCCATCGCAGCGGTACTACCCATCAACGCGGAAGCAACCGCCAAAGCTGTTAGTTTAGTTTTGAGTTTCATCTTGATCTCCTGATATCTAGTAAGCAAATCGCACATCCACGGTTTGAGACTTGACTAACTTGGATTGCTTAACCGCTGCGACGATTATTAAAGCAAAGCCTATGCCATAATATAAAAACTCATAAATAACAATGTGTTATAAATTCATCGTTCGCTTTCACATCTGTGAGTGTAAAAATATTCGACATCATTTAATCGGGTTTGGCCGTTTGAACAATCCATAAAAACAAATTGCATCGATTAAACGTTTTGACGCAACGCATCGACCACCGGAATTTTGCGAACCCTTGCCGCGGGCAAGAGTGCAGCCGACGAGTGTGGCAAGCAGCCCAACGACAAAGGCACCAACAATCACCGCGGGCACGATGAGGATGTGCGCGGTGTAGCCGAGATCGGAGTTGGGTGGTGGCGGCATGGGAATCCCGACAGCCGAAATTGCTACCGCTAGCCCGATGCCGATAATCGTGCCAGCGAGAGCGCCTGCAACGCCGATCATGGCATTCTCTGCGAGGATCAGTTTGAAAATATCACGATCAGTATCACCAAGGGCCATCATCGTGCCAAACTCGCCGACGCGCTCAAAGGCGCGTCATATTTACGCTATTGGCCACACTCAGCAAGTACCATTAGCAAGAATGATGATGCGCAGGACGCCGAACTGGGCATCGTACATATCCGACGGTCTTGGCATAGAAGTCATTCAACTGCACCCAGGTCTTGATCTCCATGCCTGATTCAGTCAGCCGGGGAGCAAGTGTTGTGGCAACAAGGTACGTATCTTCCGTGCGATTGAGCGAGAGCACCAGCGTATTGATGCCCGTCGTGGTCATCAATTCCTGCGCGGCGTCAAGTGGCAGACGCACGGCCCGTGCGTCGTAGTCCTTGGAAAAGTCTGAAAAATGCCGACGACCTCAAACTCGAGGCTGTTCAAGGCGCCATCCGCAGTATTGATGACGAGTGTCGTCCAGTCGCCCGGCTTTAGTTTCAATGCTCGCGCCAGACCTGCGCCGACCATGATCCCGTGTTCGTCGCGCGATTCGAGTTGTCGCCCAGCAGTAAGCTTCATGCTGCTGCCCAGCCGGACCTCCGGCTGGGGTTCGATGCCCTCGGCGACGATCGGCAGGTCGGTCCGCCCGTTATTCAGGAGGCCGGTGAAGTAGAGTCTGCCCATATCGTCACCCACTTCCGGCAAGGCTGCAACCAGCTTGCGAAGTTCCCGGGCATCGTCGATCAGGAATTTCTCGGGGCTACGGGAACCCCGTTCGAAATAGCCGGCACGGGAAATCTGGAGGTGCCCCGACTGGGAATGGATAAGGGTTTCGCCAAGTTGCTTGAAAATGTCGTGGACAAAACCCGCCACTAAGAATCAGGCCAACCACCCCGACGATGATCGCCAGCAGCGTCGATCGCATTACGAGCCCTATGTCGAAGGATATTGCGGAGGGCAAGTTTCCACATGTTCTGTATACCTCAACGATTGTGGCGCAGTGCGTCAACCACCACCAGGCGCGAGGCACGCCAAGCCGGGTAAATGCTGGCCAGTAGCGTCGTGATGATGGCCAACAACAAGGCCTCGCCGATAATTCGGGGGGTAATCAGGACCGAAGCAGTGAACCCGCGCGACATGCCCGGGGCCGGCGGCATGGGTATGCCTACCCATGAGATAACCTGAGCCAACAAGTATCCGATCAGGGTGCCAATTGTTCCGGCAATCACCCCCAACATCACCCCTTCCAGGATAAATAGCCAAAGTATTCGAAGTCGCCTGAACCCAAGTGCCATGGCCGTACCAATCTCGACAGTTCGTTCCATGACGCTCATGGTCATGGTGTTGGTAATACTGAGTACGATGATCAGCGCAATGATCATCTTGACCACGTTAATCTGGCGGCCGAAAAGTTCAACGGTCTTGTTATAGAAGTCCGCCAGCTTGCTCCACGGGGATATTTCAAAGGACGACATTGCAGGGTTTTCGCTGAGTTGCTTGACAACCGCATCGGTCATGTCCGTTTTTGCCAACGACAAAACCCAGACGTGAGCGCCGGAAACACGCAACAATTGGCGTGCAAGATCGATCGGTACACGCAACATCGAATCGTCGTAGGCCTTCATGGAGGTCGAAACGAGTCCGCGAACGTGGCATTCGACCGCGCCCAGTCCGCCACTCTTCGTCCCAGTGAGCAGCACCACAGTGTCGCCAACGCGAATGCCAAGATTGGCTGCCAGTCCGGCTCCAACAAGAATGCCCTTGGGGTCGGCGACGGAAAGAGCTTGTCCCTCGACGATGATCAGGTAGCGCAAGGCCGGGTCTTTGACCGGATCGATTCCCTGACCGAGGAAGGAAAGAGAACTATCGCCGTGACTGATTAAGCCATTGAAATCCAGCCGTGGCGTCACCGAATCGACATCTGGCAGATTCTGAATTACGGAAAGAGCAGCTGATTTTTGCGGTAACAGATAGGGAAATGGGTCGGATTTACCATTCTCGTTGTAGCCGGGTTTTGTCACCTGAATATGGCCAATCTGCGTCACGGCCACACCTTCCTTGTTTGCCCACAGGATCCACTCGATGAATCCAGCCGCCAGCATCATCGCAATGACGCCGAAACCGATGGCCAGAATCGCTATCAAGCTCCGACGCGATTGCCTGAGAATATTCCTCAGCGCCAAACGAGCATCGATGACAAGCGACAGGTTCATTTCAGTCCGGGAAGCCGTCCGGATTTCGGCTCTGCCAGCGCCAAGCGTCGGCACACATGGCATCGAGACCCAGTTCCGCACGCCAGTCGAGTAAGTCAGCCGCCAGTGTCGGGTCGGCATAGCAGCAGGCGATGTCGCCCGGCCGGCGCTGCGTAATGCGATAGGGCACGGGACGGCCGCTGGCCTGTTCGAATGCCTTGACCATGTCCAGCACCGAGTACCCGCAGCCCGTCCCGAGATTGACCGTCAGCAGACCTTCGCGACGCTCAAGTGCGGCCAGTGCTGCCAGATGTCCCTTGGCGAGGTCGACGACGTGGATGTAGTCGCGCACGCCCGTGCCGTCGGGCGTCGGATAGTCGTTGCCAAATACCGAGAGGCACGCCAGCTTGCCGACGGCGACCTGGGCAACATAGGGCATGAGGTTGTTGGGAATGCCGTTGGGATCCTCGCCGATGCGCCCCGAGGCATGTGCGCCGACAGGATTGAAGTAGCGCAGCAAGCCGATCCGCCAGGACGGATCGGCTTTTACTACATCGCGCAGGATGTCCTCGATCATCAGCTTCGAGCGACCGTAGGGATTGGTCGCCGACAGCGGTGCATCCTCGCGGATCGGCACGCTTTGCGGATCGCCATAGACCGTCGCCGAAGAGGAGAACACGACGGTCTTCACACCCGCCTCCGCCATCGCCTCGAATAGCGCGATGCTGCCCTCGACGTTGTTGCGGTAGTAAAGCAGCGGTTTCTCGACCGATTCGCCCACGGCCTTCAGTCCCGCGAAATGGATCACTGCGTCGCACCCGGCCAGTGCCGTGTACATTGCACTGCGGCCGCGGATGTCGGCCTGGATGAATTCGGGGCGCTGGCCGCTGATCTCCTCGATACGGTCAAGCACCGCGATCTTGCTGTTGGACAGGTTGTCGACAATGCGAACCCGCTGGCCCGCCGCCAGCAGTGCGATGACGGTATGACTGCCGATGTAGCCCAGGCCGCCGGTGACAAGGCAGTGAGTCATGAACTTTAGCGGCCCTTGCCCTGATTGACGGCCTTCTGCTCGACGGCGAACACGGCCGCCTCGACGCGCGAGGTGAGGTTGAGCTTGGCGAGGATGTGGCGCACGTGCAGCTTGACCGTGTCGTGGCTGATGTCGAGCGCGCGACCGATGGCCTTGTTGGAGAGTCCCTGCGCCAGATAATCGAGGATCTCGCGCTCGCGCGGGGTGAGTTGCTGCAGGGCATCGACCTTGGGCGGCTGGGGGCCGCCTTGCAGCAGATGGACCAGCTTGAGCGTCATTGCCGGCGCGACGACGGTCTCGCCGCGCACGGCGCGCTGCACCGCGTCGACCACGTCGTCAGGCTCCATGTCCTTCAGCAGGTAGCCTTGTGCGCCCGCGCCCATCGCGCTGGCGAGGTCGTCCTGGTCGTCGCTGACGGTAAGCACCAGCACCGGCCCGCGCCAGCCCTCGGCGCGAATCTGCCGCAACAGCGCCAGCCCGCCATGCGGTGGCATGTTGAGGTCGGTGATCACGACGTCGAGCTCGATGGACTTGAGCATCTGCATCGCCTCGTCGCCATTGCCGGCGATGCCGGCAACATGGATCTCGCCTCGCTGCTCCAGCAGTTCGGCCAGACCTTTGCGAAACAGGGTGTGGTCGTCGACCAACAGTACGCGGATCTGTTCGTTTGTTTTTCATGCTGCAATCCTGGGGCTGGCCGGCCCGATGGCCGGAAAGGTAAGGCGCACGCGGAAACCACCCGTCGGCAGGTTGGCGACGGTGACGCGGCCGCCGATCATGCGGGCCCGTTCGCGCATGATCGACAGGCCGAAGTGGTCGCGCAGGTGAGGATGCTCGTCGAATCCCCCCGTGCGATTGGCGATGGCGAAGAAGCCCTGCCCGCCCCGGCCATTGTCATCGATGGTTACTACATAGTGATCGCCCGCCCCTTCGAGGGTCAGGCTGGCCACGGTCGCGCCGGAATGGCGTCCGACGTTCGCCAGCGCTTCCTGCACAATGAAGAATACTTGGGCTTCCTGATCGACCGACAGGCGCAAGTCGACGACGCGATTGCGGTAGTCGAGTCCGATGCCGGTGCGGTCCTGGAAGGTCTTGGCGACACCTGCCAGCGCCTGTTGCAGGCCCATCGGGTCCATGCGGCTGCGGAACTGCACCAGCAGCTCGCGCAACTGGCGGTAGGCTTCATCAACCGCCTGCCCGACGTCGCTGGCATACTTGCCAGCACTTTCCCCGCTGACGCCGGCCGGGTCGTGCAGCGCATCCTGCAACAGGGCCATGCGCATCTTCATGTAGGCGAGCGTCTGGGCCAGTGAGTCATGGACTTCGGCGGCCATCATCTGACGCTCGTTCATCAGCGTGATGCGGAGGTTCTCGCGTTTGAGGTGGGCATTCTCAAGCGCCATGCCAAGGTGCTCGCCAATCGAGCGGAACAGCAGCGCAACCTCTTCGGGCAGTTCGAAACGTTCGGGCAGGAACAGGTTGTAGGTGCCCTGCAAACGTCCGCCGTGCTGCAGCGGCACAACGACCATGGCTTGGCAGTCGCTGCCGAAATAGGCATGCTGCGTGCGTGCCGCGCAGGCCCGCAGATCGATCTCGTAGCGCGAGTTTTCATCGGCCAGCGCACTGCCGCAGTGGCCGCAGTCGATGGGCACCAGACGTTCGCGCTCGACAACTTCGCGCGGCAGGCCGCGCGCCGCGACGAGGCGCATGTGCTTGCCATCGGTGGTGACGACGCGCACCGCTCCGGCGCTGGCCTTGGCGAGCCGCAACATGGTGCCGAGGAAGCGTCCCAGCAGTTCCTCGACATCATCCTCGTCGGCCAGATTGGCCGATACCTCGGAAAAGATATCGAGCACCTGCAAGTGGGTATGCTCGTCTGTAACGACCCCCGGCAGGGGCGGCGGGAATGGGGTGGGAGCATCCATCGGGATCGGGGTTTTCCGCTGATGACGTACTGTCATTCTACCGTGGGGTCACCGCGGCAACGGCCATTCGCCGGACAAGGTTTTTTCCGCCCAGAGCAGTGCCGTGATGGTCTTGGCATCGGTGATGTCGCCATCACGCACCGCCAGCAATGCGTCGGCGACGCTCATCTCGGTTACCTCGAGAATCTCGCCATGATCGAGCTCCGCGCCGATGAACGTGAGCCCCTGCGCCCAGAATATTTCGATGCGTTCGTCGGCGTAGCCGATGCACGGATGCAGGGTGCCGAGGTGCCGCCACACTTTCGCCTTGTAGCCGGTCTCCTCGCGCAGTTCACGGCGCGCGGTGTCGAGGACGTGTTCGCCCGGATCGATCTTGCCGGCGGGAATTTCGAGAAACACGCGGCGTAGCGGGTAGCGATACTGCCGCTCGAAGAGCAGCTTGCCGTTGTCGAGCAGCGCGATGACCACCACGGCGCCCGGATGCTTCACATACTCGCGTACCGACTCGATGCCATCGGGAAGCCGCACCAGATCCGAGAATACCTTGAGCAGCTTGCCGTCGAACACCTGCGCGCTCGACAGGGTGTCCTCCTTGAAATCCTGTTCGTCCATTTTCACATATGGATTTGATTTGACTTGAACTTTACCAGATTAGTGCCATCTTATAGATATACAAACAATACTGCTTCCCTACCCTGACAGGAGATCGGCATGTCTTTCATCCCCAACTTCGACAGCGACGGCATCGTCACTGTGAACCGCGTCATCCTCAAGCCGGAGTTCAGCGTCGAGGATCTTGAGGAACGCGTCGCCGTGCTGTGCGAGAACGTCAAGACCTACCATTCCGAAACCGGCTTCGTCGGCGGTTTGGTGGTGCTTAACAGCGGCCAGGTATCGAACGAGGGCAGCACCCTCGGCCAGGCCGTGGAAAATCCTTTAAAGGACCGCGAGGCGCTGGTCATCACCTTCTGGAACTCGTTCGAGGAACACGAGGCTTCCCACCGCAGCGACACCTTCCAGCCCCTGTTCCAGGAAGTACTTGAGTTGTGCGAGAACGGCAACGAGGAAATCGCGTATCGCATGCTGTGGTCGGGCAAGGCCTACTCGGCCACGGAAGCCGCCGAGGCGCAGGCCGCAAAAGAGCGCTACGCGAAAACGGCCTGACGAAAGTCAGTCCTGACGGGACGGCACCCAAAACACAAAGGGCCGCCAAGATGACTTGGCGGCCCTTTGTTCATGGGAAGACGCAAAGACTCAGATGCGTTCCCAGATCGTCGTGATGCCCTGGCCGCCGCCGATGCACATCGTCGCCATGCCGTAGCTTGGCCATTGACGCGGATCATCTCGTGCAGCAGCTTGGTGACGATCACCGCGCCGGTGGCGCCGACCGGGTGGCCGATCGCGATGGCGCCACCGTTGGCGTTGGTCTTGGCCGGGTCGAGGCCGAGGCCCTTGGCCACGGTGATCGACTGCACGGCGAAGGCTTCGTTCGATTCGATGACGTCCATCTTGTCGAGCGTGAGGCCGGCCTTCTGCAGCGCGACCTTGGTCGAGGGAATCGGGCCCTCGCCCATCACGTCGTTGGGCACGCCGGCGATGGCGTAGGCGACCAGGCGCGCGATCGGCTTGTGGCCGCCCGCGGCCGCCTTGGCGGCATCGGCCAGCACCAGGAAGGCGGCAGCGTCGTTGATGCCCGACGCATTGCCGGCCGTCACCGTGCCGTCCTTCTTGAAGGCGGGACGCATCTTGGCCAGCGTTTCCATCGTGGTGCCGGCCTTGCGGATGCTCGTCGGTATCGAACACCACCTCGCCCTTGCGGGTCTTCAGCGTGATCGGCGCGATCTGCGACTTGAAGCGGCCCTCGGCGATCGCCTTGGCCGCGCGCGTCTGCGACTCGACGGCGAAGGCATCCTGCTCCTCGCGCGTGATGCCGTGCTTGGCGGCCAGATTCTCGGCGGTGATGCCCATGTGGCCGACGCCGAACGGGTCGGTCAGCACGGCGACCATCGCGTCGATGGCCTGGGTGTCGCCCATGCGCGCGCCGGAGCGCAGCGCCGGCAGCAGGTAGGCGCCGCGCGACATCACCTCGACACCGCCGCCGATGCGCGAAGTCGGCATCGCCCAGCAGGATGGCCTGCGCCGACATTGACGATCGGCCTGCTGCGCCGAACCGCACAGGCGGTTCACCGCGAAGGCCGTCGAATCCATCGACATGCCGCCCTGGATCGTCGCGACGCGGGCGACATAGGCATAACGCGATTCGGTCGGGATGCAGTTGCCGACCGTGGCAAAGCTCACCTGCTTGGGATCGACGCCGGCGCGGGCGATGGCCTCCTTGACGACCAGGCCGCCGAGCTCGGCCGGCTCCAGGCTGCTCAGCGAGCCGCCGAAGGCACCCACCGCGCTGCGCACGGCACTCAATACGACCACTTCTCTTATTCGCCATTGTCCACTCCTGATTATTGTTGGATGGTTACGCTTCAGGCACCCACCCAGCTGGCAACCGTCAGCAGGGCAAGCAACAACAGGCACAACACCAAAGTGCGCCAGACCAGTCCGATCGCGCTTTGCAGATGCTCGACATCGGCGTCATCTCCCAGCCCAAGTTCCGGCCGGGCCTCGACGCCGCCCGGATCACCCTGATCCGGCAGGGGCATGCCCAGCCGGACACCCAGCGCACCCGCACCGCTCGACAGGAGAATGCCGGTCGCGGCATCGGTCCGACTGGCTGGCCTGGGTGCGCCAGCAATACACGGCATCCTCGAAATCGCCGACGATGGCGAACGTGGCAGCCGTCATGCGGGCGGGCAGCCAGTCGAGGGCCTGGAAGGCACGACGGGAAAACTCGGCAAACTGCGGATGCCCCTCGACCGGTCTGTCGGCGTGCGCCCAGTCCTGCCGGACGGCCAGACCGAGACGGTACAGTACGGCGCCGGCGGGTCCCAGCGCGAGGAACCAGAACAACGGCGCAAAGACATGGCGGTGAGAGGACAGGATGCCCTGTTCGATGCTCAGTCGCGCAATCTCGGCCGAGCCGAGGCGCTCGGCACTCTGGCCGCGCCATTCCGCGAGCAGGCGGCGCGCGCGGTCGAGTTCACCCATCCGCAACGCCATCTGGATATCGGTGAAGAAGTGGCTGAACTGCCGGAAGCCCAGCAAGAGATAGAGCACCGCGACATCGAAAAGAAACGCCAACACCGGATGCACATAACCCAGCAGGAGATGCAGTGCCAGCGTCAGCACGGCAGGGAGCGCCACCCCGGCAATCCAGGCGATCATGCCATGGCGAAACTCACCCCCGTCGAAGCGGCGTTCGAGAAATCCCGTATAGGCTGTCAGCGCGGCAGCGACCGGGGCCGCCGGCAAGGCCCTGACCTGCTCGAGAACCAGGACGCAAATGAGGCTGAAAAGTGTCATGAAACCCCGCAAACTAAAGTCAGGGTGAAGATATCACACTCCCTCAGCCGGCCACCAGCACAGGCTTTCGCGCAAGCAGACGAGCATCCCCGCCGTCGCGCCCCAGATGAAATAGCCTTCCCAGGGCACCGCCCAGTAGCTGCGCTGGCTGCCTGCGTATTCGATGACTTCGCGCCGGTAGTTCGCCGTGTCGAGGAAAAATGCCAGCGGCGGCTCGAACACTTCGGCTACCTCGAAATCGTCGAGGCGCAGATTCAGCGGCGGGCTCACGAGGCCGATCACCGGGGTAATGCGAAAGCCGGTGCCGGTAAAGTAATCCGGCAACGTGCCGAGGATCTCGACCTGTGCCACGTCGATACCGACTTCTTCTTCGCTCTCGCGCAGGGCGGTGGCAATGGGCGTGGGGTCGTGGGTTTCGCAGCGCCCGCCGGGGAAGCTGACCTGGCCCGCATGGTCGCGCAGATGCGCCGTGCGTTGCGTCAGCAACACGGTCAGGCCGCTCGGCCGCAGGATGATTGGCACGAGCACCGCCGCGGGCACGGGCTCGCCCGTGCGCAGGGGCGGCTCATGCACGGGGGCGCTTGTCGGATCCAGCGGAAAGCGCTGGCGCAGCCAGTCGGCCGTAAGGAGATGCCGTGCCGTCATGTCAGTAACGCTGGATCAGCGTGAGCGATGTCCCGTCCCGCCGCATCTCCATGCGATTGAGGACACTCATGCCGAGCAGCACGATTGGCATGTCGTGCTGGTGCACCGTGGCATCGACGTCATGCAGCGTGATGTTGCCGATCTTGAGGCTGCCCAATCGCACCCGCCAGACTTTCGCCATGCCGTTGGCCGTCATGGTCATGCCGGGCGTCCCCTTGGCGAGGTCGATGCGGGCGTGGCGTGCATCCGCCGCGCCCATCGAGACGAAGGTCGCGCCCGTATCGACGAGGAAGCGCACGGACGCGCCATTGATGGTGCCCGGCGCAAAGAAGTGACCCTGTCCATCGGCCGCCAGCACCAGGCTGGGCTTTTCGGCCTTGGCGGCCGAGACGACCGTCTGGCCGATTTGCATGCGCCGCCGCTTGCCATCGATCTCGAAGATCGCGGCGCCGGATTCGACCGCCACCAGCTTGACGCCCTCGGCGGAGGTCGCGCCGACTGTGAGGGTCTGGCGCTTGCCGCCATCGATCAGCACCATTGCCTTGTCCGTCATCAAACCGACCAGCGCGATGTCCGCCCCCCAGCCCGGCAGGCACGCCATGCCAAGCAGCAAGGCAATACAATGCCGCAAACCCAACTTGCCATTCGCATTCATGAAACCAGTTGCCATCTTTCGTCACAGTGCCGGTGAAGGTCCCGGCTATTTTGCCACTTTCCTCGACCGGCACGGCATTCCGTGGCAACTGATCTGCATCGATGCCGGTGCGATGCCGCCGGCGACCTGCGCGGATTTCTCCGGACTCTGCTTCATGGGCGGACCGATGAGCGTCAATGACGACCTGCCCTGGCTGCCGCCGGTATTCGAACTGATCCGCGGTGCGGTCGCGGCCAACGTGCCCGTCATCGGCCACTGCCTCGGCGGTCAGCTCATGAGCAATGCGCTTGGCGGTGCGATCACGCAAAACCCCGTCAAGGAACTCGGCTGGGGCGAGGTGACGACGACCGCTGCGGTTGCCCGCGACTGGCTGGGCGATCTGGAGCGCTTCGCGGCGTTCCATTGGCATGGCGAGACATTCTCGATCCCGCCCGGTGCCGCGCGCATCCTGCGCAGCGCGTACTGCGAGAACCAGGCCTTCGTCATGGGTCCGCATCTCGGCCTGCAATGCCATGTCGAAATGACCGAAGCGATGATCCGGCTGTGGAACCATCAATGGGCGGAGGAGAAGGCGGCACCCGGTCCCGCGGTCCAGACGCCGGACCAGATGGTCGACGGCGTTGAAGAAAAACTCGCAGCGATGCGCGTCGCTGCCGACCGGCTCTACGCACGCTGGACCGGTGGTCTAAGCAAATGAAGGTAGATTGAAAGTCAGAGCTGGCGGGACGGCATCCGCCGGTCCGACTTAGTCGCGGAAGTTGCCGTAGGTCAGCGGGTAGTCGGTAACGGTCTTCTTCACCAGCGCGATCGCTTCCTGCAGCAGGTCGCGCTTGGCGCCGGTCACGCGCACGGCATCGCCCTGGATCGACGCCTGTACCTTGAGCTTGCTGTCCTTGATGAGCTTGACGATCTGCTTCGCCAGTTCCTGCTCGATGCCGGTCTTGATCTTGAGTTCCTGCTTGGCCTTGTTGCCGGAGATGGTCTGCACCACGCCGGCATCGAAACGCTTGGTGCTCTCGCGCTCCTTTTTTTCCATCTCGGGGAACAGGATGTCCTTCACCTGCCCGAGCTGGAATTCGGAGTCACCCCAGATCGTGATGAGCTTGTCTTTCTCGTTGAGTTCGGCTTTGGCACTGGTACCCTTGAAATCGTAGCGGTTGCCGATATGGCGACCCGCCACATCGACTGCATTCTTCAGGGCAACGAAGTCGGTCTCGGAAGTAATGTCGAAGGACGGCATGGCAAGGTTCCTATCAACCGAAGTGGCAAACGTAGTGATAGGGCTCACCGGTCACTTCGATCTCGAAGGACGAATTGCCCGGCACACTGAAGGACTCACCCGCGGGGCAGGTTTTCCAGTCCTCGCCCTTGAGCTTGTAGCGGCAGGCCCCGGCGACGGTTTCCATGATTTCCGGCGCGCCGGTGTTGAAGGTCAACGTCGCTGGCTGGATGACGCCGACGCTCTTCTTGGTGCCGTCGGCGAACTGCACGGTATGGCTCACGCACTTGCCGTCGAAATAGACATTGGCTTTCTTGACCACAGAGACATTTTCAAATTGCGACATTTCAGATTCCCCACAGTTTCTGGATGATGCTTTTGGCGACAAAGCCGACCATCCCGAACGCGAGCACCAGAAATAATACAAAGGTGCCGACCTTCCCCGCCTTCGACCGGTAAGCCAGTTCGCCAATGATGAACAGCATGTAGAGCATGAAGGCACCCAGGCCGAAGGTGACGCCGAACTCGGCCACCTGCGACTCGGTAAAGCCGAAGATCGTGCCTTCCATGCGCTACGAACGCTCAGCGCTTGCCGCTGCTGGTTTTACTGTTGCCACCACGCTTGAGGCGGGCATTTTCGGCGATGCGCATGCGCAAGGCGTTGAGCTTGATGAAGCCCTCGGCGTCCTTCTGGTTGTAGGCGCCCGCATCGTCCTCGAACGTCGCGATGGTCGGGTCGAACAACGAGTCGGTCTTGGAATCGCGGCTGACGACGCTAACGCTGCCCTTGTAGAGCTTGACGCGCACCCAGCCGTTCACACTCTGCTGCGTATAGTCGATCAATACCTGCAGCGCCTTGCGCTCGGGGCTCCACCAGTAGCCGCTGTAGACAAGGCTGGCGTAGCGCGGCATCAGATCGTCCTTGAGGTGCGCGACTTCGCGGTCGAGACAGACCGACTCGATGCCACGGTGCGCCTTGAGCAGGATCGTGCCGCCGGGCGTCTCGTAGCAGCCACGTGACTTCATGCCGACGTAGCGATTCTCGACGAGGTCGAGACGGCCGACGCCATGTTTGCCGCCAATCTGGTTGAGCGTGGCGAGCAACTCGTGGGCCTTCATCTTCTTGCCATTGATGGCGACGAGGTCGCCAGCCTTGAACTCGAGGTCGAGATACTCGGGCGTATTCGGCGCCTTTTCGGGCTTAACCGTCCAGCGCCACATTGAGTCCTCGGCCTCGGCAGACGGATCCTCGAGGTGACGGCCCTCGTAGGAGATATGCAGCAGGTTGGCGTCCATCGAGTAGGGCGAGCCGCCCTTCTTGTGCTTCATGTCGACCGGAATGCCATTGGCTTCGGCATAGGCCATCAGCTTTTCCCGCGACAGCAGGTCCCACTCGCGCCACGGGGCGATGATCTTGACGTTGGGCATCAGTGCATAGGCGCCGAGCTCGAAACGTACCTGATCGTTGCCCTTGCCGGTCGCACCGTGGGAGATCGCGTCGGCGCCGGTCTTGCGCGCGATCTCGACGAGGCGCTTGGCGATCAACGGCCGTGCGATCGAGGTGCCGAGCAGGTATTCGCCTTCGTAGATCGCGTTGCAGCGGAACATCGGGAACACGAAGTCGCGCACGAACTCCTCGCGCAGGTCATCGATAAAGATGTTCTGCTTCTTGATGCCGAACTTCACTGCCTTGGCGCGCGCCGGCTCGAGCTCCTCACCCTGTCCGAGGTCGGCCGTAAATGTCACCACCTCGCAGCTGTAGGTGTCCTGCAGCCACTTGAGGATCACCGAGGTATCGAGCCCACCCGAATAGGCCAGTACGACCTTGTTCACACCCGATTTGCTCTTTGCCTTCGATTTTGCATTGCCCATCGCATTACTCCCGTTAGCTATTCCTTGACCGTTCCCAGCACCAGAAACTCCAGCAGTGCCTTCTGCGCGTGCAGCCGGTTTTCCGCTTCGTCCCAAACGACGCTCTGTGGCCCGTCGATCACCTCGGCCGCGACTTCCTCGCCACGGTGCGCGGGCAGGCAGTGCATGAAGATGGCCTGTGGATGTGCGGCGCGCATCATGTCGCCATCGACCTGCCAGTCGGCGAAGGCTTTCATGCGGGCCTCGTTCTCGGCTTCGAAGCCCATCGAGGTCCACACGTCGGTGGTGACGAGGTCGGCGCCGCGCGCCGCCTCGATCGGATCGACGAACTGCTCGAAATGGTCGGTGCCGTAGAGGCCGGCGCGCTCCGGCTCGACTTCGTAACCCGGCGGCGTCGAGACATGCACGTTGAAGTCGAGCAGTTCGGCCGCCTGCAGCCAGGTATTGCACATGTTGTTCGAATCGCCGATCCAGGCCACCGTCTTGCCCTGAATCGGGCCGCGATGCTCGATGAAGGTAAAGATGTCCGCCAGGATCTGGCAGGGGTGGTATTCATTGGTCAACCCGTTGATGACCGGTACGCGCGAGTGGCTGGCGAAGCGTTCGATGATGTCCTGCTCGTAGGTGCGGATCATCACCGCGTCGCTCATGCGCGAGATCACCTCGGCGGCATCTTCGACCGGCTCGCCGCGGCCAAGCTGCGAATCACGCGTGTTGAGGTAGATCGCCGAGCCGCCCAACTGGTGCATGCCCGCCTCGAACGACAGGCGCGTGCGCGTACTGGCCTTCTCGAAAATCATCACCAGGGTGCGATCCTCCAGCGGCCAGTATTTCTGGTAGGCCTTGAAGCGTTGTTTGATGACACGCGAGCGTTCAAACAAGTATTCGAACTCGGCGCGGCTGAGATCCTTGAACTGCAGGAAATGGCGTGGCACGTTCATGCTGCCCTCCTCAGTCAGCTAGGAAACGCCGCACCACGGTCACGACGCCATCGACCAGGGCATCCGCCTCGGCATCCGTCATGACGAGCGGCGGCAGTAGCCGGATTACCTTCTCGGCGGTCACGTTGATCAGGAAACCCGCCTCCAGACCTGCGGCCACCAGCGCGGCACAGGGGCGATCCAGCTCGACGCCGATCATCAGGCCGCTGCCGCGGATCTCGACGATGCCGGCGGCACCTTCCAGTTGTTCGCCGAGCCGGGCGCGCATGCGCTCGCCGAGAGTGACCGCGCGCGTCAGCAGATTGTCCTCCTCGACCACCGACAGCGTTGTCAGTGCCGCGACGCAGGCCAACGGATTGCCGCCGAACGTCGACCCATGGTTGCCCGGCTTGAACACGCCGGTCGCCGCACCCGCCGTCAGGCAGGCCCCCACGGGTACGCCAGAGCCGAGTCCCTTGGCGAGGGTCATCACGTCGGGCTTGATACCGGCGTGCTGGTGAGCGAACCACCTGCCGGTGCGACCGACGCCGCATTGCACTTCGTCAACCATGAACAGCCAGCCTTTGGCATCGCAGATGCCGCGCAGCCCGCGCATGAAATCGTCATGGCAGATATTGATGCCGCCCTCGCCCTGGATCGGCTCGAAGAGCACGGCGACGACATTGGCGTTATTGGCCGCGACCTGCTCGATCGCCGCGAAATCATCGAAGGGCACGCGCACGAAGCCCGGCACGAGCGGCTCGAAGCCGGCCTGCACCTTGCGGTTGCCGGTCGCCGACAGGGTCGCCAGCGTGCGGCCGTGGAAGGCCTGTTCCATGACGATGATGGCGGGTTGGTCGATGCCCTTCTGGTGGCCGTACAGGCGCGCGAGCTTGATGGCGGCTTCGTTCGCTTCGCATCCGGAATTGCAGAAGAACACCTCGTCCATGCTGGCCAGCGTGGCCAGGCGGTCGGCGAGCGCTTCCTGCTCGCGGACCTGATAAAGGTTCGAGGTATGAATCAGGCGATGCAGTTGCCGATCGAGCGCGGCTGTCAGGCGGGGGTGGTTGTGGCCCAGCGTATTGACTGCGATGCCGGCCAGGCCGTCGAGGTAGCGCCGGCCATTCTCGTCGATGAGATGACAGCCATCGCCATGGGTAAATGCCACGGCCTGCCGGGCATAGTTGTTCATCAGGTGCGACATGATCCGCTCCGCGGTTTCAACCAGTAGTCGGCATCCAAAAAGCAACGGCGGCCCTGACAACTACGGCCGCCGTTCGATTTTGATGCGGGAAAAAAGATCATAAGTGAAAATCCGCAGGCTGTATAGATTTCGTTTCGATACCGCCATAAAGAAAACGGCGCGGGCGCCTTGTAGCGCCCGCGCCTGACTCCGGATATTTCGGGTTGCTTACAGTGCCTTGATCGCGGCGGCGAGCCGACTCTTCTGGCGTGCAGCAGTATTCTTGTGAACGATCCGCTTGTCGGCGATCGAATCGATGATGCTCTGGGATTCCTTGAAGACAGCCTGGGCGGCAGCCTTGTCACCAGCACTGACGGCCTTCCGCACCTTCTTGATCGCGGTGCGAAGTTCGGAACGCTGGCTCATGTTCTGAGCGCGACGCTTGGTCGCCTGGAGGGCGCGCTTGCGGGCTTGGACGGTATTGGCCATATGATAAAGCTCGGTTGGTAATCGGAAAGCGAACGATTATAGGAGGAGTTGCACGCCATTGCAAGGCGCTTTTCCAAGCTTGGAATGCGGGCCGCAAGGCTAACATCCGGCCCCATGCACCTGCTCCGCACATCATGAACCTGCTACGCACTTTAGCGACCGTCAGCAGCTTCACGCTGCTCTCGCGCATTCTCGGCTTCGTCCGCGATTTCGTCATCGCCCGCGCCTTCGGCGCCGGTATGTTGACCGACGCTTTTTTCGTCGCCTTTCGCTTGCCCAACCTGCTGCGGCGCATGTTCGCCGAAGGGGCCTTTTCGCAAGCCTTTGTGCCCCTGCTGGCGGAATATCGCAACCAGCGGGGCGAAGCCGATACCAAGACGCTTGTCGACCGAGTCGCGACGATGCTGTTTCTCGTCGTACTGTTGGTGGCGGTGCTGGGTGTGATTGGTTCCCCCCTGCTGATCTATGTTTCCGCGCCCGGTTTCGCGGCGGATGCCGACAAGTTCGCGCTGACGGTGGAACTCACACGCATTACCTTTCCCTATATCCTGTTCATGGCGCTGGTGGCGCTGGCGGCAGGCATCCTCAATACCTGGAGCCGCTTCGCCCTGCCCGCCTTCACCCCGACGCTGCTCAACCTGTCGTTCATCGGCATGGCGCTCTTCGCCGCGCCATTCTTCGACCCGCCGGTCATGGTGCTGGCGTGGGCGGTGTTTCTCGGCGGCGTGTTGCAACTGGCGATCCAGTTGCCCGCACTGAAGAAGATCGGCATGCTGCCGCGTTTCGATTTCGCGCCGGGCGATCCCGGCGTCCGCCGCGTGCTGAAGCTCATGGCGCCGGCGGTGCTCGGCGTATCGGTCGCCCAGATCTCGTTGCTGATCAATACTATCTTCGCGTCCTTCCTGGCCTCGGGTAGCGTCTCCTGGCTCTATTACGCCGATCGCCTGATGGAATTCCCCGCCGGTCTGCTGGGTGCCGCGCTGGGCACAATCCTGCTGCCGAGCCTGTCGAAGGCGCATAGCAGTGGCCAGCCGGCGGAATTCTCCGCCCTGCTCGACTGGGGCTTGCGCCTGACCTGCCTGCTCACCCTGCCTGCTGCCATCGGCCTCGCGCTGCTGGGCGTACCGCTGCTCGCCACGCTGTTCCAGCACGGCGCCTTCACCGCCGCCGACGTGCTGCTGACGCGCGAGGCGCTGGTCGCCTACAGCATCGGCCTGATCGGGATGATTCTCGTCAAGGTGCTCGCGCCGGGCTTCTATGCGCAGCAGAACATCAAGACGCCAGTGAAGATCGCCCTGCTCACGTTGCTGGCGACGCAGGCAATGAACCTCGCTTTCATTGTGCCGTTCAAGCATGCGGGCTTGGCGCTTTCCATCGGCCTTGCCTCGTGCCTGAATGCAAGCCTGCTCTTCCGCGGCCTGCGCCAGCGCGCCATCTATATGCCGCAGGCCGGCTGGGCCGTGTTTGGCGGAAAAATCGCTGTCGCCCTGCTCGCACTCGTCGCCACGCTCTGGTTCGGCATGGGCAGGGAGGCCGACTGGCTGGTCGCTTCGACCTGGACGCGCGTGGCACACTTGTCGGCGTTGGTGGGTACCGGGGCCGCCGTGTACTTCGTCACACTCTGGCTGCTGGGTTTTCGACTGCGCGATTTCCGCCGGCGCGGAACAACCTGATCCGTCACGCAGTGCCGTCCCGCCAGCGCTGACTTTCGTCACGCGCTCCGATCACGCACTGAGTTGCCAATGAAAAAGGGCGGTCCCGTTGCCGGGACTGCCCTCGAAGCGGTTGCCTTGTTGCTTGTTACTTAGGCGATCAGCGGAACGATCAGCAGAGCGACAATGTTGATGATCTTGATGAGCGGGTTGACCGCCGGGCCCGCCGTATCCTTGTAGGGGTCGCCAACCGTGTCACCGGTCACCGCCGCCTTGTGCGCTTCGGAACCCTTGCCACCAAAGTTGCCTTCCTCGATGTACTTCTTGGCGTTGTCCCATGCGCCACCGCCGGTGGTCATGGAGATCGCGACGAACAGGCCGGTCACGATCGTGCCCAGTAGCACGCCACCCAGCGCACGCACGCCGGCGCCGACGCCACCGATCGCGGGCATGAGGAAGTTCATGCCAACAGCGACAACGACGGGAACCAAGACGGGCAGCAGCGAGGGGATCATCATTTCCTTGATCGCAGCCTTGGTCAGCATGTCGACACAGGTGCCGTATTCCGGCTTGGCCTTGCCTTCCATGATGCCCTTGATCTCCTTGAACTGGCGCCGTACTTCAACCACCACCGAACCCGCGGCGCGGCCAACCGCTTCCATGCCCATGGCCGCGAAGAGGTAGGGCACCATGCCGCCGATGAACAGGCCGATGATGACAGCCGGGTCGGACAGGTCGAACAGGTAATGGACGCCGGACCTTTGGGCTTCGAGCGCGTGGGTAAAGTCGGCGAAGAGTACCAGCGCGGCCAGGCCGGCGGAACCGATCGCGTAACCCTTGGTCACGGCCTTGGTCGTATTGCCGACGGCGTCGAGCGGATCGGTCACACCGCGTACGGAGTCGGGCAGTTCGGCCATCTCGGCGATGCCACCAGCGTTGTCGGTGATCGGACCGTAGGCGTCGAGGGCGACGATGATGCCGGCCATCGAGAGCATCGAGGTAGCGGCGATCGCGATGCCGTACAGGCCACCGAGGTAATACGCCGACCAGATGGCCGCACATACGGACAGCACCGGCCAGGCGGTCGACTTCATCGACACGCCGATACCGGCGATGACGTTGGTGCCGTGACCCGTGGTCGAGGCCTGGGCGATGTGACGCACGGGCGCGTATTCGGTGGCGGTGTAGTACTCGGTGATCACCACCATCAGGCCGGTGAGCACGAGACCGATGACCGCCGCGCCATACAGACGCATCTGCGAACCGCCGCTGATGCCCATGATCTGGTCGAGCAGGTGATCATCGATTACCCAGCCGGTCAGCGGGTAGAAGGCCACCAGTGCCAGCAGGCCGGCGACGATCAAGCCCTTGTACAGCGCGGTCATGATCTTCTGGCCAGGCGAATGCTTGACGAAGAAGGCGCCGATGATGGAAGCGATGATCGAGAAGCCGCCGAGGACCAGCGGGTACAGGACGGCGGAATCCGCCATCGCGCCGCTGGCCTTGAACAGCAGAGCACCGAGCAGCATCGTCGCGACGATCGTCACGGCGTAGGTCTCGAACAGGTCAGCCGCCATGCCGGCGCAGTCGCCGACGTTGTCACCGACGTTGTCGGCGATCACGGCGGGGTTGCGGGGGTCGTCTTCAGGAATACCCGCTTCGACCTTGCCCACGAGGTCCGCACCGACGTCCGCACCCTTGGTGAAGATGCCGCCGCCCAGACGCGCGAAGATCGAGATCAGCGAGGAACCGAAGCCCAAGCCGACCAGCGGGTGAAGGATGTGATCCAGGCTCTGGTCGCCCTGGGTCGCCTTGAGGTAGGCGTAGAAACCAGCGACACCGAGGAGGCCAAGGCCGACCACGAGCATGCCGGTGATCGCGCCGCCGCGGAAAGCGACGTTGAGTGCGTCATTCAGGCCCCGGCTCGCGGCATCGGCCGTACGCACGTTGGCGCGCACCGAAACGTTCATGCCGATAAAACCGGCCGCGCCCGAAAGCACTGCACCCAGCAAGAAGCCTACGGCTGTCGTGATGCCAAGGGAAACGGCGATCACTACGGTAAGCACAATACCGACCATCGAAATCGTCGTGTACTGACGCTTGAGATAGGCTTGCGCGCCCTCTTGCACAGCGGCGGAAATCTCGCGCATGCGATCGTTCCCGGTCGGCTGCGCCAGAATCCATTGTGCAGAAATCCAGCCATACACAATCGCTCCGATTGCGCAGACCAGTGCAAATATCAAACCTGAAGACATACACCCCCCTTATTCAAGGAAAAAACTGCGATACCCCATCAAAAGCCGCACCCGATACCGGCCTCGGGCGCGGCCTTCGCCGACTTTAAACAACTACTTAAAGCTTGAACTCCGGTAACTTCTTCGCCACTGCAACATTCTTCAGCGTCACGTACTTCGGCAGACCATCGGGTCCGTACGGCGGATAGTCCTCGCCCTTCATCAGCGGCGCGAGGTATTCGCGGCACTTCTCGGTGATGCCGAAACCATCGCTGGTGATGAAGTTCTTCGGCATCATCTTCTCGACGTTGGCGACTTTCGACAGCGGCGCCATGCCGACCTTCCACTTGTAGGGCTTGTTGGAAACACGCTCGACCGTCGGCATCACCGAGTTGTGGCCCTTGAGGGCAAACTCGACCGCGGCCTTGCCCATCGCGTAGGCCTGATCCACGTCGCTCTTGGAAGCGATATGACGTGCGGCACGCTGCAGGTAGTCGGCAACGCCCCAGTGGAACTTGTAGCCGAGGGCATCCTTGATCATGTTGGCGACGACCGGTGCGGCACCACCCAGCTGGGCATGGCCGAAGGCATCGCGCGTACCCTGCTCGGCGAGGAACTTGCCGTCGGGCCAGTGGCAGCCTTCGGAAACCACCACGGTGCAGTAGCCGAACTTCTTCACCAGGCTTTGACCTTGGCGAGGAACTTCTTCTGGTCGAACAGCACTTCGGGGAACAGCACGACGATCGGCAGTTCGCTGTCCTTGGTCGAGGCCATGGCGCCGGCCGCGGCGATCCAGCCGGCGTGGCGGCCCATCACCTCGAGCACGAACACCTTGGTCGAAGTCGCGCACATCGAGCGCACGTCGAAGGTGGCTTCCAGCGTCGATATGGCGATGTACTTGGCGACGGAACCGAAGCCCGGGCAGTTGTCGGTGATCGGCAGGTCGTTGTCGACCGTCTTCGGCACATGAATGGCCTGCACCGGGTAGCCCAGGGTCTCTGACAGCTGCGAAACCTTGAAGCAGGTATCGGCCGAATCGCCGCCGCCGTTGTAGAAGAAGTAGCCGATGTTGTGCGCCTTGAACACCTCGATCAGGCGTTCGTATTCACGCCTGTTGGCCTCGAGGCTCTTCAGCTTGTAAGCGGCAGGAACCGAAGGCGCCCGACGGCGTGTGGCGCAGCGCGGCGACTGGCGGTGGCGGATTCCTTGCTGGTGTCGATCAGGTCCTCGGTCAGCGCGCCGATGATGCCGTTGCGGCCGGCGTAGACCTTGCCGATCTTGTCCTTGTGCTTGCGCGCGGTCTCGATGACGCCACAGGCGGAGGCGTTGATCACGGCGGTGACGCCGCCCGACTGCGCGTAGAACGCGTTCATTTTCTTGGTTGCCATGTATCGCTTCCCCCGTTGCTTATTTCAACGCGGCGAAGGCGGCATCGCGCACGGCATCGACCTTGCCGAGACCGTTGATCTTGCGGTACTTGCGGGGCACCGGCGGCACCGCCCTGCGGCCCACTTGCCGTAGTAGCTGACCAGCGCTTCGGTCTGCTGGTGGTAGACCTCGAGGCGCTTCAGCACGGTTTCTTCCCCGTCGTCGTCGCGCTGGATCAGCGGCTTCGCCGGTCTCGTCGTCCTTGCCTTCGACCTTGGGCGGGTTGAACTTGACGTGATAGGTGCGGCCCGAAGCCACATGCACGCGGCGACCGCTCATGCGACCGACGATCTCGGCATCCGGCACGTCGATTTCGAGCACGAAATCGATCGCCACGCCGGCGTCCTTCATCGCTTCCGCCTGCGGGATGCGTGCGGGGGAAACCGTCGAACATGTAGCCGTTCTTGCAGTCGGCTTCCTTGAGGCGATCCTTGACCAGACCGATGATGATGTCGTCGCGCACGAGGCCGCCGGCATCCATGATCTTCTTGGCTTCGAGACCCAGCGGCGTGCCGGCCTTGACCGCGGCGCGCAGCATGTCGCCGGTCGAAATTTGCGGAATGCCGAATTTTTCCTTGATGAAATTGGCCTGGGTGCCTTTGCCGGCGCCGGGTGGGCCCAACAGAATCAAACGCATCGTCTATCTCCTCTGAGTTGTGTATTGTCATAATTTCGCGAATATTCGACACTATTGGACTGTACGGATTGCTCGATTTTATCTATCCCAAGATAGCCGCCCTGATTAGTGCGGTGCAGCAAACCAGTCGCGAACCCGCTCCAGATCCTCCGGCGTATCGACACCCGGCTGCCGGAGCATGCGCGCATTCGATGACACGGATATGAAAGCCATGCCACAGCGCGCGCAATTGCTCGAGCGCTTCCCACTGCTCGATGCGGCGCCGGCGCCAGCTCGCCGTAGCGGCGCAGAAAACCGACGCGGTAGGCATAGAGGCCGATATGGCGGCGCGCGACGAAGTCCGGTCGGCAGCTTCTCTGGTTGTCGCGCAAGACCGTCGCGCTGCCAGGGAATCGGCGCGCGGGAAAAGTACAGGGCGTGACCATTTGCCGTCGGTCACCACCTTGACGACATTCGGATTCAGGAAGTCCGCGATGTCGGCGATGCGGTGCGCGGCCGTGGCAATGGCCGCCGCGCGGATCAGCCGCCAGCGCCTGCGCCACGTCGGCGATCAGCAGCGGGATCGATCAGCGGCTCGTCGCCCTGGACATTGACCACGATGTCGTCATCGACGCCAGCCGCAGTTGCGCAGCGACTTCGGCGATGCGATCGGTGCCGCTGGCGTGATCGCCGCGCGTCATTGCATACGTCGTGGCCATGCGCGGCGACGGCTTCACGCACGCGCGCATCATCGGTCGCGACACAGATCTCCGCGGCACCGCTCCTTGCAGCGCGCCTCGACCACCCGCACCACCATCGGCTTGCCGCCGATGTCGGCGAGCGGCTTGCCGGGCAGCCGCGTCGAGGCGTAGCGGGCCGGGATGACGACGCGAAAGCGACATCGGCTATTCTCTTCGGGGCCGAGCTGCCGCGCTTCGTCCTCGAGCATGATCGGAATGTCGTCCTTGACGGGGAAGGCCAGCCGGCAGGCCTTGCAGACCAGTTCCGTCGGCTCCTTGCGGTAATCGAGCGGGCCCTTGCAGACCGGGCAGACGAGGATTTCAAGCAGGCGGGGTCCATCGGAGTTTTCTCCAGAGTGTCCAGAAGTTCAGAAGTGGCGGCAAGGTCGGGCTCGATGCGGGCGTCGACCGGCAGCACCCAGATCGGCAGCGGGAAAGGCCGGCGAATTTTACCGCATCCTTCTCCGTCGTCAGGATCGCATCGCCGACAAAATCAAGTCGGCGCCGGCATAGCGGTGATGATCGGGAAAGGCATGCGTCTCGCACTGCAGGCCGAGTCTCGCGAGATGGTCGAAGAAGCGCTGCGGTTCGCCGATGCCCGCCAGGCATGCAAGCTGCGGCCGGCCAGCTCGTTGGCGGTGCACGTCATTGCGCGGATCGTCGAGGCGATGGAAGCGTCGCCTTCGAGGTCCATGCGAAACCGGGCACGCCGCGCAGCGTCGGCACGGGTGGCATCGGCCGTTCAGCACCAGCGCATCGACGCACGACAGCGGCGCCACGGTTCGCGCAGCGGACCGGCCGGCAGCGGCCAGCCGTTCATCAGGCCGCGCCCGTCGATCACGACGATCTCGACGTCGCGCTGCCAGCGCGGTAATGCTGCAGGCCGTCGTCGCAAAGAATCACGTCGCATTCGGGATGCGCCGCCAGCAGCGCGCGCGCCGCGGCGACGCGATCGCGCCCGACGAACACCGGGCAGCCGGAGCGACGCAGGAGCAGCAGGGGTTCGTCGCCGACGTCGCTGTCGCCGTCGCGCCAGCGCCGACTTTTCACACGGCACCGCCTCGCCGCCGCCCGTAACCGCGGCTGACGATGCCCGGATGACGGCCGGCTGCCGCGCAGCGCGCTGCGCCAGCCACAGCGTCAGCGGCGTCTTGCCCGCGCCGCCGGCGGTGATGTTGCCGATGACGACGACGGGCACCGGCAGGCGTTCCGCCTTCAGCCAGCCCAGCCGATAGAGCGGCCGCGCCGCAGCGCGACGATGGCGAAGAACAATAGGCCGATCGGCAGCAGCAGCCAGGCCAGCGGACCGCGCCCGCGCCAGATGCGCGGCAGGCCGACTCGGCACCGCTCACTGCTGCTTCTGCTGGGTGGCAAAGGAGATATGCGACAGGCCGGCGTTGCTGCGCCGCCTGCATGACGTCGATCACGCTCTGGTGCGCCGCCTTGGCATCGGCGTTGATGACGACCACCGGCTCCTTGCGCACTCGCCCGCCGCACGCTGCAGCGACTGCGGCGATGGCCTCGACGTCGCGCCCGCCACCGGAGCCTTGTTGATCAGCACGTCGCCGCTGGCCGTGACGACGACGTTGATCTCGTTCGGCTTGTCCTGCTGCTGCTGCGCGTCCGCCGTCGGCAGGTTGATCTCGAGCCCGGCGAACTTGGAATAGGTCGTGGTGATCATGAGGAAGATCAGGATCACCAGCAGCACGTCGATCATCGGGATCAGGTTGATCTCCGGCTCCTCGCGGGCACGGCCGCGCTGGAAGTTCACTGCCCGTTCCCCGTGCAGCTAGTTCGACCAGCTTGACCGCCTGCTGCTCCATCTCGATCGACGAAGCTATCGACCAGGGCGCGGAAGTGGCGATAGAAGATCATCGCCGGGAATCGCGATGATGAGGCCGAAGCCGGTGTTGTAGAGCGCCACCGAGATGCCGTGCGCGAGTTGCTGCGGGTTGTTGCCGCGCGCCGGTCGCCGAACCGAAGATCTCGATCATGCCGACGATGGTGCCGAACAGCCCCATCAGCGGGCTGATCGAGGCGATGGTGCCGAGGCTGGTCAGGAAGCGTTCCAGCTCGTGGGCTGCGCCGCGCCCCGCTTCCTCGATGGCCTCCTTCATCACTTCGCGCGAGCTCCGGTCGTTGCGCAAGCCGGCGGCGAAGACGCGGCCGAGCGGCGAATGCGCGTCGAGCCGCTTGAGCAGGTCGTCGGTCACGCCCGCGCCGACGGTATTCGGCAATCGTACTCTGCAGCAGGCCGGCGGGCACGATCTTGGCACGCCGCAGCGCGGCCGATCGCTCGATGATCAGCGCGACAGCGATGACCGATGTCACCAACAGGAACCAGATCGGCCAGCCGGCCGCCTGAATGATCGAAAACACGTTCCACCCTCCGGGTCAATACATGGTCAGGCGCACTTTACTACGAACGGCCGCCAGCCTTTCAGCGGCGTAAGGCGGAATTGCGCAGCATTCCGCCCTGTTGTCGCTGCTTGCATGCACCTTGCCGCATTCCCGCACCGACTAAAATGCCCCATGGATTGCGCCCCCGACATCGCCACGACCCTCGCCGCCTGGCTGAGGCAGTTCGACCGGCCGGCATCACGCGCGGATGCCGTCCCGCCAGCCCTGACTTTTGCAACGGTTGCCGCGCCCGCGGATCTTCAGGTCACCCTCGGCGCCCTCGCCGCGCTGGCCGCCGAAGCACTGGCCCGGGAGCGCACGCTCGCCATCGTCACCGCCGACGACAGCCTGCTGCCCGAGATCTCCAACGCCCTCGACTTGCGGCTGCGGCCGCTCTGCCTCGTGCTGCCGGGCGCCGACCATGCTCGCCCTATCACGCTGCGCGCCACGCTCTCGCTCCTGAAAAGCCGCCTGACGCGCGCGGCTGCGGACAGCGACGGCCCGGCCTGGTCCGCGCTGCGGTCACGCCTGCAGACAGAGGACGCGCTCTGGCGCGGCTGCCTCGCCTGGATGACGCGCGGCCTCGACCGCGAAGCACCGCCGACCGGCATCCTCGACCTCTTCCCGGTCCGCATCGGCCCGGTGTCGATGGCGCGGCAACATGGACAACCAACCGACTGGGTCATGCTGCTCCAGTCCGGCCAACTGCCGGCTCCGCTGTGCACTGCTTGGCCCGGTGCGCGGCACACCTTGTTGCTGTCGGTCCGGTTCGTCAGTGGCACGACGGATATCACACCCATCGACGAAACGCTCCGCCTGCGGGCGGAGCTTGACGTGCTGGGGCAGGAACTGGCGGAGATGGAACTCGAACTGGCCACCGCGCAGGGCGAGGTCGCCGCATTCACCGCGCGCTACCACGCGCTGATCGCCGGCCGCATGACGGAACTCGATCGCCTGCATGCCGACCTGACCCAGGCGCGGCTGCAGCGCACGCCGAAGGACGCGGGGCTGGCGCACACCGCGCAACAGGCACGGGCACGCGCCAAACGATCGCAGCGGGAAAGCCACGCTTACGAAACGCGGGAAACCCAAGCCACCACAGACCGCTTCGCCCCGGGCGACGACCTGAAGAAACGCTTCCGTCAGCTGGCGCAGAAGATCCACCCCGACCGTGCCAGCAACGAGGCCGAGCGTGCCTGGCGCACCCAGCTGATGAGCGAGGCCAACCGCGCCTATCGCGCTGGCGACGTCGCCGCACTCGAGGAAGTGTTCGCCCTCTGGCGCGAAGGACAGCATGGACAGTCCGCCGGAGCGCCCGGTGCCGTCTCGCCAGCGCTGACTGCCACGGCAGTCGCCGCGCTGACGGCGCAACGGGTGGCGATCCAGCAACGCATCACGGCGATTGCCGCCGAACTCGACCGCCTCTACGGATCGAAGCTCTACGAGCTGTTCACCGCCGCCCGCATGGCGACACGCCACGGTCGCGAGCTGCTTGAGGAAATGGCACAGCGCCTCGATCTGCAGATCGCGCAGGCACAGGCCGAACTCGACAATCTCGCTTAAAGGCTGATTTCCAAGCCTTCCCGCGCGAGCATCACTGCGCAGCCCGGGTCGGGGTGGCGCGCCAGTGCTTCCGCGAATATCTTCTCCAGGTCGTCGTCGCTGCGCGTCGGTTCATGGTGGGTGCAGACCAGCCGTTTGGCACCGACCCGCCACGCCATGGCAATCGCACTATCGAAAGTACCATGTCCCCAGCCGATCTTCTGCGGATACTCGGCTTGCGTGTAGGCGGCATCGACGATGAGCAGATCCACCGGACCGATGGCCGCGTCCAGTTCGGTCAGGCGCTGCTCGATCATCGCCTGGTACTCGGCATAGCCCGCGTCCTCCGGTGCGTAAATGTTGCGCCAGGGCTCGTGGTCGCCGGTGAAAAACATCGACCGCGCCGTTGCACTCGATCCGGTAGCCGAGATCGGTGACCGGATGGTTCATCAGCACCGGCGTTACAGTCGCATCGCCGATCGTGACTGATTCGCCGATGGTCAGTGTCTCGTACTCGATGCTGGCCTTCAGCTCCGCCTCGCGGATCGGAAAAAAACTGTATTGCATCTGCACGTTCATCACCTGCTCGATGCCCTGCATCGACACCAGGTCGAAGGCGCCGTGGATGCGTCACGGTGTTGCCGGGTATGTAGAGCGGCACGAAGAACGGTAACCCCTGGATGTGGTCCCAGTGTGTGTGGGTGATGAAGATGTTGGCCTGCGACCGGCAGGCGGGAGAGCAGGCTCTGCGCCAGCGGGAAGATGCCGGTACCGGCATCGAGGATGATCAGGCTGTCGTCGTCGCTCCGCACTTCGATGCAGGTCGTGTTGCCACCGTAGCGCACGGTGTGCGGCCCCGGCGCGGGAATGGATCCGCGCACGCCCCACAGGGTCACTTTCATCGCCTATTCCTCCGCGCCGATCTGCGCGAACGCCTGCGCATCCTCGACATGCATGTTGCAGGTCGCCGAGCGAGGCAAGGACCGTCTCGATGTCGTTGCCGAAGCGCGCGGGCAGGTGCGCCAACGCCTCTTCCTGCCATGGATTGCCGGCATCGCCGAAGGCCTGTTTGCGACAAATGGCATCGGCCATGCGCAGGCAATCGAGCATTGCGCTCGGGGCAGCGTCCTCTGCATGATGCTCGCGAATGCACTCCACGAGCGCCGCGCCGAACTGCCATTTCTGCGCCAGCAGTGCGCCGACATAGGCGTGGTCGGCACCGATCACCTCGGTTTCGGCGACATGCAGCGGCAGGCCCTGGTCGATGGCCCGATTCAACGCCAGGATGAATTCCGCCGCCATGAATTGGGCGAACACCACCTTGCCGAAATCGTGGAGCAGGCCGGCGACATAGCAATCACCGGGATCGGCTTCCGAACGGGCATACTTTTCGCAGAGCATGCGCGCCACCGAGCCCACCGTCAGCGAATGCAGCAGGTAGCGTTGGATGTCGAAGCCCATTGTGTTGAAGCGCGGCAGGATGCCGACGGCGGCAAAGGACAACGCGAGGTTCTTGATGGTGTTGATGCCCAGATAGACGACCGACTGGCCGACCGAGGTGATCTTGTTGGGCAGGCCGTAGTAGGCCGAGTTGATGACCCGCAGGATTTTCATCGTCATCACCGGGTCCTTTTCGACCACGCCCACGAGGTTCTTGGGCAGGCAGTTGATGTTGCGCGTCATCTCGAGGATCGTCTGCACGCTCTTGGGAAAGGCAGGCATGCGATCGACGGCCGTGGTCAGCCTGCGTTCGAGTTCGGGAGACAGCTGGGGCATGGGGGCTTCGCCGGTGTCCAGGAAACGGTCCTGGCCGGATTATAGAGGCCCGTGCCGGGGCCGCTTTCACTCAGCGCGCGGCGACGCGCTCGTAATAGCGGGCCCGATACAGCAGGCGCCGCTGTTCCGGCGTTTCGGTAAAGCCGCTGCGGTCGTGCAGGACGTTGTTCGAGACCAGCCCCATGCCCGGCTCAAGCCGGCCATGGAACGTCCAGGGCGTCGGTGTCGCGAGGATACGTTCGAGCGCCGTGCGCGCGGCAACGGCGCCTTCGTTCCAGGCGATGCTCACGGTGCGCGCCGTATAGCGCATGTGCAGCGTGCCATTGTCATTGACGGCAAACACCGGTCCGGGCTGCGCCGCGCGCGCCACGCCCTGATCGTCGGTGCGCGGCGGAATCGTCATCGCATCCGGTGCGGACAGGGCCCGGATGAAGTCGGGATTCTCGTCGCGTAGCAGGAGGTAGGCGATCTCATGATCGAGCAGCTGGTTCGTACCGCCCGTCGCTGCGCTCTGTACGCAATGCAGCAACAGGCCGCGGATCGTGTGCGCGGGCGTGTTGTAGTAGCCGTCGGTATGCCAACGGATCGGCTTGTCGGTGTAGGGGATGAATTCCTTGCGTTCGCCGCGCTTCTCGGCCCCCGTGACGGAGATCGGCGAGATGCCGTCGCTGTCGGTCAGCCAGTGGCCATCGAGCGTTTGCATGCCCAGTTGCGTGCCGAGCCGGCGCGGAATCTCCTTGTCGGGATCGGTGCCGGTCCGGCTGACGTAGATCGCCATGTTGCAGCGCTGGTTGCAGAGTTCGACGAGGCTGGCGCGCTCCGCTGCGCTGAGTTGCCGCGGGTCGTCCAGCGTTACGACGATGTCCTCCAGACGACGCGGAGCTGTGTCGAGCTTCATCGCGCGCCAATCGGCATAGGCGCGCACATCGTTCAGGTCGAATGGACCGGGCATGATGATGATTCCTTTCAGTCGATCGAGCCGCGCAGATCCTGTCGCCGCTCACTTTTGGCCTGTTCCGGATTGAACAATCCGGCCAGCGTTTTTTCCAGCGCTTTCAAGGATTCCGGCACCTCGATGTCCATCGCCTGATCGACGACCCAGAGCTTGTCCTTCTCGGGCAGCACGTCGCGCAGGCAGGCCGCGAAAAAGCGCTTGAAGCCGAAATCCGGCCCTTTTTCGTCATAGCCAAATTCGGCATATTCCGGACCCCGCCGGTTGAATAGAGTCGAGGAAGTGGCGCTGCGACTCGCCAGGTTGCGTTTCGCCCAGCAGCATGATGCGGTTTTCCTCGACGAAACGGGCGATGTTCTGCGCCAGCCCGGTCGTGAACTCAAAGCGCGCGGCTTCGTCCATCTCGCGATAGGCCACCCGGTCGGCGGACATCGCGAGAAACACGAGGTACTCGCAAACGAAATCGAAATAGGGCCGGCCGATGTCGATGTCGTAATCGGCCTTGCGCATGCGCTTGATCGATTCGATGGCGAGCTTCCACGCCAGCACAGCCACCACCGAGGCCAGCGTCGCGGGGGAGCGCTGGCCCTGGGTGTGGAACTTGGTCTTGAGGCGGATGGCCATGGTCTAGTGCCGTCCCGCCAGCACTGACTCTGGGTTAGTAGCCACCCTTGCCCTTCGGCTGGGGCAGGCCGGCGAGACGGCAGCCCTGCTTGGCCGCGCCGCCGTCCGGAAAGAGGTCGAACAGCAGCTTGCTGTCGGCTTCGGCCATGTCGGCTTCGTCCTGCAGGCCCTTGACGAGGTTGCGCGCGTTCGGCGTGTGCCCTTCTTCCTGGTACTTCTGGCGCAGGTATTTGATGATCGTCCAATGCTGGTCGGTCAGTGCGAGACCTTCGGCGGCAGCAAACGCGGCAACCGCCTCCTCGCTGTAGTCCGGCTCCAGCAGATAGCCGTAATCGTCAACTTCTTTTTCTACGCCATTGATGACAATGCCCATGATTTCCTCCTTGGCTATGAGTTGAGATGAATTGTGTGGATTATTCTAGCTTCCGTCCGCCGGATTTGACTTGTGCGGGACGAAGATGCCGCAGCCGCGCTTGCGCTCGACGCCCAGACCCTGGGCAAGCAAGCACTGCACCCCCGCCGCGTCGAGCCCCATGACCATCAGGCTGAAACCATGCAAGGTCCCCTGTACCGTCCGGGCCGCCTGGCGTTTGCCACAGATCACCGAATGCGGTTTGAGGATCAGCTTGGCCAGTGCTTCCTGGCAAGCCGCAAAAAAACGGGCTTCATCCGGCAGAGCTGTCTGATCCCCGCCGAAGGTGACAAACTTTGAGTACAGCACTGGGGTTTGTGGGCCCGCCTTCTCGACAGCCTTGCCCACCTGAATGGTCAAGCCTGCAAGGTCGAGGGATGCGCCTGTCAGGGCCCGGGCTGCGGCAACGCGTTCCCGCGGCAGGCGCAGGACCAGTTGCGACCGGCGCGAGAGGTACCACTCTCCAGCTCCGGGGCTTATTCCATGCAGCGGATGGACTCCGGCCAACGGTTCGTTTTCCAGCCACGGCAAGGCTGCACGCAGCGCCCCCCACAAGACATCCGCGTAGTCGAGCGGAACGCTCCGACCCTGCAATGCAAACTGGAGGTCGACCACGCCAGAGCTCGCCTCAGGGTTCGTCACAAGTCTGCCCATCTGAAACGTCCGGGTTTTCCACGGCATCGAGCTGCTTACGCGACCAAACCGCCATAATCTCGGCCCAGCGACCTGCCGTGACCGGATCGATATCGAAGATCGTGAAACGCCGGTGTTCGCGAATGCGCAACCGCAGGACGGGGATTCCGCCGGCTTCGAATTCGATCTGCTGCAATTCGATTTCCTGGTTACCCACGGGCACACGAAACTTGTCTAGGCTGGTAATCTTGTCCACGGTTGGATCGGCCTGGTTGCCAAAGTAGAGATTGCTGATGCAGATGGGGATGGACTATCGCACTGCAAGCTGCGGAGGACCATCACCGCGTCGGGGATACCGCCCTACTCCATTCGGGTAGGTTGCACCTAATCCCACGAATGAGGTTATTCTACCTGCTGGAGGTATGGTGCGCTGAACGATACCGGGCTGATAATCTCACAAAAATCGGAATCTGACGCGCGCCACGCGATCAACATTCCCAACAGTCACCTAAGAGGAGATAACATGGCCAAACAGCCTCACGCTACCCCTTTGCTTGACCAACTCGAGTCCGGCCCCTGGCCCAGCTTCGTCACCGGGCTGAAGCGTCTCGCGAAGGACAAGGATTACGTCGTCGATCTGCTCGGCCATCTCGAGCACTCTTACAAGACCCGCAAGGGTTACTGGAAGGGTGGCACGGTCGGTGTCATCGGTTATGGCGGCGGCGTGATTCCGCGCTTTACCGAAATCAAGGACGAAAAGGGCACGCCCAAGTTCACGGATGCTGCCGAGTTCCACACGATCCGCATCATGCCGGCGCCCGGCATGCACTACGATACCGATACGCTGCGCAAGTTCTGCGACATCTGGGAAAAGCACGGCTCCGGCCTGATCGCGTTGCACGGCCAATCCGGCGACATCATGTTCCAGGGCTGCACCACTGAGAATGTGCAGAAAGCTTGGGATGAGATCAACGAAATGGGCTTCGACATGGGTGGCGCAGGTCCGGCCGTCCGTACCGCGATGTCCTGCGTCGGCGCCGCCCGCTGCGAGCAGTCCTGCTACGACGAAGCGCTGGCCCACCAGAAGGTCATCAACCAGTTCCTCGACGACATCCATCGTCCTGCCCTGCCCTACAAGTTCAAGTTCAAGTTCTCGGGTTGTGGCAACGACTGCATGAACTCGATCCAGCGCGCCGACATGGCCGTGATCGGTACCTGGCGCGACAACATGAAGACCGACGACGCGCTCGGCAAGAAGTGGTTCGCCAAGCACGGCATGAATGAACTGATCAACGACGTCATCAGCATGTGCCCGACCCGCGCTCTGCAGATCAAGGACACGAAGAATGTGCGCAAGGACGCCCACGTCTCCGCCGTCGCCTTGAACGACAGCCAGTCGCTCGAGATCGACAACAAGGATTGCGTGCGCTGCATGCACTGCATCAACGTCATGACCGGCGCCCTCGGCCCGGGCAAGGACAAGGGTGCAACCATCCTCGTCGGCGGCCACAGCCACCTCAAGATCGGTGCCACGCTGGGCACGGTCATCATCCCCTTCGTGGATCTCAAGAAGGAAGAGGACTACGGGCAACTCGTCGAACTGGCGCAGAAAATCATCGACTTTTTCGCCGAGAACGCTCTCGAACACGAGCGCACCGGCGAGATGATCGAACGCATCGGTCTGGCCAACTTCCTCGAAGGCATCGAAGTGGAGGTCGACCCGAACATGGTCAGTGCCCCGCGTGCGAACCCTTATGTCAATACCGGCGGTTGGGACGAAGAGGTCGCCAGGATCAACGCCAAGAAGGCTGCGGCCTAAGCTTCATTTCACCGATCTGACCGGCACCGGTTCCGTCTGGAACCGGTTTCCGGCCAAGGTGAAAACCCTATTCGTATAGCAACAATTCACGACTAAATTACTCGGAGACGATTCATGGCCCAACCTCAAATGCGCAAGCCAGTCGAGTACTTCCTCGACAACAAGAAATACCTCCACCCGAAGCTTGCGGCCAACTATGGCAACTGGAAATATCACGACCGTCCGCGTCCCGGCGTCCTGCACCACGTCGCCAACAGCGGTGATGAGGTCTGGACCGTACGCGCCGGCACAGCGCGTCAGATGGACGTTCACACAATTCGCCTGCTCTGCGATATCGCCGACAAGTTTGCCGAAGGCCGCGTCCGCTTCACCATTCGTTCCAACATCGAATACATCGTCTCCGACGAGAAGAAGGTTGCCCCGCTGATCGCCGAACTCGAAAAGCAGGGCTTCCCGGTCGGTGGCACCGGCAATTCCGTTTCGATGGTTGCCCACACCCAGGGCTGGCTGCACTGCGACATCCCTGGCACCGACGCCTCCGGCGTGGTCAAGTCGATGATGGACAGCCCTGTTCGACGACTTCAAGAACGAAGAGATGCCGAACCGCGTGCGCCTCTCCACCTCCTGCTGCGAGATCAACTGCGGCGGCCAGGCGGACATCGCCGTGATCATCCAGCACACCAAGCCGCCGAAGATCAACCACGACCTGGTTGCCAACGTCTGCGAGCGTCCGACCGTCGTCGCGCGCTGTCCGGTCGCGGCGATCCGTCCCGCACTGGTGAATGGCAAGCCCTCGCTCGAAGTCGATGAGAAGAAGTGCATCTGCTGCGGCGCCTGCTACCCCCCCTGCCCCCCGATGCAGATCAACGATCCCGAGTACTCCAAGCTGGCGATCTGGGTCGGTGGCAAGAACTCCAACGCGCGCAGCAAACCGTCCTTCCACAAGTTGGTTGCCGCCGGCCTACCCAACAACGCCCCGCGCTGGCCCGAAGTCAACGCTATCGTCAAGAATATCCTCGACGACCTATAAGGCCGACGCCCGCCCGTGGGAACGCATGGCCGACTGGATCGAGCGAATCGGCTGGCCGCGTTTCTTCGAGAAGACCGGTCTGCCCTTCACCAAGTACATGATCGACGATTGGCGCGGTAGCCGTTACAACCTGAACGCCTCCGCCCACATCCGCTTCTAAGGATCACGACAAGATGAAGTTTTCGATTTTGGTTAGCGAAGGTCCCTACACGCACCAGGCCTCCGACACCGCCTATCAGTTCGCCATGGCGGTGCTGGCCAAGGGCCACGAGATCTTTCGCATTTTCTTCTATCACGATGGCGTGAACAACGCCACGCGCCTGACGACGCCGCCGCAGGATGACCGCAACATCGTCAATCGCTGGTCGAAACTGGCTCGAGGAACACAACCTCGACCTCGTGGTCTGCGTGGCTGCTGCCCAGCGCCGCGGTATCGTCGATGACGGCGAAATGAAGCGCAACGGCAAGGACGCCACCAACCTGGCGCCCGGTTTCCGCATCTCCGGCCTTGGCCAGTTGATCGAAGCCGGCATTCAGGCCGACCGCATGGTCGTATTCGGCGATTGAGGGGAACACGATGACTACCAAGAAATTCATGATGGTCAATCGCAAGGCGCCCTACGGCACCATCTACGCGCTGGGAAGCCCTTGAGGTGGTGCTGATTGCCGCCGCTTTCGAGCAAGACGTGTCGCTGGCCTTCCTCGACGATGGCGTCTATCAGTTGAAGAAGGGTCACCAGACCAAGGGCATCGAGAGTCAAGGCCTTTGAGAAGACCTAGGGTGCGCTGGAAGACTACGACGTCACCAAGCTCTACGTCGCCCAGGAATCCTTGGCCGAGCGGGGTCTCACGGCTGACGACTTGGCCATACCGGTCGAAGTGCTCTCCCGTGCCGACATCGGTAAGATGATGGAAGAGCAGGACGTTCTCCTGTCGTTCTGAGGGAAACCAACATGCTGCATATCATCAACAAATCCCCTCTACGACCGTCCCGCCCTTGACTCGGTGCTTGCCACCGGCGAAGGTGGCGATCCTGCTCATCGAAGACGGCGTCTACGCTGCCGTCAAGGGCGGTGCCGAAGAAAGCAAGATCAAGGGTGCGGCGGGCAAGTTCAAGTTCTACGCCCTGAACGTCGATCTTGATGCTCGCGGCATTGCCGACCGTATCATGGACGGCATCACCGTCGTCGATTACGCCGGTTTCGTCGATCTCGTCGCAGATAATAAAACCAGCCAATCCTGGCTGTAATACGCCGGCTATCACCGAATCACAATCAATCAACTAGGAGACAAACACATGGCTATCGAAGTTAATGGCAAGTCGTACGAAACCGACGAAGAAGGCTATCTGGTCAACCTGACCGAGTGGAACGAAGACGTTGCGGGTTTCCTCGCCCAGCAAGAAGGCGTCACCTGACCGAGCAGCACTGGGAAGTCATCAACTTCCTGCGCGACTACTACAACGAGTTCCAGATCGCCCCGGCCGTCCGCGTGCTGACCAAGGCGATCGGCAAGAAGCTCGGCGCCGACAAGGGCAACAGCCAGTACCTGTACGAACTGTTCCCCTATGGCCCGGCCAAGCAGGCGTGCAAGATCGCCGGCCTGCCGAAGCCGACCGGCTGCGTCTAAACCGTAGCAAAACGCCGGCGGGAGGGTTTGGAATGCCGTCCTGCCAGCGCTGACTTTCGCAGCGTTGCCGGCAGGCCATGAAGGTAAGCTTGGCTTGACGCAGGTATCGTTGCGCCTTTGAATGCTGTGTTCGCTGTGGTGCATCGTCCATGACTCTGTTCTTCGCGATCCTGTTTTACGTCGCCTTCGTCTTGTTCGTCGTCGGCTTGGCCTACAAGATCTACGATTTCGCCCGCACACCGGCGCCCCTGTCGATTCCCACGACACCGGCACCGACGACGAAGACGGGTGTCGCGTTCCGCATGGCCCGCGAGGTCGTACTCTTTGAAAGCCTGTTCAAGGGCAATCTGTGGATCTGGCTGTTCGGCTGGCTCTTCCACATGGGCCTGTTCCTCGTGCTGGTGCGCCATCTGCGCTACTTCATCGAACCGGTTCCGATGTGGCTCGCGTTTCTGCAGCCGTTCGGCAAGTACGCCGCCTTCATGATGATCGCCGGTCTCGGCGGCCTGTGGGCGCGTCGCTTCCTCGTCGAGCGCATCCGCTACATCTCGACCCCTTCCGATCATCTGATGCTTGCCTTGCTGGTGGGCATCGGCATTACGGGTGCGGGCATGACCTTCGTCATGCACACCGATATCGTTGCAGTCAAGGCGTTTTTCCTCGGCTTGATGGTATTCGATATTCAGCCGCTACCGGCGCATCCGGCTTTGTTCATCCATCTGCTTCTTGTCGCACTGCTGATGATCATCTTCCCCTTCAGCAAGCTGCTGCATGCTCCGGGCCTGTTCTTCAGCCCGACCCGCAACCAGGCTGACAACCCGCGTGAATCCCGCCATCTGGCGGCGTGGGCCGCCCAGATCGAGAAGAACTGACATGGCCGCACCTGAATTCGAGATTCCCAAATACCGCGCCTACCCTGAGGTGCCGGCGATCCACGTCGGCACGATGGCGCACTCCCGGCCCCATGTCGCCAACGAAAAGATTCAGGATGCCCTCGGCTACCAGGGCAAACTGGACGCAGACTGGCAAATCACTCACGACAAGGCCATCGACAAATTCGGTGAACTGCTGGGCAAGTACCGCTCGCTCAAGGTGTTCATGGATGCCTGCGTCCATTGCGGCTCCTGCACCGACAAGTGCCACTATTTCATCGGCACCAACGATCCCAAGAACATGCCGGTGGCGCGTCAGGAACTGATGCGCTCGGTCTATCGGCGCTACTTCACGCTCGCCGGAAAAATGTTCCCCAGTCTGGTCGGCGCCAAGGATCTGACGAAGGAAGTGCTGGACGATTGGTACACCTACTTCTGGCAATGTTCCGAATGCCGCCGCTGCTCCGTATTCTGCCCCTACGGCATCGATACCGCCGAAATCACCATGGCGGCGCGCAGCATTCTCGACACCGTCGGCTACAGCCAGAAATACACCAACGAAATCCTGGGCAAGGTCAACAAGATCGGCAACAACCTCGGCCTGCCCGGCCCGGCGCTGGAGAACACGCTCGAAGGTCTCGAGGAAGACGTCAAGGATGAAACCGGCGTCAACGTCAAGTACCCGCTCGACGTCCAGGGCGCCGAAGTCCTCCTGGTCACCCCGTCCGCCGACTTCTTCGCCGAGCCGCACATCGAGAGCCTGATCGGTTACGGCAAGGTGTTCCACGCCGCCGGCATCAGCTGGACGCTCTCCACCTATGCGTCCGAGGCCGGCAACTTCGGCCTGTTCGACGGCGACTACGAGATGATGCGCAAGGTGGCACAACGCGTCCGCAAGGCTGCGCTCGAGTTGGGCGTGAAACGCATCGTCGTGGGCGAATGCGGCCACGCCTGGCGTGTCGCCTACGCGTTCTGGAACACGCTGATCGGCCTTGGCAACAGTGGCACCGATCCATTCGCCGTCGAATTGCAAAAGCAGCTCGATCCGAAGTACAAGGAGCCCTCGCACATCTGCGAAGTCACCTGGGATCTCATCCAGCAGGGGCGTCTGCAAGTTCGACAAGGAAGCCAACGACAGCCGCATCATCACCTTCCACGATTCCTGCAACGTCGCACGTGCCTCGCGCATGGGTGACTATCCCGGCGGCCAGTTCGACATACCGCGCAACATCATCAAGACGGTGGCGAACAAGTTCGTCGACATGGCGCCGGAAACGATTCGCGAAGTCACCTTCTGCTGTGGCGGCGGCGGCGGCGTCCTCACCGACGAACTGATCGAGACCCGCGTCAAGGGTGCCTTGCCGCGCATGGAAGCCTTGCAGCAGGTTGTTGACCAGCATGGTGTGAATTTCATGGCCACCATCTGTGCGATTTGCAAGGCGCAGTTTACCAAGGTTCTGCCCTACTACGGGTTCAACATGCGACTGGTTGGAGGAGTTCATCAGTTGGTTAGCACCGCGATACGCTCGGCGACGAGCAATAACGATTTAACGCAACGCATTTTTACGGAGACGACGATGTCAGCGACCCCCGAAAACCAAACCGAAAAGTTAACCTTCCGCATGTACAAGGACGGCGAAATACCGGGTTCCTACAAGCGAATGCAGGAGAATATTTTCCAGGCCAGCTGGTCTTACAAGTGCCCGACCTATGTCCAGTCGACCCCGCCCTGCCAGGGCTCCTGCCCGTCCGGCGAGGACATCCGTGGCTACCTCAACATCGTGCGCGGCATCGAGAAGCCGCCCATCGGTGCCGATGGCAAGCCCGTCATGCCGTGGCAGGAATATGCCTGGCGTCGTCTGACCGAAGCCAACCCGATGCCCGCCGTCATGGGCCGTGTCTGCCCTGCGCCGTGCGAAACCGGCTGCAACCGCAACCAGGTCGAAGATCACGTCGGCATCAACTCCGTCGAGCACTATCTCGGCGAATATGCCCTCAAGAACAACCTGCAATTCAACAAGCCCGAGAAGCTGACCGGCAAGAAGATCGCAGTCCTCGGTGGCGGCCCCGCCGGCCTGTCGGTCGCCTATCAGTTGGCCCTCAAGGGCCATTCCGGCACGATCTTCGATGACCATGAGTTCCTCGGCGGCATGATGCGCTATGGCATCCCGGGCTACCGCACCCCGCGTGACGTGCTCGATGCCGAGATCCAGCGCATCCTCAACCTCGGTGTCGAAGTCAAGCTCAAGTGCAAGATCGGCATCGACATCACGATGGAACAGATCCGCAAGGACTACGATGCCGTGTTCCTCGGCCTTGGCGCACAGGGCGGCCGCGCATTGCCGGCAGAAGGAACGGACAACGTCTCCAACGTCGTAACCGCGACCGCCTTCCTCAAGGCCTTCAACGACGGCCGCCTCAAGACCGTCGGCCAGAACGTCGTCGTCGTCGGTGGTGGCGACACCTCGATGGACGTGGCGACCGTTGCGCGTCGTCTCGGCCACATCGACAAGGCCAAGCCCACCGACTGGGAAGGCGCCATTGCCGGTCAAATGGCCCAGGACGTTGCCGACATTTCTCAGCGCAAGGGCGCCGATGTCGTGCTGACCTCGATTTTCCCGACCGACAAGATGATGGCAAGCCCGGGGGAAATCGAGCATGCGCAGTCGGAAGGCATCGATATCATGGGCGGCTGGATGCCGGTCGCCGTGGTCAAGGGTGCCGATGACCGCGCCACTGCGCTGCGCGTCTGCCAGTGCGAGGCCAAGATGGTGGGCGGCAAGCTCGACATCAAGAAAATCGAAGGCACCGAAAAGGACCTGCCCGCCGACCTGATCGTTTCCGCGATCGGCCAGACGGTCGACTTCACCGGTCTCGACGAATTCAACAACGGCAAGGGCGC
The DNA here is from genome assembly GCA_963840825.1 of uncultured Pseudomonadota bacterium. GTDB lineage: Bacteria > Pseudomonadota > Gammaproteobacteria > Burkholderiales > Rhodocyclaceae > Sulfuricystis. The sequence goes on from CAWJAK010000006.1 coordinate 44,138, forward strand.
CGTCAGTGCCGACAAGAACTATGAGGTACAGGGCAAGCCGGGCGTCTATGCCGGCGGCGACGTAATCCGTCCGCATCTGCTGACCACCGCCATCGGCCATGGCGCCATTGCCGCCGACGGCATCGACCAGTTCCTGCAGGGTCTCGAAGTCGGCCGTCGACCCAAGGTCGACGTGCATGTCTTCGACCTGATGCGCAAGTACGTCGAAAAAGGCATCAGTCTTGACGAAATCAAGGAGCCGACCTGTGGCACCGACGCGTCGAAGGGTGCGGTACACAACTTCGACAACCGCTCCGACCGCTACATCATCCCGCACGACGAATTGTTCCTCGGCCACTTCCAATACACGCCGCGCAACAAGCGCCACATCACGCACCTCAACAAGGATTCCGCGCTCGGCAACTTCGAGGAGCGCCTGGATCCGCTCGACGAGAAGCAGGTCGTCGCCGAGGCCAAGCGCTGCATGAGCTGCGGCCTGTGCTTCGAGTGCGACAACTGCGTCGTGTATTGCCCGCAGACCGCCGTCTATCGGGTCAAGAAGACCGAGGCGACGACCGGTCGCTACGTCGCGACCGACTACGACAAGTGCATCGGCTGCCACATCTGCCACGATGTCTGCCCGACCGGCTACATCCAGATGGGTCTTGGCGAGTAATCAGAAGACAAGGGGTAGGAGGAGATGCCATCATGAAACGGACGCTCGTCGGTCTTGCGGCGATCCTGCTGCTTGCCCCCGTTTTCGCCACCGCGGGTGCGCCCGAAGCCCGACGATCAAGATCGAGAATCCGGGCGAGTGCGTCGCGCCGGTCGAGGAGATGCGGCGCAATCATATGGACATGCTGAAGCACACGCGCGACAAGACGCTGCGCGAGGGCGTCCGCGGCAAGAAGACCAGCCTGAACGAATGCATCGACTGCCACGCCAGCAAGAAGACCGGCTCGGTGCTTGGCAAGGATGACTTCTGCCAGGAGTGCCACAGCTACGCCGCGGTCAAGCTGGATTGCTGGGACTGTCACCAGCCCAAGGCCGGGTACAAACATGCCGGGGCCGAGGGAGCCAAACCATGAAAGAACCGCAAGATCTCATTGGCAACAAGTCACGCCGCAACTTCATCGGCGCCACGGCCGTAGCCGGTGCCGGTCTGGGCGCAGTGGCCCTCGCCCCGGGTCTCCACCTGATCGAGGTTTCCCAGGCCAGCACCCCGACCGCGGGCGCGTCGAGCGCCATACGCTGGGGCATGCTGATCGACACGACGAAATGCTCAAGCGGTTGCGACGCCTGCGTCAAGGCCTGCGCCACCGAAAACGGCATCAACGAGACCGTCAAGGATGCCCGCCAGGGATCGCAATGGATCCGCAAGATCGACTTGAAAGACCCCAAGACCGGCCAGGAGCATTCGTTGCCGATGCTCTGCCAGCATTGCGCGAACCCGCCCTGCGTCGATGTTTGTCCCACCGGTGCCTCGATGAAGCGCGCCGACGGCATCGTGCTGGTCGATCGCCACATCTGCATCGGCTGCCGCTACTGCATGCTGGCCTGCCCCTACAAGGCACGTTCGCTTGTGCATATGCCGCTGACGAACCAGAACCCGGAAGTGCCGCGCGGTCAGGGCTGCGTCGAATCCTGTACCTTCTGCGTCCAGCGCGTGGACAAGGGTATGAAACCCGCCTGCGTCGAGGCCTGCCCCGAGGGCGCCATGCTGTTCGGCAACCTCAATGATGCCAACAGTGAAATCGCCCAGCGCGTCGCGAAGGAGAAGACGACGCAGGTCCGCGGTGATCTCAAGCTGAATCTCGGCGTGCGTTATCAGGGAATCTGACCATCATGCAAACCGAACTCAACAATCAACTCGAAGGCCAAAGCTTCTACAACATGGCGGGTCTGGGCATTCTGGTCAGCCTGCTGGGCCTGGCCGGCGCGTTCTACATGGAACACAACGGCCACCAGGTCTCCGGGATGAACAACCAGGTGTTCTGGGGCCTGCCGCACGTCTTCGCCATCTTCCTGATCGTCGCGGCCTCGGGCGTACTCAACGTCGCGTCCATCGGCACCGTCTTCGGCAAGAAGATGTACAAGCCGCGCGGCCCGCTCTCCGGCTTGCTGGCGATCACCCTGCTGGCCGCCGGCCTGTTCGTCATCATGCTGGACCTTGGCCGGGCCGACCGTCTGATCATCGCGATGACCCACGTCAACTGGACCTCGGTCTTCGGGTGGAACATGGTGCTCTATCCGGTGTTCTTCGGCCTCGTCGGGCTCTATATCTGGCTGCTCATGGAGCGGAAGATGTACCCCTATGCCAAGACCGTCGGCGTCGCGGCCTTCGTCTGGCGTCTGGTCATGACCACCGGTACCGGCTCGATCTTCGGCTTCGTTGTCGCCCGACAAGCCTATCAGTCGGCCATCATCGCACCGATGTTCATCATCATGTCCTTCGCCTGGGGGCTGGCGGTCTTCCTTATCGTCCAGCGCGTCATGTTCGGCTGGAACAACCTTGAACTGCATGACGGCATCCGCCGGCGCATGAACAACCTGCTCGGCACCTTCATCGCGGCCGTGTTCTATTTCGTCGTGGTCTATCACCTGACCAACATCTACTTTGCGAAGCAGACGGCCTTCGAGCAGTTCATCCTCCTCGACGGCGGCATCTTTCCAAAGCTGTTCTGGGGCGGTTATCTCATGCTGGGCACCGTCCTGCCTCTGCTACTGATCTACGTCCCCGCCTTCCAGCGCATCCAGGGCTCCGGCATCATCGCTTCCGTCCTGACGATCGTCGGCGGCCTGTCCTTCCTCTACGTCTTCATCATCGGCGGACAATCCTATCCGCTCGACATGTTCCCGGGAATGGAGATCAAGAGCAGCTTCTTCGACGGCCATATCGATCACTACGTGCCAAGCATGCCCGAGATCCTGTTGAGCATCGGCGGCTTCGGCGTGGCCTTCACGATGACCGTGATTGCGGTGCGCATACTGAAGTTCCTGCCGCAGGACGACATCGCCAAACTGCAGGCGGCCGACGCCCTGCACGACTGACGCATCTTGCGCGGCGGAATCCCCCTCTGCGGGGATTCCCCGGCAACATGCATCGCACCATGCATCGTTTCCTGATCTCCGCCGCGCACAAATCCTCGGGCAAGACCACCCTGAGCATCGGCATCGCCGCCGCATTGCGCGCCCGCGGACTGACGGTGCAGCCCTTCAAGAAGGGACCGGACTACATCGACCCGCTCTGGCTCGGGCGTGCCGCCGGACGGGGCTGCCGCAACCTCGATTTCTTTCTCTCCCCGCATGACGAAATCCAGGCCCAGTTCGCCCACGGTCATGCTGCCGACGTCTGTCTCGTCGAAGGCAACAAGGGCCTCTACGACGGTCTTGCACTCGACGGCTCGAACAGCAACGCCGCCCTCGCCCGCCTGCTGGACCTGCCTGTCTTCCTGGTCCTCGATGCGCGCGGCCAGACCCGCGGCGTCGCCCCCCTCATTCTGGGCTACCAGGCCTTCGACCCCGCCATCCGTATTGCCGGCGTCATCCTGAACCGTCTTGGCGGCAGCCGCCACGAAACCAAGCTGCGGGCGGTCGTCGAGCACTACACGAACGTCCCGGTCATCGGTGCAGTCCATGAAGACGCCCAACTGGCCGTCGTCGAGCGCCACCTCGGCCTGATGCCCGTCAACGAGGCCGCCCACGCGGAACAAACGATTGCGGCCATCGCGGAACGCGTCGCGCGGCAGGTCGATCTCGATCGTCTGCTCGCCATCAGCACGACCCAGGTGCCGCTCGCGCCGCCGCCCCAGACCCTGCAGGCGGCGACCCACGCCACCTCGATTCGTGTGGCGATCGCCCGGGACAACGCCTTCGGTTTCTACTACACCGACGACCTGGAAGCGCTCGCTGCCCAGGGCGCGACTTTGATGCCATTCGATACCCTGAAGGATGCCCAACTGCCCTCCTGCGATGCACTTTTCATCGGTGGCGGCTTTCCCGAATTCTTCCTCGACGAACTCGCCGCCAACGCCAGCCTGCGGGACGACATCCGCACTGCGATCGAAAACGGGCTGCCGACCTACGCCGAATGCGGCGGCCTGATGTATCTGGCGCAATCGATTACCTGGCAGGGCAAGACCCGCCCGATGGTGGGCGCGATCGCCGGCGACATCCTCATGCATGACAAGCCCGTCGGCCGCGGCTACACCATCATCGCGCCGACCGGCGAACATCCGTGGTGCCGTCCCGCCAGCCCTGACTTTTGTCATCCGCTGCATGCCCACGAGTTCCACTACTCCGAAATCCGCGGGCTGCCCGCGGATACCCGCTATGCCTATACCGTCCAGCGCGGCCATGGCGTCGACGGCACACGCGACGGCATCCTGTGCCACAAGCTGCTGGCGTCTTATATCCACTTGCGCGACACGGCCGGTTGCCACTGGCCGGCCCGTTTCATCCAGTACGCCAGAAACTGCTCCACCCATTCCCGGGAGACCGCACCATGTTTAACCTGACCCCTGCCGCCGCGGAACAAATCCTGCGCGCCACCCCTGAACAGCAAGAGGGTGAAGACCTGCCCTGCCTGCGCGTCGCCGCCAAGATCGAAGACGGCGAAATCGTCTATGGCATGGGCTTCGACGACGAACGCGATCAGGATGCGGTAATCGAGTCTGGCGGCATCACGCTGCTGATCTCCCCGCACAGCCAGGAATTGCTGACGGGTGCAACGCTCGATTTCGTCGAGTTGCAGCCGGGCGAGTTCCAGTTCATCTTCATCAACCCGAACGACCCGCCGCCCCAGGCCGGAAGCTGCGCGAGTCGCACCGGTGGCTGCGGTTCCTGCGGTGGCGGCACGACCGGAGGCTGCAACTGAGATGGCGATCGAGCTCTTCCCCCATCTGCCCGGCCGGGGCGCGACGGTCCCCGGCACCGTGTATCTGGTCGGCGCGGGTCCCGGCGACCCCGAGCTGCTGACGCTCCGCGCGCTGCGCATCATCGCCGAGGCGGAGATTCTCGTCCATGACCAACTGGTTTCAGAAGCGATTCTCGCGCTGGTGAATCCGGCCGCCGAGCGCATCTATGCCGGCAAGCAGCGCGGCAACCACGCCGTGCCGCAGGACGATCTAAACCAACTGCTGGTCAAGCTCGCCAAAACCAACAAGCGCGTCGTGCGCCTCAAGGGCGGCGACCCCTATACCTTCGGTCGCGGCGGCGAGGAAGTCGAAACCCTGCGCGAGAATGACATTCCCTTCGAGGTCGTCCCCGGCGTCACCGCGGCGGCCGGCGTCGCCGCCTATGCCGGCATCCCGCTCACCCACCGCAACTACGCCCAAGCCTGCGTCTTCGTCACCGGCCACCTGAAAGATGGCAGCATGAATCTCGACTGGCCGGGCCTTGCGCGCCGCCGCCAGACGATCATCATCTACATGGGACTGCACGGACTGTCGTATCTGTGCGACCAGCTGATCGCCCATGGTTTGCCTTCCGACTGGCCCGCCGCCATCGTGCAACAGGGCACCACGCCCAACCAGCGCACCGTGACCGGGACGCTTGCCACCCTGCCGGAACTGGCCGCAGCCGCCGGCCTCAAGGCACCGACGCTGATCATCGTCGGCGAAGTCGTTCGCCTCCGGGACAAGCTGGCCTGGTTCGAGAACAACCGCAGCGGATGAGTGCGGTTGTTTCTATCACTTTAAGGATGCAAGGGAACTAACTGCGACAGCAGGGGTTTTTCCCCGGGTTATTCTCAAGATTGCGGCGGGAGCGGCCGTAATATGGTTGCATACCATGGCCACCCGAGACAGCGAAGCCCAATTCATCGATATCGACGATGTGCGCATCGGCACATACGTTTATATCGATCTTGGCTGGATCAAGCACCCCTTCGCCCTCAACAGCTTCAAGATCAGCGCGCGCGACCAGATCGACACGCTGATCAAGCTGGGCGTCAAGCGCATCCGCTGGTCGCCGGAAAAAAGCGATCCCGAACCGCAGGACGAGACGGCACAGGTCGCGGCGAAAGTCAGCGCTGGCGGGACGGCACCTGCCGGCGCCGCCAGCGTACTCACTGCGGCGCAAGCTGAAGCAGCCGACAGCAACAGCGCTGCATCCACCGACGCGCTCGCCGAGCCGGGCACCCCCACGCGCCAGGCCGTCGCTGAGGCCGTCGCCACTCAAGCGGCCGCCCGCGCCGAAGAACGGCGCCATCGCCGCGTGATAATGGATAACCAACGCGCCAGCCTCGAGGTTTGCGAACGCCAGTTCGTCAGTGCCTCGCGCGATTACCGGCAGGTCATCGAGCAGGTCAACCAGCAGCCCGAACAAGCCCGCGCGCATGTCACGGAAATGGTCGGCACCATGGTCGGCAAGATGCTCGAACAGGATGAAACGTGCATCCGCCTGCTCTCCGAGAGCGTCGGCGAACGTGCGTCCCAGCACTCGATCAACGTCATGGTGATCTCGCTGCTGCTGGGCAAGATCGATGGATCTGGATACCGCGACGCTCGGCACGCTCGGCACCGGCGCGCTGCTGCATGACATCGGCCTTACTGCCCTGCCGGAACGGTTGCGCTGGCTGGACGACCCAATTCAGTTCGGCCGAGCGGAAGGTCTACCAGGAACACGTCGCCCACGGCCTCGCCATCGCCACGCGAATGAAGCTCACGGCCGAACAGATGGTCATCATCGCCCAGCACCACGAACTTGCCGACGGACGCGGCTATCCCGGCCAGCTGGCGGGCGAGGAGATCGCGCCACTGGCGCGCATCGTGGCGCTCGTCAATCTCTACGACAACCTCTGCAATCCCGGCAACCCGACGCAGGCGGTCACGCCGCACGAGGCGCTGTCGCTGATTTTCGCCCAGATGCAAGCCACCAGTTCGACAACCAGGTCATGATGCCCTTCATCCGCATGATGGGCGTCTATCCGCCCGGTTCCGTCGTCGAGCTGTCGGACGGCCGGATGCGCCCTGGTCGTTTCGGTCAACTCCGACCGCCCGCTCAAGCCGCACGTCATCATTTACGAACCACGCGTACCGCGCGACGAAGCACTGGTCGAGTCGACCTCGAAGTCATGACCGACCTTGGCATCCGGCGCAGCCTGAAGCCGCTGCAGTTGCCGAAGGCCGCCTTCGACTACCTCTCGCCACGCAAGCGCATCTGCTATTTCTTCGAGCGCGCGCCGCGAATGCCCAGCGAAGGGAGTCGACGACATGAACACCAGCACCTGGCAGCCGCTGATCGAGGGCATGCTCGAGGCGGTCTGGATCGTCGACGCCATCGAGCTGCGCATCGCTCGCCGCCAATCGCTCGCCGCCGAACTGCTGGGCGTGGCGGCCGACCAGCCTGGTCGGCACGCCGGTCGTCGAACTGGCCGCGACGCCGGAAGACATGTTACTTCTGGGAGGACGTGGCCGCCGGCCTCTCCGACCACATCCTCTCCGAAACCCTGCTGCGTGCGCGCCGACGGCACCACCGTGCCGGTCGAGCGCCGTGTCAGCCGCGTCGACCTGACCGATGGCGCCAGCGATCTTCCTCGTCGGCATCCGCGACCAGCGCGACCAGCGCCGCGTCGAAAGCGAGCTGGAAAAACTGATCGCCGAACTGCGCGCCACCCTCGAATCGACCGCCGACGGCATCCTCGTCGCCGACCTCGAAGGCGGCATCCGCGGCTACAACCAGCGCTTCGCCGACCTGTGGGGCCTGCCGCAGGAACTGCATGACCCAGCGCGACGACGCGCGCCATCTTGGCTGGATGGCGCAGAACGTCGTCGACGCCGACGAATATGCCGCGCGTCTGGCGGCCATCTCGCGCGCGCCCGCTGCTCGAGGCCAACGATATCGCTGCGTGCTGCGCTCCGGCACGCGTGCTCGAACGCGTCACCCTGCCGCAGTATGCACGCGGGCGGCCGATCGGCCGGGTGTATTCCTACCGCGACATCACGCAGCGCCTCGCCGACGAGGCACGCCTGCAACTGGCCGCCAAGGTCTTCGAAGCCAGTCTCGATGCGATCTTCGTCACCGACCCGGACATGGCGGTGATCGCCGTCAACCCGGCCTGCGAACGCCTCACCGGCCATCGCGCAGCGAGGATCTGGTCGGCAAGAATACCTTCGACATCCTGTTCGACATGGTCTCGACGGAATCATTTCGTCGCCGCAGGTCGAAGCGCAACTGTCCGCAAACGGCTACTGGGAAGGCGAAGCCTGGCACCGCAACCAGGCCGGCAACACCCTGCCCTGCCAGGTCTCGCTGGTGCGCGTCGTGACGACAGCGACGCCAAGCTGCTCCACTACATCGGTTTCTTCAAGGACCTGTCCGAAACGGTCGACGCCAAGCAGCGCATCGAGGAACTGGCCTACACCGATGCCCTGACCGGCCTGCCCAATCGCCTGATGCTGACCGAGCGCATCGAATTTTCGCCCTCGGCCTCGCCCATCGCGAGACAGGTCGGCTTCGCGCTGCTGTTCCTCGATCTCGACCGCTTCAAGCAGATCAACGATTCGCTCGGCCACATGTTCGGCGACCGCGTGCTGATCGAGGTCGCCGAACGCATCAAGGACTGTCTGCGCCAGGTCGATACCGCCGCGCGACTCGGCGGCGACGAGTTCGTCCTGCTGCTGCACAAGGCCGATGCACGCGGCGCGGAAATCACCGCGCGACGCATCTCGACCGCCTGCGCACAGCCCTTCGCCCTCGACGACATGTCATTCACCCTCACCTGCAGCATCGGCATCGCGCTCTACCCGGACGACGGCCAGACGATGGACGACCTGATCAAGAACGCCGACAGCGCGATGTACCACGTCAAGGAGCGCGGCCGCTCCGACTTCCGCTTCTACCAGCGGCAGATGAACGTCGGGCTGCTCTCGCGCATGAAGCTTGACCATGCAATGCGCCAGGCCTTGGCGAACCCGGCACCCGAGATGGGCTTCCGCCTGCACTACCAGCCGCAGGTGCAGTTCCGCGACAACGCGATTACCGGCGCCGAGGCCCTGCTGCGCTGGCACGATGCCGAACTCGGCGACATTTCGCCCGGCCCAGTTCATACCGGTCGCCGAGGAAACCGGCGTCATCGTCGGCATCGGCAACTGGGTGCTCGAGCAGGCCGTCCGGCAAGGCTCCGACTGGAATGCCAAGGGACTGACCCTGATGATGGCGATCAACGTCTCGGCGCTGCAGTTCCGGCAGGCCGACTTCGTCGAACGCGTCGATCAGGCGCTGGAAGCCATGCCCTGCCGCCGGATCTGCTGGAACTCGAACTCACCGAGTCCATCCTGATCCAGGATGTCGACGAAACGCTGCGCCGCCTCGAATCGCTCGCGGCGCTGGGGGTGCGGCTCTCGATCGACGACTTCGGCACCGGCTATTCGAGCCTCTCGTACCTCAAGCGCTTCCCGATCCACAGGCTCAAGATCGACCGCTCCTTCGTCCGCGACCTGCCGCCGACGAAAGCGACGCCGCCATCGTCAATGCCATCATCCATCTGGCCCGCGCCTTGCACCTGCGTGTCATCGCCGAGGGGGTCGAGACCGATCGAGCAGCGCGACTTCCTCGTCGCCGCCGGCTGCAACGAATACCAGGGTTTCCTCTGCACCCCCGCGCTGGACGCCGGCGAATTCGAAGCCTTCGTACTGAATCACGGGCTGGAGAGTCCGCCCGGCGACTTCAAACTCCTGCCGCCAAACTAGCTACCCAGGCCTGTCCCAGCGACAGGCCACCGTCGTTGGGCGGCAGGGCCTGCGCCTCAAGCAGCCGCAGGCCGCGCGCGGACAAGCCTTCCCGCAAAGCCGTCGCCAATATGCGATTGAGCAGGCAGCCACCCGCGGCGACAACCGTTTCGATGCCGGTGCGTTCCGCCGCGTCCGCCACCCAGCCGACCAGCGCCGCCGCGAGCGTGGCATGGAACAACGCGGCGGCCCGACTGGCGTCGCCATCATCGACTAGGGCCAGCAACAGCGGCCGCAGGTCGAGTTGCCCGGCGTGAATGCGCCAGCCGTCAACGAGTGGTTCGACGGTACCCTGCCGTGCCGCAAGTCCTTCGAGCAGCATCGCCGCCTGACCTTCGAAGCTCGCGCAGCGACGCAGGCCCAGCAAGCCCGCCGCAGCATCGAACAGGCGGCCGGCGCTTGAGGTCGGCGGGCAATTGATCCCGCGTGCGAGCATCGTTCCCACCATCGCCGCCGCCGGCTCGTCGGCGCAGCGCGTCGGAATGTCGCTGGCCCGCCCGAGCACATGCAAGGCCGCGGCCGCCATGCGCCAGGGCTCGCGTGCGGCGACATCGCCGCCGGGCAGGGGCAATGGCCGTAGATGGCCAAGCCGCGCAAACGTGGCAGCTTCGACACGCAGCAATTCGCCGCCCCAGGCCATGCCGTCCGAGCCGAGGCCGACGCCATCGAGCGCCAGCCCCAGCACCGGTGCCTCGATGCCGTGCTCGGCGCACACCGATGCAATATGAGCATGATGGTGCTGCACGCCAAGCGCCGGGATACCGCGTTCCGCCGCGAAGGCCGCCGCGAAGCGCGTCGAATGGAAATCGGGATGCAGGTCATGCGCGACGACCTGCGGCTCGACCTCGAGAATGTGCAGCAGGTGCGCAACACTCTCCTCGAAGAAGCCGCAGGCCGCCGCGTTGTCGAGGTCGCCGACGTGTTGCGCGACGAAGGCTTCATTGCCCCGCGTCACGCAGACCGTGTTCTTGAACCAGCCACCCACCGCCAATATCGACGGAACCTCTCGCGCCAGCCGGATCGCACGCGGCACATAACCGCGTGCCCGGCGAATGAAACCCGTGCCACGCCGCACGCTGTCATCGCAGCGCACGACGATGTCGCGATCATGCAGCAGGAAGGCATCGGCAATACCGGCCAGCCGCTGCAAGGCCTCGGTGTTGTCGATGACCAGCGGCTCGCCGTGCGGGTTTGCGCTCGTCATCACCAGCGCCAGCGCGGGCACAGCATGGAACAGCAGATACTGGATCGGCGTCGCCGGCAGCATCAGGCCGATCTCGCCCAGGCCCGGCGCAATGCCCGGCAACCGTGCATCGGTTTCCGGCTGCTTCGGCAGCAGCACAATCGGCCGCTCGGGGCTTTCAAGCAGGGCGATATCCGCTGCCGTGGCCTGTGCGAAAGTCAGCGCTGGCGGGACGGCACCCACCATCACCGCGAAGGGTTTTTCCTCGCGCTGCTTGCGCTCGCGCAGCGCCGCGACGGTCGCGGCATTGCGAGCATCGCAGGCGAGATGAAAGCCGCCCAGCCCCTTGATCGCGACGATCTTCCCGGCCTGCAAGAGCGCCAGCGTCATGGCCATGGGGTCACCTTCGAGCGGCTGGCCGGCCGCGTCGAGCAGTTGCAACTGCGGGCCACACTGGGGGCAGCAGGTGGTTTCGGCATGGAAGCGGCGATCCGCCGGATCGGTGTACTCGCGCTGGCACTCCGGGCAGAAAGGAAATGGGGCCAGGCTCGTCTGCGGCCGGTCGTAGGGCAGCCGGCGCGTGACGGTATAGCGCGGCCCACAGTGCGTGCAGGTGATGAAGACGTGGCGATGGCGCCGGTTGCGCGGATCAAAAAGCTCTGCGAGGCAATCGGGACAGACACCCGTGTCGTGACCGATCGCGGTGCTGACCTTGCCGCCCTTGCTTGCAACGATCGTGAAACCGGTATGGCCCTCGCTCACGACGGTCCGCAGCGTCACCGCATCGACGCGTGCCAGCGGCGGGGCTTCGCTTTTCAGCCGGGAGACCAGGGTTTCAAGGTTCCCGTTCTCGGCATGGATCTCGACGCCCGCAGCGTCATTCCTGACCCAGCCGACGATCTTCAGATCGTGCGCAAGTCGCCAGACGAAAGGGCGGAAGCCAACACCCTGAACGACTCCAGAGACACGGATTCGTGCGGCTTCCGCCACCGCGTCTGTCACGTCATCAGCCTCGAACCGCGGCTGCGCCCTTCTCGATCCAGCCCAGCCAGTCGGCCATGCCCTCGCCCGTCGTCGCCGAAACGCGGATCACCTCGATGAGCGGATTGACGCGCTTCGCGTAGGCGATGGCCTGGTCGACGTCGAACTGCAGGTAGGGCAGCAGGTCGCATTTGTTGACGAGCATGAGGCGCGCTGCGCGGAACATGTCGGGATACTTGAGCGGCTTGTCCTCGCCCTCGGTCACCGACAGGATCACGACCTTTCCAGCTTCGCCAAGGTCGAATGCGGCGGGGCAGACGAGGTTGCCGACGTTCTCGATCATCAGCACGGCGTTGTCGGCGAGGGGGAGTTGTTCCAGCGCGTGGCCGACCATGTGAGCGTCAAGGTGGCAGCCCTTGCCGGTGTTGATCTGGATCGCCGGTGCGCCGGTGGTGCGAATCCGCTCGGCATCGTGGCTGGTCTGCTGGTCGCCTTCGATGACGGCAATGCCGAGCTTTCCTTTCAGCGCCTCGATGGTCTTCACCAGCAGCGTGGTCTTGCCGGAGCCGGGGCTGGACACCAGGTTCAGTGCGAAGATGGCCTGCGCGGCCAGGCGCTCGCGGTTGCGCGCCGCATAGGCATTGTTCTTGGCGAGGATGTCCTGCTCCAACCGCACGGTGCGGGCCGAGTCATGCTCATGCCCGTGCCCCTGCGGACGATAGCCGTGGTGTTCCTGGCCCGGATGATGATGCCCATGATCGTGATCGTCGCCATGACCATGGGCATGTGCGTGATCGTGCGGGTGGCTGTGCATCGTGCCGTCCGCATGGGTGTGCTCATGGGCGTGATGCAGGTCTTCGCCCTCGATCTTCGTTTCGCCTTCACCGCAACCGCAGGTTGTACACATGGTCGTTCACTCCACTTCAAGGTCGATGACGCGCATTTCCGTTCCACCGATCACTTCGATCGGCGCCGCGCCACAATGTTCGCACGGGTCGTAAACAACCGCCAGCGCGCTTTCCCGGCCGCAATCCGGACAGCGGCCGCGGCCCGGCGTTGCAATAACTTCCAGCGTCGCCCCGTCCGTCACGCCGCCGCGCATCGCGAGGTCAAAACAGAACTCGAAAGACTCGCGTTCGACACCGGAAAGCTGCCCGATCTCGACCCGCACCTGCTTCACACGGCGAAAACCTTCGCGCAACGCGGCATCCTCGACCAGCTCGCGCACGCCCTCGACGAGCGACATTTCATGCATGGTCCGATTCTAGCTGCCAAGCGACAGGAATTTTCGGCGCGCCGAAGAACTGGGTGTCGTTGCGTCCGGCTGCCGCTGATCCGGCGCGAGATCGAGGGCGATCAGGCAGGCCTGTGCCGTCATCGTCGCAGTGGCCTGATCGACGAACTGCTTCATATCGTGCAGCAGCGGGCAGATCAGGTAGTCGCCGAGCCCGTCTTCATGGTTGGGCAGGAAGGCGAAATTGCCCGAAGCATACTTGCGGAATGTGCGCTCGTGGGATCCGGGTACCGGCCAGTCGGCCGTGGCGGGCAACAGTAGCAGATTGATACACCAAGGCGTGACCAGCGCGCCGCGCCAGTCGTCGCCTTGGCGCGCGAAGCCCACGGCTGCGACGTCCAGCACCGGGTTGAGCAGGGGCAGGCCCGCCATGCGTTCGGTATGGATGCGCCGGAATGTCGCCTCGACCTGCGCGGTGGGATCATCCTGAAACATGGGTGGATTGTATGTGCCGTCTCGCCAGCGCTGACTTTTACTTGCGCACCGGCGCCAGGCCGCGCTGCGTCAGTTCGTCAACGACCTGCGCAACAAGTTCCGGCACGCGCGCCGCGATGGCCGGCGTCAGCTCGGTCGATAGTTCCAGCGAAGTCGGCTGCACGCCGAGGATCACCGTTTCCTTCGGTTCCGCGCCGAGGAATTCAAGCGCGGCGAGCACGTCCGACAATCCGATGCCGTGGGGCGACAGGTTACGGCGAAAGAAAACCGGCACCTCGTCGCCGCGCAGCTGTACCAACTCGCCCGGCGCCCTGCCGGCGGCGATGGCATCGACGACCAGCAGGAAATCGAGGCCGGAGAGATCTTCGAGCATTTCCATGCCTGAGGTGCCCGCATCGATGACGACCACGCCTTCCGGCAGGGTGTACTCGCGTTCGAAAGCCTCGACCACGCGCACACCCACCCCTTCGTCGGCAAGGATCACATTGCCGACACCCAGCACTACCACTTTCATCGTTTTCCTTACGAGCGCAGCGCGCCGCCCACCTCCCCCTTCCCAGGAAGGGGGCTGGGGGGATGGGGACGCATTTTCAGACGACCTTGATCGTGACGTTCTGCTCGTTTTCCTTGTCGGTCAGGTGGATCGCGCAGGCGATGCACGGGTCGAAGGAGTGGATCGTGCGCAGCACTTCGAGCGGCTTCTCGGGATCGGCGATCGGGTTGTCGAGCAGCGATGCCTCGTACGGCCCCGGCTCGTCCTTCTCGTTGCGCGGGCAGGCGTTCCAGGTCGAGGGCACGACGCACTGGTAGTTCTTGATCTTGCCGTTGTCGATGACCACCCAGTGCGAGAGCACGCCGCGCGGCGCCTCGTGGAAGCCGACGCCCATCGATCTCGCCCTTGGGGAACACCGGCTGGTTGAAGGTCTTGATGTCGCCCTTGGCGATGTTGTCGATCAGCAGCCGTCCACTGGTCGGCCAGCATGTCGACCATGCACCGCGCAGCGACACCGCGCGCGCGGCATGGCGGCCGATGGTGGAATGCAGCGCGTCGAGGCCGACCTTGGTCTTGGCCAGCGCCGACACGGTGTCGAGCGCCGGCGTGGCGTACTTCTTGGTCGGCTCGTGGCCGGCGGCGAGCATGCACAGCACGCGGGCCAGCGGCCCGACCTGCGCCGGCTTGCCGTAGAAGGTCGGCGACTTGAGCCAGGAATACTTGCCGTCGTCCTGGAAGTCGGTGTAGTTCGGCTTGGTCTCGCCCTTGTAGGGATGCAGCGGCTTGCCCGTGCTCGTAGTCGTACCAGGAGTGCTTGACCGATTCCTCGACGCCCTTGCCCCAGAACTCGTCGTTGAAGCTCTTGATCGGCTTGAACTTGGCCAGATCGCCGCCCTCGATGTAGCCGCCGGGCAACGCGAACTGCGTGCCCTTGGTGTCCAGCGGGATATCCGGCACGCGACAGGTAGTTGGTGACGCCCGCGCCGTACTTGGTCCAGTCGGCGTAGAAGGCGCCGACGGCGGCGACATCGATCAGGTAGACGTTCTTGACGAAGTCGGCCAGTTCGTCGATCCAGCCCTTGATCGCCATCAGGCGCTCGACCGTCAGCACCGACTGCGAATCGGTGGCGATCGGATTGGCGACGCCGCCGACCGCGAGGTTCTGGATGTGCGGCGTCTTGGAGCCGAGGATGGAGACGATCTTGTTGGCCTTGCGCTGCACTTCGAGCGCCTGCAGGTAGTGCGCCACGGCCAGCAGATTGACTTCCGGCGACAGCTTCATCGCCGGGTGGCCCCAGTAGCCGTTGGTGAAGATGCCGAGCTGGCCGCCATCGACGAAGCGGCTTGAGGCGCTCCTTGCACGCGCGCGCATCTCGTGCTTGCCGTTGCGGTTCCAGGAGGACAGGCTCTCGGCCAGCGTCGGCCGTCTTGTCCGGATCGGCCTTGAGCGCCGAGGTGACATCGACCCAGTCGAGCGCCGACAGGTGGTAGAAGTGCACGATGTGGTCATGCACCGCGTGCGCCAGGATGATCAGGTTGCGGATGTACTGGGCGTTGAGCGGCACCTCCAGTCTGCAGCGCGTTCTCGACCGCGCGCACCGAGGCGATGGCATGCACCGTGGTGCACACGCCGCAGATGCGCTGGGTGATGGCCCAGGCATCGCGCGGGTCGCGGCCCAGCAGGATCAGTTCGACGCCGCGCCACATCTGGCCGGAGGACCAGGCCTTCTTGACCTTGCCGCCATCGACATCGACAGTCGATGCGCAGGTGGCCTTCGATGCGGGTGATCGGATCAATCGGTTATGCGTTGTACTCATGTTTTGTCTCCATCGTTCAGGCGTGAGCTGTCTTCCCGGGGCAGCACCGGGAAACGGCGGGTGATGATGATGTAGCCCAGGATCTCGATCGCGAACATGCCGACGGTGACCAGCACCTCGGCCAGCGACGGGAAGTAGCTGCCAGCCGCCGCCGGTGTCGTAGCCGATCAGGAAGCCGTTCAGGCGCAGCAGCGACGCCGCCGAGCATGCATGCAAGATGCCGGCGAGGAACAGCTGGGCCGGGCTGCGCCGCTGCGCTGCCGTGCCGATGCAGGAGGAACGGCGCGACGAAGCAGGCCATCTCGATCCAGAACATCAGCGCTTCGAGCGTGATGGCCGAACGCCATGCCGCAGCGCGCCGCGCCAGAGCAAGGTCGCCGAAGCGCACGACCATGATAGGCCGCGAGCAGGCCGAGCATGATCTTCGCCAGCGGCGTCAGCAGCTGCATCTCGATGCTGCGCCGGTAGGCCGACGAAGCCACGCAGGACTCGAACAGCACCACGCGCGTAGCCCATGATGATGGCCGTCAGCAGGAACAGCAGCGGCAGCACCGGCGTCTGCCACAGCGGATGCACCTGCGGGCCGAGCACCACCAGCAGCGTGCCGAGCGAGGACTGGTGCATCATCGGCAGCAGCACGCCGAGCGCGATGAAGAAGAACAGCATCTTGTTGAGCTTGCGCTTGACGTCCTTCATGCCGAACTTCTCGAGGAAGGCCGGCGAGAACTCGATCCACATCACGACGATGTAGAGCGTGATGCAGACGGCCACCTCGAACATCACCGAG
This sequence comes from uncultured Pseudomonadota bacterium, assembly GCA_963840825.1. Lineage (GTDB taxonomy): Bacteria > Pseudomonadota > Gammaproteobacteria > Burkholderiales > Rhodocyclaceae > Sulfuricystis. The sequence goes on from CAWJAK010000006.1 coordinate 60,839, forward strand.
TTCGGGTTCGCCGACCACGGCCAGAAGATGTTCCAGACGTTCCACCAGCGGCCGAGGTCGAAGATCACCGCGGCACCGGCCAGGGTGTAGCCGAACAGGCTCGCCAGCAGCGCCGGGCGCACCAGCGGGTGATATTCGCCCTTGTTGAAGATGTAGACCAGCATCGCCACGGAGAAGCCGCCGCAGGCGAAGGCCGAGCCGATCATCACATCGACGACGATCCAGATGCCCCACGGGTAGCCGTCGTTGAGGTTGGTGACGCGCCGAGGCCGAAGAACGAAGCGGCACCACCAGGATGGCCGCCACGATCGGCGACCAGCATCGCCGCGCGATCAGGGTGACCGCGTTGAGCAGCGGCCCGCCGACGGGCGGCGGGCGTGGGCATGATGTTGTGTGCTGCCATGACTTGTCCTCCTTCTTCCGTCGTCTCCGGCTTGACGTTGCGCTTGGCGACGCAGGTCAGCGCGCCGAGCACGGCGATCGGCATGATCAGGCCGCCGTAGAGGGTGTGCTGGATGGTCTCCGACGTCGCCGCCGACGAATCGGGCGGCAGCTTCGGCATGCCGACCTTCTCGAAGGGCACGCCGGACAGCTTGAGCACCTGGGTGCCGCCGTACTCCTTCTCGCCATAGACATGCTGCAGGTACTTGCCGACCGCGCCTTCGTAGCTCTGGTCAGGCTCCTGACGCCAATTGACGCCGGTGGCCGCCGCGTCGCCGAGCCGGCCGCGCGGATAGGTCGTGACCTCGCCCGGCTTGAGCGCCAGGCGGCGCTTGGCTTCGGCCAGCAGGTCGGCGGTCTTGCCGAACAGCGTCGCGCCGGTCGGGCAGACCTCGGCGCAGGCCGAGTAGTGGCCGTCCTTGTGGCGATGACTGCACAACTCGCACTTGCCGATCTGCGGCCGAGCGGCTCGTCGTACTGGTACTTCGGCATGCCGAACGGGCAGGCGGCGACGCAGTAGCGGCAGCCGATGCACTTGTCCGGGTTGTAGCTCGACGATGCCGGTGACCGGGTCCTTGGTCATCGCCGACACCGGGCAGGCCGAGACGCAGGACGGATCGGCGCAGTGCATGCAGGACGTCTTCATGAAGGCGATAGCCGTTGTTCTCGGCGTCCTTCGTCGTCCATCGTGCCGTTGCGGTACATCTTGATGATGTTGAAGGTGTTGCCGCAGGTATCGAGCGGCGTATCCCACAACTGGTCGACCGTGGTGAACTCCGGCGGGTTGTCGTTGGCCTCCTTGCAGGCCGCCACGCAGGCCTTGCAGCCGACGCACAGGGTGGCGTCGTAGAGCAGGCCCAGTCGCCTCGGGCGGCACGTGCTGGGTTTCGCGCGCCTGCGCCGGACAGCGGTGCCGCCACCGCCAGCGCCGACCGGCGCGCGCCGGCGACGACACCTTTGAGGAAATCGCGTCGGGTGCCCATGTCACGCCTCCGCTTGTGGTTCTTGCCGCTCTGTCTTGTGCCTGCTCTCCTCGGCCTCGTGCGACAGGCCGAGGTTGCTCGCCAGCATGGCCGCGCCGCCGGCGGCCGCACCGGCGACGGCGGCCAGTGCCGCGGCCGCGGCGAAGGTCGCGCCCTTGCCCTGTCTCCTCGACGATGCGCGGGTACTGCAGCGGCGGCGCGACGTTCAGCATCTTGGCCATCGGCGTGGATCGGCTTGGTGAAGCCGACGCCCTTCTCGGTGCAGCCGATGCAGGGATGGCCGCAACCGACCGGCCAGTGACACCTCGCCGACATCGCCGAAGCCCAGGGTCGGGCAGTTGGCGTAGGTTTCCGGCCCCTTGCAGCCGAGCTTGTAGAGGCAGTAGCCCTTGCGATGGCCCTCGTCGCCGAACTCCATGGCGAAGCGGCCGGCGTCGAAGTGGGCGCGGCGCTCGCAGTTCTCGTGGATCAGGCGCGAGTAGGCAAACTTCGGACGGCCGAGCTTGTCGACCTCGCGGCAGCTTGCCGAAGGTGAGGAAATGCACCACGGTGGCGAGGAAGTTGTAGGGATTGGGCGGGCAACCGGGAATCGTCACGACCGGCTTGCCGAGCACCTCGGCGACGCTCGAGGCGCCGGTCGGGTTCGGGTCGGTCGAGGGCATGCCGCCCCACGAGGCGCAGGAGCCGATGGCGATCACCGCCGCCGCATCGGCCGCGCATTCCTTGACGCATGTCGATCGCCGTCTGGCCGCCGATCTTGCAGTAGATGCCGTTGTCCTTGGTCGGGATCGCGCCTTCGACCACCAGCACGTACTTGCCCTTGTTGGCCTCCATCGCCGCCTTGCGCGCCGCCTCGGCCTGGTGGCCGGCGGCGGCCATCAGCGTCTCGTGGTAGTCGAGCGAGATGACGTCGAGGATCAGCTTTTCCAGCGTCGGGTGCTCGGCGCGCAGCAGCGATTCGGAGCAGCCGGTGCATTCCTGGAAGTGCAGCCAGATCACCGAGGGCCGCTTGGCCGATCTCGACGGCCTTGGCGACGGCGGCTTCCGCGCCGGCCGGCAGGCCGAGGGTCGCGGCGACAGTGGCGCAAAACTGGAGAAATTCGCGACGCGGCATGTGGAGCCGCTCCTCGACGCTGGAAAGATCTTCCCGTTCGAGTTCGAAGATGGAGGTTCCCATGGACTTGCTCTCCCTTGTGTGGTTATTTCTGGCTTTATAGCCACAAGGGAACTACTGGCTTTTGATCCTCATCAAACGCCGTGATCTTTCAATATCAATCTTTTCTATTAGTATTCATTGATATTACTTTTGTAGATCTTCCGCATCCCGGTAGCGGCCATATGTGTAGTGCGCCGCGCACGCACCCTCGGAAGACACCATGCAGGAGCCGATCGGATTCTCCGGCGTGCAGACGTTGCCGAACAGCTTGCAGGCTCGCGGTTCCTTGACGCCACGCAGGATTGCGCCGCATTCACAACCCTTGTGGTCAGGTATGACGTGGTATTCGAGATGGAAACGTTTTTCGGCATCGAAGGCGGCGTATTCATGCCGTATCGCCAGTGCTGACTTTTCGATCGTGCCGAGGCCGCGCCATTCGAAGCTCGGCCGCAGTTCAAAAACCGAGTCGACCAGCGCCTGCGCCTTGCGGTTGCCCGCGCGCGTCACCGCGCGCGTGAATTCGTTTTCGACCGCGCTGCGCCCGTCGTTGACTTGCCGGATCAGCATCAGGATCGCCTGCATCACGTCGAGCGGCTCGAAGCCGGCGATGACCACCGGCTTGCCATGCTGTTCCGAAAATACCTCGTAGGGCTGGCTGCCGATCACGGTCAACACATGCGCCGGGCCAACGAAGCCGTCGAGATGCACCTCGGACGACGCGAGGATGCAGTGCATTGCCGCCGGGGTCAGCACATGACAGCACAACACGCTGAAATTCTTCAGGCCTTCCTGCGCGGCCTGCCTGATCACCACCGCGGTTGGTGGCGTGGTCGTCTCGAAGCCGATGGCGAAGAACACCACCTCGCGCGCCGGATTCTCGCGGGCAATATTCAGCGCGTCCGAGGCCGAATAGATCATGCGGATGTCGCCGCCGCGCGACTTCGCCTTCAGCAGCGACAGGCCGTCCGAAGCCGGTACGCGCAGGCAGTCGCCATAGCTGCAGAGGATGGCCTTGTGCTTGAGCGCCAGTTCGATCGCCATGTCGATGCGACCGATCGGCAGCACGCAAACGGGGCAGCCCGGCCCATGCACCATGCGCACGCTGGCTGGCAGCAGGTCGGTCACGCCGTAGCGCGAGATCGCGTGCGTATGCCCGCCACAAAACTCCATGAACGCGTATTCGCGCCCCGAATGCGCCGCTGACGCGATGGCACCGGAAAGTCCGCGCGCCAACTCGCCGTCGCGAAATTCGTCGATGTACTTCAAGCGGCGCCGCCTGACAGCAGGGCATCCTCGGCGGCCACCGCCGCGCCCATCTCGGCGAACAGCGCGAGCGTCTTCTCGGCCTCCTCGGCGTTCAGCTTGTTGAGCGCGAAGCCGACATGCACGATCACGTAGTCGCCGACGACGACATCCTCGACCAGCGCCAGCGAGATTGTCTTCTTCACGCCGCCAAGATCGACGACGGCGGTGTCCTCATCGGGCCTTTCGACGACACGGGCGGGAATGGCAAGGCACATGACAGTTCTCCGGAGTTCGTTGAGCCTGCATTCTAACCGCGCAATTCCAGCACTATGGGCTGGTGGTCCGAAGCCGTGGTACCGCCATCGACGGTGACATGGGCCACGTGGCCGGCAATATTTTCGCTGACGAAGAAGCTGTCGTAGCAGCTCGGCGCATCCACATAGCGTTGCTCATGCACACCGAAAGTCGGCGCTGGCGGGACGGCAGCGTGGGCCACTGTCCAGGCATTGGCAAACGCAGGCGTTTCACCTAGCCGCAACAGAACCTCATGTTCCGGCGCACCGGCCGGGCTGTTGAAATCCCCACACAGCACGCAGCCCGCGCCACGCGGCAGCACAGCGAAAGGCGGATCGGTTTCAGCGGTCGACCCTGTCATGACCGCATGTCGCCATCCCGCATCGGCAATGGCGCGCAAGCTTGCACACTGGGCGGTACGCTGTGTGGCCGAGAAGTATTCCAGATGCGTCGTGATCACGCGCAGCGCCTGGCCGGGATATTCCGGCGCATCGATCACCGCTTCCACCGCGACACGCTGCATGCTCGGGCTACCTACCTCCGCCGGCCAGGGGAGCAAATGTCGGAATACCTGCAGGATCGGCCGTCGCGACAGGATCAGGTTACCGAACTGGCGCCGTCCGCCCAGACCGTCAGGCAAGTCGCTGCCGACACCGTAGACGGATTCGTAGCCGAGGAACAGGCCCGCCAGCCACTCTGGCTGGTGCATCGCCGCGCCGCCGGGCAGGCCGGAATGATTGACGGCCACCTCCTGCAGGCACAGCACGTCGGGATCATGCGCGCGCGCCACGGCGGCGATGCGCGCCAGATCGACACGGCCGTCGAGGCCGCGGCCCCACTGGATGTTCCAACTCAGGATTCTCATCTTTTCCTCGCTGGTATTGGTCTGCTGCAAACAACGGTAACACGTGGAAGGTAATCCATACACGGGTAAGCTATGCACATCATGGAAGAGCAGACGATCATCGAGACCATCCTCGCGCGGCACCGGCACGACGGCACACGGCTGATGCAGATCCTGCGTGAAGTACAGGACGCGCTGGGCTGGCTGGCGCCAGGCACGCTGACCACCATCGCCGCGGGCATCGGTTGGTCGCGCGCACAGGTGGAAAGCACGGCGAGCTTCTACAGTTTCTTCCACACCGTGCCGCGCGGCCGCTACCGCGTACTCTGGAGCAACAACATCACCGACCGGATGCTCGGCAGCCGCGACCTGATGGTGGCGATGTGCCGGGGCCTGTGGGTCGAACGCGGCCGCACTGCCGAGGACGGGCTCGTCAGCGTCGATGCCACGTCCTGCACCGGCATGGGCGACCAGGGCCCGGCGGTGCTGGTGAATTACCGGGCGGTAACGCGCATGGACATGGATCGCGTCGAGGCGATGGTCGAGCTGATCAGCGACGAGATTCCGCTCACCGACTGGCCGGCCGACTGGTTCCTCATCGCCGACAACATTCGCCGCCGCGACCGACTGCTGGATCACGGCTTGCCGCCTGGCGCGGCCATCGCTGCCACGCTGGCACGCGGTCCGGCCGCGACGCTGGACGAGATGAAGCGGTCGCGGCTGCGCGGCTGCGGCGGCGCGGGCTTTAGCACCGCCACCAAGTGGCAGGCCTGCCGTGACGCGCCCGTAGCTGAACCCAACGCGCGCTACATCATCTGCAACGCCGACGAGGGCGAGCCCGGCACCTTCAAGGATCGCGTGCTGCTCAACAGCCATGCCGACCTCATCTTCGAGGGCATGACGGTCGCCGCACTCGTCACCGGCGCGCGCACGGGCTACGTTTACCTGCGCGGCGAGTATCGCCATCTGCTCGAACCGCTAAAGTCAGTCCTGGCGGAACGGCACACTGCCGGACTGCTCGGCGGGAATATCCTCGGCAGCGGCCACGCGTTCGACATCGAGGTGCATCTGGGCGCCGGCGCCTACATCTGCGGCGAGGAATCGGCGCTCATCGAATCGCTCGAGGGCAAACGCGGCATTCCGCGCAGCCGTCCGCCCTTCCCCGTCACCCACGGCTTTCTCGGCCGCCCGACCGTCGTGAATAACGTCGAAACCCTCGCGGCCGCCGCGCTGATCGCCGCACGGGGAGGTGCTTGGTACGCGGCCGTCGGCACGGCACAGTCAGCCGGTACCAAGTTGCTTTCCGTATCCGGCGATTGCGCCCGTCCCGGCATCTACGAATACCCCTTCGGCGTCAGCGTCCGACAAGTACTCGACGACTGCGGCGCCGAAAACACGCAAGCCGTGCAGATTTCGGGCCCCTCGGGCGCCTGCATCGACGCGGGCGAGTTCGACCGGCGCCTCGCCCTCGAGGATTTGCCGACCGCCGGCGCGTTCATGGTATTCGACCGTCGCCGGGACATGTTCGAGGTGGCGCGCAACTTCAACCATTTCTTCGCGCACGAATCCTGCGGCTTCTGCACCCCCTGTCGTGTCGGCACGACGCTGCTGCGCCGCATGATGGACAAGATCGCCCGCGGCAACGGCACGCGCTATGAGATCGACGAGATTGCGCACCTCGTCCGGGTCATGAAGGAGACGGCGCATTGCGGGCTGGGCCGCACGGCGGGCAATCCGCTCGAAGACACGCTGCGCAAGTTTCGCCCCACCTGGGAACGGCATCTGAAGTCGCTCGAATTCGTGCCGGCCTTCAATCTCGACAGCGCACTCGCGCAGGCGCGGCAGATGACGCGCCGCGACGATGCCGACGCCCACTTCGCGCCATGAACGATACCTTCTTCCTCGACGGTCGCGCGATCCCCTTCAGGCCGGGGCAAACTGTCCTGCAGGCTGCGCTCGCCGCCGAGGCCTACATTCCGCATCTCTGCTACCACCCGGAATTCCACCCCCACGGCAGTTGCAAGCTCTGCACCGTCAAGGCCGACGGACGCAGCGCGAGCGCCTGCACCCTGCCCGCTACCGCCGGCTTGCGGGTCGACAGCGAGACGGACGAGATCCGCGCGCAGCGCCAGGCGTTGATTCAGATGTTGCTGGTCGAAGGCAACCATTTCTGTCCATCCTGCGAGAAGAGTGGCGACTGCCTGCTGCAGGCGCTGGGCTACGAACTCGGCGTGATGACGCCGCACTTCCGCCACATCTTCCCGGTCCGGCCGGTCGAACTTTTCCCACCCCGACGTGCTGCTCGACTTCAACCGCTGCATCCTCTGCGAACTGTGCATCCATGCCAGCGCCGGGATCGATGGCAAACATGTCTTCGCGCTCGCCGGGCGCGGCATCAGCAAACATCTCATCGTGAATGCCGAATCCGGCAAGCTCGGCGACACCCACTTCGCGCTCACCGACAAGGCCGCGCAAGTTTGCCCGGTCGGCGTGATTTTGCCCAAGCGCAAGGGCTTTGCCGTACCGATCGGCCAGCGACGCTTCGATGCAGCGCCGATCTCCGCGCACGTTGCCGAATTCAAGCCCAAGCCTGGCGGTGATGCATGAAGAAACTGCGCGTCGCCACCGCCAGCCTCGCCGGTTGCTTCGGCTGCCACATGTCGCTGCTTGACATCGACGAGCGCCTGTTCGATCTGCTCGAACTCATCGAATTCGACCGCTCGCCCTTCACCGACACCAAACAAATCGGTACGCACGGAATCTGCGACATCGGCATCATCGAAGGCGGCGTCTGCAACGCGGAGAACGTGCATGTACTGCAGGCCTTTCGCGCCCACTGCCGCATCCTCGTCGCCATCGGTGCCTGCGCGGTGAATGGCGGCCTGCCGGCGCAGCGCAATCACCTCGACCTGCGCGACATTCTCGCAACCGTCTATGCCACCGAGGCGAGCCTCACGGAAGGCACGCGCATTCCCGACGACCCTGAACTGCCCCTGCCGCTCGACCAGGTGCGGCCGATCCACGAGGTCGTCAAGGTCGATTACTTCCTGCCCGGCTGCCCGCCCTCGGCCGATGCCATCTGGCAGTTTCTCACCGACCTGCTGGCCGGGCGGGAACCCCGCCTAGCTGCCGGCCTGCTGAGCTATGACTAATCTCGAAACCGCCCCGCATCCGGAATACCTGCGCCGCATCGCCATCGACCCGCTGTCCCGCGTCGAAGGCCACGGCAAGGTCACGCTGCTGCTCGACGACGACAACCGCGTGCAGCAGGCACGCCTGCACATCGTCGAATTCCGCGGTTTCGAGAAGTTCATCGAGGGCCGCCCGTTCTGGGAAGTGCCGGTGATGGTGCAACGACTGTGCGGCATCTGCCCCGTGTCGCACCATATCGCCGCAGCCAAGGCAATGGACCAGATCGTCGGCGCGACGCTGACACCGACCGCCGAGAAGATCCGCCGCCTGATGCACTATGGGCAGATCCTGCAATCGCACGCATTGCACTTCTTCCATCTCGCCTCGCCCGACCTGCTGTTCGGCTTCGACGCGGAAGCCGGCCAACGCAACGTCGCTGCCCTGGCTGCGCACGATCCCGCCATCGTCCGGAAGGGCGTGCTGCTACGCAAGTTCGGCCAGGAAATCATCCGCATGACCGCGGGCAAGCGCGTGCATGGCACCGGCGCGATACCCGGCGGCGTCAACAAGTCGCTGATGCCTGAAGAGCGGGCCGCCCTGCTGAAGGACATCTACGAGATCATTGCCTGGAGTCGCGAGGCAGTCGGCATCGTCAAGCTGCTGTTCGAACAGCACCTGCCGCAGTACCGCGACTTCGGTAGTTTCGATGCCCATGCGCTTTGCCTCGTCCGCGCCGACGGTGCGCTGGACTTCTACGGCGGTGGCCTGCGCGCGCGGCGCGCCGACGGCACGACCTTCTTCGACCACTTCGACACCGACCATTACTGGGATGTGATCGTCGAGGACGTCAAGCCCTGGAGCTACATGAAGTTTCCCTTCCTGCGCGCGCTGGGCAACGCCGACACCGGCTGGTATCGGGTCGGACCACTGACGCGCGTCACGCAGTGCGACTGCATTCCGACCCCGCTCGCCGAGCGGGAGCGGCAGGACTTCCTCGCTTTCGCCGCCGGCGCGGCAGCCCGGGCAACACTGGGTTTCCACTGGGCGCGCATGATCGAGATGCTGCATGCCGCCGAAGCGATCAAGGAACTGCTGCACGACGACGACATCGTCGGCCGCGATCTGGTCGCAACCGGCCAGCGATGCGAGCGCGGCATCGGCGTTATCGAGGCACCACGCGGCACGCTCATCCATCACTATCGCGTCGATGAGAACGACCAGGTGGTCCGCGCCAACCTGATCGTCTCGACCACGCACAACAATCAGGCGATGAACGCGGCGATCCGCGCCGTGGCCCGGCAGTATTTTGATGGCCGCGATATCACCGAGGGGCTGCTCAACCACATCGAGGTGGCGATCCGCTGCTTTGACCCCTGCCTCTCCTGCGCCACCCATGCGCTCGGCAGGATGCCGCTCGAGGTTTCAATAGTCAGCGCTGACGGGACGGCACGCGCTGGCATGGCACGCAATCTGCACGGCATCTGCCGGCGGCAATGACCGCGCCCATCCTGATCCTCGGCTGGGGCAACCCATCGCGGGGCGATGACGCGCTCGGTCCCCTGTTCGTCGAACACATCGCCGCACTACAGCTATCGCGGGTGGAATGCCTCACGGACTTCCAGCTGCAGGTCGAGCATGCGCTCGACCTCGAAGGCAGGGATCTGATCCTGTTCGTCGATGCCAGCATCGTGGCCGATCCGCCCTTCGCCGTCAGCCCGCTCTCGCCCGCCCGTGACGCCAGCTTCAGCACCCATGCCCTGAGTCCGGAAGCCGTCATGCAGGTCTATGCCGATCTCCACGACCGCTCTCCGCCGCCCTGCCTTCTCCTCGCGATTCGTGGCGAAGCTTTCGGGTTGGGTCAGGATATCTCTCTCAATGCAAGCACCCACCTGTCGGCTGCCATCGACTGGTGTAGAAATTTGTCATGTTTTGTAACAAATGCGTCAACCTTTCCACTTGAAAATGGTTAACCTGCTTGTTCTTAATGTCGTTCCCTTTTGTTCGTTACCTCCCCTGACCATTATTAATAAAGGACCTCCCCATGAAATCCTCCCTCCTGCTCGTCTCCCTGACTGCACTCGCTCTTGTCGCCTGCGGCAAGAAGGAAGCTCCTCCGGCCGCCGCCGCCCCGGCGCCAGTCGCCGCGCCCGCTCCTGTTGCACCGGCAGCTGACGCCGCCAAACCGGCCGATGGCGCTGCCCCGGCCGCATTCCCGGCTGCCGGACCCGCTGACGCAGCCAAGCCGGCCGAAGGCAGCGCCGCTGCACCTGCCGACAACAAGGACAAGATGATGGAAGTCGTCAAGGGCGCCGCCCAGGGTGGCGTGGAAGGCGCGAAGGAAGGCGGTGCCGCCGGTGCCGCTTCCGGTGCAGTGACAGGTGCCCAGGACGCAATGAAGAAATAAGCCAACGTCCTGCGCAACAACAAAAAGGGCCAACGCAAGTTGGCCCTTTTTTCGCCTGCCGCCGGTCGGTCGGCAGGCGTGACTGAAGAACGCTTACTGCAAACTTACTTTTTCTTCGCTTTCTTGCCGGCAACAGCGGCCTTGAAACTCGCACCCGCGGTGAATTTCGGCACCGTGGTGGCGGCGATCTTCAGGGGCGCGCCCGTCTTCGGATTCTTGCCGGTGCGCGCGGCGCGCTTGGCGGGCTTGAAGGAACCGAAACCAACCAGCGTGACCGCATCGCCCTTGGCGACTGCCTTCACGACAGCGTCCATGACGGCGGACAGGGCACGATCGGCAGCTGCCTTGGAGATATCGGCGGCTTTCGCGGTGGCTTCAATCAGTTCGGATTTGTTCATGGGTGTTAACTCCTCGATTTACGCTGTTGGAATACGATTGGGACGAAACTTGGACGAAAAAGAGGCCGCCACTCAAGCAGCCACGTTGATAATACTACCTGTCTTTTGCCCTTGTGCATTGACAAAAACCTTCTGCTGCTGCGCCTGTTGGGCCACTTCGGTGCGCTCGCGCGCCCGGACCGCAGCGGACCGCGTCGTTTCCGCATTCGACGGAGCGGCTTCGGTGCGGGACGCTTCCTGTCGTGAGCGCGCCTGCTCTGCGGCTTGATCGGCATAGTCCTGCTGAGCGGACTTGGCCAAGGCAAGCTGCTGTTGAAGCTTCGGCGCCGCGGATCCTACTGAGCTGACTTCCATCGTTTTCTCCTTTTCCTTGGCTGCCCGAGACAAGCCCAAGTATAAAAGCGCGCAACAAATATAGCCTTAAACTAGCGCCGCAACAAGGAAGTGATCCGTCGCAACCTCATCACCTAAATATCTATTGCCATGCCGATACAGAAGTCACCCGACCAGAACCGATTGGACCAGGTCGTTGCCGCAGCACGCAGGAACGCCGCGAAACGTGATCAAAACTATCGTGAGCAGGCCCTCAAGATATATCCATGGGTCTGCGGTCGCTGCGCAAGAACGTTTGCCCATGCCAATCTGCGGGAACTGACCGTCCATCATCGCGACCACAATCACGACAACAACCCGCAGGATGGGAGCAACTGGGAACTTCTCTGTCTCTATTGCCACGACAACGAGCACCAGAAACAGTTAGAGGCATCAGCAGGGAGATCGATGGCTACACCACAAGGGGATGTGGCGACGCATAACCCCTTCGCCAACCTGAAATCGATGCTCGAGAAACCCAAATAACTCTCGACGCATCTGTCTGGGGTTTTGCCACCCTGAATTGGGGGTATTCCCCCGGTCTGATTAGTACATGTTCCGGGACATCCCCCCACCAACCGCAGGTTTTTTCAGCTGCGCTCGGAATATCCTGGTAAGGGCATAAGCTGCAAGGCAGCTTATGATCGGTGCATACAGTACCGATTGGATTTTCGTAGATTGATTCTTGGTGCCGGGAGAGGGACTCGAACCCTCACAGTGTTACCACCGGCGGATTTTGAGTCCGCTGCGTCTACCGATTCCGCCATCCCGGCAGGGTTGGGGCGCCCACGCACGTACAATGCGTGCCGACCCACGGCGATAGAGCGCGCATTCTATCCGCAAACACGCTTCTCACAAGACATGTCCCTCACCCTCGACGATTTCGATTACCCGTTGCCGCCCGACCGGATTGCCCAGGCGCCACTCGCCGAGCGTAGCGCAAGCCGGCTGCTGGTGATACGCGGGGGGATGCGCGAGGACCGCGCCTTCACCGACCTGCCCGACCTGCTTGCCCCGGGCGACCTGCTGGTCATGAATGACACGCGTGTGCTGCATGCCCGCCTGTATGGGAAAAAGGCAACTGGCGGCCAGGTCGAAGTACTGGTCGAGCGTGTCGTCGGTGATGACGCCGTGCTCGCACAGGTGCGCGCCAGCAAGCCGCCCCGGTCCGGGAGCACGATCCGGCTCGCGGAGGCATTCGATGTCGAGGTACTCGGCTGCGACGGGGAGTTCTACCGGTTGCGTTTTCCGGGCGATGCGATCGAACTGATCGAGACGCACGGCAAACTGCCGCTCCCGCCGTATATCGAACGCAGCGCCGCCAGCGCCGACGAAGAGCGCTACCAGACCGTCTTCGCCCGCCCATGCGATCGGGGGGATCGGTCGCGGCGCCCACGGCAGGCCTGCACTTCGACGCGCCACTGCTCGAGCGCCTGCGCGACCGGGGTGTCGGCATCGCGCATGTCACGCTGCATGTCGGCGCGGGCACTTTCCAGCCCGTGCGCGTGCAGGACCTCGCGCAGCACCGCATGCACACCGAACGCTACGTCATCCCGCAGGCGACGGCCGAGGCCATTGCCACCACGAAGCAGCGCGGCGGCCGCGTCGTCGCCGTCGGCACCACCTCGCTGCGCACCCTCGAATCCGCCGCCGGTGAGGATGGCACGGTGAAAGTCAGCGCTGGCGAGACGGCACTCTTCATCACGCCGGGCTACCATTTCAGAATCGTCGATCTGCTGATCACCAATTTCCACCTGCCGAAGTCAACGCTGCTGATGCTCGTCTCGGCCTTCGGCGGCCTGGACGAGATCCGTACCGCCTATCGTCACGCCATCGACAACGGCTACCGCTTTTTCAGCTACGGCGACGCCATGCTCCTACACAGGCAATCATGAAATTTGACCTACTCGCCACCGACGGTACCGCGCGGCGCGGTACGCTCACCCTCGCCCACGGCATGGTCGACACGCCGGTGTTCATGCCGGTCGGCACTTACGGCACGGTCAAGGCCATGGCGCCGAACGAACTCGTCGAGATCGGCGCGCAGATCGTGCTCGGCAATACCTTCCACCTCTGGCTGCGACCGGGGCTGGACGTCATTCGCGCGCACGGCGGCCTGCACCGCTTCATGGGCTGGGACAAGCCGATCCTCACCGATTCGGGCGGCTTCCAGGTCTTTTCGCTCGGCGAGCTGCGCAAGATCAGCGAGGACGGCGTGAAATTCGCCTCGCCGATCAATGGCGACAAGCTGTTCATGCGGCCCGAGGATTCGATGCAGATCCAGCACGTGCTGAATTCCGACATCGTGATGATCTTCGACGAATGCACGCCCTACCCGGCCGACCTGAAGCAGGCGGGCGACTCGATGCGCCTTTCCTTGCGCTGGGCGCAGCGCTCGCGCGACGAACACGACCGGCTGAACAACACCAACGCCCTGTTCGGCATCGTGCAGGGCGGCATGCACGAGAACCTGCGCGACGAGTCGCTGGCCGGACTGGACGCAATCGGCTTCGACGGCATGGCCATCGGCGGCCTGTCGGTTGGCGAACCGAAGGAAGAGTTCGCGCGCATCCTCGCCCACACCGCGCCGCGCCTGCCGGCGCACAAGCCGCGCTACCTGATGGGCGTCGGCACCCCCGAGGACATCGTCTATGCGGTTGGTCAGGGCATCGACATGTTCGACTGCGTGATGCCGACGCGCAACGCGCGCAACGGCCACCTGTTCACGCGCTACGGCGACATCCGCATCAAGAACGCCCAGCACAAGAGTGATACCCGGCCGCTCGACGAGAGCTGCGATTGCTACTGCTGCCGCAACTTCAGTCGCGCCTACCTGCACCATCTGCACCGCTCCGACGAGATCCTCGGCGCGCGGCTCAACACCATCCACAACCTGCATTACTACCAGACGCTGATGCGCGAACTACGCGAAGCGATCGCATCCGGCGGCTTCGCGGACCATGTCGCCCGATTCCATCGGGACCGCAACATGGCCCGGGTATAATGCCCACTTTATTTTTCAGACGAAGTAACCGGAACATGCTGATTTCCAATGCTTACGCCCAGGCTGCTGCCTCCCAGGATCCCACCGGTGGTCTGATGAGCCTGGCGCCCATCATCCTGATGTTCATCGTGCTGTGGTTCCTGATGATCCGCCCGCAGATGAAGAAGGCCAAGGAACACCAGAAGATGGTCGGCGAACTGGCCAAGGGCGATGAAGTCGTCACCCAGGGCGGCATCGCCGGCAAAATCGTCAAGGTCGGCGAGAACTATGTCACGATCGAAATCGCCACGCTCAAGGATGCCCCGGTCGAGGTGCAGATCCAGAAGCAGGCGATTGGCGCACTGCTGCCCAAGGGCACGCTCAAAAACCTCTGATGAACAGGTATCCCCTCTGGAAGAACGTCACGGTGATCGTGGCGTTGATTCTCGGCCTGCTGTACACCCTGCCGAACTTCTTCGGCGAAGTGCCGGCCGTGCAGGTATCGAGCGTCAAGGCGACGATCAAGGTCGATACCCGGCTGCTGTCGCGCGTCGAGGATACCCTCGCCGGCGCCGGCATCAAGCCCACCGGCCTGTTCTTCGACCCGCAACAGCATCCGCGTGCGCCTGGCCGACACCGACACCCAGCTCAAGGCCAAGGATGCCATCGAGAAGGCGCTCAACCCGGATCCGGCCGAGGCCTCGTACAGCGTCGCGCTCAATCTCCTGTCGGCATCGCCCGACTGGCTGACGGGCCTGCACGCGCTACCGATGTATCTCGGCCTGGACCTGCGCGGCGGCGTGCATTTCCTGCTGCAGGTGGACATGAAGGGCGCGCTGACCAAGCGGCTCGACTCGACCGGCGCCGACCTGCGCAGTCTGATGCGCGACAAGAACATCCGCCACGGCGGCATCCAGCGCGAAGGCAACACGCTGGCGATCCGTTTCCGCGATGCCGAGACGCGCGAGAAGGCCCGGGGCGTGCTCGCTCGACAGCCAGCCCGATCTTGAACTGGTCGAAGCCCAGGACGGCGCTGAATTCAAGCTGGTCGCCACCCTCAAGCCGGTGGCGCAGAAGCGCATCCAGGAATTCGCCATTAAGCAGAACATCACCACGCTACACAACCGCATCAACGAACTCGGCGTCGCCGAACCGGTGATCCAGCAGCAGGGCGCCGACCGCATCGTCGTGCAGTTGCCCGGCGTGCAGGACACCGCCAAGGCCAAGGACATCCTCGGTCGCACCGCCACGCTCGAAATCCGCATGGTCGATGACGAGGGCAGCGCCAACCCGACCGTCATGGAAGCTGCCGCGAAGGGCCAGCCGCCCGCCGGCACCGAGTACTACGTCGAACGCGGCGGCCGCGGCCTGCTGGTCAAGAAGCAGGTCGTGCTGACCGGCGAACGGCTCACCGATGCCCAGGCCGGTTTCGACAACCAGACACAGGAACCGGCGGTGCATCTCACCCTTGACTCCGCCGGCGCGCGCATCTTCAAGGACGTGACGCGCGAAAGCGTCGGCAAACGCATGGCCATCCTGCTGATCGAAAAGGGTAAGGGCGAGGTCGTCACCGCCCCGGTGATCCGCACCGAAATCGGCGGCGGCCGCGTGCAGATTTCCGGCCGCATGACGACCGTCGAAGCCAACGACGTCGCGCTGCTGCTGCGCGCCGGCTCGCTGGCCGCGCCGATGGAGATCATCGAGGAACGCACCATCGGCCCGTCGCTCGGCGCCGACAACATCGAGAAGGGCTTCAACTCGACGTTGTGGGGCTTCGCCGCGATCGCCACGTTCATGACGCTCTACTACCTGCTGTTCGGCTTCGTCTCCGTCACGGCGCTCACCGCCAACCTGCTCTTCCTCGTCGCCCTGCTCTCGCTGCTGCAGGCGACGCTGACGCTACCCGGCATCGCCGCCGTGGCGCTGACGCTGGGCATGGCCATCGACGCGAACGTGCTGATCAACGAGCGCGTGCGCGAGGAACTGAGCAACGGGTCGACGCCGCATGCGGCGATCACGGCCGGCTACGAGCGCGCCTGGGGCACGATTCTCGACTCCAACATCACCACGCTGATCGCCGGCATCGCGCTGCTGATCTTCGGTTCCGGACCGGTGCGCGGATTCGCGGTCGTGCATTGCCTCGGTATCCTCACCTCGATCTTCAGCTCGGTGGTGGTGTCGCGTGCGCTGGTGAACTGGATCTACGGCAGCCGCCGCAAGCTCGAAGCAGTGAGCATCGGCCAAGTCTGGAAACCGGGGGTATAAATCATGGAATTCTTCCGCATCAAAAAAGACATCCCCTTCATGCGCCATGCGCTGGTGTTCAACATCATTTCGTTGGTCACCTTCGTCCTGGCGGTATTCTTCCTCGCCACCAAGGGTCTGCACCTGTCGATCGAATTCACCGGCGGCACGCTGCTCGAAGTCGGCTACGCGCAGGCTGCCGATCTCGACAAGATCCGTAAGCAAGCTCGACGCCGATGGCTTCGACGACACGCAGGTGCACAACTTCGGTTCCTCGCGCGACGTACTGATCCGCGTACCGATCAAGGCCGGCGATACCGCGCGCGTCAGCGAAAAAGTCGGGCAACAGCCTGCAAGCGCTCGGCGATGGCCCGCAGATCAAGCGCGTCGAATTCGTCGGCCCGCAGGTCGGCAGGGAACTCGCCGAGGATGGCGCGCTGGCGCTGCTGCTGGTCATCATCGGCATCGTTATCTATCTGGCCTTCCGCTTCGAATGGCGCTTCGCCGTCTCGGCCATCATCGCCAACCTGCACGACGTGATCATCATCCTCGGCTTCTTTGCCTTCTTCCAGTGGGAATTCTCGCTGCCGGTGCTGGCCGCGGTGCTGGCCGTGCTCGGCTATTCGGTGAACGAATCGGTCGTGGTGTTCGACCGGGTACGCGAAACCTTCAAGAAGCAGCGCGGCCTGACCACGCCCGAGGTGCTCAACCACGCCATCACCAGCACCATCTCGCGCACCATCATCACCCACGGCTCGACGCAGATGATGGTGACCTCGATGCTGATCTTCGGCGGCGCCGCGCTGCACTACTTCGCGCTGGCGCTGACCATCGGCATCCTGTTCGGCATCTACTCCTCGGTGCTGGTCGCCAGCCCGCTGGTGATGTGGCTCGGCGTCTCGCGCGAGCAGTTCGTCAAGGCCAAGAAGGAAAAGCCCGAGGGAGCCACCGAGGACGGCGCCTGCGTCTAGCGTATGATCGGCGCGATGGCAAGCGTACGTCTGGGATCTGCCGACGCGGCTGTTCCACTGGTCGCTGGTGCTGCTGGTCGTTGCCGCCTTCATCAGCGGCAACATCGGCGGCAACGCCATGGTCTGGCACGGCCGTTTCGGCCTCGCGATCGTCGGCCTGTTGGTGTTTCGCATCGTCTGGGGCTTTGTCGGTTCGACCTACGCGCGCTTCAGCCAGTTCGTGCGCGGGCCGGGGGCGATCTTCGACTACCTGCAGGGACGCTGGCAGGGTCTGGGGCACAATCCGCTTGGCGCCCTGTCGGTGCTCGGCGCTGCTCGGCATCCTCGGCGATCCAGGCCGGCGACCGGCCTGTTCGCCAACGACGACATCGCCTTCGAAGGTTATCTCGTCCCGCTGATCGGCAGCGCGGCCAGCAGTGACGTCATCGGCATCCACCACCTGCTCGAAAAGATCCTGATGGGACTGGTGGCGCTGCACGTCGGCTCCATTGTCTTTTACGCCCGCGTGAAGAAACAGAACCTCGTGAAACCGATGCTATCCGGCTGGACGGAGGGTGCACCGGAATATTCAGCCAAGGGGGGCGGTGTGGTCGCTTTCGTCGTAGCAGTGCTGTTCGCCCTGGCCGCGGTTTGGGCCGCATCCGGTCCGCTGTTGCCCGAGCCACCCGCTCCTCCGCCGCCTCCGCGGTCCCGCTGTTTTAGCGCCGGGAATGCCGTCCCGCCAGCGCTGACTTCGCGGGCAGACATAAAAGGCCACCCGCGGGTGGCCTTTCTGTTGATTGCCGACTGGGTATGACCGCCGATCAGTCTTCCTGACGGAACTTGTCGTGACACCCCTTGCAGGCTTCGCCGAGTTTGCCGAACTGAGCCTTGACCGCACCCGCGTCACCGCCGGCAGCGACCTTGGCCATTTCGTTGGCCTGCTGGCCAAAGTTGCTGGCGACCTTGCCGAGCGTTTCCTTGTCGGTGAAAAACTCGGATTTGAGGCGGGTGTCCTTCCAACCCTTGCCCTTGTCGGAACCCGGCTGGTAGAGGTCACCCATCTTCGAATTGGCAATCGCCTGGATCACGTTGGCGGCCTCGGCGACCTGATCCTTGTTGTAGGTACCTTCGACGTTCGCCTTGATGCGGCCCATGCTCCAGGCCATCGTGTGGTAGGCCGACTGGCGCCAGCGGATCTGGTCTTCCATTTTGCCGATGACCTGGGCGAAGCTTGTACCGGCTATGGCGGTGAGTGCGATGCCGGCGACGGCGGACTTGAGGATTTTGTTCATGCTTGATCTCCTTGAGGGTTGGGAACGCGCGTTTTCTCTCGATGGGTCATACCCACCCTGTATACGCATCGTGGGTCGAGTTTATTCCATTCCGGTAGCAAATATCTGCTTGACGCGGAACTGCCCGCCTGCGGTGACCAAAGTCACCAAGCGGTCGATATTCGGATGCTTGCCCGGGTGAGCCTGGGCATCGACCGCATGTTCGCCGTAGAGTTCCAGGCCCTTCTTCGCCGCATCGACGGTGATGGCCCCGTAAAGCTGGGCCAGATGGTTATACACCGCCAGCGAGCCCGCTTGGCCCGGCTTGTTCTCTAGAGTGGCGACGACGTTGCCGTCGTCGCCGACAAGCTGCAGCGCGGCGAGGTGTGACACCTTGGGCAGCTGCTTGAGGCTCTCCGCGAACGACATCGTCAGATGTCCTTGGCCAGCTGGACCGCCTTGCCGATGTAGCTGGCCGGTGTCATCGCCTTCAGGCGCGTCTTTTCTGCGGCGGGAATCGCCAGTCCATCGATGAAGGCTTGCAACGCGGCGGGTTCGATGCCCTTGCCGCGCGTCAGCTCCTTGAGCTGCTCGTAGGGGTTGGGCACACCATAACGGCGCATCACGGTCTGCACCGGCTCGGCGAGCACTTCCCAGCAGGCATCGAGGTCTTCGGCGAGGCGCTGCGGATTGGCTTCGAGCTTGTTGAGGCCGCGCATTGTCGAATCGTGGGCCAGCACGACATAGCCGAAAGCGACGCCCATGTTGCGCAGCACGGTCGAGTCGGTCAGGTCGCGCTGCAGGCGCGAGATGGGCAGCTTCTCGGAGAGATGACGCAGGATCGCATTGGCGATGCCGAGGTTGCCCTCGGAGTTCTCGAAGTCGATCGGATTGACCTTGTGCGGCATCGTCGAGGAGCCGATTTCGCCGGCCTTGGTCTTCTGCTTGAAATAACCCATCGAGATGTATTGCCAGATGTCGCGGTCGGCGTCGATCAGGATGGTGTTGCAGCGGGCGATGGCGTCAAACAACTCGGCCATTGCGTCGTGCGGCTCGATCTGGATGGTGTAAGGATTGAATTCGAGGCCGAGCGATTCGATGAAGTGGCGCGCGAAGTTTTCCCAGTCGATTTCCGGATAGGCCGACAGGTGGGCGTTGTAGTTGCCCACCGCGCCGTTGAACTTGGCCTGCATGCCGACGTCGGCAATGCGGCTGCGCGCCCGGATCAGGCGGGCGACGATGTTGGCCATTTCCTTGCCGAGCGTGGTCGGCGTCGCCGGCTGGCCGTGCGTACGCGCCAGCAAGGGCAACTCGGCCAGATCATGCGCCAGCGCACGGAAACGCTCGATCACCTTGTCGAGGCCCGGCAGCAGGATCTGTGCGCGGGCATCGTTCAGCATCAATGCGTGCGAGGTGTTGTTGATGTCCTCGGACGTGCAGCCGAAATGGATGAACTCGCTGACCTTCATCACTTCGGCATTGGCCTTGAAGCGTTCCTTCAGCCAGTACTCGACCGCTTTGACGTCATGGTTGGTGACGGCCTCGATTTTCTTCACGGCCGCTGCATCCGTCACGGAAAACTCGGTCAGCGCCCGGTCGAGTGCGTCGAACGGTGAACGGAGAGAAAGACGGCACCTCGGCGATCTCGGGCGCCGCGGCCAGCGCCTTGAGCCATTCGATCTCGACGCGAATGCGATTCCGGATCAGGCCAAATTCAGAGAAATGCCCTCGCAGGGACTCGACCTTGGCGGCATAGCGGCCGTCGAGCGGGGAAAGCGCCGTCAGGGCGTCAGGCAGGGTAGTTGTCATGGAGAAATGTCGGTCGGAAATGCAAAGGCGCATTTTATCAGTCCGGCCGAACGGGCTTGCATCCGCCGCGAATGCGTAACTCGGTATAGTGCCACATCATGGAAATCCGGCTCGTCGCCCAGCCCACCTGTACCGCCGCAGAGGAGTTGCGCTGCGAGCTGAGCTTCGCCATGGCCATGCTGGGCATTCCGGAGAGCTTTCCGATCCAGCAGAGCAGCGATGCGGCGGTAAATTCGCCGCGCCTGTTCATCGACGACGCCCTGGTGCGTCCCTGCCTGCCCGACCACGGGCAGGTGAGCTGCTCTGCCTGCCTGACCACGCACAGCATTCCCGATCGCGAGATCATGCGCTGGCATCTCGCCCGCGCCATCGGGCGCAAGACCGTGCTCTTCATCTGCTCCGGCAACGCGGTACGGTCCCAGATGGCCGAGGCCATCACGAATCATTACCTGGGGAAGGACTGGGCAGCCTTCTCGGGCGGCTTGTTTCCGATGCCGCTCTGGAAACCCGTCGCCAAGGCCCTCCATGAAGTCGGCATCGAATTGACCGGCAGCAAACCCAAGCACATCGAGTTGTTCCTCGGCTGCCGTTTCGACATGATCATCTCGCTGTGTTCGAGCGCGGACGAGTTCTGCACGGCCTTTCCCGGACAGGGCCGGCGCAAGCACATGCCTTTCGACGACCCTTTCACCAGCCCCTTCTTCGGCATCGGCGACCTCAACCGGACGCGCAAGCTACGCGACGACATGCGGGAATCGATCCTGCCGTATCTGGGGGGAAGCGAATGAAGCTGCTCGAATTCTTCTCGGCACAGAACCTCAAATCGCTGTTTGCCACCGCCAAAGACGACCCGCACACCAGGTACGAGGCCTTCCGTGCCTTGCTCAACCACAACCGGAACGCCTTGCACCACATGGCGGAGCTTGAGCAGGACTACTACAGCGATCACCCGATCAATGCGCGCACGGTCAGGGAAAGCTATGCCCGGCTGATTGAGCATGTCATGGGACTTGCCGACGCGCTGAACGCACTGTCCGGCGACAAGTTCAAGGATCTTCCCGACGTCTGCCGCTCGATCGACGCCGACATTATCGCGTTGCTGACCGCCCCCCGGGAAAGCGAAGGCCTGGACGCCGTAATGCCACTGGAGCAACTGGATGCCGGCATGCTGGCCAGCGCCGGGGGCAAAGCGGTCAATCTGGCCGTGCTGAAGAACGAACTGAAGCTGCCGGTTCCTGAAGGCTTCGTGGTCACCGCCGGCGCGACTGCACGATTCCTGTTAGCGGATGGACTGCGCGAACGCATCCACGAGGAACTGGCCGGACAGTCTCCCCATGACATGGCCGGCCTCGAGGCGAGCAGCGCAACGATCGAACAATGGATCCTCGCCGCCCCGGTGCCGGAGCTTCTCGCCGCGCAAATCACCGCCGCCTACGCGGAACTGGAAACGAAAACCCGTCCCGGCGTGCGTATTGCTGTCAGGAGCAGCGCGGTCGGGGAGGATGGCGACGCCTCCTTCGCCGGGCAGTACTCGACCGAACTGAATGTGACGCGCAACAGCCTGATCGATGCCTTCAAGCGCGTCGTCGCCAGCAAATATTCGCCGCGTGCCATTTCCTACCGGCAGTTGCTGGGACTGAACGACGAGGACACCCCCATGTGCGTGATCGGGCTGGCCATGGTCGATGCCAAGGCCAGCGGTGTGATGTACACGCTCGACCCGGAATCGCTCGACGTGAACCATGTGAAGGTCAGTTCGCTCTGGGGGCTCGGCGAACAACTGGTTGGCGGCGATGCGACGCCGGACGCCTTTCTGTTGGACAAGCAGACCGGCGCGGTGGTCGAGCGCAACATTGCTCTGAAAGCGGCCACGCTTGTCTCGCTCGCGGACGGCGGCATCCGGCTGGAAGACACCCGTGAAGATCGCCGCGCGGCGCCCTCGCTGACCGATGACGTCCTGCGCCAACTATGCGCCGGTGCGGTGCGCATCGAGGACCACTACCGGGATACGCAGGATATCGAATGGGCAATCAATGCCGAGGACTGCCTGTTCTTCCTGCAAACTCGCCCCCTGCACATCGCCCCCCCGGCCGAGGAGCAATCTGCGCCGGACTTTGCCGGCCTCTGTAATTTCCTGCCAGACGGCGTCGCGGCCTCGCGCGGCATTGCGACAGGCCGGGTTTTCATTGCGCGCAGTGAAAAGGATGTCGCCGCCATTCCGGACCATGCGATCCTCGTAACGCGCACGGCGTCCCCGGCCTATGCCGCCGCAATCGGACGCATCAATGCGCTGATCGCCGACGTGGGCAGTGTCACCAGCCACCTGTCCTCCGTGGCGCGCGAATTTGGCGTGCCGGCGATCGTCAATGCAGGCACGGCCACGCAGGATCTGACGCTGGGCGAGGAGGTCACCGTGGTGGCCGAATCCCGTGTCGGCGTGTTCCCGGGCATCGTCGCAGCCCTGGTCGTGCGGATACGCCCCGCGAAAAAGCGCTACGTCGGCAGCCCGGTCCACCTCAAGCTGCGTGCCGTCCTCGACCGCATCGCGCCGCTGAACCTGACCGATGCCCAGGCGCCCACATTCAGCGTGGCGGGTTGCCAAACCTGCCATGACGTCATCCGGTTTTGCCACGAACATGCCATGCGCGCGATGTTCGATATCTCGGCATCTGCCGAAGACGCGGGGAAGACCCGGAAGGTCGTCACGCACCTTCCCCTCGCCGTATATGTGATCGATCTGGGCGGCGGGTTGCATGATGAACGCCCCGGGCGCAAAGCGATCACGCCCGAGTCCTTCGCCTCACTGCCCATGCAGGCGATCTGGAACGGCCTGACGCACCCGGGCATCAGCTGGGAAGGGACCATCAACTTCGCTTCCAGTCGTTTCATGTCGCTCATGGCTTCGATCGCCACCTCGGAACTCGGCCCGGAGCCCGGGGGTGACAGCTATGTGCTGCTGTCGCGCGACTACATGAACTTCAGCGCGAAGTTCGGCTATCACTACGCGACCATCGACGCATTGTGCGGCGACGAACCCGGCCATAACTACATTGCCATGCAATTCGCCGGAGGTGCCGGCAACTACTTCGGCCGATCACTGCGCATCCAGTTTCTCGGCACGATCCTCGAACGGCTCGGCTTCGAGGTTTCGCTGCAGGGCGACCTCATCGAAGCCGCGTTCAACCGCCATGATTCGGCAACGACGCAGGATCGCCTTGACCAGCTCGGACGCCTCCTCGCCAGTTGCCGGCTGCTCGACATGACGCTCTCGAACGAAGACACCATCGTCAACCTTGCCGACGCCTTCATGGCGGGCGACTACGACTTCCTCAAGCCCCGCGACGCGGCGCAACCGAATAACTTCTACACGCAGCATGGGCATTGGACGCGCCGTGACCATGACGGGATCCCCTGCCTCTACCAAAGCGGCCGCATGTCCGGCAAGCCCGTGCTGGGCGGACTCTCCGGACTCATCGGCAAGACCATCGGCGCTTCGTATCAGGAGCTGCTCGACAGCATCGGCGCCTACTTCTATTTCCCGCTCGCGATCGCGAAGAACAGTGAAACGGGCGACGGCCGGATCACGGTCGGCGTCCTGCCGGAGGGCGGCAAAATCGACCGCGCCGGAGGAATCGTGTTCGGCCTGAAGAATGCCGCGAACTACTTCGTGTTCCGCATCAATGCGCTCGAGGACAATGCCATCCTGTTCGAGTATGTGGATGGCAAGCGCATTGAGCGCAAGAGCGCCAAAGTACCCATCAAGACGGGGCAGTGGCACCGGTTGGGCGTCATTGTTTCCGCACAGGACATTCGCTGCACGCTCGGTGCGGTGACCATCATCGATTACCGCGCGGACAAGGCGGTTACCGGCCATGCCGGCCTGTGGACCAAAGCGGATTCGGCAACCTGGTTCGGACCGCTCGCCATCGAAGCCGCTGAAGGCAAACGGATTTTCGAGTATTGATTGCCGCTGTTTATCCGCACATATCATCACGCTATGCGGTACCCCTGCGGGGCATGCGATGATAAAATTCTTACCATTGCACTAGCGGCACTGTTACATGAAACTGCTCGGATCGCTCACCAGCCCCTACGTCCGCAAGACGCGCATCGTCCTCGCGGAAAAGAAGATCGAATGCGAATTCATCATCGACAATGGGGGACCCGACAGCACCGGCCTCGCCGAGCACAACCCGCTGTGCCGCATTCCCGTACTGCTGCTCGATGACGGCAGTACGCTCTTCGATTCTCGGGTCATCGTCGAGTACCTCGACAATCTGGCACCCAACAATCGCATGATCCCGCCCCCGGGCCGCGAACGAACCCTGATCCGCCGCTGGGAAGCCCTGTGCGACGGCATCTGCGACGCCGCGAGTTCAGCCGTCATGGAAGCTCGCCGGCCCGAAGGCGAAAAGAGTCAGGCCTGGATCGACCGCCAGCGCAAGGTCGTCGATTTCTCACTGGTCATGTGCGCCCGCGATCTGGGCGATCAGCTCTGGTGCCACGGCACGGCGATCAGCCTGGCCGACATCGCGCTGGGCGGCGCGCTGGGCTATCTGCTGTTCCGCTTCCCCGACATCGACTGGCGCACGCCCTACCCGAACCTCGCGAAGCACTACGACAAGCTGATGCAGCGACCGTCCTTCGCCGAGACTGTCCCGCCGGCTTAGAGGATTATTCCGCCGCCGAGGCAGACGCGGCTTTCATAGAGCACCACCGACTGGCCCGGCGTCACCGCCCATTGCGGCGTGGCGAAGGCAAGCTCGCAGCAATCACCTTCCAGTTGCTCGATATCGCAGGCCGCGTCAGGCATGCGGTAGCGCGTCTTGGCCGCATAGACCCAGTGCGTACGCGGCGGCTGCGGGGATATCCAGGAGAGTTGCCCCGCCGTCAGGCGCTCGCGCAACAACGCCGGATGGTCGTGCCCCTGCACGACATGGAGGACATTCTGCGCCATGTCTTTCGCCGCGACAAACCATGGCTCTTCCGGCGCATCCTTCACGCCCCCGATGCCGAGTCCTTCGCGCTGGCCAAGGGTGTAATACGCCAGGCCCTCATGCTGCCCGACCGTGCGATCGTCGTCGAGACGACGGATCTCGCCCGGCTGTTTCGGCAGGTAGCGGGCAAGAAATTCGCGGAAGCGCCGTTCGCCGATGAAACAGATCCCCGTCGAATCCTTCTTCGCATGGTTGGACAGACCGGCCTCCGCCGCGATGCGGCGCACGTCGCGCTTGTAGAGTTCGCCGAGCGGGAACAGCGTCTTCGCCAGTTGGGCCTGGTTCAGCCGATAGAGGAAATAGCTCTGATCCTTGGTGCCGTCCTCGGCCTTGAGCAGTTGCCATTCGCCAAGGAACTCGCGCACCTGCGCATAGTGGCCCGTGGCGATCCGGTCGGCCCCCAGTCGCATGGCATGATCGAGAAAGGCCTTGAACTTGATCTCGGAATTGCAGAGGATGTCCGGGTTCGGCGTGCGGCCGGCACGATATTCGTCGAGGAAATTCGTGAACACCCGCTCACGGTACTGGTCGGCGAAATTTACCGCTTCGAGATCGATACCGATCGCTTTGGCCGCAGCGCGGGCATCGTCCAGATCCTGCTTCGCCGAACAGTAATCCTCGGTATCGTCGTCCTCCCAGTTCTTCATGAAGAGGCCGACGACGTCGTGGCCCTGACGTTTCAGCAGCAGCGCGGCGACCGATGAATCGACGCCGCCGGACATGCCGACGATGATCCTAGCCATAATGGCGTATCAACTCCAGTGGGTAGCGCCGTCCGGCGAGGTAATCCCGCAGGCATTGCAGGACCAGCGGGCTGCGATGACGCGCGGCACAGACCTCGATCTCGGCGGGTGTCAGCCACACCGCGCGCAGGATGCCGGTATCGAGCGGACCTGCCGTCGCGCCAGCGCTGACTTTGCCCGCGAAGGCGAAACGCAGGTAGGTGATGTCACCTTGGGGCCGCGGCCATTGGTAGATGCCGACCAGTTCGGTCGGCGTGAAGGCATGGGCGGTTTCTTCCATGGCCTCGCGGATGCAGGCCTCAACCAGCGATTCGCCTGCGTCCAGATGGCCGGCCGGCTGGTTGAATCGGATGCCGTCGTCGGTTTCCTCTTCGACGAGGAGAAAGCGGCCGTCGCGTTCCATCAACGCGGCCACGGTAACGTTCGGCTTCCAGATGCGATCCATGCCATGGATTCTACAGGCACGCTAGAATCAGCTTTTCGAAATTGCACCGGAGATCGAACATGTCCATGGCAGACCGCGACGGCTTCATCTGGCACGATGGGCAACTCGTGCCCTGGCGCGAAGCCACCATCCACGTGCTGACCCATTCGCTGCATTACGGCCTCGCCGTCTTCGAGGGCGTGCGCGCGTACAAGACCGTCAATGGCACCGCCATCTTCCGGCTCAAGGAACACACCGACCGGCTGTTCAATTCGGCGCACATCTATCGCATGGCCATGCCCTACGACAAGGAAACACTGATGGAAGCGCAGAAGGAAGTCGTGCGCGCCAACAAGCTCGAGTCGGCCTATATCCGCCCGATCGCCTTCTACGGCTCGGAGAAGATGGGCGTATCGCCCAAGGGCGCCAAGGTGCATGTCTCCATCGCCGCCTGGCCGTGGGGCGCCTATCTTGGCGAGGAAGGCATGGAAAAGGGCATCCGCGTCAAGACCTCCAGCTACGCGCGCCACCACGTCAATGTCTCGATGTGCCGCGCCAAGTATTCCGGCACCTACGCCAACTCGATCCTCGCCAACATGGAAGCGACCGAGCACGGCTACGACGAGGCGCTGCTGCTCGACGTCGACGGCTTCGTCGCCGAAGGCGCGGGCGAGAACTTGTTCGTCGTCAAGGATGACAAGATTTACGAACCCGAAATCGCCTCGGCACTGGTTGGCATCACGCGCGCCACGGTGCATACGCTGGCGCAGGAATTCGGCTACACGGTCGTCGCCAAGCGCCTGACGCGCGACGACATCTACATCGCCGACGAAGCCTTCTTCACCGGCACCGCCGCCGAAGTCACGCCGATCCGCGAACTCGACGGCCGCCAGATCGGCGCCGGCCACCGCGGCCCGCTGACGACAAAAATACAGAGCCTGTTCTTCGACGTGGTGAACGGCAAGGTGCCGGCCCACGCCGACTGGCTCAGCCCGGTTTGATGCCCGCTTCAAGGAGAACACGATGAGCACCCCGAACGAAACGGCGCGCGAGATCGCCGTGACCGCGCACGACCTGCCGCTGCACTGCCCACTTCCTGGCGCGCCGCTGTGGGCGCGCCATCCGCGTGTCTTCCTTGACGTGCTGAAGAACGACGAGACGATTTGCCCGTATTGCGGCACGAAATACCGCTTCAGCGGCGAGAAACCGAAAGGTCATCACTGAAGCTACTCAAGAAACACGAAGGGCCGCCCCGAGTGTTTCTTGGCCCCCTGGGGGGAGAACCGAGCGGTGCGAGGTTTTCGGGGGGGATTCTTGTGGTCGCGCCGTCCTGGATCGGCGACACGATCATGATGCAGCCACTGTTGATGCGGCTGCGCGGGCTGCATCCCGCCGCTGAAATTCACGTGCTCGCCCCCGCGTGGAGCGCGCCGTTGCTGGCGCGCATGCCGGAAGTCACGGCCAGTATCGAGAACCCTTTCACCCACGGCGCCTTCGACTGGGCCGGCCGCAAGGCGCTGGGGTGCCGTCTCGCCGGGGCTGATTTTCAACAGGCCTTCGTCCTGCCCAATTCGTGGAAGTCGGCGCTCGTGCCTTTCTTCGCAAAAATCCCCCTGCGCATCGGCTACACGGGGGAAGCCCGCTTCATTGTGCTCAACCGGCGGTTCCCCCAAAGCGTCCTGCCCCGCCTCGTTGATCGCTACGCGGCCCTCGCAGGACGCTTTGACGACCCCACGCCCGCGCCGCGCCTGACCTCGACCACCGAACAGCAACGCGTCGCGCGCACTGCCCTCGGTCTGCCCCTCGCGGATGCACCTGTCATCTTCTGCCCCGGTGCGGAATACGGCCCGGCCAAGCGCTGGCCGGTGCACCATTTTGCCAGCCTTGCCCAACAACTCGGCACTGACGGGACGGCCATCTGGATCGTCGGCGCCCAAAAGGATCGCGACGTCGGCAATGCCATCGCGCATGAATCCGAGGGGACCGCCCTCAACCTCTGCGGCCGCACCAACCTCGAACAGGTCATCGACCTGATCGCTGGTGCCCGCGCGGTTGTCAGCAACGATTCGGGCCTAATGCACGTCGCCGCGGCGCTCGACCGCCCGCTGGTCGCCCTCTACGGCTCATCGAGCCCCGGCTATACGCCGCCGCTGTCGCAACAAGCGACAATCCTCTCGCTCGGCCTTGACTGCAGCCCCTGCTTCAAGCGCACCTGTCCGCTGGCGACCCCGAAGACCCTGCGCTGCCTCGAAGACATCACCCCCGAGCGCGTCCTTGCAGCCCTGCACCACTGATGCCCAAAAAACCGATCTTCACCTCGCCACAGGAAGTCGAAGCTGCGTTCTACGAAGCCCTGGAGCGTGGCGATCTCGATGCGATGATGAACGTCTGGTCGGAGGACGAAGAGATCGTCTGCGTGCATCCGGGCGGGCCGCGCCTCAACGGATATGCGCTGGTGCGCGAAGGCTGGCGGCGCATCTTCGAAGGCGGCACGCGCCTCAAGGTCCAGCTGCTCGCGCTTGCCACCGTGCATGCGCCTTTTTCCGCGATGCATAGCGTGATCGAGCAGATCAGCGTGATCGGACAGAAGCACCTGGCGGCCCCGGTCGTCGCCACCAACGTCTACATGCGCGGCGCGCTCGGCTGGCGCATGATCGTGCACCATGCCTCGCCCGTGCCGCCCAGCAGTATCGGCGATGCACCCAACGTGCTGCACTGAAGGGAGATCCCCATGAACGCCATCGCGCCGGAAATCTTCAAGGCCTACGACATTCGCGGCATCATCGACCAGTCGCTGACACCCGCGACCGCCCGCCTGATCGGCCAGGCGCTCGGCAGCGAGGCACGCGCCGCCAGCCTGCCCGCCATCGCCATCGGCCGTGACGGCCGCCTGTCGGGCCCCACACTGGCCGTCGCCCTCGCCGACGGCATCATCAGCACCGGTGTTGACGCGGTCGATATCGGCTGCGTGCCGACGCCGGTCACCTATTTCGCGGCCCATCACCTCGGTACGCACAGTTGCGTCTCGGTCACCGGCAGCCACAATCCACCGGACTACAACGGCTTCAAGATCGTGCTGGGCGGCGAGACGCTCCATGGCGAGCGCATCCAGCGGCTGCGCCAGCGCATCGAGCAAGGCGACTTTGCTACGGGGAATGGCGTGCTCTGCCGCACCGACGTGCGCACGGCCTATCTCGACCGCATCGTGAGCGATGTCAAGCTCGCCCGCCCGATGAAGATCGTCGTGGATTGCGGCAACGGCGTGGCCGGCGAATTGGCGCCCGAACTCTTCCGCCGCATGGGCTGCGAAGTGATCGAGCTGTTCTGCGCCATCGACGGCAACTTCCCCAATCACCATCCCGACCCCTCGAAACCGGAAAACCTGCGCGACGTGCAGCGCGTGCTGCGCGAGACCGACGCGGAACTGGGCCTCGCCTTCGACGGCGACGGCGACCGACTCGGCGTCGTCACCAAGGATGGCGAGATCATCTACCCCGACCGGCAGTTGATGCTGTTCGCCGCCGACGTGCTGACGCGCAAGCCCGGCGCCCAGATCATCTACGACGTCAAGTGCTCGCGCTGGGTCGCCGAGTCGGTGCGCTTCCAGGGCGGCGTACCGTTGATGTGGAACACCGGCCACGCGCTGATCAAGGCCAAGCTCAGGGAAACCGGCGCCCCGCTCGCCGGCGAGATGAGCGGCCACATGTTCTTCAACGAGCGCTGGTACGGCTTCGACGACGGCCTGTATGCCGGCGCGCGAATGCTCGAGATCATCTCGCGCTGGCCCGATGCCAACTGGCCGCTCCAGCACCTGCCGAACGCACTGTCGACACCCGAACTGAATCTCAAGATGCAGGAAGGCGAGCCGCACCGGCTGATCGCCCGGCTCAAGCAGTCCGGCAATTTCTCGGGCGCCCGCGAACTTATCACCATCGACGGCGTGCGCGCCGAATATGCCGACGGCTTTGGCCTGGCACGTGCCTCGAACACGACGCCGGTCATCGTGCTGCGCTTCGAGGCCGACAACGCGGCGGCACTGGCGCGCATCCAGGCCGAATTCAAGATGGCACTGGAAAGCGTCTGGCCCGGCCTGGATGCGGATTTCACTGCTGGCCATTAATGCGCTCTCCAGCGGCTGCCGACCGGGCTCTGGCTATGAAACCATTCAACAGGTCTTCCGCTTGAACGGCCTTGTGCCGTCCCGCCGGGACTGACTTTCAGTCCTTCAGTGCGGCGAGGACCGCATCGAGCATCTGCTTTGCATCGCCGAACAACATGTGGTTGTTCTCCATGTAGAAGAGCGGGTTCTCGACGCCGGCGTAGCCGGAGGCCATGCTGCGCTTCATCACGATCGAAGTCTTGGCGTGCCACACCTCCAGCACCGGCATGCCGGCGATCGGGCTGGCCGGATCGTCGAGCGCCGCCGGGTTCACGATGTCGTTGGCGCCGATCACCATGGCGACATCGGTGTTGGCGAAGTCTTCATTGATCTCGTCGAGTTCGAAGACGATGTCGTAGGGCACCTTCGCCTCGGCCAGCAGCACGTTCATGTGGCCGGGCATGCGCCCCGCCACCGGGTGGATCGCGAAGCGCACGTTGACGCCCTTGTCGCGCAGGCGCTGCGTGATCGCATAGACCGTATGCTGCGCCTGCGCCACCGCCATGCCGTAGCCCGGCACGATGATCACCTTGCGCGCGTCGCGCAGCAGGTCGGCGGTCTCGCTGGCGCTGATCGCCGTGACCTCGCCCGCCGGATGTGCCGTCTCGCCAGCGCTGACTTTCGTACTGTCGTCCGAACCGAAGCCGCCGGCGATGACGTGGAAGAAATGCCGGTTCATCGCGCGGCACATGATGTAGGAGAGGATCGCGCCGGACGAGCCGACCAGCGCACCGGTGACGATCAGCAGGTCGTTCGAGAGCATGAAGCCCGTCGCCGCGGCCGCCCAGCCCGAATAGCTGTTGAGCATCGACACCACCACCGGCATGTCAGCGCCGCCAATCGCCATCACCATGTGGATGCCGAACAACAGTGCGATGGCGGTCATGATCGCCAGCGGCAGCAGGCCGGCGGCGACGCTTGGCGCGTTGAGGAAGGCATGGGCCTGCCAGATCACCACCAGCAGGCCGGCCAGATTCAGCAGGTGGCGGCCCGGCAGCAGCAGGGGCTTGCCGCCGATGCGGCCCGACAGCTTGCCGAAGGCGATCAGCGAACCCGAGAAGGTGACGGCACCGATGAGGATGCCGAGGTAGATCTCGATCTCGTGGATGGCCTTCTCGGCACCGGCGAGCGGCTGCGCGGTGTCGATGAAGCTGGCGCAGCCGACCAGCATCGCGGCGAGACCGACGAGGCTGTGCATCAGCGCGACGAGTTCGGGCATCTGCGTCATCTGCACGCGCCGCGCGGCGATCAGGCCGACGGCCGCGCCGACCAGCAGCGCGCCGACGATCCACGGCAGCGCGGCGAACGTGACGCGCGGGCCGAAGATCGTGGCCAGCACGGCAATCGTCATGCCGGTCATGCCGTAGAGGTTGCCGCGCCTGGCGGTCGCGGGGTGCGACAGGGCATTGAGGCTGAGGATGAAGAGGATGGCCGCGGCGAGGTAGGCGACGGCGGTGAAGTTTTCTGTCACGTCGCTCTCCTTACTTGCGGAACATCGCCAGCATGCGCCGCGTCACCGCGAAGCCGCCGAACATGTTGATCGATGTCAGCACCAGCGCGACGACGGCGAGGCCGAGGATCAGGCCGTCCGGCCGGCTGCCGCCAGCGTCGAGTACCGGTGGCGCGATCTGCACCAGCGCACCGATGGCGACGATGCTGGAGATCGCGTTGGTCACGCTCATCAGCGGCGTGTGCAGCGTCGCGGCGACGTTCCAGATCACCATGTAGCCGACGAAGCAGGCCAGCACGAACACCGTGAAGTGCGCGAGGAAGGCCGGCGGGGCATAGGCGCCGACCGCCCAGAACAGCAGCGCGCCGATGCCGAACAGCACGGCGAGTACCGGGTTCGACAGCGGCCCGCCGGCGGTGTGCACCAGCTTGCGTTCGACCGGCGGCCTGGCGGG
Source organism: uncultured Pseudomonadota bacterium (assembly GCA_963840825.1). Lineage (GTDB taxonomy): Bacteria > Pseudomonadota > Gammaproteobacteria > Burkholderiales > Rhodocyclaceae > Sulfuricystis. Next base: position 93,595 of record CAWJAK010000006.1, read on the forward strand.
CTTCGGCTTGGCGGGTGCCGCCGAGAGTTGCGGCGGCGGGGGCGGCCAGGTCACTTCGCCCTGCTTGACCACGGTCGCGCCGCGGATCACGTCGTCTTCCATGTTGACGTTCAGGGTGCCATCCTTGGCTTTGCACAACTCTTCGGCAAGACGCAGCAGGTTGTTGGCGTAGAGCATCGAGGACTGCTTCGACAGGCGCGACGGCAGGTCGGTGTAGCCGATGAGCGTGACGCCATGCTTCACGACGACCTGGCCGGGCTCGGTCAGTTCGCAATTGCCACCCTGTTCGGCGGCGAGGTCAACGATCACGCTGCCGGGGCGCATGCTCTGCACCATCGCGGTGGTAATCAGCTTCGGCGCGGGTTTGCCAGGGATCAGCGCAGTGGTGATGATGATGTCGACGTCCTTGGCCTGTTTGGCGAAGGTGTCCTTCTGGGCTTTCAGGAAGCCTTCGGACATCGTCTTCGCGTAGCCGCCGACGCCCTCGCCCTCCTCCACGTAATCGACGCCGACGAATTCGGCGCCCATCGACTTGACCTGGTCGGCGACCTCGGGCCGCGTGTCGTTGGCGCGCACGATGGCGCCAAGACCGACGGCGGCACCGAGCGCGGCAAGTCCGGCGACGCCGGCGCCGATGACGAAGACCTTGGCGGGCGGCACCTTGCCGGCGGCGGTGATCTGGCCGGTGAAGAAGCGGCCAAAGTGGTGTGCCGCCTCGATCACGGCCCGGTAGCCGGCGATGTTGGCCATCGAGGAGAGGGCATCCATCTTCTGGGCACGGCTTAGGCGCGGCACGCTGTCCATCGCCAGCACGGTGGCGCCCTTGGCCGCCAGTTGCTGCATGAGTTCGGGGTTCTGCGCGGGCCAGATGAAGCTGACCAGCGTGCCGCCCGGTTTCATCTGGCCGATTTCCGCTTCGTTCGGTGCACGTACCTTGAAGATGAGGTCGGACTGCGCCCACAGGGTCGCGGCAGCAGCGACGATTTCAGCGCCGGCGGCGCGATAGGTGTCGTCGGCAAAGTTGGCCGCCTCGCCCGCACCACTCTCGACCGCCACGGAGAATCCCAGCTTGATCAGTTTCTGAACGACTTCGGGTACGCTGGCAACACGCTTCTCGCCCGCAAACGTCTCCCTCGGTATGCCGATTATTAATGCCATCGCTATCCTTCTTGAAACAGGATTAATGAATAGGGTCCTTGCCGGACCGGAATGATCCGTTCAACAACCGGATGCCATGACTCATGGCATTACCTCCACTTGGCATATCTTCTGAAGAAGGCGTTGTTCTTCAGGTCAGGGGTAATCACCCAGAGGATGAACATTGCGGCCATGAACAGTATGAACAGGCTGATCGGCCTTTCGATGAAGATAGCGACGTTGTTGTCGTAGTTGGCCAGTGAAGTCAGGAAATATCGCTCCGCCAACGGCCCCAGGATCACGCCCAGCACCAGCGGGGCAGCCGGAAATTTGTACAGCTTCATCACATAACCGATGACGCCGAACACGATGCAGATGTAGACATCGACAATATTGTTGCGAACACCATAGGCGCCCAGAACGCTCAGCACCACGATGAATCCGCTCATGATCGGCGGGGGAACCCGCATCAACTGGGAAAAGCCGCGCGCAACCAGAATGCCGGCCACGATCATGCAGATGTTCGCCAGCAGCAGGCTGGCGAATATCGCATAGACAAGATCGGGTTGGCTCTGGAACAGCATGGGACCGGGCGTAATGCCTTTGAGCATCAGGGCGGCAAGCATGATTGCCGTGGCGGCACTGCCAGGAATGCCCAGCGTCAGGAGCGGGATCATGGCCGCACCGGTGGTCGCGTTCTTGGCACTTTCGGGTGCCGCAAGACCGGCAGGAACACCGGTTCCAAATTCGTTGGCCTTTCCGGAAACCTGCTTTTCAACGCCATAGGCAATGACGGCACCCACGGTCGCCCCGGCCCCGGGGATCATGCCGATCATGCTGCCTATTCCCGTGCCGCGTATCACCGCCCCGCGTAGCTGCCAGAAATCCTTTAACCTCGGTTTGGCCATGGCAGCTTTTGCCTTCAGCATGTCCGCTCCGCTTGACTTGGTAAGCATTTCGACGACCTCACCCAGCGCGAAGAGGCCGATCATGACCACGACGAAATTGATCCCGCTTTCCAGACTCGGGATGCCGAAGGTGAACCTTGACATACCGTACAAGGGATCCACCCCCACGCAACCTATCAGCATGCCCAGAAACAGGGAAAGCATGCTGACCATGGGCGTATTCTTGGCCACCGCAATGATGCTGACCAAGCCAAGAAATGTGGCGGAAAAGAATTCCGGCTGATCGAAACGGAGCGCAAACTTGGCAAATGGCGGCGAGGCGAAGGCGAGCAGCAGGGCACTGACGATGCCGCCAGTGGCAGAGGCCGCAATCGCAATTGTAAGTGCCTTGCCCGACTCCCCGCGCTTGGTCATGGGATAGCCATCCCAGCAGGCAGGCAACGAAGCAGGCGTGCCCGGTATGTTGATCAGGATGGACGAGATTGAACCACCAAACACCCCTCCCGCATAAATACCGCCCAGGAAGGCCATCGAGTCGAACGGGGACATCAGGTAGGTAAATGGCAACGCCATCGCCATGGCATTGACGAAGGATATGCCTGGCAAAGCGCCGGCCACCACGCCAAAACCCAGGCCAAGCAGCATGATCAGAAAATGATTGATCTGCAGTGCGGAAACGAGCCCATTGGCCAGAAGTTGGAGTGCTTCCATGACTTGTCGCTCTCTTTGTTAGTAGATGCCCAGCACGCGGAATAGCCCAACGGTGAAATCACCCAGGACACCGGCGCCCCGGGGGAGCGGCATCAGAGCCAGCTTGACGAACACATACAGAAGTGTCACGACACCGATGCCGGAAACCAGCACCAGCTTGAGCGGGCTACGGATGCCGCCAACGAGAAACCACAGGACGAGAAAGCACAGCGTGGCTGAAGTGAAGCCAACGACCGGAATGGAAAAAGCGTAAACAAGGGCAAGCACAATCCCGAGCACAACCCGGAGCGGCGGGACGGGAATGACATGATCCTCAAAGCCGAGGTCGCCGAATTCGAGTGCTTCATCTTCCTTCGACAATTCGCTTGAACGGTGATGCCTGTACAAGCGTATCAGGCGGACAGCGGACTGGATTGCCCAGCCCAGTGCAAACAGAACCACGCCGGAGAGCATGATATTTGGCCATGTCAGCGGCGTGGCCAGCCCGCGGGCCATGGATTCGGCCATCGCCGGGTTTGCCACGATATGCCTGCTCAACAGCAAGCCGGCCAGCACAATTGCGATGGCCACACATTGTCCAATCCACGTCTTCCTGACTTGTTGCATGATGTGCCCCAGTCCAGTCCGGATGATCCGCGCAACCACAGGCTGCGCGGATCAATACTCCACCGACTTCTTGATTACTTCTTGAGATCGGCCAGGTACTTTTGAACCGTCGCGTAGAAGTTTTTCACATAGACCTGCGCTTCTGCCGGCGTGTATGACTTGCTCGCGCAGGTATAGGTTTCCTTGCAGAAACTCTTCCATTCCGGCGTCTGCAGCGCCTGATTTACGGCCTTGGCAAGAATCTCCACCTTGTCGGCAGGTGTCTTGGCAGAAACGGATATCGTCCGGAAATTGGGCAGATCGCTGATGTTGAAACCGAGTTCCTTCGAGTTCGGTACATCGGGGAATGCATAGTGCCGTTCGTCATCGAAAACAACCAGCGGACGCAACTGATTGGCCTTAACGAACTGGGCAACATCGCCAGGCTCTTCGTAGATCGCATCGGTATGTTTGCCAATGGGAGAGGCATAACGTTCCGCAGGCTTGGCAAACGGCACGTTCGTCATTTTGTAACCCTGTTTCGCCAGGTACAGCAGGGTGATGTCGTCTTGTGTGCCATATCCGGAAGTGGCCACCTTGAGTTTGCCGGGGTTGGCCTTGGCATGCTCAAGCAGATCCTTGATTGATTTGAAGGGACTGTCCTGCGGTACGAAAAGCATTGAGGGCGAGTCCTGGGTCACGGCCACGACCTTGAAATCGTCAGGCTTGGCGCTGCCCAAACCGGCCGCCCATGAGGACACGCTCAAGGCGATCATGGTGGCAACGGTGTAGCCGTCGGGTGCATCGGTCAATAGCTTGGTCAAGCCTGCATTTCCGGAAGCGCCGGAAATATTGGAGACAGGCAGTGGCACCTTGAGGATCGGTTCGAGCAACTGCGACATCTTGCGTCCCATTGTGTCGGCGCCGCCACCCGGGCCGAAGGTAACAATGATCTCAATGGGTCTGGATGGATATTTGTCCTCGGCATGGCTCAGGGTCGCACCCAACAAACCGCCCAGTGCCAGCGTACCGAGGACTGCTTTTCTGATGAAGCCAGATATATTGTTCATGATTGACCTTCCTCCTGTTGATGACCGCCATTGCCGCGGCCAGGGTATAAGAGGCGCATCAAGCGCTTCCCGTTTTCTGATTCCGGATGAATCGACCGCCCGATCACTGCTTGCCGATCATGTCGAGTAACTTCAGTCGTTGCACCTTGCCTGAAGGCCCCTTGGGTAGTTCGCTGACAAAGTAAAACTGCTTCGGCGTCTTGTAAGCACCCAGCGAAATGACGCAATACTCGCGCAGGTCATCCGTGGTGCAGGTTTGTTCCGGTTTGAGCACGACACACGCCATGATTTCCTGGCCATAGTTTTCATCGGGGATGCCCACGGCTGCAGCCTCGAGCAGCGCTGGATGCTTCAACAAGGCTTCGTCGATTTCGCGTGGTGCGATGTTCTCACCGCCCTTGATGATCAACTCCTTGAGCCGGCCGGTGACAAAGACGAAACCATCTTCATCCAGATGGCCAAGATCACCGGTATGCAGCCATCCATCTGCTGTGATTGTTCTCGCAGTCTCTTCCGGATTCTTGTAATAGCTCTTCATGACGTTGTCGCCGCGGATCATGATTTCCCCGGTTTGCCCGTGCGGCAGGACATGTCCCGTGCTGTCTATGACTTGTGCCGTATTTCCGAAGGCCTGTCCCGGGCTGCCGATCTTGCGTTTCGCGGGGTCGATCGGGTTGCTGAAGCACGGCGCCGCCGTCTCTGTCAGTCCCATGGTTTCAATGATGCTGATACCGAATTTCTCTTCGAAGGCACGATGATGGCTGGGTGCCAGCGGGGCGGAAGCCGAACGGCAAAAACGCACACCGGAGATGTCCAGACCCTTTTCACTCGGCGTCTGGCCATTCAGGAGATAAACAATGATGGTCGGAACGACATTGATCCACGTACAGCGTTGGTCGGCAACCGTTTCCCAAAATGTCGATGCGCTGAACCGTTGCGGCATGACCAGGCTGCCACCATGCACGAGTGGCGCTACCGCAGTCACAATCTGGGCGTTGATGTGATACAGAGGCAGCACCGCCATGACCCGGTCTGCGTCGCTGAGTTGTTGTGCACTGGAAACATACTCACCACCGGCGATGACTGAACGATGCGTGAGCAATACCCCTTTGGGCTTGCCCGTCGTGCCCGAGGTGTACATCAGCAGGGCATCGCTTTCCTCGGTGATCGGGGGCAATTCCACGCTTGCGTCGTCCTCCTCGATGAACTCCTCGATGTCCGGATGAACGACGACGATATCGATCGAACGATTGATCTCGGCCAGGGCAGTTTCCAGACGCGAAACCTGGTCAGGGGCGACGAAGATGAGCCGCGCATCGCAGTGATCCAGAACATAGGCCAGTTGAGTTGGGTGCGAGAGCAAGTTGATGGGTGTTACACAAAACCCCCCATACATGATCCCCACGAACAGCCGGCATGTCTGGTAGCCATTGGGCAACAGCAGGGCAACCTTCTCTCCCGGTCTGACGCCACGCTTGAGAAGATGCCTCGACAGCCATTGCGAAGCAGCTTGCAACTGGCCGAAGTCCATCGAGCGGCCCGTTTCCGGAGTGATCAGGTAGGTGGCATCGGGCCGCATGGCCGCTTGCCGATCAATATGGTGCCGGACCGTGCGCATCATGGCGATACTCATATCCTGTATGGCTTTATGGCGTCAGGTTGATAACCGCTATGCGCCATGCGTTTTCAGATAGGCGCCGAAGATTTCTTCCTCGGTCGGCATGCGCGGAGGAATCCGTCTGGCAATCCGCGTCGTGTTCAGGTAGTTCCGATAGCTCATGTTGTCGGAAAAGTTGTTCTTGCCCCAGGTCCCGCACCCCATTGAAAGCGAGAAGGGCAGACCGTTGTCGAAAGATCCTCCCGTGGCAAAACAATGGGCCTGATTCACGATGACCCGGCTGACCGGGAGTTCCAGTCCGAGGCGCAGGATGTTGGCATCGCTGGCGGAGTGGATCCCTATCGAGTGGCCAGCACCCTGATAGGCATAGATGCAACTGACAATGCGGCATGCATCATCGAAGTTTCTGGCGCGATACACGGTCAGTACGGGCGAGAGCTTTTCTCCGGAATAGGGATAGCCCGATCCGATTCCGTCTTCTTCAACCATCAGGAAGCGGGCATGGCTGAAACGGGCATCTGTCAGCCCCGCCAGAGCGGCAATCCGGGGCGCGCTTTGCGCGGTGATGGCAGATGAAAGCTTGCCATCCGGCCACATGGCATTCTGCAGTCCGGCTTTCTCCTCCTTGGTCAGCAGCACGCCGCCCGCTTGCGTCAATGCACGCAGCGACGCGTCGAACACATCGTCAAGGATGACCACGCTATTCTCGGAAGAACAGCTTGTCGCGTTGTCAAAGGTTTTTGAAGCAGCGATGGCCTGGGCGGCTTCCTGGAGGTTCGCACTGGCGTCGATAATCGAGGCCACATTGCCGGCACCGACCCCGAAGGCGGGCGTTCCGCACGTATAGGCAGACCGAATATTGCTTTGCGAACCGGTAGCCACGACAAGATCAGCCTGGCGCATCAACTCCTGGGTGGTTTCCTTGGTGACCGGCGCAGGCAGGTGCTGTACGAGGCCGGTGGGCAGTCCGATCTTTTGTAGTTCTGCATGTATGAAACCGACCAGCGTTGCGCAGGTCGTGAGTCCCTTGGGTGAAGGGGCAACGATCACGGCATTGCGACACTTGAGTGCGTTGATCACCTTGTTGGCAGGTGTGGCCCCAGGATTTGTCGATGGCGTGATCGCGGCCACCACGCCGACCGGTCGGGCAATCTCGATCAGGCCGAGTTCAGGGTATTCGGCGATGACGCCAACCGTTTTCACCGCTTTGAGATCGCGCAGCAGGCCAAGGGTTTTACGATGGTTCTTGGTTACCTTGTCCTCGACATTGCCGAGCCCGGTGTCTCGAACTGCCATTTCGGCGAGCAGCCGGTTGCGGCCCGGTTCCATGATTGCCCATCCCGCCGCGACAGTTGCCTCATCCACCTGCGCCTGGCTGCATCGCTCGTATTCCCGCTGGGCTGCGCGAGCGCGCGCAACCAAGTCGGCGACTATCGTTTTGCTCGTCTGCTGTGTCGGTTGATTCATGGATATAACCTCATACCACTCTGTTTTCAGAAAATGAAATATTTTATTTCGTTTTCTGAAAGGTACACGTAATAAGCCGGTATTGCAATCAGATTATTTTATTTATGGAAGCTTATATTCCATTTATTCTATTCAGATCATTTTTAACTTGGCCAGCCCCGCCATGACGGATACCTCATCATCAGCCGCAGCGATTCGTGCGTTCAACATCATGGAAGTGGTCGTGCGCGCAGACCGACCGATTTCACTCACGGAAATTGCAGAACTGTCCCATCTGCCGGCACCGACGGCGTTTCGCATCCTGAGCTTGCTGGACGGCGCCAGGCTGATTCAACGTGAACCCGGCGGGAAGACGTACACCGTGGGAAATGGCCTTGCCCGTTTCGGGCTCGAGATCATGACCAATAATTCGGTACGTGCAGAGCGGCGCGTCATCCTGCGCAAAGTCGTCGATGCGATCGGTGAAACGTGCAACCTGGCCATGCTCAATGGTGACGAAATCATCTACATTGATCGCATCGAAACCGACTGGTCGCTAAAGGCCGAGTTGAAACCCGGATCCCGTGTGCCACTGCACTGCACGTCGAGCGGCAAACTATTTCTCAGCCAGATGCCCGAATCCCGGCGACGCAGGATGCTGGAGTCCCTGACCTATAAACGCTATACGGACAACACCATCACCAATATCGATCTCCTCGAATCACAGCTCGAGCGCATCGCCGTCACCCGGGTTGGACTGAACAACGAGGAATTCCAGGCCGGCGTTATCGGCATCGCGGTCCCCGTGCTGGATGCCCAGGGGCAAATGATTGCGAGTCTGGCCCTGCAGGCGCCCGTGGCCCGCGTGCCGATGAACCGGGCCATGGACTGCGTCCCGCGTTTGCAACAGGCCGCCACGGCGATGGCGGCTACATTTATCGTCAAGCAGCCGTGAAAGTCAGCGCTGGCAGGACGGCACACCGTCAGGTCGAGGCTTGGCGGGTAGCAGAACCCGGATTCAATTGCCACGCAGACGCTTCGATGGGCACATAGGCTTCTACCGCTGCCGCGGCGATGACGTGGGTTGTCCCCAACTCTGGATCATGAACGTTCAGGCCACCTTTGACGGCCGTTACTACAGCATGCCCGCGTGGAAGTTCGGCGGCTACTGCATCCGTGTTGACCAGTTCAGGTTTTTGCACGCCGATGGTGACCTTGACCCGCATCTGGCGATGATCGATGTCCAGGCTCCTGAACAGGATGATTGAAGAATGGTGCAGGGCATCCTGCACGGCGCGACAGGCGGCTTTGGTGTAGTCCTCGCCATATAGATCATTGCCGCTACCCGTCTCCAGAATGATGCGTTTCTCAAGCATGGGTCGCCTCCATGTCGAATGAAACGATGACCGCAGCATTGGCGATGATGTTCAGCCCATCACGATGCGGTTTGGGAATATCCAGCCCGCCATGCACGACACGCACCGACGGGGTCCCGTACGGGAATACCTTGCATATCTTCTCGATATCAACCTGATCGGGCTGCTGCACGCCGATTTCCACCTCGATGATCATCGACTCCTTGGGAAACCCGAAGGCTTCGGCCACGGTCAGGGAGTGATGCCAGAGGGCATCGCGCACCGCGCGTTCGGCGGCCGCCGTATAGTCCTTGCGGCGAATCGAGTGCCCCTGTCCAAATTGCACCACCATGCGCTTCTTTGCCATCACGGTTCCTTTCGTTTCAGCGTCGGTGTTTTCTGCCGATCAACCGCACAATCTCGTACAGCAGCGTGTTGTCCAGTGCCTGCGACATGTCGGTCGCCAGGCTGTTCAGGTAGAAAGGGCTGAGATCGAGGCCGACACCCAGCCCGTATATTTCGACCAGCCCTTCCCTCTCGCCGCGGGCGACGACATCCTTGAGATGATTGTCGAGATAGAAGGCATCGTTGGCGCGTCCGGTGGCGGCATCACTCGGGCAGCCGTCGGAAATCACGATGAGGATGCGATGCTGCTCGCTACGGGCCAACATGCGCTGACAGGCCCACTCCACCGCTTCGCCGTCGACACCCTCGCGAAACAGATCCGCCTTGAGGAGAGCCGCGATACCGGCACGGGCACGTCGCCAGCTCTGATCTGCGCCCTTGAACACCATATGGCAGACCTCGTTGAGGCGCCCCGGATGCGCAGGCTCCCCCGCGCGATGCCAGTCATTCCAGGCACGCCCGCCATTCCATGCGCCCGTCGTAAACCCCAGCAATTCGGAACTCACACCCGCCATGTCAAGCGCGCGCAGCAGGATATCGGCCAGCGTCGCCACCGCATTGATATGCGCCTTCATCGATCCGGAGCAGTCGATCAGAATGGTGACCAGGCAATGCGTCACCGGAATGTATCGATCCTGCCGAAAGACGCATCGCTCGGATGGAGAGCTGATCAACTGGGCCAACCGCCGACCATCGACCTGCCCCTCCTCTTCACCGAACTGCCAGCCATCGCGATCCGGCTCGGCCAGCACGGACCGAAGCAGACGCGCCAGGCGGGGCAGGTTGATCCCCTGGGCGGTCACCCGTTTGTCGAGCGCCTCACGGTATTCACGCAGCAAGGCCTGGCGCACCAGCGTCTTCGCATCGACCTCGGTGTCGTAGCGCGTCGTATAAGCCCGGTAAATCTGACCGGACGCGGCAAACACACTGCTCGTGCCATTGACCGCAAGACCAGGCGCCTCAAGCTCGCCCTGATCGAATTTCAGCAGCAACGCAAAGCGGTTCGCGGCGTCCTGCCTCTCGGCAGCGAGGCGAACCTCGTCGTCCTGCCCGCCTTTCGCCTGTTCGTCCATTGCAATGGCACTGATTGTCCGTGCCGCTTCCAGTGCGTAGGGCGCGAACTGCCGCTGATCGTCACGCTGGCGACGCATGCCGGCCAATGGCACGCCCAACCGGCCGGCCAGCTTGAAGTGCGTGGTCTCGATGTACTCCTCGGTCTCTTCCAGCCCTCGCTGTGCGGTCAGGCGCGTCCAGCATATCTGGGCCGCCGTGTAGATGAGGATGCCAAGTATTCCCTCGGCCAGTCCCGCACGATAGAAATTGCGTGACCAGTGTTCGAATCGTTGCCGCACGTTGCGGCGCATGCCGGGCATGTCATCGCGCACCAGGGTCTCGACCCGCATCTGCTCGAGCCACTCGAACATCAGCCGGGCGACCGGATCGTTTCCATCCGGAGAGAATTGCTGATGGAGCGCAGGATCGGAATGGAGCAAGCGCAACGCCATGGCATCGGCTGCACCACGGCAATCGGCAAAGTCATCTGCCTCGGTGTCAACACACAAATGCGGCGCTTGAACCGACACCCGTTGCGAACCCTGATGCAGTTGTCGCCCACGGTAATGCAAGTCCGGATCTCCGGTCAAGGCACGCAGGCTGGCCGCGCAGAGCTCTTCTACCCGCTGCTGTCGCTTGGCACGCTGCTGGGCGCTAGCGCTCATGCATCAACCCGGATTGCGAAATGCATAACCCTGCTGTTGTGGAAAGTCAGCGCTGGCGAGACGGCACATTGGCAGCGACACATGTTTCGTTTCGGTCATCAATGTCTGCCGGACTCTTTCATCCAGGATTCGTCGAGCTCTTCGCCGAAGCAACGTTGATAGTATTCGGCAACTATCGGACGCTCGCTTTCATCGCACTTGTTGAGGAACGACAATCGGAAAGCCAGCGCTGGATTGTGAAATATCTCGCAGTTCTCTGCCCAGGTGATGACCGTGCGGGGCGACATCAGCAAGGAGATGTCACCCGCGGCGAAGCCCTTGCGCGTCAGTTCCGCGACGGCCACCATGGAACGGACGAGACCGCGGCCATGGTCGTTGTTCTTGCCGGGAACGCGCGCAAGCACAATCGCCACCTCTTCCCCGGCCGGCAGGTAATTGAGCGTTGCAACGATGTTCCAGCGGTCGATCTGCGCCTGGTTCAAGACCTGCGTGCCGTGGTAGATACCGGAAAGGTTTCCCAGCCCCACCGTGTTCGACGTGGCGAACAGGCGGAAGCAGGGATGCGGGCGGATCACGCGGTTCTGGTCGAGCAGGGTAAACTTTCCGTCGCGCTCGAGAATGCGCTGGATGACGAACATCACGTCAGGCCGGCCGGCATCATACTCATCGAAAATCAACGCGACTGGTCGCTGCAGTGCCCAGGGGACGACGCCTTCCTGGAACTCGGTGACCTGGAGGCCGTCACGCAGGACGATGGCATCCTTGCCGACAAGATCCAGGCGGCTGATATGGCCGTCCAGGTTGACGCGCACGCACGGCCAGTTGAGGCGCGCCGCGACCTGCTCCAGATGCGTTGATTTTCCTGTTCCGTGCAAGCCCTGGACCATCACCCGGCGGTTGCGGGTGAAGCCGGCCAGAATAGCCAGAGTCACATCCGGATTGAACCGGTAGGCCACATCGATCTCGGGAACATGGTCGTCGCGTTCGGAAAACGCCGGCACCCTCATGTCGGAATCAATACCGAACAAGTCTCGTACTGCGACCAGGCGGTCGGGTTGAATCTGATGGATGTCGGTCATGTGTCAGTCCTGTTGGCGGTAATTGCTTCGGCATCGATGTCTGCAATAGCGCTTGCAGCGTGCTGCAAGGCGGGCAGTATCTCCGGGATCCGTCCTGGCGCAAGACGCATCACCGGTACCTGGATGGCGATGCCCGTGTTCGAGCGCCCCCCTGAACGCGGCACCAGCACGGCGATGCAGAAGAGGCCGGGAAGGAACTCTTCGTTATCGACGGCATAGCCGTCGCGCTTGATATTCTCGATCTCGCGTTCCAGGGCCGCCAGATCCGTGATCGTCCCGGCCGTGTAGCGATCGAGCGGCACCTGCTCCAGCAGCCGCTGACGCTGCCGGGCGCTCATCTGCGCCAAAAACAGCTTGCCGCTGGCAGAACAGTGGGCCGGCACACGCGACCCCGAGTGCAGATAGAACCGCAGCGGCGCCGACGTTTCCACCCGATCGAGATACAGCACCTCGTCTCCGGCCAGCGCCGTGATGTTGCAACTCTCCCCCACTTCTTCAACCAGATTGCGCAACACCGCATGCCGCGCGCCATGTACGGTGTTGTTGAGCAGCAGATCCTCCGCCAGCCGACGCAGCCGCAATCCGGTGCCGTAGTGGCGACCATCGCTTTCCCGCTGCAACATGCCGGCACTCTCCAGTTGCTGCAGCATGCGGTGCAGGGTCGGCTTCGGCAGCCCGGTTTCCTCCACCAGACTTTGCAGCGTAAAGAAACGATCCGTCCTCGCAATAACTTCCAATAACGAAAACAGCCGTAATGCCGGTGTGTCGCCTTGAACTGCCCTCGGTCGCGCCGACGAATCCAATACAGGAGATGGACAAATGTTCATGCCAGCCATGATAAGCCATGTACGTCGTTATGGAACACGTGGTCTCGGTTTTTTAATTAATTGCTTTATTATTCTCGTTACAGCATCTATAGTTCAATCTTGTCTCGTTTTATGGTATGTTTCATATCGTATTTTACTTTTCAAACAATTCAAGGAGATGCCCAGTGACCCAGCCAGATAACCGTACCGTGCCGGCAGGGCCGACGCGGATGACGCCTTCCGAAGCCTTTGTCGAGACCATGGTAGCCAACGGTGTGACCGACATGTTTGGCATCATGGGATCGGCCTTCATGGACGCGATGGACATCTTTGCGCCGGCGGGCATACGTCTGATTCCGGTCGTCCATGAGCAAGGGGCCGGGCACATGGCGGATGGCTATGCACGCGTTTCCGGCCGTCACGGTGTCTGTATCGGCCAGAACGGTCCCGGCATCAGCAACTGCGTCACCGCCATTGCGGCGGCCTATTGGGCGCACAGCCCGGTGGTGATCGTGACGCCGGAGACCGGCACCCTGGGCATGGGGCTGGGCGGCTTCCAGGAAGCCAATCAACTGCCGATGTTCCAGGAATTCACCAAGTACCAGGGCCACGTCAATAATCCGAAGCGCATGGCCGAATTCACCGGCCGCTGCTTCGATCGCGCCATGAGCGAGATGGCACCGGCCCAGCTCAACATCCCGCGCGACTATTTCTATGGCGATATCGTCTGCGAGATTCCCCAGCCGTCCCGCCTCGATCGCGGTCCCGGCGGCGAGCAGAGCCTGAACGCGGCGGCGGCGCTGCTGGCGGCCGCCCGGTTCCCGGTCATCATCTCCGGTGGTGGCGTGGTCCTGGCCGACGGCGTCGCGGCCTGCCAGGCGCTGGCTGAACGGCTGGGCGCCCCCGTGGTCAACAGCTACCTGCATAACGACTCCTTCCCCGCCAGCCATCCGCTGTGGTGCGGTCCGCTCGGCTACCAGGGCTCGAAGGCCGCCATGAAGCTGATGGCCAAGGCCGATGTGGTGGTTGCCCTGGGGTCGCGTCTGGGCCCCTTCGGGACGCTGCCGCAGCATGGCATGGATTACTGGCCGAAGGACGCCAAGATCATTCAGATCGACGCCGATCACAAAATGCTGGGGCTGGTGAAGAAGATTTCCGTGGGCATCTGCGGCGATGCCAAGGCGGCCGCGCTCGCGCTGACGCAACGGCTTGCCACGCGCACGCTGGCCTGCGATGCGACGCTGGTTGAGCGTGCCGGGGAGATCAAGGCCGAGAAGGCGGCTTGGGAAAAGGAACTCGACGCATGGACGCACGAGCGCGATCCGTACAGCCTCGACATGATCGACGAGAACGGCAAGGAGCAGACTTTCAATGGCGGCCAGTACCTCCATCCGCGGCAGGTGCTGCACGAGCTGGAGAAGGCCATGCCGGCCGATGTCATGGTGTCAACCGACATCGGCAACATCAACTCGGTGGCCAATAGCTACTTGCGGTTCGAGCAGCCGCGCAGCTTCTTCGCAGCGATGAGTTTCGGCAACTGCGGTTATGCCTTCCCGACCATCATCGGGGCCAAGGTGGCGGCGCCGCACCGTCCGGCGATTTCCTATGCCGGGGACGGCGCCTGGGGGATGAGCCTGATGGAAACGATGACCTGTGTCCGTCACAACATCCCGGTGACCGCCGTGGTCTTCCACAACCGCCAGTGGGGCGCGGAGAAAAAGAACCAGGTCGATTTCTATAACCGCCGCTTCGTCGCGGGCGAACTGGAGAATCAGTCCTTCGCCGGGATTGCCCGCGCCATGGGCGCAGAGGCCATCGTCGTCGATAAGCTGGATGCGGTCGGCCCCGCCCTCAAAAAAGCCATCGACTTGCAGATGAACCAAGGCAAAACCTGCATCATCGAAATCATGTGCACCCGCGAACTCGGCGACCCCTTCCGCCGCGATGCCCTCGCCAAACCCGTCCGCCTGCTCGATAAGTACAAGGACTACGTTTGAATAAACGATCCTTCCTTTCTCAACGTCAAAGTTGAGTTCAGCCAGACCCGTACAACACCCTCTCCTCCGTTTTGTACGGACTTGGCTTTTTTTCATGCCATACGCAATCGGCCACGCAAATTCTCAAGCAACTAAAACCGCTCAATGAATGCCCACGATAAATTCGTTGCCGCCCAGGCGCATGTCAACGCTGCAATGATCCAGCCCCTGCCGAACTCGCGGAAGGTCTACGTTACCGGTTCGCGCCCTGACCTGCGCGTGCCGATGCGCGAGATCAGCCAGTCCGAAACGCCCACCAGCATGGGGGGTGAACAGAACCCGCCGCTCTACGTCTATGACTGTTCCGGTCCCTATACCGATCCCGCGGCAAAGATCGACCTGCGCCAGGGCCTGCCCGCCCTGCGCGCGGCCTGGATCGATGAACGCGGCGACACCGAGCGCCTGCCGGCGCAGTCCTCCTCCTATGGGCGTGCGCGTCTCGTCAACCCCGCGCTGGCCAGCCTGCGCCTCAGCCACGCCCAGCAACCGCGCCGCGCCAAGGCCGGGATGAACGTCACGCAAATGCACTACGCGCGGCAGGGCATCGTCACGCCCGAGATGGAATTCGTCGCCCTTCGCGAAAACCAGCGCCTCGACTTGCTCACCGAGCAACTGCGGCAGCAGCATCCCGGCGAAAGCTTCGGCGCCGCGCTGCCCAGGCAGATCACGCCGGAGTTCGTGCGCGCCGAGGTGGCCCGCGGTCGCGCCATCCTCCCCAACAACATCAACCATCCGGAAAGCGAGCCGATGATCATCGGCCGCAACTTCCTCACCAAGATCAACTGCAACATCGGCAATAGCCCGCTCGTCTCCTCGATCCAGGAAGAGGTCGACAAGATGACCTGGGCGATCCGCTGGGGCGGCGATACGGTGATGGATCTGTCCACCGGCAAGAACATCCACGAGACGCGCGAGTGGATCGTGCGCAACGCGCCGGTGCCGATCGGCACCGTGCCCATCTACCAGGCCCTCGAGAAGGTCGATGGCAAGGCGGAAGATCTCACTTGGGAACTGTTCCGCGATACGCTGATCGAGCAGGCCGAACAGGGCGTGGACTATTTCACCATCCACGCCGGCGTGCTGCTGCGCTACATCCCGCTGACCGCCAAGCGCATGACCGGCATCGTCAGCCGCGGCGGCTCGATCCTCGCCAAGTGGTGCCTCGCCCACCACAAAGAGAACTTCCTCTACACGCATTTCGAGGACATCTGCGCAATCATGAAGGCTTATGACGTCGCCTTCAGCCTTGGCGACGGACTGCGCCCCGGCTCGATCTACGATGCCAATGACGAAGCGCAGATGGGCGAACTGGCGACGCTCGGAGAACTCACCCAGATCGCCTGGAAACATGACGTGCAGGTGATGATCGAAGGTCCCGGCCATGTGCCGATGCACATGATCAAGTTCAACATGGACGAACAGTTGCGCCTGTGTGGCGAAGCGCCGTTCTACACGCTCGGCCCGCTCACCACGGATATCGCCCCCGGTTACGACCACATCACCAGCGCCATCGGCGCGGCGATGATCGGCTGGTACGGCACGGCGATGCTCTGTTACGTGACACCGAAGGAGCACCTCGGCCTGCCCGACAAGAACGATGTCAAGGACGGCATCATGGCCTACAAGATCGCCGCGCATGCCGCCGACTTGGCCAAGGGCCATCCCGGCGCGCAGGCGCGCGACAACGCGTTATCCAAGGCGCGTTTCGAGTTCCGCTGGGAGGACCAGTTCAATCTCGGCCTCGATCCGGACAAGGCCCGCGAGTTCCACGACGCGACACTGCCGCAGCATGCGGCCAAGCTGGCCCATTTCTGCTCGATGTGCGGGCCGCACTTCTGCTCGATGAAGATCAGCCAGGATGTGCGCGAATATGCCGAAAGGGGCATGCAGGAAAAATCCGTCGAGTTCGTCAAGCAGGGGGGCGAGGTCTATCACCACTCCTGAACCCGATCGGGTAGCAGACAACCCGGAATGCGCTGAAACAAGGTAGGATCGCATAAATGAAAACGGCCACTCATGAGTGGCCGCTTTCGCATCCTGCCTTCGTAATGCTTTAGTAATTCGTGGTGCCCAGGAGAGGACTCGAACCTCCACGGTGTTACCCGCTAGTACCTGAAACTAGTGCGTCTACCAATTCCGCCACCTGGGCAGGCGTGCGAAGGCGCGCATTCTAATGAAAAAACCATCAATGTCAAACAAGCCAAAACCTCCAACCGCCCAGCTTTCCAAGGTTCGCCGTGCCGATCCCGAGTTCGCGCGCGAAAGCGCGACTTATGCGCACCCGCTGCCGAGCCGCGAATACATCCTGCAGAGCCTCGCCGAGCAGGGCGTGCCGACCAGCTTTGATCGCCTCTGCCACCTGCTGGACATCGCCGACTTCGAGCGCGAACCCTTCCAGCGCCGCCTCGGTGCCATGGCGCGCGATGCGCAGCTGCTGCAGAACCGCCGCGACGACTGGCTGATTCCCGACAAGGCCGACCTGCTGAAGGGCCGCGTCCAGGGCCACCCGGACGGCTTCGGTTTCCTCGTGCGCGAGGACAAGGGCCCCGACCTGTTCCTGCCCGAGAAGGAAATGAACAAGGTGCTGCATGGCGACCATGTCATTGCGCGCGTGGTTGGCATGGATCGCAAGGGCCGGCCGGAAGGCAAGGTGGTCGAAGTCACCGAACGCGCCAACCGGCAGGTCGTCGGCCGTGTCTTCGAAGAGCACGGCGTGTATTACGTCGTCGCCGAGAACAAGCGCATCAGCCAGGACATCCTGATTGCCCCACCGGAAAAAGGCGACCGGAAAGCGCTGCGCCCCAAGGCCGGCCAGGTGGTGATGATCGAGATCGTCGAACAGCCGTCGAAGCAGTCGCAACCGATCGGCCGCGTCGTCGAAATCCTCGGCAACTACGCCGATCCCGGCATGGAAATCGAGATCGCGCTGCGCAAGCACGAACTGCCTTTCGAGTTTTCGAAGGACGCGCTGGCCGAGACGAAAAAGCTGCCGGATACGGTACGCAAGACCGACTGGAAAGGCCGCGAGGATCTCACGCAACTGCCGCTCGTCACCATCGACGGCGAAACGGCGAAGGATTTCGACGACGCCGTGTATTGCGAGCGGCAGGGCAAGGGCTTTCGCCTCGTCGTGGCGATCGCCGATGTCTCGCACTATGTCGGCGCGGGCGGCGCACTCGACCAGGAGGCCCAACTGCGCGGCAACTCGGTGTATTTCCCGCGCCGCGTCATCCCGATGCTGCCGGAGAAGCTGTCGAACGGCCTGTGCTCGCTCAACCCGCAGGTTGAACGGCTGTGCATGGTCTGCGACATGGCCATTTCGCCCACCGGCGCAATCAAGCAATATCGCTTCTATGCGGCGGTGATCTGGTCACACGCGCGGCTGACCTATACCGAAGTCGCCGCCGCGCTCTTCGACAAGGATGCCGCTGCGCTGGAAAGGATTGGTGCCCTGCTGCCCTGGCTCAGCAACCTCGACGCACTGTATCGCGTGCTGGCGAAGGCGCGCGAAAAGCGCGGCGCGATCGATTTCGAGACCGTCGAGACGCGCATGATCTTCGACGACCACGGCAAGATCGAACGCATCGAACCTTACGAGCGCAACGATGCCCACCGCATCATCGAGGAATGCATGCTCGCCGCGAACGTCTGCGCGTCCGACTTCCTCAAGGAACGCGAGCACCCGGCGCTCTATCGCGTCCACGAGGGACCGACCCCGGAGCGACTCGTCAAGCTGCGCGACTTCCTCGGCACCTTCGGCCTGCAACTTGGTGGCGGCGATGAGCCCCACGCCAAGGATTACGCGCAACTGATCGACAAGCTGGCCAACCGGCCGGACAAGCAACTCCTGCAGACCGTGATGTTGCGTTCGCTCAGGCAGGCAATCTACAGCCCGGACAACGTTGGCCATTTTGGCCTGGCCTATGAGAGCTATACGCACTTCACCTCGCCGATCCGCCGCTATCCGGATCTGCTGATCCACCGCGCGATAAAGTCAGCGCTGGCGGGACGGCACTACGATTCGCTCAACTGGGAGGCCGTCGGCCTCGCCTGCTCGGCCACCGAACGCCGCGCCGACGACGCCACGCGCGATGTGGACGCCTGGCTCAAGTGCTGGTACATGCAGGATCGCATCGGCGAGATCTTCACGGGCAGCATCTCGTCGGTCGTGCCCTTCGGCATCTTCGTCGCGCTCGACGCCGTGTTCGTCGAAGGTCTGGTGCACGTCTCTGATCTCGGCCGCGACTACTTCCACTTCGACGAGAAGGCGCATGCCATGGTCGGCGAACGCACCGGCGTGCGCTACCGCCTGTCGGACCGGGTACGCGTGCAACTCGTGCGGGTTGACCTCGACCAGAACAAGATCGACTTCCGCCTGGCCGAATAAGCATGAATTTCGGTTACCCGACCGTCACCGACGCGACGCGTGCTGCCTTGCGCGCGAGCCTGCGCGATCGCGCCGAACAGTTCCAGATCTGGCTGCTCGAAGGCCAGTTGAAATCGGTCATTGCCGTGGTGGAGCGCCTGCCGAAGGCCCTCGCCGACCTGCTGCCCATCGTCGCCAATCCCGAAGCGAACATGAACGTGCGCTTCGGCGCCAGCGCGGTGCTCGAACGCTTCGCCGGCACGCCGGCTTTGCAGGCGCTGGTGCCGGCGCTGGGCATGCTGGCCGGCCATGGCGACGCGCGCGTGCGCGCCGACGCCTGCCATTTGCTGGGCCTGAGCGGCAGCGCAGCGGCGCGCAACTACCTGGAAGCGCGCCGCGACGATCCGGACGCGGAGGTCAGGGAAATCGTTGCCGACAGTCTCGAAGAATTACAAACCAAGGAGGAATAAGCATGTCCCAACTCGACGATCTCAAGCGCCTTTTCACCAGCGCCGACTTTCTGTCCTTCAGCGAAAAGACGCCCGGTTTCATTGCCATCGAAGTTCGGACGCCGTTCTCGACAGCCACCCTCGCCTTGCAGGGCGCGCACGTGATGACCTGGCAGCCCAAAGGCGAAAAGCCGGTGATCTGGATGTCGAAGCAGGCGAAGTTCGCTGCCGGCAAGTCGATCCGTGGCGGTGTGCCGATCTGCTGGCCGTGGTTCGGACCGCACGCGACACAGGCCGCTTATCCCGGTCACGGCTTCGCGCGCACCATTCCGTGGACGCTGACGGACGCGCGCCAGTTGCCCGACGGCCGCGTGCGCCTCGCCCTGGCGCCGGTAATGGACAAAACGACGCGCGCGCAGTGGCCGCATGCCTCGACGGTGAAGTACAGCATCACCATCGGGCAGGAACTCGTCATCGGGCTGGCCACCCGGAACACCGGGAAAACCGCCTTCCCCCTCGGCCAGGCGCTACATACCTACTTCCAGGTCGGCGATATCCGCCAGACCACCATCGCCGGACTGGCCGGCAGCACCTTCATCGACAAGGTGGCGGGCGGCAAGCGCCGGAAGCAGCGCGGCACCGTGTCCTTTGCCGGTGAAACCGACCGTGTCTATCTCGGTACCTCGGGCTGCTGCGGCATCGTCGATCCCGTATTGAAGCGCACGGTCCTGATCACCAGCACCGGCAGCCGCTCCACCGTGGTATGGAACCCGGGCGCGGAGAAGGCCGCCAAGATGGGTGACTTCGGCAAAACCGGCAGCCGGCAAGGCGAAGACTGCATGGTCTGCGTCGAGACCGCCAACGCGGCCGACGACGTCATCACCCTTGCACCGGGCGCCACTCACCGCATGACTGCGCAGTATCGCGTCATTCGACACAACTGAGCATGGCTGACCATGACTGACGATACGCGCCTGATTCACGGCTTCCACGCCGTCACCGCCAAGTTGCGCCACGACGCAGCGGGTGTGCGCGAAATCTATCTCGTGGCGGGACGGCAGGATGGGCGCATGCGCGATCTGGTGCAGTTGGCCGAATCGCGCGGCGTACGCACCACCAGCGTCGATGCGGCGCGGCTCGACGGCATGGCCGGCGGGGCGCGGCATCAGGGCGTGGTGGCGAAGGTCGCCGCGCAACAGCACTTCGTGACGGTCGACGACGTGCTTGACGGTCTGCACGAGCCCGCACTGCTGCTGGTACTCGACGGCGTGACCGACCCGCACAATCTGGGCGCCTGTTTGCGCGTTGCCGACGCCGCGGGCGCGCATGCGGTGATCGCCCCGAAAGATCGCGCCTGCGGCCTCAACGCCACCGCCATCAAGGTCGCCAGTGGCGCGGCCGATACCGTGCCCTACATCGTCGTCACCAACCTCGCGCGCGCACTGCGCGAAATAAAGGAGCGCGGCATCTGGACCATCGGCGCGGCCGGCGAGGCAACCCGGGATTTGTATGCCGTCGAGCAAAAGGGTGCGACAGCCTGGGTGCTCGGCGCGGAAGGCGAAGGACTGCGCCGGCTCACGCGTGAAACCTGCGACGAACTCGCGCGAATCCCGATGCACGGCGCGGTCGAGAGCCTCAACGTATCGGTAGCGAGTGGTATCTGTCTCTTCGAGGCACGGCGCCAGAGAAACTAATCACAGCCTGAAGAAATAGGGTCGGGCTCCTTGTGATCACCTAACCTGGATTCAGCCACCGCGAGACGGTCGAAAACAACATTTCGTGTTCGAAGGGCTTGGCGATGAAGTCGTTCATGCCAGCCTCCAAGCAACGGGCTTTGTCTTCGGCAAAGGCATTTGCAGTCATGGCGATGATCGGCACTGGCCGATCACATGGAATTTTCCGGATCTGGCGTGTCGCCTCCAGTCCGTCCAGCTTTGGCATCTGCATGTCCATCAGGATTGCCGCGTAGGCAGTGGTTCGTGCCATAGCCACGGCCTGTTCGCCGTTTTCGGCGAAATCAACCACGAACCCATTATTTTCAAGCAGGATTTTTGCAACTTCCCGATTGATCGGCTCGTCGTCGACGACCAGAATCAGCTTGCCTTGATGATTGGGCCGGCTCTGCTCTTCGACATCGGCGGCGGGCAATGGCGGGGGGGATTCTTTTTCGTCGGCGCCCTGCTTCTTCAGTCGGGCAGTGAACCAGAAGGTACTGCCAACACCGGGAGTGCTGTCCACGCCAACCTGTCCGCCCATCAATTCAACCAGACGCCGGGTGATAGCCAAACCCAGTCCGGTACCGCCATATTTGCGCGTGATCGAAGTGTCAGCCTGCTCGAAATTCGAAAACAGCCGGGTGATTGTCTGCGCGTCGATGCCGATACCGGTGTCTTCAACCTCGAAACGCACCAGCGCGGATTCATCGTCCGCCTCTAGCAACAGGGTGCGCATCGTGACGGTACCGGTAGCGGTAAATTTGACAGCGTTGGTGGCGTAGTTGAGCAGGGCCTGTTGCAGCCGAACAGGATCGCCATGCAGATTCGCTGGAAGCGCCCCGGAGTCAGTCAGCAGACGTAGCCCCTTGGCCTTGATTCGCTCAGCCAGAATAGTGCTGACGTTGCTGACGAGGTCAGCGGGGATGATCCGCGCCTCATGGAGTTCCAACTTGCCAGCCTCGATCTTGGAAAGATCCAGGATGTCGTTGATGATGGATAGCAAGTGTTTGGCGGCCATGTCCATCTTGTCAAGACGCTCGGCCTGCCGGGGCGTCACGCCGTCCAGTCGCAGAAGTTGCGCCATGCCAAGAATGCCGTTCATCGGCGTGCGTATTTCGTGACTCATATTGGCCAGAAAAGCACTTTTGGCCAGGTTCGCCGTTTCAGCCTCTTTCTTGGCGTGTTCGCGTTCCTCGGCTACTCGCGTGATATCCAGATGTGATTGAATCGTTTCAACTGTCATTCGGTTGAAACGGCGGGAGTGGGCTAATACAACGAAAAGAAAGAGGCTCAACCCGCTAGCGGTGATCTGGCCGCCAGGCATATGGGTCAGCAAGACTGTGCCGATCAGTGCAATGAGAGGAAATACAGCCATCGGCACGAAAGCCCAAAAGTAATTGGCAAGCGCATACATGCTTGACGCCACAACGCCGACGATGAAAATGCCCATGAAAAGCTGGGCCGGATTGCCATTCTCCGGAAACAGGGCCGACGCCAGAAATGCCCAGACCAGGCCAGCCGCCGTTGAACCCATGATAAATCGGCTGGCCCAAGGACCCCTTGCCTCGGCAGAAGGCGCCGCCCGTTGATAGGCACGCACCAGCAGGTAGCGGCCGAGCGTGACGATGTGGTGGATCAGGTACCAGCCGATGAGCAGACCGCGCGGGGCTGAGGACCAGAGGATGGCGAGAGCCAATGTCGCGCCAACAACTGACAGGCTCAATGTATTGGGTATTAGCCGGTAAATCAGCGCAATCTGTTCTGCGAACACTTGCCTGGACAGATCATCGTTTGCTGTACTGCTGCCCATAAGTTCTTTCTCGCAATAAACAAAAGCAAGCAGGAACTACGGTCACAAGGTTCCTGTTCAGACCACGACTAGATTACCGTCTTGTCAGCACCAACTTTCAAAACTGCAGTTCCAATTTATCCCATTTACCGTGGCACATGGCAGTCTTTGCGTACACAAACTGGTGCCGGCTCTGAACGCCATGGCTGCCTACCAGAGCTTCCACCACGGCACTTCGCGATCCAGCCCGCGCTGGAAGTACTCGCTGCCGGGGAAGTTCTTGCGCATCACGCGCTCAGTGTCGTCGCGCAAGTCGTTTATGCCGAGCACGTCGTAGGCCTTGACCATGATGAACAGCGCCTCTTCGCTGGCTGGCGCGTCGGGATAAGTCTTGAGCGCAGTCTGAGCGCGGTTGACGGCAGCAACATAGGCACCGCGCCGCATGTAATAACGCGCCACATGCACCTCGTGCGAGGCGAGCGCATTCACCAGATAGGCCATGCGCAGCACGGCATCCTTGGCGTACTTGCTCTCGGGGAAGCGCGCCACCAGCGCCTTGAAGGCCTCGAAGGCTTCCTGCGCGGCCTTCGGATCGCGCTCGGTCAGGTCCTGCATGCTGACATAGCCGAGCAGGCCGAGATCCTCGTTGAAGTCCACCAGACCCTTGAGGTAGTACATGTAGTCGACGTTCGGGTGGTTCGGGTGGAGGCGGATGAAGCGGTCGCAGGCGGCGATGGCGAGTGCCTTGTCGCCCTGCTTGAAATAGGCGTAGGCCGTCTCGATCTGGGCCTGCTGCGCGTAGCGGCCGTAGGGATAGCGCGCCTCGAGCTTTTCGAAATACTTGACGGCCTTGTCGTAGGCACCGTCGCCCATCGCGGTCTTGGCTTCGGCATAGAGCTTATTGGCCGACCAGCCGGCGGTTTCATCCACCTGCTCGGGCAGCAGGCCGCAGCCGGTGACGAACGTGGCCAGGAGCATTACCAGCAGTGCAGCTAAACTACGCATGATGAGCGATACCCGAGTGAAGTCGGCCGATTATAGCGAAGTCGCCGAACTCTCCATCCCGTCCGACCATGCCGGACTGCGGCTCGACGCCGCGCTGGCCCGGCTGTTCCCCGAGCACTCGCGCAGCCGCCTGCAAGCTTGGCTGAAAGACGGCCTGATCCGCCTCGATGGCGGCCCCGCCGATGCCAAGCGCAAAGTCTTCGGCGGCGAGCACATATCCCTTGCCGTCCCGCCAGCCCTGACTTTCGCCGCTGGGGCCGAGGACATCTCCCTCCCCATCGTTTTTGAGGATGCGGCGCTCATCATCATCGACAAGCCGGCGGGCCTGGTCGTCCATCCGGGCAACGGCAATGCCTCAGGCACACTGATGAACGCGCTGCTGTACCACGCACCGGATCTCGCACAGGTGCCACGCGCCGGTATCGTGCACCGCCTCGACAAGGAAACCTCCGGACTGATGGTCGTTGCCAGGACGCTCGTGGCGCAGACCGATCTGGTGCGCCAGCTGCAGGCCCGCGCCGTGAAGCGGCACTACCTCGCGCTGGTGCATGGCGCGGTCGCCACCAGCGGCACGGTGGATGCGCCGCTGGGCCGCCATCCGGTGCAGCGCACGAAGATGGCCGTGGTCAAACAGGGTGGCAAGGCCGCACGCACGCATTACGCACCCATTGAGCGCTTCGCTCCCACGCATCCGTGCACCCTCGTCGAGTGCCGGCTCGAAACGGGACGCACCCACCAGATCCGGGTGCATATGGCGAACATCAAGCACCCCCTCGTCGGCGACCCGGTGTATGGAAAAACCAAGTCCGGCGATGCGCTTCTCGACGCCTTTTCGCGCCAGGCGCTGCATGCGTTCCGGCTCGCGCTCGCGCACCCCGACACCGGGGCGGAAATGGCCTGGGAGTCGCCGCTGCCGACTGACTTCGCCGCCCTGCTGGAGCAATTGCGTGGCGCCTGAACTGATCCGACCCGACTGGGCTGCGCCACCCAACGTACATGCGCTTGTGACCACGCGCACGGGCGGCGTCAGTGCCGGCCCCTATGCCAGCCTCAATCTCGGCGACCATGTCGGCGATGCCCCCGCAGCCGTGGCCGACAATCGGCGCCGGCTGCGTGCGCACCTGCCCGCCGAACCGGTCTGGCTGAAGCAGGTGCATGGCGTGTGCTGTGTCGATGCCGCCCAAGCGCCGGACGGGATTGAGGCTGATGCTGCATTCGCCCGCGCACCCGGAGTCGTCTGCGCGGTGCTGACGGCCGACTGCCTGCCCGTGCTGCTCTGCGACGACCGCGGCAGCGTAGTCGCGGCCGCGCATGCCGGCTGGCGCGGCCTTGCCGCCGGCGTGATCGAAACCACCGTCGCGGCGCTGGGCCTGCCGGGCGAACGCTTGCTGGCCTGGCTCGGCCCCGCCATCGGCCCGGAGAATTTCGAAGTCGGCGGCGAAGTGCGCGAAATCTTCGTCGCCCATGACAGACAAGCTGCCGGGGCATTCGTCCCGCACGGCAACGGCAAATGGCTCTGCGACATCACCCTGCTGGCCCGGCTGCGACTTGCAACGCTGGGGGTGTGCCGTATCGCCAGCCCTGACTTTTGCACGGTGCGCGACAGGACGCGTTTCTTTTCCTACCGGCGCGACGGCGTCACCGGACGCATGGCCACCCTGATCTGGCTGGCCCGCTAGCGCCAATACAGCCCCATTACCTCCAATTGACAGCCACTATGGTGCAATGCAAAATCTCGCCATGACAACCTTACAAGACCCCAATGCCGCCCTGCTCGCCCTGCAGCAGCAATGGCGGGACAGCCACGTGGCGCTCTGGCAGGCCATGCTGCAGCAAGGCAAAGAAAAGGCGGCTGTACCCACCGTCCAGCCAGAGCCCGGCGACAAGCGCTTCAGCCATCCGGCCTGGGCCGAGAGCCCCGTTTACGATTACCTGCGCCAGGCCTATCTGCTGAACGCCCAGTACCTCAAGCGCATGGCCGATGCGATGCCGATTCCGCAGCAGCTGTCGCGCAATCGCGTGCAGTTCGCGACGCGCCAGTTCGTCGATGCGCTCGCCCCCTCCAATTTCGCCGCGACCAATCCGGAGTTCATCCAGAAGGCGCTCGAAACCAAGGGCGAGAGCATCAAGCAGGGCCTGCAGAACCTGATCGGCGACATGGAAAAGGGTCGCATCTCGATGACCGATGACAGTGCCTTCGAGGTCGGCCGCAACCTGGCGATCACGCCCGGCGCCGTCGTCTTCGAGAATGAGCTTTTCCAGTTGCTGCAGTACACGCCACTGACTGACACCGTGGCCCGGCGTCCGCTGCTCATCGTGCCGCCCTGCATCAACAAGTTCTACATCCTCGACCTGCAGCCCGAGAATTCCTTCATCCGCTATGCGGTGTCCCAGGGCCAGACGGTTTTCCTCGTTTCGTGGCGCAATCCGCAGGCCGAGCTCGGCCACATGACCTGGGACGATTATGTCGAGAAGGGCCCCCTCACCGCGATCAGGGTCGTGCAGGAAATCTGCGGCCTCGACCAGATCAACGCGCTGGGCTTCTGCGTCGGCGGCACCATCCTCTCCTCCGCGCTGGCGGTGGCCGCCGCGCGCGGTGAGAACCCCGTCGCCGCGCTGACGCTGCTGACCACCCTGCTCGACTTCACCGATACCGGCGAGATCGGCTGCTTTGTCGATGAAAACTCCGTCGCATCCCGCGAAGCGACCATCGGCAAGGGCGGCCTGCTGACGGCACGCGAACTGTCGACTACCTTTTCGGCCTTGCGCGCCAACGACCTGATCTGGCAGTACGTCGTCGGCAACTATCTGAAGGGCAACAAGCCGGTGCCGTTCGACCTGCTCTACTGGAACGGCGATTCGACCAACCTGCCCGGCCCCTTCGCCGCCTGGTACCTGCGCCACCTCTATCTCGAAAACAGCCTGCGCGTGCCCGGCAAGCTGCCGATGTGCGGCGTCAAGGCCGACCTGCGCAAGGTCGACATGCCGCATTTCATCCTCGCCACGCGCGAAGACCACATCGTGCCCTGGGAGTCGTCCTA
This sequence comes from uncultured Pseudomonadota bacterium, assembly GCA_963840825.1. GTDB lineage: Bacteria > Pseudomonadota > Gammaproteobacteria > Burkholderiales > Rhodocyclaceae > Sulfuricystis. The sequence continues at coordinate 120,834 of CAWJAK010000006.1, forward strand.
TCTCGGTCGCAAGCATCTCGGCGGGCAGTTGACTTTCGTGCTCGGTGCCTCGGGCCACATCGCCGGCGTCATCAATCCGGCCACCAAGAACAAGCGCAGCCACTGGATCAACGCCAGCAAGGGCAACGCGAGCGCCAAGCCCGATGAATGGCTGGCAAGCGCGACCGAAGTGCCCGGCAGCTGGTGGCCGCGCTGGAGCGAGTGGCTCGGGCAATACGCCGACGGCGAGGTGTCAGCACGCGGTCGCCTGGGCAGCAGCAAATATCAGCCGGGAGAACCCGCGCCCGGCCGGTATGTCAAGGAGAAGGCCTGATTTGCAACCCGGTTGCAAGGCTCGGCCATAACAACCAACATAACAGGAGAGAGAACACCATGACTCAACGCGTTGCTTTCGTCACCGGCGCCATGGGCGGTCTCGGCACCGCCATTTGCCAGGCCTTCGCCAAGGACGGCTACAAGGTGGTCGCCGCCTACCACCCGCAGTTCGACAACAAGGACGAATGGCTGAAGGAAATGGCCAGCGCCGGCTTCAAGGATTTCGTCTGCGTCGCCGGCGATGTTTCCTCGATCGAGGATCTGCCAGACGATGGTTGCCGAGGCCGAAGCCAATGCCGGCCCGATCGACATTCTGGTGAACAACGCCGGCATCACCCGCGACCGCATGTTCGCCAAGATGGAAAAGGACCAGTGGGATGCCGTCATCTCCACCAACCTGACCAGCCTGTTCAACATGACCAAGCAGGTCTCCGCCAAGATGGCCGAGCGCGGCTGGGGTCGCATCATCAACATCTCGTCGGTCAATGGCGTCAAGGGCCAGGCCGGCCAGTCCAACTACTCCGCCGCCAAGGCGGGCGTCATCGGCTTCACCAAGGCGCTGGCACAGGAACTGGCGACCAAGGGCGTGACCGTTAACGCCGTCGCCCCCGGCTACGTCGCCACCAAGATGGTGATGGCGATTCGCGAGGACGTACTGAAGAGCATCGTCGACACCATCCCGATGAAGCGCCTGGCCAAGCCGGAGGAGATGGGTGCACTGTGCTCCTATCTGGCTTCCGACCTGGCCGGTTACATGACCGGCGCCACGCTCAACATCAACGGCGGCCTGTACTTGCAGTAGGGGTAATATGGGGTTTGCTGCGGTGCCGCAGCGACGGCACCGCACAATAGAAGGGGAGGAAATATCATGGTCGAACAGACTCGTCTCATCAAGAAATATCCGAACCGTCGTCTCTACGACACGCGAACCAGCACCTACATCACGCTCGCCGACGTCAAGGAACTGGTGCTGAAGCACGAGGAATTCCGGGTCGTGGACGCGAAGACCGGCGACGATCTGACACGCAGCATCCTGTTGCAGATCATCCTCGAGGAAGAAGCCGGCGGCGCGCCGATGTTCACCTCCGATCTGCTGGCGCAGATGATCCGCTTCTATGGCAATGCCATGCAGGGCATGATGGGCAAGTACCTCGAGAACAACATCACGGCCTTCACCGACATGCAGAAGAAGCTGCAGGACCAGGCCAAGCACCTCTATGGCGACAACACCGCGATGAGCAAGGATCTGTGGGCGCAGTTCCTCAACTTCCAGGGACCGGCCATGCAGAGCATGATGGGCACCTACGTCGAGCAGAGCCAGAAGATGTTCCAGCAGATGCAGGACAACATGCAGGAACAGACCCGCAAGATGTTCAGCGGATTCAAGCTTCCTGCTCAGCCGGCTACGCCCGCGGCATCCGAAAAGGTCGCCGAAAAGAAGAAATAGTGCCGGCAAAGAAAAAACCGCGCACTCCCCGCGTCGGCTTCGTTTCGCTCGGCTGCCCCAAGGCCGCCAGCGACGCCGAGCAGATCCTGACCCGTCTACGCGCCGAAGGCTACGACATCTCCGGCAGCTATGACGGCGCCGACCTCGTGGTCGTCAATACCTGCGGCTTCATCGATGCCGCGGTCGAGGAATCCCTCGATGCCATCGGCGAAGCGCTCGACGAGAACGGCAAGGTCATCGTCACCGGTTGTCTCGGCGCAAAAGGTTCCATCGTCAAGGATGCGCACCCGAGCGTACTCGCCGTCACCGGCCCGCATGCGCTGCAGGAAGTGATGGACGCGGTGCATGCCCACCTGCCGCCGCTGTTGGAAAATGAGCATGATCCCTTCGTCAGTCTTATCCCGCCGCAGGGCATTCGCCTCACGCCCGACCACTACGCCTACCTGAAAATCTCCGAAGGCTGCAACCACCGCTGCAGCTTCTGCATCATCCCCAGCCTGCGCGGCGATCTCGTCTCGCGCCCCATCGGTGACGTGCTCAAGGAGGCCGAAACGCTGGCCGATGCCGGCGTGAAGGAACTGATCATCATCTCGCAGGACACCAGCGCCTATGGCGTTGACGTGAAATATCGTACCGGCTTCGTCACGGGTCGCCCCGTGAAAACACGCCTCTACGAGCTTTGCAAGGAACTCGGCGAACTGGGGATCTGGGTACGCCTGCACTATGTTTACCCCTATCCAAGCGTCGACGACCTGCTGCCCCTGATGGCGGCAGGCAAACTGTTGCCCTACCTCGATGTGCCGTTCCAGCACGCCAGCCCGCGCATTCTCAAGCTGATGAAGCGGCCCGGCGACGTCGACAAGGTGCTCGACCGCATCGCCGCCTGGCGCAAGGCCGTGCCCGAATTGACGATCCGCAGTACCTTCATTACGGGTTTCCCCGGCGAGACCGAAGCCGAATTCAACGAACTGCTCGACTTTCTCGATGTTGCGCAACTCGATCGCGTCGGCGCTTTCGCCTATTCCCCGGTCGAGGGTGCCGCGGCGAATGCCCTGCCCGGCGCGTTGCCCGAGGAAGTGCGCGAGGCACGCAAGATGCGGCTAATGCGGCATCAGGAAGACATCTCGACCCAGCGCCTCGAAGCCAGGATCGGCAGAACGCTCACCGTGCTGGTCGATGACATCGACGAAGAAGGCGCCATCGCCCGCACCGCCGGCGATGCCCCGGACATCGATGGCCTCGTCTATATCGCCGATGGCCGCCAACTCGAGATCGGCGAATTCGCCGCGGTCACGATCACCGACTGCGACGTGCATGACCTGTACGCGACACTGACGCCCGACGCATGAAGCAGAAAATCGGTCTGGCGCTCGGCAGCGGTTCCGCGCGCGGCTGGGCGCACATCGGCGTCATCCGCGCGCTGGAGGAAGCCGGGATTCGCCCCGACGTACTGAGCGGCTGCTCGATTGGCGCGCTGGTGGGCGCGGCCTATGCCGACGGTGACCTCGATGACCTCGAGGCCTGGGTCACCGGACTCACCTGGCAGGATGTGGTCGGCCTGCTCGACGTCAGCTTTGCCGGCGGGCTCATCAAGGGCGAAAAACTGATCGGTTTCTTCGAAAAGCATTTCGTCGACAAGGAATTTTCCGCTCTGCCCCTGCCGTTCGGTTGCGTCGCCACGGACCTCGCCAACGGTCGCGAGATCTGGCTGCGCGAAGGCTCCGTTGCCGCGGCCGTGCGCGCCTCGATTGCGCTGCCCGGACTGCTGGCGCCCGTGAGCCATGACGGCCGCCTGCTGGTCGATGGCGGCCTGGTCAATCCGGTCCCCGTTTCGTTGTGTCGGGCGCTCGGCGCCGATATCGTCATCGCAGTCGATCTCGGTTCGGACATCGTGGGCAGGGCGCTGAAACGCGAACCGGGCGAAGCGGAGAAAAGCGACAAGACGTGGGCCGACCGCCTGATGGCCAGCCTCGGGCTCAAGCGCAACGACACCGCCCCCTCGCTTGCGACCGTGCTTACCACCAGCATCAACATCATGCAGGCACGCATCGCCAGAAGCCGGCTCGCCGGGGAACCCGCCGATGCGTTGATTGCGCCCCGGCTCGCGCACCTGGGCCTGATGGAATATCACCGCGCCAGCGACGCCATTGCCGAAGGTGCAGCCGCCGTCAAGCGCATGCTGCCGGCCATCGAGTTTGCCCTGAATCGATGAACCCCCTGATCGACACGCTCCGCGCATTGCTCGGCACGGCCCACGTACTGACCGAGCCTTTCGACATCGCGCCCTACTGCACCGACTGGCGTGGCCGCTACAGCGGCCAGCCGCTCTGCGTGGCACGGCCGGGCAGTACGGCGGAGGTCGCCGCGGTGGTTGCTGCCTGTGCCGCCGCAAATGTTGCCATCGTGCCACAGGGCGGCAATACCGGATTGTGCGGTGGCGCCACACCCTTGGGTGCGGACCGACTGCCGCAGGGCGAAGTCGTGATCAGCCTCGGCCGGCTCAAGCGCATCCGCGCTGTCGACACCGACAACAACACGCTGACGGTCGAAGCCGGCTGCACGCTGGCGACTGTCCAGGCGGCGGCGGCCGATGCCGGCCGGCTCTTTCCGCTATCGCTCGCCGCCGAAGGCACGGCGACAATTGGCGGCAACCTGTCGACCAATGCCGGCGGTGTGCAGGTCCTGCGCTATGGCAATGCACGCGAGCTCTGCCTCGGACTCGAAGTCGTCCTGCCCGATGGCCGGATCTGGAATGGCCTGCGCGGCTTGCGCAAGGACAATACAGGGTATGACATGAAGCATCTGTTCATCGGCGCCGAAGGCACGCTCGGTCTGATCACGGCCGCAGTACTGAAGCTCTTTTCGCGGCCGCGCCAGGCCGCAACGGCCTGGGTGGCCGTCCCGTCCCCCACTGCCGCTGTGGCCCTGCTGACGCGGTTGCGTGAAAAGATCGGCGGTCGCGTGACGGCATTCGAACTCATCGGTCGGCCGGCGCTCGACCTGGTCCTCCAGCACATCCCGGGCAGCCGTGACCCGCTGGCAGAATGTTCGCCGTGGCAAGTGCTGATCGAGCTTTCCGACACGATGGACTCCGACCTCGCCACGCCACTCGAAGAAGTGCTATTCGATGCGGTCAATGCCGGGGAAGCCGGCGACGCCGCGTTGGCACGCAGTGAAGCGCAGGCAACAGCGCTCTGGAAACTGCGCGAAAGCATTGCGGAAGCCCAGAAGATCGAAGGCCTCTCGATCAAGCACGACATCTCCCTGCCGGTATCCCGCATTGCCGAGTTCATCGACCGGTCCGATGCAGCGCTGGGCACGAACTTTCCCGGCGTGCGCATCGTCTGTTTCGGCCACCTCGGCGATGGCAACCTGCACTACAACCAGTCGAAGCCGGCCGACCTGGACAACGCAGCCTTCATCGACCAGACGCCTGCCGTCAATCGCGTCGTGCACGACCTCGTGCATGAACTGGACGGCTCGATCTCGGCCGAGCACGGCCTGGGGCAACTCAAGCGCGAGGAAGTCCTGCGCTACAAGAGCAAGGTGGAGGTGGACATGATGCGCGCAGTCAAGCGCGCGCTTGATCCGGGAGGGCTCATGAACCCCGGAAAGATCCTCTGAAAATATTCAGCCGCAGAGGTTTACACGGGTAAGCCTATGGGTATAATGCGCCCTCTCTTTTGGGGGTATAGCTCAGCTGGGAGAGCGCTTGCATGGCATGCAAGAGGTCCGCGGTTCGATCCCGCGTACCTCCACCAATAAGGACGAAGACCCTATCGTCTAGAGGCCTAGGACAACACCCTTTCACGGTGTGAACCGGGGTTCGAATCCCCGTGGGGTCGCCAAATCAAAAAGCCACCGCAAGGTGGCTTTTTTTTTGCTGTCGCGCACGTGACGCAAAAATACGGCGTCAGCCGGTGGGGGCACCAGACTGACGCCGAAGCGGTGATCGTGCTATCGGTAAAGCGTGCTCAGTGCATTTGCTGAATGCCGGCGAGCAACCATCCACCCGAGCCGTCGATCGGCTTGACGAGGTTCCAGACTTCCTCGAAAGCTTCGACCGGACCACCCTTGTCTTCGCGAATCAGGCCGTTGAACCGGACGCTGACGATGTGGCGGCCGGCTTCCTCGGCGACATCGATCACGTCCGCATCGATCTTGACGACATCGGTGGCCTGGGCGCTTTGGGAGCGCTCGACGATATCCATCTTCAACTCGGCGAACATTTCCGGCGTCGTGAATGCGCGGATATCCTCGAGATTGCCGGCGTCGTTCGCTGCCTGCAGACGGATGAAATACACCTTGGCGTTACGCACGAAACCCTCGACATCGAAATCGGCCGGGATTCCGGGGCGTGCACTTGCAGGGGCGGCAGCGGCCGAACCCGGCATCGATGCGTCATAAGGTCGCGCCGACGGCTCGATGTCGGTACGGGCATACTGCATGCCGCCGTTGCCTGCACCCGCGAGGGCCGGCTGCTGGGCTGCGGCACGCTTGCGCATGACCAGGCCGATGACCACTATCACCGCCATGACCATCAATCCGATCATGAGCATCGACGCGAGTTCCTCGCCGAAGCCGAAATGCGAAGCCAGTGCTGCGAGGCCGAGGCCTGCGGCCAGGCCGGCGACCGGCCCCATCCACCCGGGGCGCGCGGCGGCTTGCGGCGCGGCTGCGGCACCGGGTGCCCTGGCTGCGGGAGCAGCCGCAGGTGCCTGCGCCGGGGGCGTGGCCTGGCGCTGCATGCCGAAGGACTTGGCGCCGCCCAGGCGCTTGGCCTCGGCATCACCGGTGCCCAGGATCAGGCCAACGCTCAAAATTGCTGCCATCAAGAAAGAGAAAGCCTTCATGGACGTGATCTCCTTGTTATGAAATGAATACGGGTCAAAGGATAGCCAGCCTGGATTAAAAAGAAAAACAGAATTATCGGTATTGTCAGTTCGATTTTTTCTGCCTATTTCTACCCACCCCGGATGCGCCGCCGAAGATGTCATGCTGGGCGAAACGGCAGATCGCGGCAATGATCGGGTGCGTCAGCTTACGCTCGTTGGTGATCGCGTAAATCTGCTCCCTGACGGTCTCGATCCTGCCCACTACCCGCACATCGCCCGCCTTGACGACGTAGGATTCGATCGCCGTCGGCGCGGTGAAGTACCCCGCGCCGGCCTGGCCGAATGCCTGCATGAGGGCGCTGTCGTCGAATTCGCCGACGATGCGCGGATGCAGGCGTTCGGCTTCGAACCAGCGCATCAGGCGTGCATGCAGCGCGACCTCCACGCCCGGCAGCAGGAACGGCGCGCCATCGAGCAATTGCGGAAACGGCGGCGCCCCCTTCCTGACGAGCGACCTGGCGCCAAAGACGCTCACGCCGCTTTCCCCCAGGAAATGGTCATAGCCCCGCACGTTCAGATTGTCCGGCATGGGACGATCCGCGATCACCATGTCGAGCCGATGGACGGCCAAGTCAGCCAGCAGCGTCGTCAGCCGGCCTTCGCGGCAGACCAGCTTGACGGGTTCCTCGAAACCGAGGGAGGGCTCCACCAGACGATAGGCCACCAACTTCGGGACGGAGTCCGCGATCCCGACGCGAAAGGTCACGCTCTTGGCCTGCGCGTCGTCGCGGAGGACGCCAAGCAGCTCGTCGCCCAGCGAAAAGATCTGCTCGGCGTAGCCGAGGATACGATGCCCGGCTTCGGTCAGTTCGAGCCCGCGCCCGACGCGCCGGAACAGCTTGACGCCGAGGACCGCCTCGAACTCGCTCAACTGCCCGCTGATGGACTGCGGTGTCAGATGCAGGCGTTCGCTGGCGCGGGCAATGCTGCCCGACTTGGCGACCATCCAGAAATAGCGCAGGTGCTTGAAATTGAGATTGGCCAATTTGATAGATCGCTGTTTTCGATGTTTCAGTAAATAATAATCGATTGGATCGATGCTTCAAACTATCCTAGCATTGCGTGCGTCATCGAATCACACGAGGTTTTACGACATGAAACGTATCCTGCTGTTCCTGGCCACCAACATGGCGATCGTGCTGGTGCTCTCGGTCACCATGCGCCTGCTGGGCGTCGAGCCCTATCTCAACGCGAACGGCCTGAATCTCGGCGCGCTGCTGATCTTCGCGGCCGTCCTGGGCTTCGGCGGATCGCTCATCTCGCTCGCCATATCCAAATGGTCGGCCAAAACCGCCATGGGCGTCAAGCTCATCGAGGCACCGTCGAATTCGACCGAGTTCTGGCTGGTCGAGACCGTCCGCAAGTATGCCGACCAGGCCGGTATCAAAATGCCGGAAGTCGGCATCTACGACGCGCCGGACGTCAATGCTTTCGCGACGGGCATGAGCAAGAACAATTCGCTGATTGCCGTCTCGACCGGCCTGCTGGATCAGTTGACGCGGCAGGAAGCCGAGGCGGTGCTCGGTCATGAGGTCGCGCACGCCGCGAACGGCGACATGGTGACGCTGGCGCTGATCCAGGGCGTGGTGAACACTTTCGTCATGTTCCTGTCGCGCGTCATCGGGCACCTCGTCGACCGCGTCGTGTTCAAGACCGAACGCGGACAGGGGCCGGCCTTCTTCGTCACCATGATCGTCGCGGAACTGGTGCTCGGCATCCTCGCTTCGATTATTGTCATGTGGTTCTCGCGCCAGCGCGAGTTCCGCGCCGACCGCGGCGGCGCATCCCTGGCCGGGCGGCAGCACATGATCGCCGCGCTGGAGCGCCTCAACAGGCTGCACCCGCAGCCCCTGCCGGAGAAGATGGCGGCTTTCGGCATTGCCGGGGGTGTCGGCGGCGGACTCAAGCGCCTCTTCATGACGCATCCGCCGCTGGAAGAACGCATCGCCCGGCTGCGCAGCGAAGAAGCTTGACCGGGATGCCGTCTCGCCAGCGCTGACTTTCCGCGGCAGCTACTTGCGGGTCGGGTGCTTGAACGGAGCGGGATCGAGGTTGTGGCGCGCCAGCAGTTTGTAGAACTCGGTGCGGTTGCGCTGGGCGATGCGCGCGGCCTGTGCCACATTGCCCGCCGTCGCCATCAGCAGCCGGGCGAGATAGTCGTATTCGAACGCCCGGCGGGCATCGTCGAAGGCCGACATCTCGCATTCGTTCTCGGTCTGCATCAGGCGTCCGACGACCGAAGCCGGCACGCGCGACACCACGGTTTGTGCCAACGACAAATGGACGACGCTGCGCAGTTGGCGGACATTCCCGGGCCAGGGCGCCTCGCAAAGCATCGCCATCGCATCGGGCGAAAATCCGCTGGTCGCAATGGGCGAACCGTTGCTGAGTTCCTCGACGAAGTGGGCGATCAGCAGCGGGATGTCTTCACGCCGTTCCGCCAGGCCGGGAACGGTCAGTTGGTTGCGCTTCAGGGTGTAATACAAGTCCGAACGAAAGCGCCCGTCACGCACCGCGGCTTCGAGGTTCTCGCTGGTCGAGGCGATGACGCGAATGTCGAATGGATTGGCACTGAACAGCCCCGTCACGCCCGCCAACGGCAACAAGCGCACCTGCAGCGCGGGGGACAGCAAACCTACATCGTCGAGAAACAGGACTCCCCCGCGCCCCTTGGCGAGCGCCTTGCCAAACAAAGATTCCTCTTCCCCGCTGTCCTCGGCGGTGCCGCAACGAAACACTTGAATAGGTTTCCGCGCCCGGCTGCTGGCACCATGGATCGCGTGGGCAAGCAGTTCCTTGCCGCTGCCGCGCGGCCCCATCACCAGCAACGGCGATTCCTCCTCCGCCAGACGGCGTGCCGTGCGCAGCATTTCGTCCATCACCACACTGCTGGAAATGATGTCCTTGCGCCAAGCGGAATCACCCAACCCCTGGGCAATCGCAGGCGAAACGGCCAGCGCGGCGGCGACACGCGCCACCAGTTCCTTGCCATCGAAGGGCTTGGTCAAAAAGCTGAATACCCCCCGCTGCGTGGCGGCAACGGCATCGGGGATGGTCCCGTGTGCGGTCAGAATGATCACTGGAACGCTCGGCGCCATGGCATGCAGATGCGCGAACAGTTCATGGCCATCCATGCCACCCATGCGCAGATCGCTCACGACGGCACGCGGACGCTCGGCCCGGAAGATTTCGAGCGCCTCGTCGCCCGAGGACGCCAGGGCGACCTCGTAACCCGCGGAAGTCAGCCGCATCGCGATGAGATCAAGCAGGTCCGGATCATCGTCGACCACCAGAATGCGGGCGGCCTTGGCAATCTCGTTCATCTGCGCGGCGGCCGTGGCGATACCCGACGATCGATGTCACGCAGTGCGTTCAGTTTTTGTTCGAGCTCCTCGACCTTGTGCTGCTCGTCAAGCAGCTGGCGCTGCCGCTCCGCAAGCTGCGCACGCAGCTTCTGACCCGCATCGTCGGCCTTGCGCAACTCCTCGGTCTGCGCGAGTCGCTCGCTCAGGAATCTCTGCATCACCAGGGTGAGGTCACGCCGCGGCGATATGCGGTCTTTTCGGGCAGTAGCCAAGCTCTCGATCAATTGCAGGGCGCGCGCATCGTCGTGCCATGGAACGTGGGGCAAGCTCAGCAGCAAGGCCAGGCGCAGACGCTGGAATTCACCGGGCAGGCGCTCGAAACCGGCCAGGCTGACCTGGTATTCACGCAACTGATCGGCCGCGGGCATGTTCGCGACGCGTCGGTGGTAATCCAGCAGGCTGGCCACCTCGCGCGTTTCATCCGTGAAATGCGTTTCAGGCGCGGCCGGGCTCTCAGGAGGCAGCCCGGCGCATCCGGCGAGCATGGCGATGAGGGCCGTGAGAACGGCCAATCCAACCCGTTTCATCATTGCCCGACACCGGCCAGGGGCAGGCTGGCGCGAAAATGCGCGCCCTGCTCCGCGGGAAGCAGTTCGAGGGTGCCCCGCTGCGCCAGCGCGAACTCGCGGGCGATCGCGAGGCCCAGGCCATAGCCGGTCACGCTCTTGGTTTCAGGGCCCCGATAGAAGGGCTCAAATATGTTTTTTCTATCCATCTCGGGCACGCCCGATCCTTCGTCGATCACATCCAGAATGGCGAATTTGTTGTCGCGCGTCAGCGACAACCTGATCGTGCCGCGCGGCGGGGAGAACTTGATCGCATTCGAGATCAGGTTATTGACGATGGTCAGCGTTTCTTCCCGCCCGCCCATGACCGTCAGGGGCGCCAGTGTACCCGTGATCCGCAAGCGCTTGTCGCGCGCCGCCAGCTTCTGCGTTTCCAGGGCATCCTGGATCAGGTCGTCGAGCCGGATCGCCAGCGGCTCGATCAGGTCCCGCGCGTGTTCGGCCTGCTGCAGCTTCAACAGGCCATCGATCAACTCCTGCAAGCGCAGCGCATTGCTCTGCATGATGCCGGCGATCTTCTCCTGGCCCGGCGTAAGTGGCCCGGCCACGCCCTCGCTCAGCAGGCTGGACCCTTCCCGCAGCGCGGCCAGCGGCGTCTTGAGCTCATGGGAGATATGGCGCAGGCTGCGGGTACGTTCCTCCTCCAGCGTCAGCATGCGCTTGCGCAACCAGTCAAGGCGCCGGCCGATCCAGCGCAAATCGTCAGGTCCCTTCAGCTTGATGCGACGCTCCAGAAGGTTGTTGCCCAGTGCGATGACCGCACGCTCGACGCCCTTCAGCAATTGGCCGAGGACCCGCTGCCCGAACCAGAGCAACACACCGGCCACGCCTAAGGCCAGCGAAACCGCAATCACGAGACGCTGCTGCAAGGCTTCCGTCTCGGCGGTAAAGGACTGGCGTACCGACTCAGTGACTCCCCGGACAGCCACGATGATCTCGCTGGCCAGGATGAAGTGATCGCCCACGACCTGTTGCAGGTCGCCAAGGCGCTGCGGATCGTTCTCGAACGCCCGGTAGGCAACCGTCTCCTTGGCCGCCATGGTTTGCACCCGGTCCGCGAGGGTAACGAGCATCGGCACCTTGGTGAATTCCTCGCAGTTGTGCAGCCATTCACGCCGCATCACGACATAGTCATCGATCTGGGACGGGTCGCGCAGGACTTCATACTGGCGCAGGATGCGCTCCATCTGGCGCAGATCCTCGTCGATCTCCCAACTCAGGCGGGTCGCCTCGGCGGCCTGCTGCATGCTGGCCTGGCTGCGTGCCGCCAAGCGCGTCGCGCTGATCGACGAGTAGGCGATGGCGACGAACAGCGGCAGCGCCATGACGACCCACGCGACCAGCATGAGCCGCACAAAGGAACGCGGATAAAGATTCATGACCGCAATACTAAGCCATGCGGCATTTCCCTAAAAGTGTTGGGGTATAGCGACAGTAGCGGGATTCATCGTCTTCCCCCATGATTTCGGCCGTGGTGACCTCCCAGGAGCGCCACGACGGGCCGCAACGATGCAAGCGGCATCCTATCCGACAATAAAAAGGAATCTTCATGAAACGAAGAAACACCATGTGCGGTCTGGCATTTGCCCTGGCAACGCTACCTGCGCTCGCCCAGACCTCGTCAGCTGAACCGCCGCCCGGCCGGCTGCTCGCATCCAATTGCTTCCAATGCCATGGCACGAACGGCAGCGGCGGCGTGGAATCGATCCGGGGGGACTCGGTAAATGAAATCTACAGCGAACTGAAGGAAATGCAGCGCAAGTCGACACCCAAGATGATGGACATGCATGCCCGCGGCTATACCGACGCCGAGATCAAGCTGCTCGCCACCTATCTATCAACGCTGCGCTAAGGGGGAATGTGACATGATCAAACGCAGAGATTTCTTCAAATGGACCGGTGCAGCCGGAATTGGCATCACCACCGCAGGCTGGAGCGCCCTGTCCGCAGCAGACAGCGAACGCAAACGCGAAAGCTCGAACTCCAACTCCAACTCTAGCAGTAACACTAACACTGGAACAGGAAGCGCTCCCACCAACGTCGGGATCAAGGGGCGCGTCGTGGTCATCGGAGGCGGCATGGGGGGTGCCACGGTCGCCAAGTACCTGCGCCTTTGGGGCGGCACGGGTGTCGATGTCACACTGATCGAGCGCGACTCGGCCTACACGTCCAGCATCATGAGCAACCTGGTGCTGAACGGCAGCCGCACCATCAGTTCGTTGCAGTTCAGCTACGGTAGCCTGTCCAGCCGCTATGGCGTCAAGATCGTCAAGGGTGAAGTCGTGGCGATCGACAGCGTAAGCCGCAAGGTCGTGCTGGCGACGGGCACGAGCTATGCCTATGACCGTCTCGTCATCGCTCCCGGCGTCGACTTCGACATCCTGCCCGGACTCGAAACCCCCGAGGCAAAGGCAAGCGTGCTGCATGCCTGGCAGGCCGGCCCGCAAACCACGGCGTTGCGCAACATGATCACGGCCATGCCAACCAACGGCAGCGGCGTCTTCGTCCTGAGTATCCCGGCAAAACCCTACCGCTGCCCGCCCGGACCCTACGAGCGCGCCTGCGTCGTCGCTGACTGGTTGAACCGCAACCGGCCGGGGTCCAAGGTCATCGTGCTGGATGCCAATGCCGAGATCCTTGCCGAGAAGCACTCCTTCGAGGAAGGCTTCGCCCTCCACGGGATCGAGTACCAGCCCAACACCACCGTACTGAGTGTCAACGCATCGACGATGACCCTCCAGACCAATGCCGGCAACGTCCGGGGCACCGTACTCAACGTGATCCCGCCCCACCGGGCCGGCAAGGTGATTTCCGCGAACGGACTGGCCGATGTCGGCGGCAGATGGGCCAGCGTCGACGTGCTGTCCTACGAGTCCAAGGTTGCCCCGGGCGTCCATATCATCGGCGACGCCTCGGCCACGACCCAGCCCAAGGCCGGCCACATCGCCAATCAGGAAGCCAAGGTCTGTGCCGACGCCATCCTGCGGCTGCTCTCGGGCCGGGCCCCCGATCCGTCGCCGCACACGAACTCGGCCTGCTATTCGCCGATTACGTCTGATACCGCGTCCTGGCTCACGGTGAACTTTGCCTACGACCCGGTCAGCAAAACCATGGTGCCGGTGGCGGCCTCTTCCGGCGAGGCTGCAGTGCGCTCTACCGGCAATTTCAAGGAAATGAACAAGTGGTTCTCCGCGCTGATGGGAGACAGCTTCGCATGATGAAAGCGCGCGGCCTCACTCGGCCCGAACTGCTGGTGGTCTCCATCACCGGTCGGCTCGTGGCCTGCGCGGGGTCGCGCCATGTCTTCCGACTTGCCTCCCAAATCGGCAAGTCGGAAACCGCCGCCATCGTCTGCTGATGCGCTACGCGGTCAGAGCCCTCGGCAATTGCGGTGTCGTCACCGTGGCGGTGGATGCCGCCGATGCGAAAGCGGCACGCCACCAGGTGGCCGCCCGCGACCTGCGGCCCTTGTCGGTCGCGCCGACCGGCATGGCCTGGCCGAAGCGCAGCCGTTTCCCGCTCACGCTGTTCAGCCAGAAACTGCTGGCCCAGCTCGACGCCGGCCTGACCTTGACCGAAGCCATCGAGGCTCTGTGCGCCAAGGCAGTCCGCAACGAAGTGCGCGAGGTACTCGAACGTCTGCTGGCGGCATTGCGTGAAGGCAAACGTTTTTCGCTCGCGCTCGCGCAGCAGCCCGGACATTTCCCCATCCCGTACGTTGGCCTCATGCAGGCGGCCGAACGGAATTCGAACCTGCCCGAATCCCTCGGGCGCTATCTCGATTATCGCGGTCAACTCGATCGCGTGCGCAGCCGCGTCGTCAGCGCGCTGATTTTTCCAGCCATTCTCGGTGGCGTCGGACTGGCCGTCACGGCGTTTCTGCTCGGCTATGTCGTGCCGCGCTTTGCCGGTGTCTATCCGGGCTCGGGGGGAGAGCTGCTCTGGTTGTCGCAGCAATGGATGGCCTGGGGCAACTTCGCCGCCTACCCTGCCCAACACCTGATCTTCGGCACCCTCAGCCTGATGGTCGCCACGGTCGCCGGTGCGCGTGCCTGGTGGGCGCAGGACGGACCGCAACGTCTCCTGCGCCGCCTGCCCGCAATCGCAGATACCCTCGCCACGTTCGAGTTGTCCCGTCTCTACCTGTCGCTTGGCACGCTGCTCGAGGGCGGCCTGCCCATCCTGCAAGCCCTGCGGCTGTCCGAGGGCCTGCTGTCTGCCGCCACGCTGGCACGCTATCGCAAAGCCACGGCCGCCATCGGCCGGGGTGAAAGCCTGTCGCTGGCCTTCGCGGCGGCCGGACTGGCCACGCCCGTCGCACTGCGCCTGCTGCGCGTCGGCGAGCGCGACGGCCGCCTCGGCGAAATGCTGGGTCGGGCGGCGCGCTTTCACGCTGGCGAGATTGCGCGCCGCATCAACGTTTTCGCGCGCAGTTTCGAACCCGTGCTGATGGCCGCCATTGGCCTCGTCGTCGGCACATCCGTCGTCCTGCTGTACATGCCCATCTTTGACCTTGCCGGGAGTTTGCGATGAATGCACGATTGCCTGCGGGCGTGCAAGCCCGCGCCGATTTCCCCCTGCTCAGACTGATTCACATCCACCGCCTGGAACCGGCTTTCGACCGGCTGCCGCTGGCCGAGGCGCAGGTGCGTCGCTGCGCCCTGTTCCGCCATGAGGGCGTCTACATCGGCGTGCTGGAAGACCCGCTGGCGGTCAACCTGCAACGCTGGGTCGAGGCACGGGCAGGCGACTGCATCGACTGGTATCTCGTCACCCCCACCGACCTGTCGGACTGGCTGGCGCGGCATGCCGGTGCCGCTTCAGCGCTGGACAGCGTGCTGGCCAACGCGAAAGTCAGCGCTGGCGAGACGGCACACGCGAACGAAGCGGTCACGCTCACGCGCCAGAATGCCGCCACGAACCCGGTCGTGCACCTGGTCAATTCGACGCTGCTCGACGCACTGAAGCTGGGCGCCAGCGACATCCATCTGGAAGCCACGCCCCACGGCCTCGTCATCCGCTTGCGCATCGACGGCGTCCTCGAAACGGTCGGCACAGCCAGCGGACGCGAACTGGCCGAGCAGGCCATCTCGCGCCTCAAGGTCCTCGCCGAGCTCGACATCGCGGAGCGGCGCGTGCCGCAGGACGGTCGCATGAGCGTTACGCTCGACGGACGGCGCATCGACCTGCGGCTTTCGATCCTGCCGAGCATTCACGGTGAAGATGCCGTGCTGCGCATCCTCGACAAGCGCCGGCTCATCCCCGCCGGTGATACGCTGGGACTCGAACAGCTCGGTTTCACCAGCGGCGACCTCGCGCGCATGCGCGCCCTCGCCCGGCAGCCCCACGGCATGCTGCTGGTCACCGGGCCGACCGGCAGCGGCAAGACCACGACGCTGTATGGCGTGCTGGCGGAAATCAACCATGGCCAGGACAAGATCGTCACCATCGAGGACCCGGTCGAGTACGAGCTGCCCGGCGTGCTGCAGATCCCCGTCAATGACAAGAAGGGCCTGAGTTTCGCGCGCGGCCTGCGCTCGATCCTGCGCCACGATCCGGACAAGATCATGGTGGGCGAAATCCGCGACGCCGAGACCGCCGAGATTGCCGTGCAAGCGGCGCTGACCGGCCATCTGGTACTCGCGACGGTAAACGCCAACCTCGTCTTCGACGTGTTCAATCGCTTTGTGCACCTGGGCATCGACCCTTACTCACTCACGGCGGCGCTCAACGGCGTCTGGGCGCAGCGCCTGCTGCGCACGGTCTGCCCGCACTGCACCGAACCCGTGGTTCCCACCACACGCGAACTGGCCGCGCTCGGCCTGCCGCCGGAGGCCGCCACGGGCGGCTTCCTGCGCGGCAGGGGCTGCGGCGAGTGTCGCGACACCGGCTATCGGGGACGCCGGGCGGTTGCCGAGATCCTGGCACTCGACGACCGCCTGCGTACCCTGATAGCCCAACGGGCGCCGCTGGCCGACATCAAGGCCGAAGCACGGCGCCAAGGCACGCGCAATCTGCGCGACGCTGCCCTGCAACTGGCACGCGCCGGCCTGACGACACTCGAGGAGGTGGCACGTGTCACTCTCAACCCGCAAGACTGAAACCGCGATCCTGCATGTGACCCGGAGCGGCCCGCACCCGCTGGCACCGGCGCCCTGCCCGGGCGCGCCGCTCGACATCCTCGTGACCGACTGCGTCGCGCGCTACTGGATCCTCGAACGCCCGTCCGACCTCGCCGATACGGCTGATCTCGGCCGCCTGGCGGCAGAACGCTTTACCGCGATCTACGGCGACGACCCGGCCGACTGGGTCATTCGGGTCACCCCGTCGTCGTGGGCGGAGCGCTGGCTGGCCTGCGCGATCCCCGCGTGCTACGCGACCGAACTGCCTCGAACGGCCGCAGCGGAAGGCTGGCAAGTACGCCAGGTGCAATCGCGTTATCTCCACGAATTCAACCGGTGCTGCCGCCATCTGGATGCGGATACGGCCTTTTGCGTCGCCACGCGGGAATGCACGACCATCGGCCTGATCGCCGCGGGTACGTGGCGCGGCATCCGGGTGCATCCGCCGCTGACCCTCGGCACCGCCGGCTTCGGCACGCTGCTGCAACGCGACTGCCGGCAGGCGGGCCTATCGAGCGGGGTGGTTCATCCGGTTATCGTGGGGCCGCTGCGCGAAAGGGCGCGCCTAGCCGGGGTTGTGCCGCAGGATCATCCGTTCTGCCGTCTGGACGACTTCCAGATGACGGAGCACGTTCTGGCCCAGCAGGGCCTCGGCGGGCATGTCGGCCAGCACGACGATGCGCACATCACGCACGGTGATGCCGCCCAGCGTCACGGTCTGCCCCGCCACCTCCTCGCCCTGCGTCATGCCGGCCGCCGTGCCGATGGCAACGGACCGTCCGCGCGACAGACCGAGCCGTCCCGCCAGGTCTGACTTTACCGATACCGTGCTGGCACCGGTATCAACGAGGAAGGTCACGGACTGGCCGTTGATCTGCCCGGCGACGTAGAAGTGCCCGTCGCGCGAGCGCGGAATGACGATCTCCCCACCGCGCTCGACCTGCGCCACCTTCGGTTGCAGCTGCGCATCGATCACCAGGTAGGCGATGCCGAACAGGGCGAGCCAGACCAGCCCCGCCAGATAGTGCTTGCCCGCCCGATTCACTGCGTCGCCCGGTTCAGTCGCCCGGGCAGGGCAGCAGTTCGACGACGCCTTGCGCGGGCAATCCCGGCAACCAGGCAGCGATGGATTTGCATTCCCCGGCGCTGCAGATGACGTAAGCCGGCACATACGGCGATTGCGTCAGTTTGACGCGCGGCAGCGCGGGCAGGTTCGGCGTGTAGTGCCATGCGCCGTCCTTCAGTACCGCGCCGGCGGGCGGCTCCATGCCCGCGCCCGTGCCGCGCACGCGCGCTTCGACAAGGCGCAGCGCGCCCTGTTCGAGGCGGTAATCTTCTTCCCAGAGAATCTTCTCGATCGAATGCGTCCAGCGCAGCGTGATATCGCTGCCAAATTGGGCGATGAGCAGGCCGGCGACCAGGCACACTCCAACACTTGCGCTCATGCCTGATGCAGGGTAGCGCCGCGCGTCCGGAACAGGTGCCAAGCGATGAAACTGGCGCACATCGCGAAGCCGAGCTCGTCAGTCAGTGGCAAGGCAGCGACCAGCATGAAGGCGGCCGCGGCGGCAAAAAGCCGTTCCCAGGCGGCAAGCGGCGCGCGCAGATAACCAATCGCAGCCGCGCCCCAGAGGGTGATCGCCAGCAGCGCCTTGCCGACGATGTAGACAACCGCCAGAACCGAGGGATCGCCTTGCAGCATCAGCGCGTTGTCATACACCGCCATGTAGGGCACAACGAAGCCGGCAATCGCGATCTGCACCGCCTTGATGCCGATCTTCATCGGCGGTGCCTTGGCGATGGAACTGGCGGCGAAGGCCGCCAGCGCCACGGGCGGCGTCAGGTCGGCCATGATGCCGAAGTAGAAGACGAACATGTGGCTGACGATCAGCGGCACGCCGAGCTTGAGCAGTGCGGGCGCCGCGATCGAACTCGTGATGATGTAGTTCGGGATGGTCGGGATGCCCATGCCAAGCACCAGGCAGACCAGCATCGTGAGCAGCAGCGAGAGGAACAGGCTCGTCTCGCCGACCTTGAGGATGTAGCCGGCGAAACTCGAGGCCGCGCCGGTGAGCGTCAGGATGCCGATGATCACGCCAACGATCGCGCAGGCCACGCCGACCGGCAGCGCCTGCCGCGCGCCGTCGATCAGGCTGTCGCGCAGTTGCCTGAGCGTCTTGATGCCCCCCTTGACCGCGAAGCTCAGGACCATCAAGGTGCCAATCACGGCCAGCACCGGATAGACGCCCCACTTCACCAGCGTCGCGCTGGCGAGGCCGACCGCGATCCAGAACACGAAGCGGAAGGCCATCGAGGACAGCCGCGCGGCAAGCGTCGCGCCGAGGATCAGGATCGCGGTGAGCGCCAGCCCGACCATGCCGGAATACATCGGCGTGAAGCCGTCGAACAGCATCCACACCAGCGCGACGAGCGGCAGCAGCAGGTACCACTGTTCCCGCATCGCGCGCCAGGGGTTGGGGCACTGGTCCTTTGGCAGACCCAGCAGCTTCATGCGCCCGGCTTCCAGATGCACCATCCAGAAGGCCGTCGCGTAGTAAAGAATCGCCGGAACGGCCGCCGCCTTGACGATGTCGGCGTAGGGCACGTTGAGGTTCTCGGCCATGATGAAGGCCACGGCGCCCATCACGGGCGGCATGATCTGGCCGCCCATCGACGCGGTCGCCTCGACCGCGCCGGCGAATACGCCCGAGTAGCCGAAGCGCTTCATCAGCGGAATCGTGAATTGGCCAACGGTCAGGACGTTGGCGACGCCCGAGCCGGAAATCGTGCCCATCATGCCGCTCGAGATCACCGCCACCTTGGCGGGGCCGCCCTTGCTGTGGCCGACGAGGCCAAGCGCGATGGCGTTGAACAATTGAATCATCCCGGCATGTTCGAGGAAGGTGCCGAAGAGGATGAACAGGAAGATGTAGGTCGCAGACACCAGCGTCGGGATGCCGAAGATGCCCTCGGTGCCGAAGCCGAGCTGGTCGACGATCTGGGAAAAGGCGTAGCCGCGATGCGCGAGGTCGCCCGGCAGGTATTGGCCGAACAGCCCATACAGCAGGAAGGTGGCGCACACCAGCGGCAGGGCCACGCCGAGGATGCGGCGTGCCGCCTCGAACACCATCACGACCATCGCGGTGCCGACCCAGAGGTCCAGCGTCGTCGGATCGCCCGCGCGCTGGATCAGGTCACCTTCGAAGAACCACTGGTAGGTGGACAGGACGAAGGCACCGATGGCCAGTGCCGCATCGCCGGGGCTGACTTTCGTCAGCTTCGCCCCGTGCTGCTTGAAGGCGGGATAGATAATGAATGTCAGCGCCAGCAGGAAGCCGACGTGCAGCGCGCGCGTGACAAGGCTGGAGAACGGGTGGAAGGCCGCGACGACCAACTGATAGACGGAAAAGCTCAGCGCGAGCGCGGACAGCAGCAATAGCGGCAGCCCCCCGAGCCGGCGCTGCACGCCGTGCTCGGAGAAGGCTTCCTTGTCAGGGTCCGGCGTGCCGCCGTGATCCGCCATGGCGGCTTACTTCAGCAACCCGGCTTCCTTGTAGTACTTTTCCGCGCCCGGGTGCAACGGCACCGGCAAACCTTTCGCGGCAGTGTTCTTGTCGATGGCCTTGGCGGCGGCATGCGCGGCGATCATGGCATCCATGTTTTCGAACATCGACTTGGTCATCTTGTACACCGTGTCGGCCGGCACGCCTTCATGTGTCACGAGGTAGTTGCGCACGGTGACGGTCGGCACGTCGGCGGTCTGGCCATGGTAGGTGTTGGCCGGAATCACGCCGGAGGTGTACGACGCCTCGCCGATCTTGGTCACGACCTCGGCGGGAATCGGGATCACGACGATCTTCACCGCGGTCGCGAGGTCGCGCACCGCCGCCACGCCGAGGCCGGAGGACAGCAGCGTTGCATCGAGCTGGCGGTTCTTGATCAACTCGACCGACTCGGAGTAGCCGAGGTATTCGACCTTGGCGAAATCCGCGTAGCTCATGCCGACGGCCTTGAGGATGTCGCGGCTGTTGAGTTCGGTGCCGCTCTTCGGCGCGCCGACGGAAACCCGCTTGCCTTTCAGGTCGGCCAGCGACTTGATGCCGGAATCGGCCGAGGCGAGGAAGTGAATGTAGTTCGGGTAGATCGCCGCCAGCGTGCGCAGCTTTTTCAGCGGCATGGGGAAGCCGGCTTCGGCATTGCCCTTCCAGGCTTCGTTGAAGGTATCGCCGAGGCTGAACGCGACTTCGCCGCGGCCGGCCTGCAGCAGGTTGAGGTTTTCCGCGCTGGCCTTGGTGGCCTGTACCGAGGTCTTGGCATCGGGCATGACCTTGCCGTAGAGCTGGGTCAGCGCGACGCCGAGCGGGTAATACACGCCGCTGGTGCCGCCGGTAAGGACATTGATGAATTCCGCGGCCTGGCTGGTCACGGGAACCATGGCAGTCAGGGCAATGGCGGAAGCAGCGATGAGCGAGCGAATTTTCATTCCGGTCTCCTTGTATTGTTGTCGCGTGTTGTTATGGTGTTGTGGTGGGGCCGACTCATTCTAGCTGCACGGCACGCTGGGGTAGCATGCGGTTTTTACGTAGGAGTTACCCATGGATCTGGGCATTCAGGGCAGGCGCGCGCTGGTCTGCGCGGCGAGCAAGGGACTGGGGCGCGGCTGCGCGCTGGCCCTCGCACGGGAAGGCGTCCATGTCACGATAGTCGCGCGGGGTCGCGCGGCGCTCGAGGCAACGGCGGCGGAGTTACGCAAAGTCAGTCCCGGCGGGACGGCAATCACGGCCATCGCGGCGGACATCACCACGCCCGCGGGCCGCGCGGCGGCACTCGCCGCCTGTCCGCAGCCGGACATCCTCGTCAATAACGCCGGCGGCCCACCCCCCGGCGACTTCCGCGACTGGTCGCGCGACGACTGGATCAAGGCGCTCGACGCCAACATGCTGACCCCGATCGAACTCATCAAGGCCAGCGTCGACGGCATGATCGAACGCCGCTTCGGCCGCATCGTCAATATCACCTCGGGGGCGGTGAAGGCACCGATCGACGTGCTGGGGCTTTCCAATGGCGCCCGTTCGGGCCTGACCGGCTTTGTCGCCGGACTCGCGCGCAAGACGGTGCGGCACAACGTCACCCTCAACAACCTGCTGCCCGGCCTGTTCGACACCGACCGTATCCGCAACGTCGTCGGCGCGCAGGCCCAGGCCAAGGGCCAGGCTTACGAACAGGCGCTGGCCGAACGCGTCGCCACCATCCCGGCCGGCCGCATCGGCAACCCGGAAGAGTTCGGTGCTGCCTGCGCCTGGCTATGCAGCGCGCAGGCTGGCTACATCACCGGGCAGAACTGGCTGCTCGACGGTGGCGCGTATCCGGGGACCTTCTAGTCTTATTCAAAATGTAAAAAACTATACATACAAAACAAAATGGCGGCCGAAGCCGCCATTTTTTATTGAAATCATATTTCTCAAGCGTTGCGGCGACGAATGAAACCTAATCCGGCGAGACCAAGGCCCAGAAGGGCAAGTGAAGCAGGCTCGGGGACTTGGCTATCATTGATATTGATGTTGTCCATCGAGATATAGTTGTAGTTGCTTAACAATTGGAACGAAGCCTTGGTGATTGCCAACCCAGGCGAAAAGGTGGTGAAAGCCTCCGTCGTCAGTAACAAATTATCCGAGTAAGTACCCCCGCCCGCTAAATCATAGGTCACGGTAATAGTCGCAGTGGAAGGACTCGGGTTATACCAACCCAAGGCCATTTCGAATGAATTGAGTGTGTAAGCAGCAGCGTCAAGCCGCGTTATGGACAGGACGCCGTTGGTATCCAGTAGATACGGCGTACCGTTATACGCAGGAACACCCGGCGTGCTTGTCCATACGCCAATCAATGTGGAAGTCGATGCGAAATGCAGACTACCTGATGAAAACGGTGCACTTCCTTGAAAGGAAGTGCCAAATTCATCGAAGTCAATAACCTCAGCAAATGCAGAGTGCGTAGCAAACAAACTAGTGAGAACAAATGCGATAAGTTTCTTGGCCGACATGATTTTCCCCTTATTTATTGGCACTAGCTTTCATTAAGCAAATATCACGCCACATTTAAATAGTCTCTTTTGCTTCATAAGCCTATTGTGTATAAGAAATTAAACATACGTCGTACTATCCATCAACTGTAAATATTTTCGACAATCTAATCTCGATAAATCAGAGGTCAGTGGTCCGAGTCGGCCGCCTGTTCGGTACGCTGCTGCGCCTGTTGATTGACCTGATCCAGATTTTTCTGGAACTGATCAAGCATTCTCTGCCCTGCTCGACTTCCTGCTTCTGGAGGACTGCAGCGGTCGCAGCCGTGCTGGTAGTTTCGGCGCCACAGGCCGAAGAATGTAGTAACCCAAGAACAACGATAGTCAGGGGGGTTATTTCAGTCCCATTTCAGAGCAACGACCGCACGCCCACACCATCGCGCGCAAGCCGCTGGCGCAGGCGAGCGAGCGCTTCCATCTGCAGCTGCCGCACGCGTTCGCGGGTGATCCCCAGTTCCTGCGCCAGGGTCTCGAGCGTCGCGACATCGCGCCCGTTAAGGCCATAACGCGTTTCGACGACATGGCGGTGGCGCGCGGAAAGTTCGCTCACCCATGTATCGATATGGCGCACGACTTCCTCGTGCCCCACGGCAGTTTCCGGATCAACCGACTGGTCGTCGGCGATGACATCGGCCATGCAGAGATCCGGATCGATGTCGAGCGGTGCGTCGAGGGAAGCGGTACGCTCGTTGAGCACGAGCAACCGGCGCACTTCCTCGACGGGCTTGTGCAACAGCTGGGCGACGCTCTCGATCGCGCTGGCGTTCTCGCCCCGGCCTTTCCTGTCCGCATCGCTGCCGAGCTTGCGCAGTGCTTGCAGCACCGTATTGAGTTCCTTCACCACATGCACCGGCAGGCGCACGGTGCGCGACTGGTTCATGATCGCGCGCTCGATATTCTGGCGCACCCACCAGGTGGCGTAGGTGGAAAAGCGGAAGCCGCGCTCGGGATCGAACTTTTCCAGCGCGTGAATCAGGCCGAGATTGCCCTCCTCGATCAGGTCGTCGAGCACAATGCCGCGATGCTGGTAATGCTTGGCGATGCTGACGACGAGGCGCAGGTTGGCTTCGATCATCTTCTGGCGCGCCGCGAAGTCGCCCGCGCGCACGGCCCGAGCGAGCGCAAGCTCCTCGGCCGGCTTCAGCAGCGGCGTCGCGCCGATCTCGTTGAGGTACAGCTGGGTGACGTCGTCGAGGAACCCGTCCTCGCCACCCACGTCATGCGCCGCGTCGTGCAGATGGCCGGTAGACGGGCCTTCCGCTGCATCCGGTGGGAGATCGTCCGTCTCGTGCGGCACGTCCTCGCCGGGTACCATCAGCGTGTCGGCAGGTACTTGAGGGGATCGACCGGCCGGCCCTGCTGGCGCAACTCGAAATGCAGCTTGGGCTGGTCGGCATCGGAATTGCCGAGGTCGGCAATGCGCTGCCCGCGCTTGACCACCTGGCCTTCCTTGACCAGCACGCGGTTGTTGTGGGCATAGACGGTGCTGAAATTATCGGCATGCAGCAGCACGACCAGATTGCCGTGCTTGGGATAGACACCGACGAAGATCACCTTGCCGGGTGCGGCGGCCAGTACCGGGTCGCCAGTCTTGCCGGCGATGTCGATGCCGCGGTTCAGTTCCTGCCCCCCGCCATTGCCGTCGCTGAACTGCGCCAGCAGCTTGCCGGCGGCGGGCCAGCCCCAGTCCCCCGCCGTCACGACCGCAGGTGCGGGTGCGGGTGCGGGTGCGGGTGCGGGTGCGGGTGCGGGTGCGGGTGTGGGGGCGGGCGCAGGCGCGGCCGGCTTTTCAGGGGAAGCCGCCGGCGCGGTTGCCGGTACCGCCGGGGGAGGTGGCGCGCCCTGTCCCTTCAGCAAGGCAAGATTTTCCTCGGAGTAAGGCAGCTTGCCGCCCTTCGGCGCACGTTTGAGCAGTTCGGTGCCGCCCGGCGCCAGTGCCGGTGCCGGCCCGGCGACTGTTGCCGCAGGCGTGCCATCCAAAGAACGGGCAACGACACCGCCGCTCGAAGCGACGGGATGGATCTCCGTTCCCGCCGGTGCCGGGGCGGCCGCAGCCGGCTGGGCCGCAGGCGACGCGAGACGCAACTGCTGACCGACGGCGATGCGGCTCGAGTTGTCGAGGTTGTTCCATGCCACCAGGTCGCGCGGGTTCACGCCATGCTCGCGGGCGATGCTATAGACGGTGTCGCCCTTTTTCACCGTGTGCATTTTCACGGCGGCCGCAGATGGCTCACCGGAACGGGCTGCTTCGACGGAGACCGGGGCACGCTGGTCCGTGACCGGCGCCGGCGACTTGCTGGCACAACCGGCCAGCCCGATGAGCAGCAACGAAAATATCAACTTCAGCATCACGTCACTCCTGGCAGGAGGGGAACGAAACGCACGGCATCGAAGATGCCGTCCTTCCAGCCCTCCGGCGTTCTTTCGACCAGCACCAGTTCCTGCACGCCCGTGCCGACCGGTATGACCAGCCGGCCACCGACGGCGAGCTGGTCCTTCAGGGCTTGTGGAACCGCCGCGCCGGCCGCCGCGACGATGATCGAATCGAAGGGGGCCGCTTCGGGGAGGCCGCCCATGCCATCGGCGTGCTTGAGGCGGATGCGGGTCAGTTTCAGTTGCTTCAGATTGTCGCGCGCTCGCGCCAGCAGGGGGGCGATGCGCTCGACGCCATAGACTTCGCGCGTCAGCTGTGCCAGCACGGCAGCCTGGTAGCCGCAGCCCGCGCCGATTTCCAGCGTCTTGCCCAACTGGGCCCGACCCTCGAGCAGCAATTCGATCATGCGCGCGACGATATAGGGCTGCGAGATGGTCTGGCCAAGGATCAGCGGCAGCGCAGTGTCCTCGTAGGCCCGGTGCGCCATTGCCTCCTCGACGAAGATGTGGCGCGGTACGACGCCAATGGCCATCAGCACCTGTTCGTTCTTGATGCCCTGCTCGCGCAGGCGCTGGATCATGCGCGTGCGCGTGCGATCCGAGGTCATGCCGAGGCCAGTCAGCAGGTTCATTGTCCCAGCCACTCCCGCAAGCGACCCGCCTGGCTCGTGTGGGTCAGGTCGATCTGCAGCGGCGTCACGGAAACCCAATTGTTGTCGACGGCATGAAAGTCCGTGCCTTCGCCGGCATCGGCCGCTCCGCCGGCCGCACCGATCCAATACACGACATCGCCGCGCGGCGACACCTGCCTCACCACCGGTTCGGCCTTGTGGCGCCGGCCCAGCCGGGTCACGCGCAGGCCTTGCAGCAGATCGTAGGGCAGATCCGGCACATTCACGTTCAGCAGCACCGGCGCACCGAAGGGGCGGTCGCGGAAGCGCTCGGCCAGCATGCGCGCGACGCGCCCCGCCGTCGCGAAATTGCGCCCGGAGAAACTCGCGAGCGACAGCGCGATCGATGGTACACCGAGCAGATAGCCTTCCATCGCCGCCGCCACCGTGCCCGAGTAGATCGTGTCGTCACCCATGTTCGGGCCCCAGTTGATGCCCGAGAGCACCATGTCGGGCTCGTGGTCGAGCATGCCGGTCACGGCGAGGTGCACGCAGTCGGTCGGCGTGCCGTTCACGTAGAAGAAGCCGTTCGGCGCCTCCTTGAGGTGCAACGGCCGATCGAGCGTCAGCGAGTTCGAGGCGCCGCTGCGGTTGCGCTCGGGCGCCACCACGGTCACTTCGCCCAGTCCTTGCGCGGCCTCGGCCAGCGCCGCAAGGCCGGGCGCGTAATAGCCGTCGTCATTGGAAAGCAGGATGCGCACGTTCGCTACTTGAGAAAGTTCTTGCTGATGTCGCGGAACTGCTCGGTTCCGGCAACATTCAGCCATTCGAAGGCGACCATTTCGCGGCAGACGATCTGGACGCCGTGGGCGCGCATGCGTTCGAGCGCCAGCGCCTTGTGCACCGGATCACGCGAACCGACGGCCTCGTCCACCACAAACACCTGCTTGCCCGCCGCCGCCAGTTCCAGCACCGTCTGCAGCACGCAAACGTGGGATTCGATGCCGCAGACCACGATCTGTGGCTGCTCCATGCCCGGCAAGCCGGGCAGGCAGTTGCCGGCAACACAGGAGAAATGCATCTTTGCGCCCACGCTGCCAACCGGCAGTCGCGGCGCGAGGCGCGGATCGGTAGGGCCGATGCCCTGCGGATACTGTTCGGTGGCCGCGACGGGTACGTCGAGGCGTTGCGCGACCTGCACCAGCCAGTCGATGTGTCCGAGTACGCGCTGCCAGTCGTGGATGTGGGGCAGCAGGCGTTCCTGCACGTCGATCACCAGCAGGGCCGACTGCGCGGCACGGATCAGGGGGGAAGTCATTCCGCGATTTTACCGGAGGATGCGCTCACAGGCCCTGCATCGTCCGGCGCATGAAGCACAGGTCTTCCCAGGCCTTCGCCTTGTCCGACAGACTGCGCAGCAGGTAGGCCGGATGGTAGGTCACGATCAGCGGGATGCCGGCGAAGTCCTGCACCATGCCGCGCGACCGGGAAATGGTGACCTCCTGTTGCAGCAGGGTCTGCGCGGCGGGCTTGCCGAGGGTGACGATGAGCTTGGGATTGATGAGTTCGATTTGCCGCGCCAGGAAGGGCCAGCAAGCTGCAGTCTCGCCCGGCTCCGGCGTGCGATTACTGGGAGGGCGACATTTCACGGCGTTCGCAATGTAAACCTGGTTGCCGCGCTTGAGGTCGATGGCCGCGAGCATCGCGTCGAGCAGTTTGCCAGCCTGGCCGACAAAGGGTTCGCCACGCTCGTCTTCCTCCGCGCCCGGTCCCTCGCCGACGAACAGCCAGTCGGCATTCATGTCGCCGACGCCGAGCACCGCCTGCTTGCGTGTCTGGCAGAGTTCGCAGGCCGTGCAATCGGCCACGGCCTGCTGCAGGTCGTCCCAGCCCATCGTGGCGATGGCCGCGGTACGGGCATCGACCTGCGCAGCCGGTTCGGCTTCACTCTTCACACCGCGCTTCTTCTTTGGCGGCTGGCGCAACTTCCAGATCGGCCCCAGCCCCATTTCCTTCAGCATCTGCTCTCGACTCATAAATCCTTCGCCATCACGATGGCATCCTCACGTCCCGCCGATGCGGGATAGTACCCGCGCCGCCGGCCAATCTCGACAAATCCTGCATTTATATAAAAAGCGATGGCCGGCACATTCGAGGGTCGGACCTCGAGCAGCATGCGCAGCATCCCCGCCGTCCGGGCCTGCCCGGTGGCGAAATCGAGCAGCGCGCGGCCCCGGCCGCTGCGCTGATATTCGGGTGCCATGCCGATGACGAGCAGATGAATCTCATCGACTGCGTGCATCAGCACGACGAAACCCAACAGGCGCTCTCCCTCGCGCGCCAGCCAGACGTCATAGCCGGCGGCCAGCGCATCGACGAAATTGCCACGCGTCCAGGGGAACTGCTGGATGCGCTGTTCGATACCGAGCACCGCCTCGATGTCAGTTGCCGTCATCGGCACGACATTCATTTCGAGCCGCCACGCGCCAGTCGCTCGGCGGTGGTGAACGCCACCTTCTCCCGCACGTAGATGGGTTGTGCCCGGGCAGCCGCGACACCTGCTCCACGCGCGAATTCGGGCAGGGCCAGTCGCAGGACCGCCGCCGCGGTCGGGCAGGCTTCTGCATCCACGGCGATCAGGCGCTCGCCCATGCGTCGCCGCAGCACGTCGCCATGCACGGCGAAACCATCGCCCACGCCACGCCATCCGGTTCCCTCGGGCAAAGGTGCCGTCTCGCCAGCGCTGACTTTCGGGGGCATGAATTCCTCTACCGCGTCGCCGTCAACTGCATAGGTTGCGATGTAGAGCTCGTTCATGCGCGCATCGAGACAGGCGATAATCTTGCCGTTGCCACCGGCGAGCGCCAGCGCCGCGAGCGTACCCACCGGCACGACGGGCAGGTCGAGGCCGAAAGCGAGTCCCTGCGCAACGCCGCAAGCCAGCCGCAACCCGGTGAAGCCGCCGGGCCCGGCGCCAAAGGCGATGCCATCGAGCTGCCCCAGCGTCAGGCCGGCTTCGGCAAGGAGTTCGCTTGCCCAGGGCAGCAGCCGTTCCGATCCACCGTTCGGAATGATGGCCGATTTTTCCGTCAGTTGGCCATCGCACGCAAGGGCGACGGAAAGGTGGCTGGTTGAAGCTTCGAAGGCAAGGAGTTTCACAGGCCGGATTCTAGCCGGCCAAGCTGACCAAGCGCGGCCTAGCGCCCGGTGGCTGCGCTGACGATATCCATGCGGCGCTGGCGCTCGGCAGCGCCCGCGTCATCGCCAGCGGCCGTCAATCGGTCGCGATCGAAACCCAGCCACGCCAGCAGCGCACGCCGCCAGCCCTGCCGGGATGCAGTATCGATGGCCAGTGCGATGCCGGCTGGTGAAAGCTGCCCCGCCCTGAGCAGCCCGGCGGCCGCGACCAGCCGGGACAGGGGATCCTCGATGCCCTGCAGCACCGCCAATCCATCGCGGGCTTTTGGAACACCCTGCTGGGCCGGCGGCAACTGCGCCACCGCCAGTCCCTGCCAGTGTCCGGCGAGGTAGTCAGCGTAGGTCTGCGCGGCCGGACCGGCATCCTGCGCCAGCGGCTGGAAAGCTGGACAGTCACCGCTTTCCAGCGTGGCGAGAAGGACGGCACAAGCAGTGAGCTCAACGCGGGCCGCCTGTGCCGCATCGCCCGTGCGCGCGATTTCCCGACGTGCGATCGTGAGTTCCTGCACCGCCACCCGGTCGCGCCCCGTGAGCCAGGCCTGGGTATGCGCGGTCAGCGCCGCGTGGGTATTGGCCTGCCAGTCCGGCGCCGGCGGCCCGCCAGCGCAGCCGGCCAGGACCATGATGCCGAGCAGCCAATAGCGTGTCATGGCAGCCTGATCTCGCGATCGCGCGCGAAGGGCCACTTGCGGTTCACCTCTTCGATCAGGCCGGAAACCCGGCGCAGGCTGGCTTCGACCTCGTTGCGCAACAGGTCCAGGTCTTCCGTGGCGACGCGGGCATTCACCGCGACGGCGCGCGCCGCGTCGAGCGCGGCATCTGTCTTCTTGAGGCTGGCGCGCGCCTCGACCAGCATGGCATGCACCTCGGCGCTCACCCGTTGCGCATCGTCCGCCAGGCCCGCCTTGCCGAAGAGCCGGGAATCGGCTTGCGCCAACAGGCGGTTGGTGCGTTCGATCGATGCAAGTATCTGCTTCGCACCCGACTCGCCGATCAGGCCGGCCAGCGCACCCTGCTTGCCGGTCATCGTGCCGGTTATCGTCCGCACATTGCCGATGCTTTCGTTGAGCGGTGCATCCGTGGTCGTCATGCGCTCGAGGTTCCCCGCCAATTCGCGCAGGGTGCTGACCAGCAGCGGTATGCCAGCGGTCGCATCGCCGATCAGGACGTCGCGCAGCGCCCCGTCGGGCAAGGGCGGATCATCGAGCATGCCGGTGAAGGCACGCAGTTTGGCGCCACCGACCACGCCGCGCTCCAGCGTGAATACGGACGAGGTGCGCAACCAGCGGGCATCCTTGGTCGGCACCTCGATGTGGAGATGCGCCTTGCCGTCCTCGCCCAGTTCGATGCGCTTGACGCGCCCGATGGCAAACCCGGAAAAGGTCAGGTCCATGCCAATCGTCACGCCCTCGGAGTTCTCGGCAAGCAGCACTAGTCGCTGGGTTTCCTCGAACACACCGCGTGCCGCCATGACGTACAACACAAAACCGCACAGCAGCAGCACCGTCAGGACGATCATCGCGAACGTCTTTGCTTCGGCGTTCGGGATCGGCGCGGGCGTCGGATCGTGTTCGTTCTGTGCCATGACCATCAGAAATGCAGCAGGATGAGGGCCGCGCCCTCGATCAGTACCAGCGACAGCAGCAGACGTGCCATGATGCGCATCTCGCTGCCACTCGCGGCGCGGCGCGGCGGGTCCGTCACGACCGACGCGGGCGCGATGGCGACGGCAATGCCGAACAGGACGATCTTCAGCAGCAGGCCGGGCGCGGTGACGGGATCGAAGACCTGGCCGACGAGGCGCGTGTAGTCCGCCAGCCCCCAGGGCGTCAGGCCATACACCATCAGGTACGCGACAACGAGCACCAGCAATCCGCTGCCGAGGGTCAGCACCACGACGGCCAGCAGGTTGGCGACGACGGCCGGCACGACATGCCGGCAAAACAACGCGGGATCGTCGAAATCCGTACCTTGCGCCCGCAAAGCCGCCAACCGATCGAGCCATTCCAGGGCCGTGCGCAGCGCGACGAACAGGGCCGCCGCCAAGGGGATCAACTCGACGACATACACGCGCACGACGGCTTCGAGCGCAAGATGGGAAAGGCCGTAGCTCGCGGCGGATACGGCGACGATATGCGTCAGCACCGCGCCGGCGAGGATGCTCAGCAGGGCGTAGCCGGGGAAGGCCTGCCATGACGCGGCGCAGATTGCCTGAGCCGCCGCCCGCCGCACCGGTGGGGTATAGGTTGAAGGCGACAATGCGGCAGCGAGCGCCACGGCCGCGAACCGGACCAATTGCCACTCGCGGCGCAGGCTCCGCGCGAACCCCGCCCACCAGCGCCCGCGGCGCAGGTCGGGTCGAGAGGACGGAGACAGGACCGAAGTGCTCATGAAAGATGAAAGCAGGGCTGCAACGTTTTCATATTAACGCGTTCATCCCCTCACTCGCCAGTGTGAGTAGTGTGCCAACCCGTACCGCAGGAAGATTGGAGCCGAAAGCGCGTTCCCGGGTAACGCCGCGAATCAGCGCGCGACGCCGGCAACGGAGTACTGCATGCGCGAAAGGCGGAGCGCCAGCAGGAAGCTTGCCGCGATGATGACAACCACCCCGCCGCCCAGGAACAGTTCCTTGCCGTCGCTCCAGGCGTTGACGCCCGGCAGGGTTAGTTTCATCACGCCGAAGGTGCCCACCAGCAAGCTGACACCGGCCACCACGAGGCTCATGACGCGCGAAGCAATGCGGGCGAGGCGGTCGGCCCTGACAATCAGATGGGAAATCCACAAACCGTTGATGCCATCCGTCACGAGCATCCCGAGCATGAACAGCAAGCCGAGCATCAGCGCCTCCTGCCAGCCGCCAAACTGGGTGGCGGTCAGCGCGAACAGGGCCGCCTGGCTGATGGTATCGAACGATAGCGCGAACAACGCGCCGACGAGGGCGATCAGGCCGGGGCTTGCCGCCTCAGCCAGACGCCCCAGAAAGCGCCCTTTCAAGCCGATTGGACGAACGACCTCGTGCGGCTGGGCAACCAGCACCGCCCAAACATTGAGCAGTCCCAACAGGAAGAGAAAGCCAAGGGATACCCACGTGCCGAAGGTCTCGAGCCATTCCGGGGTCTGCCACTGGCGCGCCAGCGTACTGACCACCAGTGCGGTCGCAATGACGATCACGCCATGCCCCAGCGAAAACAACACGCCACAGTAACGTGCAAGCTGGGGCCGCACCCGTGCATTAAAGCGCGTCAGCCCATCGATCGTCGCCAGGTGATCCGCGTCAAACCCATGCTTCAGGCCCAGCAAGAAGACCAGCAGCCCCAAGGCAACGAGGTCATTGGGCAGCGCTGCGTTCATCGACAAGAACCTCCCGATACGTATGACGACTAAACAGAATCATCATACGCCCGCGGAAAAGCTCACGTCAATGAAGGCAATACACTCAGTGCACGCTGCCAAACGAGCGGTTCAGTGTCCCCTGTGGCAGCGGCAGCCCGGCAAGTTTGCATCCCTGTGCCAGCGGCCCGCCCGGGAACAGGGTGTAGAGGAAACGGCGCCCGCCGGCAGCAGCGAAATCCCTATCCAGTTCTCGCGTCATCTGGCGCGCGGTCCAGTCCGGCCCCAGCTTGCGGAAGCGTTCGCGCAGACAGTAGATCACCTCCCAGTGATCTTCCTCGAGCGTCAGGCCCTGTTCCTGGGCCAGGCGGTTCGCGGTGCGGGGCGACCAGTGCGGCAGCCCGGCCCAGTGGCCTTCGGGGTCGCGGCTTGCCAGTCGCTGATCAAGAATAAATTTGTTGATGTCGTACATGGCATTCTCCTTGGGGATGAATCTATATCCTACTGATTTACTACAGTACTAGTTAAGTACGTGAATCAGGGAATGTCAAGGATGTGTATTGAAAAGTCTCAGTCGCGTCCCGAACCGCGCCGATACATCCGGCCGGCATCGCGGATATCGCGCCGCAGTTGGCTGCGCTCTTCCGGGCTCATGTCACGCCAGGCCTCGCGACGTTGCTGGCGACGCTCCTCGCGCCATTGCTCGCGCTGGTCAGGCGAGGCTTCCTGCCAATTACGGAAGGGGCGTTGCATCTGTCCCGGCGCGCCGTTGCCCACCCCCACCGGTGGCGGCGGCTGATCACCCTGCGCAGCCGCTGTGAATGCGGCGGCGGCGAGGGTCAGCAGAGTGAGGAGGCGGACAGACTTTTCCATGGCTGCATTGTAGGGCGGCAGGAAATCACGGGTTGCCCCCCCTTTGTAACAAACCGTTGCGGAACCCCGGCTCGGCAACATCTCGCAACGCCTTGCAAAAGAAAACGGCAGTATCCTTCGCGCCATGAACGAGCCACGGAAATCCAAAATCCTCGTCGTCGATGACGACCTGCGGCTGCGCAGCCAGCTCGAACGCTATCTCGTCGAACAGGGCTTCACGGTCAAGGCCGTTCCTGATGCGTCCGGCATGGATCGCGCGCTGGAACGCGAGCTCTACGACCTGATCGTGCTCGACCTGATGCTGCCGGGCGAGGATGGTTTGTCGATCTGCCGTCGCTTGCGCGGCAACGGTAACGGCAGCGACATTGCCATCCTCATGCTCACCGCCAAGGGCGACGACATCGACCGGATCGTGGGCCTCGAACTCGGTGCCGACGACTATCTCCCCAAGCCATTCAACCCGCGCGAACTCGTCGCGCGCATCCATGCCGTACTGCGCCGCCGTGCCGCGCCGACACCCGCCGGCGCGCCCGCCCCCGCGCAGGAGATTGTGCGT
Source organism: uncultured Pseudomonadota bacterium (assembly GCA_963840825.1). Classification (GTDB taxonomy): domain Bacteria; phylum Pseudomonadota; class Gammaproteobacteria; order Burkholderiales; family Rhodocyclaceae; genus Sulfuricystis. The sequence goes on from CAWJAK010000006.1 coordinate 154,564, forward strand.
TTCGGGCCCGTGGCGATCAACCTCGCCACGCGCGAACTGGAACGCGAGGGTGAGACGACCATGCTCACCACCGGCGAGTTCGGCCTGTTGCAGGTGTTGCTCAAGCATCCGCGCCAGCCGCTGTCGCGCGACAAGCTGATGGAACTCGCGCGCGGGCGCGAGCATGGCGTGTTCGACCGCGCCATCGACGTGCAAATTTCCCGCCTGCGCAAGCTCGTCGAAATCGATCCGGCCAAGCCGCGTCACATCCAGACCGTATGGGGCTTCGGCTACGTGTTCGTGCCCGACGGCAAGGATGCCGCGTAAGCGCTTCTCCCTCCTGCCCGGCAGCCTGCTCTGGCGCGCCTTCCTGCTGATCGCCACGCTGATGCTGGTGGCAGTGGCCGCCTGGCTGGCGCTGTTCCGCGAAGCCGAGGTCGAACCGCGCGCCCGCATGCTCGCCCAGACCATCGCCAGCGTCAGCAACCTCACCCGCTCCGCGCTCCTCGCGGCCCGTCCGGAGAACCGGATCGACCTGCTTGCCGAGTTATCGGACACCGAGGGCGTCCATGTCTATCCCGCCTACCCGGAAGACCGGATCGATCCCCTGCCGCCGACGGCGCTGTCGCACCATCTGGAAAACGAACTGCGCGAGCGGCTCGGCCCCGAGACGCGCCTCGCATTCATGCTCAACGACGAACCCGGCCTGTTCGTCAGCTTCAAGATGTTTTCCGGCCACGAAGGCGACTTCTGGCTCGCCCTGCCGCGCGAACGGCTCGAGCGGCGACTGCCGCTCTACTGGCTCGGCTGGGGCGCGGCCGTCCTGCTGCTTGCGCTCGCCGGTGCCTGGCTGATCGTCTTCCGCATCACGCGTCCGCTCAAGGCACTGGAATCCGCCGCCCACCAACTGGGTGCCGGAGAAACGCCGGCGCCACTGTCGGTCCACGGGCCGGAAGAACTCATTGCCGTCACGCAGGCCTTCAACCAGATGAGCGCCAACCTCAAACAGCTCGAGGCGGACCGCCAGCTCCTGCTCGCCGGCATCTCGCACGACCTGCGCACGCCGCTGACGCGCCTGCGCATGGAGGCCGAGCTGTCGGTCGTCGATGCCGAAGCGCGCGCCGGCATGGCAGCCGATATCGTCGAGATGGACCGCACCATCGGCCAGTTTCTCGACTTCGCGCGTCCGCAGGCGCTTGAAGGCAAGACCCCCGAGCCCACCAATCTCGCCATGATGCTCGACGAGATCGCGGGACGCTATGGCGACAAGGTGTGCCGTCTCGCCGGGACTGACTTTGTTGTACCCCCACACTCGCCGCATTCAGCAACAACACGGCTCGCAGCCCCCCACGGGGGGAACGTCGGCTCGGGACGGCCCAGCGCCGACTTTCAGCTACCGGTGTATCCCGAACCGCTGCGCCGCGCCATCGTCAACCTGATCGAGAATGCCCTGCGCCACGCCGGCCACGCTGAGCCGGTCGAACTGGTGCTGAGTCGCGAGGAAGATTTTGCTGTCATTGCCGTCCTCGACCGCGGACCCGGCATCGCACCGCACGAGGTCGAGCGCCTCAGGCAACCCTTCATGCGCGGCGAAGCGGCGCGCACCGGCGCCGGCGGCGCGGGACTTGGCCTGTCCATCGTCGACCGCATCGCGCGTGCCCATCGCGGCCGGCTCGAACTGCTGCCGCGTGCCGGCGGCGGTCTGGCCGCGCGGCTCATGTTGCCCCTCAGTTAAGTTTGCCGCCGCGTTCGATGCGCTCGAGAAACGCGCGCGCCTCGTCCTGCCCGAGTTCAGCCGCCATGCGCAGCCAGCGCATCGCCAGCTTCAGATTCTTCGTCACACCCGTACCGCGGTAGTAAGCGCTGCCGAGCTCGTACTGGGCATGCGCGTCGCCAAGAAGCGCGGCGCGGCGCAGATGTTGCAGGCCCCGCCGTGCGTCGCGACGCACACCCTGCCCGTGCAGCAGCATGTAACCCAGACTGTAGAGCGCGTAGGCATCCTCGTGCTGTTCCACGGCCTGCTCGAACCAGCGGAAAGCCTCGCGGTAGTTCCGCGCCACACCCTCGCCGTGATAGTAGAGATCGGCCAGAACAAGTTTGGCATCGAACAGCGTCGCGGCGCGGTGGTACCAGGTCACGGCTTGCAGGGCATCGGCAGGACCGCCGAAACCATGACGAAGGCATTCAGCCAGCAGGTAAGCCGCGCGCCGATGACCAAGTTCGCCCGCCTTGCGGTAGCACTGCCGCGCGCGCGCCGCATCGACGACGGTACCGTGGCCGTGAAAATACCGCTCGCCTTCGGCGAACCAGTAGCGTTCGAGTTCGCCGAGCGCAGGCTGCCAGCCGCGCTCCGTTGCCTCCAGTAGTGTCGCCTCGCCGCGCTCGATGTCGACCTGGCCGCCAATGCCGTAGAGGAGACAGCGACCGAGCTCGGCCAAGCCATGCGCCAACCCGGCTGCGGCGGCCGAGGCGTAATGGCGTCGCGCCGCAACCGCATCGACCCGGTTCCCCTTGGTATTCTCGCCATGCTCATGGCACTCACCGAGCCAGATGTGCGCGGAGATTTCACCTCCCTCCGCGGCGCGCCGGTACCAGGCCAGGGCGAGGCCTTTGTTCTCCTCGATGCCCTCGCCCCAGCGGTAGCAGTGACCGAGCTTGAGCTGGGCGCGGGCATGCCCCTGCGCTGCGGCAAGTCGCCACCATTTGACCGCATCCGCCAGGTCACGCTGCAGGTACCCCCGTCCGCCCGCGCAGGCTTCGCCCAGCTCGAATTCGGCTTCGCGGCTACCCAATTCGGCCGCACGGCGATACCAGGCCAGGCCGACTTCCGGATCGGGCGTGACGCCAAAGCCGAAGGTGCTGCACTGGCCGAGCAGATACATCGCCTCGGTCACTCCCATGCGTGCAGCGGCCCGAAACCACCCGACGGCTTCCGGGGTATCGGCGGCCACGCCTTCGCCGGCGTAGAGGCACAGGCCGAGACTGAACATGGCGGCCGGCACCGGTTCTGCTGCGGCGGTGGCCGCGGCGCGCCAGAGTTGCACGGCCTCCGCCCGGTCCTGTGCGACGCCCCGCCCGAAGAAACAACAGCGCGCCAGCAGGTCAGTTGCCTGCGGATGGCCCTGCGCGCTTGCATGCCGCAACCAGTCGGCCGCCTGTTCGAAATCGCGCGTCAGGTGCTGGCCGGCATACAGCAGGCGCCCGAGCCAGTATTGCGCGAGCGGGCTACCGCTTTCTGCCGCCGTGTACAAGAGATCGCCACCGCGTGCCGCATCCGCGCTGACACCATGGCCACGCAGCAGGCAGAGTGCGTACCAGGCCATGCCGCGGCTGTCGCGATGGGCCGCGGCGCGTTCGAAGAGGCGCGTCGCCTCGGCGTAATCGCGCGGCAACCCGATGCCCTGATAGAGCAGCCAGCCCAGCACTGCTTCTCCGGCAGGGCAGCCCTGCTCGGCACTCTGCGTCGACCAGCGCACCGCGTCGCTCGCCGACTTCGCCAACCCCTCGCCTGTAGCAGTACGCCAGGCAAGCTCAGCCTGCGCATTCGGATTGCCTCCCTGCGCCATGCGCTGCAGTTCCGGGAGCGCCACTGTTTGCCAGAATGCATCGGCATGGCCGAGCAATTCCATGCCCTCCGCGACGCCACGCTCAACAAGGCTGCTTTCCAACACCTCGCGAAACAGGCCCAGCAGGGCCGGTGCGCCCAGCGGAATCAATTGCATGCGGATTGTCCCCAATTGGTGAGGTCAAAGCATACGTTGACCGGGGTCAGGGTCTTATCCACAAAAACTGTGGAAAAGTCTGTGAATCCCTTGCGCAAGAAATCGCTAAGTGGCCATCGGCAAAGGACTTTTGTTACTTCGTAGCAAAACTGTCCAATTTTTATATTGTTATTTATCAGCATGTTGCACGCAACCATCAGGGTTACGACGCAGAAACTGTCACAATTCCGACGGGGTTGCGGGACAGGCGGCGCTTGTGGATGAGGTAACATCGAAATACCGCTTCCGGACGTATTTTGAGTACTTTTTAACCCCAGTTGAACGCAGAAATCCTCACTGTTGCCGAGTTGAACCGTCAGGCCCGCCGACTGCTTGAGCAACAGTTTCCGTTGCTCTGGGTGGCCGGCGAAATCTCGAACCTGACGCGTGCCGCGTCCGGGCATGTGTATTTCACCCTGAAGGACGCCCAGGCGCAGGTGCGCTGCGTGATGTTCCGGTCGCGCGCCCAGTTGCTGCCCTGGAAGCTCGACAACGGCCAGCAGGTCGAGGTGCAGGCGCTCGTCACCCTCTACGAGTCCCGCGGCGACTTCCAGCTCAACGTCGAAGGCATGCGCCGGGCCGTGGCCGATATGGGCCAACTGTACGAGCAGTTCGTCAAGCTGCGCGAGAAACTCGCGGGCGAAGGCTGGTTCGATGCCGGGCGGAAACGGGACATCCCGCGCTATCCACACCGTGTCGGCATCATCACCTCCACGCAGGCCGCGGCGTTGCGCGACGTCATCGTCGCGTTCGCCCGCCGTGCGCCGCACCTGGAACTCGTCATCTATCCCACACTGGTACAGGGCGCCGAGGCGCCCGCCGCGATCGTCACCGCGCTGGACCAGGCCTACACGCGGAATGAATGTGACCTGTTTCTGGTCGTGCGCGGCGGCGGCAGCCTCGAAGACCTCTGGGCCTTCAACGATGAGGCGGTCGCGCGCAAGATTGCCGTCGCGCCAGCACCGACGATCGCGGGTGTCGGTCACGAAACCGACACCACCATCGCCGACTATGTCGCCGATCGCCGTGCCGCCACACCCACCGCCGCGGCGGAAATCGCCAGCGCCGGTTGGTTCGACGCCGCTGCCGAGATTAATGCGCTCGATGACGCATTGCGGCACTCGATACTCACCACACTCCAAACGCGCATGCAGGCGCTCGATCGACTGGCGCTACGCCTCGTCCATCCCGCTCAGCGGCTTGCTGCCCATCGCCAACGCCTCGAACTGCTCGCACACCGCCTGCACGGCGCGCTTCTGCATGGCCTGTCACAGCAACCGCGCCTGACCCGGATCGAGCATCGGCTACGCCAGAGCCTGGTCAAGCAACTGGCCCGCAAGCATCAGCACCTTTCCCGCTGTCAGGGCGCATTGGGCGCCCTGTCGCCCTTGGCCACTCTTGAACGCGGCTACAGCATCGTCCGGGGCGAGAATGGCGCGATCATTCGTACTGCGCGGCAGATCGGCGTCGGTGCGCGGCTGCAGTTGCAGTTTGCGGCCGGAGCGGCTGCGGCAACCGTCGAATCGATAGAACCCGGCGACAGCTTGTAATATCGGGAGGCGCCCCCAGATACTGCACACAATATTGACCCGAGACTGAGGAGAACACAATGGAACACACCCTGCCCGCTTTGCCCTATGCCAAGAACGCCCTGGCGCCACACATGTCTGAAGAGACCTTCGACTACCACTACGCCAAGCACCACCAGGCCTACGTCACCAACCTGAACAACCTGATCAAGGGCACCGAGTACGAAGCCCTCGATCTCGAAGCCATCGTCAAGAAAGCACCCGCCGGCGGCATTTACAACAATGCCGCGCAGGTCTGGAACCACAGCTTTTTCTGGAACTGCATGAAGCCGGCTGGTGGCGGCGCCCCGAGTGGCGCGCTGGCCGACGCCATCAACAAGAAGTGGGGTTCGCTCGACGAATTCAAGAAGGCCTTCCAGACGTCCGCCGTCGGCAACTTTGGCTCCGGCTGGACCTGGCTGGTCAAGAAAGCCGACGGTTCCGTCGATATCGTCAACATGGGTGCCGCCGGCACCCCGCTGACCACGGGCGACAAGGCGTTGCTGTGCGTCGACGTCTGGGAACACGCCTACTACATCGACTATCGCAACCTGCGTCCGAAATTCGTCGAGGCTTTCCTGAACAACCTCGTCAACTGGTCGTTCGCGGAGAAGAATTTCGCCTGAACCACAAAGGTTTCAGCCGCATGAAAAACGGGCGCCACGGCGCCCGTTTTTCATGCGGTTTCTCATTTAACATACGCCACCCCATACCTAAGTCGTGACATGAATCCACATTTCCTGCGGCTGGCCGCCTTGCTCGCCACCGCATTTGCATTCCCGGCACAGGCTGCTGAACCGCCCACCCAGAAATCAGTTGCCGCGACGGGGGGAATCGATCATCCCAAGGGGGCCGGCGTCGTTTCCAGCGGCGTGGTCCTGCCGGCCATCCCGCCGGTGACGGGCAACCGCAAGAATCCGGTGCCGTCCTGGGGCAAACCCCTGCCCTACCCGATCGTGATTGCCGACCGGCGCAACAACCGCCTGCTCGAAGTCACGCCGGACAAACGCATCGTCTGGGAATTCCCGACACCGAACCTGACCATCTACAGCGGCAACGAGGACGTCAATTTCTCCGAGGACGGCAAGACCCTGGCGGTCAGCGAGGAAGACAACTACGACATCCACCTGATCGACTACGAGCACCGCGAACTCACCTGGACCTACGGCACGCCGGAACAGAAGGGCAAGAAACCCGGCTTCCTCAACTATCCGGACGATGCCCACCTGCTGCGCGACAACCAGGTGATGACCGCCGACATCCGCAACTGCCGCATCGTGATGGTCGATCGCGACACGCTCAAGATCACGACGGAATGGGGCAAGCCGGGCAAGTGCAAGCACAACCCGCCCCATACGCTCGCTTTTCCGAATGGCGCGACGCCGATGGACAATGGCGACATCATGGTGACCGAAATCGCGGGCGCATGGATCTCCCGCATCACCCGTGAAGGCAAGGTGTTGTGGAGTTGGCGCGCGCCCAAGATCAGCTACCCTTCGGATGCATTTCCCACCTACGACGGCAAGGTCATCGTCGCCAACTTCGCGAAGCCCGGACGCGTGGTCATTTTCGACCCGGCCAACGGCAAGCTGATCTGGGAGTATTTCGTCGCCGAGGGCGACAAGTCGCTGGACCATCCGTCCCTGGCACGCGAACTCCCGGGCACCGGCGATATCATCGTCGCCGACGACCTACGGCATCGCATCATGGTCATCGACCGCCAGACCAAGGAAATCATCTGGCAATACGGCGTCACGGACACCCCCGGGCACACGCCGGGCTACGTGTTCTATCCGGACGGTTTCGACCTTGACGTTTTCCGCGACTGGAAGAAAGCGACCGCGCAGACGCCCGGGAAGTAAGGCCGCGCGCATCCCGGCTGAAAGTCAGTCCCGGCGGGACGGCATCCGGGCGCTACCGGCCTGACCTCAACCGCCGACGCCCTGCCAGAAGCCGCTCTTGCGGTCGAGGAATTCCGCATAGGTCAGGTAGTGCGACCCGTCGCAGGAGAAAGTGAGACTGACCATGCCGTTGAAGATGTTGATCGACGCCGCGCGCAGGTAGATGGTGCGATCCGCGAGACGCAGTTCGCGCATGGCCGCGAGCATCGGCTTGACCGCATCGCGCGGCATGGCCGCGTCGTCAGGCCAGGGCTGGCGCGGATAGATCAGGCAGACGTCGGGATCGGCGAGAGCCTCGTCGTCGAGCATGCGGTAGCGGTAGGGGTCGTCGAGGAACCAGGCCGTAACGCGACTGCTCGAAAAATGGATCACCGCCTGGAACAAGCCGCGGTCGGTGATGAGTTCCTCGAGGATCGACAGCGCCTGCTCGATATGGCAGTCCATCGGACTTTCGGTGCGCTCCTGCATGAATACCGTGCCGCGGATCGAGGGATCGCCCTTGATCTGGCGCCAGGCGGGAGGTATCTCATGCTTGACCGCTGCGGTCGGCAGATGCCGCACGTCGAAGTCGGCGCCGAGGTAGCCGAGCAGCTGATCACCCCTGCGCACGACATGCAGCGCGGTGATCGAGGGACGTCCCGACTGGCTGACATAGGCATCGGAGAGGAGGAAACCCCAAGGCGGCACCGGCTCGCGCATGTAGTCCCGGTGCGAACGGTCACGGCCGAAATGCGCGGTGGACAGCCGGTCCGCGCCCACGTTGTCGCAGATCTGGATGCCGCGCAGATCGAGGCAATAGAGATACTTGACGTGAGGCACTTCGACGAAGTGCTCGCCCAGCAGCGCATCCAGCTTGTCGCGATCGCCCCAGCACGGCGGACACAGCGCGGCCAGCCGCGCCATCGGCCCGTGCAACTGGTCGGCCAGTTCCGCGCGCTTGCGCATGATCGATTCTTTCCAGCTTGTTTCCACGATGGTATCCGCTCCCGCATTGCAGCATCTGTTGGGATAGCATAACCGTTTTCCGCGACGGTAGACCGATGAAACCCGCCCAGCATCCCACCGCCCAGCGCACCCAAGCGTTGCTCCATGAAGCCGGCATCGACGCGCGGGTTGTCGAATTCGAGCAATCGACGCGCACCAGCACCGAAGCGGCGGCCGCCATCGGCTGCACGGTGGCCGAGATCGCCAAATCCATCGTCTTTCGTGGCAAGCAGAGCGGGCAAGCCGTGCTGGTCGTGGCGAGCGGGGACAACCGCGTCAGCGAGGCGAAGGTGAAGCGACTGGTGGGGGAAACGCTGGGCCGCGCCGATGCGGATTTCGTGCGCAGCTCGACGGGCTATGCCATCGGCGGTGTCGCCCCGCTCGGCCATGCCCAGCCGGTGAAAATTCTCATCGATGCGGATTTGCAGCGCTTTGCCAGGATCTGGGCGGCGGCTGGCACACCGTTTTCGGTCTTTCCGCTGACACCCGACGCTCTGACGCGCCTGACCGGCGCGCCATGGTCGGACATCCGGGTGGATGACATCAAAACGTGACGGAAGTGCCCCCGACCATGTGGGCCAGTATGGCGGCCAGACCGCGCGGCTGGATGGCGGGATGCCGATTTTTCACGGCCCCGACTTCATCCGGAACGCTGCAGACCTGATCACAGGTCGCACAGATGTAGATATTGCCGCCGAGTTCGATGAAGGTTTCCACCAGTTCGGTCAGCGGCGGAAAGCCCTTGGCCAACACATCATCGCAAGCCCCCTCGTAGGCCCAGTAAGAGCCATCGCCGATCAGGAACACGATGGCATCCAGATCCATGGCGATCGCCGCACAGGCGGCGGAAAAGGCCAGCGTGGCACGCTTGCCGCCGTCCGTGTGGTCTGCGGTAAGCATGACCACGTAGTTCTTCTTGTTTTTTTCGTCTTCCATCCGCGCGGCCTCGGACTTGGCCAGCAGACGGATCTGCGAATCGATATCGAACCAGTGGGTGACTTCAATTTCGGTTTCGTAGTCTGGCATTTCATTTCCCTCGGTTGGTTTTGCGAAAAACGCGGCCAGACTACCGCAGTGCAACAACAAAAGCAAACATATCTATGCTCACATAAGCTGCACTTATCTTATTTTTCCAACACCCGCTCCAGGGCGGTCGCCAACGTCGCCACCGTGCGGTCAACCGCATAGAGTTTGTCGAGCCCGAAGAGGCCAATGCGGAAGGTACGGAAGTCGGCCGGCTCGTCGCATTGCAGCGGCACCCCGGCCGCGGTTTGCAGCCCCAGGGCGATGAATTTCTTTCCGGACTGGAGATCCGGATCGTCGGTATAACTGACGACGACGCCGGGCGCCTCGAAACCGGGCGCGGCGACGCTGCGGAAACCCCGCTGTGCGAGCAGGTTGCGCACTTTCGTACCCAGCTCGCTCTGGGCCGCACGCAATTTCTCGAATCCGTAAGCCTCTGATTCGCGCATGACCTTGAGCAGATCAACCAGCGCATCGGTCGGCGGGGTGGCGTGGTACGCATGGCCGCCCTTCTCGTAGGCCTGCATGATCTGCAGCCACTTCTTCAGGTCGGCAGCAAAGCTGGTGCTCGTCGTCGCGTCGATGCGCTTCAGGGCTTCCGCCCCAAGGCAGACCAGCGCGCCGCACGGCGGCCCGCTCCAGCCTTTCTGTGGCGCGGTGACGAGGATGTCGATGCCGATGCCGGCCATGTCGATCCACAAGGCGCCTGAAGCCACGCAGTCGAGCACGAGCATGCCGCCATGCGCATGGACGGCCTCCGCGACGCTGCGCAGGTAAGCGTCGGGCAGCAACATGCCGGAGGAAGTTTCGACGTGGGGCGCGAACACCAGGTCGGGCTTTTCCTTGCGGATCGTGGCGACGACCTCGTCGATCGGCGCGGGCACAAATGCCGATTGCGGGGCTTCCGCGATGCGGCGCGCCTTGAGCACCGTGGTGGCGGAGGGAATCGCCCCCATCTCGAAGATCTGGCTCCAGCGGTAACTGAACCAGCCGTTGCGGATGACCAGGCACTTGCGTCCGGTGGCAAACTGGCGCGCCACCGCCTCCATGCCGAAGGTGCCGCTGCCCGGCACGACAATGGCTGCCTCGGCACGATAGACCGTCTTGAGGATGCGCGCTATGTCGCGCATCGTGCCCTGGAAGGCGGCAGACATGTGGTTGAGGGCGCGGTCGGTATAGACGACCGAATACTCGAGCAATCCTTCGGGATCGACGTTGGGCAGCAGTCCGGGCACGGGGGGCTCCTCGCATTATCGTTGTCGGGCCGGGAAGCCTAGCACAGCCGCACAGACAAGGGATTGTGGTCAAATAAGCCACGCTATCCCGATAAATGACCAGCATGCCCGCCACCGACGCAACCGACGATCGCGCTGCCTTGCTCATCGCACAGTTGAACGAACTGTCGCAACGGGAGCGCGTATCCGCAGCCGTCGCTTTCCCCGCCATGCTGGTCATGGTCTGGGTGCACCCGGGCTACCGTGCCGGCCACGCATTCGCTTGGCTGGCTCCTCTTTCTGTCTGCATTGCTGCTGTTGCGCCTGATCCTTTCGCGCCGGCATGTCGCCGCGAGCAGCACGCCCGAGGCCACGCTGCGCCTGCGCAACCTGCGCATCCTGATTGGTGTGCTGTACGGCGCGGGATGGGGCGCCACCCTTACCATCTTCGACTCGGGCGAACTGAATTTCCTGTTCATGTTCAAGATCGCCACGCTCGCTGCCGTGCTCGGCGTGACCGTCAATGCGCTGAGCGTGTTGCTGCCTATCTACGTCGGCTTCGCCATCCCGCTGATCCTGTTCATCATCGGCCATGTCCTCGCAGTGTCCTTCCTGCAGCCCGAAGAACAGCTGGCGCTCATCATCGGGGTCATCGTCTATGGCGCCCTGCTGGTAATCGCGGCCTTCAACGTCGCGAAGCTGACGCGCTTCGCCATCGAACAGGGCTTCGCCCGCGAAGCCGCCAACGCACGCCTGTCCCTCCTCGCGCGCCAGGATGCCCTGACCGGCGCCTTCAATCGCCGTCACCTGCTCGACGAACTCGAGCGCCAGCTGCAGCTGAAAACACGCTACGGAACGCCGTTTTCGGTCGTCACCCTCGACATCGATCACTTCAAGACCATCAACGACACGCTGGGCCATCAGGTCGGCGACCTCGTGCTGATCGGCCTGACCCGGAAAATCGCCGGCAGCCTCAGGGATATCGACGTGTTCGGCCGCTGGGGTGGCGAGGAATTTCTCTGCATCCTGCCGAACACCCCGATTCCTGAGGCGCTGTACTGTGCCGAGCGCCTGCGCGTCAGCCTGGCGACCGCCCACCTGATCGCCGCGCATCCCGAGCTCGTGGTGACCGCCTCGTTCGGCGTGGGCACCTGCCAGCCCGGGGAAACCGTCGATACGCTGATCCAGCGTGTCGATACCCTGCTGTATCAAGCCAAGGACGCCGGCCGGAACTGCGTCAAGGGTTGAGCATGAAAGTCAGCGCTGGCGGGACGGCACCCGGCGCCGATCAGAACGCCCGCGGCGCCCTCTCGATGCCGCCGATGCGGTCGCCGCGCTTGATACCGCGCTGGGCGAACCAGCCGATGTTCATCTCGAGGGCATAGCGCGCCGGTTGTGCGGCGCAATGGTTGTCCTCGGTCTGGGGCTGCATGTCCTCGATATTGAGGATCCTGCCTTGCTCGTCGAGGAACGCGACCGACAGGGGCAGGTAGGTGTTCCGCATCCACATGCAATGCGGGTCAGCGCGATCGAAGACGAACAGCATGCCGCGCTGCACGGCCATCGCCTTGCGCTGCATCAGGCCCTGCATGCGCGCGGCGTTGTTTGCCGCCACTTCAGCCTCGATGCGATGAAAGCCGGCGGTCAGTTCCATTTGCGGCAGCGACTGGGCCACCGCCGCGCCGGTCAGCAGAAACAGCAGGCTCGCCAGGAAACATTTGTTCATGATGCGGGGTTCTCCGGATAACGGTTGCAGAAACGGAGCGACTCGGGATAGGGAAAGAAGTCGCGGATCGTGCCGTTGCGGATTTCGTGTTGTGCCTGTTGCCAGAACGCCGGATCGAGCAGGTCGGCGTGGTGTTTCATGAAGCGCGGCGCGGATCTGCGGCGTGCCGAGCAGGAAGGTGGCGAACTCCTCGGGAAAGACGTCGTTCCGGCCGACCGAGTACCACGGCTCACTGGACATTTCGGCCTCTTCGTTCGGGGCGCGGCGGGATGCGGCGGAAGTTGCAGTCGGTCATGTACTCGATCTCGTCGTAGTCGTAGAACACGACGCGACCGTAGCGCGTCACGCCGAAGTTCTTCCACAGCATGTCGCCGGGGAAGATGTTGGCGATCGCCAGTTCGCGGATCGCGTTGCCGTACTCTATCACCGCCTGTTCGACGAGATCGGCACGACCCGTGCGCACGGCGCGTTCGAGATAGAGGTTGAGTGGCTCCATGCGCCGCTCGATGTAGAGATGCCGGATGATCAGGTCGTCGCCATCCTCTTCCAGCAGCGAAGGAATTCGCGGCGCAGTTCCTCGACCAGGGCCGGCGCAGAAGCGATCCTTCGGCAGGGCCACGATCGGAGAATTCGAGCGTGTCGGCCATGCGACCGACCCGGTCGACCTGCTTGACCAGCTGATACTTGTGCTTGACTGTGGCGTGATCAACCTCCTTGCTCGACCCGAAGACGTCCTTGAGTCACCTTGAAGACGTAGGGATAGGACGGCAGCGTGAACACCAGCATGACCAGGCCGCGGATGCCGGGCGCGACGACGAACTGGTCGGCGGAGTGGTGCAGGTGGGAAAATGAGGTCGCGGTAGAAGGATGGTCTTGCCCTGCTTGCCGAGGCCCAGCATCGAGTAGATCTCGGCGCGGGGCTTGTTGGGCATCAGGCTGCGGAGGAATTGCACGTGTCGGCCGGCACCGGCATGTCGACCATGAAATAGGCCCGCGACAGCGAGAACAGCAGGCCGATGCCGACCGGGTCGAGCAGGATCGTGTCGAGGTACAGCCGGCCCTGCCGCATCGTGCAGCACCGGGACGGCGAACGGATACTCGTCGTCGCCGTTGACGACCTTGCCGATGACGTAGGCGGCCTTGTTGCGATAGAAGGCCGAGGACAGCACCTGGATCTGGAAGTTGTCCTCGCGCGCCGGCAAATCCTGGAAGTACGCCTGCACTGCACGGCGGATGACATCTCGACATCGCGGTCGAGATCGGCGAACGCACGTCGCCAGTCGAAGTCGCGAAAAATCTGCCGCAAGGCGTCGCGCCAGTCGGTCTCGCGCGGGTAGTAGCAACGGTAGGCGGGCGGATCTGACTCGATGATATTCCGTGGAGATCGCCGGCCGCACGAAGATGAAGTCGTTGTGGAAATAGGTGCGGTGGAGGATGCGGCAGAACACCGAGTTGAAGAAGGTCTCGGCCAGTTCCGGCTGGTCGTGATTGGTCAGCAAGCCGATGTAGTAGAGCTTGGCTTGACTGCCAGACAGTTGCGTCCATCGTTTCGGCCTTGAGTTCGCGATGCAGGTGCTCAACGGTTTCGGCAACGCGATCGTCGTAGAAATGGATGCGCTCCTTTACCGCCTGCTGGACGGCCTGCCAGTCACCCTGCTCGAAGCGCGCCTTCGCCGCCGCCGAACTTGCGCGAAACAAGCGGTAGTGCTTGTTGAATCCCTCCATCAGCGTCTGGGCGATCAGCAAGGCCTGCGCGGCGGTGGCCAGGCACGGTGTCGGCCACCAGATTTACCGGTAGATTCATGTTTATATTGGATTATTTTTCATCAGGGCGGATCGATTCTAGCATCGGCAAGCTAGCCCCCTGCACGCCATTCGTGGATAATGGCCGCCACTGCTTGCCATTCCAGCCAACAACAACCGTCAGTGGAGAAGTCATGACTCAAGTCGCACATCAAGGTTCCCGCAGGGCCAGAAAATCGTTGCCGGTCAGCCGACGCCGGACAATCCGATCATCCCCTTCATCGAAGGCGACGGCATCGGCGTCGACATCACGCCGGTGATGAAGGCGGTGGTCGACGCCGCGGTCGCCAAGGCCTACGGCGGCAAGAAGAAGATTTCCTGGATGGAAGTGTATGCCGGGCGAGAAGGCGACCCGCCTGTATGGCCCGGACGTCTGGCTGCCCGAGGAAACCTTCGACGCCCTGCAAGGAATACTCGGTCTCGATCAAGGGCCCGATGACCACGCCGGTCGGCGGCGGCATCCGCTCGCTCAACGTCGCGCTGCGCCAGGAACTCGACCTCTACCAGTGCGTGCGCCCGGTGCGCTACTTCAAGGGCGTGCCCTCGCCGCTGAAGGATCCGACGCAAGACCGACATGGTGATCTTCCGCGAGAACACCGAGGACATCTACGCCGGCATCGAGTGGGCGGCCGAGTCCGACAACGCGAAGAAGGTCATCAAGTTCCTGCAGGACGAGATGGGCGTCAAGAAGATCCGCTTCCCGGCCACCTCCGGCATCGGCATCAAGCCGGTTTCGCGGGAAGGCACCGAGCGCCTCGTGCGCGCCGCGCATCAAGTACGCCATCGACAACGACCGCAAGAGCGTGACGCTGGTGCACAAGGGCAACATCATGAAGTTCACCGAAGGCGCCTTCCGCGACTGGGGCTATGCGCTGGCACAGAACGAGTTCGGCGCGCAAGCCGATCGACGGCGGCCCGTGGTGCTCCTTCAAGAACCCGAAGACCGGCCGCGAGATCGTCATCAAGGACGTGATCGCCGACGCCTTCCTGCAGCAGATCCTGCTGCGCCCGGCCGAGTACGACGTGATCGCCACGCTCAACCTCAACGGCGACTACATCTCCGACGCGCTGGCGGCGCAGGTCGGCGGCATCGGCATCGCGCCGGGCGCCAACATCTCCGACCACTACGCAGTCTTCGAGGCCACCCACGGCACCGCGCCGAAGTATGCCGGCAAGGACATGGTGAACCCCGGCTCGCTGATCCTCTCGGCCGAAATGATGCTGCGCCACCTGGGCTGGAAGGAAGCCGCCGACCTGATCATCAAGGCTCGATGGAAGCCGCCATCGCCGACAAGATGGTCACCTACGACTTCGCCCGCCTGATGGAAGGCGCCAACGGAAGTGAAGTGCTCGGCCTTCGGCCAGGCGATGATCGAACGCATGTAAGTCCCGCAACAGCCAAGGAAGCACCCAATAAAAAACCCGGCAGTGGCGGGCTTTTTATTTCAGCACCAGAAAAGTCGGCGCTGAGCAACCAGTATCACCACTTAGCGTGGTCCGACTTTCGGCGTAGCCAAAAGTCGGCGCTGGCAAGACGGCACTAAGTGATTAGGCCTTCTGAATGTTTGACGCCTGCTTGCCCTTGGGGCCCTGCACGACTTCGAAACTGACCTTTTCGCCCTCTTTCAGGGTCTTGAAACCCGCATGTTGATGGCGGAGAAGTGTGCGAACAGATCTTCGCTGCCATCATCCGGGGTGATGAAACCAAAACCCTTGGAATCGTTGAACCACTTGACGGTACCCAGTGCCATAAAACCTCTTTCATAAAACGTGACATATATCCGGTCTACAGGTTGCATGACCAGCGACATGTTTGTGTTACAAGTTCTCGACAGCGGGAGAGAGCCAAGGCGGTGAATCAGAGAGCTGAAACGAAAGCACGGACACTCGCTCGGTTACCCGAGTAACACTGTGGTGGAGCTTGAACCAAACACGGTCGCCTTTTACGCAGTTTTTCCGATTTCGTCAAGTAGTTTCAATGCTGCATGACAACATGACTCCGCGCTGCGATTAAGTACGCTAAGCGGACTAGGCGGCGTTTTACCCCCGCTTTTCCCCTGATGGCCACGCGGTTGTACGAGCGAGGATTCGCATTAGAATTAATTTCATGGCCACAAGGAAGCAAGCAGCCCCCACCGAAGGTGTCGCCCTCGAACCGGAACGACAGCAGATCAAGCCACCGCCGCTGTACAAGGTGCTCCTGCTCAATGACGACTACACCCCGATGGATTTCGTCGTCGTCGTGCTGGAGAAGATTTTCCGCATGAATCGCGAGCAGGCGACGATGGTGATGCTGAAGGTGCACCAGCAGGGCCGGGGAATTTGCGGCGTGTTTCCGCGCGACCTTGCCGCAACGAAGGTCGAGCAGGTCGGCGCCTTCGCGCGCCGCCACCAGCATCCGCTGGCTTGCGTGATGGAAGAGAACTGAAAGGACAGGACCGGAATGATTGCTCAGGAACTCGAAGTCAGCCTGCACATGGCCTTCGTCGAGGCGCGCCAGAAGCGCCATGAATTCATCACCGTCGAGCACCTGCTGCTTGCGCTGCTCGACAACCCGTCCGCCGCCGACGTCCTGCGTGCCTGTGCCGCCAACATCGAGGAATTGCGGCGCGATGTCGCCGGGTTCATCGACCAGCACACGCCCACCGTGCCGGGCGATGGCGAGATCGACACGCAGCCGACGCTGGGCTTCCAGCGCGTCATCCAGCGCGCCATTCTGCATGTTCAGTCTTCCGGCAAGAAGGAAGTGAATGGCGCAAATGTGCTCGTCGCGATCTTCGGCGAGAAGGATTCGCACGCCGTGTATTTCCTGCAGAAGCAGAACATTTCACGCCTCGACGTGGTGAACTTCATTTCCCACGGCATCACCAAGACGCCCGCCCCGACCGGCAAGCCCGAGGAGGGCGGCGAGCAGGAAGCCGAGGCGCAGCAGCAGGCCGGCGCCCTCGAGAACTTCACGCAGAACCTCAACCAGCTGGCCCTCACCGGCAAGATCGACCCGCTCATCGGGCGCGAGAGGGAACTCGAACGCGTCATCCAGACGCTCTGCCGCCGCCGCAAGAACAATCCGCTGCTGGTCGGCGAGGCCGGTGTCGGCAAGACGGCGATCGCGGAAGGCCTGGCGCGCCGCATCATCGAAGGCCGCGTGCCGGAGATTCTTGCCAACGCCACCATTTACGCGCTCGACATGGGCGCGCTGCTGGCCGGCACCAAATATCGCGGCGATTTCGAGCAGCGCCTCAAGGGCGTACTCAAGCAACTCGCCGATAACCCGAACGCGATCCTGTTCATCGACGAGATCCACACGCTGATTGGCGCCGGCGCCGCCTCGGGCGGCACGCTCGACGCCTCGAACCTGCTCAAGCCGGCGCTCTCCTCGGGCACGGTCAAGTGCATCGGCGCAACGACCTACAACGAGTTCCGCGGCGTGTTCGAAAAGGACCACGCGCTGTCGCGCCGCTTCCAGAAGATCGACGTCAATGAGCCGAGCGTCGATGAAACGATTTCGATCCTGCGCGGCCTCAAGACGCGCTTCGAGGAGCATCACGGCATCAAGTATTCGTCTGCCGCGATCACCAACGCCGCCGAGCTGGCCGCCAAATTCATCACCGACCGCCACCTGCCGGACAAGGCCATCGACGTCATCGACGAGGCCGGTGCCGCACAGCGCATCCTGCCCAAATCGAAGCAGAAAAAGCTGATCGGCAAACAGGAGATCGAGGAGATCGTCGCCAAGATCGCACGCATTCCGCCGCAGCATGTCTCGGCCGACGACCG
Organism: uncultured Pseudomonadota bacterium; assembly: GCA_963840825.1. Taxonomy (GTDB): domain Bacteria; phylum Pseudomonadota; class Gammaproteobacteria; order Burkholderiales; family Rhodocyclaceae; genus Sulfuricystis. The sequence goes on from CAWJAK010000006.1 coordinate 172,300, forward strand.
CTCGGCGCTGAAGAACCTCGACCGGGACTTGAAAAGCGTCGTGTTCGGCCAGGACAATGCCATCGATGCGCTGGCACAGGCGATCAAGATGTCGCGGTCGGGCCTTGGCAACCCGCAGAAGCCGATCGGCAGCTTCCTGTTTTCCGGCCCGACCGGCGTCGGCAAGACCGAAGTGGCGCGCCAGCTCGCCTATTGCATGGGCATCGAGCTGATCCGCTTCGACATGTCGGAATACATGGAACGCCACGCTGTCAGTCGCCTGATCGGCGCGCCCCCCGGCTATGTCGGCTTCGACCAGGGCGGGCTGCTCACCGAAGCCGTCACCAAGAAGCCGCATGCCGTGCTGCTGCTCGACGAGGTCGAGAAGGCGCACCCGGACATCTTCAACATCCTGCTGCAGGTGATGGACCACGGCACGCTGACCGACAATAACGGCCGCAAGGCAGACTTCCGCAACATCGTCATCATCATGACCACCAACGCCGGCGCCGAGGCCCTGCAGAAGCCCACCATCGGTTTCACCTCGAACAAACAGGCCGGCGACGAAATGGCGGACATCAAGCGCCTATTCACGCCGGAATTTCGCAACCGGCTCGACGCCATCATCTCGTTCAAGGCGCTCGACGGCGAAATCATCCTGCGCGTCGTCGACAAGTTCCTCATGCAACTCGAGGGCCAACTCCACGAGAAGAAGGTCGAAGCAATCTTCACCGACGTGTTGCGGGCCTGGCTCGCCGAAAAGGGCTTTGATCCGCTCATGGGCGCGCGCCCGATGGCGCGCCTGATCCAGGATACGATCCGCGCCGCGCTCGCCGACGAACTCTTGTTCGGCAAGCTCGTGCATGGCGGCCACGTCATCATCGACCTGGATGAAAGCGACAAGGTCCACCTCGACTTCGAAAGCGGCACAGGAACCCGCACCCCGGCGCGGGCCGCATCTTCATCGGCCTGAACGATGGACTTTGCCACGGCCGACCTTTGCGATGCGCACGCAGACCAGGTACGCGTCGCCACGCCGGTCCTGCGTGCATACGGCGGCAGGAGCGCCTTTCATGGCCGCATCGCGACATTGAAGCTGTTCGAGGATAACGGCCTCGTGCGCAAGACCCTCGACACGCCGGGCGAAGAACGTGTGCTGGTCATCGACGGTGGTGGCAGCCTGCGTTGTGCGCTCCTGGGCGACCAGCTTGCCGCATTGGCCGTGAAGAACCACTGGGCCGGCATCGTGATCTGGGGCTGCATTCGTGACAGCACTGCCATCGGCGCCATGAAACTGGGGGTACGGGCACTCGCCACCCATCCCCGCAAGACCGTAAAGAAAAACCTCGGCGATACCGAGGTGCCGGTCAGCTTTGCCGGCATCGACTTCCGCCCCGGCGAGTGGCTTTATGCCGACGCCGACGGGCTGATCGTCAGCGCGACCCCCTTGCACTGAGCCACCGAACCCAGCCCTCACGCTGGCCCTGCTGCCCTGAACCATAAGTTTTCGCATGCACTGCAGGGTTCTTATATTAATATTTTCTAACATATGTCTTATATAAGACACTTGTTGCTTTGCAAAATTCTCCCTATACTCTCCTCCATCGTTTCACCCATGACACGCCCCGAACCCCATCAAGAGAGGACCCTGACATGACAGACCGCAAAGCCCAAATCGCTGCCCTCGAAAAAGACTGGGCCACCAATCCCCGCTGGAAGAACGTCAAGCGCGGCTATAGCGCCGAGGATGTCGTCCGTCTGCGCGGCTCCGTGCCAATCGAATACACGCTGGCCAAGCGCGGCGCCGAAACACTGTGGGCCAAGGTCAACGGCGGCGCCAAGAAGGGCTACGTGAATGCCTTCGGCGCCATCACCGCCGGCCAGGCCATGCAGCAAGCCAAGGCCGGCCTCGAAGCTGTCTATCTGTCCGGCTGGCAGGTTGCCGCCGACGGCAACACCTCCGAAACCATGTACCCGGACCAGTCGCTTTACGCCTACGACTCGGTGCCGACCATGGTTCGCCGCATCAACAACACCTTCAAGCGCGCCGACGAGATCCAGTGGTCGCGCGGCATCAACCCCGGCGACAAGGAATTCATCGACTACTTCCTGCCCATCGTGGCTGACGCCGAAGCCGGCTTCGGCGGCGTGCTCAACGCCTTCGAGCTGATGAAGAACATGATCGCCTCCGGCGCCGCCGGCGTGCATTTCGAAGACCAGCTCGCCGCCGTCAAGAAGTGCGGCCACATGGGCGGCAAGGTGCTGGTGCCGACGCAGGAAGCCTGCGAGAAGCTGATCTCCGCCCGCTTCGCCGCCGACATCATGGGCGTGCCGACCATCATCCTGGCCCGCACCGACGCCGAAGCCGCCAACCTCATCACCTCCGATCACGACGCCAACGACAAGCCCTTCCTCACCGGCGAGCGCACGCAGGAAGGCTTCTACCGCGTCAAGAACGGCCTCGAGCAATCCATCAGCCGCGGCGTCGCCTACGCCCCCTACGCCGACCTGGTGTGGTGCGAAACCGGCAAGCCCGACCTCGGCTTCGCCCGCGAATTCGCGCAGGCCGTGCTCCAGGCCAGCCCGGGCAAGCTGCTGTCCTACAACTGCTCGCCGTCGTTCAACTGGAAGAAGAACCTCGACGACAAGACCATCGCCAAGTTCCAGGACGAACTCTCGGCCATGGGCTACAAGTACCAGTTCATCACGCTGGCCGGCATCCACATCAACTGGTTCAACACTTTCCAGTTCGCCCACGCCTACGCGCGCGGCGAAGGCATGAAGCACTACGTCGAGATGGTGCAGGAGCAGGAATTCGCTGCCCGCGACAAGGGTTACACCTTCGTCTCGCACCAGCAGGAAGTCGGCGCCGGCTATTTCGACGACGTCACCACCGTGATTCAAGGCGGATCGAGCAGCGTCAAGGCATTGACCGGCTCGACGGAGGAGGAGCAGTTCCACTAAAGCGCAGCACCGATCCCTCGATACAGGGGGAGTGGAGTGAAGGGGCCGGCACCCGCGAGGGTGTCGGCTTTTTCTTTTCTGAAAGTCAGCGCTGGCGGGACGGCAGTTGCACCGCTGCATCACTGACGGAATGATAGTTGCACATCTATATCATTCGTTATGTATTCGCGGAAAAAGGATATAGAATGCCGTCAGAATAACTGCTGTTCTGGCAAGGGAGTATCCGATGCAACCGAGAATATTCGGCCAGCTGATCGTTGGTGCGATGGCGCTTGTTTTCGCACTGCCGCCCGCCGGCGCGGCCAACGCGCTCGACGATCTCAGTCTGGAGGATCTGACCAAGACCGAAATCAGCTCGGTCTCGCGACGCAGCCAGAATCTCGCGAACGTACCTGCCGCGACCTTCGTCATTTCGGCCGAAGACATCCGGCGTTCCGGCGCCTACGCATTGCCCGATGTCCTGCGCATGGTGATCGGCGGAGCGCACTGATGAAGCGCGAGAGCATCCGGCAGCGCCTCGCCCTGATCGTGGTGACCGCAGTCGGCACGGGCCTGCTCTTCAGCTTCCTGATGTTCAGCGCGCGCGACGCCCTGCAACGCTACGATGCCAAGCTGACCGAGCTGTACTCGATGGCGAACGTGATCGCTTTCAACGCCTCCGCCGTTGTCGAATTCGGCGATCGCGTGGGCGCCGAGCGCCTGTTCGGCGCGCTGGAAGCGCACCCCGACGTACTCGGTGCCCTGATGCTGGATCGGGAAGGCGGGTTTTCCTACGAGTACATCAAAGCCGGCAACACGTCCGTGCTCCCGACCAGCGGGCATGAACGGCACGAGCATCTCAGACCCGAGCATTTCAGCAACTGGCAACTCATCACGGTCGCCGTTCCGATCAAGACGGCAGACGGCGTCATCGGTTCGGTCGACCTGACGGCAACGCTTATCAACATCTGGCGTGACATGGCCATCAGCCTGATGATCTTCCTGGCCGGGTCATTCATCGCCTTCCTGCTGGCCTTCGGCATCGCCCGCCGGATGCAGGTGCCCCTGCTGGCGGCGCTCGGCGCACTCGGTGACGTCGCCTCCCATGTCGCACACTCGAAGGACTACAGCCAGCGCGCGCACAAGCAGGCCAACGACGAGATCGGCGACCTGGCGGATGCCTTCAACATGATGATGGGCGAGGTCGCCCAGCGCGACCAGGCCCTGCAGTCCCAGCGCGACCACCTCGAGGATACGGTGGAACAGCGCACGCAGGCGCTTTCGATCGCCAAAGAAGCAGCCGAAGCCGCAAACCGCGCGAAGAGCACCTTCCTCGCGAACATGAGCCACGAATTGCGCACGCCGATGAACGGCATCATGGGCATGACCAGCCTTGCGCTGCGTGGCGCCAGCGACCCGAAGCTGCACGACCAACTCACCAAGATCGATCTTGCCTCGCGCCACCTGCTCGCCGTCATCAACGACATCCTCGACATCTCGAAGATCGAAGCCGACCGCCTGACGCTGGAGCGCCTGAATTTCCGGCTGAGCGAAAGCGTGCAGAACCTCATCAGCCTGGTGGGCCAGAAGGCGAAGGATAAGGGGCTCGACCTCATAGTCGATTTATCGCCGGACATCGCTGAGGTATCGCTGCTGGGCGACCCCTTGCGACTCGGCCAGGTCCTGCTCAATCTGACCAGCAACGCCATCAAGTTCACGCCCGCCGGCAGCATCGTCCTGCGGGTACGGTGCGTGGCGGAGCAACCGGGCCGGCTCGTGGTGCGCTTCGAAGTCACGGACACGGGCATCGGATTGACCCCCGAGGAACAGCAGCGCCTGTTCACTGCCTTCGAGCAGGCCGACAGCTCGATGACCCGCAAGTACGGCGGCACCGGGCTGGGACTGGCCATCAGCAAGCGCCTCGTGCATTTGATGGGTGGCGACATTGGCGTCGAGAGCCAGCCGCAAGACGGCAGCACGTTCTGGTTCACCGCCTGCTTCGATCGCGTCAGTGCTGCCGCGTCAGCGCTCTCCCCCGATGCTGCGCCGGTTGAAACAATGCTGAAACTGCGGGCGCCGGGCGTGCACGTCCTGCTCGCCGAAGACGAACCCATCAGCCAGGCTGTTGCGCAGGCCATGCTCGAGGAAGCCGGATTTGCCGTCGACCTCGCGGAAGATGGCGAGGCGGCGCTGGACCTCGCGCGGCGCAACAGCTACGATCTGATCCTGTTGGACATGCAGATGCCGCGAATGAACGGCGTCGATGCCGCCCGGGAGATTCGCACGCTGCCCGGCTATGCCAGCATCCCGATCCTGGCGGTAACGGCCAACGCCTTCAGCGAGGATCGGGCACTGTGCCTGGCGGCCGGCATGAACGATCACGTCGCCAAGCCGATCGAGGCTGCCCTGTTGTACGAAAAGCTGCTCCGGTGGCTGCCGCCGGCGACCTGATGCCGTCCCGCCAGCACTGACTTTCGATGCGGCCCTCATTCGGTCCGCATTCCGCCCTCACTCTGATTTGTCCCAGTAATCCGGCCGGCTGTAGCTATCTTTCAACTGGTCGATGAACAGCCGCACGCGCAGCGGCAAATGACGGCGCTGCGGAAACATGGCGTGAATGCCGACCGGCGCGGTTGCAAAATCGTCGAGCACCGACACCAGCCGTCCCCAGCGCAAATCCTCACCCACCTCCCACAGCGACCGCCACGCCAGCCCCATGCCGGCCAGCGCCCATTCGTGCAACACCGCACCGTCGTTGCAGGCGAAGCGCCCCGGTGGCTTGAACAGGATGGGCTTCCCCGCAGACTGGAAATCCCAGCCCGACTGGGTGGGCAGTGCCAGGCAGTCGTGGCTGACCAAATCGTCCAGCGCACGCGGCACGCCGCGCCGCTGGAAATACGCCGGACTGCCGACGACGACGCGCTTCATTTCACCCAGGCGCACGGCGACCAGGCTGGAATCATCCAGCCCGCCCAGACGCACGGCACAGTCGATGCCCTCGCCGACCAGATCGACGGTCCGGTCGGAAAGATCGAGGCTGGCGCTCACCTCGGGATGCGTGCGCAGAATTTCCAGCAGCAGCGGCGCGACATGCTTGCGGCCGAATCCGGCGGGCGCCGTCACCTTGAGATGTCCGCTCGCCCGTGCGCTGCCCAGCGTCAGCTGCGCCTCGGCATTGGCCAGGTCGGTGAGGATGCGCTGGCAGTCTTCAAGAAAGGCTTCGCCCTCCTGCGTCAGCGTGAGTTTCCGGGTCGTTCTGATCAGTAGGCGCACGCCGAGGCGGTTCTCCAGCGCATCCAGCCGCCGGCCGATGATCGCCGGTGTCACGCCCTCGTCCGCCGCCGCTGCCGTCAAAGACCCTTTGTTCGCCACCTGCACGAAGGCTTCAAGTTCCTTTAGCTTGGACATTACATACTTTTTGTATCGAATGAGTAGACTATATTGTGGCTTATATTTCATCATGGTGTCGAATACACTTCAGTCTTCTATAAGACCAAGTGGAGAATTCTAATGACCCTCAACCTGCCCGCCGGTGTGCAGATCACCGCCCCGATCCACCCGCGTTTCGACGAAATCCTGACAAAGGATGCACTGGAACTGGTCGCCAAGCTGCACCGCGCTTTCGAGGGCCGCCGCCAGGAACTGCTGAAGGCCCGCATCACCCGCCAAGCCCGCATCGACGCCGGCGAGATGCCCGACTTCCTGCCCGAAACCAAGTCGATTCGCGAAGGCGACTGGAAGGTCGCGCCGCTGCCCAAGGCGCTGGAATGCCGCCGCGTCGAGATCACCGGCCCGGTCGAGGCCAAGATGATCATCAATGCCTACAACTCCGGCGCCGACAGCTACATGACCGACTTCGAAGATTCCAACAGCCCGAACTGGTTCAACCAGATTCAGGGCCAGGTGAATCTGTTTGACGCCATCCGCCGCAAGCTTTCGTTCACCAACGAAGCCGGCAAGGTCTACCAGCTCAACGACAAGGTCGCCACCTTGCAAATCCGCCCGCGCGGCTGGCACCTCGACGAAAAGCACGTCACCGTCGACGGCCAGCGCGTTTCCGGTGGCATCCTCGACTTTGCCCTCGTTTTCTTCCACAACGCCAAGGAACAGGTCGCCCGCGGCGCCGGCCCCTTCTTCTACCTGCCGAAGATGGAATCACACCTCGAAGCGCGTCTGTGGAACGAGATCTTCTGCATGGCGCAGGATCACATCGGCATGCCGCGTGGCACCATCAAGGCCACCGTGCTGGTTGAAACCATCCTCGCCACTTTCGAGATGGAAGAGATTCTCTACGAACTGCGCGAGCACAGCGCCGGCCTGAACGCCGGCCGCTGGGACTACATCTTCAGCTGCATCAAGAAGTTCAAGAAGAACAAGGAATTCTGCCTCGCCAATCGCGGCGCCATCACCATGGAAGTGCCCTTCATGCGCAGCTATGCGCTGGCGCTGGTGAAGGCCTGCCACAAGCGCGGCGCCCCGGCGATGGGCGGCATGAGCGCCCTCATCCCGATCAAGGGCGATCCGGCCGCCAATGAAAAAGCACTGGCCGGCATCCGCCACGACAAGACGCGCGACGCCAACGACGGCTACGACGGCGGCTGGGTGGCTCACCCCGGTCTGGTGTCGATTGCCATGGAAGAGTTCGTCAAGGTACTCGGGGACAAGCCCAACCAGTGGAGCAAGCAGCGCACCGATACCTTCGGCCCGAAAGAGTGGCTCGACTTTCAGCCCGAACAGCCCATCACGGAAGTCGGCGTGCGCAACAACATCAACGTCGGCATCCACTACCTCGGCAGCTGGCTGGCCGGCAACGGCTGCGTGCCGATCCACAACCTGATGGAAGACGCCGCCACCGCCGAGATCAGCCGTTCGCAAATCTGGCAGTGGGTGGTGTCGCCCAAGGGCAAGCTGGACGACGGCCGCAAGGTCACGGCCGAGATGGTGCGCGCGATGATTCCGGAGGAACTCGCCAAGGTGAAAGCGGTAGTCACTGCCAACGGTGACAAGACCGAGACCTACGACCAGGCCGCCGGCATCTTCGAGAAGATGGCGCTGGCTGCGGATTACCCCGAGTTCCTCACCCTGCCTCTGTACGAAGCGATGGATTGATTCACGAAAGTCAGTGCTGGCGGGACGGCACTGACGGCCTCGACGACGGCGCACGGGGTAAGCTGTGCGCCGTTGTGTTTGGAGAAGATGCCATGCTGAACGCGATCACCCTGCTGCTGCTCTTCCAACTCGCCGGCGAGGCGATCGCGCTGTTCTTCTCCCTGCCCATCCCCGGTCCGGTGATCGGCATGGGGCTGCTGTTCGCTGCACTCGCGCTGCGGGGTGGCCCCTCGCTGGAACTGCGTGGCACGGCGCAAAACCTGTTGCAACATCTGTCGCTGTTGTTCGTTCCCGCCGGTGTCGGCGTCATGTTGCATGCCCAGCGCCTCGCGGACGAGTGGCTGCCGATCGTCGTCGCGCTGGTCGCCAGCACCTTCTTCACGATCGCCGTCACCGCGCTGGTACTGCGGATGCTGCACATGCGTGAGGACGAACAGCCATGAATGCCGTGCCACATCAATCCCTGGGCGAAATCTGGGTCTACCTTTCCGCTTCGCCGCTGCTCGGCCTGACGCTGACCTTGCTCGCTTACCAGGGCGCGGTGCTCATCAACCAGCGCTGCGGCGGACACCCGCTCGCCAATCCCGTACTGATCTCCGTCGTCGTGCTGGTCGCATTGCTGACGCTGACCGGTACGCCGTATCCCACCTACTTCGACGGCGCACAGTTCGTGCATTTCCTGCTTGGCCCTGCGACCGTCGCCCTGGCCATTCCGCTCTACGCGCAGTTCGACCGCCTCAAGCGCATGGCGATGCCGCTACTGGTCGCACTGCTGGCCGGCTCGATCACCGCGGCATTGTCAGCCGTGCTGATCGGCAAGCTGCTCGGCGCCAGCGACGCCACGCTGTTTTCGCTCGCACCGAAATCGGTGACGACGCCGATCGCCATGGGCATCGCCGAACGTATCGGCGGCCTGCCTTCGCTCACCGCCGTGCTCGTGATCCTCACCGGCATCCTTGGCGCCGTCGGCGCGCAAGGACTGTATGCGCTGATGAAATGCCGCGATCCGGCGGTGCAAGGCTTCGCGCTTGGCGTGGCTTCGCATGGCATCGGCACGGCACGCGCCTTCCAACTCAGCGAACAGACGGGCGCTTTCGCCGCCCTTGCGATGGGCCTGAATGGCCTGCTGACCGCCCTGTTGTTACCGTGGCTGATTCCGCCCCTGTTGCGCTGGATCGGCTAGCGGGTCACGCGATCGGGAATGCCGCTGCGTACGCTCACACTGGTGCACTGCGTCAATATTTATCAGTATTTTCGAATATATTCATTTGAAAAATATTTCGATAAATTCACTTGATCGATTCGGAAGCCCCTGTAATAATCAGCCCACAAACCCGTGCCTCTGGCATGGGAACAAATAACGGAGGAGGCTTCAAACACGGGGCGATGCAGGTCCAGCAAACCTGGCTGCATCGAAGGGGAAGGTTGTCTTACCCCGTCGCCGAATCTTCTTTCCGGGGTCTAGTAATTTCGGGTCGCGCGCGATTGCAAACGCGCCCTGCCTTAGAGAGGAAAGTTGAACGATGGCTGAAGCAGAAAACAACAATACGCCGGAATCGACCCACAACGACACCGGCTTGGTCAATCGCCTGAAGAACCCCCCCAAGTGTTCGATGTTCCGCATGATCGTCGTCGGCGTGCTCGGCGGCATCATGATCTGGGGCGGCCTCAACATGGGCATGGAATACACGAACCGGTCCGAGTTCTGTACCTCCTGCCATGAAATGACGATCCCCTTCGAAGAACTGAAGAAGACCGTCCATTTCAAGAACCGCAGCGGCACCACGGTCCAGTGCGCCGACTGCCACGTCGCCAGCAGCAAGACGCCGACCGACTACCTGTTCAAGTCATTCCAGAAGGTCATGGCCGCGCGCGACATCATTGGCCACATCAAGGGCACGGTCGATACGCCGGAAAAATTCGATGCGCACCGCCTGACGATGGCCGAGCGCGTCTGGGAACGCATGATCGAACGGGACTCCAAAGAGTGCCGTAATTGCCACAGCTTCGACACCATGGATCCCGAAAAGCAGAAGGATCGCTCCGTCGTCAAGCACGAGGGCGCCATCGAGGACAAGAAGACCTGCATCGAATGCCACAAGGGTATCGCGCACAAGCCGGTGCATCACGACAAGGATGGCGGCACGGCGAAAACCGAGGGTTGAGCGTGGTCGAATCCAATAAACAACCAAACCAAATCAGGAGCCAGATGATGAACAAGATTGCATTCGCCGTCATGGGATTATTTGCTGTCGGCAGCGCCACTGCCGCCGCACCGGACTGGGCCAATGTGAAGCCCGTCAAGCTGACGCTGTTCTACCCGGGCCAGTCCAGCCTTGAATGGGCGATGGACAAGGCCGAGCACTCCGCCGTGCCCGACATCGTCAACAAGAAGCGCACCTGCGCGAAGTGCCACATCGGCGATGCCAACGAAGTCGGCGACAAGATCGTCAAGGGCAGCCCGGCCGGCAACAGGAAAGCCTCGATCGAGCCGAAGCCCATCGCCGGCAAGGCGGGCTCTGTGCCCGTGCAATTCCAGGTCGCGCACGATGGTGAAAAGATCTACTTCCGACTCGAGTGGAATTCGCCCAAGGGTGGCGCGCCCAAGCAGGACACGAAAAACGAGATGAAAGCCACCATCCTGTTCGACGGTGGCGGCACGGTCGATGGCGCCAACCTGAACGGTTGCTGGGCCACCTGCCACGACGACCTGCGCACCATGAAGACCGCCAAGGACGACAAGAAGACCAAGCACATCAAGGATGCCGACCTCGCCGGTGGCAAGTTTTACGATCTGATCCAGTTCCGCAGCGGCAAGGGCGAAAAACCGGTGGATGGTTATGTCGCCGACAAGCGTGTCATGGAAGGCGGCAAGAGCCTCGTCAAGGCCGAGGGCAAGAAGGAAGGCGACAAGTGGGTCGTGACCTTCGAGCGCGACCTCGCCGGCAAGGGAACCGGCGACCACACCATCGCCGCCGGCAAGATGTACAACTTCGGCGTCGCCATTCATGAGGACTACAGCGGCGCGCGTTATCACTACGTTTCGCTGGGCTACCAGTTCGCGCTCGACGAGCAGGGCAAGGAAAAGAATCAGATCAACGTTGTCAAGCAGTAAGCCATCGCATCATCAAACAGGAGGAGGAAACCGATGAAATTGAAAACAAGCTTGGCCGGATGGGCACTGGTCGCAGGCTGCACCTTTGCAGGAGCAGCTTCCGCCGCGCCCCCGACGCCCGAGATGCTCACGTTCGCCTGCGCAGGCTGTCATGGCACGCAGGGCGGCAGCGCCGGTCTGACCATGCCCAGTCTGGCCAACCAATCGAAGTCCGCCATCGTCAACGCCATGAAAAAGTTCAAGAGCGGCGACCGGCCTTCCTCGGTCATGGGACGCTTGGCGAAAGGTTACAGCGACGCCGACTTCGTGGTCATGGGCGAGTACTTCTCCAAGCAGAAGTTTCATGCGACAAGCCAGTCGCTTGATGCCGCCAAGGTCAAGAAGGGTGCGGACCTGCAGGAAGCAAGCTGCTCGCGCTGCCACCTGGATGACGGCAAAGACGGCAAGGACGACACGCCAGTGATGGCCAGCCAGTGGATTGATTACCTCAAGATGCAGGCGGCCCTGTATGAATCCGGTGCGCGCAAGATGCCGAAGGACATGGCCGAAAAGTGGGACAAGCTGTCCAAGGAAGATCGTGAAGCACTGCTGTACTTCTTTGCCAGCGTGAAATAAGGGGGCCCCAGAGATATGACATTAGATCGCAGAAGTTTCATCAAGGTGCTGGGCAGTGCCTCCGGCCTCGCACTCGCCGGTTGTGCATCACAGGGTCCGGCCGTTTCCGCTGGCAGTGCCGGGGAAATCATGCCCAAGACGACGCGTCGCGTCGTCGTCGTCGGTGGCGGCTACGGCGGCACCATTGCCGCCAAGTACATCCGCATGTTGGACCGAAGCATCGAAGTGGTGCTGGTCGAGAAGAACGACCACTTCATTTCCTGCCCGTTCTCCAACCTCTACCTCGGCGGCATCCTGCCCGACCTGTCCGCGCTGACGATCAAGTACGACAAGCTCGCGAGCAACCACGGCATCAAGGTCGTGCAGGCCGAAGTCACCGGCATCGACGCCGCGGCGCATACCCTCCAGACCTCCAAGGGTACGCTGAAGTATGACCGCCTCGTCGTCTCCCCCGGCATCGATTTCCGCACCGAGGAAATCGAGGGCTACGACGACAAGACGCCCGAGCTGATGCCACATGCCTGGAAGGCCGGTCCGCAGACCATCCTGCTGCGCAAGCAGCTCGTCAACATGAAGGATGGTGGCACCGTCGTCCTCGGCATTCCGCTCTCACCCTTCCGCTGCCCGCCCGGTCCCTACGAGCGGACCAGCATGATCGCTCACTATCTGAAACACCATAAGCCGAAGTCGAAGATCATCGTCGTCGATGCCAACCCGGACATCGCCTCCAAGGGCGCGCTGTTCCGCAAGGGCTGGGCGAAGTACTACCAGGGCATGATCGACTATCGCAAGGCCTCCAAGGTCACCGCGATCAATGCCGGCAACAAGTCGGTGCTGATCGAGGGGCTCGACGAGGTCAAGGGTGACGTGGTCAACCTGATCCCGCCACAGCGCGCCGCCAAGGTCGCACAGCAGGCCGGCCTGGTGGGCCCGGACAAGAAGTGGTGCCCGGTGGATGCCAACACCTTCGAATCGACCCTGCGCAAGGACATCCATGTCATCGGTGATTCCTGTATCGCCGGCACCATGCCGAAATCTGGCTACTCAGCCAACTCGGAAGCCAAGGTCTGCGCGCAGAACATCGTCAATCTGATGAATGGTCGCGAAGTCGTCGGCCTGTCCGGCATCAACACCTGCTATAGCTACCTGTCCGACACGGAAGCCGTCAGTGTGGCCTCCGTGCATACGGTCAAGGACGGCCAGATCATCAATGTGCCGAACTCCGGCGGTGTCTCGCCTGACCTCAACACGGCCGAAGCGATCTACGCCAAGAGCTGGCTCAAAAACGTCCTCACCGAGATGTCAACCTGATCGGTTAGCACCTCAACGACAAACCCCGCCTGGTGCGGGGTTTGTTTTTTTGTAGGCGCGAAAGTCAGCGCTGGCGGGACGGCACCTGACGCTTATTGCAGCCCGCCGATATAGACCGCTACCGCCCGGGTCTCCAGCTCGGTCAGCTTCGAGGCAACGGCATGCATGATCGCATTGTCATTGGTGCGCACGCGCTTGTTGAATTCCTTCAGCTGAATTTCGACATACGACGGATGCTGGCCCGCCAGGCGCGGCAGTTGCTCGGTGCCAAAGCCCTTGGGGCCATGGCAGGAAGCGCAGGCCGCCACGCCCGCGTAACTGTTCCCCTTCTGGAAGATGTACTTGCCGACGGCAGCGAGATCAACATCGCCGGCTTGCCGGCTGCCGGCCTTCTTGCCTGAAAAATACGCCGCCAGCCCGGTGATATCCTCGTCCTTCAGATCGGCGGCCATGTCGGTCATGGTGTCGCTCTTGCGGCGGCCATCACGAAAATCCTTGAGCTGCTTTTGCAGGTAGTCGGGGTGCTGGGCCGCCAGACGCGGATACACAGCGCTCGCGCTCTCGCCCTCCAGACCGTGACACAGGGAACAGCGGGTCGTGATGATCTCCATCACGCGGGGCGAGGGCGCATCAGCGGCCCAGACCGGCAAGACGATCGCTGCCGCCAGCCAGCCGGCTGCCCAATGAATTGACTTCTTCATCCTCATGCCTCCTCTTACCCTTTGCCCGTACTGCCGAAACCGCCGGCACCACGGTGACTTTCTTCGAACTGTTCGACGACGTTGAAGGCGACCTGCACCACGGGCACCACAACCAGTTGCGCGATGCGATCGAGCGGGTTCAGGGAAAACGCCTCCTGGCCGCGATTCCAGAGCGAGACGAAGATTTCGCCCTGGTAATCGGAATCGATCAGGCCGACCAGATTGCCGAGCACGATGCCATGCTTGTGACCCAGGCCCGAGCGCGGCAGGATCATCGCCGCCATGCCTGGATCACCGATATGGATCGCGATGCCGGACGGGATCAGCTTCGTCTCGCCGGGCAGCACCCGCAGCGGCGCCTCGATGCAGGCGCGCAGGTCCATGCCCGCCGCGCCCAGTGTTGCGTAATGCGGGGCGTACTCGCCTTTGGCATCCTTCAACCGCGCATCGAGGATGCGTACGTCAATCGTGGGCATGGTTCATTGCTCCAGCAGGATTGCGATATGGCGCACGACGGCGCGCGCGACGGAAAGTTTGTCGCCTGGTGGCAGCGAATGCGCGCCGGCGGCATCGAACAGCGTGACGACATTCGCGTCGCCGCCCATGCCGTCCTGCACGAGGTTGCCGACGACGAGCGGCAGCCGCTTGGCCTGGCGTTTCCCCTCGGCATAGGTCGCGAGATCGCGACTCTCCGCAGCGAAGCCAACACAAAATGGTGCATCCGGCCGCGCCGCCACCTCGGCGAGGATGTCCGGGTTGGCCGCCAGTTCAAGCGTCAGTTTGCCTGTGCTCTTCTTGATCTTGTGTTCGGCGGGTGCTGCCGGCCGGTAATCGGCGACCGCGGCCACCGCGATGAAAACATCGCTCGGCAGTTGCGCCATTACCGCCGCGTGCATCTGCTGCGCGCTTTGCACGTCGATGCGGGTCACGCCGGCAGGCGTCGGCAGGCAGACCGGGCCGGAGACGAGCGTGACGGTCGCGCCGGCCTCGGCGCAGGCGCGGGCGAGGGCATAGCCCATCTTGCCGGAGCTGATGTTGGTCAGGCCGCGCACCGGGTCAAGCGCTTCGTAGGTCGGCCCAGCCGTCAGCAATACCCGCTTGCCGGCCAGCCGCCGCGGCTGGAAGAAGGCTACCAGCGCAGCGCAGAGTTCGGCGGCCTCGAGCATGCGGCCTTCGCCCACCTCACCGCAGGCCTGCTCGCCCGCCGCCGGGCCGAGGATGCTCACGCCGTCCGTACGCAGTTGCCCGACATTGCGCTGCGTGGCCGGGTTTTCCCACATCTGGCGATTCATCGCCGGCGCGACGAGCAAGGGACAGTCCCGCGCGAGACACAGCGAAGACAACAGGTCGTCGGCAAAGCCATGGGCCAGCCTGGCGATGAAATCCGCCGTTGCCGGCGCAACGATCACGGCATCCGCACCCTGATCACCATGGGTGAGATCGATGTGCGCCATGCCATTTTCCTGGGGGGCATCCCACAGTGTCGTGTAAACCGGTCGTCCGGTCAGCGCCTGGAAAGTCAGCGGTGCGACGAAGCGCGTGCCCGCCGTCGTCATGACAACATCGACGCATGCACCGGCCTTGCCGAGCAGGCGGGCCAGTTCGCAGGCCTTGTAGGCCGCCACGCCGCCAGTAACACCGAGCACGATGCGCTTGCCCTGCAATTCGCCTGTGGATGCGCTCATGACAGATAGAATGTTGAAAATGGAAAGCAAATTCTAACCCATGGCCATCACCGACTGGCCCGACGCCGAACGACCGCGCGAGCGCCTCATCGCGCAAGGTGCCGCGGCGCTCTCGGACGCGGAGTTGCTGGCCATCTTTCTGCGCGTTGGCGTGAAGGGGATGAGCGCGGTCGACCTCGCGCGCGCACTGCTCGTCCACTTCGACAACAGCCTCGCCCGGCTGGCTGCGGCCACGCCGAAGGAACTCACGCGCGTGAATGGCATCGGTCCCGCCAAGGCCGCCCAACTCGTCGCCACGCTGGAACTCGCCCGCCGCGGCCTGCGCGCGGAACTGCGCAGCCGCCCCGCCCTGTCCTCGCCCGGCGCCGTGCGTGACTGGCTGCGCCTGACGCTGGCGCCACTGCAGCACGAAGTCTTCATTGCACTCTGGCTCGATGCACAGCACCGGCTGATCGCCGACGAGGAACTGTTTCGCGGCACGCTCACGCAAACCTCGGTCTATCCGCGCGAAGTGGTCAAGCGCGCGCTAGAACGCAACGCCGCGGCCGTGATCCTCGCCCACAACCATCCGAGCGGCGTTGCCGAACCTTCCAGGGCGGATGAACAACTGACGCGCAGCCTTGTCCAGGCGCTCGCGTTGGTGGATGTCCGCGTCGTCGATCACTTCATCGTGGCGGGGTCGGCCACGCCGCTTTCCTTCGCCGAGCGGGGTCTGCTTTGATCGTTTGAAAAACCGCTTGCTCGCCGCCCGTTTTCTCCAGTAGAATTCGCGGCTTTCCAAAATCCGAAGTTCTGGAGCTCGATTATGTCCCGCGTTTGCCAAGTGACGGGCAAGGCCCCGATGGTGGGTAACAATGTTTCCCACGCCAACAACAAGACCAAGCGTCGCTTTCTGCCCAACCTGCAGTCGCGTCGTTTCTGGATTGAATCCGAAAACCGCTGGGTGCGCCTGCGCGTCTCGAACGCCGGCCTGCGCACCATCGACAAGAAAGGCATCGACCTCGTTCTCGCCGAGTTGCGCGAACGCGGCGAAGCCCTTTGATACAGGAGTAAGCAATCATGGCAGCCAAGGGCGGACGTGAAAAAATCAAGCTCGAATCCACCGCGGGTACCGGGCACTTCTACACCACCAGCAAGAACAAGCGCACCACGCCGGAGAAGCTGGAGTTCATGAAGTACGATCCGAAAGCACGCAAGCACGTGCTCTACAAGGAAATCAAGCTGAAGTAATTCGCTTCACGCGGATTGCGAGACGCCAGCCCGATGGAAATCCGGCTGGCGTTATTGTTTGCCTGTCGGTTTTGTGTGCCGGATTTGTGTGCCGGTTTGCGCGTTGCCTGGGGAGAAAAAAGAGAAGCGGTGCAGGTTACCGATGGTCTGCCTGCCGAGCCTGAGGGAAGGTTTCTCGTAGGCAGAAGTTGGAGGAGGTCATATAGAAAAACCAAGATCAGGGGGGACTTGGCACTCTATCTGTCAGCAACCCGATGCTAATGCACCGCTTCCTGCCTTATCTATATCAAGAGCCGTGCCAGGTAATTCTGAAAATTCAACTGTCCTTTATATACATATGGATAGTGGCATTGCACGCGTCTGAACAAGGATTATCAGGTCGGCTACAACCGTAGTTTTCATGCCAGTGTGGCAGACTTTGCTGCCATCCTATGTCAGGATGTCATCAATTCCGGATATTTCGGAGTTTTCGGTAAAGCGTTCGCTCGCTGATGCCCAACTCGGCCGCCAATGTCTTGCGATTGCCGCGATGGGCTGCCAGACGCCGCCGCAGCGCATCGTCCTCAAGTTCCGCCAGTGTCGGTGTCTGAACAGCCAACCCGCGCGACGCGGCCTCCTGATCCACGGGTGCCGTCCCGCCAGCGCTGACTTTCGGCACCACGCCCGTCGCCGCACTGGCCGCCTCGACCACTTCGGTCGGCAAGTGCTCAAGCTGAATCGTATCGCCGTCGCACAGCAGGCTGGCCCGTTCCAGCACATTGCGCAATTCGCGCACGTTGCCGGGGTACTCGTAGGCCATCAGGCAATCGAGTGTGTTGCCATCCAGACCCAATTCACGCCCGGGCGCAACCCGCGCGAGCAGGGCCTCGGCGAGCAGGGGAATGTCCGTGCGCCGTTCGCGCAACGCGGGCAGCGTGATCGGAAACGTATTCAGGCGATAGTAGAGGTCCTGACGGAAACGCCCTTCGGCCACCATTGTGCGCAAGTTACGGTGCGTCGCCGAAATCAGGCGGATATCGGACTTGAGAAAATCGCTCGCGCCGACGCGACGGAATGTCCCCGTCTCGAGCAGACGCAGCAGCTTGACCTGCATGCCCAAGGGGATGTCACCAAGTTCATCGAGGAACAGGGTTCCTCCCGAGGCGGCCTCGACCAGGCCGATGCGCCGCGCCGAGGCGCCAGTGAAGGAGCCCTTTTCATGGCCGAACAACTCGCTCTCGAACAGCGTCTCGGTCAGCCCGGAGCAATCCACCGCCACGAAGGGGCGATCGGCGCGGCGGCTGGCATCGTGAATCGCTTTCGCCACCAGTTCCTTGCCGGTGCCCGACTCGCCCTGCAGCATCACGGTGGCATCCGAGGGCGCCACGCGCGCCATGAGTTCGAGCATGCGCCGGAAAGTCGGGGCGCGCCCGACCAGCGCCCGGGCATCGGGCAGGCCGCGGGATACGCCCAAGGGTTCCATCTTCTCGATGAAATAGGCCAGCTTGCCATCCATCCCATGGACCGGAGCCAATTCGATATTCACGTAGGCCTCGCCATCCGGCGTGTGGTGCAGGTGCAGGACGCGCTCGCGCTGCCCCGACGCCATGCTCTGCTTGAGGGGGCAGGTCTCCCCCGCCTTGTCGCAGGGCGCCGCATAACGATGCGACACGGCATAGCAGGTTTGCCCCACAATGGCGTTGCCGCTGCCGTAATTGCGCCGGTAAGCCTTGTTCGCCGCGAGGATGTGGTAATCCGAATCGCACAGGATATGCGGCTCGGGCAAGGTTTCCAGATACGAGATCAGTTCAGCCAGCGGATGCAATGCCATGGAGTGAGTGCCAAGTTGTCAGCCAGATGACTATTATTATGCCATCACTGTCAGCACTGCATGGCTAGTGCCTTGTTCTACTTGAAATTTGAATAAGGAACACAATCTGCTTTAGCGTTTGCTAATATGTTTAGCATACAACAAGGATCCCCACAATGAACAATCCCGCTGCCGTCCCTGCCGCTCCATTGGTCCCCCATTCCCGACTGGCCCACTATCCCGTTCCCCTGTTCGCGACCGTGATGGGTACCAGTGGCTTCGCCATCGCCTGGAAAAAGGCCGGTCACGTCCTGGGGCTTCCCGCCGAGATCGGCCTGGCCTTGCAGTGGTGGGCTTTGGCCCTCTTCGTCATGATCGCGCTGGGCTATCTCGCCAAGATGGCCTCGCACTGGGAGGCCGTCAAGAAGGAATTCGCCCACCCGGTCCGCCTCAATTTTTTCCCGGCGATATCGATCTGCCTGCTGTTGCTCGCGGTCGCCTTCGCCGATACCACGCCCTACAGCGCGGCCGCCTTGTGGATGGTCGGTGCCGCGCTGCACCTGTGCTTCACCGTCATCGTGATGAGCAGCTGGATCCATCACACCCGCTATGACATCAAGCACGCCAACCCGGCCTGGTTCATTCCCGTTGTCGGCAACGTCATTGTGCCGGTCGCGGGCGTCGCCTTCGCACCTATCGGCGTCTCCTGGTTTTTCTTCAGCATCGGGCTGGTCTTCTGGATCGTGCTGCTGACCATCGTCATGTACCGGCTGTTCTTCCACGAGCCGCTGCCCGAGCGCCTGACGCCGACGCTGTTCATCCTGATCGCACCGCCAGCCGTCGCCTTCATCGCCTGGCTCAAACTCAACGGCGGGACCATCGATGCCTTCGCCCAGATTCTCTACAACGTCGCGCTATTTCTCACACTGCTGCTCGCCGCTAACGCCCTGCGCTTCTTCCGCCTGCGCTTCTTTCTCTCGACCTGGGCCTACTCCTTTCCGCTCGCGGCGATCACCATCGCCACGCTGATCATGGCCGAACACGGTGGAAGCTTCTACGTCGCGCTGAGCTGGCTGTTGCTGATCGTCCTGACCGTCGTGCTGCTGCTGCTGACCCTGCGCACGCTCCAGGCCATGCGGTGCGGCGAAATCTGCGTTCCGGAATAGGGCCGCTTCATCAGGGACGCCACGAAAGAGACAGGCAGCCCCGGCTTTTGCGATAATGCCGCGAGGGGGTGCGATGAAGCGGTTCCTCGCGTGGTTCATTTTGGTCGGATGGTGGGCAACAGCCGTCAGCGCAGCGGAAGTTAGCATCGGCGTGCTTGCGCTGCGCGGCCCGGAAAAGGCGCAGGAATCATGGGCCGTCACCGCCCGCTATCTCGAAGCCCGTATTCCCGGCCAGCGTTTCCAAATCGTACCGCTAGATTTCGAGGCGGTACGTCTCGCGGTGCGCCAGGGCCGCATCGACTTCGTCCTGACCAACCCGGCGTATTACATCGAGCTCGAATCGCTCTACGGCGTGAGCGCCATCGCCACGCTGAAAAGCCGGGTGATGGGGAATGCCGGTCACAGCACCTTCGGCGGCGTGATCTTCGCCCGCGCGGACCGCAAGGACATCCGGACACTCGAGGACCTGCGCGGCAAGACCTTTGCCGCGACGGACCCAAGCTCATTCGGCGGTTGGCACATCGGCTGGCGCGAACTGCTGCGGCACGACATCAATCCGAAAAATGATTTCGCCCGCCTCGACTTCGGCGGCACCCACGACGAGGTGGTCTACGCGGTGCGCGACGGCAAGGTCGATGCCGGCACGGTACGCACCGAAACCCTCGAGCAGATGGTAGCCGAGGGAAAGATCCGGCTTGAGGACTACTATGTACTCAACCGCCAGCGCGTGGAGGGGTTTCCCTTCCTCCTCAGCACGACGCTCTATCCCGAATGGCCGCTGGCGCGACTGCGGCATGTCTCCGACGCGCTGTCCGTCAAGGTCGCCATTGCCCTGATGCAAATGCCTGCGGACGACCCCGCCGCCAGCGCCGGAAACGTCTCTGGCTGGACGCTCCCGCTCAACTACCAGCCCGTGCATGAAGCCCTGCGCACCCTGCGCATCGGCCCCTACGAGCAGGCACTCAAGCTGACGCCAGCGGACATGATGAAGGCCTACGGCATCTGGATCGTGGCAGCGTCCTTCCTTCTTCTCATCACGAGTCTGGCAACGGCCTACGTGGTGCGCATCAACCGCCGCCTGCATGCCGGCCAGCGCGCCCTGACCGACCTGAACGCCTCGCTGGAAGACCGCATCGGCCAGCGCACGCACGAAACGGAAAGCCTGCTGGAACGCGAGCGCTTCCTGCGCAGCGTGGTCAAGATGGTGGCGGACGTCAACCAGATCCTGATTACCTCCACCTCGATGGAAGACATGCTCAAGACCTGTTGCGACCGGCTGATCGCCGACACCGATTATGTGTTTGCCTGGGTGGGTCTGCTGCGGGGAGGCAGTTTGGAGGTGGCCGCCAAGTCCTACGGGCCGGCGGAAGTCATGCGCAATTTCACCACCTGCCGCGACAAGGGTCCCAGCCATGAAGCACTGGCCAGCAATCGCACCGTTGTGGAGAGCCAGCCGGCCCAGATCGTGCCGGAACTCGCGCAGGCCGGCGTGCGCGCGGTCATCGCCCTGCCGCTGCGCCACGATGCCTACGCGGCACCGATCGGTCATATTTGCGTGTTGAGTTCCCGTACTGCCGGGTTCGATGCCGAGGAAGTCGCGATGCTCGAACAACTGGCCGGCGACATCGGGTTCGCCATCCATGCCTATACACAGCAAGCCGAGGCGCGCCGCCTCGAGCAGGAGCGCATCAGCAACTACGAGGAAACCATTCTCTCCCTCGTCAACATGATTGAGAAGCGCGATACCTACACCGCCGGCCATACCCGCCGGGTCGCCCAGTACTGCGAACTGATCGCCACCCAACTCGGCCACAGCCCGGACGAAATCGAGAAGCTGAAGCGCGCCGCGATCCTGCACGACATCGGCAAGATCGCAATTCCCGACGCGGTGCTGCTCAAACCCGGCATCCTGACGCCGCTCGAATACGAACTGATCAAGCAGCACGCCGAGGAAGGCTACGAGACGCTCAACCGCATCGACATGTACAAGGAACTCGCCGAGATCATGCGTTCGCACCATGAGCGCGAGGATGGCTCGGGCTATCCGCGCGGCCTGGTTCGCGGCGAGATCCCACGTCTGGCGCAGATCATGGCCGTGGCCGACAGCTTCGACGCGATGGTCAGCAACCGCATCTACAAAACGCGCAAGGAAGTCCCGGCTGCACTGGAAGAACTGCGCCAGCAGGCGGGATCACGTTTTGACGCCGATGTCGTCGCCGCGGCCTGCAAAGCCCTCCGTGACGTCGTGCCCCCGGCCCTCGTCGATCAGATGCCGCGGACGCCGCTCGAGCACCAGCGCTTCGCCTATTTCTTCGACGACCAGCTGACCGGCACGCACAACGCGAATTACCTGCAGATCATGCTGCGCCACGGCCTGCCGGACCACCTCACGCATGCCTATATCGTACTGCTGCACGGTTTTTCGGAAATCAACACGGACAACGGCTGGCTGGCTGGCAACCGAGCGCTGGCGGGCTTTTCCGCCACCCTGATCGCGCAATACCCCAACGTTCTGGTCTTCCGCGTGATGGGCGACGATTTCGTGCTGCTCGCCGACAAGCCGCTGAACATCGATGGCGCAACGCTCAAGGCCCTCTCCCCGCTGAGGGGGACACAAGTGGAAATCGAAGTACGATCACTCGATCCGCGCGGCGCGGACCGGGACTACCTGCTGCATCTGCTCTAGCCTGCCGTCCCGCCAGCCCTGACTTTCACTGCAGCAACCGCACCTCGCGTTGCGGGAAGGGAATCTGGATGCCGGCGGACTTGAACGCATCCCAGATCGCGAGATGGATGTCCGACTTGATCTGCATGATGCCGTTCTCGGGATCGCCGATCCAGAAACGCAGTTCGAAATCGACACCGGAATCGGCAAAGGCCGCCACATGCGCGCGCGGCGGTGGTACGGTCAGCACCCGGGGCTGCGCCAGCGCGGCCTCGATAATGATGCGCTGTACCTGCCGCAGATCGCTATCGTAGGCCACCTGCACCTGCAAGGGTACCCGCACCTGCGGATCGGTATGGGTCTCGTTGGCGATCACCGAGCCGACGAGCATTTCGTTCGGCACGATCTTCTCGATGCCATTGCGCGCGAGCAGCACCGTGTAGCGCGTCGTGATGCGGGTGACGATGCCGCGCTCGGCACCGACGGCGATCATGTTGCCGATGCGGATCGAGCGATCGAGCAGGATGATGAAGCCCGAGACATAGTTGGCGGCGATCTTCTGCAGGCCGAAACCGAGGCCGACGCCAAGCGCGCCGCCGAAGACGGAGAGCATGGTGAGGTCGATGCCAACCAGCGGCAGGCCAATGAGCACCGCCAGCACGACCAGCAGCGCACGCGCCAGCCGCGCGAAGACCACGCGCAGGTTGCCGTCGATGCGCTCGGCGGCCATCAGGCGCGCCTCGACCAGCCCGCCCAGCCACAGCGCGAGGAGCAAGCCGACCAGCACCATGCCGATGCCCTGCAGCAGCGTCCACAGCGTGATGTGATTCCCGCCGAGACCGAAGCTGATACCGTCAAGAAGATCGATCAGCTCGGGCAGCAGGCCGGTGATGTGCAGCGCCACCACGCCCCAGGCAAACGCGGCGAACAGCTTCTCGAAGCTGGCCATCCAGTGCGCGTCCCCGGTGCCCTGCCGCAGGGTGAAGAACACCATGCGGATCGCCGCCAGCGACGTCAGCAACGGAATCGCCAGCGACAGGAGGTTGACGTTATGCCAGTGTGCGAGCAGCGGGCGCACCAGCCAGACCAGCCCCAACGCCACCAGCGGGAAAATCAGGCGCTGCAGGCCGCGCTGGCCGAGATTCAGCGCGCGGCTTTCCGGCGTGCCCGCTTGCGTGCGCCGCCGGCGCAGCCAGCGATCCGCCATCCAGGCCACGCCCAGGCAGAGCAGCAGGACGCCAACCTGCCAGACGATCAGCGGCTGCTGCAGGTCTGCCCAGAGATCGCGTAGCAGGACGCCCACCGGGGCCGGTTCGTTCATTGCCCCGACCCCGCCACGAAAGGCGCGGCCGCGTCGTGATGGCGCCGCCAATTGGCCAGGTAGGCTTGCGCCAGCGCCGGGTTGTCGCGCAGGATCAGCAGGTTCTCGGCATTGCGGGCCTGCGCAGAGAAAGTGAAGTTGTAGCTGCCGGTAATGACCACGGGATGATTGCCCTCGACATCGATCAGAATGATCTTGTTGTGGGCGGAAGCATACCGGGTTTCGAGGTGCACCTCGATGCCCGCCCCTTGCAAGTCGGGAATCCGCGTGTTATCGCCCTTGGCCACCATGTCGCGATCGGCCAGCACGTCCACCCTGATGCCCCGGTCGTGGGCGGCAATCAGCGCGCGGGTGATGTTGCGGCTGGTGAGCAGGAAGGCCTGCATGTGAATGCTCTGGTGGGCCTTGCCGATCTCGCCCAGCAGCGCGCCCTCGGCATCGTCCCACGGGGTGAACAGCACCTCGACCTGCCCTCGGGCCGGCAACTCGACGGCCAGCGCCGCGGGAATCCACAACGCCAGCCAGGCCAGCAGCAGAATCTTCATGAGAAAACGAAGGGCCGCCCCGAGTTTTCTCGCCCCTTGAGGGGAGATCGCCGCCCAGCGGCGATTTCGGGGTGGGCTCATATGTTGCGTTCCAGGACCGCCGCGTAGAACCCGTCGGTGCCATGTACTTGCGGCAGCAACTGCAGGTCGTCGCCCGGCAGTTCGAGCGCGATGCCCTGCGCGGTGAGAATGTCGGCAGACTTGCGCCGCGCGAAGGCCGGATGCGTGGCGAGGAAGGCATCGACGATCTGCGCGTTCTCTTCGGGCAGCAGGCTGCAGGTTGCATAGACGAGCCGGCCGCCGGGCTTGAGGAGTTTCGCCGCCGC
Source organism: uncultured Pseudomonadota bacterium (assembly GCA_963840825.1). Lineage (GTDB taxonomy): Bacteria > Pseudomonadota > Gammaproteobacteria > Burkholderiales > Rhodocyclaceae > Sulfuricystis. Next base: position 196,800 of record CAWJAK010000006.1, read on the forward strand.
CGCGAGGATCGCGGCCTGCTTGACCGCCAGCTCGGCGACACTTTGCGGCGACTGCCGCCACTTGAGGTCGGGGTTGCGCCGCAGCGTGCCCAGCCCGGAACACGGGGCGTCCACCAGGACGCGATCGCACTTGCCGGCGAGCCGCTTCACGTGCGTGTCGTTCTCGTGGGCAATGACGACCGGATGCACGTTCGACAGGCCGGAGCGCGCCAGGCGCGGCTTGAGTTTCGCGAGCCGCTTTTCCGCCACGTCGAGCGCGTAGAGGCGTCCGGTCGAGCGCATCAGCGCGCCCAACAGGAGGGTCTTGCCACCCGCGCCGGCACAGAAGTCGACCACCATCTCGCCACGCTTCGGCGCCAGCAGATAGCCGAGCAACTGGCTGCCTTCGTCCTGCACCTCGATACAGCCATCGAGGAACAGGGGATGTTTCGCGAGGAAGGGTTTGCCCGCAAGGCGGACGCCTTCCGGTGCCCAGGGACAGGCCGTCGCGGCAAGGCCCTCTTGCGCGAGTTGCGCGAGGACCGCCGGCCGGTTCGTCTTCAGCGTATTCACGCGCAAGTCGAGCGCTGCCGGCTGGTTGAGCGCGCGCGTCAGCGCCAGCAATTCGGCTTCCGGCATGAGCGCGGACAGGCGTTCGATGAGCCAGTCGGGCAGGTCGGTCTGCTCGGCCAGGGTCAGGGCCGGCTCCGGTTTCGCCTTCAGTTCGGAGAGCCAGTCCGCATCGTGCCTGGACAGGGCGGCCTCGAGCATGCGCTGGCTGACGCCGCAGTGACGCACCAACGCGGCGAGCACCAGTTGCTTGATGCTGGCTTCCGGCCCGATCCAGGCGACGAGGGAGCGCCTGCGGCGCAACAACGCATACCCGGCCTCGGCGATGAAGGCGCGCTCGCGGGGACCGCAGCGCTGCGCACGAAAGTAGGCTGACAGCAATGCATCCGCCGGCTGGCGGAATTGCAGCAGTTCAATGGCGACGCTGATGGTTTGGTCGAGCAGTTTGCTTGTCAGAGTATTCATTGCGGAGAGTCCACGTCGATGAGGATTGCAACCTGGTCGAAGATTTCGCCCTTGCGGTCGCGATGGCGGATTTTCAGCGGCAGACGCGATTCGACGTCGAGCCAGATTTCGGTCGCGTCTTCCTGCGCTGTGCCGGTGACCGTGAGATGCCGCACCGTGCGCGGGCCCTGCGGCGTGTCGAGCGACGACTCCGCGCCGACGGCGATCGAATACGTGGCGACCTTGCGCCCCGTGGCGACCGTGAGCGGATAGGTCGGGACATCGAAGGAAAGCAGGGCGAGCTGGTAGAAGAGCGAGAGCAGGTCCTGGGCTGCCGGCACGAAGGGCGCACTGCCGCCACGGCCAAGGACAATCCTGCCCTGCTCCGGCTCGAAATGCACGCTGTCCTTTGACTTGCCTTCGCGCTGAGTCTCATACTCGAGCGGCCGCAAACCGGCGTCATCGAAGTGGCCGCGGCTCTCCTGCACGACCTTCGCCGGCCGGATCAGCGCAGCGAGGCCGGTGGTCTCGGTTTCCGCGTGGAGGCTGTAGTTACTCCCGTCATGCGCCCAGCGCTGCTCGCTCTGGCCGATGATGAAACCTTTCTCGCCGTGCGACACCTGATAGACGATCCGTCCCGAACGCGGCCAGTGGTTCACGAAAGTCGGCGCTGGCAGGACGGCAACCGGCGGTGTCGCGGGCGCTTCCGGCGCAACGGGGGGAATGGGCGACTCCGGTTCGGCCGAGGCAGCTTCGGTCGTGGTTGGATCTGCCGCGACGGATTCGGCAGCAACCGGGTCGGCAGGCATCTCGGCTTGCGGCGCTTCGGCAGTGGGCGTGGGGGGCAAGGCCGGCGGATGGGGCCGTGGCGGCCGCTTCTTGGCCGCGGGCTTCGGTGTGGCCGGTGTTGGCAGCACTGCCGGCGTCGGCATGGCAATGGTTGCTTCCAGCGTCGTCGCCTCCGGTACGACATCCAGCGGCAATTCCCAACCGGGCGTCAGCAGCACACCGAGGTGCAACGCCAGCGAGGCCGACAGGGCCAGCCAGAACGGCAGAAGCACGGCCCTATCCTGCCGGCACGCGCAAGGCGGCGGTTGGTGACATGGCGTCGTCTTGCCAGACCACCCGGCCCGCCTCGAGTCGGCAGCGATCTTCGAGGATGCCGCGCGCCGCCTGCGGATAAGCGAGGTGTTCTTGCGCCAGCACGCGCGCCGCGAGCGTGCAAGCCGTATCAGCGGGCAATACCGGCACGGCGGCCTGCACGATGATCGGCCCGCAGTCGAGCGTCGGCGTGACGAAATGCACGGTGCAGCCATGCAGGCGCACGCCAGCCTGCAACGCGGCCACATGGGTGTGCAGACCCGGAAACGCGGGCAGCAGCGAAGGATGGATGTTCACAAGGCGACCGCTGAAGCGCGCGACGAAGGCATCGGTCAGCACGCGCATGAAGCCGGCAAGCAGCACCAGATCGGCCCGGCCGCCGGCCGCTTGCTCGATGGCTTCCGCCAGCGCTGCATCGAAGCTTTCCCGCGATGCATAAGCCTTGTGGTCAACCACGACGGTGGGCAAACCGCGCGCGGTCGCCCAGGCCAGGCCGGCCGCCTCGGGCCGGTTGCTGATCACGGCGGCGCAGGTGCCGGGCAACTGGGCATCGAGCAGCGATTGCATGTTGCTGCCACGGCCGGAGATGAGGATGACGTAACGTTTCATGAGCGCTTCATTTGATCGGCAGAAAGACGGCGGTGGCCAGATTGTGAACGACCTTGACGACGGTGCGGTTCGACTTGTCTGCGGCGACTTGCGACAGTATCTCGAGGCTGCCGATCAGCCGGCCGAATTCGCGTTCGAAACTGAGGTTCTGCACCGGGTTCATTTCATTGGACAAGAGGATCGGCGACCCCGCCGGAAGGTCCGCTTCGGGCTGCGCACGCCGCGCATGAGCGAGCTTCCAGGCGGCGATCTCGACGTTGCGCGCCGCATTGTAGAGCTTCTGGGCATCGAGGTCGTCAAGGATGAAGTACTCCGTCCTGCCGTCGAAAGCATCGTAGATCATGTTGTTGAGCCCGCCGACGAAGGCCGCGACGCGATCCTGCGCGTAGTCATCGCGCAGACCGGCCAGTAGCAGCGTCGTGCCGCGCCGGCCGCCGGGCTCGGGCGACTGGCCGGCGCGCAATGGATCGGCCAGTTGCACCAGCGCCGCATCGAGGCTGGGATGACCGCCCTTGCGCCATTCGCGCGGGTTGCGGCGGTAGAGCTTTTCCGCGAGGCGCTTGAGGCTTGCGAAGGCCTCGCGGCGATGCAGGTCGGCCATGCGGTCGACGTCGGTCTTGGCCAGCTGGCCTGGACTCGACAGGCAGCCGGTGAGGGGAAGAAAGATCGATGCCAGCAGGAGGTCGCGCCGATTCATCTGCGCGCGACAGCAAGACGCGAGCGCAGCCAGCCGATCGCCATCGGCAGCACTGAAACGACGACGATGCCGACGATGACCAGCGACAGGTTGTTTTTGACGATGGGCAGGTTGCCGAACCAGTAGCCGGCCAGCGTCAGCGAGAACACCCAGAGCAAGGCGCCGAGCAGGTCGAAGGCAAAGTAACGCGGGTAGGTCATGCGCGCCACACCGGCGACGAAGGGCGCGAAGGTACGGACCAGCGGCACGAAGCGCGCCATCGTCATCGTCATTGGGCCATAGTGCTCGTAGAAGGCGTGTGTCTTGTCGTAGGCCGCGCGGTTGAAGAAGCGCGAACCCTCGCCCCAGCGCAGCACATGGTCGCCGACCCAGCGGCCGATCCAGTAATTGACGTTGTCGCCGAGCACCGCCGCCGCGAGCAGCACGGCGATCAGGATGCGGATGTCGATACCACCGCCCCCGACGCCTTCGGCGGCCAGCGCGCCGGCGACGAACAGCAGCGAATCGCCCGGCAGGAAGGGCGTGACGACCAGGCCGGTCTCGCAGAAGACAATCAGGAACAGGATCGCGTAGATCCACACCCCGTACTCGGCCACCAGCAGCGCGAGGTGCTTGTCGAGATGCAGGACGATATCGATAAACTGGGCTATGAGTTCCATGGCGGGCGCAGTTTACCCCACCCCTATAATGCGGCCATGCCCAGCAACGCACGGATTCACCCCCTTCCCGACCTCCTGATCAGCCAGATCGCCGCCGGCGAAGTGGTCGAGCGCCCGGCCTCGGTGCTCAAGGAACTGATCGAGAACAGCCTCGACGCCGGCGCGACGAAGATCGACGTCCAGCTCGAGGAAGGTGGGGTAAAGCTGATCCGCGTCGCCGACGACGGTGACGGCATCGAACGCGACGACCTGCCGCTCGCCTTTGCCCGCCACGCGACCAGCAAGATCGCCACCCTCGACGAGCTTGAACGCGTCGCCAGCTACGGCTTCCGCGGCGAAGCGCTGGCGTCGATCGCCTCGGTCGCCAGGATCAGCATCACCAGCCGCACCGCCGATGCCGCGCATGCCTGGAAACTCGACGCAGAGTCGCGCGAGGCAAAACCGGCCGCGCTCGCCGGCGGCACGGTCATCATGGTCGCCGACCTCTACTTCAACACGCCGGCGCGGCGCAAGTTCCTCAAGTCGGTCGCCACCGAATTCGCCCATTGCGACGACGTCCTCGTGCGCATGGCGCAGGCGCGGCCCGACGTCGCCTTCACGCTCGCGCACAACGACCAGGTGCGGCGCCGTCTTGCCAGCGCTGACTTTGCCAAGCGCACGCGCGAACTGATGGGCGATGCCTTCATCGCCCACGCGCGGCCGGTCGAGGCCGTCGCCGGCCCCCTGCGGCTCGCCGGCTTCGCCGCCCTGCCCGCCTACGCCAAGAGCACACGCGCCGAACAGGTGTTCTTCGTCAATGGCCGCTTCGTGCGGGACAAGCTGCTCACCCACGCGGCGCGCGCCGCCTACGCCGACGTGCTGCATGGCGCGCATCACCCGGCCTGGGTGCTGTTCCTCGAGCTCGATCCGGCGGCCGTCGACGTCAACGTCCATCCCGCCAAGACGGAAGTGCGCTTCCGCGAAGGCCAGGGCGTGCATCAGTTCGTCTTCCATGCCCTGCAGCGCGCGCTGGCGGAGCCGCTTGCGGCAGCCAAGCAGGCGCATGTCGCACCGGCTGTCGGTGCGCCTGTCTCGGCCGCCATGCCGCAACAGCTATCCATCCGCGAACCCGATGTTGAGGCCGCCGCCTACCTCGACTTCGCGCGTCAGGCCTTCGCGGATGCCGTCCCGCCAGGTCTGACTTTCGCTGCGGCCGGCACCCCGCTCGGCTATGCGCTCGCACAGCTGCATGGCATCTACATCCTCGCGCAGAACGCCACGGGCCTCGTGCTCGTCGACATGCATGCCGCGCACGAACGCATCCTCTACGAGCGCCTGAAAACCAGCACGGATGCCCGGCCCGCGACACAGGCATTGCTCGTGCCGATGCTGTTTTCCGCCAGTGCCGGCGAACGGGCCACCGCCGAAGATCATGCCGCCACGCTGGCGGAACTGGGCTTCACGATCGCGGCAGTCGGCCCACAGCAATTGGCCGTACGTGCTGTGCCCGCGCTGCTGGCCGGCGGCGACATCCCGGCGCTGATCCGCGCCCTGCTCGACGAACTGGCCGAACAACCCGCCAGCCGCGTGCTCGAACAGCGCCGCAACGAGATCCTCGCAACGATGGCCTGCCACGGCGCGGTGCGGGCGAACCGCAGCCTGACCATTCCCGAAATGAACGCGCTGCTGCGCGAAATGGAAGCGACCGAGCGCGCCGACCAGTGCAACCACGGCCGGCCGACCTGGATCCAGTTCTGGCTGGCCGACCTGGATCGGCTGTTCATGCGCGGCAAGTAACGGTCAAAGCGGAAATTCGTCTCCACAAGATAGCTGTCACTGGAGCGGCGGCTGAACTCGAACACCTGCCGTAGGACCAATTTACTCAACGCGGCCATTGCGCCCATTGGGACAGTTTCACGCACCGACGATACACATTCTCGCCCCAGAAGCGCTCGCTGGCCGATATCATTCCGCTCCATCTCTCGCCGGGCCGTGTCAGTCGCGGGAGCGTAGCCGGATGCGATCGTAATGGGCGCTTACCTAGGCAAGATGAGTCATGAATGCAGTAGAAATCGAACAGGCTATTTCCGATTTGGCGCTCCAGTCCTTCGACGCGGCGGAGTTTCCGTTCGCCTTCCTGGCGGCTTTCGGCAATAAAGACACGACCCTCAAACGTTTGCGCACCGGCAACAACAATGCATCGGATGTGCCCGGCGGCGTGCTCCAGCGCAGCAACATCCATATCGCCACCTGCGAGGTCGGTGTTGTGGGCGACACCCTCAAAGCCCTGCGCACCAGCCCTGCCACCGCCAAAGCCCGCGCCAAGTTCATCCTCGCCACCGACGGCCAGACCCTGGAAGCGGAAGAACTGACCGGTGGCGAAACCATCGCCTGCGTTTACCCCGACTTTCCCAACCACTTTGGTTTTTTCCTGCCGCTGGCCGGCATCTCCACCATCAAGGAGATCAAGGACAACCCCGTTCGACGTGCGCGCCACCGGGCGGCTGAACAAGCTCTACGTCGAACTGTTGAGCGGAAACCCGGACTGGGCGACGAACGAACGCCGCCCCGACATGAACCACTTCATGGCGCGGCTGGTGTTCTGTTTTTTTGCCGAAGACACCGACATCTTCAACGGCGAGGGCCTGTTCACCCGCACCATCGAGCAGATGAGCGAGCGCGACGCGGCTAACACCCATGAGGTGCTGTCCGAAATTTTTCGCGCGATGAACACACCGATTGAGGTGCGTCGTCCGCTTGATGTAGGTCGGACTTTAGTCCGACAAAGGCAGGGGGCGGAACAAGCGTTGTCGGGTTAAAACCCGACCTACCATTCAGACCCTGGGCCAATGGCTTCCCTTACGTCAATGGCGGCCTGTTCGCAGGCGCAACCGACGTGCCGCGCTTCACGCGCATGGCGCGCTCCTACCTGATCCACGCCGGCAACCTGAACTGGAAACAGATCAACCCGGACATCTTCGGCAGCATGATCCAGGCCGTGGCCGACGACGAAGAGCGCGGCGCGCTCGGCATGCACTACACCAGCGTGCCCAACATACTCAAGGTCTTGAACCCGCTGCTCCTCGACGAGTTGCGCGCGCAATTGGCCGAAGCCGGCGACAACGAACGCAAGCTGCTCAACCTGCGCAAACGCATGGCGCGCATCCGCGTCTTCGACCCGGCCTGTGGCTCCGGCAATTTTCTGGTCATCGCCTACAAGCAAATGCGCGAGATCGAAGCCGAAATCAACCGCCGCCGGGGCGAGCTGCATCTGAAATCCGAAATCCCCCTCACCAACTTCCGCGGCATCGAACTGCGCGACTTCCCCGCCGAAATCGCCCGCCTCGCCCTCATCATCGCCGAGTACCAGTGCGACGTGCTGTATCGCGGGCAGAAGGACGCGCTGGCGGAATTCCTGCCGCTGGATGCGCAGAACTGGATTGTCTGCGGCAACGCGCTGCGGCTGGATTGGTTGAGCATCTTCCCACCGACGGGGACGGGGGTGAAGGTGGTGGCGGATGATTTGTTTGGCACGCCGCTGGAGCAGACGGAGATTGACTTTGCGAATGAAGGTGGGGAGTCGTCCCCATCGCTTTGTTGAGATACGTTCGCCCAATTACACCAGTGCAGTTATCGTTCCGCGAGTGAGCTCGGAGAATCGGCCATATCTTCCGGTCGGTTTGTTGCCTAAACGGTCGATCATCACCGAGGCGTTTGGGTTCTACGACGCCCCGCTCTGGAACATGGCGCTCATCGCCTCGCGCCTGCATCTGGTCTGGATCGCCACGGTCTTCGGCAAGCTGGAAACGCGCTACCGCTACTCCAACACCCTTGGCTGGAACACCTTCCCCGTGCCGCTGCTCACCGAGCAGAACAAAGCCGACCTGACCGCCTGCGCCGAGAACATCCTGCTCGCCCGCGAGGCGCATTTCCCCGCCACCATCGCCGACCTCTACGACCCGGAGGCCATGCCGGAGAACTTGCGCCATGCCCATGAGCGCAACGACGAAGTGCTGGAGCGCATCTATATCGGCCGCCGCTTCAAGAACGATACCGAGCGGCTGGAAAAGCTGTTCGAGCTGTATACGAAGATGACGGCGGAGGCCAAGCCCGCGTCCGTTGCACGTAAGAGGAAAAAAGCATGAGCCCCTACCTGTCCGAGTATCTGGAGAGTCATCGGGAGGAGTATTACCAGCGGCTGAAGGGCATTTCGGGCGAAGGCGACTGGAACGGCTGGATCGCCTTTTTCCTGCAAGCCATCATTACCCAGGCCGGTCAGAACAGCATCCGCGTCACGGCCATTCAAGCGCTGTACGAAGAAATGAAGCTGGCCATTCAAGCGGCGACACACTCGCAGTACACAGTACATGTGCTGGATGCTATTTTCAGTAAGCCCATCTTTCGCTCGTCCGATCTGGCCCAGCAGCTTTTCAAAGAATTTGGCATCCATGAGAAGACGACGCCCGGCCTGCTGCGGCAGATGAAAGACGCAGGCATCTTGCGTGAATTGCAGCCCGGCAGCGGCAGACGTCCGGCCACGCTGTGCTTCCCTCGGCTGATTAACTTGGCCGAAGGCCGAGAGGTGCTATGAGCAGCTTACGGAGCTTGAACACTCCAAAAGCTTCGTATCGGAGCGTAAAGCAAATAATAGACTCCACTATCGGTTTTGTGGCGCACACATGCTCCACAGAATCCCCAATATGAGCTTCACCCCTGATCCATGTTTGCTAGAGCAAATGCCATGAATGCCACGACCAACCCCACCAATGCCTACACCGTGCCCTCGGTATCGATCACCACGGCGCGCATCGGCGCATCGAGCAAGGCCAACGAACTGGGTATGCGCGCCATGCAGGAACGTGCCTATGCCAAGCGCGGCGAACAATACCTGCTGATCAAGTCGCCGCCAGCCTCGGGCACGCGTGAGTGGCTGCACTGGGTGACCGCTCCACTCAGATTACTGCCGTTGAAACACTGGGGAGACAAATGACGGCTTGGGTCGTGAGCGGATGTTGTCTCACCAACTCCGCCACCTTGTAACGCCCGGCCTGAATCAGTGGAGCGATACCGGATGTTCGAGGATGGCGTCGTGGGCGTCGAGGAAGTCTGCGTACTCCTCGTCATCGTGGGTCTGCGTCAGGAATTCCCTGAACTCTTCGCGCATGCGTTCTGCCGAAGCGCCACGCAGCAAACCCACCCGGCCATTGCGCTTGTCGAGGATTTCGAGCGCGTCGTGGCCCGGGTAATCGATCACGTAGAGCTGCGGGTTGTTGAACAGGACGTTCATGGTGTTTCTCCTTTTGCGGCTTATTTTGTAGATGCGCCCGACCGCGCTGATTTCAATCCCCGGAGTCGCCGCACCTGCCGTCTCGTCAGCGCTGACTTTTCGCGCTACGCTAAACTCCAAGTCCCATGAGCCACCCACCACCGCCCGCCCTCGCTCTCATCGGCCCGACCGCGAGCGGCAAGACCGACCTGGCGCTGGCGCTGGCGGAACGCTTCCCGGTCGAGATCATCAGCCTCGATTCGGCACAGGTGTTCATCGACATGGACATCGGCACGGCCAAGCCCGACCGGGCGACGCTGGCACGCTTTCCGCATCACCTGATCGACCTGATCACGCCGGAAGAACGCTATTCAGCCGCGCAGTTTCGCGCCGACGCCCTGCGCGTGATGGGCGACATCGCGGCGCGCGGCAAGGTGCCCCTGCTGGTCGGCGGCACGATGCTCTACTTCAAGGCGCTGATTTCCGGCTTGGCGGACATGCCCCAGGCCGACCCGGCGCTGCGCGCGGCCATCGACGCCGAGGCCGCCGCGCGCGGCTGGCCGGCGCTGCACGCCGAACTCGCCCTAGGTGATCCAGAAACCGCTGCCCGCCTTGCCCCCACCGACGCACAACGCATCCAGCGTGCCCTCGAGGTATTGCGGCTCACCGGCAGGCCGCTGGGCGATTTCTGGCAACGGCAGGAAGAAAATACCTTCCCCTTCCGGTTGCTGACCCTCGCGCTGGCCGCGCCGGAACGCAAGGTCCTGCACGAGCGCATCGCCCTGCGCTATCGCGCGATGCTCGCCGCCGGCCTGGTCGATGAAGTCGAAGGGTTGCGCACCCGCTATCGGCTCAATGCCGAGCTGCCGTCGATGCGCTGCGTCGGCTACCGGCAGGTCTGGGAGATGCTCGAAGGCAAGCTGCCGGCCGCGGAACTGGCGGATCGCGGCATCTTCGCCACGCGCCAGTTCGCGAAGCGGCAGCTGACCTGGCTGCGCGCGCTGCGTGAAGCGGGCACAATTGACCACGAATTTGACCTCGATTTCGATTTAGCCGAACCGGCGACTGCTGCCAAAATACGTGACCGCATCGCACGCCATCTGGAGCCCGCCGCCGGCACGGAAGCATGACCGTCCAGTCCATCACCGCCGAAGAACTCGAGAAGTTCAGCACGACCCATCGTCGCGAGATCCTCTTCTACCTGCACCAGCTCGTTGCCGACGGTGAGCGTGTCAGCGTGGTATTCAACGAAGGCAGCGAAATGTTCCTCACCCTGCTGCTCGACATCGACGAGGCACAGGGCCTGCTGGTCTTCGACTGGGGCGGCAGCGAGGAAACCAACCAGAAGCTGCTCAAGAGCGAGCGCAATTTTTTCGTCTGCGCGCCGCACGGCGTAAAGAACCAGTTCCTGGTCGGGGCCGTGAGCGAAACCGTCTACCTGCAGCGGCGCGCCTTCGTCACGCGCCTGCCCGAACGCTACACGCGCCTGCAACGCCGCGAGTTCTTCCGCCTGGTGCTGCCGCTGACGCGCCGGCCGCTCAGCAGCCTGCCGCAGGGCGAAGGAAAGGTGCTCCAGCTGCCGGTCATCGACATCAGCATCGGCGGCATCGCGATGGAAACGCCCACGGCCACGCCCCCGTTCGAGGTCAGCCAGCGCCTGCCGGGCTCGGTAATCGAACTCAAGGAAGGCCACACGATTGTGGTGGAACTGGAAGTACGCAACGTCAGCCAACTGCAGCGCGGCAACAAGGTCGTCGGACGTATCGGCTGCCGCTTCATCGAACTGAGCCACCACGACGAACATGTGCTGCAGCGGTTCATCACCGACGTGCAGCGCGAGGAACGCGCCCGCCTCGGCGGATAATCCAGGCTGAAGCATGCCGTCCCGCCAGCACTGACTTTCAGCGGATGATCGTCTGTTCCTGGCCGGGCTGGCGCGCTTCGATGCGACCCAGCGCGTAAACCGTTTCGCCGGCCGCCGTCAGCATCTCGGTCGCCCGGGGCGCGTCCGCCGCCGCGACAATCACCACCATGCCGATACCGCAGTTGAAGACGCGATGCATCTCTTCATCCGCCACCTGGCCCTGCGCCTGCAGCCACTGGAACAGCGGCGGCAGCGTCCAGGACGACTTGTCGATGACTGCGGTGACATTTTCGGGCAGCACGCGCGGCACGTTGCCAGTCAGGCCGCCGCCAGTGATGTGGGCCATGCCCTTGACCGTAACGCTGTCCATCAGCTTGAGCATCGACTTCACGTAGATGCGGGTCGGCGCGATCAGCGCGTCGGCGAAGGGACGGCCGTGAAAATCGGCGGTGAGATCGGGTTTGGCCCGCTCGACGATGCGACGAATCAGCGAATAGCCGTTGGAATGCGCGCCCGACGAGGCCAGTCCGAGCACGACGTCGCCCGGGGCGATCGACTTGCCGTCGATGATTTTTGACTTCTCGACCGCACCGACGGCGAAACCGGCCAGATCGTATTCGCCGGGCGGATACATGTCGGGCATTTCGGCGGTTTCGCCACCGATCAGCGCGCAGCCGGCGAGTTCACAGCCCTTGGCGATGCCTTCCACCACAGTGGCCGCGGTGCCGACGTCGAGCTTGCCACAGGCGAAGTAGTCGAGGAAGAACAGCGATTCGGCGCCCTGCACGAGGATGTCATTGACGCTCATCGCCACGAGGTCCTGCCCCACCGTGTCATGGCGGTTGAGCTGGAAGGCCAGCTTCAGCTTGGTGCCGACGCCATCGGTGCCCGAGACGAGCACGGGCTCCTTGTATTTCTTCGAGATCTCGAAGAGTGCGCCGAAGCCGCCGATGCCGCCGAGCACCTCGGGGCGCATCGTGCGCTTCGCGGCGGGCTTGATGCGTTCGACCAGCGCGTCGCCGGCATCGATGTCGACCCCCGCGTCACGGTAGGTCATGGGGCTGGAAGTTGTATTCATGGTGTAAACCGGGATCGAAAGGTGGATTTGCGGCGATAATTCCAAACCTGCCGCCTGATTGGCGCGGATTTTACCGGAATTGCCCCCACCACCTTGACCCAACTGCTGCTCGATCTGCGGCCGAACCAGCCGCCCAGCCTCGACAACTTCATCGTCGGCGAAAACGACGAACTGTTGTCGCGCCTGCGCATGCTCGCACAGCCGGGCAATTTCGACGGAATCTACCTCTGGGGGGCCACGGGTTCCGGCAAAAGCCACCTGTTGAGCGCCGCGGCCAGCCTGGCATTGCGCAAACGGCCGGTGCTGCTGCTGTCCGGATGCCGTCCTGCCAGCACTGACTTTCAGGCGCCGCCTGGCGGGCTACTGGTCGTCGACGACGTCGACGCGCTCGATGCCGACGCCCAGATCGCCCTGTTCCGCATCTTCAACACCGCGCGCCTGGTCGGCCTGGGGCTGCTGCTGGCCGGCCACAAACCTCCGGCCAAACTCAAGCTGCGCGAGGACCTGCGCACACGCATCGGCCAGACCCTGATCTACGAGGTCCGGACCCTCAACGACGAACAGAAGGCGGCCGCCCTGCGCCGTCATGCGCTGGAACGCGGCCTCAAGGTCAACGACGGCCTCGTCCGCTACCTGCTCGCGCACGGCCGGCGCGACCTGCCCTCGCTGATGGGGGTGCTCGACCATCTCGACCGCGCCACGCTCGAACGGCAACGTCCCGCGACCCTGCCGCTGCTCAAGGAAGCCCTGCAACTCCAACTCGTTCCCGAAACCTCGACCGACGATGAACCTGACCCTGTTTGATCTGGACAATACGCTGTTGAGCGGGGACTCCGACTTCGAGTGGGCACAGTTCCTCATCGCGCAGGGTGTGCTCGACCGCGAAGTGCATGAGGCGAAGAACCAGGCCTTTTACGACGACTACAAGGCCGGCACGCTCGACATCCATGCCTTCCTGCAGTTCCAGCTTGCGCCCCTGGCGCGCCATGCCCGTCCGGAGCTCGACGCCTGGCACCGCGAGTTCATGGCAACGCGCATCAGGCCGATCATCGCGGCGCCGGCCCGCCGCCTCGTGCGCCAGCACCTCGACGCCGGCGACCTCTGCGCCATGGTGACGGCGACGAACAGTTTCGTCACCGGGCCGATCTGCCACGAATTCGGCATCCCGCACCTTATCGCCACCGTACCCGCGCAGGAGGACGGTCGGTTCACCGGCGCGCCACGCGGCATGCCGGCCTTCAAGGAAGGCAAGATCGCGCGCATGAACCTCTGGCTCGAGGAAATGGGGCTGTGGTGGGGTGCGTTCGAGAGAAGCACCTTTTACAGCGATTCGCACAATGACCTGCCCTTGCTGGAACGGGTGACGCATCCCGTCGCCGTCGATCCCGACGCCACCCTGCGTGCCCATGCCGGGCGAAACGGCTGGCCAATCCTCAGCCTGAGATGAGGCCGATGCTCGCCGTGGGGTATCATGCGCGCCCAGAAAGACAGATAACTCCATGATCCGCAAGCTGTTGCGCCGCGTCTTCAAACGCGGCGAACCCTACCCCCATCCTGTCGAAACCATCGAGGCGCGCACACACGGCATCCGCCTCGAGCAGGTTTCGCCCGGCGCCCGCCGCACCTGCGAGACCCTGCAGCAGGCCGGCTTCAAGGCCTACGTCGTCGGCGGCGCGGTACGCGACCTGATTGCCGGCATCGTGCCCAAGGATTACGACATCGCCACCGATGCCACGCCCGACCAGGTGCGCGGGCAGTTCCGGCGCGCCCGCATCATCGGCCGCCGCTTTCAGATCGTGCACGTGATGCAGGGTGCCGAGACACTCGAAGTCTCCACCTTCCGTGCCGCGCATGATGACGACACCCTGAAGGACGAGCACGGCCGCGTGCTGCGCGACAACGTCTGGGGCAACATGGAAGAAGATGCCGCCCGGCGCGATTTCACCGTCAATGCGCTGTACTACGATCCGGCCAAGGGCCAGGTCTTCGACTACCACCACGGCGTGCGCGACCTGCAGCGCAAGACGCTGCGCATGATCGGCGACCCGCGCGCGCGCTACCGCGAGGACCCCGTGCGCATGCTGCGCGCCGTGCGGCTGGCGGCCAAGCTCGACCTGCGGCTCGACCCGCTGGTGCAGGCGCCGATCCGCGAGATGGCCGAGTTGATCGAGAACGTGCCCGTCGCACGCCTGTTCGACGAGATGCTCAAGCTGCTGTTCTCCGGCCATGCCGTGGAATGCCTCAAGCGCCTGCGCGCCGACGGCCTGCACCACGGCTTGCTGCCGCTGCTCGACGTGATTCTCGAACAACCGCTCGGCGAGAAGTTCGTCATGCTGGCGCTGACCGATACCGACCGCCGCGTGCGCGAAGGCAAGCGCACTTCGCCCGGCTTCCTGTTCGCGACGCTGCTGTGGCACGAGGTGCTGGCCAACTGGGAGGCGCGCAAGAAGAATGGCGAACTGCCCGTGCCGGCCATGCATGCGGCGATGGACGAAGTACTCGACACCCAGGGCGAAAAACTGGCCATCACGCGCCGCATCGCGGGCGACATCAAGGATATCTGGCTGCTGCAGCCGCGTTTCGAAAAGCGCGGCGGGCGCACGCCCTTCCGCCTCGTGGAGCAGACCCGCTTCCGCGCTGCCTGGGATTTCCTGAGCCTGCGCGCGGAAAGCGGCGAGGCACCGCAGGAGCTCGCCGACTGGTGGGCGGCCTTCGAACAGGCCGGCAATGCCGAGCGCGAGGACATGCTCAAGCCGGATACGAGTCCGAAGAAACGCCGTCGCCGGCGCAGCGGCAAGAAGTCCGGCGACGACGGGGATGTCGCGCCCGCGCCGTCATCCGACGAGTAACCGCATGCGGGTCACCGCCTACGTCGCGCTGGGCGCGAATCTCGGCGACCCGGTCGCGACGGTGCGCGCCGCCCTCGCGGCGTTGCGCGGCATCGCCGACACGCGTTTCCTGCGGGCCTCGTCGCTGTACCGCACGGCGCCGGTCGGCCTGCATCACCAGCCGGATTTCATCAATGCCGTCGCCGCGCTGGAAGTCGATAGTGCCGTCCTGCCAGCGCTGACTTTCCTGGAGCACCTGTTTGCGATCGAGGCGAGTTTCGGTCGCGTGCGCACGGTGAAGAATGCGCCACGCACCCTCGATCTCGACCTGCTGCTGTATGGCGACCAGCAGCTCGACCTGCCGGGGCTGACGCTGCCGCATCCGCGCATGGCCAAGCGCGCCTTCGTGCTGGCACCGCTCGTCGAAATCGCCCCGGACCTCGAAATCCCCGGCCAGGGCATGCGCGTTGCCGAACTGTTGCCCGCCGTCGCCAACCAGCGCATCGAAAGATTTGCGTAAGATAGTCCGTTGTATCCTTCCCCGACGATCACAGGCTCTGCCCCATGACCTACCTCGCCTCCAACAAGCCGATCTCTCTGCCCGAACTGGTCCGCATGAAGCATGCCGGCGAAAAGATCGCCATGCTCACTTGTTATGACGCAAGCTTTGCCGCGCTGGAAGATCGTTGCGGCGTCGATGTCATCCTCGTCGGCGATTCGCTCGGCAACGTCATTCAGGGCAAGACCTCGACGCTGCCGGTGACCATGGACCACATGGCCTATCACACCGAATGCGTCGCCCATCAGGCCCTGCGCCCCATGGTCGTCGCCGACATGCCGTTCGGCGCCTATCACGAGTCGAAAGAGCAGGCGATCCGCAACGCCGGCCGGCTGCTCGCCGCCGGGGCCGAGATGGTCAAGCTCGAAGGCGGCGAGGTCATGGCCGAGACCGTGCATTTCCTCGTCGAACGCGGCGTGCCGGTCTGCGCCCACATCGGCCTGACGCCTCAGTCCGTGCATGCCCTCGGCGGTTATCGCGTACAGGGCCGCGACGAAGCCGGCGCCGCACGCATGAAAGCCGACGCCAAAGCGCTCGAGCAAGCCGGCGCGGCGCTGATGGTGCTGGAAATGGTGCCTTCCGCGCTCGCGGCCGACATCACGCGCGCGCTCAAGGTCTGCGCGACCATCGGCATCGGCGCCGGACCGGATTGCGACGGCCAAGTGCTGGTGCTCTACGACATGCTCGGCCTCTATCCCGGCAAGAAGGGCCGTTTCGTCAAGGACTTCATGGCCGAAGCACAGAACATCGAGGTCGCTGTCAAGGCCTATGTCGTTGCCGTCAAGGACGGTAGCTACCCTGCCCCCGAACACTGTTACTGAGCCACGGCGCTTTCCCGATGCTGATCCATCACACCATTGCCGCGACCCGCGCGGCGCTGGCCCCGCTGCGCAAATCGGGCCGTATCGTTTTCGTGCCGACCATGGGCAATCTCCACGCGGGGCACATCACCTTGATGCGTGCAGCGCGCGCCCTCGGTGACACGGTCGTCGCCTCGATCTTCGTCAATCGCCTGCAGTTCCGGCCCGGCGAGGACTTCGACAATTATCCGCGCACGTTCGCGGCCGATTGCGAAAAGCTCGTCGCCGCCGGTGTCGACCACCTGTTCGCGCCCGACGAAGCGGAGCTGTATCCGGAACCGCAGCACTACGTCGTCGAGCCGCCACTCGAACACGCGAATATTCTTGAAGGCGAATTCCGTCCCGGCCATTTTCGCGGCGTCGCGACGGTGGTGATGAAACTCTTCGCCGTCGTCCAGCCGCAGGCCGCGCTGTTCGGCAAGAAGGACTACCAGCAGTTCATGGTGCTGTCCGCCATGGTGCGCGCGTTCGCGCTGCCGATCGAGGTTATTCCCGGCGAGACGGTACGCGCCGCGGACGGCCTGGCCCTCTCCTCGCGCAACGGCTACCTTTCCCCCGCCGAGCGCGCCGAGGCACCCCGCCTGCATCGTTGCCTGAGCCGCATTGCCACAGCCGTGCGCGCTGGCGAACGCGACTTTGCCCGGCTCGAAGCGGACGCCATCGCCGAGTTGCGCGCGCACGACTGGGCACCGGACTACATTGCCGTGCGAAAAAGAATTGATCTACAATCCCCACCCACAGACCCGGCGACACCGCTGGTGGTGCTGGCAGCAGCCCGACTGGGCAACACGCGCCTGATCGACAATCTCGAAATCTGACTTTTCCCTTCCCCTCTCTTTTCCTAGCCGAGGACAACATGAGCGAACATATCCATTACGTCACCGACGCGAGCTTCAAGAGCGACGTGCTGGAATCCGCCATTCCCGTTCTCGTCGATTACTGGGCCGAATGGTGCGGCCCCTGCAAGATGATCGCACCGATCCTCGACGATGTCGCCCGGGACTACACCGGCCAGCTCAAGGTCGCCAAGCTGAACATCGACGAGAATCCCAAGACCCCGGGCGAATACGGCATTCGCGGCATTCCGACGCTGATCCTGTTCAAGGGCGGCAACGTCGAGGCCACCAAGGTCGGCGCGCTCTCCAAGTCGCAGCTCACCGCGTTTATTGACAGCAATCTCTGATCCCGCTACAGTTCGCGCCGGAAATCGCACCGCGTCTGACGACAGGCGGTTTCGGGCGGCAGGCCCCTCCGCACCCATCCCGGCCTGCGACGGCAATACCTCTCCCCCAGCATCTGTCACCTCCCGGGCGCTCCCCCGCCTGCGCGTTACCCAAGCACAACCCATGCACCTCTCGGAGCTCAAGAATCACCACGTCAGCCAACTGCTGGAAATGGCCAATGCCGCATCGGTATCGAGGGCGCCAATCGCCTGCGCAAGCAGGAGCTGATCTTCGCCCTGCTCAAGCAGCACGCCAAGAAAGGCGAGACCATCTACGGCGATGGCTGCCTCGAAGTCCTGCCCGACGGCTACGGCTTCCTGCGCTCCCCCGACATCTCGTACCTCGCCGGCACCGATGACATCTATGTCTCGCCCTCACAGATCCGCCGCTTCAACCTGCGCACCGGCGACACCATCGAAGGCGAGATTCGCACGCCGAAGGATGGCGAGCGTTACTTCGCGCTGGTCAAGCTCGACAAGGTCAATGGCGAATCGCCCGAGGTCTGCAAGAACAAGATCCTGTTCGAGAACCTGACGCCGCTGCACCCGACCGAGCACCTGCGCCTCGAGCGCGAGATCAGGGCCGAGGAGAACATCACCAGCCGCGTCATCGACATGATCGCGCCCATCGGCAAGGGCCAGCGCGGCCTGCTGGTCTCCGCGCCGAAGAGCGGCAAGACGGTGATGATGCAGCACATCGCCCACGCCATCACCGCCAACCATCCCGAGGTCGTGCTGATCGTGCTGCTGATCGACGAGCGGCCCGAGGAAGTGACCGAGATGACGCGCACGGTGCGCGGCGAAGTGGTCGCCTCGACTTTCGACGAACCGGCCACGCGCCACGTGCAGGTCGCCGAAATGGTCATCGAAAAGGCCAAGCGCCTGACCGAGCACAAGAAGGACGTGGTCATCCTGCTCGACTCGATCACCCGTCTCGCCCGCGCCTACAACACCGTGCAGCCGGCCTCCGGCAAGGTGCTGACCGGCGGCGTGGATGCCAACGCCCTGCAAAAGCCCAAGCGCTTCTTCGGCGCCGCACGCAACATCGAGGAAGGCGGCTCGCTGACCATCATCGCCACCGCGCTGATCGACACCGGCAGCCGCATGGACGAAGTGATCTACGAGGAATTCAAGGGCACCGGCAACTGGAAATCCACCTCGACCGCCGCATGGCCGAGAAGCGCGTCTATCCGTCGATCAACGTCAATCGCTCCGGCACGCGCCGCGAGGAACTGCTGCTCGAAGCCAGGACGTGCTGCAGAAGGTGTGGATCCTGCGCAAGCTGCTCTACGACCTGGACGATCTCGAGGCAATGGAATTCCTGCTCGACAAGGTCAAGGCCACCAAGAACAATGCGGAATTCTTCGACTCCATGCGCCGGGGCGGCTAATCACATCGGTTGATTTTTATCGGATATTTCAGGATAATGCGCGGCTTTTGCGGTCGACCGCAGACTCCGGAGCGAAGTACTAAGGACACGGAACATGAAAGAAGGCATCCACCCGAAGTACAACGAGATCGAGGTGACTTGCAGCTGCGGCACCACGTTCAAGACCCGCTCGACCAACAGCAAGCCCCTGCACATCGAAGTGTGCTCGGCCTGCCACCCGTTCTACACCGGCAAGCAGAAGATCGTCGACACCGCCGGCCGCGTCGAGCGCTTCAGGCAGAAATACAAGCGCGCCGGCGTCGCTGCCTGATCGGCGCGGGTCACTTGTACTTTCCGAAAAGGCAGCTGCGGCTGCCTTTTGTTTTTTCGCCCGCATGAACTTCGGCACCTACCAGGACAACTGCGCCGCGCCTGCCGGCGCTGGCGCTGCTCGTCCTGGCAGCACTCTACCTGCTGACCGGCATCACCGGCCATGATCCCTGGAAGACCGAGGATGCCATTCATATCGGCATCGCCCACGGCTTCGCCACGCAGGGTCACTGGCTGACGCCTGCCATCGCCGGCGAGCCTTGGCCAGATACCGCCCCGCTCTACCACTGGGTCGCCGCGCTGCTGGGTGAACTACTCGGCGGTATGCTCGCTTTCCACGATGCCGCACGGCTGGCCACAACGCTGTTCGGTGCGCTCTTTCTCGTGTTCGTTTCCGGCGCCGCACGGAGCCTTTACGGCGATACCGCCGGTCGCATCGCGCCGCTGCTGGCCATCGGCACGCTGGGCTTGTTGGTGCCCATGCACGAGGCACAGCCCGCCATCGCCGGACTGGCCTGTGCCGCACTGGCCTGGTGGGGTGGTGCGCTCAGCCTGCAAGGAAAGCTCATTGGCGCGCCATTGCTGGGACTCGGGCTCGGCCTGTCCTTTCCCGCGCATGGCCTGGTCGGCCTGCTGATAGCGATCGCCGTTCTGCCCGCACCGATCTTGCGGCACGACTGGAAAGGCTTCGCGCTGGCGCTCGCGGTTGCCCTGCCGCTACTGGCCGCTTGGCCGGGGTTGCTCATCCAGCAGGACCCGGCTTTCTGGACGCAATGGTGGCAAAACGAGCTCGCCGAAGCCACACGGGCGCGCGACCTGCCGACCGGTCGCCACCTCGAGCAACTGATCTGGGCCGCCTGGCCGGTGCTGCCACTGGCGCTCTGGAGCCTCTGGCTGCGTCGCCACACGCTCGACGCGCTGGCACTGCCCCTGCTCGGCGTCGCCGTCACACTGATCTGGTTTCTCAGCGGCCCTCCGCGTTCCATGGCGGTCCTGCCCGTCCTGGTGCCCCTGACCCTAGTCGCCGCGGCGGGGACCGACCGACTGCGGCGTGGCGCGGCGAACGCCTTCGACTGGTTCGGCTTGATGACCTTCAGCTTTGTTGCCGGTCTGCTCTGGCTCGGCGCGAGTGCGCAGGTCTTCAACTGGCCGCCCAAGATCGCGCACAATTTCGACAAGCTCGCACCGGGGCACGCGGCGAATTACTCCCTGCTGGCCCTCGGACTGGCCTTCGCACTGACTGCCGTCTGGCTGGTCGCCCTGGGCTTGCGACGGGCGAGTTGGCGCGCCAGCCTGCGCTGGGCCGCCGGCGTCACACTGTTGTGGGGGCTGACGGCTACATTGTGGCTACCCTGGATCGACTATGCGATTTCCTATCGCCCGGTCGTGATGTCGCTCAAGAAAGCGCTGCCACCCGCGGGCGAATGCATTGAGCGCGCCGAAATCGGGATGGCACAGCGGGCCTCGCTCGACTATTTTTCCGGTATCCGTACCGTCGCGCCATCCGGTCAGAAAAACTGCAACTGGCGCCTCTCGATCAGGGAAATAGATCGACCGCTACCGGAGGGGTGGACCGAGGTCTGGCAGGGGGCGCGCACCAGCGACCGCAAGGAACGCTGGTACCTCGACCGGCGGACTGATTGAACGCCGACTGAACCCTCAGGAAACCGGCCCCGACACTTTCAGATTTTGAGAAAGTGTTCCCGGTAGTACTTGAGTTCTTCGATGGACTCGTAGATATCGGCAAGCGCCTCGTGCTTGCCGCCTTTCTTGACGCCCTTGGCGATCTCCGGCGTCCAGCGCTTGCAGAGTTCCTTGAGCGTCGAAACGTCGAGATTGCGATAGTGAAAATAGGTCTCAAGCTTGGGCATGTAACGCGCCATGAAGCGGCGGTCCTGGCAGATCGAATTACCGCACATCGGCGATTTTCCCTGCGGCACATACCGCTTGAGGAAATCGTGCGCCTGTCCTTCGACATCGGCTTCGGCAAGCGGCGATGCCTTCACCCGCTCGATGAGGCCCGACTTGCCGTGGGTCTTCTTGTTCCAGTCGTCCATGGCATCCAGCACCGCATCCGCCTGATGGACCGCCCAGACGGCGCTTTCGGCGATCACTTCGAGCTGCGAATTGGTGATCACCATCGCCAGTTCGATGATGCGATCGCGGTCGGGATCGAGTCCGGTCATTTCCATGTCGAGCCAGACGAGAGCGTTCTGATCTTGTGCCATACTCATCACCTTCCAATGCCTTAGCGGCTTGCATTCTTGCATACCTGACCCACCTTCCGATTCATGGCTGCCGTCTTTTCCACTGTCTTCCTTGCCATGCTGGCGCTCACCACCGCGCTACGCGTCTGGCTCGCCGTGCGCCAGATGGAGCATGTCAGCGCCCGTCGGGGTGCTGTGCCCGCCGCATTCGCCGACCGCATTCCGCTCGCCGACCACCAGAAGGCCGCCGACTACACCGCGGCGAAACTGCGCCTCGGCCTCGTCGAACTCGCGGTCGATGTCGGGCTGCTGCTGCTCTTCACCTTCGGTGGCCTGCTCGCCGCTTTCGATGCCTTCTGGCACGCACAATTCGCCGATGCGTCCTATGCCTACGGCCTCGCCCTGTTCGCCAGCGTCGGCGTCACCGGCTTCCTCGTCGGCCTGCCGTTCGCGCTCTATCGCACCTTCAGGCTCGAAGCCGCTTTCGGCTTCAACAAGATGACGCCCGGCCTGTTCGTCGCCGACCTGTTCAAGCAACTGATCCTTGCCGTGATGATCGGCGCACCGCTCCTGCTGCTCGTGCTCTGGCTGATGGACGCGATGGGCACGCAGTGGTGGCTGTTCGTCTGGATGACCTGGCTGGCTTTCAACCTGCTCGTGCTGCTGCTCTACCCGACCTTCATCGCGCCGCTGTTCAACAAGTTCACGCCGCTGGCCGAAGGCGAGGTCAGGACACGCATCGAGGCCTTGCTGGCACGCTGCGGTTTCGCGAGTTCCGGCCTGTTCGTCATGGATGGCTCCAAACGCTCGGCGCATGGCAACGCCTATTTCACCGGCTTCGGTCGCAGCAAGCGCATCGTCTTTTTCGACACCCTGATCGAGAAGCTCGCGCCGGGTGAGGTCGAGGCGGTGCTCGCGCACGAGCTCGGCCACTACAAGCGCCGCCACATCGTCAAGCGCATCGCCGTGATGTCCGCGCTCGCGCTCGCGCTGCTCTGGCTGCTCGGCCAGCTCATCGACCAGGCCTGGTTCTACGAAGGCCTGAAAGTCAGCGCTGGCGAGACGGCACGGAATACCGCGCTGGCACTGATCCTGTTCTCGCTGGCACTGCCGGTATTCAGCTTCCCGTTCGGGCCACTGATGTCCTGGCTCTCGCGTACGCACGAATTCGAAGCCGACGCCTACGCCGCGCAACAGGCCGATGGCGGCGAACTCGTTGCCGCGCTGGTCAAGCTCTATCGCGACAATGCCGCGACGCTGACGCCCGATCCGCTGCATTCCCTCTTCTACGATTCGCATCCCCCGGCGAGCGAACGCATCGCCCACCTGAAGTCGCAAACCCGTCAGGCGCCCGTGCCATGCTGAACGAACAGGACATCACCGCTCGCCTCGCCACGCTGGTCGGCTGGACGCGCGAAAACAAGACCATCGTCAAAATCTACACGTTCGCCAACTACCACGAGACGCTGGCTTTCGTGAATGCGGTCGCCTGGATCGCCCACCGCAGCGACCATCATCCCGATCTCGAAGTCGGCTACAACCGCTGTCGTGTCGCCTACAGCACCCACAGCGCCGGCGGACTGACCGACAAGGACTTCGCCAACGCGGCGCGCATCGACGCGCTGTTCTTCTCTCCTTGAAGCTGACGGGGACCATCACTGCCGCCTTCGGCCGGCATTACGAAGTCACCTTGCCGGAGGGCGGGATCGTCAATGGCATCCCGCGCGGCAAGAAAAGCCCGTATGCCTGCGGCGACCACGTCACGCTCGGGCCGCTGCACGACAGCGAAGCCCAGATCCTCGCCCATGCGCCGCGCAGTTCGCTGCTCTATCGCAGCGACCAGTGGAAGGAAAAACTCATCGCTGCCAACGCGACGCAGGTCGTGCTGGTGGTGGCCACCGAGCCGGCTTTCTCCGACGAACTGATCTCGCGCTGCCTCGTCGCCGCGCAACACCAGCACCTGCGCGTCGTCCTCGTCCTCAACAAGTGCGATCTCGCCGAGCGGGTGAACGCGGCACGGCTACAGTTGGCTGCGTTTTCTGCCATGGACATCCCCGTCGTGACACTCAGCGCCCGCACCGATGCCGCGCCGCTCCGACCGTGGCTGTCCGGGCAGATCAGCGTGCTTGTCGGTCAGAGCGGCATGGGCAAGTCGACGCTGATCAACGCGCTGATCCCGGACGCCGGCGCAGCGACGCGCGAAATCTCCACCGCGCTCGACTCGGGCAAGCACACCACCACCCATGCGCGGATGTACGTGCTACCCACAGTCGTAGAGCACAAGAAACTCGCCGGGCAGTCCCAAGAGTTTCTTGGCCCCCTGGGGGGAGAACCGAGCGTAGCGAGGTTTTCGGGGGGGGCTTTGATTGATTCACCGGGCCTGCAGGAATTCGGCCTCGCGCACCTGACGCGCGGCGAGATCGAACTTGGCTTCGCCGAGTTTCTGCCCCATCTTGGCCACTGCCGGTTCCGGGACTGCAAGCACGAAAACGAACCCGGCTGCGCCATCAAGAGCGCCCTCGAGCGCGGCGAAATCAATGCGCGGCGACTCACACATTTTGTCACCATCACCAGCGAAGGCGACCGCGCCAAACAGTTCTGATGCCGCTCCATCAGCCCCATCTGTTTGTCGATATATCCGCGCACGGCTTTGGCCATCTCGCGCAAACCGCGCCGGTACTCAATCGCCTTTCGGAGTTATTGCCTGCATTGCGGCTCACCGTGCGCTCGGGCCTCCCCGCGGCGAAGCTGCAACAACGCATCCACGCACCGTTCGAACACATCGCCCAGGCCAGCGATTTCGGTTACGTGATGGTCGATGCGCTGACCATCGACCATCACGCCACCCTGGAACGCTATCGCGCCCTGCACGCCGACTTCGACGCTCGCGTCACGACGGATGCCGCGCTGCTGCGCAAGCTGCAAGTCGATGTGGTGTTCTCGAATGTCGCGTACATCCCGCTGGCCGGCGCAGCGCGCGCCGGTATCCCCGCGCTGGCGATGTGCTCGCTCAACTGGGCCGACCTCTACGCGCATTATTTCGGGGCCGACGCCCTCCACGCCGAGATACTCGCCGCCTATCGCACCGCGACCTTCCTGCGCACCACGCCCGGCATGCCGATGGCCGCGCTCGACCGAAAGATCAGCATCGGCCCGCTGGCGGCGCAGGGAAAGGAACGCCGCGCCGAGCTGCACGCGAAAGTCAGCGCTGGCGCGACGGCACCTGGCGCTCGCCTCGTGCTCATCGCGCTCGGCGGCGTGCCCGCCCGACTGCCGGTCGAGGGCTGGCCGGTCTTGCCGGACACCCACTGGCTCGTCCCGGAAGCCTGGCAGGTTCAACGCGACGACATGCACGCGTTCGAACCACTGTTAACACGAGGCTGGCCTTTCGCCGACCTGCTGCGCTCGGTCGATGCCGTCGTCACCAAGCCGGGCTACGGCACCTTCACCGAAGCGACCAGCAATGGCACAGCGGTGATCTACCAGCGGCGCGACAACTGGCCGGAACAGGACTGCCTGATCGACTGGCTGCGCGCGCATGCGCGCTGCACGGAAGTGTCCGCCGCCGACCTCGCGGCCGGCAATCTCGGCGCTGCACTTACCCGCTGTATGCAAGTTGCCGTCCCGCCAGCGCTGACTTTCGACGGCGCCGACGCCGCGGCGCGTCAGCTCAGGGCGTTGCTGGCCTGACCGGGGCCTCGACCGTCAGATGGCTGCCATCGGCGAACCGCAGCGTGATCGCAAGGAGGTCGCCGGCGGTCAACGCTTGCTTCAGGTCGATCAGCATGATGTGATGACCGCCGGGCTTTAGCACCGTTTCGCCGCGCGCCGGGATGACGATCTCATTCATCTGCCGCATGCGCATCACGCCCCCGTCGTCCAGATGGGTGTGTAGTTCGATGGCGCCTGCCGCGCTACACGCGGCGGAGACCAGCCGAACATCCTGTTCGCCAGCATTCTTCAGCACCAGATAGGCCGCCGTCGTGCGAACACCCGGTGGCATCAGCGTGACGTAGGGATCAAGGGCAGCGATGCCGCTGGCCGGACCGCTTGTTGTCGCCGGCAGGTCCGCAGGCACATCGCGTCCCAGCTTCTCGGCATAGGTGCCGGGCAACGGCAGCTCCGCCGGCTGCGGCTGCCAGAACAAGGCCACGCCGACGATGGTGCCTATCAGCAAAAAGTTGAGGACAATCAGCAGGTTTCTCATATCAGTGCCCCGCCTCGAACCGGAAGGGCACGGCGATACGCGTCCGGCCGATCTCGACCAGCACCGTCGCCTGCCACAGCATGCGGCCGGTCACGCAGACCGGCAGTGCCGTCCGGCCGACATGGTGTTGCGCATCGATGGCGCGCAGGGTCGTCCGGTTGAACCCCATGCTCATATCGACACCGGCGAAATCAACCGCCACCTTGTCGGCACCCGGCCCCCCGATCGCCACGTCCATCTCGAACGGCTGCGTCACCGGAATCGGGCGCGGCAAGAGTGAAAAGCGCAGGCGTCCGCCTTGCGGCAGCGCTGCCGTGCAGGGTGCACGCTGCAAATCACAGCCCGGGTCGGGCTGCGCGACGACATCGGCTTTCGGCAAGAGTAGCGGCGAGAGCTTGTAGCCGATCACCCCGATAAGGATCAGTGCCAGGATCATGGCCGAATCGACAAGCAGGGATTTGCTGTGCGGCATGGTGCGCGAAGTTATCACGGCAGCACGACCGGGGGAATCAACTTAGTTTGATTCTGATCAATGTTGAGTGGGTAGGCAGGGAATAAAGTACGTGACAAATTGTCGCAGTGGCGCAATGTCGCACCTTGTCCCGGTTGCCGCTTGACTGCTGCGCATTTTAATGATCTCCAAATCTCTCGGGAGGGTAACAACATGAAACAACTGAAAGGGCGGGCATTACCACTGGTATTGGCTGCGGGTTTAGGACTTACGGCGGCGGGAGCGGCCTGGTCGGCCGAGACGTTGCAGGACGTGATGAAGCGGCGGAGCCTGAGTCAGCAAGACCTGCTGGCGGCGGCGAAGACCTACGTACCGACGGGCAAGCGTGACGATTTCGTCGCCTTCAGTTCGGGCGGCCAATCGGGCCAGGTCATCGTCTATGGCATTCCCTCGATGCGCATCCTGAAGTACATCGGCGTATTCACGCCGGAACCCTGGCAGGGCTACGGCTTTGACGAGGAATCCAAGGCGGTGCTGGCCGAAGGCCGCATCGACGGCAAAGACATCACCTGGGGCGACACCCACCACCCGGCCTTCTCCGAAACCAACGGCGAAGCGGATGGCCAGTTCCTCTTCATCAACGACAAGGCCAACCCGCGCATCGCGATGCTCGACCTGCGCGACTTCGAGACCAAGCAGATCGTCGTCAACCCGATCTTCAAGTCCGAGCACGGCGGCGCCTTCGTCACCCCGAACACCGAGTACATCTTCGAAGCCGCGCAATACGCCGCGCCGCTCGAGAACAAGAAGTTCTACCCGCTCGAGGAGTTCAACGAGAAGTACCGCGGCGGCATGACCTACTGGAAGTTCGACCGCAAGGAAGGCCGCATCGACGCGAAGAAATCCTTCGCCGTCGAACTGCCGCCCTACTCGCAGGACCTTTCCGATGCGGGTAAAGGCCCCTCCGACGGCTGGTCGTTCACCAACTCCTTCTGCTCCGAGCGTTACGTCGGCGGCATCGAGAAGGGACGCCCCCCGTACGAAGCCGGTTGCTCCGCCAAGGACACCGACTACATGCACGTGATCAACTGGAAGAAAGCGGCTGAACTGGTCGCCGCCGGCAAGGCCAAGAAGATCAACGGCTTTGACGTGCTGATGATGGACACGGCGATCAAGGAAGGCATCCTGTTCCTGATCCCCGAGCCGAAGTCACCGCACGGCGTCGATGTCACCCCGGACGGCACCAAGATCGTCGTCGCCGGCAAGCTCGACACCCATGTGTCCGTGTATAGCTTCGAGAAGATCATGGCCGCGATCAAGGCGGGCAAGTTCGAGTCCAAGGACCCGTACGGCATCCCGGTGCTCAGCATGAAGGACACGCTGCACACGCAGGTGTCGCTCGGCCTCGGCCCGCTGCACACCCAGTATGACTCCAAGCCCTGCGTCGCCTACACCTCGTTGTATGTGGATAGCCAGGTCGCCAAGTGGGATTACTGTGAAGGCAAGGTGCTCGACAAGATCTCCGTCCATTACAACATCGGTCACCTGATGACGATGGAAGGCGATACCACCAAGCCGGCCGGCCGTTATCTCGTCGCGCTGAACAAGCTGTCGATCGACCGCTTCAACCCGGTGGGTGCCCTGCATCCGCAGAACCACCAGCTGATCGACATCAGCAACGACAAGATGCAGCTGATCTACGACATGCCGGTACCGCTCGGCGAGCCGCACTACGTCGTCGCCATCGACGCCAAGAAACTCAAGCCGGGCGTGCGCTACAAGCTCGGCACCAACAGCCGCACCGACAAGCCACACCCGGCCGCGGTCAAGGCAGGCGAGGAGAAGACCGAGAGGAAGGGCAACAAGGTCACGGTCTTCGGTTCGCTGATCCGTTCGCACATCACGCCGGAAACCATCGAGGCTGAAATCGGCGACGAGATCACGATCCACCTGACCAACCTCGAGCGCGCCCAGGACGAAACCCACGGCTTCACGGTCTCGACCTACAACGTGCATGCGTCCGTCGAGCCCGGCAAGACCGTCACGGTCAAGTTCAAGGCCGACAAGGAAGGCGTCTATCCGTACTACTGCACGGAGTTCTGCTCGGCGCTGCACCTCGAGATGCAGGGTTACCTGCTGGTCAAGCCGAAGGGCTGGAAGCCGACCAAGACGACGCTGGCAAGCGGTACCTACACCGAGGCTGAATACAAGGCCACAGTGAAGAAGGTGGCCGATACCCAGGTGATCATCGACTCCGTCGTGGCTTACATCACCAGTGTCAACTACAAGGACTTCCCCGACGTAGTGGCGATGGTCGATGACGCCTTTGACCAACTCGGCAAGACCAAGGGCCTCAAGGAAAAGCACGAAGCGTTCGCCGCCAAGAAGGATTGGGAAAATGCCACCCTCTGGGCCGAACAAATCTGGCAGTACCAGGTCAAAACCGCCGACCTCGGCCTCCGCGCCAAAACCTACCTCGAACAAAATGGCGCAAAGAAAGTAAAGTAAGCGTCAGGTTTCGAGACTCAAGAAGGGGCGGGCAACCGCCCCTTTTTTTATTGGTGCAAAATAACGTCCATGCAACTGTTTGTGCCCTCCTCAGTCCATGCGTCGGCCGATCGCGCGCATCCGCTTTCACAAGTCACGCATCCGGTAGCCTTCCTGCTGACGGTCATCGTGTGGACGCTGCTGGTGCTGTTCTCGCTCTGGACGCAACGCGAACAACTCAACCGCACTGCACAGGAACTCGCACGCATCGACGCGATCGCCAACCTCAAGAAGGACATGTCGATCCGCAAATGGGCCTCCGAGGTCGGCGGGGTATACATCAGGGAAGACCTGGCGCCCAATGTCAACGCGTATAGCGAACAGGAACGCGTGATGGCGATCCGCCAGACCGGCGAGCTTTACAAGATGATATCGTTGACGTCGATCCACATCCTGATGGGCATCCAGGAAGTCAGCAACAAGGAATATGGCAGCAAGGAGCGTCTCACCTCCTTGCAGCTCCTGAATCGCGACAATGCGCCGGATGAATGGGAGTCCCAAGCGCTGAAAACGCTTCAGGGCGGTTCGAAAATCGTCGCCGAGGCGATGCCGAAGAGTAAGGGTCATGGCCTGATGCGCGTGATGATCCCGATGCGCATGGACGAGGAATGCCTCGAATGCCATCGCGAAACACTCGTCCCCGTCGGCGGCCTGCGTGGCGGCGCGGCCGTAACGATCGATCTCAACACCTATTGGACGGCGCAGGAACCAACCTGGCGCACCATCCAGTACTGGCACACGGGCATCTGGATGGCGGGCATGGCGACACTGTTCGCCTACTGGACCTTCCTGCGTCGCCGCGCCACCGAGCATGTGAAGCTCGACTCGGAACGGCGGAGCAACGAAACGGTACTGCAAAAGCACAAGCAACGGCTCGAGGAATCCGAGGTACGGCTGCGGGAACTGGCCGCCTTCCTTCAGACCGTGCGCGAGGAGGAGCGCACGCGCATCGCGCGCGAACTCCACGATGAGCTCGGCCAGGCCCTGACGGCCTTGCGCTTCGACCTCGGCTGGCTGCGGGGCAAGTGCAGCAGCAACGATAGTCTGGGCAACGCGGCGTCTGAGCGGGTGGGTGCCGCACTCGGTGTCGTCGATCAGAGCATCGTCTCGCTGCGACGGATTTCGGAAGATCTGCGTCCCGCCATGCTCGACAGTCTCGGCCTGGCCGCCGCTATCGAGCATCATGTGGCGCAATTCACCCAGCGCGCCGGCATTCCCTGCCACCTGCGCATGAACCGGGAGGAATTCGACCTGGCAGGCAACCTCGCCACCACTGTATTCCGCATCGTGCAGGAGGCGCTCACCAATGTCGCCCGCCATGCCGAAGCCAGCACGGTGTCAGTCGTCATCGACGAAACGGATGCGGGCATCCGGCTGATCATCGAGGACGACGGCAAGGGCTTCAATGCCGTCAATGGAACGCCCGGCAGCAAAAAGACCTTCGGGGTGCTCGGCATGCGCGAGCGAGTGGCCATCCTTGGCGGTAGCCTTGACATCGACAGCCAGCCCGGCACTGGCACCCGCATCACCGGCTGGCTGCCCCACCCGAAGGAAGCAGAATCATGATCAAGGTCCTGATTGCCGACGACCACGCCATCCTGCGTGCCGGCCTCAAGCACATGCTGTCCGAGTATCCCGACATCAGCGTCGGCGACGAGGCAGCCGATGGTCACGAGGCACTGGCCAAGGCCCAGGCCGAGAATTGGGACGTGATGCTCCTCGACATGACCATGCCGGGCAAGAGCGGCATCGAACTGATCAAGCATTTGAAGCTGCTGGTGCCGAAGCTGCGCATCCTGGTCCTCAGCATGCATAAAGAAGACGTCTTTGCGGTGCGTGCGCTCAAGGCCGGGGCATCCGGCTACCTGTGCAAGGACAACGCCGAGGAACAACTGGTTGCCGCCTTGCGCAAAGTGGCTGCCGGCGGTCTTTTCATCACGGCGGCGGTAGCGGAAAAACTCGCTCTCGACGTTCTGCAGGGCGACACCCAGGATGTCCTCCCGCATACGCGGCTGTCGGATCGCGAGTACCAGATATTCCAGGCCATCGTCGCGGGCGCGAGCGTTTCCGACATCGCCCAGAAACTCAACCTCAGCGTCAAAACCGTGAGCACGCACAAGACGCACATCCAGGAAAAGATGGGCTGCGACAGCGTCGCCGATCTCGTTCGCTACGCCATCCAGCATGGGCTGCTGCCTGCCGGGACAGAATAGGAATATTCCTACCCCTCAAATCAGCCAAGGCTGATTTGTATTTTTCAGCTAACTAACTAACATTCTTGCAGTGCGGCAAAATGTCGCCTGTGGCATGACGCCACAGGCGTCGATTGGATGGCGGCACGGCAACCCTTCACTTTCCCGGGAGGAAATAATGAAACAACTGAAAGGGCGGGCATTACCACTGGTATTGGCTGCGGGTTTAGGACTTACGGCGGCGGGAGCGGCCTGGTCGGCCGAGACGTTGCAGGACGTGATGAAGCGGCGGAGCCTGAGTCAGCAAGACCTGCTGGCGGCGGCGAAGACCTACGTACCGACGGGCAAGCGTGACGATTTCGTCGCCTTCAGTTCGGGCGGCCAATCGGGCCAGGTCATCGTCTATGGCATTCCCTCGATGCGCATCCTGAAGTACATCGGCGTATTCACGCCGGAACCCTGGCAGGGCTACGGCTTTGACGAGGAATCCAAGGCGGTGCTGGCCGAAGGCCGCATCGACGGCAAAGACATCACCTGGGGCGACACCCACCACCCGGCCTTCTCCGAAACCAACGGCGAAGCGGATGGCCAGTTCCTCTTCATCAACGACAAGGCCAACCCGCGCATCGCGATGCTCGACCTGCGCGACTTCGAGACCAAGCAGATCGTCGTCAACCCGATCTTCAAGTCCGAGCACGGCGGCGCCTTCGTCACCCCGAACACCGAGTACATCTTCGAAGCCGCGCAATACGCCGCGCCGCTCGAGAACAAGAAGTTCTACCCGCTCGAGGAGTTCAACGAGAAGTACCGCGGCGGCATGACCTACTGGAAGTTCGACCGCAAGGAAGGCCGCATCGACGCGAAGAAATCCTTCGCCGTCGAACTGCCGCCCTACTCGCAGGACCTTTCCGATGCGGGTAAAGGCCCCTCCGACGGCTGGTCGTTCACCAACTCCTTCTGCTCCGAGCGTTACGTCGGCGGCATCGAGAAGGGACGCCCCCCGTACGAAGCCGGTTGCTCCGCCAAGGACACCGACTACATGCACGTGATCAACTGGAAGAAAGCGGCTGAACTGGTCGCCGCCGGCAAGGCCAAGAAGATCAACGGCTTTGACGTGCTGATGATGGACACGGCGATCAAGGAAGGCATCCTGTTCCTGATCCCCGAGCCGAAGTCACCGCACGGCGTCGATGTCACCCCGGACGGCACCAAGATCGTCGTCGCCGGCAAGCTCGACACCCATGTGTCCGTGTATAGCTTCGAGAAGATCATGGCCGCGATCAAGGCGGGCAAGTTCGAGTCCAAGGACCCGTACGGCATCCCGGTGCTCAGCATGAAGGACACGCTGCACACGCAGGTGTCGCTCGGCCTCGGCCCGCTGCACACCCAGTATGACTCCAAGCCCTGCGTCGCCTACACCTCGTTGTATGTGGATAGCCAGGTCGCCAAGTGGGATTACTGTGAAGGCAAGGTGCTCGACAAGATCTCCGTCCATTACAACATCGGTCACCTGATGACGATGGAAGGCGATACCACCAAGCCGGCCGGCCGTTATCTCGTCGCGCTGAACAAGCTGTCGATCGACCGCTTCAACCCGGTGGGTCCCCTGCATCCGCAGAACCACCAGCTGATCGACATCAGCAACGACAAGATGCAGCTGATCTACGACATGCCGGTACCGCTCGGCGAGCCGCACTACGTCGTCGCCATCGACGCCAAGAAACTCAAGCCGGGCGTGCGCTACAAGCTCGGCACCAACAGCCGCACCGACAAGCCACACCCGGCCGCGGTCAAGGCAGGCGAGGAGAAGACCGAGAGGAAGGGCAACAAGGTCACGGTCTTCGGTTCGCTGATCCGTTCGCACATCACGCCGGAAACCATCGAGGCTGAAATCGGCGACGAGATCACGATCCACCTGACCAACCTCGAGCGCGCCCAGGACGAAACCCACGGCTTCACGGTCTCGACCTACAACGTGCATGCGTCCGTCGAGCCCGGCAAGACCGTCACGGTCAAGTTCAAGGCCGACAAGGAAGGCGTCTATCCGTACTACTGCACGGAGTTCTGCTCGGCGCTGCACCTCGAGATGCAGGGTTACCTGCTGGTCAAGCCGAAGGGCTGGAAGCCGACCAAGACGACGCTGGCAAGCGGTACCTACACCGAGGCTGAATACAAGGCCACAGTGAAGAAGGTGGCCGATACCCAGGTGATCATCGACTCCGTCGTGGCTTACATCACCAGTGTCAACTACAAGGACTTCCCCGACGTAGTGGCGATGGTCGATGACGCCTTTGACCAACTCGGCAAGACCAAGGGCCTCAAGGAAAAGCACGAAGCGTTCGCCGCCAAGAAGGATTGGGAAAATGCCACCCTCTGGGCCGAACAAATCTGGCAGTACCAGGTCAAAACCGCCGACCTCGGCCTCCGCGCCAAAACCTACCTCGAACAAAATGGCGCAAAGAAAGTGAAGTAAGTTGTCGAGTAACTTGATTTGATTCAAGGAAGCAAGCGGGGGAATTGCCTATGCTGCGCTCCCCCGCCACAACCCCCGCGAAAGGAATAACCATGAAGCAAACCCTGTTGATTGCCGCCGCGCTGGCGATTTCAGCCCCGGCCTTTGCCGCCGATGGTGCCGCGCTGTTCCAGGAGAAGACCTGCGTGGCCTGCCACGGCAAGGACGCCAAGAAGCCGCTGATGCCGAACTATCCGAAGCTGGCCGGGCAAAATGCCGCCTATGCCGAGCAGCAGATGAAAGACATCAAGAGCGGCGCGCGCAATAACGGCCAGACCGCCGCCATGAAGGGCGTGATGCACCTCGTCAGCGATGCCGAAATCAAGGCGCTGTCCGAGTATCTCTCCAAGCTGAAATAACTGACTTACGAGTCAGTTGAGGCATATCAAAGCATCCGGCATGACCGGGCGCTATAGTTCAGACACCCAATCTAATGAGGATATTGGAATGAAAAAAATTCTGGCAATGGCCATAGCGGCTGTCCTAATCCCCGCTACGGCGGCTTTGGCTCAGGCTCCTGCACCGAAAAAAGGCGGTATCGAGACAAAGGACTACAAGTGGAATGCCCAGGAAGGCGAGAAAATCGAAGCCCTGACCAAGAAGGGCGACGCCAAGGCCGGTGAAGAAGGCTATGAGATCTGCGGCGCCTGTCACCTGCCCTCCGGCGCCGGTCGTCCCGACGGTACCTTCCCGCAGCTGGCCGGCCAGCACACCACCGTGCTGATCAAGCAGATGGCCGACATCCGTGCCGGCCTGCGCGACAACCCGACCATGTACCCGTTCGCCAAGGAACTGCACGACGCACAGGAACTGGCCAACGTGTCCGCCTACATCGAGAAGCTGTGCATCCCGACTCGACCATGGTCACTATGAAGGCGCCGACGTTGCCCTGCAGGTCGCCAAAGGCAAGGCTCTCTACGAGAAAGAGTGTCTGGAGTGCCACGGCAAGAACGGCGAGGGTGACAAGCCCAAGTTCTATCCCGTCATCGCCGGCCAGCACTACAAGTATCTGCTGCGCCAGATGACCGAAATCCGCGACGGCAAGCGCCGCAACGCCAACCCGGACATGGTCAAGATCATCAAGCCCTACACCAACGAGATGCTGGTGTCGATTTCCGCCTACCAGTCCAGCCTGTCGATGCCTGGCTCGATGTGCAAGCCGAAGGCCGGCAAGAAGAAGTAATCGAGCGCGCCGCGCGCCCGGGGGGAGGAGCGCGGCTTTGATTTAATATTGTCTCATCCGGGCAGCACCCGCCCGTATCATGCGGGCGGGTCCCTCACACAACAGAGAACAGCCATGCAAGCCAACAACAAGCTCATCGGCGGCCTGACACTGGTCGCATTGGTGGCCATCATCGCCGCCTACTTTTCTCCGATCTGGTGGGTGTCGCTCACCGCGCCGAACTATCCTCCCGATGCTTTCCCGGATGGCATCCGCATCCACTTCCATTTCGATGGCGTCTATAACGGCTGCAAGGCCGCACGCAAGGGCAGCCAGCAGGCCGGCGAGATCATCGAGAAGGACCTCGGCCACGACGACGAGCGTTTCAACCCCATCCTCGACGCCAAGAAGGACATTAACAAGGATGCCGAAGGTCTCGACTGCGTGCATGAGATGAACACCATCAACCACTATGTCGGCATGTTCCCGATCGCGACTGGCGCCCCGGTGGAAAAACCGCTGGCGAAGTTCTTCTTCGGTTTCTTCACGGTGATGCTCGTCGGCTTCGCCGTCACCCAGAAAAAACTGCGTCTCGCCATCCTGAGCGTCGGCTTCGCCGCCGTGGCGGCCTGGGCCATCGTCGACCAGTACGTACTGGGCCATCTGGCCAGCCATGTCGCCGAATATGTGCATGAAGCCGGCACCTTCTTCAACGAGCCCGACAAGATCAATCACTGGGGTAGCAATGTCACGCAGATCAGCAACATCGTCATTGTCAGCCTGATTGCCATCATGGCCTTCGTCGTGTTCGGGGTCTGGAAGATCCGCAAGTTCGAACTGCTGCTCGCACTCGTACCTGCGCTGCTGCCCCTGTTCTTCGTCATCGAATATGCCGGCTGGCTGTGGTTCTTCGGCCACAACATGCACCCCTGGGGCGCCTTCACCGTCAAGCCGTTCATGCCCACCGTCTTCGGCGAAGGCAAGGTGGCGCAGTTCTCGACCTACTCCTACCCCTATTGGGGTTACGCGCTGTTGCTGGTCGCCTTCGGCTGCCTGATGCTTGCCCTGCTGATGCGTCGCAAGCAGTTGAACCAGAAAGCGGAGGGCTGACATGCCACGCTGGCGGATGATCGTGCCGGGCATCGCGCTCGGCACGTTCTCCCTGTTCGTGACGGCTCAAGGCGTGGGTAATGTCGTCGGGATCGGCGAAACATCCGGCCTGAAAGGGGAAAAAGCCGACCTTTCGAATGCGCCACGCGTCGATGTCGACCGCCCCAAGCCCACATTCCCGCTCTACATGCGCGACAAGCGCGTCCACGGTCTCAAGCCCTTCCAGGAGCTGGTCGATGCCGCCCCTGAAGGCTCTGTTCTGGAACCGCCGCCCGGGACCTATTCCGGACCGGTTGTCGTCAAGAAGCGACTCACCATCGACGGCCGTGGCCAAGTCACCATTGATGCTGGCGACAAGGGTACGGTGTTCTCGCTCGAAACCGGCAACTCGGTCCTGCGCGGCATTCACCTGACAGGATCAGGCGACAACCACGACACCGACGATTCCTGCCTCGACGTGCGCGGCCACAACAATGTCCTCGAGAACCTCGTCATCGATAACTGCCTGTTCGGCATCGATCTCAAACAGTCGAGCAACAATATCTTGCGCGGCAACAAGGTCAAATCCAAGCCCTTCGACCTCGGCGTGCGCGGTGACGGCATCCGACTCTGGTACAGCAACAACAACCTGATCGAGAACAACCTCGTCACCGATACACGGGATATGGTGGCGTGGTATTCGCACCGCAACATCTACCGTGGCAACGAAGGCCGCCGCAGCCGTTATTCGATCCACTTCATGTTCGCCAACAACAACATCATCGAGAACAATCGCTTCATCGATAACGCGGTGGGCATCTACTTCATGTACATGGAAGGTGGTGGTGCCCGCAACAACGTCATCTCGCATGCCACCGGCGCCAGCGGCATGGCGCTGGGCTTCAAGGAATCCTCGGACATCTTCATCGAGAACAACGAGATCATCTACAGCGCGGTCGGCGTTGGCTCGGACCTCTCGCCCTTCCAGCCCGACACGACGATCCGCTTCAAGGGTAACCGCTTCGCCTACAACGGCATTGCCGTGCAACTCACCAGCGAGCTGGGCGGCAACGAGCTCGAAGACA
The DNA here is from genome assembly GCA_963840825.1 of uncultured Pseudomonadota bacterium. Lineage (GTDB taxonomy): Bacteria > Pseudomonadota > Gammaproteobacteria > Burkholderiales > Rhodocyclaceae > Sulfuricystis. Next base: position 233,666 of record CAWJAK010000006.1, read on the forward strand.
ATATTTTCGAGGGTAATCTGACCGACGTCTATCAGGGCGGACGTGGTTCGGGGGACAAGAACAAGTGGACCGGCAACTATTTCGACACCTATCAGGGCTTTGACAAGGATGGCGACGGCATAGGCGACACACCGCACGAGGACTACGCCTTTGCCGACCAGATCTGGATGGAAATCCCGCCTGCCCGTTTCTTCAAGACCTCCCCGGTCATGGAACTCCTCGACTTCCTCGAGCGACTGGCGCCGATCACCTCTCCCGAACTGCAGGCACGCGACCCCAAACCGCGCCATCACAAACCGCAAAGGAATGCAGGATGAGCGAAGACGTGAAAGTCAGTGCTGGCGAGACGGCATTGGCCGGCGAGCCGCGTAAATCGGAGACGGCATTGGCAGGCGAGCCAATGAAATCGGAGACGGCACCGGAATCCCCGAAGCCGAAAGGCAAGCCGCCCCTCTCGAAAGAGCGCAAACAGCAGGCGCGTCGTCGCGTATTGCGCACGATTCTGCTCTCGGGCGGCGTCATTGGCGCCGCCATCTCCGGCTACCTGCCGATCGCCTATGCACGCAAGGCGCGCCTGCGCCCGCCCGGCGCGCTTGACGAAAGGGACTTTCTATCGAGCTGCATCAAGTGCGGCCAGTGCGTGCAAGTCTGTCCGGTCAAGGCGATCAAGCTCGCCGACCTCGTCGATGGTTTCGGCGTCGGCGCGCCCTACATCGACGCCCGCGCACAGGCCTGTGACTTTTCTTGCGATGCCGTGCAGTGCATCCTCGCCTGCCCGACAGGGTCGCTGACCTATCACAAGCCCGAAGGTTTCGAGGTGCGGTCCGGCGCGCCGATGGCCGACAAGCCGATCCTGCTCGCCAAGGAAAACGATCCGGAGCCAACGCTCAATCTTGCCGAACGTATTGGCGTGGCACGCCTGACCCGTCCCGAATCCTGCCTGGCCATTCAGGGCAAGGGCTTCAAGGGAAAGGCGCGTGGCGCCCAGTTCAAGGGCCGCCTGCGTTACATGGACGTGGATCGATGGAAACCGATCAAGGTCAGCGACCATCCCTACGACGCCGAGCTGTGCGACCTGTGCGTGCAAGCCTGTCCGATCAAGGGCGCCATCAGTATCGAAACGGTGTTTGCCCCCGACGGAACGCAGCGCAAGTCGCCGGTCGTCCATGAACCCTGTGTCGGTTGCGGTGTCTGCGAAATGATTTGTCCGACCGAACCGGCCAGCATCGAAATCATTCCAGGGGAAGGGTGGAAAGCATGAGTGCCGGACTGAAACGCCGCTTCTGGGACCAGATCAAGGTCATGCTCGGCAACGAGCCTTCACGCCCGATTCCTGAGCAAATCGCGTCCCAGGCGCAGGTGATGCACCAATTCAAGCGCGGCAATCGCGACCTGATCGCCGAAAAACTGCACGCCCGCGCCCATGCCGAGCACAAGAACACGTGGCGCAATCGCCGCTGGGCCGTGCTGATCTTTGCCAACCTGCTGTTCGTTGTCTCCTACTACTTCGACATCCAGATGCTCGAAGGGGCGCTGACGGCCTCGCGCTTCGTCGGCTTCCACCTGATCGACCTCAACTCGGCCCTGCAGGTGATGCTCGCCCACAAGCACATCATCACCAACCTCCTGATCGGCACCGGCACGGTACTGATCCTGTGGGTATTGTTTGGCGGTCGATCTTTCTGCTCCTGGGTCTGTCCATACCACCTGATTGCGGAATGGGCTGAGAACATCCACCTCTTCCTCGCGAAGAAAAAGCTCATCACCGACCAACCGATCGACCGGCGCCTGCGCACCGTGTTCTGGCTCATATTCGCCGTACTCGCCGTCGTCACCGGCTACACGGTCTTCGAATCCATCTCGCCCACCGGCATCCTGTCGCGCGCCCTGATCTATGGACCGGGGCTGGCGCTGTTGTGGGTACTCGCGCTACTGGTCTTCGAGGTCTTTTTCGTGCGCCGCGCCTGGTGTCGTTACGCCTGCCCGATCGGCCTGACCTACGGCGTGATCGGTATCGTTTCACCGCTGCGCATCAAATACACCCTGGAAGGCTGCTTCCATGAGGGCGACTGCCGCAAGGTCTGTCTTGTCCCGCACGTGCTCGACACGGTGATCAAGGGGCGGGCCGTCGCCACGGAAGTCGCGATCGGACCGGACTGCACCCGTTGCGGTTTGTGCGTAGACACCTGCCCGACCGGTTCGCTCAAGTTCGATGTCAAGGGCCTCTCCAAACTGATGTAATTCAACGAATAGTGGGTAGGGCCCAGGAATACCGGGCGCACCCCATTAAAATCCGGCCATGATCCGTTGCGAAAACCTCTCCAAATCCTTCCGGCGCGCGTGCGTGCTCGATGGCGTCAACCTCGATATCGCGCTCGGCGAGCGAATTGCCCTGATCGGTTCCAACGGCGCCGGCAAGACCACCCTGATCCGCTGCCTGCTCGGTGAATATGTGCATGACGGCAGCGTGACCATCGACGGGCTGTCGCCACGCACCGAGCGCACCGCCGTGCTGGGCAACATCGGGTTTGTGCCGCAGTTGCCGCCGCCGCTGAAAATGCCGGTCGGCCAGCTCATCGAATTCTCCGCTTCGCTGTCGGGTGCAGACCCCAAGCAGATCGATGCCATCGCCGGCCGCCTCGGCCTGGATGTCGCCACCATCCGTGCCCGCCCCTTCATCAAACTCTCGGGCGGCATGAAGCAGAAGCTGCTGATCGCCATCGCCCTCGGCCGCAATGCGAAGCTGCTGATCATGGACGAACCCGCCGCCAACCTCGACCCCGAGGCACGCAAGATTTTCTTCGACCTGCTCGCCGAGCGGCAGGAAAGTGCGACGATGCTCATCTCCAGCCATCGCATCGACGAAGTCGCGGCGCTGGTGAACCGCGTCATCGAAATGGACATGGGCAAGATCGTGCTCGACGACAAGGTGGCCGACGACGTCTCGCTCTCCGGCCGCTTTGCCTGCCGCCTGGTGGCACGCCGTGCCGACGCGGCGCTGGCAAAAACGCTCGGCACCTGGCGGTTCACTGTCGATCAAGGCAACGCGGATGGACCGGTCTGGACCGGCGAAGTCGCCGGCCCGGATCGCCTGCGTTTCATGGGCATGCTCTCGCGCTACGTCGCGCTCATCGTCGACCTGAGCCTCGCGGAGAAAGTCAGCGCTGGCGAGACGGCACAGTAAGCATGGATCGGCGCCATTTCCTCTACTCCACCTTCGCGCTCACGCCCATCGCCGCTGCGTTAACCGCCTGCGGCAAGGACGAGGGCTGGCCGGAAGGCATGCAGCCGATCATGTGGGATCGCGACACCTGCGTGGTCTGCAACATGGGCATCTCCGACCGGCGCTTTGCCGGCGAAATGCGCGGCGGTCCCAAAAACACCGTCTTCAAGTTCGACGACCCCGGCTGCATCGCGCTCTGGCTGCACGACAAAGCGGCAACCTATCCGTGGATCAACGATCCCGGCACGAAGATCTGGGTCGCCGATGTCGGCAGCCGCGGCAAGGAAGTGCGCTGGCTGGAGGCGCGCTCGGCACAATATGTCGCCAAGTTTTCACCGATGGGCTACAACTTCGGCGCCACTCCCTATCCCCAGGCCGGCGCGGTCGATTTCTCCACCATGGCCGAACACGTCGTCGCCAAAGTCAGGAAAAAATAATGAAGCAACTCTGGCTCACCGCCCGCCTCGATATTGTCGAAAGCCTGCGCGCACGCTGGTTCATGATCTACACGCTGGTGTTCGGCGGCATCGTTGCGCTGCTGTTCCTCTTCGGTCTCACCGAATCGCGCGTGCTCGGCTTCATCGGCCTGTCGCGCCTGCTGGTCACCTACATCCAGCTCACCATGGCCATCCTGCCGATCTTCGTGCTGATCACCACCGTGCGCTCCGTCGCCGGTGACCGCGAGGCCGGCGTTTTCGAATACCTGCTGTCGCTGCCGGTTTCGCTCGGTGCCTGGTTCTGGGGCAAGATCCTCGGCCGCTACATCGTCGTCTTCGCGCCGGTCTTCCTTGCCATGCTCGCCGCCGTGCTCATCGCCATAATCAAGGAGATCGAGGTGCCCTGGGGCATGTTCGGCTACTACACCGGCCTGCTGGCCGCCATGGCGCTATGTTTCCTCGGCCTCGGCATGCTGATCTCCGCCATCGCGCGCAGCACCGACATGGCCCAGGGCGCCGCCTTCATGACCTGGCTGGTGCTGCTGCTGTTTCTCGACCTGATCCTGCTCGGCATCATGATCCAGGGCCGCATCGCTCCCGAGATCGCCGTCGGCATCGCGCTCGCCAATCCCCTGCAGGTGTTCCGCACCGCCGCCTTGGCCCTCTTCGACCCTCAACTCATCGTACTCGGCCCCTCCGCCTACGTGATCCTCGATACCTTCGGGGTGCTTGGCTACAAGATCTTCGCCCTCGCCTACCCCAGCGCGCTCGGCCTCGTGGCGGCGGCGCTCGGCTACTTCATCTTCCGCCGCGGGGACCTCCCATGAGACGATTGCTTGTCGGCCTGCTGCTGGTCTGCTGCAGCCTGTTCGCCCGTGCGCAGGATCCGCAATCGGCCGGGCTGTTCTTCTCTGTCAGCCTGCCTGACCAAAGCGGCAAGAGCGTCGCGCTCGCCGACTATCGCGGCAAACCGCTGATCGTCAATTTCTGGGCGCGCTGGTGCGTACCCTGCCGCGAGGAAATTCCCGAACTCCGGGATATCGCCAAGCAGCATGCCACCAAGGGACTTAAGGTAATCGGCATCAGTCTCGAGGACAACGCCCCCAACGTGCAGGATTTCATCAAGGCCTACGAGATGGACTACACGCTGCTGTTCGCGCAGTCCCAGGGCATCGAGCTCATGAAGGCGCTCGGCAACACCAAGGCCGGTCTGCCCTTCACGCTGGCGATCGACCGCGAGGGCCGCATTCTCATGCGCAAGCTCGGCATGGTCAGTCGCAACGATCTCGACATCGTCGCCGCAGCCCTCCTGAAATAGGCATGACGGCGGCCCGGCACGCGCTCGACGAAAGCTTCGGTCGCCAGCAGGTCGCCAGCGACGAACGGCGCAGCCGTATCCGGCGGGTGTTCGACACCATTGCGCCGCGTTACGACCTGATGAACGACCTGATGAGCTTCGGCATCCACCGGCTCTGGAAGCGCACACTCGTCCGCCGTTGCCAGAGTATCCACGGCGTTGTGGTCGATCTCGCCGGTGGCACCGGCGACGTCGCGCGCCGGCTCGACGGCTGCGGCCGCCGCATCATGGTCTGCGACCCCAGCCGCGCAATGATGGTCAGTGGCCGTCGCCCCACCGACAAGCGCATCCGCTGGCTGGCCGGCGAAGCGGAATCCCTGCCCTTCGCCGACAACAGCATCGACCTGCTCACCATCGCCTTCGGCATCCGCAACGTCACACAACTCTCCGCCGCGCTCGCCGAAATCCACCGCGTGCTCGCGCCCGGCGGCCGTTTCGTCTGCCTCGAGTTCTCGCGCCCGCAGCGTTGGCTCGCGCCTTTCTACGATTTCTTCTCCTGGCAGATCATCCCACGCCTCGGCGCCGCCATCGCGCGCCAGCCGCTCGCCTACCAGTACCTCGTCGAATCGATCCGCCGCTTTCCCGACCAGCGTGAATTTGCCGGTCTCATCGAAGCCGCCGGGTTTTCCGACGTGCGCTGGGAGAACCTGTCGTTCGGCATCGCCTGTCTGCACTTTGGCACCAGGGATTGCACCGCATGAAACCGGAACTGCCAACGGCTGTCCTCCAGGCGCCACCCCACGGCTGGCGTATTTGGTGGACGGCGGCTCGGCCGCGCACACTCACTCTCGCGACGTCACCCGTCATCGCCGGTACCGCGCTCGCCTGGGCAGAAGGCGCGATGCATCAGTGGTCGGTCGTTCTGGCCGTGCTGCTCGCCGCGTTGCTGATCCAGATCGGCACCAACCTGCACAACGACGCGGCCGATCACGAGAGCGGCAATGACCTCGCCGACCGGCTCGGCCCGCTCCGCGTCACCGCGGCAGGCTGGGCGACTGCGCTGCAAGTACGCAAGGCGTCCTTTTTCGCTTTCTCGCTGGCTTTCCTGCTCGGCATCTACCTGGTCGCGCAGGGCGGCTGGCCCATACTGCTCATCGGACTCGCCTCGCTGACAGCCGGTGTCGCCTATTCGGGCGGTCCACGGCCGATCTCGCATACCCCGTTCGGCGAACTGTTCGTCTGGGTATTCTTCGGCATCCTCGCGGTATCTGGCAGCTACTGGCTACAGGCCGGTGCGCTTACGCCGGCGACATGGATCGTCGGTGCAGCGGTAGGGCTTCCGGCGAGTGCTGTCCTGCTCGTTAACAACCTGCGCGACGTTGTTGCCGATACGCGGGCCGGCCGCCGGACCCTGGCGGCCACGCTGGGCGATACGGGCGCGCGACAAGCCTACCGCGTCCTGATGCTCCTGCCCTTTGCCAGCCTGCCCTGGCTCGCGCAGCAGGGATTGAATGGCGTCTGGCTGGCCCTGATCACACTGCCTGCCAGCATGATCCTGACGCAGCGGATCTGTCGCCTGCGGGGGCCCGCCCTCAATCTCCTGCTGGCCCGCACCGCGCAGTACGCGCTCGCCTTCGCTGTTTGCCTTGCCGCAGGCCTGCTGCTGCAATAAACCCCGATGATCATCGACAAGCTGCTGCCCCTGGCCCTCGCTTTCATCATGTTCGTCCTGGGCCTGGGGCTGACCCTGGCCGACTTCGGCCGGGTATTCCGCCAGCCGCGCGCGATCGCCATCGGACTGGCCAGCCAGATGCTGCTGTTGCCGGCCATCGCCCTCGGGGTCTGCGTGCTGTTTCACTTGCCGCCGGAAATGGCCGTGGGCCTGATGCTGCTGGCCGCCTGCCCTGGCGGAGCCAGCGCCGGACTGATCACCAAGCTGGCACAGGGCGAAACCGCCTTGTCGATTTCGCTGACGGCGATCACCAGCGTGCTGGCGGTGGTCTCAGTGCCGGTCATCGTCGACTTTGCCTTGCGCCATTTCACAGGCGCGGGCATTGCCACGAGCCTGCCGGTTCTCGATGTCGTGCGCGGCGTGTTCATCATCACCACCGTGCCCGTGGCGGTGGGCATGCTGTTGCGCTACCTGCGTCCCGCCCTCGTGAAGCGCGTCGAACCCATGGCCGGCCACATCGCCACCGGGCTATTCATCGCCATCGTCGTCGCCACTTTCGTCAGTCAGCGCCAGACCCTGTTCGATCACCTCGCCGGCACCGGCCCGGCGGCCATGACGCTGTGTGTCCTGACGATGGCGGCGGGCTACCTCCTGGGCGGGCTTGCCAGCGTCGAACGGCGCGGGCGCATTGCCATCGCGGTCGAATCCGGCCTGCAAAATGCGGCCCTGGCCATTTTCCTTGCCCTCAGCGTGCTGAAACTGCCCGCCATGGCCATACCCGGGGTGATCTACGCCCTGCTGATGAATGTCTGCGCGCTGATCTTCATCAGTCTGATGCGCATGCAACCGGGCAAACCACTCACCATCTCCCCCTGAACATGATGCGCTGGCAGTTCCGGATCTGGTGGGCATGCTGGCTGGCGATCGAAGGTGCCTGCGCCGCCCCGCCCCTGCAGCCGCTGATCGATGCCGCACCCGCCGGCAGCACCTTGCGTCTTGCGCCAGGGCGCTATGACGGCCCGGCGATCATCACCAAACCGCTCACCCTCGACGGTGGCGGCAAGGCCGAAATTCGCGGCAGCGGCAAGGGAACGGTGGTCAGCATCGCCGGTGCGTACGTCACGTTGCGCGGCCTCGCCATCACGGGCAGCGGTGAATTGCACGACAGCGTGGATGCCGGCGTGCTGGTCGAGGGCCGTGACCACATCGTCGTCGACAACCGCCTCGAAGACGTACTGTTCGGTATCCACCTGCGCCAGGCCCGCAATACGACCGTGCGCAACAACCAGATCACCGGCAAGCAGCTGGACCTCGGTCTGCGCGGCGACGCAATACGGATGTGGAACGGCACGGGCAATCGCATCGAGAAAAACCGCTTCCAGCGCGCCCGCGACCTCACCTTCATCAACTCGGCCGACAACCTCGTGTCCGGCAACCGCTTCAACGATGGCCGCTACGGCATGCAGGTGGTGTTCTCGCCGCGGCTGCGCATCGAACGCAACTACTTCTCGGACATGGGCACGGGCATCGTCGTGCTTTATTCGCGCGATGTCGTGCTGCGCGAGAATCACATCGCGCATGCGCTCACCGGCGGTGGCGCCGGCATCGTCTTCAAGGAAAGCGATACCGGCATCGTGGTGGGCAACACCATATTGCACTGTGCCGTCGGCCTGAAAGTCGATGCGCCGCCGGAACCCATCGGCGTGCTCGACGTGCGCGACAACCACTTCGCGCACAATATCGTCGGCCTGTTCTTTTACGGCGAAGCCGGCGGCCACCATTTCGAAGGCAACCGGTTCGACAACAACCTCACCACCGTTGCGATCAGCGGCAAGGGGGCAGGCGAAGCCAATGTCTGGCGCGGCAACCGTTGGGACGAATACGAAGGTTTCGACCGCGACGGCGATGGCATCGGCGACCGGCCGCACGATGTCTGGCTCTTCGCCGACCGCCTTTGGATGGAGACACCCCAGGCCACATTTTTCCGCAACTCGCCGCTGCTCGAGCTGATCGACTTCCTCGAGCGCCTGGCACCTTTCTCGTCACCTTACAGGATATTGTCAGACCCAAAGCCGAATATGCGGCGCTGAACCGCAGCAATACCTGACGAGGATCAAGGAGCCGGCAGGGCCGCCGATGAAACAATCCAGACTACAATTATCAACTTTACCCGCACCACCATGCGACCGACCCTTGTCCTACTAGCGACCCTGCTGTTCACCACGCCCGCGCTTGCGTCCGAACCGGAAGGTCAGCAGGACAGCGGCAAGGACATCTATGGCCCCTGCGCAGGCTGCCACGGCGACCTCGGCCAAGGTGGCATGCGTGGCGAATATCCGCGCATCGCCGGCCAGAAACCCGGCTACATCGAATACACGCTCAAGAAGTTCCGCTCGCGCGAACGGCTCAACCTTCCGATGTTTCCCTACACGCAGGAACGCGAGTTGCCGGACGGTGACATCAAGCGGGTTGCCGCCTATATTGCGGCCATCGATCTCCCGACCAAATGGCCTGACTTCAAGCCGACCGACGATGCCCTGGCACGCCTGACGGCGATGGATAAGGTGCTGATCATCCCCAAGCTGGAAGGCGACCTCGACAACGGCAAGAGGCTCTACAAGGAAGAATGTGCGTACTGCCACGGCGCGAATGGCCGGGGCAAGACCCGCTTCCCGATGCTGGTCGGACAATACACCAACTACCTGCAGAAGCAGATCGACGCCTACCTCAGGGGCGAACGACCGCACGACAAGGTCGACGATGACGAGGAAGAAGAGGACAACGACAAGGCGAAAGCCAGGCACAAGGAGAAGGACAAAAACTTCGGTGTGCTCAATCGCCTGACGGAAAAGGACATCAAGGACATCCTCGCCCACATCACCTGGCTGCAGGACGAATGAGCATGGCGGGTGCCGTCTCGCCAGAGCTGACTTTCGAAACCCACTCGGTGCCCGGCAACAAGGGCATCTGGGTCGGCATCTTTTGCGTGCTGGTCGAATTCCTGCTGCTGTTCGGCGTCTATTTCATCGCCAAGGCACATCATCCCGAGGCGTTTGCCAACGGCCCGGACAAGCTGGCCACCACGGCCGGGGTCGCCATTACCTTCCTCCTGCTCACCAGCGGCTATTGCATGGTCAAGGCCGTGGCAGCAATCCGCCGCGATGCGCGTCGCGCCACGCTGGGCTGGGTGGTTGCAGCCATCCTGCTCGGCCTCGGCTATCCGTTGATCAAGTTCTTCGAAATCCGCTGGAATGTCGCCCATGGCATCGACGGCGAGGCCGGCATCTTCTACACGGTTTACTATTACCTCACGCTCAACCACCTCGTGCATGTGACTTGGGGTCTGCTCGGCCTCGCCTGGGTGGCCGTGCGGTCCGCGCTGGGGATCTACTCGGCGCGCGATTACAGCGGACTCGAAGCCGCCGCCATGTACTGGCACAGTACCGACGTACTTTGGCTCGTCATCTTTCCCTTCTTTTACGTACTGAGGTAAACGTGGGCCGCGCCGAAAAAATCTGGCTGCTGCTGTTAGCACTCACCCTCACCGGGGCGTGGCTCGCCGAAACCGGCCATGCCGGCTGGCCACTGACCCTCGTCGTCGCCGGGTTGATCGCCTTCAAGGGCCGCATGGTCATCGACCACTACATGGAAGTCAGCGGCGCCAATCCGCGCATCCGGGCCGTGCTCCATGGCTTTGTCACCGTCGTGCCGCTGCTGGTCTTATTCAGCCACGGCTGGGGTGATGTCATCAGGAAGCTCACAACGCTGAATTGAATGGCTTGCAGCCATTGCGCCAAAGCAGGCGCTTGCGCGGCCGCTGCGAGGGCAGCCGGGTGAAATCTTAAGCTTTATAGCGGCGACGCGGGGGGGCCGAGGGACCGCCACGGGTTTCGAGATGGCGAAACGTAATGCGGCCCTTGCTGAGGTCATAGGGCGAAAGTTCCAGCGATACCTTGTCACCCGCGAGAATGCGGATATGGTGCTTGCGCATCTTGCCCGCGCTGTAGGCCACGAGAGCATGGCCGTTGTCGAGGGTAACGCGATAGCGCGAATCGGGCAGCACTTCCATCACCACGCCGTTCATTTCGATGAGTTCTTCCTTGGCCATGCACGACCCTCCGAAGCTGGGAACAAAAAAGGCCCGGGAAAACCCGGGCCCATTCGACAACCTGAGGTTGCCGGCGGGCAAGACTGGAGGCCGCGCCCGCGCAACGCCGATCAGTCGATCGGACGGATGTTCGATGCCTGCTGCCCCTTGGGGCCGCTGGTCACGTCGAAATTGACGCGTTGGCCTTCGCGCAGCGTCTTGAAGCCGCTCGACTGGATTGCGGAAAAATGGGCGAAGAGATCATCGCCGCCGGCTTCCGGCGTAATGAAACCGAAACCCTTGGAATCGTTGAACCACTTGACTGTACCTGTTGCCATGTCTTGAATATCCTGAAAAAAACTATAAAAGGGGATGTCCCCTGCACTGGGGCGACACTCAAGACGGCAGGATGATGAAGGGGGAGGACTGCGGATCCGGGAACCGGATCGTGGGTACTAAGCCAGACAACAACGGCACTACTTGAAAATCGCTCGCGCACTATGGACTGTTTTCTCAATAAAAGCAAATATTATTTTGTAACAGTGCGGCAGCGCCCAGCTGCCGCTGGCGCCCGCATCCGCGTCAGGGGCGTGCCGTCCCGCCAGCGCTGACTTTCGCTGGGGCACGGATACACGTCAGAACCAGATCTCCGGATAGCGCCGCGATTGCGGAATGTTGTTGATCACAAGCGCGACGAACAGCAGGATCAGCGGGCCGACCGTGGCGGGCATCAGCACAAACCAGAAGCCGAGTCGCTGGACTTCGGCGGCGCCGAGCGTAGCAATAAGGGCCGTTGCACCACCGGGCGGATGTAGCGTGCGCGTGAGGTGCATCAGCGCGATGGCCGTGGCGACGGCCAGCGCCTGCGCGAGCCAGGGCGTGTCGTGCAGGAATTTCCAGCACAGCACGCCGACCAGCGCCGAAAGCATATGCCCACCGATGAGGTTGCGCGGCTGCGCGAGCGGGCTGCGCGGCGCGCCGTAGAGCAGCACGGCGGAAGCGCCGAAGGAGCCGATCATCAGCGTCAATTCGAGGCCGGCGAAAACCAGTTGCCCGACACTCGTCACGGCACCGATGCCGAGGAAGGCCCCGAGCCACGACCAGAAGATTTCCGCGTTGCGGACGCGCGGCGGGCCGCCTGCGGTGGTACCGCGCCACTTCCTGAAGTAGGCGCGTGCGCTGGATTCGAGTTTCATTCCTTCCCCTTTCTGGCCAGCAGGCGTTCCTTGGCGTGCTGCCAGGCAAGGTGGTAAATGATGCGGAAATCCTCGGTGCTGATGTCGAGATAACCCGGAATGTGTTGCATCGCGTCGAGGATGTCCTCGTCGGACAATTCGATCTCGCCTGCGTCTCGCTCGATGCGTTGGTCTGTCATGGTGTTGTCTCCTCTCTTTTGAAACGATAGCGGGATAACCCAGCAATTTGCTTGACTATTATCAAGGAAGCCTTGCTTCCCTCTGACTAAAGTCGCGAACTGCCGCAATTCGTGGCGACTGATGAACATAAAGGGGGCTTTATGAGCGAAGCGTTTACCACCTCGACCGCTCGGAACATATTTTATGGCGGGACGATATTTTTCCTGCTGGTGTTTCTGGCGCTGACCTACCAGACTGAACAGAGCATTCCGTCGCGGGACCGGCGCGAGATGCTGGCCGACCCGCAAGTAGTTGCTGGCAAGAAGCTGTGGGAGACCAACAACTGCATTGGCTGCCACACGCTGCTGGGCGAAGGCGCCTACTTTGCGCCGGAGTTGGGCAACGTTGTCAAGCGTCTGGGCAGCAAGGAAGCGGTCAAGGCCTTCATCCAGTCGCGGCCAGCCGAAGGGATTCCGGGGCGGCGCAGCATGCCGCAATTCAACTTCACGGACCAGCAACTCGACGAAATCGCCGCGTTTCTGAACTACGTGTCGCAGATCGACACCGCCAAGTGGCCGCCCAACATTCAGGGCTAATCGGCAACCGACCCAGGAGATAACGATGCAATACAAATCCCAAGCCGTCGCGAAGCCGTACTTCATTGCGGCCATCGCGCTATTCGTCGCGCAGATCCTGTTCGGCCTGATCATGGGCCTGCAGTACGTCATGGGCGACTTCCTCTTCCCGGCCATCCCGTTCAACGTCGCGCGCATGGTACACACCAACGCGCTGATCGTCTGGCTGCTGATGGGCTTCATGGGCGCCGCCTACTACCTGATCCCCGAAGAAACCGAGACCGAGCTGTTCAGCCCCAAGCTGGCCATTGCGCTGTTCTGGATCTTCCTCGTCGCCGCGGGTCTTACCGTCGTCGGCTACCTGCTGGTGCCCTACGCCACGCTCGCCAAGATGACCGGCAACGACCTGCTGCCGACCATGGGGCGAGAGTTTCTCGAACAACCGCTGCCCACCAAGCTCGGCATCGTCGTCGTCGCGCTCGCCTTCCTCTTCAACATCACCATGACGGTGCTGAAGGGGCGCAAGACCGCGATCGCCACGGTGCTGCTGATCGGCCTGTGGGGTCTGGCGATCATGTTCCTGTTCTCCTTCGTCAACCCGCACAACGTCGTGCGCGACAAGTTCTACTGGTGGTGGGTCGTACACCTGTGGGTGGAAGGCGTGTGGGAACTGATCCTCGGTTCGATCCTTGCCTTCGTGCTGATCAAGGTGACCGGCGTCGACCGCGAAGTCATCGAGAAGTGGCTGTACGTCATCATCACCCTGACGCTGGTTACCGGCATCCTCGGTACCGGCCACCACTACTTCTGGATCGGCACCCCGGAATACTGGCAACTGATCGGCTCGATCTTCTCCGCGCTGGAGCCGATCCCGTTCTTCGCCATGACCCTGTTCGCCTTCAACATGGTGAACCGCCGCCGCCGCGACCACCCGAACAAGGCCGCGACGCTATGGTGCCTCGGCACTGGCGTGATGGCCTTCCTCGGCGCGGGCGTATGGGGTTTCCTGCACACGCTGTCGCCGGTGAACTACTACACGCACGGCACGCAGATCACCGCGGCGCACGGCCACATGGCCTTCTACGGCGCCTACGTGATGGTCAACCTGGCAATCATCAGCTACGCCATGCCGCTGATGCGCGGCCGCGCCGCCAACAGCAACAAGGCGCAGGTCGCCGAAATGTGGGGTTTCTGGCTGATGACCGTGTCGATCGTGTTCATCACCCTGTTCCTCACCGCCGCCGGCATCCTGCAAGTCTGGCTGCAGCGCGTGTCCGACAATCCGCTGCCCTTCATGGTGGCGCAGGACCAGGTCACCCTGTTCTACTGGATGCGCGAATGGTCCGGCGTGGTCTTCCTGATCGGCCTGCTCGTTCTACATCTGGAGCTTCTTCATCCCGGGCGAAACCAAAGCCAAGGCCTGAACGCAGCACAATACCGTAGCAGCGGCGCCCTCCGGGGCGCCGTTTTTTATGGGCCAGGCCGCTGGACGGGGGCTTGTTTCAGGTCAAGGCAAGGCATATCCGGCTTCGCTAATATGAAGGCACTTCCCTTTGCTTGCCGCGCATGACGACCCACACCCTGCACGCCTCCCGCGCCGCCGGCCACAAGCCCCACCCCTACCCGCCGGGCGATCTCGCGATCTGGGTGTTCATCCTCGCCGAACTCGTGGCCTTCTTCGCGCTGTTCGTCACCTACGCCTTCACGCGCTTGCGGCATCTCGAGCTGTTCAACGCGATGCAGCTGACGCTGGACAGCGACGCCGGCATGCTCAACACCCTGCTGCTGATCACCGGCAGCTGGTGCGTGGCGCGCGCCGTGGCGGCGATCAAGGCCAACCATGTCCGTGCCAGCGCCGGGTGGCTCTTGGCGGCGATCGGCAGCGGCGTCGGCTTCCTGATCGTCAAGTACTTCGAGTACGGCGCGAAGTTCGCGGCGGGCATCAGTCTCGATACCAATCTCTTTTATACCTTTTACCTCTCGCTGACGATGTTCCATGCCATGCACGTCGTGCTGGGCATGGTGATCCTGGGCTTCGTCTGGAACAAGGCCCGGCGCGGTGGCTACACGGCGCATGACCACCGCGGCATGGAAACCGGCGCCAGCTACTGGCACATGGTCGACCTGGTCTGGATCATCCTCTTCCCCCTGGTTTACATCATGCGATGAGCGCCCATCTTCTCAATATCATCTGGGTCGCGCTGATGGTCGCCACCGTGCTGACCTGGTTCATCGGCAAGTCCGGCCACCTGAGCGTCACCATGGTCGTCGCCGTCCTGCTGATCTCCGCCATCAAGGGCTGGATGATCATCCTCGACTTCATGGCCCTGCGCCGCGTTGCCTTCCTCTGGCGCGCCCTCGTGCTAGGCTGGCTCCTCACTACCCTCTCCATCATCCTCATCGCCTATTACATCGGAATGAAATGACCGAGCCCACCCCTCCCGGCCAATCGCTTGCGGTCATGGCCGAATCGCTCTACCTCGTCAACCTGATGCTCGCACCGGGACTGGCCTTCATTGCCATCGCCTGGCTCTGGCTGAAACACAGGCAGGACGCGCCGCCACTGGCCCGCTGCCATCTCGACCAGACGTTCTTCGTCAGCCTGTGGGGCGGCGCACTGATCATCATCGCCAATGCCGCGGTGATCCTGGTCTTTGGCTGGAACTGGGAATGGACCTGGGTCTTCGTCATCATGTATTTCACGTGCATCCATTCCACCCTGATCCTGTTCGGCATGCTCGGACTGGCCAAGGCCATGGCGGGCAAACCCTACGTCTATCCCCTGATCGGCCGCAGGTGCGAGGGCGTTTGAGTGGAAGAATGGGTCGGTGCACTCTGGGATCGCTGGATCACGCAGACCGCCCGGCGCGACCATCCTGACGCGGCCGTCGAACTGAAGGACATCGAGAAGACGCTAAGCGTGATCTTCCGTGCGCTCGGCGGCGATGCCGGGCTGCGCGTCGCGTCCGCCGCAGATACCGCGCATGGCGCACGGCGGCGCTGGCTGCAGCGGGTCGCCGGGGCCAATGAACGCGCCGCCCATGCGGCGCTGGACATGGAAACCCTGCGCCTCCCGTCGCGCATTGCCGTCCTGCCAGCGCTGACTTTGAATCGCGACCTCTACCTGTGGCTCGCCGCGCTGGCCGCGAGCGCGGGTCCGGCATTGCTGCAATCCACGGCCGACTGGATCGTCAGAAACCAACAGGCGACACTGCTCGCCCTGCAGCGCTATCCCGGCCTCGGATCGCGCTACCGTTCGACTGGTCGCCGCCGTACTCGCCGAGCGGTTCGCACCGGAACACCTGCCGGACGATGAAGCGGCGCAGGAGCGTGCCGTGCGGCAAGCCCTGACCGAACCGGGCAGCGTGGACACCCTGCCATCGCTCAGCCGCAGGAAAGCCAAACAGGTGCAACCCGTGCCGCTTTGGCTCTACCCCGCACCCGTCGCCGCGCCCGCCGAGCGCAAGCCGTCGCCTGCGCTGGATGCCGAAGGCGGCGAACAGCCTCAGGAACAGCAGGCGGCGAACAAGCGCTATCAGGCCGAGCGTACCGAGATGCCAGACAACGAGGCGCCGATGATCCTGCTGTTCCGCGCCGAGAGCATCTTCTCGTGGGCCGAATACCTGAAAGTGAATCGGGCGCTTGATGACGATCCCAACCCCGACGCCGGCCGCGCCGCCGAGTCGCTCGACAAGCTGACCATTGCGCAGGATGACCAGCGCGTCGCGTCGAAGGTACGCTTCGACCTCGATCTGCCGGCGGCCGCCGAAGATGACATCGAACTCGGCCCCGGCATCCCGCTGCCGGAATGGGACTGGAAGCGCCGCATTATGAAAAACAACTATTGCCGGCTGCAGACGATGGTGGCGCGCGAGGCCGCGCCGCAACCTCTGCCCGAACGCCTGCGCCGCCATGCGCGCAAGCTGAAGAACCAGTTCGCCGCGCTTGCGCCGGTGCGCCGCTGGCATAAGGCGCAGCCCGAGGGCAGCGAGCTCGATATCGATGCCTGCGTCCGCATCGTCGCCGACCGGATGGCCGGCTGGCATTTCTCGGGCGCCGGCGCTTACCTCAATCACCGTCCGACCGAGCGCGACCTGGCCTGTCTCGTCCTCGCCGATTTGTCGCTGTTCGACGGATGCGCATGCCAACGATGAACAGCGCGTCATCGATGTCATCCGCGACAGCCTGATGCTGTTTGGTGAAGCCTTGAGTGCGACCGGCGACCAGTTCGCCTTCTACGGCTTCTCGTCGCTGAAGCGCAGCTTCGTGCGCTTCCACGAAATCAAGCGTTTCGACCGTCCGCTCGACACGCTTGCGCGCGGCCGCATCGCCGCGCTCAAGCCGGGCTACTACACGCGCATGGGCGCCGCCGTGCGCCGTGCCACGCAACTGCTCGAAAAGCAGCCGGCGAATCGCCGCCTGTTGCTCATCCTCTCGGACGGCAAGCCGCACGACATCGACCTCTATGAAGGCCGCTACGGCATCGAGGACACGCGCATGGCGCTGATCGAGGCGCGCGAGATCGGCATCAAGCCCTTCTGCGTCACCATCGACCGCGAAGGCGCAAACTACCTGCCACACCTCTTCGGCCCGGCGGGCTATACCATCGTCAGAAAACCCGAGGATCTGCCCGACCGGTTGCCTCTGCTCTACGCACAACTTACAGGTAACGCATGAAGCATCCCTTTTTCTCCGTCGGATTCCGCACCCTGTTTCCGCTCGCCTGCGTCGCGGGCCTCGCCCTGCCCCTGTGGTGGGCGTTCGTTTATACGGGTGCCGTCCCGCCAGCGCTGACTTTCGTGCAGGCGCCGCTGCAATGGCACGCACACGAGATGTTCTACGGCTTCGGCTGGGCCGCGCTCGGGGGCTTCCTGCTGACCGCAACAAAGAACTGGGTTGGCGTGCGTGGCTGGCAGGGCGGCAGCCTGCTGCTGCTCGCCGCCGCGTGGGTGCTCGACCGCATCGCGATGAGCTTCGGTGCCGGCTGGCCGCCCGCGGTGTTCTGGATCGCCACGAGCTTGTTCCAGGTCGCCATCGTCGCCATGCTGATGCATACCCTGCTTCAGCAGAAGGTGCGCGGCGGCGCGAGCGACAACTACTTTTTCTGGATCGCTCTGCCGCTGTTCCTGCCCGCCAAGTTCCTCATCCTGCAAGGCGACTGGTACGTGCTCGGCTGGAGCATGTCACTCGCGCTGTTCCGCCTCGCTTTCCTGCTGATGCTGGAGCGCACGCAGGTGCAGTTCATGCGCCATGCCTTCCAGCTCGACATCCTGCGCAATGCGCGCCTCGACCTCGCCATCAAGTGGCTGGCCGTCGCACTGGTCTTTGCCGAACTGCTGCCCGCGCCGCTGGCGGGCATGCTCGAATTCGTCCTGGCGGCGGTGCTGCTGTGGCGCTTCGCCTTCTGGCATCCGGCCCGGGCATTCACGCGCATCGACATCGGCATCATGTATCTCGGCTACCTGATGATCGTCGCGCAACTCATCGTTTCCGGCATCGGCCGCTTTGCCGACCTGCCCTGGGTCGGCACCGTGGCGGTACACCTCTTCACCGTCGGCGTGATGGGGTCCATCCTGCCCGCAATGATCGTGCGCATCTCGAAGGGGCACACCGGACGCAACGTCGTCTTCGAGCGGGCGGACAAGGCCGTGCTGTGGATCATGATCGCCGGATTCATCGTGCGCGTCGTTGCGCCGCAGCTCTACCCCGCCGGCTACATGATGTTCCTGCTTCTCGCGGCGACCTGCTGGCTGGTCGCCTTCGCCATCCTGCTGTGGCGCTACACGCCGCTCCTGCTCGCGCCGCGCGTGGATGGCCGGCCGCACTGAGTGCTTTATTCGGTTGACAGCGGCCGGACGGGGAACAGTTTGATCGTCTCCGGATCGTCGGCATGATCAAGCAGGAGGCGGCGCACGCGATCCTGCCAGAGCATACGGAACTCATTTGCCTCACTCGAACTCGCCTCACCCGACAGACAACGCAACATCAGTTCGCCGGTGCGCGGATCGGCTGCTACGCCCGCTAGATCGACGGCGGTTTCCACCGCCATGCCGGTGTCGAGTCGCGCGAAACGCAAGCTGCCTTGCGTGAGCGCCTGGCCGAAGAACAGTTTGTCGCGCCGATTGAAGCGACCACCCAGGCC
The DNA here is from genome assembly GCA_963840825.1 of uncultured Pseudomonadota bacterium. Lineage (GTDB taxonomy): Bacteria > Pseudomonadota > Gammaproteobacteria > Burkholderiales > Rhodocyclaceae > Sulfuricystis. The sequence continues at coordinate 252,454 of CAWJAK010000006.1, forward strand.
CCGAAAGCCGCTGCCGTCCGTGGCGCCGGTGATCAGCGTCACCACTGCGGCCATGACACCGGTCACCCCGGCCTCGCGCGGCTCGGCAAAATCGACGCGGATCTCGCCGCGTTGCGGCAATTCGTCTGCATACAGCGCGGCCAGGGCGTGCCGCGTCATCAGGTAGGCCGAGGCGACCGTCGGACAACTGTGGCCAGCGAGCCGCACGGCATCCGCGTAGCGGTATTCGAGGCGACCGTCGGTGGCGGCGCCGAGGAATTCGGCCAGCGGGTCGGCCACGCGGATGGCGGGTGCAAGGGCAAAGAAATCGGGAAACGAATCGGGGTTCATGCTGTCCTTGATTGAAAGTGATTCAGGCCTTATGATAGTAACTGGTTACTTACTTTTCAAGTCATGACGACTCTATTCGCAGCCAGCGCATCCGCAGCACCCGCAACTGTTGCCAAGCGCCCGCGCCTTTCCGCCGACGCGCGGCGGCGCGAGGTGGTCGCGGCGGTCGTCGAACTGGCACGCGACCACGGCCCCGATGCCATCACCACGCAGGCCATTGCCGACCGCATCGGCGTCACCCACGGTGCCCTGTTCCGCCACTTTCCGGACAAGGCGGCGATGTGGGCGGCGGTGTTCGAATGGGTGCGGGAAGAGCTCGGCGCCGTGGTCGACGCGGCATTCGCTGCCGGCGGCGAACCGCTGCACGATTCTCGAACGTGTGTTCCATGCCCAGGTCGACTTCGTCGCGCGTCATCCGGGCGTGCCACGCATCCTCTTCCACGAATTGCAGCGACCGGCCGACGCCACCTTTCATGAGCGCACGCGTCGCATGGTCAGCGCCTATCGCCAGCGCCGTGTCAGCTCTGAAGGCATGCCAAGCAGGCCGGCCAACTGCCGGCCGGCCTCGACGAGGAAGCAGCCGCCGTGCTCTTCATCGGCACGGTGCAGGGCCTGGTGGTGCAAAGCACCCTGTTTCGTGGCGAGGCCGACATGCGCGACGGCGGCGCGCCGCATCTTTCCGCTGCTGCTCGATGGCTTTCGTGGGGAACAACCGATGAAAACCATTTCACGTCGCACGCTCGTTCTCGGCGCCATTGCCCTCGCCTTCCTCGCCGCCTTCGGCTGGATCGTCGCCACGCAAGGACCGCTGGCGCCGGTCAAGGTCACCGTGGCCACCGCTGCCGAGGCCACGCTCGAACGCACGCTGTTCGGCATCGCCACCGTCGAGGCGCGGCGCAGCTATGCCATCGGCCCGACGGTGGCCGGCCGCGTGGCTACCGTGCTCGTCGATCAGGGCGACGCGGTGCAGGCCGGGCAACTGCTGGCCGAGATGGAGCCGGTCGATCTCGATGCCCGCGTCGCCGCCGGCGCGGCCGCCAGCGCACGCGCCGCACAACTCGTGCAGTCGGCTGCCGCCGCACTGGACGAGGCGAACAGCCGCGCGAAGCTGGCGCAGAACAGCGCCGACCGCTACGCCGACCTGCGGCGCAAGAATTTCGTCAGCCAGGAAGCAGCCGACAGCCAAGGCGCACGAGGCCGCCGCAGCACGCGCGGCACAAGCAGCGGCAACCGCCGCGCTCGCCGCCGCCAGGGATGAAACCCGCCGTGCCCAGTCCGATCTGACCGGTGCCGGCAAGAGCCGCGCCCATCTGCGACTCGTCAGTCCGGTCGATGGCCTGGTCAGCGCACGGCTGGCCGAGCCGGGCTCGACCGTGGTGGCCGGCCAGTCCGTCGTGCAGGTGATCGACCCGGCGACGCTCTGGCTGCGCGTGCGCATCGACCAGGGCCGCTCGGCCGGGCTGGCCGTCGGCCTGCCGGCAGCCATCAGCCTGCGCTCGCGCCCCGGGGAAACCCTTGCCGGGCGCGTCGAACGCGTCGATCTGGTCGGCGATGCGGTGACCGAGGAGCGCATCGCCAATGTCGTCTTCGATACTCCACCCGGTTCCCCTGACGGCGCCGTGCTCGCCATCGGCGAACTGGCCGAGGTCACGCTGCACCTGTCGCCCATCGACAAGGCGCTGGCGATTCCTGCCGCCGCGCTGCATCGCCAGGGCGCCGTTACCGGCGTCTGGCGCCCGGCGGAAGGACGCGCGCGCTTCGTTCGCCGTCACCACCGGCGTCACGTCGGCCGACGGCCTGGTGCGAGATCCGCACAGGTCTGGCCGTCGGCGATGCGGTGATCGTCCATAGCAGCAAGCCAGCTGGCAGCGGACATGCGCATCAAGGTCGTCGAGTCGCTCGAAATGATCAACCTCGCCGAGCCGCGATGTCCTCCACGGCTGGGGCAAGTTCCTGTTCACCGGCATCGGGCTGGGCCTGCTGATCGGCGCGACGCTGACCATGGCCGGCGTGTTTCGCGGCATGGTCGATGACGGCCAGGTGCTGATCGACAACAGCGGCGCCGATCTCTGGGTGGTGCAGCAGGGCACGCTGGGGCCGTATGCCGAGCCCTCCTGCATCCGCGACGACATCTGGCGCGGCATCGCCGGCATGCCGGGCGTGGCCGAGACCGGCAACGCCGCCTACCTGACGATCCAGATAGCGCATGCCGGCAAGGAAACGCGCGTGATGATCGTCGGCATCGAAGTCGACCGCCCGAACCGGCCGGGCGCGCCGCCCTACCTCACCGCCGGCCGGCCCATCCTGCAGGGCCACTACGAGGCCATCGCCGACGAACGCACCGGACTGAAGCTCGGCGAGCGCGTGCGCATCCGCCGCCACGACTACACCGTCGTCGGCCTGACGCGGCGCATGGTGTCGTCCAGCGGCGACCCGATGATCTTCGTGCCGCTCAAGGACGCGCAGGAAATCCAGTTCCTCAAGGACAACGATGCGCTGGTCAACGAGCGCGCGCGCACCGCCGCCAATCCGGCCTTCAACCGCCCCGGCGTGCCGGGCCTGCTCGAAGCCGCGCAGGCCAGCGCCACGCAGGGCCGCAGCGTCAATGCCGTGCTGGTGCGACTCGCGCCCGGCGTCGACCCGGCACCGTCGCGGACGAAATCCGGCGCTGGAAGCGGCTGACCGCCTACACCAAGGCGCAGATGGAAGACATCCTCATCGCCAAGCTGATCGCCACCTCGGCCAAGCAGATCGGCATGTTCCTCGTCATCCTCGCCGTCGTCACCGCCGCCATCGTCGCCTTCATCATCTACACCATGACGCTGGCCAAGGTGCGCGAGATCGCCGTGCTCAAGCTGATCGGCGCGCAAGAACCGCACCATCGCCGGCATGATCCTGCAGCAGGCGCTCGGCGCTCGGCGTCATCGGCTTCCTCGTCGGCCGCATCGCCGCCGGGCTGTGGGGGCCGGCCTTCCCGAAATACGTGCTGCTGCTGCCGGGCGACGCCATCGGCGGCTTCGCCATCGTCATGACGATCTGCGCGCTGGCCAGCCTGCGTCGCCATCCGCGCCGCGCTCGCCATCGACCCGGCGGAGGCCATCGGTGGATAAAGTGGATAACACGCCCGCCATCCGGCTCACCGGCCTGAAGAAACGCTACGGCAGCGGCGACGCCGCCGTCGATGCGCTCAAGGGCGTGGACATGACCGTCTGGCCGGGCGAGGTGGTCGGCCTGATCGGCCCCAGCGGCTCGGGCAAGAGCACGCTGCTCAAGTGCCTCGGCGCGGTGATCGAGCCGAGCGGCGGCCACATGGAACTGGCCGGCGAGATCATCTACGACGGTGCCAGCGGCGGCTGGAAGATCCCCGACCTGCGCGCGCTGCGCCGCGACCGCATCGGCTTCGTCTTCCAGGCACCCTACCTGATTCCCTTCCTCGACGTCACCGACAACGTGGCCTGCTGCCGATGCTGGCCGGCAAGGACAATGCCGTCCGCCCGCCAGCCGTGCGCTGGAATTGCTGACCGCGCTCGATGTCGCCCATCGCGCCGGCGCACAGGTGTCGCAACTTTCCGGCGGCGAGCAGCAGCGCGTCGCCATCGCCCGCTCGCTCGCCAACCACGCGCCGATCATCCTCGCCGACGAGCCGACCGCGCCGCTCGATTCCGAGCGGGCACTGACCGTCGTGCGCATCCTCAACGAAATGGCGGTGCAGTACCGGACCGCGATCATCGTCGTCACCCACGACGAGAAGATCATCCCCACCTTCAAGCGCATCTACCAGATTCGCGACGGCCGCACCCACGAAGAGGCCGGAGAAGGCAGGCCGGTATGATCCGGATCAATTACCCGACCGAGCAGGTCAACTACAATACATTTCCTTCATTTTCCGCAGATCGCCATGACCACCATCCCCGTCCATAACCACACCAATCCCGAAGGCCTCTATCCATTCGACGCGCGCGGCATTGCCAAGCGCTTTCGCCACGCCGCGATCTTCGGTGCGCTCGATGCGCTCCAGCCGGGCGAAGTGATGCGTTTCGTCAACGACCATGACCCGCTTCCCCTGTTGCAGCAGATGCAGGCCCGCTACGGCGAGGGCGTGGAGATCGCCTATCGGGCGCGCGAGCCCGAAGGCGTGATGATCGACTTCATCAAGCGCTGAATTCGCCCGCACCGGCCGCCGGGTGCCGTCTCGCCAGCGCTGACTTTCACCGGTCCGGCGTCATCACGAGCCGGAACCCGACAAAGTCGAAGCGGGCCGTCGGGCGGCAATGCATGTGGCGCTTGCTGCAGCGTGCGAAAATGGCATCGTGGCTCCAGCCACCGCCTCGCAGCAGGCGGGCCGGGCCGCTGTCCTGATAGTGCGGGTTGTCGCGCGGGTGGCGCGTGTAAGCATCGGCGGTATAGACATCGCTGACCCATTCCCACAGATTGCCGCTCATGTCATGGATGCCGAGCGCGTTTGGCGCGAAGCTGCCGACGGGCGTCGAACCTTCCGCATGCTGGTTCGCATACTCGGCCGTATTCGCGCCTGCGGGTGGCGCAGCGCCGCCGAACTTGTGCTGCCGACCGCCGGCGCGACAGGCATATTCCCATTCCGCCTCGGTCGGCAAACGGAAAATGCGGCCAGGGTTGCCTTCCTGCAGGCGCCGGATGTATTCCGCAATGTCGGATTGATTGACGCTATCTACCGGATGACGCGCGCCTGCGGTGGCGGAAGGGTTCTCCGGCATCAGCGCAAGCCACTCGCCCTGGGTCACCTCGAATTTGCCGATCCAGTATTCCTTGAGGCAAACCTCATGCACCGGGAACTCGTTATGGTCGCCGCCGCCGAAAGTGTCGCCCATCGCATAACAGCCCACGGGCATGCGGATGAATTCCATGCCGGTGGCCGGCTCGCGCCAGGCTTCGGCACGCGCCGACGGCAGAATCAGCAGGAGCAGCAAGAGGGAGGGAAGCCAGCGCATCGTCGCTGCAGTTTACGCAGGCATCAGCCCGCCGGGCATGACCGCGATCAACCCGAAAGCTTGATGCTGGTTTGATCTGCCTCATACACACCGCCACGCGAGTCAATTAGCATCATTTCCTTACCTGGTGCCGTCGAACGGCGGCAATGTTTCAACTTCGGATACCGGACCCGCGACAATGAATTCCCTGCATTCTCACCTGCTGACTGTCTGCCTGCTGCTGGCGCCTCATGGTGGGCTGCGGGCACAGGAAACGACTTTCCCCGACCCGCAGCGCGCCTACGAGCAACGCGTCACGCGGGCCGTGGCCCCCCGTTGTACCGAGGGCGAAACGATCACCCTTGACGTGCCCCTGACCGTGGATGCCCCACTCGAACAAACCTACGACAAGGCGACCAGTCGCCTGCGGGTCTTCTATCCGATGCAGTTCAATGACCTGACCGAGGGCTGGAACTGGCATCCGGAGGAGGTCGCCGCCGGCCGCGATTACTACACCTTCAAGTTTCTGCCACTCGGCTCGGTTACCGAGGCACGCGGCAGCTATCGCGTGACGGACATCGCCGGCCAGCCACTGGATTACCCCATCCGCTGGCGCTACGATTATTTCTTCGCCTTCGACAACCCCGCCGCGTTTTATCCGCGCGACGCTGGCGACGCGGCCGGATTTGCCGTGGACATTCCGGTTTCGGCCGCGGACGCCACCCGCCTCGGCAACGGCGATCTGCGCATGGCCTTGCGCGGTCGCCTGCGCGCTGACTGCCTGGCGGACAGCAACACGTTCTGGAAGGCAACCGCCTCTGCCCCCGTCGACTTCACGCTGAAAAAGCGCTATCTGATCGGCCGACTGGAGGAAATCCGGTTCTATGACGCGGTGACGGGCAAGCTTCTGGGCCGCCACCTGGCCCGAAATACCGCGCAGCCCTAGCCGGCGTCGAGCAGCAGGCGTACGCGCGCGATCGTGCCGCCGCCAGGGCGAGCATCGAGCGTGACCGTCCAGCCGTTCGCCAGGGCAATCTGACGCACGATGGCCAGTCCCAGACCGCTCCCGCCGGTGCGGTTGCTGCGTGACGGGTCAAGCCGGCGAAATGGCTGGAATACCGCCTCGCGCTCGCTTTCCGGAATGCCCGTGCCGCGATCGAGCACGCGAATTTCCACCCCGGCGACGCCGACGTCATATTCGATATCGACGGCCTGGCCGTCGCTGTACCGGACTGCGTTATCGACCAGGTTGGACAAGATGCGCCTGAGCGCCAGGGGCTTGGCCTGCAGATAGCACTCCGGTCCCTTGTGGGCGCGAATCTCGGCACCGGCGGCATGCTCGTGCGCAATCTCGGCGAGCAGCGCGCAGAGATTCAATTCGGTCGAATCCCTTTCGGCAAAATCGCGGCCAAGTTCGAGGCAACGCGTGATCAGCAGGCTCATGTTCTCGACATCGCGCATGATGCGCGCGAGCAGGTCGGGATCGGGCTTTTCCTCCAGCATGCCCAGGGCCAGGCGAATCCGGGCCAAGGGCGAGCGCAGGTCATGCGAAATACCGGCGAGGAGCGTGGTGCGGTTTGCCAGAAGTACCTCGACCTCCTCGCTCATGCGATTGAATTCGCGCGCCATCATGGCCAGTTCGGTGGGCCCGGTTTCCGGCAGCGGGATGGGACGCTGACCCTTGCCGAGCTGTTGCGTGGCCGTCGCCAGGCGCGCCAACGGCCGGATCAACCAATGTGCCAGCCAGGCCGAGGTCAGCAGCGTAACCATGATACCGACGGCAAGAATGATGATCAGGGCGAGCGAAGGTTGCACCGAGATGCGGTCTGGCGGAAAACCGATACGCACGGTGGCTTCTCCCGCCGGCATGTCCGCCCAATACCAGGGCTTCCCATCCGGGCCGGCGCCCTGCTGCAGGACGATGGTACGGCCGGTGCGCTTGCTGAGGGCCGCTTCGAGGAAATGGAAATAGGGCAACAGGTGCGTCGGTCGCGGCGATATATCGTGTGCGGTTGCCGGTGGGTCCTGCACATGCAAGCGATGAATCTGGCTCATGCGCGCCAGCAGAACAGCCCGCATATCCGGCTCGGCCGTCTGCCACGTCTGGGAAACGCCGATCAACAGCGCGGCAAAATCATCCGTGGCATTCCGGCCGAGGGGCAACAGCGCAAAGCGGAAGATGACGGCGATGGTGAAGATCTGAAAGACCATCGAAACCAGCGCAATCACCAGCGCAGTGCGACCGAATAGAGAGTGCGGTGTCATCAGCCTGGATGAGTGCCGTTCGGCGAGAACAGGTAGCCTTCGCCCCAGATGGTGCGCAGGTAAACAGGGTGCGTCGGGTCCGCCTCGATCTTGCGGCGCAAGCGCGTGACGCGCACGTCGACCATGCGGTCGAAGGGCGCACGCTCGTATCCCTTGAGATGCTCGACCAGCGCATCGCGGCTGAGGACGCGATCCGGGTGGTCGAGCAGGATGCGCAAGAGGGCGAACTCGGCACCGGAAAGGGTGATTTCCTCCCCATTGCGGCTGAGGTGGTGCGCCTCGAGATCGGCGACGAATGGGCCAAAGCGCCGGATTCGGCCGGTTTCCTGCGCGGGCTGACGCCGCCGCAGGACGGCCGCGATACGCGCCAGAAGTTCGCGGTGACTGAACGGCTTGGGCAGGTAATCGTCGGCACCAACCTCCAGGCCAACGATGCGGTCAACCTCTTCACCCCGCGCCGACAGCATGATGATGGGCGGCGATCCTTCGGCGCTGAGTGACCGGGCCAGCGTCAGGCCGTCTTCACCGGGCAGCATGACGTCGAGCAGGATCAAATCCACGGGGTGGACCGCCAGATAGCGCCGCATCGCTACCCCGTCGCCAACCGCCTCGACCCAATAGCCGTTGTCCGTGAGGTAGCGCACCAGCAGTTCTTGCAGGCCCTCGTCATCATCAACCACCAGAATGTGGTTACGGTTGCCCGCCATGGCTCTACCCGTCACTTGTAACAACTTGTAACAACTGCGCCCCTCCCGCAACACGCCGGAAACCGCCTCTCCCTAGGCTGTATCTCTGTATCGGCAATGCCCAATTGTAAGCATCGTCTGCCGGCATGGGGCTGTCGAACTGATTACCGCGCAATTAATTTTTTGAAAAAGGAGAGGTTCATGTTGAAGAAGCACACATTGATCGCCGTCGCTATTTTTGCCGCCACATTCGGTGCGGGAGCCATGGGTATTGCCCATGCCGATGCCACGAAGGCGCAGTATCCCAGCGTCGAGAAGACTTCGGCGGACGCGCCGAAACAATACAAGATGTCCAAGGAATTCATGGAAGCGGTGGGCAAGTTGCCGCCCGAGTTTATCCAACAGTTCAAGAAGATGACGAGCAAGCACACCCGCTTCAGCGAGGATGCCACGGCGCGGCAAGTGATGATGGAACTGCTGACCGACACCAATTGCGTCACCACCATGCTGATGGTCGAGAACGGCGAGATGGCCGCCGACTGCGCCATGCGTGCTTCCGCCCACCGCTGGCCAAAGGGCCACCTGATGGCCTACGTCCAGCTCAATCAGATCAACATCGATTCGCTGGGCGCCTTGCCCGGCATCAACGAACTGGTCGAAAAGGGACTGGAACGTGTCGCCGACATGGCCATCAAGAAGGACTTCATCGGTGCCAGTACTGAAATGGGCAACGTGCTGAAGGGCTGTGCAACCTGCCACGCCATGTTCCGGTTCGACAAGGGAACGTCCAAGTACATCGTCGGCGAATAAGGCACACAGGACAAGAGGAAATCGGGGCGGGCCACGACAACTCGCCTCGTCTCAGGGTGACATCGAATAATAGGGGAAGAATATGACTGCAAACAAACAGCTTCGTATCGCTGCAGCGATAGCACTCGGCTTTGCGGCGCCGTATGCCGCGGCCACGAACGGCGACCACATGATCGGCCTGTCGGCCATCCAGAACGGCATGGCCGGTGCCGTCGTCGCGGCGCCGCAGGAGGCGACCACCGTCCTCGTCAATCCGGCCGGGCTGGCCGAACTCAACATCAAGGATGTACGTTTCGACCTTGGCGTGGGCTTCCTCAACCCGCCCCGCCAGGTCAATGGCCTGGAGAGCGATTCCAATCTCTACATGATGCCCACCGGAGCTGTCGCGTTCCGTGTCAATGACCAGCTGACGCTGGGAATGGGCCTGAGTGGCATCTCCGGCATGGGCGTGGATTTTCCCGACACCATGCTGGCACCGGGCAATCAGTCACTCGTCACGACCAAGCAGTTCTTCAAGGTTTCGCCTGGCTTTGCTTACCGGGTGAGCGACAAACTGTCGATCGGCGCCACTGTCAATCTCAACTACCAGAGTCTTGCCATGTCGGGCTTTTCCCCCGCCGGCCGCTTCGACCTGCCGCAGAATCAGGTTTTTGGCTGGGGCGTGACGGCCGGGTTGATCTGGAAACTCAATCCGAACCTGCAATTCGGCGCAGCCTGGTCGAGCAAGCAGAACATGGATGAGTTCGAGTGGAACACCACTGCCGGCAAGATCACGCTGGACATGGATGCACCGCAGACCTTCACTTTCGGCCTGGCCTGGAAGCCAATGCCCGGTCTGCTGGTCGAGGGTGACATCAAGCGCATTGAGTTCGCCGATGTGCTGGGTACCTTGGCCTTCGGCCGCCCGGCAGGCTATGTCGGTGCGGTGCCGGCGGCCATGCCGTTCGGCTGGAGCAACCAGACCGTGTATGCCCTGGGCATCCAGAAGGATATCGGCGACAAGATGCAGGTGCGTGCCGGTTTCAACTATGGCAAATCGCCGATCGGCCCCGAGGACGTCAACGCCAACATGGGCTCGCTGGCGGTCGTGGAGAAGCACCTCACGCTCGGTATCACGCGCAAGTTCAGCGACAAGGTCATGGGCTCACTCTCCTACGTTCATGCCTTCAGCAACAGCGTCAAATCCAGCGTGGCGCCTTTCAACACAATTGAACTCAAGCAGAACCTGCTTAACTTCCAGATCAGCTATCAGTATTGATTTAGCGACTCCCCGGAACCTGCCGCGACCCGTCCCCTTCTTCTCATCATCATCGAGAGAAGGGGCGGACTCGCGGCAGACTGCTTGTTGGCGAATGCAACATGCCGCCGTCCATGATGGCGACAGGGTTATTTCGCATCCCCTGAACTGGAATTGCACATGTTTCCGATCATCTTGAGGGAGATATCCATGAAACTCAAATTACTCGTCGTTGCCGCATCCATTGCCTTGATGGGCGGCTGTGCCCAGACGCCATCCGCCCCTGCGGCGGCCGCGCCCACCTCTGGCGGTGGCGTCGGTGTCGGCAAATACACGCCTTATACGAAGATCGTCGATTTCGCCTATGTGAAGCCGTTCGCCACCCCGCCGATCGATCACGCCAAGAATCCCGTGCTGATCGACTCGCGCCCGACCAAGCAGCGTTACGACATCGGCCACCTGCCCGGCGCGCTCAATATCGTCGACCCATTGTTCGACAAGCAAAAGGGCGTGCTGCCGACCGACAAGGCCAAGGAACTCATCTTCTACTGCCAGGGCCTGGCCTGCGAGCTCTCCCACAGTTCGGCCTTCAAGGCGGAACAGCTCGGTTACACCAACGTCAAGGTGTATGCGGCGGGGATTCCCGATTGGGAAGCCAAGGGTGAGGTCGCTGCCGTCAGCACGGCTTTCATCGAGAAGGTCATCGCCGACAAGGCCGATATCGTGCTGATCGATGCCCGTCCCGACCGCACGGCCGAGAAGGGCATGATCCCCGGCGCGATCAATATCCCGGATAACAAGTTCGACAAGCTGCTTGACAAGCTGCCGACGGACAAGGCCAAGCCGTTGATCTTCTATTGCGGCGGTCTGGCGTGCGATCTGTCGGATAAATCGGCTGCCAAGGCGAAGGCGCTGGGTTACAAGAACGTCCGGGTCTATGTCGAGGGTTATCCGGGTTGGGCGGCGGCCAACAAGGCCAAGCCGGCCGCGGCGGCGCCCGCCGCGGCGATGGGTCAAGCGATGCAAGGCGCGGCGGGTGCCATGGCCGCCAGCGTGGGTGCTGCGACAAAGTTCATGGTCGTGACGGCGAAGGACAAGGAGGTGATCAGTACGCCGTTCTTCGAAAGCGTCGTCAAGACCGATCCGGCCAAGTTCACGATTGTCGATGTGCGCAAGCCCGAGCAGTTCAAGGACGGCAGCTGGCCGGGGGCGATCAGCATCCCGCTCGGCGATCTGGAAGGCAAGCTGGCGAGCATTCCGAAGGACAAGCCGATCGTGTTTACTTGCTCGACCGGTGCGCAATCCAGCATGGCCTTCGACATGTATCAGGAGAAGGGCTACAAGAACGAGGCCTATATCCTCGATGCCGAGGTCGAACTGGTCAACGGCAAGCTGCAGATCAAGAAGTAAGCCGTCCCGCCCGTCACCCGCCGCGCTGCCAATCAAGTACCAAAGTCAGCGCCAGCGGGACGGCACCGGTTCCCCGGACCTACCCGATTGCAGCCCGGCCGGACACCTCAGTCATCATTCTCGGCGTTTCGATGCGGACAGTCTTTCTTGATGCAGTCGGCGTAGAGGTAAAGCGCGTGTTCGACGACGGTAAAGCCACGCTCCCTGGCGACCTTGTTCTGGCGCCGCTCGATCTCGGGGTCGGTGAATTCCTCGACGCGACCGCATTGCAGGCAAACGAGATGGTCATGGTGCTTGCCGTCCTTGAGCTCGAAGACAGCTTTCCCGGATTCAAAATGGTGGCGTTCGAGCAGACCCGCCTGCTCGAACTGGGTGAGCACGCGGTAGACGGTGGCGAGGCCGATATCGATCTTTTCAGCCAGCAACTGGCGGTAGACATCTTCAGCCGCAAGGTGACGCGTGGTCGACTTGCGGAACAAGTCGAGGATGGTCATGCGCGGTACCGTGGCCTTGAGGCCCATGTTCTGGAGTTCGGCGCGGTCGGTCATTGGTATGCTCGGGCTGCTTTAGTTCATGCGGGAATGCTGATGCCCGTATGATATAGTTTTCTGCATCCCTCCGTTCCTTACGATCCCCGTCATGTCGTTGCGCCTCCTGCTCCCGAGCCTGCTGTTGCTGTCCGCCTGCTCCAGTACCCCGGATGTCTCTTCCTACCTTACGCCCTACCGCATCGACGTGCGCCAGGGCAACTACGTCACGCAGGACATGGTGGCCAAACTCAAGCCGGGCATGAGCCGCGACCAGGTGCGCTTCGCGCTCGGCACGCCGCTGGTGGCCGACATGTTCCATGCGGACCGCTGGGACTATGTCTATCGCTTCCAGCCCGGGCGCGGCGAAGCCCAATTGCGCCGCCTCGTCGTCTTCTTCGAGGACGGCAAGCTGGTCCGCGTCGGCGGCGATGTCGTGCCAGAGGGCGAGGCCACGGAGGCGGCCGCTCCGGCCTCGGCGGCGCGCATCATCGAAGTCCCCGCCGAACCCAAGAAAGACTGAACACCATGACCACGATTCGCTACGCCATCGCCGGCGCGAATGGCCGCATGGGCAAGATGTTGATCGAGGCGGTGAATGCCGCCGCCGATGCCGCGCTCGCCGCCGCCTTCGACGTCGATGACGACGCCGAGGCCGCGTTGGCCGGCGCCGACTGCCTGATCGATTTCACCCGTCCCGAAGGCAGCTTGAAGCATCTCGAGATCTGCCGCCGGCACGGCGTGCATGCAGTGATCGGCACCACGGGCTTCAGCGCCGAGCAGAAACAGCAGATCGAGGCCGCCGCCCGCGAGATTCCCATCGTCTTCGCCCCGAACATGGCCGTCGGCGTAAACGCCGTGTTCAAGCTGCTCGACGTCGCCGCGCGCATCCTCAACGAAGGCTACGACGTCGAGGTCATCGAAGCACATCATCGCCACAAGGTCGATGCCCCTTCCGGCACCGCCCTGCGCATGGGCGAGGTCGTCGCCGCGGCACTGGGACGCACCTTGGTCGACTGCGCCATCTATGGCCGCGAAGGCCACACCGGCGAACGGCCGGCAACGCAGATCGGCTTTTCGACGATCCGCGGCGGCGACATCGTCGGCGACCACACCGTGTTGTTCGCCGGCACCGGCGAACGCATTGAAATCACGCACAAATCCGCCAGCCGCATGTCCTATGCGCTGGGATCGCTGCGTGCCGCGCGCTTCCTGCGCGGGCGAAAGAACGGCCTGTTCGACATGCAGGACGTGCTGGGACTCAGATAGCGCGGCACGGCTCCGCCGCCTAGCCGAGCGGCGGCTTATCGGCTACAATGCGCCGGTTTGGCCAACACCCTGTTTTTCAGGGTTTGGTGCATCGCAATAATCGCTCAGGAGCCCGATTTTGACCGCATTCCCGTCCGCCTTGCTTGCTCTCGCCGACGGGACGGTATTTCGGGGCAAGGGTATCGGCGCCGCCGGTACCTCGGTCGGCGAGGTGGTGTTCAACACCGCCATGACCGGCTACCAGGAAATCCTCACGGACCCCTCCTACACGCGCCAGATCGTCACCCTCACCTACCCGCATATCGGCAACACCGGCATCAATCGCGAAGACGCAGAGGGTGGAATAGCCGGCCGCATCTACGCCGCCGGACTGGTGATCCGTGACCTGCCGCTGCTTGCCTCGAATTTCCGTTCCGAACAAACCCTTTCCGACTATCTGCGCGCCGAGAATATCGTCGGCATCGCCGACATCGATACGCGCAAGCTGACGCGCATCCTGCGTGAAAAGGGAGCGCAAGCAGGATGCTTGCTTGGGGACGCGCAGGCCGGGGCGCTGAGCGACGAAGACGTCGCACGCGCCATTGAGGCAGCCCGCGCCTTCCCCGGCCTCGCCGGCATGGATCTCGCCAAGGTGGTCACGGTCGGCAAGGCCTACGCCTGGACCGAGGGCGAATGGGTACTCGGCACCGGCTATACGGCACCGACCGGCCCGCGCTTCCATGTCGTCGCCTACGACTTCGGCGTCAAGCGCAACATCCTGCGCATGCTGGCCTCGCGCGGCTGCAAAATCACCGTCGTGCCGGCGCAGACGCCGGCCGCCGACGTGCTGGCGATGAATCCTGACGGCGTGTTCCTCTCCAACGGCCCGGGCGACCCCGAACCCTGCGATTACGCGATTGCCGCGATCCGCGAATTCCTCGACAGGAAGCTGCCGACCTTCGGCATCTGCCTCGGCCACCAGTTGATGGCGCTGGCGGGCGGCGGCAAGACGCTCAAGATGAAGTTCGGCCACCACGGCGCCAACCATCCGGTCAAGGATCTCGAATCCGGCCAAGTGCTGATCACCAGCCAGAACCACGGCTTTGCCGCCGATCCGGCCACGCTGCCGGCCAACATCAAGGTAACGCATGTCTCGCTCTTCGACGGCAGCCTGCAGGGCATGGCCTGGACCGATCGTCCGGCGCTGTGCTTCCAGGGCCACCCCGAAGCGAGCCCCGGCCCGCACGACGTCGCCTACCTGTTCGATCGCTTCATTGGCATGATGGAGAAAAACAAGAATGCCTAAGCGCACCGACATTAATTCCATCCTCATCATCGGCGCCGGCCCGATCATCATCGGTCAGGCCTGCGAGTTCGACTATTCCGGCGCCCAGGCCTGCAAGGCTCTGCGCGAAGAAGGCTTCAAGGTCATCCTGGTCAATTCGAACCCGGCCACGATCATGACCGATCCGAACATGGCGGACGTGACCTACATCGAGCCGATCACCTGGCAGGTGCTGGAAAACATCATCGCCAAGGAACGCCCCGACGCGGTGCTGCCGACCATGGGTGGCCAGACCGCGCTCAACTGCGCGCTCGACCTGGCCAAGTACGGCGTGCTGGAAAAATATGACGTCGAGATGATCGGCGCCACCAAGGAAGCGATCGACAAGGCCGAAGACCGCGAGAAGTTCAAGCAGGCGATGACCAAGATCGGCCTGGGCTCGGCCCGCTCCGGCATCGCCCACAGCCTGGAGGAGGCGCAGCAGGTGCAGAGCGTGATGGGCTTCCCGACCATCATCCGGCCCTCCTTCACCATGGGCGGCTCGGGCGGCGGCATCGCCTACAACCAGGAAGAGTTCATCGAGATCTGCAAGCGCGGTCTCGAAGCCTCGCCCACCAAGGAACTGCTGATCGAGGAATCGCTGCTCGGCTGGAAAGAATTCGAGATGGAGGTGGTGCGCGACCGCAAGGACAACTGCATCATCATCTGCTCGATCGAAAACCTCGACCCGATGGGTGTGCACACCGGCGATTCGATCACCGTCGCGCCAGCGCAGACGCTCACCGACAAGGAATACCAGATCATGCGCAACGCCAGCATCGCGGTGCTGCGCGAGATCGGCGTCGACACGGGCGGTTCGAACGTGCAGTTCGCCATCAACCCCGACGACGGCCGCATGATCGTGATCGAAATGAACCCGCGCGTCTCACGCTCGTCGGCACTGGCTTCCAAAGCCACCGGCTTCCCGATCGCCAAGATCGCTGCGAAGCTCGCGGTGGGCTTTACCCTCGACGAATTGAAGAACGACATCACCGGCGGCGCGACGCCCGCCTCCTTCGAACCTTCGATCGACTACGTCGTCACCAAGGTGCCGCGCTTCGCCTTCGAGAAATTCCCGCAGGCCGACGACCGCCTGACGACGCAGATGAAGTCGGTCGGTGAAGTCATGGCCATCGGCCGCTGCTTCCAGGAATCGCTGCAAAAGGCCCTGCGCGGCCTTGAGGTTAGTGTCTATGGACTCGATGAGATCCAGGCCGACGACGGCCAGATCGAACACGAACTGTCCTCGCCCGGCGCCCAGCGCATGTGGTATCTCGGCCAGGCTTTCCGTTCCGGCTATTCGCTGCAGGAAGTCTTCAACCTGACGAAGATCGACCCGTGGTTCCTCGTGCAGATCGAGGACATCGTCAAGACCGAGGCCTGGCTCGCGACGCAAAAACTGGACAACCTCGATGCCGACACACTGCGCGGCCTCAAGCGCAAGGGCTTCTCCGATCGCCGCATCGCCGTGAAAGTCAGTGCTGGCGAGACGGCAGTAAGAGAAAGACGGCAGGCACTGGGCGTGCGCCCGGTGTTCAAGCGCGTCGACACCTGCGCCGCCGAGTTCGCCACCTCCACCGCCTACATGTACTCGACCTACGAGGAAGAGTGCGAATCGCACCCCACCGACAAGAAGAAGATCATGGTGCTCGGTGGTGGCCCCAACCGCATCGGGCAGGGCATCGAGTTCGACTACTGCTGCGTGCATGCCGCGCTGGCGATGCGCGAGGACGGCTACGAGACCATCATGGTCAACTGCAATCCGGAGACCGTGTCAACCGACTACGACACCTCGGATCGCCTCTATTTCGAGCCGCTGACGCTGGAAGACATCCTGGAAATCGTGCATATCGAAAAACCGGTCGGCGTGATCGTGCAGTTCGGCGGCCAGACGCCGCTCAAGCGCGCCCGCGACCTCGAAGCCAACGGCGTGCCGATCATCGGCACGAGCCCGGACATGATCGACGCCGCCGAGGATCGCGAGCGTTTCCAGAAACTGCTGCAGGACCTCGGTCTCAAGCAACCGCCCAACCGCACGGCACGCACCGAACCCGATGCGCTGCGCCTCGCGGCGGAGATTGGCTACCCGCTGGTGGTACGTCCCTCCTACGTACTGGGCGGCCGCGCGATGGAGATCGTGCATGAAGAAAAAGACCTCGAGCGCTACATGCGCGAAGCGGTCAAGGTCTCCAACGCATCGCCGGTGCTGCTCGACCGTTTCCTCAACGATGCGACCGAGGTTGACGTCGATGCGCTGTCCGACGGCAAACAGGTCATCATCGGCGGCATCATGGAACACATCGAACAGGCCGGCGTACATTCGGGCGATTCGGCCTGTTCGCTGCCGCCCTTCTCGCTCTGTCCCGAAACCCAGGACGAGTTGCGCCGCCAGACCGAGATGATGGCCAAGGGCCTCAACGTCGTCGGCCTGATGAATGTGCAGTTCGCCATCCAGGGCCGCGGTGCCGACAGCGTGGTGTATGTGCTCGAAGTCAATCCGCGCGCCTCGCGCACGGTGCCCTTTGTCTCGAAAGCCACCGGCCTGCCGCTGGCGAAGATAGCCGCGCGCTGCATGGCCGGCCGCAGCCTCGCCGACCAGGGCGTCACGCAGGAAGTCATCCCGCCCTACTACTCGGTGAAGGAAGCGGTCTTCCCGTTCAACAAGTTCCCGGGGGTCAACACGCTGCTCGGTCCGGAGATGAAGTCGACCGGCGAGGTCATGGGCGTTGGCCGCAGTTTCGGCGAAGCCTTCGTCAAGTCGCAGATCGCCGCCAACACCCGGCTGCCGGCCGCGGGCCGCGCGCTGATCACGGTCAAGTCGGCGGACAAGATGAAAGCTGTCGAAGTCGGCCGCCTGCTCCACGAACTGGGCTTCGCGCTGTTCGCCACGCGCGGCACCGCCAGCGCCATCGAAGCCGCCGGCATTCCCGTTTCCGTGGTCAACAAGGTCAATGAAGGGCGCCCGCACATCGTCAACATGATCAAGAACAACGAGATCGTTCTGATCGTCAACACCGTCGATGAAAAGCGTGCAGCGATTCAGGACTCGCGCGTGATCCGCACTTCCGCCCTGTCACAGAAAGTCACCTTGTTTACGACGATCGAAGGTGCGCGCGCCGCCTGCGTCGGCATGCGCCATTCCGGGCTGGAAACCTATTCGATCCAGCAGTTGCACAAAGAACTGGTCGGAGCATTGGAATGAGCGGCAAGTTTCCAATCACGCTGCGCGGCGCCGAAATGCTGCGGGTGGAGCTGAAGCGTCTGAAAACCGTGGAGCGCCCGTCCGTGGTTGCCGCCATCGCCGAGGCACGTTCGCACGGTGACCTTTCCGAGAATGCCGAATACGACGCCGCCAAGGAACGTCAAGGCTTTGTCGAAGGCCGCATCGCCGAAGTCGAAGGCAAGCTTGGCAACGCGCAAATCATCGACCCGCGTGCGCTCGATGCCGACGGCCGCGTGGTCTTCGGCGCCACCGTCGAACTCGAAGACATGGATGAGGAAAAGAAGGTCACCTACCAGATCGTCGGTGACGACGAGGCCGACCTCAAGCAGGGCAAGATATCCCTCAACTCGCCCGTGGCGCGGTCGCTGATCGGCAAGTTCGCCGGCGATGTCGTTGAGGTGCAGACGCCCGGTGGCCGGCGCGAATACGAAATCCTCGACGTCCGTTATGAATAGGCCCACCCCGACAACCTCGCTTCGCTCGGTTCTCCCCTCAAGGGGCCAAGAAACACTTGGGGCGGCCCGGCGTGTTTCTTGATCAGGTATGAACAATCCTCAATCGAACATCCTGCGCATCGGCATCCCGAAGGGCAGTTTGCAGGAAACCACGCAAAGCCTGTTCGTGCGCGCCGGCTATAACTTGCGCATCTCGGGCCGTTCCTACTATCCCACGATCGACGATGTCGAACTGCAATGCATCCTGATCCGCCCGCAGGAGATGGCGCGTTATGTTGGCCAAGGCATTCTCGACTGCGCCATTACCGGCCTCGACTGGATCCAGGAAACCGGCGCCGATGTCGCCGAGCTCGCCAATCTCAAGGCGCCGTGGTCGAACTACGGCACGGTGCGCTGGGTCATGGCGGTCAAGGAAGACTCGCCGTTCCAGAGCGTGAAGGACTTACAGGGTAAGCGCATCGCCACCGAGGCCGTCGGCATGACGAAGCGCTTTCTCGCCGCGCATGGCGTGGAAGCCAGCGTCGAGTTTTCCTGGGGTGCCACCGAAGTCAAACCACCGATCCTCGCCGATGCGATTGTCGACGTCTCGGAAACCGGTTCCTCTCTGCGCGCCAACAACCTGCGGGTGATGCATGTCGTGCTGGAAAGCACACCGCGTTTCATCGTCAACCATGCCGCGCTGGGCAACGCCTGGAAGCACGCCAAGATCGACAGCTTGCTGATGCTGCTGCAAAGTGCGATCGCGGCAGCGACGCGCGTCTTCCTCTCGATGAACGTGCCACGCAGCGCGCTTGAAGAAATCACCGCCATCCTGCCCTCGCCGTCTACGCCCACCGTCGCCCCGCTGGCCGATTCCGACTGGGTCGACCTGGGCATCGTCGTCGAGGAAAAGCAGGTACGGGAACTGATTCCCTTGCTGTATCAGGCCGGAGCGCGCGGCATTATCGAACTGCCGATCAACAAGATCGTCGATTAGCTTGAAACGCCTTACATGCCGACCGTGGCTGCTCGCTTCCGTTGACCGTGGGTGGCCCGAGGTCGGCGATGCGGCGTTAGACCGGTTCAGGACTGCTTGCCGTAGTCCTTGAACTTCTCGATCACCCGCGCCATTTCATCTGCGGGGAGAAGTTTCGGCGCGCCGAGTTGCAGCACGCGCCAGTACTGCTCGCAGAGCGATTCCAGCTCCACCGCCAAGGTCAGCGCCTCCTTGAGGTTGGCACCAAATACGACCATTCCATGATGCGCCATCAGGCAGGCACGACGTTCCTTGAGCGCAATCAGCATCGCGGCCGATAAGGCCTGCGTGCCGAAGGTGGCATAAGCGGCACAGCGGATCGTGTCGCCGCCGAAGCGCGCGATCATGTAATGGAACGGCGGGATCTCGATTTCCTGGCAGGCCAGTGCCGTCGCGAATGGCGAGTGGGCATGAACGATCGCGCCCGCCTCGGGCCGCGCGGCGTAAATGTCACGATGGAAGCGCCATTCCGAGGAGGGGCTTCTCTTCCCGGATGCCGTCCCGTCAAGACTGACTTTTGTCATGTCTTCCGGCAGACATTCGTCGTAGGGCATGCCGGTCGGCGTGATGATGAATCCCGTGTCATCGCGGGCGCTGACGTTGCCCGCCGCGCCCCGGTTGATGCCCGCGGCGTTCATCGCGCGGGCGATCGACAGGACTTCCGCGCGCAAATCGCTCATGGCTTCAACTGCGCCAGTTGGTCCGCAGGCACGCAGCCATGCTCGGTGATGATGCCGGCAATCAGCGGTGCCGGCGTCACGTCGAAGGCCGGATTGGCCACCGGCGTATGCGTCAGGCCAATCTCTTCGGCGCCGCGCTCCTCGATCGGAATGTGGGCGCCATCCGGGCAGGCGAAGTCGATGGTCAACACGGGCGCGGCGACGTAGAACGGCACGCCATGTTCCCTTGCCGCCAAGGCCTTGAGGTAGGTGCCCACCTTGTTGGCCGTATCGCCATTCGCCGCAATGCGATCGGCGCCGACGATCACGCAATCGACCTTGCCTTGCATCATCAGCAGGCCGGCGGCATTGTCGGCGATGAAGGTGTGGGCGATGCCGGCCTGCGCCAGCTCCCAGGCGGTGAGCAGGCCCTGGTTGCGTGGGCGGGTTTCCGACACCCAGACATGCACGGCGAGGCCGGCAGCGTGCGCCGCGTAGATCGGCGCGAGCGCCGTACCGTGTGCCACCGTGGCCAGCCAGCCGGCATTGCAGTGGGTCATCACCTCGACACGGCCCTTGTTTGTGGCGAGGGTTCTGAGTATGTCCAGCCCATGCCGGCCGATCGCGGCATTCGCCGCCTCGTCCTCGCGGGCGATGGCGCGTGCTTCTTCCCACGCGGTTTCATGCCGTCCCGCCAGGTCTGACTTTCCCAGCACCTGGCGCATGCGATCCAGCGCCCAGCGCAGGTTGACGGCAGTCGGTCGCGTGGCGGCCAGCGTTTCGATGATACGTTCGAGGGTCAGGCCTTCCTGCACTCCGAGCGCCACACCGTAGGCGGCGGTGGCGCCGATCAGCGGCGCGCCGCGCACCTGCATCACGCGGATCGCATGTGCGGCGTCGGCCAGGGTCTGCAGCCGGACGAACGCAGTCTCGCGGGGCAGCTTCGTCTGATCGAGAATGATGACGCTGCGTTGGGCGACACCGTCGCCCGCCTCGGCGATGGTGCGCAGTTCGCTCAACTCAGTTTGCCGTGGCAGTGCTTGTATTTCTTGCCGCTGCCGCAGGGACAGGGATCGTTGCGACCGACCTTGGGCAGCGCACGCTCCTGGGGCATCGGCTTCTTTTCGTCGGTGGCCGCGCTGGCGAGCGCTTCTTCATAATCGGCGTGGTGATACTGCACGTTCTCGACGTGCGGATGCTGCTGCTCGGCTTCATCGATCTGCGACTCGGTGCGAATCTCGACGGTCATCAGCAACCGCGTGACCTCGTTGCGGACCATGCCCAGCAGGGCCTCGAACAGCTCGAAGGCCTCGCGCTTGTATTCCTGCTTCGGGTTCTTCTGCGCATAACCGCGCAGGTGGATGCCCTGACGCAGATGATCGAGCGCGGCGAGGTGCTCGCGCCAGTGCGTGTCGAGCGACTGCAGCATGACGTTGCGCTCGAAGCCGCGCCAGGCGGTCAGGTCGACACGCGCCACCTTTTCCTCATAGATCGCATCGGCCGCATCGAGGATGCGCTTGAGGATCTCGTCGTCGTTGATCTTGGGGTCGTCCTTCACCCACTGCGCGACGGGCAGCTTGAGCGTCAACTCCGCCGTCAGCGCGACCTCCAGCCCGCCGAGGTTCCACTGCTCCTCGACGCTTTCGGCCGGCACGTATTCGCGGAACTGGTCGTGGATTACGCCCTGGCGCATGGCGACGATCGTGTCCGCGATGTCGGCCGCGTCAAGCAACTCGTTGCGCTGCTGGTAGATCACCTTGCGCTGGTCGTTGGAAACATCGTCATACTCGAGGAGCTGTTTGCGGATGTCGAAGTTGCGCTGCTCGACCTTGCGCTGTGCCGACTCGAGCGAGCGCGAAACCAGCGGATGCTCGATCGCCTCGCCCTCGGGCATCTTGAGGCGCACCATGATGCTGTTGAGCCGCTCGCCGGCGAAGATCTTGAGCAACGGGTCGTCGAGCGACAGGTAGAAGCGCGAAGAGCCCGGGTCGCCCTGGCGGCCGGAGCGGCCACGCAACTGGTTGTCGATGCGGCGCGACTCGTGGCGTTCGGAGCCGATGATGTGTAGGCCGCCCGCCTTGATCACCTGGGCGTGCAAGCCTTCCCATTCATCCTTCAGCTTCTGGGCGCGCTGTTCCTTGTCCTCGGCCGATACCGTTTCGTCCGCCATCAGCGCGACGATCTGCTTTTCGACATTGCCACCGAGCACGATATCGGTACCGCGACCGGCCATGTTGGTGGCGATGGTGATCACACCCGGTCGGCCGGCCTGCGCGACGATCTCGGCCTCGCGGGCGTGCTGCTTGGCGTTCAGGACCTGGTGCGGCAACTTGTCCTTCTGCAGCAGGCCGGCAATCAGTTCGGAATTCTCGATCGAGGTGGTGCCGACCAGCACCGGCTGGCCGCGCTGGTGGCAGTCCTTGATGTCGGCGAGGATGGCGTTGTACTTCTCCATCGCCGTCCGATAGATCTGGTCGTTGCGGTCGTCGCGGATCATCGGCCTGTTGGTCGGAATGACCACGGTCTCGAGGCCGTAGATCTGCTGGAATTCGTAGGCTTCCGTATCGGCGGTGCCGGTCATGCCGGCGAGCTTGACGTACATGCGGAAATAGTTCTGGAAGGTGATCGAGGCCAGCGTTTGATTCTCGGACTGGATCGCCACGCCCTCCTTCGCCTCGACGGCCTGGTGCAGGCCGTCTGACCAGCGCCGGCCGGACATCAGGCGGCCGGTAAACTCGTCGACGATGATGACTTCGCCGCCGCTTTCACCCTGTTGCACCACGTACTGCTGGTCGCGATGGAACAGGTTGTGGGCGCGCAATGCCGCGTACAGATGATGCACCAGCAGGATGTTGTGCGGGTCGTAGAGGCTGCTGCCCTCGGCCAGCAGGCCGATACGCGCGAGGATCTCCTCGGCCTTTTCGTGACCCTGCTCGGTCAGCAGGACCGAATGCGCCTTGAGATCGACGACGAAATCGCCGGTGTCATTTTCTTCCTGGCTCTGTGCGGCGACACCCTTTTCCAGCAGCGGTGGCACGGCGTTCATCTTGACGTAGAGCTCGGTGTGCTGCTCGGCCTGGCCGGAGATGATCAGCGGGGTACGCGCCTCGTCGATCAGGATCGAGTCAACTTCGTCCACGATTGCATAGTTCAACCCGCGCTGGACCCGCTCGTTGGCCGCATAGACCATGTTGTCGCGCAGGTAGTCGAAGCCGAACTCGCCGTTGGTGCCATAGGTGATATCAGCGGCATAGGCAGCCTGCTTGGCTTCGTGGCCCATCTGTGGCAGGTTGCAGCCGACGGTCATGCCGAGGAAGTTATAGACCTGCCCCATCCACTCGGCATCGCGACTGGCGAGGTAATCGTTGACGGTAATGACATGCACGCCCTTGCCGGTCAGGGCATTCAGATACACCGGCAGCGTTGCCATGAGGGTCTTGCCCTCGCCGGTGCGCATTTCAGCGATCTTGTTGTTGTTCAGGACGATGCCACCGACCAGTTGGGCATCGAAGTGGCGCATGCCCAGCACGCGTTGCGCCGCTTCGCGCACGGTGGCGAAGGCTTCCGGCAACAGGCTGTCGAGCGCTTCGCCATTGGCGACGCGGGCCTTCAGCGCGGGTGTCTGGGCGGCCAGGTCGGCGTCGGAAAGCGCCTGCATCTTGCTTTCAAACGCATTGACGCTTTTGACGATGGGGGAATACTGGCGCAGCAGGCGCTCGTTGCGGCTGCCGAATATTTTCTTGAAGAAACCGGAAATCATGGGGATTTTTTGCTTTGAATGGCCGCTATAAATGGCAATAGGCGCGGCAATGCAGCGGAGCGCGCGCCAAAAGGCGCAATCTTACCATGCGGGGTCAGCCGGCCCCCGCCCATCAGCCGCCCTCAGGTTTGTCCCCGGCCCACAATTCCAAATATTAGGGCCGTCGGGCGAGTTGTGTCGTGCTCTGGTCGAGGAAGCGCGCCGGGTTTTGTGGCACGCCCTTGATACGCACCTCGAAATGGAGATGCGGGCCGGTCAACCGCCCGGTGGAGCCAACGGCCGCGATATGCTGGCCGCGCTTGACAAATTCGCCCTCCTTGACCAGCACCATCGAGGCATGGGCATAGCGCGTCACCACGTCGTCGCCATGGTCGATATCGACCACATTGCCATATTCGGGGTGGCGCTCGGCGCTGCGCACGATGCCGGCCGCGGCGGCATGGATCGGCGTACCGACGTCGGCGGTGAAATCCAGCCCCTCGTGCAATGCCGACTGGCCGGTGAAAGGGTCGGAACGCCAGCCGAAGGCAGAGGAACGCACCCCCTCCGCGATGGGCAGCGTCGTCGGCAGCATGCTCTTGCGGACGCGTTCGTCGAGGAGGCGACTCTCCAGCACCGTCAGCGTTTCACTGCGCACCGCAACCTGGCGCGCCAATTCATCGAGGGCCCGCTGCAGGCTGGTTTCGTTCAGCGTGTCCGGCCGCAGCAACGGCCCGCCGCGGCCTGCGTCCTTATCCTTCTTTTCGACAGCCGGCTTTGCTTCCTTGGCCGTAACGCCCGCCATACCGGCCAAGCGCTCGCCGAGCGTATCGAGCTGCAGCAGTTGGCCCTGCATCTGCCCGAGCCGGCTTGCCATGTTCGCCAGGTTCTCGCGAACGAAATCACGCGTCTTGCCGGCTTCCTCGAGGCTGATGCTGCGCAGCATGTCCTGCAGGAAAGGCAAGCGGATTTCGGCCGCATGGCGCACCGTCAGATAGGAAAAGAATGAAGACAACGTCAGCAGCAGCATGACGAAGGTGGTGACGCCTACAACCAGATGGCGGCGTGTCAGCGTGATGCTGCGGGCCGTGGCCATGTGATTGGAAACCAGAATGATCTGCACGCGTATACTCCTTGCAAAATCCCTGCAAATTCCTTGCGACGCTTTCAAGCCGGCCCAACGCCATGACGCCACGCCCAAAATCCCGCTTGCCGGGCAGCCCGTCCCCAAACAAGCGTGGACTCCTGAAAGACCATCTTGCCACCAGCGCACCCTTTGCCCGTCTTGCGGGCCAGGCCGAACGCCTGCGGCAGTTGCAAACCCTCCTCGACGCCGCGTTGCCGGTGCATCTGGCACCCGGAGCGCGTATCGCCAATCTCAAAGGGGGAAAAGTCGTTATCCACGCGGACAGCGGCGCGGTCGCGGTCAAACTGAGGCAGTTGGCGCCTCGGCTCGCCGACGGATTTATTCAACAGGGACAGGAGGTTAGCGGAATCGAGGTCCGGGTGCAACCCGGCCGGCGCCCTTTGTCCCGAGCGCAGAAAAAACAGCCGAAAATACTGGGTATTCCATCGAAGCGCTCACTCACATCGCTGGTCGAGGGCCTGGACCCGGAATCGCCCGTGCGCCAGGCGCTGGAGCGACTGCTGAAGAACGCCTGAAAGTCAGTCCCGGCGGGACGGCACATCCGCGCGTTCAGACGATGACGATCAGCCGCTCGAGCGCCAGCAGGGCGAACAGGACCAGCGCGAAGATCAGCGCGTACTTGGCAACGCGCCAGGACAGGCCGAGATAGCGGCGATCCCGCGTGAACAGGAAGGCGACGATGCCGGCACCGATGGCGATGACAGCCAGGATTCCGACGATGCGGAGCAGCAGCATGGCCGCGGCAGCCCCTAAGCGAACAGCACGTCGGGATAGAGGTGCGCCACGCGGGCCGGCGTCGTGGCCGGCTGCTCGAAGGTCGCCCACTCCCACGCCGTCGCATCGGCCAGCAGGGCGCGCAGCAGCTTGTTGTTGAGCGCATGGCCGGACTTGTGGGCACTGAACGACGCCAGCAGGGGCGCGCCGACAAGATAGAGGTCGCCGACGGCGTCGAGCACCTTGTGGCGCACGAATTCGTCGGGAATGCGCAAGCCCTCGGCGTTCAGCACGCGGTACTCGTCCATCACAATGGCGTTCTCCAGGCTGCCGCCGAGCGCCAGTCCCTGCGCCTGCATCGCCTCGACATCCTGCGTGAAGCCGAAGGTGCGTGCGCGGGCGATGTTGCGGACGTAGGACTGGTCGGCAAAATCAACGGCTACATGCGTGCCGGACTTGTCAACCGCCGGATGGTTGAACTGGATCGAGAATTCAAGGCGGAAACCGTCGTAGGGCGACAGGCGCGCCCACTTGTCGCCATCCTTCACCTCGACATCCTTCCTGACGCGCAGGAAGCGCTTCGGGGCGTTCTGCTCCTCGATGCCGGCCGATTGCAGCAGGAAGACGAAGGGGGCCGCGGAGCCATCGAGTATCGGGATTTCCTCGGCGTCAACATCCACATGGAGGTTGTCGATGCCCAGTCCGGCCAGCGCCGACATCAGGTGCTCGACCGTTCCCAGCTTCGCACCGTCCTTCTCGAGACACGACGCCATGCGCGTATCGCCCACGGCGAGCGGGTCGGCCTTGATATCCACGACGGGCGTCAGATCGACGCGGTGAAACACGATCCCCGTCCCCGGCGCGGCCGGGCGCAGGACCAGCGTCACCTTCGCGCCGGAATGCAGCCCGACACCGGTGGTACGAATGAGGCTTTTGAGGGTGCGTTGCTTCAACATGTGCCTATTTTATCCGGAGAAAGCCGCCGACAGAAGCGGAACAAGGTAAGAAATCGTGTCCGGAAATGCGAAACGGCGTGCCGTGGCACGCCGTTTCGGGTGACCGGCTGAGGAATTACTTCTTCATCGGGCAGGTACTGATGCCCAGCAGGGGATAGAGGGCGCAGAAGCCGACCAAGCCAGTGCCGAGGGGTACGACGCCGATCCAGGCCCAGACGGGGCCGCCCATCAACGCCCAGCCAACCAAGGCGAGACCAACGACGATGCGCAGGATGCGGTCAATGCCGCCAACATTCAATTTCATATTTATCTCCTTGGGGTTATGGAATGCGTACACATTAGAACATTCCCGAGTATTTCGGTTCAGTAACCAAAATCACATTGGGTCCAACGTGCGAAAGGAGTGCCGTCCCGCCAGGCCTGACTTTCAGCCCGCGATCCGGCGCAGCCCGGCGGGGTCGAGGATCTCGATCTGCTCGCGGCCCAGCCGTACCAGCCCCTGGTCGGCGAAACCCTTGAGCAGGCGGCTGACCATCTCGCGCACGCTGCCGAGATCATCCGCCAATTGCTGGTGCGTGGTATGCAGTTGGCGGCCCTTGCCGAGCAGCAGGTTGGCGAGCCGCTGGTCGAGCTTGCGGAAAGCGACTTCCTCGACGAGTTGCATCAGCTCGGAAATGCGTTCGGCGAACAGGTCGAAGACGAAATCGCGGAAGGCCGTCTCGCCGAGCATCTGTTCGAACAGCGTGCGTGGCAGCAGCACCAGCGTCGTCTCGCTTTCGGTCACGCCGCGCGCGTTGTAGTCGGCATGGCCAAGCAGGCAGCTCGAGGTGATGATGCAGCTTTCGCCTGACTGCACCTTGTACAAAGGCAGTTCGCGTCCGTTGGCCGCCAGCTTGACGACACGGATGCTGCCGGCCAGTACGAACGGAAAACCCTGGCAGGGCTGGTGCTCGTCGAAGAGCACGGTGCCGGCCGGCACGGTCATCGGTTGCGAACCGGCCAGCAGCCGTTCGCGCAATGGGGTCGGCAGTGCCTGCAGGACGGGATAGAGGTCAATGAGTCCCATCTGTGGCACGTCAGGCAAGCTCGGCGATCACTGGCGCATGGTCGGACGGCCGTTCCAGCTTGCGCGGCGCCTTGTCGATGCGGCAGGCACGGCAGCGCTGCGCGAGCGCGGGCGAGAGCAGGATGTGGTCGATGCGCAGCCCCTGGTTGCGGCGAAAGGCCATCATGCGGTAATCCCACCACGAGTACAGCTTGTCCGGCTGTTCGAACAGGCGGAAGGCATCGGCCAGCCCCAGCCCGACCAGGCGGTTGAATGCGTCGCGCTCGGCCGCGCTGCACAGTATTTGCCCTTGCCAGGCCGCCGGGTCATGCACGTCGCGATCTTCGGGGGCGATGTTGAAGTCGCCCAGCAACGCCAGTTGCGGGTAACGCTGCAACTCCACCTCCAGCCAGCGGGCCAGTGCCGCGAGCCACTTCAGCTTGTATTCGTATTTGTCCGACCCGACGGCCTGCCCGTTCGGCATGTAGGCGCAAACCAATCGTACACCGGGCACGCCATCCACCGTCGCGGCGATGATGCGCTTCTGCGGATCATCGAAATCCGGCAGGTCGCGCACGATGTCCACCGGCTCCGTCCGCGCGAGGATCGCCACGCCGTTGTAGGTCTTCTGGCCGTTGTGGATCGCCCGATAGCCAGCCTGTTCGAGCGCCGCGAACGGGAAGCCGCCATCCTCGGTCTTGGTTTCCTGCAGGCACAGGGCGTCAGGCTGCGCGGCGGCCAGCCAGTCGAGCACGTGCGGCAGGCGGACTTTCAGCGAATTGACGTTCCATGTCGCGATCTTCATGGCAGGTATGATACGCAATGAAGCCACCGCCAAGGGCGTCCTGCTCAAGGTGCCGGAAGGCTGGACGGGCAAGTCGGGCGATCCGGAGCGCCTCGACCGCGAACTTGCCTCGCTGCTCGCCGAAGCGGCGGACTAAACCACTAGAGCGCCGGTTCCTTCGGGTAACCGGCCGCGTCGAGCAGGCGCTGCCAGTCGCTCTGCAGCCAGCCTTTGGCCTGCTTGGTGCCGACCGTCAGCACGGGCACGACGGCCTCGCGGCCACCGACCAGCTTCTTCAGCGCTTCGGCGTCCTCGTTGGTCGAGACAATCTTTTCGGTGAACGGGATACTGCGGTACTTGAGGTAGTCGCGCGCCTCCTGGCAGCCTTCCTTGCAGTTGGCCGAGACATAGAGCGTGACGGGGAAATTCGTCACAGCCTGCTGTACCCCATAAGGCAGGGTCTTGTCGGCCAGCAGCGCCCCATGGCGCATGGCTTGCGCCTTGCCCGCCGCGGCCGGCGGCGGATGATCGCCGTAATGCGTCTTGCCCTGCTCATCCACCCAGCGATAGTACTGCGCCTGCGCGGCCGTCGCGAGACACAGCGCCAGCAACCAGACCATCCGTTTCATGAACGCCTCCGCTCAGGCTGTTGCAACCATGCCATTATGGCGCAAGAGTGCATCGGGCGAGGGTGCACGGCCACGGAAGGCCTGGAATGATTCGAGCGCCGGACGCGAGCCACCGACAGACAGGATCTCGCGCCAGAAGCGCTCACCCGTCGTCGCGTCGAGCACGCTGCCAACGTTCGGCACCGCTTCCTCGAAGGCCGCGTAGGCATCGGCCGACAGGCACCTCGGCCCACTTGTAGCTGTAGTAGCCCGCTGCATAGCCGCCGGCGAAGATGTGCGAAAAGCTCTGGGGGAAGCGGTTCCAGTCGGGCGGGACGATCACCGCGACCTCCTTGCGCACCGCGTCGAGCAGTGCCATGAAATCGCGCCGGTTCTCGGCGTGCAAGCGCAGGTCGAAAAGCGCGAATTCGATCTGGCGCAGGGTGAACAGGCCGCTCTGGAAATTCTTCGCCGCGATCATCTTGTCATAGAGCGCATGCGGCAGCGCCGCGCCGCTTTCCACATGGGCGGTCATGTCCTTCAGCACGTCCCATTCCCAGCAGAAGTTTTCCATGAACTGGGACGGCAGTTCGACGGCATCCCACTCGACGCCGTCGATGCCCGAAACGGCGAGTTCCTCGACCTCGGTGAGCAGATGGTGCAGGCCGTGGCCGGTTTCGTGGAACAGCGTCAGCACGTCGTCGTGCGTGAAAGTGGCCGGCTTGTTTCCCACCGGCGCGGGGAAATTGCAGCACAGGTAGGCGACGGGCGTCTGGATCGCGTCCTGAAAGTCAGGGCTGGCGGGACGGCACGTCGGGGAGAGCCGGCGCCGGCCGATCGCATCGGCCATCCAGGCGCCGCCGCGCTTGGTCTCGCGTGCGTAGAGATCGAGGAAGAACTGGCCGACCAGCTTGCCCGCACGTTCGATGCGGAAGAAGCGCACGTCCGGATGCCAGGCCGGCGCGCTGTCGGGCAGGACCTGCACGCCGAACAGGGTCTCGATGGCGCGGAACAGTCCCGCCAGCACCTTGTGCTCGGGAAAGTACTGCTTCACCTCGTCGTCCGAGAAGGCATAGCGGGCAAGCTTCAGCTTCTCCGACGCCCACGACATGTCCCAGCTTTCCAGCGTGTCGAGGCCCAGTTCGGTCCGGGCGAACTCGCGCAATTCGGCCAGATCGCACTCGGCGAAGGGGCGCGCCTTGGCCGCCATGTCGCTCAGGAAGGCCGCGACCTGCGCGGGCGAATCGGCCATCTTGGGCGTCAGCGACAACTCGGCGTAATTGGCGAAACCGAGCAGCGCCGCTTCCTCGGCCCGCAGTGCAAGGATGCGCTCGATCAGCGGCCCGTTGTTCCACTCCGTTTTCCCGAACTCCGCGGCGCGCGTGGCATAGGCGCGGTACATGCGCGCGCGCAAGGCGCGATCGTCGGCGTACTGCATTACCGGCAGATAGGACGGCGCTTGCAGGGAGAACTTCCAGCCCGGCTTGTTTTCCTTTTCGGCGTTCGCCCGTGCGGCAGTGATCACGTCATCGGGCAGGCCCGCCAGGCCGGTTTCATCCGTCACCCATTCGGCTTGCGCGTTGGTGGCGTCGAGCAGGTTTTCAGAAAACTTCGCCGCCAGCGCCGAAAGCTCTTCCTGAATGGCCTGGAAACGGGGCTTCTTGTCCGCGGGAAGTTCGGCACCGGCGAGGCGGAAATCGCGGACCTCGTTGTCGATGATGCGCCGGCGCACCGGGTTCAACGTCGCGTATTCCGGGCTGGCGGCCAACGCCTTGAACTTCTCGTAGAGCGCGAGGTTCTGACCCAGCTCGGCGAAAAAACGTGTCACCTCGGGCAACATCGCGTTATAGGCTTCGCGCCATTCCGGCACGTCATTGACGCCGTGCATGTGCATGACGATGCCCCAAGCGCGGCCGAGGCGCTCGCCGGCATCGGTCATCGGCTGGACGAAAGTATCCCAGGTCGGCGGCGTTTCCGGAAGTTCGAGCTGCTTCAGCAGTGTGCGGTTTTCATCGAGAAGTTGCCGGATCGCGGGTGCGACATGCGCCGGCGCAATAGCCGCGAAGCGCGGCAGGCCGGAAAGATCAAGGAGTGGGTTCATGGCATTGATGTTGAGGCAGGACGGCGTAATTCAATGCCGTCCAAATTACACGCGGCGGGCCGGCAGTGCCGTCCCGCCAGCGCTGACTTTCAGCCGGTCAGCCGTTCGAGCGCCTCGCGATACTTGGCCGAGGTCTTTGCCAGAATCTCGGCCGGCAGCTTCGGGCCGGGGGCCTGCTTGTTCCAGTCCAGCGTTTCGAGATAGTCGCGCACGAACTGCTTGTCGAAGCTGGCGGGGCTGGTGCCCACCTGGTACGTATCGGCCGGCCAGAAACGCGACGAATCGGGCGTCAGCACCTCGTCGATCAGGTGCAGCGTGCCCGCCGCGTCGAGGCCGAATTCAAACTTGG
The DNA here is from genome assembly GCA_963840825.1 of uncultured Pseudomonadota bacterium. Lineage (GTDB taxonomy): Bacteria > Pseudomonadota > Gammaproteobacteria > Burkholderiales > Rhodocyclaceae > Sulfuricystis. The sequence continues at coordinate 284,032 of CAWJAK010000006.1, forward strand.
TGTCGGCGATGATGATGCCGCGCGTCAGCGCATAGGCCGCCGCTTCGCTGTAGAGGCGCAGCGCCGCATCGCGCACCTGCGCGGCCAGCGCCGGGCCGATGGTCTTCTCGACCGTGGCGTAGTCGATGTTCTCGTCGTGATCACCGAGCTCGGCCTTGGTCGAGGGCGTAAACAAGGGTTGCGGCAACTGCTGGGCCATCTGCAAGCCGGCCGGCAACGGGATGCCACACACCTTGCCGGTCGCCTTGTAATCCTTCCAGCCGGAGCCGATCAGGTAGCCGCGCACCACGGCCTCGATCGGCAGCGGCTTGAGGCGCTTGACCACGATCGCGCGGTCGCGCACCTGGTCGCGCTCGCTCGGCGAAACCACGGTTTCGGGATCGATGCCGGTCTGCTGGTTCGGAATGATATGGGCCAGTTTCTTGAACCAGAAATTGGCCACGGCCGTCAGCACCGCGCCCTTGCCCGGGATCGGATCGGGCAGGATCACGTCGAAGGCAGAAAGCCGGTCGCTGGTCACGATCAGCATCTGGTCGTCGCCGATTGCATAGTTGTCGCGCACCTTGCCGCGGCCGAGCAATGGCAGGCTGGTGATGGAGGATTCGTAGAGGTGTGTGGTCATGGTCGATAGCCGATGAGTGGTTAGCGATGAAAGCGGACTTTATAAACCAAAACGGCCCCCGTTGCCGGGGGCCGTGAAACTGGTGCTGCTGACCGGAATCGAACTGGTGACCTACTGATTACGAATCAGTTGCTCTACCAACTGAGCTACAGCAGCGGTGGGGCCGCATTGTAGCGCAATCAGTTTGTTACTTGACCATTTCCCGCCAGATCGCGCGCTTCCCTATAAAGTTGCCCAAGGATGCATTGAAAGGCGCATTGCCTACGAGACGCGGCGTCGGATCGTCGGCTGTGACTACCGAAACCTTGATCCGCTGGTTAATTGAAACACCTGGTTTGGGCGGCAGGGTAATGACATTCATACCCACAATCGGCGAATTGGTCCTCTGACCGACATCCGACCCGCCGTCCACCTTGCAACCGGATTTGTAGTCGATGTAGTTGAGCCATCCATAGCCGCCCGGTGAGCACACATCGCTGGCCGGGACTGTCGTCGGCACCAGCAACGTGCCGAATTGCAACTGGGGATCCACATGCGCACGCTCACTGGCGCTGGTTCCGGTCGAGACCGATGTATATAAGTCAGGCAATTCCAGATAGTACCCACGGTCGCTTGCAAAACTGAATGACGTATTGCAAGCGGTGATCTGACGGGTTGCGCCAACGTTCGTAAACACCTGTGGCACCATCTTGTCAGCCCCCGCGGTGAACAGCCGCGGGCTATCGATGGTTGCTGTTGCATCCGCATCCTTGATGGCGTAAAGCGTTTGTTGCTGCGTTGTCGTCAGATCGATCTGCTCGAGATATTTACCTGTCGCCACGTAGATGACACGCTTGTCATAGATTTTTGCCAATTCGGGTCGGGTAGTAATCGGCTGTGCGACGCCACCTGAATCCCGCAATACCGCAAATTTCAGTACCGCATAGGTGGTCATGTCGATGCGCCAGACGTTGCCCAGCAAATCGCCACCATAGACCCATTTGGCGGTATTGTCCTTTTCGGTATTGTCCGCCCACGCCGCAATCTTGGCGAAGCCGCTCGGTGTAATAGAGTTGCCCTCTCCCGTGCCGATCTTGTGCAGAACAGCACCCGTCTGAGCATCCAGAACGTAGAGATAACCCTTGCCGTCGCCGGGGCTCGTATTGTTATAGCCGGAAGTCACCAGCACAACCCACTTGCCATCCGACACGCGCTTGGTGACAACGGCATCGCCATAGCTATAGCCTACGTCGCTGTCCTGAGTAATCGTAAATTCCCACAGCATGCCGGGATTGGTAGGATCGGTCACATCCAGCGCGTAATAGCCGCGGCCACCCCCCTTCAGGCTGCCAACCAATATCGAATGCCACGTGCCATCAGAGAACTTGGCATCCGAGAGTATGGAACTGCCGTTGACATAGTAGGTATGCAGGGTGCTGTAGTTCTTGTCGGCCAGCTTCCACATGTTCGGGATCACCATCGACGGCACATAGGCCCACATTTCCTGCCCGGTGTCTGAATTGAAGGCGTGCAACATGCCGTCATTGGCCCCCAGAAACACCGTCTTGGTCCGATCGGGTGGCGTGTTGGCCGTCACGAAAGCACTGTAGCCGGCATCCGCATAGATGAAGGGAGGCTTGCCGAGGTAGGCAGGTTGCGACTCGACGGCATCGCCCATCGTCGCATTGCGCGAGCGGAAGATTCGATCGCCCACGGGATTGCTGGCGCGATCTTCATAGCCTTGTTGCCCGCGTAAATATTTTGTCAGGTTATCGCCGGTCAGCAAGGCCTGTTCCGTGGCCCCCAAGACCGATGCCTGACTCAGGTTGGCTTTCAGGAAGGCATTCAAGAAATTGGCGTCCAACCCGGCAGACGCGATGTTGGTGATATTGAAATCCGACAACCCACTGCCGATCTTCATCTTGATCTTGCGGCTGTCGGAAGCAGAAGACACCTTGCTCTTCAGCGTGCCAGTACAGGCTTTCGCCACCTCGACCTTGCAGTCGGTACCCAGCAGCGTCCCATTCGTGCAGGTGGCCGCGGTCGCGCCCGGCGTCACGCAGTACCAGGTATTGCTGCCGCCGCTGACATCGTTCTGCAACGCACCGGGCGCCGCACAAGAGTCCGCCACCACATCTTCCACGCACCAGGTGGCATTTTCGCTCGTCACGCCGGTATCGAGGTTCATCAGTCGCTTTTCGAGATTGCCATACCAGGACACCGTGGTATAGCTCGCAACGAATACGCCGTTATCACCGGCGACCGGGTTGAGCGTACTCGTCGCCGCCGCCGCGCCAGAACCGATTTTCGAGGAAATGGAGGCTAGCGCGGTATTCAGGCCGCTGACGATATCGTTGGGGTTCTTGGCGCTGAAATACTGCCCCTGACCATTGACCGCGGCATGCCAGAGATCGTCGATGCGCTCACCGCCACTGTTGGTAATGGGATTTGGCCAGACCTTCCCGTTCAGACCTTCCTTGAGCTCGTGAAAATCGCCCTCGGTCGCAGTCTGATAATCGCTCTGATAATTCAACGTTCCATCAGTACCCAATCCGATCGTGAAGCTTGTCATATGCTGCTTGACGTTATTATCGGTCGTGCTGACGAATACGTTGTCTTTGCAGGTATTGAAATACGATGGCGTCATGCAACCGGCCGATGCTCCACCCGTGCAGACCGGGCCGCCAGAACAGTTGTTCAAGCTGGAATCACGCAAATCGGTGTCGTAATAGTACTTTGCGATATCGGCGAGCGAGTCCGAACTGGCCGAAGGGCCCTCGCACACCGGCAACGGTGTGCCAGTGGTGGGGTTTGGCTGAATTGACGGATTGAAACACGGTTTCTCATCCCGATTGCCCACACTGCCATTCGTCAGGCTGTAGTTGCCTGTCGAACTATTCCAATAACCATCGGTGGACAGGATCGAGAAGTTCTGCTGACAGGAATACTGGACCGGATCCCTGAGGGAATTTGCTGACTGTCCTGATGCCTTGTTCGCAAAAATCTGGCCAACTTTACCCAGCGAACTCTGTAAAGGCGTGCTCCCGCTCGGCGTCGCTCCAAACAGCTTCGCATACCAGGAATTCTTGTGCGCCAACTCAAACTTGTCGATGTGCAGGAAGTTATCGCCATCGGTAGTACCGGTGTAGTTGATCCTGTTGAAACCGACGCGAAATTTGTTGTTGATGGACTTGAACGCACGACTGACTCCCGACTTCATCATCTGCATGCGGGTATGGTAGTAGGTGAACCAGTTCGCGAAGTTGGTCATTTCCTCGTTATAGGTACACGTGGTACCGGAACAATCGGTCCGGTCTGGGTGCTTCACTGCTGTTCCGGGATAGGCATAGCTGGTGGTCGTGCTGACGATATCCGTATAGACAACCGAACCGGGAACGCCACCACTGAATGCCGACGCAGCGATCGTCTTGGAGCCCGTACCCGAACGCGTCCAGGTGGGAATAACTGTAATCATTGACCCGGTGGGCGCAGAGACCGTCACTACACTGCCGCTTCGCGTGGCGCTGTAACCGGCAACATCGCAGTTGCCTGTCTTGGCTGCGGTGCAGTCGTTGATTCTGTTGGTGATGTCAGTGGCAAGCGTGGTGCTGGTGCTGCTGGAGGACGTCTGGGACGACATGATCTCCTTGCCATTGACTTTTACGCTGGTAAAACGATTGGTGTTGCTTCCGGAAACCGTCAGCGTCGCACTGGCGGGAAGTCCGGGATAGCGCGGGTACTGATAGGTATTCGTGCGTGTCACCTGGCAAGTGGTGAGCGCTGCGTCACTGCACCAGCGCAAGTTACCCGGGAAGGGATAGCTGTTCGATTTCGCGGCCTGGAGAACACAGATCTTCAGATCGGGCTTGGTGCAGTACTCTCCCGATACAAACGTGTAGTAGTCCGCGCCACCCACGAGATTGCAGGTCTGACTCGGGCTAGTCCCAGAGGGTGTGTTGCCGTTCGGGCAAAGCTGATCCGGGTAAGTCGATACGCTGTTGCCCTGCTTGCCAAAGGCGTCATATTTGATGCTATTCCATCCCGAAGTCTTACTTGGATAGGTCGCGGTATCCAGACTACCGCTGCTGTTGTACATCACCGGCGGTTCGTATCGAATGGCAGGATTGTAATAAGCCACGTTGAGACCGGCGTTCTTGTACAACTCAGGACTCGAACTGCGGGGGAAATCATCCCCCACCCAGTCGGGCATGAAATCCCAGCCCATACTGCCGGAATCATCCAGCGTAAACATGATGTTGGGCAGCACTTGCGTGGTCGTGGCATTGGCCAGGGGCGCAGTTGCGAGGTTAAGACTGGCCGCATGGCCGCCGGAAGCGAGCATCAATCCAGCGCACAGCGGAATCCAGAATAATTTTTTGAACGTGCAACGAATAGTCGAGTGGGTGTTCACTTTGACCTCCTAGTAGGCATATGCCTGGATATGGCTGATTGTGTTCTTGGGACCGACGATACGCGCCGTGATGCGGTAAATCGGACTACCTGCTATCGAGCTATTGGCTCCACCCGCTTCACCGTAATTCAATACCCGCTTGCTGCGGTTGTCTTCCGATGTATCGCTGAAAAGACACTCGCCTTCGGAAAGTACCTGGTTGGGTGTGCGGCACATGCGCTGGATGAGGTAGCGCACCGTGTTGCCGGTCGGCTTGGTGTGGGCAGTATCGAAATACTCTTTGCCGGTGGCATCGTAAGAAGTGCCCGTCGCAGGCGCAGTGATGTTCGTTGCCCATGTCGCATCGGCAAACAGGTCCAAGGGTACGGCAGTGTTGATGCTGGAATAGTAGCCGGCTGAAATGTTGTCGTTGTTGAAGGAGTGGGCAGGATCCGTCCACGGATCGGAAGTGGCCGCATTCGCGGTATTCATCAACCATATGATTGCGCCCTCCGGCCCACTGTCGCCGGAAGTTGTTGCGGCCTGCTTGAAGGCCAGGTTACCGGCAACCAGTGTTGAGGTATCAACCGAGCGAATCAAGGCAACTGCCGCAAGCGACATGGCCACCAGCGCAATCAGCGCGATAAACAATACGACGCCACGTTGCCGGGTGGTGCGGTTTGCATTTAGTCTGGAATTTGTTGGCATGACTGGCTCTATCCCAAGGTGTTCAGCGACCAGATGACATTGCGCACGGGAATGATCACCTCGAAAACCCGGTAGCGGTAATGATCCCAATCGGGGAGGTTCGACAAATCAATGGTTGGCGCAGGCGATGTGGGCGTCCCCTCCCACGCACAGACCCCCGTGGGATTGGGAAGCGTTGTCGAACTGCATGCCGTCAACACGACATCCTTTTCCCAGAGTCCGCTTTGCGCAACAACCGCAACACGAATCGACTTGATGCGGATGCGATCGGCCAGGACAGGCTTCGTCAATGTATTCCCGGCCTTTGTCAGCTCCCAATTGCCGGTTGGATTGACCCACTGAACGATCGTATTGTCTTTTGGAATTGCCGAGATGCCATATTGCGCCTGAATATTGACGATGCCGGCAACGCTGTTGGCACCACTGCGCGACAGCATGCCATTGGCCACCGAATAGCTGATTTCATTCCACCCACCAAGGCAGGTGACCATGCCGGTGGTCACGGTTGGATTATTCTGAAACTCGATACCCGTGGTGCCGACCAGGTTGCTGACCTTTTGCAGTTCGCATGTCACGCCATTGACCATTAGCGCGATATCCCCTATCTGACATCCCAGGTTGTTGGCAACCACGGCAAAATTGCCGGCGACAGTCGCGGCGATGGGAATCCCGCCCCGGGCTGTATCACCGTAAGTTGCCGTGACTGTGTCGCTTGCGCCAGGGCCAACGCCACCGTCAGCAAGCAATACGGGATAGATGCCGGCCTCGGGTGTGGCAGCATTGGCATCGACATCGAAGGTCGGCAGGGGATCGCACATCAGGGCAGTGTTGCGCGTGCTGAAAACGGGGGTGCCGTATCCGGCTACTGCCACATCACGCTGAATGTTGTAAAGCGCTATGCTGCCGTTGGTCTGGGCATCCGCCCCGCCCGAGGTGGTCCGCTTCTGGCCCTCGAAAAGCTCATAAACCTGCATGATGATCAGTGTCGCCAGCAAGGCAATCACCATGCCGACCATCAGTTCGATCAGGGAAAAACCATTCGGGCGCCGGATTATTGAAAGCGATGTGAGACGCATGCTCAAGCCCCTCCCACAACGCGAGCTACGGTCATGTACTGGTGCACAACCACGTTGCCTGGATCGCCCGGGGGCTGCCAGGTCACCATCACCAGGAATTCGCCGGGTGAAATCTGTACCGTATAGCGCTTCCCGTCGGGCAACAGTTTGGAAATATCCGTTCCCGGGCTGTTACCCGGGTCCGACGGATCGCCTTCCCCCATCGCAGCAAGATTGGCCGGGTTGGCCCAAATTTCCCCAATTCGCTGTTGGGCGATATAACTGGCCTCGCTGCGATATTTGGCGTCGGATGTATTGCTGATCATGACTGCCTGCAAACCGACCAGGGCGAGAATGCCAATCGAGAAAATGAGGATTGCAATCAGGGTCTCGAGCAGGACGACACCCGTCTGGTCGAACCTTCTGCTATTTGTTTGCGTCATTTGAGATCCATCCTCAACAAGCTCGCGGGTCAGGCGCTGTCGTTTGGGGATCGCACATGCGCACATTCCCACCCGCCTGAATCGTTATGCGCAACTCACGGCTCTCAGCAGTATCCGGGCCATCGATATCGAAACTGGCAACACCATTCCCGGCCAGCACCGGCGCGGACATCATGCCGAAGCCATTGAATGTGATGGTCAATCCATTATTTGGCGTAACGGTGATTGAATCTGACGACCCCTCTCCAGTCGCACGCGCCTGGATCGGGCCCGTGTTCGGACAGGCCGGAGCAACGGCGACACAGCTAACGGTCCAGCTCGATCCCGTGGCAGCCATGGCAAACTGCACGGCAGCATTCCGGCGCACCGCCTCGTTGCGTGCAACCTGCAGGCCATTGGCGATCGAATCTGCCGTTGTGCGAATCCGGGTATTCATGATCCACGTCCCAAAAGCCGGCATGCCCAGCGCTATGACAATGCCGAGAACCGCCAAGGTCATTACCAGCTCAATCAGGCTGAAACCTGGCTGCCGATTACGGCTGCGGTCCATCAGCAAGCCCCGCCCTTTTTGTCGAGCCAGCAACTAGTCCCTGTGGTGCCATCGGCCACGGAAGTCTTGGCATTGTCCTGGTCAACCGTGTATTGATACCCGGTCATGCCGGATCCCGCAGCCGGCGCAGCCGTGATTGTGTAGGTATTGGCCGCGTGATTCGATAACGCATAGGTCCAATACTTCGTTGTCGGTGTTTTCAGCATCGCCCCAACATAGGTGCGATTGTCCTGGAAATATTGCTCCATCCTGACCCGCTCAGCAGCCAGACTCGTTGTCGCCTCCTGGACCTTGCCTCGCTTGACATAACCGTCATAGGCGGGCAATGCAATGCTCGCCAGAATGGCGATGATGGCGAGGACGATCATCAGTTCGATCAGGGTAAAACCGCGGTGGCCAGGCTTCATGGAAATACTCCTTTTACACAGCATGGAATTTATTCAGGATTTCGTCGGCTTGCTACCCCAAGCCGACGAAAGGCCGCCGAGAGCGGTCGAACGGTTGGCCGCGCTATCCAGCCAGCGCAACCGGCAGGGGAAAGCTCACCCCTTCATCCTGGCGCTCGATCTCGGGCAGGGTAGCTCCGGTCAGACCGGCAATCGCATGCACGACCTCATCGACGAGCGATTCGGGCGCCGAAGCGCCTGCCGTGACACCCACCTTGCACGCGTTCTCAAGCCAGGCAGGGTCGATTTCAGCAGCCCGATCGACCAGATAGGCCTTGATGCCATGCTGGACGGCGACCTCGCGCAGCCGGTTGGAATTGGAGCTGTTGCTGGAGCCGACCACGATGATGACATCGCAGCTTTCGGCCAGCCGACGCACGGCATCCTGCCGGTTCTGGGTCGCGTAGCAGATATCGTCTTTCTTCGGACCAACGATATCCGGAAACCGCGTTTTCAACTCGGCGATGATGGTCGCGGCATCATCCACCGACAACGTGGTCTGCGTGACATAGGCCAGGGGTGTGCCGGGTGCCGTCCCGCCAGCGCTGACTTTCAGTGATCTGGCAGCGTCAACGTTCTCGACGAGGTGCATGGCGGTGCTGTCTTTAGTGATCTGCCCCATCGTGCCCTCGACCTCGGGATGCCCCTTGTGGCCGATCATCACGATCTGGCGGCCCAAGCGGGCATGGCGCTCGACTTCCAGATGCACCTTGGTCACCAGCGGGCAGGTGGCGTCGAAGACCTTGAGGCCGCGCCGGTCAGCTTCCGCGCGCACCGCCTTCGAAACGCCATGGGCACTGAAGATGACCGTGGCACCCGCAGGCACCTCGTCGAGTTCGTGGACGAAGATGGCGCCCTTTGCCTTGAGGTTATCGACAACGAAACGGTTATGCACGACCTCGTGGCGCACGTAGATCGGTGGGCCGAACTTTTCCAGCGCACGCTCGACGATGGCGATGGCACGTTCGACGCCGGCGCAGAAACCACGGGGATTGGCGAGAAGGATGTCCATCAGTGGTCCCGCCCCGAAATTGCCGCCATACGGCGATTCTCCATCACGGGGCGATGTAACACTCGGGTCGGCTCTTCGTGTTTCATAAGATCCCGATGACCTCGACTTCGAAGCGGATCGACTTGCCGGCGAGCGGATGGTTGAAGTCGACCAGCGCGGCTTGATCGTCGATCTCGCGCACGAGACCGGCGAACTTCGCTCCCCCATGTTCGCTCGGTGCGGCGAATTCGACCAGCGAGAGCGGGCCGATGTCCGCGCCGCCGTTCGGCAGTTCGCCCCTTGCCAGGCGTTTGACCAGTCCCGGGTTGTGCGGTCCAAAGGCTTGCGACGGTTCCAGCAGGAAGACGTGGCGCTCACCGACTGGCAGGTCCTCGAGACAGGCTTCGAGCGTCGGCGCCAGCTCACCGCTGCCGAGTTGCAGCGTCGCAGGCGTACTGCCGAAGGTGGACACCACCTCGGTGTCGTCGGCGGTGGCGACCCGGTAGTGCAAGGTCACGAGGCTGTCGCGCCTGATGCGCTCCGGGCTGTCGGGTTTCAGGGTTTCGGTCATTGCGGTTTGTGGGTGAGCTGTTGCAAGAGCAGCAGTATGACTCCGACGGTGATGGCGGAATCGGCGACGTTGAAGGCGGGCCAGTGCCAGCCGGCGACATGAAAATCAAGGAAATCCACCACGGCCCCGAAGCGCATGCGGTCGATGACGTTGCCGAGCGCGCCGCCGAGCACCAGTGACAATGCGACGGGCAGCAATCTTTCGTTGGCATGTCGCCGGATCATGACGACCAGCCAGGCGGAAATCGCCAGCGCCAGCACGATGAAGAACCACTTCTGCCAGCCACCCGCAGCGGCGAGGAAGTTGAAGGACGCGCCCGGATTCATGACCAGCACGAGGTTGAAGAAAGCGGTCACCGCCATGCTCTCATGCAGGTGAAAGACGGACAGCACCCAAGCCTTGCTGGCAAAGTCGGCGGCGATGATCACGCCGGCCAGCGCGAGCCAGCGTGCGAAATTAAGCAAACGCGCGCGCCTCGCCCGCGCCGAAGAGGTTGCTCGCGCAACGGGCGCAGAGTTCCGGGTGCTCGGCGGCATGATCATGCTGGCCAACGTCCGCGCGCCAGTGCCAGCAGCGCGCGCACTTCTTCTGGGTGCTTGGGACTACGGTCAGTGCCGTCCCGCCAGCGCTGACTTTCGACAGTGTCACCTTCGAGCAGATCAACACGAACTTGAGGTCATCGCCCAGCGACACAAGCAGGTCGTAGGTCTCGCCTGCCGCGCCGATGTCGACTTCGGCCTGCAGGGATGAGCCGACGCCACCGGCGCTGCGGACGTCCTCGATCGCTTTGAGCACCTCGGCGCGCACCGCGCGGATCGCCTGCCAGCGCGAGGTGAGCGCAGCCTTTTCAGCCACCTCGGGCAAGGCATACCAGGTTTCCAGCATCACACTATCCCGGCCCAGCACCTGATGGATTTCTTCGGCAGTGAAGCTGAGAATCGGCGCCATCAGGCGCGTGATCGACTGCACGATATGCCACAGTGCGCTTTGCGCCGAACGTCGTGAGCGTGAGTCTGCAGCAGTCGTGTAGAGACGATCCTTGAGGATGTCGAGGTAGAAGGCGCCGAGGTCGCTCGGCGCAGAAGTTCTGCAGCGCCTGAACCACCTTGTGGAATTCGTAGCGGTCGTAGGCGGCCACGCCTGTTGCTTGCAGATCAATGGTCAGCGCCAGCGCATAGCGGTCGATCTCCAGCCACTGCTCGACCGGCAGCATGTTTTTCTGCGCGTCGAAATCGGCGGTATTGGCGAGCAGGAACTTGAGCGTATTGCGCAACCGGCGATACACCTCAACCACGCGATCGAGAATTTCCTTCGAGATCGTCAACTCGCCCGAGTAGTCGGTCGCGGCCACCCACAGGCGCAGGATTTCGGCACCCAGCGTGTCGGACACCTGCTGGGGGGCGACGACGTTGCCTTTCGACTTGGACATCTTCATGCCCTTGCCATCGACGACGAAGCCGTGCGTCAGCAGCCCCTTGTAGGGCGCGCGGCCGTCGATGCTGCAACCGGTCAGGAGCGAGGAATGAAACCAGCCGCGATGCTGGTCGGAGCCTTCGAGGTACAGGTCCGCCGGATAGGCGCACTCCGACGCATGCGAGCCGCGCATCACGCTGCGGTGCGTCGTGCCGGAGTCAAACCAGACGTCGAGCGTGTCGCTCATCTTGTCGTACTGGCCGGCTCCATGTTCACCTTGGCCCAGCAGTTCCTTCGGGTCGAGCGCAAACCAGGCTTCGATGCCGCCTTGCGCCACATGTTTCGCCACGGTCTCGACCAGCTCCAGTGTGCGCGGATGCGGCTCGCCGGTTTCCTTGTGCAGGAAGAACGGGATCGGCACGCCCCAGTTGCGCTGGCGCGATACGCACCAGTCGGGCCGGTTGGCGATCATCGCGTGCAGGCGCGCCTTGCCCCAACTTGGAAAGAACTCGGTCGCCTCGATGGCGGCCAGCGCCGCCGTGCGCAATGTTTCGCCTTCGTTGGGTTTCCTGTCCATCCCGACGAACCATTGCGTCGTCGCGCGATAGATGGTCGGCGTCTTGTGACGCCAGCAGTGCATGGTGCTGTGCATGATCTCGCCACTCGCCATCAGGCAACCCACCTCGGCGAGCTTGGCGACGATTTCCGGATTCGCCTTCCAGACGTGTAGGCCGCCGAAGAACGGCAGGCTCTCGGCGAAGCAGCCATTGCCTTGCACCGGCGTGAGGATCTCGTCGTTCTGCATGCCGGCGCGCTTGCAGGAATCGTAGTCCTCCACGCCATAGGCCGGCGCGCTGTGCACGATGCCGGTGCCGGTATCGAGCGTCACGTATTCGCCAAGGAAAACGGTCGATGCACGCTCGTAGAACGGATGGCGGAACTGCATGCGGTCGAGCGCGATGCCCTGACAAGCACCCAGTACCTTGCCTTCCAAACCATAGCGCTCCAGGGCGGAGGCCCGCAATTCCGCGGCGAGGATCAGCAGGCCCTGCGGCGTATCGACCAGCTCATAGACGAATTCAGGATGAACATTAAGCGCCTGGTTGCCGGGAATCGTCCAGGGCGTTGTCGTCCAGATCACCGCATACGCGGTCTTGTCCGGCAGCACCGCGACATTGAAGGCACCCGCGAGCCGATTGCGCTCGGCCGCGTCCAGCGGAAAGGCCACATCGATCGCCGGCGATTTCTTGTCGGCATACTCCACCTCGGCCTCGGCGAGCGCCGAACCGCAGTCGAAGCACCAGTTCACCGGCTTCAGGCCCTTGAACAGATAGCCCTTGCGATACATTTCGCCCAGCGCACGAATCTCGTCGGCCTCGGTGCGGAACTCCATCGTCTTGTAGGGGTTGTCCCATTCGCCCAGCACCCCGAGACGGATGAAGTCTTTCTTCTGTCGCTCGATCTGTTCCTGCGCGTAGGCGCGGCACAGCGCGCGCGCCTTGTTGCCCTCGAGATGCTTGCCATGCGTTTTCTCGATCTGGTGCTCGATGGGCAGGCCGTGGCAGTCCCAACCGGGCACGTAGGGCGCATCGAAGCCGGCCAGCGTGCGCGAGCGCACGATGATGTCCTTGAGAATCTTGTTCACCGCATGACCGATGTGGATGTCGCCGTTCGCGTAGGGTGGCCCGTCGTGCAGCACGAAACGCGGACGGCCCTGCGAAGCAGCGCGAATCCTCTTGTAAAGCTGCTGTTCCTGCCATTGCTTGACCCAGCCCGGTTCGCGCTTGGCGAGGTCGCCGCGCATCGGGAACTGGCTGTCGGGCATGTTCAGCGTTTTCCTGTAATCAGCCATGGTGTTTGCCTGCAAAATAATCCTGTGTCACCGCCACGTCACGCGCGATCTGCGCGGTGAGCGCTGCGAAGGAATCGAATTTCATTTCGTCGCGCAATTTGTGTAGGAAGTGCACTGTGACATGTGCGCCGTAGATTTCCTGATCGAAATCGAAAAGATGCACTTCAAGCACCGGCCGCAGGCCCGCACCCAAGGTTGGTCGCACACCGAGGCTCGCGGCCCCGGGCAGATGACGCTTGTCGAGTCCCGACACCATCGCGGCAAACACGCCGGCCAGCGCCACCCTTTTTCGCTTGAGCTGGATATTGGCGGTAGGCCAGCCGAGCTTGCGGCCAATCTTGTCGCCATGCACGACGCGGCCGGAGATGTTGTACGGGCGGCCGAGCAGTCGTGCCGCGTGTTCGAGGTCGCCCGCGGCGAGCGTGTCGCGCACCGCGGAGCTGGAAACCCGTTCGCCGTCGATTTCGATGGTATGCATCGCCTCGACACCAAAGCCGTGTTGCTGTCCGGCGGCCTGAAGCATCGTGAAGTCACCGCCGCGCCCCTTGCCGAAACGGAAGTCGTCGCCGATGATGAGGTGACGCACGCCGAGGCCGCGCACGAGAATCCGTTCGACGAATTCAGCGGCGCTCAGGCCGGCCAGCTTGCGGCTGAAATGCAGCAGATGCACCTCGTCGATGCCGCAGCCCTCCAGCAACGCGAGCTTTTCGCGCAGGCTGGTCAGGCGCGCTGGCGCCTGCTCGGGTGAAAACAATTCGCGCGGATGGGGCTCGAAAGTCATCACCGCCGCGGGCAAGCCATGCTGGCGCGCCGTCGCGGTCAGACGTTCGAGCAGCGCGCGATGCCCGCGGTGCAGGCCGTCGAAATTGCCGATGGCCAGCACACGGGACGAGCTCGCCTGTGCCGGAATGGTTCGGAAAAACTGCATTGCCGCAATGGAAATGAAGGCAGTCGGGAAGCGGCGAATTGTATCAGCCGGGGCTAGAACACTGCCGCGATCTTGGACTTCGACAGTGGCGGGTTCTGCGCGAAGTAGCGCTTCATGCCGGTGAGCAGCGCATCGGCCATCCTGTCCTGATAGGCGTTGTCGGTGAGACGCTTCTCTTCTTCGGGGTTCGAGATGAACGCCGTCTCGACGAGGATCGACGGGATGTCCGGCGCCTTGAGCACGGCAAAGCCCGCCTGCTCGACATGGCCCTTGTGCAAGTCGTTGATGCCGCCGATCTCGCCCAGCACGGCCTTGCCGAGTTTCAGGCTGTCGTTGAGCGTCGCTGTCTGCGAGAGGTCCAGCAGCGTGCGGGCGAGGTGCGGATCCTTGACGCCGATGTTCACGCCCCCGACCAGGTCGGCGGCATTCTCGCGGTTCGCCAGCCAGCGCGCCGCCGAGCTCGACGCACCGTTCTCCGACAGCACGAAGACCGAGGAGCCGCGTGCCGTCGGCTTGACGAAGGCGTCGGCATGCACCGAGATGAACAAGTCCGCCCTGACGCGGCGTGCCTTGGCGACGCGCTGCTGCAGCGGGATGAAATAGTCGCCGTCACGCGTCAGCAGTGCGCGCATGTTCGGCGCGGCATCGATCTTGGCTTTCAGGCGACGGGCGATGGCGAGCGTGACATCCTTTTCGAGGCTGCCGCCGCGCCCGACCGCACCGGGATCTTCGCCGCCGTGGCCAGGATCGATCACCACCGTCACCAGTCGCGCAATGTCCGGTGCGGCCTGCGGCTTGCGCTCGGCGGGGGCGAACGGATCGCCCGTGCCGTGCTTTTCCAGCAGCGCGAACAGTGGATCCGGTGGCTCGGACGGATACAGGTCAAGGACCAGGCGATGCCCGTAGTCGCCCACCGGCTTGAGGCTGAAGAGTTGCGGCTTGACCTCGCCCTTGAGTTCGATGACGAGTCGCACGACGCCGGGCTTGAAGCGTCCGGCCCGGATGAGGCGTATCTGCGGATCGTTTTCGAGAATCTTGCCGGGCAGGCTTTGCAGCACTGAATTGAACTCGACACCTTCGAGGTCGAGCACCACCCGGTCGGGATCCTTGAGCATCAGGTGGCGAAACTCGATGGGCTGGTCGTGCTCCAGCGTGACGCGGGTGTAATCCTCAGCCGGCCAGACGCGCACGGCCAGCAGGGTCGGCGCGGCAGAAGCACCCGTCGCGCGGGCGAGCGGCGTGACGAGCAGCGTCAGGCTTGCGCCGGCAGCGCGGAGGATGTCGCGGCGAGTGAAGTGGGGAATGCGCTCAGCCATTGCCGCCCCCGCGCGCTACCGGCTTCGATACGGGCCAGCCGGCCAGTGCTGTCATGGGCAAGACGAATGCGAAGATCGGCAGCCGGCAAATACGGCCGCGCCCGGTCCGGCCATTCGACCAGACAGAGTCCGCTATCGGAAAAATATTCGTCCAAGCCTGCATCAAGGAATTCCTCTGGAACATTGAACCTATAGAAATCAAAGTGATATAAGTTTAATCCAGAAATCACATAAGGTTCAACCAATGTATAGGTCGGGCTCTTCGCCGTTTCGGCCGCGCCGGCTTTTTGCAACAGTCCGCCGACCAGTGTCGTCTTGCCCGCGCCCAGATCACCTTCGAGGTAAACGACGGCGGCCGGCTTCAGATTTTCAGGGTCTTTAGCCAGATGCTCGCCGAGCAGCGCGCCCAGGGCCTGCGTTGTCGCCGCATCGGGCAGACTGTAGGAACGTGAAGGATCACGGCGGTTATCATCGTCGGCATGCATGACTGGAACGCTCTCAAGGCAAGGATTGACGGCTGGGGCCGCGAGCTGGGCTTTGCCGCGATCGGCTTTTCCGGCATCGACCTCGGTGCCGCCGAAACCCGCCTGCTGGACTGGCTGGCGGCCGGCTGCCACGGCGAGATGGATTATATGGCCCGCCACGGCACGAAGCGCGCACGGCCGGCTGAACTGGTGCCCGGAACACGCGCGGTCATCGTCTGCCGCATGGATTACTTGCCGGAAACATGCCGTCCCGCCAGCGCTGACTTTCACGAACAGGCCGTCATTTCCCGCTATGCGCTGGGCCGCGACTATCACAAGCTGCTGCGCAACCGCTTGCAGAAGCTGGCCGATCGCATCGTCGCCGAGATGGGCGAATTCGGCTACCGGGTCTACGTCGATTCGGCACCGGTAATGGAAGTGCAACTTGCGCAGCAGGCCGGACTGGGCTGGCGCGGCAAGCACACCCTGCTGCTGGCGCAAACCGGATCGTGGTTTTTCCTCGGCGAGATCTTTGTCGACCTGCCGCTGCCCGCCGATGCCCCGGTCGAGGCCCACTGCGGGACCTGCACGGCCTGCCTCGACATCTGCCCGACGCGCGCGTTCATCGCGCCCTACCGGCTCGACGCGCGGCGCTGCATCTCCTACCTGACCATCGAACATCCGGGCAGCATCCCCGAGGAACTGCGGCCACTGATGGGCAACCGGATCTACGGGTGCGACGATTGCCAGTCAGTCTGCCCCTGGAACCGCTTTGCCACGCCGACGCAGGAAACCGACTTCCTGCCGCGCCACGGCCTCGATCAGGCGACGCTAGCGGATTTGTTCGCGTGGAATGAACCCGACTTCAACGACCGGCTGGCCGGCTCGCCGATTCGCCGCATCGGCCATGAACGCTGGCTGCGGAATATTGCCGTGGCGCTCGGCAACGCAGCGCCTTCGGCCACTGCACATGAAGCCTTGCGAGCGCGGCAGGATCATCCTTCAGCGCTGGTGCGCGAGCATGTCGCCTGGGCTTTAGCCCGCTATCCGGGTTGATCACCCGTCGTGGCAGGCCGCGTCGAATCGCTGCACCATTCGCTCCATGAACCGGCATAGAGCTTCGAATCTTTCAAGCCGGCGCGTTCCATGCCGAGCACATTGACGCAGGCGGTGACGCCCGATCCGCACAGATGGACGAGGGTGCGCGGATCGCGCTCGCCGAGCAGGTCGGCAAACTCGGCGCGCAGTTCGTCGGCGGTCTTGAAATAGATGGCCGCATCGTCAAGGCAATCGTAGTAGAAGCGGTTGATCGAACCAGGAATGTGGCCGGCCACCGGGTCGAGCCGCTCATTCTGGCCGGCGTAGCGGTCCTCGCTGCGTGCGTCGAGCAACAGCATGCCGGTCGAGCCGAGATGCTGCTCGACGTAGGCCGTATCGACCAGCATCTCCGGGCGTGGGCGCGGCACGAACTGCGTCGGCTCGACCTGGCGCACCGAGGTGTCGAGCGGTTGCTTGGCGCGCTTCCAGCCGGGCAGTCCGCCGTCGAGCAGCGCCACCTTGTCGTGCCCCAGCCAGCGCAGCAGCCACCACAGACGCGCGGCGAAGGCGCTCGCCTCGTTGTCGTAGGCCACCACCTGCGTGTCGGGCGTAATGCCGCATTCGCTCATGCGTCGCGCAAAGGCCTCGATGTCGGGCAGCGGATGGCGGCCGTTCTTTCCGGTCAGGGGGCCGGACAGGTCGCGATCGCAGTGCAGGAAAAACGCGCCGGGAATATGGCCCTTGGCGTAGGCCTGCGCGCCGTACTCGGTGTTCGCCAGATCGTGGCGACAATCGAAGATGCGCCAGTTCGGGTCATCGAGATGCGCGACGAGTTCGTCAACGCTAACCAGTGTGCTCGACATCACGCCTCCTCCGCCAGCCAGGCTTGCGCCTCGTCGGCATCCTCGAAGACGCGCAGTTCAGCCTTGACGAAGGTCTTCTCCAGCCAGGCACTCCAGGCCACCCATTGGCTGTCGGTCACGACCGCGACGCGCTTGAAATCCCCGCCGTGGATGCGCGAAAACTTGATTTCCTCCCAAGCCATGTCGACAGTGAAGCCGGCCATCTCGCGCAGGTCGAACAACAGTTTGTGCGATCCATCGAAGAGCTCGTTGGCGATCAGGTATTCCTCGAATTCGGTGAAGTCCTCGAGAGTGAACTCGCCCATCACGACGAGGTTGACGCGGTCTGTGCTGTGATCGACGGTAATCATTTTTGGGTCAAAGCCTCGGCCATGTTGCGGCGATAAAACTCGTGGAAATGCTGCATGCCATCCTCCATCGGTGACTGATAGGGGCCGATTTCGCTACGCCCCTGCTTAAGCAAGGCGTGACGGCCGCGGTCCATGCGCTCGCCAATGTCGTCATCCTCGATCGCCGTTTCCATGTAGGCGGCCTGTTCGGCCTTGATGAATTCCGGCTCGAACAACGCGATGTCCTCGGGGTAGTAGAACTCGACGACATTGAGCGTGCGGTCAACATCCTGCGGGATCAGCGTCGAGACGACCAGCACGTGCGGATACCACTCGACCATGATGTTCGGGTAGTAGGTCAGCCACACGGCACCCTGCTTCGGCAGTGCGCCGTTGTAGTAATCGAGCACGGCCTTGTGCCACTGCGCGTAGGTCTTCGAACCCGTCTTGGCCAGCGAGGTGATGCCGACCCGCTGCACCGAGTACCAGTCGGCGAACTGCCAGGTCAGGTCATCGCAGGTGACGAAGTTGCCGAGGCCCGGGTGGTAGGGCGCGACGTGGTAATCCTCGAGATAGACCTCGATGAAAGTCTTCCAGTTGTAATTGCACTGGTGCAGTTCGACATGGTCGAGCTTGTAGCCGGAGAAGTCGAACTCGCCGGCAACCTTCATGCCCGCCAGGTCGGCGTTCGCTGAACGCGGGCCCTTGAACAGCAGACCGTTCCAGGATTCGAGTTTCTGCTTGTTCAGGTTGAGGCACGGGTTCGCCGGAAAATGCGGCGCACCGATCAACTCCCCCTGCGTATCGTAGGTCCAGCGATGGATCGGGCAGACGATGGTCTTGTCGGCCGTACCCGCGCCCTGCAGCATGATGGCCTGACGGTGACGGCAGACGTTGGACATCCGGTAGATGCCGTCGGGCTGGCGCACAAGAATGTGAGAATGGTCGGACCACTCGGTGGAGCGGTAGTTGTACAGTTCCGGCACCATGAGTTCATGGCCGGCATAGCCCGGGCCGGCATCGAAGATGAGCTGCTTCTCCAGTTCGAAAAGCTTTTCGTCGAAGTACCACTCGACGGGAAACTGGGAAACACCCGGTGACAGGTGCGCCTTCGATGCAATGTCGGACATGAGTCACCAACCTCCAAGAAAAAGACACCCGGAAACCGGCGGGCTGCCTGCTGAAATTGGAAGAAATACAGGCCCGAGAAGTATACGATGAATTGACCGCAATTTGACCGAACAGGGCGCCATAGGCTATTTTGCGGGGTTCGCAAATCCGCTCCTGATGATGAAGTCCGCCGCATCCAAGCCTCCCGCCTCCTTCGAGGCCGCCCTGCAGGAACTCGAACGCCTCGTCCAGACGCTGGAAAGCGGTGGCGTGCCGCTCGAGGATTCCCTCAAGGCATATGAACGCGGCATGCAACTGCTGAAGCATTGCCAGGAAACGCTCGCGCAGGCAGAGCAGAAGATACGCATTCTCGATGGCGACACACTCAAGGAATTTCCCACGCCGAAGACGGGTGCGGATGAAAGCGAGTTGGCTTGATCGGCGATTTCGACCACTGGATGGCTGCCATCCAGCGGCGCACCGAAAGTGCGCTCGATCACCATTTGCCCACGGCGGCGACCGTGCCGGCGCGGCTGCACGCAGCGATGCGCTACAGCACGCTCGGTGGCGGCAAGCGCATGCGCCCGCTGTTGTGCCATGCCGCGGGCGAAGCGCTGGGTGCCGACCCGCAGGCCCTCGATAGCGCCGCCTGTGCCGTCGAACTGATCCACGCCTATTCCCTGGTGCATGACGACCTGCCCTGCATGGACGACGACGTGCTGCGGCGCGGACGCCCCACCTGCCATGTCGAGTTCGACGAAGCAACTGCCCTGCTGGTGGGCGATGCCCTGCAGACGCTGGCTTTCCAGATTCTCGCCGAAACGTCCTTGGTGCCGTCCCCATTGTTACCTGAGCGCCGCCTTTCGATGGTCGCTCTGCTGGCCCATGCCGCGGGATCGCGCGGCATGGCCGGCGGCCAGGCGATCGACCTCGCCGCAGTCGGCACGACGCTCCCGCTCGAAGCGCTCGAATTCATGCACATCCGCAAGACGGGCGCCCTGATCCGCGCTGCCATTTTGCTCGGCGCGCATTGCGGCAACGCCGACGCGGCGACCCTCGAGGCACTGAGCCACTTCGCCAGCCGTGCCGGCCTGTTGTTTCAGGTGGTCGATGACATTCTCGACGATGAGGGCAGCACGGCGACCCTGGGCAAAACCGCCGGCAAGGATGCCGCCCAGGACAAGCCCACCTACGTCAGCATGCTTGGCAGCACGCGGGCGAAGGAACTCGCGGCGCGACTGCGCGCCGAGGCGCACGCCGCGCTTGAGGCCTGCCCGCAGTCCACGCTGCGCCTCCACGCGCTGACGGACTACATCGTGGACCGCCGCTTCTGACCATGACCACGCCCTTGCTCGACGCCATCCACACCCCCGCCGACCTGCGTGCGCTGCCGCGCGAGCAATTGCCGGCGCTGGCCGAGGAACTGCGCGCCTTCCTGCTCGAATCGGTGGCGAAAACCGGCGGCCACCTCTCGTCCAACCTCGGCACCATCGAGCTGACGATCGCGCTGCACTACATCTACGACACGCCGGAAGACCAGCTCGTCTGGGATGTCGGCCACCAGACCTACGCCCACAAGATCCTCACCGGACGCCGCGCCGACATGGCGCGGCTGCGCATGAAGGATGGTCTCTCCGGCTTCCCGAAACGCGACGAAAGCCCCTACGACACCTTCGGCGTCGGCCATTCCTCGACGTCGATCTCGGCCGCGCTCGGCATGGCGGTCGCCGCGCGCGACCGCGGCGAATCGCGCCGCGTCGTGGCGATCATCGGCGACGGCGCGATGTCGGCCGGCCAGGCTTTCGAGGCGCTCAACAACGCCGGCGTGATCGATGCCAACCTGCTGGTCGTCCTTAACGATAACAAGATGTCGATCTCGCCCCCGGTCGGCGCGTTCAACAAGTATCTCGCACGCTTGTTCTCGGGCCGCAGTTTCAACGCCGCGCGCAAGGCCGGTGAAAAAGTGCTCTCGGTCGCCCCGCCGCTGCTCGAACTGGCGAAACGCGCCGAGGAGCACGTCAAGGGCATGTTCGTGCCCGGCACCCTGTTCGAGGAGTTCGGCTTCAATTACATCGGCCCGATCGACGGCCACGATCTCGAATCGCTGCTGCCAACGCTGGAAAACCTGCGCCAGCTCAAGGGGCCGCAGTTCCTGCACATCATCACGCGCAAGGGCCAGGGCTACAAGCTCGCCGAAGCCGACCCGGTGCTCTATCACGGTGTCTCGAAATTCGACGCGACGAATGGCATCGCCACCAACGCGGGGGGCAAAGGTGGTGGCAAGCTGACATTTACGCAGGTTTTCGGCGACTGGCTGTGCGACATGGCGGCAAGCGACGACCGCCTCGTCGCCATCACGCCCGCCATGTGCGAAGGCTCGGGCATGACCCGTTTCGCGCAGCAGTTTCCGGCACGCTATCACGATGTCGGCATCGCCGAGCAACACGCGGTAACCTTCGCCGCCGGCCTGGCCTGCGGCGGCATGAAGCCCGTGGTGGCGATCTACTCGACCTTCCTGCAGCGTGCCTACGACCAGTTGATTCACGACGTCGCGTTGCAGAACCTCGACGTCACCTTCGCGATCGACCGGGGCGGCCTGGTAGGCGCCGATGGTGCCACGCACCAGGGCGCCTTCGACCTGTCCTATCTGACCTGCATCCCGAACATGGTCGTACTGACGCCGGCCGACGAAGCCGAATGCCGGCGCATGCTGACCGCGGCGTACCACTACCCAGGCCCGGCGGCCGTGCGCTACCCGCGTGGTACCAGTGGCGCCGGCAGTGCCGTCCCGCCAGCGCTGACTTTGGATTCCATCGAAATCGGCAAGGGCGAGATGCGCCGGGAAGGCCAGCGCGTCGCGATCCTCGCCTTCGGCACGCTGCTCGCCGCCGCACTCGAAGCCGCGGAGCAGCTCGACGCCACCGTGGCCAACATGCGCTGCATCAAGCCGCTGGATGTTGACCTGGTGCGCCGCCTCGCGGAGACGCACGACTATCTGGTGACCGTGGAGGAAAACACGATCATCGGCGGTGCGGGATCCGAAGTGGCCCGCAGCCTCGAAGCCTTGGGAATCCGCAAGTCCCTGCTGCGTCTGGGCTTGCCGGACAGCTTCATCGAACACGGCGAACAGGGTCAATTGCTGGCCGAACTCGGCCTGAACGCAGCGACAATTGCCACGCGCATCAAAAATTTTATCCGTCCCATTACTTGAGATATTTAGTCGGGAATGTTATATAGGGTTATAGAACGACTGCCGGACACCGATTCGGCGGCTCCCCCAACCCCTTGGAGACACTCTCGTGAACCTGAAAGACATCACCATGGCCATTCCTGACGTCCAATCGAGCCTCGACTCGCGCCAGTTGCCGATCAACAAGGTCGGCATCAAGTCCATCCGCCACCCGGTCAAGGTCCTCGACAAGTCCGGCGGCGTGCAGCACACGATCGCCACCTTCAACATGTACGTCGGCCTGCCCCACAATTTCAAGGGCACGCACATGTCGCGCTTCGTCGAGATTCTCAACGCCCACGAGCGCGAGATTTCCGTCGAGAGCTTCGAGTCGATGCTGCGCGAGATGGTGCTCAAGCTCGAAGCCCAGACCGGCCACCTCGAGATGAGCTTTCCCTACTTCATCAACAAGGCCGCTCCGGTCTCGAAGGTCAAGAGCCTGCTCGACTACGAGGTCACCTTCCTCGGCGAGATTGTTGAAGGCGACGGCTACCGGCAGACCACGCGCGTCGTCGTGCCGGCCACCAGCCTGTGCCCCTGCTCCAAGAAGATTTCCGAGCGCGGCGCGCATAACCAGCGTTCGCACATCACGATCACGGCCACGACGAACAGCTTCGTCTGGATCGAGGAGATCGTGCAGATGGCCGAAAGCCAGGCCTCCTGCGAACTCTATGGCCTGCTCAAGCGTCCCGACGAAAAGCTGGTGACCGAGCGCGCCTACGACAATCCGAAGTTCGTCGAAGACATCGTCCGCGACGTCGCCGGCGTGCTGAACGCCGACCCGCGCATCGACTCCTACGTCGTGGAATCCGAGAACTTCGAGTCGATCCACAACCATTCGGCCTATGCGCTGATCGAGCGCGACAAATCGCGCGGCTGATGCGCGGCCAGTTGATACTCAAAGTAAGCCAACAAAAAAGGACGCCGCAGCGTCCTTTTTTGTTGGCCGAAGCCGGAATTACGCCTTCGCTTCGACTACCTTGCGGGTGAGCTTTTCCTTGATGCGTGCGGACTTGCCGGAACGCTCGCGGAGATAGTAGAGCTTGGCGCGGCGCACGTCACCCTTGCGCTTGACCTCGATGCTCGCGATCAGCGGCGAGTAGGTCTGGAAGGTACGCTCGACACCTTCGCCGGACGAAATTTTGCGCACGGTGAATGCGGAGTTGAGGCTGCGGTTGCGCTTGGCGATGACCACGCCTTCGTAGGCCTGCAGACGTTCGCGGTTGCCTTCCTTCACCTTCACGCTGACGATCACGGTATCGCCGGGCCCGAATTCGGGAATGGTCTTGCCCAGACGCTCGATTTCCTCTTTTTCCAACTGTTCAATCAGATTCATGTCGTATTCCTTGTCAAATCAAACTCTATTTATCACGACCGCAGAGCTGCTTCATCCGAATCGACTTCGATCTCGCGTAGCAGTTGCGCTTCTTCCTTGCTCAAACCACGTGCATCGTTCGCACGCTGCGCCAGCCATTTGGCAAACAACTCCGGGCGGCGCTCCCGGGTCCGCAACAGCGACTGTTTGAGTCGCCAGCGGCGGATGTTCTCATGGTGCCCGGACAACAACACCTCCGGCACCGGCAAACCTTCATACGCTTCGGGCCGCGTGTAATGCGGGCAATCCAGCAGCCCTCCTGCACCATCGGCAAACGAATCCTCCACCGCCGAGGCCTCGTGGTTCAAGGCCCCCGGCAGCTGCCGCACGCAGGCGTCGATCAACGCAAGCGCCGCGATTTCCCCGCCGGACAACACAAAGTCGCCCAGCGATACTTCCTCATCCACGCAGCGCGCAATCACGCGCTCGTCGATGCCTTCGTAGCGGCCGCAGAGCAGGATCGCACCATCGCTCCCTGCCAGCGCCGCGACCTTGCCGTGGTCCAATGGCCGGCCTTGCGGGGAAAGGTAGATCACTTTCCCCTCTCCGCCCACCGATGACCTGGCTGCCCTGGCCGCATTAATCGCGTCCTCCAGCGGCCGGGCCTGCATCACCATCCCGGGACCGCCACCGAAGGGCCGGTCATCTACCGATCCGTAGGCA
Organism: uncultured Pseudomonadota bacterium; assembly: GCA_963840825.1. Taxonomy (GTDB): domain Bacteria; phylum Pseudomonadota; class Gammaproteobacteria; order Burkholderiales; family Rhodocyclaceae; genus Sulfuricystis. The sequence continues at coordinate 308,367 of CAWJAK010000006.1, forward strand.
TTGCCCGACCAGTCGCGCGGATTCCAGCACTCCAGCCGCCACAGCCCGCGTTCCAGCGCGCGCCGGCTGATCCCGCACGCCGTGACCACGGCGAACATCTCCGGGAACAGCGTCACGACATCGAAGCGCAGCATCCGCAGCCTCCCGCAGTTGACTACCAGTTTCTCGTCACCAGTCTTTTTGCCAGTTGACGCGCATCACGCCGGCCGGTACATCCACGTCCTTCACCACCTGGCCGACGAAGGGCAACAAACGTTGTGTCGCCTTATCCCCTTCGCCCTCCATCACCACCACCACCGCATGGGCACCCGACTCGATCAGATCGGCCACGCACCCGAGCGTTTCCTGCTGTTCATTCACCACCGTCAAGCCGATCAGGTCGGCCCAGTAGTACTCGTCCTGCGCAGTCGTCGGCAGCGTATTTCTTGGCGCCCCGACGAATTGTCCAACCAACTGCTCGGCGCTGCCACGATCCTCGACGCCGGTCAGCTTGACCACCCAGCCGCTGCCTTGCTGGCGCACCGCCTGCAATGGCCAAGCCCGCCAGCCGGAAAAATCCTTCTCGTCGCTGCCGAGCCACCAGTTCTTGATCGCGCGCCAGCTGTCCGGATCATCCCCGAAGGGATGGAGCCGCAGCCAGCCTTTCACTCCGTACGGGGCAGTGATCCGCCCCAGCACAATCATTCGCTAGCGTCAGGCGGCCTGGGCAGCGGCTGCCTGCTTCACCAGGCGTGCGGCCGTCGGCGATAGTTGGGCACCCTTGCCCTGCCAGTACGCCAGGCGCTCGGTATTAACGACCAGGCCCTTCTCGTTTCCGGAAGCCTTGGGATTGTAGAAACCAACGCGCTCGACGAAACGACCGTCGCGGCGATTGCGCGAGTCGGTGACGACCATGTTGAAGAACGGACGCTTCTTGGCGCCGCTGCGGGCAAGACGGATGACGACCATGCAAAACTTCCTTTGGATTCGGTGAACGGTGAAAAGGGCGTGATTTTATTGACTATTCCAAACAAACACAAGCCTGCCGATTTACGCGCACCCAGCCGGCCGGCGACCGCCGCTGGCGCGCACAATCCCGGCCAGGTCGCGATGTTGCTCGATATCGACGAACCCGGCCGTAGCCAGCAGTGCGCGGACGGCGGCGGCCTGATCGTAGCCGTGCTCGAGGAACAGCCAGCCGCCCGGGACCAGCCAGGACGGCGCATGGGCAACGATGCGACGGAATGCGTCCAGGCCATCCGCAGATCGGTCAAGGCACGCGCGGTTCGAAGCGCAGGTCGCCTTCGCCAGGTGCGGGTCGCCCGCGGCGACGTAGGGCGGATTGGCGACGATGAGGTCGAAGCGCCTGCTGCGGCAAGCGGTCGAACCAGTCGCTCTCGACGAAGTTCGACGCCGCGCCAGCCGTGTGGCATTGCCGCGCGCGACCGCCAGCGCGGCCGCGGAAATATCGACCGCCGTCACCCGGGCTGCGGCAGTTCCAGCGCCAGGGTGATGGCGAGGCAGCCGCTGCCGGTGCCGAGATCGAGAATGGATGCCGTCGCGCCAGGCCGACTTTCGTTCTCGGCGATCTCGACCAGCAGTTCGGTTTCGGGCCGCGGGATCAGCACGTCGGGCGTGACGGCGAAAATCGCGGCCGTAGAACTCGCGCAAGCCGAGCAGGTAGGCCACCGGCTCGCCGCCGGCGCGGCGCTCGACCAGCGCCGCGAAGTCCGCCGCGTCCTGCGCGACGCTCGTCCCGGTGCGCCTCCAGCCAGGCGGCGACTACGCCGAGCACATGGCGCAGCAGCAGCCGCGCCTCGGCGCCGGGAATGCGCTGGCGCGCCGCGACCAGCGCGGCCGCGATCGTCACGGTCATTCCTCGCCGGCCAGCGCCGCCAGCAGTTCGGCCTGATGCTCGGCGGTCAGCGCGCCGATCAGCTCGTCGAGGTCGCCGTCCATGATCGCGTCGATCTTGTACAGCGTCAGGTTGATGCGGTGGTCGGTGATGCGGCCCTGCGGGAAGTTGTAGGTGCGGATGCGCTCGGAGCGGTCGCCGCTGCCGACCAGCGACTTGCGCGTCGAGGCGATCTTCTGCTGCTGCTCGCGCGTCCTGCATGTCCTTGAGGCGCGCCGCGAGCACGCGACAGCGCCTGCGCCTTGTTGCGGTGCTGCGAGCGGTCGTCCTGGCACTCGACGACGATGCCCGTCGGCAGGTGCGTGATGCGCACGGCGGAGTCGGTCTTGTTGATGTGCTGGCCGCCGGCGCCGCTGGCGCGGAAGGTGTCGATGCGCAGGTCGGCGGGATTGATCGCGACGTCGATCCACCTCGTCCGCCTCGGGCATCACCGCCACGGTGCACGCCGAGGTGTGGATGCGGCCCTGCGCCTCGGTGGCCGGCACGCGCTGGACGCGGTGGCCGCCCGACTCGAACTTCAGCTTCGAGTAGGCGCCCTGCGCCTCGATGCGCAGATCACCTCGCGGTAGCCGCCGAGGTCGGACTCGTTCTGCGACACGACCTCGACCTTCCAGCGCTGGCGCTCGGCGTAGCGCGAATACATGCGGAACAGGTCGCCGGCGAACAGCGCCGACTCGTCGCCGCCGGTGCCGGCGCGGATTTCGAGGAAGATGTTCTTGTCGTCGTTGGGGTCGCGCGGCAGCAGCGCACGCTGCAGGTCGTCCTCGAGCCGCGCCAGGCGCTCGCGGCCGCGTGCGCATCTCCTCCTCGCGCCAAGTCCTTCATCTCGGGGTCGGCCAGCCATGGCCTGCGCCGCGGCGAGATCGCCCTCGGCCTGGCGATAGCCGGCGAACAGCGCCACCACCGGCGCGATCTCGGCACGCTCGCGCGTCAGCTTGCGGAACGTCGTCCATGTCGCGCGCCGCCGTCTCGCTCGGCCAGCAGGGCATCGAGCTCGGCGAGGCGGCGGCCAGGTGTTCGAGCTTGCTGCGGATGCTAGGCTTCATGGCAATGCAACGGCCGCGGCCGCGCCGGCGCAGGGCGCCGCCGCAGCAGCTAGTCGTCGGGATGCAGGCGGTAGATGCGGGAAATCAGCTCGCCAGCTCGCCGCGCTCCGCCCTCGGCCTGGTTGAGCGCTGCGGTGGGCGGATGCACCAGCTTGTTGGTGAGGCCGTGCGACAGCGCCTCCAGCACGTGCTGCCGGATCGTCGCCCCGCCGCAGCAGCTTCAGCGCATGCTCGACCTCGTGGCGACGCGTGCGCTCGGCGGCATCGCGCAGCGCGCGGATGGTCGGCACCATCTCGCGCGCCTCCATCCAGTGCAGGAAAGCGTCGCACGCCGATGCGTGATGATCGCCTCGGCCTCGACCACCGCCGCCTGGCGCGATTCCATGCCCTGACTCGACGATCTGGCCGAGGTCGTCGAGCGTGTAGAGAAAGACGTCGTCGAGCTGCGCCGACCTCGGCCTCGATGTCGCGCGGCACGGCCAGGTCGACCATCACCATCGGCCGGTGGCGCCGCGCCTTCAGCGCCCGCTCGACCATGCCGAGGCCGATGATCGGCAGCGGGCTGGCCGTGCAGGAGACGACGATGTCGTATTCGGCCAGCCGCTCGCTCACCTCGTCGAGGCGCATGGCGTCGCCGTTGAAACGCTCGGCCAGGGCCTGGCCGCGCTCCAGCGTGCGGTTGGCGACGGTGAGACGCTTCGGCTTGCTCGCCGGCGAAGTGCGCGGCGCACAGTTCGATCATCTCGCCGGCACCGATGAACAGCACCTTCTGGTCCGGCAATGCTCTCGAAGATGCGCTCCGACAGGTGCACCGGCGGCAGCCGCCATCGAGACGATGTTGGCGCCGATGGCGGTGGTCGAGCGCACTTCCTTCGCCACGGCGAAGGTGCGCTGGAACAGCTTGTGCAGCAGCGTGCCGAGCGTGCCGGCCTCCTCGGCGACGCGCGCCGCCTGCTTCATCTGGCCGAGGATCTGCGGCTCGCCCAGCACCATCGAATCGAGGCCCGCAGGCGACGCGGAACATGTGGCGCACGGCATCCTTCTGCGGATGGGTGTAGAGGTAGGGCTCGATGTTCTGCGGCGGCAGCCGATGGTATTCGGCCAGCCAATTGCGGCAGCGGCATCGGCTCCTCGGCGGCGCAGTACAGCTCGGTGCGGTTGCAGGTTGACAGGATCGCCGCCTCGCGCACCGGCCGGCCACGCAACAGGTCGTGCAGCGCCTGCTGGCAGCCGCATCGGGTCGAACGCCACCTGCTCGCGCATGGCGAGCGGCGCGGTATGGTGATTGATGCCGAGAGCGAATACCTGCACGGTGCCGGTCGTCGGATGCAATACCTTGATATTAGAGACGATAACCCGGGGGGGTTCAACCCGGACAGATCAATTTTTTGTCTTTGCATCGAAACGTTACGGAACCATGCGAAAACGGCCCTCGCGCGGAGGGCCGTTTTCATTGTCTGGTGGCCAGGGGCGGAATCGAACCGTCGACACGCGGATTTTCAGTCCGCTGCTCTACCAACTGAGCTACCTGGCCAGGGAATTCCGTTGTGTGAACTGCCTGACTGCAAAGAGCCGCGCATTATAGGGACAGTCCCCGGGATCGTCAAAACCTTTTCTTGCCGGGAAAACCCAACGTCCATCAGGCTTCCGGGGAGCCAGCCGGCGCTTCTCTTTCCAGATCCGGATAGCGCACCTGGTCAACCAGGTCCTGGATGGTCCGGCTCGGGGGCGGGCTGATCAGGCTGCCGACGACAACCCCGACAAAACCGACTGGAATGCCGAAGATGCCTGACGAGATCGGATTGATATCCCACCAGAGCGGCGCGTTGATGCCAAACAGGGGATAGGTGCGCACCATGTAGAGAATCGTGGTGCCCAGCCCCAGGACCATGCCGAGTACGGCCCCCAGCCGGTTGGCACGCTTCCAGAAGATGCCGCAGACCAGCGCGGGAAAGAAGGCCGACCCCGCAAGCGAGAACGCCGAGCCGACCAGATAGAGGATATTGCCGGGCTTGAGCAGCGTGACATAGGCGGCAATCATCGCCACCACCAGCAGCAAACCCTTCGAGGCGACGAGGCGGCGAGTGGTCGATGCGTTCGGCGCGATGATCTTGTAGTAGAGGTCGTGCGACAAGGCGTTGGCGATGGTCAGCAGCAGGCCGTCGGCCGTTGATAGAGCGGCGGCCAGGCCGCCGGCCGAAACCAGGCCGGAAATGACGTAGGGCAAGCCGGCGATTTCAGGTGTCGCCAGCACGATCAGGTCGCCGTCGATGGTGATCTCGGCCAGCTGGACGATGCCATCCAGGTTGATGTCGACGATCGAAAGCAGCGCCTTGTCAACGGCCGCCCAGTTGGACACCCAGGCCGGCAACTGGGCGAAGGGGGTGCCGACGAGGTTGCCGTAAATCTCGTACTTGGCGAGGATCGCCAGTGCCGGCGCGGTCAGGTAGAGCAGCAGGATGAACAGCAGCGACCAGAACACCGAGCGGCGCGCCTCCTGCACCGAAGGAGTGGTGTAGAAGCGCATCAGGATATGCGGCAGAGCAGCGGTGCCCACCATCAGGCAGAAGACCAGAGCCATGAAGTTTTTCTTCGCCTTGAAACGCCCCGCTTCATCCGCGGCGGCAAACGGTTCGGCATGCGGCTTGACCGGCGCCGCGCGGGCGGCGGCCACCTCCCGGGCACGCGTCCAGGCGATGCGCGCGGCTTCCGGGCTGGCCGGAAATTCACGCACGGCACGATCAGCCGCTTCGACCGCCCGGATACTTACTTTATGCGACTTGCGCAGCGTCGCGGCATGTTCGACCAGCTTGCGCTTTTCTGCTGCGAGGAAGCTGTCGCCGCCCGCCGTCAATCCAGCCAGGCGCGCATCGATGTCCGCCACGCGCTCGCGAAAGACCTGGCGCACCGAATCTTCCGCGGCGCCGCGCGGCGTCGTCTTGTCGTTGAACTCCTGCTCCAGTGCGGCGACTTTCGGCAAGGCCGTGGTGTAGGCGGCGATCTGCGGCACCGGCACACCGGTGTGCTTCACCGAGAGCCAGACCACGGGGATCATGTAGGCGACGATCAGCACGATGTATTGGGCCACCTGCGTCCACGTCACCGCCTTCATGCCGCCGAGGAACGAACAGACGAGAATGCCGGCGAGACCGACGAACACGCCGATGGTGAACTCAAGCCCGGTGAAGCGGCTAGTAATGATGCCGACGCCGTAAATCTGCGCGATAACGTAGGTGAAGGAGCACAGGATCGCGGCGAACAGGCCGAGGATGCGCGGCAGGTTGCCGCCGTAACGCGCGCCGAGGAAGTCGGGGATCGTGTATTGGCCGAAACGGCGCAAATAGGGCGCGAGCAGCAGGGCCACGAGCACATAACCCCCCGTCCAGCCCATGACGAAGGCCAGGCCGTCGTAGCCCGACGCATACAGGGTGCCCGCCATGCCGATGAATGAGGCGGCCGACATCCAGTCGGCGCCGGTGGCCATGCCGTTGAACAGGGCCGGCACGCGCCGGCCCGCGACGTAGTATTCGGAGACGTCAGACGTCTTGGAGAGAAAGCCGATACCGGCGTAGAAAAGCATCGTCGCGAACAGGAACATGTAACCGAGCAACCGGTGCGCCACGCCGAAGCGTTCGAGCATGCCGATGCCCAGCACGAAGATGAGATAACCGCCGGCATAGAAGCTGTAGTAGCGCTTCAGCTGCCGGTAAAAGTCAGCGCTGTCGGGACGGCTATCCGGCATCAATCATCCTCATCGCCCTGGCTTTCGTACTGCGCGTCGAGCTGTTCCGCCCGGCGCGCGTAGATCCAGACGATCAGCAGATAGACGAGCAGCGACCCCTGCGCGCCGAGATAAAACCCGAGCGGGCCGATGATCGTGTAGCTGTTCAATTCGCGCGCGTACCAGCTGGTCAGAAAGGTAAAGACAAACCAGACGGCCAGCAGCAGCAACGTCATCGTCAGGTTCTTGCGCCAGTAGGTCGCGCGGCGCGTGCCCTGGTTCATGCATGGGCTCCCGCTGTCGCCGCGAAAATCAGGCGGAACAGCGTACCGCGTCCTGCCGGATTGTCGAGCACGGCGATCCCGATGCGATGCAGGTCGGCGATCTCGCGCACAATCGCCAGCCCCAGCCCGCTGCCTTCGGCGCCCGTGCCGAGGGCGCGATAGAAGCGTTCGAAGATGCGCGGGCGCTCCTCCGGCGCGATGCCCATGCCCTCGTCCTCGATCTCGACCACCGGCGCGGGCAGGGCCAGCACGCGCACGGTCACCCGCCCGCCGGACGGGGTGTACTTGATCGCGTTGTCGATCAGGTTGTCGAGCATTTCGCGCAGCAGCAGGGGCACCCCGTTGACGCGAATGGCATGCTCGGCCCCTTCGAGGCCAAGATCGATGTTCCGCGCCAGCGCGCGCGGCACGCAGTGGGTAGTGACCTCGCGTACCAGCGCCTCGAGATCGACGGTCTCCTGCTGCTGGAGCTGGTCGTGGCTCGCTTCCGCACGCGCCAGTTGCAGCAGCTGGTAAGTCAGGTGCGCGGCCCGGTCGACGCCGGTCGAGATGCGCTGCAGGTACTCGTGCAGCTGGCTGCAATCGGTTTCGCGCAGCGCCAGGTCGGTCTGCGTTTTCAGGCCGGTCAAGGGCGTCTTCAGCTGGTGTGCGGCGGCAGCGATGAAACGGTGCTGCGCCTCGAGGTTGTCCTGCAGGCGCGCCATCATGTCGTTGAAGGCCGCGACCATCGGGCGCAACTCTTCGGGCACGTTGCGCAGATTCACAGGCGACAGGTCGTCCGGCCGCCGTTCGCGGATGCGCTGCTGCAGCCGGCTGAGCGGCGCCAGGCCGCGCGTCAGCCCCAGCCAGACCAGCACGACCGCGAGCGGAATGATGGCGAACTGCGGCAGCAGCACGCCCGAGATGATGCGCGACGCCAGCTGCTCGCGTTTGCGGCGGGTTTCGGCGACCTGCACCAGCACCGGTGGCTGGCTGTCGCCCAGTTGTACGTGATGGTAGGCGACACGCGTTTCCTCGCCCTGGATCAACGCATCGCGGTAGGCCACGTTCAGCGTTGCGGCGGCAGCGTCGGGCTGCGGCAGGGGGATCTCGCTGTCGCCCGCGAGGAGTTCGCCGTGCGGACCGGCGACCTGGAAATAAACCGTGTCGTCCTCGTCCGTGCGCAATAGATCGCGCGCCGGCTCGGGCAGGTTGACCGTCGCGCGGCCGTGCCGTATTTCTACCTGCCGCACGATCGCCATCACGCTGGCGCCGAGCTGGCGGTCGTAGGGCTGGTCGGCGATCTGGTTCGCCACGTGATTGGTGGCAACGATCGAGATCGGCCACAGCAGGAGCAGCGGCGCCAGCATCCAGTCGAGGATTTCACCGAACAGCGAATGCGGCTCGGCAGGCCGATCTGCCGTCAGGACGGCCGGTTTGTCCGGCCCGGATTCGGCCGCGCGCGCCTCAGACGCCAGCGTCATGCGCGACGGGGTCGGGCTTGACCAGACAGTAACCCAGGCCGCGGATGGTGTTGATGCGGATCTGGCTGGACTCGAGCTTCTTTCTCAGGCGGTGGACGTAGACCTCGATGGCATTGGTGCTCACCTCTTCGCCCCAGCCGCAGAGATGGTTGACGAGCTGGTCCTTGCTCACCAGTCGCCCCACCCGCAGCAACAAAATCTCCAGCAACGCCAGTTCGCGCGCCGAGAGTTCGACGATCTGCCCGTCGCAGCGCGCGATGCGCTCGGTCTGGTCATAGGTCAGGCAGCCGAACGCCAGCAGCTTCGATTGCGCCGTGCCGCGCCGGGTCAGCGCCCGCACGCGGGCTTCCAGTTCCGGCAGGGCAAAGGGCTTGGTCAGGTAATCGTCGGCGCCCGCATCGAGGCCGCGCACGCGATCGTTGAGGCCGTCCTGCGCCGTGAGAATCAGCACCGGCACGGCGTTCTTGCGAGCGCGCAGGCGCTTGAGTACCTCGATGCCGGGCAACTTCGGCAAACCGAGATCGAGGATCAGCAGATCGAACTGCTGCGACACGAGTGCCGTATCCGCATCGGCGCCATTGTTCACATGGTCCACCGCATGGCTCGACTTGCGCAGCGCCCGGACCAGACCGTCCGCGATCATCGGATCGTCTTCGGCAAGCAGAATTCTCATGATCTGGCCATTCTACTGCCGACTGACTGCCTGCTTACGACTTGCTGACGCCGCACCGGGCTGCCGGTGCCGTCCTGCCAGGTCTGACTTTCACGCACCAAGCAAAACGCCCCGCACGGTTTCCCGTGCGGGGCGCTGCACTTCAGGAGGAAGGCGGGTAACGGGAGGAAACTGCGTTTCCTCCTGTTCCTGCCTTTCGACTGATGTAATCGGTGAAACCGATTACATCATGTCCATGCCGCCCATACCACCCATGCCACCCATGCCCCCGCCCATGCCACCACCGCCGGCCGGCTTGTCTTCGACCAGCTCGGCCACCATGCAGTCGGTGGTGAGCATCAGGCCGGCGACGGAAGCGGCGTTCTGCAGCGCGATGCGCTCGACCTTGGTCGGGTCCAGCACGCCCATCGCCACCAGGTCGCCGTACTCGCCGGTCGCGGCGTTGTAGCCGAAGTTGCCCTTGCCTTCCAGCACCTTGTTCACCACCACGCTCGGCTCGTCGCCGGCGTTGGCGACGATCTCGCGCATCGGCTGCTCGATCGCGCGCAGCACGATCTTGATGCCGGCGTCCTGGTCGTGGTTGTCGCCCTTGACCTTGACGCCAGCACGGGCGCGCAGCAGCGCAACGCCGCCGCCGGGAACGATGCCTTCTTCAACGGCGGCACGCGTGGCGTGCAGCGCGTCTTCGACGCGGGCCTTCTTTTCCTTCATCTCGACTTCGGTGGCGGCACCGACCTTGATCAGCGCAACGCCGCCGGCCAGCTTGGCCACGCGCTCCTGCAGCTTTTCCTTGTCGTAGTCGCTGGTGGCTTCCTCGATCTGGGCGCGGATCTGGACGACGCGCGCCTTGATCGCGTCCTCGGAGCCGGCGCCGTCGATCAGGGTGGTGTTTTCCTTGGCGACTTCGATGCGCTTGGCCTGGCCGAGATCCTTCAGCGTGGCCTTCTCCAGCGTCAGGCCGACTTCCTCGGCGATCACCGTGCCGCCGGTCAGGATGGCGATGTCTTCCAGCATGGCCTTGCGACGGTCGCCGAAGCCCGGGGCCTTGACGGCGACGGTCTTGAGGATGCCGCGCAGGTTGTTCACCACCAGGGTGGCCAGCGCTTCGCCATCGACGTCTTCGGCGATGATCAGCAGCGGACGGCCGGCCTTGGCGACTTGCTCGAGCACGGGCAGCAGGTCGCGGATGTTGGAGATCTTCTTGTCGTGCAGCAGGACGAAGGGGTTGTCCAGGATGGCGATCTGCTTGTCCGGGTTGTTGATGAAGTAGGGCGACAGGTAGCCGCGGTCGAACTGCATGCCTTCGACGACTTCCAGTTCGTTCTCCAGGGACTTGCCGTCTTCGACGGTGATGACGCCTTCCTTGCCGACCTTGTCCATCGCGTCGGCGATGATCTTGCCGATTTCGGCGTCGGAGTTGGCGGAAATGGAGCCGACCTGGGCGATTTCCTTGGAGGTCGTGCAGGGCTTGGAGATCTTCTTCAGCTCTTCGATGATGGCGATGACGGCCTTGTCGATGCCGCGCTTCAGGTCCATCGGGTTCATGCCGGCGGCGACGTACTTCATGCCTTCGCGGATGATCGACTGGGCCAGCACGGTGGCGGTGGTGGTGCCGTCACCGGCGATGTCGGAGGTCTTGGAAGCGACTTCCTTGACCATCTGCGCGCCCATGTTCTCGAACTTGTCCTTCAGTTCGATTTCCTTGGCGACGGAAACGCCGTCCTTGGTCACGGTGGGGGCGCCGAAGGAGCGCTCCAGCACGACGTTGCGGCCCTTCGGGCCGAGGGTCACCTTGACTGCGTCGGCGAGGACGTTGACGCCGCGCACCATGCGCTGACGCGCGGAATCACCAAATTGGACTTCTTTTGCAGCCATTGTTTATCTCCTTGAATTCTGTTAATGATCAGGCCGGGTTCAGGCTTCAACGACGCCCATGATGTCTTCTTCGCGCATGACGAGCAGTTCCTCGCCATCGACCTTGACGGTCTGGCCGGAGTACTTGCCGAAGAGCACGCGGTCGCCGGCCTTGACGGCCATCGGACGGACCTTGCCGTCGTCCATGATCTTGCCGGTGCCGACGGCAACGACTTCGCCCTGATCGGGCTTCTCGCCGGCGGAATCGGGAATGACGATGCCGGAGGCGGTGGTACGCTCGGCTTCGACGCGCTTGACGATCACGCGATCATGCAAGGGACGGATTTTCATGAAGTTTTCTCCTTCTGGGCTGCGCCGCACCATGTGGCGCTTGCATTGTTTGAGGGCGTTGCGACAACACGCTGTTAGCACTCATCGCCAACGAGTGCTAATAATAAAGGCGGTCGGTAGGGTTTTCAAGCGTCCGGCCAGGTTTTTTTGCGGCGATAATCAGCTACATGGGATTTTTCAACTGGTTCAGGACCGCCCCGCCGGTGGATCCGGTGGTCCGCCTGCACATCAATCAGGCGATCGGCGCGGTCGACCCGCTGATCCGACAGGTTGCCGGAAATGAACGCAAGCTTGCGCCGGTCGTGCGGCATGCGCTCGACTACTGCGCGAGCATCGCTGCACGCATTCCCGGGCCTTTCGCGATCAATCGCGCGGCATTCGTTACGGACCCGCTGGTGCATGCACTCTTCAGTACCGCCGATGGCATCGACAAGATGCTCGCCACCAGCCAGTGCGTGCGCGAGCACCTGCAGACACTGACCGCCACCAGCGGTCAATGCTGCGCCCTGCTCGGCATGCGCATCCACGAAAAGGCGGGCTTCGGCGCACAACTGGACGGTGAACTGGTGCGCACCGACGTGGCGCAGAAGACGCTCTACTTCACCGACCACACGCTGGCCGAGCCCAGACCGGATGCCGATGCAACACGGCAGCGCCTGCGCGACACGCTGTTCGAAGGCCTGATCAAGGGCATCGCCGCGCATGTCACCGATGTCCGCGCCGAACATGCGGGCTTGACGCAGGAACAGGCCATGGCGCAGGCCAGGGCGCGCGCCGGCCTGGAGGACTCGCCCGAGACGCACACCCGTCGCCTGGCCAGCCTGCATGACCGGCTGACTGCGACGGCCGACGCACTGCAGCCGAAGCACCTCCTCGAAACGCTGGCAGCCGCGCTGGCTGCGCCCGAGCCCTATCTGCGTCTCGACCCGATCGAAGCTTTCGGTCGACCGCGCCGGCGTTATCACTGCGGGGGGAGCAGAAGCCGATACGCTGCATTTCGCCGAACTCACCACCCGCGACCTGCGCCGCTGGGTGGTCATCCTCGCCCTGATCAATAGCGACGACGCCCGCCACGCACTCGAGCGCTTTGATACGGCGCGCCACTACATCGTCATCTAGTGAAGCACCTCACCACCCTGTTGCTGGCGGTGTTCGTTCTGGTCGCCCAGGCGGCGGAACCCCAAGCCCTGCCCGCGCCGGTGGCGCAGGCGCTCAAGGCCGCGGGCATTCCGGCGCAATCCGTTGCCATCGTGGTCCGTCCGGTCGACAGCGAGAAACATGTGCTGCGCCACCGCGGCGACGCGGCGATGAACCCGGCCTCGCTGATGAAGCTCGTCACCACGACCGCCGCACTGGAACTGCTCGGTCCCGCTTACACCTGGCGCACCGACGCGCTGGCCGATGCCGCACCGGACAATGCCGGCGTGCTGGCCGGTGACCTGTATCTGCGCGGCAGCGGCGACCCGAAGCTGACCTACGACCGGCTCTGGCTGCTGTTGCGGGAACTGCGCGGGCGCGGCGTGCGTGACATCCGCGGCGACCTGGTCATCGACCGCACGGCCTTCGCACCGGGCGACCACGACCCCGCAGCCTTCGACGGCAAACTGCTGCGGCCCTACAACGTCGGCCCCGACGCCCTGCTGTTCAATTTCGCCACGGTTCACCTGACGCTGGTGCCCGGTGGCGAACCGGGCAGTGGCGTGCGCGTGCTGGCGGACCCGCTGCCGGCCGGATTCGAGGTCATCAACCGCTTGCAACTCAGCGACAAGGCCGGCTGCGGCGATTGGCGCGAGCGGCTCGATGCGCAGCTGACCCCCACCCGGCTGACCTTGTCCGGCACCTTCCTGCGCAGTTGCGGCGAGAAACGCTGGCACCTCGCCGGCCTGCCGAACGCGCTACTGCTGCACGGCGTCTTTACCCGCCTGTGGCGCGAACTGGGCGGCGAGTTTTCCGGTGCCTGGCGCGAGCGCGCCACGCCGGCCGGCGCCGTCACGCTGGGGACGAGCGAATCGCCGGCCTTCGGCGAACTGGTGCGCGACATCAACAAGTATTCGAACAATGTCATGGCCCGGCAGGTGTTCCTGACGCTGGGCGCGGGCACCACGGCCGCGGCGGATCAGGCGATTCGCACCTGGCTGGCGAGGAAGGGCCTCGACTTCCCCGAACTGGTGCTCGACAACGGCTCCGGCCTCTCGCGCCGCGAGCGCATCTCCGCCGACAGTCTCGCCCGGCTGCTCGCCGCGACCTGGGCCAGTCCGATCATGTCCGAGCTGATCTCCTCGCTGCCCATCGTCGCCGTCGATGGCACGACGAAGAAGCGCTACAACGGTGTCAGCTACGCCGGCCAGGCCCACCTGAAGACCGGCTCGCTCGAGGGCGTGCGCGGCATCGCCGGCTATCTGCTCGACCGGCAGGGCCGGCGCCACATCGTGGTTTTCATGGTCAACCACCCCAATGCCGGGCAGGCGCAGCCCGCCTTCGACGCCCTGCTGGAGGGGCTGTGGCACGGCGGATCCTGACTTTGCGGCACGGGGCACGCGCTGTAGATGGATACGCTTTTCGTCCTCGCACTGGCCGCCGTGCTGATCGTGCTGGTGTTCGACTACACCAACGGCTTCCACGATGCCGCCAACATCGTCGCCAGCGTGATCGCCTCGCGCGCGATGACGCCGGTGCAGGCGATCCTCGTCGTCGCCATCTTCGAGTTCCTCGGCCCGCTGCTCGGCGGCACCGCGGTGGCCAACACCATCGGCAAGTTCGTCGATGCTCGACGGCATCGCAGCGACGTCGGCGTTGCTGATCCTCGTCTGCGGCCTGTTCGGCGCCATCGCCTGGAACCTGCTGACCTGGTGGCGCGGCATCCCCTCCTCGTCCTCGCACGCGCTGGTCGGCGGACTCGCCGGCGCGGTGGTCGCGTCGGTCGGTGCCGACCATGTCGTCTGGGGCTTCGCCGAACTCGGACACGGCCACGTCACCGGCGTCGACGAAGGTGCTGGCGGCGCTGCTCCTGTCGCCGCTGATCGGCTTCTGGGTCGGCTTCGGCGTGCACCGTCTCGTGCTCGGCCTGCTGCGCGGCGCGCGGCCGATCATGAACCGCAACCTGCGCAACGCGCAGTATGTGACCGCTGCCGGGCTGGCCTTTTCGCACGGCGCCAACGACGCGCAGAAGAGCATGGGCATCCTGACGCTGGTGCTGATGCTCGGCGGCTTCATCGACAAGTTCGCGGTGCCGTTCTGGGTGATGCTGGCCTGCGCCATCTCGATGACCTTCGGCATTCTCTCCGGCGGCTGGCGCATCGTGCGCACGCTCGGCTTCGCCATCTACAAGGTGCGGCCGCTGCATGCGCTCGATTCGCAACTCGACCTCGGCCGGCGTCATCTTCGCCGCCTCGGCCTCGGCGCGCCGGTGTCGACCACCCATGTCGTCGCCACCTCGATCATGGGCATCGGCGCTTCCGAACGGCCGAAGGCCGTGCGCTGGGCCAAGGCGCGCGAGATCGCCACCACCTGGGTCGATCACGATCCCCGGCGCCGCCACGGTGTCCATCGTTTGCCTGCTGCTGCACTTCCTCCTGCCTGATCGGTGCATGCCATGAACGACGAACAAGGAAAATCCCTGCTGGCGCGCCTCTTCGAGCGCTTCTTCCCCAGGACCCCCGATTTCTTCGGCCTGCTGGCCGAGCAGAGCCGCCAGGTCGAGCACACCGTCGCCCTGCTGGTGCGCTACATGGAAACCGGCGACGCCGCCGTCGGCGAGCAGATCAAGGAAGACGAGCACGCCGCCGACACGCGTCAAGGTGCGCAACATCCACATCGCTCAACGAGGCGTTCTCGACGCCGATCGACCGCGAGGACATCTACCGCGCGATCACCACGCTCGACGAGGTGGTCAACGCCTGCAAGGACGCGGTCAGCGAAATGCATGCGCTCGATCTCAAGCCCGACGCCTTCACGCTCGAGATGGCGCAACTGCTGCTACGAACGGCGTGGTCGCGCTGGGCGCGGGCTACGCGAAGCTCGGCAGCCTGCCCGCAGCCTCGTCCGTCGACGCCGACGTCGCGCGCAAGGCCGAGCGCAAGGTGGAAAAACTCTATCGCAAGTCGCTGGCCGCAGCTATTCCAGGGCGACGACTACATCCACATGTTCAAGCGCCGCGAGATCTATCGCCACCTCACCAACGCCGCCGAGCGCATGGCCGCCTGCGCCAACACGCTGCACGACATCGTGGTGAAGATGATCTGAAAGTCAGCGCTGGCGGGACGGCACCCGCGACCCCCTGACAACCCAGTACGCCAGAACGACTCGTGGATGGTTTTCCATGCACGATCGTTTGCAATTCGGTTCGAAAGGGCTAACTTTATAGAAAGGGTTCGGCGGATTCCTTCCGCCATTTGCTGGGAGAGATGACATGAAATCAATCATGAAAGGTTTGGTATTTGCCAGCGTGGCTGCCTTTGGGCTTGCAGGTTCCGCGTTTGCCCGGGATCCCATAGATTTGGGCAAGAGCGAGTACATGGAGAAATGTGCCGTGTGTCATGGCCAGAGTGGCAAGGGAGATGGTGGTGTGATTGACGTGCTGAAACGCGCACCATCCGATTTGACGGTAATGTCAAAAAATAATGGCGGCAATTTCCCATTCGCGCGTGTTTATGCCGTAATCGATGGTCGCGAAGTGCTAATGGGACACGGCACTCGCGACATGCCAATCTGGGGAAATGCCTATAAAACTGAAAAAGTGGAAGCAGCGGAGCATTACTTCGACGTTCCCTACAACATGGAGATGTACGCACGTGCCAGAATCCTTGCACTCATCGACTATCTGTACCGGATCCAGTCGAAATAGGATGGTTGCTATTGTGTCAGCGCGATAGCGCTGAGCGGTTCATGAGGCTGTCGGAGGACAGCCTCATTTTATGCAAAGTCAGTTCTGGCGGGACGGCACCTCAGTCGCAGCGTGCCTTGCACGGCGCGCCGGGCGCACAGGCACCGTCGCCGGATACCGTGCACTGGGCACGCGTGCGATACGTGAAGACGATCCCCTCGCCGTAGTCGCAAGCCAGCCGCGTCAGTTTGCCCGCCTTGCCGACGGAAATCTTTTGCGGCTGGGCAGCTTTGGTTATTGCTGGCGACAGGTCGCAGGACACATACGCCTGAAACTCGCCGTCGGCCGACTCCCAGAGCGCGATGTTCTTCAGCTTGCGATAGGTTTCATAGCTGGCACAGTTATCGTCCTTGCTATACATGCGGGCGTTGTCGCTGCAATAGCCCATAAAGGTGTAACGCAGTTCCTCTTCGGACGGACAGGAGGCGACCTGGACCGCACTCGCAAGATCGGGGCAGGCAACATCCTTCGCGGCGGCCGGCAGGGCCGCCGCGCAGCCAAACATCAGGACCAACAACATGCGGTAATTCATTGCTACACTCTCCCAACAGTTTCAGGCGGCAGGCACCGGCATCGGAGCGCGGTTCAGCAAGGCCACCCAGCCGCGAATCACGCGATACAGCACCCAGATGCCGGTGATGACGATCACCATGAAGGCGGCCGGAATGCCGATGAAGGTCGCCGCCAGCAGGCCGGCGACCAGCAGCCAGAGGGCCGCGTACCAGAAGGTGCGCAACTGCCAGCGCCAGTGGGTTTCGAGCCAGGTGCCGCGCACGTTGCCGCGCGTGACGTAATTGATGATCACGGCGATGATCGACGGCCAGCCGAAGACGAAGGCGCCGACGATGGAAGCCGACGTCATGATGCCCGACAGCGCCGAAAGGGCGTGCAGGCCATACATGATGTGGCACCACGCCTTCGAGCCTTCGAGCTTGTCGCTGCGGATGATCTCGCCATTTTGTTCGAAGTCGGCCATGGTTTTCCTTAGGTCCCAGTTTCCAAGCCCAATTGTTGCCAGAGTTCGTCAACGCGCCGTTTCACATCGGCGTCCATGACGATCGGCCGGCCCCATTCGCGGTCGGTTTCGCCCGGCCACTTGTTGGTGGCGTCGATGCCCATCTTGCTGCCCAGTCCGGCGACCGGCGAGGCAAAGTCGAGATAATCGATCGGCGTATGTTCGGCGATCAAGGTGTCGCGCGCGGCATCGACGCGCGTCGTCAGCGCCCAGATCACTTCCTTCCAGTCGCGCACGTCGATGTCGTCGTCCACCACGATGATGAACTTGGTGTACATGAACTGGCGCAGGAAGCTCCAGATGCCGAACATCACGCGCTTGGCATGGCCGGGATACTGCTTCTTCATGCTCACCACGGCGAGGCGGTAGGAACAGCCCTCCGGCGGCAGGTAGAAGTCGGCGATCTCGGGAAACTGCTTCTGCAGCAGCGGCACGAACACCTCGTTGAGCGCCACGCCGAGCATCGCCGGCTCGTCGGGCGGCTTGCCGGTGTAGGTGCTGTGGTAGATCGGATCGCGCCGCATGGTCATGCGCTCGATGGTGAACACCGGGAATTCGGCCTGTTCGTTGTAGTAGCCGGTATGGTCGCCATACGGCCCTTCCAGGCGCGGTTTCATTCGGATGGATCACGCCTTCGAGCACGATCTCGGCGCGTGCCGGCACCTGCAGGTCCGAGCCGATGCATTTCGTCAGCTCGGTCTTGCCGCCGCGCAGCAGGCCGGCGAACTGGTATTCGGAAAGATTGTCCGGCACCGGCGTCACCGCGCCGAGGATGGTGGCCGGATCGCAGCCGAGCACCACCGCGACCGGAAAGGGTTGGCCGGGATTCTTCAGGCAATGGTCGCGGAAATCGAGCGCGCCGCCGCGATGGGCGAGCCAGCGCATGATCACCTTGTTGCTGCCGATCACCTGCTGGCGATAGATGCCGAGGTTCTGCCGGCTCTTGGCCGGCCCGCGCGTCACCGTCAGCCCCCAGGTGATCAGCGGCGCCACATCGCCCGGCCAGCAGGTCATCACCGGCAGGCGCGAGAGGTCGACATCCTTGCCTTCCCAGACGATTTCCTGGCAGGGTGCGGAACTGACCACCTTCGGCGCCATGTTGAGCACCTGCTTGAGCACCGGCAGTTTCTCCCAGGCGTCGCGCAGTCCCTTGGGCGGCTCGGGCTCCTTGAGGTAGGCGAGCAGTTTGCCCACTTCGCGCAGCGCGGTCTGCCAGTCAGCGTCGGCGCCCATCCCCAGGGCCACCCGTTGCGGCGTGCCGAACAGGTTGGCCAGCACCGGCATCTCGCCGCTTTTCGGTTTCTCGAACAGCAGCGCCGGCCCACCGGCACGCAGCACGCGGTCGGCGATCTCGGTCATCTCCAGTTTCGGATCGACCGGCACGGCAATGCGCTTCAGTTCGCCTTGCGCGGCAAGGCGGTCGATGAATTCGCGCAGGTCGTGGGCAGCGTTCATGGCAGCACTTTCGGATGATTCAGCAGATAATCGGCGACGATGCCCGCAAAGACCGCGCCGCCGAACCAGTTGTTGTGCAGGAAGGCCTTGAAGCAGCGCATGCGTTCGCGGTCGCGGATCAGCGTGTAGTGATAAGCGGCGATGCCGGCAGCCACGACAAGACCCAGCGCATAAGGCCAGCCGAAGTCCAAGTCCAGGCCCCAGCCGATATAGCCCAGCAGCCCCAACGTGGCGGTGTAGCAGACCATGATCGCGGCGATATCGAAACGGCCAAAGGTCAGTGCCGAGGTGCGGATGCCGATCTTGCGATCGTCATCGAGATCGACCAGCGCGTATTCGGTATCGTAGGCCATCGCCCAGAAGATGTTGGCGGCCAGCATCAACCAGGCCGGCGGCGGAATCTCTCCCTGAATCGCGGCGAAAGCCATCGGGATGCCAAAGCCGAACGCGACACCGAGATAGGCCTGCGGGATCGCGAAGAAACGCTTGGTAAAGGGGTAGCTGGCAGCGAGGAACAACGCGACCACGCTCAGGCCGAACAACAGCGGGGTGAGGATCGGCAGGATCAGCAGGAAGGCGCACAAGACCAGAAAACCACAGAGCATGAAGGCCTCGCGCGGCGTTACCGTACGCGCGGCGAGCGGCCGCATTTTCGTGCGCTCGACATGCGGGTCGAAATCGCGGTCGGCATAGTCGTTGACGACACATCCAGCCGAGCGCATGAGCGCCGTGCCAAGCACGAAAATCCAGACAACCATCCAGTGCGGCCGGCCTGCGGCGGCGATCCAGACTGCCCACAGTGTCGGCCAGAGCAGCAGCAGAATGCCGATGGGCTTGTCGAGCCGCATCAGTTTCTCGTAAAGGTCAAGACGCTCCTTGACTAAGGCGAGGCTGGTCATGCGGAAATTCTACGCTGCTCTGCCGTCCTGCCAGCGCTGACTTTTGATCTCGATCAACATCGCTTTTCCACCGGGGCGCACCATTATCTCGAGGATTACTTTAGTAAGAGGTGGCAGGTCGATCATGGCAAGCGAACAGGCACGCAAACTTGTTCAGCAGCGGAATGCTTTCCTGCAGGCAGTACTGGACGGCACGCCGGAACCGATCATGGTGATCGGACGCGATCACCGCATTCTCATGGCGAATCGCGCCGCGCGCGATCTTGCGCCCGAACTCAGCGGGAAGTCCTGCTGCTACGAGGTATCGCACCACCGCGCGACACCCTGCGATGACGACGCGCATCCCTGTCCATTGCAACAGGTGTTGGCTGGCGCCGAGACGGTGAATGTCATCCATACCCATTCCAGCGCCGCGGGCGACTGCCGGCAGATCGAGTTGCTCGCCTCGCCGCTGCGGGATGAAGGCGGCGCTATCGTCGGCATCATCCAGAATGCCCACGACATCACCGCCCTCAAGGAGACCGAGGCGCAGATTCGTCAGCTCGCTTACTACGACACGCTGACGAGCCTGCCGAATCGCCGCCTGCTCCTCGACCGCCTCAATCATGCGCTCACCCAGGCGCGTCGTTTCCGGCGCCCGCTGGCCGTCATGTTCCTCGACCTCGACCGCTTCAAGCAGATCAACGATACGCTGGGACACGCGGTAGGCGACGATCTGCTCAAGCAAATGGCCGAACGGCTGACCCGCTGCGTGCGCGCCGGCGACACCGTGGCCCGCGCGGGCGGCGACGAATTCGTCATCGTGCTGACCGAAGTCAGCCAGCCGCGCGACGCGGCCCGCGTCGCCGAAAAGATCATCGAAGCCTGTGCCACCCCGATGATGCTGGCGGGTCAGCCGCTCAATGTCACCCTCAGCATCGGCATCGCGCTCTACCCGGTGAATGGTACCGACGACTTTGATGAACTGATGATCAAGGCCGACATGGCCATGTACGAAGCCAAGGAGGCCGGCGGGAACGTTTACCGCTTTTTTGAGGCTAAGCCCTGAGCAATTCCGCCCGCCCGCCCAGCCAGCGTGCGAGGTGCTGTTCCACTGCGACCGGGCAGTGTGCGAGCATCTCTTCCGCCGCCTCGCGTGCCGCTGCGACGAGTGCCGTGTCTTCGAGGTCGGCGAAGCGCAGCAGCGGCAGGCCACTCTGCCGTGCGCCAACGAATTCGCCGGGTCCGCGCAGGTGCAGGTCCTGCCGCGCGATCTCAAAACCGTCGCTGTTCTCGTAGATGATCTTGAGCCGCGCCCGCGCATTTTCTGAAAGCGGCTGCGCGTAGAGCAGGATGCACGCCGACTCGGCGGCGCCGCGCCCGACTCTCCCTCTCAGTTGGTGTAACTGCGCGAGGCCGAAGCGCTCGGCGTGTTCGATCACCATCAGGCTCGCGTTCGGCACATCGACACCGACCTCGATCACCGTCGTCGCCACCAGCAACTGGATCTCGTTATTGACGAAACCGGCCATGACGGCGGCCTTTTCATCAGCCTTGAGCCGGCCATGGACAAGTCCGACGCGCAATTCCGGCAACTCGGCGGTAAGGTGCGCATACGTCTCCTCGGCGGTCTTGAGCTGCAGCGCCTCGGACTCCTCGATCAGCGGGCAGACCCAGTAAACCTGCCGGCCTGCGCAGCCCAGTTCGCGCACGCGCGCGACGATTTCATCGCGCCGCGCTGCGCCGACGAGTTTCGTCACCACCGGCGTGCGTCCGGGCGGCAATTCGTCGATCACCGAGACATCGAGGTCGGCGTAGTAACTCATCGCCAGCGTGCGCGGAATCGGCGTCGCCGACATGGCGAGTTGATGGCTGTGCATGCCTTTTTGTTTCAACGCGAGTCGCTGACGCACGCCGAACCGGTGCTGCTCGTCGACAATGGCAAGGCCGAGCCGCGCGAACTCGACGTTCTCCTCGATCAGCGCATGCGTACCGACAATCAGTGCCGTCTCGCCAGCCCTGACTTTCGCGATGACAGCCTGCTTATCCTTTTTCTTCTGGCTGCCGGAGAGCCAGGCGACCGCGATGCCGAGCGGTGCGAGCCACGTGGCGAGCTTGCGGTAGTGCTGCTCGGCAAGGATTTCAGTCGGCGCCATCAGCGCGGCCTGATGGCCCGCTTCGACCGCGCGCAACATCGCCAGCGCGGCGACCACGGTTTTGCCGCTGCCGACATCCCCCTGCAGCAGCCGCTGCATCGGATGCGGCTGGGCGAGGTCGGTGGCGATCTCATGCCAGACGCGCAATTGTGCCTGCGTGAGCCGGAACGGCAATCCCGCCAGCAGCTTTTTCGTCAGCGACTCGTCGCCGGTAAGCACCGGCGCCCCGCGGGCGCGTCGTGCCGCGTAAGACTGGCGCAGCGAGATCTGCTGCGCGAGCAGTTCGTCAAAGGCGATGCGCTGCCAGTACGGCTTTTGGTGCTGCGCCAGCGCTTCGGCATCAAGGCCCGGCGGGGGGGCGTGCAGCGCGCGCACGCTGGCCGCGAAGTCATGCAACTGCAGGCGTTCGATGAGGGACTGCGGCAGGGTTTCGGCGAGGTTGACTTCCTGCAGCGCGCGGTCGATCAGCTTGCGCAACGTGGCCTGCCCAAGCCCGGCGGTGGTCGGATAAACCGGCGTCAGCGCGGTGGGCAAGGATTCGTCGTCATGCAAGACATGAAAGCGCGGATGGATGATCTCGCTGCCCCAGAAGCCGCCGCGCACTTCGCCGAAGACGCGCAGCCGCACGCCCGGTTGCAGAACTTTTTGCTGGCTTGGATAGAAGTTGAGGAAACGTAGCACAAGCACGCCGCTGTCATCTTCAACGCGGCTCACAAGCTGGCGTTTCGGCCGGTAGGCAATTTCGGTGGAAACCACCGTGACGTCGAATTGGGACGTCGTGCCTGGCACCGCATCCTGTATGGGCGTAATGCGCGTTTCGTCCTCGAAACGCAGCGGCAGGTGCAAAACAAGATCGGCCTGACAGTGCAGGCCGAGGGTCTTCAGCTTGTCGGCGACAACCGGGGTGGCTCCCGGAATGACTGGATTAGCCAATCACCAGAACGGCGTCGGCCTCGACGAGGGCGCCGCGCGGCAGTTCCTTGACACCAACGGCGGCGCGCGCCGGGTAGGGTTGATTGAAGTACTTCGCCATGGTTTCGTTGACCCTGGCGAAATTGCCGAGATCGGTGAGGTAAACGTTGACCTTGACCGCCGCATCGAGCGTCATCCCGTCGGCGTTAGCGACCGCCTTGAGGTTCTCGAAGACGCGCACGATCTGGGCGTCGATGCCCTCGGCCATCTGCATGGTGGTGGGGTCGAGACCGATCTGGCCGGATAGGTAAAGGGTATCGCCGACCTTCACGGCCTGCGAATAGGTACCGATGGCGGCGGGGGCGTTGGGGGTACTGATGATCTGGCGGGCCATGTCTTCACTCCACGGGCTGGTGACCCTGCATTATCGCTTGACCAGCAGGCCGTCGTCGATACCCAGCGTCTTGAGCTTGGCGCGCGTGGCATCGGCCTCGGCGCGCGAGGCAAACGGCCCGACCTGCACGCGCGACTCGATCTGGGCGGGAATGCCGGCGTCGTGCAGCTTGGCCACCAGTTCCTCGGCATTGGCATGGTTGCTGAAAACCCCCACCTGAACGAGGAAACGTTTCACACCCTCGGCCACCTGCGCGAGAGGGCGGGCGGGCGCCGCTGCGGGCGCGGCATGTCCCGACGCGCTGCGCTCGGGCACGACTCGGGCGATCTCGTGCGCGGCATCGGGTTTGGCGTGAGCGGCGGCGGCAGGCGCCGGCTTGATGGCCGCCTGCCGTGCGGTCGCCGGCGGCGTCAATGGCTTGCCGGCGGGCAATGGGGCCAGCGTGGGGTCGCTGCGCTCGGGCACACCCGCGACCTCCTCCTTCGGCTCCGCAGCCAGGGTTTCCGCCGCAGCCTTCTCGCCGGCATTGATGCTCCCGGTCTTGGCCTGCGAGTCCGCCCCTTCAATTGGGGCCGTCGCCATCTTGGGCAGGGTCGGCGCCTGCGGCTTGTTAAGCACGTCGAAAACAGCCAGCCCGCCGAGCAGGCCGAGGATTACCACGCCCGCGACGGCGACGCGCGAGAGCAGCCGCTTCTTGAGCGCGCTATCGTTGTTGTCGTCGCTATTATCGCTACCGTTGGTCTCAGCCTGAACGACGGGGGTCGTATCCGATTCCGGGTTCGAATCGGTCGTCACCGGAGTTTCGGGCGTCTCCGCCATCGGGTTCTGCACCATCGTCTTCTCCTTCTTCAAATATCTTGTCACCCCGGCTCAGGGCATGGACCAGCTCGGCCTCCGCCAGCGATATACCCATCCGGTCGGCGACATCCTGCGCCGTCAGGCCGCGCTGGGCCAGTTCCAGTGCTTCGGCATAGTGCGGCGAAATATTGCGCAAGGAGCGCAGGTCGTCGAGTTCGGCCCGCAGTTCATCCACATCCTGGCGCAACTTGCGGACCTCGCGCTCCAGATCGCTGCGTGCCAGATGATCGGCCAGTTGCTCGCCGAATCCGGCTGCCCGGGGCGTCGGCGCGACGGCTGCCGGTCCTGGTTCAGCGTGCAGTTCCAGATCGACGAAATCGTTCCACTCGGTGCTGCGGCTGACCGCCAAGGGGGAAACGGGGTCGGTCAGTTCGGGAATGGTGTCGTTTGCGTCCAGCACCGGCGCCGCCATGGGGGGCTCCGCCACGCGAGGATCCTCGACGGCCTTGCCGACCCGCAGCAGGCGGAACAGCGTCAGCAGCAGATAGACGACGGCCAGCCCGACCAGGAGCAACATTCCCTCGCGCCAGCCAAATACATCCGCTTCCATCCGCACAGCCCCCACCACAGCGCCCAATCCCGGGCATTGGCCCGATCATAGACGGCCAGCAATGCGGTGAAATGGCGAGTAGGCCATTGTTTTTGCCATGTTTTCCCCGGCCGGGTTGAAACCGGACGGACGGGCCTCATATCCTGTTACAAATTCCGTTACACGGCAGGGGAACCCGGCGCTATCCACCGGGTCGCATTACTTCCTCTCCACCCCCCAAGAAAGGATGCTCAGAAATGAACCGCAGACGGCTGACCCTGATCGATGTGCTGCAACCCCGCAGATTCCAGGTCACTCCGGAGCGCTCCCGGGTCACGCGCACCATCGTTCAACCGGAAGTCGACGCATTCGAAGAACAGGAAGCCCTCATCGCCGCGCAAAAGTCAGCGCTGGCGGGACGGCATGCTGTCGAGGCGGTCGCCCAGCTCTGAACGAATCACGCCGGCGGCGGCACGGTGCGCTTGCTGCCGTCGGCGTTGAGGCAGACGTAGGTCAGCGTCGCCTCGGTGACTTTCACCACGATCGGGTGCGCCGGATCGCGCTCGGCGAAGACCTGCACATCGACCGTAATCGATGTCCGCCCGGTTTTGACGATCTTCGCGTAAAAGCTCACCACGTCGCCGACCGAAATCGGCTGTTTGAACAGGAAGGAATTGACCGCCACGGTCGCGATGCGACCTCGAGCCCGGCGCATGGCCGGAATGGCGCCGGCGATATCGACCTGTGCCATCACCCAGCCGCCGAAGACATCGCCCGCCGCATTGACATCAGCGGGCATGGGCATGACGCGCAACTCCGGCTCTTCGCCGGCCCTGAGCACATCTGCATGTCCGTCCGCGGTTAGGGTCATGCCGCCGATCATACCTCACCCCCACCGCTGCTAGAATTGCCCATGCGCCGCGATATCGCCCTGCCGGCCCCGCCCCCGGCGGAACGCCACGACTGGCAGACCATCAGGACCCTGCTTCCTTACCTCTGGCTCTGGCGCGGACGGGTGCTGCTGGCACTCACTTGCCTGATCGGCGCCAAGCTGGCCAACGTGGCCGTGCCGCTGGTCTTCAAGGACATCATCGACGGCTTCACGCCCGCGAATTCCGCACACGCCATGCTGGTCGTGCCGCTGGCCCTGATCGCCGCTTATGGCGTGCTCCGGTTTCGACGTCTCGCTGTTTACCGAGCTGCGCGAATTGTTGTTCACGCGCGTGACGCAGCGCGCCGTGCGCACCATCGCCCTGCAGGTTTTCGAGCACCTGCATGCCCTCTCGCTGCGCTTCCACCTCGAGCGCCAGACCGGCGGTCTGACGCGCGACATCGAGCGCGGCACGCGCGCCATCGGCACCCTGATCAGTTACACGATCTTTTCGGTGCTGCCGACGCTCGTCGAAATCGGTTTGGTGCTGGGCATTCTCGCGGCGCGCTACGAACCGAGCTTCGTGATCATCGCGAGCGCACGCTGATCGTTTATATCGCCTACACCATCGTGCTGTCACCAACTGGCGCATCGCATCTGCGCCGCGAGGTCAACGAGCTCGACTCGGCCGCCAACATGCGGGCCATCGACAGCCTGATCAACTACGAGACGGTCAAGTATTTCAACAACGAAGGCTGGGAGAAGCGCGCGCTACGACGAGCAGATGCAGAAATGGGAAGCCGCGCAAGTCAGGAGCCAGTTTTCGCTTTCCTAGCTCAACCTCGGCCAGGCCTGATCATCGCCGGTCGGCGTCACGCTGATGATGTGGCGCGCCGCGGTCGGCGTCGCCAATGGGTCAGATGACAGTCGGCGACATCGTGCTGGTCAATGCCTTCCTGATCCAGCTTTACATGCCGCTCAACCACCTCGGCGTGCTTTACCGCGAAATCCGCCAGTCGCTCACCGATATCGAGCGCATGTTCGGCCTGCTCCGACAGAACCGCGAAATCAGGATGCCCAGATGCCCGGCCACTGCGATGCCGGTTCGTGCGCCGTCCGCTTCGAGCAGGTCGACTTCGCCTATGAACCGCACCGGCAAATTCTGCAGGACGTCGAGTTTCGAAATTCCCGCCGGCCACACGCTGGCCGTCGTCGGCCACAGCGGCTCGGGCAAAAGCACGCTGGCACGCCTGCTGTTCCGCTTCTACGATGTGAATGGCGGCGGCATCTGCATCAACGGCCACGACATCCGGCAGCTGACGCCAGACCAGCCTGCGCGCGCATATCGGCATCGTGCCGCAGGACACGGTGCTGTTCAACGACAGCTATCTCTACAACATCCAGTACGGCCGCCCCGACGCCAGCGACGCGGAAGTTCAGGCAGCGGCCCGTGCGGCGCACCTTCCACGACTTCATCGAGCGCCTGCCGGATGGCTACGACACCCGCGTCGGCGAGCGCGGCCTCAAGCTCTCTGGTGGCGAAAAGCAGCGCGTCGCCATCGCCCGCGCACTGCTGAAGAATCCGCCGATCCTGATTTTCGACGAAGCCACCTCGGCCCTCGACTCGAAGACCGAAAAGGCGATCCAGGCAGAACTGGAACACGCCGCCATCGGCCGCACGACGCTGATCATTGCCCACCGCCTGTCCACGGTCATGAATGCGGATCAGATTCTGGTCCTGGACGACGGCCGCGTCGTCGAACGCGGCACGCATCGCGCCCTGCTCGAGCGCGATGGCGCCTATGCCCAGATGTGGGCACTGCAGCAGCAGGAGGACCGCATACTTGCCGCGGAAGCGGTATAGTCGCCCACCCTTTCAGCCAGGAGCCCAACATGAAAAAACGCTGCCCTTCAATTGACCCTCGCAACCGCACCGATGCTGTCCCAACCGGCCCAGGCCGACACACTGGACAAGATCAAGAGCTCGGGTGCCATCACGATGGGGATCCGTGAATCGTCCTATCCGCTTTCCTATCTCGACGACAAGCAGCAACCGGTCGGCTACCACATCGACATTTGCAACGGCATCATCGATGCAGTCAAGGCCAAGCTTGAAGCTCCCGGAACTCAAGGTGGCCCATCAGGCGGTGACCTCGCAGAACCGCATTCCGCTGGTGACGAACGGCACGGTCGACCTCGAATGCGGCTCGACCACCAACAACGCCGCGCGCCAGAACCAGGTCGCCTTCGCGCCAACCACTTTCGTCACCAACGTGCGCATGGCGGTCAAGAAGGCTTCCGGCATCACCAGCCTGGCTCAATTGAACGGCAAACCGGTGGCGACCACCACCGGCACGACCTCGGTTCAACTGATGCGCGCCCACGAGAAGGGCAAGGACATCGACTTCAAGGAAGTCTATGGCAAGGACCACGCCGATTCCTTCCTGATGCTGGAAACCGACCGCGCCGTCGCGTTCGTCATGGACGACAACCTGCTGGCCGGCCTGATCGTCAGCTCGAAGAACCCGGCCGACTACGCCATCGTCGGCGAAGTGCTCAACATCGAGCCGATCGCCATCATGATCCGCAAGGAGGATCCGCAGTTCCAGGGTCTGGTCAACACCGTCATCAAGGACCTGGCCAAAGACGGCGAACTCGACAAGCTCTACGCCAAGTGGTTCATGACCCCGATCCCCCCCAAGGGCGCCAACATGAACTTCCCCATGAGCGACAAGCTGAAGGAGCTCATCAAGAACCCGAGCGACGCCCCCGCCGAGGCGTACAACAAGAAGTAAGCAAAGTCAGCGCTGGCGGGACGGCATGTTCATGCGTGTCCCGCCTCCTTGCCCTGCCCCGGCCCATCCCCACCTCCTGCCTGCCCGACCATGAACTATCACTGGAACTGGGGCATCTTTCTCGAGCAGGTCAAATCCGGCGATGAAACCTACCTCGACTGGCTGATCACCGGCCTGGGCTGGACCGTGGCCGTGTCGCTGTCCGCCTGGGTGCTGGCACTGCTGCTGGGCAGCATGATCGGCACACTCCGCACGGCGCCCCATCGCGGGCTTTCCCTGTTCGCCACCAGCTGGGTCGAAATGTTCCGCAATGTTCCCTTGCTGGTGCAGATGTTCCTCTGGTTTTTCGTCGTGCCGGAACTCTTCCCGCACGATTTGTCACTCTGGATCAAGCAGGATATGCCGGCCAAGGAGTTCGTCACGGCAGTGGTCTGCCTTGGCCTGTTCACTTCTGCCCGCGTCGCCGAACAGGTGCGCGCCGGCATCCAGAGCCTGCCGCGCGGCCAGAGCATGGCGGGACTGGCGATCGGTTTCACCCTGCCGCAGACCTATCGCTACGTCATCTTGCCGATGGCGTTCCGCATCATCATTCCACCGCTGACCTCCGAGTTCATGAACATTTTCAAGAACTCCTCGGTCGCCTTCGCCATCGGCGTGCTCGAACTGACTTTTCAGGCCCGCCAGATGCAGGAAGACTCGGAACAGGGCATCGAGACCTATCTCGCGGTGACGGTGCTCTATTTCATCTGCGCCTTCATCGCCAACCGTGGCATGGCGTACATCGAGAAGCGCTCACGCGTTCCCGGCTTCATCGCCACCGTCAAATGAGCTTCTTCGCCAATTTCGACGCCAGCGTCATTGCGCCCAGCCTGCCATTCCTCTGGACGGGTCTGCTGTTCACCGTCAAGCTGACCCTGATCGCCATGTCCGGCGGCATCGTCCTCGGCACCCTGCTGGCGCTGGCCCGCCTCTCGCCGATGGCTCCCTTGGCGATGGCGGCCACCTGGTACGTCAACCTGATGCGCTCCATTCCGCTGCTGATGGTGATCCTCTGGTTCTTCCTGGTCATCCCTCTGATCACCGGCGCGCCGATGGGCGCGGAAAACTCCGCCATCATCACCTTCACCCTGTTCGAAGCCGCGTATTACAGCGAAATCATGCGCGCCGGCATCCAGAGCGTCCCGCGCGGCCAGGTCTGGGCCGGCGCAGGCGATCGGCATGAATTACCGCCAGACCATGACCTACATCGTTCTGCCCCAGGCATTCCGCAACATGCTGCCGATACTGCTGACGCAGACGATCATCCTGTTTCAGGACACCTCGCTGGTCTATGCCATCGGCGCCAAGGATCTGCTCAAGGCCGCCGAAATCGCCGGCAAGAACTACAACCGCCCGGTCGAGATGTATCTGTTCGTCGCCCTGATTTACTTCGTCATCTGCTTTGCGCTATCGCGGCTGGTCAAGCACCTGCAATCGCGCATCGCCATCATTCGCTGAGACTTCCCCATGATCGAGATCAACAACGTCAGCAAGTGGTACGGCCAGTTCCAGGTCCTGACCGATTGCTCCACCCGCATCGCCAAGGGTGAAGTCGTCGTTGTCTGTGGGCCCTCGGGATCGGGCAAATCCACCCTGATCAAGTGCGTCAATGGTCTGGAACCCTTCCAGCAGGGCGATGTCACCGTCAATGGCATTTCCGTCGGCGATCCAAAAACCAATCTGCCCAAGCTGCGTGCCCACGTCGGCATGGTGTTCCAGCATTTCGAGCTGTTTCCTCACATGAGCATCACCGATAATCTTGCCATTGGCCAGATCAAGGTCTTGGGGCGTAGTCGCGACGAGGCACTCGAACGCGGGCTCAAATTGCTCGACCGTGTGGATCTCAGGTCCCAGGCGGAAAAGTTTCCCGGTCAGCTATCCGGAGGTCAGCAGCAACGTGTCGCCATCGCCCGCGCTTTGGCCATGGATCCGATTTGCATGCTGTTCGACGAACCGACATCTGCGCTCGACCCCGAAATGATCAACGAGGTACTCGATGTCATGGTCGAACTCGCCACGGAAGGCATGACCATGATGGTCGTATCCCATGAAATGGGCTTCGCGCGCAAGGTGGCAAATCGCGTGATCTTCATGGACCAGGGGCGCATCGTGGAAGATGCGACCAAAGATGAGTTTTTCGGCACGCCCCGCTCGGAGCGTGCACAAATCTTTCTGTCAAAGATTCTCAGCCACTGAATGGGCATCCAAAACAAAAAAGCCGGCTGTAAGCCGGCTTTTTTACTGGCCGTCAGAGAACTTACTCGACAGCAGGCGCCTCTTCGACGGTACCTTCAGGACGATCAAGCAGTTCAACATAGGCCATGGGCGCATTGTCGCCCTGACGGAAACCCATCTTGAGAATACGCAGATAACCACCGTTGCGGGCGGCAAAGCGTGGGCCAAGTTCGTTGAACACCTTGACGACGATCTCGCGATCACGCAAGCGGTCGAAAGCCAGACGACGATTGGCCAGCGACGGCTTCTTGCCAAGCGTGATGATCGGCTCAACGACGCGGCGCAGTTCCTTCGCCTTTGGCAGCGTGGTCTTGATCGCTTCGTAACGCAGCAGGGCGACGGCCATGTTGCGGAGCATCGCCTGGCGATGCGAAGAGGTGCGGTTGAGTTTCCGCAATCCGTTACCGTGACGCATGTTACTTTCCTTTCACTTTTCTGCGGCCGTCGCTCTGTCAGAATGCTGGCTAGCGGCCGGTTAATTGTTATTGTGTTTGATCAATCAGCCCATCTTTTCGAGTCCGACCGGAGGCCAGTTCTCGAGCTTCATGCCAAGGGTCAGGCCGCGCGAAGCGAGGACTTCCTTGATTTCGTTCAGCGACTTGCGGCCGAGGTTCGGCGTCTTCAACAACTCGGTCTCGGTACGCTGGATCAGGTCGCCAATGTAATAGATGTTCTCGGCCTTCAGGCAGTTTGCCGACCGCACGGTTAATTCAAGATCATCGACCGGATGCAGCAGGATCGGATCGACGGTCGTCTGCTTGGGCGCCTCGATGGAAATCGGGGTACCTTCCAGATCGGAGAATACCGACAGCTGATCCATCAGGATGCCGGCTGCGTAGCGGATCGACTCTTCCGGATCGATGGCGCCATTGGTTTCGATATCGATCACCAGCTTGTCGAGGTCGGTACGTTGCTCGACGCGCGCTGCTTCAACCTGGTAGCTGACACGGCGCACCGGGCTGAACGAGGCATCCATCAGGATGCGGCCGATCGTCTTGCTTTCCTTCGCGGCGGCACGTACGTTGGCAGGCACGTAGCCACGGCCTGCCTCTACCTTGATCTGCATGTCAATCTTGCCACCCGGTGCCAAATGTGCAAGCACATGATCGGGATTGATGATCTCGATGTCATGACTAGCCTCGATATCGGCTGCAGTAACTATGGTTTCCTCGTTTTCGCACTTCTTGGAAAGCGTAAGCATCGTCTCGCCGCGATTGTGCAGGCGCATCACAACGCCCTTCAAATTCAGCATGATGTTGACCACGTCTTCGCGTACGCCTTCGAGGGTCGAGTACTCGTGTAACACGCCTTCGATGGTGATTTCGGTAGGCGCAGCACCCGGCATCGACGACAGCAGAATGCGACGTAACGCGTTGCCCAACGTATGGCCGAATCCTCTTTCAAAAGGCTCCATG
This sequence comes from uncultured Pseudomonadota bacterium, assembly GCA_963840825.1. GTDB lineage: Bacteria > Pseudomonadota > Gammaproteobacteria > Burkholderiales > Rhodocyclaceae > Sulfuricystis. Next base: position 340,087 of record CAWJAK010000006.1, read on the forward strand.
ACGACACGAGCATGAAGCGGAGAAAGAGCCTGAACGTCAATGATGCGGGGTTTCAGAAGCGCATGACTTTGCATCTTCGTTCCTCAAGTGAACTGATGCGCCCAAGAACAATGTCTTGGGCGCAAAAGAATGGTATTAACGCGAATACAGTTCGACGACGAGACCTTCCTTGATGGAAGGCGGCAGATCTTCGCGAGCCGGGAGGGACTTGAACACACCCTTGCCTGCCTTGGCGTCAACCTCGACCCATACCGGGAAACCACGCGATTCAGCGGCTTCCAGGGCTGCCTTGATGCGCAGGTGTGTACGCGCTGCATCCGTCAGCTGGATCGTGTCGCCGGGGCTGACGTTGAAAGAGGGAATGTTGACGCGTTTGCCATTGACAAAAACGCCGTTGTGACGCACGATCTGACGCGCCTCGGCACGAGAAGCACCAAAGCCCATGCGGTAGGCGACGGAGTCAAGACGGCCTTCGAGGATCTGCAGCAGGTTCTCGCCGGTTTGTCCCTTGCGGCGACTGGCCTCGGCAAAGGTCTTACGGAACTGGCGTTCCAAAACGCCGTAGAGCCGGCGAATTTTCTGCTTCTCCCGCAGTTGCTGGCCATAGCCGGACAGTCGCTGTCCGGATTTCTGGCCGTGCTGGCCGGGCGCATAGGAACGGCGCTCTATGGAACACTTGTCGGTAAAACACTTCTCGCCTTTGAGGAAGAGCTTTTCTCCCTCGCGACGGCATTGACGGCATTTCGGATCGAGATTGCGGGCCACTTGGCTTGCTCTCCTTATTTAAACTTAGATACGGCGGCGCTTGGGCGGCCGGCAACCATTGTGCGGGATCGGGGTGATGTCGGTAATGCTGCTGATCTTGATGCCCAGCGCATTCAAGGCGCGAACGGCAGACTCGCGGCCCGGGCCAGGTCCCTTGATGCGGACTTCGAGGTTCTTGATGCCACACTCCAGCGCCGCTTTGCCAGCCGCCTCGGCAGCTACCTGGGCTGCGAAGGGGGTTGACTTGCGCGAACCCTTGAATCCAGCACCCCCGGAAGTCGCCCAAGACAAGGCATTGCCCTGGCGATCCGTGATGGTAATGATCGTGTTGTTGAAGGAAGCATGAACGTGTGCGATGCCTTCGGCAACGTTCTTCTTGACCTTCTTTCTTACTTTGGTCGTCGTTTTGGCCATGTTCTATTTATCCCAGATTATTTTTTGCTACCGGCAACCGATTTGCGCGGTCCCTTGCGGGTACGCGCATTGGTACGCGTACGCTGACCACGCACCGGCAAGCCGCGGCGGTGACGCAACCCACGGTAACAGCCCAAGTCCATCAGGCGCTTGATGTTCATCGTCACTTCGCGACGCAGGTCGCCCTCGACCGCGAACTTGCCTACTTCTTCCCGCAGGCGATCCATGTCAGTTTCGGTCAGGTCCTTGATCTTGACGGTGCGAACGATGCCGGCCGCAGCGCAAATTTTTTGCGCACGCGACCGTCCAACACCATAAATTGCCGTGAGGGCAATCTCGGTGTGCTGGTGATTTGGAATATTTACGCCTGCAATACGGGCCATACGCTTACCTTGTCCCTATTTTCTAGGTTGATCTGATGCCGGTGGAAATCGAGGACCGGCGATTCTAAAGCAATAGTGTTTTCTTTTCAACCCTGGCGCTGCTTGTGCCGCGGGTCGGTACAAATCACGCGAACAACGCCATTACGGCGAATAATCTTGCATTTGCGACAAATGCGCTTTACCGAAGCTTGTACTCTCATGATCTTCTCCGAAAAACCTAACTAGCCCGAAACACAATCCGCGCCTTGTTCAGGTCATAAGGCGTCAATTGAATTGTTACCTTGTCACCTGGAAGGATTCGAATGTAGTGCATCCGCATCTTCCCAGAAATATGGCCCAACACACTGTGTGTGGCCGTTTCCCAACTTCACTCGAAATGTCGCATTTGGCAAGTTCTCCAGAACCCCACCTTGCATCTCGATTACGTCTTCTTTCGACATGTAATCCTGCCGCCATCCTCAGGTCAACGCATCGGCAGGCCCGCGCCCTTGAAGTTCGCCTTCTTGAGCAAGCTTTCATACTGGTGTGACATCAGGTAAGCCTGGACCTGAGACATGAAATCCATCGTGACCACCACGATGATCAGCAACGACGTCCCGCCGAAATAGAACGGCACATTCCACTTCAGGATCAAGAATTCAGGCAACAGGCAAACGAGAGTGATATAGATCGCACCAACCAGAGTCAGACGCATCAGGATTTTGTCGATGTAGCGTGCGGTTTGCTCACCGGGACGGTAACCGGGAACAAAGGCGCCACTCTTCTTCAGATTTTCAGCGGTTTCTTTTGAGTTGAAAACTAGCGCTGTATAAAAGAAACAGAAGAAGATGATCGCTGCGGCGTACAGCAGGACATAAATCGGTTGTCCGGGTGATAGTGTCGCGGCTATATCCTTCAACCACGTCATGCCTTCGCTTGCCCCGAACCATCCAGCCGCGGTCGCAGGAAAGAGAATGATCGACGATGCAAAGATCGGTGGAATAACGCCGGACATGTTCAACTTCAAGGGCAGATGCGAACTTTGTCCGCCATAGACTTTATTGCCCACTTGGCGCTTGGCATAGTTCACCAGGATCTTGCGCTGTCCGCGTTCGACAAACACTACGAAGCCAGTCACCGCGATAACAAGTAAGCAAATGACGATGGAAGTCAAAGGGTGCATGGCGCCCGTGCGTACAAGTTCAAACAAGCCGCCCAGAGCATTCGGCAAGCCGGCGACGATACCCGCAAAGATGATGATCGAGATACCGTTGCCAAGGCCTCTCTCGGTAATTTGCTCACCGAGCCACATCAGGAACATTGTTCCGGTCACCAGCGTCATCACGGTGGTGAGGCGGAACATCAAACCCGGATCCAGGACGAGACCGGGCTGGGACTCAAGCGCAATCGCAATACCGATTGCTTGAAATAGCGCCAGCGCCACCGTGCCATAGCGGGTGTATTGCGTAATCTTTCTGCGCCCAGCCTCGCCTTCCTTCTTCAACTGCTCAAGAGTCGGGATGGCTATCGTCATCAACTGCATGATGATCGAGGACGAGATATAGGGCATGATCCCCAGCGCGAAGATAGTGAAACGCGAGAGCGCCCCGCCGGAGAATAGATTGAAAACGCCCAAAATCCCGCCTTGCTGGGAATTGAACAACTGGGCAAGCTGTTCGGGGTCGATCCCTGGCACAGGTATGTGCGCACCGACACGATAAACGACGAGCGCGCCCAGTAGAAACCAGAGCCTGCGCCATAAGTCGCCGAACTTGCCCGACTTGCCGAGAGCGAGCGCGTCAGTGCTGGGGTTAGCCACTTTCCGGTCCAGTCCTTCTTGACTTACGCCGCGGCAGCAATGTCGGAAACACTACCGCCGGCAGCCTCGATCGCGGAACGCGCACCCTTGGTCGCACCGATCCCCTTCAGGTTGACCTTTCGGGTCAGTTTGCCGGACAAAATCACTTTCGCGGATAGACTGCCTACCGGGACAACCCCCGCTTGCATCAAAGTCAGCAAATCGACATCTTCCACGGGCAGCTTCTCAAGGTCCGAAAGGCGAACTTCGATGTTTTTAGCTGCAGTGAGAGAGACGAAGCCGCGCTTGGGCAAACGGCGCTGGAGCGGCATCTGGCCGCCCTCGAAACCAACCTTGTGGAAACCACCCGCACGTGACCCTTGACCTTTATGGCCACGCCCAGCAGTCTTTCCAAGTCCACTACCAATACCGCGTCCCGCGCGCTTTGCCGCATGTTTTGCACCTGCGGCGGGCTTCAAATTATTCAGTCGCATATCCTCAGCCCTCGCACTTCACCAAATAGGCAACCTTGTTAATCATGCCTCGTACAGCCGCTGTATCGACGAGTTCTGCACTGCTGTTCAACTTGCGCAGGCCGAGGCCACGAACGGTTGCACGATGATCCTGCTTGGTGCCGATCACACTCTTGATGAGCGTCACCTTGATTTTCTTTTCTGCCATCATCACACCTTCAGGATTTCCTGCACGGATTTGCCACGCTTGGCTGCAATCTCTGCAGGTGTGCTCATGGCCATCAAACCTTGGATGGTGGCACGAACCAGATTGTAGGGATTAGTCGAGCCAATAGCCTTTGCCACGACATCCGTCACGCCCATGACCTCAAATACCGCCCGCATCGGGCCGCCTGCGATCACACCCGTACCTGCAGCTGCCGGGGACATCAGGACCGTCGTTGCGCCATGCTTGCCAATGACCGGATGATGCAGGGAGCCTTCCTTGAGGCTAACTTTGGACAGCTTACGACGCGCCTCATCCATAGCTTTCTGAACAGCAACCGGCACTTCGCGGGCCTTGCCTTTGCCCATTCCAACGCCACCATCGCCATCACCCACCACGGTTAGGGCTGCAAAGCCGAGAATACGGCCTCCCTTGACTACTTTGGTAACCCGATTGATCGCCACCATCTTTTCGCGCAAACCATCATCGCGCTCTTCGGTAGCCTGTTGCTGTTTCTTTGTTTGCGGTTTCGCCATTTGTATCTCGCTTTTAGACGGCGTTAGAACTTGAGTCCATTTTCACGAGCTGACTCGGCCAACGCCTTGACACGCCCGTGGTATTTGAATCCGGAACGGTCAAACGCCACCTCGGAAACTCCCTTTGCCTTGGCGCGCTCGGCAACCAGTTTGCCAACCGCCTTGGCAGCTTCGACGCTTCCACCATTAGGCATTTGTGTGCGCAAATCTGCCTCCACAGTCGAAGCCGCCGCAAGCACTTGGGTTCCGCAGTTGGAATAAACTTGTGCATAGATATGGCAGTTTGAACGATGGATGCAAAGCCGGACAATCTTGAGCTCCGCAATCTTGGCGCGGGTTTTGCGCGCCCTGCGCAGACGAGATTCTTTCTTGTTCATGAATAAGCCCTTAGTGTCGTTGCCCAGAAGATTTATTTCTTCTTGGTTTCCTTGATAACCACAACCTCATCCGAATAGCGGATGCCCTTGCCCTTGTACGGCTCGGGTGCGCGGTAAGAACGTACCTCAGCCGCAACCTGGCCCACGAGCTGACGGTCTATCCCCTTGATCACGATTTCTGTTTGGGTCGGCGTTTCGGCCTTGATGCCATTAGGCATTTCATGGACGATCGGGTGCGAATACCCCAAAGAGAGATTGAGCTTCGCACCTTGCGCTTGCGCCTTGTAGCCCACGCCAATCAACGCGAGCTTCTTCTCAAACCCCTTGGTAACGCCGATCACCATGTTGTTAACGAGCGCGCGCATCGTCCCCGACATCGCGGATCCGTTTGGCATATTCTCAAGGGCACGACACAGCAAGGCTTCACCTTCCATTTCGAGTTTCACGGAAGGAAGGATGAATTGAGACAAAGAACCCAAAGGACCCTTAACGGTAATTTGATCTGCGGTCACAGCCACTTCAACACCCTTGGGCAGAGTAACCGGATTTTTGGCGATACGAGACATTCCTCTTACTCCTTACGCCACAATGCAAAGCACTTCGCCGCCAACGTTGGCGCTCCGAGCCCCGCGGTCGGTCATAACCCCCTTCGGGGTGGACACAATCGCAATACCCAGTCCATTCATCACCTTGGGCAACTCTTGTTGGCCGCGATAAACGCGCAAACCCGGACGGGATACCCTCTCAAGCCGCTCAATAACGGGGCGGCCTGCGTAGTATTTCAGTTCGATATCCAACTCAGCCTTGGAGCCATCTTTACGGATAGCAAAGTTTTCGATATAGCCCTCATCCAGCAGCACTTTAGCAATGGCCTCTTTGAGTTTCGATGAAGGCATGGTGACACCCAGTTTCTCAGCCATTTGCCCATTGCGGATGCGCGTCAGCATATCGGCGATCGGATCAGTCATACTCATTCTTCAGCCCTCACCAGCTTGCCTTGGACATGCCAGGAACCTCGCCGCGCATCGCAATATCACGCAGCTTGTTTCGGCACAAACCAAACTTCTTGAAAACGCCACGGGGACGCCCCGTCAAGGCGCAACGATTGCGCTGCCGAACCGGACTCGAATCGCGTGGCAAAAGCTGCAACTTAAGGCGCGCCGCCATTCGCTCATCATCGCTCAGTTTGACATTGTCGATAATGGCCGCCAGTTCCGCACGCTTTGCCGCGTATTTGGCAACCATCTTGGCCCGCTTCGCCTCACGATTCTTCAGTGAAAGTTTTGCCATGAGACCCTCAGTTCTTGAAAGGGAATTTGAATGCAGACAGTAATGCCTTGGCTTCTGCATCGGTCTTCGCCGTCGTGGTGATACTGATATTCATCCCTCGCAGAACGTCGATCTTGTCGTATTCGATCTCGGGAAAAATGATTTGTTCTTTGACGCCAATGTTGTAATTCCCGCGGCCATCAAAACCTTTGCTGCCGGGAATGCCGCGGAAGTCACGGATACGCGGGATAGCAACACTAATAAAGCGGTCGAGAAACTCAAACATTCGCGTACCGCGCAGTGTCACCATACATCCGATTGGATAACCTTCACGAATTTTGAAGCCGGCAATCGCCTTGCGTGCCTTGGTAACGACAGGCTTCTGACCTGCGATTTTGGTCATGTCACCAAGTGCGTTCTCAAGAACCTTCTTGTCAGCCACCGCTTCACCCACACCCATATTGAGCGTGATCTTGGTTATGCGTGGCACCTCCATCACCGAAGCAAAATTGAACTGCTCCCGCAACTGCGGCACCACGTCTTTCTTGTAGAACTCTTGCAAGCGTGCCATAGCTATCCCTTACGCCTTAACCTGTTCGCCATTTGACTTGAACACTCTAACCTTACTGCCATCCTCGAGGACCCTGATGCCAACGCGGTCGCCCTTTTGGGTGGCAGGGTTGAATAAGGCAACATTCGACAAGTGAATCGGCATCTCCTTTTCAACGATGCCGCCTGCCTGGCCCTTCATCGGGTTGGGGCGGGTATGCTTTTTGACCCGATTAACACCCTCTACCAACAGGAGATCACGCTCAAGACAGTTCAGAACAGTGCCGCGCCTACCCTTATCACGACCGGTGGTGACAACCACGTCATCACCTTTACGAATCTTTTCCATTTATTGATCCTCTCCGACCGCTTACAACACTTCCGGGGCTAGCGAAACAATCTTCATGAAGCGCTCGCTGCGCAGCTCACGCGTGACCGGGCCAAAAATGCGCGTTCCGATCGGCTCAAGCTTGTTGTTCAACAGGACGGCAGCGTTGTTGTCGAATTTAATCAACGAACCATCGGCGCGACGCACACCCTTGGCGGTGCGCACCACAACAGCGCTGTAGACTTCGCCTTTTTTAACACGACCCCGCGGTGCAGCATCCTTGATGCTGACCTTGATAATGTCGCCAATACCGGCATAACGACGCTTTGATCCGCCCATCACCTTGATGCACATAACTGAACGCGCACCCGTGTTGTCGGCTACGTCGAGCCGCGACTGCATCTGAATCATTCTCACTCTCCAACTTTACCTGCGCTGCGGCTACCCGCAGAACAGTCAGTTTTGGACCCCGTTGGTTTGTTTCTGGGGACTTGATACCGGCCAGAGGCCGGACCGAATTTGACAAAGAGGCAGGATTATACCCACCCCGCCGCTCCTGTCAAATATTTTTATACTACACGTGCCTTTTCGATCACCTTGCTGACACGCCATGCCTTGGTTTTGGCGATCGGCGCGCATTCTTCAATCTGCACTAGATCACCCGCTGCTGCTGTCAGATCTTCAATATGCGCATGATATTTTTTCGATCGTGTGATAATTTTTCCGATCACGGGGTGTTTCACTCGACGCTCAATTAGCACCGTGACGGTTTTCTGCATCTTGTCGCTGACAACCCGGCCTTCGAGGGTGCGACGCATCGATTGGCTATCTTGACTCATTTAGCTGTAGCCCTTTCAGTTTTGATCGTCTTAACGCGCGCGACATCCTTGCGCAACTTCCGAATCTGGCTGGTGTTGTTCAATTGCTGCGTAGACAACTGCATGCGCAAGGAGAACTGGGCCTTGCGCAACTCAAGCAACTCCTTGTTGAGGTCGGTATCGCTTTTATTTCTCAATTCGGTGGTTTTCATTGCTTACCCCAAATGACGCGTAACAAAGGTCGTTGCGATCGGCAGTTTTGCAGCGGCAAGTCCGAAAGCTTCGCGTGCGAGCGCCTCATCAACGCCATCCATTTCATACAAAACCTTGCCAGGCTGAATCTCGGCAACCCAGTACTCGGGATTGCCCTTGCCGTTACCCATACGGACTTCTGCAGGCTTCTTGGAGATCGGCTTGTCCGGAAATATCCGGATCCAGATACGCCCTCCCCGCTTGATATGACGAGTCATGGCACGACGCGCTGCCTCAATCTGACGAGCAGTCAAACGACCGCGTGCAATTGCCTTGAGTCCATACTCACCGAAGCTAACCTTGGCACCACGCGTTGCCAGGCCGGTATTCCGGCCTTTATGTTCTTTCCGATATTTTCTTCGTGCTGGTTGTAGCATTTGGTATTACTCCTTCACATCCTGTCCAGCAGCATTGGTCTTAACTGCTGACGGCTTGCGAACACGTTTTACTGCTGGCTTCGCCGCCTCTCCTGCAGCATCAGGGTGGCCCTCGCCGCTCACAGCCTCTACTGTCTTAGTGGATTTTCGAGAGCCAGGCTTGGTCTCGGCATCCTGCGCTACCCCAGTTCCCCTGGCGGAGCGCTTGCCTCGTCTTGCCGGCTCTTCTGCCGTGCGCTCAGGCGAATTAGCAGGTGTGCCTTCGTTGCGCGAGATTGACTCGCCCTTGAAAACCCAGACTTTGATTCCAATCACGCCATAGGTAGTTTTAGCTTCAGATGTACCATAATCGATTTCGGCACGAAGCGTGTGAAGGGGAACCCGTCCTTCACGGTACCATTCAGTACGCGCAATTTCAGCGCCATTCAGACGCCCAGAACTCATAATCTTTATCCCTTGCGCGCCCAGACGCATGGCATTTTGCATCGCCCGCTTCATTGCTCTGCGGAACATAATGCGTTTCTCGAGTTGCTGGGCAATGGAATCGGCAATTAGTTGAGCGTCGATTTCTGGCTTGCGGATCTCTTCGATGCTCACATGGACTGGAACACCCATGCGACGCTGCAATTCCAGCTTCAACTGCTCAATATCCTCTCCCTTCTTACCAATCACGACACCGGGGCGGGCACTGAATACGGTTACCCGCGCATTCTTGGCAGGTCGCTCTATGACGACGCGACCGACAGAAGCATGCGCTAGTTTCTTTTTGAGGTAATCACGTACCTCGATATCTTCTCGCAGCATGGCGGGATACGCTTTCGAATTGGCAAACCAGCGTGAAGACCAGTCGCGTGTTACGGCCAAACGAAAGCCAATCGGATGAATTTTTTGTCCCATACCTGTTCCTTATTCGCCGACCGTCACGAAGATGTGACAGGTTTGCTTGCTGATGCGATTGCCCCGACCTTTGGCACGAGCTGTGAAGCGCTTCAGCACAGCACCTTGCTCGACGTGAATACAGGTCACCTTAAGCGAGTCAATATCTGCGCCGTTGTTGTGCTCTGCATTGGCGATAGCGGACTCCAGTACCTTCTTGAGGATGACTGCGCCCTTCTTGGGGGAGAAGGTAAGGATGTTCAAGGCTTGGTCCACAGGCTTCCCACGCACCAAGTCAGCCACGAGGCGGCCCTTCTGTGCAGAAAGGCGAACACCTTTCAAAATAGCGTTAGTTTCCATTGAATATATCCCTTACTTCTTTGCCGCTTTCTTGCCAGCCGCATGTCCCTTGAAGGTACGCGTGATGGCGAACTCACCGAGTTTATGGCCGACCATGTTTTCTGACACATAGACGGGTATATGTTGCTTGCCGTTATGCACTGCAATGGTTAGGCCAATGAAATCCGGAAGGATGGTTGAGCGCCGCGACCAGGTTTTGATAGGACGCTTGTCACTTGAGGCACGCGCCGAATCGACCTTCTTGATTAGATGATCGTCGACAAAAGGACCTTTTTTGATTGAACGAGCCATGGATTACCCCTTAACGCTTGTGACGGCGCTGAACAATCATGTTGTCAGTGCGCTTGTTGCTACGAGTGCGATAACCCTTGGCGGGCTGTCCCCACGGACTGACGGGGACGCGTCCCTCACCAGTCCTGCCTTCGCCACCGCCATGCGGGTGATCGATCGGGTTCATGGCAACGCCTCGGACAGTCGGACGAATGCCACGCCAGCGGTTTGCGCCCGCCTTGCCGATCTTGCGTAGATTGTTTTCCTCGTTGCCAACCTCGCCTACGGTGGCCCGGCAATCCACATGGACACGACGGATTTCGCCCGAACGGAGGCGAACCTGGGCATAACTGCCTTCGCGTGCCAGCAATTGGACTGAGGTCCCCGCTGCTCGCGCCATTTGGGCTCCCTTGCCCGGCATCAGCTCGATACAATGGACTGTACTGCCCACCGGAATATTCCGAATCGGCAATGCATTGCCCGGCTTGATCGGAGCCTCTGGCCCACTCAACAATTCCTGGCCAACGACTATCCCCTTCGGAGCGATGATATAGCGGCGCTCTCCATCTGCGTAACAAAGCAGCGCAATATTCGCTGAACGGTTGGGGTCGTATTCCAGACGTTCAACCTTGGCAACGATACCATCCTTGTTTCTCTTGAAATCGACGACGCGATAGTGCTGCTTGTGGCCCCCACCTTGATGACGAGTCGTAATGTGGCCGTGATTATTACGACCAGCCTTATTCGACTTCTTTTCTGTCAGCGCATCAAGGGGGCGCCCCTTGTGCAGATTCGAATTAACAATCTTGACGAGCGCACGCCTACCCGCTGATGTTGGCTTGACTTTAACAATGGCCATTATGCAGCCCCTTCCGCAAAGTTAATTTCCTGACCAGGCATGAGACAAACAAATGCTTTACGCACATTGCTACGCCGCCCCATGGTCCGACCAAAACGCTTTACTTTGCCTTTGGTATTCGAAACCTGAACCGAGTTCACCTGAACCTTAAACAGCAACTCGACAGCAGCCTTGATTTCCGGCTTAGTCGCGTCCGAACTGACGACAAATACAACCTGATTGGCCTTTTCTGCCACCATGGTTGCCTTTTCGGAGATTTGCGGCGCCAGCAGCACCTGCAATAGGCGCTCCTGACTAATTTTTGTGTCGCTCATGCCAGCATCTCCTCAAGTTTCGTCACTGCTCCCTTGGTCAGCAACACGCGCGGAAAGCGAACCAGAGTAAAAGGATCCGCATGCTTCGGTTCGAGGACAAGCACATTCGGCAAATTGCGCGCAGCCAGCATCAGATTGTCATTTAAATCATCCGTAACAAGCAAGACCGAATCGAAGCCCATGCTCTTGAGCTTTTGAACCACCAGTCGAGTCTTAGGCGCCTCAACCGTAAAATCATCAATCACCGCCAGACGATCTTCGCGAGCCAGTTGAGACAAAATGGCTGCAATACCCGCGCGATACATCTTCCGATTGACCTTGTGGGAAAAGTTCTCATCCGGCGAGTTAGGAAATGCCCGACCGCCACCACGCCACAGAGGGCTGGCCGTCGTTCCGATACGTGCGCGTCCCGTGCCCTTTTGCCGCCAAGGCTTCTTGGTGCTATGACGCACTTCCGCGCGGGTCATCTGTGCACGGTTTCCAGCTCGCGCATTGGCCTGATAAGCAACAACGAGCTGATGTACGAGCGCTTCATTGTAGTCACGGCCGAACAAGCCATCAGAAACGCTGATGGTTGAACCACCCTGCCCTTGAGCATTAATCAATTTTAGTTCCATGGGCACCCCTTACTTAGCCGTCGCTGGAGATTTCACAGCGGGGCACACAATGACCTGCCCGCCACGCGCACCTGGCACAGCACCCTTGATCAACAGCAGTTGCCGGCTTTCATCGATACGGACCACTTCCAAGTTTTGGGTGGTTCGCTGGACATCGCCCAGATGCCCCGCCATGCGTTTACCTGGAAAAACCCGCCCTGGATCCTGTGCCATGGAAATCGATCCTGGCGCGTTATGAGAAACAGAGTTACCGTGCGAGGCACGATTTGAACTGAAGTGGTGACGCTTGATCGAACCGGAAAAGCCCTTACCAATTGAGGTGCCGGTAACATCGACTTTTTGTCCAACTGTAAATATCGAAGCGCCAACAGCATCGCCCGCCTTCATTTCAGCCAGGTTCATCGCATCCACGCGAAACTCAGTCAGCGATGATGCTGCTTCAACACCCGCCTTGGCGAAGTGCCCAGCAAGCGATTTCCCGACCCGTGCGACACGGCGCGTACCGAACGCAACTTGGACAGCCGAATAGCCATCGCTTTCCGGGGTCTTGATTTGAGCGACGCGATTATTCGACACATCAAGTACAGTTACCGGAATGGTGTTGCCATCCTCGGTAAAGATACGCGTCATGCCGACCTTGCGTCCTACAAGGCCTAGACTCATTTTGTTCTCCTAAATCCGGCTACGATTGGCCGGGCTGGCACTTCAAGATTCTCGGATAGCCAAAACAACGAACCATCCTTCCAAAATACAAGGACTACTGCAACTTGATTTCTACATCGACTCCCGCAGGTAGATCCAGCTTCATCAGCGCATCCACCGTCTTGTCGGTCGGATCGATAATGTCCATCAGACGAAGATGTGTCCGAATCTCAAACTGATCGCGGGAAGTTTTGTTCACATGGGGCGAACGCAGAATGTTGTAGCGCTCGATCCGTGTCGGCAGGGGCACCGGTCCGCGCACGACAGCACCTGTGCGCTTCGCCGTATCAACGATTTCAAGCGCTGACTGATCGATCAAGCGATAATCAAACGCTTTCAGGCGGATACGAATTTTCTGGTTTTGCATAACACTATCCTTAAAGAACAGGGCCCCAAAAGAGCCAAAAACGAAAGGGCAGAATTATCCTGCCCTTTCTGGAAAAAGGCAATACCTTACTCGATGATTTTCGCGACGACGCCGGCGCCGACGGTACGGCCGCCTTCGCGGATGGCGAAGCGCAGGCCGTCTTCCATCGCGATCGGCGCAATCAGCTTCACCGTCATCTGTACGTTGTCACCCGGCATCACCATCTCGGTGCCCGCCGGCAGTTCGCACGCACCGGTCACGTCCGTCGTCCGGAAGTAGAACTGCGGACGGTAGCCGTTGAAGAACGGGGTGTGACGACCACCTTCGTCTTTCGACAGGACATAGACTTCAGCGATGAAGTGGGTGTGCGGGGTGATGGAGCCCGGCTTGGCCAGCACCTGACCACGCTCGACTTCCTCGCGCTTGGTGCCGCGCAGCAGCACGCCGACGTTGTCACCAGCCTGGCCCTGATCGAGCAGCTTGCGGAACATTTCGACGCCGGTGCAGATGGTCTTGACGGTGGGGCGGATGCCGACGATTTCGATTTCTTCGCCTACCTTGACGATGCCGCGTTCGACACGACCGGTCACCACAGTGCCACGTCCGGAGATCGAGAAGACGTCTTCGATGGGCAGCAGGAAGGGTTTGTCGATGGCACGCTCGGGGGTGGGGATGTAGCTGTCCAGCGCATCGGCCAGCTTTAAGATGGCTTCCTCGCCCAGTTCGCCCTTGTCGCCTTCCATGGCCTTGAGGGCGGAGCCTTTGATGATCGGGATGTCGTCACCCGGGAAGTCGTACTTGCTGAGAAGTTCGCGTACTTCCATTTCGACGAGTTCGAGCAGTTCGGCGTCGTCGACCATGTCACACTTGTTCATGAAGACGATGATGTACGGCACACCAACCTGGCGGGCCAGCAGGATGTGCTCGCGGGTCTGCGGCATCGGACCGTCAGCGGCCGAGACGACCAGAATGGCGCCGTCCATCTGGGCAGCACCGGTGATCATGTTCTTGACGTAGTCGGCGTGGCCCGGACAGTCAACGTGGGCGTAGTGGCGCGCGGCCGTCTCGTATTCGACGTGCGCGGTGTTGATGGTGATGCCGCGCGCTTTCTCTTCCGGCGCCGCATCAATCTGGTCGTAGGCCCTTGCCTCTCCTCCAAACTTCGCCGACAGCACCGACGTGATCGCCGCCGTTAACGTGGTCTTGCCATGGTCCACGTGCCCAATCGTCCCCACATTCACGTGCGGCTTCGTACGCTCAAATTTGCCTTTTGCCATTTTATTTTTTCCTTAAAGAACAACTATTTCCTGTTGATCACTGCCTCAGCCACATTCTTAGGCGCCTCAGTGTAGTGCTTGAATTCCATGGAATATGTTGCCCGCCCCTGCGACAAGGAGCGCAATTGGGTCGAGTATCCAAACATTTCAGCTAGCGGTACCTCAGCCTTGATCAGTTTGATCCCACCAACCTGGTCCTCCATGCCATGCACGACGCCACGTCAACCCGAAAGGTCCCCCATGACGTTGCCCATATAATCCTCTGGCGTTTCAACCTCGACTGCCATCATGGGCTCAAGCAGTACGGGGCTGGCCTTGCGCATTGCATCCTTAAAGGCCATCGACGCAGCCATCTTGAAAGCATTTTCATTCGAATCAACATCGTGGTAGGAGCCATCAAACAGCGTTACCTTGACGTCAACCACCGGGAACCCAGCCAGAACGCCGTTTGGTAACGTGTCGATCAACCCTTTCTCTACTGCAGGAATGAACTCGCGCGGAACGGAACCACCCTTAATCGAGTCGATAAATTCAAAGCCCTTGCCGGTTTCATTCGGTTCCATTTTGATCCAGACATGGCCGTACTGACCACGGCCGCCTGACTGCTTGACGAATTTACCTTCCTGCTCCACTGACTTGCGGATAGCTTCGCGGTAAGCAACTTGAGGCGCACCAATGTTCGCCTCGACATTGAATTCGCGCTTCATTCGATCTACGAGAATTTCAAGGTGCAACTCTCCCATACCGGAGATAATGGTCTGACCTGATTCTTCGTCGGTACGCACGCGGAAGGACGGATCTTCTTGAGCCAGGCGATTTAATGCAATACCCATTTTCTCCTGGTCAGCCTTAGTCTTCGGTTCAACGGCGACATGGATTACCGGCTCGGGGAAAACCATGCGCACAAGTGTTATGACCTTGTCTTGCGCGCACAGTGTTTCACCGGTGGTCGCCTCTTTGAGGCCAACTGCGGCAGCAATATCACCCGCGAAAACTTCCTTGATTTCCTCTCGCTGGTTAGCGTGCATCTGCAAAATTCGTCCCAACCGCTCCTTGCGACCTTTGATTGGGTTGAAAACAGTGTCACCAGTCTTGATTACTCCGGAATAGACACGGAAGAAAGTGAACTGTCCGACATAGGGGTCGGTCATGATCTTGAATGCCAGCGCAGAAAACGCCTCGTCGTCGGAAGCTCGGCGCTCGCCTTCGGTTTCGTCTTCAAGAATACCCTTAACTGGTGGAATGTCAGTTGGCGCTGGCATCAACTCAATAACAGCGTCAAGCATAGCCTGAACACCCTTGTTCTTAAAAGCGGAGCCACACAACATCGGAACAATTTCACTAGCAATAGTTCGCTGGCGCAAGGCACTCTTTATTTCCTCCTCGGAAAGGTCGCCCTCTTCGAGGTATTTATTCATCAACTCCTCCGACGCCTCTGCTGCAGCCTCGAGCATTTTTTCGCGCCACTCTTTGGCCGTTTCTATCAAATTGGCAGGAATGTCGCCGTAGGTAAACTTGGTGCCCTGACTAGCATCATCCCAGATAATCGCCTTCATCTTGATGAGGTCAACAACACCCTCAAATTTATCTTCAGCGCCGATTGGCACCTGGATTGGAATTGGATTGGCTTTTAGGCGATCGCGCATCTGGTCGTGCACCTTGAAAAAGTTGGCTCCAGTACGATCCATCTTGTTAACAAAGGCTAGGCGTGGAACACCGTACTTGTTGGCTTGACGCCACACCGTTTCAGATTGCGGCTGGACACCACCAACTGCGCAATACACCATACAGGCTCCGTCGAGCACGCGCATAGAGCGCTCAACCTCAATGGTGAAATCCACGTGCCCAGGGGTATCGATGATATTTACGCGATGCTCTGGATAGTTACCCGCCATCCCCTTCCAAAAGCATGTGGTAGCAGCCGACGTGATGGTAATTCCACGCTCCTGCTCCTGCTCCATCCAGTCCATTGTCGCTGCACCATCATGTACCTCGCCAATCTTGTGATTGACGCCGGTATAAAAAAGGATGCGCTCGGTTGTAGTAGTTTTCCCAGCATCGATATGTGCTGAGATGCCGATATTGCGATAGCGCTCAATGGGTGTCTTGCGGGCCACTTGGATTACCTGTCTTTCTAAACCAAACCGCTGGAACTCGTCATTTCGGGACGTAGTTCCATGCGGCCAGTATGTAAGCTAAGCCATCAGAACAATCTGACGGCACATAACTTCACAAATTAAAATCGGAAATGTGAGAACGCCTTGTTGGCTTCCGCCATACGGTGCACTTCTTCACGTTTCTTCATTGCTGAGCCACGGCCTTCGGCAGCTTCCAGCAGCTCAGTTGCCAGACGCTGGTCCATGGACTTTTCGCTACGTTTGCGTGCCGCCTCGCGAATCCAGCGCATGGAAAGCGCCAAGCGGCGTGAGGGTCGGACTTCGACAGGCACTTGATAGTTGGCGCCACCCACGCGACGACTCTTAACTTCGACAATCGGCTTGACGTTATTGATCGCGGACGAAAATACTTCGACCGGATCCTTCCCACTTTTTTGCGAAATCACGCTGAAAGCACCATAAACAATACGCTCGGCAACCGATTTTTTGCCGCTGGTCATGATGACATTCACGAACTTGGAAACCTCGACATTGCCGAACTTCGGATCCGGCAGGATGTCGCGCTTGGGAACTTCTCTACGACGTGGCATAGTTTTAACCTTTCTAGCGAATAGCCTGATCAGGCCTTCTTGGGCCGCTTGGCGCCGTACTTGGAGCGGGACTGCTTGCGATCCTTGACGCCCTGCGTATCCAAGCTGCCACGAACAATGTGGTAACGCACACCAGGAAGATCCTTAACCCGGCCGCCTCGTATCAGGACTACCGAGTGCTCCTGCAGGTTATGCCCTTCACCACCAATGTAGGAAATCACCTCAAAACCATTCGTCAAACGAACTTTCGCGACCTTCCGCAACGCTGAATTAGGCTTTTTCGGGGTCGTGGTGTAGACGCGAGTGCATACACCACGTTTAGCTGGGCAACTTCCAAGTGCGGGGACTTTGCTTTTTGTCTTTTCTGCCTGGCGCGGCTTGCGCACAAGCTGATTAATAGTTGGCATAACTGTTATTCCTGATTTGTAGATCGACTAAAGCGACAGCAAGGCTTACCGAAATTGGTAAGAAAAAAGAGGCGGAATTGTATTAGGGACACCGGTTAGCGTCAACTCATCTGTGCATCTGCCTGAGATTCCGGAGTTGACGGAATTTCGGTTTCGGGGTTGCCAAACACGACGTCTGCTCCACTTCCCTGCATCCGGCGGGTGCGGTGATAAGCCAAACCTGTTCCTGCGGGGATCAATCGGCCGACAATAACATTCTCCTTCAGGCCTCGCAGTTCATCCCGTTTGCCCATGATAGCGGCCTCAGTCAGAACACGGGTTGTTTCCTGGAACGAAGCTGCAGAAATGAACGAATCTGTCGATAGGCTGGCTTTAGTGATGCCCAGCAGCATATATTGGAATTCAGCGGGGCGCTTACCGTCGGCGACGAGCTTGTCGTTTTCATCCAAGAACTCAGAGCGCTCAACCTGTTCTTCGCGGATGAATCGAGAGTCACCTGGTTCAATAATCACTACACGTCGTAACATCTGACGCACGATGACCTCGATGTGCTTGTCATTGATTTTGACGCCTTGCAACCGGTAGACATCTTGAACTTCATCGATGATGTATCGGGCCAACTCCTCGACACCCTTCAGCCGCAGGATGTCATGCGGATCAACCGGTCCGTCGACGATCACTTCACCCTTGTTGACCACCTGGCTATCATGGGCCATGACGTGCTTGTCCTTGGGAATCAGATACTCATGGACAGTGCCATCCAGTTCGGTGATCATCAAGCGCTGCTTACCCTTGGTATCCTTGCCGAACGATACGGTACCCGTAACTTCTGCCAGCATGCCAGCATCCTTCGGCGAGCGCGCCTCGAACAACTCGGCCACACGTGGCAGGCCCCCAGTAATGTCGCGGGTCTTGACGGACTCCTGCGGAATCCGCGCCAGCACTTCGCCAACACTCACCGTTTGGCCATTCTTCACGGTAATGATCGAGCCCACATGGAAGGTGATGGCAACAGAATGATCCGTGCCATGAATCTTGACCTCCTGCCCATTTTCATCAAGCAGCTTGACCTGCGGACGCAAACCCTTTGCCTGAGCCTTACCGCCCCGCTTCGGGTCGATAACCACAAGCGTCGATAGACCAGTCACTTCATCCATCTGCTCCGCGACCGTAACTCCCTTTTCGACGTTCTCGAAGCGCACGGTACCGGCATATTCCGTAACGATCGGACGCGTATGCGGGTCCCAAGTGGCCAACTGCATACCCGCCTTGACCAGTGTTCCATCACCTACGAGCAAAGTGGCGCCGTACGGCACCTTGTGCCGCTCACGCTCTCGTCCGTGATCATCGGCAATCAGCACTTCCGCCGAACGGGCAATGATAATTTTCTCGCTCTTAGGATTGGAAACGTAACGCATTGTTGCCGAAAAACGTATAGTGCCAGCACTCTTGGCTTCAATTTGGCTTTGTGCGGCAGCTCGCGAAGCCGCACCACCCACGTGGAAGGTACGCATCGTCAGCTGTGTTCCCGGCTCACCAATCGACTGAGCTGCAATAACGCCGACGGCCTCGCCTGAATTGACGAGCGACCCGCGCCCAAGATCTCGGCCATAACACTTGGCACAAAGACCGTATCGCGTTTCACAGCTCAGCGGAGTACGAACAAATACTTCATCGATACCAAGCTTTTCGATGGAATCGACTGCATCCTCATCCAGCAAAGTCCCAGCCGCATAGAGAACTTCCTGATTGTCCGGATTGACTACATCGGCGGCGACGACGCGTCCCAGGATGCGCTCGCGTAGCGCCTCGACAACCTCGCCACCTTCGACCAATGCCTTCATCGCAAAACCATTTATCGTATTGCAGTCGTCCTCGATCACGACCAGATCCTGCGTCACATCCACCAGACGACGCGTCAGATAGCCGGAGTTTGCAGTCTTCAGGGCGGTGTCTGCCAGACCTTTACGAGCGCCATGGGTCGAAATGAAGTATTGCAGTACGTTCAAACCCTCCCGGAAGTTCGTCGTAATCGGCGTCTCGATGATGGAGCCATCCGGCTTGGCCATCAGGCCACGCATACCAGCCAACTGGCGAATTTGCGCAGCGGAACCGCGGGCGCCTGAATCAGCCATCATGTAGATCGAATTGAAGGAGTCCTGTGTGATCTCCTTGCCTGTCATGTCGCGGACTTTCTGATGTTGCAACTGATCCATCATCGCCTTTGCGACCTGGTCACCCGCGCGGCCCCAGATATCGACCACCTTGTTGTAGCGCTCACCAACCGTCACAAGCCCCGACGTGTACTGCTTTTCAATTTCCTTGACCTCGGCCTCGGCGGCTTCGATGATTCCTTGTTTCTGTCCAGGAACCAGCATATCGTCAATGCAGATCGAGATACCGCCCCGCGTCGCGAGGCGAAAGCCTGCCTGCATCAACTTGTCGGCGAACACGACTGTTTCTTTCAGGCCGCAACGGCGGAAGCTCTCGTCGATCAGCTTGGAGATTTCTTTCTTCTTGAGCGGCTTGTCGATAACCTTGAAAGGCAAGCCTTTGGGCAGAATCTCGGAGAGAAGTGCACGGCCGGCTGTCGTGGAGTATCGCGTCAGCTTCTCGCGCCAACCCTCGCCATCCGCTTCGTACTCACGAATACGAACGGAAATTCGCGCATGCAGGTCTGTCTCACGCAAATCCACCGCACGGGTGATCTCGGCAATATCCGCAAAGGCCATTCCGCTTCCCCGCGCTGCCGCATTTTCGCGTGTGGCATAGTAAAGACCGAGCACCACGTCCTGCGACGGAACGATGATCGGTGCACCGTTCGCGGGAGATAACACGTTGTTGGAAGCGAGCATCAACGTGCGCGCCTCGACCTGCGCCTCCAGCGACAGGGGTACGTGAACCGCCATTTGGTCGCCGTCGAAGTCGGCGTTGAAGGCCGTACAGACCAGAGGATGCAATTGAATGGCCTTGCCCTCGATCAGCGTCGGCTCAAAAGCCTGAATGCCCAGTCGATGCAACGTTGGCGCGCGGTTGAGCATGACTGGATGTTCACGGATGACCTCCTCGAGAATATCCCAGACAACACTGGTCTCGGCTTCGACCTCCTTCTTCGCCGCCTTGATGGTACTGGCCACGCCCATCTTCTCAAGGCGTTCGAAGATGAAGGGCTTGAACAGTTCGAGAGCCATCTTCTTCGGCAGGCCGCACTGGTGCAACTTGAGTTGCGGGCCAACGACGATGACCGATCGGCCGGAATAGTCCACGCGCTTGCCCAGCAGATTCTGGCGGAAACGTCCGCCTTTGCCCTTGATCATGTCGGCCAGCGACTTCAGGGGGCGCTTGTTTGCGCCCGTCATGGCCTTGCCGCGACGACCGTTATCCAGTAACGAATCGACGGCTTCTTGCAGCATGCGCTTTTCATTGCGCACGATGATATCCGGCGCCTTGAGTTCCAGCAGCCGCTTCAGGCGGTTGTTACGGTTGATGACGCGACGATACAAATCATTCAGGTCGGATGTGGCAAAGCGTCCACCATCAAGAGGTACCAAGGGCCGCAGGTCGGGCGGCAATACTGGTAATACTTCAAGAATCATCCATTCCGGTTTGATACCCGATTGCTGGAAGCCCTCGAGTATTTTTAGGCGCTTCGCGAATTTTTTGATCTTGGCTTCGGATCCTGTTGCATCAAGATCGCGCCGTAAGATTTCAACCTCATGGGGAAGATCGAGATTGCGCAGTAATTCACGCACGCCTTCAGCACCCATCACCGCCGTAAAGTCGTCGCCATACTCTTCCACCTTGGCGAGATAATCGTCCTCAGTCAGCAATTGGGCTCGATTCAGCGGCGTCATGCCCGGCTCGACGACGACATAGGCCTCGAAATACAGGACACGCTCGATATCACGGAGCGTCATGTCAAGTACCATGCCCAAACGGCTAGGCAAGCTCTTCAGGAACCAGATGTGCGCAACCGGGGAAGCGAGTTCGATATGCCCCATGCGCTCGCGTCGCACCTTGGCTTGGGTTACCTCGACACCACACTTCTCACAGATCACGCCACGGTGTTTCAGACGCTTGTACTTGCCACAAAGACATTCATAGTCTTTGACCGGGCCAAAAATCTTTGCGCAGAACAGGCCGTCGCGTTCAGGCTTGAAGGTGCGATAGTTGATGGTTTCCGGCTTCTTTACTTCGCCATAGGACCAACTGCGAATTTTCTCGGGGGAAGCGAGGCTGATGGTGATCGCATCAAATTCCTCTTCCTGCGTAACTTGCTTGAAAAGATCGAGCAATGCTTTCATCGTTTAACTCCTGTCGCGGGTCGAGGGATGATCAGTAACGTTCCAGGTCGATATCGATCGCCAGGGAACGGATTTCCTTCACCAGCACATTGAAGGATTCCGGCATGCCTGCGTCGATCTTGTGTTCGCCCTTGACGATGTTTTCATAAACCTTGGTACGACCGGCAACGTCATCCGACTTGACCGTCAGCATTTCCTGCAGCGTATAAGCGGCGCCATAAGCTTCCAGTGCCCAGACCTCCATCTCGCCAAATCGCTGACCGCCGAACTGCGCCTTGCCCCCCAGCGGCTGCTGGGTAACGAGACTGTATGGACCCGTCGAACGTGCGTGCATCTTGTCATCGACCAAGTGATGCAATTTCAATACATGCATGTAACCCACCGTCACGGGACGATCGAAGGCTTCGCCAGTGCGACCGTCATACAGTTGCGTCTGCGTCTTGGTTGCCGTCAGGTTAAGACGTTTGGCGACGTCAGCCGGATAGGCCAAGTCGAGCATTGCGCGAATTTCCTCTTCCTTGCAACCATCAAACACGGGGGTTGCAAAAGGAACGCCTTCGCACAGGTTGCCGGCCAGTTCGATTATTTCTTCGTCGCTGAGGCTATTGATGTCGTAGTCGCGACCGGAAGCGTTGTAAATCTTGTCGAGGAACTTCCGCAGTTCAGCGACCGCAACCTGCTGCTGCAACATGACACTGATCTTCTCGCCCAAACCCTTGGCAGCCCAGCCCAGATGCGCCTCGAGAATCTGTCCGATGTTCATCCGCGAAGGCACACCAAGCGGGTTGAGAACAATATCAACCGGTGTGCCATCTTCCATGTGCGGCATGTCTTCCACGGGGACGATGCGCGATACAACACCCTTGTTGCCATGGCGGCCAGCCATTTTGTCACCTGGCTGCAGGCGACGCTTGACAGCCAAGTACACCTTGACCATCTTCTGGACGCCCGGAGGCAACTCATCGCCTTGGGTTAGTTTCTTCTTCTTCGCTTCGAAGGCAACGTCAAAATCCTTGCGGGTCTGGTCGAGACTGTCACGCAGACTTTCGAGTTGCTGCTGCGCTTCTTCGTCAGAGAGGCTGACGTCAAACCAGTGGTAGTGCTCCAGACTGGCCAGGTAGTCTTTGGTGATCTTCGTACCCTTGGTGAGCTTTTTGGGCCCCTTGCTGGCGGTCTTGCCAGTCAGGAGGCGCTCGATACGGGCAAAGGCGTCACGCTCGACGATGCGCATCTGGTCGGCCAGATCCAGTTTGTAACTCTTCAACTGATCATCAATGATTGATTGGGCGCGCTTGTCTCGCTCAATACCTTCGCGCGTGAAGACCTGAACGTCAATGACGGTACCCGACATGCCGGAAGGCACGCGCAGGCTGGTGTCCTTCACGTCGGATGCTTTCTCGCCGAAGATCGCGCGGAGCAGTTTCTCTTCCGGCGTCAACTGGGTTTCGCCCTTCGGGGTGACCTTGCCGACCATCACGTCGCCCGCCTCAACTTCGGCGCCGATATAGACTACGCCGGAATCGTCGAGGCGTGAAAGTTGCGCCTCGCCCAGCGTCGCGATGTCGCGGGTAATTTCCTCCGGGCCCAGCTTGGTGTCGCGCGAAACCACCGTAAGTTCTTCGATATGTATCGAGGTGAATCGATCTTCTGCGACCACGCGCTCGGAGATCAGGATCGAATCTTCGAAGTTGTAGCCATTCCAGGGCATGAAAGCCACACGCATATTCTGGCCCAGCGCCAGCTCACCGAGGTCGGTCGAAGCACCGTCGGCCACCACGTCGCCCTTTTCGATCAAATCGCCAACCTTGACGATCGGGCGCTGATTGATATTGGTGTTCTGGTTGGAGCGGGTGTACTTCGTGAGGTTGTAGATATCAACGCCGACTTCGCCGGGAACGGTTTCCGCATCATTGACGCGCACGACGATCCGGTTCGCATCGATGTAGTCCACTACCCCACCGCGCAGGGCCTGCACCGCGGTACCGGAGTCGACCGCCACCGTCCGTTCGATTCCTGTGCCAACAAGTGCCTTTTCAGGGCGGAGGCAGGGTACGGCCTGACGCTGCATGTTCGCGCCCATCAGCGCACGGTTCGCATCGTCGTGCTCAAGGAACGGAATCAAAGAAGCTGCCACTGAAACGATCTGACCTGGCGCGACATCCATGTACTGAACATCCACCGGTTCCTTCAACTCGAATTCGCCCTTGAATCGGCAGGACACCAGTTCATCGGCCAGTTTGCCTTTCTTGTCCAATTGAGCATTCGCCTGGGCGATGACGTACTTACCTTCTTCGATGGCGGAGAGGTACTCGATTTCGCTGGTCACGTGGCTATCCGTGACCTTCCGATAGGGCGTTTCCATGAAGCCGTATTCGTTGGTACGGGCATACAACGCCAGTGAGTTGATCAGGCCGATGTTCGGACCTTCCGGTGTCTCGATCGGGCAAACGCGGCCGTAGTGGGTCGGATGCACGTCCCGCACCTCGAAACCAGCACGTTCTCGCGTCAGACCACCCGGACCGAGTGCAGAGACACGACGCTTGTGGGTAATTTCCGAGAGGGGATTTGTCTGGTCCATGAACTGCGACAACTGACTGGAACCGAAGAACTCTTTGATCGCAGCGCTGATCGGCTTGGCGTTGATCAGGTCATGCGGCATCAGGTTGTCCGACTCGGCCTGGTTCAGGCGCTCCTTCACGGCGCGCTCAACCCGCACGAGCCCCGCTCGGAACTGGTTCTCGGCAAGCTCACCAACTGATCGCACACGGCGGTTGCCGAGGTGGTCGATATCATCGACTTCACCACGGCCGTTACGTAGTTCAACCAAGATGCGCACGACATCGAGGATGTCATCATTGGAAAGTACGCTCGCGCCTGTCAGCTCTTCACGACTGACGCGACGGTTGAACTTCATACGACCAACCGCTGAAAGGTCATAGCGCTCTTCAGAATAGAACAGCCCGTGGAACAGGGACTCGACTGCATCCTCCGTAGGCGGCTCGCCAGGGCGCATCATGCGGTAGATTGCAACGCGCGCCGCCCACTGATCTGCTGTTTCATCGGCACGCAGCGTCGTGGAAATGTACGGGCCGCGATCGAGGTCATTGATGTAAAGCGTCTTCAGGTTCTCCACGCCCGCTTCGGCCAACTTGGCAAGCAGGCTGTCGGTAATCTCGTCGTTTGCATTCGCGAGGACTTCACCCGTGGATGCGTCGATCACGTTTTGCGCCACCACACGGCCGATCAGAAAGTCATCGGGAACAGCGATCTTCTTGATACCGGCCTCAGCCATATCGCGGATGTGCTTCGCGGTGATGCGCTTGTCTTTGGCAACCAGCACCTTGCCGGACTTGTCGTGGATATCGAATTTGGCGACCTCGCCACGCAGACGCTCGGGAACGACATCAAACTGGATGCCCTTCTTGACCAGGTGGAAGGTGTCGATTTCAAAGAAGGTGCCAAGAATCTGCTCGGGCGTCAGGCCAATGGCCTTGAGCAGGATGGTGGCCGGCATCTTGCGGCGACGGTCAACACGAAAATACAGCAGATCCTTCGGATCGAACTCGAAATCCAGCCAGGAGCCACGATAGGGGATGATCCGCGCCGAGAACAGGAGCTTGCCGGAACTGTGCGTCTTGCCCTTGTCGTGCTCGAAGAACACGCCGGGCGACCGGTGCAACTGGGAGACGATGACACGCTCGGTGCCATTGATGACGAAAGAGCCGGTCGTCGTCATGAGCGGGATTTCGCCCATGTATACCTCCTGCTCCTTGACCTCCTTGACCTTCTCGGTGCTACTTTCGCGATCGAGGATGACCAAGCGAACCTTGGCCCGCAACGGGGAAGCAAAGGTCAGGCCGCGCTGTTGGCATTCCTTGACATCGAAGGGCGGCTCACCGAGGCGATACTCGACGAATTCGAGCCGCGCAACGCCCGAGTGTGCGACGATCGGAAAGATCGACTTGAATGCGGCCTGCAAGCCTTGGTCCTTGCGCAAGGCAGGCGGCACATCCACCTGCAGGAACTGCGTGTAGGACTCCAGTTGGGTTGCCAGCAGGAAGGGAACGTTCAACACGTTCGCTCGCTTGGCGAAGCTCTTGCGGATACGCTTTTTCTCGGTATACGAGTAGGCCATGATCGCTCCGACAGTCAGGATTCAGGGATCAACCACCCACGCCAGCGGTGAATTTCTGATCGCTAAAGCCTGAACCGTTCAATTTCAATAGTTTAAAAAACCAAAGCAGAAAGGCTGGCGGCCCGAATCAGGCTGCCAGCCCATGACGCACAAGCAATTACTTGACTTCGACCTTTGCGCCGGCGTCTTCCAGTTGCTTCTTGAGGGCCTCGGCATCAGCCTTCGGAATCGCTTCCTTGACGGCCTTCGGGGCACCATCGACGAGGTCCTTGGCTTCCTTAAGGCCCAAGCCGGTGGCGGCACGCACGACCTTGATGCACTCGACCTTCTTCTCGCCAGCAGACAGCAGCATGACGGTGAATTCGGTCTGCTCTTCTACGGCGGCGGCAGCAGCAGCAGGGGCAGCGACGGCAACCGCGGCGGCGGCAGCGGAAACGCCGAACTTCTCTTCCATTTCCTTGATCAGCTCGGACAACTCGAGAACGGTCATGCCAGCGATTGCGTCAAGGATTTCAGCTTTGTTTACAGCCATGAATTACAACTCCTGAATGAATATTTGGATCGATGAAAAACGATTACGCAGTCTCTTTGGCATCGCGCACGGCAGCAAGACCCCGGACGAACTTCGTCGGAATTTCGTTGAGCGTACGGACGAACTGGGTGATCGGTGCCTGCATGGTGCCGAGCAACTTCGACAGCAACTCTTCGCGACTGGGCATCGAGGCGAGCGCCTTGACCCCTTCCGCATCCATGACGTAGTTCGGCATGGCGCCCGCCTTGACGACGAGCTTCTGGTTGCTCTTGCCGAAATCATGCAGCAGCTTGGCCGCGGCCACCGGATCCTTGGAAATTCCATAGATCAGCGGACCGACCATCTTGTCGGCAAGACCCTCGAACGACGTACCTGCAACAGCACGACGCACCAGGGTGTTCTTCAACACACGCAGATACACATCCGCCTTGCGCGCATTAGCGCGCAGGACGGTGATATCACCCACCTCGAGACCACGGATACTCGGCGACGATGATCGACTGGGCGCCCGCCACTTCTGCGGACACTTCGGCAACTACCGCCTTCTTGTCGTCAAGATTGAGACCCACGGTCAACTCCTTTCAAACTCCAGCACTGAAAGTCAGTGCTGGCGATACGGCGACCTTCATTCAGGAATCAAAATTCCCGTCTTCGGGTAACGCCATCTGCGCCGGCTGTCGCCATGAGATATCGTTGCCGACGCCTCATTTGCAGACAATTAAGTCCTTGCGGACACCTGCGGTCTTTGACAATCCGCCGCCCTCCTGCGATACCCTGCAGGCTGGCAACGGCCCAAAGTTCCTTATGCTTGCGCGGCGGCCAGGCTGGCCTGATCGACACGCACCCCGGCACCCATCGTCGAGGACACCGAGACCTTCTTCAGATACTGGCCCTTGGCGGCAGCCGGCTTGGCCTTGTTCAGCGCATCGATCAGCGCAGCCATATTCTGCTGCAGCTGATCGACGCTGAAGGAGGCACGGCCGATCGTGCACATCACGATGCCGGCCTTGTCGGTGCGGTACTGCACCTGACCTGCCTTGGCATTCTTCACTGCGGTGGTGACATCCATGCTCACGGTACCAACCTTCGGGTTCGGCATCAGGCCACGCGGACCGAGGATCTGACCCAGTTCGACCGACCACCTTCATGGCGTCCGGCGTGGCGATGCAGACGTCGAAATCGATGGTGCCGGCCTTGACGGT
Source organism: uncultured Pseudomonadota bacterium (assembly GCA_963840825.1). Lineage (GTDB taxonomy): Bacteria > Pseudomonadota > Gammaproteobacteria > Burkholderiales > Rhodocyclaceae > Sulfuricystis. Next base: position 367,539 of record CAWJAK010000006.1, read on the forward strand.
TGCGGCCAGATCATCGAAGCCGACGACGTCGGCACCAGCCGCCTTGGCTTCATCGGCCTTGGCGCCCTGGCAGAACACGGCGACACGCACGGTCTTGCCGGTGCCGGCAGGCAGCACGACGGAGCCACGCACCACTTGGTCGGACTTCTTGGCATCGACACCGAGATTGACGGCGACGTCGATGGACTCGTCGAATTTGGCCGTGGCATTTTCCTTGACCAGCGTCAGGGCCTCGGTCAGGGGGTAGTTCTTGTTGCGATCGACCTTGGCGCGCGCGCCTGGATACGCTTGGATAGCTTCGCCATGTCAGACACCCTCCACGGTGATGCCCATGCTGCGGGCGCTGCCGGCGATGGTACGCACTGCCGCATCCATGTCGGCGGCGGTCAGATCCGGCATCTTGGTCTTGGCGATTTCCTCGGCTTGCGCACGGGTAAGCTTGCCAACCTTGTCGGTATGGGGCTTCGGCGAACCCTTCTGGATGCCGGCCGCCTTCTTGATCAGGACGGTCGCCGGCGGCGTCTTCATGATGAAGGTGAAGCTCTTGTCCGCGAAGGCGGTAATCACGCACGGGAATCGGCAGACCGGGCTCGAGACCTTGGGTCTTGGCGTTGAACGCCTTGCAGAATTCCATGATGTTGAGACCGCGCTGGCCGAGCGCGGGGCCGATCGGGGGCGACGGGTTCGCCTTGCCGGCCGGCACTTGCAGCTTGATGTAGCCGACGATTTTCTTCGCCATTTACTAGCTCCTAAGTGAGTGGTAACGCGCTTTCGATTGCTCTAGTGACGCTCCTCTTGCCCCGAAAACCGCCGGGACGACGATCAATAACTATGCTTTCTCGACCTGCGCAAACTCCAGCTCGACCGGCGTCGCACGACCGAAAATGGTCACCGCAACGCGCAGACGGCTCTTTTCGTAATTGACTTCCTCGACCCTGCCATTGAAGTCGGTGAACGGACCATCCTTGACGCGCACCATTTCGCCCGTCTCGAACAGCACCTTGGGACGCGGCTTCTCGACGCCCTCCTGCATCTGCTGCATGATCTTGTCGACTTCCTTCTCGGAAATCGGCGTCGGCTTGTTGGCGGTGCCGCCGACAAAACCGGTCACTTTGGGCGTGCTCTTGACCAGATGCCAGGAGTCGTCGTCCATGTCCATCTCGACCAGCACATAGCCGGGGAAAAACTTGCGTTCGGAAATGCTCTTCTGGCCGCCCTTCATCTCGACGACCTCCTCGACCGGAACGAGAATCTGGCCAAATTTGTCCTGCATGCCAGCGCGCGTAATGCGCTCGATCAGGGCGCGCTGCACCGACTTCTCGAAGCCCGAATAGGCATGCACCACGTACCAGCGTTTTGTCATGATTTTTTCCAGCCCAGCACCAGATCGTAGAGCACCCATTCCAGGCTCTTGTCGGTAATCCACATAATGATCGCCATGACCAGCACGAACGCAAAAACGATCCCCGTGGTTTGCAACGTTTCCTTGCGCGAAGGCCAGACGACCTTCTTTGCTTCGGCAATCGATTCGCGACCCAGCACCACAAAACGCTGGCCCGGCTCGGTAAACCATGCCACCGCGGCACCTGCCGCGATACCGAGCAGTACCGACAGCACGCGAATCACCATCGCCTGTTCGGAAAGCAAATAAAAGCCCGCAATCCCCGCTACCAGCAAGAGTAGCGCCAGCGCGAACTTCAGTTTATCGGCCATGTCAGTTTGTCCATCAACACCAAGTAAGTGGCAGGGGCAGAGGGAATCGAACCCCCAACCTACGGTTTTGGAGACCGCCGCTCTGCCAATTGAGCTATACCCCTGCGGCAAAGACCACAAAGGGCGACACCCCGGAAGGTGCCGCCCCGAATACAGAAACTACCCCTTACTCGATGATTTTCGCGACGACGCCGGCGCCGACGGTACGGCCGCCTTCGCGGATGGCGAAGCGCAGGCCTTCTTCCATGGCGATCGGCGCAATCAGCTTCACCGTCATCTGCACGTTGTCGCCCGGCATCACCATCTCGGTGCCCGCCGGCAGTTCGACGCACCGGTCACGTCCGTCGTCCGGAAGTAGAACTGCGGACGGTAGCCGTTGAAGAACGGGGTGTGACGACCACCTTCGTCCTTCGACAGGACATAGACTTCGGCGATGAAGTGGGTGTGCGGGGTGATGGAGCCCGGCTTGGCCAGCACCTGACCACGCTCGACTTCTTCGCGCTTGGTGCCGCGCAGCAGCACGCCGACGTTGTCACCAGCCTGGCCCTGGTCGAGCAGCTTGCGGAACATTTCGACGCCGGTGCAGGTGGTCTTGACGGTGGGGCGGATGCCGATGATTTCGATTTCTTCGCCTACCTTGACGATGCCGCGCTCGACACGGCCGGTCACCACGGTGCCACGTCCGGAGATGGAGAAGACGTCTTCGATGGGCAGCAGGAAGGGCTTGTCGATGGCACGCTCGGGGGTGGGGATGTAGCTGTCGAGGGCATCGGCCAGCTTCAGGATGGCTTCCTCGCCCAGTTCGCCCTTGTCGCCTTCCATGGCCTTAGGGCGCTGCCGTTGATGATCGGGATGTCGTCACCCGGGAAGTCGTACTTGCTGAGCAGTTCGCGTACTTCCATTTCGACGAGTTCGAGCAGTTCGGCGTCGTCGACCATGTCGCACTTGTTCATGAAGACGATGATGTAGGGCACGCCAACCTGGCGGGCCAGCAGGATGTGCTCGCGGGTCTGCGGCATCGGACCGTCAGCGGCCGAGACGACCAGAATGGCGCCGTCCATCTGGGCAGCACCGGTGATCATGTTCTTGACGTAGTCGGCGTGGCCCGGACAGTCAACGTGGGCGTAGTGGCGCGCGGCCGTCTCGTATTCGACGTGCGCGGTGTTGATGGTGATGCCGCGCGCCTTCTCTTCCGGCGCCGCATCAATCTGGTCGTAGGCCCTTGCCTCTCCTCCAAACTTCGCCGACAGCACCGTCGTGATCGCCGCCGTTAACGTGGTCTTGCCATGGTCCACGTGCCCAATCGTCCCCACGTTCACGTGCGGCTTCGTACGCTCAAATTTGCCTTTTGCCATGATCGATCACCCCATAAATATACAGAAATCGAAAAACATCTAACTGGTGCCCATGGGCAGGATTGAACAGCCGACCTCTCCCTTACCAAGGGAGTGCTCTACCACTGAGCTACATGGGCGAAAAAATCAAACTCACTTGCCTGGAGCGGGTAGCGGGAATCGAACCCACATCATCAGCTTGGAAGGCTGAGGTTCTACCATTGAACTACACCCGCCCGCCTTTACTGCCAACGCGAACTATCCTGCTGCCTGCTACAGACAAAGAAAACCTGGTGGAGGGGGAAGGATTCGAACCTTCGAAGGCAGAGCCGTCAGATTTACAGTCTGATCCCTTTGACCGCTCGGGAACCCCTCCAGCGAAACGCTGCATTATGCAGGACTTCGCCTTGGGTTGTCAATGACAACCCAACTTTCTTTGGATCGGGGGATTGCCGGACTTAGAATGGACCGGATGGACACCCCCTCCCGCCTCCCGCCGCTGCTTCAGGCGGCCCTTGCTTCACGCTTCGGCGACCGGTTTTCCACGAGTTTTGCCGTGCGCGAACATCACGGCAAGGACGAGTCCTCCCACGCACCGGTCCCGCCGGACGGTGTCGTGTTCGCCCGTTCGACCGAGGAGGTTGCGGCCGCTACCGCATTCTGCCATGCCCACAAGGTGCCGGTTATCGCCTTTGGCACCGGCACCTCGCTCGAAGGCCATCTGCTCGCGGTCCGCGGCGGCATTTCCATCGACCTGACGCAGATGGACCGCGTGCTGGCCATCCGCCCGGAAGACCTCGACGCGACGGTCGAAGCAGGCGTCACACGCAAAGCACTGAATGCTGCACTGCATGATACCGGACTGTTCTTTCCGATCGATCCGGGTGCGGATGCCAGCCTCGGCGGCATGGCCGCGACCCGCGCTTCGGGCACCAATGCGGTGCGCTATGGCACGATGCGCGAAAACGTTCTGGCGGCCACGGTGGTGCTGGCCGACGGCCGCATCATCAAGACCGGGACGCGCGCCAAGAAATCCTCGGCGGGTTACGATCTGACGCGCCTGTTCGTCGGCTCTGAAGGCACGCTCGGCATCATCACCGAGCTGACCGTGCGCCTGCACCCCCTGCCCGAAGCCGTGGCCAGCGCCGTCTGTGCCTTTCCCGACATTCCCGCGGCCGTCGATACGGTGATCCAGACCATCCAGCTCGGCATTCCGGTCGCGCGCATCGAGATCCTTGATGCACTCTCGATCACGGCCATCAATCGCTACAGCAAGACCACGCTGCGGGAAGTCCCCACGCTCTTTTTCGAGTTGCACGGCTCCCCCGCCGGCGTGGCCGAGCAGACCGGGACGCTGCGGTCGATCGCCGCGGATCATGGCGGAATGGGCTTCGAATGGGCCGACAAGCCCGAGGACCGTACCCGCCTGTGGCAGGCGCGCCACGACGCTTACTACGCCTGCCTCAACCTGCAGCCGGGCGCGCGCTCGGTCACCACGGACGTTTGCGTGCCAATCTCCCGCCTCGCCGAATGTATCGCCGCGACCCTCGCCGACCTCGATGCCAGCGGCCTCACCGCGCCGCTGCTGGGCCATGTCGGCGACGGCAACTTCCATATGCTCATCCTGGTCCGGCCGGATGATCCAGCCCACCTCGACCAGGCCCAGGCTTTCGCCCAACGCCTGGCGGAACGTGCCATCGCGATGGATGGCACCTGCACCGGCGAGCATGGCATCGGCCTTGGCAAGCGCAAGTACATGGCACTGGAGCATGGTGACGGCGCCCTGTCCGTCATGCGCGCCATCAAGCAGGCGATCGATCCGGAGAACATCATGAATCCGGGCAAGATCCTGCCGGACTGAACCTCGCCGTCATGCGCGACATCACGCTCGACGACAAATACACGCACACGGCGGGCCGCGTCTACCTGACCGGCATGCAGGCGCTCACCCTGCTGCCGCTGCTGCAACGCCGGCGCGACCTGGCGGCAGGTCTGAATACCGCCGGCTACATCTCCGGCTATCGCGGTTCGCCACTGGGTGCCTACGATCTCGCGCTCTGGCAGGCGAAAAAGCATCTCGACCTGCATCACATCGTCTTCCAGCCCGGCGTCAATGAAGAACTTGCTGCCACTGCCATCTGGGGCACGCAGCAGATCGGCCTCGCGCCGGGCGCGAAGTACGACGGCGTCTTTGGCATCTGGTATGGCAAGGGGCCGGGCGTTGACCGCTGCGGCGACGTCTTCAAGCATGCCAACGGCGCAGGCAGCGCGCCGTTCGGCGGCGTCATCGCCATCGCCGGCGACGACCACGCGGCGCGCTCCTCCACCGTCGCGCACCAGTCTGAACAGGCTTTCGTCGCGGCGGCGATGCCGATCCTCGCGCCATCCGGCGTACAGGACTACCTCGACCTTGGCCTGCACGGCTGGGCTCTCTCCCGCTATTCCGGCTGCTGGATCGGCTTCAAGGCCGTGGCCGATACCGTTGAATCTTCCGCTGCCGTCGACCTCGACCCGACGCGCGTATCGCTCGTCATGCCGGACGATTTCACCCTCCCCCCCGATGGACTCAACATCCGCTGGCCGGACGACAAGCTGGTGCTGGAAGCACGTCTGCTCGAAACCAAGCTCGCCGCCGCACTGGCTTACTGCCGAGCCAACGCCCTTAACCGCATTGTCATCGATTCCCCGCAACCCAGAATAGGCATCGTCGCCGCGGGCAAGAGCTATCTTGACGTGCGCCAGGCGCTCGAACTGCTCGGCATCGATGCTGCACTGGCGGCGGAGCTTGGCTTGCGCGTGTGCAAGGTCGGCATGGTCTGGCCACTCGAACCCGACAGCATGCACCGCTTCGCGAATGGCCTCGACGAAATCCTCGTGGTTGAGGAAAAGCGCGCGCTGATCGAAACCCAGCTCAAGGAGGCGCTCTACGGCACAAACACGCGCCCGCACATCCTCGGCAAACTGGATGAAACCGGGCAGCCGCTACTGCCGCCCTGCGGCGAACTCACACCGACCCAGATCGCGCAGGTCATTGCCCGTCGCATCGGCGACCATCCGAGCATCCGGACAAGCCTCGCGCGCATCGAGGCGGACGCACAGCGCCACGCGCCAACGCTCCCGGCGAAGCGCATGCCGTGGTTCTGTCCCGGCTGCCCGCACAACACCTCGACGCGCGTGCCCGAAGGTTCGCGCGCACTGGCCGGCATCGGCTGCCACTTCATGGTGACGTGGATGAACCGGGACACCGACACCTTCGCGCAGATGGGCGGTGAAGGCGCGGCATGGATCGGGCAGGCGCCCTTCACCGAAACGGAACATGTCTTTGTCAACATCGGCGACGGCACTTACTTTCATTCAGGCATCCTCGCGATCCGCGCCGCCATCGCGGCGCAGGTGAACATCACCTACAAGATTCTCTACAACGACGCGGTGGCGATGACCGGCGGCCAGCCGGTCGATGGCGGCCTGACCGTGCCGCAGATCGCGCACCAGCTGCATGCCGAAGGCGTCGGCCATGTCGTCGTGGTCACCGACGACACCATGAACGCAAATGAGCGCGCATGGCAACGCAGCGAACTGCCGCATGGCGTGTCGATCCGTACCCGCGACGAGTTCGACACGATCCAGAAGGAGATGCGCGAGTGTCCCGGTGTGTCGGCGTTGATCTACGACCAGACCTGCGCCGCCGAGAAGCGCCGCCGGCGCAAGCGCGGCAAGCTGCCCGATCCGCCAGTGCGCGTGTTTATCAACGAAGATGTCTGCGAAGGCTGTGGCGATTGTTCGGTTCAATCCAACTGCCTTGCCGTCGTGCCAGTCGACACCCCGCTTGGCACCAAGCGCGCCATCGACCAGTCGGCCTGCAACAAGGATTACTCCTGCATTCAGGGATTTTGTCCGAGCTTCGTCACCGTCGAAGGTGGAACGCTGCGCAAAGGCAGCGCACTCGATATCGAACCTGCCGTCCCGCCAGCCCTGACTTTGACCGCGACGGCGCAGCCTTTCAACATCCTCGTCACCGGCGTCGGCGGCACCGGTGTCGTCACGCTCGGCGCACTGATCGGCATGGCCGCGCACCTCGACGGCAAAGGCGTCAGCGTGCTCGACATGACCGGCATCGCGCAAAAGGGCGGCACGGTTTTTTCGCATGTACGCATCTGCGACGACCCGGCGGCCATTCATGCGCCGCGCATCGCCATGGGGGAGGCGGATGCGATCCTCGGCGGCGACGCCATCGTCAGCGCCGCGCCGGAAACCTTGTCGAAAATGCATGCCGGCCGCACCCGCGCCGCGATCAATTCCGCCGCGACACCGACGGCCGAATTCACCGTCGATCCGGATTGGCGCTTCCCGCTCGCGCAGATCGAAGCCGCGCTCGACGCGACGGTCGGCGCCGCGGCAGTCGACGTCATCGACGCCACGGCGCTGGCGACGCGACTCATGGGCAACGCCATCTACGCCAACCTGTTCCTGCTCGGCTTTGCCTGGCAGCGCGGGTTGGTCCCCGTGTCAGAAGCCGCGCTGACGCGCGCAATCGAACTCAACGGCACGGCCGTGGAGCTGAACCTGCGCGCCTTTCGCTGGGGCCGCAGCGCGGCGCACGATCCGGCCAGCATCGCCGCGCTTGCGCCGCCCGCTGCCGTCCTGCCAGCCCTGACTTTCGAAGCACTGTTCGCCGACCGCTGCTGCCGGCTCACCGCTTATCAGGATGTTGCGCTGGCCGAACGCTATCGCGCGCGGGTCGAGCAGATGCGATCCCATCCGGCCGCCGACGCGGCATTAAGCGAGAGCGTCGCGCGCAACTTCTACAAACTGCTAGCAATCAAGGACGAATACGAGGTCGCGCGCCTCTACGCGGCGTCGGATTTTCTCGACCGCATCGCGGCACAATTCGAGGGCGACTATGCCCTCCACTTCCACCTTGCACCGCCGCTGCTGGCGCGCCCCGACCCGACGACCGGCAAGATCGCCAAGCGCCGCTACGGGCCCTGGATGATGGATGTTTTTCGCTGGCTCGCAAAAGCTCGAAAACTGCGCGGCATGCGCTGGAATCTCTTTGCCCGCAACCCGGATCGCCAATTGGACCGGCAGTTGATCGCCGACTACGAAAACGATCTCGACCTCATTTTGCTCCGGCTCGATGCCGATACGCTCGGCACCGCCCGCGAACTGGCCGGCTGGCCGGCTCGGGTGCGCGGTTACGGGCACGTGCGCGCAAAGTCAGCGCTGGCGGTACGGCACGCGAGAGACGCAGCCCGTGTCCGGCTGGGCGACTGACGCGTCCCCCCTGCGCGGCGCCCTGCTCGCCCAACTGGGCGGCGGGGTGCTGGTACTGGTGCTCGTGGCCGGACTCGGCCGCCTGACGCCGGTTGACTTATGGCAGGTCCCGCTGCTGCTCGCCCTGCTGCAGGGCGGCATCGCCGCGATGATTGCGCTGAAACTGCGCGCGCCGCGCTGGTGGCTGCTGATCCATCTCGCGTTCATGCCACTGGTTGTCGCCGTGCAGCGGCTCGGCATCCCGCCCGGCTGGTTTCTGGCCGCCTTCATCCTCCTGTTGCTGATTTTCTGGCGCACCGATAAAAGTCGCGTCCCGCTCTTCCTGACCAACCGTACCACTGCGGCAACCCTGTTGGAGTTGCTGCCGGCCACGCCCTGCCGCTTCATCGACCTCGGCTGCGGTGATGGCGGCCTGCTCGCCCGACTGGCACTTGCCCGCCCCGACTGCGAATTCACGGGCATCGAACATGCGCCATTGACCGCGCTGCTGGCCCGGCTGCGCACCGCCGGGCGCGCCAATGTCTCCATCCGCCAGGGCGACTTCTGGCAAGTGCCGCTGGGCCACTATGACGTGGTCTATGCCTTCCTTTCGCCCGCCCCGATGCCCGAATTGTGGTCGAAGGCAAGGGCCGAGATGGCCCCGAAAGCCCTGCTGATCAGCAACAGCTTCGAAGTCCCGGCAGTCCCGGCCGGCCAAACCGTCGCCGTGAGCGATCGCCGGAATACGCGGCTTTTTCTCTACCAGCCCGTGCCGGATCGATAAAGCCCGCGATTCCGCTGCAGTTCCGGCCATTCCCCGGGCCGCCGATCGAGAATAATTTGTCCCGGCAATCACCACGCAGGACTCGCGGACGTTATGGCGGACATCATCTGTGTCATCGGCAACAAGGGCGGCACCGGCAAGACCACGCTCTCGCACATGCTCTGTCAGGGCATGGGCCTGCTCGGCCAGCGCTCGGTGTGCGTACTGACCGACACCCACCGCGAGCCGCTCGACCCGGCCGACCGGCGCTACCTGATCGCCGACGCGCGTTCGCGCGAGGCGCTGGGCAAGGTGACCGACAAGATCCGCTCGCTCAAGGCCTGGCTCGGCGTCATCGACGGCGGTGGCAACCGCACCGAGATGGACCGCCGGCTCTACGGCGTCGCCGACCTCGTGCTGCTGCCGTTCCGCGATTCGCACGAGGACATCCGGACCGTGATCCGCGACCTCGAAATGTTCCCGCGCGCCTACGCGATCCCGATGCAATGGCCAACCAACGTCTGGCAGCGCGAAGCGGCGGAGAAAGCGGTCGGCGAGTTGCTGGGGCCCTATCGCGACCGCATCCTCGAACCGGTTTTCAGCCTCTCGGCCAGCAAGCTGTTGCTGCAGAAGCAATTGCCCGACAGTCAGCCCACGCCGCTGGCCAATGCCTGCCGCGCCTTGGCGCACCAGGTCATCGACCTGCTGCAACTGCCCATGGAAGATGCGCTACCCCTGCAAGGCATCGTGCGCAACGCCGCGAATAGCACAACAACTACGCCGCAGCGACTGGCGGTCGCCGCCTAGCCCAATCTCAGTCAGGCAGCTTCTTGCCCTGCGCCATCAGCAGCGCTTGCGAGCGGTTGTTCACGCCCAGTGCCTTGAAAATTGCCGAGACGTGGATCTTCACCGTACCCTCTGTCACCGCAAGCATCTCGGCGATGTCTCGATTGGTCTTGCCCTCGGCCAGGAATTCAAGCACGCGGGCTTGGCTCTTGGTCAGGCCGTAGCGCTCGGCCACGGTTTTGGCACGGCGCCGCTTGCCGGTCAGTTCACGGTATTCCGGCGGCAGCCAGATCTCGCCACCCAGCACTTCGTGCAACGCACCAAGCAGCACGTCGGTCGGGCTGGCCTTGGACACGAAGCCGGATGCACCCTGGCGAATCGACTTCATCACCGTGTCAGCGTCATCGAGCGCCGACAGGATCACGACCGGCACGTGGGGAAAGCGCTTGCGCATGACGCCCAGAAAGGCCAAGCCGCCGGTGCCGGGCAGCATCAGGTCGAGCAGGGCCAAGTCGAAATCGTCGTTCTTTTCGAGCAGTTGCGTCGCCTCGTCGGCATCGCGCGCGCCGAGGATTTCCGCAACGGCGTCCGCCTCCTCCAGCGCCTTCAACGCGAGCAGTAATCCCTCGCGCACGAGTGCATGATCCTCGATGACCAGAATCCGCAATTTATTCTCCTTGTTCGAATACGGCTATTATTAGGGCCGAATCATATACCTGTCGAGGCCAATCATGACAAACGAAACCCTAAATGACCCGATGGACTTCATCAAGAACATGTGGGGCAACATGGGCTTTTCGCTGCCCGGCATGGTCACGCCGACGGTCGATACCGACGAACTTGGCCGGCGCATCACCGACCTGAAGGCCGTCGAAGGCTGGCTCAAGTCGAACCTGAGCCTGCTGCAGATGTCGATCCAGGCGCTGGAAATGCAGCGCGCCACGCTGATGGCGTTCCAGCAGATGAGCCATGCCACGCAAGATGCGGCAGCCGAAGCGGAAAGCACGCCGAACCCCTTCCTCAACCCGGCCACATGGCAGATGCCATGGGACCTGATGTCCAGCATGGCCAACGCGGCCGCATCGTCGGCACCAGCGCCCGCCGCACAGCCGGGCGAAGCACCGGCCGCCAAGCCGAAACGCTCACCCCGCAAGAAAAGCCAGCCAAAGGGGTAAGCTCACCATCCCCAGCAAGGTGCTGGCGGAGATCAGCCAGGCGACGCGCGCGCCGTCGCCGCCCATACGCTGGGCGAGGATGTAGGCCGACGAAGCGGTCGGCAGCGCGGCGAAGGCCATCACCACGTCGAAATGAACGCCGGTCAGCCCGATCCAACGGGCGACCAGCAAGGCGATGGTCGGCATCGCCAGCAGTTTCACCACGAGAAAATAGCTCGCCGCGCCGCGGCCGTCGTGCCCGAGTGCGCCACGCAACTTGAGCGCCGCACCGACCGCGAGCAGGCCGAGCGCGATGGCCGCCTCGGCCAGCCGGCCGAGAAACTGGCCCACCGGGGCCGGCACGGGCAGGCCGAGCAGATTCCAGGCCAGCGAACCAGCGTCGCGAGCAACAGCGGATTCTTCGCCAGTTCGCGCCACACCGAGGTTTCGCCGTGGCGCGCGAGCATGCCCACCGCCGCGAGGTTGGCGAAGGGCACCATGCCGCCGGCCAGCAGGCCCATCGCCGCGATGCCCGCCGCGCCATGCAGCTTGGCCGCCACGGCCAGCCCGATGTAGGAATTGAAGCGGAAGGCGCACTGGAATTGCGAGGCGAAGGAGATGGGCGTAATGGGAAACAGCGGCTTCGCCAGCAGCGCCAGCAGCATCGCGCCGCCCATCGCCGCCGCGCCGGTGCCGATCAGCGGCACGGCCGCGAAGGTCAGGGGCGTCGGGTCATCGCGTTGAACAGCAGCGCGGGAAACAGGACGAAATAGACGAGCTTTTCCAGCCCGGTCCAGAAATGGTCGCCCAGCGTGCATCCAGCGCCGCAGGGCATAGCCGAGCAGGATCAGCGCGAAATCCGGGAGCAGCGTGAGGGCGGTGTTCACGCCTCAGATCACGCCGGCGGCGCGCAGCGCGTCAATTTCGGCGTCCGTGTAGCCGGCTTCGCGCAGGATTGCCGTCCCGTCAGCGCTGACTTTCGGCGCCGGCGGCGCACGGCAAAGTCGAATCCGCTCATCTTGCAGCGGCGGGGCGAACTGCGCGCAGGCCATCGACCTCGGGCAGCATGCCGCGCGCCTGCAATTGCGGATGCGCCATCGCCTCTTCGAAGGTCAGCACCGGCGTGACGCCGCAATCGACATTTTCGAACACTGCGGCCCAGTGCGCCAGCGGCTGGCTGGCGAACAGTGCTTCCAGTTCGCCGCGCGTGCGCTCTCCTGCCTCGCCGCGCACGAGGCCGAAGGGTTTGAGTTCCGGCTTGCCGATCGCATCGCAGAACACCTGCCAGAACTTGGGCTCGAGCGCGCCGACCGCCATGAAACGTCCGTCCTGCGTGCGATACAGGCCATAGCCGGGCAGGCCGCCATTCAGGTCATCGACGCCGCGCGGCAGCGTCTGACCACGCGCCAGCACCGAGAGCAGGCCCGTGTAGGCATGCGCGAAAGTCGCGTCGGTCATCGATACATCGACGTAGCGCCCCTGCCCCGTCGCCTTGGCACCGATCACCGCGGCGAGGATGCCCACGCCGCCGTCAGCGCACCGCCGAGCAGGTCGCCGATCTGCAGGTTGGGAATCGCCGGCGGGCCTTCGGCGCATGGCCGATCTGGTCGAGCACGCCGGCGGTGGCGATGTAGTTGAGGTCGTGGCCGGCGCGGTCGCGCCACGGGCCGTCCTGCCCGTAGCCCGTAATCGCGCAATAGACGATGCGCGGGTTGATCGCCCTGACCGTTTCGTAACCCACGCCGAGCTTGTCCACCACGCCGGGGCGGAAGCTCTCGACGATCACGTCGGCCTCGCGCGCAAGGCGCAGGAAGACCTCGACACCCGCCGGCTGCTTGAGGTCGAGTCGCAGGCCGCGCTTGTTGCGATTGACGATGCGGAAGAAGAAGCTGTCCTCGCCCGGCGCCGCGCCGAGGCCCATCCTGCGGGCGTAGTCGTCCGCGCCCCGGTAGTCCTCGATCTTGATCACCTCCGCGCCGAGGTCGGCGAGGTGCAGCGTGCACACCGGGCCCGGCAACAGGCGCGTGAGGTCGAGAACCTTGAGGCCCGACAGTGGGAGAGTGGTTGGGCCGGCGGCGGATGCGGAAGACATGCGTTGATCCCGGGCGGAAAGGCAGGGTAAGCTGCGACCGACGCATTCTAGTGGGGGAGAAGTCGTGAAAACCATCGGCCTGATCGGCGGCATGAGCTGGGAATCGACCGTACCCTACTATCGCCTCATCAACGAAGGCATCAAGCAGAGGCTAGGCGGGTTGCACTCTGCGCGGATCATCCTCTACAGCGTCGACTTCCACGACATCGAGGTCTTGCAGCATGCCGGCCGCTGGGACGAGGCCGGTGCGCTGCTCGCCGGCGCGGCGCAGTCACTGCAAGCCGCCGGCGCCGATTTCATCGTGCTGTGCACGAACACGATGCACAAAGTCGCACCGGCCATTGAGGCTGCCATGGCGATCCCGCTGCTGCACATCGCCGACCCGACGGCCGCGGCGGTGAAGCAGTCCGGGCTCCGCACCGTCGGCCTGCTCGGCACGCGCTTCACGATGGAACAGAATTTTTATCGCGGCCGCCTCGAAGCACGGCATGGACTGAAGGTCGTCATTCCCGATGGCGCGGATCGCGACAGCGTGCATCGCGTGATCTACGACGAACTCTGCCTTGGCATGACACGGGACGAATCGCGCGCGGCCTATCGCGCCATCATCGGCCGACTCGTCGCGCAGGGCGCCGAGTGCATCATCCTCGGCTGCACCGAGATCGGGCTGCTGGTCGGGCCAACGGATTCTCCCGTGCCGGTCTTCGACACCACCGCGCTACATGCCCAAAGCGCCGTCGATTTCGCTCTGGCAGGTCGCTGAAAGTCGGCGCTGGTGGGACGGCAAGCGACGCTGAGCCGCCGGTCAAGGGAAATGAAAGCGGCCATTCAACATTTACAGTGAGGAGCGTGGGTTGACTTGTGGAGTCTTTATGGAGCGCGCCACATGAAGGAGCGCCCGCTTGATGAGTAGATGTTTAACGAACCAATACAAAGAGATGACTGCTCCACCACCATATACAACGGCAACGATCAAATCAGCAACCCATGGATTCTTAACATCACTAATCCAAAAAAGTGGCAGGAAGAAAGAAAGCACAGCAAAGACACCAAGATTAAGCATAGGCTCGTAGCACACAACTGTTCCATCTGTGCAGTTGACCCAACCCAACAAGCTTTGATCTCCCCAATCATTTGGCCTTTTCAATAATGCAATGACGGTCATTCCTTCCTCGACTCTAGGCCACCCGGGAATAGTGACACTGAAGAACCGCCTGCCCCTAGACTCAAACCCGAAATGAGTAATTTTGAAGGCAGACCGCCCGCGCATGTCTCGGACAATCGAGAATAACCGGTCAAAACGTACCCTCTCAAATACCATATATGTCTAACAGTTATTAATCGGACGCTCGCTGCCTATATATGAATTTATACGCTCCGCCCATTATGCCATTGCGATCTATGACATGTGAGCTATTCTGTCAGCCGATTAACGCAAGGAGCTGGGCCGAGGTGGTCTGGGTGTCAGCTTTCTGGGACAACTGTGGAAAGACGGCTTCTGGCCGACCCCTGCCGTCCGGGCGCCACGCGTGGCTGCTATGCCCCACCTGCACTGGATTCCCCTCCGCGACTCGGGCTGCAGGCGCCGGCTTTCAGTCGTATTTGCGCTCGTCGCTGATGACCTTGCCGTCGTTGGGCAGGGTGGCGACGAACTTCACCTCGCCGCGCAGCTTGGTCAGTTCGCGCAACGACTCGGTGACCTGCGGAAGATCGCCCCTCATTTCCTCCCCTGCTTCGCACAGCAACGTCATCGTGTCGATGCTGTCGGGATTGGTGACAACGAGACGCGCCCGGGTGATGCCGGCATGGCGCTTGCGCACAGCCTCGATCTGCTCAGGATGCACGAACATGCCCTTGACCTTGGTCGTCTGGTCGGCGCGCCCCAGCCAGCCGCGGATACGCAGGTTCGTACGACCGCAGGGAGAAATTCCCGGAAGAATCGCTGACAGGTCGCCGGTGCCGAAGCGGATCAGTGGATAGGTCTGGTTGAAGGTGGTGACGACGACCTCTCCCACTTCGCCTTCCGGCACGGGATCACCGGTGCCGGGGCGAACGATTTCGAGGATCACTTCCTCGTCGACGACCAACCCCTCGCGCGCGGGTGTTTCGTAGGCAATCACGCCGAGGTCGGCGGTCGCGTAGGTCTGGTAGCCGGTGATGCCGCGCGCTGCGAAGGCCTCGCGCACCGGCGGCAGGAAAGCCTCGCCGGACACCAGCGCCTTGGTCAGCGCCGGAATCTTCAGACCCAACTCGTCGGCCTTGTCGAGCAGGATGCGCAGGAAGCTCGGCGTACCGACGTAGCCTTGCGGCTGCAGATCGGCCATCGCCTGCACCTGCTGCTCGGTCTGACCCACGCCGCCGGGAAACACGGTGCAGCCCAGCGCCAGCGCGCCGCCTTCGAGAATCCATGCACCCGGCGTCATGTGATAGGAAAAGCTGTTGTGCACGAGGTCGCCGGCGCGGAACCCAGCGGCGAACAGCGCGCGCGCCGTGCGCCAGTAGTCAGCGTTACGGCCTTCGGGTTCATAGATCGGGCCGGGCGACGAGAACACGCGCCCCATCTGGCCCCAGCGCGACGCCACCAACCCGCCGAAGGGACGGTACTGCTTCTGGAGTTCGATCAACTCATGCTTGCGCACCACGGGCAGTTGCGCCAGCGCAGCACGCGAGGTGACCTGCGCCGGATCGACGTTGCGCAGGGCGGCCGCAAACCACGGTGCGTTCGCCTTGGCATGTGCAACCTGGCGCGGTAGCAAAGCCAGCAGTTCGCGTTCGCGCTCGGCCGGTTCGCGTGTTTCCAGCGCGTCGAAATGTTCGCCCATGGTCATCAGGCCAACCAGCGTTTGCGGCGACGGTAGTGCTTCACGTCGCGGAAACTCTTGCGGCCGCTGCCCGAAAGGCCGAGGTAGAACTCCTTGACGTCCTCGTTGTTGCGCAGTTCTTCGGCCTTGCCTTCCATGACGACGCGGCCGTTTTCGAGGATGTAGCCGAAATCGGCGTAGCGCAGCGCGACCATGGTGTTCTGCTCGGCGAGCAGGAAGCTCACCTTCTCGCGCTGGTTGAGATCGCGCACGATCTCGAAGATTTCCTCGACGATCTGCGGCGCGAGGCCCATCGAAGGCTCGTCGAGCAGGATCATCTCGGGGTTGGCCATCAGCGCGCGGCCGATGGCGGTCATCTGCTGTTCACCGCCCGAGGTATAGCCGGACTGTGACGTGCGCCGCTGCTTGAGGCGCGGGAAATACTGATAGACCTTCTCCAGGCTGGCCTTCAGCTCGGCGCGCGATTGCGCGCGCGTGTAGGCGCCGGTGAGCAGGTTTTCCTCGACGGTCAGGTGGGCGAAACAGTGGCGGCCTTCCATCACCTGGATGACACCGCCCTTGACCAGCTCGTTAGGCGTGAGCTGGTCGACGCGCCGGTCCTTGAACTGGATGTCGCCCTTGGTCACCTCGCCGCGCTCGGCGCGCAGCAGGTTGGAGATGGCCTTCAGGGTCGTGGTCTTGCCGGCACCGTTGGCACCCAGCAGCGCGACGATGCCGCCCTGCGGGACATCAAGTGAAACACCCTTGAGCACAAGGATGACGTGGTCGTAGATGACCTCGATGTTGTTGATGGTGAGATAGGCGCTCATGTCCCGCCCACCCCCAGCCCCGCCCTCGCGGACGGGGAGACTTGTGGCTCGCTGCGCTCGAATTCCTTGATGCCCATGGTTGCTCCAAAAGTCAGCGCTGGCGGGACGGCACCCGCCAGCGTCTGAGGAGGGATTACTTCTCCTTGCTGCAATCGCGCGGCGTGATGCCCTTCTCCTTCGCATACTTCGCCGCATCGGCCTGGAACAGCGGGTGGATCAGCGTCT
This sequence comes from uncultured Pseudomonadota bacterium, assembly GCA_963840825.1. GTDB lineage: Bacteria > Pseudomonadota > Gammaproteobacteria > Burkholderiales > Rhodocyclaceae > Sulfuricystis. Next base: position 384,490 of record CAWJAK010000006.1, read on the forward strand.
TGTTGCCCTCCAGCCAGTCGGTCAGCACGACCCACTGACTGCCATCCCACTGCTGCAGTTTCACCTTGCCCGAGCCTTCGTGGTTACTGCACGAGGTCTTGACTTCCGGCAGCAGGCCGGTGGCGCCAATCTGCTTGAGGCGGGCCTCGGTAATATTGAGGTTCTCCAGGCCCCAGCGCACCTGCTCGGGATTCATCGCCTTGCCCTTGCCATACTTGGCCTGCGCGGCGCGGATCGCCTCGACCGAGAGCACGGCGGCGGAAACACCGCGGTTGTAGAGAATCGTGCCGATCTTCGACTTGTCGGACAGGTTGCCCTTGCCGGCACCATAGACCGTCTTCTCGATGTCTGCGATCAGCGGCACGCCCTTGCCGGAGACGTTCCAGGTCGCGGACATGTAGCCCTTGGCGGCATCGCCGGCCGGGATCACGTCCTCCTCGGAACCGGCCCACCACGAGCCGATCATCTTGTCGCGCGGGAAGCCCATCTTCTGTGCGGTCTTGAGCGCGGTCATGTTCATCACGCCCCAGCCCCACATGATCACGTAGTCGGGCTTCTCCTGGCGGATGCGCTGCCACTGGGCACCCTGCTCGTTGCCGGGGTGGGCGACGGGGATTTCCACAAGATCGAACTTGTTCAGGCGACCTTCGGCTTCCAGCGCGAGGATCGGCTCCTTGCCGTAGGCCGAGTCATGATAGAGATAGACGATCTTCTTGCCCGCGAGACTGCCGGCGTTCTTGTCCTTGAGGAACTTGATGATGGCCGAGGCCTGCATCTGGTAGGTCGTCACCAGCGGGAAGGCCCAGGGGAAGACGGAGCCGTCCACCGCGCTGGTCAGGCCATAGCCCATCATCGCCAGCGGCAGCTTGTCGGCAGCGGTCTTGTCCACCAGCGCATAAGAGATGCCGGTTAACATCGTGTGGATCGGGCCGGGGAAGGCCCTGGCCTTCGACTTCATGCGCTCGTAGCACTCGACGCCCTTGGCGGTGTTGTACTCGGTCTCGCACTCTTCCCAGGCATTCTGGACGCCGTCGATGCCCCCCTTCAGGTTGACGTAGTTCAGGTAGTCGATGAAGCCACCGTAAAAGGACTGGCCGTTGGCGCCGTAGGGACCGACGCGGTAGGAGGGCAGCATGAAGAACTGTTCCTCGGCGGCCTGGGCGGCAGGCAGGGTCGCCGCGAGGCAGGCGGCGGCAACGGATGCGGCGATGGCGATTTTATTGAATTTCATCATGGTGGGTCTCCTCTTGGTGGTTTTGGTATGCGAACCTCAGTGCGGGAACGGCCAGAGCCGCAACTTCTCCTTGCCGATCTGCCACAGCCGTGCCAGGCCATGCGGTTCGACGATCAGGAAGAACATGATCAGCGCGCCGAACACCATGAGCTGGATGTGGGACACGGTTGCGCTGTCGAACGGGAGATGCAGCAGTTCGGCCAGCGCGGGCAGGGAAATGTCGAGAAAGATCGGCAGCAGCAGGATGAACGCGGCGCCGAGGAAACTGCCAAGGATGCTGCCGACGCCGCCGACGATGATCATGAACAGGATCTTGAACGACAGGTCGAGCGAAAAACCGTCGGGTTCGACCGAGCCGAGATAACAGAAGGCATACAGCGCGCCGGCGATGCCACAGTAGAACGAACTGACGGCGAACGCGAGCAGCTTGGTGTGCATCAGCCGGATGCCAATCACTTCAGCGGCGACATCCATGTCGCGCACCGCCATCCAGGCCCGGCCCGTGCTCGAGCGCACCATATTCTTCGCCAGCATGGCGAGCACGGTGACGATAGTCAGCACCAGCAGGTAGCGCGAGGGCGGCGTGTCGAATTCGAAGCCGAAAATCTCGACGTTGGGCACCGAGATCACCCCCGACGACGAGTTGTTCGAGAGGTAGGGAAACTTGGTCAGGCACCAGACGATGAAGAACTGCGCCGCCAGCGTCGCCACCGCGAGGTAAAAGCCCTTGATGCGCAGGGAAGGCAGGCCAAACAGGATGCCGACACCGGCCGCGGTCAGGCCGGCAAGGATAAAGGAGACGAGGATCGGCATGCCCTCGACGCGCACCTGGAAGTTGTAGGCGGCATAGGCACCCACCGCCATGAAAGCCGCCGAGCCGAGCGACAACTGGCCGGCATAACCGGTGAGGATGTTGAGGCCCAGCGCCGCCAGCGCGAAGATCAGGAAGGGAATCAGGATGGCGTTGAACCAGTAGTTGCCGGCCGTCAGCGGCACGACGACGAAGGCCACGAGCAGCAGCAGGACCATGCCGACGCGGTCCTGGCGGATCGGGAAGATCTGCTGGTCGGCGGCGTAGCTGGTTTTGAATTGTCCAGTCTCTCTGTAAAACATTATTGCCCGCCCTCTCCCAGCCTCTCCCGCGCGGGAGAGGCGGCTTGTTGCTCGCTGTGCTCGATAGTTTGGCTAGACGCGATCAATGTGTTTTTCTCCAAAGAGACCTTCGGGACGTACGAGGAGGAACAGCAAGGCCATCACATACGGGAACCAGCCTTCGATGCCGCCAAAGTTGCCGTCGAACACGCTCGACATCGCGGGCGGGATGTAAATCTCGGCCAGCTTCTCGGAAGCGCCGATGATCAGCCCGCCGACGATGGCGCCCGGCACCGAGGTGAAGCCGCCGAGGATCAGCACCGGCAGCGCCTTGAGCGCGGTAAAGGTCAGCGCAAACTGCACGCCATTGCGCGAGCCCCAGAGCATGCCGGCGACCAGCGCGACGAAGCCCGCGACCGCCCAGACCAGCGCCCAGATGTGCTGCAGCGGGATACCGATCGACAAGGCCGCCTGGTGATCGTCGGCCACCGCCCGCAGCGCCCGGCCAACGCGCGTGTATTGGAAGAACAGCGCCAGCAGCGCCACCAGTGCGAGGGCAAGGCCGGCGGCGAACAGGTCGAAAGTGCTGATCACCATGTTGTAGTTGTCGAGGAAGTAGGCGATCGGCTCATCCACGATGCCGATGTTGAGCGGCCGCACCTCGTTGCCCCAGAGCATTGGCGCCAGCCCTTCGATGAAGAAGGACAGGCCGATCGTCGCCATGAACAGGGCGATGGGCGCCTGATTGACCATCCGGCGCAACACGAACTTCTCGGTGGCGATGCCAAAGACCGTCATGATGACGAAGGCCAGGATGAACGCCAGCCACAGCGGCGCGCCCAGCCCCATGCACCCAACCAGCGACAGCGCGGCGAAATACACCATCGCGCCCTGCGCGAAGTTGAACACCCCGGAGGCCTTGAAAATCAGCACGAAGCCGAGCGCCACCAGCGAATACATCACGCCGGAAAGCAGGCCGCCGATCAATACTTCAAGAAAGAATTGCATGCCGCCCGCCCTCTCAGTGTTGTGTGCCCAGATAGGCAGCGATGACTTCGGGATTGTTTTTCACTTCGTCCGGCACACCATCACCGATCTTCTTGCCATAGTCGAGCACGACCACGCGATCCGAGATATCCATAACCACGCCCATGTCGTGCTCGATCAGCACGATGGTGGTGCCGAGCTGGTCGTTCACATCCAGGATGAAACGGCACATGTCCTGCTTCTCCTCGACGTTCATGCCGGCCATCGGTTCGTCGAGCAGCAGGATGGAAGGCTCGGCGGCCAGCGCGCGCCCCAGTTCGACGCGCTTCTGCAGGCCGTAGGGCAGGCGCCCGACGGGCGTCTTGCGGATGTGCTCGATTTCGAGGAAGTCGATGACCTCTTCGACCTTCTTGCGATGCGCCAACTCTTCATTCTTCGCCGGTCCCCACCACAGCGCATGCTGCAGGAAGTTGGTCTTCATCTTGAGGTTGCGGCCCGTCATCAGGTTGTCGAGCACCGTCATGCCCTTGAACAGCGCGATGTTCTGGAAGGTGCGCGCGAAACCCGCCGCCGCCGCCTCGTGGGTATCCATGTCCTTGCGATGCGCGCCGCGGAAGATGATCTCGCCCTGCTGCGGGTGGTAGACACCGTTGATGACGTTGAGCATCGAACTCTTGCCGGCGCCGTTGGGGCCGATGATCGCGCGGACCTCGTGCTCGCGCACGTCGAAGGAGATGTCGGTCAACGCCTTGACGCCACCGAAGGACAGCGAAATGTTTTTCAGGTCGAGAATGACTTCGCCGATTTGCCGCGCCATCAGGCCGCCCTCCCTGCCACTTGCGGAAAGACCTTGACGTCGCGGATGACAAGATCGGCAGCAACCTTGCCCTTGCGGCCGTCCTCGAACTTCACCTCGGTCTCGATGAACTGCGAGGCCTTGCCGCCGTACAGGGCGTCGACCAGCACGGCGTACTTCTCGGCGACGAATCCGCGCCGCACTTTCCGCGTACGCGTCAGCTCGTCGTCGTCGGGATCGAGCTCCTTGTGCAGCACGAGGAAGCGATGCACCTGCGTGTCGGCCACCATCGCATCGTGCGCCAAGTCGGCATTCACCTGCTCGACGCATTCCTGGATGAGCTCATAGACTTCGGGCTTGGCGGTCAGGTCGGTGTAGCCGGCGTAGGCAATGCCCCGCCGCTCGGCCCAGTTGCCGACCGCGCCGATATCGATATTGATGAAGGCGCAGACCATGTCGCGGCCGTGGCCGAAAGCCACCGCCTCCTTGACGTAGGAGAAGAACTTGAGCTTGTTCTCGATGTAGTTGGGCGCGAACATCGCCCCGTTGTTGAGCTTGCCGACATCCTTGGCGCGATCGATGATTTTGAGGTGGCCCTCCTCGTCGAGGAAGCCCGCATCGCCGGTCATGAAATAACCTTCGGCGTTGATCGACTCGGCCGTGTCATCCGGGCGCTGGTAGTACTCCTTGAGCAGCATCGGGCCCTTGACGAGGATCTCGCCGTTGTCGGCAATCTTGATCTCGACACCCGGCGCCGGCATGCCTACCGAATCGAACTTGATCTCGCCGATCCGGCTGCAGGCAGACGTAGGCACAGGTTTCGGTCTGGCCGTAGAGCTGCTTGAGATTGATGCCGATCGAGCGATAGAAACGGAACAGGTCCGGGCCGATCGCGGCGCCCGCCGTGTAGGCCACGCGGATGCGGCACATGCCCAGCACGTTGCGCAGCGGGCCGAACACCAGCAGGTTGCCCAGCGCATAGAGCAGGCGATCCTTGCCGGATACCGGCTTGCCGTCGAGGATGTCCGCGCCGCAGCGCTTCGCCACGTCCATGAAGGTAGTGGAACATGCCGCGCTTGATCGCGCCGGCGTCCTCCATGCGGATCATCACCTGCGTCAGCAGGTTCTCGAAGACGCGCGGCGGCGCAAAGTAGTAACGTCGGGCCGATCTCGCGCATGTCGGTCATGACCGTGTCGCCCGACTCGGGGCAATTCACCGTGAAGCCCGCCACCAGCGCCTGCGCGTAGGAGAACAGGTTGTCGCCGACCCATGCCATCGGCAGGTAGGAGAGGATTTCATCTCGGTCATCCAGCTTGTCGAACCCGCAACCGCCGCGGGCAGCGGAAATCAGCGCATAGTGTGTCTGGCACACGCCCTTGGGCTTGCCGGTGGTGCCGGAGGTGTAGAGCATGATCGCCATATCGTCGGACCGACCCTCCGCGATTTCGGCTTCGAGAGACCCGGGCTGGTTGCGGTCATGGATCACACCGGCGGCAATCACCTCGTCGAGGCCGTGCAGGAAAGGTCTGCGAATAGTGGCGCATGCCGCGCGGTTCGTCGTAGATGATGTGCAGCAGTTCCGGGCACTGATCCCTCACCTCAAGCAGCTTGTTGACCTGCTCCTGGTCCTCGACGATGGCGATGTGGATGCCGGCATCCTGCAGCACGAAGATCATTTCCTGCGCCACGGCATCCTGGTACATCGGCACGGGAATGCCGCCGAGCATCTGTGCCGCGCACATCGCCCAGTAAAGCCGCGGACGGTTGTCGCCGATGATGCCAAGGCGGTCGCCGCGCTTGAAGCCCAGCTCGGCCAGGCCGCAGGCCATGCCCCGCACTTCGGTCGCAGCCTCCGCCCACGTCCAGCATTGCCAGATGCCGAGATCCTTTTCGCGCACGGCCGGCCGCGCGCCGCGCACCTGCGCATGCGCCAGCAAGAGGCGGGGAAAGGTATCCAGACGATCCGTCGAGTCGCTCGACGTCGCAGCAGTCATGCGCCAGTCTCCTCCATCCGGTTCCGCGTAGCGACGAATGGCCTTGCATGGCCTTCGGCGCTCGCATTGTTTTTTGTCCCCGTGCCGCGCTTTTCCGCACTGCACAAGGCCGGTCGGTCGATTGTAATGCGCAGACTCTAACGTGCGCTACTGCCTATAATTGTCGCGTGACTGACATTTCAACCAAAAGTGCCCCGAGCCTTGACGAGGCTATCGCCCTGTCACGCTGGGCGCACGGACTCACGCCGGACGAACTGGCACGCGCACGCCAGGGCATGGGTGAAGTACGCGTCGCCGCCGGCGGATTCATCTGCCGCACCGGCGAGGTGCCGACCTGCTGGATGGGCGTCATCGACGGGCTGGTAAAGATGTCCTCCGACTGGGTCACCGGCAAGACGGCTTCGTACGCGGGCATTCCGACCGGCGGCTGGTTCGGCGAAGGCTCGCTGCTCAAACCCGAACCGCGGCGCTACGACGTGATTGCGCTGCGCGCGACGCGCGTCGCGTGCATGAAACGCGAAACCTTCCACTGGCTGCTCGATCACAGCATCGGGTTCAACCACGCCATCATCGAGCAGATCAACGAGCGGCTCGGCCAGTTCATCGGCCTGCTCGAATCCCAGCGACTGCACGACACCGATACGCGCGTCGCGCATAGCCTGACGGTCATGTTCAACCCCGTGCTCTATCCCGGCCAGAACGTCAGCATCACGATTTCGCAGGAAGAGATCGGCCACCTCGCCGGCGTATCGCGCCAGCGCGCCAATCGGTCCCTCAAGCTGCTCGAGGACGCCGGTTTCCTGCACATCGAGTATGGCGGCATCACCATCCTCGATCTGGACGGCTTGCGGCGCTTTGGCGGTTGAATGATGCCGTCCCGCCAGCGCTGACTTTCACCCATGAAACGCATCGAACTGCTTGCCCCCGCCCGTAGCGCCGAGATCGGCCGTGCCGCCATCACGCACGGCGCCGACGCGGTCTATATCGGCGGGCCGGCCTTTGGCGCGCGCGACAAGGCGGGCAACACGATGGCCGACATCGCGGCGCTGGTCGAATTCGCCCACCGCTTCCATGCGCGCATCTACCTCGCATTGAACACCATCCTCGCCGATGCCGAACTCGAGCCCGCGCGACGGCTGGTGCAGGACTGCTGGGATGCCGGGGTCGATGCGCTGATCGTGCAGGACATGGGCCTGCTTGAACTCGATCTGCCGCCGATCGACCTGCACGCCTCGACGCAATGCGACATCCGCACGCCGGCCAAGGCGCGCTTTCTCGCCGACGCCGGCTTCTCGCAACTGGTGCTGGCGCGCGAGCTGTCGCTCGACGAAATCGCCGCCGTGCGCACGGCGCTGCCGGACGACGTGGTGGTCGAGCACTTCGTGCATGGCGCGCTGTGCGTCGCGTTCTCCGGCCAGTGCAACATCAGCCACGCCCAGACCGGCCGCAGCGCCAACCGCGGCGACTGCTCGCAGGCCTGCCGTCTGCCCTACACGCTGCAGGATGGCCAGGGGCGCGTCGTCGCCTTTGAAAAACACCTGCTCTCCGTCAAGGACAACAACCAGAGCGCCAACCTGCTGCCGCTGATCGATGCCGGTGTGCAGAGTTTCAAGATCGAAGGCCGTTACAAGGACATCGGCTACGTCAAGAACATCGTCGGCTACTACCGGCAGTTACTCGATGCGCTCTTCGAACGACAGCCGGAACTGGCCGCCGCATCGAGCGGCAAGGTCACGCTGAAGTTCGAACCGAATCCCGACAAGACCTTCCACCGCGGATCGACCGATTACTTCACCCACGGCCGCAGCGCCGATCCGGCACACATCGCCGCCTTCGACACGCCCGCCTTCGTCGGCCTGCCGGTCGGCAAGATCGATCAGGTCGGCAAAGAATGGTTCGACATCGCGACGAATGAAACGCTGGCGAATGGCGATGGCCTGACGTGGATGAACAAGCGCACCGTCATCGGCACGCAGGCGAACCGTGTCGAGAAACTCGGCAACGGTCACTGGCGCATCTGGCCGAACGATGCCATCGACCAGTTGCCCGGCCTGCGCGTCAGCGTTTACCTCAATCGCAACCGCGACCAGGCCTGGGAACAGGCGCTTACAAAGGACTCGGCCGAGCGCCGGATCGCCGTCGCTGCGCGGTTGAGCGAGACGGCGGAGGGCTTCGCGCTGACGCTTACCGACAGCGACGGCATCAGCGCCACGGCAACGCTGGCGCTCGAAAAGCAACCCGCGAAGCAGCCGGACAAGGCCGGCGCGAGCCTGCGCGTCCAGTTGTGCCGTCTCGGCGGGACTGACTTTCAGATGGGCGCATTTTCGGCAGATTGGTCGCAGCCCTGGTTCATCCCGAATTCGGCCGCCAACACCTTGCGCCGCGATGCCATCGTCGCGCTCGAAACGGCAAGGCAAATGGCCTATCGGCGTCCGCTGCGCCGTCCAGTGGTCGAACCGCCGGTCCCCTACCCCGATGAAGTGCTGACCTATCTCGCCAATGTCTATAACGCTGCCGCGCGGCGCTTCTACGCAAAGCATGGCGTGAAGCTGATCGCCGCCGCCTATGAGGCCCACGAGGAAACCGGCGCAGTGCCGCTGATGATCACCAAGCACTGCCTGCGCCACGCCTTCAATCTTTGCCCGCACCAAGCCAAGGGCATCACCGGCGTGCAGGGGCAGGTGCGCGCCGAGCCGATGACGCTGATCAATGGCAACGAACGCCTCACGCTGACCTTTGACTGCCGTGCCTGCGAGATGCACGTCGTCGGCAAGATCAAGCCGCACATCCGCGCCAGCCCGCCACCGGGCTGACTATCAGCTCAGGGTAGTGGCGGCTGGGACAGGTTGAGTGCCGAATCGACGAAGCGGAACAGCAGCGTTGGTGGATTCCAGCCCGGCGCGGCGCGCAGCACCTTCTTCACCGAATCGTTGAGCTGCAGCTCGACGCGCCAGCTGGCCGGAAAAGTGGTATCCCAGCGCGGCAACGCTTGCCTGAGGTATTCGAGCTGATGGTCCTCGCGGGCGATCACGCCCATCGACTCCAGCAGGTTGAGCTTTGGCCAGTGCTCACCACCTGGGCGCCCATAGGTGACAATGCCCATGAAGCGCTGGAAATCGGGATAGAAAGAATCGGACGGATCGACCAGCTTGCCGTTCGAATAGATCGCGTCCATGAAGTAGGTGACGGTCAGGTTGCGCGGCGGATATTTCTTCACCCAGTTATAGAGCACGTTGTGCAGGGTTTCCGACAGGCACAACTCGAGATGGCCGCCGACGATATAGAGATGGCTGGGCGGCACATCGAAACCGATCTCGCCGCCCGGCGAAGCCACCCAATAGTCCGGCGCGCAGTCTTCCATGTAGTAGTACTGCAGTGGCGTGTCGTCCTGCAGGTAGATGATCGGAATCCGCTTGTTCTTGGCAAAACGCACCGCCTCGTCGATGCCGCGCTTGGCGGCAAAACGCGCGTCGTGCGTCGAGGTCGCATGGGTAACGATCATCGCCGCGGCACCGCGCAATTGCACCCGCGCCGGGTCGGCGAAGTCATGGGGCGGGCAGGTCGCTCCCAGGGCGGGCGGCCCGAATACGGCGAGCAGCAGGAAGCAAAAGCAGCGCACAATCCACATGACAGCCGTATTGTGCCAGCACGACGCTTTCACATGACTTACTTGCACCTAGAATTAGCATCTACTTCACGCTGAGCCACAGGGGAAGCAAGCATGACCGGACCGACACAGCAATTCTGGAAAGAGCGCTTCGACACCGGCACGACGCCCTGGAATCGCGGCGCGCCGAATCCGCAACTCGATCGATGGCTGGCCGACGGCACGCTCGTCGCGGGCGGCAGCGTGATCGTGCCGGGCTGCGGGCATGGCTGGGAAATCGCGGCGCTGGCGCGCGCCGGCATGGACGTCGTCGGCATCGACTTCGCACCCAACGCGTTGGCGCTCTGCCGGCAGTTGCTGGCGCATGAGGGTGTCGCTGCCCAACTCGTCGATGCGGACGTGCTGCACTGGCAACCGCAAGCCCCGGTGGATGCAGTCTTTGAGCAAACCTGCCTGTGCGCGCTCTACCCGGACTTCTGGCAGCGCTACGCGGCGCAATTGCATGCCTGGCTGAAACCGGGCGGCAAGCTGCTCGCCCTGTTCCTGCAGGCGCTGCGCCCGGAAAGCACCCATGGCTTCATCGACGGGCCACCCTATCACTGCGACATCAACGCGATGCGTGCGCTCTTTCCGGCAACGCTGTGGGAGTGGCCCAAGCCGCCCTATGCGCAGGTGGTGAACCCCGGCATCGAGCGGTCCGAGCTGGCCGTCACCCTAATTCGAAAATAGCCAGGGTTGGGCGGCCTGGTGCTTTGCTTCGAAGGCCTTGATCGCGTCGGCATACTGGAGCGTCAGGCCGATCTCGTCGAGGCCGTTGAGCAGGCAATGCTTGCGGTGCGGCGTGATGTCGAACGAAAACCACTCGCCGGCGGGATTGCGCACAGTCTGCGTTGCCAGATCGACGCGCAACTTGTAACCCTTCTGCGCGGCGCACTCGCGGAACAGTTGGTCGACGATTTCGCTTGAAGCGACGATCGGCAGGATGCCGTTCTTGTAGCAGTTGCTGAAGAAGATGTCGGCGAACGACGGCGCGATGATGACGCGGAAGCCGTAGTCCTCGATCGCCCACGGCGCATGCTCACGCGAGGAACCGCAGCCGAAGTTGTCGCGCGCGAGCAGCACTTGCGCATTCTTGAAACGCGGCTGGTTAAGGACGAAGTCCTTGCGTAGCGGACGGTTCGTGCAGTCCATGCCGGGCTGGCCGACGTCGCTGTAGCGCCACTCGTCGAACAGGTAGGGGCCGAAGCCGGCACGCTGGATCGACTTGAGGAACTGCTTGGGGATGATCGCGTCGGTGTCGACGTTGGCACGGTCGAGCGGGCAAACGAGGCCATCGAGTTGCTTGAATGCTTTCATGTTCAGAAGCTCCGGATATCGACAAAATGGCCGGCGATGGCGGCGGCGGCGGCCATTGCGGGGCTGACGAGATGGGTGCGGCCGCCCGCGCCCTGGCGTCCCTCGAAGTTGCGGTTCGATGTCGAGGCGCAGCGCTCGCCCGGTTCGAGGCGGTCGGCGTTCATCGCCAGACACATCGAACAACCCGGTTCGCGCCATTCGAAGCCGGCGGCGGTGAAGACCTTGTCCAGCCCTTCGGCTTCGGCCTGACGCTTGACGATACCCGAGCCCGGCACGACCAGAACGAGTTTGACGCTCGCGGCCTTCTGCTTGCCCTTGGCCACCGCGGCCGCGGCGCGCAAATCCTCGATGCGCGAATTGGTGCAACTGCCGATGAAGACCTTGTCGATCTTGACGTCGGTGATCGGCGTGTCGGCGGCGAGCCCCATGTACTTCAATGCTCGTTCGATGCCGGCGCGCTTTTGCGCATCGACTTCCTTCGCCGGATTCGGCACCCTGGCACCGACCGACAAAACCTGCTCCGGCGAGGTACCCCAGGTCACCTGCGGCTGGATTTTCGCGGCATCGAGCTTCACGACGGCGTCGAATTTCGCGTCGTCGTCAGACTTGCAGCGTCTGCCAGTAGGTGACGGCCTTGTCCCAAGACGCGCCCTTGGGCGCCAGCATGCGGCCCTTGAGATACTCGAAAGTCTTCTCGTCGGGCGCGACGAGACCGGCGCGCGCACCAGCCTTCGATGGCGAGGTTGCAGACCGTCATGCGGCCTTCCATCGACAGGTCGCGGATCGCGGCGCCGCCGAACTCGATGGCGTAGCCGGTGCCGCCGGCCGTGCCGATCTTGCCGATGATCGCCAGCGCGATGTCCTTTGCCGTCACGCCAGGGCTGACTTTACCCTCGACCTTGATCAGCATGCGCTTCGACTTCTTGGCGACCAGCGTCTGCGTGGCGAGCACATGCTCCACCTCGGAAGTGCCGATGCCGTGCGCCAGTGCGCCGAAGGCACCGTGCGTCGAAGTGTGGCTGTCGCCGCACACCACCGTCATGCCCGGCAGCGTCGCGCCGTTCTCCGGGCCGATGACGTGGATGATGCCCTTGGTTGGCGTGCTTGAACGGGAAATACACCAGCGCGCCGAAATCCTTGATGTTGGCGTCGAGCGTCTCGACCTGCAGGCGCGAGATCGGATCCTTGAGGCCGCTGTCGGATCGTCCCAGTGGTCGGTCGGCGTGTTGTGGTCGGCGGTGGCGACCACGCTGGTCGCGCGCCACGGCTTGCGGCCGGCCAGGCGCAGGCCCTCGAAGGCCTGCGGGCTGGTCACCTCGTGCATCAGGTGGCGGTCGATGTAGAGCAGGCAGGTGCCGTCGTTCTCTTCGCGGACGACATGCGATTCCCAGAGTTTGTCGTAAAGCGTCTTGCCGGCCATGGCGGCTCCTAGTGATGAAACGGTGGTGGACAGATTTGTAAGCTGGATCATAGCCAAGCCCGGGTACCCTAACAAGAAGGCTGTTTATACTAGTATCCGTAATAACAGCCTGAGCAGGAGCATCGATCATGGACACCCGTCGCAAGGAACTCGGCGAATTCCTCGTCGCACTCCGGGGACGCCATGCGCCGGAGGAATTCGGCTTCCCGGCCGGCAGCCGACGACGCGCACCCGGGCTGCGCCGCGAGGAAGTCGCGCAGCTCGCCGGCATCAGCCCCACGTGGTACGCATGGATCGAGCAGGGCCGTGGCGTCAACGTCTCGGCCGAGGTACTCGACCGGCTCGCGCAAGGTCTGCACCTCACGCCGAGCGAACGCGCCTATCTCTTCGAACTTGCCGGGCGCCACGATCCACTCGACGCATCACCGGATGCCGATACCGTTTCTGATTCAATCGTCGCCCTGCTGCGCGACATCAAGGTGCCCGCCTACCTCATGGGCCGCAGCTGGAACCTGCTGGCGTGGAACAAGCCCGCCGAAAACCTTTTCGCCGGCTGGCTCGACCTGCCCCTCGCGCCGAACGAAGCCGCACGCAATCTGCTGCGCTTCGTCTTCCTGCGTCCGGAAACGCGGGACTTCCTCGGCGATTGGGAAACGCGCGCGCGGCGCATCACGGCGGAGTTCCGCGCCGACTGCCGCAACCGGCTCGACGAACCCGCCGTGCAGGGGCTCATCGCGGAACTGCGCCAGGAGAGCCCCGACTTCGCGCGCTTCTGGAAGCAGCACGACGTGCTCGAACGCCAGGGCGGCGCACGCACGTTCAACGACCCCAGGCGGGGTATCGTCACCTACCAGCAGGTCACCCTGCATCCCGTTGATCAGGAGCACATCAAGCTCGTGTTGCTGAAACCGGACAGCTAGTCCGGAAAGCGGATGCCGTCCTGCCAGCCCTGACTTTCATGAATCGCATACCGCATGAACGTCAGCGGCCCGGACAGGACAGCGGTTATCCTGCAACGGGTAATCCAGCCTTCCCTGCCAGGAGCCCAGGAATCCCATGAGAATCGCCGACCCCGATCAAACGACAGTGCAGGATGAAATCGCCCTGCTGCTTCAGAAGCTGCCTGTCCGCGGAGCACGGATACTTGAGCTGGGCTGCGGCAAAGCCGAGAAAACGCGCGCCCTGGCGCAAACCGGCCTGATCAGCGAGATCGTCGCGATCGAGATCGATGCGATTCAGCATGCGCGCAACCTTGAGATAAGCGACCTGCCGAACGTGCGGTTTCGTCTTGGTGGCGCGCAATCCATCGCGGAACCTGACGCAAGTTTCGACATCGTGCTGATGTTCAAGTCCCTGCACCATGTGCCTGTCGGGGACATGGTGCGGGCCATGGCGGAGATCAGGCGGGTGCTCAAGCCGGGCGGGCAGGCGTGGCTGTCTGAACCGGTCTACGCCGGGGAGTTCAACAAGATCCTGCGGCTCTTCCACGACGAAAAGGAAGTTCGTGAAGCCGCCTTTGCCACGGTGCGCCAGTCGGTAGCTGATGGTCATTTCAGCCTGAAACAGCAACTGTTCTTCAACGCAGTCACCCGCTTTCGCGATTTCGAGGAATTCGATGCGCGCATGATTCGTGTCACCCATCAGAATCATCGGCTGTCGCAGGACGTTTACCGGCAGGTCCGGGAGGCCTTTGCGAAACGCCTGACGCCGGAAGGAGCCTGCTTCCTGACTCCGCAGCGGGTCGATCATCTGGTCGCAAAGTGAATCAACACGGCCTTGGTGCGGTGCACAGCGTTTTCCGGTAGAGTTCATTCAGCAGGTTTTGCTCCGGTGGCAGGCACCCTCCGGACCCCGGAGCGATGTCTTGAACCCCGTCCCGGGGGTGTCATTCAAAGCAGGAGAAGCAGCGTGAAAGATATCGTTTGGGGAGCCATCCTCAGTGTCGGTGTTGACGAGATCGACGAAGACCACCGCAAGCTGGTCGGCATTTTCAACATCCTCAACCATGCCGTGCAGGAGGGGGAATCCCCCGAATACCTCGCGGCGACGCTGGAAGAGCTGATCAATTGCACGGTCTGGCATTTCAGCCACGAGGAACGGCTGATGCTGAAGCATCGCTACCCGGAAATGGCCGAGCACAAGACCGAGCATCGCGACCTGATCAAGAGCGCCCAGGAACTGCAGCAGGAACTGTTGCGCGCGGACAAAGCCGTCGCCGACGAGCACATCATGTTCCTGGAACGCTGGCTGACCGAGCACATCCTCACCGCCGACGGGCGCCTGGGCAATTTCCTCGCGCAGACGATGTAGGCGGTAACGCGCGTTCAGTCGGCCTTGCGCAGGCGCTCCTGGTCGCGCAACAGCTTGACCTCGATCGAGTCGACCAGCGCCTGCCACGAGGCGTTGATGATGTCGGTGGAGACGCCAATGGTGGTCCAGTTCTCTTTCTGATCGGTCGATTCGATCAACACGCGCACCTTGGCGGCCGAAGCCTTGTCGGAATCGAGCACACGCACCTTGTAGTCGGTGAGGCGCACCTCGCCAATGGCCGGATAGACGCGTTCGAGCGCCTTGCGCACCGCTCGGTCGAGCGCGTTCACCGGGCCGTCGCCCTCGGCGACAGTGAGCACTTCCTGATCGCCGACACGCACCTTGATGATGACCGACGAATTCACGGCATTGACGGAGGGCTCGTTAACGATGACCTTGAACTCGACGAGTTCGAAGGACGGCGTGTAGCGGCCGAGCATTTTGCGCACCACCAGGTCGAAGGAGCTTTCCGCCGCCTCGAACTGGAAGCCCTCGTGCTCGAGCGCCTTGAGCTTGTCGATGATCTTGCGCGTCTCGGGCGAATCCTTGGAGAGCGTCGGGTCGATGGCGTTGATGCGCGCGAGCAGCGTGCTGCGCCCCGCCACCTCGGACATCAGCACGCGCCGGCTGTTACCGACCAGTTCCGGATTGATGTGCTCGTAGGAAACGGGATTCTTCACCACCGCATCGATGTGCATGCCGCCCTTGTGGGCGAAGGCATGGCCGCCGACGTAGGGCGCCTTCTCGTTGTGCGGCATGTTGGCGATCTCGCTGACCGAACGCGCCACGCCGGTCAGGTGCTGCAGCGCACTGTCAGGAATGCAGCCATAGCCGAGCTTGAGCTGGAGGTTCGGGATGATCGAGCAGAGGTTGGCATTGCCGCAGCGTTCGCCTAAACCATTGATCGTGCCCTGCACCTGCGTCGCGCCGGCCTGCACGGCACGGATCGAATTCGCCACCGCCATCTCGCTGTCGTTGTGGCAATGGATGCCGACCGCGACCTTCGGGAAGCGCGTACAGACGGTGTGCGTGATCTCGAAGATCTCGTCGGGAAAGCTGCCGCCGTTGGTGTCGCACAAGCAGACGCTATCGGCACCGGCCGCGACGGCGGCAGCCAGCGTCTTCAGCGCATACTCGGAATTGTCCTTCCAGCCGTCGAAGAAGTGCTCGGCATCGAACACCACTTCCTTGTCGTGCTGCTTGAGATAGCGCACTGTGTCGCCGATCATGGCGAGGTTTTCGTCGAGCGTGGTGCGCAAGATTTCCAGTACCTGGTAATCCCAGCTCTTGCCGAAGATGGCGATCGCCGGCGTACCGGCCTTGAGCAGCGACTGGACATTGGCGTCGTCGGCCACACGCTTGCCGACCTTGCGCGTCGCACCGAAGGCGATCAACCGGGCATGGGCGAGCTGCAACGCACCCGCGCGCGCGAAGAACTCCAGATCTTTCGGGTTCGAGCCGGGATTGCCCGCTTCGATGTAGGCGACGCCGAGCGCGTCGAGCCGCTCGACGATCTTGAGCTTGTCCTCGACCGAATAGGAGATGCCCTGCGCTTGTGCGCCGTCGCGCAGCGTGGAGTCGTAAATTGAAATCCGTGTCATGAATGAGTGGCTGTTGCGTCGCAGCACGAATTCTACAGGGTGCTTGCGCCGTCCTGCCAGCGCCGCATGTTTTACATCCTGCCCTATACTCACATGCATCTGTCCTGAGGAGGAACCGATCATGAGGATTTACACTGCTGCAGTCCTGACTACCGCCTTGGTGCTGCCTACTGTAACGGCACAAGCTCAAACGAAACCTCCGGTGGCACAGTTCTGGATGGATGTCGCCACTCACAGCCTGTCGATTCCCGGCATGAGCGATGCTGACATGGGCATGGCGAACATGTTCGGGGGCGGTTTTTTCGGCGGCACCAAGATGGGCGGAACGCCAGGCAAGTGGCTGGACACAGCGCTTTACACACGTCTCAAGCCAGGCGGCACCGAGGGCGCCCATGCCATTCCGCCCGCCTTGAACATGGGTGCCAGCCTGCCCCTGATTCCCATCGTGGCAAGTCGGAGCGAAAGTGGCGCAGCCGAAAACGGCATGGAGAAACCCAAGGGCAAATTGCTGTTCTACTGGGGCTGTGGCGACAAGGTGCGGTCCGGCCAGCCCAAGGTGCTCGATTTTGCCAAGGCCAATATCGAGGAGTGGGGACGTTTCATGCAGGGCCGCTTTGCGCCTGATCGTGGTGCCAAGGCTGTGCCGGGACGCTCGGTCTGGCCCAACGAACGCGACCGGCAGCGTGTACCGGACAGCGCCTCGCTCCAGGGCGATCATGCGGTGAGCGGCGCTGGCGTACCGGCAAATCTCCATTTTGGCCTGCGCGAAGCATATGATTTCATGCCCAAGCTGCAGATGAATGCCGAGGGTGACCCCAAGGCAGCGGTCAATGTCAGCTGGCAAGCCCTCCAGGCAGCCCAGGGTTACTTCCTGTCCGCCATGGGTGCTCGCGGCGAAGATGAAATGATCATCTGGAGCTCCAGCGAACAGCCCGATCCGGGTTGGGGCTTGATGGATTATGTGGCGCCGGGGCAGGTCAGGAAATTGATCGACGAGAAAGTCGTGCTGCCTCCCACCACGATGAACTGCACCGTTCCCGCCGGCATCTTTGGCAGCACCGAGGGCGCCATGGTACGCATGGTCGCCTACGGCCCCGAACTCAACCTCGCCCATCCGCCGCGTCCTGCCAATGCAAAGGCACCCTGGGAACCCGAATGGGCCGTGCGCGTGCGCATCAAGTCAACCAGCATGACCATGCTGGGCATGGAGGCTGAGGGCGGCCGCTCAGGCAGCATGGAAAAATCTGGCGGCAGCGCCTCGCCACCGGGACTTCCCGGCCTTGGCGATGTGCTGAAAGGCGTCAAGGGGATCTTCGGCAACTGAACTGCGCGGCCGCGCCAGCGCCGAGTTTTCCAGCGTTAGAATGGCTGAAAACATCCGGCACCCAGACACCTGCGGTGACCGGGGACAACCAACGACACGTGGAGTGAACACAACATGGCAATCTCGAGCAGCGGGGCCATTCCCGCAACCCTTATTCCCGGCGACGGCATCGGACCGGAAATCACCGCGGCCACCCTCATGGCGCTCGACGCGCTCGGCGCGCCCTTCGTCTGGGATCGCCAGGTCGCGGGCGCGGCGGGCGTCGCCGCCTGCGGCGATCCGCTGCCGCCCGCCTGCCTCAACAGCATCCGCAAGACCAGGCTGGCGCTGAAGGGCCCGCTGGAAACGCCGATCGGCGGCGGCTACCGCTCGTCGAACGTGCGCCTGCGCGAGGAATTCAAGCTCTACGCCAACCTGCGCCCCGCCCACACGATCATCCCCGGCGGCCGCTACGACAACATCGACCTGGTGATGGTGCGCGAGAACAACGAAGGCTTGTACATGGGCTACGAGCACTTCATCCCGATCGACGGCGATCCGCACGCGGTGGGCATGTCAACCGGCATCAACACGCGCCAGGGCTGCCGGCATATCGTGCACTTCGCCTTCAACTACGCCATCAAGAAGGGCCGCAAGAAGGTGACGGTGGTGCACAAGGCCAACATCATGAAGGCGCTGACCGGCATCTTCCTCGAAACCGCGCGCCAGATCCACGAGGCGGAATACAAGGACCAGATCGAATTCGAGGAGTGCATCGTCGATGCCTGTGCGATGAAACTGGTGATGAATCCCTGGCAGTTCGACGTGCTGGTGACAACCAACCTGTTCGGCGACATCCTTTCCGATGAAATCGCCGGCCTGGTCGGCGGACTGGGCATGGCGCCCGGCGCCAACATCGGCGACAACGCCGCGATCTTCGAGGCCGTGCATGGCTCGGCGCCGGACATTGCCGGCCAGGGCATCGCCAACCCGATCGCACTGATGCTTGCCGCCGCCATGATGCTCGACCACATCGGTCGCGTCGAACTGGGCAACCGCCTGCGCCGCGCCATTGACGAGACGCTCAACGAGGACAACATCCGCACCGGTGATCTCGGCGGCAATGCCACCACACTGGAATTCGCCACCGCGCTGGTCAAGCGCATCCACGCGAATGCCTAGCGCCCAGCCCGGGCGGGTGCCGTCCCGCCAGCGCTGACTTTCAGCGCAGGACTTCGATCGAATGTCCTGCGCGCGCCACTGTTTCACCAACAATCGCCGCTCGCGCGTAGCCGGCATCCCGCAAGCGTCGCAGCGCTGCTGACGCCTGTTCCGGCGCCACGCCGAAGAACAGTCCGCCGGACGTCTGCGGATCGAGCAGCAGCATCTTCAGGCTGTAATCGAGTCCCGGTCCGAAGCGCACTTTATTTTCCACGTAGTCAAGGTTGCGGAACATCGCCCCCGGCAGGCAGCCCGCCTCGGCCAGCGCATGCGCCCCCGCCAGCAGCGGCACGCGCGTGGCCTGGATGCGCAGCGTCACTTGGCTCGCATCGGCCGTCTGCATGGCATGGCCGAGCAGGCCGAAACCGGTAATGTCGGTGCCGGCCTTCACATCACAGGCCTGCATCACCTCGGCGCCGGCGCGGTTGAGCTGCTGCATCGCCTCCAGTGCGGCGCGGTAGTCGTCGGTACCCGCCAGCCCGGTGCGTTGCCCGGCCACCAGCGTGCCGGTGCCCAGCGGCTTGGTGAGGATCAGCGCCAGTCCGGGACGCAGTCCGGCATTCGTGATCACGCGCTGCGGATGCACCAAGCCGGTGACTGCCAGGCCGTACTTGGGCGGCCAGTCATCGATGGTGTGGCCACCGACCATCAGGCCGCCGGCCTCGAGCACCTTCTCCTGACCGCCGGCGAGGATCTCGCCGAGCACTTCGAGCGGAATGCGCGTCGCCGGAAAGCCGACGATATTCATGGCGGTCAATACGCGGCCACCCATCGCATAGACGTCGCTCAGCGCATTCGCGGCGGCGATGCGCCCGAACTCGCGCGGATCGGAACACACCGGCGGAAAGAAATCGACCGTCTGGATCAGTGCAGTCTGGTCGTCGAGGCGATACGACACCGGCGTCATCGTGGGTACTGATATCCACCAGCAGGTCGGGATGCGCCGGCTGGCGCAGATCCTTCAATACCTCGGCGAGCCGACCGGGTGCGAGCTTGGCGGAACAGCCGCCGTACTCGACCGTCGATAGCAGATCAAAGCTCACGGCGCGATGATCTTGTCCGGCGCGCGTCAGCGTTTCGAGTATCGTGAGCATGTTGGAGATCGTGCCGAGATGGATCTCCGCCTTCTTCTGGTAATAGTCCGCGCAGGTGCCACAGACCAGCACCTTAACGCCGCGCTGTTCGAGGTCGCGCAACGCGTTGGCAAGATACGGCGAGCCATCGACGGCAAGCATCACCCCGCTGCTGTAGAGGACGACATGGGAAGGCAACGGGGTCGACTTCCTTGAGCGTCGCCATCAGGCCCTGCATGAGGATGGCACCGAGTTCCGCCGACCCACGGCCGACCGTTTCGGACGCCAGCGAAATCACATAGGCAGCGTCGGCCGGCGGCGTGGAACAGCAGTAGGACTCGGCATCGGGAACCGCAAGTTCCTGCACATGCTTGGTGAAACGCAGGATGAACTCGCTGCCGTCGGCGCTGATGTGCGGCGTCATGCCGTTGTCGGTCAGGAAACGCTCGACGTTCTGGCAGGAGGTTTCATTGTCGATCAGCACGGTGATCTCCGTGCCGACGATGTTGTCCTTCAGGGCCTGCCTCGTCAGGATCAGCGGTTTCGGGCATAGCTGTCCGCGGGCATCGACGATAACGTCGCTCATGGGTCTTCCTTGGTGAAGTTTCGACGGTCGCCATTCGATCGAGGTGCCGTCGCGATTGTTGGCGGCCATGGCGCCATGCGGTAAAGTCGTGCCATTCATTCGGAGATATCCATTGTGCCAGCTTTCTTCGCACCACTTTCATCGCCCTCGTCGCCCTTCTGCTGCTTGCCATCCTCTGGGTCTGGCTAACCCTGACCTGGAGTTATTCCGAGGGTGAGCGTGCCGGTTATGTACAGAAATTTTCGCGCAAGGGCTGGCTGTGCAAGACGTGGGAAGGCGAGATCGCCATGGTGACGATGCCCGGTGCCATTCCCGACAAGTTCGAATTTTCAGTCCGCGACGACGCCACTGCGGCACAGATCAACGCGCTGGCCGGCAAGCGCGTGGTGCTGGTCTATCAACAGCACAAGTTCATCCCGACGAACTGCTTCGGTGAAACGGAGTATTACGTTTCCGGCGCCCGTGCCGTC
Source organism: uncultured Pseudomonadota bacterium (assembly GCA_963840825.1). Lineage (GTDB taxonomy): Bacteria > Pseudomonadota > Gammaproteobacteria > Burkholderiales > Rhodocyclaceae > Sulfuricystis. The sequence goes on from CAWJAK010000006.1 coordinate 405,541, forward strand.
GATGAACAGCCGATATCAACCGCTCCTGCCGTGGCGCCGCCGCTTTCACCCGTGGCACCGGCGGCACCGGCGGCACCGGCAGCCCCCGCCAGCCCCGGTTACTGACAGCCGCGCCGTACTGCCAGCGCCGCGAAACAAGCCGGCGCGCCACCTGAAGCAACGCCCCGCATGCCGGCTCCGCAAAGGAAGTCGCCATGACGCCACGGACGCAAGTGGCTACTATATAATTCAGATGTCTATTCACTTATCTATTCACACCCCATGTCTTTTCATTCCGACGAAATCCGTATTCGCCTGGGGCAAGGACTGCTGACGGCGCGCCAGCTTGCTGAAAACATGCAAGTTAGCCAGCCTACGGTATCGCGGGCCCTCACGGTGCTGGGCGACGATATCCTGCGCATCGGGTCGGGCCGATCTATTCAATACGCCCTGCGCGACGCCGGGCGCGGACTGGGGGACATTCCCGTTTATCGCGTCGCCGCCGACGGCACGCTGCGCCGCCTGGGCATCCTGACGCCCGTGCGTCCCGAGGGTTTCGTGATGCGCCAGGACGACGGCTTGGACCTGCACAGTGACAGCCTGCCCTGGTGGCTGCTCGACATGCGTCCGCAAGGCTTCCTGGGGCGCGCCTACGCGGAACGCCACGCCGCCGCGCTGGGATTGCCGCCGCGCCTGGCCGAATGGTCGGACACAAACATGCTGCGCGCGCTGCTGGCGCATGGCCACGATGTCGTCGGCAATCTCCTGCTTGGCGACATTGCCCGCGAACGCTTCATCGACGCACCGCCACCGGTTCCCGTCGAGCCGGCCGATTTCCCCGCGCACGCGGCTGCGGCGGAACGCGGCGACCCACCCGGATCGTCCGCCGGCGGCGAGCAACCCAAGTTCGCGGCATTCACCGACCGGCACGTCCTGGTCAAATTCACGGCGGCGGCAGACAACCCCGTGACGCGCCGCTGGCGCGACCTGCTGGCGGCGGAACACCTCGCCGCGCAAGTGCTGATCGACGCCAGCATCCCGGCCGCCCGTTCCCGGCGATCGACAGCGCCGGCAGGCGCTTCCTCGAAGTCGAGCGCTTCGATCGCGTGGGCCAACGCGGACGCCGCGCGGTTCACTCGCTCCTGTCGGTCGAGGCCGAATTCGTCGGCGCTGCCAATCGCCCTGGCCGGTACTGGCGGAACGCCTGGCCAGCCAAGGCACCATCACCGCCGAGGCCGCCGCGGGCGCCGCGCTGCTGCATGCCTTCGGCACGCTGATCGGCAACGCCGACATGCACCACGGCAACCTGTCGTTCGTCGGCGAACACGGCCGGCCGTACCAGCTGGCACCGATCTACGACATGCTGCCCATGGCGTTCCGGCCGCTCGGCAGCGGCGCGCTACCCGACAACCTGCCACCGGCGCGATTACATCCAAGCGTCCCGCCGGGAAACCTGGCGCCAGGCACTTGCACTTGCCGACGCATTCATCGGCCGCCTGACCCGTGACGAACGGTTTTCCGGCGACTGGCAGCCCTGCGCCGTTGCGCTGGCGCGGCACGTAGAAGATGCCCGCGAGAAGATCGGCCGATTGGGGTAACGAAGAACCTCCGGTTTTCTGCCCGCGTCGCCGTATTGCCAGCGCCGAGTTTTCTGCCTGATCGGGGAAAACCTGCTGCCGACGGCTGCTCGGCCTGACCTGCAGTTGGGGAATGTCGCCACCAAAGGCAGCAACAGATTGGTCAGCGGTCGTAGCACCTAAAGTTGGCTTCTACGCCCGCTTCGCTATTCGCGCTACTTCCGGACCCGACCCGAGGCCGTCATTGATCCCCTCGATGGTTCAACGGTAGGTATCAGAGTGGATCAGCCAGCCGGGCGTAGCCGCTTATGTCTCGAAGGCTTACGTGTTCCCGCCGAATATTTCGCTGGCTTTGGTCAGCCCTGCCCTAATCACTCGTCAGCGAAGAAGAAGTGCAGCGCGAGCGGCTCGAGAGGCGGGGCATCAAAGCGGATCGGTTCTGACAACTTGCCGCCAACGTTGCTTTTCTTCAGGAACGCCTTCAGCCCGCGTGCGAGACATTCAGTGATGCCATGTAGGAGTTGGACCAGTTCACTGACCATTTGGTCTAGTCCTTTGAAGGGATCGTATGAGAGTTCAGTACATAGTTTCGCGAGCGGCGGCGGCGGTGCTTTCGCTCGTCCTATTGGCTGGTTGTGATCAGAACCCAAAGCCGCTTTTGGCCCAATGCACCATTGATTCATACAGCGATACTGGCAGACACTTCGTCAAAGAAAACCACTCAGACCTTGACCGAGACAAGGCTTATCGCAATTGGATGCTGCTCTGTATGGAGGCGAATGGCTTTTCGTACGACTCCGAACAATGCCCACCGACGGACTCGGGATTCCGATCTAGTGAGAAAGAGTGCTACAAGAAGATGTAGTTCATGCTCGCGGTCGAACAACGTGCTGCACTCGGACGCCCCCTCGCTCACTTCGTTCCCTCGGCACCGGTGAGCGCGGGCGTTGGGCATCGCAATGACAAGCTTCGAAGAGGCAAGCAGGCCGGTACTCTACGAGTGCGACCAATCTGACTTCGCTTATTGGGGGAAAGGCTCTTCCTTCCTCGTTGCCAACTCCCGTTGTTTTTACTGGGTCACGGCAGCGCACGTCCTTACGAACGCAAAGGCGCACGCGCACTCTCTGAGAATCTTTCCATCCGATGGATCTCGTATTTCGTTGCCGTTCAACGAGCAGTACACAGTAAATAGAGAATTTCTCAACGCAAAGGCGCACGCGCACTCTCTGAGAATCTTTCCATCCGATGGATCTCGTATTTCGTTGCCGTCAACGAGCGCCAGGGCGTGGCTGACGACGAAGACTACAAAAGACGTGTTCGTACTTCGCGTCGAAGACGATTTGCATGACTTCGGATAGATCTGGCGATGCTCCGTTGGTAGCGCAAGACCTCGAGGTAGGTGTAATGAGTGCCGATGCACTGATGCCTTCGGATGAACTTTGGATTGTCGGATATCCGGCCGAAAGCAATTTTGTGTTCAGACTACGAGTCCAGCAAGATCAGCAATACAAGAAGTGTGCTCAGGGGTATCTACCAGGGCAAGAGTTCCGGCGCGAACTGCCATGAACTCCGCATGGAAACCTCAGTCGCGCTGGAAAGCTATGACGGACTGAGCGGAAGTCCGGTCTACCACATGAAGCGCAAAATCCGTGGTCGTGAAGAATTGATGTTCCCGATGTTGGTCGGCATGCTTCTCAGGGGCACTGCCTCAAGTCGCATCGCACACTTCGTTGGCTCTGATGTACTCGCAAATATGCTCAGGGGTATCTACCAGGGCAAGAGTTCCAGGCGCGAACTGCCATGAACTCCGCATGGAAACCTCAGTCGCGCTGGAAAGCTATGACGGACTGAGCGGAAGTCCTGTCTACCACATGAAGCGCAAAATCCGTGGTCGTGAAGAATTGATGTTCCCGATGTTGGTCGGCATGCTTCTCAGGGGCACTGCCTCAAGTCGCATCGCACACTTCGTTGGCTCTGATGTACTCGCAAATATCGTAGAGCTTGCGGAGGCGATACCTAATGTGAACGTTCAGCGTCCGCTCTTGCAGCGGTGAACTACCGCTTAGGGTCGCTAGCCGCCGTCCTACCAGCGCCGACTTTTTCGGATTACATCGAGCGCCGGTACTGCCCACCCACCTCGTAGAGCGCACTCGAGATCTGGCCGAGCGAGCAGACGCGTACTGCATCGACCAGCACGGCGAAGACGTTGCCATTGTCGATCACGGTCTGCTTGAGGCGTTGCAGCATCGCACCGGAAGCATCCGCATTGCGTGACTGGAAGTCGCGCAGGCGCTTGATCTGCGACTGCTTCTCTTCCTCGGTCGAGCGCGCCAGTTCGACATGCGTGGGCACATCGCCGTGCGGATTGCGGAAGGTGTTCACGCCGATGATCGGATGCGAGCCGTCGTGCTTCTTGTGTTCGTAGTACAGCGATTCTTCCTGGATCTTGCCGCGCTGGTAGCCGGTCTCCATGGCGCCGAGCACGCCGCCGCGGTCGGCGATGGCCTCGAACTCCTTGAGCACGGCTTCCTCCACCAAATCCGTCAATTCGTCGATGACGAAGGCGCCCTGATTCGGGTTTTCGTTTTTCGCCAGGCCCCATTCCCGGTTGATGACCAACTGGATCGCCATGGCCCGACGCACCGATTCGTCGGTGGGCGTGGTGATGGCCTCGTCGTAGGCGTTGGTGTGCAGGCTGTTGCAGTTGTCGTAGACGGCGATCAGCGCCTGCAAGGTGGTGCGGATGTCGTTGAAGGCCATCTCCTGCGCATGCAGCGAACGTCCGGAAGTCTGGACGTGATATTTGAGCTTCTGCGAGCGCTCGTTGGCGCCGTACTTGTTCTTCATCGCCACCGCCCAGATGCGGCGGGCAACGCGGCCGATTACCGCATACTCCGCGTCCATGCCGTTGCTGAAGAAGAAGCTGAGGTTGGGCGCGAAGTCGTCGATGTGCATGCCGCGCGCGAGATAGCTTTCGACGTAGGTGAAGCCGTTGGCGAGCGTGAAGGCGAGCTGCGAGATCGGGTTCGCCCCGGCCTCGGCGATGTGATAGCCGGAGATCGACACCGAATAGAAATTCTTCACCTGGTGGTGCACGAAGAATTCCTGAATGTCGCCCATCATCTTCAGTGCGAACTCGGTGCTGAAGATGCAGGTGTTCTGGCCCTGGTCCTCCTTGAGGATGTCGGCCTGCACCGTGCCGCGCACCGTTGGAGAGCGTCCAGGCGCGGATCTTGTCGGCCTCGTCCTCGGTCGGCTCGCGCTGGTTGTCGGCCTTGAATTTATTCCACTGCTGGTCGATGGCCGTGTTGAAGAACATCGCGAGAATAATCGGCGCCGGGCCGTTGATGGTCATCGATACCGAGGTCGCCGGGTCGCAGAGGTCGAAGCCGTCGTAGAGCACCTTGAGGTCGTCGAGCGTGGCGATCGAGACGCCGGAGTTGCCGATCTTGCCGTAGATGTCGGGCCGCTCGTCGGGATCGCAGCCGTAGAGCGTCACCGAATCGAAGGCGGTGGACAGACGCTTGGCCGGCATGCCCTCGGAGACCTTCTTGAAGCGGCGGTTGGTGCGGAAGGCGTCGCCCTCGCCGGCGAACATGCGCGTCGGGTCTTCGTTTTCGCGCTTGAAGGCGAACACGCCGGCGGTGAAAGGAAAGCTGCCAGGCACATTTTCCTTCATCAGGTAGCGCAGGGTCTCGCCTTCGTCGGCGAACCTGGGCAGTACGACTTTCCTGACTTTGGTGCCGGAAAGTGTCTCGTGGGTCAGCGCGGTGCGGATTTCCTTGTCGCGGATCTTCACCACGTATTCGCCGCCGGCGTAGGCTTTTTGCGTCGCCGGCCACAGGTCGAGCAGTTTCTTCGCCTTGGCATCGAGCTGGCCGTCCTTCCAGGCGATCAGTGCTTCAAAGTGCTCGGCGGGTTTTTCGCAGCCGTCGAAAATGGCTTTCGCTGTGCGCAGGCTCTGGCGCTCGCGGGCGAGCGTCACCTGCGTGCCCACATGCTGGTGGTAGCCACGCACGGCATCGGCGATCTCGGCGAGGTAACGCACACGGTTGCCCGGGACAATCGCGCGCGATTGCGAGGATTGGCGCGTGTCCACTTTCGGCAGCTTGCCGGGCTTGAGCTTCAGCCCCTGCTGTTGCAGGTGCGCGGCGATGGCCTGGTAAAGCGCGGTCACGCCATCGTCGTTGAAGCGCGAGGCCTGGGTGCCGAAGACCGGCATGGCTTCCGGAGCCTCGGTGAAACGTTCGCGGTTGCGCTGGTATTGCTTGCGTACGTCGCGTAGCGCGTCGGCGGCGCCCTTGCGGTCGAACTTGTTGATCGCAACGAAGTCGGCGAAGTCGAGCATGTCGATCTTCTCGAGCTGCGAGGCCGCGCCGAACTCGGGCGTCATCACGTAGAGCGAAGCATCCACATGCGGCACGATGGCCGCGTCGCCCTGGCCTATCCCTGACGTTTCGACAATAACCAGATCGAAGCCGGCGAGTTTGCAGGCAGCGATCGCTTCCGGCAGTGCGGCGGAAATCTCCTTGCCCGTATCCCGCGTTGCCAGCGAACGCATGAAGATGTTGGGATGCTCGATGGCGTTCATGCGGATGCGGTCACCGAGCAGCGCGCCGCCAGTTCTCTTCCTCGATGGGTCGATGGAAATGATGGCGATCTTGAGGCTGTCTTCCTGATCGAGGCGGAAGCGGCGGATCAACTCGTCGGTGAGGCTGGACTTGCCGGCGCCGCCGGTGCCGGTGATCCCCAAAGTCAGGGCTGGCGGGACGGCACTTTTTTTGATCGCCCGCGCCAGACTCCCGTTCGGGGCGTTTTCCAGTTGCGTGATCGCCCGCGCCAGCAACCGGGTGTTGCCCCCGCGCAGGTCCAGGTCCTCGATCTCGACCGTACCGCCCTCCGTCAGGTCGAAATCGCTGGTGGACACGACATCGTTGATCATCCCTTGCAGCCCGAGCCTGGCGCCATCCTCGGGCGAATACACGCGCGTCACGCCGTAAGCATGCAGTTCCGCGATCTCCTCCGGCACGATCACGCCGCCGCCACCGCCGAAAACCTTGATCTCCTTGCCGCCCCCTGCCCGCAACAGGTCGATCATGTACTTGAAATACTCGATGTGCCCGCCCTGGTAGGACGTGATGGCGATGCCCTGCACATCTTCCTGCAGCGCCGCATTGACGATTTCCTGCACCGAGCGGTTGTGGCCGAGATGGATCACTTCGGCACCAGTGGCCTGCAGGATGCGCCGCATGATGTTGATCGAGGCGTCATGGCCGTCGAACAGCGCGGCGGCGGTGACGAAGCGCAGTTTGTGTTTCGGCTTGTACGGCGCCAGTTGGCGGGCGATGGAAAGGTCGGTCATGGGACGAGTCCTGGCGCGAGAAGACAACATCTTATGCCCTCTTCCAGCGCCTGACCATTGTCACTCCGGTCGGCATTCGTGCATAATTCGCCATTATCTACAGTGTCTAGTTGCCCTGATGATTGAAGAAAAACAGAAAGCCGGACGATCGTTCAAGGCAAAATCCGCCACCACGAAAATGGGTACCACCGTGGCGGGTGCCACGGTGGCCGCCGGCTTCGTCACCGGCCTGATCGCCGGAATGAAGCGCGCCGGCTTTGCGCCCGCGCCACTGCTCGCCGCCACCGGCATACCCCCGCAGTTGGCCGATCATCCCGAAAGTGCCGAGCGGGTGCCGGTCGCCGCCTATGCTGCGCTCTACAACAGCGTCGCCCAGGTGCTCGACGACGAGGCCTTCGGCCTGTTTTCCGTCCCGCTGCGCTGCGGCAGCTTCGAATTGCTGGTCCGTGCCCTGATCGACGCGCGAACGCTGGATGAAGCCCTGACCCGCCTGGCGCGCTACCTGCGCGTGCTGCTGCCCGACATCGCCGTTCGCATCGAGCGGCAGGGTAGCCAGGCCTGGCTGCATCTGCGGGAGACGCGGCCGCTGGCCCCGGCGCGCGTCGACCCCGGCCGCGTCTTTTCCTTCGAATGGCTGCTACGCCTGATCCATGGCGTTGCCTGCTGGCTCGCCGGCCGCGGGCTGGCGCTCGACCGCGTCGACTTTCCCTACCCGCCGCCACCGCACGCCACCGATTACCCGCTGATCTACACCGCCCATTCCGGTTTCGGCGCGGAGGAACTGAGCGCCCGCTTCCAAGCCAACCTGCTCGACCTGCCCGTGCAACGTGACAAGGCCGCGCTCGAGGCCTTCCTCGTCGGCGCCCCGGGCCGCATCACCACCCTCTACCGTCGCGACCGCAATACCGTGCTGGCGGTGCGCGACCTGCTGCGCGATGCCCTGCCCTCACTGCCGCGACTCGAGGAAGTCGCCGTTCGCCTGCACCTTTCGCCGCGCAGCCTGCACCGGCGGCTCGCCGGCGAAGGCGCCAATTTCCGCCAGATCAAGGATGCCCTGCGACGTGACATCGCCCTGACACGACTCGCCACGACGAACAATGCCGTTGCGACCATCGCCGCCGAACTGGGCTACGCCGACCCCTCCGCCTTCTATCGGGCCTGCGTCGAATGGACCGGCAGCGCACCGAGCGCCTATCGCGCGCAGGTCTCGGAACAGGTCGAACTGAGCAGGTATTCGCAGTTGCTGGTATTGGATGGAATCGGGACTAAAATGTGCGTATATATTCATTTGCGTGACTGATGCATGTCCGCCCCTTCCTCCTCCCCGCCTCCCGCGAACGCCCAATCGACCGGCATTGCCCTGATCGACGAGGGATACTGCCAGTTGCGAGCGTTTATCGAGAGGTTGCACTCGATCTGCGATGACGTCGACAACCGGCAGACCTGCGCCGACTGCCCGAGCGAACAGGTCAGCGCCTGCGAGTTCGCCTTGCTGGATTGCGTGACCGATCTGCTCGGCTACATGGTCGATCAGTTCAGATCGGAAGAAAACCTGATGAAAGGCCTTGGCATCAGCACGAAACATGGCGAGCGCTACCAACTGCACGCGGAAGATCACGCCAACATTACCGGCCGCGTCGCCCAACTGGCACGTCCCAGGGACAAGCAGCAAACGGTGCGGACAATTGCGGAGGCCGGCGCTGTCCTGACGCTCTGGCTCGATCACCACATCAGCAATCACGACGTGCCGATGCTGCGTTGAGCGGCAGTCGGCAGCGCGTATCCCGGGTGCCGTCCCGTCAGGTCTGACTTTCGCTTCAGGGGGTTTTTTCGACGACTTGCCACGCGTACATCAGGCTGCTCTCCGCAAACACGCGGGCTGTCGCAAGGTCGCGCCACCACACGACGGCGCGCCGATCCGGGCCAAGGTACTCCCAGCGCCGTTGTTCGCCACTGCACAACTCAACCTGATAGATCCCGTGCACTTCCAGTTTCATGCCGGCGTGTTCCAGTCAAATGCCGCCAACAAATCCTTGCGCAACAGCATGCCGCGCAAGCGCTGTTCGCCATCCACCACGGGCATGCTGCGCCCCGGATGATGGCGAAATGCATCCAGGACTTGCCGGAAGTCGGCATCGGCATGAACCGTGACCACCTCGGCCGTCATGGCCTCGGCCACGCGCGATTCATGGCAGCAATGACTGAATTCGCCAGCATCACTGATCAGGCGCAGCATCATTTCCAGGAATGAGCCGGCTTTAAGGCGCCGCAGAAAATCGGCCTCCGTCAGCATGCCGATCACCTTGCCTGCCCGATCGACCACCGGCAGGCCCTTGTAGCCGCTGTCCACGATCATCCGGGCAGCCTGATCGAGCGGCAGGTCGGCCGTCAGGGGCTGCAGCGTGGGGCGCAGCATGTTCGCTGCCCGCAAGCTCCCGATCAATCGATCGACGGCATTGTGATGGGCCAGGTGATAGATCTCCCGAAAGTCCTCGGTACTAATGTCCAGATAGCCGGAAATTCGCGTCATCGCCGCAGAGATATCCGCGTTCGACATGGCGAGTTCGCCAATGTCGCGATCTTCCGCCGCCTGGATGCTTTCCTGATCGGCCGTGGTGTTCATTGACATCACCTCATCCGGTGCTCCAGCCACGCGGGCGCTTCATGCCGGCGAGCTTGCAGGCCTGCCCGACATAGCCATAGGGAAACAGCTCGAACAGGCGTTTGCGTCCCGTGCCGGGATACCGCGACTCGAGATGTTTGATCACGAAGCGCACGTCGGCCGCAACCTGATGCTCTGCATGGAACGCACGCATGAAGTGAATGATGTCCCAATGATCGTCCTCGAGCACGATCCCGAGTTCTTCCGCCAGCGCCATGGCGACATCTTCATTCCATTCCCCCGGCTCGATCAGGTAGCCCTCGGCATCACGTTCTGGCAACGCCACACATGTCTCCACAATTTTCTCCTTGACGAAGTTGTACGCGGAATTACATCACGCCGTGATATTGTTTACAAAGTGCTATAGTTTTGTCAAGTACTCCTCTACGACTACCCGCAATGAGCAACGCCCGCCTGAGCAAGGAAGGTTTCGAGACGCTGTCGAATTTTCGCTACCAACTACGGCGCTTCATCCGCTGGAGCGAGCAACTGACGCGTGGCGCGGGCGTTACCAATCTGCAATATCTGATGCTGCTGCACATCCAGGGTCACGCCGGGCGCGAGTGGGCGACGATCACGGAACTGGCCGAACGCCTGCAGGCCAAGCACCATGGCGTTGTTGCCCTGGTGACACGTTGCGAAAAGCTCGGTTTCGTGCAACGCCAGCCGGGACGGAGCGATGGACGCGAGGTGGAAGTGCACCTGACGCCGAAGGGGGAGCGCATGGTGGAGCGCCTGGCCTGGCAACACCGTGAAGAACTCCTGCGGCTGCAGGGCATCCTCGCCGTGCCCGACAAGGCGCAGCTGGATTAGCCCTGGTCCGCAGCGGCGGGTGCCGTCCCGCCCGGTCTGACTTTCCTCAGGCTGGGGCGAAGCGTTCGCGCAGGTAGGCGATGATCGCGCCGGATTCGTAGAGCCACTGCGCCGTCCCGTCCGTTGCCGCGATGCGAAGGCAGGGCACCATGGCCCGTCCGCCGCCGGCGACCAATGCATCGCGATGCTGGCCCGTGTGCTGCGCATCACGGCGCTCGATGTCAAGCGAGAGTCGGCGCATCTCCTGCCGGACCTTGATGCAGAACGGGCAGGTCCGGAATTGATACAGGGCCAGCACGCGACAGGCCTGGTCCACCTGCGCCTGCGCGTCGGGCGCACGCACGATGCCGGTCGGCCGGGTGAGCCATTCGCCCAGCAGCATGAAGGGGCCGAGGACGATGCGCAGGGTCTTGAAGAACAGGCGAACGAGCGTTTTCATAGGCCCGCCTCAGTGGTGCCGCGTACCGAAGTGGTGGCCGGGCGTGGCGCCCTTGCGAGCCGGCTTGCCGCCGCCACGTGCGGGTGGCTTGGGCTTGCCGCTGCGCGGCGTGGCGGGCGCGCCGTGCGCGTGCACTTCCTGGCGCGCGCCCATAGCCCCCCGGGGCTTCTGGATCGGCTCGGCCTTGATCTTGGGATCGGGTTCGAAACCGGGCATCACGCGCTTGTCAACTTCACGCTTCAACACGCGCTCGATGTCGCGCAGCAACTTGTGCTCATCGACGCAGACCAGCGACGTCGCCTCGCCCGAGGCCCCCGCGCGGCCGGTACGGCCGATGCGATGGACGTAGTCTTCCGGCACGCTCGGCAGCTCGTAATTGACCACGTGCGGCAGGTCATCGATGTCGATGCCGCGTGCCGCGATGTCGGTGGCGACCAGCACGTTGATTTTCAATTTCTTGAAGTCGTCGAGCGCGCGGATGCGCTGCCCCTGGCTCTTGTTGCCATGCAGGGCGGCGGCACTGATGCGCGCCTTGCACAGGCGTTCGGCCAGCGCATCGGCACCGTGCTTGGTGCGCGTGAACACCAGCACCTGATGCCAGTTGTTGTCGGTGATCAGGCGGATCAGCAGGTCGCGCTTGCGATCGCGATCGACGTGATAGACACACTGCGCGACCGCCTCGGCCGGCGCGTTGCGACGGGCCACCTCGACGCTGGCGGGATCGTGCAGCAGGCCGGTCGCGAGACCGCGGATGTCGTTGGAGAAGGTCGCCGAAAACATCAGGCTCTGCTTCTGCTTTGGCAGCAGCGTGAGGATTTTGCGGATATCGCGGATGAAGCCCATGTCGAGCATGCGGTCGGCTTCGTCGAGCACGAGGATCTCAATGCCCGACAGGTCGATGTTGCGCTGATTGACATGGTCGAGCAGGCGGCCCGGCGTGGCGACGACAATATCGACGCCCGCCTTGAGCAGCTTGGTCTGCGGACCGACGCCGACGCCGCCATAGATCGCGGTGGTGCGCAGGCGCAGGTACTTGCCGTAGGTAAACACGCTCTGCTGCACCTGGATCGCCAGTTCGCGCGTCGGCACCAGCACCAGCGAACGTGGCTTGAAGCGCTTGAGCGACAGGTTGCTGTCCTGCGACAAGCGTTGCAGGATCGGCAGGGTGAATCCGGCGGTCTTGCCGGTGCCGGTCTGGGCGCAAGCCATCAGGTCGCGCCCTGCGAGCACGACGGGGATGGCCTGGGCCTGGATGGGGGTCGGTGTGTCGTAGCCCTGTTCGGCGACGGCACGCAGAATGTCGGCCGACAGGCCGAGATCGGTGAATTGCATGGAATGCTCCTGGAATCGGCCACTCGCACCAATACCATGGACGCGAACCAGTCAGGGCAGAAACGCTGTGGGGGGGTAAAACGCGGAAGGGGAATCCGTACGCGACGCGCGGCTATTTGACTGATTACTTGCCGACGCGGCGCGCAGTGTAACAACTTTCGCTAATTTAGCCTAACCCGCACCGGGCGATGTCCACCTGGTTTCGGCCCGACGCCTTGGCCCTGTAGAGCGCCGCGTCGGCCAGATGGATCAGCCCCTCTTCCCCTTCGACATTCTGGTTGGGAAATGCAACGCCTCCGATACTCACCGTCACCCGGACAGTATTCGCCCCGGCGGAGAGCGCACTATCCTCCACCGCCTTGCGGGTACGCTCGCCAACTATCAACAGGTCTTGTGCCGAAGCGCCCGGCAGGATCGCCAGAAACTCCTCGCCGCCATAACGGAGCAACACATCGCCTTCCCGCAGCTGCCCGCGCGCGATGCCAGACACGGATTTCAGTACCTTGTCTCCGACCAGGTGACCGTAGGTGTCGTTCACGTCCTTGAAGTGGTCCAGGTCGAGCATCAGCACACCCAGCGGGGAGTTCATGCGCACCGCTCTTTCGTATTCCTCGTGCAGCCGACCCAGGCCAAAACGCCGGTTATAGATGCAGGTGAGCGGGTCCAGCGCGGCAAGCCGCTGCAGGCGATCATGGGCCAGGGCATTGTTCATGGCCAGCCCAAGACCGTGCAGGAACAACTCGATGCGCGCGCGGTGGTCCGCATTGAACGCGCTGCCGGACGCCAGCACCAGGACACCCAGGGGCACCCGCTTGTAAATGATCGGCAAGACGAGCACTTCCTGGGGACGGAAGTCGGTCATGACCCCTTCGATCTTCACGTTCTCGGGAATGGTGATGGACTGCGCTTCGAGGGTGCGCATGGCCGTCTGCACAAACTCGCTGGTGGCGATGGATTCCGGCTCCCGCAAGCCGGACGCCGCACCCAGTTTCATCTCGCCTTCGCACTGGCAAAGGATCAGGCCGCCCGCAGCGCCGGTGTGCTCGAGAAACTGGCGCAGGGCATTCGCCGTCAGGCTTTCGACCTCCAGCTGGCTGGTAAGCATTTCGGAAAACGACCGCACCGCGGCCTGGGTCCGCATCAAGCTTGCCAGCGTTTCCACCAGCCGGTTGAACGCCCCCGCGCTCTCCCCGATCTCGTCTTCTGAATCCACGGGGATCGAGCATTTTTCCGGCGTGCAGGACAGCAGGTCACCATCGCAACTGAGCGTCTGCAGGTTCTGTTCGACATGGCGCATACCCTCGGCCAGGATGCGCAGCCGCAGTCCGACCACCCAATGCGCAAGGCCGTAGTTGATGACGCCCGCCAGCGCCCCGGCAAACAGGCAGGCAATGAAGAAGGTGGTCGTCAGCGCATTTTCGCGCGGGACGCCGAGCATGACCGCGAAGAAGGGAAACACGATGCCGATGGCGAGGCCGAAGCCGATCATCCAGATGGCAAGGTCATGAAACACCTTCCGGGTCATGCGCATGGCAGGATTTCTTCGGCGAGTAGGATCAGACGGTTAAGGGCAGCGGCGGCGCAAGTATCCCGTACCTATACCTTTCGGTCAATACATTCAGCCGCGCGACGCCTGAATGCATGCGGGCACTCGCAACACCTGCGCTATTTCAAATGCCGGCCTTTCACCCAGGCATAAATCGCCGGAATCACGATCAGCGTCAGCAGGGTCGACGAGATCATGCCGCCGACCATCGGCGCGGCAATGCGACGCATCACTTCCGAACCGGTGCCCGTGCTCCACATGATCGGCAAGAGGCCGGCCATGATCGCCACCACGGTCATCATCTTCGGCCGCACGCGCTCCACCGCGCCTTCCATCACGGCGGCGTAGAGGTGGGTGATCGCAGGCTGCCGTCCCGCCAGCGCTGACTTTCGTTTTTCCCAGGCTTGGTCGAGGTAGATCAGCATCACCACCCCCGTCTCGGCCGCCACGCCCGCCAGCGCGATGAAGCCGACGGCGACGGCGACCGAGAGGTTGTAGTTCAGCAGCCACATCAGCCAGATGCCGCCGACCAGCGCGAAGGGCACCGAAAGCATGACAATCAGAGTTTGCGCGAGTGCGCGGAAGTTGAGGTAAAGCAGCAGGAAGATGATCAGCAGCGTGCCCGGAACGACGATCTTGAGCCGCTGCAGCGCGCGTTCCATGTATTCGAACTGGCCGCTCCAGGTGACGTAGCTGCCTTGCGGGAACTTGACCTGTTCCGCCACCGCGCGCTTTGCCTCGGCAACATAAGAGCCGATGTCGCGGTCGCGGATATCGACGTAGATGTAGGCCGAGAGCAGCGCGTTCTCGGTGCGGATCGCCGGCGCGCCCTTGACGATCTTCACCTGCGCCACCTGCCCGAGCGGCACCATCGCCGCCTGTCCGCCCATCTCGCTCATGATGGGGACCAGCACATTGGCGGCGATCTTCTCGGGGCTGTCGCGCAGTTCGCGCGGGTAGCGCAGCGCAACGCCGAAGCGCTCACGCCCCGCCACGGCCGTCGTCAGCATCTCGCCACCGAGTGCGGTGGCAATGACCTCCTGCAGGTCGTTGATGAGGATGCCGTAGCGGGCCAGCTGCGCGCGATCCGGCTCGATGTCGAGATACCAGCCGCCGGTGATGCGCTCGGCGTAGGCCGAGCTGGTGCCAGGCACGGTTTTCACCACCGTCTCGATCTCGCGCGCCAATTTCTCCATCTCGTCGAGGTTCTTGCCGAACACCTTGATGCCGACGGGCGTGCGGATGCCGGTGGACAGCATGTCGATGCGGGCCTTGATCGGCATCGTCCATGAATTGGCGATGCCGGGGAATTGCAGCGCCTTGTCGAGCTCGGCAATCAGCTTGTCGACGTCCATGCCCGGCCGCCATTGATTTTCGGGTTTCAGGTTGATGACCGTCTCGAACATCTCGATCGGCGCCGGGTCGGTCGCCGTCTGCGCGCGGCCGGCCTTGCCGATCACCGACGCGACCTCGGGAAAGCTCTTGATGATCTTGTTCTGCGTCTGCAACAGTTCCGCCGCCTTGGTCACCGACATCGCCGGCAGGCCGGTCGGCATGTAGAACAGCGTGCCCTCGTTGAGCGTCGGCATGAATTCGCTGCCGAGCTTCATGGCCGGCCAAACGGACAGGCCCATGATGGCGATGGCGCAAACGATGGTCGTGAGCTTCCAGCGCATCACCAGTGCGATGACCGGCCGATAGAGCGCGATCAGCACGCGATTCACCGGGTTCTTCGCTTCGGGAAGAATCCGGCCGCGAATGAACAGCATCATCAGCACCGGCACCAGCGTTACCGAGAGCAGCGCCGCGCCGGCCATGGCGAAGGTCTTGGTGAAGGCCAGCGGCGCAAACAGCCGGCCCTCCTGCGCCTCCAGCGTGAATACCGGCAGGAAGGAGACAGTGATGATCAGGAGCGAAAAGAACAGCGCCGGGCCAACCTCCTTGCAGGCCGTGATCATCGCTTCGGTGCGTGACTCACCTTCCTTCAGCCGTTCGAGGTGCTTGTGCGCGTTTTCGATCATGACGATGGCCGCATCGACCATCGCGCCGATGGCGATGGCGATGCCGCCCAGGCTCATGATGTTCGAGTTCATGCCCAGCAGGCGCATGGCACTGAAGGCGATCAGCACGCCGACCGGCAGCATCAGGATCGCCACCAGCGCGCTCCGCACATGCAGCAGGAAGACGATGCAAACCAGCGCGACGATCAGCGCCTCCTCCGCAAGCGTCGCCTTCAGCGTGGCGATGGCGCGCTCGATGAGTTCGGAACGGTCATACACCGTCTCGATCGTCACGCCCTCCGGCAGCCCGGCCGCCACTTCCTTGAGCTTTGCCTTGATGTTGCCGATCACTTCCAGCGCGTTCTGGCCGTAACGCGCCACGGCGATGCCCGACACCACTTCGCCCTCGCCGTTCAGTTCGGCGATACCGCGCCGTTCGTCGGGGCCGAGTTCGACGCGGGCGATGTCGCGCAACAATACCGGGGTTCCTTTATCCGCCTTGATGACGAGCTGTTCGAGATCGGATTTGCCGCGCAGGTAACCGCGGCCGCGCACCATGTACTCGGTTTCGGCCATCTCGACGACGCGGCCGCCGACGTCGCGGTTGGAGTTGCGGATCGCGTTCGCCACCGTCATCAGCGAAATGCCGTAGCCGCGCAATTTCACCGGATCGACGACGACCTGATATTGCTGGACGAAGCCGCCGATGCTCGCCACCTCGGCCACGCCCTGCGCCTTGGTGACCTGGTAGCGCAGGTACCAGTCCTGCAGCGTGCGCAATTCGGCGAGCGTGCGATTCGCGCCCAGTACGACGTACTGATAAACCCAGCCGACGCCGCTGGCATCCGGCCCGAGGCTCGGCGTGACGCCGCGCGGCAGGCTGCCGGCCACCGTGTTGAGATATTCGAGCACGCGCGAACGCGCCCAGTAGATGTCGGTGCCGTCCTCGAAGATCACATAGACGAAGGACGCGCCGAAGAACGAGAAGCCGCGCACCACCTTCGACTTCGGCACCGCCAGCAGCGCCGTCGTCAGCGGGTAGGTGACCTGATCCTCGACCACCTGCGGCGCCTGGCCGGAATACTCGGTGAAGACGATGACCTGCACGTCGGAAAGGTCCGGCAGGGCGTCGAGCGGCGTCTTCCACACCGCGTAGACGCCGGCCAGCACGACGAACAGCGTGCCGAGCAAGACGAGGAAGCGGTTGCGCGCCGACCAGTCGATGATGGCGGTCAGCATGTCAGTTCGCCTTCTTTTCGAGTTTCGTGATCACCCATTCGCCAGGCTTGCGCTCGACGAACTCGAAGGCGATCGGCGTGCCCGGCTTGAGCTTCTCGACCAGCGCGGGATTCGCCGGCACGAATTCCATGGTCATCGCCGGCCACTTGAGGCTGGCCACGGGCTCGTGCGTCACCATGACCGTTCCGCCGGCTTCGATGCTGTCGAGCGTGCCGACCGCCTGGTGGCTGACCGCTGACTTGGGTTCGGTCATGCCACCCAGCGCGGCCTTGAGGTTGCTTTCGGAATCGATGAGGAAATTGGCGGACACCACCACCTGTTCGCCTTCCCTCACCCCCTCCTTCACCTCGACATAGTTGTCGCCGCGGACGCCCAGCTTCACCTCGCGCGGCTCGAAACGACCTGCCTCCTTCTGGACGATGACGCGCTGCCGCGTACCGCTGTCGATCACCGCTGACGTCGGCACCGCGAGCACACCGGGTGCCGTCCCGCCAGGGCTGACTTTCAAATCGATGTTGGCGTACATCGCCGGCCGCAGCAGCCCGCCGGGATTGGCCAGTTCGACCCGGACCGGCACGGTGCGCGTCTGCGCATTCACCGTCGGATAGACGTAACTCACCTTGCCCACGAAAGTCTTGCCCGGATAGGCGTCGATGCTCACATCGACCGTCTGCCCGTTCCTGACCGTCGCGATGTCACGCTCGAACACATCGGCCAGCACCCACACGCCGGAGATGTCGGCGATCTGGTAGAGCGCCTCGCCGGGCATGAAGCGCATGCCCTGCAGCGCCTTTTTCTCCAGGACGATGCCGCCAACCGGCGAACGGAACGTCAGCGTGCGGCGGACTTGTCGCCATCGCTGCCGCTCTTGAGCTGGTCGATCTGCTCGGCGGAAATGTCCCAGTTGCGCAGCCGCATGAGCGCCGCTTCGGCCACCTGGCGGATGCTCGCCTGCGCCTCGGGCGTTGCGCCGCCGAGCGCCGTCATGCCGGCCGCCGCAACCTGGTATTCGCGCTGGGCCGATACGAGTTCGGGGCTGTAGACCTCGAACAGCGGCTGGCCGCGACTCACCGGCTGGCCGGTGACATTGACGTGCAGGCGCTCGATCCAGCCCTCGAACTTCGGCGCCACGGCGAACAGGCGCCGCTCGTCGATCTCGACGCGGCCGACCGCGCGCACCGGGCGCGCCAAGTCGCGCAGTTGCGCCGCCTCGACGCGCACGCCCAGCTTCTGCACCTTGGCGGTGCTGATCTTCACTTCGCCGGCTTCGCCCTCATCCTCGCCCGCATAGACCGGGATGTAGTCCATGCCCATCGAATCCTTCTTCGGCGTCGGCGAGGTATCGGGCAGGCCCATCGGGTTGCGGTAATAGAGGAGCTGCTTGCCGCCCGGGGCTGGCACGGTTTGCGTCAGCGCCGCGGATGCCGTCTCGCCAGGACTGACTTTCTGTTGTCCGCCCAGCCAGTAGCCCAGCAGGCCGGCCGCGACCAGCAGCACGACGATGGCGATGTTTTTCATAGCTCTTCTCCGATCGCCCGCTCGATGTCGGCGAGGCGCAGTTGCTGGGTGACGCGGGACTTGACGAGGTCTTCCTTGGCACGGCGGATCTGGCGCTGGGCGTCGAGCACGGCGGCGAAATCAACTTTGCCGGTCTCGTAGCCGGCCAATGCCGCCTGCAAGGTCAGCTCGCTTTGTGGCAACAGGCTGCTGCTGATCAGGTCTTCGACGCGCCGCGCCGCCCGCAACCCGGCCAGGCTTTCGCTCAGGTCGGACTGGATCTGGTTCAGCGTCGCCTCCTTGCGCGCCCGTGCCGCGTCGAGCCGGCTTTCGACTTCGCGCTCCTGGGCGCGGCGACTATCCTGCTGCAGGGGGATGTTGATGCCGAACATCAGGTCCCAGCCGGTAACGCGGTCGCGCTGCTGGATCGCGGCGAGCCCGACGTTGAAATCGGGATAGCGGTTCTTGTAGGTCAGCTCGCGGGCCTTTTCCGCACCATCGATGCGCGCCGCATCCGCAGCCAGCCGCGGGTTGCGTTCGACGAGGCGCGCTGTCAGCGTCGCAGGATCGAGCTGCGCCGGCGACGGCAGGCGACGCAAGCGCTCCGGCGGCAGCAGGCGGAGATTCGCCGGCTGGCCGAGCAGCGCGCGGATGCGCGCCGCCGCCTGGTCGTTGTCGCCGTCCAGCAGCGCCAGCTCGCTTTGCAGCGCGGTGCGCTCGGTCTGGGCGCGAATCACGTCCTGCTGCGGCACGAGTCCGTTCGCGTAGCGCACCTGCGTAATGCGCTCGAGCTGCGCGAGCAATTCGAGGTTTTCGCGGCCGTACTGCAGGCTGGCCTGGTGCAGGAAATGGCGCGCGTAGGTCTGCTTGATCTGCCACGCGAGATCGGTCCAGACCGTGGCCGCGCGGCCCTGTGCCTCCTCTGCACCGGCACCGGCGACATCGCGCTGCAGGTCGCGCTTGCCAAACCACGGCAGGCGTTGCGTGACGGCATAGCGCGTGCTGCCCACGCGCGCCGGCAGGAGGCTGGCCGTATTGTTCGTGTCGCTGACGAAATCGCGCAATTCGACCTCAAGCATCGGATCGGGCAAGGCGCCCGCCGGCGACACACGTGCCGCCGCGGCAGCGGCCTCGTGCCGCATCGCGGCGAATTCGGGATGGCGCTCGCGGGCGAAAGCGAGCAGGCTCTCGACGTTGCCGCCGACGGTTATCTCGCCGCAGCGCACGCAAAATCGCCGGCGACGGCGAGCGCCGCCGCCACCAGCAATGGACAGGGGCTTGCATCGCCCTACTGCTTCGCTTCGATATGGACGATGGTGTAGTCGCCGCCGATCTCTTCGACGCGGAACCGCACCTTGTCGCCCTCCTTCAGCGTCTTGAGCAGCGCGGGTTCCTTGACCTTGAACATCATGGTCATCGGACCCATGCCGATGTTGGCGATCGGGCCGTGGGCCAGCATCACGCGCTGGGTGGCGGCATCAATCTTCTTGACAGTACCTTCCGACAGGCTGTCGGCGGCGAAAGAGGAAAGGGGCAGCAACAGGGCGGCCGCGGCAAGCAGCGCGGCAACTGCACGAAACAGGGATTTCATGAAAACCTCCAGATGCAAATGAACGAAAGTCAGCGCTGGCGGGTCGGCACCCGCAGCGGAAGGGCACGACGGCGTGCCCGGTTGAGCTTTCAGTTCAGGCGTCTGGGAGGTTGTAGCGGCGGTTCCGGAATATGGCTAGACGAAGCGAGCATTGGCCCGGGCACCAGAATGCTTGCCGCTCGCAGCGGTACGGTCTCGACCGCTGTCAGCAGGTAGCCGGCGGTCGCCAGATGGCACATCTCGCAGTTGTCGCAATCGGCACCCGGCGCGTTTGTTGCGGATAAGGCGTCCGTCTGCTCATGCTCGTGGCAATGCGTAGTCGCTTGCCCGGCGTGTTGCTGGGCCAACTGATCCTGCGCATGCCGGCAAAACGGCATCGTCACCGCTGCGGCAACCTGTAGCGGCAGCCAGAAGGCGATGAGGATCAGGAAAAGGCTTTGGAGGCGGCGCATGGAGCGTGATTGTAGGAGTCGCCCGTTCAGACCGCAAGCAGCCTGTTCGGTTCCCGTCCGGGCCAACAGGCTTTTTGGCGTCCATGTCATGGCGGGATAACCCATGATGTACGCATGGCTATCATGGATGTTATGCTGCAACCGAGATCATTTGTCATGGATCGAGAGATGCTGGAGTCATTGCCGCGCGAACATATCGCCGCAGGACAGTTGGTTTGCGTCATGGGCAAGCCGGGGGATGCTGCTTACCTCGTCGAGACGGGCTCGGTCGAGGTCTTGTCGCCCTCGGGTGAGGTAATCGCCATCATGCGGAAAGGGGAGATATTCGGCGAAATAGCCTTGCTGGACATGTCGCCGCGCACGGCGACAGTACGCACGCGCGAGCCCACCACGCTCATCCGCATCGAGCATGCCCATGTTCAGGCGTTGCTCCAGCACACCGATCCTGTCATTCGCCATCTTCTGGTGCTGTTGATCGAGCGGTTCCGTTTCCGCGCTCGCGTGCCGGCACTGCCTGAGGCATTTGCCGGTGATAGCGAAGCCGCGATGCTGACCTTGACGCTGGCCAAGGACCTGGAGCATGCACTGGACCATGGATAACTCGAGCTCGCCTACCAGCCGCTGGTCGGTCTGCGCATACGCACCCTTGTCGGCTTCGAGGCACTCGTGCGCTGGCGGCACCCGCTGTTGGGCGATATCACGCCCACCCGGCTGATCGCCCTCGCTGAAAAGACCGGCCTCATCCGTCCCCTGGGTCTCTGGGTGCTGCAACGCGCCCTGCGCGACTGGCCGACCCTGCGCACGATTTGCCAGGCATCAACGCATGGTCCGGCATTCATCAGCGTTAACCTGTCTGCCTATGAACTGACCAACCCGCAGATCGCCGGCATCATCGAAAACCAGTTGTCCGCGGCCGGCGTACCGCCACAGGAACTCAAGATCGAATTGACCGAAACCGCGCTCGTCGAAGACCTGGACGCGCTGGGCACCTCGCTCGCCATGCTGTCCGCGCGCGGTGTGGGCATCGCACTGGACGATTTTGGCACGGGCTATTCGAGCTTCGAATATCTTAAGTCGCTGCCCATCGACTGCCTGAAGATTGACCGGGCTTTCGTCGGCGAGGTGAAGTCTTTTCCGCGCCGCCGTGAAATCGTGCAGTCATCACTGCAACTGGCGCAAACGCTCGGGCTCGCCACCATCGCCGAAGGCATCGAGGACGAGGAAACCGCCCGGCATCTTGAGCAACTCGGCTGCGACTTTACGCAAGGCTACTTTTTTTCCCTGCCATTGAGCTTGCACGCCATCCCGCAATGGCACGCCGAGGCGCTCAGGTTGGGTCGACTCGACGGCGTTACCACCGCCGCGTCGTAATGCCCTGATTACTCCTCGTCTTCCTTGAGCTTGAACGAGGCAGCCATTTTTTGTTGCACGGGCGGCGGCACCTGCGCATAGCGTGCGAACTCGATCGTGTAGCTGCCCCGACCGCCGGTCATCGACTTGATACGCGAGGCGTAATCATTGATTTCGGCGAGCGGCACTTCGCCGACGATGGCGACGCGGCTGGGGCCGCGCGGCGTGGTGCCGGTGACATGGCCGCGACGCGACGACAGATCGCCGGCGATATCGCCCATGTGTTCTTCGTGCGCATGCACCTCGATAGTGACGATCGGCTCCAGCACTACTGCTGCCGCTGCCTGAATCGCCGCGATGGCAGCCTTCTTGCCGGCCATGACGAAGGCGATTTCCTTGCCGTCGACCGGGTGCGTCTTGCCATCGTAAACGATGACGCGCAGGTCTTCAACCGGATGACCGGCGACAACACCGTCGGCCAGGGCCATCAGCACACCTTTTTCGACTGCCGGCATGAACACGCCGGGAATGACGCCGCCCTTGACGTGGTCGACGAACTCGAATCCGGCACCGCGCTCGAGCGGCTCGATCTTCAGGTAGACCTCGCCGAACTGGCCGGCGCCGCCGGACTGCTTCTTGTGCCGGCAGTGGCCTTCGGCCGGCTGCGAGATCGTTTCGCGATAGGGAATCTGCGGCGGTTTGGTCGTCAGTTCCAGCTTGTACTGGCTGGCCATGCGATCGAGCTTGGTGCGCAGGTGCATCTCGCCGAGGCCGAAGATCACGGTCTCGTGCGTGGTGGGGTGGCGCTCCATCTTGAAGCAGGGATCCTCGAGCTCGAGCTTGCGCAGGATGTCGAAGAGGCGCTGCTCGTCACCCTTCTTCTGCGTCTCGACGGCAAGGCCCTGCATCGGCCGCGGAAATTCGAGCGGCTTGAGATAAATGTGGTCTTCCTCGTGCGAATCGTGCAGCACGGCGTCGAATTCGATTTCCTCGACCTTGGCGATGGCACCGATGTCACCGGGCAACAGCTCGTCGACCTCGATGTAATCCTTGCCCTGCAGCTGGTAGAGGTGGCCGACCTTGAAGGCCTTCTTGCCATCGCCGACGAAAAGCTGCGAATCCTTGCGGATCGTGCCCTGATGCACGCGAAACACGCAGACCTTGCCCATGTAGGGATCAACGATGACCTTGAAAACGTGTGCCAGCACATGCTTGGCGGCGTCGGGCTCGCGCTGGAAGGCCGCATTGTCAGCCCCCGGCTCGCCCTTGAAGAATGGCGGCACATTGCCTTCGGCCGGGCTCGGCGCGAGCGTGGCCAGCACGTGCAGCAGTTCGTCGATGCCGGCGCCGGTCTTGGCCGAGGTGAACAGGACGGGAATCAGGTGGCCTTCGCGCAGCGCCTTCTCGAACGGCGCATGGAGTTCGCCGGCGGTCGGGTCCTGGCCATCCTCCAGATAACGTTCCATCAGGCTTTCGTCTTCCTCGACGAGCTGGTCGATGAGTTCGCGGTGGGCATGGTCGATGCTATCGATGTCAGCCTCGCCGCTGTCGTGCTCCATCACCTCGACGACCTTGCCATGATCCGGCGTCGGCAGGTCGAGGAATTTGCAGGCCGGGCCGAAACGTTCGCGGATATCGGCCATCAGGCCGGCCAGATCGAGGTTCTCGGCGTCGATCTTGTTGATGACGATCATGCGGGCCAGGCCACGATTGGCGGCGGCGCGCATCATGCGCTCGGACATCAGTTCGATGCCGGTCTGGGCGTTGATCACGATCACCGCCGTGTCGACGCCCGCCAGCGTGGCCATGGCCTGCCCGGCGAAATCGGGATAACCCGGCGTGTCGGCCAGATGCACATGCACGTCTTCCCAGGCGAAATTCACCAGCGCCGATTGCAGCGAGTGGCCGGCGGCCTTTTCCTGTGCATCAAAGTCGCAGACCGTGCTGCCCTTCTCGACGCTGCCAGCGGCCGGGATGGCGCTGGCGCGGAACAGCAGCGCCTCGGCCAGCGTGGTTTTGCCCGAACCGCCATGCCCGACGAGGGCAACGGCGCGAATGGCAGCGGTATGGAATTTCGGCATATTTTTCTCCCTTGATATTCGACGTATTTTTTCGGCGTATTTATTCGACCGTGACCGATTTGGCGAGGTTGCGCGGCTTATCGACGTCGGTGCCTTTGACCAATGCCGCATGATACGCCAGCAGTTGCAGCGGCACGACGTGGAGCACTGGCGACAACATGCCGTAGTGCTCGGGCAGGCGCAGGATGTGCAGGCCGGACTCTTCCTCGACCTGTGAATCGGCATCGGCAAAAACGTAGAGTTCGCCACCGCGCGCCGCGACTTCCTTGAGGTTCGACTTGAGCTTTTCCAGCAGCGTGTCGTTCGGCGCGACGCTGATCACCGGCATCTCGCGGTCAACCAGCGCAAGCGGCCCGTGCTTCAGTTCGCCGGCCGGATAGGCCTCGGCATGGATGTAGGAAATCTCTTTCAGCTTGAGCGCACCCTCGAGGGCGATCGGGTAATGCGGGCCACGCCCGAGGAACAGCGCGTGGCGCTTGTCGGCGAAAAGGCCCGCCCAGGCCACAATGTCGGCCTCCAGTTCGAGCACCTTCTGCACGGCCACCGGCAGGTGGCGCAACGAATCGAGATAGCCCCGTTCGGCCTCGGGGCCGAGTCGTCCGCCCAGTTTCGCCAGAGTTGCCGCCAGCAGGAACAGCGTCGCGAGCTGTGTGGTGAAGGCCTTGGTGGACGCGACACCGATCTCGGGACCGGCGCGGGTCAGGAAACGCAGCGCGCATTCGCGCACGATGGCCGATTCGGCGACGTTGCAGATCGCCAGCGTCCGCTGCATGCCGAGCGCCTTGGCGTGCCTGATCGAAGCGAGGGTGTCGGCCGTTTCGCCCGACTGGGAAATCGCCACGACCAGCTGGTCGGGATTCGGGACCGAGGCGCGATAGCGGTACTCGCTCGCCACTTCGACCGTGCAGGGCAGCGCCGCAAGCTGCTCGATCCAGTAGCGCGCCACCAGGCCCGCATGGTAGCTCGTGCCGCAGGCGACGATCAGCACCGACGTCACGCCCTGAAAAGTCTCCGGCGCCGCAGCGCCGAACAGGTTGGGCGAGAAGGCCTGCGCACCGCCAATCATTTCGAGCGTGGCGGCCAGCGCCTGGGGCTGCTCGAAGATTTCCTTCTGCATGTAGTGGCGGTAGGCGCCGAGTTCGACAGCGTCGGCGGACAGGCTGCTTTCATGTGTTGCACGCGTGACTGCCGTTCCGTCGGCGCTGACTATCCGGATGCCGTCGCGCGACAACTCGGCGATATCGCCTTCTTCCAGATACACCATCTGGCGCGTGACCTGCAGCAGGGCGGAGGCGTCGGAAGCGGCGTAGTGGCCTTCCTTGCCCAACCCGAGCAGCAGCGGCGCGCCCTGGCGTGCGACGACGATGCGCTCCGTGTCTTCGCGCAGGACAGCGATGGCATAGGCACCGGCCAGTCGCCGCGTGGCCAGGTGAACCGCCTCGAACAGGTCGGCAGCGATTTTCAGCGTCTCCTGCAGCAAATGCGCGATGACCTCGGTATCGGTGTCCGAGGTAAACACGTAGCCGGCGGCAAGCAGTTCCTGCTTGATCTCGGCGTAGTTCTCGATGATGCCGTTATGCACCACCGCCAGTCCGCCGGAAACATGGGGGTGTGCGTTGCGTTCGCTCGGCACGCCATGCGTCGCCCAGCGCGTATGCGCGATGCCGATCGGCGCCGTCTTGCCTTCGGCCTGCGCCGCCAGTTCGGCCACGCGGCCAACGCTGCGCAAGCGTTCAAGCTGGGGGTTCAGGAAGGCGATGCCGGCAGAATCGTAACCGCGATATTCCAGCTTGCGCAGGCCTTCGACGAGAACCGGAACGATGTTGCCGTTCGCGACGGCGGCGACGATGCCACACATGGACTACCCCTTTTTCTGCTTGACCGGACGCTTCCAGCCCGTCAGCGTCATCTGTTTGGACCGCGAAAGTGTCAGGGCATCCGGCGGCGCATCCTTCGTCAGCGTCGTCCCCGCGCCGAGGGTCGCACCACGTCCCACGGTCACCGGCGCCACCAGTTGCGTATCGGAGCCAATGAAGACATCGTCCTCGATCACCGTGCGGAACTTGTTGGCGCCGTCGTAGTTGCAGGTGATCGTACCCGCGCCGACATTGACGCGGCTACCCATCGTGGTATCGCCGACGTAGGCGAGATGATTGGCCTTCGAATGCGCGGCGATGCTCGAATTCTTCACCTCGACGAAGTTGCCGATATGCACATCCTCGGCCAGCACGGTGCCGGGACGCAGGCGCGCGAAGGGGCCGATGATGGAATGCGGTCCGACATCCGCATCCTGGATCACGCAATTGGCGTTGATGCGCACGCCATCCTGAAGCTCGACGCGCCCTTCGAAGACGCAATTGACGTCGATGAACACATCCTTGCCGCAGACCAGTTCACCGCGTACGTCGATGCGGCCGGGATCGGCGAGCGTCACACCCTGCTCCATCAATGCGTCCGCAATGTTGCGCTGGTGGATACGTTCGAGGCGGGCTAATTGCCCCTTGTCATTTACTCCATCGGTTTCCCAGTTTGCTCCGGGATGCGCGGTAACGACTTCCATGCCATCGGCCACCGCCAGCGCCACGATATCGGTCAGGTAGTACTCGCCCTGCGCATTGCGGTTGCCAAGCTGCGGCAACCAGCGCGCCAGCGCCGCGCCGGGCGCGACGAGGATGCCGGTGTTGATTTCACGGATCGCGCACTCGACAGCGTCGGCATCCTTTTCCTCGACGATGCGCGTCACCTTGCTATTCGCCCGCACGATGCGGCCATAGCCTTTGGGGTCGTCAAGATGGGCGGTGAGCAGCGCGAGTCGATCCCCGCCTGCGGCATCGATCAATCCTTGCAGGGTTTCCGCGCGGATCAGCGGCACGTCGCCGTAGAGGATCAAAGTCAGCGCTGGCGGGACGGCACCCGCGTCGGTCAGGTGCGGCAGAGCTTGCAGGACAGCATGGCCGGTGCCGAGTTGCGGCTCCTGCAGGGCCCAAGACAAATCGGGTGCGGCCAGCAGCTTCGGCACCTGTTCGCCGCCATGGCCATAGACCACGCAGATCTTTGCGGCGCCCAGCCGACGCGCGGTATCCAGTACATGCGCCAGCATCGGCTTGCCGGCAATGGGGTGCAGCACCTTGGGCAGGTCGGAACACATGCGCGTTCCCTTGCCGGCAGCAAGAATGACGACGTTCAAAGCGGCGACATTCGCCATGTGCGCTCCTGGCCTAACGCGGCAGCGTGCTGGCTCCCATGAGGAACTCATCGACGGCGCGCGCGCACTGGCGGCCTTCACGAATTGCCCAAACCACGAGAGATTGACCGCGACGCATGTCGCCGGCGGCGAAGACCTTATCCACGCTGGTCGCGTAGCACCCGTCGCCATCCGTCGTCGCGCTGGCATTGCCGCGCGCATCCTTGGCGACGCCGAAGGCATCGAGCATCGACACGACTGGGTTGGTAAAGCCCATGGCGAGGAACGCGAGATCAGCCTTGACCTCGAAATCGCTGCCGGGAATTTCCTTCATCTTGCCCCCGTTCCAGTCGAGCCGTACGCACTTGAGCGCTTTCAGCTTGCCATGCTCGCCGATGAACGCTTTGGTGGCAACCGACCAGTCGCGCGTGCAACCTTCCTCGTGGGACGAAGAGCTGCGCAGCTTGTTCGGCCAGTAGGGCCAGATCAGCGGTTTGTTTTCCTGTACGGGGGGCTTGGGCATCAGTTCGAATTGGGTGATGCTCGCGGCCCCGTGGCGGTTGGAGGTACCGACGCAATCGGAACCCGTGTCGCCACCGCCAATCACGACGACATGCTTGCCAGCCGCGTTGATCGGGTTTTTCTTGCCGCTCATTTTCCCCGCATTGACTTCCTTGTTCTGTGGGATAAGGAACTCGAGTGCGTAATACACGCCGTCGAGATCACGGCCGGGAATCGGCAGATCGCGCGGGGTTTCAGACCCGCCGGCGAGGACCACCGCGTCGAATTCCTGCTTCAGTTGAGCGGGCGCGACAACCTTGGTCGCGTCATTGACGATGCCCTTCGGCATGTCGGTGCCGACCAATGTCTTGAGCTGGAACTTCACACCCTCGGCCTTGAGCTGTGCGACGCGCCAGTCGATCAGGCGCTTGTCGAGCTTGAAGTCGGGAATGCCATAGCGCAGCAGGCCGCCAATGGCGTCGTTCTTTTCGAACACCGTGACGGCATGGCCGACGCGCGCCAGCTGCTGGGCAGCGGCCAGTCCCGCCGGACCAGAGCCGACGACGGCGACTTTCTTGCCGGTTTTCTGCGCGGCCGGCTGCGGCACGACCCAGCCGTTCTCGCCTGCCTTGTCGATGATGGCGTGCTCGAGCGACTTGATGCCGACCGGCTCGGCATTGATGCCCAACGTGCAGGCGGTTTCACAGGGGGCCGGGCAGATGCGGCCGGTCATTTCAGGGAAGTTGTTGGTCGAGTGCAGGATGTCGATCGCCGCACGCCAGTTGCCCTTATAGACCGCATCGTTGAAGTCGGGAATGCTGTTATTGACGGGACAACCGTTGTTGCAGAACGGAATGCCGCAATCCATGCAGCGCGCACCCTGCACCTTCGATTGCTCTTCGGTGAGATGCGCGACGAATTCCCGGTAGCCTTTCAAGCGTGACGCTACGGGTGCGTAGCCTTCAGCCTGGCGCTGGAATTCGAGGAATCCGGTGGGCTTGCCCATTATGCAGCCTCCTTCTGTTGCTGAGCCGCGGCGATTTCCTTGAGGGCGCGGCGATACTCGTTCGGAAATACCTTGATGAACTTGCCGCGGCTGGCCGGCCAGTCGGCCAGGATGCGCGCAGCCGTCTGGCTGCCCGTTTCGGCCTGGTGCTTGGCGATCAGCACCTTGAGCAGTTCATCATCGGTCGTGTTCTTGTGACGCGTACCGTCGTCCGGCTGATCGCCCGCGGGAAGAACTCTCTCCAGCTTGACCATGGCGAGGTTGCAGCGCTTCTCGAAAGAACCGTCCTCGTCGAACACGTAGCCGATGCCACCCGACATGCCGGCCGCGAAGTTGCGCCCCGTCATGCCGAGCACAACCACCGTGCCGCCGGTCATGTATTCGCAGCAGTGGTCGCCCGTCCCTTCCACGACCGCGGTCGCACCGGAGTTGCGCACGGCAAAGCGCTCGCCCGCCACACCACGGAAGAAAACCTCGCCCTCGACCGCGCCGTAGAGCACGGTATTGCCGATGATGATGTTCTCGTTCGGCTTGCCGCGGAATCCCTCTTGCGGCTTGACGACGATCTTGCCGCCGCACAGGCCTTTGCCGACGTAGTCGTTGGCGTCGCCCGAGAGCTCAAGCGTAACGCCACGCGCGAGGAAGGCGCCGAAGCTCTGGCCGGCCGTGCCGGTCATGCGGATGTGGATGGTTTCGTCCGGCAGCCCCTTGAGGCCATAACGACTGGCAATCTCATACGAAAGCATCGTGCCGACCGTGCGGTTGCGGTTTCTCACCGTCACGTCAAAGGATACCTTCTCGCCGCGTTCGAGCGCCGGGCGGGCTTTCTCGATCAGTTCGTGGTCGAGCGCCTTGGCGATGTTGTGATCCTGCGTTTCGCTGTGGAAGCGCGCAACCTCTTTCGGAAGCAACGGCATGAAGAAGATGCGCGAAAAGTCGAGGCCGCGCGCCTTCCAGTGCTCGACACCCGCACGCATGTCGAGCAGGTCGGAACGACCGATCAGATCCTCGAACTTGCGGATGCCCATCTGCGCCATGAGGCGGCGTGCTTCCTCGGCGACGAAGAAGAAATAGTTCACCACGTGTTCCGGCTGGCCGGTGAAGCGCTTGCGCAGCACTGGATCCTGCGTGGCCACACCGACCGGACAGGTGTTGAGGTGGCACTTGCGCATCATGATGCAACCCTCGACGACCAGGGGCGCAGTCGAGAAACCGAACTCGTCGGCACCCAGCAGGGCGCCAACGATCACATCGCGACCGGTCTTCATCTGACCATCGACCTGCACGCGGATACGGCCGCGCAGACGGTTCAGCACCAGCGTCTGCTGGGTTTCGGCCAGGCCCAGTTCCCAGGGCGTGCCGGCATGCTTGATCGACGACAATGGCGAAGCGCCCGTACCGCCGTCGAAACCGGAGATCACGACGTGGTCGGCTTTGGCCTTGGCAACGCCCGCTGCCACGGTACCGACGCCAACTTCAGACACCAGCTTGACCGAGATGTCCGCCTTCGGGTTGGAATTCTTGAGGTCATGGATCAGTTGCGCCAGATCCTCGATGGAATAGATGTCGTGGTGCGGCGGCGGAGAAATGAGCTGTACGCCGGGCACCGAGTGACGCAGGAAGCCGATGTATTCCGACACCTTGTGACCGGGCAACTGGCCGCCTTCGCCAGGCTTGGCGCCCTGCGCCATCTTGATCTGGATCTGGTCGGCGTTCGCGAGGTATTCGATCGTGACGCCAAAGCGGCCCGAGGCGACCTGCTTGATCGAGGAGCGCAGCGAATCACCCGCCTTGAGCGGAATGTCGCGTTCGACACGGCTCGCGCCGATGACGCTGGCGACCGTCTCGCCCGCGCCGACCTTGCGGAAGCGGTTCGGATCCTCCCCGCCTTCGCCGGTGTTCGACTTGCCACCGATACGGTTCATCGCAATGGCCAGCGTCGTGTGCGCCTCAGTAGAAATCGCGCCGAGCGAAATGGCGCCCGTCGCGAAACGCTTGACGATGTCACTAGCCGACTCGACTTCCTCAAGCGGTATCGCAGGCCCCACCGGCTTGATCTCGAACAGACCGCGCAAGGTCAGGTGGCGTTTGCTCTGATCATTGATGATGTTCGCGTATTCCTGATAAGTCTCGAACTTGTTCTCGCGCGTCGAATGTTGCAGCTTGGCGATCGCGTCCGGCGTCAGCATGTGCTCCTCGCCGCGCACGCGCCAGGCATATTCGCCACCGACATCGAGCGCATTGGCGAGTACCGGATCGTTGCCGAAGGCCGCCGCGTGCATGTTCAATGCTTCGAGCGCGACTTCCTTGAGGCCGATGCCCTCGATGCGCGTCGGCGTGCCGGCGAAATAGCGCCCGACGAACTCGGAAGACAAACCGATGGCCTCGAAGATCTGCGAACCGCAATAGGACTGGTAGGTGGAGATGCCCATCTTGGACATGACCTTCATCAAGCCCTTGCCGATGGCCTTGATGTAGCGCTTGTGGCATTCGGCGGCATCTGGCTTGCCGGGCAGGCCGGGCGCGATGGCGTCGAGGCTCGCGAAGGTCAGCCAGGGATGGATCGCCTGCGCGCCATAACCGGCCAGCAGCGCGAAGTGATGGACTTCGCGCGCGTCGCCCGCTTCGACCACCAGGCCGCAAGAGGTGCGGCGTCCGGCCCGCACCAGATGATGGTGAACCGCCGAACAGGCCAGCAACGAGGGAATCGCCGCGCGCGTCGCGTCGGCATTGCGGTCGGACAGGATCAGGACATTGCAGCCTTCGCTGACCGCACGTTCAGCATCGACACAAACCTGGTAGAGCGCCTGGCTCATGCCCGCCGTGCCGCCCTTTACCGGCGTCGTGATATCGACCACGCGCGAACAGAACACGCCCTGCGTCAGCTTGCCGATCTGCTTGAGCTTCGCCATGTCGCCCGGCGACAGCACCGGCTGGTGAACTTCGAGACGCGGCGTCGGCTCGCTCTCGCTGATGTCAAGCAGGTTGGGATTGGGGCTGACGAGCGATATCAGCGACATGACGATCTCTTCGCGGATCGGATCGATCGGCGGATTCGTCACCTGGGCAAACAGTTGCTTGAAGTAATTGAACAGCGACTTGTTGCGATTTGACAGCACCGGCAGCGGGCTGTCGTTGCCCATCGAGCCGGTCGCCTCTTCGCCATTGATCGCCATCGGTTCGAGGATGAACTTGAAATCCTCCTGCGAGAAGCCGAAGGCCTGCTGCAAGTCGAGCAGCGACGCGTCGAGCTTGGTCGGCCCCTTCACTGCAGGCATCTCGTCCACATAGTGGCGCGACTTGTCGATCCACTGGCGGTACGGCTTGGCGGCCGCCAGGGTGTGCTTGGTTTCTTCGTCATCGATGATGCGACCCTGCTCGAGGTCGATCAGGAGCATCTTGCCGGGCTGCAGCCGCCACTTCTTGACGATGCGTTCTTCGGCAATCGGCAGCACGCCGATTTCGGACGACATGACGACGAGATCATCGTCGGTAACCAGATAGCGCGCCGGACGCAAGCCATTGCGGTCGAGCGTGGCACCGATCTGGCGACCGTCGGTAAAAGCGACCGCCGCCGGGCCATCCCAAGGTTCCATCAGCGCCATGTGATACTCATAGAACGCGCGACGATCCTCATCCATCAATGGATTGCCAGCCCAAGCCTCGGGAATCAGCATCATCATGGCATGCGCCAGGCTGTAACCGCCCATCACCAGCAGTTCGAGTGCATTATCGAAGCTCGCAGAGTCGGACTGGCCGTCATAAATCAGCGGCCAGATCTTTTCCAGATCCTCGCCGAACAGGGATGAGGAAATGTTGTGTTCGCGCGCGCGGATCCAGTTGACATTGCCGCGCAGCGTGTTGATTTCGCCATTGTGGGCAATCATCCGGAACGGATGCGCCAGATCCCAAGTCGGGAAGGTATTCGTTGAAAAACGCTGGTGCACGAGGGCCATCGCCGTCACCAGACGACTATCGGCCAGGTCCAGAAAATACTTGCCCACCTGGTCAGCCAGCAGCATGCCCTTGTAAACCACTGTGCGTGTCGACAGCGAGGGCACGTAGAACATCTTGCTCTCGGGCAGCTTCAGCGACTGTACGCGGTGTCCGGCTTCCTTGCGAATGATGTACAGCTTGCGTTCCAGCGCATTGGCATCGCGAACGCCCGCGCCTCGGCCAATGAAGACCTGGCGAATGACGGGCTCGATATCCTTGGCCGCCTGTGCCAGACCATCGTTATTGCATGGCACATCCCGCCAGCCCAGCAATACCTGGCCTTCGTAACGAACCGTACGTTCGATGGCGGCCTCGCAGGCACGCCGGCTCTCGGAGTTGCGTGGCAGGAATACCATGCCTACGCCATACTCGCCCTCGGCCGGAAGCGTCACCCCTTGATGCGCCATTTCCGCGCGGAAGAAACCGTCGGGCAACTGGATCAGAATCCCCGCGCCATCACCCAGCAATGGGTCGTATCCGGTCGCGCCGCGGTGCTCCAGATTTTTCAGGATCTGGAGGCCCTGCTCGACGATAGCGTGGCTTTTGTGGTTCTTGATGTGTGCAACGAAGCCGACACCACAGGCGTCGTGTTCGTTGTTGGGGTCGTAAAGACCCTGTCGGCTGGGAAGTTCCATCAGTGTTTTCCTGGAAATGCGGCCGTCAAAAATGCCGGGGTAAGCGCTGCCCACCCGGCGCATCGGATGCCATAGGCGAACCGCGAAATATACCGAGATTCCCCTTACCGCTCAATACTCCCGCGGGGGAAAGGTCAAATCTCGCCGACGGCGAACAGGCGCCGATGCTCCTTCACGGCATAGCGGTCGGTCATGCCGGCGATGTAATCGGCGACAATTCGGTGCGTGCCCTCTTGTTGTGCATTGCCCTGGTATTGCTCGGGCAGCAAACGGGAGTCGGTGACGAAGGCATCAAAGAGGTCACGCACGATGCGGCGGGCCTTGCTGGTCATGCGTACAACCAGATAATGCTGGTAGAGACGGGTCCGCAGGAAATTCTTGAGTTCCCGGTTCTCAGCTTCCATTTCTTTCGAGAATCCAACCAGGGGACGCGCCAGTTCCACATCGCCCAGCGTGGCGACAGCGGCCGCCTTGATCCTTGTTTCGGTTTCGCAGAGCAAGTCG
Organism: uncultured Pseudomonadota bacterium; assembly: GCA_963840825.1. GTDB lineage: Bacteria > Pseudomonadota > Gammaproteobacteria > Burkholderiales > Rhodocyclaceae > Sulfuricystis. The sequence goes on from CAWJAK010000006.1 coordinate 439,287, forward strand.
GTCACTTGCGCATCAATCATGCGCCGCACCGTTTCATGAACCAGGCGTCGAGCCACCAATTGCGGGAACTCGTCGCGCGCTTGCTCCACGTGCCGCGCGAACAGTCCGATCGACGTCAGCTCCTCGAGGGTAATCAAACCGGAGCGCAGGCCGTCATCAACATCATGGTTGTTGTAGGCAATTTCGTCCGCCAGATTGCAGACCTGTGCCTCCAGGGAAGGCCTGCGGTCTTCCAGGAATCGTCGCCCGATCTCGCCCAGTTTTCTCGCCTTGGTCGGCGAACAATGTTTCAGGATGCCGGCCCGGGTTGCGGTCATCAGATTCAAGCCATCGAAGGCGCCATAGCGTTCCTCGAGCTTGTCGACAATGCGCAGGGACTGCAGATTGTGCTCGAAGCCATCATGCTCGGCCATGCACTCATTCAGTGCATCCTGACCGGCATGTCCGAACGGGGTATGACCGAGGTCGTGGGCCAGTGCGATGGCCTCGGTCAGGTCGTCATTCACCCTGAGCGCCCGGGCGATCGAGCGGGCAATCTGGGCGACCTCGATCGAATGCGTCAGACGGGTGCGAAACAGATCACCCTCGTGGTTGACGAAGACCTGCGTCTTGTATTCCAGTCGCCGAAACGCGGTGGAGTGAATGATGCGGTCCCGGTCCCGCTCGAACTCCCCCCGTTCCTTGGGACGCGGCTCCGGAACCGCCCGTCCTGGCGTATTGGTCTCGGAAACGGCAAAAGTGGCGAGTTCAGGCACAGCAGCAATCGATGGCGGCGCGTATGTCAGTTTGTGCCGCACCAGCGAATGTGATTGCCTCGCCCAGGCGCTTCAGCAGCACGAGTCTGAGCTTTCCTTCGATGACCTTTTTATCATGCCCCATCAAGTCCAGATATCGGTCTGCGCCTAACGCAGGGCCTACTACCGGCAGGTGAGCGCGCAGGAAAAGAATTCTGACACGCGTAACGTCATCATTCTTAAGCCATCCTAGCCGGCTCGAGAGTTCCAATGCCATCATTGTCCCGGCGGCGACGGCCTCACCATGCAGCCATTGGCCGTAGCCCACACCCGTTTCGATCGCATGCCCGAAGGTATGGCCCAGGTTCAGCAAGGCACGCCCCCCTTCCTTGGCCGTTTCAAGCTCATCGGCGGATACGACCGCTGCCTTGTTGGCGCAGGAGCGCTCGATGGCAAACGCGAGGACATCAGGATCGCGCGCCATCAAGTCATCCATGTGTGCTTCCAGCCAATCCAGAAAGGGCAGATCACGAATCAGGCCATACTTGATGACTTCAGCCATGCCAGCCGACAGTTCCCGATCGGGCAGGGTATTCAAGGTTTCGGTATCCGCCACGACCAGGCGAGGCTGCCAGAATGCACCGATCATGTTCTTGCCACGGGGATGATTGATCCCCGTCTTTCCACCCACCGAAGAGTTGACCTGGGCCAGCAGGGTGGTCGGAATCTGGATGAAGGGCACCCCGCGCTGGTAGGTGGCGGCGGCATAGCCAGCCAGATCGCCGATCACGCCTCCACCGAGGGCGACAATGGTGGTAGTCCGGTCGCAGCGCTCCTGAAGCAAATGGTCATAAATCAGGTTGAGCGTATCGCCGCTCTTGTAAATTTCCCCATCGGGAAGAATGAGTGCCGTCGTGCCAACGCTGACTTTCGCCAGCGCCGACTGGACGCGTTCAAGGTACAAGGGGGCGACCGTTGTGTTGCTGACGATGCAAACCCTTTTGCCGTAACGCTCCGCAGGCACCGCCGCCCATGCATCTTCCAGCAATCCCTTGCCGATCAGGATCGGGTAGCTTCTTTCCTTGAGGTCGATTGTCAGTGTGGGCATGCGGATTCAATTCCAAACTTGAGTTCATCGACCACGGCCCCGGGGTCGCGACCGGCTTCGACGATAATATCTGCGACTTCACGGTACAAAGGATCCCGCTGTGAAACCAGTTGCCTGATTTTCCCCAGCGGATCAGCAACCTGCAGCAGTGGGCGACTATGATCGTTGCGCGTCCGTGCATATAACAGGCTGGCCACAGCGTGCAAATATACAACGCAACCTGCAGCGAGCAGGCGCGTTCGGTTGATTGGGCTGAGCACTGTCCCGCCGCCGGTGGCGACAACAAGCCCAGACGCACCGCAGAGTTCGGCCAGTAGTTGCGACTCTCTCAGCCTGAAACCCGATTCACCCTCGATTTCGAATATCGTCGCAACCGAAACGCCGTTGCGACGCTCGATTTCGCGATCCAGATCGATGAATTCCCTATGGCTTTCCCGGGCAAGACGTCTGCCCAGGGTTGTCTTTCCGGACCCCATCATCCCGATGAGGAAAACGGAATCCCTTAACTTTGCGTCGTCAGTCAAACTCTGCAAATACAGGGCTTTCGTTCGGTATGGTTCGGTAAGGTGTGCGGGTGCTTATCGCATTGACAAGGCGTTGTCGATGATCTTCGGCGTGATCATGACCAGCAACTCGATGCGATTATCGGTTTTTGTTTTCGTCTTGAAGAGGAACCCGACATAAGGCAGATCGCCGAGGAAGGGGATTCGTGTCGAGCTATCCCGCTCCTCCTGCTCATAAATGCCCCCGATGACGACCGTGCCACCATTTTCAACTAGCACATCCGAATCGACTTCCTTCGTCTTGATCGAATAGCCCAGAAAGGTGCTGATTTGCGGGCCCAACGCGTTTTTGGTGATCTTCAGTTTCATCATCACCCGCCCATCCGGAGTGATATGCGGTTTCACCTTCAGCGAAAGGTTCGCGTCCTGCCAGGCAATCGACGTCGCACCCGAAGCGCTTGATACCAAGTAAGGAATCCGAATACCCTGCTGGATGGTCGCCTCCATCTGGTCCATCGTCATGATACGGGGGCTCGATATCGTCTTGCCCTTGCCATCGGCTTCGAGGGCCGACAATTCAAGCGTCAGCAGTTGCGTTTTTGCCGAATTCATCAAGGTCAAGGCAAGTTGTCCGGCGGGATTTGAGACCGGCAAATTGACAAGCTGGCTGTCGGCAATCACCGGAGTGGGAACCTCTCTCAAATAGGTAATTTCACCGGTTGCATTATCAACGTCGGTAATGATCGCTGTGGCCGGATATTTTCCTGCTTCGGGCAAATGCGCATAGGCGTCCTTGCTCGATCCGGCCAAACCGAATCTGAATCCATCCTGCCCGCCGATCTTGTGGCCAACATTCATGCCCTGATGGTCATGCGTGCCGATTCGAACCCCCAGGGATTTCGTGAAATTCGTGTCGGCCTCAACGATCCGGGCTTCAATCAGCACCTGTCTGACCGGACGGTCAATCTGCTTGAGCAAACTGGCGATCATTTCCAGTTTGGTCGGCGCATCGAAAATGAAAACTTGGTTGGTTCGCTTATCGATGGTAACCGTACCGTTGGCTGACAAAAATCCCTGTGACTTTTGCTTTTCACCGGGATCCCCCTGCCCCTTTGGGGACAGCATTGCGACAAAATCTTCCGCTTTCAGGTAGTTCAGCTGAAAGACTTCGAGCCGCGGCGGATCGGCGGCAACGGCGGACTCCCTTGCCTTGACCAGTTGTTCATCGCGTGCCACCAACTCATCCTGCGGCGCGATCCAGATCACGCTGCCGCTCTTGCGCATCGCCAGATTCTTCTGCTGCAGCACGATATCCAGTGCCTGATCCCACGGCACGTCATTGAGTCGCAGTGAAACATTTCCGCCCACAGAGTCACTGATCACGATGTTGAAGTTGGTGATGTCGGCGAATACGTGGAGCAATTCGCGTAGCGGGATGTTCTGGAAGTTGAGTGAGATGGCTTCACCCTGGTAGCCCTTGCGGCTGCCCTGGAACAGTTTGTTCGGGTCTTCCTTGACCGGCCTGACTTCGACGATGAACTGATTGTCTGTCTGGTAGGCCGTGTGCTCCCAAAGACCATTCGGAGCAATTTCCATCAAGACGCCATCACCTTCGGCCTTGGTATTCACGGTAGCCACCGGCGTCCCGAAATCGACGACATCCAGACGCTTGCGCAAGGCATCCGGCAATTGTGTCTTTTTGAATCCTACATAGAGCTTCGAACCCTTCTGGCTAATATCGATGCCCGTGTCGGTCGAGGACAGGTCGACCATCACGACGCCTGCACCCTCCTTGCTCCGCCGAAACTGAACATTCGTGATCGCGCTTTCCAGATTCTTGTTGGTTTGCGCGAAATGCTGGACAGTCGCCGGGGTTGTCACCAGTTCACTTTGAGCCTCATCAAGCAACGTAATCAGAAGCGTTTTGCCCTCATTCCTGGCCTCAAACCGAGAACTTTTTGCCAGATTCAGCACCAAGCGTAAACGATCACCGGCTTGCACGACACTGTAACTGCGCAAGACGCCTTCACTCGCCGACTTGTTGCTGTAGCCCAGGCCATTCTCGGTTCCGGGAAAATCGAAAACGATACGGGCAGGGTTGGCAATCATGAAATTGGAGGGTGTCGCGGAAATCTCCTGTTTCAGGCTAATTTGCAGCACCGTATTTCCGCCCGCCTTGCTCACGACGAGATTCTCGATGACATTGGGTGACTTGGAACCAGTTTGCTGACCTTGCGCAATAGCTGCGGAGATACCTAACAGCAACCCAGTCATGACGGCCAGAACACGTGTGATTTTCATTTCTTCAACTCCTTACCCTGCGACCCTTCCTGCAACTGCAAGGTCATCTGTCTTTCCACCCAGTCTGAAGTCTGGCCAGTCGGATCCTGCACGATTTCTTTCAGTAAAATTTCGCTGTTCGTGATATTGACGATGCGGCCGAAATTCTGGCCCATGTAATTTCCCTTGCCCACCTGATAAACGATACCGTCGGCCTGAACAACCGCATGCTTGGCATTGGATTTTGTCATGTTCACAATGCCGACAAAACTGATGGACTCCAGCGGGTAGCTTTCCAGTTGCTCTCTGGGACGATCGAAATCCGGCTTGTTCCCGCCACCGCTCTCTTTTCTTTCCGGTTCGATCCGGACTGCGTTGAAGGGGTCGATCTTGTCGTTAGCATCATAGGAAACAACAGGAAAAGGCCTGAGTTCCGGCAGAGGCGGCACTCCGCCTTTCAAGTCCCGCGACGACTCCTCCATCCAGAGCTTGATTTCATCGCGGCCTTGATCACTGCAACCCGCAACAATCGCGGCCACCGAGGCAAGCACGAGGAATGTAGCCCTCATTTCTTCGCCCCCTTGGCCTTTTCCTGCTTCTTGCGTGCGGCGACTTCATCATCGTCAAGATAGCGGAATGTCTTGGCCGTCGTCACCAGCGCCAAGTTATCTCCCGATTTACCCTGGGCAATGTTGATGTCGTTAAGCGTGACAATTCGGGACAGCTTGGCAACGTCTCCAGCGAATGACCCGAAATCATGATACGAGCCGGTCAAATTCACCGTGATCGGCAACTCGGCATAAAAATCCTTAACCACCTCGGCACCGGGCTTGAATAGCTCGAATTGCAATCCGCGTCCCAGACCGGCCTGGTTGATATCGACCAGCAAGGATTCCATCTCGGCGGCATTCGGCAACTGTTTCAACAATGCACCAAAAGAACGTTCTATTTCAACCAACTGATTCCGGTAGGCGTCAAGATTGATGGCTTGTTTTTTCTTGGCCAACCAATCGCCCTTGAGTTTTTCTTCTTCCTGGCGCTTTGCATCGAGTTCCTCGAATTGCGCTTGCCAACCGAACCATGCGGCTGCGGCAATCAAAGCCAGGAACATGCCGGCCAGGATCACCAGCCTTGGAATCAGGGGCCAGGCACCCGGATCCTTTGGATCAAGCGTCCTGAAGTCTTCCGCCATTGCCTGAAAGTCGACCTTCGGCAGAGTGAATTTGGCGCCGCCTGTAGTCATACTCGGCATTTTCATTTCACGGGCCCGGGTTTCTTGGCATTCGGTGCATTAGCTTCTGCACTCGATTGACGGGTAAAAAAGATGCTCAGGGCGAACTCATTCATGCGCCGCTTGCCAACCTGGGCAGATTTGATTTCGATCAGCACCGGGTTTTCCAGCAATGGAGACTCATCGAGGTTATGCATCAGCGTCGAAACGCGCGCATTCGATTGAGAATAACCCACAAGCGTAATCTTATTCCCTTCCTGTTTGATGGACTTCAAGTAGATACCCGAGGGCAACTGTTTGGCAAGCTCGTTGAATAGGTGAACCGTTTCGGAGCGATTGGCCTGCAGGGCTTCGATGACCTGCTTGCGCTGCAACAAGGACTCGGTCTGCTCCTTGAGCTTCTTGATTTCCTCAATCTGTTTGTTCAGAACAGCAATCTCACTCTTGAGAAACCTGTTCTTGTCAGCCTGATGCGAAATCATGGCATCGATCAGGCTATAGCCGACAAACCAGATGAAAGCCGCCAAAACGGCGACCAGCGCCGACAGCGCATAGAATTGCTGGCGCTGCGCCTTGCGCTTTTCCTCGCGGTGTGGAAGCAGATTAATGCGTATCACGGATCGAACCTCCGCAACGCCAAACCGCAAGCCACCATCAGGGATGACGCATCCGACAGCAGTTGTTTCGGACGAACCCGCTGGGACACGCCCATCTTTGCAAATGGATTGGCCATCACCGTGTCGATCTGCGTGCGCTCAGCCACGACCTGTGCCACGCCAGGCAACAGTGCCCCCCCACCCATGAGCACGATGTGATCGACTTCGCTGTACTGGGTCGAGGTGAAGAAGAACTGCATGGCACGCGAAATCTCGAGGGCCAGATTGTCAAGGAAAGGTTTCAGTATCTCGGCTTCGTAATTGTCAGGCATCGGACCGGTACGCTTGAGCGTTTCAGCCTCTTCATAACTCATCCCATAGGCGCGGACGATGTCCTGGGTCAACTGATTGCCGCCAAAAGCCTGTTCGCGGTTGTAGATCTGTTGATCTCCACGCATCACGGTAACCTTCATCGCATTCGCGCCGATATCTACCAGGGCAAAGATGCGCTCTGTGGTATTTCCCGAAAACTGCTCACGCACAAGTTCAAAAGCAGCCAGCGCTGCGTAGGATTCCACATCCATGACGACCGGCTTGAGCTTCGCCGCCTCGGCGCTTGCCACGCGATCTTCGACACCTTCCTTGCGCGAGGCAGCGATCAGAACCTCCACCTCGTCCGGATCGGTCTGCGTCGGGCCGATGACCTGGAAGTCGAGGTTCACCTCTTCAAGGGTAAAGGGGATGTACTGGTTTGCCTCGGACTCAACCTGTACTTCCATCGCGGATTCGCGCAATCCAGCCGGCAAAATTATCTTTTTGGTAATCACAGCGGCAGTCGGCAGGGCCATCGCCACATACTTGGTCTGCGTATCCAAACGCTTCCAGCAGCGATAGATCGCTTCAGAGACTCCCTCATGATTGGAAATATTGCCGTCGACCACCGCCCCTTCAGGCAACGGCTCAATGGCATAGCAATCCAGCTGATAACCGCCGCTGCGCCCACTCGATAATTCGACCATCTTGATAGCCGAAGAACTGATGTTCAGACCTACCAGAGAGCGCGCTTTAGGATTGAGGATCGAGAGATCGAAATCCAAGTTTATCCTTAATATTCAATCGGTTATATTAATAATCAATACTTCAAATTAAATGCTAGCAGCAAGCTTATCGGCTGTAAAGATATTTTTTGAATACCTCGACAGTAATATTTTTTCGTCCGGCTTTCGCGCAACACATCCGCAACACCCCTGCAGCTTCGGGAACCCCATTTGATACTGACACTATAATTGGCCTTTCGCGATGCGACAGGAAAAAGAGTCATCAATCATGTTCCGCTGGATAGTCCTGCCGATCGGCAGTTTGGCACTCGCGCTGGTCGCGGCACTCGGATTGCTGGGTATCACGGTCATCCTTGCCTACCCCCGCCTTCCTTCGATCGACATCCTGACCGAGTATCACCCCAAGATTCCGTTACGCATCTATACCGCGGATGGGCACCTGATTGGCGAGTTCGGCGAGGAGCGCCGGCACTTCGTACGCATCCAGGAAGTACCGGAAATCATGAAGCAATCGATCCTGGCAGCCGAAGATGAGCGCTTTTACCAACACCCGGGAATCGACACCATGGGCGTCCTCAGGGCGGCCTACGCCAATTTCATCGGGGGCGGGAAACGCCAGGGTGCCTCGACCATCACCATGCAGGTCGCCCGCAACTTTTTCCTGAGTTCCGAGAAAACCCTGACGCGCAAGCTGTACGAAGCCCTGCTGGCCTTCAAGATCGAGCACAGCCTGTCCAAGGACGAAATACTCCAGATCTATTTCAACCAGATTTATCTCGGCCAACGCGCCTACGGCTTCGCGGCCGCCGCACGCATCTATTTTGGCAAAGAAATCAATGATCTAAGAATCTCTGAAATGGCCATGCTGGCTGGCCTGCCGAAAGCACCGTCCGCCTTCAACCCGGTCGCCAACCCCAAGCGGGCACAACAACGGCAGCAATATGTGCTGCGTCGCATGCGGGAACTGAGTTTCATCGATGCCAAGCAATACGATCAGGCGATGAATGAGTCGCTTCAGGTCCGGCGCCAAATCGACAACTTTGCGATCAAGGCCGATCATGCCGCGGAAATGGCGCGGCAAATCGCCATCGATGCATTTCCGGATGCTTACACCTCGGGAATCAAGGTCATCACGACACTGACCCTCAAGGAACAGGAGGCTGCGTACCGCAGTGTACGGCAGGCGGTGATTGCCTATGATCGCCGCCACGGCTATCGCGGCGCCGAATCCTACGTCGATATGAAATCCATCGAAAGCGACGCGGATGACAAGCTCGAAGACCTGATCGATGACGTTGACGACGCGCCCGACCTGCGTGCCGCCCTGGTGCTCTCAGCCAGTCCCGAGAAAGTCCGTGCGTATCTGCCAGGGGGCGACATCGTCACCCTGGAGGGAAGCGCTCTCAAATTTGCCCAGAACATGCTGGACAACAAGGCCCCCCCCAACAAACGCCTGCGTCGGGGTGCCATCATCCGCCTGAACCAGGAGCGCGACGGACATTGGCAGATTGCCCAGTGGCCCGAGGTCGAAGCTGCCTTCGTTGCAGCTAATCCAGTCGACGGCGCAATACGTGCCCTCGTGGGCGGTTTCGATTTCGGCAATAACAAGTTCAATCATGTGACCCAGGCATGGCGACAACCGGGCTCCAGCATGAAACCTTTCGTCTACTCTGCGGCACTCGAGAAGGGCTATAACCCGCTTTCCGTCTTCCCCGACGAGCCGCTTACCGTTTCCGCCGAGGAAACCGGCAGCCAGTCCTGGGAACCCAAAAACTACGACGGCAAATATGAAGGTCCGATGACACTGCGCCATGCGCTGACCAAATCCAAGAACATGGTTTCGATCCGGCTGATTCGTGCGATCGGTCCTCACTATGCCCAAGACTACGTCACCCGCTTCGGTTTCGATTCAGGCAAGAACCCCCCCTACCTGACCCTCGCGCTGGGTGCAGGCAGTGTCACCCCCTGGCAACAGCTTGCCGCCTATTCGGTGCTGGCCAACGGCGGCTACAAGATCGAGCCATTCATCGTCAAGCAGATACTGGATGCCGACAACAACGTACTGGCGGAAACCCGGCCGGCACAGGCCGGTGAAGAAGCCCGGCGCATCGTCGATGTCCGCAATGCCTGGACCATGAACAGCATGCTGCAGGATGTCGTGCGACGCGGCACCGCTGCCCGTGCGGGACAGGTATTGAAGCGTACCGACCTCGCGGGGAAGACCGGCACCACGAACGATTATGTCGATGCCTGGTTCTGCGGTTATCACCCGTCCCTGGTTGGCATCGCCTGGATGGGCTTCGACCAGCCCAAGCGGCTCGGCAACGGGGAGACCGGCGGAAGGGCGGCATTGCCGATCTGGATAGACTTCATGCAGACAGCCCTGAAGAATGTGCCTGAGGCTCAATCTCCGCTACCGGAGGGCATGGAGCGCGTCGAGAGTCGCGACCCGGCGACAGATGCGGTGATCTACGATTACGTCTATAGGGAATCGATCCCCGAGCCGGCGGAAAAGGATTCCTTCCTTTCCGACTTCCTGCGCCGCTTCGGCAAGGAACCTGCCGCACCGGTGCGGGATGCCCAGATCCGTCCGCTTGTTCCCGGACGCGCGCCCTGAAGGGGCTTACCACGACAGCGAAACAGGTTCTCCCGCTTGATCGCTGATGCACTCGGACAACACGGCCGCAAGCGCGTTGCCCGTGCGTGTGTCGGTCCAAGCCTGTTCCGGCTCGATCGGGGGCTTGAAATGGAAACCGCCCGACCTAGCCGCGATCCAGATTTCCCGGGCGGCCGCGTGTCGATTGATGATGATCTTTCCCCCCGCCTCGAAATCCAGTTCAATGATGCCGCCCGGCTTGAGTTCGTAATCCCACGTCACATCGACGCTCTCCTGCAGCCTGTCGAGTGCATGTTCGATATGCGCCAGCTCGGCGTCCGCCCATCCCAGGAATTCCCGCTCTTCCACGCTGCCTCCGTGTTGTAAGATTTCGCCATGAACCCATTATCGAAATACTGTCCGGCATGTCTGCTTGCCTGCATCGCGCTGATGCTCGCCGCTTGCGGCAACAAAGGACCACTCACCTTGCCCGGCGAACCGACCGCGACCAAACCAAAAGCCACGTCAAGCCCAACCGTCGCCGCACCCTTGACCGAACAGCCGGCCGATCATATCAGGCCCCCCGCAGCCCAGCTCCGCTAACGCCGATGAACCTGATGACCACTCCGTCCGGTGCGGCACGCATCGAGGCCGTCGCGCTCGATACCCTGGCCGAACGTTTCGGCACGCCTTGCTACGTCTATTCACATGCGGCGCTCGTTGCCGCGTTCGCGGCTTACCGGGATGCCCTGGCCGGCCGGAACGCCCGCATCTGCTACGCTGTCAAGGCCAATTCGAACCTCTCGATCCTCAAGCTGTTTGCCGCGTTGGGCGCCGGGTTCGACATCGTCTCAGGTGGCGAACTGGCCCGTGTCCTGGCCGCGGGCGGCGATCCGGGCAAGGTCGTCTTCTCCGGTGTCGGCAAGTTGCCGGCGGAAATGCAGGCCGCGCTGGCGGCGAACATTTTCTGCTTCAATGTGGAATCGGCCAGCGAGCTCGAGCGCTTGAATGCCGTGGCCGGCGAAATCGGCAAGACCGCTCCCATCGCCTTGCGCGTCAATCCGGACGTCGATCCCAAAACCCATCCCTACATCTCCACCGGCCTGAAGACCGCGAAATTCGGTGTCGCGTTCGACGCGGCCATCGCGCTGTATCGCCGCGCCCGCGCACTGCCGAACCTGCGCATTTGCGGCATCGCCTGCCACATCGGCTCGCAGCTGCTCGATCCCCAGCCGGCGGCGGACGCGGCCGGCAAGGTGCTCGAACTGGTTGACCGCCTCGCCGCGGAAGGCATTGTTTTCGCACACATCGATCTGGGTGGCGGCATGGGCATCCGTTATCGCGACGAGCAGGTTCTGCCCGTCGCGTCCTACCTGGCCCCGATGCTGGCGAAACTGTCCGGGCGCAATGAAATGCTCCTGCTCGAACCTGGCCGTTCGCTCGTCGGCAATGCCGGTCTGCTGCTCACCCGCGTCGAGGTGCTCAAGCATGGGACACAAAAGAATTTCGCCGTCGTCGATGCGGCAATGAACGACCTCGCGCGCCCGGCGCTATACGATGCCTGGCACGACATCGTGAAAGTCAGCGCTGGCGGGACGGCACCCGTTACCCCGCAGCACTACGAAATCGTCGGCCCGATCTGCGAATCCGGCGACTTTCTCGGCCATGACCGGGAACTGCCACTGGCCGAAGGCGACCTGCTGGCCATCCTTTCGGCGGGCGCCTACGGGATGGCGATGAGCTCGAACTACAACACCCGGCCGCGCGCGGCCGAAGTCATGGTCGATGGTGCCACCGCGCGCCTGATTCGCCAGCGCGAAACCCTCGCGGATCTGATGGCGGACGAACTGCCGCTGCTCTGACTGGAACTGACCCGCGCGCTCAGTTGCAGGCGCCGCGCACTTCGGCCATGTCGGTCAGGCCCAGCAGCGCTTTTTCGATGCCATCCTGCTTGAGCGTGCGCATGCCCTGCTCGACGGCGATCCGCTGGTATTCGGAAGCCGGCGACTTATGCACCACCAGCGCGCGAATCTCCGGGGTGGCCTCCATCAGTTCGAACAGGGCAATCCGCCCCTGAAAGCCTTCCATCGCGCATTGCTCGCAGCCCTTGGCTTTCCATAGGGCCAGTTCGGCACCCTTGGTCAGCTGCCGTTTCCAGGTCCGCACGATCTGCTCGCGCTCCGGCATCGAGGGCGAACGCTTGTGGGCGGAGTAATGGTATTCCGTCGTCAGGTCGTCGATCTCCGCCGGATCAAGTAGCACTTTCTCGGCGCAATGTGGACAAAGGCAACGGGTCAGGCGCTGGGCCAGGATGAAGATCAGGGCGTCGCCGAGATTGAACGGATCGACCTCCAGGTCAAGCAGGCGTGCCGTCGATTCGGAAGCCGAGTTCGTGTGCAGCGTCAACAACACGACGTGGCCGGTCATCGATGCCTCGAGCGCGATCTTCGCGGTTTCCTGGTCGCGCATCTCGCCGATCATGATGATGTCCGGATCGGCCCGCAGGAATGAGCGCAGGGCGGTAGCGAAGGTCCAGCCGATCTTCGGGTTGACCTGCACCTGGCAGATCTTTTTTTGTACGATCTCGATCGGGTCCTCGGCGGTCCAGATCTTCTTGTCCGACGTATTCAGTTCCCGCAGCGCCGAGTGCAGGGTGGTCGTCTTGCCGCTGCCGGTCGGGCCGCACACCAGGATCAGTCCATACGGGCGGTGGATCAGGCGCTTGAAGACAGACAGGTCGCGATCCGCCATCTTCAGGGCTTCCATCGGATAGGGATCGCCAGCATGGAGCAAGCGGATGGACACGTTCTCGATCCCGCGCGAGGTCGGGATCGTCGCGACGCGCAGGTCAATACGTTCGCGACCGGCGCGCACGAAGGAAATCTTGCCGTCCTGGGCGATGCGGCGCTCGGAGATGTCCAGGTTGGACATGATCTTGATGCGCGATACGACCGCACGGTGATAACTGGCGGGGTACTGGGAATACTCTTCCATGCGCCCATCACGCCGGAAGCGGATGTAGGCGAGCACGTCGCCAAAAAAGCTCTCGATATGGATGTCGGAGGCGCTCACCTCGGCGGCATCGGAGATGATCTTGTTGACCAGGCCAACAATTGACGCATCATCCTGTGACAAGGCACCCGCGTCGTCGATTTCATCGCTCACCAGTTCGACGCTGGGTGAGTCACCCAGCGCTTTCTGCGCAAGCGAGCGGAATTCCTCCTTGCCCTGCTGTACCGAGCGCACCTGGCCGAACGCCTTCAGCTGGCGGGTAATCTGGCCCGCCGGCGTCATCACGAGTTCGACCCTGCGCTTGGTCAGGAACGTGAAGTACTCGCGCTGATCGAATCCGAAAGGATTCTCGACCGCCAGGAACAGCGTGCCGTCGATATCCGCCACGGGGATCGCCCGCAGACTTCTGGCCACCTCCGGCGAAATCAGCCGTATCGTTTCAGCGTCGATCTGGAAGCGTTGCAGATTGATCATGATCACGCCGAACTGGAGGCACAGCGCCCGAATCACCGCCTCCTCATTGACCAAACCCATCTTCAGCAAGACCTTGCCGATCGGTTCGCGCTTCTTGCCTTGTGCATCACCTTTTTGGCGCAGGATGGCCTTGTTGACGTCCTGTTCCGCAATGGCGGCATACTGCTTGAGGATTTCGACGATGAGCCGGGTATCGCGCGGCGGGACACGCCTTCCCCGCGCCCGCAAGGCGAGCATGTTGCGCAGTTCGTCGAGACTGACAATTTCAGGCCAGTCCCCCCGGGCAATGCCGGACGGCGCGGCAGGCTGCGCCAACGCTTCCGGAGCAATTGCATTCTTCGGTTTGACTTCCGCGACCGGGTACGGCACCCCGGCAGGATCGGCAGCGGGATGTGTTACAGCGGGTTTGTCCTTGCCTGCGCTGCGTGTGGCGGCTTTTGCGCCGGCACCCACTTCCATTTCACCCAGCTTGACCGATGCAAATGGATCGAACTGGTTGGACACGAACTGCGGATAGAGGCGGTCGTGATGGCCCTTGAGGGAGAACAGCTCCATCATTACGTCGTAGGTAAACCCGAGCCGGTCGGGCCGATCGGAAAACACCAGGTCGTCAAGCATGTGCACGCACTCGGCTGACCCCCACGCGCTGTCCAGTTCCCGCATCACATGCGCATGCCGGCTGGCCAGATTGACCGGAAAACCTTGCTGGGTACTCGAAAACAGGTTGCCGATCTTCGGGTACTTGCCAGTCAGTTCGGCAACCTGGGTCATATCGCGCACGCCTGCAAGGACGGATCAGAGCACATAACGCGACAAGTCTTCGCGCTGTGCCAGTTCGCCCAACCGGTCATCGACATAGGCCGCATCGATGGTCAGGGCGACCACACTACTCGCGGAGCCTGCGACAAACGAAACCTCCTCGAGCAGTTTTTCAATCACCGTGTAGAGCCGGCGCGCACCGATATTCTCGGTCTTCTCGTTGACGTCGTAAGCGATCTGCGCCATGCGCTGAATGCCATCGGGCGTGAATGACAGGGCCACGCTCTCCGTATCCAGCAGCGCCTCGTACTGGCGTGTCAGACAGGCATCGGTCTGGGTCAGGATGCGCTCGAAGTCATCCACCGAGAGCGAATCGAGTTCGACGCGGATCGGAAAGCGGCCCTGCAATTCCGGAATCAGGTCGGACGGCTTGGCGAAGTGAAAGGCGCCGCTGGCGATGAACAGGATGTGGTCAGTCTTGATCATGCCAAACTTGGTTGACACCGTCGTGCCTTCGACCAGCGGCAGCAGATCGCGCTGCACGCCCTGGCGCGAAACATCCGCGCCCTGCGTTTCACTGCGGGAAGCAATCTTGTCCATCTCGTCGAGAAAGACGATGCCGTTCTGCTCGACATTCCTGAGCGCGGCGGCCTTCACCTCTTCGTCGTTGATCAGGCGCGCGGCTTCCTCGTCCGCCAGCGCCTTCAGGGCTTCGCGGACAATCATGCGACGGGATTTCTTCTTGCCGCCGCCGAGGCTCTGGAACATGCCTTGCAACTGCTGGCTCAGGTCTTCCATGCCGGGCGGCGCGAGGATTTCCATGCTCGCGACGGGCGACGACACCTCGATTTCGATTTCCTTGTCGTCCAGTTCGCCCTCGCGCAGCTTCTTCCTGAATTTCTGGCGCGTCGTGTTTTCCTCCGGGGGCGCCGTCTCGCCAAAGCCGGTCCGCGCGGGGGGCAGCAGGACGTCCAGCACGCGATCCTCGGCGGCATCCAGCGCGCGGTCGCGCACCTGCTTCATCGCGCGTTCGCGCTCGTCCTTGACCGCCGTTTCGGCCAGATCGCGGATGATGGTGTCGACGTCGCGACCGACATAGCCGACCTCGGTGAACTTGGTCGCCTCGATCTTGATGAAGGGCGCATTGGCGAGCCGCGCCAACCGGCGTGCGATTTCGGTCTTGCCGACACCCGTCGGGCCGATCATCAGGATGTTCTTCGGCGTGATCTCCGAACGCAATGGCTCGGCCACCTGCGCGCGCCGCCAGCGGTTGCGCAGCGCGATCGCCACCGCGCGCTTGGCACGCGCCTGTCCGACAATATTCTTGTCGAGCTCGGAAACGATCTCCGCCGGGGTCATCTGGCTGGTCATCAAGGTCATTCCAGCACCTCGATGACGTGGTTCTGGTTGGTATAGATGCACAGGTCGCCGGCGATAGCGAGCGATTTCCTGACGATTTCCGCCGGCGCGAAATCGGTATTTTCCAGCAGCGCGCGCGCGGCCGACTGCGCGTAAGCACCGCCGCTACCAATGGCGACAATGCCCAGCTCGGGCTCCAGCACATCGCCGTTGCCGGTGATGATCAGCGAATTTTCGCGGTCGGCAATGGCGAGCATGGCCTCGAGCCGGCGCAGCATGCGGTCGGTGCGCCAGTCCTTGGCCAGTTCGACGGCCGAACGCAACAGGTTGCCCTGATGCTTTTCCAGCTTGGCCTCGAAGCGCTCGAAGAGCGTGAAGGCATCGGCCGTCCCACCGGCGAAACCGGCGAGGATCCTCTCGCCATATAACCGCCGGACCTTGCGCGCAGAGGCCTTGACGACGATATTGCCAAGCGTGACCTGGCCATCGCCGCCGAGTGCGACAGCATTGCCGCGCCGGACCGAGAGGATGGTTGTGCCGTGATACTGCTCCATGACGAGCTTTCAAGGGTGAAACGGAGCGGCGATTCTACTCCGTGCGCATGCCGCGAAAGTCAGCGCTGGCGGGACGGCACACCGATGCTTGTATTCCCGGCGCAACGCGCGCAGGTGCCGCGCACGTCCAGTTCGACCTCGGTCAGACGAAAACCGCGCGGCAATTTCGGTGGCTGAGGCGGTGCCGCTTTCAGGCAGAACACGCCACCACAATCGATGCAACGGAAATGCACGTGGCCCTGGTGCCGATGCTGCGCGCCGGCGGCGGAGAAGCGGAACACGCCGCGCGGATCGACAGCCTTCAAGGCGAGCCCGCAGGCCACCAGCGAATCGAGGATGCGATACAGCGTCACGCGATCCATGGCTTCCGCGAGCGTCTCTTCCACTTCCGTGTGCGCGAGCGGCTGTGTTGCCGTGCGCAGGCATTCGAGTACGCGCACACGCCCACGCGTCACCTTGACACCGGTGGCGCGGATCAGACCGGCAACTTCTGTTTCGCTCATGGCGAAATGAAACCATAGCCCGCCAACAAATGCAACACTGTTGCATTTATAGCGGCACTGTGCTTCAATGCCGGCCCATGACCTCCTTCCCGCTGCTCCTGCAGATCATCATTGCCTGCCTGCTGGGTGGCTTGCTGAGCGTCGCCGCGGCCGCGCTCGTGATGTTCGGCCTGCCGAAAAAGTGGCTGGGGTTCACCGTGAGCTTTTCCACCGGTCTGCTGCTCGCCACGGCGACCCTGCACCTGCTCCCCGAGGCACTTGAATCCGGACTCACGCCCCATGAGGTGTTTCCGCTCCTGCTCGCCGGCATCCTCGCCTTCTTCGCGCTGGAAAAGTTCGCGCTGTGGCGGCACTCCCACGGCACGAACGATGCCCATCCGGATGATCATGCCTGCGAGGACCACACCCACGACCACCATCACGTCCAAGGCGGCGAGACGATATCCATTCTCGTCGGCGACGGCTTCCACAACTTCACCGACGGCCTGCTGATCGCCGCCGCCTTCCTCGCCGACCCGGCCCTCGGCTGGGCGACCACGCTGGCGATCATCGCCCATGAGGTACCGCAGGAAGCGGGCGACTTCGCCATCCTGCTGGCCGCCGGCTGGCAACGTACGCGCGCATTGTTCTGGAACGGCGTATCGAGCCTGACGGCGCTGGCCGGCGGCGTGATCGGCTACTTCGCCCTCGAACGCGCGCAGAACTGGGTCCCTGTCATCCTCACCATCGCCGCCGCCAGCTTCCTCTACATCGCCGTCGCCGACCTGATGCCGCGCCTCAAGCGCGAACAACGCGGCATCGGCTGGCACGGACTGCTGCTCGCCGCCGGCATCGCCATCGTTGTCTTCGGCCGGGCGGGCGGCCATTGAAACAAGGCATGGCGGCGCATTGCCCCTGCGGCAGCGCCCGGCCTCATGAAAATTGCTGCGGGCCCTTGCTTGCTGGCGCAGCGGATGCCCTGACCGCCGAGGTCTTGATGCGCTCGCGCTATACCGCCTACGTGCAGAAGAACGTGCCCTATCTGCTGGCGACGTGGCATGCCAGCACCCGCCCGGCGACGCTGGCACTGGACGAAGAGCCGCAACTTCGCTGGCTCGACCTGACGGTGAAACGCCATGAAGTGCTGGATGCGGATCATGCCCTCGTCGAGTTCGTCGCGCGCTACAAGATCGGCGGCCGCGCCTTCCGGCTAAGCGAAACCAGCCGCTTCGTGCGCGAGGATGGGCGCTGGTTCTACGTCGATGGCGTTCTCGGCGATTAGCGGTTTTTCAGTGCCGTCCCGCCAGCACTGACTTTCCGGCCGCGTCAGTCCACCTGAACCAGCAGACCCTTGAGATATTCGCCTTCTGGAAAGGCGAGATCGACCGGATGGTCGGCGGCGCCCTGCAGGCGCCTGACGATACGTGCGGTCCGTCCGCTGTCGATCGCCGCGCCGGCGACGATCTTCTGGAACAGCTCGACGCCGATGCCACCCGAGCAGGAGTAGGTCATCAGCAGCCCGCCCGGTGCGAGCAGCCTGAAGCCGAGCAGGTTGATGTCCTTGTAGGCACGGCTGGCGCGCTCGGCATGTGCCGCCGAAGGCGCGAACTTCGGCGGATCGAGCACGATCAGGTCGAAGGTCTCGCCCGCGGCCCCTGCGGCCTTGAGCTGGCGCAATTCGTCGAAGACGTTGGCGCAACGCCATTCCGTGCGCGCTGGGTCGAGCTGCGGATTGAGCGCCGAGGTTTGTCGCCGCAGCGGTCGAGCGCCGGCTGGGAACTGTCGATCGAGAGTACGCTCGCGCGCGCCGCCGGCCAACGCCTGCAACGAAAAGCCGCCGGTATAGCAGAAGCAGTTGAGCACGCGCCGGCCCTGCGACAGCCCTGCGCAGCATCCGCCGATTCTCGCGCTGATCGAGGTAGAAGCCGGTCTTGTGGCCCGCGACGATATCGACGGCCAGGCTTACGCCATGCTCTTCGATGGCAATTTCACCGACGGGAGCCGTCGCCTAGCAGCCAGCCGTGTTGCGGTGCCAGTCCTTCGAGGCCGCGCACTTCGGAATCGGAACGCTCGTAGATGCGCACGCAACCGGTGGCCTTGACGAGCCCATCGACGATCGCCTCGCGCCACTTCTCGGCGCCGGCGCTGGTCAGTTGCACGACAACGGTGTCGCCATACCGGTCGGCGATCACGCCCGGCAATCCGTCGGATTCGGCGTGGATCAGCCGCAGTCCTTGCTGTCCGGCCAATTCGGGCAATGCGACACGACGCGCAACGGCCTCCGCCACGCGCCGCTTGAAGAAGGCATGGTCGATCGACTGCGCGGGATCGAAGCTCCAGACCCGGGCGCGGATCTTCGACCGCGGACTGAACGCCGCCTTGCGCCAGCGGCTTGCCATGGTCATCCACGATCGTCACGGTGTCGCCCGGCCGCGCATGCCCGCCGAGATGCGCGACGGCGGTGTCGAAGACCCACGGATGGCGCTTGAACAGCGAGCGTTCCTTGCCGGGGTGGAGGATCAGTTCGGCCATGTGGGTCGGAATGGAAATGAAAGTCAGGGCTGGCGGGACGGCTCACTTCTGCTTCGCCCGCGGATGCGCCGCGTCATAGACCCGCGCGAGATGCTGGAAGTCGAGATGCGTGTAGATCTGCGTCGTCGCGATGCTGGCATGGCCGAGCAT
The DNA here is from genome assembly GCA_963840825.1 of uncultured Pseudomonadota bacterium. Taxonomy (GTDB): domain Bacteria; phylum Pseudomonadota; class Gammaproteobacteria; order Burkholderiales; family Rhodocyclaceae; genus Sulfuricystis. Next base: position 458,715 of record CAWJAK010000006.1, read on the forward strand.
CTCCTGCACGGCGCGCAGGTCGCCCGACGATTGCAGCACGTGGCAGGCAAAGGAATGGCGCAGCATGTGCGGATGCACGTGCAGGCCCAGCCCGCTCTGCTGCGCCCGCTGCGCGAGGCGCGTTCGATGGCACGGGGCGTCAGGCGCTTGCCGCGCCGCCCGACGAACAAGGCTCGGCTCGATCCTGCGCCGCGAGGCTGGCGCGCTGCGCGAGCCAGGCAGCGAGCGCTTCGCCGCGCCTGGGCGCCCGACCGGCACGGTGCGTGTCTTGCCACGCTTGCCGGTGACCGTCACTGTGGCACCCGCGGCAGAGTCGAGTTTGCCGTCGAGATCCAGCCCAGCCAGTTCGGACAGCCGCAAGCCCGATGAGTAGAACAGTTCGAACATCGCCTGGTCGCGCACCGCCAGCACGTCGCCATGCCCTCCTGCGGCATGGCGAGCAGCGCCGCCGTCTGCTCGATGGCCAGCGCCTTGGGCAGGGCGCGCGGACGCTTGGGCGCGCGCAGCCCGACGCAGGGATCGGCGCCAGTTCGCCGCGCCGCGCCAGCCAGCGGTAATAGGCGCGCCACGCGGACAGCGTGCGGGCGAGCGGAACGCGCGGCCAGCCCCTGGCCATGCAGGCGCATCGCCTGGCGGCGCAGGTCGTGGGATTGCAGCGCGGCCAGGGCTGCGTCCCCGCACCGGCCTGCAGCGCGGCGAGATCGCGACGGTAGGCCGCCACGGTATGGTCGCTGGCGACGCCGCTGGTGGGCGAGTTCGGCAAGGAACTGTTCGACCGAGGGATCGGACTCGGGGATCGAGGAATCGGACTCTGCGACCGACGCGTCGGTCATCGCGGGACTCAGGCCGTCGTGCGAACCAGCGCGGCGGACGCCAGTGTCGCCGATACGTTCGAGGTAGAGCGTGCCCATCTCGGGATAGAACCGCTCCGGCTCCTCGCTGGCCGAGCGCGAGCAGGCCGAAGGTTTCGTCGCCGTGCGCAGGGCGACGATGGCGACCGAGCGCACATGGGCGCCGTCCTCGCCGAACCAGTCGACCACGTCCGGGCCGCTGCCCGCGCCGCAGTAGGGCCGTTTCTGGCTGGTGGCGAAATCGCGCGCCGCCGCGCTGAGCGGCTGGAATTCGAGTGAATCCGGATCGCCGGGCACATCCCAGAGCCGCACGGCGACATGCGGGATGGAAAAGCTGCCGCCGAGGTGGGCATACAGCACCAGCAGCACGCTGGCGGCGTCGGTGGCACCGGTCAGCGCGACCGCCAGCCGCTGCGCCTTGTTCGACAGGGCGTCGTTCTCCTCGCCGAAACGCAGCAGTTCGGCATGCCGGCTTTCGAGCCGCCGCACCTGGTCGCGCAGGGTGCCCATCTGCCGTTCGGTAATGGAGATGGCCCGGCCACCATGCGGGTCGGGAATGGTGATCTGCGCGAGGATCTCGGCATACTGGTTGAAGAAATCCGGATGATCCTTCAGGTACTGGGCGACATCCTTGGCGGCAATGGTCATTTGATTTCCTCGGGTAACTCGGGTAGTTCGATTTCGCCGGTAAACACAGTGACGGCCGGCCCGGTCATCAGCACCGGCGTGCCCATGCCGTGCCAGGCGATCTGCAGGTCGCCGCCCCGTGTCGCCACGCGCACGGGCGTATCGAGCAGGCCACGCCGGATGCCGGCCACGACGGCGGCGCAGGCGCCCGTCCCGCAGGCGAGCGTCTCGCCCGCGCCACGCTCGAAGACGCGCAGGCGGATGTCGTGCCGATCGACGACTTCCATGAAGCCGGCATTGACGCGCCTGGGAAAGCGCGGATGTGCTTCGATCAACGGGACCATCGCGCGCGACCGGCGCGATGTCGACATTCTCGACGACCTGCACGGCATGCGGATTGCCCATCGACACGGCCGTGATCGCCGCGCTGCGGCCGGCAAACTCGAGCGGTCTGGACCAGTGCATCGGTCTCGGTCAGGAAGGGAATGTCGGCCGGCACGAAGCGCGGCACGCCCATGTCGACCGTAACCTGGCCGTTGTCCTCGAGGCGCGGCGTGATCAGCCGCCGAGTCGGTCTCGACGCGAATTTCAAGCTTGGTCGTCAAGCCCTGTTCATGCACGAAGCGCACGAAGCAGCGCGCGCCGTTGCCGCACTGCTCGACCTCGCCGCCATCGGCGTTGAAGATGCGGTAGCGGAAATCGGCCGCCGCGTCGCGTGCGGGTTCGACGACCAGGATCTGGTCGCAGCCGATGCCGAAATGGCGGTCGGCGAGCCACCGTGCCTGTACCGGCGTCGGGCACAAAAGGCTGTCGCACGGCATCGAGCACGACGAAGTCGTTGCCCAGTCCATGCATCTTGGTAAAGCGGATTTTCATAAGCGCTGGATATTACGCCGTCCCGCCAGCGCCGATTTTCGGCAAATGAGGGGAATTAAGCCATCAATACAACCGCTCTTCTCCCGGCGGCCGCGTCTTGAAGCGCTTGTGCAGCCAGTAGTACTGCTCGGGCATGCTGCAGCACCTGCTGCTCGATGAAGGCGTTCATGCGCCGCGTGTCCGCCTCGATGTCCGTGCCCGGGAAATCGGCCCAGGGTTCGCCGATCTCGATGACATACCCCGCCTTTTCCATGTGCGCGATCACCGGCAGCACGGTCGCGCCGGTCAGGCGCGCGAGGCGCGACAGGCCGGTGATGGTCGCCGCCTTGACGCCGAAAAAGGGCACGAAAATCGTGTCGCGCGCGCCGTAGTCCATGTCCGGCAGGTAGAAGAACGGGTAGCCCGCCTTGATCGCCTTGATGCCGCGTCGCGTGCCGTCCTGGCGCGACAGCATGATCGACTGGCCGAAGCGCGCACGGCCTTTGTAGAGCGCGGCGTTGAAGACTGGATTCTTCTGGTTGGCATAGATGCCGGACATGTCGTGGTCCATCGAACAGGCGTGTCCAGGCCGTATCGAGACCGACGAAATGCGGTACCAGCAGCATCACCGGCCTGTCCTTCAGCGCTGCGAGACGCTCACTGCCCTCGACGCGCACCAGGCGGCGGATGCGTCGTGGCGATGCCCACCAGAGCAGTCCGCGCTCGAGAACGCTGCGGCCGAAAGCCTCGAAGTGCCGTCGCGCCAGCGCTGACTTTTCGCGTATCGTCCAGTTGCGGGAAGCAGAGTCCAAGGTTGGTCAGCGCGACCTGGCGCCGCTCGCGGCCGAAGCGGAAGAGCACGCGGCCGAACCACCGGCCGCAGGCGGACAGCAGCGGCAGCGGCAGCCAGTGCAGCAGCCACATGGCGAACAGGGCGAGTCGCGTCATGATGTCGATGGGACGTCCCGAGGCAGCATGCGCCCCCCTGTGAGGAGCAGCGAACGAAGTAAGCGTGGGGGGCTAATCATGGCGCAGAGGCTCCGGCAGGCACCTTGTAGCGGTTGTAACCCCACAGGTACTGCTCGGGACACATCGCGGATCGACACGCTCGATCTCGCGATTGATGCCCGCCGGCGTGCCGACCTCGCCGTCCGGCGGCAGGAAATGCACGTGATAGCCGGCCCCGTAGTGCAGGCGCTCGGCATAGGCGAGCAGCACCGTCGCGCCTGTAGCGCGCCAGGCGTGCCGCCAGCGTCATCGTGTAGGCCGGTCGGCCGAAGAAGGGCGCCCAGTTCGCCCTCGCCGACGCCCGGTGCCTGGTCGGGCAGCATGCCGACCGCCTCGCCGGCCTTCAGCGCCTTGATCAGCTTGCGCACGCCGCCCAGTCGGCCGGCGCCAGCTTGCAGGTTGGCACCCCGCCCCTGTTCGATGATCGGGCGCGAGCCAGTCCTGCTTGGGCCGGCGATACAGCACGGTGATGGGCTGGAACGCGGCGTAGTACTGCGCGGTGATTTCGAAGCAGCCCAGGTGCGGCGTCAGGAACAGGATGCCGCGCCCGGCCTGCCAGGCTTGCTTCGACCAGTTCCCAGCCGGTCACCTTGACGACCCGCTCGACGACCTCCGCCTGCGGTCGCAGCCAGAGCTTCGGCAGTTCGAGCATGGTCTTGCCGGCTTCGGCGATCGCCGCGCCGCGCACCGCATCCAAACCGGCCTGCGCAGTGTTCTCGCGCAGATGGCGACGATAGGTCGGCGACAACGCGTAAGCGAGCCAGCCCAGCATGGCGCCGAGGTTGTGCAGCAGGGGCAAAGGCAGTCGGGACAGGAGGCGGAACAAGAAACCCATGCGGAGCGCGCGGTTTGACCGGCTGACGGAAAAAAGCGCTATTATCCGCGCCTCCGCCGAGTTAATCAGGACAACTTGCAGGGCGGCCAGGCAGATTCTGGCTGCAAAATACTGCTAAAGCGTCGCCTGCTCCGATCCCCCGAGCTGGTCTGACGACCAGACAGCGGGGACGCATGAAAGGAGCAAGCATGAGTCAAACGAATACCTCTTCACCTCCGAATCCGTTTCCGAAGGCCATCCGGACAAGGTCGCCGACCAGATCTCGGATGCCATTCTCGACGCCATCCTGGCGCAGGACAAGCACTCGCGCGTCGCCGCCGAGACGCTGTGCAACACCGGTCTGGTCGTGCTGGCCGGCGAAATCACCACCAACGCCAATGTCGATTACATCGGTGTCGCGCGCGACACCATCAAGCGCATCGGCTACGACAACACCGAATTCGGCATCGACTACAAGGGCTGCGCGGTGCTGGTCGCCTACGACAAGCAAAGCCCGGACATCGCCCAGGGCGTGAACAAGGCCTACGACGACAACCTCGACCAGGGTGCCGGCGACCAGGGCCTGATGTTCGGCTACGCCTGCGACGAGACGCCGAGCCTGATGCCGCTGCCGATCTATCTTTCGCACCGCCTGATGGAGCGCCAGGCGATGCTGCGCAAGGACGGCCGCCTGCCCTGGCTGCGTCCGGACGCCAAATCGCAGGTCACCGTCCGCTATGCGGACGGCAAGCCGGATGCCATCGACACCGTGGTGATCTCCACCCAGCACGCACCCGAGATGTCGCTGGAGGCCATCCGCGAAGCGGTCATCGAGGAGATCATCAAGCCGATCCTGCCCAAGGAACTGGTCAAGGGCGAGATCAAGTATCTGGTCAATCCGACCGGCCGCTTCGTCGTCGGCGGCCCGCAGGGCGACTGCGGCCTGACCGGCCGCAAGATCATCGTCGACACCTACGGCGGTGCGGCTGCCCGCACGGCGGCGGCGCCTTCTCCGGCAAGGACCCGTCCAAGGTCGACCGTTCGGCGGCCTACGCCGGCCGCTACGTGGCCAAGAACATCGTCGCCGCCGGCCTGGCCACGCGCTGCCTGATCCAGGTTTCCTACGCCATCGGCGTGCCGCAGCCCGACCTCGGTATGGGTCACCACCTACGGCACCGGCAAGGTCTCCGACGAGACCATCGCCGAACTGGTGAAGAAGCATTTCGACCTGCGGCCGAAGGGCATCGTGCAAGATGCTCGACCTGCTGCGCCCGATCTACCAGAAGACCGCCGCCTACGGCCACTTCGGCCGCGACGAGCCGGAATTCACCTGGGAAAAGACCGACAAGGCGCGGCGCTGAAGGGCGGACGCCGGGCTGTAAAATCAGTCTTTCTCTCATCGAGGGGCGCTGCAGCGGTCCGCACCAGCGGATCGTCAGGCTCGATGCGGAGATTCATGGCAACGGCGCCCATTCATCTTATTTTCAACTGAGTTGAATGGAGAACACCAGTGACTGACTACGTCATCGCCGACATGAACCTGGCCGACTGGGGCCGCAAGGAAATCCGCATCGCCGAGACCGAGATGCCCGGCCTGATGGCGATCCGCGAGGAGTACGCCAAGGCGCAGCCGCTGAAAGGCGCGCGCATCACCGGCTCGCTGCACATGACCATCCAGACCGCCGTGCTGATCGAGACGCTGACCGCGCTCGGCGCCGCAGGTGCGCTGGGCCTCGTGCAACATTTTCTCGACGCAGGACCACGCCGCCGCCGCCATCGCCAAGGACGGCATCGCCGTGTTCGCCGTCAAGGGCGAGATCGCTGACCGACTACTGGGACTACACCCACCGCATCTTCGAGTGGCCGGACGGCGGCTACTCGCAACATGATCCTCGACGACGGCGGCGACGCCACGCTGCTGCTGCACCTGGGCACCAAGGCCGAGAAGGACGTCGCCGTCCTCGCCAAGCCGACTTCCGAAGAAGAAACCATTCTCTTCGCCGCCATCAAGGCCAAGCTCGCCACCGACCCGACCTGGTATTCGACGCGTCTGGCGCAGATCAAGGGCGTCACCGAAGAGACCACCACCGGCGTGCATCGCCTGTACCAGATGCACGAGCGTGGCGACCTGAAGATTCCCGCCATCAACGTCAACGACTCGGTCACCAAGTCCAAGTTCGACAACCTCTACGGCTGCCGCGAATCGCTGGTCGATGGCATCAAGCGCGCCACCGACGTGATGATCGCCGGCAAGATCGCGCTGATCGCCGGCTACGGCGACGTGGGCAAGGGCTCGGCCCAGGCCATGCGCGCGCTGTCGGCGCAGGTGTGGGTCACCGAGATCGACCCGATCTGCGCGCTGCAGGCCGCGATGGAAGGCTACCGCGTCGTCACCATGGAATACGCCGCCGACAAGGCCGACATCTTCGTCACCTGCACCGGCAACTTCCATGTCATCAACCACGACCACATGGCGAAGATGAAGGATCAGGCCATCGTCTGCAACATCGGCCACTTCGACAACGAGATCGACGTCGCCTCGATCGAGAAATACGCAGTGGGACGAGATCAAGCCGCAGGTCGATCACGTCATCTTCCCGGATGGCAAGCGGATCATCCTGCTGGCCAAGGGTCGCCTGGTTAACCTCGGCTGCGGCACCGGACATCCCTCCTACGTGATGTCGTCATCGTTCGCCAACCAGACCATCGCGCAGATCGAGCTGTTCACCAAGCAACGCCGACTACCCGGTGGGCGTCTATACGCTGCCCAAGCACCTCGACGAGAAAGTGGCGCGCCTGCAGCTGAAGAAGCTCAACGCGCAACTCTCGGAACTGACCGACCAGCAGGCCGCCTACATCGGCGTGGCCAAGAACGGTCCGTACAAGGCCGAGCACTACCGGTATTGAGCACCTTGGCGATTGCAAGCAATCAGCGATGAGCATGAACTCGTTTCATGCGCGCACGGCACGGCCACGGGCAAAGCCTGTGGCGAAGCCCACCGCGCATCTGGGCCTGCGGGTCGACGCGCTGCTGGTGCAGCGCGGGCTCGCGCCTTCGCGTACGGCGGCGCAGCGCCTGATCGAGGCCGGCCGCGTGAAAGTCAGCGCTGACGGGACGGCAATCGCGAAATCGTCCCTGCTGCTGGCCGCCGACACGGCACTGACCGTTGCGGCCGACGCCCGACGCCGAGTACGTCTCGCGCGGCGGCGTCAAGCTCGCTGGCGCGCTGCGGCACACGCAGCATCGACGTGCATGGCCGCAACTGCCTCGACGTCGGCCAGAGCACCGGCGGCTTCACCGACTGCCTGTTGCAACACGGCGCGGCGCGCGTGGTCGGCGTCGATGTCGGCCACGGCCAGTTGCACCCGCAAATCGCCTGCGATCCGCGCGTCGAGCACCACGAGGGCGTCAATGCCCGCGAACTGGAAAAGTCAGCCCTAGCGGAAGGTTGGCGCAATAGCGATAAGCAATTCGACCTGATCGTCGCCGATGTCTCCTTTATTTCACTCACGCTGATCCTGCCGCAACTGCCGCCCCTTCTCACTCGGCTTGGCGACCTGCTGCTGCTCGTCAAGCCGCAATTCGAGGTTGGCCCCGGACACATCGGCAAGGGCGGCATCGTCACCGATGCTTCACTGTATGCGGGCGTGAAAGACAAGCTTGCGGCCTGCTGCGCGGCCCACCACCTGACCGTCATCGACTGGTTCGACAGCCCCATCACCGGCTCCGATGGCAACCGTGAATTCTTCCTCCATGCCCGCCATGAACTCACCTGAAATCTCCTTCGAATTCTTCCCCCCGCAAACGACCGAAGGACTCGACAAGCTGCGCTCTGCCCGCGCACGGCTTGCGGAACTCGGCCCCACGTTCTTCTCCGTCACTTACGGCGCGGGCGGCTCGACGCGCGACCGCACCTTCGAGATCGTCATGGAAATCGCTGCCGAAGGTCACGCCGCCGCACCGCATCTTTCCTGCATCGGTTCGACGCGCGCTGGCATCCGGCAGATCCTCCGTGACTACCGCGACCACGGCATCCGCCGGATCGTCGCGCTGCGCGGCGACCTGCCTTCGGGCATGGCCGACGCCGGCGAGTTTAGCCATGCCAACGAACTGGTCGAGTTCATCCGTAAGGAAACCGGCGACAGCTTCCGCATTGAGGTCGCCGCCTATCCGGAATGGCATCCGCAGGCCAGCAGCCCGCGCGAGGATCTGGCCAACTTCAAGCGCAAGGTCGATGCCGGCGCCGACACCGCGATCACGCAGTTCTTCTACAACGCCGACGCATACGCCCACTTCGTCGAGGATGCCCGCGCGCTCGGGGTGACCATCCCCATCGTGCCCGGCATCATGCCGATCGGGCGTTTTTCCAAGCTGTCGCGCTTTGCCGATAGCTGCGGCACCGAAATCCCCCGCTGGATGCGCCGCAAATTCGAGGGCTATGGCGACGATGCCGCGTCGATCCGCGCCTTCGGCCTCGACGTCGTGACCGAACTCTGCCAGCGCCTGATCGACCTCGGCGCGCCCGGCCTGCATTTCTACACCCTCAATCAATCGGCGCTTGCGCTGGAAATCGTCCGTCGCCTGGGGCTTGCGCGCGCGCGTCTGTGAAAGTCAGCGCTGGCGCGACGGCACTGCCGCTGCGTTCGACGCGATTGCGGCCGTGCTTCTTGGCCAGATAGAGCGCCGCGTCGGCGCGCCCAAGCAAGGACACCATCGTCGGCAGCTCCAGACTGAAGGCGGCGACCCCGAAACTTGCGGTGTAGGCATACATCGGGTCATCCAGAGGTGGGGGTGCCTGCAGCACCGCCTGCCGCATGCGCTCGGCGGCCTGCACCGCCTCGTCCAGTTCGGTCCCCGGCATCAGGATCACGAACTCCTCGCCGCCCCAGCGCCCGACGATGTCGATGGTGCGCACGGAATCGGCAAGAACCTGTGCAAAATGCTGCAACACCTTGTCGCCGACATGGTGGCCATGCGCGTCGTTGATCGCCTTGAAATGATCGAGGTCGGTCATCACCAGCACAAGCGGAGATGCGTAACGCACCGCACGCTGAACCTCAAGTTCGGCCGCCTCGTCGAACGCACGCCGGTTCGCCAACCCCGTCAGCGCGTCGGTGCGCGCGAGCAATTCCGCATACTCTTTTTGTCGCCGCAAGGCCGCATGCGCCGCATTCAGCGAGGCCAGCACGCCCCCGGCGATGCGTAGCGATAGCCAACTGGCGAGCACGAGGCCGCCCAGCATGACCAGCAGCGTGATCTGCAGCATCTCGCGCTTGCGCGCGGTCAATTCGTCGCGTGAAATCTCGACGCGGATGTAGCCCAACGTAGTCATACTGCCGCTGCCGCTGCCGCTGCCGCGCCAAAGTGCGTCGCTGTCGTCGAGCGGCAGGGAAACCTGCTGAATCGGCGCCTGGACCAGCGTTACGTCGCCGTCGGTGCGGGTTTGCAGGGTATCGGGCAGCGGCAACGCATGTCGTGTCGGCGCGCCGGAACGTGTGATTACCTCGCCGTGGCGATCGAGAACGAGCACCGACCTGATGGCCGAATCGCCCTGCCGCGTGCCATCGGCCAGCATGTTCAGTGTCGTGCGGCTGCCGCTGAAAATGGCGTATTCGGCCGCCGCGCCGATCTGCCGCACGGTCGCCTGACCGCGCTGCTCGAAGCTGCGCTCCAGGTCGTCCTGATAATGGTTCAGGAACACCAGTTCGAGGATCAGCACCATGAGGATCGCCGGCAGGACGGCGCTCATCAGCAGGCGTCCGCGCATACCCAGCCGGACCGTCATCGACCTCCCTCCAGTCGACGCAGATCGTTGACGATGAGATTGGGTGCATCGAACCACAAGCCCAGCGACGCAGCAACGCGTTCGTTCACGGCCACCTCGAATTCCCCAGGTCTCTGCGGTGGTGGCAAGCCGCGTCCGGGCTGCCACTGGCGCAACATCTCGGCCGCCTGCCGCGCCATCTGGGCGGGTGTCGAATACACAGCGAGCACGGCGCCTGCCTTGACGTAGGCCGGGGAAAAGGCCACCAGCGGCATCCTTGCACGATACAGCGTCAACAGGATGTTCTGCAGGCTGGTGCTGTTGTAAATCAGCGGGTCGGGCAGCGCGAGGATCACTTCCGCTTCTTCGACCGCCTGCTTCAGCGCCGGATAGACGTCTTCCACCGTATTGACCAGCCGGGTTTTTCGCAGCGACAGTCCCCGGACAAGCGCTTCCCTGTCAAGCACGTCAAGCGCCTGCCGGGTCTGCACGCCGGCCAGCACGCCGACACGCTTATATTGCGGCAGCGCACGTTTGATCAAGGCCAGTTGTCGTCCGATCGGCTGGTCAATCAAGGCCGCGGAAAACGGACGCCGCGCCAGTTGCGGATCGGCCTGACGCGCATCAAACACCGCCTGCGGCAACATGATCGCCAACACCGGAACACGTGCCCAGGATTCATCCCTTTTGCCGAGCCGCTCCACGACACCATCGAGCGCTGTCACGCCCACTGTCACGATCAGGTCCGGCATCCCGTCCCGGACGCTGAACAGCGCGCGCCAATGGGCAACATTCAGATCGAACTGCGTTCCCAGTTCCTGCCTGAGCACTGCGGCGGCCTCCTCGTACGCACCGCCTTCGTCCGCCAAAGCCACCCAAACACGGGGCGCAGCGGCCACCTCTAATACCAAAGTCATATAGACGAGGCAAGCGAGGGTGAGATGGAGGAGAAAACGCGGCATGCTCAGAATTCGATGCGCAGTGTGCCGAAGGCGCGGCGCTCGAAAATGTGGCTGGTACCGGCTTGGTAGGCAGGCATGCTGCCGTTCAATGCCTGGACGGTTATCGCTGCCTCGGCCCGCGTGCGTCCCACCCTGAATAATTTTGCCAAGCGCAGATCGAGTCGCCGTTGGCGCGGCAATGCTTCCGCCTGCTTGCCCCAGGACATCGAACCCGTGGACTGATGAATGACACTCAGGTCAAAATCGTAAGGCAACCGCTGGAACCACGCGATGGCCGTTGCGTGCGTCGGTGCATAGGGCCTGTCGGCATCATCGTCCCAGATGGTTCGCTGCAGCGACTGGTTGATCCAGATTTCTGTTTTATCCAGAGGTTTCCAGCGGAGCTGGTACTCCAGGCCACGAGTCTTGAAGCCTGGCGTATTGAGAAAAACCTGGGTGGGAATCGGCGTTCCCGAATAAATGCCGAGCGGACCCGGCAACGGGGGAACCACATAGCCAGGAACTGTATCGAACTCCTTGGAAATCAGATCGTGCAGCGTTTCCACATAGACACGCGCATCCAGCGTCAGCTTCAACGCGCGGAAGTTACCGAAATACCCCAGCTCCTGAACCCACAGTTTTTCGGATGAAACCTGACCACTCGAAAAGAAGAGCCGATACGGATAGGGCTGCGCCGGGTTAAGTTGATTCGCGGTGGCGATCAGGCTCGGGATAAGCTCACCTGCGGCCAGCAAGTTCGCGGCAGCCTTGGGATAGAGGCGCGCATCGCTTGCCAGTTCGAAGAGGGTTGGCGAGCGGGTCGACTCGGTTGCACCGAGTCTCAAGACATGATCGGGCGTAACGAGAAAGTTCGCCATCAACCGGGGCGAAAAATACTGCCCCGTTTGGCTGTGATGGCCAGCGAAGCCGCCGGCATTCAACAACCATTGCGGATGGAAACGCCACTCGACATTGCCAAACAGCCTTTCTTCATGAATGGCTACCGCATTATCAGTGTTGTACAGGGGGCGCGACATCGCGTCCTCGTATTTGTAGCCAGCGCCCCAGACCGCACGTACCTGGGGCGTGAGCATCAGCTGGTGCTGAAATTCAAGGTTGAGCCTCCTGCCCCGCCCGCTCGAACTGACGACCACGCCGGGATCGGGCGCGTAAGTAAATCCGTCCTGCAAGTCCTCCTGATTGAAACTGGCGGAAACCTTGATTTCCTCCGTTTCCGAGACTTGCCGTTTCCACTGCCCCTGCAGAAAAAAGTTGTTCCACCCGACCGTGCGTTCAGCATTGCCCGCCTTTCCGGCAAAGCCGTCCCCGGCAGCCAGTTGGGCAGCACCCGCGGCGATCATCACTTCCTGATCGCGCGTCGGACGCAGGTCGCCACGGAAATTCAACTGGCTCATGATCTTGTCATCATGGCTGTTGCCGTAGCCCGTGTCGCTCCGCCGTCCGGTGCTTAACCTGAAACTCGCGGAGTCATTCCCCCAGCCATGGCGGACAGTGTTGTCCTTGATGCCACCATTGCCACCGGTCACCGAAACCTCGGTGCCCTGCGTATCCGCCGCGTTGCGGGTGATGATGTTGATGACGCCGAACAGTGCGTTGGCGCCATAGGCCGCCGAATTCGAACCGCGCAGCACCTCGATGCGTTCGATATCTTCGAGCAGCACACCCATCATCCCGCGCGAGGTTCCTCCGAAGTAATAGGCCGAATACACCGGGCGGCCATCGATGAGGACCAGGTTGCGGATGCCGTAATCATCCAGGGGGGCGTGATATGAGGCTGACGGATTGGCGCCATTGAAGCCGCCGACGAGGTAGCCGGGGACCAGCCGCAGGACATCGACAAGTTCCCGTGCACCCGAGCGGCGGATGGTCTCACGGTTGATCACGGTGACCGCACCGGGCGTTTCGTTGAGCGGCTGAGCCAGCCGGCTGACCGTCAGGACGGTAGGCAATTCGTCGTAGTAATCCTGCTCGCTCAATTCGGCAGCCTGCACCGTGCCCAAGAGCGCCAGCCCGCATATCCCCGCCTGGATTCGCATCACTATTGTTCTTTTCATTAGTCGCTTGCCACCCGACGTTTCGCCAGACTCGATGAATATCGACGCAGACGTGAAGCCACGCTCAGTCCGCGATCCTCAAGACCCCCATGCCCTGTCCATCCCCTGGAAACCCTTCCCCATACTTCGAATTGAGACTGGCCGCCAAGGCCATGAAATCTGCCGCGGCAACCGGGCGCGCGAAATAATATCCCTGCCCGAAACCGCAACCCATCTCGCGCAGAAGGACAAGCTGTGCCTCGTCCTCGACGCCTTCGGCAACGACATGCAGCCCGAGGCTGCGCGCCATGGTAATGATGGCATTGACCAGGGCCCGGTCGCTGTTGTCGGCATGCAGATCGCGAATGAAGGACTTGTCGATCTTGACGGTGTCGAGCGGAAACCGTTTCAGATAGGACAGCGAGGAGTAACCGGTGCCGAAATCATCCAGATAGATGCGCAACCCGGCGGCGCGCAGGCTTTCGATCCAGGTTTGCGCAACCGTGACATTGCTCATCAGCACGCCTTCCGTGATCTCGAGCACAATCGCATCCGGCGGCAGCCCATGACGACGCAGGATGTCGAGCACGACGACCGGCGGCAGATCGTTGGGGATCTGACGGGCCGAGACATTGACCGAAACATAGATATCGAGTCCGCTGTTGCGCCATAACGCGGCGTGCCGGCATGCGCCGTTCAGTACGACGAGGCCAATGGCACCGATCAGCCCGATTTCCTCCGCCAGCGGCACGAACACATCCGGCGGGACGAATCCCCGCTGCGGATGCGGCCAGCGCAACAGCGCCTCCGCGCCGGTCAGCCGGCCCGTGGCCAGATCGATGATGGGCTGGAAGGCCAACTGCAACTCGCGTGCGGCGACCGCGGCGCGCAGATCGTCCTCGAGACGGCGGCGATGCTCTGCCGCCGCCTGCAAGGCAGGATCGAAGAACTTGTAGATGCACCCCCCGGCCGCGCGGGCGCTGTTCAATGCCAGTTCGGCCGCGCGCAACAACTGCTGGATATCGATCCCGTCGCGCGGGTAGCGGGCGATACCGATGCTGACCCCCACCGTGAGGGGCGTGCGTGCCGCTTCGGCCCGGACAGCGTAAGGTTGGGCGAGGCGCTCGACCAGTTGATCAATCCGTGCGGCGAGCACCTGCCGCTCGCTCACGCCGGACAACACCAGCACGAACTCGTCGCTGCCTATGCGGGCCACATAGTCTCCGCCCGCCAGCATCTCCCGCAAACGCGCGGCGACGCCCAGCAGGATTTCATCGCCTACCGGAAATCCGAGCGCGTCGTTGATCTGCTTGAATCCGTCGATGTCGAGCATGACCAGGGCAAAGCGCTCGCTGTCTGGCGCGAGTTCGGCAAAAGCGCGGTGCAAGCCCCCACGATTGGCGAATCCCGTCAGTGCGTCCGTGACCGCCAGACGCTTGGCGGAAAGCTCTTCGTTCTTGCGCTGCGTCACATCGGTCACCGTGCCCTGCACGCTCCCGTCCCCCAAGGGCATGACCGTCACATGCAGCCAGCGTTCGTCGCCGCGCCGGCCGTAGATCAGGAAATCGTCCCCCACGGTACCGTGGTCCGCTGCACCGTCCAGACTGGTGCCGACCATGGCCAGCAGTTGCTCGGGAGCTTGCCAGTACGAGTCAGCGAGCCGGCGCCGCGCGTTGCCCCGCTGCTTCGGCAGCCAGGTCAGCTCGACAAAGGCCCGGTTGAAGGAATCGAGGTAGCCCTGCCGGTCGGCCACGAAGATACCCGAGCCGGCGTTGTTGAACAGGTCCTGATATTTGAGCTGATCCACTTCCTGCTGGCGTCGCAGCGCGCGCTCCTGGTCGAGCGTCTCGACCAGTCGGCCGGTCAGGTGGTTGATGTCATCGACGAGGCGCCCGACCTCGGTGCGCTCATGCCCCTCGGGAACCTCGAGCCGGCCGCCGCTGGCGGCATCGAGATGGTGCAACTGATCGGACGTGTGCTTGATCGGTCGCAGCACGAGGAAGAAGATGGCAGCTATCGTCGCGATGATGACCAGCACGATCTGCCCCGCCAGCAGCAGGCTGGTGAAGGTGCTGTTCTGCTTCATCCAGGCCTCGATCGCTTTCCAGTCGGCCTTCAGGGTGATCGAGCCGATCACTTCCTGCGCATTGAAGGGCGAACGCAAGGTCCGGCTCACCGCGGGGATTTCATCACTCGTTGATGCCGTCTCGCCAGGGCTGACTTTGGCGGGACCGCGCTCGGCAACAACCAGTTCGCGTTGCCCCGCCCGGATCACGACATGCAGCACCTCGCTGTTGCGCAACAGCCCCTGCGCAACCTCCATGGCCAACTGTTCATCGCCGACGAAGCAGGCGATGCTCGCCGTGCTCTCGACCGTATCGAGCAATTCGCCCAGTTTGGTCGTCGCCTGCTGATGCATCCGGTCGCTCACCACGCGATTCACCCATGCCGTGGAGATCGCCCCCATCAGCAAGGCGACAGCCAGCACCGCCAGGAGGCTGCGTGCGAGGATGCCGTGCCACCAACGAATGCGGCCGGCCATCGCTAGTTACCGACCTCGAAGACAATTTTCACGCGGCCATCCACCTGGGAGCGCTCCAGATAAGCCAGTGCCCCCGGTTGTGACGCGACAAAGTTCAGCACGGCTTCGGCCGTAACGATGACCAGTGGCGGACGTGTTTTGCCCGAGAAGACCAGACGCGCCCAGTAGGCATTGATTTCGGCAGGGTTTTTATTGACCAGCCGACGATAAAACCGCGTGCGGTAATCGCTGTCGATTGGAAAGTCAACCGGCTCGGCCACAACTCCGGACGCCAGAAGGCGGTAGCGTCCCAGAAAGATGTTGATGACCTCCTCCTGCGTCAAGCGCTCGATCCCGCTGTGCGGATGGGCGACGAGGACCAGATCAGCATGCGCCATCGGCGCCAGCAGCACCAGAACGCAGAAGAGCAGATGAGGCAGTATGCGCATGCTCAGAAGACGAAGTCGAGCGTGACGCTCAGTACGTCGGTTTTTCCGTCCCATCCGGGATCGATGTTGCGCAGGGAAAACAGCGTGTCGCGAGTAGCCCTTACCGTATCCCATTGGAACTTGAGCGCCATGTCGGCACGCAGGTTCCAGCGCATGCCAAGGCTGTAGGTCATCCTGTTCACATGGATGGCGCGAAAGAACTGCTCGTAGGTTTGGTTAAGCGCGACGAAGGATGGCGTATTCGGCAGCCCGGTCGAGTGCGGCTGCGCCTTCGTCTTCCACCACGAGAAGCCTGCATAAGGCGTCACGACACCCAACCGATAGCCTGCCAGCAGATAGCCGGCATGGGAGTCTTCGATGATCTCCGTTTCGCTGCGGATCCTGTTGAGCATGCCCTGAACCAGCACCGGCCCTTGGTCATAGACGATGCCCACCGATAGAAAACGGGTCACCGTATCCTTGATCCGCAAAGATTCCGCAGCAGCGATGGATTCAGGCGTCCCGATGCTACGCAAGGGATCCGACAAAAAGCCGGTTCTCATGTCCTCGGCGAAGCGGATGCTGGCGAGGTTGCCACGCAACTGCCAGGGGCCCTGGGCATACTCGAGCACCACGCCGCGCAGCAGGGAGCCGCGAGTATCCCAGACGCCAAGGGCTCCAGCGCTTTGCTCTTGTGTCCAGCCCCCGAAGATCTTGCCGCGCAATATGCCGTCGCCCAGTGGCATGGCGGCACTCGCGTCCGCACCATCGAAATGCGAAAAGAACAGGGGGCCGAAGAAATCGGATGAAGGGCGCACCGGCAAGTACGAGTACCCCACCAGGCGCGAATCGGCCAGCATCATGAAATCCGCGCCAATGCGCCCGGCACGCAGGGAGAAGCGGGGATCCGGCTCCCACTTGGCAAACGCCCACATCACTTCCGGATTGTGGCTACGGTCGTAATGGTAACGGCTGACGACCTGGCCGACGAGTTCGACGCCGGGACTCGCCTGCCAGTTGGCCTGCACGCCGAAGATGCTGTCGATCCGCCCGGACCATTGGCCATCCCTGATCCCCACCGGCTGGGACAAGTCGCGCACGAACTCGGCATGGCTGGAAGTTGATCTTGCCAGGCCAAGCGTGCCGAATCCCCGCACGGTAAGAAACGAATTACCATCGCCCGTATCCGCCAGCACGGCGCCACCCGATGCGATGGTCCAGACGCATACCCCGACCCGCAACAGCAATGATTTGAACTTGCCGTTCATGGACTCCACCTCGACTATTTTTTGCAGAGTATCACGGCTATCCGCGGAAATGCGATTCGCCGCAATGACAAACGGTTCGATCAGTCGCGGGTGCGCCGGCTGATGGCGGCGATGCCCCCGATGACCAGCAGGGCACCGGCGATCTGCGCGAGGGAGAGGGGTTCGTCCAGCAGCCAGACGGCAAAGCCGATGGTCGCCAGCGGGCCGAGCATGCTGACCAGCGCGACGCGCGCGCTGCCCAGGCGCCGGATCGCCGCAGACTGGGCGAAGATCGGCAAGGCCGTGCAGAACACGCCCATCGCCAGGGCGTAGCCATAGACCGGCCAGGGCTGGATCAGCCGTTGCAGGGGCTGGGTTGCCGCAAAGTGACCCAGCACGGCCGCGGTGGACACCAGCGTGGCCAGCGCGGCGAAGCGCGCCGTGCCAAGGCGGGCGATCAGTTGCGCGCTGCCGGTGAGATAGATCGCATAGCACAGCGCTGATCCGAACACGAGGCCGCCGCCGAGCCAGATCGTGCTTGCCGCGTCGGCGAACTCGAGGTCATGCCAGAAGGCCGCGCCGATGCCGAGGTAGCACAGCGCCAGCGCCAGCACTTCGCGCCGGCTGGCCAGTCGCCGTGTCAGGACCATGCCGAAGAGCAGCGTGAGAGTCGGATACGTGAACAGGATCAGGCGTTCAAGCCCCGCCGAGATGTATTGCAGCCCGAGAAAATCGAACACGCTGGCGCCGTAGTAGCCCGCCAGCCCCATGACGACGATGCCCAGCCAGTCGCGCGCCGTGAGCGCCGGCATCCCGCGCGAGGCTGTCAGCCCGACCCAGAGAAACACCGGCAGCGCGAACACCATGCGCAAGGCCAGCAAGGTAATCGGATCGACACCATACGGATAGGCGAGCTTGACGAAGATCGCCTTGAACGAGAAGCCGAAGGCCGCGAGGATCGCCAGCGCGATTCCCGCCCCATGGCCACCCGGGGGAATCAACGACGCTTGCCGAGGATGGAACCCAGCACGCCGCGCAGAATCTCGCGTCCGACACCCGAGCTGATGGTACGCGCGACAGTCTTGGCCATGGTCTGCGCGAGGCCGTCGGTGTGTCCGCCACGCGGGCCGGTGCGGCCGAACAGGATGTCGTTGAACATTCCGCCCCCGCCACTTTCCGCCTGGCCCGTCTGCGGTGCCGTCTTGCCAGCACTGACTTTCGCATCCGCATCGGCAGCCAGGGTAGCGCGCGCCGCGAGCTTCTCATAGGCCGATTCGCGATCGACCATCTTCTCGTAGTGACCGAACAGCACCGATGACTGGATGGCCTTCTGGCGCTCGTCGGGCGTCAGCGGCCCCAGCCGCGAGACGGGCGGGAACACGAAGGCACGCTCGACGATGGCCGGCCGGCCCTTCTCGTCGAGGAAGGACACCAGCGCCTCGCCGACGCCCAGTTCGGTGATGGCGGCCGCCGCGTCGAACGCAGGGTTGGCGCGCATCGTCTCGGCCGCGGCCTTGACCGCCTTCTGGTCGCGCGGCGTAAAGGCGCGCAAGGCATGCTGCACGCGGTTGCCGAGCTGACCGAGCACCTTGTCCGGCACATCGAGCGGGTTCTGCGTGACAAAGTAGACACCCACGCCTTTCGAGCGGATCAGCCGCACGACCTGCTCGACCTTGTCGATCAGCGCCGGCGGCGCCTCGTCGAACAGCAGGTGCGCCTCGTCGAAGAAAAACACCAGCTTGGGCTTGTCGAGGTCGCCGGCCTCGGGCAACTGCTCGAACAGTTCCGCCAGCAGCCAGAGCAGGAAGGTGGCGTAGAGCTTGGGCGAGTTCATCAGCTGATCGGCGGCGAGGATGTTCACCACCCCGCGCCCGCCGTTGGCCGTCTGCATCAGGTCGGATATATCCAGCATCGGCTCGCCGAAGAACTTGTCACCGCCCTGTTCCTCGAGCGTCAGCAAACCGCGCTGGATGGCGCCGATCGATGCCGTGGAGACGTTGCCGTATTGCGTCTTGAAGGTTGCCGCATTGTCGCCGACATTTTGCACCATCGCGCGCAGGTCCTTGAGGTCCAGCAGCAGCAGGCCAGCGTCGTCGGCGACGCGAAAGACAATCTGCAGCACCCCTTCCTGTGTCTCATTGAGCCCGAGCAGGCGGGAGAGCAGCAACGGTCCCATGTCGGACACCGTGGCGCGCACCGGATGACCGGACACGCCGAAAACATCCCAGAACACCACCGGATTGGCCCGCGGCTGCCAGTCGGCCATGCCCAGCATGTCGAGGCGCTTCTGCATTTTTTCCGAGGCCGGGCCGGACGCCGCGCCGAGCCCGGACAAATCGCCTTTCACGTCCGCCAGGAATACGGGCACCCCGATGGCGGAAAACTGTTCGGTCATGCGTTGCAGGGTAACGGTCTTGCCGGTGCCCGTCGCACCCGTGACCAGGCCATGGCGGTTGGCAAGCGCGGACAAGAGGGCCAGTTCGGTGTCACCGGACTTGGCGATGGGGAGTGATCGGCTCATGATTTCAATGGGATAGATAAGTTGACCGGGGGAAGCATAACCCAGCTTTTCACCGCCGGGATTGCGTATCGCACAAGTGCTTTAAAACAACATGTTGCGAACATAAACTCAAAAAACACTTCAATTTCCCCCGCTATTTGTCTTACGATAGCGCCTGTCGTAAAAATTTGGATCGCTGCAGGATCTTATCGCCATGAACTGCCGGACCGCCCCATGAAGCCCTTTTCGTACAACCCGACGAATACTCCGACTTCCCGAATCGACGAAGTGCGGCGCCTCAAACAGGAGGGGCTCAGCATGACCCAGATCATTGACCGCCTCAATGGCGGGGACAAGGCACCCGCAGCACCGGCGCAGCGTCCGGCACTGGCCAAGGCCGTTGCGCTGCCTGCGGAAGTGCCCCTGCACCTGACGCTGGATGACATCGACCACCCGGCCTACATGCTCAACCAGAATTTCGAGCTGATGTGGATCAACCCGCCCGGCCAGCACCACTTGTTCAGCGACCACCTCGAACTCCCGCAAACCAGCGCGCAGCGCAACCTGTTCCGCCTGCTGCCCGTCGGCCGCAACGAGTGGGGCAGCCTGCTCAATTTCCACATCGGCATCGCCAAGGCCCGCCTGAGCCCCGACTGCTTCAGCAATCTTTGCCGCGGCCTCGATCCCGTCACTTACGCACGCTTGCAGTCGGCCTATCTTGAAACCGACCCGGTCCCCTTGCAGCCCGTGATCCAGTCCACCGTGCTGCTGCCCGAACAGGACGGCAGCGGCCGGGAGCGTTTCCACACCGCATACGCCTCCTTCTTCCGCGAAGGCATCTTCATCGTGCTGGTGCCGGAAGCGGAACCGGCGGATGAAATGCTGAGTCTGCTCGCACGGCGCGACGAGGTCATCCGCGGCCTGCTGCGCAAGCGGCTGCCGGTCCTGACCGACCTGGCAGTGCTGGTCGCCGACCTGCAAGGCTCGGTCAAGATCTGCTCCGAACTGCCGCCGGAAGAGTATTTCGAGTTGATCAACGAGATCTGGCGCACGCTGGCACCCACCTTCCGCAAGTACAAGGGCACATACGGCAAGCATGTCGGCGACGGCATGGTGTACTACTTCTTCCCGCAGCCGGACAGCAACTACCTTGCCAACGCGCTCGACTGCGCGATGGAAATGCGCCAGGAAATCCAGCGCCTGTCGAAGGCCTGGCAGATCCGCAAGCAGTGGTTCAACGAGCTGTATCTCAATACGGGCATCAACGAAGGCCAGGAATGGCTCGGCACCTACCAGTCGCCGACCAGTGTCGAATTCGTCGTGCTCGGCGACACCATCAACCAGGCGGCGCGCGTCTCGGATTTCGCCCGCCATGGCAGTATCTGGGTCACCAAGAGCCTGATCAGCAAGCTTCCGGTCGAGGAACGCTCGCGCGTTTCGTATGGTGTGCGGCGCCGCGCGCCGGAAGGCCGCGAGGTGTTTGTCACGTCAAGTTTTTCGCAGGTATCGACCCTGCTGGAGCAAGAAGGCGCCCGCATCGAAAAGCTCCGCGACATCTCGACCCTGCCGATCACCGAAATCGTCGATATCCGGGCACGCCCGCAGCCTTGACGTCTTCCGCGCGGCATTCGCCCGCGGCTGCCGTAAAATGCAACAAAACGACCGGCCCCCGGTGCAGCTTGGCGGGCCGGTCGCTCGTTTCTAACCCACCTTCACAGATTGGAACCCACCATGGCCGGACATTCCAAATGGGCCAACATCCAGCACCGCAAGGGCCGTCAGGATGAAAAGCGCGGCGCGGCTTTTTCGCGCGTCGCCAAGGAAATGACCATCGCCGCCAAGATGGGCGGGGGCGATGCCAACTTCAACCCGCGCCTGCGGCTGGCCGTCGACAAGGCCAAGGCCGTCAACATGCCCAAGGACAAGATCGAAAACGCCATCAAGAAGGGCACGGGCGAGCTCGAGGGCGTCGATTACGTCGAGATCCGCTACGAGGGTTACGGCATCGGCGGCGCCGCGGTGATGGTCGATTGCCTCACCGACAACAAGGTGCGCACCGTCGCCGAAGTGCGCCACGCGTTTGCCAAGCATGGCGGCAACATGGGCACCGATGGCTGTGTCGCCTTCATGTTCAAGCACTGCGGGCAGATGATTTTCGCGCCGGGCACCGACGAGGCGAAACTGATGGATGCCGCCATTGAGGCGGGCGCCGAGGACGTGGCGACCGATGCAGACGGTTCGATCGAGATCATCACCGGGCCGGGCGACTTCCTCAACGTGAAGGAAGCGCTCGAAGGCGCCGGCTTCAGGGCCGAGTACGCCGAGGTGACGATGCAGCCGCAAAGCGAGGCCGAACTCGCTGGCGAGGACGCCGCGAAGATGCAGAAGTTGCTCGATGCGCTCGACGGCCTCGACGACGTGCAGGAGGTTTACACAACAGCGGTGATGGACGCCTGAGCGCACGCCGCTTGCCGTCCCGCCAGCCCTGACTTTCAGATTTACCGCTGTGGCACGCCTGGCGCCCTTCCTCTTCGTGTTCCTGTGGAGCACGGGCTTTCTGGGCGCCAAGTACGGGCTGCCGCATGCGGCGCCCCTCGCCTTTCTCTTCGTCCGCTACCTGCTGGTCATCGCGCTGATGACCAGCCTTGCGCTGGCGTTGCGCGCGCCCTGGCCACGCGACGGACGCCAGTGGCTCCACATCGGCGCCAGCGGACTGATGGTGCATGGCCTGTATCTGAGCGGCGTCTTCATCGCCATCAGCATGGGCCTGACCGCGGGCGTGGCCAGCCTGATCGTGGGCATGCAGCCCTTGCTCACCGCGACCCTTGCCGGCCGCCTGCTCGGCGAAACGGTGCTGCCACGCCAATGGGCCGGTCTCGTGCTCGGCTTCGTCGGCGTCGCGCTGGTCGTGTCGCCCAAGCTGGGCACCGACTTCCCGACCGCCGCCCTCTGGCCGGCCGTCATGGCACTGCTGGGCATCACGGCCGGCACGCTCTACCAGAAGAAATTCTGTCCGCACTTCGACTGGCGCAGCGGCGCGGTCGCACAGTTCCTGCCGACCGCGCTCATCACCGGCGCGATCATCCTCGCGCAGGACAGCTATCGCGTGGAATGGACCGGGGAGTTCGCCTTCGCCCTCGGCTGGCTCGTGCTGGTCCTGTCGGTCGGCGCGATCTCCCTGCTCAACTGGCTGATCCGCCACGGCAGTGCCGTCAACGTCGCCAGCCTGTTCTACCTCACGCCACCGACCACCGCGCTGCTGGCCTGGCTGCTGTTCGGCGAGACGCTGGCCGGCATCGCGCTGGCCGGCATGGCGATTGCCGTACTGGGCGTGTATCTTTCGCGGCGATGAACACCGTTCGCACCATCCGCATATTAGGCATCGATCCCGGCCTGCGCATCACCGGTTTCGGGGTGATCGACAAGACCGGTCAGAAGCTGGCGTATGTGGCGAGCGGTTGTGTGCGCAGCAACGAGAAAGACGCCCTGCCGCAGCGCCTGAAGACACTCCTTGACGGCATCAGCGAAGTCGTGTCCAGCTACGCCCCCACCGAAGCGGCGATTGAAAAAGTGTTCGTCAACGTCAACCCGCAATCGACGCTGCTGCTCGGCCAGGCGCGCGGCGCAGCGATTGCCGCACTGGTGCTCGCCGACCTGACGGTCGCCGAATACACCGCCCTGCAGATCAAGCAGGCCGTCGTCGGCCACGGTAAGGCAGCGAAGGAGCAGGTCGCCCACATGGTGACGCGCCTGCTGCAACTGCCGGGCGAACCCTCGGCCGACGCTGCCGACGCGCTGGCCTGCGCGATCTGCCACGCCCATGGCGGCCAGGGACTCGGTAACATCGCGACACACGGCTTCCGCGTCAAAAATGGTCGCCTGATTTAAAGGAAACGCCATGATCGGTCGCATCGCCGGCACTTTGCTGGAAAAGAATCCACCCCAGATCCTCGTCGATGTCGGCGGCGTCGGCTACGAAGTCGATGTGCCGATGAGCACCTTTTACAACCTGCCGAATCTCGGCGAGCCGGTCGCGCTCGTGGCGCACCTCGTCGTGCGCGAGGATGCCCATCTGCTGTTCGGCTTCCTCACCGAGGCCGAGCGCGCGCTGTTTCGCCAGCTACTGAAGATTTCCGGCATCGGCGCGCGCATCGCGCTGGCGGTGCTCTCCGGCCTGTCAGTCGCCGAGCTGGCCCAGGCCGTGGCGCTGCAGGAAACCGGACGCATCGTGAAGATTCCCGGCATCGGCAAGAAGACCGCCGAACGGCTGCTGCTCGAACTGAAGGGCAAACTGCCCGTCGCCGGCAGCGCCGCCGCAAAAGTCAGCGCTGGCGGGACGGCATCTCCGGGCCTACCGGACGCGCTGAGCGACATCCTCAACGCACTGCTGGCGCTCGGCTACAACGAACGCGAGGCGCTCGGGGCGATGAAGTCGCTGTCGCCGGACATCGGGGTCTCCGACGGCATCCGCCAGGCCCTGAAGCAGCTCGGGAAGGGCTAAGGCGCCGCCCGGATGTCACAGGGCTTCCTCAGCCGCCTGCGGCTATCCGCCGGTTTTCTGCGGCTGGGCATGAACCTGTGGCCGCCCTTCGTCGGCGCCGGCATTCACGTACTCGAGATCACCCCGGATTTCCGGCGCGTCGCGGTGCGGCTGCGGCTGGGCCTGCTCAACCGCAACTACTTCGGCACCCAGTACGGCGGTTCGCTGTTCTCGATGACCGATCCCTTCTACGCGCTGATGCTGCTGCACAACCTGCCGCGAGGCTATCACGTCTGGGACAAGGCGGCGACGATCCGCTTCCGCACACCGGGCCGCGGCAATGTTCTACGCGCATTTCGTCCTCGCTGAAGCGGATATCGCCGCAGTGCTCGCCGCGACCGCCCAAGGCGAAAAATACGAACCGACCTGGCCGGTGGATATTGTCGATGCGGCCGGCACCGTGGTCGCCACGGTGGAAAAGACGCTGCATATCCGGCGAGCCAGGCCAGCGGCGGAGAACGGATAGCAGCAGGTAGAATCGCTGCCAGACATGAACGAGAATACGCGCGCCAATGCCCGCATCGCCCTCGTCGCGCTGATCATCATTGGTGCGGCCTGGGTACTGGCGCCCTTCATCGCCGCGCTGCTGTTCGCCGCGATCCTCTGCCTGACGACCTGGCCTCTGTTCGCCTGGCTCGAGTCACGGGTCAAGGGGCGCACCACCCTTGCCGCCCTGATTGCCACGCTGGTCCTCGCCGCCGCCGTGCTGGTGCCGATGTCCTACCTTGCCGCCACCCTCGCCAATGGCGTAACGCAACTGCTCGCCATGCTGCGGCCCTGGTTCGAGGCGGGCGACTGGTCACCCCCGGCCTGGCTGTCGGCCCTTCCGCTCATTGGCGAACCGCTCGATGATTACTGGCGCAAGCTCGCCGGCAGCCATGCCGAGCTGGCCCAGCTGGGCAAGCAGCTGTTCGAGCCGACACGCAAGTTTCTGACCTCGGCCGCGGCCCTGATCGGCCAGGGCCTGCTCGAACTCACGCTGGTCGTGTTCATCGCCTTCTTCTTCTACCGTGACGGCCACAAGCTCGCCACGCACATCACCCAATTCGCCGAGAAGATCGGCGGGGCACTGGGCGAGCGCATGTTGCGGCTCGCGCGCAACACCATCATGGGCGTCATGATCGGCATCGTCGGCACCGCGGCGGCCCAAAGCGTGGTCGCGCTGATCGGCTTCCTCATCGCCGGCGTGCCGGCGGCCCTCTTGCTCGGCGCGGCGACCTTCTTCCTGTCCATGGTGCCGATCGGCCCGCCGCTGATCTGGGGTGGCGCGGCATGGTGGCTCTACAGCCAGGGCGAAATCGGCTGGGCCATCTTCATGATCGTCTGGGGTGTTGCCGTCATCAGCAGCGTCGACAACTTCATCAAGCCCATCCTGATCAGCCGCACCTCCAGTCTGCCGATCCTGCTCGTCGCGCTCGGCGTCTTTGGCGGCGTGCTGGCTTTCGGCTTCGTCGGCATCTTCCTCGGCCCGGTCGTGCTGGCCCTGACGCTCACACTGATCGAGACCTGGTCGCAACCGGACCCCTCGACTCTGCCCAACCCGCCGCTGGACCCCCGGCCATGATCGAAACCGATTCCTTCGCCAACCGTCTGATCGCCGCCGACACCGCATCGCCGCAGGAGGATGTCATCGAGCGCGCCCTGCGACCGAAAAAGCTCGCCGACTACGTCGGCCAGCAGAAAATCCGCAACCAGCTCGAAATCTTCATCGAAGCGGCCAAAAGGCGCAAGGAAGCGCTTGATCACGTGCTGCTGTTCGGGCCGCCGGGATTGGGCAAGACCACGCTGGCCCACATCGTTGCCCACGAACTCGGCGTCAACCTGCGCCAGACCTCGGGACCCGTGCTCGAGCGCGCCGGCGACCTCGCCGCGCTGCTGACCAATCTCGAGCCGCACGACGTCCTGTTCATCGACGAGATCCACCGCCTCTCGCCGGTGGTCGAGGAAATTCTCTATCCGGCGCTGGAAGACTTTCAGATCGACATCATGATCGGCGAGGGTCCGGCGGCCCGCTCGGTCAAACTTGACTTGCCGCCCTTCACGCTGGTTGGCGCCACCACGCGCGCCGGCATGTTGACCAACCCGCTGCGCGACCGTTTCGGCATCGTCGCCCGACTGGAGTTCTATACGCCCGAAGAGCTCGGCCACATCGTGCGCCGCTCGGCACACCTGCTCGGCTGCACCATCGCCGACGACGGAGCCGTCGAGATCGCGCGCCGCTCGCGCGGCACACCGCGCATTGCCAACCGCCTGTTGCGCCGCGTGCGCGACTTTGCCGAGGTCAAGCACGATGGTGCGATCTCGCAGGCGATCGCAGACGCCGCGCTGATCATGCTCGACGTCGACCACCTCGGCCTCGACACCATGGACCGCAAGCTGCTGTCCGCCGTGCTGGAGAAATTCGGCGGCGGCCCGGTCGGTGTCGACAACCTTGCCGCCGCGATCGGCGAAGCGCGCGATACCATCGAGGATGTGCTGGAGCCTTACCTGATCCAGCAGGGCTACCTGCAGCGCACGCCCCGCGGCCGCGTCGCCACAGCCAGTATCTGGCGCCATTTCGGCCTCGATGTGCCGGGCCAGCCCAACCGGGACCTCTGGCCGGGATGAGCCAGTGCATCAACGCCCGTGTCTATTATGAGGACACCGATGCCGGCGGGGTTGTGTACTACGCCAATTACCTCAAGTATCTCGAGCGGGGCCGCACCGAATTCCTGCGCGCGCTGGGCTTCGAACAACGGCAATTGGCCAACGCAACGGGGCTGGCTTTCGCCGTGCGCTCGCTCGCGGCCGAATACCTGAAGCCGGCACGGCTCGACGATGAACTTTGCATCGAGACCGCGGTCGAAGAGCTCGGTCGCGCTCAGGTAACATTCGCGCAGTCGATACGCCGCGGGGAAGAAACGCTGCTGACCGCACGCGTTCGCGTCGCCTGCATCGATCTCGCCAAAGGCCGTCCCGCGCCCCTGCCCAAGCCGATTCACGCCAAACTCGTCGAAACCACATGAACCCGCCCCTATGAACGTCAGCCAGGATCTCGCCATCGTCGACCTGATCGTCAACGCCAGCCTCATTGTCAAGCTGGTGATGGTACTGCTCACCTATGTCTCGGTCATGTCGTGGTACTGGATTTTCCGCAAATGGTTTGCCCTCCGCGATACGCGCCGCATGACCGACCGGTTCGAACGCGAATTCTGGAGCGGGGGCGACCTCAACACCCTCTACCAGAGCGCGGTCAACGACCGCCATCACAGCGGCGCGCTGGAACGCATCTTCGAGGCAGGTTTCCGCGAATTCACCAAGCTGCGTGGCCAGCGCTCGCTTGACGCGGCCACCGCCATCGATGGCGTGCGTCGGGCGATGCGCGCCACCTACCAGCGCGAGATCGACGATCTTGAGGCCCACCTGTCCTTCCTCGCCTCCGCCGGTTCGGTCTCGCCCTACGTCGGCCTGTTCGGCACGGTGTGGGGTATCATGCACTCGTTCCGTGGGCTGGCCAGCATGACCACCGCGACCCTCCAGGCCGTCGCGCCGGGTATCGCCGAAGCCCTCGTCGCCACCGCGATCGGCCTGTTTGCCGCCATCCCCGCCGTGGTCGCCTACAACCGCTTCGCGCACGACACCGACCGCATCGCCGTGCGCTTCGAGAGCTTCATGGAGGAATTCTCGAACATCCTGCAAAGGCAGTTGAAGTGAGGCCAAGAAGGTTAAAGCACGAAATCAACGTCGTGCCCTACATCGACGTGATGTTGGTGCTGCTGGTGATCTTCATGGTCACCGCACCGATGATCCAGCCGGCGAGCATCGAATTGCCGAGCGTCGGCAAGGCGTCCGCGCCCCCCGTCGATCCGCTCGAGATCATCGTCAAGGCCGACGGCAGCATGCACATGCGCGACCGCGCGCTGGGCGGTGCCGAGGTAACCGTCGGGCGCATCGAACTCGCCGCCCGCATCAAGGAAGCACAGGCCAGGCACCCCGACCAGCCGGTGCTGATCGCCGGCGACAAGGCCGTGAAGTACGAAGCGGTGCTGAACGTCATGGACGAACTGCAGCGCGCGCAGGTCGCCCGTATCGGCCTGCTGGTGCAGCAGAAGGGCAAATGAGCGGTAATGCGGCACGATGACTGAAGCCCCCGCCGCGCCGCGCCGCCCGCCCGGCAAGCGCCTGTCCTTCGCCCTCGCCGTGCTGATGCACGTGCTGCTGGCCATCCTGATCATCTACGGCATCCACTGGCAGACCCAGAAAACCGAAGTCGTCGCGGTCGATCTCGTCCGTGCCGTCCCGCCAGCGCTGACTCCCGCGCCCGAACCCAAACCCGAACCCAAAACGGAGCCCAAGCCCGAACCGAAGTCAGAACCCAAAGCGCAGCCGAAACCCGAACCGGTCAAGCCGCCGCCCAAACCCGATATCGCGCAGAAGGAAAAACCCAAGCCGCCCAAGCCGGAGCCCAAGCCCGAACCGAAACCCCAGCCGAAGCCGGAACCCAAACCCGAGCCGCCCAAGGATCCCTTCAAGGAACAGTTGCAGCGCGAAGCGGAGCAACTGCAGCGCCAAAAGGCAACCGCTGCGGCCGACCAGGAGATCGCCAACCTCAAGGCCCAGCAGGCCAGCACGGCCAAGTCCTCGGCAAAGTCCGAATACGAAGCACGTATTCGCGGCAAGGTGCGCGGCAACATCGTGATGCCCCCCGACGTGAAGGGTAATCCCGAGGCCGTGTTCGAGGTCACGCAATTGCCCTCGGGCGAGATCATGAGCGTCCGGCTGAAAAAGTCGTCCGGCAATCCAGCTTGGGACGCCGCCACCGAACGCGCCATCCTGAAGTCCAGCCCGCTGCCCAAGCCGGCCCAGAGTGACCTATTCAACCGCACGCTGGAACTCACGTTCCGGCCGCTGGAAGACTGACCTGAAAAGGGACACTTTTCCGCTGAGGTATAATTCCAAGCTTATGAAAAAGCTCAACTCTCTCTTTCTGGCCGGTGTTTTTCTCGCTGTAGCGGCAGGTTCGGCCCTCGCGCAACTGTCTATCGAAATCACGGGTGCGGGCGCCCAACGCCTGCCGATCGCCATTGCCGATTTCGCCGGCGAGCGTGTCGTATCGCAGGCCCTCACCTCGGTCATTCGTTCCGATCTCGAACGCAGCGGACGTTTTCAACTGGTCGATACGGCCGGCACCATGATGAATGAAAGCACCCCGCCCAACCACATCGAGTGGAAGAGCCGGGGCGCGGATGCACTCGCGGGTGGCAGCCTGTCAACCACAACCGATGGCCGTTACGAAACACGCTTCCGCCTCTACGACACGCAGAAGCAGACCGCCATTGCCGGACTCGCTCTCGCCCATACCTCGAGCCAGATTCGTACCACGGCGCACCGCATTGCCGACACGATCTACGAAAAGCTGACCGGCGAGCGCGGCATCTTCTCGACGCGCATCGCCTACGTGGTGAAAAGCGCCGGGCGCTACGAACTGCAGATCGCCGATGCCGATGGCAACGGCGCCCAGTCGGCCCTCGCATCGCGCGAGCCGATCATCTCGCCGGCCTGGTCGCCCGATGGCGGCAAGCTGGCTTACGTTTCGTTCGAAGCCAAGAAGCCGATCATCTATGTCCATGATCTTGCCTCCGGACGCCGCCATATCGCGGCCAACTTCAAAGGCTCCAACTCGGCGCCGGCCTGGTCCCCCGACGGCCGCAAGCTGGCCGTGGTGCTGACCAAGGATGGCAATTCGCAGCTCTATCTCGTCAATGCCGACGGCAGCGGCGCCACGCGCCTCGCTTCCTCCGCCGGCATCGACACCGAGCCACAGTTCTCGCCGGATGGCGAGTTCATCTACTTCACCTCCGACCGGGGTGGCAGCCCGCAGATCTATCGTCAGCCGGTGGCAGGCGGTGCGGCGCAGCGCGTCACCTTCGACGGCAGCTACAACGTCACGCCGCGGCTTTCGCCCGATGGCAAGACGCTCGCGTTCGTCGCCCGTGACGGTGGCCGCTTCCGTGTTGCCGTCATGGACCTGGCATCGCGCCAGATCCAGGTGCTGACCGACACGGCGAAAGATGAATCGCCGAGCTTCGCGCCCAACGGCCGGATGATTCTCTTCGCCACCGAAGTCGGCGGACGTGGCGTGCTGGCGGCGGTCTCCACCGATGGCCGCGTCAAGCAGCGTCTCTCAGTCCAGGCCGCGGATGTTCGCGAGCCGGCCTGGGGGCCCTTTGGCAAATAATAACGACAAATCACTTTTAACAATTCTGACTGGAAACGACTGACATGCGCACACCCTTACTTTCCCTTTCCCTCATCGCTCTATTCGTCCTCGCCGGTTGCGGCAGCCAGCCGCCCGCCCCTGAACAGGCCGGTGCCGGTGTCGAGGATCGCAATCCCAACGCCGTGACCACGCCAGGCGTCACCCCCGTCACCGCCGGCGGCGCGGATCAGTACGGCCTCGCCGCGCTGCGCGACCCGAAGAGCCCGCTGTCCAAGCGCAGCGTCTATTTCGACCTCGACAGCTATGTCGTCAAGCCCGACTATCAGGCGCTGCTGGACCACCATGCGAAATTCCTCGCCAAGAACGCCCAGATGAAAATGTTGATCCAGGGCAATGCCGACGAGCGCGGTAGCCGCGAGTACAACCTCTCGCTCGGCCAAAAGCGTGCGGAAGCCGTGAAAAAAGCGCTGTTGCTGCTCGGCGCGAAGGAAGCGCAACTCGAGTCGGTCAGCCTTGGCGAAGAGAAGCCAGCGTGCATGGAAGCGACCGACGCCTGCTGGGCGCAGAATCGTCGCGGCGACATGCTCTACTCGGGCGAGTTTTAAGCGATGAAGCGGTCGGCGCTGATTTTTTGCCTGGCTCTGGCGCTGCCGGTCCCGTCTTGGGCCGGCGTGTTCGACGATGAAGAGGCGCGCAGGCAGGTCAAGGACTTGCGGGCCGAACTCACGCAGACCGTCGAGACACTGCGGCAACGCGTCGACGGCATGGCGAAGAACCAGCTCGACTTCGCCAATCAGGTCGAAGGCTTGCGTGCCGACGTCGCCCGGCTGACCGGCCAGATCGAGGTACTCACGCACAGCCTGGATGCCGCGCAAAAACGTCAGCAGGACTTCTACGTCGATCTCGACAACCGGCTGCGCAAGTTGGAAGCCGGAACGGTAGCCTTAGCACCGCAGGATCCCGCCACGCCCAAGTCGGACCCGCAAGCGGAGATGCGCGACTATGAAGCCGCGCTCAGCCTGTTCCGCGCGGGCAAGTTCAAGGAAGCCCAGGCCGCCTTCGAAACATTCCTCACGACGTGGACGAAAGCGGCCTTGCTGCCCAACGCCACCTACTGGCTGGGTTCCAGCCTTTATCAGCAGAAGCAGTTCGCCAAGGCCGCCGAAGCATATGGCAAGGTCCCGGCCACCTGGCCGAATGACCCGAAGGCGCCTGACGCCCTGCTGGCGCGGGCGAATGCGCAGGTCGAGGCCAAGGATGTGCCCGGTGCCATCCAGTCGCTGCAACTGCTGGTCGATAAATATCCGTCCAGCCCCGCGGCGGAAACGGCGCGAACCCGCCTCAAGACACTCGCGCCGAAGAAGCGGTGACGCCGGCAGGTGCTGACCCGGCGCTCAGGGTCAGCGAGATCTTTCATTCCCTTCAGGGCGAATCGACGCGGGCCGGCCTGCCCACGGTCTTCATCCGCCTCACCGGCTGCCCGCTGCGCTGCAACTGGTGCGACACGACCTACGCCTTTGCGGGTGGCGAAACCCTGACGCTCGCTGCGATACTGGACCGTGTCGCCGCGTTCGATTGCCGGACCGTGTGCGTCACTGGCGGCGAACCGCTCGCACAGAACAATTGCCTGGATCTGCTGTCTGCACTATGTGATGCCGGCTATTCCGTTTCACTTGAGACATCTGGCGCACTCGATATCGCCGCTGTCGATCCGCGGGTTGCGCGCATCGTCGACATCAAAGCGCCGGACTCGGGTGAATGTGAGAAGAATCGCTGGGAAAATCTGGCCGTGCTGCGCCCGACTGACGAGCTCAAGTTCGTGCTCGCCTCGCGCGCCGATTACGATTGGGCAAAGTCAGCCTTGGCAGGACGGCATCTGGCAGAGAAATGGCCCGTGTTGTTCTCGCCGGTCTGGGACAGCCTGCCAGCGGAGCATCTGGCGGAATGGCTTCTGCAGGATCGGTTGCCGGTGCGCTTTCAGTTGCAACTGCACAAGGTGCTGTGGGGCACCGAGCGTGGCCGCTGAAGGCAAACTCCGGCGTGCCGTCGTGCTGCTCTCGGGCGGCCTCGATTCCGCCACCTGCCTTGCCATCGCCCGTAGCGCTGGCTTCGAGTGTCACTGCCTATCCGTCGACTACGGTCAGCGCCATGCCACCGAACTCACCGCCGCCGCCCGCGTTGCCACCGCGCAGGGCGCAACGGCCCATCGCGTCGTGCATCTTGATATCGGCCAGTTCGGCGGCTCCGCGCTCACCGATCGCTCGATCGCCGTCCCGGTCAACGGCGTCAAGCCGGGTATCCCCGTCACCTATGTGCCGGCGCGCAATACGATCATGCTTTCCCTCGCGCTGGGCTGGGCGGAAATCCTCGGTGCGCAGGACCTC
The DNA here is from genome assembly GCA_963840825.1 of uncultured Pseudomonadota bacterium. GTDB lineage: Bacteria > Pseudomonadota > Gammaproteobacteria > Burkholderiales > Rhodocyclaceae > Sulfuricystis. The sequence continues at coordinate 491,449 of CAWJAK010000006.1, forward strand.
TTCGTCGGCGTGAATGCCGTCGACTATTCCGGCTACCCTGATTGCCGACCCGAATTCATCCAAGCCTTCGAACGCATGGCCAACCTCGCCACCAAAGCCGGTGTCGAAGGCCATCCCCTGCAGATTCACGCCCCGCTGATCGATCTCTCGAAAGCCGACATCATCCGGCGCGGGACAACGCTCGGCATTGACTATGCGCTGACCATCTCCTGCTATCAGGTGGATGCCGAAGGACGCGCCTGTGGTGTCTGTGATTCCTGCCGTCTGCGCCGTGATGGGTTCGATTCTGCTGACGTTCCCGACCCCACGATATATCAGACTACACTAATATAATTATATATTTTTCAATGAGTTGCTGAACTACTGTTCTGTGGCAAACTATCGAAAAATATTATGGACGTGGCACCGGGGCCCGTCTTGAGGAGGATTTCGATATGCCGCAGGAATTGCAGGGGATCGCCAGCACGGTCGTTTGGTGGGGCTTCGGGCTGGGGCTCATTTTTGGCTTCTTCGCCAATAAAACGAACTTCTGCACCATGGGCGCCGTCTCGGACGTTGTCAACATGGGCGACTGGGGCCGCATGCGGGCCTGGCTGCTAACCATCGCTGTCGCCATCCTCGGCACCAATATCCTCGCCTATACTGGCACCATCAATCTCGCCAACACGATATACACCGGCCAGAACCTGCCTTGGCTCGCCCACATCGCCGGTGGCCTGATCTTCGGCATCGGCATGACGCTTGGATCGGGCTGTGGCAACAAGACGCTGGTACGCGTCGGCGGCGGTAACCTGAAGGCGGTGGTCGTGTTCATCTACATGGCTTATTCAGCGAACGTCACCCTGCGCGGAATCCTCGCCGTGCCCCGTACCGAGTTGCTGCAGACGCCCGCCACGACGATCAATCTGCCGACGCATCAAACCCTGCCCTATCTGCTGCACCAGAGCCTCGGCATGGAACTCCACACCGCCGAACTTGCCATCGCCATCGTGTTGGCTGGCGTTCTGTTGGCTTTCGTGTTGTTCAGCAAGTCGTTCTGGGAGAACAAGGACAACCTGCTCGCCGGCCTCGTGCTCGGCGGCGTCGTGGTCGCCGGCTGGTACGTCACCGGCAAGCTCGGCTGGGCGGAAAACCCCGAGACACTCACGGAAATGGCGGTCGGTACGAACTCCAAGCTCGCCGAATCGTTGTCCTTCATCGCGCCATCCGGCTACACGCTCGAACTCTGGTCGCTGTGGACCGACAAGGGTACCGTCGTGACCTGGGGCATCGCCACCGTCTTCGGCGTCGGCATCGGTTCCTTCCTTTACGCCGTGGCCACCAAGGCTTTCCGCTGGGAGCACTTCGTTTCCGCGCAGGACATGTTCCGCCACATCATCGGCGGCGTGTTGATGGGCTTCGGCGGCGTCACCGCGATGGGTTGCACGATCGGCCAGGGCATTACCGGTTTTTCGACGCTGTCGATCGGCTCGATCATCACCTTCTTCGCCATCATCATCGGCGCTGCCGGGACGATGAAGCTCGAATACTGGCGCATGATGCGCACCGCTTGAGATCGGGAGCCGGCCCTAGCGCAAAGCAGACACTGCAGCACACAAGAACAACTAGCGGGGCCGGCAATGTACCGGCATCGCACTCTGTCCGGAGGAGGGCAGGTCGTCGGGATGCCGTATTGCCAGCGCCGACTTTTCACGCCTCCACTCGTTTTTTCGATGCTTGTTAATTGATTACTGAACATTTGGAGGAGAAATAATGCAATTCCGCAAATCACTGATGACCGCCGCTGTCGTGGCAATGCTGCAAGTTCCGGCCGCTATGGCTCAAGCGCCGCAGATGCCGGCCATGGGCGACTGGAGCAAGGGCATGGGCGACTGGATGACCGCCATGACCAATCCGCAAATGTTGAACTCGATGATGGGCATGATGGATCCCAAGGTTATGGGCCCCTGGATGACCGCCATGACCGACCCGAAAATGATGCAGGCGATGATGGGCATGATGGATCCCAAGGTCATGACGGTCTGGATCAACAGCATGACCGATCCGAAGCTGATGAACAGCATGATGGCCATGGCCGATCCGAAGGTCTGGACCCCGTGGATGAACACCATGACCGATCCGAAGTTCATGAACTCGATGATCGCCATGGGTGACCCGAAGATGTGGACGCCCTTCATCACCAGCATGACCGACCCGAAAATGATGAGCAGCATGATGTCGGTGGTCGATCCCAAGGTCTGGACACCCTTCATCACCAGCATGACCGATCCCAAGTTCATGAACGCCATGATGGGCATGGTCGAGCCGAAGGTGTGGATGCCGTTCGTCACCGCCATGACCGATCCCAAGCTGATGAACAGCATGACAGCCATGATGGATCCCAAGGTAATCGGCCCCTGGATGACTGCCATGACCGATCCGAAGATGATGGATGGCATGATGAAGATGATGGACCCCAACATCATGACACCCTGGATGAACGCCATGCTGGATCCGAAAATGATGGACGGCATGATGAAGATGATGGACCCGGCCATCATGACACCCTGGATGTCGGCCATGACCGATCCGAAGATGATGAATGCCATGATGCAGATGATCGATCCCAAGATGTGGACGCCCTTCATGGCGACCATGACCGATCCGAAGCTGATGAACAGCATGATGCAATTCATGTCGCCCGAAATGATGAATCAGTGGGTCGGCATGATGACCAATCCGCAGATGATGGACGCCATGATGAAGATGATGAACCCGGCGCTCATGGTGCAGATGATGAACGCGATGTCGATGGCCATGACCTCCATGCCCAAGATGGCCGATGACATGAACAAGTCGATGACAGGCACCGCCTCCAGCGCCGCCAAATCGGGTGCCAAGGCAGCCGCCGGCGCCGCCAAGAAGTAAATCTTGTCAATCCGGGGTGGGCAGCCAACTGCCCGCCCCGTTGTTTCTCCGATAAAGGACCGTTTCCATGCTGCGGAACATCCACCGAAAACTCGCCGTCGCAGCCGTGAGCGCAGGGCTTGCCCTCGCACAGGCGGCCTCTGCTGCTGACACGCCGACCACGGCCGCCAAACCGGCCACGCCGGCCATGATGCCCTTCAATATCCAGTTGCCCCCGACACGCCCCAAGGAAGCGGCCGCCCCCAATACCATGCGCGAATCGATCAGCCCCGAGGCGCGTTCCAATTTCATCGGCAACCTGATGGCGGTGAACCCCTTCTCGATGCAGGAGATGATCGCCATGATGGCCGTGAAGTATCCGGCCAAGGAGGGCCTCAGCTTCGACGATGTCATCGAGTCCATGAAGACCAAGGCCAACGAACTCAACTTCAAGTACGTCGGCGTCAACCCGCTCTGGAAGGACATCATCGCGATCTCCGGCAAGACCGACACGCCGCGCGTGGAGTTCTACTCTTTCTGCGATGCGATGATCGCCCGCGAACTGCTCGACCTCAGCCTCGAATTCGCGATCTTCCTGCCCTGCCGGATCGCCGTCGTCGAGGATGCCCACAAGAAGATCTGGCTGCTGACGCTGGACTGGGACGTGAAATGGCTCGACACCAGCAAAAACCCCAACCAGATCTCGGCTGGCCTGCGCGACAAAGCCATCTACGTACGCGAGGCAATCGACAAGATCATGCGCGCCGGCGCCGAAGGTACGTTCTGACGCAACACTTGCGCCGCCCCGGATATTTCTACAAAATGATTGACTTTCATTTTTCAATCCCTTTTTTGCTGGAGGAACCCCCGCGATGGATTTGATACGCAGAACCGTGCTGAAGGGTGCTGGTGCCACGGGCGTGCTGGCTGGTCTTTTGGCTGCCGGTGTGCTCAAGCCGACCCTGGCTTATGCCAATGACTGGAACAAGGCCGCTTTCGAGGCCAAGGACTTCGATGTCGCCCTCAAGGCCATCGGCGCCGAAAGCGCCGCCGCCAACACGGCGCTGGTCATGAAGGCCCCGGAAATTGCCGAGAACGGTGCCGTCGTGCCGGTCGACGTCACCAGCAACATTCCCAACACGACCTATATCGCCATCCTGACCAAGAAGAACCCCTTCCCGCTGTCCTCGCAGTTCGAGTTCGCGAACGGTGCCGTGGGCGATGTTTCCGTCCGCCTCAAGGTCGCCGAGACCTCGGTCATCCAGGCCATCGCCAAGGCCGACGGCAAAGTCTATAGCACCCAGAAGGAAGTCAAGGTCACCGTCGGCGGTTGCGGCGGCTGATCTCCCGGACAACAGGAAAAGGAAAACACCATGGCAGATCCGATGAAGATTCGTGCCCAGATGAAGGGCGATGTCTGTGAAATCCGCGTGCTGATGAGCCACCCGATGGAAACCGGCCAGCGCAAGGACAGCGACGGCAAGACCGTCCCCGCCCATCACATCCAGACCATTACCGTCGCCCTCAACGGCAAGGCCGTCGTCTCCGGACAAACCGGCGGCTCCGTCTCACGCAACCCCGTCTTCGGCTTCAAGGTCAAGGGCGCCAAGGCCGGTGACAAGGTCGCCGTCTCCTGGAAAGATAACAAGGGCGATTCCCGTACCGACGAAACTACCGTCGCCTGAGCATAAGGAACAAGGCAATCGATTTTCGCCCCGCGCGGCGAAGCGAGGGAGAGCCAGGTGCTCTCCCTTTTTTATTTGAATTTCTCGCAACGATGGAATAAACCTGCAAGCCGTTGCGTCTATGGATCAGTACCCCACAAAAGGCAGACCGCCGGTGAGTCTTCTGAGTTTCATCAGCCGCACCCGTCAATTCGAGCGCAAGCTTGAAGACAGTCGGCCACGTTTGTGGCGACTCGCCCAATCCTGGTGCCGCAATCGTGCCCTCGCGGACGATCTGGTGCAGGACGCCCTCGCCAAGGCGCTCGACCGTCACAGCCAGTTGCGCGATCCCGAAGCAATGCATGCCTGGTTGTGCAGCATCCTGGCGAATGCCTGGCATGACCATCTGCGCAGCCATCGCGAAATGATGGATATCGATGCGGTGGACGACGGGCAGCTTGCCGCCGAAGGCTGTCCGGAGGGGGACTGTCTGCAAAACGAAATCGTCCTGCGCGTGCGTCAGGCCGTGGCAAAGTTACCGGCGGGGCAGCGTGAGGTCGCCACACTGGTCGACCTCGAGGAGTTTTCCTACGCCGAGGTCGCCGCCATCCTCGACATTCCCATCGGCACGGTGATGAGCCGCCTGTCCCGCGCGCGCGCTGTCCTGCGCGACGCTCTCAGGGAACCGGCCAGTCACGATGCCGTCGTCCATAGACTGAGAGGCTAAGATGAACAAGCCAATTTCAGACGAGATCCTGGGCGCCTACGTCGATAACGAACTCGATCCTGCCGAGGGCGCCGCCTTGCAGCAATGCCTGACCGCCGACAGCACGCTACGGGCGCGCGCCTGCGAATTGTGGCAACTCAAGCAGATGGTACGGGGTGCCTATCCCTTGCCGCGAAATACGAGTTCAGCGGCCAACCAGAAGCGTTCTTTTGGCACCTCCCGCTGGTCCAGCGCGCTCGCCGCAACCCTGCTGGTGGCATGCGGCACGCTGTTCGGCTGGTTCGGGCATGGTCGCCTCGATACCGAGCAGCAACTGACCAGCCAGATCGATACGATCCGCACGGAAGGCGGACGCGTCGTTCTGCATCTGTTCTCCGACGAACCGGCGCGCATGGAAGCCGCCTTGCGCATGGCCGAAAAGCTCGCACAATCCAGCGATGACGCCGGCCGCCCCTTCCGCGTCGAATTCATCGCCAACGGTCCGGGGCTACATCTGCTGCGTACCGGCGGATCGCCTTATGCTGCACGTATTGAACATCTGCGCCATTTCGATAACCTGCGCCTGATCGCCTGTCGTCAGGCCATCGCGCGCCTGCAGGACCGCGGCCTCGAAGTGAACCTGCTGCCCGGCGTCGAAGAAGCTGTTTCCGCGGAGAGCGAACTCGCCGCCCGGCTCACGCAAGGCTGGCGCTATGTGCAATCGTAGGCTTTTCTGATGATTTCTTTGTTACAAACCCCGATAACAAACCCCAATGGAGGAACCCCCGCGATGGATTTGATACGCAGAACCGTGCTGAAGGGTGCTGGTGCCACGGGCGTGCTGGCTGGTCTTTTGGCTGCCGGTGTGCTCAAGCCGACCCTGGCTTATGCCAATGACTGGAACAAGGCCGCTTTCGAGGCCAAGGACTTCGATGTCGCCCTCAAGGCCATCGGCGCCGAAAGCGCCGCCGCCAACACGGCGCTGGTCATGAAGGCCCCGGAAATTGCCGAGAACGGTGCCGTCGTGCCGGTCGACGTCACCAGCAACATTCCCAACACGACCTATATCGCCATCCTGACCAAGAAGAACCCCTTCCCGCTGTCCTCGCAGTTCGAGTTCGCGAACGGTGCCGTGGGCGATGTTTCCGTCCGCCTCAAGGTCGCCGAGACCTCGGTCATCCAGGCCATCGCCAAGGCCGACGGCAAAGTCTATAGCACCCAGAAGGAAGTCAAGGTCACCGTCGGCGGTTGCGGCGGCTGATCTCCCGGACAACAGGAAAAGGAAAACACCATGGCAGATCCGATGAAGATTCGTGCCCAGATGAAGGGCGATGTCTGTGAAATCCGCGTGCTGATGAGCCACCCGATGGAAACCGGCCAGCGCAAGGACAGCGACGGCAAGACCGTCCCCGCCCATCACATCCAGACCATTACCGTCGCCCTCAACGGCAAGGCCGTCGTCTCCGGACAAACCGGCGGCTCCGTCTCACGCAACCCCGTCTTCGGCTTCAAGGTCAAGGGCGCCAAGGCCGGTGACAAGGTCGCCGTCTCCTGGAAAGATAACAAGGGCGATTCCCGTACCGACGAAACTACCGTCGCCTGAGCACCCGCATTACCCGCAACATTGATAACAGGGGCGGCGGATTCCTCCGCCCCATCTTGACAGGAGGAGACCATGAAAAAAATGCGCATCTTCGGCGCCGTGTGCGCCATCAGCGCGCTGGGGGCCGTGGCTACAGGCACCTCATTCGCACAAACGGCGGATGGCGTTGACCATGAGAAGGCCGACGCCGAGTTCGCCAAGTTTCGCGCCGAAATGGAAGACAGCAACCCGGCCGAACTGTTCGAACTGAAAGGGGAAGAGCTCTGGAATACCAAGCGCGGCCCGAAGAACGTGTCGCTTGCCGAAAGCTGCGACATGGGTAACGGTGTTGGCAAACTGGAGGGCGCCTATGTACAGCATCCCCGCTACTACGCCGATGCCAATGCCGTCATGGATGCCGAACGCCGCGTGGTCTGGTGCATGACGGAAAAACAGGGTTTCAAGTATGACGACATCGCCAAGAAACCTTTTGCCTCGGGCAATTACACCCCCGAAATCACCAGCTTGGTGACTTACGTCGCCGGCCACTCGCGCAACATGAAGTTCGCCGTGCCGATCGCGGACCCCAAGGTTCGCGAGATCTATGAGATCGGCAAGGAACTCATCGACTATCGCGCCGGCCCCTACGATTTCTCCTGCAATACCTGCCACGGTTCCGACGGCAAGCGCATCCGCATGCAGAACCTGCCCAACATCAGCTCGCTCGATGGTGCCGCCAAGGCCGTCATCGGCTGGCCCGGCTATCGCATGACGGGCGGCGTGATGCTGACTCACCAGTGGCGCATGAACGACTGCTTCCGCCAGCAGCGCTTTCCTGAGCCCAAGTACGCCTCTGATACGGTCACGGCCCTGCTGACCTACATGACTGCCAACGCCAACGGCCAGATGTACAAGGGCCCCGGCATCAAGCGCTGATCGAGCGGACTAGGAGACCTGAACATGACGAACGGAATCATTCGCGCAGCCACTTGCTGCATGGTGGCAGCGCCTTTCATCGCCGCCGCCCTCCCCGCCGCGGCAGACGACAGCTATCGCGGCAAAGCCATCGAAATCATCAAGCACGACTTCAAGCCACGTGGCCAGGCCGACCTCGACCGACTGGTGGAAGACGGTGTGCAGGCCATCTGCAACCGCACCGGCAACAAGCCATCCCCAGAAATCTCGAAGGTTCTCGAGACCGACCAGCTGGCCAGTGTGAACTGGCCGAAGGACGGCAAACTGATGGGCGACTGGAAGAAAGGCGAGAAGCTCGCCCAGAGCGGCCGCGGCTTCACCTGGAACGACAAGCCGGGCCTGCCGGTCGGCGGCAACTGCTACAACTGCCATCAGATCAGCCCGAAAGAGACCGCCTTCGGCACGGTGGGCCCCAGCCTGTTCCAGTTCGGCAAGCTGCGCGGCAGCAGCCCGGACATCCAGAAATACGTCTATAGCAAGATTTTCAACGCCAAAGCCTACAACCTGTGCTCTGAAATGCCGCGCTTCGGGCACATTGAAGCGCTGGCACCCGAGCAGATCAAGGATCTCGTCGCGCTTTTGCTTGATCCCGAGTCGCCGGTCAATAAATAACAAGCTACTAAGTAACTAAAGCCTGGCCATGCCAGGCTTTTTTCCTTCCCGAGGAGAGACCCATGTCCATGAACCGCCGTGAATTCATGCAGATCCTGGCTGCCGCATCGGCGGCAGGATTCGCATTGAACAGCCGCGAACTGCTTGCCGCTCAAGGCGGCGAAAATCTTTATGACTTGCCACGTTTCGGCAATGTCCATTTACTTCACTTCACCGACTGCCACGCGCAGTTGCTGCCAATCTGGTTCCGCGAGCCGAACGTCAATATCGGCATCGGCGGCGCACTGGGCAAGACGCCCCATCTCGTTGGCGAGAACCTGCTGAAGGCCTATGGCATCAAACCGGGATCGCAAACCGCGCACGCCTTCACCTATCTCGATTTTGCCCAGGCCGCCAAGACCTACGGCCAGGTCGGCGGCTTCGCCCATCTGGCCACCCTCGTCAAGCAATTGCGCACCGGCCGGCCGAATGCGCTGTTGCTCGATGGCGGCGATACCTGGCAGGGCTCGGGCACGGCACTCTGGACCAAGGGCCAGGACATGGTCGATGCCTGCAAGCTGCTCGGCGTCGATGTCATGACGGGCCACTGGGAATACACGCTCGGTGACAAGCGTGTCAAGGAAATCGTTGACAAGGATTTCGCCGGCAAGATCGATTTTGTCGCGCAAAACGTCAAGACTACCGACTTCGGTGACCCGGTGTTCAAGCCCTATGCCCTGCGCGAGATGAACGGCGTGAAGGTGGCCATCGTCGGCCAGTCCTTCCCCTACACGCCAATCGCCAACCCGCGCTACATGGTGCCTGACTGGACCTTCGGCATCCAGGACGAAGAGATGCAAAAGGCCGTCAATGACGCCCGCACTGCCGGCGCACAGGTCGTCGTGGTGCTCTCGCACAACGGCATGGACGTCGACCTCAAGATGGCTTCGCGCGTCACCGGCATCGACGCCATCATGGGTGGCCACACCCACGATGGCGTGCCGCAGCCGGTCAAGGTGCAGAACAAGAGTGGCGTCACGCTCGTTACCAACGCCGGTTCGAACGGCAAGTTCCTCGGCGTACTCGACTTCGATGTCAAGGGCGGGAAAGTTTCGGACTTCCGCTACAAGCTGCTCCCGGTATTCTCCAACCTGCTCGCTGCCGACAAGGAGATGGCAACGCTGATCGACAAGGTACGCGCGCCCTACAAGGACAAGCTGGAAGAAAAGCTGGCCGTCAGCGAAGGGCTGCTCTACCGCCGCGGCAACTTCAACGGCAGCTGGGACCAGTTGATTCTCGACGCGATGATGGAAGTGAAAGGAGCCGACCTCGCCTTCTCGCCGGGCTTCCGCTGGGGCACCTCGATCCTGCCGGGCCAGGCGATCACCTTCGAGCATGTCATGGACCAGACGGCGATCACCTATCCGATGTCCACGCTCACCGAAATGAGCGGCGAGCAGATCAAGACCATTCTCGAAGACGTCTGCGACAACCTGTTCAACCCCGACCCTTACTACCAGCAGGGCGGCGACATGGTGCGCGTCGGCGGGCTGACCTACGCCTGCGACCCGAACGCGAAGATCGGCAGCCGCATCCAGGACATGCGCCTGAACGGCAAGCCGCTTGATGCGACGAAGAAGTACAAGGTCGCCGGCTGGGCACCCGTCGCCGAAAATGCCACCGGCGAACCGATCTGGGAAGTGGTGGCGCGCTGGCTGCGCGACAAGAAAACCGTGACGCCGCGACAACTCAACACCCCGCGTCTGGTCGGTATCGGCAGCAACCCCGGTATCGCCTGACACCTGGCCTGATCATGGTCTGATCCGAAAGTCAGCGCTGGCAGGACGGCGGGAGTAAGATGCTCCCGCCAATTTTCGGTCAATCACCTTCATCCTGCCCACGCAATGAAAATCCTGCTCGCCGAGGACGATCCTCAAGTCGGGGCCAGCATCGCACAAGGCCTGCGACTGGCAGGGTTCACCATCGACTGGGTGCGTGATGGCGAAGAGGCCTATCTCGCCCTCGATGTCGGCCGCTATGCGCTGTTGATTCTCGACTTGGGCATGCCCAACCTCGATGGCCTTGACCTGCTGGACCGGCTGCGGCGCAGGGAAAACACAGTCCCCGTGCTAATCGTCACCGCACGTGACACCGTGCCCGATCGCATTGCCGGTCTGAATCGGGGCGCCGACGACTATCTCGTCAAGCCTTTCGACCTTGAAGAACTGGTCGCACGCGTCCATGCCCTCCTGCGGCGCGGCCATGCGCGCATCCAGCGCGAATTGCGCGTCGGCAAGTTGTGCGTCATTCCCTCGACTTGCACCGTCAGCATCGATGGCCAGGAAATCAGCCTCACCGCGCGCGAGTTTGCCCTGCTCGTCGCCCTGATGGAATCCCCGGGTACTGTCATCTCCCTGCGTGAAATGGAAGAGCGACTGTATGGCTGGGAGGATGAGGTCGCCAGCAATGCCGTCGAGGTCCTGCTCCACCGCCTGCGCCGCAAACTCGGCGGCAACTGGATCCGCAATGTGCGCGGCGTCGGTTACAAGGTAGTCGCGGCCAGTTGAATTCGATCCGGCTCCGCCTTCTGGTCTGGCAGTCCGGCGCCTTCATTTTCGCCACGCTGCTGGTCAGCCTGATCACCTATCAACTCGCCTGGGACGGGTTCAACCGCATCCGGGATTTCGCACTGGAGCAAATCGCCTACTCGATTCTCCAATATGGGGTCGAGCCCATCGGCAGCCCGACCGACGTCCAGTTCGTCAGCCAGATCTGGAATGCGGACGGCTCGCTGAAGTTCAGTTCGCGTCCCGAACTCAAGCTGCCGCGCCAGCCATCGGGACAACACCGCCTCGACTGGCTCGGTGAGGAATGGCACATCTACACTCTCAAAAGCGACGAAGCGACCGTGCAGGTCGCCAATTCCGCCACGAACCGCCTCCTGATGTTCGCGGAGATCAGCCCGTGGCTTCTATTGCCTTTGGCCCTGCTCATTTTCATCCTCGGCGGCCTGCTCTCGCTTGCCGTCCACAAGGCGCTACTCCCGCTCAAGACGATCCGTGAAGGCATCGCGGCACAGGAGATCGATTCGCTGCGCCCGCTGCCACCAGGGCAGTTTCCGCGCGAGATCACCCCGCTGGTCGGCACGCTGAACAACTTGCTGACACGTCTCGATGGCGTACTGAACGACCAGCGCCGCTTTGTCGCCGATGCCGCCCACGAATTGCGTACACCGCTGACGGCCATCAAACTCCTGACCCAGATTGCCCTCGCCAGCAAGACGGAAGCCGATCGTATGGCCGCGCTCGAAAGCTTGCAGGTCAGTGTCGGACGCGCGGCGCGGCTGGTCGAACAACTGCTGCAATTGGCGCGCTGCAGCCCGGAAGCGGCGCGAAATCAGCCGCGGGAATCTTTCCGGTTGGATGAGCTCGCGCGCCAAAGCGTGATGGAATTTGCAGATATGGCCACCGAGCAGGGTATCGACCTCGGTCTGCTGCCTAGTGATCCCACCTGGATCCATGCCAGCCGGACCGATCTGCAAACCATGCTCAATAACCTGATCGACAACGCCCTGCGTTATGGGGGTCCCGGCGGCCAGGTGGACGTCTCTGTCCATTTGATCGACGGCGAGGCTTGCCTGCGGATATCGGACAACGGGCCGGGCATCCCGGTAGAGGCCCACCAGTCCGTATTCGACCGTTTTCACCGCCTCGCCGGCGCCGACATCCCTGGCAGCGGCCTGGGGCTCGCCATCGTCAGGGAGATTGTCACCCAGCAGGGTGGCAAGATCAGTCTCGAGGACACCCCGGAGGGCGGACTCACCGTGGTTGCCAATTTCCCGTCTGCCTCCCCGCCGCTGGCGCCCTGACCTCCGTTTTCCCACTTGTTTCGCTGCAACATTTTTATTGGGTAAGCCCTTTGTAAGCCTTCGTCTTATAGATTGTGCGGCGCAGTACATAGGTCCAATTGATAACACTTACTCCAGAGGGGCACATGGCACAAGATATTTGGGGCCGCATTCGGTCAAACCCGAAGTTCCAGGCATTCGTCAGCAAGCGCAACAACTACTCGATCGTCATGAGCATACTCATGGTCATCGCCTATTACGGCTACATCCTCCTCATCGCCTTCGACAAGTCGTTCCTGGCCACCAAGGTAAGTGCAGGGGCGGTCACCTCCATCGGCATTCCGATGGGCGTAGGCGTCATTCTGTTCACCATCATTCTGACCTGGATCTACGTGCGGCGTGCCAACACCGAGTTCGACGTCGAAGCCGAAGCCATCATCAAGGAGGCCACCAAGTGAATCCCGCCCTCAAATTCATGTATGCGGCCGCGGCCGTATTGCTGACCGGCGCGGCCGGCCTGGCGATCGCCGCGGGCGCTGATCTCGGCCAGACGCAACAGCAGGCCACCAACTGGACGGCCATCGCCATGTTCGCCATCTTCGTCGGTGCCACGCTATGGATCACCAAGTGGGCGGCATCCAAGACCAAGTCGGCGGCCGACTTCTACACCGCCGGCGGCGGCATCACCGGCTTCCAGAACGGCCTGGCGATCGCTGGCGACTACATGTCGGCAGCCTCCTTCCTCGGCATTTCCGGGCTGGTGTTCGCCTCCGGCTTCGACGGCCTGATCTTTTCGATCGGCTGGCTGGTCGGCTGGCCCGTCATCACCTTCCTGATGGCCGAACGTCTGCGCAACCTCGGCAAGTTCACCTTCGCCGACGTGGCCTCCTACCGCTTCGCCCAGACGCCGACCCGTACATTCGCGGCGACTGGCACGCTGGTCGTCGTGGCTTTCTACCTGATCGCGCAGATGGTCGGTGCCGGCCAGCTCATCAAGGTGCTCTTCGGCCTTGAGTACATCTATGCCGAAATCCTCGTCGGCGTCATCATGATGATGTACGTGCTGTTCGGCGGCATGACAGCCACCACCTGGGTCCAGATCATCAAGGCAGTCATGTTGCTGGCGGGTGCCACCTTCATGGCCATCATGGTGCTGCTCCAATTCGGTTTTTCGCCCGAGGCGTTGTTCGCCAAGGCGGTCGAGGTGCATAGCAAGCACGACGCCATCATGGCACCGGGCGCTCTGATCAACGACCCGATCTCGGCGATCTCCGTTGGCATGGCACTGATGTTCGGCACCGCCGGCCTGCCGCACATCCTGATGCGCTTCTTTACCGTGCCGAACGCCAAGGAAGCCCGCAAGTCGGTGGCCTGGGCGACGACCTGGATCGGCTACTTCTACATTCTCACCTTCATCATCGGCTTTGGCGCCGTGGTCAACCTGATCCCGAACCCGGCTGATTACTTTGTCGGTGGCGAACTGGCCAAGGGCCTCAAGGGCGGCGGCAACATGGCGGCGGTGCACCTCGCCAACGCCGTGGGCGGCAACCTGTTCCTCGGCTTCATCTCCGCCGTGGCCTTTGCCACGATCCTGGCGGTAGTGGCGGGTCTGACGCTCTCCGGCGCCTCGGCCGTGTCGCACGACCTGTACGCCTCCGTCTGGCGCCATGGCAACGTCGATAGCGCGACCGAACTGCGCGTGTCCAAGATCACCACCGTGTTCCTCGGCATCGTCGCCGTGCTGCTCGGCATCATCTTCGAGAAGCAGAACGTTGCCTTCATGGTGATGCTGGCCTTCACGGTCGCCTGCTCGGCCAACTTCCCGGTGTTGTTCATGTCCGTGTTGTGGAAGAACTGCACGACGCGCGGCGCCGTCGCGGGTGGCACCGTCGGCCTGATCCTGTCGGTGGTGCTGACGGTGGTCTCGCCGGCCGTGTGGGAGGCTGCATTGGGCAACCCGAAGGGCAGCGCGCTGTTCCCCTACGCCTCAGCCGCCATCTTTTCGATGACCGCCGCCTTCTTCGTCATCTGGCTGGTGTCGCTGCTCGACAACAGCGCGCAGGCCCAGAAGGAGCGCGCCCTGTTCGCTGACCAGCTGATCCGGTCAGAAACCGGCGTGGGTGCCGCTTCGGCTTCCGCACACTAAACATCACAGTCTCGGCAACAAGGCCAACCTCCGGGTTGGCCTTTTTTTATTGGCTCTCCCGCACCAGGGTAAGCCGGTTGTAAGCAGGCATCCTGTAGCTTTACGTCGCATTTTTCAGCCTTTGCCGATGCGCTTTCTGATGACTATCGAGACACACACTTCATTCACACACCGCGCAAGCATCGCCTGGGGACTCGCGCTATTCGCCTCCTCCGCCTGGGCGAGCGAAGGCCCCGCCATCGCTGGCATCCCCATCGAATTCATCCTGTTCGCACTGACGCTGCTGGGGGTCGCCCTGTTCCATCACCACACGTTCTACGTCGCGCTCACCGGCGTGCTCGCGGTTTCGCTCTACAAGATCGTGGTGACCGGCTTCAAGACCGGCGACGGGATCACCGGCCTCGTCGCGCACCTGGGCCACGAATGGGTCACGCTGGCCAACCTGTTCTGCCTGCTCATGGGCTTTGCCATCCTGGCGCGTCATTTCGAGAAGAGCCACGTACCGGTGATCCTGCCGCGCTTTTTGCCCGACGACTGGAAAGGCGGCTTCGTGCTGCTCGCGATGATCTGGGTCATCTCCAGCTTCCTCGACAATATTGCAGCCGCATTGATCGGCGGTGCAATGGCGCACCAGATTTTCCGCGCCAGGGTGCATATCGGCTATCTCGCCGCGATCGTCGCCGCTTCCAATGCCGGCGGCGCCTTTTCGGTCGTCGGCGATACCACCACGACCATGATGTGGATCGCGGGCGTGCGTCCCGGCAGCGTGTTCCATGCCGTCCTCGCCTCCATGATCGCCTTGGCAATCTTCGGCGTCGTCGCTGCAAAGCAGCAGCACGCCCATTCGCCAATCCTCAAGCATGCCCACGAACATACGCGTGTCGATTGGGCGCGCATCGCGATCGTCGCGACGATCCTCCTGTTCGCAATGGGCACCAACATTTTCGTAAATACCAATATGCCCGAACGGGCGGATCACTTCCCCTTTATCGGCGTGGCCGTCTGGGCCGCGATCCTGCTCACGATTCCGGTGCGCCGTCACGACTGGGAGGTCATCGGCGAGTCGTTCAAGGGCACGCTGTTCCTGCTGTTTCTCGTCACCGCCGCCTCGATGATGCCGGTGGATAAACTGCCCCCCGCCTCGTGGCAAACCGCGTTCGGGCTCGGCTTTGTTTCCGCCGTTTTCGACAACATTCCGCTCACCGCCCTGGCGATCAAGCAGAACGGCTACGACTGGGGCTTTCTCGCCTTCGCCGTCGGTTTCGGCGGGTCGATGGTCTGGTTCGGCTCGTCCGCCGGCGTCGCCTTGTCGAACATGTTTCCTGAGGCGAAGTCGGTCGGCCAGTGGCTGCGCCATGGCTGGCACGTCGCCCTCGCCTACGTCATCAGCACCCTCTGCATGGTGATGCTGCTCGGCTGGCATCCCGAACCGATCGTGAAAGCGAATGGCACCGCGGCAACCGTGACCGAAACTGCCGTCCCGCCAGCACTGACTTTGGAAAAGTAAGCGGCCGGACGCCCTAGCACTGGAGCAGGTTGGCTGCGCAATAGGCCCGCTTCAGCCAGGCCAGCCCGATCCACAGCCAGAACAGCACGAAGACAGCGACGACCGGCAAATGCCGGTCGATGATCTGCGGGGGCGATATCATGCGCACCAGTTTCAGCACGGGCTGCGTGACGATCACGAAGAGCCTGTAGATAGCGTTGCTGTCGCGCCGGCTACCGGCGAGCAGGGCGAGGATGCCCTGGCCGAGGAGGAACAGCAGCGCAACTTCAACCAGCGCGCGCAGGATGCCGATGACGAGCAGTTCGATATGCATGATGGATGACTTGAAGCAGGCGGGCAGGCGTTAACCGGCATGAACTACGACCACATGCGCCATTATGCCCGCGGCTGGTTGTTTCATTTTTTCGGCAGGGAAACGGTCGCTTATGCGGCCTTTGTCGATGCCCAACGGGTCGCCCCGTGGGATACGCGCGCGG
This sequence comes from uncultured Pseudomonadota bacterium, assembly GCA_963840825.1. Taxonomy (GTDB): domain Bacteria; phylum Pseudomonadota; class Gammaproteobacteria; order Burkholderiales; family Rhodocyclaceae; genus Sulfuricystis. The sequence goes on from CAWJAK010000006.1 coordinate 507,829, forward strand.
CGCGTCATCTCGCCGCCATCGCCGCCGGTCGCAAGCAATGGCCGGAAGCGGAGCACTGGTACGCGCACGTGCTGGCGCTCGAACCGCGGGACGACGGCAGCTGGTTCAACCTCGGCTTCGTGCGCGAGCAGGCCGGCAAGGCCACGGCCGCGATCGACGCCTTCAAGGCAGCGGTGCGGCTCACGCCGTCACTCGACCGTGCCTGGTACGGCATGGGCCTCGCGCATGCGCGTCTGGGCCAGCATCAGGAGGCGGCCGCGGCTTTCAGGGAGGCGGTCCGCCTGCAGCCGATGAACGGCGAGGCCTATTACCAGTGGGGCATGGCCTTGCATCACGCGCGGCAACCCGACGCAATCAAGGCTGTGGTCGTCAAGCTCGCCGACTTCGAACCGCAGCGCGCACGCACGCTGGTGCAGGACACCGGACGCAGCGAGCTCATGGCGCTGATCCCCGAACTGCCTTTCTGATGATGTGTGCCGTCCCGCCAGCGCTGACTTTCGGCAGCCGGCCGCCGCGCGTGAAATAATCGGGCCTTCCCAGATCGCCCCTACCCGCTTCATCATGAATCTCATCGATTTCCATAACGGCATCCATGCCTTCGATGCCGGCTACGTCCGCCACCAGCTGGCGGCCATCCACCTGATCGTCGCTGACGGCCGCGCAGCTTTCGTCGATACCGGCAGCAACGCGAGCCTGCCGCAACGCGCAGGCGGCACTGCCGCAGTTGGGCCTGACGCCGGCAAGCGTCGATTACGTGCTGCTCACGCACATCCACCTCGACCATGCCGGCGGCGCCGGCGCGATGATGGCGGCCTTCCTCAACGCCAAGCTCGTCGTGCATCCGCGTGGAGCGCGGCACATGATCGACCCGACCCGGCTGATGGCCGCGACCGAGGAAGTCTATGGCCGTGCGCGCGCCCACGAACTCTATGGCGAACTGCTGCCGATCCCCGCCGCGCGCGTCATCGAAACGACCGACGGCATGGTGCTGAAACTCGGCCAGCGCGAACTGGCCTTTTACGACTCACCCGGCCACGCCAAGCACCATGTCTTCATCCACGATCGCGCGGCCAACGGCATCTTCACCGGCGACACCTTCGGCATCAGCTACCGCGAATGCGACGTCGCGGGCCGCCCCTTCCTCCTGCCCTCGACCACCCCCTCGCAATTTGACCCGGTGGACCTGCGCGATTCGGTCGAACACATGATTGCCCTCGCCCCCGAGGCCGTCTATCCGACCCATTTCAGCCGCCTCGCGCCCCCGCGCCCGCTGGCGGAAGTCATGCTGCGGCGCCTCGACGACTTCGTCCGGCTCACGCGCGAAGCCCGCAAGGCGCAGCCCGATGACCCGCTGCCCCTGCTAAAAACGCGCCTCACCGAATTCGTGCTCGCCGAGGCGCGGGCGCACGGCGTCACGCTCGACGACACGGAAATTCTCGCGCTCTGGGGCATGGACATCGACCTCAACGCGCAGGGTCTGCTGATTTGGGCACAGGGGTAGAATTTCCCCCGATGTCCCTCCCCCGTTTTGTCCATCTCCGCCTCCACAGCGAATACTCCATCACCGACGGCCTGACCCGGCTTGACGATGCCGTGTCCCAGGCCGTCGCCGACGGCATGCCGGCACTGGCGCTGACCGACCTCGCCAACCTCTTCGGCATGGTCAAGTTCTACACGGCGGCGCGCGGCTGTGGCTTGAAGCCCATTGTCGGCTGCGACGTCTGGGTCGCCGAGGAGAGCGCTGCATCCCCCGATCCGGCACGCGAACCGGCCTCCCGTCTGCTCTTGCTGGCAAAGAGCCGAGCCGGCTACCTGCGCTTGTGCGAACTGCTGACCACCGCCTACCTGCGACCACGCCGCCACGGCCGCGCGGAGATTCCGCGCAGCGCCTTCGAGGGCGACAACAGCGGGCTGATCGCCCTGTCCGGCGCGCATTTCGGCGAAATCGGCCAATGGCTCGCCGCCGCCAAGCTCGACAAGGCGACGGCCAGCGCACGCGCCTGGGCCGGGCTGTTTCCGGGCAATTTCTATCTCGAGATCCAGCGCCCGAACGGGATGGCGGACCACCCGGCACAGGAGCGGCTGATCGCCGCGACGCTGAAGCTCGGCGCCGAACTCGAGCTGCCCATCGTCGCCACGCACCCGGTGCAGTTCATTCGCGCCGACGATTTCCGCGCCCACGAAGCGCGCGTCTGCATCGCCGAAGGCTATGTGATGGGCGACAAGCGGCGGCCGAAGACTTTCACCGAAGCGCAATACTTCAAAACGCAGGACGAGATGGTGGCATTGTTTGCCGACCTGCCCGAGGCGCTGGCGAACAGCGTCGCGATCGCGCAGCGCTGCAACCTGTCCGTGCCCCTGGGGAAGAGCTTCCTGCCGGAATTCCCGACGCCCAACGGCGAATCGATCGAGGACTATCTCGACCAGCAGGCGCGCGCCGGTCTGGAACAGCGCCTCGCGCAGCTCTATCCCGATCCGGCCGAACGCGAAAGTCAGCGCCCGCGCTACGGCACCCGCCTCGCGTTCGAAATCCAGACCATCGTGCAGATGGGCTTCCCCGGCTACTTCCTGATCGTCGCGGACTTCATCAACTGGGGCAAGAACAATGGTGTACCGGTCGGGCCGGGGCGCGGCTCCGGCGCCGGTTCGCTCGTCGCCTACAGCCTCGGCATCACCGACCTCGACCCGCTGCGCTACGAACTGCTGTTTGAGCGTTTCCTCAACCCCGAGCGCGTGTCGATGCCCGACTTCGACATCGACTTCTGCCAGGAAGGCCGCGACCGCGTCATCGATTACGTGCGCCAGCGCTATGGCCAGCATGCGGTCTCGCAGATCGCCACCTTCGGCACGCTGGCGGCCAAGGCCGTCATCCGCGACGTCGGCCGGGTGCTCGACCTGGGCTTCAACTTCGTCGACCAGTTCGCCAAGCTGATTCCCAACGAGCTCGGCATCACGCTCGCCAAGGCGCGCGAAATGGAGCCGGCGATCAACGAACGGCTGCAGCAGGAAGAAGAGATCGGCGAACTCTGGGCACTCGCCGAGAGGCTCGAAGGCCTGACGCGCAACGTCGGCATGCATGCCGGCGGCGTGTTGATCGCACCGGGCAAGCTCACCGATTTCTGCCCGCTCTACTCGGCCGACGGCGCCGCGACGGTGAGCCAGTTCGACAAGGACGACGTGGAGCAGGCCGGCCTCGTGAAGTTCGACTTTCTTGGCCTGCGCACGCTGACCATCCTCGCGGAGGCGGTGCATTTCGTCAAGGCGGTCGAGGGCGTTGAACATCCAGTTGGAGAGCCTGCCGCTCGACGATGCCGCGACCTACGACGATGTGTTCAAGAATGCGAACACCACGGCGGTGTTCCAGTTCGAATCGCGCGGCATGAAAGACACGCTGGTGCAGGCACGCCCCGACCGCATTGACGACCTGATCGCCCTGAACGCGCTCTACCGCCCGGGGCCGATGGACTTCATCCCGAGCTTCATCGCACGCAAGCACGGCCGCGAACGCGTGGTCTATCCGCATCCAAGCCTCGAGAAGGTGCTGTGCTCCACCTACGGCATCATGATCTACCAGGAGCAGGTCATGCAGACCGCGCAGTTGGCGGCCAGCTACACGCTCGGCGGCGCCGACCTGCTGCGCCGCGCGATGGGCAAGAAGAAGGCCGAGGAGATGGCCAAGCAGCGCGAAATCTTCGTCGCGGGCGCGGCAGGGAACGCCATCAACGCAGCGAAGGCCAACGAAATCTTCGACACGATGGAGAAGTTCGCCGGCTACGGTTTCAACAAGTCGCACGCCGCCGCCTATTCCCTCGTCGCCTACCACACGGCCTGGCTCAAACGCCATTACCCGGCCGCCTTCATGGCCGCGACGCTCTCGTCGGAAATGGCCGACACCGACAAGGTGCAGTTCTTCTGCAACGACGCGCGGGAGAACGGCATCGTCTTCCTCCCGCCGGACATCAACACCGGCTTCGTGCGCTTCCGTCCGATCAGTGCGAAGAACGTCCTCTACGGGCTCGGTGCGATCAAGGGGTCGGGGGAATCCGCGCTCAACGTCATCCTCGCGGCACGCGTGGCCGGGGGGCCGTTCACCGACCTGTTCGACTTCTGCCGGCGCGTGGACAAGCGCGTCGTCAACCGGCGCGTCATCGAGGCACTGATTCGCGCCGGCGCCTTCGACAGCAGCGACGACCATCGGGCCAAGCTGCTCGCCTCGGTCGGGCGCGCCCTCGACGCCGCCGACCAGGCCGAGCGCAATGCCCATCAGGGCGGGCTGTTTGATCTGCCCGACACCGCGGGTGGCCGGGCGCCACCGGAAACGCATTACCTCGAGGTGCCCCGCTGGAGCGAACGCGAACGACTGCTCAACGAAAAGCAGGCGCTCGGCTACTTCTTCTCGGGCCATCCCTTCACGGCCCATGCCAACGAAGTCGCGGCCTTCGCGCGCCGGCGTCTCGCCGACCTTGAGTCGCAGCGTGAACCCACGCTGCTGTGCGGTGTCGTCCTCGGCGTGCGCACGCAGATGTCGCGGCGCGGCAAGATGGCCATCGTCACGCTCGACGACGCCAGCGCGCAGATCGAAGTCACGATCTACAACGAGTTGTGGGACGCCGAGCGCAACAAGGTGCGCGAGGACGAACTATTGATCGTCGCAGGCCGGGTGAGCCGCGACGACTTCAGCGGCGGTCTGCGCGTCGTGGCCGACAGCCTGCTGACGCTGGTCGAGGCGCGCTGCCGCTATGCGCGCGTGCTCAAGCTCTCCCTCAATGGCGAGACGGACAACGAAACCGCCGCGCGCCTGCGTGCGCTGCTGTCACCCTATCGCGGCATTGCGGGCACTTGCCCGGTGCGCATCCGCTATCGCAATGACGAGGCCGAGACCGAGCTGGCGTTGCCTGATGCCTGGCGCGTGCGGCTCGAAGACCGCCTGATCGACGACCTGCACGAGTGGCTGTCGCCGGACAACGTCCATCTGATTTACGGTTAAGTCCGAAGCGGACGGCCTGTGCCGTCACCGTGTTGGCGGCGTGCCGGCGCGTGCCGTCACGCCAGGTCTGACTTTTTCTGGCGCCACCAGGCAATGAACTGCTCGAGTGGCAGGGCAGGCGCATAGAGGTAGCCTTGCGCCCGGTCGCAACCGAGCCGTTCGACGATCTCCGCCACTTCGGGCGTCTCGACGCCCTCCGCCACCACCAGCATGCCGAGCCGATGGGCGAGTTGCACGACCGAAGCGATGATCTCGCGGTCGCGATCGGAAGTTACCGCATGGAGGATGAAGCTCTGGTCGATTTTCACTTCCTGGACGGGCAAGCGCTGCAGGTAGCTCATGCTGGCGTAACCCGTGCCGAAATCGTCGATCGACAGGTGGAAGCCCTGCTGGCGCAGGCGGCGCAGGATCTCGATGACCTGCTCGGTATCCTCGATCATCAGCGTTTCGGTCAAACTCGAGCAGGATGCAATCCGAGGTCAGTTCCCAGGTCGCCAGCGTCTGCTCGATCAGTTCGGGCAGTTCGGCATCCAGCAGGTCGTTGGCCGACAGGTTGATGGACAGGACGATGACAATGCCCTCCGCACGCAGCCGCGACTGGATCTGCATCGCCTGCAACAGCAGCCAGCGGGTGAAATTGCCGCGCAGGCCCAGACGCTCGACGACCGCCAGCGCCTGCGCCGGCGAGATTGACTCGCCGGAAGGCAGTTGCCAGCGCAGCAGGGCTTCGCAAGACCGGCAGGCACCATCGGCCAGGTCGATCTGCGGCTGCAGGTTCATCATCAGGCCGGCCCCCCCCCCCAGGGCGCGCGGTAGTTCGGCATGCAGCTGCTGCTGCACGCTATCGCTCTGTTCCATGCCCGGCGCATAGACGGCGTAACGGCTGCCCGCCCGCTCGGCACTCAGGCTGGCAATACGGGCGGACTGGACCAGATGGCGCGCATCCGTGCCATCCTCGGGGCACAGGGCACCGCCGCAGGCCACCCGCAGCAGCAGCAGGCTGCCATCGATGCCGGTAATCGGATCGGCGAACAGGCCATCGAGCTTCATCATCGCCAGCATCAGCGGCGCGCTGCTGGGCAAGGCATCGAGCACCACCAGCCATTCCCAGTGATCGGCGGAGAACAAGCTGTCGCGCAAACGCACGGCCGCCGCCAGCCGGCGTGTGATCTCCTGGCGCAGATTTCGGTTGGCCTCCGGTGACAAGCGCAACAGTACCGGATCGGGCAGCACCTTGATATCGATGATGCCAAGGCAATCCGCTGCCGCGAGATGCTGGTGCAGCCGGGTAATTTCTTCCCACGCGACGGGCAGGCTGGGCAATCCCGTGCCGAAATCGACCCGGTGGTCGTCTGCACGCATGGCGTGGGTCGGCTCCATGTCAGCCCAGATAGAAATCGGCGGGGTTAATGCCGTAGGCGTTCATCGGCAGGGAGCGCACGATGCGGTAGGGCGTACCGGTGGCATCGGCCGGATCCATGATCAGGTCCAGCGTGCGCGGGTGACGCTCGACCGTTTTGTCGGAATTCAGGAGCACCATGACGCGCGGCTTGAGGCGCCGCACCGTATTCTGCTGGATCACCACGCCAACTTCGCCGCTGTTGAGCTCAACCAGCGAGCCGATCGGGTAGAGGCCGAGGCACTGGATCAACTGGTCGACGATGGGCGCGCGGAACTTCGTGGCACGCATGCCAACCAAACTTTCCAGCGCCTGCTGATTCGACACCGCCGCGCGGTAGGACCGCTTGCGCGTCATTGCGCAGTAGGTGTCGATCAACCCGGCCAGCTCGGCGTGCAGGCTGACTTTCTCGCCCTGAATGCGGCGCGGATAGCCGCTGCCGTCGAAGCGCTCGTGATGGCTGCCGACGATCGCCAGCGCCTCGAACGAGAAGCCCTGATGCGTGCCGAGGATTTCCAGCGAGCTCACGACGTGCGACTGCAGCAGGGCCAGTTCATCGGCGGTCAGCGCTTCCTCCTTGCCGAGCAGGGTGTTGGGCAGGTTGATCTTGCCGATATCCTGCATCAGCCCGACCTGGCCGAGCATCTCCACTGTTTTTGCCGGCAAGCCGAGAAAACGCGCCAGCACCATGATATGCACCGAGACATCGACAGCGTGGTCGTAGGAATACGCATCGGTCGAACGCAGGCGCGCGAGCCAGATCATCGCGTCCGGGTTGCGCTCGACCGCCTCGGCCATCTCGGCAACGAGGCCGACGACCTCGCGGATGTCCCCGGAAATATTGCTGTCGAGTGACTCGCGGATCGACTGCAGTTTCTGCTTGACGTCATCGACGATCGGTGCGGAATACAACAGCTCATCTTCCAGACGGCTCTGCTGGTCGATGCCGTAAATCGTGGGCGGCTTGCGGTCGGGGCGGCGTTTCGGCGGCTGGTCGCGCAGCTTTCTCAGGACACTATGGAAATCTTCCTTGTCCGCATGGATCATGACCTGCGGGGTCGTGGCGGATGCCATGCGCCGCGGCGGAATCTTCGCGCGCTTTTCGCCGACGTAATGCGATCCGACGGAACGACTCCGGTCGATGGTGACGGTCTCGCAGTACTTCCGCAGTTCGGCAATCTGCACATCGTCCTCGACAAGGAAACCCTGCAACAGGAACGGTGTCTCGAGCCAGGGACGATCCAGCTCGAGCACGAACATGCCCTTGTTGACCTGCTGGGTGGAAATGACTTCCTTCATGGCACCGATATTACGCCGTCCTGCCAGCGCTGGCTTTCTATGCGCGTTGCTCGAAATTGCTGAATATCCCGCTGCCCAGTTCGACCGCGACCTGCTCGACCACCGCCTGCGGCGGCCCGCGCCGGGCCCAGTTCATCATCGCGGCAACCTGCTCGTCCGTACCGGCAACCATCGCCTCGACGCTGCCGTCCGCGCGATTGCGCACCCAGCCGGTGACGCCGATGCGCTGTGCCTCCTGCGCCATGCTGCCGCGATACCAGACGCCCTGCACCCGGCCGGTGATGATCAGGTGGCGGATTTCCATTACTTGATTCTCATGCCCGGCGTGGCGCCGGCATCGGGCGACAGCAGGTAAAGCCCGGCGGTCTTGCCCTCCGGATCGGAACCGGCCAGCACCATGCCTTCGGACATGCCGAACTTCATCTTGCGCGGCGCGAGGTTGGCGACCATCACGGTCATCCGCCCGACCAGCGTCGCCGGATCGTAGGCGGCCTTGATGCCGGCGAAGACCTGCCGCGTACCGAGCGGACCGAGATCGAGCGACAGCTTCAGCAGCTTGTCTGCCCCCTCGACATGCTCGGCGTTGGCGATGCGTGCGATGCGCAGGTCGATCTTGCCGAAATCCTCAATGCTGATGTAATCGGTCGTTTCCACTTTTTCTCCGCTCACTTGTTCTCCACTTTGGTGCTGGGCATGGCGCTGCGGGGAATGAGGTTCTGACGCCGGCGCGGCCGGAACCGCCGCGGTACCCGCAGAACCCGTAGCGCCCAAGGATTCGCTGTTGGCAACGAGCAGCGCATCGATCTGCTTCCCCTCGACGCGCGTCATCAGGTGCTCGTAGGGATTGATCGCATGCGCCGGCGGCAGCAGGTGCGCGGCATCGCGCCAGTGCAGCGGCGCGATGTTGAGGAACTCCTCGGCGCGCTGCACGAGCTTCGGCAGCACCGGCTTGAGGTAAAGCGCGAGCAGGCGGAAGGCGTTGATCAGCATGGTGCAAACGACATGCAGTTCGCGCTCCTGGCCGCCCTGCTTGGCAAGCTTCCACGGCTGATGCTGATCGACGTACTGGTTGACCTGGTCGGCCAGCGCCATGATGCGGCGGATCGCACGGCCGAAATCGCGCGCTTCGTAGTAGCCGGCAATCTCTTCCGACACCAGCAGCAGTTCGGGCAGGCTGCCCATGAAACGGTCGTGGAAGGCTTCGTCCGCCAGCTTGCCGTCGAAGTGCTTGGCGATGAAGCCGGCGGCCCTGCTGGCAATATTGATGAACTTGCCGACGAGGTCGCTGTTCACGCGACTGACGAAGTCGTCGAGGTTGAGGTCGATGTCCTCCATCGTGCCGTTGAGCTTCGCGGCGAAGTAATAGCGCAGCCATTCCGGATTCAGCCCCTGTTTGAGGTAGCTCTCGGCGGTGATGAAGGTGCCGCGCGACTTCGACATCTTGGCGCCATCGACGGTGAGGAAGCCGTGCGCGAAGACGTTGGTCGGCGTGCGGTAGCCGGCGTGCTGCAGCTCGGCGGGCCAGAACAGCGCATGGAAGTAGAGGATATCCTTGCCGATGAAGTGGTAGAGCTCGGCTTTCGAGTCCGGCTTCCACCAGTCGTCGAAATTCAGCCCCTGCTTCGCGCAGAAATTCTTGAACGAACCCATGTAACCGATCGGTGCATCAAGCCAGACGTAGAAGTACTTGCCCGGCGCACCGGGAATCTCGAAGCCGAAATACGGCGCGTCGCGCGAGATGTCCCAGTCGGTGAGCCTGTTTTCACCTTCGGCGCCGAGCCATTCGTGCAACTTGTTGGCGGCCTCGTGCTGCAGGCTGCCCTTGCGCGTCCATTGGCGCAGGAAAGTTTGGCAACGCGGATCGGACAGCTTGAAGAAATAGTGGTCGGACGACTTGAGCACGGGCTTGGCGCCGGAGACGGCGGAGTACGGATCCTTCAGGTCGGTCGGCGCGTAGGCCGCGCCGCAGGATTCGCAGGAATCGCCGTACTGGTCCTTCGCATTGCACTTCGGGCACGTGCCCTTGATGAAGCGGTCGGGCAGGAACATCTGCTTGACCGGATCGTAGTACTGCTCGACGGCGCGCACATCGATCAGGCCCGCGGCCTTGAGCTTGGTGTAGATGTCCTCGGCGTAGAAGCGCGTTTCGTCGGAGTGGGTTGAATGGTAGTTGTCGAACTGCACGTGAAAACCGGCGAAGTCGCGGCTGTGCTCGCCATGTACGCGGGCAATGAGCTGCTCCGGCGTGATACCCTCCTTCTCGGCGCGCAGCATGATCGGCGTGCCGTGGGTGTCGTCGGCGCAGACGTACCAGCAGGCATGGCCGCGCATTTTCTGGAAGCGCACCCAGATGTCGGTCTGGATGTATTCGACGAGATGGCCGAGATGGATGGCGCCGTTGGCGTACGGCAGGGCGGAAGTGACGAGGATCTGGCGCGGGGTCATGGCACAGGCAGCGAATGATGGGCGAATCGGGCAATTCTACCGTGACGCTGCGGTCGCCCTCTCCAGATCGACGAGGTAAGCGAGCGCCTGCGCCCGCGTCTCGCCGCACATCTCGACCGCGGGTTGCAAGCCGCCACAACAGGCCGGACGCTCCGGCCGACCGAAGATCGCGCAGCGATAGTCGGCTGTCAGATGCCGGCAGGGTTCGCCTGCCGGCTTGCCGAGCGTGGAAATCGACGGCGCGATGCAGCACGCGCCGCAGCCCGGTCGGCACGCAAGTGCCGTCCCGGCAGCGCTGACTTTGGCAGATTCGTTCATGGGACGTATTGTCACTTGAATGACCACCGTCCGCCCCCATCTGGCAAATCAGTTTCGCCTATTGCTCAGCCTGATAAAATCAGCCGGATAAATTTTCGCCCCGAGAGGTTTTTTCCCCATGTCGCTTACCGAACAATCCATCCAGGCCGCCCTGCAAACGATCGTCGATCCCAATACCCAGAAGGATCTCGTTGCCAGCCGCAGCGCCAAGAACATCAAGATCACCGGTGCGGATGTCACCGTGGATATCGAACTCGGCTACCCGGCCAAGAGCCAGATCGAGCCGATCCGCAAGGCGGTCATCGACGCGATCAAGTTGGTCCCGGGTGTCGGCAACGTGTCGGCCAACGTCTTCCAGAAGATCGTCTCGCATGCGGTGCAGAAGGGCGTCAAGCTGATCCCGGGCGTGAAGAACATCATCGCCGTCGCCTCCGGCAAGGGCGGCGTCGGCAAATCCACCACCGCGGTCAACCTTGCGCTGGCGCTGTCCGCCGAAGGTGCCAATGTCGGTCTGCTCGACGCCGACATCTACGGCCCCTCGCAGCCCCAGATGCTGGGTATCCCCGACAGCCAGCCGGAATCCGCCGACGGCAAGAAGCTGGAACCGATGGAAGCCCATGGCCTGCAGGCGATGTCGATCGGCTTCCTGATCGACCCCGAAACCCCGATGGTCTGGCGCGGCCCGATGGTCACGCAGGCGCTGAACCAGCTGCTCGGCGACACCAACTGGCACGACCTCGACTATCTTGTCGTCGACCTGCCGCCGGGTACCGGCGACATCCAGCTGACGCTGGCCCAGCAGGTGCCGGTGACCGGCGCGGTGATCGTCACCACGCCGCAGGACATCGCCCTGCTCGACGCGCGCAAGGGCTTGAAGATGTTCGAGAAGGTCGGCATCCCGATCCTCGGCATCGTCGAAAACATGAGCATCCACATCTGCTCGAAGTGCGGCCACGAAGAACATATCTTCGGCACCGGCGGCGGCGAAAAGATGAGCCAGGACTATGCGGTGGAAGTGCTCGGCTCCCTGCCGCTCGACCGTAACATCCGCGAGCAGGTCGACGCCGGCCACCCCAGCGTGGTCGCCGACCCGGATGGCCGCGTCGCCGATATCTACAAACGCATCGCCCGCCGCATCGCCGTCAAGATCGCCGAACAGGCCAAGGACCATTCGGCCAAGTTCCCGAGCATCGTCGTCCAGAACACCTGATGCGTGCCGGGCGTACCCTTCTCCTGATGCTCGGCGCCCTGTTCTCCCTGCTCGGTTGCGACCGCACCGGCGAGTTGCGGCCGGGCATCTCGACGACCACCGAAGTCATCGACAAGATGGGCAAGCCGGCCATGGAATGGCAGGAAGGCGCCGACAAGGTGTGGGAATATCCCTTCACGCCCGAAGGCACCCGCAACTACATGCTGACCATCGGCCCGGACGGCATCCTCAAGGCCATGGTGCAGGTGCTGACGCCCGAGAACTTCGCGCGCGTCACGCCGGGCATGACGCGCGAGCAGATCCGCCGCCTGCTTGGCAAGCCTGCTTCGGTGCAGTTTCTCGAACTCAAGCAGGAAGAGGTCTGGGAATGGAAGGAACAGTCGCCCCTGCCCAGCAGCGACATGCGCATCAACGTGTATTTCAGCAACACCGGCCAGGTCACCCATACCGGCCGATATGAAAATCCCAAGCAGTAATAGGGGATAATCGCGCCTTCGGAAACAGCCGGGTTGCAGGGATGGCCATCAAGTCAGACAAATGGATTCGCCGCATGGCGCAGGAGCACGGCATGATCGAGCCGTTCTCGCCCCAACTCGTGCGCGAGGTGAATGGCCAGAAGATCGTCTCCTACGGCACGTCGAGCTACGGCTACGACATCCGCTGCGCTGACGAATTCCGCGTGTTCACCAACATCAACTCGACCATCGTCGATCCGAAGAACTTCGACCCCAACTCCTTCGTCGAGGTTACCGGCAAGGGCTACTGCGTCATCCCGCCCAACTCCTTCGCGCTGGCCCGCACCGTCGAGTATTTCCGCATTCCGCGCAACGTCCTGACCGTCTGCCTCGGCAAGAGCACCTACGCGCGCTGCGGCATCATCGTGAATGTCACGCCCTTCGAGCCCGAATGGGAAGGCTTTGTGACGCTGGAGTTTTCCAACACCACGCCGCTGCCGGCCAAGATCTACGCCGGCGAAGGCTGCGCGCAGGTGCTCTTCTTCGAGTCCGACGAGGTCTGCGAAACCTCCTACCGCGATCGCGGCGGCAAGTACCAGGGGCAGGTCGGCGTCACCCTGCCGAAAATCTGACGCCTAGCGCCTAAGCTCTTTCCCATCGATCCGACCCGCTGCCGATTTTCGGGGCGGGTCTTTGCATTTGAGGAACCCACCATGCGTTTCCACTTTCCGGTCATCATCATCGACGAGGACTTCCGTTCCGAGAATGCCTCGGGCCTCGGCATCCGCGCGCTGGCCGACGCCATCGAGAAGGAGGGCATGGACGTGCTGGGCGTCACCAGCTACGGTGACCTGACGTTCCTTCGCCCAGCAGCAGAGCCGCGCTTCGGCCTTCATCCTCTCGGTCGATGACGAGGAACTGGCCAACGAGGAAGAGGAAACCATCGCCGAACTGCGCGCCTTCGTCGAGGAGATCCGCTACAAGAACGCCGAGATCCCGATCTTCCTGCATGGCGAGACACGCACCAGCCGCCACATTCCCAACGACATCCTGCGCGAGTTGCACGGCTTCATCCACATGTACGAGGACACGCCGGAGTTCATCGCCCGCCACGTCGTGCGCGAGGCCAAGAGCTACCTCGATTCGCTGCCGCCGCCCTTCTTCCGCGCGCTGGTGCACTACGCCGCCGACGGCTCCTATTCCTGGCACTGCCCCGGCCATTCGGGCGGCGTCGCTTTCCTCAAGAGCCCGGTCGGCCAGATGTTCCACCAGTTCTTCGGCGAGAACATGCTGCGCGCCGACGTCTGCAACGCGGTCGAGGAACTCGGCCAGCTGCTCGACCACACCGGCCCGGTCGCGGCGTCCGAGCGCAATGCCGCGCGCATCTTCAACGCCGACCACCTGTTCTTCGTCACCAACGGCACGTCGACGTCGAACAAGATCGTCTGGCACTCCACGGTCGCGCCCGGCGACATCGTCGTCGTCGACCGCAACTGTCACAAGTCGATCCTGCACGCGATCATGATGACCGGCGCGATCCCGGTCTTCCTCATGCCGACGCGCAACAACTTCGGCATCATCGGCCCGATCCCGAAGGAAGAGTTTCGCTGGAAAAATATCCAGAAGAAGATTGCCGCGCACCCCTTCGCCTCCAAGGTCAAGGGCCAGCCGCGCGTGCTGACGATCACGCAGAGCACCTACGACGGCGTGATGTACAACGTCGAGGACATCAAGGAAGAGCTCGACGGCAAGATCGACACGCTGCATTTCGACGAAGCCTGGCTGCCGCACGCCGCCTTCCACGACTTCTACGGCGACTACCACGCCATCGGCGCCGGCCGCCCGCGCTGCAAGGAGTCGATGATCTTTTCGACACAGTCGACCCACAAGCTGCTCGCCGGCCTCTCGCAGGCCTCGCAGATCCTCGTGCAGGATGCCAAGAACCACAAGCTCGACCGCGACGTGTTCAACGAGGCCTACCTCATGCACACCTCGACCTCGCCGCAGTATTCCATCATCGCCTCCTGCGACGTCGCCGCGGCGATGATGGAAGAACCCGGCGGTACCGCACTGGTCGAGGAATCGATCGCCGAGGCGCTTGAATTCCGCCGCGCGATGCGCAAGGTCGAAAAGGAATGGGGCGCCGACTGGTGGTTCAAGGTCTGGGGGCCGAACGACCTGTCGGAAGAAGGCATCGAGGAGCGCGAAGCGTGGATGCTCAAGGCCGGTGACAAGTGGCACGGCTTCGGCAAGCTCGCCAAGGGCTTCAACCTGCTCGACCCGATCAAGGCGACCGTCATCACCCCGGGCCTCGATGTCGATGGCGACTTCGCCGACGACATCGGCATTCCCGCCGCGATCGTCACCAAATACCTCGCCGAACACGGTGTCATCGTCGAGAAGACCGGCCTCTACAGCTTCTTCATCATGTTCACCATCGGTATCACCAAAGGCCGCTGGAATACGCTGGTCACCGCACTGCAGCAGTTCAAGGACGACTACGACAAGAACCACCCGCTGTGGAAGGTGCTGCCCGAATTCGTCGCCAAGCACCCGCGCTACGAGCGCTTGGGCCTGCGCGATCTGAGCGCGCAGATCCACGAGGTCTACAAAGCCAACAACGTCGCGCGTCTGACCACGGAGATGTATCTGTCGAACATGGAACCGGCGATGCGCCCGGCCGATGCCTTCGCCAAGATGGCGCACCGCGAGATCGATCGCGTCTCCATCGACGATCTCGAAGGCCGCGTCACCGCCGTGCTGCTCACCCCCTACCCGCCGGGCATTCCGCTGCTCATTCCGGGTGAGCGTTTCAACAGCACCATCGTGCGCTACCTCAAGTTCGCGCGCGACTTCAACGCCAAATTCCCGGGCTTCGAAACCGACATCCACGGCCTCGTCAAGGCCGAGGGCAGCGGCTACTACGTTGACTGCGTGAAACCCTGAAAGTCAGTGCTGGCGAGACGGCACTGACCTGCCGTCCCGCCAGCGCTGACTATTGAAAAGTTCAGCCGATCGGTCGCAGGAAATTCGCCACCAGCGCGAGCACGGCCTGCTCGCGCTCGCGGTGCGGGACGTGGTGCGTAGCTGCCATCACTTCGACCTGCTTGGGGCCGCCGGCCAGCCGGCCGATGCGCTCGGGATGCCGCGGCGAACCGTATTCGTCGTCACTGCCGTGGATCGCCAGCAGCGGGCAGGTGACGCGCGGCAGCACGGCATCGAGTGACCAGTTTGCGAATTCCGGGCTGAGCCAGGTATCGATCCACGCGCCCAGCACCCAGCGTGTCTTGTCGCCGTGGTATTTACCGAGCCGCTCGACTTGCGCAGTGTCCTTGAACAGTTCCTGCGCCGCCCGGATGCCTTGCAGGGTGCGGTCTTCGATGAAAGCCTGCGCCGATTCGGTAATCAGCGCGTCACAGGCGTCTGCGAACCTTGCCGCGCAGTGCACCGCCATGCCACCGCCGACGCTATGGCCGAAGGCGATGAAATGGTCGAGGTCGAGCTGCGCGCGCAGTGCCGGAAAGAACGAGCTGGCCTCGGCAGCGATGAAGTCCATGCCGAGCGTGTCGCTGCGCGGATCGGATTGGCCGAAGCCGAGCCGGTCGTAGGCGACTACCACCCGCCCCGTGCGCGCAGCCAGCGCAGCGGGAAAACCGCGCCACAGTTCGACGCTGCCGAGCGAATCGTGAAACAGGATGATCGGGCTAACCTGCGTCTGCAGGGGCGTCCATTTGCGCGCAAACACCTTGCCCGCAGCGCACTGAACCCGAAAATCTTCGTGAAGGATCAAGCGCGTTCGTAGGTGACGAAGGCGTAATCGAGCCCGCTGTCCGACTTTCCGCTGTCGCGCCTAATCTCACGCCATTGCGCGCGATCAAAGTCAGGAAAATGCGCGTCACCCTCAAATGCAGCATCGATCTCGGTGAGTTCCAGCCGCTGTGCGTGCAGCAGTGCGTGGGCATAAAGCTCAGCGCCACCGATGACGAACAGCTTTCTTGCCGTCTCGCCAGCGCTGACTTTCACTGCCTCGTCGAGCGCATGCACCACCGTGGCGCCGGGCGCGACATAGGCGGAATCGCGCGTGATGACGATGTTCAGCCGGTTCGGCAGCGGGCGGAATTTCGGCGGCAGCGATTCCCAGGTTTTGCGCCCCATGATCACCGCGTGACCCGTGGTCAGCGCCTTGAAGTGCTTGAGGTCCTCGGGCAAATGCCACGGCAGTGCGTTGCCCTTGCCGATGACCCCGTTCTTCGCCACGGCGGCGATCAGCGTCAGCCCGCCGCTCATGTGGGCAGCAGTCGGGTATAGAGGTCGAGGTACTGGCGGGCCGGACCGGACCAGCTGTAGTCCCCGGCCATCGCGTTGCGCTGCAGCTGGCGCCAGCGCGCCTTGTCCTGCCAGAGCAGCGTCGCCAGCCCGGCCGTGCCGAGGATGGCTTCGGGCGTCGCAGCGTGGCAGACGAAGCCGTTGGCGCTGCCGTTGACCAGCGCGGCGGGCGAATAATTGACCACCGTATCGGCAAGCCCGCCGGTAGCGCGCACCAGCGGTGGCGTGCCGTAGGCGAGGCTGTACATCTGGTTGAGGCCGCAGGGCTCAAAGCGCGAAGGCATGAGGAAGATGTCGGCGCCGGCCTCGATGCGGTGCGCGAGGGCCTCGTCGAAGCCAATGGTGACGGACACCTGGCCCGGGTGGCGTGTCGCGAGGTCGCGAAACGCGGCCTCAAACGTCTTGTCGCCGCTGCCCAGCACAACGAGCTGCGCCGGCAGGGCCGCCAGCACGTCGCCAATCTCGGCGACGAGGTCGAGCCCCTTCTGCGTGGTGAGCCGGCTCACCACCCCGAACAGGGGGCAGTCCTCGCGCAGCTCGAGTCCCGACTCGCGCTGCAGGGCCATTTTATTTTTCTGTTTGGTGTCGAGATGATCGCGGTCGTAGTTCACCTCGATGAGCGGATCGCCGGCCGGGCTCCAGATCGTGGTATCGATGCCGTTGAGGATGCCGGTGAGTTGCCCGGCGCGCAGCAACAGCAATCCTTCCAGCCCCATGCCTTCGGCCGGCGTCTGGATCTCGCGCGCATAGGTGGGGCTGACGGTCGTCAGCGCATCCGCATGGCGCAGCCCCGCCTTGAGGAAGGAAATGCTGCCGTAGTACTCGACGCCCTCGAGGTGCCAGTCGCTGCCGAACAGCGCGAGGTCATCGAGCAGTTGCGGCGCGAAGATGCCCTGGAAGGCGAGGTTGTGGATCGTCAGCACCGAGGCCGCGCCGCCATGCTCGTAGAAGCGCAGGTAATAGGGCGCAAGGCCGGTCTGCCAGTCGTGGCAGTGCAGCACGTCGGGACGCCAGTCGAGCGGGCTCGCCGTGCCGGCGAGTCGGGCCGCGATGCGCGACAGCAAGCCGAAGCGCAGGTGGTTGTCGAGCCAGTCGGTGCCTTCGGAGCCGAGATAGGGATTGCCCGGCCGGTCGAACAGCGGCGGGCAGTCGAGCAGCAGGAAGGGCAGACCGTCGGCAGCTTCGGCCATCAGCAGGTCGGCTGCAGGGAACTGGCCCCCTAGCGACGGCAGCGTCGCCAGCAGTTGCGCATCGGGAAACGCCGAACGCAGGGCCGGGTAGCACGGCACCAGCACGCGCACGTCGCAGCCCGCCTGCCGCAGCGCGGGCGGCAGCGCGGCCGCAACATCGCCGAGACCGCCGGTCTTGACCCACGGCGCGATTTCCGAAGTGACGAACAGGACTTTCATGCTTTGCTCGCAGCGATCAAACCCGCCGTGGAACTATCAACGCCCTCCACCGGTGCCTGCCCCTCGAGCATCGGCAGCAGCGAACTGGCGATCTGCTTGCCGTATTCCACGCCCCACTGGTCGAAGGCATCGAGATGCCAGAGCACGCCGAGCGTAAACACCTTGTGCTCGTAGAGCGCGATGAGCGCGCCCAGCGCGTGCGGATCGAGGCATGGCAGCAGCAGCGTGGTGGAGGGCTGGTTGCCGGGAAAGATCTTGTAGGGTGCAAGGAAAGTCGGCGCTGGCGGGACGGCATGGGTCAGCTCGGCGAAAGCTTCCGCCTCGGTCTTGCCCTTCATCAGCGCCGCACTTTGTGCAAAGCAGTTGGCGAGCAGTTTTTCCTGGTGGCCGGGCAGCGGGAAATCGGCGGTCCGGCAAGCGATGAACTCGCAGGACAGCGCACGGCCGCCCTGATGCAGCAACTGGTAGAACGCGTGCTGGCCGTTGGTGCCCGGCTCGCCCCAGATGATCGGCAGCGTCGGGCAGCCGACCAGTTTGCCTTCGCGGTCGATCTGCTTGCCCAGGCTTTCCATCTCGAGTTGCTGGAGGTAGCGCGGCAACAGGCCGAGCGACTGGCTGTAGGGCAGCACCGCGCGCGTCTGCAAGCCAATGAAATCGGCATTCCACAGTTCAATGAGGGCCAGCAGCGCCGGCAGGTTCTCGAGCGGCGGCGCGCTGAAGAAATGCTCGTCCATCGCGCGGGCGCCGGCCAGCAGCCGCCCGAAGTTGTCGAAGCCGATGGCGAGGGCGAGGGGCAGGCCGATGGCGGACCACAGCGAGAAGCGGCCACCGACCCAATCCCAGAAGGCGAAGGCGTTGTCCGGATCGATGCCGAAGGCGGCAACCTTGTCGAGCGCCGTGGACACGGCGACGAAATGGAGTCCGACGGCCGCTTCGCCCAGCGCCGCGGTCAGCCAGGCACGCGCCGACACGGCGTTCTGCATCGTCTCCTGCGTAGTGAAGGTCTTGCTGGCGATGATGAACAGCGTGCTGCGCGGCGAGAGGCTCGCCAGCGTTGTCGCGAGGTCGGCACTATCAACGTTGGCGACGTAATGGACGCGCAGGTGCGGCACGCGATGCGCGGCAAGCGCCTGCGTCGCCATGCGCGGCCCGAGGTCGGAGCCGCCGATGCCGATGTTCACCACGTCGGTGATCGGCTCGCCGGTGGCGCCGCGCCATTTGCCGCCATGCACGGCGTCGCAGAAGCCGCGCATCTTGTCGAGCACGGCCCGCACATCGGGCATGACGTCGTGGCCGTCAACCCGGATCGGTCCGCCCGCATGACGGAGCGCGATGTGCAACACCGCGCGCTGTTCGGTGTGGTTGATCGCCTCGCCAGCCCGCATGCGCGCAATCCAGCCCGGTACGTCGGCGGTCTCCCATAAACCGGCGAGCAGGGGCAGCGTCTCCGGCGTGATGCGCTGCTTGGAAAGATCGAGCAACCAGTCGTTCCAGCGCACCGAAAGCCGTGCGAAGCGCGTCGCATCGCGCTCGAACAGGTCGCGCAGATGGGCATCGCGCAAGCCGTGCGCATGGCGTTCGGCATGCTTCCAGGCGGGGGTGTTCAGGATGGGTGTCATGGGGACGTCTGCACCGGAATATGTCGCGCGCGCGGCAGCATTCCTAGAGCCAGAGCATCATGCCCATCTCGAACGGATGGGTCAGCAGCTCATGGTGCGGATAGGCGCGCAGGCGATAGTTGATCTTGCCGCAGACATCCGGCGTCAGGTCGAGGGAGAAGATGCTCTCGCCGTCCTGGCCCGGCCCCTGATACTCAAGGAAAAGGCTGCGCGGGGGCTTGGACTTGGAATTGGCACTCGGGCGGCTCATCAGCATTTCGACCGCCATATCTTCCGGCGCGAGCCCGTCGAGCTGCACGGCCACCTCGAAACGCAGGCTGCCGCCGTAGGGCATGCGTTTGATCGGGTTGTCGATGCGCCGCAGGCTGACCTTCGGCCAGGCCTGCCGCACCTTCTGCTTCCAGGTCGCGAGTTCGCGCGCGGCCGCGTACTCGTTGGCACTCTTGCGCCGCCACTGCCTGTCGGCGGGGGCGTAGAACTTGCTAACGTATTCGCCGACCATGCGCATCGAGTTGAAGCGCGGCGTGATCGTGGCGATGGAACGCTTGGCCATATGCACCCACTCCGGCGAATAGCCCATCACCCCACGCGCGTAGTACTGCGGGATGACCTTGTCCTGCAGGATTTCGTACAGCGAGCGGCCTTCTTCCTGGTCGCGGCGTTCCTGGTCGTGGATGCTCGAGGCCGGCTTGATCGCCCAGCCGTTGTCGCCGCTCTCGTCATGGTGGAAGCCCTCGCCCCACCAACCGTCGAGCACGGACAGGTTGGGCACACCGTTGATCGCCGCCTTTATGCCCGAGGTACCGGAGGCTTCGAGCGGATATATCGGGTTGTTGAGCCAGACATCGACGCCTGAAACCAGCCGGCGCGCGAGGCGCAGGTCATAGCCTTCGACGAGCAGGATGTGGCCCTCGAACATCGGCATCGACGCCACTTCGTGGATGCGGCGGATCAGCGCCTGCCCCGGCTGGTCGGCCGGATGCGCCTTGCCGGCGAAGATGAACAGCACCGGGCGCTCGGGGTTGCAAATCAGTCGTTGCAGCCGCTCGATGTCGCTGAACAGCAGCGTCGCGCGCTTGTAGGTGGCGAAGCGGCGTGCAAAGCCGATCGTCAGCATGTTGGGGTTTTCGGGATCGGCCAGGCGCAGCAGGCGATCGATGTGCGACTGCGAGCTTTGGTTGCGCACATGCTGCTCCGTGACGCGATGGCGCACGAGGTGCAGCATCTGCGCCTTGATCGACTGGCGGATGCTCCAGAACGTGTGGTCCGGTATGGTGTGAATTTCCGACCAGGTTTGCGCATCCGTGAGACGCTGGCGCCAGGCCGGGCTGAGCACGCGGTCGAACGTATCGTGCCAGTGATCGGACAGGAAAGTGGGCACATGCACACCGTTGGTGACATAGCCCATCGGATTTTCAGCACTTTCGATCTGCGGCCACATGCTGCCGCAAATTTCCGCCGACACGTCGCCATGGATGCGCGACACGCCGTTCTGGAAACGGGATCCGCGGATCGCGAGCGCCGTCATGTTGAAGTCGGGATCGTTGTTGATGTGGCCGAGACTGACCAGAGTGCCGATATCGCAGCCCATGTCGTGGCAGCACTCCTCGAAGTAGCGACGGATCTGGTCGTCGGAAAAATGGTCGTGCCCCGCGGGAACCGGCGTGTGGGTGGTGAACACCGTGTTGCTGGCGACGACCTCAAGCGCGGCGGGAAACTCCATGCCGACCCGGATCAGGTCGCGCATGCGCTCGAGGATGAGAAAGGCAGCATGGCCCTCGTTGATGTGCCAGACCGTCGGCTTGAGCCCCACCTCGTGGAGCGCGCGCACCCCGCCCATGCCGAGGACGATTTCCTGCTCGAGCCGCATGGTGCGATCGCCGCCGTAAAGCTGGTGGGTTATGTCGCGATCGTGGGGCGAGTTTTCCTCGAGATCGGTATCGAGCAGATACAGCGTGATGTAGCCCACGCGCGCCGACCAGACTTTCACATGTACATCGCGGCCGGGCAGGCGCACGTTGATCTTGAGATCGCTCCCGTCGGGACGCAGGACCGGCTTGATCGGCAGGTCGTCGAAATCCGCATCCTTGTTGAGCGCATGCTGGCGACCTTCGCCGTCGATGCTCTGCAGGAAGTAACCTTGGCGATAGAGCAGGCCGACGCCGACGAAGGGCAGGTTCATGTCGCTGGCCGTCTTGCAGTGGTCCCCAGCCAGAATGCCGAGGCCGCCGGAGTAAATCGGCAGGCTCTCGTGAAAGCCGAATTCGGCGCAGAAATAGGCGACCAGGGCGCCTTCCGGAAGATGTGGCCCGTGTTCGCGGCGCGGGTTGTCGTGATAGGTGTCGTAGCCCGACAGCACATGCGCGAGCGCACCGAGGAACACGGGGTCCTGGGCGGCTTCGTCAAGGCGATGCTGGTCGACGCGCTTGAGGAAAGCCTTGGGGCTGTGGCCGACCGCGCCCCAGAGCTTCTGGCCGAGGCGGGCGAACAGGGTACGCGTAGGGCGATCCCAGCTGTACCAGAGATTGTTGGCGATGTCGTCGAGTCGGGCGAGGCGCGCGGGCAGCTTGGGATTGACTTCGAGTTGAAACAGGGTACCAGCCATGTTGTTATCCGTCTTATGGGTCTATCGGTTCCGGGGGCCGGTCACGTCGCGTGGTACGCGACCGGCAGGTAAAGGCAACTGGGGTGCGGCGATTCAGTGGATGCTCAGCGAATGTAGTGTATCTGCTGGCCCAGCATCTCCGGTGTCACCAGGCAGATGCCCTTCGCCGTGACGTGGAAGCGCTTGCGATCCGCCTCGGGGTCGTAGCCGATCACCATGTCGTCGGGCACCTTGCAGTTCTTGTCGATCACCGCGCGGCGAATTTTGCAGCGCCGCCCGATTTCGGCATCCGGGAGGATGACCGAGTCCTCGACCTCCGCCCAGCTGTGGATGAAGACGCGCGAGAACAGCAGCGAGCGGCGCACCACGGCGCCGCTGATGATGTCGCCACCGGAAACCAGCGAATCGATCGCCATGCCGCGCCGGCCTTCCTCGTCGAAGACAAACTTGGCCGGCGGCAGCTGCTCCTGGTGCGTCCAGATCGGCCACTCCTCGTCGTACATGTTGAGTTCGGGCGAGACCTTGGTCAGCTCGATGTTGGCTTCCCAGTAAGCATCGACGGTACCGACGTCGCGCCAGTAAGGCACGCCGTCCTCCGGCACACCGACGCAGCTCTCGGAGAAGCTGTGCGCGATGGCGCGGTAGCGCGAGATGATGTGCGGGATGACGTTCTTGCCGAAGTCGTGGTCGGAATGCGGATCGTCGGCATCCCGGATCAGTTGTTCGTACAGGAAGGCCGCGTTGAAGACATACACGCCCATGTTGGCGAGGGCGCGCCCCGGCTGGCCGGGAATGCACGGCGGGTCCTTCGGTTTTTCCAGGAAGCTGACAATGTGGTGCTCCTCGTTCACCCCCATCACGCCGAAGTCGGTGGCCTCCTCGCGCGGCACATCCATGCAGGCGATGGTCAGGTCGGCCTCGGTCTGGGCGTGCTGCGCCAGCATGCGGCCGTAGTCCATCTTGTAGATGTGATCGCCGGAGAGGATCAGCACGTATTTCGGATGATTGCGGCGCAGGAGGTCGATGTTCTGGAACACCGCATCGGCGGTGCCCTGGTACCAGTCCTCGCCGACCTGCTGCTGGGCGGGCAGCAGGTCGATGAATTCATCGAAGCGGCCGTCGAGGAAACTCCAGCCGCGCTGCAGGTGGCGGATCAGGCTCTGCGCCTTGTACTGCGTCGCCACGCCAATGCGGCGGATGCCCGAATTGACGCAGTTCGACAGGGTGAAATCGAGGATGCGGAACTTGCCGCCGAAAGGCACGGCCGGCTTCGAACGCCAGTCGGTCAGCTGCATCAGGCGGCTACCCCGGCCGCCGGCGAGAATGATGGCGTAAGTGGAACGCGTTAGATGGCTGACGAAACGTCCGTGCAGTGCATGCGGATCGTTGAGCGGCAAATCGTGTTGCATGATGACTCCCCTAGTGTGTCCTTGGCAAACCCGCCACATCGTCTATTGTTATTTTTCGCCTTGCGGCGAACTCCCTCTGGCGGGTGGGAGCGGTTGCCTCGGTGTAGCGCTTGATACGTATTATGGCTTGAGAATGCCCTCCCGCAACAGGCGGTCGATTTCTTCCTCGGCTGTCACCCAGTCGTCCATCTGGCTACCGCCATGAAAGCCACGGCGTTCGGCGATGTAAAAGGCGGCCACTTCCACATAATAACGCCGCTGGTCGGGTGTCAGGATCGGAAAGACCGTGAGGCTTGCGGCAGCGGCGACCCGTTTCGCGGGGGCGGCCTTGGCCGGGGCTTTTTTCGCCGCGGGTGCCTTGGACACTGCGGGTGCCTTGGGCGCTGCAGGCGCCGCCGGTTTCTTCACCGCTTTCGCCTTGGCCTCGGCCGGCGCATTGGCTTTGGCGGTCTTGACGGCCGGCGCTTTGGGTTTGGCCGGTATTTTGGCCGATTTTTCGGTGGCCTTCATTTCAGGTTTGCTCTCTTTGGGCATGGATGCCTCCTCAGGGTTGAAATTCAATATTCATGTTAAACATATACACGCTTTCCATGACGGCTTATTGACATTCGTCAACGCTCAAATGGCTTTCGCGAACGCGCCATGCAGCCCGATATCGGGGTCGGTGACCACATGCACCGGGAAGCTGCGCACAAGGTCGGCATGTTCGGCCTTGGCGTTGAAGGCGTCGAGAAAGCGTTGCCGCGGCAGCAGCGGCAGCAGTCGCTGCGTCACGCCCCCCGCCAGATATACGCCGCCGCGCGCCATGACGGCCATCGCCATATCCCCGGCAAAGGCACCGTACGCGTCGAAAAATGTTTCGACCGTCGCCAGCGCATCTAGTTCGCCGGCCAGCGCCCGTGCGGATATTTCCGCGGGGGTGAGTGCATTCCCCGTCAGCACGCGGTGGATCGCCGCCAACCCCGGACCCGAAATTACGCGCTCGGCCGTGACGCGGCCATGCAAGGCCATCAGCGCCGACCAGACGCGCGCCTGGGTATCGTCCGTGGGGGCGAAACCGACATGCCCGCCTTCGCTGGGCAGAATCGTGTCGCCCTCCAGGATCGCCATGCCAAGACCGGTTCCCGCGCCGATCACGAGCCGGACGCCTTCCCTGGCAGGCGAGCCGGCCTGCAGGGTGACGCGCTGGTCCGGCGGCAGGCAGGCGACGCCCGCCGCTACGCCGGCAAAGTCGTTGATCAGCGTCAGCCGTCCCAGACCGAAGCGCTGCTCGAGCACGGCGGCGTCGATGGTCCACGGCAGGTTGGTGATCTTGGCCGTCCGGCCGTCCTCGGCCACCGGCCCGGCCACAGCCAGGCAGCCACTGTCGATCGGGCCGGGAGCGACGGCCAAGCCGCGCAGGTACGCGCCGACCAGGTCATCGAAACGTGCAAAGTCAGCGCTGGCGAGACGGCACTTCTGCGTGATCGTGCCGACGGCGTCCGCCAGTGCCAATAGGACTTTCGTGCCACCAATGTCACCGATGAGTTTCATGGGCACCTCAGACCGCTACGGGGGCGGCGATGTGCGGATGGGGATCGTAGCCCTCGAGGGTAAAGTCTTCGAAGCGGAAGGCGAACAGGTCTTTCACCGCGGGATTGATGCGCAGCTTCGGCAGCGCGCGCGTGTCGCGCGACAGTTGCAGCCGCGCCTGTTCCAGATGATTGCTGTAGAGGTGGGCGTCACCAAGCGTATGCACGAAGTCGCCGGGCTTCAGGCCCACGACCTGCGCAACCATCAGCGTCAGCAGCGCATAGGACGCGATGTTGAACGGTACGCCGAGGAAGATGTCTGCACTGCGCTGGTAGAGCTGGCAACTCAGCCTGCCGTCAGCGACGTAGAACTGGAACAGCGCGTGGCAGGGCGGCAGCGCCATGCGATCGACGTCGGACGGGTTCCAGGCCGTGACAATGTGGCGACGCGAATCGGGGTTCTGCTTGAGTCCCTCGACCAGTTGCGTGATCTGGTCGATCTCGATCCCGTCACGCCCCGGCCAGTGGCGCCACTGGTGGCCATACACCGGGCCCAGATCGCCATTTTCATCGGCCCACTCATTCCAGATCGAGACCTTGTTGTCCTGCAGCCACTGGATATTGGTTTCGCCGCGCAGGAACCAGAGCAGCTCGATGATGATCGAGCGCAGGTGCAGCTTCTTGGTGGTGAGCACGGGAAAGCCGGCGGACAGGTCGAAGCGCATCTGCCAGCCGAACACCGAGCGCGTGCCGGTGCCGGTGCGGTCGGCCTTGACGTGCCCGCGGTCGAGCACGTGCTGCATGAGATCGAGGTATTGACGCATAATCATTCGAATTATACGGGCCGACCCATGAACACACTGCCAAAACTGACCATCACCCCGAACCCCAAGGCCGATCATCGCCTCATCCTCCTGCCGGCGGGCAAAGCACTGCCGGCCGAACTGCCCGAACGCGACTTCTGGCAACGACTGTTGAAGCGCAAGGACATGAAGGTCGAAGCGCTGGCGAAATCGCCGCTGGCCGCCGATCTGCCGGATGGCACGCGGGCGGCACTGGTGATGGTCGATGCCGGCAAGTCGCGCTTCGAGCGATTGACCGCGCTGCGCAAGGCGGCCATGCAACTGCTCGACGAGACGCCGAAAACCCTCGCCCTCCTGCCGCTCGGCGTCGATGACGACAGCTTGGGCGATGCGCTCTACGTCGTGCTGGTGAATGGCATGCCGCTGCCGCAGCAAAAGAAGAAACCGGGGCAGCCGCTCAAGGAAATCGTCCTGCCGTGCCGTCCCGCCAGCTCTGACTTTCAACAGGCGCTGGCCCGCGCCAACCTGCTGGCGCGCGAGTTGACCGCCCTGCCACCGAACCTGCTCGATCCGGAGCGTTACCGCAAGCGCCTGCGCTCATTGGCGAAAG
Organism: uncultured Pseudomonadota bacterium; assembly: GCA_963840825.1. GTDB lineage: Bacteria > Pseudomonadota > Gammaproteobacteria > Burkholderiales > Rhodocyclaceae > Sulfuricystis. Next base: position 534,234 of record CAWJAK010000006.1, read on the forward strand.
AGAACGGTTTTGCCATTGAGGAATACGATTTCAAGCGCTTGAAGAAATTGGGTGCCGGTGCGTTCTGTGCTGTCGCGCAGGGCACCGATGATGAAGGTGGCGGCGCAGCCATCGTGCGCCTGTCGTGGCGACCGAAGCAGAAAACCGCGAAAACCGTCGCACTGGTTGGCAAGGGCATCTGCTACGACACCGGCGGCCACAATCTCAAGCCGGCGAAATACATGGCCGGCATGCACGAAGACATGAACGGCTCGGCCGTGGCGCTATCCATCCTCGTCGCCGCGGCGGAACTGAATCTGCCGGTGCGCATCGACTGCTGGCTGGCCATCGCCAAGAACCACCTGTCGCCAGCCGCCTACGCGCAGGGCGACATTGTCCAGGCGCTGAACGGCACCACCATCGAGGTCGTGCATACCGACGCCGAAGGCCGCATGGTGCTGGCCGACACACTGGCGCTGGCCGCGAAAGAAAAACCCGCGCTCATGATCGACTTCGCCACGCTGACCGGCAGCATGCTATCCGCGCTCGGCCAGCGCTATTCGGGGGTCTTCGCCAGCACGGATGATCTGGCGGTACGGACGATCGCAGCTGGCCAGGCGAGCGGCGAGCGCGTCTGCATCTTCCCGCAGGATGACGACTACGAGCCGGCCCTCGACTCGAAGGTGGCCGACATCAAGCAATGCACGCTCGAGGGCGACGCCGACCATATTCTCGCCGCGCGTTTTCTCGGCCGCTTCGCCGGCAAGACGCCATGGATCCACATGGATCTGTCGGCCTGCAGTTGCGGCGGCGGACTCGGCGCAGTGGCGACCGACCTCACCGGCTTCGGTGTCAGTTGGGGGGTGGCTTTATTGCGCTCTTGGGTCGAAACGCCGCAATGACGTCCGGCTTCGTCTCGATGTAGGGCCCGCCGATCAGGTCGATGCAGTAGGGTACGGCGGCGAATATGCCGTCGAGCGTTTCCTTGATCGCCTTGGGCTGGCCCGGCAGGTTGAGGATCAGCGACTTGCCGCGGATGACGCCGACCTGCCGCGACAGGATGGCGGTCGGCACGTATTTCAGGCTCACGGCGCGCATCTGCTCGCCGAAGCCGGGCATGACCTTGTGCGCCACGGCCAGCGTCGCTTCGGGCGTCACGTCGCGCGGCGCCGGGCCGGTGCCGCCGGTGGTCAGCACGAGATGGCAACCCGCCACGTCGCACAGCTCGATCAGCGTCTGCTCGATGATCGGCTGCTCGTCGGGAATCAGCCGCGATTCCAGCGCCAGGGCGAGGCCAGCGTGGCGTCGAACCATTCCTGCAGGGCCGGAATGCCCTTGTCTTCGTAGGCGCCGCCGATGCGCGATCGGAGATCGAGACCAGGCCGATCCGCAGCAGCTCACGCATCGCTTGCACTCCGCAGCCAGGGGCTGCCGCGGCCTGCAACTCGCGCAGCACCCGATACAATCTCGCGGAAGGCGCGCGGCGGCTTGCCGTGCTCCTGCTCCTTGAGGGCGTTGCGGCGCAGCTGGCGCAGGTGCGTGAGTCGGCGCCCGGATGCGCCGCGCGATTTCGCCGATGACCTTTTCGTCCTCAAGCAGGCGGGTGCGCAAGCGCTCCAGCGCATGCTGGCGGGCGGTGGCGGCGGCGGAAACGCCGTTGATCTCGTCGAGCACGGCGCGGATCGGTTCGGGATCGATGCCGCGCATCAGCTTGCCGATGTACTGCATCTGGCGGCGATGCGCCGTGCGGGGTGAAGCGCTGGCCATCGCGCACGGCCTCGCGCAGGTCGTCCGGCAGGTCGATCTTCTTCAGCTGGTCGCGCGACAGCGCGACGAGTTCTGCGCCCAGTGTCCTGCAGCGCGGTCATCTCGCGCTTGCGCTGCGACTTGCTCGGGCGCAGGTCTTCGCCGTCTCGCTTGCGTCGTCAGGGGTCTTGCGTGTGATATGCTCATCGCGGTTATGATTATAGCTTTGCGACTTCCCTATCCCGCCATGTCCGCCAGTTCTCGCTTCACCCAAGACCACAACTGCGCCAACTCGCCGCCGACGTGCTCGACCATGCCGAACGCGCACGGCGCCACGGCCTGCGAGACCGACGTTTCCGAAGGCTGTCGGCCAGTCGGTGACGGTGCGCAAGGGCGAGGTCGAGACCATCGAGTACAACCGCGACAAGGGCATCGGCGTCACCGTCTATCTCGGCCAGCGCCGCGGCCACGCCACCACCTCGGATTTTTCCGCCGCCGCGCTGCGCGCCACGGTCGAAGGCGGCGACCATCGCCCGCTTCACCGCCGAGGACGACTGCGCCGGCCTGCCGGACGCCGGAACTGCTGGCCAGCGGCGAGCCATGGAACTCGATCTCTACCATCCGTGGCGGCCTGCCGGTCGAGGAGGCCATCGAGATGGCCCGCCGCTGCGAGCAGGCCGCCTTCGCCGTCAGTCCGCTGATCACCAACACCGAAGGCGCCAGCGTCTCGGCGCAGCAGTCGCACTTCGTTTCGGCCAACAGCCTCGGCTTCATGGGCGGCTATCGCCACCTCGCGCCATTACATTTCCTGCGCACCGATCGCCGGCAAGGGCGACGGACATGCAGCGCGACGACTGGTATTCGAGCAAGCGCGACCCGGCCGACTTCGCCGCGCCCGAGGCCATCGGCGACTACGCCGCGCGGCGCGCGCTCTCGCGCCTCGGCGCGCGCAAGCTCAAGACCTGCCAGGTGCCGGTGCTGTTCGAGGCGCCGCTGGCGGCCATCGCTGATCGGCAGCTTCGTCCATGCCGTCAGCGGCGGCACGCTCTACCGCAAGTCCTCCTTCCTGCTCGATTCGCTCGGCACGCAGATCTTTCCCGACTGGATGCAGATCGACCGAAGACCCCCACCTGCCGCAAGGGCCTGGCCTCGAGCTCCTTCGACGACGACGGCGTCGCGACGCACGATCGCGACGTGGTCAGGGACGGCGTGCTGCAGGGCTATTTCCTGTCGACCTACTCGGCCCGCAAGCTGGGCATGCAGACGACCGGCAATGCCGGCGGCAGCCACAACCTGATCGTCACGCCGAGCCCCGACGCACCGACTTCAAGGGCCTGCTGAAGCAAATGGGCAGCGGGCTGCTGGTCACCGAGCTGCTCGGCCACGGCGTCAATTACGTCACTGGCGACTATTCGCGCGGTGCCGCCGGTTACTGGGTCGAGAACGGCGAGATCGCGTATCCGGTGCAGGAAATCACCATCGCCGGCAACCTGCGGGACATGTTCCCCGGCATCGAGGCCGTCGGCAGCGACATCGTCACGCGCGGCTCGAAGCAGCGTGGGTTCCATCCTGGTCGACCGCATGACGGTGGCCGGCGAACGTTAACGGTTTTCCGCAGTGCAATCTTTGGGTGTAGTATTCGCCACGCCCCGCCCGCGCGGGGCGTTTCCAATAACCAAAAAGGAGACGATGTATGGAACGACGCAAGTTTCTGCAGAACGCCGGCATGGCCGGCATCCTGGCCGCGGGCGCGGCCCCGGCGGTCGTCAATGCGCAAGCCACCATCAAGTGGCGCCTGACCTCCAGCTTCCCGAAGAGCCTGGACACCATCTACGGCGGTGCCGAGGTGCTGTCCAACGCGTCCGCGCGATGACGGGTGGCAAGTTCGACATCCAGGTGTTCGCCGGCGGCGAAATCGCGCCGGGCCTTCAGGCGCTCGATGTCACCCAGAACGGCACGGTCGAGTGCTGCCATACCTGCTCCTACTACTACGTCGGCAAGGACAAGACCTTCGGCTTCGGCACCTCCGTGCCGTTCGGCATGAACTTCCGCCAGATCAACGCCTGGATCTACTACGGCGGCGGGCAGAAACTGCTGCGACGAGTTCTACAGCAACTACAACATCGTTTCCTTCCTGGGCGGCAACACCGGTATCCAGATGGGCGGCTGGTTCCGCAAGGAAATCAAGACGCTGGCCGACGTCAAGGGCCTCAAGATGCGCATCGCCGGCCTCGGCGGCAATGTGTTCTCGGCCCTGGGCGTGGTACCGCAGCAGATTCCCGGTTCGGACATCTACCCGGCGCTGGAAAAAGGCACCATCGACGCCGCCGAGTGGGTCGGCCCGTATGACGACGAGAAGCTCGGCTTCTACAAGGTCGCCAAGAATTATTACTTCCCGGGCTGGTGGGAACCGGGTCCCGGCATCCATTTCTTCGTTAACAAGGAAGCCTGGGCCAAGCTGCCCAAAGAGTATCAGGCTGCATACGAAGCGGCTGCGTACGAAGCCAACGTCACCATGATGGCCAAGTACGACCACAAGAACCCGGAAGCCTTGCGCCACCTGGTGAGGAACGGTGTCAAGCTGCGTAGTTTCTCGAAGGAGATCCTGATCGCGGCGCACAAAGCGTCCATGCAGTTGTACGCGGACGAGTCGGCGAAGAACCCCGCTTTCAAGAAAATGTCGGACGCCTACTTCAAGTACCAGAAGGAAGAGAACCAGTGGTTCGGCGTTGCCGAGGCCAGCCTGGATCGTTTCCTGCAAACGCTCAAGTAATCTGCAGGGCCCAATAAATAGCCCCGGCCGAATTCGGCCGGGGCTATTTTTATTTGTGCCATTTACTGGTTGGCTTCGCGAATCGCCTTCGCCAACGGATCTTCACCTCCCTTGCCGGTGGCATCGGCAGCAGCATCTTCTTCGATCATCTGACGAATGTCGATCTCCTGCCCCGGGACCTCGGGCGGCGGCGTGGGATCATGGCCGACCAGTTGCGGGAAGGCGATCACCAGCCCGACCATGATGATCTGGATGATGACGAAGGGGATGGCACCCCAGTAGATCTGGCCAGTCGTCACCGGTTCGGTCATCTTGCCTGTCACGGTGTCCTTGAAGGGCAGCGTGGGGGCCACCGAGCGCAGGTAGAACAAGGCGAAACCGAAAGGCGGGTGCATGAACGACGTCTGCATGTTGACCGCCATCAGGATGCCGAACCAGATCAGGTCGATGCCGAGTTTGTCGGCCACCGGGGCGAGCAACGGCAAGACAATGAAGGCCAGTTCGAAAAAGTCGAGGAAGAAGGCGAGGAAAAATACCAGCAGGTTCACGACGATCAGGAAGCCCATCTGGCCGCCCGGCAAGTCGGAAAGCAGATGCTCGACCCAGCGGTGGCCATCGACACCGTAGAAGGTCAGCGAAAACACCCGGGCGCCCACCAGGATGAAGATGACGAAAGTCGTCAGCTTGGCGGTGGAATCCATCGCCTGCCGCATCAGCGATATGGATAACTTGCGACGGACCATGGCCATGAGCAACGCACCGGTCGCGCCCATGGCGCCGCCCTCGGTCGGCGTGGCAATGCCGATGAAGATGGTGCCGAGCACCAGGAAGATCAGCGCCAACGGCGGAATCAGCACGAAGGTGACGCGCTCCGCCATCTGTGAGAGCAACCCCAGTTTCGTCAGTCGATTGGCTGCGGCAAGCAGGAAGGCCGCCAGCATGCCAACCATCATCGAGATCACGATGAGCTCGTCAGTGGCGCGTTCGGCAGGTTGCGAGGATATCCAGCCGTAGGCGACAGCTGCCGAAACCGCCAGCAAGATCAGGAGCGAGATGGCGCCGGTACGGCCGCTCGACTCGCGGAAGGTTCGGGCTTCGGGCGGCAGGGCCGGGGCCGACTTGGGCATGAATATCGCCATGCCGACCACGTAGACCAGGTAGAGGCTGGTGAGGACGAAGCCGGGCACGAAGGCGCCCTTGTACATGTCGCCGACCGACTTGCCGAGCTGGTCGGCGATGATGATCAGCACCAGCGACGGCGGAATGATTTGCGCCAGCGTGCCTGACGCGGCGATGACGCCGCTGGCAAGGCGCCGGTCGTAACCGTAGCGCAACATGATCGGCAGCGAAATCAGGCCCATCGAGATCACCGACGCAGCGACGACGCCGGTCGTTGCGGCCAGCATGGCACCGACGAAGATCACGGCTATGGCCAGGCCGCCACGGACCGGGCCGAACAGCTGGCCGATGGTTTCGAGCAGGTCCTCGGCCATGCCCGAGCGTTCGAGAATCAGCCCCATGAAGGTAAAGAAGGGGATGGCCAGCAAAGTATCGTTGTTCATGATGCCGCCGAAGATCCGCTCCGGCAGCGCCTGGAAGAAAGACGGATGAAACAATCCGAGCTCGATGCCGATCCAGCCGAAGATGATGCCATTGGCACCCAGCGCGAAGGCAACCGGAAAGCCGAGCAGGAGGAAGACCACCAACGAAGCGAAGATGATCGGCGCCATGTTGGCAATGAGAAACTCGGTCATTTGCGCTCTCCCCGCTTCTCGTCGACCATGTCATGGTTCATGCGCACGATGTCGGCGACTTCAGGGGCAATTTGGTGCTTGCGGATTTCCGCAGCCAGTTCCGCTTCGGCCGATGGGGCGCCAGACGACTTGTCCAGGACATTGGGTCCGGCACCGACGAGGAAGGCGATACGCTTGATCAACTCGGACACGGCCTGCAGGATCAGCAGGAAAAAGCCCACCGGGAGCAACAGGCGAACCGGCCAGCGCACCAGCCCCCCGGGGTTTGCCGACACCTCGCCAGACTCCCAGGCATTCATGAAAACCGGCCACGACAACCAGGCGACAATCAGCGTCATCGGCAACAGAAAAACGAAAATCCCGAAGACATCGATCCAGTTCTGCGTACGCGCTGACAAGCGGCTGGTGATGACATCGATGCGAATGTGCTCGTTCTGCTTGAGCACATAGGCTGCGCAAAGCAGAAATATTGCCGAGAACAGATACCACTGAATTTCGAGCATCGCGTTCGAACTCATGTCGAAGGCATAGCGCGAAACGGCATTGCCGGCGCTGATGAGTACCACGACAAGAATCAGCCAGAGCGTCGCCCGGCCGACCATTTCGCTGAGCCGGTCAATCAGACGCGAAAACTGCAACAGGAAATTCATCGACTTCTCCCCCCGAGGCGATTGCATGGCGCGATAATATTATTATGTTTGCCACGTTGCCTCTTGATCGTATCAAGGCCGCAATGTTAGCGGCTCAATTCTGGCTTGGCCATACTACTGTGGAAAGCCGCAAGGTGCCGTTTCTATGTCGAAAGGGCGAATTCGACGCGGGGTTTTCGGGGACAGGTTATGCGCATGGAACGACGCAAGTTCATCGGTACCGCCGGCCTCGCCGGCATACTGGCGGCCGGCATGGCGCCCGCGGCGCACGCCAACCAGGCCATCCGCTGGCGGCTGGCCACCCGCCTGCCCAAAATCCTGGACATTCCCCACGGCGGCCTGCAGGGCTTCATCCGCACGGCCAAGGAACTTTCCGGCGGGAAGTTCGAAATTTCATTGCAGTTCATCGAGGATGCCAACGCGAACGCCAGCGTACTCGATCTGGTGCAGCGCGGCGGCGTCGAATGCGGCTTCACCTCCCCGGCACGCTACATCGCCAAGGATGAGGCCTTCGCGCTCGACAGCGCAATCCCCTTCGGCCTCAACAGCCAGCAGATGGATGCCTGGATGCTGCATGGCCAGGGACTCGACCTGTTGCGCGAGTTCTATGCCGGCTACGGGATCGTCAATTTCCCGATGGGCAACTCGGGCGCCCAGATGGGCGGCTGGTACCGCAAGCCGCTGCGCTCACCCGCCGACCTCAAGGGCCTGCGCATGCGCATCGGCGGCCTGGGCGGCCAGATTATCGAGCGGCTCGGCGGCCGCGCCGTCAGCCAGAGCGGCGAAGAAACGCTCAAGTCGCTCGAGCGCGGCAATCTCGATGCCGCCGAATGGAACGGGCCGCATGACGACCTCCGGCTCGGCCTCCACGACGTGTGCAAGTATTACGCGCACCCCGGCTGGTGGAAAGGCGGCATGCAGTACGTGCTGTACGTCAATCGCCGCGCCCACGGTGCGCTGACGCCCGAGAATCAGGCCATCCTCGAAGCCGCTGCCGCCACGGCACATCTCGACATATCGGCACAGTACATGGCCAAGAATCCGCTCGCGCTGGCAGAACTGGTCGCAACCGGCACGCGGCTCAGCGCAATGCCCAAGGTGGTGCTCGACGCGGCGTGGAACGCCGCCGCCGACCTGTATGCCGACCTCGCGAAGAAAAACCCGCAGTGGAAGAAAATTCACGCCAGCTACGCAAGCTTCCTCAAGACGCAGGCCTGGAACCCGGCCGGCGTGGATTACGACGACTACATGCACGCGCAACTGATGAAAGTGGTCGAAGCGGAACAGAAAGCCCGAAAGTCAGCGCCGGCGGGACGGCATAAAGCCGCGGCGCCGAAGCGATGACGCGGCTGTGCCTCGTGCGGCATGGCGAAACGGACTGGAATGCCGGCAAGCGCATCCAGGGCCAGATTGACATTCCCTTGTTCGACCCTCGGCCACGCGCAGGCGCGCGCCACCGGTAACGTTCTTCAGAACGAAGGCTTCGCCGCGATCTATACCAGCGACCTGGCCCGCGCACGCCAGACCGCCGAGGCCACGGCCCACCTCGCGAAAACTCCGCTGCAGCTCGAACCCGGCTTCCGCGAACGCCACTACGGCGTCTTTCAGGGACTGACCTACACGGAATGCGAGGCGCGCCATCCGGCGGCTTATGCCTGCCACAAGTCGCGCGATCCGCGCTTCGCCCCGCACGGCGGCGAGAGCCTGCTCGATTTCGCCAGCCGGCTGGCGCAGACTTTCGACGCCATCGTGCGGCGACATCCCGACGCGACCGTGGCAATCTTCACCCATGGCGGCGTACTCGACATCGCCTACCGGCAGGCGGCCGGGCAGTCACTCACTGCGCCGCGCGATTTCGCGATTCCCAACTGCGGCATCAACTGGATCGAGGTTGTCGCGGGTTGCTGGGACCTTCTGAGCTGGGCGGAGCGGGCCCATCTGGACAAGTCGCTGGACGAGCTTTGACGCAAGCGGACTGCTAGAATCTGTCTTTTCCCACCCATTCTTCGGGATAAGCCCATGTTCTCAAAGCAAAACACCCTCGCCAAGACCGATCCCGAGCTATTTGCCGCCGTCCAGAAGGAAAACCAGCGCCAGGAAGATCACATCGAGCTGATCGCCTCGGAAAACTATGTTTCCTGGGCGGTGATGGAAGCGCAAGGTTCGCAACTCACCAACAAGTACGCCGAGGGCTATCCCGGCAAGCGCTACTACGGCGGCTGCGAGCATGTCGACGTGGTCGAGCAGCTGGCCATCGACCGCGCCAAGAAGCTGTTCGGTGCCGATGCCGCCAACGTCCAGCCGAACTCCGGTTCGCAGGCCAACCAGGCCGTGTTCATGGCCTTCCTCAAGCCGGGCGACACCATCCTCGGCATGAACCTCGCCATGGGCGGCCACCTGACGCACGGCTCGCCGGTCAACATGTCCGGCAAGTGGTTCAACGTGGTGCCCTACGGCCTGAACGCCGATGAGGACATCGACTACGTCGCCCTGGAAAAGCTGGCCCATGAGCACAAACCCAAGCTGATCATCGCCGGCGCATCCGCTTTCGCGCTGAAGATCGACTTCGAGCGCTTCGCCAAGATCGCCAAGGCCGTCGGCGCGATCTTCATGGTCGACATGGCGCACTACGCCGGCCTCGTCGCGGCGGGCTTCTACCCGAACCCGGTGCCGCACGCCGACGTCGTCACCTCGACCACGCACAAGACCCTGCGCGGCCCGCGCGGCGGCCTGATCCTGATGAAGGCGGCGCACGAGAAGGCGATCAACTCGGCGATCTTCCCCGGCCTGCAGGGCGGCCCGCTCGAGCATGTCATCGCCGCCAAGGCGGTCGCCTTCAAGGAAGCGATGGGCAAGGATTTCAAGGACTACCAGGAGCAGGTGATCGACAACGCCCAGGTGATGTGCAAGGTGCTCAAGCAGCGCGGCCTGCGCATCGTGTCCGGCCGCACCGAGAGCCACGTCTTCCTCGTCGACCTGCAATCGAAGAACATCACCGGCAAGGATGCCGAAGCAGCGCTGGGCAAGGCCCACATCACGGTCAACAAGAACTCGATCCCGAACGATCCACAGAAGCCCTTCGTCACCAGCGGCATCCGCATCGGCACGCCGGCAATGACCACGCGCGGCTTCACGGAAATCGAGGCCGAACAGGTCGCCGAGCTGATCGCCGACGTGCTCGACGCGCCGAACGATGAAGCGGTGCTCGCCCGCGTCCGCGCCGACGCTGCGGCGCTCTGTGGCAAGTTCCCGGTCTATGGCAACTGAGCGGAGCTGAGCGATGAAATGTCCTTACTGTGATGAGGACAACACCCAGGTCGTCGATACCCGGGAAAACGAGGAAGGCGACACCGTCCGCCGGCGCCGCCGCTGCCTCTCCTGCGACAAGCGCTTCACCACCTACGAGCGGGTCGAGTTGCAGCTGCCGCTGGTGGTCAAGAAGAACGGCAGCCGCGTCGATTTCGATCGGGAAAAACTGCGCTCGAGCATGATGCTCGCCCTGCGCAAGCGGCCGGTTGCTAGCGAGAGCGTCGAAACCGCGCTCGATCGCATCGAGGAAAAACTCGTGCAGCTCGCCGAACGCGAGGTGAACTCGGATCGCGTCGGCGAACTGGTCATGCGCGAACTCAAGAAGCTCGACAAGGTCGCCTACATCCGCTTCGCCTCGGTCTATCGCAACTTCGAGGACGTCGACGAATTCTCGGATGCCATCCGCGAAGTGAAAACCCCGCGCCGCCGTACCACCCGCAAGTGAGCTTCCACGCCGCCGATCATGCCTTCATGGCCCGCGCGCTGCAACTCGCCGAGCGCGGCCGCTGCACCACCACGCCCAATCCGCGCGTCGGCTGCGTGCTGGTGCGGGACGGCGCAATCATCGGTGAAGGCTGGCACGAGAAGGCCGGCGCACCCCATGCCGAAATCAACGCTTTGCGCAAAGTCAGTCCTGGCGAGACGGCACAAGCTGCGACCGCCTACGTTACGCTCGAGCCCTGCGCGCACCAGGGCCGCACGCCGCCCTGCGCCGATGCGCTCATCAACGCGCGCGTCGCGCGTGTAGTCGCCGCCATGCGGGACCCGAACCCGCTGGTCGCCGGACAGGGCCTCGCGCGGCTCGCCGCCGCGGACATTGTTGTCGAGAGCGGCCTCATGGCAGACGCGGCGCACGAGCTCAACATCGGCTTCGTCGCGCGCATGACACGCGGCCGTCCGTGGGTGCGGCTCAAGATCGCCACCAGCCTGGATGGCAAGACCGCCCTCGCCAACGGCCAATCGCAGTGGATCACCGGCCCCGATGCACGGCGCCATGCCCACGGCTGGCGCGCGCGGAGCTGCGCGATGCTTACCGGCATCGGCACGGTGCGCGATGACAATCCGCGTCTCACTGTGCGCGACATTGAAACCCCGCGCCAACCGCTGCGGGTGGTCGTCGACAGCCGACTGGAGATATCGCCCGACGCCGCGATTCTCGCCGGCGGCAACTGCCTGATCGCCTGTGCCGTCGCGGCTGCGGACAAGTCCGCGCAACTGCGTGCGCGGGGCGTGGAAATCCTCGTCCTGCCCAACCCGCAGGGCAAGGTCGATCTGCCTGCACTGTTCGATGAACTCGGCCGACGCGGCATCAACGAAGTCATGGTCGAGGCCGGCCTCAAGCTCAACGGCTCGCTGCTGCGCGAAGGCTGCGTGGACGAACTGCTGCTTTATCAGGCGCCTGTCCTGCTCGGCGACGGGGCACGCGGCATGGCGGATTTCGGCACGCTGACGGAACTGGCTCAAGCTAGGCGCCTGAACATCCTCGATTGCCGTCCCGTCGGCACTGACTTTTTCATCCGGGCCCGCTTCGGGTAGAACAGACTGCACAGCCCGGATCGCGCGGCACGGCGATGCTGCGCCATTCCATGGCCAGGCCGTCGAGCAGCAGCAGTCGGCCAGCGAGTGGCTCACCGCAGCCGATCACGAGCTTCAGGGCCTCCGCCGCCTGCGTGGCGCCGACAATGCCGGTGATCGGCGCGAACACCCCCATCACCGCGCAGCGGATCTCCTCGACATCCTCGGATTCCGGGAACAGACAGTGGTAGCACGGCGCATCGTCGCGGCGCGTATCGAAGACCGCCACCTGGCCGTCGAAGCGGATCGCCGCGCCGGAAACGAGGGGCTTACGGAATTTCACGCAGGCGCGGTTCACGGCGTGGCGCGTGGCGAAATTGTCCGAGCAGTCGAGCACCACGTCCGCCGCCGCGACCTGTTCCTCAAGTCGCTCACCTGCCAGCCGTTCCTGCAGGGGCTCGACATGGCAATCGGGGTTGATCTCGCCGAGGGTCGTCACGCCGGAAAGCACCTTGGGGCGACCGACCGCCGCGGTGCGATGCAGGATCTGCCGCTGCAGGTTGGTCAGGTCGACCGTGTCGCCATCCACCAGCACGAGCGTGCCGATGCCGGCCGACGCGAGGTAGAGCGCCGCCGGCGAGCCCAAGCCGCCGGCCCCAAGGACCAAGGCGCGCGCGGCCTGCAGCTTTTCCTGTCCCTCGATGCCGATCTGGGACAACAGGATATGGCGCGAGTAGCGCAGCAGTTCTTCATCGTTCAGGCCAGCATCCTTCACTTGTGTTTCCGCAACCTACTTGTACTCGCGCAGTTCGGGTGGCGTTTCATCGTGATCGCCGTGCGGGTGATGCTCCCAGGCCTTTGAGTAGACGTCATGGGACTTCTTGATCAGCCGCTCGGGCTGGCCCAGGTTGCGGCGCTGGGTTTCCTCGGAAAAATACACCAGTGCGCGAATCAGCTTGCAGTAGAGCGTGGTTTCGAGGTGGAAGCCGCGATCGGTCAGTAATTTCTCGAGCGCCTCCATGCAATGGTCGGTGACCTCGTACCAGACCGAGATGCCATTCGGCTGCGTGCCAGGGGCGACCTCCAGATCGGGCAGGGCTTGCAGCAGTGCGTAGGCTTCCGGAATCTGCCAGTGCTTGAGCTTGTAGAAACGCAGCTCGCGGTGCTTGCGCGTGCCGGCCTGTGGCGCCAGGGGATGCGGCCGATGAAGGCCGCGCTCCTGGTCGCGCAACAGGCGGGCGCGCTCGGGGTTCATCATTTCTCGCAATCTCCAGCGATGGGCCGCCCCAAACTGGAGATCTCGCAGTCTCCCCGCCCGCGAGGGCGGGGCTGGGGGTGGGCGGGCCTCATTTCTTGATGACTTGCAACGCCTTGAGCAGATTCATCGCCTGAACCAGCTGGTAGTCATCCTTGGACGCAGGTTCGAACTGCTTGGCAAGGGTATCGTCCTTTTCGGCATCCTTGCCCCCCTCCTTGCCGCCATTCTTGCCCGCCGGAGCCTTCTCGGGTTCTTTCCTGGGCGCGGCAGTCTTCTCGGCTTCCTTGCCTTCCTTGTCATTGACGAGGTGGCGATCGAGATCGGCTTCGCGCAGGCGATCGCGCGAGCCGCCGTTGACGGTTTCCTCGACAACGATGTCGGGCACGATGCCCTTCGCCTGGATCGAGCGGCCATTCGGCGTGTAGTAGCGGGCCGTGGTCAGCTTGATCGCCGACTTCGACGACAGCGGCAAAACCGTCTGCACCGAGCCCTTGCCGAAGGTTTGCGTGCCCATGACGACGGCACGCTTGTGGTCTTGCAGCGCGCCGGCGACGATCTCGGAAGCCGAGGCCGAACCGCCATTCACCAGCACGATCATCGGCACGTCCTTCACGCCGTCGGGCAGCTTCTTGAGGTAGTCCTCGCGACCGCTGCGCAAATAATCCGCGCTGGAAGCGGTGTACTTGCGCTTGGCATCCTCGACCCGGCCATCCGTCGATACGACGACGCTATTGGCCGGCAGGAAGGCCGCCGCCACGCCAATCGCGCCATGCAGCAGGCCACCCGGGTCGTTGCGCAGATCGAGCACGAGCCCCTTGAGGCCGGTGCCCTTGGCGTCCGCATCCGCCTTGTAGAGCTTGTCGAGATGCTTGACGACGTCGGGCACGGTCTCCTCCTGGAACTGGGTGACGCGCAGGTAGCCAAAGCCCGGCTCGATCATCTTCGACTTGACGCTCTGTACCTTGATGACGTCGCGCATGATGCTGATCTCGAGCGGCTTGGCCTCGCCCTTGCGCAGGATGGAAAGGCGAATCGTGGTCTTCGGTTTGCCGCGCATTTTCTTCACGGCATCGTTGAGTGTCATGCCCTTCACGGGCGTATCGTCGAGCTTGAAAATCAGGTCGCCCGACTTCACGCCGGCACGATAGGCGGGGGTGTCCTCGATCGGCGACACCACCTTGACCAGCCCATCCTCCATGCCCACCTCGATGCCGAGTCCGCCGAACTCGCCCTGTGTCGAGACCTGAAGATCCTTGAAGGCATCAGCGTCGAGATAAGCGGAATGAGGATCGAGATTGGCCAGCATGCCGCTGATCGCGTGCGTGATGAGCTGCTTGTCCTCGACCGGCTCGACATAGCCCTGCTTGATCGCATTGAAGACGTCGGCAAAGCTGCGCAACTCCTCGACGGGCAGCGGCACATTGCCATTCTTCTGGGCAATGGCGGAAAAGTTCAGGCTCAAGGCCACGCCGGCGACGAGGCCGACGAGCACGAGGCCGATTTGCTGCAGCTTGCTACGCATGGAATCCCCTGTTAAGCCATTGATGCATCAAGGTGCGCCGAGCCATTTGCCGGGATCGAACGCCTGCCCGCGATGCCTGAGTTCAAAGTATAAACCTGATTCTTCCTGCCCCCCGCTGGCCCCGACGGTAGCCACCGTCTTCCCTGCGGTAACCTTTTGACCGACATCGGCCAGCAAAGTTTGGTTATTGCCATACACGGACAAGAAATCATCGTCGTGGTCAATGATCAGCAGGTTGCCATAGCCGCGCAGCCAGTCGGCAAACACCACCACCCCGGCCGCGACGGCGCGCACATCCGCACCCTCCGCGGCACGGATGAAGAGCCCCTTCCAGATCGACTGCCCATCCTCGCGCCGGGCGCCAAAGCGGCCGATAACCGAACCCCTGACAGGCAGTGCCAGTCGCCCGCGCTGCCGCGCAAAATCGCCGGAAACGCCGGTCGGCTCGGCGCGGGCCGTCTGTACCGGCGGCGGCGCGGCTCCACGCTCCGGTTTATCCGACCGGGGTGTCCGTGTGGCGGCGCGGGCCTGTGCCGCCTTTTTGGCGAGCGTGGCGATCAGGCTGCCCAGCCGTTGCTCATCCTGCTTGAGCGTTTCGAGCTTTCGGCGCTGCGCCTTGACCTCGCCGGAAACCTTCGCCAACATGGACTGGCGTTCTTGCTGGCGCTGACGCAGGGTAGCCCGCTCCGCCTCCTCGCGTTGCGCCAACCCGGCGAACTTCTCCCCACGCTGCTGGACGATGCCGGCCAAACGCCGGGTTTCCGTCGCATCGTGGCGCAGATCCGCGATGAGGTCGGCCTTGGCATGGGACAACAAGGTCAGGAAATAACGGTCCCGCGCCGCCGCATTGGGGTCGCCGCCGGCCAGCAGCACTGCCAGGGCATCGACCTCCTGCGGGTGAAACTGGTAGCGTAGCAGCCGGGCCAACTGGGCCTGACGCGCGGCGGTCTGGGATTCAAGCCGCTCCAGATCGCGTTCGTGGCCGGACAGTTCGGTTTTGGCCGCGGCCCGTTCTTCCTCCAAGGTCCGCAGCTTGCGGGCCGAAACCGTGATGGCCTTCTCGGTGTCGTGTAACTGGTCGGCCGTCGCTACCCGCGCGGCCTCCTTTTCCTTCAGCTGCCTTTCGAGTACCGCGCGCTGTTCGCGCACGGACTCGAGGCGGGCTTTCTCGCGCTCGCCCGCTGCCAGCACGACAACTGGCAGGAGAAGAAGGGCGAGCGCAGAGAAACGGGTCAATCCTTGGCTGTGCCTTATAAGGGTGACGGCAACCTGAAATAAGCACTCCGTCAGGCCGACATCGGTGTCCCGGGGGTGGGAAGGAGCATCGACAGTGGATTTTAATCCAAGTATGATCGCGGCCAGTGTCGTCGCGACGGATCAAGAGAACCCATGCTTGAATATCTGAGGGAATACGCCTACAAGAGCGAAATCCCGCCTGAACATTTTGCCCACATGACCGACTGGCTCCTGCAATGGAGAAAGCGGCACAGCAGTATGGCTTTTTCTCTCGTGCTGATCGACTTCAAAAACCCCACCGAGCTTGGGAATGTTCTCGGTGCCAAGTACGCGATGGAGTTGATCAAGCGGGTCGGTCACAAGATCGAGAATGCGCTGCGATCCACCGATTTGCTCTGTCGCACGAATGTCAGCGCTTTCTGGGTGCTGCTGCCCAACGGCATGCCCGACATGGTGCTGCAGAAGCTCGAACCGATTCTCGCGGCGGCGCGGCAGGACGGCATGGACGCCACCCAGTTGCGCATCCGCAAGCTGGTCATCCCGGGCGATGCCGCCGAAGGGGCCACGGCAGCGGACCTGTTCCGACAGATGCAGGACTGATACAACAAACGAGGGCATTGGGCTGACTCATGGAAAGCACGACATTCACCGACCTGGCCGCGCATCACGAACATATCCAGATCGCGGCGCGCGCGCTGAAGGCAATTTCGCATCCGCTGCGGCTCAAGATTCTCTGCATCGTCAGCGACCAGGAAGTCTGCGTGCAAGATATCGTCGATGCCGTCGGCACCTCGCAAAGCAACATTTCCCAGCATCTTGCCATCCTGCGCGACAAGGGCGTGCTGACCACGCGCAAGGACGCCAACCGGGTCTTCTACCGTGTCGCCGACCAGCGCACCCTGCAACTGATCGTGATGATGCGCGAGGTCTTTTGCGGCGTGCCTGAAAAAGCCTGAGCCGTTTTTCATTTTTCACGGGAAGCAGAATGGATTTCATCCAGCAGAATTTGATGTGGGTCGGTCTTGCCGCCGTCAGCGGCGGGATGCTGCTGTGGCAGACCTTTAACGGCGGGGGAGGGAAGAACATTTCCGTGGGCGAGGCGACGCTGCTCATCAATCGTCAGGATGCATTGATCGTGGATGTACGCGAAACCGCCGAATGGTCGGCCGGCCATATCCCGAATGCGCGCCACATCGCGCTCGGCCATCTGGGCAAGCACATCTCCGAGATCGAGAAATTCAAGGACAAGCCGGTAATTCTCGTCTGCGCCAGTGGCAACCGCTCGGGCTCGGGCTGCAATATGCTCAAGAAAGCGGGCTTTCAGCAGGTGTTCAATCTGCAGGGAGGCATCCGCTCCTGGGGCGATGCCGGCCTGCCAATGACGAAGAAATAGGGAGAAGGCATGGCGAAAATCGAGATGTACGCCACCGCTGTCTGCCCCTACTGCGTGCGTGCCGAAGCCCTGCTCAGGCGCAAGGGCGTGACCGACATCGAGAAGATCCGCGTCGATCTCGATCCCGCGAAGCGCCAGGAAATGGAAACCCGCGTTCCCGGCGCCCGAACCGTCCCGCAAATCTTCATCGACGGACTGCATGTCGGTGGTTCCGACGACCTGCACGAACTCGACCGCCAGGGCAAGCTCGACCCCTTGCTCGCCAAATAATTACTTTCCATCTGGACCATCATGACCGAACAAGCACAAGACAACACCCCGGTATTCAGCATCGAGAAGATTTACGTCAAGGATCTCTCGCTGGAAGTCCCGAACGCACCGCACTGCTTCCTCGATCGCGAGCAGGGCCAGATCAACCTGCAGATGCAGACGGGCGGCGAAGCCATTGGCGAAGGCGTCTTCAATGTCGTGCTGACCCTGACGGTCACCGCCAAGATCGGCGAGAAGACCCAGTTCCTGGTCGAAGCCGCGCAGGCAGGCATCTTCCAGATCCGCAACGTGCCGCAGGAAGAGATCGAGCCGATCATCGCGGTCGCCTGCCCGAACATCCTGTTCCCCTACGCCCGCGAAACCATTTCGGACGCCATCACGCGCGCAGGCTTCCCGCCCGTGTTGCTCGCCCCGGTGAATTTCGAGGCGATCTACCGCCAGCGCCTCGAACAGCAGGAAAACCAGCAAGCCGACGCGCCGCAAGAGGTGCCGATCCAGTAATGCACATGCGCGCCTGCGTTTTCCTCGCCTTGCTGTTCGCGGGTGCGGCCAACGCACTCGACTATCGCTCGGTGAATGAGGCGGCGGTCCTCTACGACGCCCCTTCGCAGAAGGCGAAGCCGCTGTTCGTCATCGCCCCCGGAACACCGGTGGAAGTCATCGTCGGTCTGGATACCTGGGTCAAGGTCCGCGACCTGAAGGGCGATCTGGCCTGGATCGAGCGTGGCCAGCTGGCCGACAAGCGCACCCTGCAGGTTCGCGCCGAGGGCGCGCAAATCCGTGCCGAAGCGAACGATGCCGCCAGGCTGGCGTTCGAGGCCGAGGCGGATGTCCTGCTTGAATTCCTTGAACCGGGCCCGCCCGGCTGGGTCAAGGTACGTCATCGCGACGGAATCCAAGGCTTCGTGAAAGCCACCCAGGTCTGGGGACTCTGATGGGTTTGCTCTGATGCACATCGCCGTGCTCGGTGCCGGCGCATGGGGCACCGCGCTGGCCCTGGGCTTTGCGGAACGCCACCGCATCACCCTCTGGACCTGGGAGTCCACGCATGCCGACACGATGCAGGCGCAAGGCGAAAACGCGCAATTCCTGAAGGGCTTTCCCTTTCCCCCGACCCTGGCCGTCACCGCCAACATGGCGATCGCCCTCGACACTGCCGACCTCGCCCTGCTCGCCACGCCCATGGCCGGACTGCGCGCAACGGCGACACAACTCGCCCAGTTGCGACCCGATTTGCCGTTTCTCTGGGTCTGCAAGGGCCTCGAAGCCGGTACCGGCTTGCTGCCCCATCAGGCCGTGGCCGCCGTGCATCCCCACGCGGTGTGCGGCGCCCTCACCGGGCCGAGCTTCGCCGCCGAGGTGGCGCGCGGCCTGCCCGCAGCCGTAACGATCGCCTCATCCGACATGGCCTTCGCCGACCGCATGGCCAGGGAACTTCATGGCCCCCACCTGCGGCTCTACGCCAACGACGATATTGTCGGCGCCGAAGTGGGTGGCGCCGTCAAGAACGTCATTGCGATCGCCACGGGCATCTGCGATGGCCTCGGCCTGGGACTCAATGCGCGCGCGGCGCTGATGACCCGCGGCCTGGCCGAAATCACCCGGTTCGGCATGGCACTCGGCGCGCGGCCGGAAACCTTCATGGGCCTGTCCGGAATGGGCGACCTGATCCTGACCTGTACCGGCGACCTGTCGCGCAACCGCCGCGTCGGCCTGGCGCTTGCCGCGGGCAAGCCGCTCGCCGACATCCAGCGCGACCTCGGCCACGTCGCCGAAGGCGTGATGACGGCCCACGAGGTTGCGCAACGCGCTCGGGTGCTCGGCGTCAACATGCCTATCACCGCCACGGTCTGTGACGTGCTCGACGGCAAACTCTCGGCATCCGGCGCAGTCGAGCGCTTGATGAACCGCGTACCCAAGCACGAATAAATAAACCCGTCGTCCCCCAGGAAGGGGCGACTTGCAGCTCGCTACGCTCGACACCGAACAGGTGCCGTCCCGCCGGGACTGACTTTCACTGTCCCCCGCGAAAATCCATCTGCCGCCACGCCTCATAAACGGCGATCGCGACGGTATTCGAGAGATTGAGGCTGCGGTTGCCCGGCATCAGCGGCAACCGCAAGCGCTGTGCCGGCGGCAGCGATTCCAGCAACTCCGCCGGCAAACCCCGTGTTTCCGGCCCGAAAACGAAGGCATCGCCCGGCCGATAAGCCACGGCGTCATGGCGCGTCGTCCCCTTCGTGCTGAAAGCAAACAAGCGCGCATCACCCAACTGGTTCAGGCAGGATGTCCAGTCTGGATGCACGCGCATCTCGACGAATTCGGCATAATCGAGCCCGGCGCGGCGCAGCGACGGGGCACTGACATCGAAGCCGAGCGGTTCGACCAGATGCAGGATACAGCCCGAATTCGCGGCCAAACGAATTACATTGCCGGTATTGGGCGGGATTTCCGGCTGAAATAGAACGATCTGGAACATGGGAGTGTGGCATTTTAGGCTGTCCTAAGTTTAGCGAATGGCTGAGACCTCATGGCCCGACCCGAGAAGATCCGACTTGGCGACCTGCTCGTGCAGCAGGACATCATCACCAACGAGCAGCTGAAGTTCGCGCTCGATGAGCAAAAACGCAGCGGCCGCAAGCTGGGACGGGTGCTGGTCGAGTCCGGTTACGCGACGGAGGGCGGCATCTCCCGCGCGCTCGCCCGCCAGCTCGGCGCCGATTATGTCGACCTCAAGGTGTTCCAGCCCCAGCCCGAACTGGTGAAGCTGCTGCCGGAAGCGCAGGCACGGCGTTTCCGTGCCCTGGTGCTCGACGAACGCAACGGCCAGCTGCGCGTCGGCATGTCCGATCCCACCGACCTCGCCGCTTTCGACGAGGTGGCGCGCATCGTCAAGCGCGACATCGATCTCGCCGTCGTGACCGAAGGCGCAGTTGCTGCCGCTGCTCGACCGCGTCTATCGCCGCACCGAGGAAATCTCGGACCTGGCCAAGGACCTGACGCAGGAGATCGAGCGACATCCCGGTCGAGTTTGGCACGGGGCTCTCCCTCGCACCGGGCGCCGAGGATGCGCCGGTGGTACGCCTGCTGCAGACGGTGTTCGAGGAAGCGCAAAAAACGCGCGCCTCCGACATCCATATCGAGCCGCAGGAAAAATCGCTGACGATCCGCTTCCGCATCGACGGCGTGCTGCATGTGCAGACCGAGGCCGACAGCAAGATCGCCTCGGCGCTGGTACTGCGCCTGAAGCTGATGTCCGGCCTCGACATCTCGGAAAAGCGCCTGCCGCAGGACGGCCGCTTCAACGTCAAGCTGCGCGGCACCAACGTCGATGTGCGGATCTCGACCATGCCGACGCAGCACGGCGAATCGGTGGTGATGCGCCTGCTTGACGCAGAACACCGGGCTGCTGGAGCTCGAGCGGCTGAACATGCCGCCGCGCGTGCTCGAGCGATTTCGTCATGCCATCTCGCGGCCCTCCGGCATCGTGCTCGTCACCGGCCCGACCGGCTCGGGCAAGACGACCACGCTGTACGCCGCGCTGAACGAGCTCAACACGCCCGGAGAAGAAGATCATCACGGTCGAGGACCCGGTCGAATACCGACTGCCCGGACTCAACCAGGTGCAGGTGCATGAGAAGATCGACCTCTCCTTCGCGCGCGTGCTGCGCACCGCCCTGCGGCAGGACCCGGACATCGTTCTCGTCGGCGAAATGCGCGACCAGGACACCGCCGAGATCGGCATGCGTGCCGCGATGACCGGCCACCTCGTGCTGTCCACGCTGCACACCAACGATGCGCTGTCCTCGCCGATCCGCCTGCTCGACATGGGCGTGCCGCGCTACATGGTGGCGCTGTCGATCCAGATGGTGCTGGCGCAGCGCCTGGTGCGCGTCATCTGTCCCAATTGCAGCGCGCCGTACCAACCCGAGCCGCACGAGCACGAATGGCTGCGCTACGAACTCGGCGACCGCGTCCGGGAATACCGCTATGCGAAGGGGCAAGGCTGCGCGCACTGCGCCAATACCGGCTACCAGGGCCGGCAGGCCGTGTATGAATTCATCGAGATGACGAATGCGCTGGTCGAGGCCGCCAACCATGGCGACCCGAATGCCTTCGTCCAGCTCGGCCGCCAGCAGATGGCCGGCAACACGCTGCGCCGCGATGCCGTGCGGCTGGTCACCGAAGGCCGCACCACGATCGACGAAGCGATGCGCGTCGCGACCCAGCTCGATGAATAGGCCCGGCTGAGATGGCCTCCTTCACCTACCGCGGACGCAACGGCGCCGGCGAAGTCGTCAGCGGCGTGGTTGAGGGCGCCACGGCGGCAGCCGTCGCCGACATCCTGTTCGGCAGTGGCGTCACGCCCATCGAGATTCGCCCCGCACCGGCCGGCACGGTAAAACGGAAAGACGACGCAGGCAATGGCTTCAATTTGTTCGCACCCAAGATCCTGCACGTCGACATCCTGTTGTTCACGCGCCAGATCTACACCCTGCTGAAGGCCGGTGTGCCCATCATGCGCGCGCTGGCCGGCCTGCAGGACTCGAGCGCCAATCCGGCCATGAAAAGCCTGCTCGGGCAAGTCCGCGAGAGCCTCGATTCCGGCCGCGAGCTGTCGATGTCGCTGGCGCGTCATCCGAAGGTTTTCACCCCCTTCTACCTCGCGATGGTGCGCGTCGGCGAGATGACCGGCCGCCTCGAGGAAGTGTTCCTGCGCCTCTTCGACCACATGGAGTTCGAGCGCTTCATGCACGAGCAGGTCAAGGCGGCCCTGCGCTACCCCTCCTTCGTCGTCCTCGCGATGGCTGTCGCCATGTTCGTCGTTAACATCTGGGTGATCCCGGCGTTCGCGAAGGTATTCGAGGGCTTTGGCACCGCGCTGCCGCTGATGACGCGCCTGCTCATCGGCGTGTCCAACTTCATGGTGGCCTGGTGGCCCGCCGTGCTCGGCGGCATCGCCGTTGCCGGCTTCGGCATCAAGTCATGGATCGACACGCAACGCGGCCGGTACCTCTGGGACAAGTTCAAGCTGCGGCTGCCGATCGCGGGCAAGATCGTCCGCAAGGCCACGCTCGCGCGCTTCGCGCGCAGCTTCGCGTTGGCCATGCGCTCTGGTGTGCCGGTGATCCAGGCGCTCACCACGGTCGCACAGACCGTCGACAATGACTACATCGCGGAAAAGGTCGATCACATGCGGACGGGAGTCGAGCGCGGCGAATCGGTGCTGCGCGCCGCCATCGCCTCGGAAGCGTTCACACCTGTGGTGCTGCAGATGATCGCCGTTGGCGAGGAATCGGGTTCGCTCGACGAGATGATGGAAGAAATCTCCGGCATGTACCAGAGTGAGGTCGAGTATGAACTCAAGACGCTCACGCAGCAGATCGAGCCCCTCCTCATCGTCCTGCTCGGCGCGATGGTGCTGGTGCTGGCCCTCGGCATCTTCCTGCCACTGTGGGATCTGGGCAAGGTGGCGATCAAGAAGTAGGCACAATGCGGCAAGGGCTACAGTTTTGGATGCGTTTGCCGTAAAGCGAGAGTAATAGAGGTGTAGCACGGAAGTACGCCGGTTTCCGCCGCCAGCTTCGAACGGCAGCGGTTTCATTTTCCAGTAGGATGCCGGGCCAAAGCCATTAGAACCATCAGAAAGGGACAGAATGAAACAACCAGTCAACATATTCTCATCATGGCGCGCCCGTCCGGCTGCGGGTTTCACCCTGATCGAACTGGTGATCGTCATCACCATCATCGGCATTCTCGCCGCCATCGCGCTGCCCAAGTTCGTCGCCTTGCAGCGTGACGCCCGCGTCGCCAAGCTGCAGGCGGTACGCGGTGCGGTCAATGCCGCTGGCGCAATTGTGCATTCCGGTTATCTCACAGCGGGCGGGGTTACGGTTGCCTGCCCAGCCGGAGGCAATGCCTCCAACACAGTAAATGGTACTGTTTGTACAGAAGGCGGGCTCGTGCAACTGGCGAATGGCTACCCCTCAGGGGGTGCGGCGCTGGGCGCAGCTACGCCAGGCATCATCGGTGCCACCGGACTCTCCTCCACCTTCTCGCCGTCTCTGGCTCAACTGAATGGCGAAGGCTACGGCGCCGCCGTGGCTGGCGCAGTAACTACCTTCTCGGTGATTGGCGGTTCGGGCACGACCGGTGCCACCAACGCGCAGGTCAATGCGACCTGTTCATTCACCTACACTTCGGCCGCCGCCGCCGGCGCCGCACCGGTTGTCAGCGCGATCACGACCACGGGGTGCTAGGCTGAGGGCAGTTGGCTTAATTTTAGTATTTGGCAACTTTTTGGAGGTCTCATCAAATGAAGAAAACCCACTCTGGCTTTACCCTGATCGAACTGATCGTCGTCATCGTCATTCTCGGCATTCTCGCGGCGACCGCGCTGCCGAAATTCATTGACCTGAGTACTGAGGCAGAAGCTGCCGCAGTCCAAGGCGTCGCCGGCGGGTTTGCATCGGCGGGTTCGGTAAACTACGGCGGCTACAAGGCCAGTAATGGCAATAAGGGTTACAACGTCACTGGCGCGAACAACGCTGCTGTATGTGTTGCTGCTACCGCAACCGGCATCATGCAAGGAGGCCTCCCGACAGGCTATTACATTACATCTGGCACGACCGCACTTGCGAATAGTGTCGCCTTCTGCAAAATATGCAAGGACAAGAATAGCAACAGTGCATGTGACGCAGGCGAACCAAACGTAGATGATGTGGCTATCCCGCTAACAAGCTAATCAATGATTTGAACCCACACACGGCCCGGACCCTTCCGGGCCGTTTTGCTTTCTGGTGGCGTAATTTTCTGTAAAAGTCAGGGCTGGCGGGACGGCACGCTTTCGGGCTTCGGCTAGAATTTCCCCATGACTTCCCGCCGCCTGATCGTATTCGCTGTTCTCGCCATCCTCCTCGGCGGGGGCTATGCCGCCTACCACTACTACTTCTCCGCTGCGGCCGCGCCTGGTTACAAGCTCGCAGCCATCGAGAGCGGGCCGATCACCGCCTCGGTTGCGGCCACCGGCACGCTCAATCCTGTTGTCGCGGTACAGGTCAGCTCGCAGATCTCGGGGCAGATCCGTGAAATCCATGTCGATTTCAACAGCACCGTCAAAGCCGGCCAGCTGCTCGCCCAGATCGCCCCGGAAACTTACGAGCATCGCGTGCGCCAGGCCCAGGCTGATCTCGAAGCGGCACGAGCGACGGTGGCGGTGCAGCAAGCCGAGATCTACCGCGCGAAGGTCAATCTGGGCGACGCCGAGCGCGACTATGCACGTAAACAATCGCTGGTCGCCAGGAACTTCATCTCCCCCGCCGAACTGGACAAGGTCCTGACGACCCTGGAAGCCGCCAAGGCCCAGATGCGCGTCGTCGAGGCGCAGGCCACCAACAGCGCCGCGCTGGTGCGCCAGCGCGAGGCGCAGCTCGGGCAGGCCCAGGTCGACCTCGGCCGCACCGAGATTCGCGCGCCGGCCGACGGTATCGTCATCAAGCGCAGCGTCGAACCGGGCCAGACCGTGGCGGCGAGCCTGCAGGCCCCCGAGATGTTCGTCATCGCGCGCAACCTGGCCGACATGCAGGTCGAAACCGCCATCGACGAAGCCGACGTCGGCCGGCTGCAGCCCGGCCAGGAAGCCACGTTCACCGTCGACGCCTTTCCCGGCAAGCGCTTCAAGGGGGCCGTCATGCAGGTGCGCAAGGCCGCGCAGGTGGTCTCGAACGTCGTCAGCTACACGGTGGTCATTTCGGCGAGCAATCCCGACCTGATCCTGCTGCCGGGCATGACGGCCAACGTGCGCATCGTGACGGCGCAAAAGGACAAGGTCTTGAAGGTGGCGAATGCCGCGCTGCGCTTTCGCCCGCCCAGCACCGATGAAAAGTCAGCGCCGGCGGGACGGCAGGCAGGGCCATCCGGCGCGCCGGGCGGTATGGGGCGCGGCCGGGGTGGCGGCAGCGGCAAGCTCTGGGTCGTCGGCACCGACGGCAAGCCCGCCGCGGTTGAGGTCAAGACCGGCATCAACGACGGCAACCAGACCGAGTTGCTGGAAGGCGAGCTGAAGGAGGGCCAGGAGGTCATCGTCGGCATGAGCACCGCCGCCGAAAAAGCCAAGGCATCGCCGCCCCGCATGTTCTGAGCGCATGAACGCGCCACCACCCATCCTCATTCGCACGACGAACCTCGCCAAGAATTACCGGCTTGGCGATACCGACGTCCCCGCCCTGCGCGGTGTGACGCTCGACATCGCGCGGGGCGAGTTCGTCGCGGTGATGGGGCCGTCCGGCTCGGGCAAGTCGACGTTCATGAACCTGCTGGGCTGCCTCGACCTGCCGAGTGCGGGCACCTACTGGCTGGATGGCGAGGAAGCGTCAAGCCTGTCCGACGATGCGCTGGCGCTGTTGCGCAACCGGAAGATCGGCTTCGTCTTCCAGCACTTCAACCTGCTCGCGCGTACCTCGGCCCTCGAAAACGTCGCCCTGCCCCTCCTCTATCGCGGCCAGACACCCGCCAAGCGGCAGGCACATGCGGCACAGCGCCTCGCCCAGGTGGGGCTGACCGAGCGCATGGACCACCATGCCTCGCAACTATCGGGCGGGCAACAGCAACGCGTGGCCATCGCCCGCGCCCTGGTCGGTGACCCGGCGCTGGTGCTGGCTGACGAACCGACCGGCGCGCTCGACTCGCGCACCGGCATCGAGATCATGGCCCTGTTGCAACAACTCAACCGCGAGGGCATCACCGTGGTGGTGGTGACGCACGAGCGCGACATCGCCGCCTATGCCGACCGCATCATCCTCTTTCGCGATGGCCTGGTGGTCGACGACCAGCGCAATCCGCGCCGTGATGCCGGCGCCGACTTTCAGGCACTTGCCCCGCCATGAATTTTCTCGCCACACTCGCCATTGCCCTGAAGGCGCTGCGCGTCAACATGCTGCGCTCGGCGCTTACCATGCTCGGCATCATCATCGGCGTTGCGGCGGTGATCGTCATGATCGCCGTCGGCGGCGGCGCACGCGCGCAGGTCGAGGCGCAAATCAAGAGCCTGGGCGCCAACCTGATGATGGTGTATTCGGCTTCGCCCACGTTCACCGGCGCACGCAGCGCCGCCGGCGCCACGCTTACCGTCAGCGAGGACGACGCCTATGCCATCGCGCGCGAGCTGCCCGAATACGTCGTCGCCGCCGCCCCGGCCTTGCGCGGCAGTGGCCAGGCCGTCGCCGGCAACAGCAACTGGTCGACGGCTTTTTACGGCGTCACGCCGGATTATTTCGACGTGCGCGAATGGACGCTGGCCGAAGGCCGCCTGTTCGAGGGGGCGGAAATCAACGGCGCGGCCAAGGTCGCCATCATCGGCAAGACGGTGGCGACCAACCTGTTCGGCGATGCCAGCCCGATCGACCAGACGATCCGCATCCGCACGGTGCCACTCACGGTGATCGGCCTGTTGGCCAGCAAGGGACAGAGCCCCGGTGGTAGCGACCTCGACGACGTGATCCTGCTGCCGATCAGCACGGCGCGCAATCGCATCCTCGGCGCCACGGCGCTGGCCAAGTCGCGCTCGGTCGGCTCGATCCAGATCAAGCTGCTGGATGGTGCCGACAACGCGGCGGCCGAAGAAAGGGTGCGCGAACTGCTGCGCCAGCGCCACCGCCTGCAACCAGGCCAGGACGACGACTTCTCGCTGCGCAACATGACCGAGATTCTGCAGACGCGCGAGGAATCGTCGCGCGTCATGGCCCTCCTGCTCGCTTCGGTCGCCTCGGTATCGCTGCTGGTCGGCGGCATCGGCATCATGAACATCATGCTCGTCTCGGTCACCGAGCGCACGCGCGAGATCGGCCTGCGGCGCGCCGTCGGCGCGCGCGCGCGCGACATCCTGCAGCAGTTCCTCATCGAGGCGATCACGCTGTCGCTGATCGGCGGCCTGGTCGGCGTGCTGCTCGGCATGGGCGGCGCGCAACTGATCGCCGAACTGGCCGGCTGGCCAATCCAGCTTTCGCTGGCGGCCATCGTCCTGGCCGTCAGCTTCGCCGCCGCCATCGGCATCTTCTTCGGCTATTACCCGGCGCGCAAAGCCGCGCGCATGTCGCCGATCGAAGCACTCCGTCACGAGTAGCGCGATAACCCTATAATTCGCTTGGTCAAGCTAACCTGTCCTGCAGATCACATGAAAAACCGCGGCTTCACCTTGATCGAACTGATCGTTGTCATCGTCATTCTCGGCATCCTGGCGGCGACTGTCCTGCCCAAATTCATCAACATGAAAGATGATGCAGAAAAGTCGGTAGTTGCCGCGCTGGTGGGTTCGATCACCACTGCACGGGCGCTCTGGATAGCGAAGGCCGCGGTCTGCGGTTCGGCGTATGCCACATCGAGTTTTGGCGTCTATTCGTTCATCCATTTCGACAGCACCCCATCCCGGGCGCCGACCTGCGACGACTTCACCAACGGATACGGCAATGCGACACCCGGCCCGGTCGGCACCCTGGACACGTATCCGATCAAGCAATCATTGCTGGCCAATCCCGCCAACGACATCGCGGTGAACTGGGTGGCAGGCAGTGATACCCTGAGCTTCACCAGTAAGACAGGTCGTGTGATCAGCATCGTCGTCAACCAGGCAAACGGTAACGTAAGCTGGTCCGCATCGCCCGTTTATTGAGCCCCTCTTCTCCGCACCGCGACCAGGACCGCCATCGCTTCCACCTGATTGCAACGGCCTTGGGCCTAGCGCTGCTGTTCGCTGTCGTTCGCTCCGACAGCAGCATCGGCATGGTGCTGAAATTTTTCTTCGCCAAGTTGGTTTACAGCACCTCTGACGGCGCCGTACTCTTTCTGCTGGGCTTTGCGTTACTCGCGCTGCTCTGCATGCCATTGGTGCTGCACCCCCGCATCCCGAAAATTGCAACGGCCTTGCTGTGGGGCGGGATGACCATTGGCTATGGCGTCCATCTGGCGGCCACGCTGATCTACATCAGCGACTATCAAATCCCGCTATCGGCACATGTCTATCACTGGGCGGATGGTGCCAACTCCTACACCAGCCTGCTGCACAGCCATCAAGGCAAGGTGGCCATGTCCGCACACCTGGGCTGGCTGCCGGCAGGCAACCACTACGATGCCGGCCTGGCTTTGGCGAAGGCCCTGCCGCAGTCGTTCGCCTGGCTGATCGGCATTGCTTTTCTTGCCGCCCTGAGCGGCGCGTTGCTGCGAATGCCAACATTCTCTGCGGGCTACGGCCAGCGTACCGGACTCACTCTCGCGTATCTGATCGCCTTGGCTACCGCCCTCAAATCGATTTTCGATGGCGGGCTGCTGGCCTATGCCGTACCGCCTTCCCTGTTGCTGATCGCTTCGCTCACCTGTAACCGCGACGAAACGGAATGGCTGCGTTTCTGGCGACGCTACGGCTTTACGGTCGGCTTGATTGCGGTCGCAGGCTACGCGAGCCTCTGGATTGCGCTCACGCCGGGCAGCGAGTTGCCGCTGTTCGGTCCCTGGCTATTTTTTCTTTTCGTTCTGGTGCTGCTATCAACCTGGACATGGCGCGGCATCGCGGCCTGGATAGTCCGCGCCGTACTGGTTGGCTATCTCGCTGTCAATGGCATGTTTGACTATGGCGACAACCTCAGGCCGTTGCTGCGCCCGCTTGCCGGCAACGACCAGATCATCCGCTTTGACACCGCCGGGCGCATGGTTTCCTACCCGGCCAATAACTACACCGGGCAACCGGTTTTCCGCGTCTATCGCGAACTCGGCGACGATCCGTGGAAACCGCGCAACACCTTGATCTGGAATAGTTTAGTGCGTGGCAGCAACCATCTGACCGCTTCGCTGCGAATGGTGGACTGGCAAGATCGGCAAGGAGTACTGGCTCCAACTGTAGCCCTGCGTATCGAGCGTGTGGGCGTCACCGAGAACAATAACAATTGGATCGAGGCCGGCTTCTCCGTCAATTCAGCAGCTTTGCCGCCGATCCTGGCCTTCGGTATCGGCACGGCCTTGACGCGAAACAACTACTACGTCTGGCTTTACCAAATCGACCAGCTGTTACGCAATGCCGGCTGGCGCACTTATGTGCTGCTGCCTCATACCGCCGGCAACCGCAGCTTCCCGGTCCAATAAACATCCAGCAGCGAAATGTAATATTTTCACTTCTCTTACCGCCTACAATCCGAAGCATGGCCGAGGAGATCGAACTCAAGCTCGCACTACCGGAAGAGGCGCAACGTGGTTTTCTGCGCCATCCGCTGCTCAGGCAAGCCGCCCACAAGCAGGCCTACCGCCTGACGAACATTTATTACGACACGCCGGATTTCGCCTTGCGCAAACGCGGTATCGCGTTGCGCCTGCGCGCCCAGGGCAAGTTCTGGCTGCAGTCGGTCAAGTGCGCCGGGGACCGCGCCGGTGGCCTGTCCGCGCGGCCCGAATGGGAAACCCCCTACGGCGGACACTTCGACTTCTCCGCGATCGACGACGCGTCGGTGCGCGACTGGCTGGCGCGGCCGAAAATCGTCGGCAGCATCGCACCGATCTTCGAAACCAATTTCCAGCGCATCGCCTGGACCTTCGAACTGGTGCGTGGCACGCGCATCGAACTCGCACTTGACCGGGGTTCGATCGTTGCCGGCGGCCAGCGCGAAGCCATTTCGGAAGTCGAAATCGAGCTGCTCGCCGGCAACCCGGCCGAACTGTTCGCCATGGCCCAGGCGCTGGCGGCACGGGCTCCGCTCGTGCCGGCACCGCTATCGAAGGCCGATCGGGGCTATCGTCTGTTCCATCAGCAACCCGCGACCCCCTTCAAGGCCACGCCGATTCCGCTGGCGGCAACTGCCACGCCGGTCGAAGCGTTCCGTACCATCACGCTGGCCTGCCTCGATCACCTGCAGCGCAATCATGCGGGCGCCCGCGGCAGCGACGATCCGGAATACATCCACCAGATGCGCGTCGCGACGCGCCGCCTGCGGGCCGCACTGCGGCTGTTCGGCCCCCTGCTGCCGGAAGGCTTTGCCGACCGCCTGCTGCCCCCGTTGCACGAACTCATGTGCATGCTCGGCCAGGCCCGCGATTACGACGTGCTGCAAGCCGAGATCGCCGCGCCGGTCCTGTACGCGCTGCCCGATGAACCCCGTCTCGCCGCGCTCGTGGGCGTCATCACCGAACGGCGCTTCGCCATCCGTCAGGAAGCATTGCGGCAACTGGCGGCGGCGCATTATGGCGAGGTGGTGTTGCAAACGCTCGCAACGCTGCATGGTCTGGCAACGACGGATGACGCAAAAGTCAGCGCTGGCGCGACGGCACAAGCCAATACCGACGCCGCACCCGAGGCGCCCTGCCTGCTTGATTTCGCCAACGACCGGTTGCGGCGGCTGCGCAAAAAGACGCTCGCGCTGGCCGCTGCCGCCAGCGTCGACAACCCGGCGTCGTTACACGCGCTGCGCATCGGCATCAAGCGGCTGCGCTATGCGCTCGAATTCTTCGCGCCACTGGCCGCGCGCAAGCCCATGCAACGCCTGGTCGAGCACCTCACCGCGTTGCAGGATGCACTGGGCCAAATCAACGATCTCGCCAATGCCGGCGCGCTCCTGATGGACTGCGCCGACACGGATCAGCGCCTGCGCGAGGCCGTCACCCTGATCGGCGGCTGGCACGGGCCGCGCCACCAGAAACTGCTGGCCGCCGTGCCGCGCGGCCTGAAGCGTCTCGGCAAGCTGCGCCTACCCAAACTCCGCGGTTAGGCCGACTGACATCCGCCCGTAACATCGCCGGGGTAAGCTGCACACGCCCAAGAACAACGGAG
Source organism: uncultured Pseudomonadota bacterium (assembly GCA_963840825.1). Lineage (GTDB taxonomy): Bacteria > Pseudomonadota > Gammaproteobacteria > Burkholderiales > Rhodocyclaceae > Sulfuricystis. The sequence goes on from CAWJAK010000006.1 coordinate 565,443, forward strand.
AGAGCAATGGACCTGATCCTGTGGCGGCATGCCGAGGCGGAAGATGGCGGCGCCGGCATGGCGGATGCCAAGCGGCGTCTGACCGCACGCGGCGACAAGCAGGCGCACGATGTCGCAAAATGGCTCAAGGCGCGCCTGCCCAGGAAGACGCGGATTCTCGTCAGCCCGGCGACACGCACGCAACAGACGGCCCACGCGCTGGCACTGCCGTTCGAGGTCGTGCCGAAGATCGCCGTCGGCGCCGATGCCGCCGACCTGATCGCGGCCGCAAACTGGCCGGAACATGCGGGCGCCATCCTGCTGGTTGGCCATCAGCCCGCGCTCGGACGCCTCGCCGCGCTGTTGCTGTCCGGCGCCGAAGCCGACTGGAGTGTCAAGAAGGGCGCCGTCTGGTGGCTGTCGAAGCGCAGCCGCGCAGGGCACGACCAGACGGTTTTGCGCGCGGTGATGAATCCCGAGATGCTGCGTTAATAGCGGGTGATCAGTTCCAGCCAGCTGTCGGGCAAGATCGCGATGACCTGCGTGGCGATCATCTTGTCGAGGCCGGTGGCGAGGATGACGCCAGAAATGATGGCCAGCAGGCCGAAGTCGATGCGCAGGCGCCGGTTATTACCCATCGCCCAGTTGCGCAGGCGCTTGAATCCGGCACGCGAGGCATAGGCCGCCATCACCATCGGCGTCGCGGCCCCCAAACCGAACAGGCCGAGCAGGAGGGCGCCCAGCAGCGCATCGTGCCCGGTGGCCACCAGTGCGACCGACGAGACGAGCATCGGTCCCGCGCAGGGACTCCACGCCAGTCCCAGCAATCCACCGAAGAAAAACGCCATCAGGGGGGAACGCTTCTGGCCGATCTCCTCGGCCATCAGGTCGGCGGTAATCGCGAGCGGCTGCACCATGCGTGAAATGAGGCGCGTCAGCGGTTCGAACAGCAGCGCAAGACCAAACACGATCAGGCTGATCGCCGCCGCCAGGTGCATCCATTCGGGATCGAGGCCGAGCGCCGGCCCGATCGCGCCCAGTAGCAGGCCACCGGTGGCGAAGGCGGTGGTCATGCCCAACCCCATCAGCAGGGGTGCGGCGCGGTGCTGTTGCATGGCGCCGCCGACCACGATCGGCAGCAGCGGCAGCACGCAGGGTGACAGCGCCGTCAGCACCCCGGCGACATAGGTGAAACCGGCGCTGGCGGGAGCGAAGAGAACGGGGGCCGCCGCCACGTCGGTTGATCAGAGCGCCTTGGCGAACAAGGGCTTGAGTTGTTCGGGGCGGGAGTCGCCAGTCGTGCGTGCGCGTTCCATGTCACCCTTGAAGATCACCAGCGTCGAAAAGCTGGTGACGTTGAATTGCTTGCGCAAGGCCTCTTCCTTGAAGAAGTCGGCCTGATACACGGTCACCTGATCGAGCGCCTTGTCGTCCATCAGCGCCCGGACACCGCGCTCCTGCATCACGCAAACCGGACACCAGCCGCTGTGGAACTGGATGGCCGTGACTTTCCCCGCCGCGCGCGCTTGCGCAAACTTCTCGGCCTGGTAAGGCACCACATCGAGCGCCCACGCTGGCAAGGCAAACATCAAGGCGGCCAGCGCCGCTGGCCAGTACGTCAGTTTCATGAATTCGGTCCCTCAGAGGGCGCAATCGGAAAGTTGTTGTGGCGCCCGTCAAAACAACGGCTTGCATTGTGCCACAAAGCTTTTTGGGTGCAGCGCAGCAGGTTTGCCGCGCCGCAACAACTTCAATGTGCGCAGTTGCCGCTGTCGTCGCACTTCCCGGCGCAACAGCCGCAGTGACCGTCGCTCTTGCGGAACGGGCCGAGCTGGGGATGGCGTGCTGCAAAGCGGCGATAAAGCCGCTCGACCGCGATGCCCGCTAGCATCAGCGCGAAGATCAGTCCGATGGTGACGAGGTAAGTGCCCATCAGTTGCCTGCCAGGCCGCCCCAAAGGCAACTGCGCCTCCCCGTGGGGGGCAGCGAATCGATTTTACGAGCGTGGAGGGCCATTATTTCATCCGCCGAGACCGGCGAAGCCCATGAACGCCAGCGAGAGGATGCCGGCGAGCATCAGCGAGAGCGCGGTGCCCTGCGCCACCGAGGGCACGTCGGAGAGTTGCAGGCGCTCGCGCACGCTGGCCATCAGCACCAGCGCCAGCGTGAAGCCCGCGCCGCCGCCGATGGCAAACGTCAGCGACTGGATGAAGTCGTATTCGCGCGCCGTCTGGAACAGGGCGACGCCGAGCACCGCACAATTGGTTGTGATCAGCGGCAGGTAGATGCCCAGCGCGCGGAACAGACCTGGGCTGTACTTCTTCAGCACCATCTCGACGAGTTGCACGGCCGAGGCGATGATGACGATGTAGGCAATCAGGCGCAGGAACTCGAGATGGAAATAGCTCAGCAGCAGGTTCAGTCCATACGCGCACAATGACGCGACCACCATCACAAAGGTGGTCGCCGCCCCCATGGGCGCCGCCGTTTCGAGCTTGCCCGACACGCCGATGAAGGGGCACAGGCCGAGGAACATCGCCAGCACGAAGTTGTTGGCGAGGAAGGCGTTGATGAAAATCTGGGCGGCGGATTCATGCATGCTGCGTCGCCTCCCTTTGTTGCGCCTGCCGGCGCTGGCGCCAGCGGCCCCAGGCGGCGAACACCAGCAGCCAGGCGCCGAGCACGAAGAAGCCGCCGGGCGGCAGCACCATCACCACCCAGGGCTGGAAGTTCGCGCCGAACAGGGAAATGCCGAACAACGTGCCGGCGCCGAGAATCTCGCGCACGGCGCCGAGCGCGAACAGCCCGATGGTGAAGCCCGCGCTCATGCCGAGCGCGTTGATGGTCGCCGTCAGCGGCGGGTTCTTCGAGGCATGCGCTTCGGCACGGCCGAGGATGACGCAGTTCACCACGATCAACTGGATGAAGGCACCGAGGGCATCGTAGAGGGCGAGGCTGATCGCCTGGATCAGGTAATCGACGACCGTCACGAAAGTGGCGATGATGACGATGTAGGTAGCAATGCGCACCTCCTTCGGAATCATCTTGCGCAGCAGCGATACCAGCAGGCAGGAGCAGGTCAGCACGAAGGTGGTGGCCAGCCCCATCGACAGCGCATTCACCGCCGACACGGTGACCGCCAGCGCGGGACACAAACCCAGCACCATGACGAACACCGGATTCTGGTGCCACACGCCTTCCATGAATTCTTCCCAGGTCGTGACGGTTGCCTTGCTCATATTGCCTCCGCAGGGCCGCCCCAAGGAGGCAAACGCCACCCCTTCGGGGGCAACGCGGTGAATTTGCGGGCGTGGGGGGCCATTAATTTTTTTCCTTGAGTTGATCGAGATGCGGCGCGATGCGCGGCAGCAGCGCCTGCGCGGCGTCATTGATCGCCTTGCCGACGGCGCGCGAGGTAATCGTCGCGCCGGAGATCGCATCGACCTCCCACGGCTGGGTCTTGCTGCCGTGCTTGACGGTGCGGATCTCGTGCGCGAGCGCCTTGCCGTCGTCGGCCAGCTTCGCGTCCAGCGGGAAGTTGGCAAGGAAGTCCTTGTCGACCGTAATCTTGTCGCCGATGCCCGGCGTCTCGCGCGAAGCCACCACACTGAAACCGGCGATCCGACTCGCCGCGGGGTCCCAGGCAAAGAGGACGCGCACGTTGTCGGCATAACCCTTGGCCGCCCCTTCCACCGCCAGGCCAACCAGCTTGCCGTCCGCGGCGTAGCCGGCATAGAACTTGATGCTGCCTCCAACTGCCGTCCCGCCAGCGCTGACTTTCACGATTTCGCCCGCGGGGGAGGCGGCGTATTCGACGATCGACTTGGCGACGGGAATCACCTTGAACACCGCGCGTTCGACGGCGATGCGCTTGTTTTCCTGCACCGCGTCGTAGGTGCCCTGATAGGCGCCGACGATGATCAGGCCGCAGATCGCGGCGATCAGCCCAAGCGTGCGGATCATCGCCACCGCGGGCGTCATGTCCGGCAAAGTGTCAGTCGCTTGGCTCATGGCTTTTTCGTTGGCTCATTCGTTGGGCTTGTGGCGTTCATCGTGCTTCGGCTTCTTGCTGAGGAACTGCTTCTTCGGCGTGACCGCGCCGGCGTCCTCGCGCGAGATGTAGCCGGGGTGCAGCGGGTAAGAGGCGCCGCGCTTCGCCTGCCCGAGCCGCGCCAGCGCGCTCTTGCCGAAGGGCGTCGGCTGTGTCACTTTCTCGATCAGCGGTGTCGCGGCATTCGCGAGCAGGATCGCGTACATCACGCCTTCCGGCAGGCCGCTGTAGTAGCGGATGATCACCGTCAACAGGCCGATCATCGCGCCATACAGCCACATGCCCTTGGGCGTCACCGGCGAGGTCGCCATATCGGTCGCCATATAAACCGCGCCGAGGATCAGGCCGCCCGAGAACAGCATGAAGAACGGGTTCGGGAAGCGGTCGGGACTCAGCGCGAACAGCAACCACGCGGTCAGGCCGGCGCTGCCGAGGATGGCCGCCGGGATGCGCCAGTCGAGGTAACGCCGGAACGCGAGGTAGATGCCGCAGACGAGGATCAGCGCCGGTGACGGGCCCACGGCCATGTGGCCGGAGAGCGAGGTCACCAGATCCTCTGCGCTGGCGAGCACGCCATCGAACTTCCATTTCGCCAGCGGCGTCGCGCCGGCCAGCGCGTCGAGCTGTTTGTCCTTGAGCCACAAGATGACATCCGCCGGCTGCATCAGCGGCCAGGCCAGCGACGAGGGCACGAACTCGGTGAAGCGGCCCGGCAGGAAGGACGGCGTGTAGCTTGCGATCGCCTGCGGAAACGCCGCCTGCGCGAAGGCGCGGCCGACCAGCGCCGGATTGAAGACGTTGAAGCCGATGCCGCCGAACAGCGCCTTGCCGAGGGCGAGGGCAATGAAGCCGGCGACCGCGCCCATCCAGAGCGGAAAACCGGGCGGCAGCGACAGGGCCAACAGGAGGCCGGTAATTACGGCGGAATAATCGCCGATGTCCCCGGCCTGCGTACCGGTGCGGGCGAATACCCGCTCGGTGATCAGGCAACTGGCCGTGACGACGACGAGCGACGCCAGCGCCGACAGGCCGTACTGGTAGATGAAGAAGGCGCAAATCGGCAGCAGCGACCAGACGACATGGCGCATGATCGTCTCGACGCTGCGCGACGTCTTGATGTGCGGGGCGGAACGGATCTGGATGCTCATGAGAAACTCGCAGGGCCGCCCCAACAGTTTCGTCCCCTGGGGGAAGAGACGAGTGGAGCGAGGATTTCGGGGGGCGTCATTTGGCCACGGCCTTCTCGCGCAGGATCTGCTTGGCGACGCGGAACTGCTGCACCAGCGGGATATTGGACGGACAGACGTAGGAGCAACAGCCGCACTCGAAGCATTCACCGAGGTGGAAATCCGAACCCATCAGGTCGTATTCGCGCTTCGCGGCGAGCATGCCGAGCGCCGAGGGATTCAGCCCCATCGGACAGGACTCGACGCACTCCGCGCACTTGATGCAGGGATAGGTCTTGCGATCCTCATGCCGCATCACCTCATCGCCGCGCAGTACCAGCACGCCGGAAATGCCCTTCGTGATCGGCACGTCGAGCGAAGCGGCCGCCTGGCCCATCATCGGGCCGCCGAGGATCACCTGCCGCGCATCGACGCCCCGCGCGCCGGCATAGTCGAGAATGAAGCGCAAGGGCGTGCCGAGCGGCACGATGTAGTCACCGGGCTTCGCCACGCCGGGACCGGTGAGGGTCACGACCCGCTCGGTCAATCCGCGGCCGCGCGGCAGCAACTGGCCGAGCGCCGCCAGCGTGCCGACGTTGTTCACCACCATGCCGAGCGCCACCGGCAGGCCGCCCGCCGGAATCTCCACGCCGAACAGCGCCATGATCAGCATCTTCTCGGAACCTTGCGGATACTTGGTCGGCACCAGTTCGGCGTGGATGTCCCCCTCCGGGGCCGGGCCGGAACGTTTGAGCGCTGCCTTGATGGCGGCTACCGCGTCCGGCTTGTTGTCCTCGATGCCGACGATGGCACGCACCGCGCCCGTCGCCCGCATGGCGTAGCGGATGCCGATGATGAGGGCGTCGGCCTGCTCCACCATCACGCGATGATCGCAGGTGAGATACGGCTCGCATTCGCAACCATTCACCACCAGCGTATGCACCTTCGCCTGCTTGGGCACCGTCAGCTTGGCGTGCGTCGGGAAAGCCGCGCCGCCCAGGCCCACCATGCCGGTATCCCAGATCGCCTGCAGCAACTCGGCGCTGCTCATGCCGGACAGGTCGCGCGGCCGGCCCCACAGATCCTCCTGCGTCGCACCCGGATGCGCGCGAATCACGATCGACTCGATCCACGGGCCGCGCATGCCGGGCCGCAGGCCGATGAACTCGACCGTCCCCGTCACGGGGGCATGATGCGGCACCGAGAGCCAGTCGTCGGTGCGCGCAATGGGTTGGCCACGCACCACGTCCTGCCCGACCTTGACGATCGGGCGCGGCGGCTTGCCGATGTGCTGGGACAGCGGCACGATCACCTTCGGCGGGAACGGCAGCCGGCGGATTTTCGTCTGCGCCGTCAGCTTGCAGGATGGCGGATGCACGCCGCGCTGGAAGGCCTCGCCACGGAAGTAGGAAAGTAGTTTCATCGCCCGTGTTTAGTTATATTTCGCCGCCCGCGCCTTCAGCTTCTCGATGCCCGGCTCGCTCATGTTCCAGGGCGTACCCGGATGGATGCAACCGGCCGTGCACTTTTCCGCCGACTTGACGATGTCGGCGAACTTCGCGCCCTTCGGATCGATGACGATCGCCAGCTTCTGGTCGTTGTAGGCAAAGGTCTTGGGCGCGATGTTGATGCACTCGTCGCAGGCCGTGCACTCCGGTGTCTCGACCCAGACCGGTTCGTAATCGACGCCATTGCCGCCACCGCTCCCGTGGCCTTCGTTCACCAAAGTCAGTCCTGGCGCGACGGCACCCGCGCCCGGATCGCCGCCGGATATGCCCAGGCTGGCGGTAATCTTCGCCAGCAGTTCGGCACGCACACGCTCGGCCACGCCGCTGGTATCGACCGCGGGCTGTACGTCAAGCCCGGCGATATTGCGGAGCTGGCGCCAGAACTGCAGGCGCTCTTCCGTCGAGCGCACCATGTCCTCGGTCACCAGCAGGCGCATCAGGCGGTTCTTCTGATCGACCGCCCAGATGAACGGGAACTTGCCCTCACGCTCATCATCGTCCAGCTGAATGAAGTCCGCCAGCATCACCATGTTGTCGTTCCAGGTCTCGGGCGGCGCCTTCTTGAACTGCTTGAGGAAGCGCGCCTCGGTGGCAGCGAAGTCGGCAAAGGTCATCGGCAGCGTCATGCTCTGCTCGGCGCCCGCCTCGTTCTTGTACTTGAGCGTGTAGGTCGGCCAGTCCTGGTCGAGCGCCGGATTGCCTTCGAGGCTCACGGTCTCGTGGAAGGTCGTGCCAAGATCGGGATCGAAGCGGAACAGCGGATAGGCGCGGCTCTCGACCGCGAGCTTGCTCTGGTTGACGCTCTTGTCGTCGCCCACGCCGTGCTCGGGCGGGCAAACCGCATAGATGTTGAACAGCGCCGGCCGGCGGCTGTTGAGGCCGTCGATGTAGCTTTCCAGCAGATGATTGACGTGCGCGATGGTGCCCTGCATCACATATGAAGTCCGGTGCGCCATGCCGATCAGCGAGATCTCCTTGCGCGTCTCCTGCTTGCCCTTCTGCGCCTTGCCATAGGGCGCCATGTCGGATACCTGTGCGATAAAACCGGAGGTGCAGGCCTGGCCGCCGGTATTCGAATACACCTGCGTATCGACCACGAACACCTTGACCGGCATGCCGGACATCAAGGCACGCGACAGGTTCTGGAAGCCGATGTCGTACATCGCGCCGTCACCACCCATCGCCACCACCGGCGGGCAGAGCAGCCACTCGTCGGCCGAGAACTGGCGCCAGCCAAAGCGGCGGAAGGAATCATCGTCGCGGTCCGGCAGGTAGTCGTTGGCCAGCTCCTTCTCGGCGATGCGCACGGCCTTGAAACCCTCGGTCATCTTCGCCATGTGGCCCTCGAACAGGCCCATCGCCACGGAAGGTGCATCCTGGAACAGGTGCGAGGCCCAGGGGAAGGGATAGGGGCTGTACGGCCAGGTGGAACCCCAGACCGAGGTGCAGCCGGTGGCGTTGATGATGCCCATGTCCGAACGGCCACGTTTGGTCGGGCCTTCGAGATAACGCCAGCGCAGGTCCTTGAGCTTTTCGATCAGCTGGGCGGTGTTCTTCACCCAGACCGGGTCGAGCAGTTGCGAGGGCTTGTTCTCGTTGAGCTTGGAGGCGAGGTTCGACAGGGTCAGGTCGTGCTGGCCAGTCGCTTCGACCGCGCGCACCACGGCGCCGGTATCGGTGAGGTCGACGGCCGAGGCGAGCTTGATGCGCATGTGCTGTTCGAGACGCGCGATCAGGTCGTCGAGCTTCGCGACGAACACCTTGACGCGCGGCTGCATCAGTGCCGTGACCGTTGCGGTAAACATGTGGATCGCGGTTTTCTCGCCGCAACCGAGGCAGGCACCGTCGCCGCAGTTCATCGAGTTGTAGTTCTGCTTGTCGAGCAGCAGGGTTTCCAGCGCACCGATTTTTTCGTCGAGGCTGTCGATGCGGCTGTATTCCTTCGGCGTGGTCGGCAGGTCGAGCCACAGGTTCCAGTCGTCACGCAGCGTCTGTACCGAGTCCTCGGTCTGCGTCACCATCTTCAGCGCGTCGTCCTCGCACACCGTGACGCACAGCGCGCAGCCCTTGCAGGTATAGGGGTTGATGGTGATCGAGAACAGGCCGCCGCTGCCCTTGGCCTTCTTCTCCTTCTGTGCCCAGTAGGGCTTGGTGGTGCCGAAGGCGAAATCGCCCAGTTCGTTGGTGAACAACTTGAACTCGGCACCCATCTTCTCCCAGTCGTCCTCGGCCGCCTCGGCAATGGTTTCCTCGATCGCCTTGTCGACCAGCGGGCGGACGGCCACGCCATCGCCGCCGCCAACCAGCCCGCGCAACTTCTTTTCCAGCGTGCGCACGCCGCGGCGCAGGAAGCGCGTCGGCGTCCCCTGGGTCTCGATGCGGTTGACGAGGGTGTTGAAGACATCCCCGATCGTGCTCACCAGGCCAGGAATCGCGGAATCCGGACACTCTGTGTAGCAATTGCCGCAGGCCGTGCAGTTCTCGGCGACCCAGACCGGATGCTCGAAGCGGATGCCGGTCATGTCGCGGAACACGCCGGTGGCGGCCGGCATCAGCGAGGCGCCGATGAAGGGATCGACAAGGTTGTCCGAGCCCTTGCCGGTCAGGTAGAAATTGCCCGTCTGTTCCCAGAAGCGATGAATGTCGGCCACCTTGCCGTCGTTGGCCGGCAGTTCGCGCAGCATGATCGGCAGACCAGCATCCTTCCTGACCCGTTGCTTGCGCGTCACGCCCACCTGCTTGTCGGTGATTTCGGTGAGCTCGGTGAAGCCACGCTTGACGACACGCAGGTTGTCCTGCACCACGCGGGCCCCCTTGCTGCCAAACTTGGCCTGCAATTGCGCCTCGATGGCGGTAAACAAGGTTTCCTCGGTCAGGCCGGCATTGGCCATCGTGGGGCTGGCCGCAAAGAAGGCGCCCTGGAACGCGATGCCCTGCATGCGCAATTGCAGTTCCGGCGCGCCGGCCTCTTCACGCGCCACCTGGAAAGCGTCGATGAAGAAGACGCGAATGTCGTTGTCGACGATGAACTGTTGTGCCCAGAGCGGAAAGTTCGCCCAGGTTTCCGCACCCAGGTTGGACTGGATGATGAAGAAGCCGCCCTTTTTCAGGCCGGACAGCGGGTTTGAATGGCCGAACACCGCAGGGTCGGGCGAGAGCACGACATCCACATAGACATATTCGCAGTTGATGCGGATCGGCTCCGGCGCGGCCGAGAGATAGTAAGTGGTCGGCTGACCCTTCTTCTCCGAGCCGTATTTCGGGTTGGCCTTGATGTCCCAGCCGAGCAGTTCGAACAGCGTCATCGCCAAGTTTTTGCCGGTGGTGATCGCGCCCCAGCCGCCGACGGAGTGCATGCGCACGGTGATCGCGCCCTTCGGCAGCAGGTTGGGATTCTCCGAGCCGCGCACAGCGAGTTCGCGGATGCGCGGATACTTTTCCTGGAGGTCCTGCTGGTGGATCTCGTCTTTCGGATTGAATGCGTCGCGCACGAAATCGACGGACAGATAGAAGAACCTGCGTTTCGGGCCATCGGGCAGCATGTTCTCGATGGCGCCGATCAGCGCTTCCGGTTGCAGGTCGCGCGAACCGAGGCCGAAACAGCCGGAATACAGGCGCGGCATCTCGCTGGCGGCGAAACTCGCATATCCCGCAAAGGGTTTCCCCTCGCCCATGGCCAGGCCGTTCTCGAGGCACTTGTTCACCGTCGCGCGCACTTCGCGCATCAGCGGCAGGTCTTCGGCCAGCGGCTGGTCGGTGCGCTCGAGCACCACCACGCCCTTGCGCCCCTTGAGGATGTCGCCCAGCAGGTCGCCCGGGAAGGGGCGGAACATCGTCACGTTGACGACGCCGATCTTGAGACCGCGTGTTTCGCGCAGGTAGTCGGCCACGCACTCGGCCTGCACGATCATGCTGCCCATGCCGACGATCAGGTAGTCGGCATCCTCGATCATGAAGGTCGACACACGCTGGTAGTGCCGTCCCGTCAGGGCCGCGTATTCGGCCATGCAGGCGTCGGTGATGGCCGGAATGTGGTCGAAGAAATAGGGACGCTGGCCGGCGACGGCCTGCATGTAGGCATCCTGATTCTGCACCGTGCCGGAGACCAGCGGCATGTCAACGTCCCAGATGGCCGGGACGCGGCGGCGCTTCGGACCGTAGATCATCTGTTGCGCCGGCGTCGGCGTGTCGATGATGTCGTCCGGCTTGCCACAGAACTCGGCGACCAGCGCGCGCTCGGGCAATAGCGCTGATTCGATCAGGTGGGTGGTCAGGAAGCCGTCCTGGCCGATGATCGCCGGGGTGAGCGACAGTTCGGCCACCTTGCGGCCGATCAGGTTGAGGTCGGCAGCCTCGGTGGCGCTTATCGCCATCACCTGGATGAAGCCGGTGTCATCGACGCAGTGGTAGTCGTCGTGGCTGCAATGCACGTTGAGCGAAGCCTTGGTAATGGCGCGGCAGCCCATGTTGAGGATGTAGGGCAGGCGCTTGCCGACCGCGCCATAGAGCGATTCGTGCATGAAGGCAACGCCCTGCGCCGAGGAAAAGTTGGTGGCGCGCAGACCGGTCATCGCCATGCCGGCGGTGACACCCGCGGCAGCGTGCTCCGATTCCGGCTCGATGAAGATCAGCGGCTTGTCGGAAATGTTGAGATGGCCCTGTGCGACGGCCTCGGCCCAGTATTCGCCCATCTGCGTCGAGGGCGTAATCGGGTAGGCGCCGGCAGCATCGGAAGACTCGCGCTCGACGTGAATGACGGCGGTGTTGCCATCGACGGCGTCGCGCACGCCCGGATACTTGATCTTTTCTGCCGCCTGGCCGGATTCGCTCTTGTCGGACTTGAACAGTTTCATCAACATGACATGCTCCTAAGGGAAATCAGTTCAGCTGGGGCAGGGCATCCTGCCGCAGGATCTTTTTCGCCGCCGCTCCCTTGGCGGGCGTGTTGGGGGTATCGAACCAGACAATGGCCCCGGTCGGGCAACGCTCGATCGGACCGCGCGTCGCCCAGTTGTTCAGTTCGTAGCGGATAGTTGCAAGATTGCCATCGAGGCGAATCAGGCCGGGCGGTGCGTCCGAAACGCACTTGCCGCAGGCGGTACAGGCCACTTCGCAAGAGGCCCCCGCAGTATCGCCATCCGCCTTGTTCTTGCAGGCTACCCAAAGTTTGCGACTGACCGGCTCGAGCGAGAACAGGCCCTTCGGGCAGACCTCGACGCAATCGTTGCAGGCCGAGCACTTGTTCGCGTCGACCACGGGCAGGCCATGCTTATCGAGGTGCAGGGCATCGAATTCGCAGACGGATTCGCAGTCGCCGAGACCCAGGCAGCCCCAGACGCATTCCTTCCCGCCACCGCCCACGACGGCCGCGGCGCGGCAGGTCTTGAGTCCCGCGTAGCGCGCGCGAATGAAGGCAACATGCCGGCCACCGGCGCAGGCGAGCCGCGCCACCTTCTTTTCGATATTGCCCGCCGCCACACCGAGCAGGTTGGCGATGTCCTTGCGCTGCTCGGGCGAACTCACCGTGCATTGCGCCGGCACGACATCCCCCGTCACCACCTTTTCGGCAAAACCCCGACAGCCCGGCATGCCGCAGGCGCCGCAATTCGATTTCGGCAACAGGTCCTCGACCTGTCCGATGCGCGGATCTTCATAGACGAAAAGCTTGCGGTTGGCGAAGGCAAGCAGCGCCGCGAGCGCGATACCCAGGACGGCCATGAAGCCGCCCGCCACTGCCAGACTCGACATCGATTCCATGAGTACAGCACCACCCCCAAAATGGCGCGCCGCAATATTTCGCGCCGTGATCGAAAAAACCTCGCTCCACATTCGCTTCCGTTCATTATGAGCGGAAGCCGCAGGCAAAGCGAACTTCGTAGCCAATCGAAACACACGCCTTGCGGGCATGTGCCTCAATGGCCATCACGGCGCAGCCGGTGGTTTTCCGGCCAACGGGGCGAAAAGGCGGCGTATCGCCTTTTCCGACTTGCACGCACAAGGTTGCGCCCTGCGCGTGTTCGTGATTTGTGAAGTATAGGAAAATATGCCGCAGCGCAACAAGCAATGGTTTTTATGCCCCCCATAAAAAACCACTATTAGCTTATGGATGTCTTTGACACTAGCCGGTCTGTCGATTTCACCAGCATCCTCATGAGGATGCACCAAACATCATCCACTCGCGGAAGTATCCATTTCTGCCGGGTATATTGCCAATCTTCCTTGCCTACGGACGCTAGCAGCCTTCCAAACTCCCAATAATGTTCAGCTTCGTCCGTCCCAACCGTGCTGTTGGCTTGCTGGCCACGCTCGCGCTTGTCTCTATCACCATAGGCATGTCATTCGTGCTGTGGGATCTGCACAATCGCGAGATCGAACATGCCCGCATCGAGACCGTCAGCCTGACGGAAATGCTGCTCGACCAGACCGAACAAACATTCAGCAGCGCCGACCTCGTCCTGCGCAGCGTTCTGGAAAAGTTGGAAACCGACTATGGCAAACAGTTTGCGCTCGACAGCCTGCCGATCCATCTGCTGCTGGGAGCGCGCATTTCCGGCATGGGCCAGTTGCGCTCGTTATCCATCATTGATTCTGAAGGTAAGGTCATCAACTCATCGCGTGCGGGCCCGATGCCCCAGATGCGCGTCACCGACCGTGATTACTACCGCGCCTTCGCTGATGGCAAACGTTCCGATCTGTTTATTGGCAAACCCGTCATCGGGCGCGCAGACAACACCTGGACCATCCATCTCGCACGGCGCCTGAACGGGTCAGGAGGCGCATTTCGTGGCATCGTCGTCATCTCGCTCAACCTGGCGTATTTCGAACAGATTTTCGATTTTGCAAAACTCGATTTCGTTCGTCCGATTGCGATATATCTTGATGACGGCACCCTGATCGCCAGCCTGCCGCGTCGGGAAGAAGCTATTGGCAAGCCGGCCGCAGAACTGGTCAATGTGCAACTGCCGGCGCCGGGCAAGGAAGTACCGATTTTTTCACGCCGCAACTCGGACAACCAGCTGGAAACCTTTTCACTTGCCCATGCCAAAACCCTGCCCCTGCTTGTCAGCGTAACGAATGACGAGGAAGACGCCTTGGCATCCTGGCGCGTAACCGCAACCCCCATCGCGATTGGTGGAGGTTTGGTGGGTGTGTTCATCATCATCGTTGCTGTCTTGCTGAGCATCGAGTTGAAGCGGGAAGAAACCTTGACACAGGCCTTGCGCGAAGCTGACGACCGTTACCTGCAGCAAGTCAAGGCAACCAACCAGCAGTTGCGCAAGCTGTCAGCTGCCCTGCAGGATGTCCGCGAAGCGGAGCGCGCGCATATCTCGCGCGAATTGCACGATGAACTGGGCCAGCAGCTCACCGGGCTGAAGCTCGATCTGGCCTGGCTGGGCACCCGTATCAAGGAAGGCCGCCCAGCCGAACCCGCGCGCGTAAACGATATGCGCCACCTGCTCGACAACACCATTGCCTCGGTACGGCGCATCTCGACCGACTTGCGGCCACCGGTCCTAGACGATATCGGCTTCGGCGAAGCTGTATGCGGGTTGGCGCAGGAAACCGCAAAGCGCAGCAATATCCATTTCGAAGTCGACCTGCCGGCCGCACTGCAGGTCACGAATCGAACTCTGGCGACGGCCCTTTACCGCGTCGTTCAGGAGGCGATCACCAATATCGTTCGCCATGCGAATGCATCCAGGGTCGTCATTCGGCTGACCACCTTGGATGGAAAGTTCGTCTTGACCATTTCCGATAATGGCAGGGGCATTGTCGAGGAGAAAGGGCCGGGGGGAATCGGTCTGCTCAGCATGCGCGAGCGCATCACCGCGCTCACCGGGGAGTTCAGTATCATTGGCTCTCCCGGAGAAGGCGTGACCATCGAAGCGATCGTCCCCTCCCATCCGCCGACTATTGAAAACAGCGACACATGAAGACAGAAGTGCTGGTCGCAGATGACCATGCGATCATTCGCGACGGGCTCAAAAGGATCCTCGCCGATACCAATGACCTGATCGTCGCCGGTGAAGCAACCAATGGCAATGACACGCTTGAACGGGTGCAGGAACGTGACTGGGGGCTCCTCGTGCTCGACCTGTCCATGCCCGGCCGCAACGGGCTGGAGTTGATCAAGCTCATCAAGGGCCTGTGCCCGAAGCTGCCGATCCTCATCTTCAGCATGCATCCGGAAGAGCAGTATGCCGTCCGCGCCGTCCGCGCCGGTGCCACCGGCTACCTGACCAAGGACAGCAACAGCGACCTGTTGCTCCCGGCGATGCGCAAGGTGGCCAACGGAGGCGTTTCCGTCAGTCAGAACGTCACCGAGCTGCTCGCCTCCGATATCTCGCACCCCAACGTTGACGACCTGCCGCACAAGCGGCTGACCGACCGCGAGTTCGATATCTTCAGTCGCATCGTGCGCGGCATCACCCCGGCAGATATCGCCACCGAACTCTCCTTGAGCGTCAAGACCGTCAGCTCCCACAAGTCTCACATCCTTGACAAGATGAAGCTCGCCAACCAGGTCGACCTGGTTCGCTACGCCATCGAGCACGATCTGCTCGACCCCACCCCCGAATAAGTCGCCGCCCCGGCCTTAAGAATTTTCTTAAGGTTATTTTCATCGTCCGCCTATATCTTTCGGGCGATTACATACGGAAAATCCACCAAAGCGTCCGGCAGACCCTGTCTGTCGAATGGTTTCTGACATTTACTCAAGGTGGATTCATGACTCAGATGCTTCGCTCAGCGCTCGCCACGGCCATGGCAGGCGCTGCATTTCTTTTGCTCGCCCCGGCGGCCAACGCCTTCGATGAGGATGCCGCCAAGAAACTCTTCAAGAAGAACGACTGCACCAAGTGCCACGCCGAGGCCAAGGACAAAAAGGGTCCCTCACTCAAGAAGACCGCCAAGGAATTCAAGGGCAAGCCGGATGCCGAGAAGAAGATCCTCGAGCACATGACTGCCGGCAAGAAAGTCAAACTGGATGATGGCACCGAGGAAGATCACAAGATCATCGACACCAAGGATCCGGCCGAACTCAAGAATCTTATCGAATGGATTCTTGCGCATTGACACGACACGATTGACATTCAATCTTCCGCAGGGAAGGCAACCGGTTTTTAATGAGGGTGGGGGAATAACAACATGAAACTATTGAGATATGTCGGCTTCCTGCTGGCGCTGTTTGGTGCAGTGGGATTTGCCACCTCGGTTCAAGCCGCGCGCGAGGCGGATCCTAAAGCCAAGGATCTGATCCTCAAGGGCGATGCCAAGTGCACCGGCTGCCATGACGAAGCCGATGACGCGCCTCCCACCATGCTTGAGTTGAACCCCAGCGTACTTTCCATCGCAACCACCAAGCACGGTGTCAAGGGTGATTCGCGCACGCCAACCTGCACGAACTGTCACGGCGACAGCGAAAAGCATATTGGCTACAAGGGCAAGGACAAGCCGCCCGCACCCGATCGCAGCTTCCGCAAGCATACGGCCAACTCGACTGAGGAGCGCAGCGGCGCCTGCCTGAGCTGCCACGAGAAGGACCGCAATCGCACGCACTGGACAGGCAGCCAGCATGACTCGCAGGATGTCGCCTGCAATTCCTGCCACAAGGTTCATACCAAGAACGACAAGGTGATGAACAAGATTACGCAATCCGAAGTCTGTTACAGCTGCCACAAGAGCGAACGTGCGCAGAGCCACAAGGTTTCGGTTCACCCGACAGACTCCGGCAAGCTGGGATGCTCCAGTTGCCACAACCCGCACGGTTCGGCAGGTCCCAAGCTGATGAAGAAAAACACGGTGAATGAAACCTGCCACACCTGCCATGCCGAGAAGCGCGGACCCTATCTTTGGGAACACCAGCCAGTCACTGAAGACTGCCTGACTTGCCATACGCCGCACGGTTCGAATATTGGCCCCCTGCTCAAGTCACGCGCACCCGCCCTTTGCGATGAGTGCCACGATGGCCCGCACCAGAGCGGAAGCGTATTTGGCCCCAACATTGCAGGCAAACTGGCCAAGCCCACCATCACAACGGGTAGTGGCTCAGGCGGACGCGGATGCATGAACTGCCACGTCATGGTTCATGGCTCGAACAGCCCGGCTGGCGGCCAGTTCCTCCGCTAAATCGAATTCAGAATTGGAGACCGTGATGAAAACGTCTAGTGGAAATATGAAGAAGAGCATGCTCGCCTTGGCCGTGCAGGGCGCACTGCTGGCCATGAGCACCATGCCAGCCCATGCGGAAGAACCCGATGTCGCTGCACTGACCACGCCGGATAACTATGTCGAAATCGGCGTATCAAATCTCGACAAAAACGCCAACAAGTTCGGCGAATACTCTGGCCTGAACAAGAAAGGCGCCGAGCTAATCGGCAATTTCAGCGTGAAGGGCGGCGCCGGTTATGGCGATGGCAGCGACCCGACGCGCTGGTCGGTTTCTGGCAGCAACCTTGGGTTGGACGCTCGTGAGTTGAACGCCAGCGTAAACAAACAGGGTCAGTGGAACATCGGCGTCGGCTACGATGAGCTTCGCCACAACACCACGACGGGTTACCAGACACCTTATGTGGGCAGCATGGGGGGGAATAACTTCACCCTGCCGGCGGGATTTGGTACGGCTGCGAACGTCAACGCGATGAACGCCACCACTCAGTTGCCGCAATTCCACACAGTGGATGTCAGCAATACCCGCAAGAACACCTCCTTCACCGCCGGCTATGTCTTCAACCCGCAATGGCAGATGACGTTCGACTTCAACAACCTCGAGCAATCCGGCGCCAAGTTGATGGCCTTTTCATCTGACGGTAGCCTGGGCGGCGGTGTTTCGGCAGAACGAGTTTCAATCCTGCCGAATCCGACCAACTACACGACCAACTCGTTCAATTTTGCCCTTGACTGGACCGGCGAACATGGACACCTGACAGGCGCCTACTATGGCTCTTACTTCAAGGACCATTATGACCGCGTGACATGGACGACATTTCAAGGGGCGAATGCGACCGACACCATGAGTACCGCCCCCAGCAACCAGTTTCATCAGTTCAACCTGTCAGGCGGATACAAGCTGTCCCCGACGACCAAGCTGACCGGCGGACTCTCTTATGGGCGTAACACGCAAGACAGCGATTATGTGGCCTCGGCCGCGAGTCTGGTGTCGATTCCTCAGAGCACTCTGAATGGCAAGGTCATCAGCACCCATGCAGATCTGAAGTTGACTAACCAGACGACGAAGGACCTCAAGCTTTCCGCGGGTGTCATTTACAACAAACGTGACAACAAAACCGAGTCGGATATTTATTCGTATAAGCATCTGGGGAATAGCCTGTATGACATTCCGAATACGCCCTACAGCTACGACAAGACGCAGTTAGAGTTGGCGGGCGATTACCGGCTAAGCAAGAGCAACAGCATCCGGGTGGCCTACAACCATGACGATATCAAGCGCTGGTGCAACAGCTATGGCGTCGATGCGGCCTACCCGGCGGGCACGAACTGCCTCGTCAACACAGCCACGAAGGAAGACAAATTCAGTTTCGGCTACAAGCTGAAGGCCAATGATGTGGTTGACCTCAAGCTTGGCTACATCTACAGCGACCGCAAGACCGATTACGATACCAACGCCCGGGTTGCGATGGATGCAGTCAGAGGTGGGACCATTCTTGCCACAGGCGTGCAAGGCACCATTGCCGGCCTTAATGGCGGCGATTATCAAGGCTTTCATCCGATCTTTGATGCTTCACGCACGCAGAATTTGCTGAAAGCCGGCGTGAGTTGGGATGTGAATGACAAACTGTCCCTTGGCGTCAATGGCCGATACACTGCCGACAACTACACCAATGCCGACTTTGGAGCGCAGGATGGCAATTCGTGGAGCCTGAACCTCGACGCTTCTTATAATTACAGCGAAGACGGTGCATTTATTGCCTACATATCGCAGGATTACCGGGATCGTTATGTCAAGCATGTGAACCGGTCCAATACCACCACAAGCGCCTACATCTGGGGTGACAAGCTGGAAGATCAGGGCATCAGTTATGGCCTGGGCTTCAAACAGGGTGGGTTGATGAGTGGCAAGCTCGACATCAAGGGTGATCTGACATTCTCAGATAGCAAGTCGAATTACTCATCCGAAGTGCTATCACTATTTGCTGGCGGTACCTACGTTTGCTCTGCCGCTGCAACCTTGACTTGCGGCTCGGCTCCGGACATTTCCAACAAGCTGACGCAGTTCAAGCTGACGGGTACTTACAAAGTCAACAAGCAGAGCAAGATCATGCTGGGCTACCTCTATCAGAAATTGTCGAGCACCGACTACTTCTTTAATGCCTACCAGTATGGCTATACATCCACCAGCGTGTTGCCGACCAATCAGCAATCGGGCAGTTACACAGTCAATCTCATTGCCGCAAGTTACCTGTACAACTTCAAGTAAATTTTTGCATGATGTATTTCCGGGGCAAGGATTATTCCTGCCCCGGTTTTTTTGCCCATTGATTGGATGAAGTCATGAAACCCGCACAGTTTGTTGCCCTGTTGACCCTTGGTTTTGGGTTGATCGGCAGTTCGTTTGCCCAACCAACTGCTGTTACTCCTACCAAATTCGACGACAGCGCCTGTCTTTCGTGTCACGAGAGCGGCAAGGCCAAGATCAAGGTTGCGGACGGCGAGAACGATGACGGGGAGAAGGTGGAGCGGGACATGAATGCCATCAACCTGGCCAAGGCCGCCAAGGGCGTGCATGCCAAGATGGCCTGTTCTGACTGTCACACCGACATCACCGACTTGCCCAAGGCCGGCGCAGCCCACCAGAAGGCCGACGGTGCCCAGGTTGCCACCTGCGCGAGCTGTCACGAGAACCTCTGGAAGAAACTGCAAGCCGAGAACAAGGCCGACCCGAAATCGCGCCTGAATATCGTCGTGCAGAACATTTCCGCGTACAAGAAATCCTTCCACGCCCGGCCCTCGGACCAGAATCCCGACCGGGCCAAGGCCACCTGCACCGACTGCCATGACACCCACACCTTCAACGTGCCACCGCGCGGCACGGCCGCCCGCACCGATTGGCACCTGACCATTGCCAACGTCTGTGGCGAGAAATGCCACACCGACGAGCTCGAAACCTGGTCCGAATCCGTACATGGCAAGGCGGTCCTGGAAGAGAAGGACGCCAAGTCGGCCGTCTGCTCCGACTGCCACACCACCCACGACATCGGCAACACCTCGGCCGATCCCGTCAAGCTGGCCATCACCCAGAGCTGCGGCAGTTGTCACAAGGAAGCATTGAAGAGCTACCAGAGCACCTACCACGGTCAAGTCAACCGTCTGGGCTTTGCCTACACGGCCAAGTGCTTCGACTGCCACGGCAGCCACGACATCCTCAAGGCCGACGATGCCGACTCCCGTGTCGGTCCGAAAAAGCGGCTCAAGACCTGCCAGACCTGCCACAACGACAAGAAGCCGGGCATGCGCACCGCCACGGCCGGCTTCATCAGCTTTGGCCCGCACGCCAACGCGCACGACTTCAAGAAATATCCCGAGGTCTTTGTAGTCTCCAAGTTCATGGAGTGGCTGCTGATCGGCGTGTTTGCCTTCTTCTGGCTGCATTCCGGCCTCTGGTACTACCGCGAATGGCAGGACCGCAAGGCGGGCAAGTCATATCACCGCATCGATACCAAGGGCCTCCATCTGGACGAAGAAATGCATCACTTCGAGCGCTTTGCCCTCGGCTGGCGCGTCGGCCACCTGTTGTTCGCGATCGTCACCATGACCCTGGTGCTGACTGGCACGACGGCGTTGTTCGCCGACAGCTCCTGGGCACCTACGGTCGCCGCCGCCCTCGGCGGGCCGAAGGTGCTCGCCTATGTCCACCGCATCGCCGCCGCCCTGTTCATCGGCATCTTCATGATCCACTTCGTCTATGTGATGCAGAAGCTGCTGCGCGCCCGGAACTTCAAGTGGTTCGGGCCCGACTCGCTGGTGCCAAACTGGAAGGATCTGGCCGACATCATCGGCATGTTCAAATGGTTCTTCGGCAAGGGGCCGCGTCCGCAGTTCGAGCGCTGGGCCTACTACGAGAAATTCGACTACTGGGCGGTGTTCTGGGGCGTGAACATCATCGGCTGGAGTGGCCTGATGCTGGCCTTCCCGCATGTGACGGCGCAGTTCCTGCCCGGCTGGGTGTTCAACGTCGCGACCCTCATCCATGGCGAGGAAGCCTTCCTGGCGGCGGTGTTCCTCTTCACGGTGCATTTCTTCAACAACCACTTCCGGCCCGACAAGCTGCCGCCGCCGGATGTGGTGATGTTCACCGGCACCCAGTCGCTGCGCGAGTTTCGCCATGACCATCCGGCACACTACCAGCGGCTGGTCGATACCGGCGAACTGCAGCAGCGCCTGGTCGAGGCTCCCTCCAAACCGTTCCACTTCGCTTCGGTGATCCTCGGCCTGGCGCTGATCGCCGTGGGCCTTACGTTGCTGGTGCTCGTCGCCATCGGGTTCTTCGGCGGCTGATCGGCCGGCACGTCATCCCGGGGAGGTCCCTCCCTCCCCGGGAGGGATTACGCTCCATACCCGTGGTGCCGTCCCGCCAGCGCTGACTTTCAGCACAGCGCGACTCTCCAGACATCTCGACTTTTCAAAGACTTGACCGATGTTAAGCCAACCGGAAGCCTATTCAGGCAAAATTCGCCTTCCATGCTGACTGCCACTGCCCTTTCCTGCATCCGCGGCGAGCGCCGCCTGTTTGCCGGGCTCGATCTCGCGGTCGGACCGGGCGAGTGGCTGCATGTGCAGGGTGAAAACGGCGCGGGCAAGACCAGCCTGCTCAGAATCCTGGCCGGCCTGTCGCCGCCCGCGGCAGGCGAGATTTTCTGGCGGGGCGAGCCGATCAAGGCACTCGCCGAGGAATTCCGGCGCCACCTGCTCTTCCTCGGCCATCACGGCGCGGTGAAGGAGGAACTCACCCCGCTGGAGAATCTGACACTCGCCGCCCGGCTCGACGGCACGGCGCTCGACGAAGTCGAGGCACTGACGGCGCTGACGCGCTTCGGTCTGCGCGGCCGCGAGGATCTGTCGGTGCGTTTCCTCTCTGCCGGCCAGAAGCGGCGTGTGCTGCTCGCGCGGCTGGCGGTGCGCAAGGCGACGCTGTGGATTCTCGACGAACCCTTCACTGCCCTCGACGTCAAGGCGGTCGAAATGCTCTCCGGCCTGATCGTCGAGCACGTCACCGGCGGCGGGATCGCGATCCTCACCAGTCACCAGAGCATTCCTTTGCCGAACGGCAAGGTGCTGAAAATATAAATGGCCCCCCACGCTCGCAAACCCAACTCGCTGCCCCCCACAAGGGGGCGCATGATGCCTTGGGACGGCCCGGCGGCATCATGAACGCCATCCTCGCCGTCATCCGCCGCGACCTGCTGCTGGCCATGCGCCGCAAGAGCGAGGTGCTGACCGCGCTGTTCTTCTTCATCATCGTCGTCAGCCTGTTTCCGCTGGGCATCGGGCCGGAACCCGCCTTGCTGCGCAAGATCGCGCCGGGCATCC
The DNA here is from genome assembly GCA_963840825.1 of uncultured Pseudomonadota bacterium. Classification (GTDB taxonomy): domain Bacteria; phylum Pseudomonadota; class Gammaproteobacteria; order Burkholderiales; family Rhodocyclaceae; genus Sulfuricystis. Next base: position 587,693 of record CAWJAK010000006.1, read on the forward strand.
TCTGGGTCGCCGCGTTGCTGGCGACCATGCTGGGCCTGTCACGGCTGTTCGCCCCCGATTTCGCCGACGGCACACTTGAGCAAATGGCGCTGTCACCCACCCCGTTGGGTCTGCTGGTCACAGGTAAAATCATCGCACACTGGATCACCACCGGTCTCCCGCTGGTGTTGCTGGCGCCGGTGCTGGGTATTCAGTTCGATCTGGATACCGGTGCGTTGGGCATTCTGGTGATTACCTTGCTGCTGGGAACGCCTCTGCTGTCATTGATTGGTGCTATCGGCGCGGCACTGACGCTCGGGGTACGCGGCGGCGGTGTGTTACTGTCTTTGCTGGTGCTGCCGCTCTACGTGCCTACACTGATTTTCGGCGCGGGCGCGGTGGAAATGTATGTTTCCGGCCTGAGCGCCGCGGGTCATCTGTCATTGCTGGCGGCCCTTCTGGCCGTCGCCGTATTTTTCGCGCCGTGGGCAACCACGGCCGCCTTGAGGATTGCACTGGAGTGAGCAACAACAAGATCATCAACTGGTTCAAGTTCGCCAGCCCGCAGAGCTTCTATCCGATCGCCGGGAAAATGCTTCCGTGGTGCTGGGCGCTCGCCGCAATTTTCACGATCGCGGGCCTGTGGATCAGCTTCTTCGTCGCGCCAACAGACGCGACGCAGGGCGAGGGATACCGCATCATCTTCATCCATGTGCCGGCGGCCTGGATGTCGATGTTCCTCTATTGCGTGATGGCCGCCTGGGCCGGCATCGGCCTCGCACTCAACACGCGCCTGTCCGGCATGATGGCACAGGCGATCGCCCCGACCGGCGCGATCATGGCCTTCCTCTCGCTCTGGACCGGCGCCTTCTGGGGCAAGCCGATGTGGGGCGCCTGGTGGGTGTGGGATGCGCGGCTTACCTCCGCGCTGATCCTGTTCTTTCTCTACATCGGTTTCATCGCCTTGCAGGCGGCCATCGACGACGCGCGGCGTGCCGACAAGGCCGGCGCGATCCTCGCGCTGGTCGGCGTGGTCAATGTGCCCATCATCTATTTCTCGGTGAAGTGGTGGAATACCCTGCACCAAGGCGCCTCGGTATCGGTCATGAAAGCCCCGGCGATGGCGACCACCATGCTCTGGGGCATGCTGATCATGGCGCTCGCCTTCTGGATGTACGCCATCGCCCTCGTGCTGACGCGCGTACGCGCCATCATTCTTGAACGCGAGGCCCACACCGAATGGGTGAAGGAGCTCCCGGAAGTGAAAGGAAGTGCGTCATGAACTGGGAATCACCCGCTGCATTTTTCGCCATGGGCGGCCATGGCCTTTACGTCTGGGGCAGCTTCGGCGTCTGCGCACTGCTGATGATTGTGGAACCAATCATGGCCCGCAAGCGTCGAAATGATATTTTGCGCAGCCTGCGCCGCGAGCGCCTGGCCGAGACACTGGACAAACAATGAAACCACGCCACAAACGCATTGCCCTCATCGCCGGCGGACTCGCCGCGCTGGGCATTGCTTCCGCCCTCGTGCTGAACGCGCTCGACAGCAACATCGCCTTCTTCGTCACCCCGAGCGAAATCGCCGCCGGCAAGGCGCCGCAAGGCAAGGCTTTCCGCGTCGGCGGCATGGTCAAGGAAGGCTCGCTGAAGCGCGACAACCTGACGGTGAGCTTCGTCATCACCGACACGGCCAAGGAAGTGCCCGTCAGCTACACCGGCATCCTGCCCGACCTGTTCAAGGAAGGCAAAGGCGCGGTGGCGCAGGGCCGCATCAATCCCGACGGCAGCTTCTCCGCCTCGGAAGTGCTGGCGAAGCACGACGAAAACTATATGCCGCCCGAAGCGCAGCATGCTGTCGATCAGGCACAGCGCGCCGCCAAGACCCTCAAACAATAACCCGGCTTTCAAACATGATCCCAGAACTCGGCCACTTCGCCCTGCTGCTGTCCCTTTTCGTCGCGCTGGTCCTGGGCATCGTGCCCCTCGTCGGTGCGCAGCGCAACCAGCCACACTGGGTCGCCCTCGCCCGCCCGGCCACGGCCGCCATGTTTCTGCTGATCGCCTTTGCCTTCGGCTGCCTGACCTGGGCCTTCTTTACCAACGACTTCACCGTCCAGTACGTCGCGGCACATTCGAATACCCAGTTGCCCACGATGTATCGCCTCTCCGCCGTCTGGGGCGGCCATGAAGGCTCGCTGCTGCTCTGGGTACTGATGCTGTCTGGCTGGGCGATGGCCGTCGCCCTGTTTTCGCGCCAGTTGCCCGAGGCAATGGTCGCGCGCGTGCTCGCCGTGCTGGGCCTCGTGGCGGTCGGCCTGCTGGCGTTCATCGTGTTCACCTCTAACCCCTTCGATCGCCTGCTCCCCGGCGCCGAGGAAGGCCGCTCGCTGAATCCGCTGCTGCAGGATCCCGGCCTCGTCTATCACCCGCCGATGTTGTACATGGGTTATGTCGGCTTTGCGGTCGCCTTCGCCTTTGCCATCGCGGCGCTGATCGCCGGCCAGCTCGATGCCGCCTGGGCGCGCTGGTCGCGCCCCTGGACTACCGCGGCGTGGATCTTCCTGACGCTCGGCATCGCGCTTGGTTCGTGGTGGGCCTACTACGAGCTGGGCTGGGGCGGCTGGTGGTTCTGGGATCCGGTCGAGAACGCCTCTTTCATGCCCTGGCTGGTCGGGACCGCACTGATCCACTCGCTCGCCGTCACCGAAAAGCGCGGCAGCTTCAAAAACTGGACAGTGCTGCTCGCCATCGCCGCCTTCTCGCTCTCGCTGCTCGGCACTTTCCTCGTGCGCTCCGGCGTGCTCACCTCCGTGCATGCCTTCGCCACCGATCCGCGGCGCGGCATTTTCATCCTGTTTCTGCTTGCCATCGTCGTCGGCAGTTCGTTGATGCTGTTCGCCGCGCGTGCGCCGAAGGTCAGCCTCGGCGGCGCCTTCGGCCTCATCTCGCGCGAGACCTTCCTGCTCGTCAATAACGTGCTGCTCATCGTTGCCTGCGGCGCGGTACTGCTCGGCACGCTTTATCCCCTGATCGTCGATGCCTTCGGTCTCGGCAAGATTTCCGTCGGCCCGCCCTACTTCAATGCCGTGTTCGTGCCGATCATGCTGCCCTTGCTGGTGATGGTCGCCATCGGCCCGGTCGCGCGCTGGAAGCATGCGGACCTCAGGGCCATCCTGCTGAAACTCTGGCCCGCGGCGATCGTCGCGGTGATCGCCGGCGCCGTGCTGCCCCTGCTGGCCGGCAAGTGGAGCGCCTATGTCGCGCTGGCGCTGGCGCTGGTCGGCTGGATGGTCGCCGCGCTCGTGCTGCAGACCATCGACCGCCTGAAAGCCGGCACGCCGACGCTGTCCTGGTGGGGCATGCAGCTCGCCCACTTCGGCCTCGCGGCCTTCGTGGTCGGCGTGGCAATGGTCAGCACCTTCCAGGAGGAACGCGACGTGCGCATGGCACAGGGCGACACCGTTGCCGTGGGTGGCTACACCTTCAAGTTCCTCGGCGTACGGGATGCCGCTGGCCCCAATTACCGCGCCGCGGTCGGCAGCTTCGAACTGGTCAAGGACGGCAAGCTGCTGCGCATTCTGCACCCCGAGAAGCGCGACTACGGCCCGAGTTCGATGCCGATGACCGAAGCCGCGATCGACGCGAGTTTCACCCGCGATGTCTATGTCTCGCTCGGCGAAGCCCTCGAGGCCGACAAGGAAAACGGCGCCTGGGCGGTGCGTGTCTATTTCAAACCCTTCGTCAACTGGGTCTGGGGCGGCTGCCTGCTGATGGCCCTCGGTGGCCTGTGCGCCGCCAGTGATCGCCGCTATCGCCTGCGCGCCAGGTCCTCGACCCTCGCCACCGCCGGAGCGGCCGCATGAACAAGTTCACCCTGCCCCTCGTCGCCTTCATCGCGCTGGTCGCATTGCTCGCGGTCGGCCTGAACCTCAATCCGCGCGAGGTACCTTCCCCGCTGATCGGCAAGCCGGCGCCGGACTTCAAGGTGCCGCAACTGCATGATGCCAACGCCAGCTTCTCGCCCAGGGAAATGCAGGGCAAGGTCTGGCTGCTTAACGTCTGGGCTTCGTGGTGCGTCTCCTGCCGCGAGGAACATCCGGTCATCGTCGAGTATGCAAAGCGGGGTGTGCTGCCGCCAGTTGTCGGGCTCAACTACAAGGACAAGCGCGAAGATGGCATGCGCTGGCTGTCCCGCTTCGGCGATCCCTACCTGCTGTCGGCCTTCGATGCCGACGGGCGCATCGGCATCGACTACGGTGTGTATGGCGTGCCGGAAACCTATCTCATCGACAAGGCCGGCATCATCCGCTTCAAGCAGATCGGCCCCATCACCCCGGCGGTCATGGATAACAAGATCCTGCCGCTGGTCAAGGAGCTCAACCAATGAAGTACCTCATCGCGGTGCTGACCGCGTTCTGTCTCCTCCAATCTGTGTTGGCCAAGGAAGCCGCGCCGCTGGCCGAGGATCCGGCCGTTGAAAAGAGGCTGGTCAATATCGCCGAGGAGTTGCGCTGCCTCGTCTGCCAGAATGAATCGCTCGCCGGCTCGCAGGCGGATCTCGCCAAGGACCTGCGCGAGGAAGTGCGTGGCCTGATCAAGGCCGGCAAGTCGGATGAGGATGTGAAGGAATTTCTCGTCAGCCGCTACGGCGACTTCGTGCTCTATCGTCCGCAGGTCAAGCCCATTACGTATGCGCTGTGGGCGGGGCCCTTCATCCTGCTGCTGGTCGGCATCGTCGCGCTCGTCAGCTACCTGCGCAAACGCAGCCGGCAGGTCGAGGAAACACCGCTCAGCGACGCCGATCGCAAACGCGCCGAGGCCCTGCTGAAGGGTGGCCAGCCATGACCGCAATGACTATCTTCGCACTCGGCGCTACCCTCCTCGTCGTCCTCACCCTCGTTTTCCTGCTGTGGCCGTTTCGGCGCCGTCCTGCCGGCTCTGACATTTCGCGCCAGCAACTCAATGCGGCAATCTATCGCGACCAGTTCGCCGAACTTGATCGCGACCGCGCCCAGGGCATTCTCTCGCAGGCCGATTACGACCAGGCCAAAACCGAGCTGCAGCGACGCCTGCTCGAGGACAGCCAGGTCGATGCCGGCGCAACGGCCGTGACCGCGCCCGCCGGTCGTGCCACGCCGATAGCCCTGGCGCTCGCTCTGCCGCTCGGCGCCGTGTTGCTCTATCTGATGCTTGGCAACCCGGCGGCGCTCAATCCTATCCTGCAACAAAAACAATTCACGCAGGACGATATCGAACACATGGTCAGCGGCCTTGCCGCCAAGCTCGAGAAGGAACCCGAGAACTACAAGGGCTGGGTCATGCTCGCACGCTCCTACAAGTCGATGGGGCGTTTTCCCGAGGCCTTGCGTGCCTATGAGCGTTCCGGCCCGCTGATCGAAACCAGCGCCGATCTGCTGGTCGATTATGCCGACACGCTGGCTGCCAGCATGGGCGGTTTCAACGACAAGGTCAACACGCTCATCGACAAGGCGCTGAAAATTGATCCGGCCCATGCGCAAGGCCTCTGGCTGCGCGGCACGGCCGCCTTTGAAACTGGCGCTTACAGCCGGGCCGTCGCCGACTGGGAAAAACTGCTGGCCCTGCTGGAACCGGGCTCGGAAGATGCACGCGCTGTCGAGGCCAACATCGGCGAGGCCCGGCAAAAGGGCGGCCTCAAGGCCGCGCCGCAGGCGCCCGCGAAAGTCAGTGCTGGCGGGACGGCATCCGCCGCCAACATGGGGACGGCACCTGCCGCCGCGAACGCGACCGTCCAGGGACGCGTCGAACTGGATGCCGCGCTCGCCGGCAAGGTGCCCGCCGGTGCCATGCTGATGGTTGTCGCGCGGCCCAACGATGGCTCACGCATGCCGGTTGCCGTCGTCCGCGTGCCCGCCGCGGAACTGCCCTACCTGTTCACGCTCGATGACAGCCTGGCGATGAGCCCGGACCGGAAGCTCTCGCAATTCCCGGAGTTGCTGGTCGAAGCGCGCGTTTCGCAAACCGGCCAGGCCGTTCCGCAAGCGGGCGACCTGTTCGGCCCGACCGCCACCGTGAAACCCGGCACGCACAACGTCCGACTGAAGATCGATCAGGTCCGGTAAGCCGCGTACCTGCCCTGCCGGCAACCGAGAACGGGGCGTATAGTTCGCCCCGTTTTCGTTGGCAGGAGCCATTGCATGCTGGAACGGTATTTCGCCCTCTCCGCGCACGGCACGAACGTCCGCACCGAGGTCATCGCGGGCGCCACGACCTTCCTGACGATGGCCTACATCATCTTCGTCAATCCGGACATCCTCGCCGCCGCCGGCATGCCGAAGGAAGCGGTGTTTGTCGCCACCTGCCTCGCGGCCGCGATTGGCTCGGCGATCATGGGGCTCTATGCCAACTACCCGATTGCGCTGGCACCCGGAATGGGCCTCAACGCCTACTTCGCCTTCGCCGTCGTCGGCGGCATGGGCTTCACCTGGCAGCAAGCGCTCGGTGCGGTGTTCATCTCCGGCGTGCTGTTCATCATCGTCAGCCTGTTCCGGCTGCGCGAATGGATCGTCAATGCGATCCCGCGCTCGCTCAAGTTCGCCATCTCCGCCGGCATCGGGCTGTTCCTGGCCATCATCGGCCTGAAGAACGCCGGCCTGATCGCGGCGCATCCCGCCACCTTCGTCACCCTCGGCGACATCCACCAGCCGGGCGCGCTGCTCGCCGTCGCCGGTTTTCTGCTCATCGTCGCGCTCGAACAGCGCAAGGTGCCTGGTGCGATCATCATCGGCATCCTCGCCGTAACGGTCGTCGCCGCGCTGCTCGGCCTCACCACGATCGACGGCGTCGTTGCGATGCCGCCCTCGCTGGCGCCCACCTTCATGCAGCTCGACATCGCCGGTGCCTTCGAGAAAGGCCTGCTGGTGGTGATCCTCACCTTCTTCATGGTCGAACTGTTCGACGCCTCCGGCACGCTGATCGGCGTGGCCCATCGCGCCGGCCTGCTCGACAAGGACGGCAAGCTGCCACGCCTGAAGAAGGCGCTGCTGGCCGATTCCGTCGCGATCATTGCCGGCGCCGGCCTCGGCACCTCATCGACGACGGCCTACATCGAATCCGCCGCCGGCACCACCGTCGGCGGCCGCACCGGCCTGACGGCCGTCGTCGTCGCGTTGCTGTTCCTCGCCGCGCTCGTTTTCGCGCCACTCGCGAGCGCCGTACCAGCCTATGCCACTGCCCCGGCGCTCTGCTACGTCGCCGTGCTGATGGCACGCGGCCTCGCGGAACTCGAATGGGACGACCTCACCGAAACTGCCCCGGCCGTAATCACCGCGATCACCATGCCCTTCACTTTTTCGATCGCGCACGGCATCGCCTTCGGCTTCATCACCTACACCGTACTGAAGCTGCTGTCCGGCAAGCTGAACGAACTATCGCCGATGGTCGCGCTCATCGCCGTACTGTTCGTGCTCAAGTTCGCCTACCTGGGTTGACGCGATGACTGTCGATGCACTGAAAGCCCGGATCCGCACGGTGTCTGACTGGCCGGAACCCGGCGTGCAGTTTCGCGACATCACGCCCTTGCTGCGCGACGGCCCGGCGCTGAATGCCCTGGTCGAGGCCTTCGCGGCGCGCTATGCCGACCATGGTCTTGCCGCCATTGCCGGGATCGAGGCACGCGGCTTCATCCTCGGCGCGGCGCTGGCGCACCATCTCGGTGTTGGCTTCATCCCCGTGCGCAAGCAGGGCAAGCTGCCCTTCGAGACGATTTCGGAAAGTTACACGCTCGAATACGGGCAAGCCACGGTCGAGGTGCATTCCGATGCGGCCGCGCCGGGTGAGCGCGTGCTGGTCGTCGATGATCTCGTCGCGACGGGCGGAACCATGATCGCCGCCGCCCGCCTGATGCACAAGCTCGGCGCCCACGTCGTCGAGACCGCCGCGGTCATCGACCTGCCCGCCCTCGGCGGCAGCGCGCGCATCCGCGCCGCCGGGCTGCCCCTGTTCACCCTGATGGAGTTCTGACATGCAGGAAACCTTGCTCGAAGAAGTGCGCCGCATCCAGGCCGAGGCTGACTGCATCGCCAGCCCGGCGGACGTCGATGCCGCGTTCGGCCGCATGACACAAGCCATCACCGCGCGCCTGAAGAATGCCAATCCACTGATCTACACCGTGATGAACGGTGGGCTGATCGTCGCCGGCCGGCTGATTGCGCAGCTCGATTTTCCGCTCGAACTCACCTACCTGCACGCGACACGCTATGGTCATGCGCTGAACGGCACTTTCCTCGACTGGCGCGTGCGGCCGACGCAGGCGCTCACCGGCCGCACCGTGCTGATCATCGATGACGTTCTCGACGAGGGTCATACACTCGACGCGATCTGCCAGAGCGTGCGCGAGGCCGGCGCCGCCGAGGTGCTGACCGCCGTGCTGGTGCATAAGGTACATGAGCGCAAGGCCATCCCCGGCATGCGCGCCGACTTCACCGGACTCGACGCACCGGACCGCTTCCTGTTCGGTTGCGGCATGGATTACAAGGGCTATTGGCGCAACACCGCGGGCATCTACGCCGTCAAGGGGCACTAAGCGCTGAAGCACTCCCCGAAAGTCAGACCTGGCGGGACGGCACGATAAAATATCTGCATGCCGACTTAAGCTTGATCAAGGTTATCGCGGCGCGCGGCGCGCACAATGGAATCGTAGTACTAGGGAATGAGCGACGAGTGAGTGCTGCGAAAGCAGCATTTTAAGGGCGACATGGTTACCATGGCCGCCCTTTTTTTATGGCGTGGAACAGCTTGCAAGCAGGCCGCCCCCAGACACCAATCGCAGCAATCGCAGTAGCTTGCCCGCAGCCGGCGATGCGGTCTTATCTCTGTTACGATCGATCCATGATTTCACGACGCCAATTCCTGCGTGGCCGCTTCGCGACGACCGATGCACCCAAGCCGGCGGACGATCCCACCGCGCCTAGGTTGGCGGTTGTCGGCATCGGCTGCATCGCCTTCGCGCAAAACGTGGTCTGTCGCAGTTGTGGCGATGTGTGCGAAGCGGCGGCGATCCGCTTCTCGCCTCGCGTCGGCGGCGCGGCCTGCCCGGTCGTGCTGACCGAGCGCTGTACGGGCTGCGGCGAATGCGCTCCGGCCTGCCCGGCCAACGCGATCACACTGACCGCGCTGACCGTTCCGTCCGACCAACGTTGAGGATTTACTCCTCTTCGTCTTCGGTACCGGGCTTCTTGTAGCCCTTGGGCAGCTTGTGCGCGATACCCTGGTGGCAGTCGATACAGCTCTTGCCCTGCTCTTTTGCCTCCATGTGCTTCTTGTAGGGCGTCTTCTTCTGGATCTCCGGGTTCATCGCATCGAAACTGTGGCAGTTGCGGCACTCGATCGAGTCACGCGCCTTCATGCGTGCCCACTCGCGCTCCGCCATCGCCAGGCGATTGGCCTCGAACTTCTCCTTCGTGTCGATCTTGCCGGTCAGCTTGCCCCAGATTTCGTAGCTGGCCTTGACCTTGCGGATCATCTTGTGCGTCCAGTCCTTCGGCACGTGGCAGTCGGAACAGACCGCGCGCACGCCGGTACGGTTGCTGTAGTGAATCGTGTACTTGTATTCCTGATACACGTTGTCACGCATTTCGTGACAGCCGACGCAGAACTCCAAAGTATTGGTGGCTTCCATGCCGGTGTTGAAACCGCCCCAGAAGATGATGCCGCTGAAGAAGCCCGCCACCAGCAGCCCGAGCAGCGAATACTTCGCACTCGGCTTGCGCAGTGTCGCCCACCAGCTCTGCTTGCCCGAATCGAGATTGGCCATGATCGGTCAGTTGACCATCAAGGCTGAATCGACAGGATGTACTGGGCGAGGTTCTTGATCTGCCCCATGTCCTTGGGCGGCATCGTCTTGACGATCTTGTGCTCTTCCTGCGTACCGTCGGCGAGCTTCACCTTCTTGCCTGAAGTGATGTGCTTGACGATCTCGTCCTCGGCGTTGGCCTTGCCGCGATACTTGTCGGCGGATTTCAGGAAGGACGGACCATCCTTGTCCTTCTTGATGCCGTGGCACTGCTTGCAGTTGTTCTGTTCGGCCAGATCCTTGGCGGCATCGACATCCAGCGCCAACACGCTGGTGGACAAGCCCGCCAGGACAAACGTTGCGACGGTTGCTGCGAGGGTCAGTTGCTTCATGGTTCAAGTTTCCATTCAAAGTTAAGGGTAATTATTTCGTCACGCCGACGAATTTGGTGTTGACGAGTGGCTTGGCATCGACTTGCGGTACATGACAGGAATCGCACTGGAAGCGGCTCATCTCGACCGCCGGGCTGCCATCACGCTTCTTGAACGTTTTGGAGAAGTGGCTTTCGCCGACTTTCGGTACCTTCTGGCCGCGCAACTCGTCGGTGATGTGGCAGTCGAGGCAGGCATTCTCTTCCCGCGTGATCGGCACGTATTTCTCGACATCGTGCGGCACCATGGGCGGCTGCCCGATGAAAGTCCGCGCGATCAAGTGAGGCTGGCCAACCCCCGGCACCTTGGCATCATAGGCCTTGACCTTGGGTGCCGGGTCGGGTGCCATAACACCGGCACCGCGCATTGGCTCCGGCCCGCTCGTGGAGGCACAGCCGATGATCGAGGCGATAAGAGTCGCAAGAGCGAGGTTAGCAGTCTTTTTCATGATCGAAGTCCTCCTAGAGGGAAACAAAAGGGTTCATTTCGGGACAGGCGCTACCCCGCTGGCGGTGTTGGAAACCGCAGCACCAAAGCGAGTGCCGAAGCGGAAAACGTCCTTGGAGCAGACGTCGATGCAACGTCCACAATTCGTGCAGTTTTCTTCCAGAATGATCGGCGGCGTGCCTTTCACGGCCTTGAGCGCCGGTCGTATGACCTGCTGCTCCGGGCAGACGGCAAAGCAGTCCATGCAATCGTTGCAGGCCTCGCGTGCCGGCAATTTCACCCGCACCAGGGAGAACTTGCCGATCAGCCCGTAGAACACCCCTACTGGACAGATATGGCCGCACCAGCCCTGACGCATGACGAACAGGTCGAAGAGAAACACAACGAGGATCACTGCCCAGGCGAGGCCCATGCCGAAGATCAGGCCGCGATGCAGCATGGTCACCGGGTTCACCATCTCCCAGACGAGGGTGCCTGACAATGCCGTCGCAACCAGCGTCATGCCGAGGATCCAGTAGCGCGTCTGGCGCGACAGGTGTGCGCCCCCCTTGAGGCCGAGGCGCGTCCGCAGCCAGTTGGCGAAATCTGTCACCAGATTCACCGGACAAACCCAGGAGCAGTAGGTTCGCCCACCGACCAGCAGGTAGAGCAGCACGACGATGATCACGCCGACGATCGCCAGCGTTTCCGGCACATGGCGCGCCACCAGCAGTTGCACGAACTGGAAGGCATCGGTCAGCGGCAGGACGCCCAAGGTGTAGCTGTAGTTGAGGTTGCCCTTGACGATCCAGAGCTTGAACCAGGGGCCGACGAGAAAGAGCAGCAGAATGCCGATCTGGCTGATGCGGCGCAAGATAAGCCACTTGTGCGCGACCAGCCAGCCCTTCTCGGCAATCGCCTCCGCGCCGGGTCGAATCGATCCCGCGCTCACAATTTGTCTCCTTGCAGGGCCTTGGGCAGGCCGCTGGGCGCGTCGGACATACCCGGTGGCGCGCTGGGCACGGCCGGCGATTGACCGCCCGGCTGCGAGGGCACAAGCCCTTTGCCACCGTAGTCATACTTCAGCCCCTCGGGCAGGTTGTACTGGTGCTCGACATCCGGCGTGACAAGACTGCCACCGGCCTTTTCCTTCTCGACCCAGCCGAGCCGGTAGTGGGCGGACAACTGGCCCTTGGCCATATACAGCGGCAGGATCTTGATCGCGGCGATCTCGGTCGGGCAGGCTTTCTCGCACTTGCCGCAGCCCGTGCAATGATCCGAATGCACGACCGGGATGAACAGGGCATGCTTGCCGGTGCGCGGGTTTGCTATTGGATCGAGCGTGATGGCCTTGTCGATCACCGGACAGACGCGATAGCAGATATCGCAGCGCAAGCCGAGGAAGTTCAGGCAGGTTTCCTGGTCGATCAGCACCGCCAGGCCCATGCGCGACTTGTTGATGTCGGTGAGCGAATGATCCAGCGCGTTGGTCGGACAGGCTTTTACGCACGGGATGTCCTCGCACATTTCGCAGGGTGCCTGACGCGCGACGAAGTAAGGCGTGCCGGTCAACATGGGTTCCTCCGGCTTGGCCAGCAGGAGGATGTCGTAAGGACAGTCGCGCACGCACATGCCGCAGCGGATGCAGGCGGCAGAGAACTCTGTTTCCGGCAACGCGCCGGGCGGGCGGATTGCAGCAGGGGGCAGCGCCGTGGCATGGCGCGCGTAAAGACCCAACCCGAGTCCCAACAGGCTGACACCGCACGCCATGCGCGCGGTATCGGCAAGGAACTGGCGGCGGGCCGCATTGCTGCCCTGGGCTTTCGATTTGGTGTCATTGACCATGATCTCGGGACGGGAAGCGTGCCCCCTGCGTTGCTTCCCGTGTCCATGGGGTTATTGAAAAAGCTGCTTAGACCTTGACCACCTTGGCGGCGCACTTCTTGAAGTCCGTTTCTTTGGAAATCGGACAGGTGGCATCCAGCGTGAGCTTGTTGACCAACCGGTGCTCGTCGAAGAAGGGCACGAAGATCAGGCCCTCCGGCGGCTTGTTGCGGCCCTTGGTGTCCACGCGCAGGTCGATGCTGCCGCGGCGGGTGCTGACACGAACGACGTCGCCGCGCTTCAGGCCGCGCTTCTCGGCATCCTTCGGGTGCATGAAGACCATGGCATCCGGGAAGGCCTTGTACAACTCGGGCACGCGTCGCGTCATCGAACCGGTGTGCCAGTGTTCCAGCACACGGCCGGTGCATAGCCACAGGTCGAAGTCCTTGTCCGGCATTTCGGCGGCCGGCTGGTAGGGCAGCGCGAAAATCACCGCCTTGCCATCCGGCTTGCCGTAGAACTTGACGCCAGCACCCTTCGGCACGTAAGGATCGTAGCCCTCGCGGAAGCGCCACAGCGTTTCCTTGCCATCGACTACCGGCCAGCGCAGGCCGCGCACCTTGTGATAGACGTCGAATGGCGCCAGGTCGTGGGCATGGCCGCGCCCGAAGGCGGCATATTCCTCGAACAGGCCCTTCTGCACGTAATAGCCGAAATAATCGGTCTCGTCGTTGGTGTAGCCGGCCCAAGCGTGGGCATTCACCTTTGCGGCATCGTCCTTCGGGAACTTGTTCACGACACCGTTGGCGTAGAGCACCTCATACAGCGTCTTGCCCTTGAGTTCGGGCTTCTTGGCCAGCAGTTCGGCGGACCAGACCTCGTCGGTCTTGAAACGCTTGGAGAACTCCATGTATTGCCAGAGATCGGACTTGGACTCGCCCGGCGCCTTGACCTGCTGGCGCCACATCTGGCCACGCCGCTCGGCGTTGCCGAACATGCCTTCCTTTTCCATCCACATCGCGCAGGGCAGAATCAGGTCGGCCGACATCGCCGACACGGTCGGATAGACGTCGGACACGACGACGAAGGCTTTCGGGTTGCGCCAGCCGGGATAAATCTCGTCATTGACGTTCGGGCCGGCCTGCATGTTGTTGGTGGTCGAAGTCCAGTAGAAGCCGATCTTGCTGTCCTTGAGCATGCGCGACTGGAGCACGGCGTGATAGCCGGGCTTGTCGGGAATCGTGCCGGCGGGGATGTTCCATGCGGTTTCGCAAATCTCGCGGTGCTTGGGATTCATCACCACCATGTCGGCGGGCAAACGGTGGGCAAAGGTGCCGACCTCGCGTGCCGTGCCGCAGGCGGAGGGCTGGCCGGTCAGCGAGAACGGCCCGTTGCCCGGCTCGGAGATCTTGCCGACCAGCAGGTGCACGTTGTAGATCATGTTGTTGACCCAGGTGCCACGCGTGTGCTGGTTGAAGCCCATCGTCCAGTAGGAAGCGACCTTGGTCTTCGGATCGGCATAGACCTTGGCGAGCGCCTCGAGCTTGTCCTTCGGCACGCCGGAAATCTCGTGCGCCTTGTCGAGGGTGTACTCGGAAACGAACTTGGCGAAGTCGTCGAAAGTGATCGGCGCCGCCTTGTTCGGGTCGCCCTTGGGCTTGCCATCCGCGCCGGGATAGCCGTTGTTGTTCGCCACCTGCTCGAGCGGATGGTTGGGACGCAAGCCGTAGCCGATGTCGGTGACGCCCTTGGCGAAGTTGACATGCTTGGCGACGAAGTCCTTGTTGACCGCGTTGTTCTGGATGATGTAGTTGCAGATGTAGTTGAGGATCGCCAGGTCGGATTGCGGCTTGAAGATCAGTTCGCTGTCGGCTAGTTCGCAGGAGCGGTGGGTGAAGGTGGACAGCACGCTGATCCTGACATGGTTCGCGGTCAGGCGGCGATTGGTGATACGTGTCCAGAGGATCGGGTGCATCTCGGCCATGTTCGCGCCCCAGAGCACGAAGGCATCGGCGTGTTCCATGTCGTCGTAGCAGCCCATCGGCTCGTCGATGCCGAAGGTGCGGATGAAGCCGGCCACGGCGGAGGCCATGCAGTGCCGTGCGTTCGGATCGATCGAGTTGGAGCGGAAGCCCGCCTTCATCAGCTTGGCGGCGGCATAACCTTCCCACACCGTCCATTGGCCGGAGCCGAACATCGCGACACCCGGTGCGCCTTGTGTCGGTTCCTTGAGGGTCGCCTTGACCTTCTCGGCCATGAGATCGAAGGCCTGATCCCAACTGATCGGCGCGAATTCACCGTTCTTGTCGAACTTGCCATCCTTCATGCGCAGCAGCGGCTTGGTCAGGCGGTCCTGACCATACTGGATCTTCGCCAGAAAGTAGCCCTTGACGCAGTTGAGGCCCTTGTTAACCGGCGCATCGGGGTCGCCCTGGGTGGCAACGATACGGCCATCCTTGACCCCCACCAGCACGCTGCAACCCGTGCCGCAGTAGCGACATGCGCCCTTGTCCCAGCGTACGCCGTCGCCGCCCCTGGCCTGGGCGAGAACCTGGGCACCGGGGATGGACATGCCGGCTACGCCGGCCGCCGCCGCCACGGCATTGGTCTTGATGAATTCACGTCGCGTCAAATTGAGTACAGACATTTAGGCCTCCTTGTCGATGCGGTTGCGCCTGCCGGCTACGCCGCCACTGAGATTTCAACTTCGGGTTCGTTTTCCTGCTGGTGATAAACCATGGCTGCCGACATGACGCCGGGCATCTGGCTGATGTATTCATAGGTGCGGGTGGTGTCCTTGTCGCCCTCGGTCTCGATGGTGACGATCATTTTTCCCTCAGGGGAGACCGCATGCAACTCGACGCCGTCAAGGTCCGCGAACTGCTGGCGCACGGCCTCGATATGATCGGGGTGGGGAATGACGATGATGCTGGAAATGTTCATGTGACGATCCGGGCTGCCCACAACAATAAGGGGATAGGATCGTTTAATAGTAGAACGCCCCCCCGTCCGATGTATTGACAGGTATCAAGGAATTCGAATGTTGAGCGCGCCGCTCGGGAATGGGCGGCGCGCCTCGCCTAGCGGCGCTTTGCCTTGGGCTTCGTCTTGCTGGCCGGCTTGGGGGTTTTCTGTTTTTGGGTTGGTTTGGCCGACTTGGGTGTCTTGGCAGACTTGGCCTTCTTGGCAGCCGGCTGCTGCATGTCGTCCACCGCGGCAGGGGGCACGGCAGGCGGCGGCGCCATCACGGCGGCCGGTTGCAAAACCACGGGCTTCGGCGGTGTCACGGCTTGGGGCGGGTCTGCGGCCTGAACCGACACGGCCCATCCCGCAGCCAATGCCAGCAATAGAAAGTCAGTGCTGGCGGGACGGCACCGCTGGGGCATTGCGCGTTCAGTTGGCGTCATAGTAGTACGGCTTCTGCGGCACTCTCGTACTGGACACGCGTGCCTGCTCGTCGAGGTCGCGGTTGCCGCGATCCCACCACAGCGCGCGACCGCGCTTCTGCTCTTCGAGTTCCTCGGGATGCTGCTGCATCCATTCGCGCATGAATTGAGTGTAATCGGATTCGTAGGCCATTGCGGGGGCTCCTAAATAATACTCAGTGATCTTCCTTGATTCGGTTGATGCGGGTCACGGCGGGCTGCCGCCGCAGGTTGCGAAGAATACGCGCCAAATGCATGCGTCCGTCAACCTGCAGCGTGAAATACAGGGCCGTGGTACGCACCTCGTCCGCATCCATGCGCACGTTGGTGATGTTCGCCGCGTGTTCCGCGATGGTCGCCGCCAGCCGCGCCAGCACGCCCGGGACGTTTTCCGCGACTACCTTGATCAGCACTTCGAAGGGCCCCTTTGCATCGTTGTCCCATTCGACATCCACCCACTCCTTGGCGCCACTGGGGCCGCGGCCAACCTTATGGCCGCGCAGGCAGAGGCAATCATGGGTATGGACCACCAGGCCCTGCCCCGGACGGATCACGCCGACGATCGGGTCGCCGGGAATCGGCCGACAGCAGCGCGCCAGTTGCATTGCCATCCCCTGGCTGCCCTGGATGCGTATCGCGCCGCCACTTTGCGCCGCCGGACCGCCCGAGGTCCGGCCGTCGATCAGGCGGCGCGCCACGATCGCCGGCAGGCGCTTGCCGAGGCCGATGTCGGTGAACACCTCGCGCTGCGACTTGCCCGAGAAGGTGCGCAGGAAACGCTGCCATGCCGCGCTGCCCAGCTCCTCGATGCGGTGCCCGAGATTGTGCAGCGCCTGCGACAGCAGGTGTTCGCCGAGGGCGGCGGATTCCTCTTGTTGCCGGGTCTTGAGGCAATGGCGGATCTGTGCCCGCGCCTTGCCGGTCTTGACGAAGGCGAGCCAGTTCGGATTCGGTGCGGGATTCGTCGCGGTAATGATCTCGACGCGGTCGCCGTTGCGCAACTCCGTGCGCAGCGGCAGGTGTTCCTGGTTGATCTTGCAGGCCACGCAACGATTGCCGATATCGGTGTGCACCGCGTAGGCGAAATCGACTGCCGTCGCGCCGCGCCGCAGCGAGAGGATCCTGCCCGCTGGGGTGAAGACATAGACCTCGCCGGGGAACAGGTCGACCTTGACGTGTTCGAGAAACTCGGCGGAATCGACCGTCGCGGTCTGCAGCTCAAGCAGCGACTGCAGCCACTGGTGCGTGGTGCGCTGCAATTCCGAAAACGCTTCGGCATCCTTGTACAGCCAGTGGGAAGCCACGCCCGACTCGGCGACATGATTCATGTCGCGCGTGCGAATCTGCATCTCGACCGGCGCGCCGTAGGGGCCGATCAGCGTCGTGTGCAACGATTGATAGCCGTTCGCTTTCGGGATCGCGATGTAGTCCTTGAACTTGCCCGGCACCGGCTTGTAGAGGCCGTGCAGCGCGCCGAGCACGAGGTAGCAGGTCGGCACGTCGGCGACGATGATGCGGAAGCCGAAGATATCGAGCACCTGGGAGAACGTCAGCTGCTTCTCGCGCATCTTGCGGTAGATGCCGTAGAGATGTTTTTCACGACCCACGACATCGGCGTCGATATGCGCATCCGCCATTTTCTGCCGCAGCGCGGTCAGGATCTTGTCCACGCCTTCGCGCCGGTTGCCGCGCGACGCGCGCACGGCCTTGGCCAGCACGCGGTAGCGCAGCGGATTGAGATTGCGGAAGGCCAGCTCCTGCAACTCGCGGTAGAGCATGTTGAGGCCGAGCCGGTTGGCGATCGGCGCATAGATGTCGAGCGTCTCGCGCGCGACGCGCCGGCGCTTCTCGGGGCGCACGGCGTCGAGCGTGCGCATGTTGTGCAGCCGGTCGGCCAGCTTGATGAGGATGACGCGCACATCCTGCGCCATCGCCAGCAGCATCTTGCGGAAGTTTTCCGCCTGCGCCTCTTCGTAGGACTGGTGCTCGATACGGTCGAGTTTCGAGACGCCATCGACCAGTTCGGCGGTCACCTTGCCGAAATCCTGCGCGATCTGCGCCTTCGTGATGGCGGTGTCCTCCATCACGTCATGCAGCAAGGCAGCCGTCAGCGCCTGCGGATCGAGTCGCCAGTGCGCCAGTGTCTCGGCGACGGCCAGGGGGTGGGAAATGTAGGGTTCGCCGCTGGTGCGAAACTGGCCGAGATGCGCGTGGGCCGAGAAATGGTAGGCCGCCGCGATCTGATCGACATCCTCGGGTTTCAGGTAACTGGACAGCTGGGCCAGGAATTGGTCGAGATCTTCCGCCAGATCGACCGGCGGATGCATGTCCACCGGGATGATGATCGGCATGTCGCTAGCCGCCAGCACACCCTCGGCGAACGAGGGTGCGGGCGTTGCGGTAGGGGACGCGGAGGGCGCCGGCATGGATGTGTCCCCTACTTACATGGTGTCAGGTCTGCGTGCGGTAAAGGATTTCGACGCCATACTTGCCTTCGGCCAGTTCGCGCAGGGCGAGCACGGTCGGCTTGTCCTTGTCGACCTCCACCTGCGGCGTGCTGCCCATGGCGATCTGACGGGCGCGATAGGTGGCGGCCAGGGTCATCTGGAAGCGGTTGGGGATTTGTTTGATGCAATCTTCGATGGTGACGCGGGCCATGCGCAATCCTTTGCAAATCAGAACGATGAGAAAAAACGGAATACTTCCGGGTGACGGGCATGCTGGCGCTGGAAATTAAGACGCGAAGCCCGCACCGCTGCGGTCAGGTCCGTAAGTGCTTCCTGCAAGTCATTGTTGATTATAACAAAATCAAACTCGTCAACATGCCGCATTTCACCCAGCGCAGCGGCGACGCGACGCTGGATGACTTCTTCGCTGTCCTGGCCGCGCGAACGCAGGCGCCGTTCCAGTTCCACGATCGAGGGCGGCATGATGAAGATACCCACCGCACCGGGCATCAGGACGCGCACCTGCTGGGCGCCCTGCCAGTCGATCTCCAGCAGCGTGTCGCGGCCGGCGCGCATCTCGTCGAGCAGCCAGGTGCGCGACGTGCCGTAGAAATTGCCATGCACTTCGGCCCATTCAAGGAAGTCGCCGCGCTCACGCATCGCCAGAAAGGTCTGGATGTCGATGAAATGGTAATCGTGGCCGTCGCGCTCGGCAGGACGCGGCGCGCGCGTCGTATAGGACACCGAATGGCGGATGGCCGGGTCGTGTTCCATCAACTTGCGGACCAATGTGGTCTTGCCGGCACCGGACGGCGCCGAAACGATGAACAGCGTACCGGCGACGGTTTCGCTGCCCCCGGCTGGAGCCGGGGTCGGGGCGGAGGTCAGGGTCATGGTCGGATCAATTCCAAAAGTCAGCGCAGGCGGGACGGCATCATTCCAGGTTTTGCACCTGTTCACGCATTTGCTCGATGAGCAGCTTGAGCTCGAGCGCGATGGTGGTCACGGCGGCGGAAACGGATTTCGAGGCCAGCGTGTTGGCCTCGCGGTTGAGTTCCTGCATGAGGAAATCGAGCCGCTTGCCCACCGCGCCGCCCTTGTCCAGCACGCGTTCCACCTCGTTGAGATGGGTGACGAGCCGGGCAAGCTCCTCGGCCACGTCGATCTTGGCGGCGAACACGCCGATTTCCTGGCGGATGCGGTCCTCGTCGAGCGCGGCGACCGCTTCGCGCAGCTTCGTCGCCAGCCGCGCGGTGTAATCGGCGATGGCGACCGGCACCATCGGTTCGACTTGCGCCACCGCGGAACGCATGCGCGCGGCACGCTCGCGCAGCACGTCGGCGAGACGCGCGCCTTCGCGCGCCCGGCTGGCGAGAAATTCAGCCAGCACGACGTCGAGCAGCGCGAAACACACGGCCTGCAGGCGTTCCGGGCTGACCGCTTCGCTCGCCAGCACGCCCGGCCAGCGCAGCACCTCGGCCACGGACAGTGGAGCCGCGTCGAGCAGCACGCTGCGCACCTCGCTTTCGAGCCTCGCCAGCTGTTCGACCAGCGCGAGATTCGGCGCCAGCTGGGGCGTCGCCGCCGTATTCGGTTGCAGATAGAGACGGCAATCGACCTTGCCGCGGCCGATGGCCGTCGCGAGTTTTTCGCGCAGCGGCATTTCGAGGAAACGCAACTCTTCGGCACACCGGAAATTCAGGTCGAGGAAGCGGCCATTGACGCTCTTGAGTTCGAGCGCAAGCCGCACCGGGCCGAGATCGCGGTCGAGGGCGGCATAGCCGGTCATGCTGTGAATGGACATTGCATCTTTCCTTGCGTGGCGGAGTGCGAGCTTACCAGCAATAAGTTGGAACGCCTTACTTGCCCACGACCACCACCACCACCGCTGCCACGCCTTTTTCCCCAGGAAATTCAAAGCCGGCGATGCGGCGATTACAATCCGCTCCGATGCCTCCGCCGCAAACCAGCATTCCCCTTCCCGCCGGCCATACCATCGACGGCTATCGCTTCGAGCGCCAGATCTCCATGGGCGGGTTTTCCATCGTCTATCTGGCCTACGATCCACAGGGCATCGCGGTGGCCATCAAGGAATACCTCCCCCAATCGCTCGCCCGGCGCAGCGTCGGCCTGGTCCCCCAGGTCATACTCGAGCATCGCCCGGCCTACCAGAACGGCATGATGGCGTTCTACGAGGAAGGCATCGCCCTGGCCCGCCTCAACCATCCGAACGTCGTGCGCGTCATCAACTTCCTGCGCGCCCACGACACGGTCTATCTGGTGATGCTCTACGAGCACGGCCGCACACTGCACGAACACATCCGCAAGCACCGCGGCGGCTTCAGCGAGAACTTCATCCGCGGCGTGTTCCTGCGGCTGCTCTCCGGTCTGCGCGTCGTCCATGCCAGCAAGCTGCTGCACCTCGACATCAAGCCTTCGAACATCTGGCTGCGCGTCGACGGCAATCCGGTGTTGATCGACTTCGGCGCCGCGCGGCAATCCCTCAAGCAGTACGGCCCCGAACTGCGCCCGGTTTATACCCCCGGCTATGCCGCACCGGAGCAATATGGCACGACGGGCGAACAGGGCCCCTGGACCGATGTCTATGCCGTCGGCGCGAGCATGTACGCCAGCCTCGCCGCCGCCGCACCCCAGCCCGCCGACCTGCGCAGCGCCGAGGACAAACTGGTACCGGCGAGCGAACGCTGGGCGGAGCAGTATTCCCCGCAACTGCTCGACACCATCGACCTGTGCCTGCGCCTCGATCCGCTCGCCCGCCCGCAGAGCGCCTTTGCCCTGCAGCGCATGCTGGCCCCGCCACCATCCCCATCCCCGCCCCAGGAAAACCCATGAATCCACGCAATGAAGGCCGCGCAGCCGATGCGCTGCGGCCGCTGACAATCACCCGCCACTACACCTGCCATGCCGAAGGTAGCGTGCTCGTCGAGTTCGGCCACACGAAGGTGCTGTGCACCGCCAGCGTCGAGGAACGCGTGCCGCCCTTCCTCAAGGGTAAGGGACGCGGCTGGGTCACCGCCGAATACGGCATGCTGCCGCGCTCGACGCACACGCGCACCGACCGCGAGGCGGCCAAGGGCAAGCAGTCCGGCCGCACTCAGGAAATCCAGCGCCTGATCGGCCGCTCGCTGCGCGCGGTCACCGATCTCGCCGCGCTCGGCGAACGCCAGATCACGCTCGACTGCGACGTCCTCCAGGCCGACGGCGGCACGCGCTGCGCCGCCATCACTGGCGCCTGCGTGGCATTGCACGACGCGCTGGCCGGCCTCGTTGCCGCAGGCAAGTTGCCCGCCCACCCGATGCGTGACTTCGTCGCCGCCGTCTCGGTCGGCATCGTCGCCGGAACGCCCGTGCTCGACCTCGATTACAGCGAGGACTCGAGCTGCGATACCGACATGAACGTGGTCACCACCGGCAGCGGCGGCATGGTCGAAATCCAGGGCACGGCGGAAGGAACGCCTTTCACGCGTGCCGAACTCGATGCCTTGCTCGCGCTCGCGCAGAAGGGCATGAATGAGATCGTGGCCGCCCAGAAACGGGTACTGGAACTGAAATGAAAAAAATCGTCCTCGCGTCCAATAATGCCGGCAAGCTGCGCGAATTCGGCCAAATGCTCGCCACTGTCAATATCGAGGTGCTGCCGCAGGCGCGCTTCAATGTGCCCGAAGCCGAAGAACCACACGTCACTTTCGTCGAGAACGCGCTGGCCAAGGCACGTCACGCGGCGAAGCTTACCGGCTTGCCTGCGCTCGCCGACGACTCCGGCATTTGCGTCAGTGCCCTGGGCGGCGCGCCGGGGGTGTTTTCCGCCCGCTTCGCCGGCGCGCCGAAGTCCGACGACAGGAACAACCAGAAGCTGATCGCCGACCTGCAAGGCAAGGGCGACCGCCGCGCCCACTATGTCGCGGTACTGGTCTTCGTCCATCACGCCGACGATCCGCAGCCGATCATCTGCGAGGGCGAATGGCATGGCGAGATCATCGATACGCCGCGCGGCGCGAACGGCTTTGGCTACGACCCCTATTTTCTCGTGCCGGACCTCAACCAGACCGCCGCCGAGATTGCCGCCGACGAGAAGAACAGGCGCTCGCATCGCGGCAAGGCACTGGTACAACTGATGGAACGGCTGAAGCTCGACACTTGATTCCAATCACTGCCGTCGCGCCAGCCCTGACTTTCATTCCGCCCCCGCTGGCGTTGTACGTCCACTGGCCGTGGTGCGTGCGCAAGTGCCCCTACTGCGACTTCAACTCGCATGAAAGCACGCCAAAGGAAGTCGTCTATCTCGACGCGCTGATCGCCGACCTCGAAGCGGCGCTGCCGGTCATCTGGGGCCGGCCCATCGTTTCGGTGTTCATCGGCGGCGGCACGCCGAGCCTGATGTCCGGCGCAACTGTTGACGCGCTGCTGGCAGCACTGCGCATGCGCCTGCCCCTGCTGCCGGGCGCCGAGATCACGCTCGAAGCCAATCCCGGCACGGTCGAGGCGGAGCGCTTCGCCGCCTATCGCGACGCCGGCGTGAGTCGCCTGTCGCTCGGCATCCAGAGCTTTGACGACGCGAAATTGCAGGCGCTCGGCCGCATCCACTCGGGCGACGAGGCGCAGCGCGCCATCGCGCTGGCGCAACGGCATTTCGAGCGCATCAACCTCGACCTGATGTACGCCCTGCCCGAGCAAAGCCTGGCAGCAGCGCGGCACGACATCGAGACGGCCATCGCCACCGGCGTGGCGCATGTTTCCGCCTATCACCTGACGCTGGAGCCGAACACGATTTTCCACCATGCACCGCCGCCGCTGCCCGACGACGATCTGGCGGCCGACATGCAGGAAATGGTCGAGGCAGCACTGACGGCGACCGGCTTCGACCACTACGAAACGTCCGCCTTCGCCCGCGCCGGACAGCGCTGTGCGCACAATCTCAACTACTGGCAATTCGGCGACTACCTCGGCATCGGCGCCGGCGCGCATTCAAAGCTTTCCGACCACACCGGCTTTCGCCGTGAGGCCCGGCCGCGCCATCCGAAGGACTATCTCGCCGATCCGGTCACGCGCGCTTGGCAACCGGTTGCTACCGAAGATTTGCCGGGCGAGTTCATGATGAATGCGCTGCGACTGACGGATGGCGTGCCGCTGGCGATGTTTTCCGAACGCACCGGGTTGCCGCTCGCGGCCATCGAAAAGTCAGCGCTGGCGGGACGGCATGCCGGCCTGCTGGAGGTGGTCGGCGATCACTTGCGGCCGACCGCGCAGGGCCGGCGCTTCCTCAACCGGCTGATTACGCTGTTTCTCGACGCTTGAATAGAACGTCCCAGACGCCGTGACCGAGGCGCAGCCCGCGTGTCTCGAACTTGGTCTGCGGCCGCCATTCCGGGCGCGGTGCAAAACCTTCCGCCGTATTCGCCAGCAAGGGTTCGTCGCTCAGAACCTCGAGCATCTGCTGCGCATATTCTTCCCAGTCGGTGGCGCAATGCAGATAGCCGCTGGAGGCAAGACGCGACGCCAGCAGCGCGACGAAGGCGGGCTGGATCAGGCGGCGTTTGTGGTGGCGCTTTTTCGGCCACGGATCGGGAAAGTAGATATGGATGCCGGCGAGCGATTCAGCCGCGAGCATGTCGCGCACCACTTCGACGGCATCGTGCTGGATCACGCGCAGGTTGGTCAGCTCGCGCGTGGCGATTTCCTTGAACAGGCTGCCGACGCCGGGCGTATGCACCTCGATGCCGAGATAGTCGATTTCAGGGTGCGCCGCGGCGATGGTCGCCGTCGTTTCGCCCTTGCCGCAACCGATTTCGAGAATCCTGGGGGTGTCCCGACCGAACACGTGCTGCAGTTCGAGCGGCGCGGCCGCATAGGGAATGCCCCAGCGCGGCATGCCTTCATCGTGATAGCGCTGCTGCGCGTTCGACACCCGACCCTGGCGCAATACGAAACTGCGAATGTGGTCGGGGCGGGTTGTGGAGTCATTGTCTGCTGACGTCATGGATCATCTCGAGTTGCGCTGCGAAGTCGTAGCGAGCATGCGCCAAGGCTTCGGGCAGGGTGGCGCAGGCATCCTGCAGCGGGGTGGTGCCGAGCGACGGATAGATCGTTTCCTTGAGTCCGAGCACCCGGGCAATGTCCTGCCACTGCGCCTGCCCGGCCTGCTCTCCGAAGTGATGCGCAGCCAAAGCGACGCGCACCGATTCAATCGCAGCGCGCTGCCGCGCATGCCAGGCATCGTAAGCCTGCTGTGCCGCCACCGCGTTCGTGTCCTTGTCGAGGCAGCCGGACAGCAGCAGATGCACGCCATGCGCGAGGCCGAAGATGCGCTGCTTCAACAGGAGGTCGGGGTACTCGAAGGCGTAGCCCGGATGCAGTGATGCAAGGGGAACAAGGGGGTCGGCAGCAGGTGTGGCGTCCTGCGCGCAAATTCTGCCGCCTGCCAGCAGCAGGCAGAAAAACAGCAAATGCGGCCGAAAGATCACAGGAAACACGAGGGGCCGCCCCGAGTGTTTCCAGGCCCCTTGAGGGGAGATCGCCGCGCAGCGGCGATTTCGGGGTGGGATCACTTGTTTCCGATCAGGCCCGACAGCGGCGAGCTCGGGCTCGCGGAATAGAGTTTCTTGGGCATGCGGCCGGCCAGGAAGGCCTCACGGCCAGCCTCCACCGCCTTTTTCATCGCGCCGGCCATCCGCACCGGATCTTTCGCGCCGGCGATGGCCGTGTTCATCAGCACGCCGTCGCAGCCCAACTCCATCGCGATCGCGGCGTCGGAGGCCGTGCCCACGCCGGCATCGACCAGCACCGGCACCGCGGCCTTCTCGAGGATCAGGGCGAGGTTCCAGGGATTGAGGATGCCCATGCCCGAGCCGATCAGCGAGGCCAGCGGCATCACCGCGATGCAGCCGATGCCTTCGAGCAGCTTGGCCTGGATGGGGTCGTCCGAGCAATACACCATGACCTGGAAGCCTTCCTTGACCAGTGTCTCGGCGGCCTTGAGGGTTTCCGGCATGTTCGGGAACAGCGTTTGCGGATCGCCGAGCACCTCGAGCTTGACGAGCGCGTGGCCATCGAGCAGCTCGCGCGCGAGGCGCAGCGTGCGCACCGCCTCATCGGCGGAATAGCAACCGGCGGTATTTGGCAGGTAGGTGTACTTCGACGGCGGCAGGGCATCGAGGAGCGACGGCTGCTTCGGATCCTGGCCGATATTGGTGCGGCGGATGGCCACCGTGACGATCTCGGCGCCGCTCGCCTCGACGGCCCGGCGCGTCTCGTCGAAATCCTTGTACTTGCCGGTGCCGACGAGCAGGCGCGATGAATAAGCCTTGCCGGCGAGGGTTAACTGGTCTGCCATGATTTTCCTATTCACTGGTTTAGCCGCCACCGACGGCGACGACGATTTCAAGCTGGTCCCCGGCTGCGAGCGCCGCGGTCGCGTGCAGACTCTTTGGCACGATTTCACCGTTCCTTTCCACGGCGACACGCTTGCCGAGCAGGCCTTCCTGTTCCAGCAGTCCGGTCACGGTCAGCGGAGAGGCGAACTGGCGCGGCGCGCCATTGAGGATGATTTCGATCATGGTGCGAATTCTACCTTGCGGCATGCCGCTTGACCCCGCTACCCGGCCGCTGCATACTGTCGTCATAACGCCGCAGCAAACCCCGACAACGCATGCAATCCGCCCTCCCCGCCTCCCCCGCACCGGGTTTCATGGAACGCCTGCGCAACGCCGGCGTCGAGCCGGGCGACAGCGCGGAACTTCAGCTCAACAAGCAGTTGCTGGTCTTCGCCACCGGTCTGGTCAGCGCAGCCTCGATGCTCTGGTTGGCCATCTACTGGGCCATCGGGCCGCACTTCTCGGCCACGCTGCCGTATGCCTTCCAGCTCATCCTGGCCGGCAATCTGGTACTTTTCATCCAGCTGCGCAACTTCGACTTCTTCCGCCTGTCCCAGCTGGCGTTGTTCCTGTTTGCGCCCTTTGTGATGCAGTGGAGCATCGGCAACTTCATCACCGGCAGCGGCATCATCCTCTGGGGCCTGCTGGCACCCTTTGGCGCGATCCTGTTTTTCGGCGTGCGCGAATCCGTGGCCTGGTTTTTCGCCTGGGTATTCTTCACGGCCCTGACGGGGGTCTTCGATTTCCTGCTCGCCGATGCCTACGCGACACAGAAGCTGGCGATCTCCCTGCGCACCAGCATGGTGTTCTTCGCGCTCAACTTCATCGCCGTCGCCACGATCATCTACGTGCTGCTGCGCTTTTCGATCCAGGAGAAACGCAAGATCCAGGAGCGCCTCGAGGAAGCGCACCGCTTGCTGCAGGTTGAAAAATACCGTTCCGAACGACTCTTGCTCAACGTCCTGCCCGCGCCGGTGGCCCAGCGCCTCAAGGACTCCGCCGAAACGATTGCTGACGGCTTCCCCGCCGCGACGGTGATGTTCGCCGACCTGGTCAATTTCACCCGGGTCGCCTCGGGCATGACGCCGGAACAAGTGTTCGGCATGCTTAACAGCATCTTCTCCGCTTTCGACGACTTGTGCGAGCGCTTCGGCCTGGAAAAGATCAAGACCATCGGCGATGCCTACATGGCCGCGGGGGGCATCAACAGCAGCCAGGAGGATCATACGGTCGCCAGCGCCGATTTCGCGCTGGCGATGCAGGCCACGTTGCAGCGGGACTACCAGGTCAACGCCGCGCACATGGAAATACGCGTCGGCATCGCGACCGGTCCCGTCATCGCCGGAGTCGTCGGCAAGCGCAAGTTCATCTACGACGTCTGGGGCGACACGGTCAATCTGGCCAGCCGCATTACCAGCGAGGGTGCGCCGGGTTCAATCCACTGCGATGCAGCGACGCACGCGCGGCTTGCCCCGTATTTCGACTTTGAAGGCCCTTTCAGCATCGACCTGAAGGGGAAGGGTGAAATGACTGTTTATCGTCTGCTAGGACGCCAAACCCGCTGAGCCGCCGAGCTGGCTTGCACCGCATCCGGACGTACCAGCCGGAAGCAAACGCAACCGTCGATGTTGCTGGCCAGTTCCAGGCGATAGCCGGCCTCCTCGGCCTGGCGTGCACACTGATAGAGCCCGATGCCGAGTCCATCCTCCGACGTCACCCGCTCGCTCAGCAGCCGGTCGGCGATCGCTGCGGGAATCGCGCGGCCAGCGTCGGTGACTTCCAGAACCGTGAGACCTTGCGCACAATCAATACGCAATATTGCCTGCACGCCCGGCTGTGCCCGTCGTTTTGTGGCGATGTTCTGCAACAGGTTCTCTGCAACGCTGGAAAACAGGGCCGGGTCTTCGACTTGGCACGTTAACATGTCGCCCACCGCGATCACGCGCGTATCCGTGTTGGCATATCTTTTTTCCAGCGATGCCAGCCAGGCGTTTACAGGCATCGGTACGGCGGGCAGGCGCTTGCCCGGCTCGACCAGCTTGTCGAGCGTCTGCCGCAGCCGGGACGATATCTCCGGCAACTGCCGCCGCAGCAGTTCACCAAACCGGGGCGAGGGAGAGGTGCCCGATTCAGCAGCCACCGCACAGAGCGTATCGAGCGATTGCAGCAGGTTCTTCACATCATGCGTCAGGCGCGCGCCGGTTTCGTAGATCGCCTGGATGTAGGACAGCCGTTTAAGTTCCTGCGCACGCCATTTGCCCAGGTAGAGTTCGGACAGCAGGCGCACGATCAAATCGTAGTGCCAGCGCAGCGCCGGACTCGGTTCGAAGCGCGTCACCAGTGCCACGCTCAGGCGGCCGTGGGTAAAGGTCGTGCGACAGCCGTGCTGTTCGCCAAAGACATCATGAGTCCCGATGCCTTCCCAGCGCCCGCCCCTCACCCCCGGCAGGCGCTTCGGCAATTCGGCACAGGCGAGCGCCAGGAAAAGGTCGGGATCTTCTTCGTTCTTGCCCAATTCGGCCAACGATTGCAGCCACTCCTCGACCGGCAGGCCGAGCGACATTACATGCTGTGCCACCGCAGTCCCCAGGCCGGCGAAGCCAGCGCGCGGGTTCCAGATGAATCCGAGTACAAGCAGCACCCCCGCGACGACGGCCAGCGTGATCAGCTGCGCCTCGAGAAACCCCGCCTTGAAGAGCAGCGAATAACTCAGGCTGCCCAAAACAATCACGGCGAGCAGCAGGAAGACGAACATCCCATAGACGAAATCGACGATCTCGGCACGGGCTTCCGCTAAGACCTGCTTGACCGGCAAGGCCGCCATGAAGAGCAGGATCAGCGGCGACAGATAGAGCACCAGACGGGCAAGTACAGGTTCACCAAGCTTGAGCGACAACAGCGAGGCGGGCAGGATCAGCGCCAGCACCGCGGTGACGAGATAGCCGAGCGCCGCCAGATGGAATACCCGCTCCCAGCGATCGGGAAACATGAAAACCTTCCCGCCGACCACACCCGCGAGCAGCATCGTCCACAGCAGCAGGATGCCCCAGTTGAGGAAAAAGGCGAGGAACGCGGCGCTCAGCACGACGATCAGGGTGGCACCGGGACCGAAACGCCGCCGTGGCTGGACGAAAGGCTGCCAGAGCAGACCCAGACCGATATGGGAAAGAAACAGCCAGCGCCCGATGATGCTGTCCGGCCCCAGCGCGAAGACCAGATGCAAGGCTGCCAGCAGCATGATGAAGGTCCAGCGACGGCGGGCAGTGGATTGGATTGAGGACATCCGGCGAGGGAGTGACAATGGACGTATCGATTCTAGCTTGGCACGGTTAATCCCATTTCGAAATGACCTACTTTCGACACGCTGTCGAGTTTTCGACACAAATAAGCCAAGCCGACGGGAAAACCTGCGCCCCATGGCAGTCAAATTGCACCGAAATAGCCGGCCATTTCAATACATCACGGCAATTTCGGGCGAGTAGCATCACATTGCCAACAATGGCACAGAAAATGCTTTATTTACCCTGCTATTACTTTGGTGGAGAAAATAATGAAGAATCAATCGGGTTTCACTCTCGTCGAAATCGCCATCGTCCTGGTGATCATCGGTCTATTGCTGGGCGGTGTCCTGAAGGGGCAGGAGTTGATCACCCAGGCAAAGATCAAGAACATCGCCAACGACCTCAATGGCATGACTGCGGCAGTTTATGCATACCA
Source organism: uncultured Pseudomonadota bacterium (assembly GCA_963840825.1). Lineage (GTDB taxonomy): Bacteria > Pseudomonadota > Gammaproteobacteria > Burkholderiales > Rhodocyclaceae > Sulfuricystis. The sequence continues at coordinate 617,107 of CAWJAK010000006.1, forward strand.
GGATCGCTACAAGAGATACCCTGGCGACGACAATGGCGCGGCGGCTCGCTGGCCGGCAGCTGGAAGCCTTGCTGCCGCGACCGATGGTGATGGCGACGCGTCCGTAGGACTTACCACGGTAACGGCAGCAGCGTCCTGCACGCCAACCGGAACCGGCGAAAACTGTACTTTCTGGAACCATTTGCGTCGTTCAGGTTTTATCGCAGGAGCCGCCAACAGTGCCGAAACGCCACTCAATGCAACCGGGGGCTTTCTTCACGTACAGTCCGGTGCCTTTGGATTGACGGGTCTCGTCGTCTGTTCAACCAATTTGCTCGGGAAGATCGCGGGGGCGATTGATGCCCAGTTTGATGATGGCAACCCCGCAACCGGAACGGTACGCGCAGGCAAAGCATTGGCGACGAATACTGCCGACACCGCGTATGTTGATGATGGATCGACTGTCTATACGCTTTGCAAGGCAATTTGATTGCGCAGCCGTATGGGTATTCCACGACAAAGCCCGCTACGGCGGGCTTTGTCGTTTTCTAGCCGCGCAACAGTCGCTCTTCGCCGGCGGCGACGGCGGCCGCTCCGCCACGAATGACCACGACGTCGCCAACCTGGAGCAGAGTCGCGCCATCGTAGCTGAGATGCGGTTGGTTCCTGCGACGGATTGCCGTCACGCCAGCGCTGACTTTCGCGATATCGACCGCGTCGAGACTGCGGCCGACGGCCCAGGCACTGGCATCGAGCATCACCGCGTGCAGGCGCGGCTGGTCCGCATCCGCCAAGCCTTCGCCCGCATCCGAGGCACCATGGAAGAAGCCGCGCAGCAGGGCATAGTGCTGCTCGCGCAGTTCGCGCAGGCGGCGGATGACGCGGTGCATCGGTACGCCGACCAGCGCCAGCGCATGCGTGGCGAGCATCACCGAAGATTCGAGCGCCTCGGGCACCACTTCGGCCGCACCGGCGGCAAAGAGCTTTTCCGCATCGTCCTCCTCACGCGACCGCGCCACGATGGGCAAGCCGGGACGCAGGTCGTGGGCATGCTGCACCAGGCGTAACGTGGTCTCCAGATCGGCAAACGTCACCACCAGCACGCTGGCCCGGGCGATGCCGGCCGCCAGCAGGTTTTCGCGCCGGGTGCAGTCGCCCCAGGCGACCGGCTCGCCCGCCGCCGCCGCTTCGCGTACCCGTTCGGGGTTTACGTCGAGGGCCATGAATGTAATTTTTTCCGACTCCAGAAAGCGCGCCAGGTGCTGGCCGGTCTTGCCATAGCCGCACAGGATGGCGTGCTTCTCGGTTCACACGGTATGCGCGGCGATCCGGGTAATCTGCATCGAGCGCATCAGCCACTCCGAGGCAACCAGACGCAATGTCAGGCGATCCGAATAGTGCACGATCAGTGGTGCGATGATCATCGACAGTACCATCGCCGCCAGCACCGGCTGGACCAGCACGGAATCCACCAGGCCGGTATCCGTCGCGCGCGCCACCAGCACGAAGCCGAACTCGCCGGCCGTGCATAGCCACAAGCCGGAACGCAGCGCCGTGCCCGGGCTGCTGCCGAGCAGGCGGGAAATCGTGCCGACAACTATCAATTTAGTGGCCAGCAGCAGTGCCAGCATGGCGAGCAGGCGCCAGGCATCGTGCCAGATCGCGCCCGGATTGAGCATCATGCCGGTGGACACGAAGAACAGTCCCAGCAGCACATCCCGAAAGGGCTTGATGTCCTCCTCGACCTGATAGCGATACTCGGTTTCCGAGATCAGCATGCCGGCGACGAAGGCGCCCAGCGCCGGCGAGAGACCGGCCAACTCGGTCAGCGTGGCGAAACCGAGCGTCACCAGCAACACGTTGAGCATGAACAGTTCGCCCGACTTGCGCCGTGCCACCATGCCGAACCAGGCGTGCATGAGTCGCTGGCCGATGAACAAGATCAGCGTCAGCAACACGGCTGCCTTGGCAAGCGCCCACCCCACCTCGCCGGCCAGCGCCTCGACCGGCTGCGACAACGCGGGGATCAGCACGATCAGCGGCACCACGGCGAGATCCTGGAACAGCAGCACGCCCATCACCTCGCGCCCGTGGGCGGCATCGAGTTCGCGCCGCTCTGCCAGCAATTTCGACAGGATCGCCGTTGACGACATCGCCAGCGCGCCCCCGAGCGCCACGCTGGCCTGCCAGGACACACCCCAGAACATTGCCCCGACAACGACAACCAGCAGCGTCACCAGCACCTGCGCCAGGCCCAGGCCGAAGACGATGTGCTTCATGGCGAACAGGCGCGGCAGCGAAAACTCGAGGCCGATGGTGAACATAAGGAAGACGACCCCGAATTCCGCCAGCCGATGGGCGCTGTCGGTATCGGGCAAAACCCCGAGCGCATGCGGTCCGGCGACCGCCCCAACCAGAAGGTAGCCGAGGATGGGGGGCAGGCCCAGACTGCGACAGACGACCACGCCGAGCACCGCGGCCGCCAGCAGCAGCAGGATCAGGTGCAAGGTCAAGCGTGCTCTCCTCGGTCTCTCGCCATGTCGCTATGTCGCTATGTCGCAGGGTCGTTATAATTTGCCTCAATCATAACCGCCTTCGCGGGCCGCACGCCCCGCGTCATCCCGATGCCATCGATCCCCGCAGCGGAACATCTACTCGCGCTCGCCCGGCGCGTCCTCACCGTCGAGGCCGACGCGATAGCAAAAATAGCCACGCGGCTGGACGGCAGCTTTGCCACGGCGGTTGGTCTCATCCTTGCCTGCCCTGGCCGCATCATCGTCAGCGGGATCGGCAAGTCCGGCCACATCGCCCGCAAGATCGCCGCCACCATGGCCAGCACCGGCACCCCCGCCTATTTCGTCCATGCCGCCGAAGCGGTGCATGGCGACCTCGGCATGATCGCGCGCGACGACGTGCTGATCGCCCTGTCCAACTCCGGCAAGAACGACGAATTGCTGACCATCGTACCGCTCGTGAAACGGCAGGGTGGCAAGCTGATCGCGATCACCGGCAACCCGGATTCCGCGCTGGCGCGGGAAGCCGACGTCCACCTTGATGCCCGTGTCGACGAAGAAGCCTGCCCACTCAACCTCGCGCCCACGGCCAGTACCACCGCCGCACTGGCGCTCGGCGACGCGCTCGCCGTCGCCTTGCTCGACGCGCGCGGTTTCGGCGCCGAGGATTTTGCGCGCTCGCATCCGGGCGGGGCGCTGGGCCGGAAACTGCTAACTCACGTCCGCGATGTCATGCAACCGGCCGCGCACGTCGCCACCGTCGCCGTCACCGCGACCATTCCCGACGTGCTCGCCGCCATCTCGCGCGGCGGCATGGGCATGGCGGCGGTGCTCGGCGCGGCGGGGAATGTGGTCGGCATCTTCACCGACGGCGACCTGCGGCGTGCGCTGGAAAAGCTTGGCGACCTGCGGCCGGTCGTGGTCGACACCATCATGAGTCGCAATCCCCGCGCCATCGGCCCGGACCGCCTCGCGGTCGAGGCCGTCGAGATGATGGAGCGGCACAAGATCAACCAGTTGCTCGTCATCGATGCCGCCGGCCAACTCGCCGGTGCCCTCAACATGCACGATCTATTTCGCGCCAAGGTGGTCTGATGGAAAATAGCTGTACAGCTCACGCTGCCCAGGTTCGCCTGATGGGCTTCGACATCGACGGTGTAATGACCGACGGCCGTCTTTACTTCGGCCCCGACGGCGATTTCTGCAAGGCCTTCTTCAGCCGCGACGGGCTTGGCCTCAAGCTGCTCGCGAATTCCGGCGTCAAGATCGCCATCATCACCGGCCGCGATGCGCCCATCGTCACGCAGCGTGCCGCCAACCTCGGCATCGGCCTCGTGATGCAGGGCATCGAGGACAAGCGTGCCGCGATGGCGTCGCTGCTGGCACGCGAGCATCTCGGTTTCGAGCAGTGCGGTTACATGGGCGACGACATGATCGACCTGCCGCTGCTGCGCAAGGTCGGCTTCTCCGCCACCGTGCCCGACGGCCACGAACTGGTCCGCCGCCATGTCTGCTACGTGGCCCGCGCACCAGCCGGCGCCGGCGCCGTGCGCGAAGTCTGCGAATTCATCCTGCGCGCCCAGGGCACCTGGGAGCGCGTGATGGCCCCCTACCTCGTTTGAAGCGCAGGGCATGACCGCGCGCTCCAGCCCGACAGCCACCCTGTTCCCGCTCCTGCTGGCCGGGCTGCTGGCCGGCATGAGCTACTGGCTCGAAATCGCCAGTCGTGCGGCCACGGGCGCGAACGATGGCAAGACCCGTCACGATCCGGACTACATCATCCAGAATTTCGAGGTGCGCCGTTTCAACCCGCAGGGCCAGCTGCAGCACACCGTCGTCGCCGACCGGATGCGACACTATCCGGACGACGACAGCACGGTCGTCACGATGCCGCGCATCACCTATCACCGCAATCCGCCGACCTTCATCAGCGCGCGCGAAGCCCTGGTGAGCAGCAAGGGCGAGCATGTCACCCTCATTGACGATGTGCATGTCCGCCGCAGCGGCATCGACAACAAACCGGACACGATCCTCACCACGTCGCGGCTCGAAGCCTGGCCGGACGACGAGATCGCCCAGACCGATGTACCGGTGACGATCACCCAGGGCAAGACGAACGTGCAGGGCAGCGGACTGCAGGCGGACAACAAGACATCGATCTACACGCTCGAGGGTCCGGTTCGGGGTATCTTCTACCGCAAGGACAATACCGCGGCGGACAACCCCACCATCCAGGCGCCGCAGGCCGCGCCCGTAACCCCTTCCGCTGCCGCAACGACGCTTACGCAGTCGGCTGAAGCAGCAGCCAAACCCCAGGCCAAGCCGAAACCAAAGCCGGTGGCAAAAGCGAATGCCAAGGCCAGGACAAAAGCAAGCTCGAAGCTCAAGACGAATACCTCACCGAAAACCAAACCGAATCGCTGACATGAACGCCATCTCCCGCCCCCTCATCCTTGCCGCTTCCCTGGCCTCCATAGCCGCCCTGACTTGCGGCAACGCCTTCGCTGAACGTGCCGACCGCGACAAACCGGTGCATCTCGAAGCGGCGCGCGTGACCGTGGATGACGTCAAGCGTGTCCATGTCTTCGAAGGGAATGTCGTGCTGTCGCAGGGCACGCTGATCATCCGCACGGCCAAGCTGGTCGTGACGCAGGATGCCGAGGGTTTCCAGAAAGGCGTGGCCACGAGCGGCGAGGGCGGTCTGGCCCGCTTCCGCCAGAAACGCGAAGGCAAGGACGAATACATCGATGGCGAAGCCGATCGCATCGAGTATGACTCGCGCGGCGAAAAGGCCGAGTTCTTCAACCGGGCCTTCGTCAAAAGCGGCACCGACGAAGTGCGCGGCCATTACATTTCCTACGACGGCCGGACCGAGCAATATCTGGTCACCGCAACGCCGGGTGCCAGCCCGGGCACCAAGGAAGGCCGCGTCACCGCCATCATCCAGCCGAAGAACACCAAGCCGGCAGCCCCCGCGCCGGCACGCTAACCCGCCCCGCTCCGGCGGGATGCGGCAGGGCAGCATGCCCTGCCAGAATGACCCAGAGCGGCCTAGTCAGCCAGGGGTACCGCCTGATACATACAGAAATTACAACATAACCTGTTGTTTTATAAACACTGTTGTATTTTTACACGCTTTTTTTGCTGCACTGCACAAAAATTTGCTTGACTTCGTGAAGTCCATACCTATAATGAAATCCATGATGCAGTGCAACAAAACGCATCGAGTTTGATTCAGCCTGTTTGCACCACGATTTTTGAACCTTCAATCTTGAACTTTCATTTTTAGGAGATCGCCATGTACACGACCCCCGAACAACTCGCCGGCGCCAACAAAGCCAACGTCGAATCCCTGCTGACCGTCGCCAACACCGCGTTTGCCAGCGCCGAGCGCCTTGCTGCCCTCAACCTGAACACCGCCCGCACCCTGCTGGAAGACAGCGTCAACACCGCCAAGTTCCTGCTGGGCGCCAAGGACGTGCAGGAACTGGTGAGCATGCAGGCCGCCATGGCCCAGCCCGCTTTCGAAAAGGCCGTTGCCTACTCGCGTAGCGTGTATGAAATCGCCAGCCAGACCCAGGAAGAGTTCTCCAAGATTTTCGACAGCCAGTACGTCGAGATGAACAAGAATGTCAGCTCCGTCCTGGACAAGGCCGTCAAGAACGCCCCGGCCGGTTCCGACGTCGCCGTCGCTGCCGTCAAGTCCGCGATCGCCGCCGCCAACTCCGCCTACGAGACCATGAACAAGGCCGCCAAGCAGGTTGCCGAGATGACTGAAGCGAATGTTGCCGCCGCGACCTCCGCGACCGTCAAGGCTGTCGGCGCCACCGCCGCCAAGGCCAAAAAGGCTGCTTAATTTCTACGGCCAAACTGCCGTAAAGAGATTTAACGTCTCCTCCTCCGGTTCCGCAAAGGAACCGTTTCAGCCCAGACCGTCAGGTCTGGGCTTTTTTTTGCCCGGGCGAGGTGAGAGTGCCGTCCTGCCAGCCCTGACTTTCAAGCCTTGTTATCGTAGGAATAGCCCACAGCGGCGACACCGGCCTTGAGCACCTCGATAGCCCGGGCAACGTCTTCCGGCGCGCCGCGCACGCCGAGTTCGACATGCCGCTGCACCGTTTCGCTGCCGAAGGTCGGCAGGCTGAAGACGGTGAGGCCGGGAAAATCGGCCTCGACCTGCCGCATCAGTTCGAGCATGTTGCCCTCCAGCCCGTCCCAGACCAGGATCGCCGCCTCGGTCTCGACACCCTGCCGGAAATCGTCCGCGTAAAAGGTGTCGAGCACCCACTCGGCCATCGGCCAGGCCATTTGCGGAAAACCGGGCAGGAAGTGGTGGTCACGGTACGAAAATCCCGGAATCCGGTTGAACGGATTCGGGATGATGCGGCTGCCTTGCGGCACGGTGCCCAGTTCAAGGCGTGCCGGGGTAACCGGCTGGCCCATCTCGGCCATGCGCGCGCGGATCTCGCGTTCGGCATCCGGATTGATTTCGAGCGGCACGCCCGCCGCGGCCGCTGCGGCCTGACGCGTGTGGTCGTCGGGCGTGACCCCGATGCCGCCGCAGCTGAACACCACGTCGCCGCTCGCCAGCGTGCGCCGCAACTTTTCGGTGAGGCGGGGCCGTTCGTCGCCGAGATACTGCACCCACGAGAACACCAGGCCGCGCGCGCCGAGTATCTCGACGAACTTCGCCATATGCTTGTCCTGCCGCTTGCCGCGCATGATCTCGTCGCCGATGACGATCAGTCCATAGGTCCTCATGCGGGGATTCCTTGTCGATTGCGCAGATCGCGCAGCGCCGCGAGGCACAGATGAACGAACAGTAGCGCCGCGAAACCGGGCGCCAGCAGATGCACCACCGGCAGGTAGGTTGTCGCCGCGCTGGCCAGTCCGGCCGCGAACAGCGTGCCCTTCTCTTGATGGATCAGCGTGGCGCGCTCTTCGGGCAGCGCATGCTCGGCCAGCGCATCGAAGCGGAAGGCCCGCTGGTTGAGCCAGGCCGACCACAGCAGCGGCAGCACGAACAGGGCGCCGGGAATCAGCAGCAGCGGCAAGGTGAGCAGCCAGCCGACGATGAAGATCGTGCCCGCCACCAGCGTATTCCAGACACTGCCCCAGAGCGCCGCGCTCGCCGAGCCTTGCCGCGAGACATCCGGATAATCGCGCGCCGCGACCAGCGTCATCATGCGCGGCAGTGCAAAAGCCGCGACGAAGAGCAGCGCCGTGACATAGACCAACGGCGCGAAGATGAAAAACACCGCCACATGCGCGAGCCACGGGCCGAGCCACGTCAGCCAGGACCAGTCGGGCAGGGCACCGGCGATCCAGGCCGCCGCGGGCAGCCAGGCGAACCACGCGACCGCCGACCAGACCACGAAGGCAGCCACCGGCGGCCATAGCACGTGGAACAACAGCCCCGGTCGCAGCAGGTCGCGGCCGGCGCGCAGCAGCGACTGCGTCAGGGATTCCATGCAGAGTGTCATCGCGGGCGTCCTTCCCACATTTTTTGCAAGCGTTTCACCGAGACCGGGCTCGGCGTGCGGAGTTCCTGGGCGAACAGCGCAACGCGCACTTCCTCCAGCAACCAGCGGAATTCTTCCAGAAAGCCGTCCCGGGTGCCCGACTTGCGCATCTGCAGGGCCTCGCGCTCCCACGGCCGCGCCAATCCCTGCCAGTCCGCCATCAAGCGCGTATCACGGGCGGCATCGTTCTTTGCCTTGTCGAGGCGCAGGGCGATCGCCTTGAGGTAACGCGGGAAGTGCTGCAGCCGCTCATAGGGTGTGGCAACGATGAAGTACTTCGGGATCAGCGCCGCGAGTTGCGCAGCAATGTCTGCGCAAGCCGGCGGGAAGGCTTTCTGCGCGGCGGCGAGCTTCTTCTGCAGAGCCGCCTGCTCGGCGAGAATCCCCGCCACCAGCCGCACGATCTCCTGCGCGACGAGCAGGATGCGCCCCTTCGCCGCATCGCGGCGCGCGTTGAAACTCGGTTCGTCCACAGGCAGCGGCACCATCAGACAGGTACGCTCCAGCGTGGCGGCGATGAGCTGTTCCTTGAGTTCATTCTCGGTGCAAAAACTCATGGCCTGCATGGCCATGGCACGCACGTCGGGCAGTTTCTCGATGGCCTTCACCTGTGCCCCGAGTTGCAGCGCGAACAGGCGGGCCAGCCCCTGGCGATGCACCTCATGCGCCTTGTCCTCAATATCGAAGGCCGAGAGGCGCACGCCGTCGCCCGCGTCCACCAGCGCGGGAAAGCCGACGACCTGCCGTCCCCCGACTTCGATTTCCAGCAGTTCCGGCAAGGCGCCGAAGGTCCATGCCGTCGATGTTTCCCCGTCCGTTGCCGTCCCGCCAGGACTGACTTTCACATCCGCCGCCGAAAATGCCTGCGTTACGCGGTCGCCATACTGCGCGCGCAACTCGGCGAGATTGCGCGACATGGCCAGCGTGGCGCCATGCGCGTCGAGCAGGCGAAAGTTCATGAACAGGTGCGGCCGCAACTCGCCGGGCCGTAGCGCGTCGAGCGGCAGTTTCAGCGCGATCTTTTCCTCGATGGCGCGAGTGAGCGCCTTCGCCAGCGGCTCGTCTACATCATTCTCCACATCGCAAAACGCCTCGGCAAAACCATCGAGCGGCTGGCAGCGGTGCCGGTATTTCTGCGGCAGCGTCTTGAGCAGTGCGATGACCTTTTCCTTGAGCAGCCCCGGCACCAGCCATTCGAGACGCGTCGCCGGCACCTGGTTGAGCGCAGTGAGCGGCAGCGCCAGCGTCACGCCATCGTCCGCCGCGCCGGGATCATGGTGATAGCTCAGCTTGTACTTCTGGCCGCGATGATCGAGGGTGGGCGGAAAGGCATCGGTGGTGATGCCCGCCGCTTCGTGGCGCATCAGCTGGTCCTTGTCGAGAAAGAGCAGCTTCGGGTTTTCGATTTCCGCTTCGCGCCGCCATTTGTCGAAGGCGGCGAGCGTCGTGATGCCTTCCGGCACGAGCGCATCGAAGCAGGCGAACACCAGCGCGTCATCCACCAGCACATCGGGGCGGCGCGACTTGTGTTCGAGGCGCTCGATCTCGGTTTTCAGTTTTTGGTAGTGCTGCAGGAAGCGCCACTTCTTCAGCCAGTCCTCACCGACTTCGCCTTCGACCAGCGCGCCGCGGATAAAAAGCTCGCGGCCGAGTTTGGGATCCTTGGGGCCATAGTTGATGCGCCGCTTGGCATGCAGAACCAGGCCATGCAGCGTGACGCGCTCCCAGGCCACCACCTGCCCCGGCCCTTTCTCCCAGTGCGGTTCATAGACGTGCTTGCGGATCAGGTGCGCACCGACCTGCTCCAGCCATTCCGGTTCGATCTTCGCGATGCAGCGGGCGAACAGGCGCGAGGTCTCGACCAATTCGGCGGCGACGATCCAGCGCCCGGCCTTCTTCACCAGCGCCGAACCCGGATGGATGAAGAACTTGATGCCGCGCGCGCCGAAGTAGTTTTTATCGTCCTCGTTGATCAGGCCGAGGTGGCCGAGCAGGCCGGTCAGCAAAGCCTTGTGGATCAACTCATAGGACGCGGCAATCTGGTTCTCCTTCCAGCCGTGCTCATGGCAGAGCGTCATCAGCTGGCCATGCACATCGCGCCATTCGCGCAGTCGCAGCCAGTTGATGAAATTCGTCTTGCACCACTGGCGCTGCTTGCTGGACGTTTCGTGCTTCCATACCGCGTCGGCGGCAGCCCACAATTTCAGATAGCTCAGAAACTCCGATTTCTCGTCTTTCCACTGCGCATGCGCCTGGTCGGCTGCGGCAGCGCGTTCCTGCGGCCGTTCGCGCGGATCCTGCGTGCCGAGCGCGGCGGCGATCACCAGCATCTCCTTCAGGCAACCATGCTCGCGCGCGGCGAGGATCATGCGGCCGATTTTCGGGTCGAGCGGCAGCTTGGCCAGCTCCTTGCCGACAGAGGTGAGTTCCTTGCTCGTCTCGTCGAGCGCGCCGAGTTCGGCCAGCAGCGTGTAGCCGTCGGCGATCATGCGCGGCGCCGGGCGTTCGAGGAAGGGGAAATCCTCGACATCGCCGAGGTGCAGCGACTTCATGCGCAAAATCACGCCGGCCAGGGATGAGCGCAGGATTTCGGGGTCGGTATAGGGTGCGCGCTGGTTGAAATCGTCCTCGGCGTAGAGCCGGAAGCAGATGCCCGACGAAACGCGCCCGCAACGGCCGGCACGCTGGTTCGCCGCCGCGCGTGCGATGGCCTCGACCTGAAGCTGCTCAACCTTGTTGCGGTGCGAATAACGCTTGACGCGCGCCAGCCCGGAATCGACCACATAGCGGATGCCCGGCACCGTCAGCGAGGTCTCGGCGACGTTGGTCGCCAGCACCACGCGACGCCCCTGATGGGGTGCGAAGACACGTGATTGCTCCTGCGCCGTTTGGCGGGCAAAGAGGGGCAGCACCTCGAGGCCGGGGGGGTGATGTTTCCGCAACGCCTCCGCCGCTTCGCGAATCTCGCGCTCGCCGGGCAGGAACACCAGCACGTCGCCCGCTCCCGCGCTGTGCGCCTCGCTCACCGCATCGACGATGGCATCGTTCAGATCGCTATCCTTTTTCTCGTCGAAGGGGCGATAACGCGTCTCGATGGGATAGAGCCGGCCGGAGACCTCGATGATGGGCGCGCCGTCGAAGTGCTTGCTGAAGCGTTCGGCATCCAGCGTCGCCGAAGTCACGATCAGCTTGAGCTCACGCCGTCTCGCCAGCACCGACTTTAGGTAGCCGAGCAGAAAGTCGATGTTGAGTGAACGTTCATGCGCCTCGTCAATAAGGATCGTGTCGTACTGGCGCAAAAGTGGATCGGTCTGCGTTTCCGCCAGCAAAATGCCGTCGGTCATCAGCTTGATGTAGCTCTCCGACGAGGTCTTGTCGGTGAAGCGGATCTTGTAGCCGACGTAGCGACCCAGCTCGGATTTCAGTTCCTGCGCGATGCGGCTGGCGGTGGCGCGCGCGGCGATGCGGCGCGGCTGGGTGTGGCCGATCAAGCCTTTCAAGCCACGGCCAAGCTCAAGGCAGATTTTCGGCAGTTGCGTCGTCTTGCCCGAGCCGGTCTCGCCGCAGATCACCACGACCTGATGCTTCTGGATCGCTTCAGCAATCTCGGCCCGACGCGCATTGATCGGCAGGGCCTCGTCATACGTGATGGCCGGACGCGCCGCCCGGCGGGCTTCAACATCGAACCTCATATCCGCCAGGAATGAATTCCGGAATTGCCCACACCATGAACTCGTCGAACATCGGTACGGCACTGAGAAATTCTATCCAACAACAGATAGACGCATATAGACATTGTTAGAAATTTCCAGAAAGCTTGGGCAATACAACCCATTGGCCACTTACTGATCGTCGTTGATCGGCGGCGGTAACACCCCGTTCGTCCGTGCCAGCGCGACGATCACTTCTCGATCCGGGTTTTCGCCAGTCTCGCCAAGGGCAGAAACAGGCAGAGTGGATCATCAAGCGTCGGCTCGAAATGCAGGCGGCGATAGAACTCGGCCGCCCTGGCGTCCTTGGTATCGACCACTACGGCATACAAGCCGATGCGCTCTGAAAACTCCAGCGCCAGTTGCAATGCAAATACCAACAAATCCTGACCTATCCCCTTGCCCTGCTCCCGTTTATCCACCGCTAAACGCCCGATGCGCAACATGGGCGCAGGATGTCGCGGTAGTTTCAAGCGTGTAGGCAATGCCTCGACTTCCACCTGGCCCACGCTCACCGTCACAAACCCGATGACGTCCGCCCCCTCACCCTCCACGGCCACATAGGTCTTGCCAAATCCGCGACGTTGCTGCTGCCCCGCCCGATGGCACAAAAAATCGTTCAAGACATCGTTACCACAATCGAATCCATCGCGCCGATGCCGCGCATCCAGAAGTTCGATACGCGACAGCATTCAGCGGCGCGCCATCAAGGCACGCAATGCCTCGTTCGGTTCCGTCGGCTGTTCGCATGCGGCGACAAAGGCTTCGAACGCTTGCTGGGAGAGCGTCAGCGTATCGTTATCGGCGACGACCCGGCGCGCGGCATCGTAGGCGTTCTGCAGCATGAAGCTGGACACGGTGGTGCCCATTAGCGCGGCGGCGCGTTCGATCAGCGCCTTGGCCTCGGGACTGGTACGGAGATTGATGCGGGCGGATTCGGTGGCATGGGCGGCAGCGGACATGGCGGTAACTCCTGGCAGTTGTTCTTGCAATTGTACGTCAATTTGCCACACCAGCTACCGGCCCAAGCGTCTGCGGCAACACCCCGTTTGCTGGCACCGTGCGCGAAAACTCGGCGCTGGTGGGACGGCGATCAGATTTTCTTCACCAGCTTTTTCTTGGCGGTCTCTATCTGCTTGATGCTTGCCTCCGGCGTCGGGAGCGCTTCGCCGTTCTGGACAATCAGGTAACAAGCGTAGCGTGACAACCGATAATCTTCGACCTGACGTTTCGCGCCGGAACCGATATCGACCATTGTGAGGACATCCTCAATATGGTCGCCAACCGGATGCCCGCTGTTCTGGCAGGCTTCCCTGGCACGCTCGACGACAGGCAGAAAATGCCGATACTGGGAGTAACCAAGCACGTCGGCCAATTGGCGTGCGAGCCAGTATTCGTTGCTATCCGCATCGACATGACGGATGCTCTCGAAAGTGTCGTGATGCTGTGCGGCGATTTTCCTGTCTGACATGGCAATTCCCGAAATGTGCGAACCCATGCCAATTCTATGTCAGCCGGTACCCTCCACCGGCAGGATCGCGTTCGCCTTCGCCAACGCCACGATCACCTCGCGCGCCACCTTGCGCTGCGGCACCGGCAGCTTGAGGAACAGCTCGAAGATTTCGCGTTCCTGATAGCCGATGCCCTCGTCCCAGCGCTTGCGACGCTCGCGCACGGCTTTGGGCGCTTCGTCGCCGTAACGCAGAACGGCGGGCTCTACGCTCAGCCATTCGGCGAGGCAAAGCAGACGGTCGTGGGTCGGCATGGTCTCGCCGCGCAGCCACAGTCGGGCCGCATGCAGCGTAATCGGTTTGCCCCAGTAGCGCTGATTGAACTCGCGCTCGATGACCGTGGGTTTGGCCGGCACGCCCGCACGCTCCAGCGCGGCCAGCAGGCGCTGCGAAAACTCGATTTTGGCTTTGTTCATGCCAAATACTCACGTTCACAGCGTAATTACCACTCGTGTAATAATGTTAATTACATTATTATTCGAGTTTCACTCGATTTATCCAACTTCCCGTCCTTGCAATCTTTGCTTGTCGCGAGCGGCGACGAGAAGCGTTAGCCAACCAGATCAGCGCAATGAACCAAAGAAAAGACGTTCGCTTCGAGAAGAAGTTGTTGATGCTTGGCTGCGGTCTCATCGGTCAAGGCGTGTTGCCGCTGATCTTCCGCCACATCGACATCAAACCGGACCAGGTCACCATCATCACGGCGGATGAGCGCGGCAGGGAGGTTGCCGACTATTACAAGGTAGCCTTCCTCGTCCAGCCGCTGACGCCGGAAAACTACAGAGATGTGCTCGCAGCAGCGCTGACGCAGGGCGACTTCCTCCTGAACCTCTCCTCCGACGTCGAAAGCAACTGGCTGATCGACTACTTCGGCGAGCATGGCATCCTTTTTCTGGATACCTGCATCGATTCCTGGCTGGGGGCGAAAGCACCGACGCATCGCTTACCGTTTCCCGGCGCTCCTTGTATGCCTTGCGCGAACAGGCAATCAGCCTGCGCGAGAAGCACGGTGGAAACGGTACCACCGCCGTCTTGGCGCACGGCGCCAATCCCGGCATCGTCTCCCATCTCGTCAAGCAAGCGCTGCTCGACATGGCGGCCGACACGGGGCTGAGCGTCGATATCCCAGAAAACCGCGAGGACTGGGCGCGGTTGGCCCAGACCCTCGACGTCAAGGCAATTCATATAGCTGAGCGTGACACGCAGATAACTTCAACCATAGCTGCAATCCCAATGCCGGCTGCAAAGGAACGATCTTTCTGGTGGCGATGCGCAATATCAAGAAGGACGAGGAAGTCACCTTCGACTATGCAATGGTTTTACACCGCACAAGAGGTTGCAAGCCGTACCGCCTGGCTTGCAAATGCGGGGGGGGGGATTGCCGAAAGGTCATCACCGATATGGATTGGCGCATCCCGGAATTGCAAGAGCGCTATGCGGGTTACTTCTCGTGGTTTCTGCAGGAGAAGATTGATCGCCTCAGATGCCATGAGTGACAGCGCCGGCCTTGTGATGAAAGCCGGAATGGTCAGCAGGACGTGGGAAAACTCGGCGCTGGCGGGACGGCGATCCGTGTGCATGGATGCCAGCAATCAACCCCACAACATACGCACCGCTTCGGCGGGCGAAACAATGGGAATGCCTTGGTGACTGCCGCCCAGTTCCAGCAAATGCCTGTCGCCGGTAACGATAAGTTCCGCCCGCGCGGCGATGGCGCACGCCAGGACATGATCATCGTCGGGGTCGGCCGCTATCACTCGGGGTACATCGGCGGGCTCGACCAAGCAGGCGAGACGCCGCAATTCCACCACGATGCCTTGCGGCGTCAGGCCCGCAGCCTCCAGTCGCCGGGCAAACTTGTCGCGGCACAACACATCGAGAAGTTCGGCAAGCAAGATCGTGCTGCTGCACAGTTCCAAGAGCTGTGTCCGCGCCCCATCGAGCAGGCGGCGCGGCGGTCCGCCGGAAGAAATGATGCCAGAGACGAGGGTATTGGTGTCGAGGACGGCCCGCACGTCAGGCCCGCCGCGCGGTGCGTTCCTGGCGCGCCGCCGCGATTTCGGCGGCGATGTCCTCGTCGGACAGAGGCGGCAGGTTCAGCGCATCCAGCTTTGCCAGGGCATCGCCCAGGCGCTCGCCGACGGCGGCACGGCTTTCGCGGATCGCCAGGAACTCGACAAAATCTTCCACTTCCGCAAGCCGTTGCTGCGGTAGGCCTTCAAGCTTGCGGATCAGGGTCGGGGCAATGGCTGACATGGGAGCACTCCTATTGCGATCAAGTCGGCACATGCTAGCAAAAGTCGGCGCTGGCGGGACGGCGTCGGCAGGCTTGCGTGCGCCGTTTCGTCCCGCTGGAGAAAATGCAGGGGCAGCCGGCGTGAAGTTCCTCGCGGATCGCCTGCCGGATGGTCGCCTCGATCTGCGCGCCGCGCAGGTGCTGCCGGCCGGTTACGTGGGCGCCATTGAGGAGGCAAACGGATGTTGAAACGATTAAATCAAACCAGGTTCATCTTCGCGATGACCACGCTGCGCCATCTTCTTTACGGAATGATCGCGGCCGCGCTGATTCCGGGCGGCCAGCTTGCCCGCGCGGAGGGTGTCACGGGCGAGATACAGGTCGTGGGCATTCCCAGCAAGGACAAGCGCGTTCAACGGTCGCTGACTGAATTTTCGCTCTACCTCGAATATGGGTTGACCGATGAGGTCTCCGCTTTTGCCGTCGGCTATCACGATCAAGAATTCAGATCGGCAGCCGTTGGCCTGGCCCGCAAACTGGGCGATTGGCAAGTGGGTCTGGGTTTGGGACAGGCTGCGTTCGACGATCTGAATCACCTCGTCATCAATCCCTGGGTTTATTACGCGGATGACGATTACAAGGGGTATCTCCATTACGAGTCCTACCGGAATGGCAGTACGCATTCGCATTTCATGAAGGGCTATGCGCTCAAGCACTTTGGCGCGTTTTCCCTGGGGGCGCACGCCGAGATGGATTTCGGTGCCGGCCCTCGCATCGAGGCCAGGCTGGCGGATGGACTCAGGTTATGGGGTGTTGTGCCTGTCGCTTACCGTCCGAGCGAAGGGGCGATGAAAGGAATGGTCGGCCTGACTGCGGAGTTTTGATCGCAATAAGCAACTTCGGCAGCTAAAACTCGGCGCTGGTGGAACGGCAGGAGATCGCCGATCAGTCCGCGCCGATAATCCACTGCGCAAGGCGCTGGCGGACGCGGGCAAGGCGCTCGTCGGCAATGGCGCCAATGCTGCCCACCAGCAGCGAACCATCCAGCACCGCGAGGCGGGAGAGGCGCAACACGCTCGGCGCCTTCAGGCCACTGGTGGCGAAGTCGGGATCGTGAGGTTGCAGCACTTCGTCGAAACCGGCTTCCGCTTGCTCGATGCGCGAGGAAACCATGCAGACCAGCCAGTCATCGAAACGGGGCGACTGGCGCAGCATCAACACTGGCCGCAGCTTGGCGCCGGAAAGGTCGGTATAGGGGAACGGGGTCAGAACGAGTTGCCCCGCCTGTTTCATTGCCAGCGTTCCCGCAGATCGGCGGCAGTATATGCAGCGGGATCGTCTTCGATACCGCGCAGGGCCTGGGTCATCGCCATGCGGGCAAACTCGGCATCCGTCCACTCGCCTTGCGCGAGATGAGCCCCCCTGCGATGTCGCGGCGAAGGGAGAGAAACTCGACAAAGTCGAACACTTCGGCTTGCTTGTCTTGCGGCAGAGCCTGCAGTCGTTCGATCAATTCGGCGTATCCCATGTGTTTGCTCCTTGGTATCGTATGTTCTTGATTTGCAGATGGCCATTGTGCCACTGGGATCCACGGAATCAAAATTTAGAAGTCGGCGCTGGCGAGACGGCGCTGCTGCCCTATTGTGCCAACTTGTGGATGGTGAAGATGCCCAAACCGGTCATCAGCAGCGAGCCGAACAGGTGCAGGCTGGCCGCGCCCGCCGCCCAGCCGTAGCGTGCGTTCTGGATCAGATGCACGACCTCGGCCGAGAAGGTCGAAAAGGTGGTCAGCGCACCGAGAAAACCCGTGATGAAGAACAACTTCATTTCAGGGGGAAGTTCGGCATTGAAGTGGAACACCGCCACCGCCGCGCCGACCAGATAGCCGCCGATCAGGTTGGCGGCGAGGGTGCCGAGCGGTACGGTGGCGAATACGGGGTTGAGCCACAGGCCAAGCCCGTAACGCAGCCAGGCGCCGAGGACGGCACCAATGCCGATGGCGAGAAAAGCGGTCGCATTCATGGGCCGCATTCTACGTCGCGACGGTAGAATCCGGCTTTCCGCTCAGTCTCTTGCAGAACATGGCCGATTCAGAAAACAAGGTCTCGAACTTCATCCGCAATATTGTCGATGCCGACCTTGCCGCCGGCAAGCATGTTTCGATCCGCACGCGCTTTCCACCGGAACCGAATGGCTATTTGCACTTCGGCCACGCCAAGTCGATCTGCCTCAACTTCGGCCTTGCGCAGGATTACGGTGGCGCTTGCCACCTGCGCTTCGACGACACCAATCCGGAGAAAGAGGAGCAGGAATACGTCGATTCGATCATCGACGCAGTGCATTGGCTGGGCTGGAGCTGGGGCGACAACCAGTTCTTCGCCTCGAACTATTTCCAGTCGATGTATGACTTCGCCGAGAAACTGATCGAGGCCGGCCACGCTTATGTCGATTCGCAAAGCGCCGAAGAAATGCGCGCCAATCGCGGCACGCTGACGGAGGCGGGCAAACCCTCGCTCTTTCCGCAACCGCAGCGTCGCCGAGAACCTCGACCTGTTCCGCCGCATGAAGGTAGGCGAATTCCCCGACGGCACCCACGTGCTGCGCGCCAGGATCGACATGGCGTCCGGCAACATCAACCTGCGCGACCCGGCGATCTACCGCATCAAGCGCGCCACGCACCACAACACCGGCGATGCCTGGTGCATCTACCCGATGTACACCTACGCACACCCGATCGAGGACGCCATCGAGCGCATCACGCACTCGATCTGCACGCTTGAGTTCGAGGACCAGCGGCCGTTCTACGACTGGCTGCTGCAACGGCTCGCGGAACTCGGCTGCGTCAATACACCGCTGCCGCAGCAGATCGAGTTCGCACGCCTCAACCTCACCTACGTCGTGCTGTCGAAGCGCAAGCTGATCCAGCTCGTCGACGAAAAGCACGTCGATGGCTGGGATGATCCGCGCCTGCCGACACTGGTCGGCGCGCGCCGGCGCGGCTACACGCCCGAGGGTTTCCGCCGCTTCGCCGAGATGATCGGTGTCTCGAAGGCCGATTCGCTGATCGATTACAGCGTGCTCGAAGGCTGCATGCGCGATCATTTGAATGAAGTGGCGCCACGCCGCATCGCCGTGCTCGACTCGCTCAAGCTCGTCATCGACAACTATCCGGCGGGACAGGAAGAAGAATGCTTCGCACCCAACCACCCGCAGCAGCCTGAACTGGGCAAACGCAGCGTTCCTTTCGCGCGCGAACTCTGGATCGAGCGCGAGGACTTCGTCGAAACGCCACCCAAAGGCTACTTTCGTCTCTATCCTGGCAACAAGGTGCGGCTACGCTACGGCTTCGTCGTCGAATGCACCGGCTGCGACAAGAATGAAACGGGCGAAGTCGTCGCCGTGCATTGCAATTACTTCGCCGATTCGAAATCCGGCACACCGGGCGCCGACACGTACAAAGTCAAGGGCAACATTCACTGGGTTTCCGCGGCGCATGCCCATGCCGCCGAAGTGCGGCTCTACGACCGGCTGTTCAAGGTGCCCGATCCCGGCGCGGGCGGACGTGACTTCCTTGCCGACATCAACCCGGATGCCAAGACCGTCATCACCGCACAACTCGAAGCCGCCTTGCAACAGGCCGCTCCAGAAGACTGCTTCCAGTTCGAGCGCCACGGCTACTTCGTCGCCGACCGCGTCGATTCGCAAGCTGGCAAGCCGGTGTTCAACCGCGCGGTGACACTGAAGGATTCCTGGATAAAATAATGCAGATGAAGCGGATCAGCGCCGGTCGCCTGCGCGGCATCGGCTACGACGAACAGGCGCGGATCCTGCGCGTCGAGTTCGACAGCGGCGAGGTGCTCGAGTACGACAAGATCACCCTCGAGATGTGGCACCGACTTTCGGCATCGACCGCAGCCTGGAGCTACTACTGCGACAACATCCGGGATGAGCTGACGCCCCGCCGCGTTGCGGCCGGATGCCGTCCCGCCAGCGCTGACTCTGACACCACGAAGAAAAAGAATCCGCTCGACGAACTGTTCTAAGAGGAAACATCATGGTCACTCCCGCCAAACGCAAACCAGCCGCCAAAAAGCCATCTGCCAAGAGTCCTGCGGCCAAGGCCCCCGCCGCCCAGCCCACCGCAACCAAGCCAGCAGCCAAGCCGCGGGCAAGAACCGCAGCCCGCCCTGCCAGCGCCGGCGATATCGGCCCGACCAGTTCGCCGACACGCATCGAAAGCTTCGCCGTCGGCCAGGCTGTCGACGGTGCCCAACTGGCGCGCCAGGCGGCGATGCGCGACATCGTCTCCGGGACCACCACCGAAGAAGCTCGCATCCTGCTGCGCGGCCTGCTCAAGGAGCAGCGGCTGGCGCTCGACCAGACCGGCATCAATCCCGACCAGGAACTCGCCCCCGGCTGGCGCGGCGGCGGCTATCCCTACAAGAACCTGATGACGCGCCGCAACTACGAGCGGCAGAAATATCGCCTGCAAGTCGAACTGCTCAAGCTGCAGGCCTGGGTGAAGGAAACCGGCCAGCGCGTCGTCATCCTCTTCGAGGGCCGCGACGCGGCCGGCAAGGGCGGCACGATCAAGCGTTTCATGGAACACGTCAATCCCCGGGGCGCGCGCGTCGTCGCCCTGGAAAAACCCTCCGACCACGAGCGCGGCCAGTGGTATTTCCAGCGCTATGTGCAGCACCTGCCCTCGGCCGGCGAGATCGTGCTGTTCGACCGCTCCTGGTACAACCGCGCCGGCGTCGAGCGCGTCATGGATTTTTGTTCGGAAGGCGAATACCAGGAGTTCATGCGCCAGGTGCCGGAATTCGAACGCATGATGGTCCGCAACGGCACGCACTTCATCAAGTTCTGGTTCTCGGTCTCGCGCCAGGAACAGCGCCGCCGTTTCAAGGAGCGTCGCGTACACCCGCTCAAGCAGTGGAAGCTCTCGCCCATCGACCTGGCCTCGCTCGACAAGTGGGACGGCTACACCAAGGCCAAGGAGGCGATGTTCTTCTACACCGACACCGCCGATGCCCCGTGGACGGTCGTCAAGTCGGATTGCAAGAAGCGCGCGCGGCTGAACGCGATGCGCTACATCCTGCATCGCCTGCCCTACAAGAACAAGGATCCCGACCGCATCGGCCCGCTCGACCCGCTGATCGTCGGTCGCGCCAACGTCGTCTACGAACAGGGCGAAGCGCAGGGCGTGCCGATTCTCTAACGCCGGTTCTCAGTCGGCGCCGCGAAAACGGAAGGTATTGCCGCCGGCGCGCTTGGCGCCGTACATCGCGGTGTCCGCCTTGCGCAGCAGGTCCTCAAATGCCGTGCCGTTGTCAGGGCAGATAACGATGCCAATCGATGCCGACAATGTCAGCGCCTGTCCATCGACCATGAAGGGCCGGTTGAGCGCGGCCAGCACCTTGTTGGCGACCTGGATCGCCGCGTCGCTGCCGCGCATGTCGGTGAGTGCGATGAGGAATTCGTCGCCCCCCTGCCGGCTGACGGTATCGGTACCGCGCACGCAGGTCGAGAGTCGCGCGGCGACCTCGCGCAACACGATATCGCCGACATGGTGGCCATGCTGGTCGTTGATCGGCTTGAAGCGGTCAAGGTCGATGAACAGCAAGGCCGTGCGCATGCCCGAACGGTCATCATGTGCCAGCGCGCGTTCGAAGCGATCCTTGAATAGCAGGCGGTTCGGCAGCTCGGTCAATGGGTCGTGATGCGCCAGGAAGTCGATGCGCTCCTGGGCGCGCCGCCGCTCGCTGACATCGCGCGTCAGGCCTTCGATGCCGATGATCGCGCCCTGAGCGTCGCGCACGTACTGGGCATTCGTCATGACCCAGACCGCATGCCCTTGTTTGTGTCGTAGCGGCGCCTCGTACCCGGTCACCCGGCCATTGCCGGCCTGCAGCGCCCGCAGGAACGCCTCGCGGCCATTCGGCTCGACATAGAGATCGGCCAGGCGCAGCCCGAGAAACGCCTCGGGCACATAACCGAGCAGATCTTGCACCGAAGGTGAGGCACGCACGATACGCCCCTCGGTATCGGTACGGTAATAGGTGTCTTGCATGCTGTCGAGGATGCGCCGCAGTTCGCGCTCGGACTCGGCCACGACGCGCTGCGTTTCGACAATCTGCGTCAGGTCGGTCGCAAAGCCGAAGGACCCGACCAGTGCGCCGTGGGTGTCGCGGTGCGTCGTCGTGTTGATCAGGACCGGAAAAGTGCTGCCATCCTTGCGCAAGCCCGTGAGCTGGTAACGCCGGTGTTCGGTCGAAGGGATCCGCTTGATCTGCTCGGCCAGCGTGGCCCGGCTCGCCGCGGAAATGAAATCGAAGGGCGACTGGCCAAGCAACTCCTCGCGCGGATAGCCGAACAGCTCGCAGAAGCGGTCATTCGCCTGGACGAAGCAGTAACGCGTATCGACCAGGAAGAACCCATCGACCGTGCTGTCGATGACATGGCGATAAAAGTATTCGCTTTCCTGCATCGCATCCGCGGCGCTACTGGCAGCCGGGGCGTATGCGGACGGGAATGCAGGGGAGTTTTCGCTGGCTGCTTGATTCATGCGGGAATGGCCGGTTTTTTCGTATTATCGTCCAAACATACCGTGAATCATTCAATCAACCCCAAACCCAGCGGAATCGTCCATGGCCGACCTGAACACCCTCCTCCAGCCCCGCATCGCCGATCGCGAAAGCTTCCGGGATTTTGTCGAAGCCCTCGAGGACCAGATGCCCGGGGTGGAGCGCGACATCGCCGCCCTGCGCCGGACACCCGGCGACCGCAATCTGATTGCCCGGCTATTCCGCGCCCTGCATACGATCAAGGGCGATGCGGCGCTATGCAAGGTGGACATCGGCGTGGCGATCTGCCATCCGCTCGAATCCCTGCTGTCGCGCTGTCGCGAAGGCGAGGTGCGCTTTGCGGATTTGCTCGCCGAAGTGATGCTGCTCACGCTCGACCGGCTGGAACTCACCATCGAGGCCATGGACAATGGCCGGGATGTCACCCATCTCAAGCTGCCCCAACTGGTCGGCGGCCTCGAAGGCCTGGCCACGACAACAGCGGACGAGATGGCGGCGCGCGCCAGCGCTGTGATCGAGGCCGTCACGGGTTTCCGGCCGCAACACGCCCGTGCGGAAATCCTGCCCGCCGTGCCGCGGGCGCCCAGCGAGGACGACCTGGCCGCCGACCTGTGGTTCTTCTCCACGCTGGCCTTGCAGCTGGAATCGCGTTCGCCCCTCTTTGCCGGACGCACCGGCCGGTTGCTGCGGCTGGCGGAGGAAACCAATGCCACTGCCGGCAGCCCGGTCGATGCCACGCAGCTCGCCGCGGCCGTCTATATGCACGACATCGGCATGATGTTCGTTCCCGAGTCCGCCTGGCTCAAGAGCGAGCGACTTAGCGAGGCGGACTGGGCGTTGCTGCACGACCATCCCGTCCAGGCCGCCGGCCTGCTGCAGCGCATGCCCGGCTGGGCCGGCGCGGCGGAAATGGTGCGCCAGCACCACGAAATGCCCTGCGGTGGCGGCTATCCGGAAGGTCTGACAGGCAATGCGATCTGCGCCGGGGCGAAGATCCTCGCCATCGTCGATGCCTTCGAAGCGGTGACGCTCAAGCACAGCCATCGCGGTCAGAGCCGTTCGCTGATCCGGGCCATCGCCGAGGTCAATGCCTGCGACGACCAGTTCTCCAGTGAGTGGATCGCGCCGTTCAACCGCGTGATTCGCAAGATGGTCGAAAGCTGAACCCCGCTACCCGGTGCCGGCGAGAGGGCTGCTACAACAGCGGCTGCTGCGCGCAGGCTGGCACGGACGGAGAAGAAATAACGGCCGTCTCGCCAGCACTGACTTTCATTGACGCGCATCATTGATGCGCATAAACTTCGCGCATTCGCCATACAGGAGAGCGCCATGGCCACCACCAAAAAAGCCGCCAACCTGAGCGTGCGCGCCGACCTGCTCGAAGAAGCGCGCGCCTACAAGATCAACCTGTCACAAACGCTCGAAGCCGCGTTGCAGGTCGAAGTGAAGAAGGAAAAGGAGCGTCGCTGGCTGGAGGAAAACCGTGCCGCGATCGATGCCTACAACCGGGAAATTGCAGAGCATGGCCTTTTCAGCGACGGATTCCGCGATTTCTGTCTCGACAACGCCGAGGCAGACTGATGGCCCAGTTCGATGTCTTCCCCAATCCGGATCGCCGGACTCAGGCACGTATTCCGTATGTCGTCGCGTTACAGTCCGACCTGCTCGATCACATCGAGCACCACGTGGTCGCGCCGTTGCGCATCGCCGAGGACAATTCGATCATTCCCATGCTGCGCCTGAACCCGCTGGCGATGATTGACGGCCGAAAGTTCCATGTCCGTGTGCAGGACATCGCCACCGTGCCGCGCCGCATGCTCAAATCGCCCGTCACCAACCTCTTCCCCCAGCGCGACGAAATTCTCGCCGCCCTCGATTTTCTTTTTACAGGATTCTGATTTATGGCCCAGTACGTCATGTCGATGCTCCGCGTGAGCAAGATCGTTCCCCCGAAGCGCCAGATCATCAAGGACATCTCGCTGTCCTTCTTCCCCGGCGCCAAGATCGGCCTGCTCGGTCTTAACGGTTCCGGCAAGTCCACCGTGCTGAAGATCATGGCCGGCGCCGACAAGGAGTACGACGGCGAAGTGCAGCACCTGCCCGGCATAACGATCGGCTACCTGCCGCAGGAGCCGCAGCTGCACCCCGAAAAGACCGTGCGCGAAGAGGTCGAGGCGGGCCTGGGCGCGGTGATGGAGGCGAAACAGAAGCTCGAAGAAATCTACGCCGCCTACGCCGAGCCGGATGCCGATTTCGACAAGCTCGCCGAGGAACAGGCGAAGTACGAGGCCATCATTTCCGTCGCCGGTGCCGACAGCGAGAACCAGCTGGAGATCGCCGCCGACGCGCTGCGCCTGCCACCCTGGGACGCGCTGATCGGCAAGCTCTCCGGTGGCGAAAAGCGCCGCGTTGCACTGTGTCAGTTGCTGCTGTCCAAGCCCGACATGCTGCTGCTCGACGAACCGACCAACCACCTCGACGCGGAGTCGGTCGAGTGGCTCGAGCAGTTCCTCGTGCGCTTTCCCGGCACCGTGGTCGCCGTGACGCACGATCGCTACTTCCTCGACAATGCCGCCGAATGGATTCTCGAACTCGACCGCGGCCACGGCATCCCGTGGAAGGGCAACTACTCGTCGTGGCTGGAGCAGAAGGAAGAACGCCTCGAACAGGAGCAAAAGCAGGTCGACGCCCACATGAAGGCGATGAAGGTCGAGCTTGAATGGGTGCGCAGCAATCCAAAAGCCCGGCAGGCGAAATCGAAAGCCCGCCTCGCGCGCTACGAGGAAATGGCCAGCTTCGATTACCAGCAGCGCAACGAGACGCAGGAAATCTTCATCCCGCCCGGCGAGCGGCTCGGCAACGAGGTCATCGAGTTCAAGAATGTCTCGAAGGCCTTCGGCGATCGCCTGCTCATCGACAATCTGTCCTTCAAGCTGCCGCCCGGTGCCATCGTCGGCATCATCGGCCCGAACGGCGCCGGCAAGTCGACGCTGTTCCGCATGATCCAGCAAAAGGAGCAGCCGGACAGCGGCGACATCGTCATCGGCCCGACAGCGAAAATCGCCTCGGTCGACCAGTCGCGCGAGGGGCTGGAAAACGACAAGACCGTATTCGATGCCGTCGCGCAGGGGCAGGACATCCTCACCGTCGGCAAGTTCGAGATGCCCGCGCGCGCCTACCTCGGCCGCTTCAACTTCAAGGGCGGCGACCAGGGCAAGCAGGTCGGCAACCTCTCCGGCGGCGAGCGCGGCCGCCTGCATCTCGCCAAGACACTGATCCAGGGCGGCAACGTGCTGCTGCTCGACGAACCGTCGAACGACCTCGACGTTGAAACGCTGCGCGCGCTGGAAGACGCGCTGCTCGAGTTCTCCGGCTGTGTGCTGGTGATCTCGCACGACCGCTGGTTCCTTGACCGCATCGCGACGCACATCCTCGCCGCCGAGGGCGATTCGCAATGGACCTTCTTCGAAGGCAACTTCCGCGAGTATGAGGACGACAAGAAGAAGCGGCTGGGCGAGGAAGGCGCCAAGCCCAGGCGCATCCGTTACCGGCCAATCTCGCGCTGAACGAAAGTCAGCGCTGGCGGGACGGCACCTACACGGCGCGGAGCTTCGCGCCGGCCGCCGCCAAGGTCGTCTCGTTCTTGGCGAAGCAGAAGCGGATCAACCCGTAATCCGTGCCGTCGGGCATGAAGGCCGAGACGGGGATCACCGCGACGCCCTTCTCGAGCGTCAGCCAGCGCGCGAACTCGGTGTCGGGCATGTCGTTGATCCGGTCGTAGCGCGCCAGCTGGAAATAGGTGCCGTCGCTGGGCAGCAGTTCAAAGCGCGAGCCTTCAAGCTGCTGGCGGAAGAAATCGCGCTTGGCCTGGTAGAACGTAGCGAGCCCCGTGGCGAAGCCCGGATCGGCGCGCATGAAGTCCGCCAGTCCGAGCTGTGACGGGTGATGCACGGTGAACACGTTGAACTGGTGCACCTTGCGGAACTCGGCCGTCAGCGCGGCGGGGGCAAGGCAGTAAGCGATTTTCCAGCCGGTGATGTGGTAGGTCTTGCCGAAACTCGACACGACGAAACTACGCTCGCGCAGCTCGGGCGTACGGGCGAGGCTGTCGTGCCGGCCTCCGGTGGGACTGTCACCGAAGACGATGTGCTCGTACACCTCGTCGCCGAGCAGCACGATGTCGGTATTGCGCACAAGCGTTGCCAGTTGCGCCATGTCGTCCGCCGTCCACACCGTGCCGGTAGGATTGTGCGGCGTGTTGAGGATGATCATGCGCGTGCGCGGATTGATCGCGGCAGCGACTTCGTGCCAATCGGGCCGGAAGGCCGGCGGCTTGAGGTTGATGACGCGCACCGTGCCGCCCTGCAGCGTGATCGCCGGGATGTAACTGTCGTAGACCGGGGCGAAGACGATCACCTCGTCGCCCGGCCGCACGCAGGCGGCAATCGCCGTGAACAGTGCCTGCGTGGCGCCTGCCGTGACGGTAATTTCGTTCTCGGCATCGTACCGCGCGCCGTAGAGTCGCTCCACCTTCTCCGCGATGGCCTCACGCAACGACGCCACGCCGGCCATCGGCGGATACTGGTTCGCGCCGGACTGCATGTGATGCGTCACGCGCTCGAGCAGATATCCCGGCGGGGAGAAGTCGGGATATCCCTGCGACAGGTTGATGGCGCCATGCTCGTTGGCGAGGCGCGACATGACGGTGAAAATCGTCGTGCCGACGTCCGGCAGGCGCGAGGGCAGATGCGGTGGGCGGGATGAATTCATGAAGGTCTCGTCAGCGTCCGAGGGACTCGCGTTCCATGAGGAGATACGTGTTGTAGGCATTGCGCCGGTGCGCTTCGCGGTAGGCAGGCAGGCCTTGCCAGCGCGACCAGTCGGCCTGCTCGAAGGCCGCATCGAAAGACACGAAGTCGGCGACGGCATGGCCCATCTGCATGCGCAGGTCGGTCAGGTAATCGCGCGTCAGCGTCAGGTCGGCGCGCGGCGTCTGGCTGGCTGCTCCGTGTCCCGGCACCATCACGCGCGGATCGAAGGCCAGCAGCCGGTCGAGCGCAGCGAGCCACGCCTTCGAGTCGGCTTCGCCGACGAAAGGCACGCGCCCATTGAAAACGACGTCGCCGGAAAACAATACGCGGTCTTCCTCGACGAACATCACGACATCGTCCGGTGCATGCGCCGGGCCGACGTGGCGCAGGTGGAAAGTCAACCCGCCGAGCCGAAAATCCGTGTCGCCAGTCAGCCAGATATCTGCGGGCACCGCCTTGAAACCTGCGTCGATCCACGGGCCGAGGATGTCGCGCCGCTGTGCGAGGCGGTCGGCGGCGGCATCCGAGCCGAGCACCGGCTTCGCCGCCTCGTGCGCCCAGATTTCCGCGCCCAGGTCCTTGAACGCCTGCAGGCCGTAGTAATGGTCGGCGTGCCAGTGCGACACGATCACGCGCCGGATGGGCTGCCGCGTGACGCGGCGGATTTCCCCGATCATCCTGCGCGCGAGCGCCGGCGTGCCGAGGCTGTCGAAGACGACGACGCCGTCAGCAGTGACGACGAAGCCAGCATTCGACATGAAACCCTGGTTCGCGCGCGTGGCTGCGCCCGACTGGCCGAGGACGTACCAACTGTGCGTGCCGACCTGCACGGCGCGGAGGGGCACGGTGGCGTCCTTCGCCATGGCCAGCGCGGCCAGGCCAAACAGCAGCAGGGCGAGCCAATGGCGCATGACGATCAACGAAATGTTGTCAGCCGATGCCGAGCAATTCCACCTCGAACACCAGCGTCGCGTTCGGCGGGATCACGCCGCCGGCGCCGCGCGCGCCATAGCCAAGTTCCGGCGGAATGGTCAGCTTGCGCGTGCCGCCGATCTTCATGCCCTGCACGCCTTCGTCCCAGCCGCGGATCACATGGCCACGACCGAGCGGGAATTCGAAGGGGTCGTCGCGGTCCTTGCTCGAATCGAACTTCTTGCCGTCGGTCAGCCAGCCGGTGTAATGCACCGAAACATATTGTCCTTCCGTCGCCTCGGCACCTTCGCCGACGACGAGCTCCTCGATGATCAATCCGCTGGGGGTGGTGCTTGTGCTCATTGTGTTTTCCTCTCGTTGAAATCCGTTGCGCCAGCGCGCTCCAGCACGCACAGCAGCCGCGAAGTATCGTCCATGCCCCAGCCAGCCGCCATCAGGCCATCGAGCTGCTGCATGACAGTGCCGGCGATCGGCAGGGGCACATTCTGTGCCGTCGCCGCGCCGAGCACCATCGCGAAATCCTTGTGATGCAGGCGGGCCTGCACGCCGGCGGCGAAATCGTGCGCGGCCATCTTGCCACCGAACAGCTCCAGCACGCGCGAACCGGCCGATCCACCGATCATCGCCTGCCGGACCTTGCCGAAATCGACCCCGGCGGCCCGTGCCAGCCGCGCCGCTTCGGCACACGCCTCGATGGCGGCCACCATCACGAGCTGGTTGCAGGCCTTGGCCACCTGGCCGGCACCGACTTCGCCGACATGCACGACGGTCTTGCCGAGGCAGTTGAACAGCGGTTCGAGCCGTCCCGCCAGGTCTGACTTTCCGCCCCACATGATCGCGAGCATCGCTGCTTCTGCCCCGGCCGTGCCGCCGGATACCGGCGCATCGACGAAATGAATGCCACGCTGTGCGTAGCGCCCGGCGATGCGGCGCGCGGTGGATGGCGCGATGGTGGAGAAATCGAGATGGATGCCGTCCGGGGCCAGGCCGTCGATGAGTTGCGCGGCGAGGCCGTCCACATCCGTGTCCCGGGTGACGTTGGTACAGACGATCTCGCACTGCCGCGCCAATGCGGCCGGGCTGTCCGCCCAGGCCACGCCCTGCGCCAGCAGGTCGGCGACACTGTCGGGACGACGCGCCCAGACGGTCAGCGCATGGCCGGCAGCGCGCAGATGTCCGGCCATCGGGCGGCCCATGCCGCCCAGTCCGATGAAACCCATTCTCACCGCTCAGCCACCACTGACGGCCTTGGTGATCAGCGGCACCAGCGGTGCCGGCAGCTTGAGCTGGCCCGACAGGGCGAAGGCATGCGCCCGCGCCGACATCTTCTTCCAGGTCTTGCGGATGATGTCGAGCCACTTTTCCTCGGTGTATTCGCCATGCTGGCCGGCGAACCCGAGCATGTAGTGCTCGATGAAGACGAGGTCGGTGACGTCCTCGAGCAGCTGCGTGTCGGGATTGACCTTGAGGCCGCGCTTGCCGACGGCCTGCCGGGCGCGTTCGATGCTCGCAGCGTCGTAGCCGGCTTCCTGCATCAGGCGGCCGACAGTCTCGGCGTGGAACTTGTACAGTCCGGTGCGCCATTGCAGGTAGCCCTCGCGCGTCATCGGATAGCTGTCGCGCGGCGTCTTCCAGCGCTGGATGTGCTGGCCGCGCACGGCCAGCTTCATCACCGCGTCGGCCTCAGGCGCATAGCGGCCGATCATCTCGGCCATGCGTTGGCCGTAGAGCAGTTCGCGCGGCACCGGCTGGCCGGCAACCGTGTCCATGCGCGGGTCCTCGGCATTGGCGGCATCGATCGATGCGACGGCATGTTCGTAGCGTGCGTTTGTCATTATGGCCTCCGGTGAGTGAGCGTTTTTTCTTCTTCAGCTGGGTGCGCAGGGCGGCAGGTCGATCAGCAGCAGCGAGATGTCGTCGTGGGCAACCTGCGCGCTCAGGTGCTGGTTGACCGCATCCTTCACCGCGTCGAGCCGGCCGGTGGCCGGCGCGCTCGCAAGCGCTGTGCAGAGCCGCTCGATGCCGAAGGGTTCGCCGGCAGGATCCTGCGCCTCGATCAACCCGTCCGAGATCAGCACCAGTTGCGAACCCGCCGGATAGTCGCAGTTGAACGGCAACGCCGCCGCGTTCTCCTGCGTAAAGGCGTCCACCCCGAGCGGCAGATTGTTGGTATCGAAGGTATGAAGTACGCCGCCGTCCGGGCCGATCAGCAGCGCAGCCGGCATGCCGCCGAGCCAGAGCATGCTGTCCCGGCCCGCCGGGTCGATGCAGACGAAGCTCGCCGCGATGAAGCGACCGACCGGCAAGACGGCGCACAATTGCGTATTGATGCGCGCGGCGATGCGGTCGAGCGGCACGCCCGCGCCAGCGCTGTCGTAGAACTGCGTCAGCAGCGGCAGCACGCTGATGGCCGCCGCGAGACCGTGGCCTGTCGCGTCCGCCAGCAGGACATAGAAACGGCCATTGACGGCCTGCGTCGCCGCCAGGATGTCGCCGCTGAAGCTGCTGACCGAGCTGATCCAGTAATGCAGGCTGGGATCGGTCAGCCCCGGCTGTTGCATGATCTGCTCGAGGATCTCGACCGCCAGCGTGTTTTCCGCTTCGCGCTCGTCGTGATAGTGCTGCAGGTTGCGCCGGGTCGCATCGAGCTCGCGGCGCAGGGCCAGCGTACGGATCAGCGAACGCAGCTTGGCTTCGAGCACGACAAAGTTGACCGGCTTGGCCAGGTAGTCGTCGCCGCCCGCCGCGAGACCGGCCACGAGGCTCTCATCCTTGTCGAGCGCCGAGAGGAAGACGACCGGCACCCAGCGCTCGTCGCACATGGCCTTGATGCGCCGCGTCGCCTCGTAGCCATCCATGACCGGCATCATCACATCCATGATCACAAGGTCGTAGGCACTGGCGGCGAACTTGGCCACCGCGGCGGCGCCATCCACGGCCACATCGACCGTGTGGCCCATCTTCTTGAGGAAAACCGAGAGGATTTGCCGGTTGGTCGGGGTGTCATCCACAACCAGCACATGGCAACGCAGATCGCCCTGCATGGCAGCGGTTTCCATCTCAGTGGCGGGCCGTGGCGACAACCGTATTCCCGTTGCCGTGATATTCGAGCGTGGCGAAACTCAGCAGACGCGCCATGGCAATGCCGCGCCCGTTCGGATCGGTGGCCCGCGCCGGTTCAAAGTCCAGATAGCGCCGCCAGTCAAAGCCCTGGCCTGCGTCGATGACGGTGAACTCGAGCTGATCCGGCTGGCGCAAGACGCGCACCAGCACGGTGCGGCCGGAATACTCGGGCAGGACCATGCGGCGCGCGATCTCTTCCTCCCAGGTATTCTCCAGGCGCAAGCGCTTCTTGTCGGCATAGGTGATGCCGAGGTTGCCGTGCTCGATGGCGTTGAGCAGCAACTCGCTGAGGCCGGAAGCCACGGTTTGAGGTTCGGCGCAAAGACTGGCCAGCACCTGGATCAACGGCCCCACCTGCTCGATCGTACTGAAGCGGAACTCGGCCTGGTCGAGCAGTTCCATCGCCCTGACGTGCCCCAGCGCCTCCTGTCGCGCACTTTCGCGCACGCCGACATCTGCCAGCGCCGCGCGCACGATGGCGAGCAGCGTTTCGGGCTCGTAGGGCTTGGCGAGGTAATAGTAGGCGCCCGCCTCGATGCCCTCGCGCACCTGGTCCGGTGCGGTCGCAGCCGTCTGCATGATGACCGGGATCGAAGCGAAGCGCGCATCGCCCTTCATTTTCCGCAGGAGTTCGATGCCGTTCATGCCCGGCATCATGCGGTCGAGAATCACCAGGTCGAAGGTGCGCCCGTTCGTCGTCAGGCATTCCCAGGCCCGTTCGGCCGAGGCGACCAGTTCGAGCTGATGGCCGCTGTCCTCCAGATACTCGCGAATGATCTGGAGATTGATGATTTCGTCGTCAACAACAAGAAACTGGCGTTGTGTCATGGGCTGTCCTGAAGGGCTTGTGGGAGCAGGACTTCAAACACGGCACCGCCTCCCGGGCGATTGTGCGCCTGAATGATACCGCGATGCGCACTCACGATCTCGCGGCAGATGGCGAGCCCGAGCCCCGTTCCGCCGGCGCCGCTGGCGGTCAGGCTGCTCTGGATGAATTTCTCGAAGATCGTTTCCAGTTCGTCGGGCGGGATGCCGACGCCTTCATCGATGACGCTCAGACGCAGCGCGGGGCACGCGCCGACATCGCCCTGCCGGCGCCCGGTGGGCAGGCTGTCAGGCGCCAGCTCGATCCGCAGGGCCTTGCCTGCGGGCGAGAACTTGATGGCATTGCCAATCAGGTTGCGCAACAGTTGGTCGATGCGCTGCGAATCACCGGCGATGCGGGCATCCGTGGCGTCGACGCTGACCACGCAAGTGAGATGCTTGGTATCCATCAAGGCGGTCAGTTCCGCCGTAACGGCGGCGATGCGCTCACGCAGATCGACGGGGTTGAGCGTGAACCGCGCCTGGCCGGCTTCCAGCCGGGAAAGGTCCAGCAAGTCGTGGACGAGGACCAGTAGCTGATTGCCGCTAGTACGCACCAGTTCGAAATATTCCCTGAGCTTGTCCGTAGCGGCCTTGCCCGCCCGCATTTGGCCCAGCCGGGCGAAGGCCAGCACCGCGTGCAGCGGTGTGCGCAGCTCATGGCTCATGTTGGTGAGAAATTCCGTCTTCGCCTGGTTCGCGCGTTCGGCGGACTCCTTGGCACGCAGCAGATCGGCGGTCTGCAATGCCACCATTTCGGCCAGATGATCGCGGTGCTGGAGCAACTCGCTCTCCAGTACCTTCCGTTCCGTAATGTCGGTGCCGGTACCGCGATAGCCGACGAACCGGCCTTCATTGTCGGACAAGGGCTTGCCGCTCACGGAGAACCAGCGCTCCTCCCCGGTAAAGCGGACGAGATACTCGAAATTGCGGAAGGTCTGCCGGGCCGCGAGCTGGGCCTTGTGTTCCTGCCACTGTGCTGGCGTCAGGTCGATCGGCATGTCCCAGCGCTGCATGCCCAGGAACCTGTCCTTGCTGCTTCCCTCGCCGCCCCAGAAGCGGCTGAAGCGCAGATCGGCATCTTGCTCCCAGAACCAGTCCGCCGACAGTTCCACCAGGTCACCAAAGCGCGTCAACGCATGTCGCAACTCGGTTACATCGTTGTGCACGCCCACCACCCGCACCGCGCCGTCCGGTCCGGTGCCGAGTGACTTGTAGAGCTGGTTTATGCGTGGTTCGCGCAAACGCTCGTTGTACACCGACACTTCGCGTACGACCGGTTTGCCGCTTGCGATCACCTCACGATCCATCTGCTCGATCGGTTCCGCCACTTCAGGCGGATACAGTTCAGCGGTTGTCTTGCCGATGATCTGTGTCGCTGGCAGGCCGGACATGCGCACGAAGGCATCATTGACCTGGGTGAAACACAGCTGGGCGTCCTTAACCGAAACCGCAATGGGCAGGGCATCGAGCAACTCGGCAAGGTAGTCGTGGCTGCGCTGCAACTCCTGCTCGCTATCGCGCAACTCGTGAGTCATTTCCCGTGCTCGCATCTCTGCCCGGTGACGCAGCTGCCGCTGCTGGTGCACCGTTCCCGTCATCAGCAGCGTTGCCAACAGGCCGATGACGGCCATCAGTCGGGAGCGCCCGCGCTCGGTTTGCGCAGCGTAGTCCGGCGTGGAAGCGAACTGCAGCAGCCAGTCGCGCCCGCCGATCTGCAGCGTGGCGTTGTGCCTGTGAACGGTGGCAGCGGCATTCGATGGCGCAGACCCGTCAAAGACCGTCATGCCGGCATCGAGATCAGTAATTTTCAATGCCATGCCTCGCTTCGACGCAGCTGAAAAAACCTCATCAACGATGGTGCGAATACCGAGACCGGTCACCACGATCCCGGCAAATGCCTCGCGCCGCTCGGCGACGCTGGCCACCGAACCCTGTCGATAAACCGGAGTCATCAGGACCAGGGAGATTTCTCGCTGGCCGGCGTCGTTCAGCAAAACCAGGGGGGGCGTAAATACCGGCCCGCCCCGATCGCGTGCCGACAGGGCCGCCTGGGCCCGCAGCGGCTCGGTCATGAAGTCGAAACCAATAATCGCATCGTTGCGCGGATTGCTGGGTGCCATCAAGCGGATCGGGATGTGCAACTGCCCGGCAGCCGCCTTGATTACCGGGGCTAGCGCCATGCCGCGAAACCCGAGCCACATCCCCTGGGGATCAATTTTCGTGACGTAGGTTAACCATTCGTCACGCGTCACTTCGTTGCCGGATTCGACCATGCCGGCCGTCGCACGGGAAAGAATCTCGAAAGTACCGATGCGGACCTCCAAATCCTTGGCGACCAGATCACTCAAGCTGACAAATTCGAGTCGGGCCTCGCGATCTTCTGCGGCAAGCATCGCCAGAACACTGACAACCGTCAACACCACCCCGACACAAAAGGCCAGCAAGGGCAGGCCCAGCTGGACCAGGCCGCGTGCCCGATTGATCAGGTGGAGGTTGCTCGATTTGGCTGACACGGCTGCAATTATGCACGTGGCGACCGCTTGACGGGTATGGCTGGCAGGTCAGTTGCAGCGGCCGGTCGTGCAGTCGCTGCCTGCACCGGGCACGCCGAGTTTCTCGAGGATGGTGTCGAGCGGGCAGAAGGTCGTGAAGCCGCTCTGGAACAGGTTGGCGCCGACGAAGAGGGTGAACCACAGCCAGCTCATCTTGCCCAGGTCGACCTGACCCATGAAGTGGGCGAGGCCGAGCGAGAGCATGATGAAAAAGCCGGCGATGATGCGGACGATGCGATTGACGGTCATGTGTTTCTCCGAATTGGGGATTGAAAGTCAGTGCTGGCGGGACGGCATCAGCCGGCCGCGTCCGGTCGCCGAAACGGGGACGGCATCAGCCGGCTGGCTGCATCCGCTTGCGCATGGCCGCGTAGTACAGCACCGGGATCACCACCAGCGTCAGCAGGGTGGAGACGAAGATGCCGAAGATCAGGCTCAGCGCGAGGCCCGAGAAGATCGGGTCGTCGAGGATGAACAGCGCGCCGAGCATGGCGGCCAGCCCGGTCAGCGCGATGGGCTTGGCGCGGATCGCCGCCGACTGGATCACGGCCTCGGCGAAGTCCATGCCGCCGGCCACCTGCTCGTTGATGAAGTCGACCAGCAGGATGGAGTTGCGCACGATGATGCCGGCCAGCGCGATCATGCCGATCATCGAGGTGGCGGTGAACTGCGCGCCGAGCAGCGCGTGGCCGGGCATCACGCCGATGATGGTGAGCGGGATCGGCGCCATGATGATCAGCGGCACCAGATAGCTCTTGAACTGCGCCACCACCAGCAGGTAGATCAGCATCAGGCCGACGGCGTAGGCGATGCCCATGTCGCGGAAGGTTTCGTAGGTCACCTGCCATTCGCCGTCCCACTTCAGCGCATAGCCGGCGTAGGGGTCCTTCGGCTGGCTGATGAAATATTCGCCCAGCGTGCCGCCCTGCTGCCAGCGGCAGCATCCTTGAGCTTGGCGCGGATGTCGAACATGCCATACAGCGGCGAGTCGAGCTTGCCGCCCATGTCGCCGAAGACATACACCACCGGCAGCAGGTCCTTGTGGTAGATGACCTTCTCGCGCAGCGTCTGCTTCGACCTCGACCAGTTCGGAGATCGGCACCATCTTGCCGCCATAGGCCGGCATGCGCGCGCACCTTGAGCTTGAGCAGCTGAGTCGAGCGAATCCTGCCGCTCCGCCGGCAGGGTGATGCGCACCGGGAATCTCGTACTTGGCGTCGCCGCCGTGCACCGGCGTGACGTCCTCGCCGGTCAGGCCCATGCGCACGGTCTCGACGATGTCCTTCTGCGCCACGCCGAGCAGCGCGGCCTTGGCCTGCTTGACGCGCAGCACCAGCTTGTCGGCATCCTCGTCGACCGTGTCGTCGACGTCGAGATGTCGGCGGTGCTCTCGAAGGCTGCGCGCACCTGCTTGCGCCACCTCGATCTGGCCGGCGTATTCCGGGCCGTAGATCTCGGCGACGATGGGCGACATCACCGGCGGGCCGGGCGGCACCTCGACGACCTTGGCGTTGCCGCCGGCTGGCTTCGGCGATTCGGCCATCAGGCGCTCGCGCACGGCGACGGCGATTTCGTGGCTCTGGCGGTCGCGATGCTGCTTGTCGACCAGGTTGACCTGGATGTCGCCCATCTCGGGACTGGCGCGCAGGTAGTACTGGCGCACCAGGCCGTTGAAGTTGATCGGGCTGGCCGTGCCGGCATAGGCCTGGTAGTCCTTGACCTCCGGCACCTGGCGAGCTCGGCCGACATCTCGCGCAGCACGCGCGCGGTTTCCTCGAGCGGCGTGCCGACCGGCATGTCGAGCACGACCTGGAATTCGCTCTTGTTGTCGAAGGGCAGCATCTTCAGCACCACCAGCTTGAACACGCCGAGCGAGACCGAGGCGAGGATGGCGAGGACGATGCCGAGCCACAGCTTGCGCGCGCGCCGCTGCGACCGGTCGCGTCGATCGCAGGAAGGGCGTCAGTGCGCGGCGGAAAAGCCGTCATCGAGCCCGGACTCGGTGGTGCCTTGGCCTCGGCGCCGCGTGATCATGCGCGGCGGGCTTCATCAGCTTCAGCGCCAGCCAGGGCGTGATGACGAAGGCGATGGCCAGCGAGATGAACATGCCCATCGAGGCGTTGATCGGGATCGGGCTCATGTAGGGCCCCATCAGGCCGCAGACGAAGGCCATCGGCAGCAGCGCGGCGATCACGGTGAAGGTGGCGAGGATGGTCGGGCCGCCGACCTCGTCGACCGCGCCGGGAATGATCTCCCAGAGCTGCTTCTCCGGGTAGAGCGTGTGCCAGCGGTGGATGTTCTCGACCACGACGATGGCATCGTCGACGAGGATGCCGATGGAGAAGATCAGCGCGAACAGCGACACGCGGTTGAGCGTGAAGCCCCACGCCCAGGAGGCGAACAGCGTGGCCGCCAGCGTCAGCGTCACCGCCGCGCCGACGATCACGGCCTCGCGCCGGCCCAGCGCGAACAGCACCAGCAGCACGACGAAGGCCGGTGGCGAAGACCAGCTTGCCGATCAGCTTCTGCGCCTTGTCGGTCGCGGTCTCGCCGTAGTTGCGCGTGACGGTGAATTCGACGCCCTCGGGGATCACCGTGCCCTTGAGCGCGTCTGCGCGGGCGATGACCTGGCTCGGCGACGTCGGCGGCATTCACGCCGGGCTTCTTCGAGATCGACAGCGTCACAGGCGTCGACCGCCGCGGTATTCGCCCTGCGCCCTTGCTCGCCGTGCCAGACATAGCGGCTCGGCTGGTCCGGGTCCGTCGCTCGATGGTGGCGACAGTCGGACATGAACACCGGCTTGCCGTCGAACACGCCGACCACCAGGCGCTTCACGTCGGCGGCCGACTCGATGAAGGTGCCGGTCTGGACGAGGATCTCGCGGTTGCCGCTGACCAGGCTGCCGGACGGCTGCGAGGCGTTGGACACCTGCAGCGCCGCCTTGAGGTCCTGCGCCGTGACGCCGTAGGCGGCTCATGCGCTCGGCGTCCATAGCGACGCGCACGACATGGCCGGGGCCGCCCAGCGTGACGACGTCGCGCGTGCCGGGGATGCGCTTCAGCTCGATCTCGACGGCGCGCGCCACCTGCTGCATCTCGAAGCCGGACTTGTCCGGAGTCGTCGCTCCAGAAGGTCAGCGTGACGATCGGCACGTCGTCGATGCCCTTCGGCTTGACGATTGGCGTGCCGACGCCGAGGTTGGGCGAAACCCAGTCGCTGTTGGCGTTGATGGTGTCGTAGAGGCGCACCAGCGCCTGGATCGGGTCTTCGCCGACCATGTATTGCACGGTGATCACCGCCATGCCCGGACGCGATACCGAGTAGACGTGCTCGATGCCGGCGATGCGCGACAGCACCTGCTCGGCCGGTCGCGCCACCAGGTTTTCGACATCCTTGACGGTCGCGCCCGGGAAGGGGATGAAGACGTTGGCCATCGTCACGTTGATCTGCGGCTCTTCCTCGCGCGGCGTGATCAGCGTGGCGAAGATGCCCAGCAGCAGCGCGATCAGCGCAATCAGCGGCGTCAGCGCGTTGCGCAGGAAATACGCCGCAATGCGGCCCGAGATGCCCACTTTATTTAGCCTGCTTCAGCTCGATGCCGGTCTTCACCGGATCGAGGCTCACGGTTTCGCCCGTCGCCAGACCGGAGAGTACTTCGATCTCGCCGTCGCCGACGGCTTCGCCGAGGCGCACCTGGCGCAGCACGGGCCGTTCGTTGCCCTGCCTGCCAACCACATAGACCGCGCTGATCTCGCCGCGACGCAGGACCGCCGCTGCCGGTACGGTGAGCTTCTGCGCCTGGCCGGCGACGAAATGTACCCGCGCCGCCATGCCGGGTACAAGGCCCTTGATCTGCTCAGGGTCGTCCGGCAGATAGACGCGCGCCGTCGCGGTGTGGCTCTGCGCATCGATGGTCGGCAGGATTTCGAAGCGGGTGCCGTCCAGCCAGCGCTGACTTTCGGGAAACTCGATGCGCGCGCGCGTCGCCTTCTGCGCATCCTTCAGCCGGTATTGCGGAATGCTGGCGATCACCCGCAGGCCCTTCGGGTCATAGACGGTGACGAGCGCCTTGCCGAGCGAGGCGAGTTCGCCCAGTTCGGCGTGGCGCGCAGCGACGATGCCGGCAATCGGCGCGGTCACCGTGGCGTGCGACGCACCGGCGCCCGCTGCCGCCGCCTGGGCACGCGCTGATTTCAGCGCCGCGTCGGCCTGGTCGAGCGCGGCCTGGCTGACAAATTTCTGCTTGAACAGGCTCTGCGTGCGCTGGAAATTGGCTTCGGCCTGCACGAGTTGCGCCTTCGCGGCAGCGACCGTCTCGGCCGCTTCGCGCGCATCGATGCGCATCAGCAACTGCCCGGCCTTGACGCGCTGCCCCGCCTCCACCCTGACCTCGATGATGCGGCCGGCGACCTGCGTCGCGACGGTCGCCTGCTGCGTCGCCTCGATGACCGCTTCGGCGGGCAGCGTCAGCCCCACCTCGCGCAGCTCGATGGTGCGGGTGGTGGCGGTCTGCGCGGCAGACCGGCAAGGCCATGGCCAATGCCGCGACAAGTGCCAGCCGTCGCCATACTCTCTGTAGGATCGTTATCATAAGTTATATAAGTATATTCTAATGCTCACTATTCAAGCCCCCGGCTTCAGGCGTCCGCCACGGCATGGCAGGCCATCGCCTCGATCACCGCAGCCACCTCGCCAACACATTCCGTCACCTCGAATTCGATGCCCGGGTACAGATCCATCGCATTGCCGAGCAGTTGCGGCAGGTCCTTGAGCACATGACGTCCCGGCGCGAAGAAGATCGGCACCACCTTCACCTGCGTCACGCCACGCCGAACGAGGCACTCGATGCTCGCCTCCAGCGGCGGCTGGGTCAGTTCGAGAAAGCCGATCTCCACCGGCACCGCCGGTTGCTTCGCCGCCACCACTGCCTGGATGCGCTTGAAAGGCTCGATGTATTCCGGATTGCGCGCACCATGCCCGAACAGGATAATGCCCTTGATGGCGTGCGTCATGGCGTCTCCTTCCAGATATTGCGGCAGTGCGTTTCACGGATGAACCCGGCGGCCAGGGCACCCAGCCAGGCGGCGACGGCGATCAGCAACAGCCCCCAGCGGTAGTCCTCGGGCGCATACAGCCGCACGCCGTTGGCCATCGCGCCGCTCCAGCGCTGGTCCATCACCCAGCCTACCGCCGGTTGCAGCAACGCGCCCATCAGGAATCCCCCCATGTTTGCCACCGAGGTCGACATGCCCGAGAGGGCCGGCGGATTCACTTCCTTGGCGCACGCCCAGGAAAGGGTAAAGCTCGCCGTCATCAGCCCCATCAGTCCGAACAGAAGATAGGTCGCCACCAGCGGCAATGCAAGCCCCGAGAGCCACACCGGCCAGATCGCGGCCAGGATGAGCGCGCTGCCGATCATTACCGGCTTGCGGCGGCGCATGCGGTCCGACAGCATGCCTACCGCCAGGCAGCCGACCGCGAAGCCGGCGAAATACAGCGACAAGTGCAGGCTGGCCGTATCACGCGTCATGCCCATGCCCTGCGTCAGGAAGGGCATCGCCCAGAGGCCGCCAAAGGCGAAGAAGCTGCCGGAAATCCCGGCATTGACGAAGGCCGCCGGCCAGGTCGCGCGATTCTTCACTACTCGCAGCAGGCCGGTGAGGATCACGGTGCGATCGAACCCGTGCGCGTGAGCGGGTGCGCCGTCCGCGCCGGCACTGGCCTGGGGCCGGTCGCGCACCACGATCCAGGCCAGCGCGCCCAGCACCAGCGACACGATGCCGACACCGACAAACACGATGCGCCAGCCGGCGCTTTGCGCCAGCGTGGACAGGGGCGCGCCGGCGAGCACCGAACCGAAATTGCCGACCAGCATCGACAGGCCGACCACGCTGGCGAAGCGGTGCTCCTCGAACCAGACCGCAATGATCTTCAGCATCGAGATGAACACGACCGACACGCCCAGCCCGATCAGCGTGCGTCCGACCAGCGCGGCGTCGAGGCTCTGCGCCATGCCGAACAGCAGGCTGCCGCCGCCGGCGATCATGCCGCCGATAAAGAGTATGCGGCGCGGACCGAGCGTGTCGACGAGGATGCCCGTCGGCACCTGCATGATCGTGTAAACGTAGAAGTAGGTCGCAGCGAGGACGCCGAGCGACGCGGCGGACGTCTGGAAGCTCGCGGCGAGGTCCTGCGCGATGCCCGCCGGGGCGAAGCGCTGGAAGAAGGACAGCACGTAGGCCGCCACAACCACGGCGAGGGCGATCTGGCGGCGGCGCTTCTGCTCGGCGGTGAAGGGGGCGGTCATGGGCGGATTGTAACCATGACCGCTGCCGTACTACGCACGGCGGCGGTGCCTGCCGTGCCGTCCCGCCAGCGCTGACTTTCGCGGGTTACGGGTTACGGGTTACTTGCCGGGCGTTGCCAGCCGCGCCAGTGCGCCGGCGTGGTCGAGCTTCTGCTTGACGCGCAATTCGATATAGCGCTGCGTCGTTTCGTTCAGGGACCGCCCGGCTGGCGCATAGCGCGCCGCCGCCTCGAGCACCTCATGCGGCCGGACGTCGATGCGCGCCGCATCGAAGGCATAGCGTGCGTTGCGCATGCAGGCCTGCGCGACGGTCTGCTCGTTTTCGCCGCTCGCCTTGGCAACGCGCTGGATCTGTTCGCGCGTGCTTGCAAGGCGCGGGTGATTCGCGGGAATATCCTGCCGCAGGCTGACCTCGAGGAAACGCTGCGCAATATCGCCTTCAGGTTCGCCCAGCCCGGCGGCGTGGAGGTTGAAACTCAGCAGGCAGGCGCACAGCAGGGTTTGAATGCGGATATGCATGGATGTCGGCTCCGAAAGGGTCGCTGCAGTGTAGCGGGGGTTGTTGCCTTTGCCTTGCGCCGCGTCAAGATTCGCGCCGCAGTAGCCAGGTCAGCACCGGCGGCGTGATCAGCGTGGTCAGAATCACCATGATGACGATCACCGAGAATATCGCCTCGTCCATGACGCCGAGCTGCTTGCCGACCATGGCGAAGATCAGGCCGACCTCGCCACGGGGCACCATGCCCCAGCCAACGATCCATTTGCCGGCCGACCCGGCGAAGAAGCCGGCGACCAGCTTGCCGACGACTGCGGCCACCGTGACGCCCAGCGCAATCGCGACGATGGTTGGATCGGCCAATGTCGCAAGATCGACCTGCATGCCGGTCAGCACGAAAAAAACCGGCACAAAGAAGTAGCCGATCGGCTCGATCATCGCTTCATGCTGCTGACTGGTGTGCTTGCTCAGGATGGGCAGCAGGCGGTCCATCACGCTGCGGTTACTCATGTCGCGCATCAGCGGTTCGATTTCCTGCACGATGTGCGGCGTCTTGAAATCCTGGAGAAAGATCGGCTCGAACAACAGGCCGGCGGCGAAGGCGCCGATAATCGGCGCCAGCCCGATGGCGTGCGCCAGCCAGGCCAGCGCCAGGCCGGTGGCCAGCACCTGCGCGAACAGCATCGAATGGCCGGGGTCGAGCCGCGCCAGAAAACGGCTGGAATGCGGTGCAATCTTGCGCCCGAGCCAGATGCTGCCGCCGAGGAAGAGCGCCGCCTCGGCGATGATCCGGAACACTTCGCCGGGACTGACCGAGCCGGCTTCGACCAATCCCGTCACCACCGCAAGGATGACCAGGCCGAGCACGTCGTCGATCACCGCCGCGCCGAGCACGATGCGTGCCGCCGGCGTGCCAAGCTTGCCGAGATCGCGGAAGACGCGGCCCGTGATGCCCACCGACGTCGCTGCCAGCGTCGCGCCGAGAAAGAGATAGGTGTTCTGCGACTGGCCCGGCATCAACCCGGGGCCGACCACGAACGCGCCGAGCACGAAAGGAATGACGATACCGACACCACCTACCGCCGTTGCACGCGCGCCGACCTTGACAAGGTCCGCCAGCCGCGTCTCGAGGCCGATCTGCAGCAGCAGCACGATCACGCCGAGTTCGGCGATGAAGGCGATGATCGGATCCTGGGCAATGGTGTCGAAGAGCCCGATGCCGACCAGCGACAGATTCCCCAGTACCACGCCGAGCAGCAGTTCGCCGAGTACGGCCGGAAAACCGATGCGCTGGGCCAGCGGCGCGAACAGCCGCGCACTCATGAGGATCAGCGCGAGCCACAGCAGGTTCGCACCCACCACGCCGCTGCCGGCGGCGAACGCGGACAGCGGCAGCAGCAGCAGAAACCCGCCCAGACTACTTCTCACCCGCACCCGCCGGAACAGCTGCCGGTTGGACTATGGCCGGTGGCGCCGCCATCGCCTTGGCTTCCTTGTTCTTGTCGTGCGGATGCCAGCCGAGCACCAGCAACATCACGAAAAAGCCGGCGACATAGCCCACCGGGATCATCAAGCCGTAACGCAGCCACTGGCCGACCGATTTGGCTTCGGGGAACAGATTGGAGACCGCGACGCCGGCCGACGAACCGAACCACAGCATCGAACCGCCGAAGCCGACGGCGTAAGCGAGGAAGCCCCAGTCGTAGCCGCCCTGCTTCAGCGCCAGCGCCGTAAGCGGAATATTGTCGAACACCGCGGAGATGAAGCCCAGCGCCAGCGTGGACAGCCACGTCGCGGGCGGCAGCTTCTCGACCGGCATCATCGAGGCGCAGGTGACGAGGGCGAGCAGGAAGACCGAGCCCTTGATGGCATCGGGCATCAGGCTCCACTCCGGCTTGCGCAACGGCACGGCCAGCAGCAGCGCTACCCAGACCGCGACGCCGAGGAAGGGGAAATGGTCGGCCAGCGCGGCGAACTTGAGGTTGACCGTGACGTTGGTGGCCACGGCGGCGACGAGGATGAAGCCGACGATGCCGACGCGCGCCCAGTCGATATGGATCTGCGAGTGGAAATCGCGGCTGATCGGCATGTGCTTGTGCTGCATCAGCGCGGCG
Source organism: uncultured Pseudomonadota bacterium (assembly GCA_963840825.1). GTDB lineage: Bacteria > Pseudomonadota > Gammaproteobacteria > Burkholderiales > Rhodocyclaceae > Sulfuricystis. The sequence goes on from CAWJAK010000006.1 coordinate 660,366, forward strand.
GGAATGCCAAAGATCACGGTGGCAACGAAAGCCGGCAGGTAGGCTTCGACGACATCCAGGGGATTGACGCCATCGATCCACATCATGGTCGTGGTCGTGTCGCCGACCACCGAGCCCGCGCCGCCGGCATTGGAGGCCGCGACGATGGCCGCGAGGTAGCCGATATGCACCTTGCGCTTGAACACGCTGGCGGCGACCGTCGCACCAATCAGCGCGGCCGCGATGTTGTCGAGGAAGCCCGACATGAACCAGACCAGGCCGAGCAGGGCGAAGGGGCCAAGCCAGCCTTCGGGCAACAGTCTGGGCAGCACCTCGGGCACACCGGAATCCTCGAAATGCCGTGCCAGCAGCGCGAAGCCGACCAGCAGGCAGAACAGGTTCACAATCAGCACCCATTCGTGCGTCATGTGCAGACCGAAACCGGCGAGGCCGTCGCCGGTCTTGAAGCCGGTAAACAGGATTTTGTAGGTGGCGATCGTGGCGAGGCCGGTCAGCGCAACCTGCAACACATAATGGTGGAACAGCGCCACACCGAGCAGCGTCAGGCCGAACAGGATGAAGTCGACCGGAATGCCGACCACGGTCGGGCCTTCGCCGCTGGCGGCCAGAGCGTGCGGGGCGAACAGTACGGCAGCAAGAGCGGTCAGCAGGCGCAGCCCGCGTGCGTCGAACAAGGAAGGCATCGGATTCTCCACGGCTTTTTTGCCGCTGATTCTAACATTCGACTTACAAAACCCGCCTCAGGGCGGAGAAGATTCGCTACACTCGGACAATAGCAATAGTGAAAAACCAAGGGAATTGCATCATGAATATATTGTTGCCCGTCGATGGTTCCGAGCATGCCGTGCGTGCTGCCAAGCATCTGGTCGCCCTGCTTGAGGGCTGCGCCAATCGCAAGGTGCTGCTGCTCAACGTGCAGGAACCGATCGACGCCCCGGAGGTCCGCAGCCACATGCGCGCCAGCGAAATCGAGGCGATGCAGGAAACGCGGGGGGGCGACGCGCTCGCCCCCGTGCGCGACGTGCTGGACAAGGCGGGGATTGCCTACACGCCGACCGTGCTGATCGGCCCCGTCGCCGAAACCATTGCCCAGTTCGCCACCGACCAGGACTGCGAAAAAATCATCATGGGTACGCGCGGACTCGGCGCGATCAGAGGCGTGCTGCTGGGTTCGGTCACCACCGAGGTTCTGCGCGCAACCCAGTTGCCCGTCACGCTGGTCAAGTAAATCAGGTAGCCCGGGCGAGCAAAGTCAGGGCTGGCGGGACGGCACGCCGCCCGCGAGGCCACTGCGGATTTAAAGCAGGACAGGCTGGTTCGGCAGTTCGTTCGGGTTGTCGTGCGCCGCGGGAAAATGCTCGGCCAGCAGCTCCGTTGCCGCGTCGATCGCCGCCAGCACGCCCTCGCGACAACGGGCATCCCGCATCGCCGCCTCGAGGTCGCGGCATAGCGCATCCCACGCCGCCTGCGGCACCTTCGCCGCAATGCCGCGGTCGGCAAGAATCTCGACGCGGCGATCCACGAGCTGCAAGTAGATCAGGATGCCGCTGTTCTCCGCGGTATCCCAGACGCCCAGCTTGGCAAACAGGCGCATGGCCCGCGCGCGCGGCGACTGGTCGCGCAGCAGGTCGCCCAGCGACAGCGGCCCCTCGATGGCCAGCCGCAGTTCGCCGCGATGAAGCAACTCGGAAGCCGCGATCGCGGCCGCGATTTCCGTGCGTAACGCCGGTGGAATCCGGCGCAAGGCCTGCCAGCCGGGCATCAGCAGATGGCGGATCAGCCGCGCGAGATTCATATCTACCACCGCCCCGACGCGCCGCCGCCGCCAAAGCCGCCGCCACCGCCTGAAAATCCGCCGCCACCGCCACCCCCACCGGAATATCCGCCACCACCCGTGTGCCAGCCGGAACGTCCGCCCCCGGTGGCGAAGGACATGAAGAAGATGAACAGTGCGGCGCCGGCCGCAGCGAGCAAGGAACCGATAATCCACCAGGCCAGGCCGCCCGCCAGGCTGGCGGTGACGAGCGCGCCGAGCAGGCCGAACGCGGTGCGCGCCCAGCGGGACAGCACCGTCAGCGCAAACAGGACGAACAGCGGCCAGTCGCCGTCGGGCGCCGCGCGGCTCTCGGCAGGGGGCGGCAGCGCTTCGCCGCCGATGATGCGACCCAGCGCATCTGCGGCCCCCTGGAGGCCGCCGAAGAAGTCGTCTTCACGGAAACGCGGCGTAATGCGTTCCTCGATGATGCGCTTCGCCACCGCGTCGGGAATCGCGCCTTCCAGGCCGTAGCCGACCTCGATGCGCACACTGCGGTCGTTCTTGGCGACGATGACGATAACGCCATCGTCCGCGCCCTGACGACCGATCTTCCACGCCTCGGCCAGCCGGATGCCAAACTGTTCGATGGATTCCGGCTGCGTGGTGGGCAACAGCAGGATGACGAGTTGCGTACCTTTTTCCCGCTCGAGGGCAGACAGTTCGCTTTCGAGCTGCGCCTGCTGATTGCGCGTCAGCGTGCCGGTAAGGTCGGTGACGCGCGCCTCGAGCCGCGGGAGTGGCGCCAGCGCATCTACCGCGCCAACGCCGCACGCCCCCAGAACAAGCCAGCAGAGCGCCAGCCAGCGGAACATTTACTTTGGCGTGGCAGGCGCGTCGAAGCGAATGGTCGGCGGTGAGGCGATGGCCTTCTCGTCCTCGACCGTGAAGTTGGCCTTGGTCTTGTAGCCGAACAGCATCGCCGTCAGATTGTTCGGGAAGGTGCGCACGCCGACGTTGTAGTCCTGCACCGCCTTGATGTAGCGGTTGCGCGCGACCGTGATCCGGTTTTCGGTGCCTTCCACCTGCGCCTGCAGGTCGCGGAAACTGGCGTCGGCCTTGAGCTGCGGATAGTTCTCGGCCACCACCAGCAAGCGTGCCAGCGCGGAGCCGAGCTCGGCCTGCGCCTGCTGAAACTTGGCAAAGGCGGCGGGGTCGTTCACCAGTTCCGGCGTGGCCTTCATGCCCGCGACGCTGGCACGCGCCTCGGTCACTTTCGTCAAGACTTCCTTCTCATGCGCGGCATAACCCTGCACGACGGACACCAGGTTGGGGATCAGGTCGGCGCGGCGCTTGTACTGGTTGAGCACTTCCGACCACGCGGCATTCACCGCCTCGTCGTTGATCTGGAACTGGTTGTAGCCACAGCCCGACAAAAGGCTGGCAATGAACACCATCAGTACGACGAGACGCAGGCGCAATCCGGACATATCGACCTCCTCGGTTGAACGTGATTCACGCGGATGCAATTTGCCGCAACCGCACATTGAAATTGCTGCTGATTCTATTCGAATGCCCCACAAGCAACACGGTGGTCGCGGGTATGATTGACGTCGTGTACGGCAATCTTTTCATCCTTCTGCTCCTGCTCACCGCTGCCGTCGCCGCTTTGGCCCTGACGCGCCGTTTCAAGGGGCCGGCGATGCTGGCCTACCTCGCCGTGGGGCTGCTGCTCGGTCCGTACGGGCTGGCCATTCTCAAGGAAAGCCACGAGGTCAAGGCGATTGCCGAATTCGGTGTGGTGTTCCTGATGTTTTCCATCGGACTCGAATTCAGCATGTCGCGCCTCAAGGCCATGCGCGAACTGGTCTTCGGCTTCGGCGCGGCGCAGATGGCGATCACCGCCGCCGGCACCGCGCTGATCACCTGGTTCGGTTACGGGCAGGGCTGGCGCGCCGGCCTGGCCGTCGGGCTCGCGGTGTCGATGTCCTCCACCGCCATCGTCGCCAAGATGCTCTCGGAACGCTTCGAGTTGCACTCACGTTCGGGCCGGCAGACGATGGGCGTGCTGCTGTTCCAGGACATCGCCGTCGTGCCCTGCCTGATCCTCTTTCCCGCGCTGGCCCATCCGACCGACGATCTGCCCCGCTCCCTGGCAATCGCCCTGTCGGAGGCCATCGTCGTGCTGGCGATCATGATCTGGGTCGGGCAGCGCTGGATCCGTCGCCTCTACGATGCCGTGGCGCGCCAGCGTTCGGAAGAGCTGTTCGTGCTCGCCACACTGTGGGTGGTGATCGGCCTGGCCTACGCCACCGACCGTGCCGGACTGTCGCTGGCGCTGGGTGCCTTCGTCGGCGGCATGCTGATTTCGGAGACGATCTACCGCCACCAGGTCGAGGCTGACGTCCGCCCGTTCCGCGACATCCTGCTCGGCCTGTTCTTCGTCACGGTCGGCATGCTGCTCGACGTCGGCTACGTACTCGAGAACATCCATAACCTGCTGCTCGCCGTGCTGCTGCTGATCGCGGGCAAGGGACTCGTCGTGCTGCTCATCGCCCTCGCTTCGAAAAGTCCGCTCAATATCGCCGTGCGCACCGCGGCGCAGCTGGCCCAGGGCGGCGAGTTCGGCCTCGTGCTGATCGGGCTGGCCTACGAGCTCGAACTCATCACCACGGATGTCTTCCAGGTCACGCTGGCGGCCATGCTGATCTCGATGTTTGTCGCGCCGTTATTGATCAATCGTGCCGTCAAGGTCACCGGGCAAATGGTTCATGGCGATTGGGCGCACAAGGCCAAGGCGATCCACGACATCGCGGTTGCCGGCTTTACGATGGATAAACATGTCATCATCTGCGGTTATGGTCGTACCGGCGGCCGCGTCGCCGAATTCCTCGCCGCCGAGAACATCCCGTTCCTTGCGCTTGACATCGACCCGCTGCAACTCAACCGCGCCGTCCCCGCAGGCGGCAAGCTCGTCTTCGGCAGCGCGGACCGCAGTGAAGTCCTGCAGGCCGCGGGCCTGGCCCGCGCCCGTGCGCTGGTGGTCGCCTATCCCGATACGCACTCGGCGGAGTACGTGGTACGCAAGGTGCGCGAAAGCCGGCCCGACATACCGGTGGTGGTGCGCGCACCGGACGAATCGTCGGTCGCGAAGCTGAAGAGTGCCGGCGCTACCGAGGTGATTCCCGAAGTACTCGAAGGCAGCCTGATGATCGCGGCAGAAACGCTCACTCAGATCGGCTTCCCCATGGAACACGCCATCGCCCAGGTGCGCGCGGCACGCGCGCAGCGCTACGCCTCCCTGCGGCAGTATTATGATGCCTCGGGCCAAGTCAAGCTCAACCAGGAAAAATCGCCATGACCGAACGCGGCATCGCCAAGAAAATTTCTCTCATCTGCGCCGGGGGCAGCCTGACCTTTGCCATCCTGGCCCTGGGCATGGCTTTCTGGGCGTGGGCCAACTATGGCAAACACGTCTATACCGGCAGCCTGTTCGCCACGACCTTCTTCTTCTTTACGGCAGCCATTGTGCTTTACGAGATGAGCCGGCCACAGCCACCGCTGCCGCCACAGTCGAATGGCGATACCGAACCCTGACTGGCATGCCCGCCCGCACGAGGATGCCCTCGCCCATCACGCCGTCGAGGCCCGCCAGGGCCTGACCGAGGCAGAGGCCGCCGCGCGCCTCGCAACGCACGGCCCGAACCGCCCCCCCGAGCACCCCGGCCGCAGCGCCTGGGCACGTCTCGCCGATCAGCTGATCGCTCCGCTCGTCCTGGTATTGATCATGGCGGGCAGCGTCACGGCTTTCCTTGGCGAGTGGGTCGATGCGGGGGTGATTTTCGGCGTCGTTGTCGTCAATGCCCTGATCGGCTATCTGCAGGAAGGCAAGGCGGCAGAAGCCCTCGCCGCGCTCGCCAAGAGCGTCGCCACCGACGTCACCGTGCTGCGTGGCGGCCAGCGTCGGCGCATGGATGCCGTCCATCTGGTGCCGGGGGACATCGTCCATCTGGCGGCGGGCGACAAGGTACCGGCCGACCTGCGCCTGCTGCACGGCAAGGAGTTGCGCACGATTGAGGCCGCTCTCACTGGGGAATCGCTGCCCATCGACAAGCAGTTCGCCGCGCTGCCTGCCGACACGCCGCTGGCCGACCGCCGCAACATGGCCTATGCCGGCACCACGGTCGTCAGCGGCCAGGGTTCCGGTCTGGTGATCGCCACCGGCGCGGGCACGGAAACCGGCCGCATCTCCGACCTGATCGCTGCGGCCCCCGACCTGGCCACCCCGCTCACGCGCAAGATCGCCGCCTTCGCCAGCGTGATGCTGTGGGCGATCCTCGCGCTCGCCGCACTCACCTTCGCCATCGGCCTGCTGCGCGGCGAGACCGCCTTCGACATGTTCATGGCGGCCGTGGCACTGGCGGTCGGCGCGATCCCGGAGGGCCTACCCGCCGCGATCACGATCACGCTGGCGATCGGTGTCGCGCGCATGGCGAAGCGGCGCGCGATCATCCGCCAGCTTCCCGCGGTCGAGGCACTCGGCAGCACCACGGTGATCTGCTCGGACAAGACCGGCACGCTGACCGAGAACGCGATGACGGTGCGCGCGCTCTGGGCCGGCGGCCTGCTCTACGAAATCAGCGGCCAAGGCTACGTGCCCGAGGGCGAGCTGCGCCTCGACGGCGCGAAAGTCAGCCCTGGCGGGACGGCACAAAGCGCGGCGCGGGAAGCGCTACTGGCCGGTCTGCTCTGCAACGATGCCGGATTGACCCACAACAAGGGGGAATGGCAGATTGCCGGCGACCCGACGGAAGCAGCGCTGATCGTCGCGGCGAAGAAGGCGGGACTCGACGCGGAGTCCCTCGCCACGGCCTCTCCGCGGCTGGACGAGATTCCCTTCGACTCCACCCGGCAGACGATGGCAACACTGCACGCCGTCGAAGGTGATCGCGTGCTCTATGCCAAGGGCGCGTTCGAAAAGCTGTTGCCGGCCTGCGACCGGATCCTCGACGGGCAGGGCAGCGAAACACCGCTGGAGACGGCCGCGCGCGACAACATCGAGGCGGCCGCCGGAGCACTCGCATGCCAGGGCCTGCGTGTGCTGGCGCTCTGCCGCCGGACCGCGAACGACGACTTTGTCGACCCGCAGCAGCTTGCCGCCGGACTTACCTTCCTCGGCCTGGTCGGCATGATCGACCCGCCGCGGCAGCGTGCGGTCGCCGCGGTCAAGGCCTGCCATGCGGCAGGCATCCAGGTCAAGATGATCACCGGCGACCACGCCGAGACGGCGCTCGCCATCGCGCGCCAGCTCAACATCGTGGCGGCCGCAGGCGCGGCGCAGGTCCTGACGGGCCGACAGCTCGCCGCGCTGGCCGATGACGTGCTGCCGCAAACGGTTCGTGACGTGAATGTCTTTGCCCGCGTCGAACCCGAACAGAAGTTGCGTCTGGTTCAGGCCCTGCAGGCGAATGGCGAAATCGTGGCGATGACGGGCGACGGCGTCAACGATGCGCCGGCGCTGAAGGCCGCCGACATCGGCGTCGCGATGGGCCTGGGTGGCACCGAGGTCGCGAAGGAGGCGGCGGCGATGGTGCTCACCGACGACAATTTCGCCACCATCGAGGCGGCCGTGGAGGAAGGGCGCGGCATCTTCGACAACCTCGTCAAGTTCATCACCTGGACGCTGCCGACCAATTTTGGCGAGGGGCTGGTGATCCTCGCCGCCATCGTCGCCGGCGTCACCCTGCCAATCACGCCGCTGCAAATTCTCTGGATCAACATGACCACCGCCGTGCTCCTGGGCCTGCCGCTGGCCTTCGAACCGATCGAAGGCAACGTGATGCGCCGGACGCCCCGCCCGCCTGCGGCGCCAATCCTCGACCGCGTGCTGGTCGGCCGCATCGTCATGGTCGGCATCCTGATGCTCGCGGGCTCCTTCGGCCTGTTCCTGCTGGCGCTCGACCGCGGCCAGTCGCTGGCCGAGGCACGCAGCATCGCCGTGAATGTCTTCGTGGCGATCGAGCTGGTCTATCTGTTCAACTGCCGCTCGCTCGCGCGGCCGCTATGGCGCGTGGCACCCTTCTCCAACCACTGGGTCTGGGCTGGAGCCGGGTCGATGGTGTTGCTGCAGGCTGGGTTTACCTACCTGCCGGCTTTCCAGCAGGTCTTCGGCACGGCACCGATCGGTGCGCAGGCATGGCTCGAGATTGCCGCGGTCGCGGTCGGCGCCATGCTGTTGATCGAAGGGGAAAAGGCGTTGCGGCGCTGAAAGGAGGCGGGAGGGCGCCGCAACGTGTTTTCGTGAAATCTGTGTGAATCAGGTCGGCTGACGGTAGCCGTATTCGATCCGGGCCACAGGGTCGCTGCCAAACCGGAATTCCATGCAGCGGTTCCACAGTTCGCTGGCACGACCCTTGGCCAGGCGACCCGCCAATTCCAGGATTTCCATCAGCTCGGACTGGCCGGTCGAGCGTACCTCCATACAGGCGGAACGCTCGAAAAATACGTCGTGATACAAGCACTTCTGCCAGTAGAGCGCTTCCAGCCCCTCCTTGTCGTCGAGCGGTGTGACGACGAGATCTTCGGCCTCGGGATGGGCATGCTGCCAGTGATCGACAGTTTCGCGGTTGGTGTCGATGATCCAGGAATACTTTTCACGTGAGCCGGGGCTGACGAAATGAATGCGGGCGTACATGTTGGATTGCCTCCTTTGAGTCGTACTGGAAGCAATAACGCTTGCCGTTTCGGGCAGGTTGACACGCCGGAAACGAAATCTAGGGCAACGGTGGCGGCTGGTCGTTGAGTTTGCGCAGATGGGCCACCACGGCCGCCCGCAAGGCCGGGTCGGAAATACCGACGAAATTCATGGCCTTACCGGGTACGGCGCGTTCGGTTTCGGCCAGGTAGTAGTCGAGCGTCGCATAGTCCCATGTGATGCCGGCACGCTGCATCGCCGCAGAGAAGGCAAAGCCCGGAATGCTGCCCGCCTTGCGCTGGAACACGTTCCACAGGAATGGCCCCTTGGCATGCCCACCGGTTTTCTCGCCATCATGGCATTGCGAGCATTTGCGCTCGAAAAACCGCGCGCCAGCCTCAAGGTCGGCCTGGGCGAGACGCGCCTTCAATTCGGGGGTCATGACCGGCCGAAAGCCGTCGAACGAATGCCGTATCCCCGGCATTCGCCTGGCTGGTCGCAACACAGACCAGCGTCGAGAGCATCAGGCGTCGCAGGTTCATGGTTGGATGTTCTCCACCAGGATGAGATGCACCCGGTACGGTCCATGGGCGCCGAGGACGATGGTTTGTTCGATGTCGCCGGTACGGGACGGGCCAGAGATGAAGTTGACGGCGCGGGGCAGCTGGCCCAGTTCGGCGCGGGCGAGTGCGAAGCCCTCTTCCATGCCGGCCACGATGCGGCTTACCGGCACGAGGGCAATGTGGGTCTCGGGCAGCAGGCTGACGGTCGCCGGGTTGTCCGGGCTGCCGCAGAGCATCAACGTGCCGGTTTCGGCAATGGCACAGAAACAGCCGGTGATGCCGACGAGATCGGCATCCTGCGCGCCGCGTGCCGCGACCGTGAGGCCGGCGCCCGGCCAGTCCAGGTGTACGAACCCGGGCCAGACGACAGCCTGGGGCGGCAGGTTCAGCCCGGTCAGATAGCGGGCGACGGCCGCCGGTGCTTCGGCAAGCGTCGCCACCCGATCGACGGTGCTCGAATAGGCGAGCGACTTCTCGATGAGCCGTCCCGCCAGGGCTGACTGTTGCGTGTCAACGGCAGGTCGCGGACCCTCCGCGCGCGCGGCCAGCGTCGCTTCGATGGCGGCACGCCCAGTTGTTGCATTGGCGGCATCGCGCTTCAGGTGGGTACGCACCCGACCGAGGATGTCTTCCCTGCTGCTCATGATTTACTCCCGCGCCGTGCGTATAACTCACGGAAAGTCCGGCCTTCGGGCGCAGGGAAATCCCGGCCGCGCGTCCATTCCGGCGCTGTGCCGAGCACCGGAATGCTCGATTTCCCACCCGCCAGCCACTTCAGGTAGCGCACGCCGAACCAGGTGCCGAGGCCATACAGGGGCGGGCAGTTCGCCACCCAGGCCCAGAGGCGGAAGGCGACCCGTTCGAACCAGGGCCGCAGGTGCTTTTCCACCTGCTTTTCACGCAGCTTGCGCAACAGTTCAGGTAGCGGAATCTTTACCGGGCAGACGACGCCGCACTGGTTGCAGAGCGTCGCCGCATGCGGCAGGTCGATGGCGTTTTCGATCCCGGTGTAGAGCGGCGTCAGCACCGAACCCATCGGGCCGGGATAAACCCAGCCGTAGGCATGGCCACCGATGGTCTGATATACCGGACAGTGATTCATGCAGGCGCCGCAGCGGATGCAGCGCAGCATGGCCTGGAAGTCCGAACCGACGACGTCGGCACGGCCGTTGTCGACGAGGATGAAATAGAGGTGCTCCGGGCCGTCGTGCTCGTCCGGCGTTTTCGTGCCGGTGAGTACCGAGACGTAGTTGGAAATCGACTGGCCCGTCGCGGAGCGGGGTAACAGGCGCATCAACAGCGCCAGGTCTTCCAGCGTCGGGATCACCTTCTCGATGCCGGTCACGACGACATGCACCTGCGGCAGGGTCGTCACCATGCGGCCGTTGCCCTCATTGGTGACGAGGGCCACCGAGCCGGTTTCGGCGACGAGGAAGTTGCCACCCGAAATGCCCATCTCGGCGGTCAGGAAGTGTTCGCGCAGCACTTCGCGCGCCTCGCGCGTCAGCGCCGGGATTTCGGTCTTGCGCGGCGTCTTGTGGGTGCTGTGGAACAGGTCGGCGACCTCGTCGAGGCTCTTGTGGATCACCGGTGCAATGATGTGCGACGGCGGCTCGTTGTCGTTGATCTGGAGGATGTATTCGCCAAGGTCGGTCTCGACCGGCTGGATGCCGGCGGCTTCCAGCGCGAGATTGAGGCCGGCTTCCTCGGACAGCATCGACTTCGACTTGACCGCCTTCTTCACGCCATGCCGCTGGCCGATGTCGACGACATGGCGGCAGATCTCGGCGCCATCCTTCGCCCAGAGCACCGTCGCGCCGCGCGCGGTGGCGGTCTGCTCGAACTTTTCGAGCCAGAGGTCGAGGTTCTCGATGACCTGGTCGCGCACTGCTTTCGCGGCTTCGCGCGTGGCCTCGAAATCATCGATTTCCTTGATGGCGATGGTCCGCTTGTCGACGAACTTGCCCTTGGCCGTCCTCATGTTGGCCTGCAGGACCGGGTTCGCGAGGGCGGCCTCGCTGTTGGCCTTGAAGCGGCGGGCGCGGGAGTCCATTGCTATTCCTTTGCAGTCAGCACTTCGGCGATGTGCATCACGCGCGTTTTGTCGTCTCCCATCCGCCGCAGCTTGCCCTCGATGTTGAGCAGACAGCCGAGGTCGCCGCCCACGATGGCATCCGCCTGGGCGGCGCAGGCATTGTTGCACTTGCGCTCGGCGATCGCCGCCGCGATCTCGCCGAACTTCACCGAGAAGGTGCCACCGAAACCGCAGCATTCTTCGGCGCCTGACATTTCCTTCAACTCGACGCCGGGCAGCCGGGCCAGCAACGCGCGCGGCTGCGCCTTGATGCCGAGGCTGCGCAGGCCGGTACAGGAATCATGATAGGTGATGCTGCCGGCAAAGCTGCCCGGCAGTTTGTCGAGCTTTGCGACATTCACGAGGAAGTCGGTGAGTTCGTATACCCGGCTGCCGAGGGCGATGGCCCGCGCCTGCCAGTCCGGCTCGTCGGCGAGAATGACAGGGTATTCGGTGCGGATGTGGTCGGCGCAGGAACCGGAGGGCGCGACGACATGGTCGAAGCCTTCGAATTCGGCGATGACTTTCCTGGCGAGCTTTGCTGCCGCGGCATGGTCGCCGCTGTTCCAGGCCGGCTGGCCGCAGCAGGTCTGGGCCGCGGGCACGACGACTGCGCAACCCGCCGCTTCGAGCAATTCGATGGCGGCGAAGCCGATGCGCGGTCGCATCAGGTCCACCAGACAGGTCACGAAAAGCGCGACGCGCATGCTTTCTCCACTTGTCGTTGTTTGTTTGTGCCGCATCGCGGCAGGCGTTTTGCATTGTGGCATACTTCGCCCGCCCATGAGCAAAGCCAAAATCCAGCCCGTCGCGGAACCTGCCGAAGCAGCCAATTCACGGGGGGGCATCCAGGTCATCGAGCGCATGCGGATGTTGCTCGATGCACTTTCGCATAGCGAAGCGCCGCTGGTGTTGAAGCAGCTGGCGCTCGATACCGGCCTGCACCCTTCGACGGCCCACCGCATTCTCGCGGCGATGGCACATGCGGGTTTCGTCGAACGCCTCGGTGGCGGCACCTACCGGCTGGGCATTCGCCTGCTCGAGCTCGGCAACCTCGTCAAGGTGCGCATCGACATCCGCGAGGCCGCCCTGCCCTGGATGGAAACCCTGCACCGCGAACTCGGCGAGAGCGTCAATCTCGGCATCCGGCAGGGTGACGAAATCGTCTATATCGAGCGCACCTCGAGCGGTCGCTCGACGGTGCGTGCCGTGCATCTGGTCGGTGCGCGCGCGCCACTGCATGTCACCGCCGCCGGCAAGCTGTTTCTCGCGCTGGATCGTGCCGACGCGGTCGCCGCCTACGCACGCCATACCGGCCTGCCGGGCATGACCCCCCAGTCGATCACCTCGCTGGTGGCGCTGAAACGCGAGTTGGAGAGGGTGCGCCGCGAAGGCGTGGCCTTCGACAACGAGGAAGTCGAGCCGGGCCTGCGCTGCATCGGCGCGCCGGTGCATGACGATGCGGGACAACTGGTCGCGGGATTGTCCGTGTCGGCGCCCGCCGAGCGCCACAAGCCGGAATGGGCGGCGCTGGTCAAACAGACGGCCGACGCGATCTCGGCCGCGCTGGGCTATTCCAGAAAAACTTGAAGGGCGTGAAAGTCAGCGCTGGCGGGACGGCACCCGTCGCGGGCTTTAGCTGTGGAAAGCAGGACGGCTGCTGGCGAGCGACTCGATCCAGCGCTTGATGCGGTTGGCGTCGCCAATGCGCGTAAGCTTGCCCCAGGAATCCAGCAGCACGATGATGGTCGGCTTGTTGTTGAGCCAGACCTGCATGACGAGGCACTTGCCGGCTTCGCTGATATAGCCGGTCTTCGACAGGCCGATGGACCAGTCGTCGTTCCTGACCAGCGCGTTGGTATTGCGGAAGATCTGCTGCCGGCCGCGGACAGCCACCTGGTATTCCTCGGACGTTGAATATTCGCGGATCAGCGGGTACTGGTGTGCCGCGTTCACCATCTTGACGAGGTCGTGCGCGCTGGACACATTTTCCGGTGTCAGGCCGGTCGGGTCGGAGAAATGCGTTTCGGTGAGCCCCAAAATCCGCGCCTTGGCGTTCATGGCCGCAACGAAGGCGGTCCGGCCACCGGGATAATGACGGGACAGCGACGCCGCCGCGCGATTCTCGGAAGACATGAGCGCCAAGCGCAACATTTCCTCGCGGCTGAGTTGCGTGCCCACCGACAACCGTGAATGCGTGCCCTTGAGGGAGTCGACGTCGGCCTCGCCGATGGTCAGCGTTTCGCTCAGGCTCGGCTGGACATCAAGCGCCACCATCGCGGTCATGAGCTTGGTGATCGAGGCGATCGGCACCACGGCACTGGCGTTCTTTTCATAAAGCACGTCTCCCGTGCTCTGGTCGATCACGGCGACGGCGGCCGACTTGATGTTATCGATGGTCCCTGCGCCGTTGTCATCCGCATCCGACGCGCGAAACGCGACCGGCCTGACCGCTGCCTTGGTACGCTTGGCAACCGGCTTGGACACGACTTTCTTGCTTGCGACAGGCTTCTTCTTGGTTCCCGCAGCCGCTGCCGGATGACTCGCGGCCGCAGCCACCCCCAAGGCGATCAACAGTGAGCACAGTGTTCGAAGGGTCGATTTCATGGGCAGACAATGAAAGTAAGAAAAAGCAGACTAGCAGTTAAACCGCTCTATATCCTTGGCGCTAACCAATCTCGATCTCGCCGCTGACTATCTTAACGGATATAGCGTCAAATAATTAATAGTATATGCGGGTGTTTTATACCAATTTGTGAAGTTGCAATCAAGTCGCGCGCCGGTTCGCCCCCTGCGCGGCCTCGACAGACAGCAAGGCCGTCATGTTGACGATGCGGCGCACGGTCGCCGTCGGGGTCAGGATATGCACCGGCCGGGCCGCGCCGAGCAACAACGGACCGACCGTAACGCCATCTCCCGCAGCCGTCTTCAGCAGGTTGAAGGCAATGTTCGCCGCATCCAGCGTCGGCATGATCAGCAGGTTGGCCGCGCCTGAAATGTTCGCGTTGGGGAAAACCTGCTGGCGGATTTCCGGATCGAGCGCCGCATCGCCGTGCATTTCACCCTCGATCTCGAGTTCCGGGGTGGCCTTGCGCACCCGGTTGAGTGCGGCCCGCATCTTCAGTGCCGTCGGGGTGTCCTCGGTGCCGAAGCTCGAATGCGACAGCAGGGCGACCTTTGGCACGATGCCGAAACTGCGCACCGCCTCGGCCGCCAGCTGGGTCATCTCGGCGAGTTGTTCGGCTGTCGGATCGTAGTTCACATAAGTATCGCCGATGAACACGGTGCGCTTGGGCAGGATCAGCATGTTCATCGCGTAGTAATGCTCGATCCCCGGCTTGCGGCCGATGACCTCGGCGATATAGCGCAGGTGGAGTGAGTGCTTGCCGAAGGTACCGCAGAGCATGCCGTCGGCGTGGCCGTGCCGCACCAGCATCGCACCGATCAGCGTGGTGCGGCGACGCATCTCGCGCTTGGCGTATTCCACGCCGATGCCCTTGCGGCACATGATGTCGTAGTAGGACTGCCAGAGTTCCTTGTAGCGCGGGTCGGAATCGGGATTGACGATCTCGAAATGCTCGCCGGGCCGCACGCGCAGGCCGCAGCGTTCGAGCTGGCGCTCAACGACCTCGGGGCGTCCGATGACGATCGGCCGCGCCAGTCCCTCGTCGCACACCGTCTGCAAGGCACGCAGCATGCGTTCGTCCTCGCCCTCGCAAAAGACGATGCGCGCCGGCTGCTGCTTGGCGGCAGCGAACACCGGCCGCATGACGAAGCCCGAGTGATAGACGAACTCGTTGAGCTGCTGGCGGTAGGCCGCCATGTCTTCGATCGGGTGCAGTGCCACGCCCGAGTCCATCGCCGCCTGCGCCACCGCCGGCGCGACCTTGAGGATCAGGCGTGGATCGAAGGGCTTGGGAATGAGGTACTCGCGGCCGAAGCTGAGTTGCGCATCGCCATAGGCGGCCGCGACTTCTTCCGATTGCTCGGCGTGGGCGAGATCGGCGATGGCCTTGACGGCCGCGATTTTCATCGGCTCGTTGATGGTCGTCGCGCCGACGTCGAGCGCGCCGCGGAACATGTACGGGAAGCAGAGCACGTTGTTGACCTGGTTCGGGTAGTCCGAACGACCGGTGCCGATGATGCAATCGGGGCGGACCGCCTGCGCATCCTCGGGCAGGATTTCCGGATGCGGATTCGCCATCGCAAGGATGATCGGATCGCGCGCCATGCTGGCGACCATGTCCGGCTTGAGCACGCCGCCGGTCGACAGGCCGAGAAAGATGTCGGCGCCCGGCATCGCGTCGGCCAGCGAGCGTGCGTCGGTCGCCTGCGCATAGCGCTGCTTGGAGGCGTCGAGGCCGCCTTGTTCACTGAGGCGGCCGGTGTGGATCACGCCCTTGCTGTCGCAGACGAACACGTTCCGGCGGTCAACGCCGAGGCTCACAATCAGGTCGAGACAGGCGATGGCCGCCGCGCCGGCGCCCGAGCAGACGAGCTTGACCTTCTCGATGTCCTTGCCGACGACGCGCAGGCCGTTCAAGACGGCGGCGGCCGAGATGATCGCCGTGCCATGCTGGTCGTCGTGAAAGACCGGGATGCGCAAGCGCTCGCGCAGCTTCCGTTCCACCGTGAAGCATTCGGGCGCCTTGATGTCCTCGAGGTTGATGCCGCCGAAGGTGGGCTCCAGCGCGGCGATGATATCGACCAGCTTGTCCGGGTCGTTTTCGTTGACTTCGATGTCGAAAACATCGATCCCGGCGAATTTCTTGAACAGCACCCCCTTGCCTTCCATCACCGGCTTGCCCGCCAGCGGGCCGATGTTGCCCAGCCCCAGCACCGCCGTGCCATTGGTGATGACCGCGACGAGATTCTGGCGCGCGGTATACAGTGCGGCCGTGCCGGGATCGCGCTCGATTTCCTCGCAGGCGGCGGCGACGCCGGGCGAATAGGCGAGCGACAGATCGGCCTGGTTGGTCAGGGCCTTGGTCGGCGTGACGGCGATCTTGCCGGGACGCGGCAGGCGGTGATAGTCGAGCGCGGCGCGGCGCAGGGTGTCATTCATGGCGGGTTCCTTGGGTTGAGCCGACATTCTAGGGCTATGGCAGAATTGTCGGTTCCTATAACAAGGTGCAGCAGTCGTGCCGTCCTGCCAGCGCTGACTTTCACGTGGAGAAAAAACAATGAGCCAACATCCCGGCATTGCCGCCCCCGCTTTCGTCCGTCATGCCCAGCTCAAGACCTGGGTTGCCGAAGTTGCCGCGCTGACCGAGCCCGCCCGCATCGTCTGGTGCGACGGCTCGCAGGCAGAGTACGACCGCCTGTGCGCCGAGATGGTCGCCGCGGGCACCTTCGTCAAGTTGAATTCCGCCAAGCGGCCGAACTCCTACCTCGCCTGTTCCGATCCCTCCGACGTCGCCCGCGTCGAGGATCGCACCTACATCTGCGCGGCGAAGCAGGAAGACGCCGGCCCGACCAACAACTGGGAAGAACCGGCAAAGATGAAGGAGACGCTGAAGGGCCTCTTCAAGGGTTCGATGCGCGGCCGGACGCTGTACGTCATCCCCTTCAGCATGGGGCCGCTCGGCTCGCCCATCGCCCAGATCGGGGTGGAAATCACAGACTCGGCCTACGTCGTGGTCAACATGCGCACCATGACGCGCATGGGCAAGGCCGTGTATGACGTGCTCGGTACCGACGGCTTCTATGTGCCCTGCCTGCATTCGGTCGGCGCGCCGCTGGAACCGGGTCAGGCCGATGTCAAATGGCCGTGCAACCCGACCATCAAGTACATCGTGCATTTCCCCGACACGCGCGAGATCTGGTCCTACGGCTCCGGCTACGGCGGCAATGCGCTGCTCGGCAAGAAGTGCCTCGCACTGCGGATCGCCTCGACCATGGCGCGCGACGAAGGCTGGCTCGCCGAGCACATGCTGATTCTCGGCGTCGAATCGCCGCAGGGCGAGAAGACTTACGTCGCCGCCGCCTTCCCCTCCGCCTGCGGCAAAACCAATTTCGCGATGTTGATCCCGCCGCAGAGCTTCAAAGGCTGGAAGATTTACACCGTCGGCGACGACATCGCCTGGATCAAGCCGGGCCCCGATGGCCGGTTCTACGCGATCAATCCCGAGGCCGGCTACTTCGGCGTAGCGCCGGGTACGAGTGAGAAGACCAACTACAACGCGATGGCGACGCTGAAAGAAAACATCATCTACACCAACGTCGCGCTGACCGACGACGGCGATGTCTGGTGGGAAGGCATGACCAAGGAACAGCCCGCCCATTGCATCGACTGGCAGGGCAAGGACTGGACCCCGGCCGACGGCAAGGCCGGTCGCAAGGCGGCACATCCCAATGCGCGCTTCACCGCACCGGCGGCGCAATGTCCCTCGATCGACCCCAACTGGGAAAACCCGGCGGGCGTACCGATCTCGGCTTTCATCTTCGGCGGCCGGCGCGCCACCACCGTGCCGCTGGTCTACGAGGCCTTCAACTGGGGCTACGGCGTTTACATGGCAGCCACGCTCGGCTCGGAAACCACCGCCGCCGCCTTTGGCGCGCAAGGCGTGGTGCGGCGCGACCCCTTCGCCATGCTGCCCTTCTGCGGCTATCACATGGGCGACTACTTCAACCACTGGCTGCACATGGGCCATGTCGTCGAGCACACGCCGAAGATCTTCTGCGTGAACTGGTTCCGCATGGACGCTGACGGCAATTTCATGTGGCCGGGCTTCGGCGAGAACATGCGCGTGCTGAAGTGGATCGTCGACCGCGTGCGCGGCCGTGTCGCCGCGCGCGAAACCGTGCTCGGCTGGATGCCGCGTTTCGAGGACATCGACTGGACCGGGCTCGACATCGGCAAGGGCGAGTTCGAGGCCCTGACCCAGATCGACGCCGAGGCATGGAAGCAGGAACTCGCCGGCCACAAGGAGTGGTTCGACAAGATGGGGGCGAAGCTGCCGAAGCAGTTGGCGCTCAAGCGGGATCTGTTCGAGCTCGCCTTGATCGACTGAAGCAGGAAGACGCAATGAATATTGCCGCACGCATGGCGGGGATCGAACCCTTCCATGTCATGGAGCTGATGGCCAAGGCCCAGGCACTTGAAGCACAGGGGCGCGACATCGTCCACATGGAAGTCGGCGAACCCGACTTCCCGACGCCGCCGCCGATCATCGCGGCGGCGCAACGCTTCCTCGCCGGCGGCCATGTTCATTACACCAACGCCCTCGGCATCGCGCCGCTGCGCGAGGCGATTGCCAGTTTCTATGCCTCGCGTTACGGCGTCACCGTCGATCCGGCCCGCGTCATCGTCACCGCCGGTGCCTCGGGGGCATTGTTGCTGGCACTGGGCGCGCTGATCACGCCCGGTGACGAGTGGCTGCTCACCGATCCGGGCTACCCGTGCAATCGCCATTTCGTGCGCTTCTGCGAAGGGGTGCCGCGCGCCCTCGATGTCGATGCCGCAGCCAACTTCCAGCCCACCGCCGCGAAAGTCAGCGCTGGCTGGACGGCACGCACAAAGGGCTTGCTCGTCGCCTCGCCGGCCAATCCGACCGGCACGCTGATCGAACCGGACCAGCTTGCCGCACTTTGGCATACGGTGCAGTCATGCGGCGGCACACTGATCGTCGACGAGATCTATCACGGCCTCACCTATGGCGCCAAGGAAGACTTCGATGCGCGCACCGCGCTGGGCCTCTCCGACGACATCATCGTCATCAACAGTTTCTCGAAATACTTCGGCATGACCGGCTGGCGGCTCGGCTGGCTGGTCGTGCCGCCCCACATGGTGAGAAACATCGAGAAGCTCGCGCAGAATCTTTACATCGCACCATCGACCGTGGCCCAGCATGCGGCGCTGGCGGCATTCACACCGGAAACGCTCGCGATCTGCGCCGCACGCCGGCAGGAATTCCAGGCGCGCCGCAATCTGCTGCTGCCCGGCCTGCGCAGAATCGGGTTCGACATCGCGGTCGAGCCGCGCGGCGCCTTCTACATCTATGCCGGCATCGGCAACCTGGACACGGACAGTTATCGACTGGCGGATAGACTACTCGAGCAGGCCGGCGTCGCAGCCACTCCCGGCCTCGACTTCGGCAACCATGCGCCGGACCGACACATGCGTTTCGCCTACACCACCGGAGCGGAACGCCTCGCGCTCGGCATCGACCGGATGGCGCGGTATTTCGGGAAATAAAAAAGGGAGGCTGATTCAGCCTCCCTTGGATTGATCGAGCTAACGATCAGGACGGACGCGAACCCGTCGGGAAGGGCCAAGCCGCCGCCGGATTCAGCGAGGACTTGATGCCGGGCGCAGCAGCGGTCGAAGGGGCCGCTGCCGGGGCCGGGGCAGGTTTTGCGGGAGCCTTTTTCGCAGCAGGCTTCTTCGGAGCAGCCTTCTTGGCGGCCGGCTTCGTAGCAGCTTTCTTCGGGGCAGCCTTCTTCGGAGCAGCCTTCTTGGCGGCCGGCTTTGCAGCAGCCTTCTTCGGGGCAGCCTTCTTCGGAGCAGCCTTCTTGGCGGCCGGCTTTGCAGCAGCTTTCTTCGGTGCAGCTTTCTTGGCGGCCGGCTTTGCAGCAGCTTTCTTCGGTGCAGCTTTCTTGGCGGCCGGCTTTGCAGCAGCTTTCTTCGGTGCAGCTTTCTTGGCGGCCGGCTTTGCAGCAGCCTTCTTCGGTGCAGCTTTCTTGGCGGCCGGCTTTGCAGCAGCCTTCTTCGGTGCAGCTTTCTTGGCGGCCGGCTTTGCAGCAGCTTTCTTCGGTGCAGCTTTCTTGGCGGCCGGCTTTGCAGCAGCCTTCTTCGGTGCAGCTTTCTTCACCGCCGGTTTCGCAGCAACTTTCTTCGGTGCAGCTTTCTTAGCCGCCGCCGGCTTCTTGGCTTTCTTCTCTTCAGCCATAGTGAACCTCCATTGCATGTTTGAGAAAGGGAAAATTAACAACCCGCCTACTACAGCACGGATTATTCAACAACGCCGGCGGACCGGAATCGATGAATTCAAGCGCTTTCCCCAGCCATCCCTTGGTTTGGAGCGAGATGGGGGAACACGTCAATACGGGATTCGCCAGGACTGAAAAGTCGGCAAGCGCCTTGCGGCGTGCGGCGGAAACGGGGATCGTAACTGCGGCAGAGGCGGCATCCAATCCGCTAGCGGATTCGATTCGATCGACATTCGTGCGCCCTGCGTCTTCCTGCATGCCCCGCCTTTCGTTGGCTACTACAGATCTGTACTGCCAGCTTCGACCTACTATATGTAGTAGGTCAACGCCCAATGGGCACTAATAGTAGTGGTTCGTTTTTTTCAATGCAAGATAAATTGCGCGGGTCATGCGTGATCGCCATGAAACGTTGCGATCAAACCACGCACATTGCATGTCAGGCGTTGCGCTGCTGCGCGATGCGCGACCAGTCGAAAAATGGTCCGGGGTCGGTCTTTCTCCCGGGCGCGATATCCGCATGACCGACGATCGCCTCCAGCTGGAATCGCTGACGCAGTGCGGCGATCAGCGCATCAAGCGCCGCGTACTGCGCTGCGGTGAATGCGGTGAAGTCATCGCCCTCGAGTTCGATGCCGAGCGAGAAATCGTTGCAGCGTTCCCGGCCTTGCCAGCACGACACGCCCGCGTGCCAGGCGCGCTCGAGACAGGAGACGAACTGGATGAGGCGACCATCGCGGCGGATAAAAAAGTGCGCCGACACGCGCCGCCCGACAATGGCGGCGAAGTAGGGATGGGCCGACGGGTCGAGCCGGTTGGTAAACAGCTCGATTACGGCATCGCTTCCAAATTCACCCGGCGGCAGGCTGATCGCATGGATCACGAGGAGACGTGCTGAATCACCCGTCGGGCGGACATCATGGTTGGGGCTGGGGATCTTTTCACCACGCTCGAGCCAGCCGGCGTGATCGATGAGACCAAACGCTTCAGGCCTCAGGCTCATTGAGACCCAGTCGTTCCATCCGATAGCGCAGCGAGCGGAAGGTCACGCCGAGCAGGCGGGCGGCGGCCGTCCGATTGAAGCGGGTCTTCTGCAGGGCGTCGAGGATGACCTGGCGTTCCTGGTCGTCGAGGAACTCCTGCAGCGGCTTGCTGCCGAGACATTCCGTCTCGCCAGCACTGACTTTCGGTGGCTGGAGTTGCAGGTCCTCGATATCGAGGACGCCGCTGCTTTGCAGGGCCAGCGCACGCTCGAGGATATTCTCGAGCTCGCGCACATTGCCCGGAAAGTCATAGGCCTTCAGCGCACTCAGGGCCTGCGGCGTGATCACCGGTTCCGGCATGCCGCTCGTGACGGCCAGCCGGGCAAGAATCCGTTGCGCGAATTCCGGCACATCCTCGCTGCATTCGCGCAGCGCGGGCATGCGGATCTCGATGACATTGATGCGGAAGAAGAGGTCCTGACGAAAGCGGCCTTCATCCATCAGTTGCCGCAGATTCTGATGCGTCGCACAAATGATGCGCGCATTGACAGGTTCTTCCGTCGTCGCCCCGACACGCCGCACATGCTTTTCCTGGATGGCTCGCAGCAGCTTGACCTGCATGGGCAGGGGCAAGTCCGCCACCTCGTCGAGAAACAATGTGCCTCCATCCGCGGCCTGGAAGAAGCCCTCGCGCTCGTTCTCCGCTCCGGTGAAGGCGCCCTTGCGATAACCGAAGAACTCGCTTTCCATCAGGTTTTCCGGAATCGCGCCACAGTTCACCGCGACGAACGGCTTGTCGGAACGCACGCTCCCACGATGAATCAGACGCGCCGCCAACTCCTTGCCACTACCCGATTCGCCCGAGATGTAGACAGGCGCCTCGCTGCGCGCAACCTTGGCAATCAGTTCGCGGACCTGGGCGATCGGTACCGACTGGCCGAGCAACTCATGGGTACGCTGACCTGCCGCACTTTTGCTCTCGGGCACCTTTAGCGCGGTCTTGACCAGCGTGCGCAACTGCGCGAGGGAAACGGGTTTGGCCAGGTAGTCGAAGGCGCCGGCCTTGAGGGCCGCGACGGCATTCTCGGTGCTGCCATGCGCGGTGATCACGGCGACCGGCAGGGTCGGATGGTTCGTCTCGATATGCCGAACCAGTTCGAGCCCGTCGCCATCGGGCATGCGCATGTCGGTCAAACAAAGCTGATAGGGCTTTTCGCTCAACAATCGGGTGGCCACGGCGACGCTCGCCGCAGTGTCGCATTCGAGCCCCATGCGCGCCAGGGTCATGTCGAGCAGTTCGCGTATATCCGCTTCATCGTCGACGATAAGTACCCGGGGGTTGCCGCTCATGATTCCGCCATGTCCTTGTCTGATTCAGGGGTGGGTAGCGCGAATGATATGCAGAAATGCGCGCCCGGGGCATTTTCGAGCAGGAATAGCCGGGCGCCATTGGCTTCACACAACTCCCGGGCAATGTACAAACCCAGCCCCGTCCCGGCGGCACGAGTCGTGAAGAATGGCTCGAAGACCCGGTCACGCTCGGTTTCATCGATCCCCTTGCCATCATCGATGACGTGGAGGCTCAGGCGGTTCTGCCCGGGATTCTGCTCGATCGCTACGCGCACGGCGCCCGGCGACGGGCTGGCATAGCGCAAGGCGTTGTCCAGCAGGTTGGAGGCGACACGGTGCAGATGTCCCCGATCAAAACGGATCTCGGTCCCGTCGGGGATGTCGATGGCCACCCGACTGGCGGCTCCCGCATCCTGCAGAGAGCGCTCGTCGATGAGGCGCAGGAAATACTCCCGCAAATCGATCGACTCCGGATTGACACGATCACGCCGACCCAGTTCGACCACTTCGGAAACCAGATGATTCAGGCGCTGCGAATTATCGACAATGATGCGCGTCAGCCGTTCGACACCCTTGCCCGGCGGCTCGTCCGCCAACAACTCGGCGGCGTGGCTGATGGCCGACAGGGGGTTGCGGATCTCATGCGCCATGTTCGCCGTCAGCCTGCCCAGAGCCGCAAGCTTCACCTGCCTGGCTTCCTGCTGCAACCGGCCCACGTCTTCGACATAAATCAGTGCATTCCCGCCCTCACCAGGTGGCAGGAAACGGGCACGCAAGACCCGGCCTGTCCATGGCGCCTGCATCACAAGTTCGGATTCAAAACCGCGTCCCTGGCGAATCCCGAACTCCTCTGCCAGCGTGGGCGAGAACTCATCCAGCGACTTGGCGAAAGCGTCGGTGCAACCGAGCAATGCACGGGCGCGCGGATTGCATTGGCGCACTTGTCCAGCCGCGTCGATCACCAACACGCCATCCTGCATGTCACGAATCACCCGCTCATTGATGAGCATCTGGTCGGCCAGTTCAATGCCCCGCTTGCGTGCCAGCGCTTCATTTGCCACCATGCGATTCGCCAGCAGGCGTGCGGCGATCGCCGCACCGAACAGGCCGATGCTGGTCAGGCCTGTGAAGAAAAAGTCCCCCGGCTCACCTTTCAGGAATTCCACGCGATAGGCTTGCTCCGCCAACAGCAGCAGCGTCGCGATGGCAGCGTAGAAGAGCACCAGCCGCCCTTGACCGACCAGCGCGGCGCCAACAAGAACGACCAGCAGCATCATCGACATCCCGCTCTTGGCGCCCCCGCTCGCATACAGGAGCAGGATCAGGCAACCGATGTCGATCAAGACCTGGGTGGTCAGCTGGAGGTCGAACGCTTGCTGCCACCTGATCTGCGTAATCAGCATGGCGATGGACAGGAATACATATGTCCCACTGACCCAGAGAAACAGGTGGGGATCCTGCGAACCGATGTTCAGCGGCTTGCCGGACAGAGTCATTGCCCCGAGGAAGAAGCCCGCGACAATCAGCCGATAATAGGAAAAATACCTGAGCAGACGCCAAAGCGAGTGGCTCTGCAGCCCCGGTGCATCAATAGGCATGATCGCCTTGCGCAACTTCAGGCATCCCCCAGTTGGCGATGCTCTTCGCAACAGTAATGGCGCCCCTCCGAAACCAGGGACTCGCTTTCCGGTATGCGCAGATGACAATGCGCGCACACGACGATGTTTTCCGCCGTTTTCGACGACCGCTGATTGTTCGTCCGGTCATCCTGGCTGCTTCGTTGCCTGAAAACAAACCAGAATACAAAAAAGAGAACCAGAATCAGCAGGAGAAACTTTGCCATGTTGATGGCCTTCCATTTCCGAAAAATTGCCTTGAACGGCACGACAGCCACCCACTGGGTGGTTGTCGTGCATGATAAGCAAGTTCCAGAAAATTGGTCGGGGTGAGAGGATTCGAACCTCCGACTCCTGCGTCCCGAACGCAGTACTCTACCAGGCTGAGCTACACCCCGAATTTGCTTGCCAAGCTGCCAAAACCCTTCAATGGCGCCTAGCAACCGCAAAGGACGCCAATTGTATCAAAGCATCCCGGTATTGGCTATTGGATACATCAATCAAGGCCTGCTTTGCCTTGTCCGCTTCAGCGGTCGCTACTTGAAGCGCCGCATCGAGCGCTCCCGTCTCCTGAACCGCCCTGATGACCTCGGGAAAGGCTTCCCGGCCACCGTGCTCAAGCGCGGATCGCACCACTTCGGCCTGGGAGGCATTCCCCACCTTCATCGCATGAATCAGGGGCAGGGTTGGCTTGCCCTCGGCAAGGTCGTCGCCCAGATTCTTGCCGATTTCCCCCTCGTGGCCTGAGTAGTCCAGCACATCATCGACAATCTGGAAAGCTGTACCCAGATGCATGCCATAGGCTGCAAAACCGTCTTCCAGCGCTGGGGCGGCATCGCCCAAGATGGCCCCGAGACGTGCCGAGGCTTCAAAAAGCTTCGCCGTTTTGTAGCGTACGACCTGCAGATAATCATCGGTCGTAATTTCGGTGTTGTGGCAGTTCATCAATTGCAGAACTTCACCCTCGGCGATGACATTGGTTGCATCCGCCAGCACCTGCATGATGCGCATGCTGCCGACGCCGACCATCATCTGAAAAGCACGGGAATACAGAAAATCCCCCACCAGCACGCTGGCCGCATTGCCAAACTGGGCATTGGCGGTATCACGGCCGCGCCGGAGCGCAGATTCGTCGACCACGTCATCATGCAGCAAGGTAGCGGTATGGATGAACTCGACCACGGCTGCCAGTTCATGATGATGCTTGCCGCGATACCCCAGTGCTCCTGCCGAAAGCAGAAGCAAGGCAGGCCTCAGCCGTTTCCCGCCCCCGGCAATGATGTACTCCGCGATCTGACGAACCAGTGGCACTTCCGAATACAGGCGCGCACGAATAACCGCGTCAACGGCATTCATATCGCTCGCGATCAGGGAATAAATGTGGGTTGAATCCAAGGCAACAATCACACTGGCTGGGGGGGTGGATGGTAAGTTGTTGCCTGAAAATCGTCAATCAGGCGTTTGAGTGCTTGACCAATATTCTTCAAATAAATAGAATACGCGGTTCTTTAGAGTGTTTTTGGAGTCCAACATGTATGCGGTCATAAAAACCGGTGGCAAGCAGTATCGCGTTGTCGCTGGCGAAAAAATCAAGGTAGAACAGATACCGGCAGATGTGGGCACTGAAATTTCCCTGGATCAGGTTTTGATGGTCGGCGAAGGGGAGTCCGTGAAAATCGGTACTCCCACCTTGTCTGGTGCCACCGTAACCGCCAAGGTTGTTTCTCAGGGCCGCCATCCAAAGGTGAAGATTTTCAAGATGCGGCGTCGCAAGCATTACCAGAAGCACCAAGGACACCGCCAGAACTACACGGAATTGGAAATCAGCGGCATCAGTGCCTGATTTCGAAAACTAGGAGCTCCTCACCATGGCACACAAAAAAGCAGGCGGCAGTTCACGCAACGGTCGCGATTCGGAATCGAAACGACTCGGTGTCAAGCGCTTTGGCGGCCAGTTGGTTGCTGCCGGCAACATCATCGTTCGCCAGCGTGGCACGCAATTTCATCCTGGTGAAAACGTTGGCATCGGCAAGGACCATACGCTGTTCGCCAAGGAAACCGGAACGGTACGGTTCACTGTGAAGGGTCCTTCCCAGCGCAGATACGTCAATATCGTTCCCGTTGCCTGACCAGATATCTAGGCAATAAACGAAGCCCTGTCCGATCGGATGGGGCTTTTTCATTTAGACCATGAAATTCTTCGACGAAGCCCTGATTACAGTTGCGGCAGGTAACGGCGGCAATGGTGCCGTCTCGTTCCGCAGAGAAAAATACATCCCCAGAGGCGGTCCGGATGGGGGTGATGGAGGACGTGGTGGCAGCATTCGCATGATTGCAGACCGCAACCTTAACACCCTGATCGACTACCGTTACACACGCAATTACCGTGCTGAACACGGTGAGAATGGACGCGGGGCGGACTGCTATGGCAAGGGCGGGGCTGACTTGATGCTGTATGTTCCCGTTGGCACCGTGATCACCGATGCTGCTACGGGCGAACTCGCGGCCGACCTTAACGCAGACGGTACCAGCGCCGTTATTGCCAAAGGGGGGAATGGCGGTGCGGGGAATATCCATTTCAAATCCAGCACCAACCGCGCGCCGCGCCAATTTACCCCGGGCGAGCCTGGGGAAGCGCGCGATCTCAAGCTTGAACTGAAAGTGCTCGCAGATGTAGGACTGCTGGGATTACCCAATGCCGGCAAGTCCACTTTCATACGTGCCGTTTCTGCCGCCCGCCCCAAGGTTGCGGATTATCCGTTTACCACTTTGCAGCCCAATCTCGGGGTAGTCAGGGTCGGCGCAAATCAAAGCTTTGTTGTCGCAGACATACCCGGCCTTATCCGTGGCGCTTCCGAAGGTGCCGGACTTGGGCATCGTTTCCTGAAGCATCTGCAAAGAACCCGGTTATTGCTACACCTGATCGATGTGGCTCCCATGGACCCGAATGCTGATCCGGTCGGCGATGCCCTCGCGATCATCGATGAGTTGAGGAACTTTGACGAATCCTTGTACCAAAAACCTCGTTGGTTTGTTCTGAACAAGATTGACCTTATCCCGCAGGAAGAAAGAGACAAGATGATTTCGGCTATCTCCAGCAAACTGGGAAATGACTCACCAGTATTTGTCGTTTCAGGTGCGACAAGCGAAGGATGCCAACTCCTCTGTCAGAGAATCATGCAGTTTTTGACTTCTTCTAGCGAAAATGCGTAATGACATTGCCCTATGTGGGCGTATCGTCGTCAAAGTCGGCAGTGCGTTGGTGACTGACAATGGTGCCGGCCTGTCAAACGAATTCATCACGGAATGCGCCCGGCAAATTGCAATGCTGCACCAGGCGGGTCGCCAAATACTGCTGGTGTCATCAGGCGCCATAGCAGCAGGTATGCAGCGCCTTGGCTGGCAAAAGCGCCCACATGCAATGCATGCCCTACAAGCAGCCGCTGCGGTCGGGCAGATGGGGCTGACCCAAGCATACGAAACGGTATTTGCTCAGCACGGCCTGAAGTCAGCACAAATCCTACTTACCCATGAGGATCTTGCTGATCGCAACCGCTACCTCAATGCACGAGTCACGTTGAATACCCTGCTCGAACTCGGCGTTGTCCCAATCATCAATGAAAACGATACTGTCGTTACCGACGAAATAAAATTTGGTGATAACGATACGCTAGGTGCCTTGGTGGCCAATCTTGTTGAAGCGGATGCCTTAATCATTCTGACCGATCAACAAGGCCTCTACACTGCGGATCCCCGTGTCGATCCAACTGCGACGCTCATCATTGAAGGCGATGCTGAAGACAAAAGCTATGAATCAATAGCTGGCGGGGCGGGGAGTGGTATCAGCAAGGGTGGCATGATCACAAAGATCCGGGCGGCACAACGAGCTGCAAGAAGTGGGGCTCATACGTTAATTGTTGGCGGGCGCGATCCAGGCAACCTGATACGGGCCGCCAATGGCGATCCCGTTGGCACATGCCTCAGAGCACATCAAACACCCTTGGCGGCACGTAAGCAATGGCTGGCCGATCATCTTAGGGTGGCTGGATCGGTTGTACTTGATCGCGGTGCCGTCGAAGCGATTCGTCATGGGAAAAGTCTCCTTCCCATTGGCGTACGTCTTGTCAGGGGAGAGTTTGATCGCGGTGCAGTAATCTCCTGCCTGGATGAGAATGACTTGGAATTTGCGCGTGGGCTTGCGAACTACCCCAGCGGCGATGCGAGAAAGATTGTCGGGCATCCCAGCCTGGAAATCGAAAGACGGCTGGGTTACATGGACGAATCCGAGCTCATTCACCGAGACAACCTGGTCATGGTTTGAGCGGCTGCTCAGACATCTCCCCCCCCGGCCGTGATCCAAAGCCCAACGCCCCTGCACTAAGGGTAGTGAGGGGCGTTGGGGGAGAGGGGGAGTCTGGTGTTGACCTACTTTCGCGGGCGAGGTGCCCACTATCATTGGCGCGGTCTCGTTTCACGGTCCTGTTCGGGATGGGAAGGGGTGGGGCCAAGACGCTATGGACACCAGACTTAAACTGGAGTGGGTTGAACGGGGTTCAACGCCACGGGATCGGAAGAAGTAAAGGCTGGTAGTGATTGTTGCGTGATGTGCCTGGAGCCGTAGCTCAAGGTTATAGGGTCAAGCCGCACGGGCAATTAGTATCGGTTAGCTCAACGCATTGCTGCGCTTCCACACCCGACCTATCAACGTCGTGGTCTTCGACGACCCTTCAGGGGGGTTAAACCCCCGGGAGATCTTATCTTGAGGCGAGTTTCACGCTTAGATGCTTTCAGCGTTTATCTCTTCCGCACTTAGCTACCCGGCGATGCGACTGGCGTCACAACCGGTCCACCAGAGGTGCGTCCACTCCGGTCCTCTCGTACTAGGAGCAGGCCCTCTCAAATCTCCAGCGCCCACGGCAGATAGGGACCAAACTGTCTCACGACGTTTTGAACCCAGCTCACGTACCACTTTAAATGGCGAACAGCCATACCCTTGGGACCGGCTACAGCCCCAGGATGTGATGAGCCGACATCGAGGTGCCAAACTCCGCCGTCGATGTGAACTCTTGGGCGGAATCAGCCTGTTATCCCCAGAGTACCTTTTATCCGTTGAGCGATGGCCCTTCCATACAGAACCACCGGATCACTATGACCTGCTTTCGCACCTGCTCGACTTGTGGGTCTCGCAGTCAAGCCTTCTTTTGCCATTGCACTATCAGTACGATGTCCGACCGTACCTAGAAGACCTTCGTACTCCTCCGTTACACTTTGGGAGGAGACCGCCCCAGTCAAACTGCCTACCATGCACGGTCCCCACCCCCGATTCAGGGGGCCAGGTTAGAACCTCAACGACACCAGGGTGGTATTTCAAGGATGGCTCCTTCCGATCTGGCGACCGGAACTCAACGCCTCCCACCTATCCTACACAAGTCCCGTCAAAGTCCAATGCAAAGCTACAGTAAAGGTTCATGGGGTCTTTCCGTCTAGCCGCGGGGAGATTGCATCTTCACAAACATTTCAACTTCGCTGAGTCCCAAGAGGAGACAGTGTGGCCATCGTTACGCCATTCGTGCAGGTCGGAACTTACCCGACAAGGAATTTCGCTACCTTAGGACCGTTATAGTTACGGCCGCCGTTTACCGGGGCTTCGATCAAGCGCTTGCACGCCATCAATTAACCTTCCGGCACCGGGCAGGCGTCACACCCTATACGTCGTCTTTCGACTTTGCAGAGTGCTGTGTTTTTGTTAAACAGTCGCAGCCACCGTTTCTCTGCGGCCCCATCGCCCTTCGGATGTACTCCTACAAGCTACCGGGGCATACCTTCTCCCGAAGTTACGGTATTAATTTGCCGAGTTCCTTCTCCTGGGTTCTCTCAAGCGCCTTAGAATTTTCATCCTGCCCACCTGTGTCGGTTTGCGGTACGGTCAATCACAGACTGAAGCTTAGAGGCTTTTCCTGGAAGCAGGGTATCAGTCACTTCAGGTTCTAAGAACCCTCGTCATCACGCCTCAGCTAAGCCGCACGGATTTGCCTATGCAGCACGCCTACACGCTTAAACCGGGACGTCCAACACCCGGCTGACCTAACCTTCTCCGTCCCCCCATCGCATCTGTGATCGGTACGGGAATATTGACCCGTTTCCCATCGACTACGCCTTTCGGCCTCGCCTTAGGGGCCGACTCACCCTGCGCCGATGAACGTTGCGCAGGAAACCTTGGGCTTTCGGCGAGCGTGCTTTTCACACGCTTTATCGCTACTCATGTCAGCATTCGCACTTCTGATATCTCCAGCAGGGTTCTCACCCCACCTTCACAGACCTACAGAACGCTCCCCTACCACGCGTATTACTACGCATCCGCAGCTTCGGTTATTGGCTTGAGCCCCGTTACATCTTCCGCGCAGGACGACTCGACCAGTGAGCTATTACGCTTTCTTTAAAGGATGGCTGCTTCTAAGCCAACCTCCTGGCTGTCTATGCCTTCCCACCTCGTTTACCACTTAGCCAATCATTCGGGACCTTAGCTGGCGGTCTGGGTTGTTTCCCTCTTGACACCGGACGTTAGCACCCGATGTCTGTCTCCCGTATATCACTTGCCGGTATTCGGAGTTTGCTATGGCGAGGTAGATCTCAATGACCCCCTCAACCATTACAGTGCTCTACCCCCGGCAGCGTCCATACGAGGCGCTACCTAAATAGCTTTCGGGGAGAACCAGCTATCTCCAAGTTTGTTTAGCCTTTCACCCCTATCCACAGCTCATCCCCTAGTTTTTCAACACTAGTGGGTTCGGACCTCCAGTGGGTGTTACCCCACCTTCATCCTGGCCATGGATAGATCACTTGGTTTCGGGTCTACGCCCAGCAACTATGTCGCCCTTATCAGACTCGGTTTCCCTACGCCTCCCCTATACGGTTAAGCTCGCTACTGAACGTAAGTCGCTGACCCATTATACAAAAGGTACGCAGTCACGGAACAAGTCCGCTCCCACTGTTTGTATGCATGCGGTTTCAGGATCTATTTCACTCCCCTCCCGGGGTTCTTTTCGCCTTTCCCTCACGGTACTAGTTCACTATCGGTCGATCACGAGTATTTAGCCTTGGAGGATGGTCCCCCCATCTTCAGACAGGATTTCTCGTGTCCCGCCCTACTTTTCGCAAGCTCAGTCTCGCTGCCGGGTTTTCGCGTACGGGGCTATCACCCACTACGGCCAGCCTTTCCAGACTGTTCCACTAACGCGGCAGTTATCTCTTGCAGGCTCTTCCCCGTTCGCTCGCCACTACTTAGGGAATCTCGGTTGATTTCTGTTCCTGTAGCTACTTAGATGTTTCAGTTCGCTACGTTCGCCTCCTCTGGCCTATGTATTCAGCCAGGGATACCCTTGCGGGTGGGTTTCCCCATTCGGACATCTCCGGATCAAAGCCTGTTTGCGGGCTCCCCGAAGCTTTTCGCACGCTACAACGTCCTTCATCGCCTGTGATCGCCAAGGCATCCACCACATGCACTTAGTCGCTTGACCCTATAACGTTGAACCCTGGCTCCCGCCAGGCAACGCTCTAGGCACAACTTACGCTTGTTTTTTCACTCCCATCGCTGGTTCAAAGGATGGAAGCGAGAATTTGCAATCACTACCCATATCTCGACCCGGCTTCCGCCTGATCGAAACACTTTACTTCTTCCTGATTGTTAAAGATCCAACAGCCTGTCGCGGTAAAAACCGCTATCCAAGTGCTTTCACTTGGATAGCGCCTCTTCAAGAGTTCTGGTGGAGGATGACGGGATCGAACCGACGACCCCCTGCTTGCAAAGCAGGTGCTCTCCCAGCTGAGCTAATCCCCCTTGATTTTGGTGGGTCTGGATGGGTTCGAACCATCGACCCCCGCCTTATCAAGACGGTGCTCTAACCAGCTGAGCTACAGACCCGCTCCCGCTTTCAAACAACCGATAGGTTGTAGGTGCTCACCCAGTCTTTTCTCTAGAAAGGAGGTGATCCAGCCGCAGGTTCCCCTACGGCTACCTTGTTACGACTTCACCCCAGTCATGAATCCCACCGTGGTAAGCGCCCCCCTTGCGGTTAGGCTACCTACTTCTGGTGAAACCCACTCCCATGGTGTGACGGGCGGTGTGTACAAGACCCGGGAACGTATTCACCGTGGCATGCTGATCCACGATTACTAGCGATTCCGACTTCACGCAGTCGAGTTGCAGACTGCGATCCGGACTACGATCGGCTTTCTGGGATTGGCTCCACCTCGCGGCTTGGCAACCCTCTGTACCGACCATTGTATGACGTGTGAAGCCCTACCCATAAGGGCCATGAGGACTTGACGTCATCCCCACCTTCCTCCGGTTTGTCACCGGCAGTCTCATTAGAGTGCCCAACTAAATGATGGCAACTAATGACAAGGGTTGCGCTCGTTGCGGGACTTAACCCAACATCTCACGACACGAGCTGACGACAGCCATGCAGCACCTGTGTCCAGGTTCTCTTTCGAGCACCCCCACATCTCTGCAGGGTTCCTGGCATGTCAAGGGTAGGTAAGGTTTTTCGCGTTGCATCGAATTAATCCACATCATCCACCGCTTGTGCGGGTCCCCGTCAATTCCTTTGAGTTTTAATCTTGCGACCGTACTCCCCAGGCGGCCAACTTCACGCGTTAGCTACGGTACTAAAGAAGTCTCCTTCTCCAACACCTAGTTGGCATCGTTTAGGGCGTGGACTACCAGGGTATCTAATCCTGTTTGCTCCCCACGCTTTCGTGCATGAGCGTCAGTGTTGACCCAGGGGGCTGCCTTCGCCATCGGTGTTCCTCCACATCTCTACGCATTTCACTGCTACACGTGGAATTCCACCCCCCTCTGCCACACTCCAGTCTTGCAGTCACAAGCGCAGTTCCCAGGTTAAGCCCGGGGATTTCACACCTGTCTTACAAAACCGCCTGCGCACGCTTTACGCCCAGTAATTCCGATTAACGCTCGCACCCTACGTATTACCGCGGCTGCTGGCACGTAGTTAGCCGGTGCTTCTTCTTCAGGTACCGTCATTGATAAGAGGTATTAACCCTTACCGTTTCGTTCCTGCTGAAAGAGCTTTACAACCCGAAGGCCTTCTTCACTCACGCGGAATGGCTGGATCAGGGTTTCCCCCATTGTCCAAAATTCCCCACTGCTGCCTCCCGTAGGAGTCTGGACCGTGTCTCAGTTCCAGTGTGGCTGGTCGTCCTCTCAGACCAGCTACGGATCGTCGCCTTGGTGAGCCTTTACCCCACCAACTAGCTAATCCGCCATCGGCCGCTCCAACTGCGTGAGGTCTTGCGATCCCCCACTTTCACCCTCAGGTCTCATGCGGTATTAATCCGGCTTTCGCCGGGCTATCCCCCACAACTGGGTACGTTCCGATGTGTTACTCACCCGTTCGCCGCTCGCCGCCAGGGTTGCCCCCGCGCTGCCGCTCGACTTGCATGTGTAAAGCATTCCGCCAGCGTTCAATCTGAGCCAGGATCAAACTCTTCAGTTCAATCTCTTCGCTCGCTTCCTCAAAATACTGACAAGGTCAATTCCTTAACCTTACGTTTCTTTTGTGTAAGCGCTTTGCTACTAATTTATCTCCACCAGCAAGTCCATAACCTCTCGGTCAAAACAGACTTCCGCCTGCCCTACTTGCATGCCTTCGATCTCAGCATGCCCGCCTGAACCCACCAGCAAAAACCTAGCAAGCACCTACACCTATCGGCTGTTAATTTTTAAAGAACACGCTGCACCGAGCAGCAAAGAGCGGCGCATTATACATACCGACTTTTCCCCGTCAACACATTCCGAAAATTATTTTCAGCCTTGCGATTACAACAGCGCAATTCATCTTTCAGGAAAGGGTTACGCGGGCAAATTTCCGCTTGCCTACCTGAAGCACGACAGTCTCACCGGCCACCAGCATCAAGCTCTTGTCGCTAACTTTTTCACCATCGACGCGCACCCCGTTTCCGTCGATCATGCGCATGGCCTCGGATGTGCTGACAACCAGGCCCGACTGCTTCAGTACCTGCACAATGGAAGCTGCCGGTATCGAGATTTGGGGCATCTCCTCCGGCATCGCCCCACGCTGAAAGCGTGCCAGAAAATCCTCAAGGGCCTTCTCAGCGGCAGTTTGGCTATGGAAGCGAGCGACCAGTTCTTGCGCAAGCATGATCTTGATATCGCGCGGATTGACTCCCCCATCAACACTCCGTTTCAGTGTGCTGATCTCATTGACTGAGCGGAAAGAGAGCAAATCGAAATAACGCCACATCAGATCATCGGAGACGGACATCACCTTGCCAAAAATCTCTTGGGGAGGCTCCGCAATGCCAATGTAGTTTCCAAGGGACTTGGACATCTTGTTGACCCCATCCAATCCTTCCAGCAGCGGCATGGTCAGAATGGTTTGCGGTGGTTGGCCATAGTGTTTTTGCAGTTCCCGCCCGACTAGGAGGTTGAATTTCTGATCAGTTCCGCCAAGCTCGACATCGGCCCGCATGGCTACCGAGTCATACCCCTGGCAAAGGGGATAGAGAAACTCATGAATTGCGATGGGTTGGTTGCCAGCATAGCGCTTCGCAAAATCATCTCGCTCAAGCATACGGGCAACCGTATGCTGAGCCGCCAGCTTGATCATCCCGGCAGCACCCAGTGAATCGAACCAAACGGAATTGAAATATATCTCTGTTTTTTCCGGATCAAGAATCTTGAAAACCTGGTCCTGATAAGTCAGGGCGTTCTGTTTGATCTGCTCTGGCGAAAGAGGGGGGCGTGTTGCATTCTTTCCGGTGGGATCGCCGATCATCCCCGTGAAGTCCCCGATCAGAAACATGACAAGGTGCCCGAGATCCTGAAAGTGCCGCAGTTTGTTGATTAGCACAGTGTGTCCAAGATGTAAGTCAGGGGCTGTCGGGTCAAAACCGGCCTTGATTCTCAGCTTCTTGCCTGTCTTCAGTCTTTCGGCCAATTCAGATTCGATGAGCAACTCATCGGAACCGCGCTTGATCAATGACAATTGTGATTCGATCGAGGTCATGTTGTTTTCCAATATTTCTTTCAAGTCAATATTTTTGTTAAACTTTAATGGTTTTAGCTTGAGTATTCCTATGCGATCAATTCTAAACCAAGCGCCACATCCAGCAGTCCGCCCTGTCCGCTTCGGACTAATGGCCGCTGCTACAGCCGTGCTCATGCTAGGGGTTGCGGCAGCTTTTGGTACCGCTCCGCAGACTGTGATCTATTCCGGACAGTTCAGCGAGGAAATCGAAAGTCTGGGATCCCCTCTGGTGGCCTCTCTCGATTCGAGCCTCGACCTGCACACCCGAGAGATTGGTATCCGGCGCGGCGATACGGTGATGGGTTTGCTCGCTGCAATGGACATCCACGATGAAGATTTAGTCCAGTTTTTACGACAAAGTCGTGAAGCGGACGCGATGTTCCGTCAACTCATTCCCGGCAAGACCTTGACTGCACAGGTTACCGCCCAAGGCGAAATGCAATCGCTCCTGTTTCCACTCAACGGCCGCAAGGGCGAGGCATTAGCCATTCAACGCACCTCCTCGGGATTGGCGGCAGAAATCCAGGGGCTACCGCTTGACAGCGGTGTCGTTCTGCAATCGGCCACCATCAACCATTCCCTCTTTGGCGCGGCTGACGATGCTGGAATCCCCGATAACGTTGCCTCGCAGCTTGCTGACATCTTCGGGGGCGATATCGACTTCCACCGCGATCTCCGCAAAGGCGACAGGTTCTCGGTCATTTATGAAAATGCAAGCCATATGGGGCGATCCGTGCGCAATCAACGCATTCTCGCCGCCGAATTCGTCAATGACGGCAAGCCTTACCGTGCTTTCTGGTTTCGAGACAAGGAGGACTCGGGCGGCTACTATACGGAAGATGGCCACAACGTCAGGAAAGCTTTTCTGCGTTCGCCTCTGGAATTCTCCCGAATCACCTCCGGGTTTTCAAGCGCTCGCTATCACCCGGTATTAAAGGAGACCCGAGCGCATCGCGGGATCGACTATGGAGCCCCAACGGGTACGCGCGTCAAAACGACAGGGGATGGCGTGATTGAGCTCGCCGGTATCCAAGGCGGCTATGGCAAGGTTGTCATGGTGCGCCACACCGGTAACAGGATGACGGTCTATGGCCACCTTTCCGGCTTCGCCCAAGGATTACGCAAAGGCCAACGCGTCTCCCAAGGCGATGTCATCGGCTATGTCGGTGCAACAGGTGTTGCCACAGGACCACATTTGCACTACGAATTCAGGGTCGCCGGAGTCCATACCAATCCGCTGACGATTGCCTTGCCCCAGGGGGCCCCAATCTCGGCGGGACAGTTTGCTGAATTCAAGTTGATCACTGGCGATTTCACTGCCCAGCTCGCAACAATCAGCGACATGCGCCTGGTTATGCTCGATTAATAGCGCCTAACAAAACAAAAAAGGACGCTGCGCGTCCTTTTTTGTTTCTTTCCCTAAGCGAAAAGCTATGCGGAAAAAGAGGAGCCGCAACCGCAGGTGCTTGTAGCATTCGGGTTCTTGATGACGAACTGCGAACCCTGCAAACCCTCACTGTAGTCGATCTCGGCCCCAACGAGATACTGGAAGCTCATGGGGTCGATCAACAACATAACGCCATTTTTCTCCATGATCGTATCGTCTTCGTTGGTCACTTCATCAAAAGTAAAACCGTATTGAAAACCGGAACAGCCGCCGCCAGTCACAAAAACTCGCAGCTTCAGTTCAGGGTTTCCTTCTTCCTGTATCAGTTCCTTGACCTTGTTTGCGGCGCTGTCAGTAAAGACCAGTGGCGATGTCATTTCAGCGGGGGCGTTCATTTCTGGCTCTCCTAGGGGGTTGGGTTAGCAGGTTTTATTATCCGGTTCAAGATACCACCGGTCAAATACACCATTTTGTGGCGGTGCAAATAATTTCAATGCGTGGTTGCAAGCTTCAATTCGACAGCCTTGGCAGTCGTCGCACCACGGTGTAACAACCGGCCCTGCACAATCGCGCCGAGATGAATTTCTATCGAGTTGTATTCCACGTCGCCCGTAACACGGGCCCGCGGCTGCAATTCCAGAGTATCGGTCGAGCGGACAGGGCCATTGACTGCCCCATTGATGACCAGGTGGGGAACCATCACCTCGCCATCGACTCGCGCATGTTCGCTGATCACGAGGGTACCGGGATGTTCTCCAGACGCACTGACATTCCCCCGCACTTCGCCATCGATACGCAGGCCGCCCGTAAAGGTGACATTGCCTTCGACGATTGTCCCCGCGCCAATTAAGGTATCGATCCTGTTATTGGGTTTGTTGGTTTTTCCAAACACGGCTGGTCTCCT
The DNA here is from genome assembly GCA_963840825.1 of uncultured Pseudomonadota bacterium. Taxonomy (GTDB): domain Bacteria; phylum Pseudomonadota; class Gammaproteobacteria; order Burkholderiales; family Rhodocyclaceae; genus Sulfuricystis. Next base: position 697,687 of record CAWJAK010000006.1, read on the forward strand.
TTGAAATCGACTGGCGCATCCCAGCCTTACTTCTTCTTTGTCTTCGACAGGCGCTCGAGTACCGCAAACTCCTCCTTGAGATGGGTATTTTCCTCCACCAATGCGCTGTGCTTCTCAGCAAGTTGTTTCTGTGCTGCTTTTTCGATCTGCAGGTCATTTTCGCTCGCCGTCAACAATCCATGCAAACGGGTAACCTCAGCCTCTAGTACAGCATTGGTTTCTTGCAACTCACTGATTTCACTATGATTGAAACCGTCGATCCGGCGACCGAAATCAAACACCCAAACCGCGAGAACGATCAACAGACCGATGATAAGGGCGATGCTGAAGGCGCGCAGACGCCAAAGCACATGCGTCCGGATGGCAACCTGCGGGGCGGAAATTCCGAAGCGCCCGCGCAAGCGTCTCAGGATCAGGGCAAGACGGGAACCTGCGTAAGACCAAGGCATTCGTCGAAGTCGAACATCAAATTCATGTTTTGCACGGCCTGGCCGGCAGCGCCCTTGACCAGGTTGTCGATTACCGACAGTACGACAAGCGTATTGCCCCCTTGCGGACGATGTACTGCGATACGACACGTGTTCGAGGCTCTGACGGAGCGGGTATCAGGATGGGACTTCGCCGGAAGAACATCGACGAACGACTCACCGGCAAAACGCCTCTCGTAGAGCAACTGGAAGTCCTCTTCGCGTGTTATTCGTGCGTACAAAGTGGCGTGAATACCTCGAATGATCGGGGTCAGATGGGGGACGAAGGTCAGTCCAATGGAAGCGCCTGCGAGATTTGTCAATCCCTGCCGAATCTCGGGCAGGTGGCGATGGCCCGCTACGCCATATGCCTTGAAGTTGTCGGACGCCTCGGCAAACAGGATATGGGTTTCCGCCTTGCGGCCGGCCCCTGATACGCCCGATTTTGCATCCGCAATCAAATGATCGATATCAACACACCCCGCCTCGATCAAAGGCAGAAAGCCCAACTGGACTGCCGTGGGATAACACCCGGGGTTTGCCACCAGGCGAGCGTTCCTGATCTGAGCACGATTGAGTTCAGGCAAGCCATAGACCGCTTCCGCGACCAGATCCGGGGCTGCATGGGTCATGCCGTACCACTTTTCCCAGACGGCAATGTCCTTGATGCGGAAATCTGCGGCCAAATCGATGACGTGCACACCAGACTCGAGCAGGCTGCGCGCCTGCTGCATGGCCACGCCGTTGGGCGTGGCGAAGAAAACGACCTGGCAATCCTTCAGCGGGGCCGTGGCTGGATCGCTGAAATTCAGCGACACCCTGCCACGCAGGCTGGAGAACATGTCGGCAACAGCACTGCCGGCTTCGGCACGCGAAGTGATCGCTGCCAGTTCCACTTCGGGATGCTGTGCCAGCAGGCGCAGCAATTCAACGCCGGTGTATCCAGTACCGCCGACGATGCCAACCTTGATCATGCTTGCTCCTCAAATACCCTGATGGGTCATCATAACCGAAATGAAAAAAGCCGCCCGCGGGCGGCTTTTGCGGGAAGCGCTCGGTTGCCTCCTTAACGCTTCGAGAATTGCTTGCGGCGGCGCGCCTTGTGGAAGCCGACCTTTTTGCGCTCAACCTCACGCGCATCACGCGTGACGAAACCCGCCTTGGAAAGCGCTGGCTTGAGCGTGGCATCGTATTCGATGAGGGCACGCGTGATACCGTGACGGACGGCACCGGCCTGACCGGATTCGCCACCGCCGGTAACATTGACCATGATGTCGAAAGTCGCGAGATGCTGGGTCAGATCGAGCGGCTGGCGCACGACCATCCGACCGGTTTCGCGGGAGAAGAACTCATCCACCGGCTTGTCATTCACGATGATTTTGCCGCTGCCGTTTTTAAGGAACACGCGGGCGACTGCGGTCTTGCGGCGACCGGTGCCATAGAAGTAGTTGGCCGACATAATCTATTCGTCCTGTCAGATTTCCAGGGTTTTGGGCAGCTGCGCCGAATGCGGATGTTCGCCGCCGGCATAGCACTTCATTTTTTTCAGCATCGCGTAGCCGAGCGGCCCCTTGGGGAGCATGCCCTTGACGGCCTTTTCCAGTACGCGGGACGGGAAACGCTGCTGCAACTTGATGAAATTTGTTTCATAGATGCCCCCCGGAAAACCGGAGTGGCGGAAATACTTCTTGTCTTGGGCCTTGTTGCCGGTCACGCGCAGCTTTTCCACATTGACGACGACAATGTAGTCGCCCGTATCGACGTGGGGCGTGTATTCCGGCTTGTGCTTGCCACGCAAGCGGCGTGCGATCTCGGCGGCCAGACGTCCGAGCACCTTGTCCGAGGCGTCAACGATGAACCAATCGCGCTTGACTTCATGCGGTTTGGCGGAAAAAGTCTTCATGGAGGATCCTTGCTACCCTAATTCACACAGCTTGGTTGGCGCACGAACGGACCAAAAACGCTGGCCCGCCACGCGGAAAGCCGCATATCTTATCCAAGATAGCAATGAAAAGTCAAACACTTTTCCAGCGCTATTCCTGCCGTCCCGCCAGCCCTGACTTTTGTCAGCGGCCAGCGCGCATACAATCGGCCTCCCAAACTCAGGAAATCAGACCGATGCTGGAATGCACAATAAGGTGGCAACCCCATGGCATGAGCTTCATCGCCGAAACGGGTAGCGGCCACATCGTGGCCATGGATAGCGCACCCGAAGCGGGCGGACACAACCTCGCACCCCGCCCGCTGGAAATGCTGTTGGCCGGCGCCGGAGGGTGCACCTCGTTCGATGTCGTGTCGATCCTCAAGAAAGCACGGCAGGATGTCGTCGACTGCTCGGTCAGGCTGACGGCAGAACGCGCCGCAGAAGACCCCAAGATCTTCACCCGCGTCGATCTGCACTTCATCGTCAAAGGACGTGGCCTCAAGCCCGAATCCGTGGAGCGCGCCATCCAGCTGTCAGCCGAGAAGTACTGCTCGGCCTCGATCATGCTGGGCAAAACGGCCCGGATGAACCACACTTGGGAGATCGTCGAGGTCTGATCGGACCGCGTCAAACCCAGTAGGATGTCGTCGTCATCACCTTGGCCGCGACTTTCATCGCGCCCTTGGCTAAGGCGGGAAGTTCGGCGGCGCCCAAACTGAGCGCCGTCTGGGCATGCGAAATCTCGTCAGCCTTCATCTGGTCGATAATGGCCTGCGAACGGCGATCTGCCGCAGGCAGTTGGCCCATGTGGTCGTCGAGGTGCGCCTCGACCTGCCGTTCCGTCTCGGCGACAAAGCCCAAACTGACAGGGTCGCCCAACCGGCCGGCGATGGCGCCGATCGTCCAGGCTCCCGCATACCAGACGGGATTGAGCAGGCTCTTGCGTCCCTCAAGTTCCTCGATGCGCCGTTCGGTCCAGTTCAGATGCTCGGTTTCCTCCCAGGCGGCATGTTTCAGCGCCGCGCGCACGGTATTTTCGCGCGCAGTGAATGCTTGTCCGGCATAGAGCGCCTGCGCGCAAACTTCACCCACGTGGTTGATGCGCATCAACGCGGCCACATGACGCCGCTCCGACTCGGTAAGGTCCGCCTCGGGGAGTGCTTCGCCGGGCAGCGCCCGTACCGTCGGTGCCTTGGTGAAAACAGTGCGAAGCGCCTGGTCGAGTTGCAGGATGAACGGGTCAAGAAGACTCACGGATAACCTCAATTTGCATCGGGATGCTTGCCCAGGCGTAAGGCTTCGCGGCCTTCGTCCGCCGTACGAATCGCGTTGCCGACAGGACAGAAATAATCCCGGGAAAGCGCGGCGTGATGTCGGTTGGTCGGCTTGTTCTCGACGGGATACCACTCGCTTCGACGCGCCAAAGCCCACACTCCGTCGCGTTGGCCGGTTGCATAAATCCTGTATTCCCGGCTCTCGCAGCGCATGCCTTCATAGGTGATATTGGTCGAGCCTCGGCTGGTACGAATCACCAGCGTGTAGCGCACCACACCATCCTTGCCAACGCTTAAGGTCGAGGCATCGATGAAATACTTGTGCGACGTCGTCGCGCTGACATAGAACTCGCGCAGATTCACTTCCTGCGGGAAACCGGGCAGTTGCAAGGCATCCTCTGCCCACTTGGGCGCGTCAGGATCGTCGTTGTCCTTCAGACCCAGCGCTGCGACAGCCACACCGGAGAGCAGCAAACCCGTCAACAAGGCAATGAATCGTGTCATCGATCGCCGGCCTGCTCCTGGTCACCTTGCGGCTGACCGATATCCAGCGACCAACCCGGGATACGCACGGGCGAGTGAAACAGGAGTCGGGACAACTCGGTAAGCGCCTGTTCATACACCATGCGCTTGAATTGGATCACCGAATCCAGGGGCACCCAGAAATTGCTCCAGCGCCAGGCGTCAAACTCCGGCTTCGATGTGGCTCGCAGACTGATGTCGGTGTCGCGACCAGTCAGCCGCAACAGGAACCAGATCTGCTTCTGTCCCCTGTAGGTGCCGCGCCATTCGCGGCGCACCCACTGTTTCGGAACGTCGTATCGCAGCCAATCACGCGTGCGGCCGAGGATGCGGACATGATCGGGTTTCAGCCCGACTTCCTCATGCAGTTCGCGGAACATCGCCTCTTCCGGCGTTTCCCCTTTCTTGATCCCACCTTGCGGGAATTGCCAAGAATGTTCGCGAATCCGTTTGCCCCAGAATACCTCGTAACGCTGATTGGTCAGAATAATGCCGACGTTCGGGCGATAACCTTCCCGATCGAGCATGGTGAACCTCAATGTATTTGTCTGGATGGGATTGTTTCATATTCGCCCGACCGAGGAAAGCCGGGCGGGCAGGTAAAATTGCCAGCTTATCGTCAGACTCAGGAATATTCGTCATGCGCGCCAGCCAATTCTTCATCGCCACCTTAAAGGAAGCCCCATCCGACGCCGAGGTTGTCTCGCACAAGCTGATGACGCGCGCTGGCATGATCCGCAAGCTGGCCGGTGGCATCTACAGCTACATGCCGATGGGCCTGCGCGTCATCCGCAAGATCGAGGCCATTATTCGGGAAGAAATGAACCATGCTGGCGCCATCGAGTTGCTTATGCCGGTGGTGCAACCCGCCGAACTCTGGCAGGAAACCGGCCGCTGGGACAAGATGGGGCCGGAACTGCTGCGGGTGAAAGACCGCCACGACCGCGACTTCATCATCCAGCCGACCTCCGAGGAAGTCGTCACGGATATCGCGCGCGGCGAGATCCACAGCTACCGCCAGTTGCCGAAAAACTTCTATCACATCCAGACGAAGTTCCGGGATGAACGACGGCCGCGCTTTGGCATCATGCGTGGACGCGAGTTCACGATGAAGGACGCCTACTCCTTCGACCGTGACGAAGCCGCCGCCGAGAAGAGTTATCAGGTGATGTATGCAGCCTACGTCAAGATCTTCGAGCGCCTCGGCCTCAGTTTTCGTGCCGTGCGTGCCGATACCGGGGCCATCGGCGGCTCGTTGTCCCATGAGTTCCAGGTCATTGCCGATACCGGCGAGGATCTGCTGGTGTATTGCCCGGATTCCGAGTACGCCGCCAACATCGAACTGGCCGAAGCACTCCCTTTGATCCCGCAGCGCAGTGCTCCCGCCGAAACCCTGCAAAAAGTCGCCACGCCGGACGCCATGCGGTGCGAGGATGTTGCCAGGCTGCTCAATCTGCCCATCGAACGCACAGTGAAATCCATCGTGCTGGCTGCTGATTCGCCACTGGGTCCCGAGATCTGGCTGCTGCTGGTCCGCGGCGATCACGACCTCAACGAGGTCAAGGCCGGCAAGGTGGCCGGGCTAGAAAGCGGATTCCGTTTCGCCACCGAGCAGGAAATCATCGAGCATTTCTGCTGCCCGCCAGGCTACCTCGGTCCGATCAACACGCAGAAGCCGGTCAGGGTCGTCGCCGACCGAACAGTCGCGCACATGCACGACTTCGTTACCGGTGCGAACGAGATCGGCTGCCATATCCAGGGCGTCAACTGGGGGCGCGACCTGCCGGAACCGGAAGTTGTCGCCGACATCCGCAATGTCGTGGCAGGCGACCCCTCGCCGGACGGCAAGGGCAAGCTGGCCATCCAGCGCGGCATCGAAGTCGGCCACGTCTTCTTCCTCGGCACCAAGTATTCCGCCGCGATGAACTGCACCTACCTCGACGAGAACGGCAAGCCGCAACTGATGGTGATGGGCTGCTACGGCATCGGCGTCACGCGTCTGGTCGGCGCTGCCATCGAACAGAATCATGACGACAAAGGCATCATCTGGCCCGCTGCGATCGCGCCCTTCACTGCGGTGATCTGCCCGGTCGGCTGGGGCAAGTCCGAAGCCGTGCGTCAGGCAGCGCTCGATCTCTACGAAAAACTCGTCGTTGCCGGCATCGACGTCATCCTCGACGATCGCGACGAGCGCCCCGGCGTGATGTTCGCCGACTGGGAACTCATCGGCGTACCGCACCGCATCACCATCGGCGATCGGGGCCTGAAGGAAGGCATCGCCGAATACCAGCAACGCCGGGACAAGGAAGCCACCAAGGTACCGCTGGCCGACATCGCGGCATGGGTGCGCCAGAAGGCATGCAGCTGAAACGGCTGAATATGATCATCGCTGGCGCCCTGCTGTTCATCGCGGCGTCATGTTCCTGGGCCGGCGCGCAGAAATACGAGCCGCTCGCCGCCAGCGTGCAAGCCGCCCTGCACGCGGCCGTATCCGACCGCGCGACACCGGAACCCCGCTTCGACAGCATCGAGGAGAAAATCGACTGGCTGACGGAGATGTCTCGGCGCTTGGAAAAGCGCATACCCGACCGGGAAGGGCGACTTGAATTCCTCAAGGCCGTGCGCTATGAAGCGCAGCGAGCCGGCCTCGATCCACAGCTCGTACTCGGGCTGATCCAGGTCGAAAGCGGGTTTCGCAAACACGCTGTCTCCGTTGCCGGCGCACGCAGCTACATGCAGGTGATGCCCTTCTGGGTCAAGCTGATTGGCAGCACGGACAACAACCTGTTCCACCTGCGCACCAACCTGCGCTACGGCTGCACCATCCTGCGCCACTATCTCGACATCGAGAATGGCGACCTGTTCCGTGCGTTAGGCCGCTACAACGGCAGCCTCGGCCGGCCGGAGTATCCAAACATGGTGCGCGCCGCCTGGGAAAAACACTGGGGCTGGGGCCCCCGGGTCATCCAAACCCGCCAGTAAAAGTCAGTCCTGGCGAGACGGCACCGGATGCGCTACCGGGGCATCCCCGGCATGCCTCCCTTGCCCATCAAGCCCTTCACGCCGCGCATCATCTTCGCCATACCGCCTTTGGAAAACTGTTTCATCATTTTCTGCGTCTGCTCGAACTGGTTGAGCAGGCGATTCACTTCCTGTACCTGCACCCCCGCACCGGCAGCAATACGGCGCTTGCGGCTGGCCTTGATAAGTTCGGGTTTGGTGCGTTCCAGCGGCGTCATGGAGTTAATGATGCCCTCGATGCGCCGCACCGCCTTGTCTTCCATGGCGCCACCGGCCTGCTGCGCCATCGCGCCAAACTGCGCCGGCAACTTGTCAATCAGGGCGCCGATGCCGCCCATGCTGCGCATCTGGCCGATCTGCGCCTTGAAATCGTTGAGGTCGAAGCCCTTGCCGGACTTCATCTTCTTGACGAATTCCTGTGCCTTTTCCTGATCGACGTTGCGATGCGCTTCTTCGACCAGGCCAAGGATGTCGCCCATGCCGAGGATGCGGCTCGCCATGCGCTCGGGATGAAATTCCTCGATTCCCGTGAGTTTCTCGCCGACACCCGCAAATTTGAGCGGCTTGCCGGTGACATGGCGTACCGATAGCGCTGCGCCGCCGCGCGCATCGCCGTCAAGCTTGGTCAGGATGATGCCGGTCAGCGGCAGCGCCTCGTTGAAGGCCTTGGCGGTATTCACCGCGTCTTGGCCAAGCATGGCATCGACGACGAACAGCGTCTCGATCGGCTTGAGTTGCGCATGCAATTCGCGGATCTCTGCCATCATCGCTTCATCGATGGCAAGACGGCCGGCGGTGTCGACGAACAGCACGTCGTGAAAATGACGCTTCGCGTAATCCAGCGCCGCGGCAGCGATCTCGGCCGGCTTCTGGCCGACTGACGACGGGAAGAAATCGATGCCCGCCTGGGCGGAGACGGTTTTCAACTGCTCGATCGCCGCGGGACGATAGACGTCGCAACTCACGGCCAACACCTTCTTTTTCTGCCGTTCCCTGAGCCACTTGCCCAGCTTGGCGGTTGTCGTCGTTTTGCCCGCGCCCTGCAGGCCGGCCATGAGGATGATCGCCGGCGGCTGGGTAGCGAAATTGAGTTCAGCCTTCGCACCGCCCATCAGGTCGGTGAGTTCCTGATGCACGACACCCACCAGCGCCTGACCCGGCGTGAGCGAACCCACTACCTCCTGGCCAACGGCTTTCTCCTTGATGCGCGCGATGAAGTCCTTGACCACCGGCAGTGCGACGTCGGCCTCGAGCAAGGCCATGCGCACCTCACGCAGCATTTCGGAAATGTTGTCTTCGGTCAGGCGTGCCTGGCCGCGCAGCGTCTTGACGACCTTGGCGAGTCGCTGGGTCAGATTGTCGAGCATGGGCTTGGTGTAAACTCCAAAAATATGCCGACGATTTTACTGCATCCCCCCCTGCTGCATTCGCTGGCTGCACTGCTTTACGTTGCATTGGCCGGACATTTCTGGCGTACCCGCTGGCGGGGTGCGGTGCTCGACCAACCCATCAGGGGCTTGATGGGCTGGGAGCGCGCATGGCTCGCGCTTGCACTGATAGTCCACGGAACCACGCTGGCCCTGGAGATTTTCCCGTCCGACGGGAACGGCATGCGCTTTGGTTTCGCTGTAGCTTTATCGATGATGACCTGGCTGGCGATTGCCTTGTACTGGATCGAAAGCTTCTACGCACGCATGGAAGGCCTGCAAATGTTCGGCCTGCCCCTGGCTGCGGTTTGCGGATTACTGCCTTGGCTATTGCCGGGCCAGCACCTGATCGCGAATGCGAACTCCCCGGCTTTCCGCTTGCATTTCCTGATGGCCATGCTCGCCTACAGCCTGTTCACGCTGGCTGCCCTGCATGCCCTCCTCATGGCTGTGACCGAAAAGCGTCTGCATCGCGGCCGAATGACACCGCTGTTCGCGGGCCTGCCGCCGCTGCTGACCATGGAAGCCCTGCTGTTCCGGCTCATCCATATCGCCTTCCTGCTACTGACGCTGACGCTGGCCTCCGGAATCTTCTTCTCGGAACAGATATTTGGCAAACCCCTGCCTTTCAACCACAAGACCGTGTTTGCCCTGCTGTCCTGGCTGATATTCGCCGCCCTGCTGTTCGGGCGACATCGCTACGGCTGGCGCGGCCGGATCGCCTTGCGCTGGACACTCACCGGATTCGTCGTGTTGCTACTGGCTTACGTCGGCAGCCGCTTCGTGCTTGAGGTCTTGCTCGGGCGGGTCTGACCTTGGAAGAAATCCCGTTTTTCGCTCTCTCGATCGCGCTCCTGGTCCTGCTGGCCCTGTCCGCGTTTTTTTCGATGTCGGAAACCAGCATGATGGCGGCCAACCGTTATCGTCTGCGTTACCACGCGAGCCAGGGCCATCGGGGTGCCCGCCTTGCACTCAGGTTGCTGGAAAGTGCCGACAAGCTGCTCGGCGTCATTCTGCTGGGCAACAATCTGGTCAATGCCGGCGCCGCGACTCTCATCAGCGTCATCACTATCGAACTGATCGGCGAGGACAAATGGGCGCTCGGCGCCGCCACACTCATCACGACCTTCGTCATCCTCGTCTGCTCGGAAATTACCCCCAAGGTGATCGCCGCCACTTACGCCGACCGCATTACCCCGGTGCTGGCCTTCCTGCTCTGGCCCCTGCTCCGTGTCTTTTACCCGATCGTCTGGTTCATCAATCTGTTCTCGCGCGGAATACTTGCGATCACGGGCATCAAGCCCAAAGGCATGGCCGAGGCGCCCCATCTGACCGCAGACGAGTTGCGTTCGGTACTGCTTGAATCCGGGCAGTTCATCCCGTCCGAACACCGCGCATTACTGGTGAACCTCTTCGATCTCGAACACATCACCGTCGAAGACATCATGACACCGCGGGGTGAAATCGAGAGCATCAACATTGCCGCGCCGCTGGAAGAAATCAACGACAAACTGGCCACCAGTTTCCACACCCGCCTGCCGGTTTACGATGGCGATCCCGGAAACATCATCGGAATCATCCACATGCGTCGCATGGTCGGCCTTGCGCTTGGCGGTATCCTGGACCAGGACGTATTGCGACAGGAAATGGCGGCACCTTATTTCATCCCGGCCGAAACGCAGGCCTACGACCAGTTGCGCTTCTTCCGCGAGAATCGCCAACGTCTGGGAATGGTCGTGGACGAGTATGGCGAACTGCTCGGGCTCGTCACAATCGACGACATCATCGAGGAAATCGTCGGCAAATTCACGACCAGCATGCCCGGCAGCGATGCGGCCATGCGCTGGAATGCAGCCGGCGAAACCATGGTCGATGGCGGCCATAGTCTGCGCGAAATCAATCGGTTGCTGGGTATCAACCTGCCCGTCGATGGGCCCAAGACCCTCAACGGCCTCATTATCGAACACCTGCGTGACATTCCGGAAATTGGCGTCGGCTTGCGCATCAATGGCATCGCCATGGAAATCATCCAGACCGAGAATCGCCGCGTGAAGACCGTGAAAGTCTACCGACCCACACCCACCGTGCCGTCCAGCTAGCGAAAACCGGGGCTATTCCTCCTTTACAAGGGCGCCCCGGCAAGGCATTATCACCCAGCATATTCAAGCAAGGAGCAGGCATGGCAACGCCCAAGCGGGACGACTCCCTGGCCACCTATAACTGGGAGGGCAAGGACAAGAGCGGCAAGATCATCCGCGGTGAGCTGCGCGCGGCGTCGCCGACGGTTGTCCGCACCACGCTGCGGCGTCAGGGTATTTTGGCCACGAAGATATCCAAGCAATCGCTGCGCGGCAAGGGCAGGGTTACGGACAAGGACATCACACTCTTCACGCGCCAGATGGCGACCATGATGAAATCCGGCGTCCCGCTGCTGCAATCTTTCGACATCGTCGGCAAGGGCGCCAGCAACCCGGCCATGAGCCGGCTCGTTTTGAGCATCAAGACGGACGTGGAAACCGGCTCGGCATTGAACCAGGCCTTCCGCAAATTTCCGTTGCACTTCGACAACCTGTATTGCAACCTCATCGAAGCCGGCGAGCAGGCCGGCATTCTCGACCAGTTGCTGGATCGCCTCGCGACCTATAAGGAAAAGACCCAGGCGATCATTGCCAAGATCAAGAGTGCGCTGTTCTACCCGATCTCGGTGCTGGTCGTCGCCTTCATCGTCACCGCGGTCATCATGATTTTCGTCGTGCCGCAATTCAAGAAGGTATTCACCAGCTTCGGTGCCGATCTGCCCGGGCCAACGCTCGTCGTCATGGCAATTTCCGACTACTTCGTCGAATACTGGTACCTCATTTTCGGCGTGGTCGGCGGTGGCGTGTATGCCTTCTTCTACTTCTGGAAGCGTTCCGAAAAAATGCAGATTTTCATGGATCGGCTCGCCCTGCGGTTGCCGATCTTCGGCGAGGTCATTCGCAAAGCCACTCTCGCACGCTGGTCGCGCACGCTATCGACCATGTTCGCCGCCGGCGTGCCCCTGGTCGAAGCATTGGATTCCGTCGGCGGTGCGTCAGGCAACTATATTTATCGGGAAGCCACCAAGCAGATCAAGGCCGAAATCAGCACCGGATCGAGCCTGACCGTGGCCATGCAGAACACCAACGTCTTCCCGAACATGGCCATCCAGATGATCTCGATCGGCGAGGAATCCGGCCAGATCGATTCCATGAGCGGGAAAGTCGCCGACTTCTACGAAGCGGAGGTCGATGACGCGGTCGAGCGGCTATCGAGCCTGATGGAGCCTTTGATCATGGTCGTGCTCGGCGTCCTCATCGGCGGCATCATCGTCGCGATGTACCTGCCGATCTTCAAGCTCGGCGCAGTCGTCTAGATCGCTTCCATGGCCAACCTCGATCCGACGGTGCTCGTCGCCGCCAGTCTCGTGTTCGGGCTGCTCATCGGCAGCTTCCTGAATGTCGTCATCCATCGCCTGCCGATCATGATGGAGCGGGATTGGCGCATCCAGTGCGCCGAGCTGGCCGCAACGGACCCGGATGGCGCTGCCGTCCCGCCAGCCCTGACTTTCGAGCCGCTGTCCCTGGTCACTCCCCGTTCGCGTTGTCCGGATTGCGGGCATCAGATCGGCGCCCTGGAGAACATCCCGATCCTCAGTTATCTCCTGCTCAGCGGCCGTTGCAAAGGCTGCGGCAAGGCCATCAGCGTCCGCTATCCGCTGGTCGAGGCGATCACCGGGGTGTTGTTCGGCTACGCCGCCTGGCGCTATGGTTTCACGCTGGCAACCGCCGGTGCCTTGCTGTTCATCGCCGCGACGATCGCGCTGACCTTCATCGACTTCGATACGCAGCTGCTGCCCGACGACATCACCCTGCCGCTGATCTGGGCCGGCCTGCTGATCAACCTGAACGGCACCTTCGCCCCACTCTCCGACGCCGTCATCGGTGCCGCTACCGGCTACCTCGCACTCTGGTTGGTTTATTGGGCCTTCAAATTGGCGACGGGCAAGGAAGGCATGGGCTACGGCGATTTCAAGCTGCTGGCGGCCATCGGCGCCTGGTTCGGCTGGCAGATGCTGCCGCTGGTGATCCTGATGTCCTCCTTCGTCGGCGCACTCGTCGGCATCGTCCTGATCGTACTGGCGCGCCACGGACGCAACGTACCCATTCCCTTCGGGCCCTATCTCGCCGCTGCGGGCATCATCGCCCTGTTCTGGGGCAAGGGACTAAATCAGGCCTACCTCGGTTTGATCTAGCGCCGCCGGCTTGAATTTCGCGTTTTCCGGAATCATTTAGCTTGCCGCGAATCTCTTTTCGCTCAGGCGCTTATATAATTTGACAAATTTTCCGGAGAAAACCATGCCAATCTACGCGTACCGCTGCAGCCAGTGCGGTTTCGAGAAGGATGTCCTGCAGAAGATGTCCGATGCGCCACTCGCGACTTGTCCGGAGTGCCATACCGAAAACTTCACCAAGCAACTGACTGCCGCCGGCTTCCAGTTGAAAGGCAGCGGCTGGTACCAGACCGATTTCAAGAGCGGAGCGAAACCGGCCAAGCCCGACAATCCGCCGCCCTGCCAGGGCGGCACGGGTTCTTGCCCTGCAACTGATACCGCTGCGTGAAACCCCTCAAGAAGTATTTCATCACGGGACTCCTGATCTGGATCCCGTTGGTCATCACTGTCTGGGTGCTGACAGCAATCGTCGGCACCATGGATCAGTCGCTGCGCTTGCTGCCGCGCGCAATCCATCCGGACAACCTGCTCGGTTTCACGATTCCCGGAACCGGTGCGCTGCTCACGCTGCTCGTGATCCTCTTCACCGGCCTCGTGACCGCAAACATCATCGGCCAGCGCCTGCTGAGTTTCTGGGAGGGATTGCTGGCGCGCATCCCCATCGTCAAGTCCATCTACTACAGCGTCAAGCAGGTCTCGGACACGCTGTTTTCCGGCAACGGCGACGCCTTCCGCAAAGTCCTGCTGGTCCGCTACCCGCATCCTGAAGCTTGGGCGGTCGCCTTCCAGACCGGAGCGCCCGCACGCCAGATCAGCGAAATGCTGCCGGACGAGTATGTCAGCATCTTCATTCCGACCGCACCGAGTCCGGTCAACGGCTTTTTCTTCTTCGTCAGGAAAAGTGAAGTCATCGAACTCGACATCTCGGTGGATGACGCATTGAAGTACATCGTCTCCATGGGTGTCGTCCCGCCCCAACCGCGCCGCGCCAACCTCGTCGGTCGCGCGCAGAACGAATAACTCCTTGCGTTCGCCGTCCCGCGAGCGCCGACTTTTGAAAGCTGAAACTTCCATGCGTACCCATTACTGCGGCCACCTTAACGCCGCCCACGTTGATCAGATCGTCACCCTCTGCGGCTGGAACCATCGCCGGCGCGATCACGGCGGTGTGATCTTCATCGACTTGCGTGATCGCGAAGGTATCGCCCAGATCGTCTGCGACCCCGATCGTCCCGAAATGTTCGCACTCGCCGAATCTGTGCGTAACGAGTTCGTGCTGAAAATCACCGGCAAAGTGCGCCGCCGTCCCGCCGGCACCGAAAATCCCAACATGCCCTCGGGCGAGATCGAAGTGCTGTGCCACGAGATCGAAATTCTCAACGCCGCCGTCACGCCGCCCTTCCAGCTCGACGAAGAGAATCTGTCCGAAAACGTGCGGCTGGTGAATCGCGTCATCGACCTGCGCCGCCCGCAGATGCAGAAGAACATGATGCTGCGCTACAAGACGGCGCGCGCCTTCCGCCGCTTCCTCGACGATCACGGTTTCATCGACATCGAGACGCCGATGCTGACCAAGTCCACGCCCGAAGGCGCCCGCGACTACCTGGTGCCATCGCGCGTTCATCCCGGCCAGTTCTTCGCCCTGCCGCAATCACCGCAGCTGTTCAAGCAGTTGCTGATGGTAGCCGGCTTCGACCGCTACTACCAGATCGTCAAGTGCTTCCGCGACGAGGACCTGCGCGCCGATCGCCAGCCCGAATTCACCCAGGTCGATATCGAAACCTCGTTCATGGACGAGGCCGCGATCACCGGCATCATCGAGGAGTTGATCCGCTACGTCTTCAAGGATGCGATCGACGTCGAACTGCCAAATCCCTTCCCGCGCATGAGCTATGCCGAAGCGATGCGCCGTTTCGGTTCCGACAAGCCCGACCTGCGTGTGACGCTCGAACTCACCGAAGTCACCGATGCCGTCGCCGATGTCGCCTTCAAGGTGTTCTCCGGTCCGGCCACTTCCGGTGGCCGTGTAGCGGCGCTGCGCATTCCGGGCGGCGCGGCGCTGACACGCGGCGAAATCGATGGCTATACCGAGTTTGTGAAGATCTACGGCGCCAAGGGTCTCGCCTATATCAAGGTCAATGACGTCGCCAAGCTCAACGAGGAAGGCCTGCAGTCGCCCATCGTCAAGAACCTCCACGCGGCAGCGCTGAAAACCATCGTCGAACGCACCGGCGCGCAGTCCGGCGACCTGATCTTCTTTGGTGCGGACAAGACCAAGGTGGTCAATGACGCCATGGGCGCGCTACGCAGCAAGATCGGCCACGAAAAGAATTACCTCAATGGCAAGGCCTGGGAACCGGTCTGGATCATCGACTTCCCGATGTTCGAATATAGCGAGGAAGACAAGCGCTGGACCGCCTGCCACCACCCCTTCACCTCGCCGAAGGATGGCCACGAGGAACTGATGAAGACGAACCCCGGCGAATGCCTCGCCAAGGCCTACGACCTCGCGCTCAACGGCTGGGAGATCGGTGGCGGTTCGGTGCGTATCCACCAGGCTGACGTGCAGGCCAAAGTGTTCGAAGCGCTTGGCATCGGCGCAGAGGAGCAACGCCTCAAGTTCGGCTTCCTGCTCGACGCCCTGCGCTACGGTGCCCCGCCCCATGGCGGGTTGGCCTTTGGCCTCGACCGCATCGTCACCATGATGACCGGCGCCGAGTCGATCCGCGACGTCATCGCCTTCCCGAAGACGCAGCGCGCCCAGTGCCTGCTCACCGATGCCCCCTCGGATGTCGATGAGAAGCAACTGCGCGAACTGCACATCCGCCTGCGGCAGAAGATCGACACGCAAGCGATCGTCGGCTGATTGGTCGCCAAATCCTGATGCGTTTCGTTCTCACCCTCTTCCTCGCCAGCCTGTTGGGGCTGGCACAGGCGGAGGAAGTTGTTCGCGCTGCGCTGCCCCCCGAAGGCCGGGAAGTCATGGTTCTCATCGAGGCGGGCGGCCCCTTCCCTAACCGGCGCGACGGCATCACTTTCGGCAACTTCGAGAAAAACCTGCCATACCAAAAGCGCGGGTACTATCGCGAATACACCGTGCCGACCCCGGGCCTGCGGCATCGCGGCGCGCGGCGCATTGTCTGCGGCGGCTGGACAAACCGCCAGCCGGATGCCTGCTGGTATACCGCCGACCACTACCGCAGTTTCAGGAAGATCGTCGAATGAACTACGAAAGTCTGCTGACGCGCGTCGACCATGCCGGCGTCTACCACATGCCGCTCGATGGCGAGCACGCCCTGATCGCGGCAGCCGAGCGCAACGCCTACTTCGTGTTCCGCATCAATCTGGCCAAGGTACGCAACAAGACCAAATTGCTCGATGCGATCGGCCGTGCGATGCAATTTCCCGAGTGGTTTGGCCACAACTGGGATGCACTGCTCGACTGCCTCGCCGACCTCGGCTGGATCCCGGCCGAAGGGTATGTCGTCATCCTTGAGCATTGCGACGGCATCCACGGACATGCGGAAGCCGATTTCGTCCAGACCCTGCAGGTCTTCGAAAACGCCGCCAACGAGTGGCGCGAGCAGGGCATCCCGCTCTGGTGCTTCGTCAACATGCAGGCCGACGGCATCAGCTGGCTGAGCGACATCGCCTGACCGCGCGGGGAATCCGGCTGACGCCATGCCTGGCACGAAGAAACCCGTCTCCATACTGGTGGTGGCGCATGACCCGGAACTGAACATCCTGCTGCTCGAACGCGCCGCGCATCCGGGTTACTGGCAGTCCGTCACCGGCAGTCAGGAAGGCGACGAATCCCTGCGTGAAACAGCGGTGCGCGAAGTCGCGGAAGAAACCGATATTCGTTGCACTGCAGCACAACTGACGGAATGGCACCTCACCAATCGTTTCGAGATTTTTGCCGAATGGCGCGACCGCTACCCGGCGGGTGTCACGCACAACAGCGAATCCGTCTTCAGCCTCTGCATCCCATCGGGAACGGCAATCGCCACGGCGCCGGGCGAACACCGTGACCACCGCTGGCTGCCCTGGCGCGCGGCGGCGGCCGCCTGCTTCTCCTGGACGAACCGCGATGCGATCCTGATGCTGGGCCTGAAAAACCAATAACGCCGTTCAGGTGCCCTGCAGTATCTCGCGCTTGGTCTTGGCCAGTACTTTCTGGGTCGCGGTCAGCCGTCTCTCGGCCTTCGTCGCGCGTTCGGTACGATGCTGCAAACGCAGGTGAAACACCATCATCGCCGCCGATATCAACAACATGCCGCTCACCCTGCCAATCATTTCCCCGGTGAACATCAACGTCAGCACACCGCCGATGGTATAGAGATAGGGTAATGCATCGTAGAGAAAATCCTGCTTGTCCATGGCGCTCCTCCTGAGTCGTGTTTTTGGCAATTTATACCGCATAAATGCTAGTTCGTCATATTGATTTGGGCTATGACGAACAGGGCGGGTTTTCTAGCAGTTTTCTCAGGCAAGCAGGCGTCTCCGGTGCCGTCTTACCAGGTCTGACTCTGGTTTCATGCGCCTAACCTCCCTCGGCCTATGCACTGTCGTGCTGGCCACGCTCGTCAGGCAGGGGCAACCCCCAGCATGCGGGCGAGATAATCGAAAAACAGGCAATACAGCGCAATCGGCAGCGGCAGGCCAAGCAGCGTGCCCAGCAGGTAATCGCGGAAACGCACGCCCGACAGGGCCAGCGCGTAGTTCAACGCCGGGACGGTCTGGAACAGCAGCCGCAGCAACAGGACGCTGCGCACCGGCTGTGCGTCGAGGCGCGCGAATAGCTTGCGCGCCAGTGCATTGTCGAGCTGCCGCAAGGCATCGCCGCCAATCAGCCGGATCGTCAGGAAACTGAACAGGCAGGAAATCGTGGCGGCAACATAGGTCGCCACCCCGCCCCAGGTCCGGCCGAAGGCCAGCACGGCGGCGGCGAGGAAGATCCAGCCGGGAATCTGGGCCAGATTGCCCAGCGCGAACAACAGGACAAAGGCGAGCAGTCCATACAAGGGATGCTCCAGCAGCACGCCACGCAGCGCCTCCGGATTGAGGTTGCTGCGCAGTCCCAGCCATTCGACGCCAATGAGCAGGGCGACGGCGAACAACAACACGAAGAGCGGCGGGCGGAGTTTTTTCAGCAAGGCGGCAGGGTGATGGCGCGCAGGCAGTCCGGGCAGAGGCACTCGGCCCGGGAAGGGTCGGGCGGCGCCACGGCGGGCAACTCGGCACACCAGCAGGTTTTCCAATCCGCGGCCATGCCGCAGACAAAACTGGCGCCGCAGCGCGGGCAGTTCACCGCACCCGGCGTCGGACTGGCCGCGGCGTTGCTCTTGTTCATTTCCCGGTCTCCCGCATCGTTGCCCACTCGGTCGCAATCACCGGGGTGCAGTATGCCTGAAGCGCCGGCCGCCCTTCGGCAGGCCATCAACCGGCGCTGCGCAGAAATTTTGTACGGGCATGTAAGGAATCCCGCTCATTCCCGTCAACAGGGTGCGGACATGCTGTTTTTTCTGATCGGGAAATACGGCATTTTTCGCTGATCACTACCACCCCCACTACCCCCACAGGAGAGAACATCATGACAGGAACCAAAACAGGAATCGCCATCGCCTCGGCTGCCGCCGCCATTTTCGCCATGGGCGCCACCGCCACCGTCGCCCAGGCGGCCGATGCCCCCATGGTCAAGTGTATGGGCATCAACAGCTGCAAGGGCCACTCGGAGTGCAAGACGGCCAAGAACGATTGCAAGGGCATGAATAGCTGCAAGGGCCAGGGCTGGGTCAGCAAGGCCTCGGACAAGGATTGCACGGACGCCGGCGGCAAGGTCGCCAAGTAAGCGCTTTTCAGCCACAACCGAAGCGGAGTCCAGGTACAAGGGCGCCGCTTCGGGTTTTTCGCATTGAACAGCCATGACTTGCATTGACGGCTTCGGCCTGGGTCTGCGGACCGAACACTATGGTGATTTTCGCAACGGTCATCCGCCTGTTCGACTGGCTGGAGATCATCTCCGAGAACTACATGGCGCCCGGCGGCAAGCCGCTCGAACATCTCGATGCGATCCGCCGCGACTATCCGATGGTGATGCACGGCGTTTCGCTGTCCATCGGCAGCACTGACCCCCTGAACATGAACTACCTGGCGGAACTGAAGACGCTGATTGCGCGCGTGCAGCCCGGCTGGATATCCGATCACATCTGCTGGACCGGCGTCGATCACGCCAACCTGCACGACCTGCTGCCCATGCCCTGCACCGAGGCGGCGCTCGCCCACATGGTGGAACGCGTGCAGCGCGTGCAGGACTTCCTCGGCCGACGCATCGCGCTGGAGAACGCCTCGACCTACGTCGCCTTCACCGGCGACGACATGCCGGAATGGGAGTTCGTCGCCGAACTCACCCGGCGCGCCGACTGCTGGCTGCTGCTCGATGTGAACAACGTCTATGTCAGCGCCGTGAATCACGGCTTCGACGGCCGCCGTTATCTCGACGCCCTGCCCGCCGAACGCATCCGCCAGATTCATCTCGCCGGTCACGAAGACCACGGCGACTATCTGATCGACACGCACGACCATCCGATCTGCCCGGGCGTCTATGACCTGTATCGTTACGCCATCGAACGCCTGGGCTGGATTCCGACCATGATCGAGCGCGACGACAACATCCCGCCGCTGGCCGAACTGCTGGCCGAACTCGAACAGGTCAAGGCCGTCGCGGCATCCGCCTTGCCCGTGCGGGAGGCCGCATGAATACCCAACTGGCCGACCAGCAGCAGCAACTCGCCGCCGCGATTACCAAAGTCAGTCCTGGCGGAACGGCACCAGCCGGTGATCTGCTGTGCAAAACCCCGCAGGGCGGGCCACCGCGCATCGAGATTTACCGCAACGCCTTCTTCGCCCGCCTCACGGCAGCGCTGAAGGAAAATTTCCCCGTCCTGCACCGCGTACTGGGCGACGATAGCTTTGAGGAACTCGCGGCCGCCTTCATCGCCGCGCGGCCGTCGCGCACGCCGTCGATCCGCTGGTTCGGCGTGGAACTGCCGGACTTCCTCGAACAGCACACCGAACTCGTGCCCCACCCCGCCTTGGTCGACCTGACCCGCATGGAGTGGGCCTTATGCACGGCCTTCGATGCCGCCGACGCAAAGTCTGTCGAGGTGTCCGACCTGCTGGCGCTCGATCCCGCCGACTGGCCGACGCTCTGCTTTCAGCCGCATCCCAGCCTGCGCCTGATTCAACTCGACTGGGCAGTCGAACCGCTCTGGTCAGCGCTCAGCGCGGACGAAAACGCCGCGACGGAACCGCCCGAGGCACTCGACCACCCTCTGCTGGTCTGGCGTGGCACCGAACAGACACATTGGCGTTCCATCGAACCCTTCGAAGCGAAAATCCTCGCCGCCTGCCTTGCCGGTCAACCGTTCGCCGCGCTCTGTGAACTGGCCGCGGACGAAGTCGGCGAGCGGGCCGCAGGGGTAGTCGCCAGCAACCTGCGCACCTGGGTCGAAGCCGGATTGTTTTCCGACTTTGCCAATGTGACCTGACCGTCGCATTCTGCACACCAGTTCAACCACCCGTAACTCTCGAATCCCGCCACTCGTAATCCCCAAAACGCGCCGGCCGCCGAAGCGCTGACGGCTATGGGCAAAATTGCCCTCTGCCCCTCTCAAATATCTGCCCGACTCGCACGGATGACTTCACGCCGATTGCACCAGCGGATCAAGCAGCGCTAACGCGCTCCACCTCAACCAGGCAATCGTAGAAGGTCGCACCACCGCCGTGGTCGGTCAGCGCCTGGCTGGTGACGGCATTGCAGTTGTTGCCGTCCGGACAATACTTGTGCCAATAGATGCTGAAAGCGACGACGACACCGGGGCGGGCGCGGGTCGTGACACGTGCGCTGGCGCCGTGCGCGCCGCGATCGTTGAAAACGCGCACCGGCTGGCCATCCTCGATTCCCCGGGCGGCGGCATCGTCGGGGTGGATGAGAATATCCGGCCCGCCTTGCAGTTCGCGCAGGCTGGCGATGTTAGCGAAGGTGGTGTTGAGCAGGTGGCGCGGCGGCGGGCTGATGACCTGCAACGGATAGCGCCGGGCCCGCTCGCCTTGCCAGTCCTCGTGATTCGGGCGCACCTGCGGCAGTTCGGGATGGTCGAAGCGGAAGCGGCCATCCGGCGTGGCGAAACCGCCCTCGGCAAATGGCGCGCTGCCCGGCGGCGGCACGGCGAGACGGGCATGGCCGGCCGCGAACAGTTGCTGCGCTGGTGCGCCGGCCAGCGCCGGATGTTCCCAGTGGTAGGCGTCGAAGGCGATTGCGGCATCGCTGGCAGCCAGCGCCGGATCGTTAAGCTGCGGACAGGCATCGCCGAGCCTTCCCGCAAGCGCGGCCGCCAGTTCGCGGAAGATGCGGCTGTTCGGGCGCGCTTCGCCCAGCGGTGCGATGGCCGGGCGGTTGAGCAGCACATGCAGGTGGCCGTAGGCGCGCTGGATGTCGAAATGCTCGAGCTGCGTCGTCGCCGGCAGCACGATGTCGGCATGGTCGGCGGTGTCGGTCTGGAACTGTTCGACGACGACGGTGAACAGGTCCTCGCGCGCAAAGCCACGCCGCACCGCATTGCTGTCCGGCGCCACGGCGACCGGGTTGCTGTTGTAGACGACCAGCGCCTCGATGGCCGGATCGGCACTTTCCAGCGCATGGCCGATCGCGCTCATGTTGATGCTGCGCGGACGCCGCGCGCCCAGCAGGTCCGGGCGGGTCTGCGCGGGATGGCGCGGCACCCACCCACTGGTGCTGAGGACGGCGCCGCCGCCCGGTTCGCGCCAGTGGCCGGCAAGCGCCGGCAGGGCCATGACGGCGCGCACCGCATCGCCACCGCCGGCGGTGCGCTGCATGCCGTAGTTGAGGCGGATGGCGGCGGGACGTGTCGTGCCGTAGGCCCGCGCCAGCGCCTCGATGGCCGCAACGGGCACGTCGCACCAGGCGGCGGCATGCGCCGGCGACCAGCGGGCCGCCTCGGCCAGGAAGGCGTCGGCGCCGGTGGTGTAATGCGCCAGGTAATTGTGATCCAGAAAGTTGTCGCGCTGCAGGACATGGGCGATGGCGTAAGCCAGCGCGGCATCGCTACCAGGACGCACGGCGAGGTGATGCTGGCACTTCGCCGCGCTGTCGCTGCGGTAGGGATCGATGGCCCAGAGCACGGCGCCATTGCGCTTGGCGCGCTGGATCAGGCGCCAGAGGTGCACGCTGCTGGTGATCGGGTTCGTGCCCCACAGCACGATCAGGCGGGCGTCTTCGATGGCTTCGGGGTCCATGCCGAGACTTGCGCCCATGCACAATTCCAGCCCTTTCGCGCCGGCGCTCGAACAGATCGTGCGTTCGAGCTGGCTGCTGCCGAGCGCGTGGAACAGGCGGCTGGCCATGCCCTCGCCCTGCACCAGCCCCATGGTGCCGGCGTAGCTGTAGGGCAGGATGGCTTCGGGATTGCGGCGCCAGATGGCGGCGAGCCGGTCGGCGATGAGGACGGTAGCCTCCTCCCATGAAATCGGCGCGAAACGACCCGTTCCCTTCGGCCCGGTACGGACGAGCGGTGTCGTCAGACGGCCCGGGTGATAGACCCGTTCGGCATAGCGGCTGACCTTGGTGCACAACACGCCGTCAGTCAGGCGGTGGGTGGGATCGCCCTTGACGCTGACGATGCGTCCGCCACTCACGCCGATACGCATCGCGCAGGTGTCCGGACAATCGTGCGGACAGGCCGCCTGCACCTCGGCATCACCGGTCGGCGGGACGGTCCAGGCTTGCAAACGTGAAAGGATTTCGGTTGGCGTCATCGGGCCTCCTTGATTAACTGCCCTCGTCCTGATTCCAATAGCCGGCCTCGCGTTGATGCCGAATGGCAAGAATCAGGACGGCATCGGGGTCTTCCTCGAAGCTGTAGAGCGCCATGTAGCCAGTCTTTCCGCGCGAAATCACCAGCTCCCGCAAACCTTGCTCGACAGGACGACCAATCAGCGGATGGCGCTTCAGCAGGGTAACGGCCTCCTCGATCAAGCCGACCGTTGCCAGCGTGGCCAGTGGATCGCTCGCCATCAGGAAATCCGTCAGCCTTTCCAGATCGGCCAGCGCCTGCTGCGAATAGATCAGCTGCGCCAAGATAGCGCCTTTGGCTTGGCGGTTTTTTTACCGGCGATGCGCGCCTTGAGGTAGGCGTGCACCGCGTCGGCGGGGTAGCCCTTACCCGTCGTCAACAGCTGTTCGCGCGCCGCCTGCGCCGCGGCCACGAAGCCTGCCCGGTGCTCCGCCACCGTGGCCGCCTGTTCGATCGCAGAAACCATGAACGCATGCGCCGAAAGCCCTTGCTGCTGGGCGGCGGCAATCGCCCGTTGCTTGAGTTCATCGGGGAGCTTCAATGATGTGGTTGCCATTTCGGGTACCTCTGCTTGTCGGTGCTACTAAGGTAACACCATGAGCGGTTCAACCGCAAGTCAGGTCAGCTCGTCGTCGCCGCCGAGGCCCGGGGTTACGCCGGACGCACGCAGGCGTTCCGCTATATCGAGGGCCGAAAACTCTAGGCCGCCATCGTTGGCAGCAGCAGGCCGTCGCGCTCTTCCAGCGCACAGCCGCGTTTCAATTCCGCAAGCAGCCAGGCGGCGAGCGCCGGGATATCCATGCCGAGCAGGCGCGTGCCGATGTCGCGGAAGATCGGCACGCTGGCGAGATGGGATTCGAGTTGCGCGCGCGGCAAACCTTGCAGGTCAAGCAAGTTGAAAATGAAGCAGGCCTTGACGGCATTCCTGGCCATGCGCTCGGGGTCGGCCTCGAAGGCGGCGAGCCGCCGGTAGGCGCGTTCGAGCGCCGCCGGCACAGCGCCGAACGGGCGACCGTGGCCGGGAATCACGGTATCGACGGGCAGCCGGGCAATCAGGTCGAGCGTGGCGCGCGTGGCCGCCAGACCACTGATTTCACCGGGCTGGCCAAGCAGTTCGCCAAAGATGATGCCGAAGCCGTTTTCCCAGAGCGCGTCGCCCGAGATCAGCAGTCGCGCTGCCGCGCAGTGAAACACCAGCGCGTTTATGTCGTGGCCCGGTGCGGCATGGGCCTGCCAGTCCAGTTCGCCCATGCGCAGCGTGTTACCCGGCCGCACCACGCCGTCGTGACGGAAGCGGTCACCGCGCTGCGCGGCAAGGGCCAGCAGCAGCGCCTCTTCGTCCCAGTCGCGGATGTGCGCCTCGATGCCGGCGGGGATGAATATCGCGCAGCCGAATTCGCGCTGCAACGCCGCGTTGCCGCCGATGTGGTCGGAGTGCGAATGCGTGTTGATGAGACGCGACAAACGGGCATTTCCGTGCCGTCCCGCCAGCCCTGACTTTACGAGCTCGACGGTCTGTGCGGCGTGGCCGACATAGCCGCTATCGATCAGCGTCGCGGCGTCGCCGTCGAAACACAGGATGTTGTTCGACGACAGCCAGCCACGCTCGATGACGCGCAGCGTCTCAGGCAGGTTCGGCGGGGTCATCATCCCTGGACGGAATAGTCAGACCTGGCGGGACGGCATCCGTGGCCGGTTGCGGCGTGCCAGGCGTACCCCACGGCCGTCCACAGCCGATGCAATAGGCTTCGTCCTCGTCGGGCAGGCAGATGCCGACGCAAGGATAGATTTCTTCGGTGTTCACGCGACCCGCTTGGCAAGCACTGCCCGCGTGACTTTCGAGGAGTGATCCCGGCCCAGTTCATGGTTGATCCACGCGGCCGTATCGACGAGTTTGTCGAGATCGACGCCGCAATCGATGCCCAGCCCTTGCAGCAGCCAGACCACATCTTCGGTCGCCACGTTGCCGGAAGCGCCCGGCGCGTAAGGGCAGCCGCCGAGGCCGCCGACGGCCGCGTCGAACACATTCACGCCCATCTGCAGCGAAGCGTAGATGTTGGTCACGGCCATGCCGCAGGTGTCGTGATAGTGGCCGGCGAGCTTTTTGATCGGCACGCGGCGTGCCACCGACTCGATCATCGCCTTGGTTTTTTCCGGCGTGCCGCTGCCGAGGGTGTCACCCAGCGAAATCTCGTAACAACCCATCTCGAACAGCATCCAGGCCACGTCGGCCACCGCGGCCGGCGCCACCTCGCCCTGATAGGGGCAGCCGAGCACACAGGAGACATAGCCGCGCACCTTGACTCCCGCGTCCTTCGCTTTCACCAGCACCGGCTTGAAGCGCTCCAGCGAGGCCTTGATCGTGCAGTTGATGTTCTTCTGCGAGAAGGCCTCCGACGCGGCCGCGAACACTGCGACCTCCGTCGCGCCGGCCGCGAGCGCGGCTTCCAGCCCTTGCTCGTTGGGCACCAGCACGGGGTAACTCACACCCGCACGGTGTTCGATGCCGGCCATGACGGCAGCGGCATCGGCCATCTGTGGCACCCACTTCGGCGAGACGAAGGCGGTGGCTTCGATGGCGGTCAGGCCGCAAGCGGCGAGACGGTGGATCAGCGCGATCTTGGTGGCGGTCGGGACAGACTGCGGCTCGTTTTGCAGGCCGTCACGCGGACCAACCTCGACGAGGCGAACTTTTTGGGGCAGGGGCATGGGCTGACTCGCGTTCAGGTGGCCTTCTGGAATTCGACCAATTCTGCCCCATCCGCCACCTGTTCGCCCACCGCATGGCAAAACGCCTTGACCGTGCCGGCCGCGGGTGCCACCAGCGTGTGCTCCATCTTCATCGCTTCGAGCACCACCAGCGGTGTGCCTTTGGCGACCACGGCACCGGTCTCGGCCAGCAGCGCGATCACCTTGCCGGGCATCGGCGCGGTCAGGCCGCCTTCGGCCCCGGCCCCTGCACCGGCATGGAACAGCGGATCGATCGCGGCGAAAATGAAGCTCTGGCCATCGAAAAAGACGTGGCGCTTCTCGCCGGCGGCGACTACCGTGACGCCCAGCCGACGGCCGTCGAGGTCGGCACGCAAGCTGCCATCGGCATGCAGGCTACCGGCCGCAAAACTCGTCTGGCCCTCCAGCTCCAGCGTAAAACCGTCGCCCCCTTTGCCGCAATAAGCGGCGACCACACACTTCTCGACCGTGCCGGCACGCAGCAGGATTTCGCGCCGCGCCGCGCCGTTGGCACGCCAGCCGTCGCGCAGCTGCCAGGGCGAATGCGGATCGGCGCTGCCCAGGGCTTCGGCGGCGCCATAGTTGCGATCGCGCAGCAGCGCGGCCAGCGCGGCCAGCAACCAGGCTTCGCGCGACGGCAACGCGGCGCCATCGGGAAACAGGAAGGCCTGCTCGCGCTCGATCAGGCCGGTGTCGAGATCGGCACCGGCGAACGACGGGCAGGCGACCAGCCGGGACAGGAAGCCGACATTGCTCGTCACGCCGACGATGCGGTAATCCGCCAGCGCCTGCAGCATGCGCGCCAGCGCCCGCTCCCGGCTCTCGTCCCAGACGATCAGCTTGGCGATCATCGGGTCGTAGTGCGGCGTGATCTCGTCATCCTGCTCGACACCGGTGTCCACACGCACATGCAGGGATTCGGCCGGCGGCGCGAGGTGAGTCAGCCGCCCGGTCGCCGGCAGAAATCCCTTGTCGGCATCCTCGGCGTAGATGCGCGCCTCCAGTGCATGGCCGCGAATTTGCAACTGCGCCTGCGTCAGCGGCAGCGTCTCGCCAGCGCCGACTTTCAGTTGCCACTCGACGAGGTCGAGCCCGGTAATCATCTCGGTCACCGGGTGCTCGACCTGCAGCCGCGTGTTCATCTCCATGAAGTAGAAGGTGCCATCCTGATTCACTATGAATTCCACGGTGCCGGCGCCAACGTAACCCACCGCCTTGGCCGCATCAACCGCGGCCTTGCCCATCGCAGCGCGGCGCTCGGCCGTCATGCCCGGCGCCGGCGCCTCTTCCAGCACCTTCTGATGGCGACGCTGTACCGAGCAATCGCGCTCGAACAGATAGACGCAGTTGCCATGCGTATCGCCGAATACCTGGATCTCGATGTGGCGCGGCCGCTGCAGATACTTTTCGATCAGCACATGCTGGTCGCCGAAGCTCGATGCGGCCTCGCGCTGGCACGAAACCAGCGCGGCAGCGAATTCTTCGTTTTTGTGCACGACGCGCATGCCCTTGCCGCCACCACCCGCCGACGCCTTGATCAGCACCGGGTAGCCGATGGCGTCGGCCTGCGCGCGCAGAAAATCGGGTGCCTGCTCATCCCCGTGATAACCGGGCGTCAGCGGCACACCGGCCTTTTCCATCAGCTTCTTGCTCTCGGACTTGAGGCCCATGGCGCGAATCGCGCTGACCGGCGGGCCGATGAAGGCAATGCCATTTGCCGCGCAGGCTTCGGCGAACGCCTCGTTCTCGGAGAGGAAGCCATAGCCCGGATGGATCGCCTGCGCACCGGTGGATTTGCAAGCGCCGATGATCTTGTCGATGACGAGGTAGGACTCGCGCGCGGCGGCCGGACCGATGCACACCGCTTCGTCGGCCAGGCGCACATGGCGCGCCCCGGCATCGGCTTCGGAATACACCGCGACAGCGCGGATGCCCATGCGCCGCGCCGTCTTGATGACGCGGCAGGCGATTTCGCCGCGGTTGGCAATGAGGATTTTGGTGAACATAATCACGGCATCCAGTTCGGTTTGCGTTTCTGTAAAAAGGCGCTCAATCCTTCCTGGCCCTCCGGCGAGACGCGCACGCGGGCAATGCTCTCCACGGTGTAGTCGATCGCCTTGGCGCCATAGGGTCGGCCGGCGATGGCCCGGATCAGCGCCTTGCATTCGGCCAGTGCCTGCGGGCCGTTCTTTAACAACATCTCGACCCACTCGCCGACGGCGGCGTCGAGGCTGGCTTCATCGGCGACCATCTCGTGGATCAGGCCGATGCGGTAGGCCTCCGCCGCCGAGAAGCGCTCCGCGGTCAGCATGTAGCGGCGCGCATAGCGCTCGCCGATGGCGGCGATCACGTGCGGGCCGATCACGGCCGGGATGAGACCGAGCTTGACCTCGGTGAGGGCGAAACGCGCGTCGAATGTCGCCACCGCCATGTCGCAGGCCGCGATGACGCCGACGCCGCCGCCGTAGGCGGGACCTTGCACGCGGGCGATCACCGGCTTCGGGCAATCGGCGATGCGACGCAGCATCTCGGCCAGTTCGCCGGCATCGCGCCGGTTTTCCTCGAAACCGTAGCCCGCGGCACGCTGCATCCAGTTGAGGTCGGCGCCGGCGCAGAAGCTCTTGCCGATGCCGGAGATGACGACGACGCGCACCGCGGGGTCGCTGGCCATCGAGAACATGACCTCGGCCAGCTCAGCGATCATGGTGTCGTCGAAGGCGTTGTGACGCTCGGGCCGGTTCAGGGTGACGATGCCGACGCCGGCGTCGATTTCGGTGAGGATGCTCTGGTAGGTGGTCATGCGCGTTTTCCCTTTTACATTCTGAACACGCCGAACTTGGTCGGCGGGATCGGGGCGTTGAGCGATGCGGAAATGGCCAGCCCCAATGCACGCCGCGTCTGCGCCGGATCGAGGATGCCATCGTCCCACAGCCGCGCCGTCGCATAGTAGGGATGGCCCTGCGTCTCGTATTGCGCGCGGATGGGCGCCTTGAAGGCTTCCTCTTCTGCGGCGCTCCAGGCCTTGCCGGCGGCTTCGAGGCCGTCGCGCTTGACGGTGGCAAGCACGCTCGCCGCCTGCTCGCCGCCCATCACCGAGATGCGCGCGTTCGGCCAGCTCCACAGAAAGCGCGGCGAATAGGCACGCCCGCACATGCCGTAATTGCCGGCCCCGAAGCTGCCACCGATCAGCACGGTGAACTTCGGCACCTGCGCCGTCGATACGGCCGTCACCATCTTCGCGCCATCCTTGGCGATGCCGCCGTTTTCGTACTTGCGGCCGACCATGAAGCCGGTGATGTTCTGCAGGAACACCAGCGGGATGCCGCGCTGGGCGCACAGCTCGATGAAGTGCGCACCTTTTTGCGCCGATTCGGAGAACAGGATGCCGTTGTTGGCGACGATGCCGATCGGGTAACCGTGCAGATGGGCGAAGCCGGTCACCAGCGTCGCGCCATAGCGCGCCTTGAACTCGTCGAAGCGCGAGCCGTTGACAAGGCGCGCGATCACTTCGCGCACGTCGTAGGGCTTGCGCGTGTCGGTGGGAATGACGCCGTAAAGCTCTTCCGGCGCGTAGAGCGGTTCTTCCGGCGTGGCCAGTTCGAGGCCAATCGTTTTCTTCCAGTTGAGGTTGGCGACGATGCGGCGCGCGATGGACAGCGCGTGCTGGTCGCTCTCGGCGAGATGATCGCAGACCCCCGAGATGCGCGTATGCACGTCGCCGCCGCCCAGGTCTTCCGCCGTCACCACCTCGCCGGTGGCCGCCTTCACCAGCGGCGGGCCGCCAAGGAAGATGGTGCCCTGGTTGCGCACGATGATCGACTCGTCCGACATCGCCGGCACATAGGCGCCGCCGGCGGTGCACGAGCCCATCACCACGGCGATCTGCGGAATGCCCTGCGCGGAAAGATTCGCCTGGTTGAAGAAGATGCGGCCAAAGTGCTCCTTGTCGGGAAACACTTCGTCCTGCAGCGGCAGGAAGGCGCCGCCGCTATCGACGAGGTAGAGGCAGGGCAGGCGATTCTCGCGGGCGATCTCCTGCGCGCGCAGGTGCTTTTTCACCGTCAGCGGATAGTAGGTGCCGCCCTTCACCGTCGCGTCGTTGGCGACGATCATGCACTCGACGCCGGAGACACGACCGATGCCTGTCACCACGCCGGCGGCCGGTACGCCATTTGCCTCGTACAGATCCATGGCGGCCAGCGACGACAATTCAAGGAAGGGCGCTCCCGGATCGAGCAGTCCATCGACGCGGTCGCGCACCAGCAGCTTGCCGCGCGCCAGGTGCTTGGCGCGGGCGTCTTCGGACCCGCCCAGCGCGACTTGCGCTGATTTCTCGCGCAAGTCATTGACCAGTGCCTGCATCGCGGCCGCATTGGCCTTGAATTCCTCGCTGCGGACATTCAATTGCGACTTGATGACGCTCACTCAAAATTCTCCTTTTTCCAGCCAGCGTTCGATCTGTGGCAGACGGTCGGCGCCCCAGAACGGTTCGCCATCAACGATGATCCACGGCGCGCCGAAAACGCCGGCTGCCACGGCGGCTTCGGTTTCGGCCCGCAGGCGCTCCTTGATCGCCAGATCGTTCATTCCATTCTCGAGGCCCGTCAGTGCCGTCCCGCCAGCGCTGACTTTCGCGGCGAGTTCGAGCACGACCGACGTGTCAGCGATGTCCCTGTCATCGACGAAATAGGCGCGAAAGACTGCGTGGGCAAACCGCCGCGCCAGCGCGCAATCCTGCCCGTGCAGCCAGTAGTAGGCACGCGCGGGCGCGACGGTCAGGATCGGGAAGGTCGTCGGCTGCGCATAAGGCAGCCCGAGGTAGCGTGCCGAGCGCGCAAAGTCCTGGACGCTGTAGGCGGCCTGTCCCGGCTGCTTGACCAGCGACACCGTGCCCAGCGCCTTGAAGATGCCGCCGAGCAGCACTGGCCGCCACTGCACCTTGCGTCCGAAGCGTTCGGCCAGCGCGTCGATTTTCTCGCTCGCCAGATAAGAATAGGGCGAGGTGAAGTCGAAGTAGAAGAGAATCGGGTCGGCCATGTCGGTCTCCGGTGTATTCCGTGTATTCCGTGTATTCCGTGTATTCCGTGTATTCCGTGTATTCCGTTTATTCCGCTTATTCCATGGTGACGGCGCGCGCGATGACGAGCCGCTGGATATCCGACGCGCCCTCGTAGATCTGGCAGACGCGCACGTCGCGGTAGATGCGCTCGACGGGGAAGTCGCTCACGTAGCCGTAGCCGCCGTGGATCTGGATGGCGTCGGAGCAGACCTTTTCCGCCATTTCCGAGGCGAACAGCTTGGCCATGCTCGCTTCCTTGAGGCAGGGTTCGCCGGCGGAACGCAACGTGGCCGCATGCCAGACCATCTGGCGCGCCACCTCGACCTGCGTCGCCATGTCGGCCAGCCGGAAAGCCACGGCCTGATGCTCGACAATCGGCTTGCCGAAGGCCTCGCGTTCCCTGGCGTACTTGACGGCAGCTTCGAGCGCGCTGCGCGCCATGCCGACCGACTGCGCGGCGATGCCGATGCGGCCGGCTTCGAGGTTCGATAGCGCAATCCTGTAGCCGTCCCCTTCCGCGCCGAGCAGACAGTCGGCGGGAATGCGGCAGTCCTCGAAGAGGATCTGCGCGGTGTCGGACGCTTTCTGGCCGAGTTTCTCCTCGATGCGCGCAACGACGTAGCCTTTGGTATCTGTGGGCACGCAGAAGCAGGAGATGCCCTTGCGGCCGGCGGACAGATCGGTGACGGCGAAGACGATGGCGATCTGCGCGTGCTGGCCCGAGGTGATGAACTGCTTGACGCCGTTGAGCACCCAGTGATCGCCCTCCTTCACCGCGCGGGTCTTGATCGCGGCGGCGTCGGAGCCGACGTGGGGCTCGGTGAGGCAGAAGCAGCCGAGCAGTTCGCCGGTCGCCGCGCCACGCAACCAGCGCTCTTTCTGCGCAGCGCTGCCGTACCGGTTCAGAATGCCGCAGACCAGCGAGTTCTGCACCGAAAGAATGGTCGATGTCGAAGCGTCGCCGGCGGCGATCTCCTCGATGGCGATGGCGAGTGACACATAGTCGAGGCCGGGGCCGCCCCACGCTTCCGGCACCACCATGCCCCAGACGCCGAGCGCCGCGAGTTCCTGCAAGGCAGCCTGCGGAAATGCGTGCTCGCGATCCCATTGCGCGGCATGCGGGGCCAGGCGTTCGCGCGCGAAGGCGCGCAGGGTGTCGCGGATCATCCGCTGGTCGTCGTCGAGGATCACGTCGTCGCCTCCTTCAATAACTTCATGGGCCGCTGGATCAGCAGCACGCCGAAAATCACCAGCGCGCCGCCGGCCAGCACCGAAATGTCGAGCCGCTCGCCCAGCAACACGGCCCCCTGCAGCACGGCGGCGACCGGCACCAGATTGATGAAGATCGATGCACGCGCCGCGCCAATCTGCTGCACGGCTGCCGCGAACCAGGTGAAGCCGAGCGTGGTGCCGAGCAGGCCGAGGAAGAGTATCGCACCCCAGGCCAGCGGCGAATACTGCGGTGTGAGCTGGGCGGGATTGTCGATCAGCGCGGTGACGAGCAGCATGAGGAAGCCGGCGCAACTGGCATAGGCGGTCATGACGAGGGCACCGAGGTTGCGTTCCGCGAGGGACTGCGTACCGAGCCGGCCGACCAGCGTATAGATCGACCACATTAGGGCACAACCGAGGATCAACACTTCGCCGATGCCCACCTTGCCGCCGAGCAGCGCGAACGGGTCGCCCTTGCCGATCACGGTGAGGCAGCCGGCGAAGGCCAGCGTGCTGCCCAGCGCCTTTTGCACCGTCATGCCTTCCTTGAGCAGCCAGGCCGCCGCGAGCAGGGTAATCACCGGCGTCGTCGCGACGACCAGCGCGCCGCGTCCGGCGGTGATGTGCCGCATGCCGAACAGGAACATCAGGTTGTAGAGGAAGATGCCGCTGGCGCCGAGCCCGACGATCAGCAGCAGCTCGCGCCGGTTCACGGCCGGCAAGTGGCCATAGCGCCACAGCACGAGCGCGAGCAGGCTGGTCGCGGCCAGGAAAAAGCGCCAGACGGCGATGCCGAGCGGGGCAACTTCCTGCACCGCGTAGCGTGCGGCGACCCAGGTGCCGCCCCAGATGATCGCCGTGATGACCAGCTTGAAATACGTTGCGGTCAAAGCAGTTCGATGGCCATGGCGGTGGCCTCGCCGCCGCCGATGCAGAGGCTGGCGACACCGCGCCGCAGGCCGCGTTTCCGTAGCGCACCGAGCAGCGTGACGATGATGCGCGCGCCCGAAGCACCGATCGGATGACCGAGCGCACAGGCGCCACCGTGAATATTCACGCGGTCGTGCGGCAGGTTCAGTTCCTTCATCGCCGCCATGGTGACCACCGCGAACGCCTCGTTGATCTCGTAGAGGTTGACGCTGTCGGCCGTCCAGCCGGTTTTCTCGAACAGCTTCTGCATCGCGTAAACCGGCGCGGTGGTGAACCACGCCGGTTCCTGCGCATGCGTCACATAACCGACGATGCGGGCGAGCGGTGTCAAACCGCGCGCTTGCGCATCCGCTTCGCGCATCAGCACCAGCGCCGCCGCGCCGTCGGAGATCGACGACGAGTTGGCGGGCGTCACCGTGCCATCCTTCTTGAACGCCGGCCGCAGCGTCGGAATCTTGTCGAGCTGCGCCTTGCCCGGCTGCTCGTCGAGCTTGACGATCGTTTCGCCTTTCCTGCCGGCGAGCGTTACCGGGGCGATCTCCCAGTCGAAGCTGCCGTCGGCACCGGCCTGTTGCGCGCGCAGCGTCGAAGCGATGGCGAAGTTGTCCTGCTCGGCGCGGGTAAAGCCGTAATGGGCAACGCAATCCTCGGCGAAGGTGCCCATCAGCCGGCCCTTCGTCTCGGCGCTGTAATGATCTTCCAGCCCGTCGAAGAACATGTGGTCGATGAGCTGGCCGTGACCGAGGCGGTAGCCGCCGCGCGCCTTGGGCAGCAGGTAGGGCGCGTTGCTCATCGACTCCATGCCGCCGGCGACGATGACCTCCTGGCTGCCCGCCTTGAGCGCGTCGCAGGCGATCATCGTCGCCTTCATCGCTGAGCCGCAGACCTTGTGCACCGTCGTGCAGCCGGCCGCCAGCGGCAGTCCGGCCTGCAGCGCGGCCTGGCGGGCCGGCGCCTGGCCCTGGCCGGCCTGCAGCACATTGCCGAAGATGACCTCCTGCACGTCCTCCGCCTTGAGGCCGGAACGCGCGACGGCAGCCCGGATGGCGACCGCGCCGAGATTGGCCGCCGTCAGCGTGGCGAAGTCTCCCTGGAATCCGCCCATCGGGGTACGGGCGGCGGCAACGATGACTATCGATTCGGACATGGCACTTCCTTTCAAAACAGTTTGTCCAGGGTGGCTGTGTAGCCGGCCTCGATGTCGTCATGCCCCCCGACCGTCATGCCGAGGTCGCGCATCAGTCCGTCGCGCAGCCCATAGATCCAGCCGTGCACGGTCAGATCCTGACCGCGCCGCCAGGCATCCTGCACCAGCATGGTGTGGCTGACATTCAGTACCTGTTCGAGCACGTTGAGTTCACACAGCTTGTCGACGCGGGTCTCCGGCGGCAAGGCTTCGATACGTTCGAGATGCTTCGCATGCACGTCCTGCACATGCCGCAGCCAGAGATCGACAAGGCCGATGCGCTGTTTCTGGTAAGCCGCCGTCACCCCGCCACAGCCGTAATGGCCGACCACCATGATGTGTTTTACCTTGAGCACATCGATGGCGTATTCGATCACCGACAGGCAGTTGAGGTCGGTATGCACGACGATGTTGGCGACGTTGCGGTGGACAAACACTTCGCCCGGCAGCAGGCCGACGATCTGGTTGGCCGGCACGCGCGAATCGGAACAGCCGATCCACAGGTATTCCGGCGCCTGCAGGTGCGACAGCTTCTCGAAGAAACCCGGCTCGGCCTGCTCGATGCGCCGCGCCCAGTCGCGGTTGAACGCGAACAGGCGCGCCAGGGCATGGTCGGCGGGATCGGCGGGATCGGCGAGCACGGATGCCGTCTCGCCAGGACTGACTTTCGCAGCTTCCTTTTTATTACTCATGCTGTCTCGTTGAACAGTTCGCGGCCGATCAGCATGCGACGGATTTCGCTAGTGCCGGCACCGATCTCGTACAGCTTGGCGTCGCGCCAGAGGCGGCCGACCGGATACTCGTTGATGTAGCCATTGCCGCCGAGCGTCTGGATCGCCTCGCCGGCCATCCAGGTCGCCTTCTCGGCGGAATAGAGGATCGCGCCGGCGGCATCCTTGCGCAGCGTGCGCGCGTGGTCGCTTGAATCGCAGGCACGGCCGACCGCATACACATAGGCACGCGTCGCCTGCCAGGTCGAATACATGTCGGCGACCTTGCCCTGCATCAACTGGAATTCGCCGATCGGCGTATCGAACTGCTTGCGCTCGTGCAGATAAGGAATCACCGCATCCATGCACGCCGCCATGATGCCCAGCGGCCCGCCGGACAGCACGGCGCGCTCGTAGTCGAGGCCGGACATCAGCACCCGGGTGCCGTTGCCCACGCCGCCGAGCACATTCTCCTCGGGAATTTCGCAGTCGTCGAAGAACAGCGGATAGGTGTTCGAGCCGCGCATGCCAAGCTTGTCGAGGTGCGAGCCACAACTGAAACCCTGGTAAGCTTTTTCGACGATGAACGCCGTCATGCCCTTGGCGCCGGCGGCCGGATCGGTCTTGGCATAGACGATCAGCGTGTCGGCATCGCCGCCGTTGGTGATCCACATCTTGCTGCCGTTGAGCACGTAGCGGTCGCCCTTCTTTTCGGCCTTGAGCTTCATCGACACCACGTCGGAGCCGGCATTCGGCTCGGACATCGCCAGCGCGCCAACCTGCGTGCCGGCGATCAGGCCGGGTAGATACTTCGCCTTCTGCGCGGCATTGCCGTTGCGGCGAATCTGGTTCACGCAAAGGTTGGAGTGCGCGCCATAGGAGAGACCCACCGAAGCCGAAGCACGCGAGATTTCCTCCAGCGCGACGATGTGGGCGAGGTAGCCCATGCCGGTGCCGCCGTCCTCCTCCGGCACCGTCATGCCGTGCAGGCCGAGGTCGCCGAGCTTTTTCCAGAGGTCGGCGGGAAACTCGTTGTCGCGGTCGATCTGCGCCGCGCGCGGGGCGATCTCCTTGTCGGCGAAGCTCTTCACCGTGTCGCGCAGCATCTCGATGTCTTCACCAAGGTGGAAGTTAAGTCCGATCATTTGCTTTTCTCCGCTTCGGGTTTGTCGTGCATCGTCATCAGGGTCTGCTGCATCGTCGCGCAATGCGTCAGCTTGCCGCCCTTCACCACCCAGGCGTCGCCACGGGTGATGACGAGATTGCGACCGGGCTTGATCACCTCGCCGGTGGCGATCAGGAGTTCGCCGTCCGCCGGTGCCAGCAGGTTGATCTTGAATTCGACCGAGAGTACCGAGGTGTTGGGCGCCATCAGCGAGAAGCCGGCGTAGCCCGCCGCGCTGTCGACGACGGTCGAGGTCACGCCGGCGTGAAAGAAGCCATGCTGCTGCGACAGGTCGGATCGATAGGGCAGATGGATTTCGCAGCCGCCGGGCCAGACGTCGGCCAGCGTGGCGCCGAGCAGGCCCATCACGCCCTGCTTGGCGAAGCTCGCGCGGACTTTCTCGTTCCAGTGTGGATCGCGCGCCTCGAAAGGGACTGCCGGACGGGCCTCGCCACGCGGTATGCCGTAACTCATGGATTCTCCCCCATCAAGATTTCGGCCGATTGTATGTTAACGTTTACGTTAACGTCAACTACGCTTGGGCTTGTTTGCCTTTCCCGTGAGCAGGGCGCGGCACTGTTGCTCGAAGGTATCCACCTCGGCGAGCACGGCCTCGATATCTTCGCGTTGCTGTTCGAGGCGCGCGCGCTGCTGGGACAGCACCTCGAGCAGCCGGGACAACTGCGAGGACTCGGGCGCGCTGTCGTACATGTCGATGAGTTCGCGGATTTCGGCAAGCGACAGGCCGAGGCGCTTGCCGCGCAGGGTCAGCAGCAGGCGGGTGCGGTCACGCTTGCTGTAGACGCGCTGCACGCCCGCGCGCGCCGGGGTGATCAGTCCCTGGTCTTCGTAGTGGCGGATGGCACGGGGCGTCAGAGCGAATTCGCGCGACAGCTCGGCGATGGTGTAGGTGGCTTCGGTCAAGGCAGGCATTTTGTTGCGGTGCACCAAACACTCTGAATTCAGCTAAACTAAACGGGATGTGCAGATAAGATGATGCAGTTAAACAGATTTCCAGCAGCCGGGCAATGCTCGCCCGCCGACCTTATGCCGCTCAGTTATCCCTTCGACCAGACTCCGGAAACCGGCGCGACTCTTGCGGTCGCGGCGGGAGTACATTGGTTGCGCATGCCGCTGCCTTTCGCGCTCGACCACATCAATCTGTGGCTGCTGGAAGATGGCGACACGTTCACCGCGGTCGATACCGGCATTGCCATGGACAGCGTCAGGCAGGCCTGGAAGTCGGCGCTGGCCTCATTTTCCAACCATGGGCACCTCGGCCGGCAAATCGTCACGCACTTCCATCCCGACCATTTGGGACTGGCGGGCTGGCTGGAGGCTGAATACGGCACGCCACTGTGGATGACGCAGGGCGAGTATCTGACCGCGCAGGTCATCGCCGCCGGCGTCGCGCCCTTCGACATTCCCTCGATGGTGGCGCTGTACCGCCAGCATGGCCTCGATGCCGAGCGTTGCGCCGCGCTCGAAGGACGCGGCAACGCCTACCGGCGCGGCGTGCCCGTCATCCCCGCCACGTTTCATCCCGTTTTCGCAGACGACATGATCGCCATCGGCGCGCATGTGTGGCGGGTCATCATCGGCCATGGCCACGCGCCGGAGCACGCCAGCCTGTACTGCGCCGAACTCGGCGTGCTGATCGCCGGCGACATGCTGCTGCCGCGCATCTCGACCAACGTCAGCACCTACGCCGCCGCGCCGTCTCTCGACACACTGAGCCTTTATCTCGATTCGCTCGAACGCCTGACCGTGCTGCCGGCCGACACCCTGGTGCTGCCCTCGCACGGCCGACCCTTCCGCGGCCTGCACGCGCGCGTCGCCGAGTTGCAGGCCCATCATGCCGCACGCTGCGCCGATCTGCTCGCCGCCTGCGGTACTACCTCGTGTTCCGCCAACGACTTGCTACCGGTGTTATTCGGCCGCCCGATCGACGATCCGCACCAAACCCTGTTCGCCATGGGCGAGGCCATCGCCCACCTGAATTATCTGGAACATCAAGGCCGCCTCGACCGCCGCGTCGAGCACGGCATCATCCGCTACACCCTGAAACCCTGACCTGGAGCGAGAGACATGACGCAGCCCGCCGACACGGATAACCACAACCTGCCCGATCCGCAGGAAATCGCCAAGACCTACGCCGAGGTCGCCCAGCGCGCCTCGAAGCTGCTCACCGACCACATGAAGCGCCAGGTGGCGAAGGGCATCAGCCCGCCGCAGGACGAACTGGGCGTGGCGCAGGCCTTCATGGACATGATGGCGAAGATGCTCGCCAACCCCTACCAGATGGCGCAGCAGCAGATGAACCTCGTCTGGGACTACTTCTCGCTCTGGCAGCACTCGACGCTGCGCTTCATGGGCCTGCAGACGCCGCCGATCGCCACGCCGGCCAAGGGCGACAAGCGCTTCAAGGACGAGCAGTGGGAAGAGCATTTCCTCTTCGACTTCATCAAGCAAAGCTACCTCATCACTGCGCGCCACGTCCATGACTCGGTGAGCGGCGTCAAGGGACTCGACGGCCATACGCAGGACAAGGTGAACTTCTTCACACGCCAGTTCATCGACGCGATGTCGCCCTCCAACTTCGTGCACACCAATCCGGAAGTCTTCCGCGAGACGGTGAATTCGCACGGCCAGAATCTGCTCAAGGGCTTCAACAACCTGCTGCGCGACATGGAAGACGGCGACGGCCAGTTGCGCGTCAAGATGACCGACACCACCGCCTTCGAGCTCGGCAAGAACGTCGCCACGACGCCCGGCAAGGTGATCTTCCAGAACGAACTGATCCAGCTGCTGCAATTCACGCCGACCACCAAGACGCAGTTCAAGCGTCCGCTGCTGATCGTCCCGCCGTGGATCAACAAGTACTACATCCTCGACCTGCGCGAGAAGAACTCCTTCATCAAGTGGGCCGTCGACCAGGGCCATAGCGTGTTCGTCATGTCCTGGGTCAATCCGGACGAGAAGCTCGCGCAAAAAGGCTTCGAGGACTATCTGACCGAGGCCTGCATGGTTGCCGTCGACAAGGTCTGCGAACAGACCGGCGAGAAGGAAATCAACGCTGTCGGCTACTGCCTGGGCGGCACGCTGCTCGGCGCGACGACGGCCTACATGGCGGCCAAGAAGGACAAGCGCATCGCGTCCGTCACCTTCTTCACCACCATGCTCGATTTCTCCATCCCCGGCGAACTGGGCGTCTTCATCGACGAGCAGCAGGTGTCCGGCCTCGAGAAGAAGATGAGCGAACGCGGCTACCTCGAAGGCACGGAAATGGCCGGCACCTTCAACATGCTGCGCGCCAACGACCTGATCTGGTCCTTCGTGGTGAACAACTACCTGATGGGCAAGGACCCCTTCCCCTTCGACCTGCTCTACTGGAACTCCGATTCGACGCGCATGCCGGCGGCGATGCACAGCTTCTACCTGCGCAACATGTACATGAAAAACCTGCTCAAGGAGCCGGGCGGCATCATCCTCGACAACGTCGAAATCGATCTGGGCAAGGTCAAGATTCCCGCCTACTTCATCTCGACCATCGAGGATCATATCGCCCCGTGGCAAAGCACCTACCTCGGCGCCCAGCGTTTCTCCGGCCCGACGCGCTTCGTGCTGGGCGGCTCTGGCCACATCGCCGGCATCGTCAATCCGCCCGCCGCCAACAAGTATGGCTACTGGGTCAACCCGGCCAAAACCCTGCCCGAAACCGCCGACACCTGGTATGAAGGCGCCCAGCAGAATCCGGGCTCGTGGTGGACCGACTGGCAGGCCTGGCTGACGGCGCAGAACGACAAGACCGTGCCGGCACGCGACCCGGTCAAGGGCAAGCTCGGCGTGCTCGAGGACGCGCCGGGCTCATTCGTCAAGTTCCGCCTCGACCAGCAGAAGAAGTCTTAATGCAATGAGCGGTGGGACGTTACGGATTGTCTTTGACACCAACGTCCTGCTCTCGCTCTTCATCTTCGCCGACAGCCGCTTCGCCCCCTTGCGGGGCGAAGTTGCTTCCGGGCGCTGGGTCGCGCTGACCAGCGCGCCCTGCCTCGCCGAATTCCGGCGCGTGCTCGGTTATCCCCTGTTCGCCCTCACGCCGGAGCGACAGGAAACGGCCTACGCCGACTACCTTGCCCTGGTCCAGTTGATCGATGCCGTGCCACAGACGGCGGTGCCCTTGCCCAGATGCCAGGACAAGGACGACCAGAAGTTTCTCGAACTCGCGCGCGATGGTGACGCGCACTGGCTCGTCACCGCCGACAAGTTGCTGCTCAAGCTGCGTCGCGGCCAACGCATGGATCACCTGTTCCGCATCCTCACGCCCGACGAGGCACTTGGCCTG
This sequence comes from uncultured Pseudomonadota bacterium, assembly GCA_963840825.1. Lineage (GTDB taxonomy): Bacteria > Pseudomonadota > Gammaproteobacteria > Burkholderiales > Rhodocyclaceae > Sulfuricystis. The sequence continues at coordinate 737,786 of CAWJAK010000006.1, forward strand.
CGCTGAAAGTCAGCGCTGGCGGGACGGCAAGAATTGCCGCAGCAGGCAGCCACTTTCGCCGGCTTTGCGGAGAATTCGCGCGAAAACAAACCTTTACCGTTCCTGGCAGGAAAGTTGCAGAATAAGCGCCATGAACGCACTGCCTGCCCTCGCTTTCGCCGAATCCTTCGGTACCGCCTTCGCCAACAGCCAGGCCCGGCCCGAACCGATCAAGCCAGCATCGCCGCATCCCTGCGACCGGCTGACCGCCATTGCCGGCGCCTATGTCGAGGTGATCGAGGGCTGGTCCTGCACCGTGCAGGACGTGATCCGCTTCTCGACCCTCGCGGCCGATCTGGTCGGCCTCGTGGATGCCGCGCCGCAAGTCTGCCTCGGCATGACGCCCCATCTGCCGCTGCACAGCCCGTCGCTGCGCCACGCGCTCTCCGCGGCGGTTCTCGGTATCCACCTCGGCCGCGCCCTCCAGATCGACGCCGTCCGCCAGCACACGATTGCCAAGGCGGCCCTGTTCATGAACCTGACCGCGCTCGAACTGCAGGACGACCTCACCGCCCCGCATGCCGTCCCGAGCGACGCCCAGCGCATCACGCTGGCGCGCCACCCGCAACTGGCCGCCGACCTGCTGCGCGACTCGCCCGGCGCCGATCTGTGCTGGATCGAGGCCGTCGAGCAGCATCACGAATCCCTCGACGGCAGCGGCTATCCCGGCGCACTGCAGGGCAGCGAAATCTGTCTTGAAGCGCGCATCCTCAAGATCGCCGATGTCTGGTGCGCGCTGGTCGCGCCGCAACGCCTGCTGCGTTACGCCAAGACGCCGCGCGAAGCGATGCACTGGATCCTGTCGCGCAGCCGGCAAATGTTCGACGCGCGGATGCTCGAAGTCCTGCGCCGGGTAAATGGCACCTATCCGCCCGGCACGCTGGTGCGCCTCGCCAACCGCGAGACGGCGATCGTGGTGGACGCGCCCCACGGGGCGCATCGCCCTCGCGAGGTCGTCGCCTTCCTCGGCGCACACGGTCGGCTGTTCCGCGAACCGGTCCGGCGCGACACCCGCCGCGGGCAATTCGCCATCCGCGACTACACCGAGCGGCCGGCCGCCGCCATCCAGCCGTCCTACTGGAACCGCATCTGGGCATTGGCCGACGCGCCGCACTGAAAAAGAAAGTCAGCGCCGGCAGGACGGCACTAGAATGCGGCGATGCACCAAAATCGCGGCGAACATCTTGAAGTCCTGACTCACGCGCCGGCAAAGGCGCGCCCGGACCGCCCCCCGCTGCTCTTCCTCCATGGTGCCTACACCGCGGCATGGTGCTGGGAACACTACCTGCCCCATTTCGCCGCGGCGGGATATTCCTGCCACGCCCTGAGCTTTTCCGGGCACGGCACGAGCCGCCGGCGCGATCACCTCGACAGTTATTCGATCGACGATTACGTCGCCGACGTCGTCGCAACCATCGCCACGCTGCCGGCACCGCCGGTGCTGGTCGGCCATTCGATGGGCGGCTTCGTCGTGCAGAAATACCTCGAAAAGCATGCCGTCCCCGCCGCGGTACTGATGTGTTCGGTCCCGCCGCAGGGCCTCGCCGCCTCGGCCTTCGGCATGCTGTTCAACCAGCCGGGGCTATTCGCCGACCTCAACCGGCTGATGACCGGCGGCGGGGTCGCACTCGACAGCCTGCGTGCCGCGCTGTTCGCCCAGCCGATCTCGGTCGATGATCTCGCGCGCTACTACCGCCTGGCCCAGCCCGAGTCGCACCGCGCCATCTGGGACATGATGTTGTTCAATCTGCCCCACATCGCACGCGCCCTGGAACACCTGCCCGACGGCCGCGACAGCCTGCTGGTGCTGGGTGCCGAACACGACATGATCATCCCGGCCTCGCTGGTGGAGATGACCGCGCGCAGCTACGGCACCGACGCGACGCTCTATCCGGGCATGGGCCACGGCCTGATGCTCGAGGCCGACTGGCGCCGTCCGGCGCAGGACATCATCGACTGGCTGAACCAGCGCTTCGGCCAGTAAATCTGGTTTTGATTTCCCGCACCCTGTTGCGAAACAGTGGCGCCCCCACATTTCGGTTGCCGGTAGTCGTTACGCCGTCATGGACATCGCCGTCGAAAAGCAGGCGGCGGAACGCCTGCGAATCGACCAGAATGTGTAGCGCACACGTGGCTTTTCTCGCCGCATGCGTGTCAACCCCACTTACATCCCCTGTAATTTAGTAAGGCAATTGAAGTGATAACCAATTGTTTCAAATAATGTCCATGTGGATGGCATGGGTAATGCTTGTTTTGATTTGACTCTACGCAAACGCAAATGTCGGGAGTTTGAAAGCTTTCCGTAACGATCTTCAAAGGACAAGAAGGTGAAAGCCATGAAAAAAATTCAATCAATGGTTCTTGTGATCGCGGCCGTCTCTATGTCGCCAGCACATGCGTTAGTCGTGAGCAACAGTGATGCCTGGCAATACACAAATATTTCGGCTATTTCTGCCCCCACGATCCATTCGGATTCAAATGCTCTCAATATGTTTGGGTACACTTCTTCTAATACAGAAACCACCAACACCGTATTTAACGACTCCTCAGCTCAAGGTACCTGGCACACGGTGCAATGGACCTTGAATTCACCGATAACACTGGGAAGCTTTAATCTGGTAGCCAGCCATGACGGGACGGGATCCCCATATTACCGCGACCAGAATTATCGTGGTTTTGATGCGATCAAGCTTGAATACTTGGACGCTTCCAATAGTTGGCAGACGCTCTATTCGTTGGCAAACATCGGGACAACCGCTGTTCTTGGTGATGGTGCAGTGCATCCGGTCTATGGGGGTGGTGCCGATTATCCGTCACTTTGGATGTATGAGCTCTATGCCAATGTCACGCCCACAACCGCGGCTACGTGGCGGGCTTCCTTCGAGCAGTTTGGACCCGCAAATTATCATGCCTCAGGCCCACGCATTTTGGAATTGGATGGGTATGTTTATGAGGGCGGCAATACGGTTTCGGAACCCGCGACCATGCTTCTTCTGGGCGCCGGTCTGCTTGGCCTCGCTGGACTCAGGAGAAAATAGAAAAGCAATTCCCTGTTGAGCTTTCAAAACTTCTCTAAAGGCAGGGCCGGAAACGGCCCTGCCTTTTCTTGGTCGAATAGGAATCAACCCAGATACCTGAGATGACTGCCGCACCCCATGCGGCAGTCCGACGCGCCGAAGCCCGTGTAAGTGTAACGGCCGGCGGGGAAGGCGAAATTTCCGAGCCGGCCCAATCGTCCAATTTTTGCCCGCAGGGGGTGGATGACTTCGATCAGGAGCTGGTAAGTAACCGGTTTGATTACTCTTCCAGCAGGCTGCGCAGCATCCATGCTGTTTTCTCGTGCACCTCGAGGCGTTGCGTCACGAGATCGGCGCTCGGCTGGTCATTGGCCTTGTCGAGCAGCGGAAACAGGTCGCGTGCGGTTCGTGCGGTGGCTTCTTGCGCCGCGACGAGCAGCTGGATCATCTCGGTCGCCTTCGGCACGCCCTCGACTTCCTTGATCGACGCCAGCTTGATGAATTCGCGGTAGGTGCCCGGTGCGGGATGGCCGAGGGCGCGAATGCGCTCGGCAATGACGTCGAGTGCATTCCATTGCTCGGTGTATTGCGCCATGAACATCAGGTGCAGGGTATTGAACATCGGCCCGGTGACGTTCCAGTGGAAGTTGTGCGTCATCAGGTAGAGCGTGTAGCTGTCGGCAAGCAGCTTCGAAAGGCCCTGCGCAATCCTGGCACGGTCGGCGTCGGCAATGCCGATATCGATGCGGGTGGAATTCTTGGTCTTCGCCTTCATCATGGTCTCCTTGTTTCCGATTGTGATATGACAATTCTGCGCTTCGGCAGACGATTGTTCCAGTGGATTGTCTCAATGCAGCCTATAGCGATCGGCTATTTGCTGACCTTCGTGCCCGGCAGCTTGCAGTCGAGCAGTGCCTTGCGCAGCAGATCGATGGCCTGAAAACGCGGAAAACTTGCGCGCCAGACCATGCCGACCCGCCGCACCGGCGTCGGCTCGGCGAAGGGCCGCACGCGCAGCAGCGCATCGTTCTTCGGCAATTCGTCGACCGCCGAAGCCGGCATGACCGTGATGCCGACGCCGGAAGCGACCATGTGGCGGATGGTTTCGAGCGACGAGCCTTCGAGCACCTGCGGCCCGCCGGCACCGGCGCGCGTGCACAGGTCGAGTACCTGGTCGCGGAAGCAGTTGCCGCGCCCCAGCATCAAGAGTGGCTCGTCCAGCAGGCTGTCGGCAGCGATGAGCTTCTGCTTCACCCAGGGATGCTGCGCCGGCACCAGTACGCGAAAGGCCTCGTCATACACAGCCTGCGCGACCAGCCCCGGCTCCTCAATCGGCAATGCCAGGATCGCGACGTCGAGTTCGCCGCTCTTGAGCGCGTCGACCAGCTTGGTCGTGAAGTTTTCCTGGATGATGAGCGGCATCTTCGGCGCGCGCTCGCGCAGCAGCGGCACCAGCTTCGGCAGCAGATAAGGGCCGATGGTGTAGATGGCGCCAATGCGCAGCGGCCCGGCCAAGGGGTCGCCCGCCGTGTCGGCGAGCTCGCGGATGCGCGTGGCTTCGGCCAGCACCTTTTCCGCCTGGCGCACGATCGGTTCGCCGGCCGGCGTCACCGTGATTTCGCTCTGGCCGCGCTCGAAGAGGATCACGCCCAGCTCATCCTCGAGCTTTTTCACCGCGACGGACAGGGTCGGCTGGGCGACGAAGCATTTTTCCGCCGCGCGGCCAAAATGTTTTTCACGGGCCAAGGCGACGATGTAACGCAGTTCGGTCAGGGTCATGGCAGCAGCAGCATGAAGGGTCTGATCCGATTGTACGTCGCGTAAAATGCAAACGAACAATTACCGGGGGGGAGGCAACATGAGCGGCCCGATGGCGGCAAGTTTCGGACTCGAAGCCGCGGTGCTCATCTCGGCCCGATCCATCGCGCAGGGGGCCGCGGAGGTTGCGGCCGGCATGGCCACAGCCGACCGGCAGGCCGCCCAGACGCGCCGCCAGCGCGGCGCAGAGCGCCAGCGCATGCAAGCGGCGCAACAGGCCGGCAACGATAAACAGCAGCATGACGCCGTGACACGCGACGCTCTTCAGCGGGTTGCGCTGCTACTGGGAGCAACTACCGCAACCGGCGCGGCAGATGCCGCTGCTCTTGCGGAACGCGCGCAGGCATTGGGCGATTCGGCCCCCTCCCTGCAGGCGCAGCTCGCCGCCTTCCTGGAACAGGCCCGCGCCGCGCAGGCCGCCGACGCCACCACCGCACGGCGAGTTCTCGTCGCGCACGCGCTGGAGCGGCTGGAACTCGACGCGGACGAACCCTTGCCACCGGCGCTGGAAACGCTGGCACAACAGGCGATCGATGCACCCGGCGCGGCGCGTGCCGAAGCGCTCATTACCGAGTTGCGCCTGCAGGTGCAGCGCCACAATGCGGCGCGCGCGACCACCGCGGCCCAACGCCAGCTGCAGGACGCGGCGGCGCTGGTGCTCGAAGCCTCGCTCAGGGATCTCGGCTACGCCGTCGATGAAATCGAGGAAACCCTCTTCGTCGAGGGCGGCATCGCCCACTTCCAGCGGCCCGAATGGGGCGACTACTTCATCCGCCTGCGCATCGACCCGCAGCGCAATGCGATGAACTTCAACGTCGTGCGCGCGGGCAGCCAGGGCGAAGATCGACGGCAAGAGGACATGCGCGCCGAGGAACGCTGGTGCAGCGAATTCCCCCGGCTGTTCGAGACCCTCAAGGCGCGCGGCATTCCGATCACCGTCACGCGCTTGTTGCAGGCCGGCGAAGCGCCGGTACAGGTGGTCGACGCAACCAGCCTGCCCCGGCGTACCGCAGATGCAGATCGCCACCACGAACCCCTCAAAGCCCGGAGCCGCGAATGAGTGATGACCGAATGCCCGAACTGGGTCCCCGCTGGTTGCGCGACCTCGACCGCCTGCTGCCGATCCGCTCGCAGTTCATCGTCTCCGGCAACATCCGCGACAGCCTGCTCGCGCCGGTCGGCGCCAGCCATGTCCCGGTGCCCCTGCTGCGCGGCCTGTGGGAAAGACTCAAGAGCCATGGCTATCGCTACCTGCTGATCTACGATCCGGCGGACGGCGTGCGCGTCTATCCCAACGAACCGCCGGTTATCGAACTGGCAACGCAGATCCACGAACTGAAACTGCAGGAAGGGGGGATGCCCATGGGGCTGGAGTCGCTGACCGGCCTGATGCGCAAGCTCGCCGGCAGCCGCGAGGCCCGCGCCGCGCTGGTGCTCGATTTCGCTTCACGCCTTGCGCGCGCGCCCGACCACCTCGACGCCGGCGAGCATCGCTTCTTCCTCGCCGCGGAAAAACTGTCGCTCTCCGCCAGCCCGGTCATTCCGGCCGGTGGCGGTTCGCCGTTGTTCAACCCAATCTTGTGGCTCGTCAATCGGCCGCAGGACCTGCCCTCGTGGTTCGCGCTCGATTCCGAACGCATCGCCTCGCTGATCGTCGGCAAGCCCGACTACGAAACGCGCGCGGCGGCGGCAACGCAGCTGATCGCCCTGTTTCCCGGCCATGCGGACGCCAATGCGACGCAGCGCGCCGAGGCCGTGCGGCGCTATGCCGACGGCACCGACGGCCTGACGCTGACGGCGCTGGCCGACATCGCGCAACTGGCCGTGCGGCAGGCCATCCCGATCGGGGACATCGAGGATGCGGTGCGCAGCTACAAACTCGGCGCGACCGACAATCCCTGGCGCAAGGACTATCTCAAGGAGAAGATCCGCCACGCGCGCGCCGCGCTCGAAGAGCGGGTCAAGGGCCAGCACCAGGCGGCCACCAAGACCGTCGACATCCTGATGCGTTCGGTCATGGGACTCACCGGGGCGCAGGCGCGCTCGGGCGGCGGCCGGCCGCGCGGGGTGCTGTTCTTCTGCGGCCCCACCGGCGTCGGCAAGACCGAGCTGGCCAAGACGCTCACGCAGCTGATGTTCGGCGACGAGCGCGCCTACATCCGCTTCGACATGAGCGAATTCGCCGAGGAACACACGGGCGCGCGGCTGCTCGGTGCGCCACCGGGTTACATCGGCTACGACGCCGGCGGCGAGCTGACCGACGCAGTGCGCGCGCGGCCATTCGCGGTGATCCTCTTCGACGAGATCGAGAAGGCGCACCCGCGCATCCTCGACAAGTTCCTGCAAATCCTGGAAGACGGCCGCCTCACCGACGGGCGCGGTGACACCGCTTATTTCTCCGAGGCCGTGCTGATCTTCACCTCCAACCTTGGCATCTTCGTCGAGGACGGGCAGGGCAAGCGCATGCAGAACGTCAAGCCGGGCGATGCCTACGAAGTCGTCGAGGCACGCGTGCGCGAAGCCATCGCCAACCACTTCAAGTACCGCCTCGGCCGGCCGGAACTCCTCAACCGCATCGGCGACAACATCGTCGTGTTCAGCTTCATCACGCCCGACATCGCCGGCCAGATCCTCGCCGGCATGCTGGGCAACGTCGCCCGCCGCCTCGCCGAAGACCACAAGATCGAACTCGTCATCCCCGAAGCGATCCGCGCGCAGTTGCTCGACCTGTGCACACGCGATCTCTCGAACGGCGGCCGCGGCATCGGCAACACGCTGGAGTCGGTGTTCATCAACCCGCTGGCGCGCGCGCTGTTCGCGTTCGATCTGGAGGCGCGCACGCAGGTGACGGTCGCCGCAATCGAGGAGCAGGACAAGGTGTTCACGCTCACGCTCCGGTAGATGCCGTCCCGCCAGCGCTGACTTTCGCGGATGAACATCCTCCTCAACAAGGCCCACTTCCCCGTCACGGTGCTCGGACCGGGACGCCGCATCGGCCTGTGGCTGCAAGGCTGCTCGATCCGCTGCAAGGGCTGCGTCTCGCAGGACACCTGGCCCGCCGATCCGCAGCGCGCCATGCCGGTGAAAGCGCTGCTCGACTGGTGCCGGCGCGTGGCGCAAGACGGACTCGACGGCGTGACGATCAGCGGCGGCGAGCCGTTCGACCAGCCGAAGGCCCTCGCCGCACTGCTCGACGGGATGGACGTGTGGCGCGCGGCGGCTGGCCTCGACTTCGACATCCTCTGCTACAGCGGCTATCCGCTCAAGACGCTGGAGAAGCGGCACGCCAGGATTCTGGCGCGGCTCGATGCACTGATTCCCGAGCCCTATGCCGATGGCCGGCCGCTCGGCGCGCTCTGGCGCGGCTCGGACAACCAGACGCTCGTGCCGCTGTCGGTGCGCGGCCGGGCGCGCTACGCGGACAGCATCGATGCGCCGCAGGCCGTGACGGAAAAGCGCATGCAGATGGCCGTCGAGGCGGGCAAGCTCTGGATGATCGGCATCCCGCACCGCGGCGACATGGCGGCACTCGAAGCGCTGTGCCGCCAGCGCGGCATGCAACTCGACGCGGTGTCCTGGCGATGAGCGCGATGCCGGATTACGTGCGCCTTTGCCCGGTGTGCGGTGTCGCCGCCGTGCCGGAGGCGGCGCAATGCGGCAACTGCGGCACGCTGTTGCTGGGGGGCGATCTCAGCCTGCGACAGGACACACCCGCCGCCAGCCGCACCAGCGCCCGCCCACCGGCGGCAGCACTGGCGCAATGCCCCTACGAGGATTGCGGCGCGGTCAACGCCCCCGGCAGCGAATCCTGCCTCTACTGCGGCCGTCCCCTCACCGAGGTGGCCGTTGCAGCACCGGTGGCCGTCGCGCCCGCCCCGCTGCCGACGCTTTACACGCTGCCGGCCTCGCTCGCGGAGAAATTCCGCATCACCGAGGTGCTGCCCGCCGGCGGGGCCGAAGCCGAAATCATGATCCTCGTCGGGCTTGCCAACCCCGCTGTGAAGGTGGTGGCCAAACTCTACCGGCCCGGCATCGTGCCGAAAACCGATGTGCTCGAGCGCGTCGGCCGGGCCGGCTTCAGTCACATCGTGCGCCTGATCTCCCACGGCAGCTCGGACGGCATCCACTACGAGGTGATGGAGCATTGTCCGGACGGCTCGCTGCGCCGGCTGATGAGCGCCGGGCCGCTGCGCCGCGACATCCTGCGGCTGATCGTCGAGGAGCTGACCGCCGCGCTCGATGCCCTGCACGGCATCGGCGTACTCCATCGTGATCTCAAGCCGGAGAACATCCTGGTCCGCCGCCGCGAGCCGCTCGACCTCGTGCTGACGGATTTCGGCATCGCCTCGGTCATCGACGCGACCCAGCATTTCACCGACATGGCGCGCACCGTGAAGTACGGCGCACCGGAAACGCTCTCGGGCGTTCTCGACCGCGCGGCCGACTGGTGGTCGCTCGGCATGATCCTCGTCGAGTTGCTGACCGGCCAGCATCCCTTCGATGGTCTCTCGGAAGCCGTCGTCACCCACCGGCTCGTCACCGCCGGCATCGATCTGGCCGGCGTCACCGATCCGGACTGGCGCAAACTTTGCCGCGGCCTGCTGTTGCGCGATCCACAGCGGCGCTGGGGCGCAGCCGAAGTCCGGCGCTGGCTGGCGGGCGACGTGACCTTGCTTGCGCCGCAGGACGAGGTGGTTGCGCCGCCGCCGCAGGGGAACCAGCCCTATCGCATCGGCGATGCCGTCTGCCATACGCCGGCGGAACTGGCGGCCGCGCTGGTCACCCATTGGGAGGCCGGCCGCAAGGATCTGATGCGCGGCCAGTTCACTGCCTGGGCTGCGAACGAACTCAAGGACCACAACCTCGTGCGCTTCCTGCAGGACCTGCTCGACCTGCGCGACGCCAGTGATGATTTGCGCCTGCTGCGCCTGATCCTCCATCTCGCGCCGACCATGCCACCGGTCTGGCGCGGCGAAAGTCTTGCCGTGCCCGGCCTTCTCGCCCAGGCGGCGCGGGCCGAGCAGGGCGACGCGACGGCCGCGGACTGGGTGGTTGCGGTTTTTGCCCAGAAGGCGCTGCGCGAATTGTCGCCTGCGCGGCAACCCGCCGAAGCCGCGCTGGTCGCCCGCTGGGAAGCGGAGCATGCCCACTGCCTGCAGCTCTGGCAGGAAACCGCGCAGGCACGCACCCGGCTGCGCAATGACCAGTCCAGCATCGGCGGCGTGACCGACTACGACACGCTGGTCTATGGCGAGCCGGCCGGACTCAGCAAACCTTCACCCGCCAAACTGCTGCCCATGCTCTTGCTGGCCCTCGGCGATGCGACGTTCGGCACCGCGCTGCGCGCGCAAATCCGTCTGCAAGCCGCCGACTGGCTGGCGCACAGCCCCTGGCTGGAACACCTGCTCGCCAGCGACGATCCGGCGGGGTGGGTCGTCGCCCGCTTTCTGCTGCCCTTCGCCCGCGACGATGCCGCCGCCATGCAAAAGCGCCTGCAACGCGAGACCGAGGCGGAGGCGAACCGCCGCGCCGAATTGACGCTGCGCACCAATGAAACCCTGGCGCAACTGCGCGACGCCTGTGAATATCTGAGCGTCTTTGCCGGCGATACCGAACGGACCGGCGCGGCCACCGCCTGCGCCACGCTGCTCACGCTGGTCGCTGACGCGCGCGCGCAGGGCGTGCCGGCCGACAGTCCGCTGATGCGCACACTGCGTCGCGCCGAGCCGGTCGTGCTGCGCATCCAGGATCGGCTCGACAACTGGGCGCACGCCGCGCGCGTCAACGCCCTCTGGCGCAACCGCAACCTCGCGCAGGGCGCGGGCGGCTTCTTCGCCTTCCTCACCATGTTCGCCGCCCAGATACTCAGCCGCTTCCTGATCTGGCTGATCGTCATCCCCGCCGCGATCTTCGGCTGGCGCATGTGGGGCATTGTCGAGTTGCGCAACGCGATCCGCGAGCTTGGCCGGACCCTGCCTACGCGCGTGCCCACGCCACCATGAGCTTCCCGCCGGACGCGATTCTCGCCGCGCTGCCGGTTCCGGCCGACATCTGCCGCGAGACGCACATTTCGTGGGTGCTGCTCGCCGGCCCGTATGCCTACAAGTTGAAGAAGCCAGTGACGCTGCCTTTCCTCGACTACGGCACGGTCGCGCAGCGGCGCGCCTGCTGCGCGGCCGAACTGCGTCTCAACCGGCGCTTCGCGCCCGAGCTGTATCTCGATGTCGTCGACCTCGCCGGCGAACCCGCCGTCCGGATGCAGCGCTTCGACGAGGCCTTGCGGCTCGACCACGTGAGCAGCATGGGCGACCTGACCGGCGCCCATCTGGCGCAACTGGCCCGCGACCTCGTCGCCTTCCAGGCAGGCGCGGCGCGCGCGACGCCGCAATTCGGCACGCCGGTGATCATCCGCGCCGATGCGCTGGAAAACTTCGACGAACTCGCGCACCTGCTGCCGGTCGAGGCTGCGTTGCTCGGCCGCTTGCGCGACTGGACCGTAGCGGAATGGCTGCGCCGCAAGGCGGATTTCGCGCGGCGGCACGAACGGGGGTTCATCCGCGAAGGCCATGGCGACCTCCACCTCGGCAACCTCGTGCTGCTCGATGGTCGCGTCGTGCCCTTCGACGGCATCGAGTTCAACGAGAGCTTCCGTTGCATCGATGTCGCGAGCGAGATCGCCTTCACCCTGCTCGACCTGCTCGACCACGGCCGGCCCGGCCTCGCCCACTGGCTGCTCGATGCCTGGCTGACGTGGAGCGGCGATTTCGACGCACTCGCCGTGCTGCGCTTCTACCTCGTCTATCGCGCCCTGGTGCGCGCCAAGGTCGCCGCCCTGCGCGGCCATGAAAACGCCTCCGTGGCCGACCAGCAGGAAGCCGCCGGTTACCTCGCCCTGGCCGCGCGCCTGACAGCCCCGCCGCCGCCCACGCTGACGATCACCTGCGGCCCCTCGGGCTGCGGCAAGAGCTTCGAATCCAGTCGCCGTCTCGCCAGCGCTGACTTTCTGCACACGGTGCGCATCCGCTCGGATGTCGAGCGCAAGCGCCTGCACGGCCTGGCGCCTTACGACAACTCGGCCGACAGCGGCGGCACGATCTACTCGGCCGATGCCAACACGCGTACCTACGCGCGGCTGGCCGGCCTGACGGAATTCCTCCTTCAGACCGGCTGGTCGGTCATCGTCGACGCCGCATTCCTGAAGCGGGACGAGCGTGCCGTGTTCCTGGCGCTGGCGCAGCGACTGGGTGCTCCCTTCGGTCTGATCGCCCCGCAAGTACCGCAGGCGGAGCTCGCGCGGCGACTCCGGGCACGGCGGAACGATATCTCGGAGGCGACGGTCAACATCATGGAACAGCAGTTGACGTGGTTCGAGCCACCGGACGCTTCCGAAGGGGTGTAAGGCCAGCCTTACACTTTGATGACGGAAAACTTGCCATGCACCAAAATGTCCCGCGAAAGTAACAGACTAGCCTCGTCGGCCCGATTCCTGCTTGTTGTGTCGGTCAACCTGTGTCTCTATACGAGACCAATGAAATGGGACTTTCCGTCAAATACAAACTGCTCTGCCTGACGCTCGGCGTCGCGCTGCTGGCCTTCGGGACAGTGGCGTTCGTCGTGAACTGGATGGCGGAAAGTCAGCGGACGGCCGCCCATGCCGCGGCAACGCAAACGTTGCTGCAGGACATCGGCACCAGCGTCCGTACCGAGCGCGAGCGGCTGCAGCGCGGTGCGCAGGTATTGGCCGGCCGCGGCGATGTGATCGCTGCCCTGCATCTGCTGGCCGGGCAGACGGTTCCCGAAAGTGTCCGGCAACGCGTGTTCGAGGCGGAAAAGAAGAAACTCGCCCTCGAACTCAGCAAACACGCCGAAACCCTGCGCATCCACGAAATCGGGGTATATGACGCCAAGGGCCAGCTCGTGGCCTTCACGCGCAAGAGCCCGGCGGCACGCGATGGCTACGCCGTCGGGGTCGGTAGCTGGAAGGAATGCCAGCTGCAGCTCTCCGGCTCGAATCTCGCGGGGCTCGACTGGATCCGGATCGACCGTCCGGCGGGCCTGCCCGCGACCGCCGACGATTTCGGCAGTCCGGCGGCCGCCCGGAACGGCATGCTGCGCCAGGATGACCACCTGCGCTTTACGGCGATCACGCCCGTGCAACGCCTCGGCAACAACCCGTCGGGCCGCAGCGGCTGGGTCCGGGCCGTGCTGGATTTTTCGCCCGCCGAGGCGAATGCGCTTGCCCACCAGCGCGACATGGAGTTCCTGATGCTGCTGAGCGGGCGCTTCGATGCGGGCAACCCGCTGGCGCTGCGGCCCGATGACCTGGCCGGTGCATGGCCGATCCTCGACGGCGATGCGGCGGCGATTCGCCAGCAGCCGCGGCCGGTGCATCCGCAATACTTCATCGACAGCGCCATGCTGGCGCTCGACAACGGGGAAACCGTCTGGTTCGTCGCCCTGCGCGACCAGCTGGACGCGCTGCAGGCGCAGCGTCCATTGTCGAATCGTGTGCTGGCCGTCGCAGCCGCGGCCCTGTTGTTACTCTTGCTGCCCGCCCTCTGGCTCGGCCGGCGCTGGCTCGACCAGGATGGACAGCGCTACGTTGCCCACGGCCTGCTCCTTGCGGGCGAGGTGTCCCAGGAAGCGGCAGAGAGCTGGGAATTCGCGCTCGAAGGCACTGGCCACGGCGTCTGGCGACCTCAACCCGGCCACCGGCGAAGTCGTATTTTCGCCCGCCTGGCGCCGCATGCTCGGCTTCACGCCCGAGGACGTACCCAATTCTCTCGCCGCCTGGCGCCTGCTGATCCACCCGGAGGACCAGATGAAGGTACGCGTGGCCTTCGAAAGCCTCCTCTGCGGCGAGGCAGAAACCTGCCAGGCCATCTACCGCATGCGCACCAAGGTTGGCGACTACCGCTGGGTCCTGACGGCGGCGCACCTGATGCGCGACGCCGCCGGTCGCCCCCGGCGCATGATCGGCACCAACACCGACGTCACCGAACAGCGCGAGATGGAGCAGCGCCTCGAACAGCTCATGGCGGCGCTGAACGAAAGCGAGGCGCACTTCCGCCGCTTCTTCGACGAAGCCAAGGCGGTGATGCTGCTGATCGACCCGGCGAATGGCCGCATCATCGATGCCAACCCCGCCGCCAGCGCCTTCTACGGCTACGCGCGCGAGGAACTCCTCACGCTGTACATCACCGATATCAACCAGATGAAGCAGGAGGATGTCGCCGCCGAGATGGCGCAGGCACTTGCCGCGGGGCGCGAGCAGTCGATCCACCCGCACCGGCTGAAGGGCGGGGAAATCCGCACCGTCGAGGTTTACTCGAGCCCCTACCAGTACGACAACCGTCTCGTCATCTACGCGATCATCCACGACATCAGCGAACGCATCCAGGCCGAGCGCGGCCTGCGCGAGGCGGCAACGGTATTCGAGTCCACCGCCGAGGCGATCATGATCACCGATACCAACGGCGTGATCCGGCGCATCAACCAGGCCTTCACCCACATGACGGGCTACACCGCCGAAGAGGCCCTGGGCCAGACGCCGCGCATCCTCAAGTCGGGCCGCCAGGACGACCTGTTCTACAAGAGCATGTGGGAACGGCTGATCGCGCAGGGCCGCTGGGAAGGCGAAGTGTGGAACAAACGCAAGAGCGGCGACGTCTTCCCGGTCTGGCAGATCGTCTCGACTGTGCGCGACGAGCAGGGCCGCAGCGTCGGCTATGTCGCGCTCTTCATCGACATCACGCAGAAGAAGCGCGACGAGGACGAAATCGCCTATCGCGCCAACTACGATGCGCTGACCGGCCTGCCGAACCGCAACCTGCTCGCCGAGCGCCTCGGCCAGGCGCTCAAGCAGGCGCGCCGCGAGGGATCGCGCGTCGCGGTGATGTTCGTCAACCTGGACTTCTTCAAGCAGGTCAACGACACCCTCGGCCACGCGGTCGGCGACCATCTGCTGCAATTGGTGGCCGAGCGCATGCGCTTGTGCGTGCGCGAGACCGACACCATCGCCCGCCTCGGCGGCGACGAATTCGTCATCCTGCTGATGGACATCGACGAGATCTCGCCGGCCAGCATCGTCGCCGAAAAGCTGATCGCCCAGATGAGCGAGCCTTTCGTCATCGAAGGCAACGAGATCCACATCGGCGCATCGGTCGGCATCACGATCTTCCCCGACGACGGGCGCGACGTCAACACCCTGTTCCGCAACGCCGACCTGGCGATGTACCGCGCCAAGACCATGGGGCGCAACAATGCGCAATTTTTCGAGGCCGCTTTGACGACCGCCGCGCTCGACCGCCGCGCCCTCGAGAACGACCTGCGCGGCGCGCTATCGCGCCATGAATTCCGGCTGCACTTCCTGCCGCTCGTCGACCTCGCGACCAGTCGCATCATGGGCGTCGAGGCGCTGCTGCGCTGGCAGCATCCGCAACGCGGCCTGCTCGAGCCGGTCCATTTCGTGCCGCTCGCGGTCGAGACCGGCCTGATCCGCGAGATCGGCGCCTGGGCGCTCGACGAGGCCTGCCGCGAGCTCGCCGGCTGGGAAGCCGCGGGGCATCATTTAACGCTGGCGATCAACGTTTCGATCCGCCAGCTCCCCGAGGCGCTGGCGGTGAAGAACATCCTCGCGGTGCTCTACAAGTACGGACTCGTGCCCGAGCAACTCGTGCTCGAAATCACCGAGAGCGTGCTGCTCGCCGATGCGCCGGCCATCCAGCAATGGTTTGTCGCTGCTGGCGCCGCCGGCCTGCGGCTGGCCATCGACGATTTCGGCACCGGCTATTCCTCGCTCGCCTATCTCAAGCGCTTCCCCGTGCACCACGTCAAAATCGACCGGACCTTCGTCAAGAACATGGAAGGCGATGCCGGCAATCGCGCACTGGTCGAGGCCATCCTCGCGATGGCGCACAGTCTCGGGCTGTCGGTGGTGGCCGAAGGGGTCGAGGAAGCCGGACAGGCCAGCCTGCTGCAGGCCCGCCACTGCGAGCAGGCGCAGGGTTATCTCTACAGCCAGCCGGTGCCCGCGGATGAAATCGCGGCACTGCTCGGCAAGCCGCAGGGTTGATTCGGACGTCGTCCTGACCTGAAGCACGGGCCGGCGGGCGCCGTCCCGCCAGCCCTGACTTTCACATCAGGCGACTTCGACGCAACTCGCGCGCTCGAAGTCGGCGCCCCGCTCGAGGATGGCCTTGAGCTTGAAGCGACGCGTCGCGATCTGCGTCCAGGTTTCCATGATGCGCTCGGCCCGGAAGCTGCCCGGCGGCACGATCAGCGACGCGGGCTGCTGCGTTGCCGGGAGCTCCGGCAGGATGAAGCCGGGCTGGTACTTGTCGGGGGTGGCCATGACGCCGGTGCGCCGCACGGCCACTGGTTGCGGACGGCCCGGCATGAGCTGGATGCCTGCGACGAGTTTGTCGGCGCGCCGCTGCGTCCAGCGCACCACGCCCAGCAGCATGTCGCCGCGGCCCGCGGGCTGCACGGCCACCAGCTGCCCGATGCCGAGGCGCCCGCCCACGCACTCGATCGGGCGCACGAGGCAGAGGCCATCCTCGGACCGGTCGAACAGACCCCAGTCCTCCTCCACGGTCCAGTTTTCAAGCTGGAAACCCTGGTCGAGACTGTTCTGGTCCTCGAAGCGCGCGGCGACCTGGCCGAACATCGCCAGTTCCTCGCGCTGGCGGCGCAGCTCATCGCTGCTCGTGCTGCCCGGCGGCCGGAAGCTCTGGTGGCCGGAGACGTAGTAATGCACGGCATCGGTGCCCGCGACGAAGCGGCAGGTGCCGCTCATCGGGTGGCGCGCGTAGCGCCGCTGCACGCCGCCCTTCAACCAGCGCGGATAGATGCGTTGCAGCACCTCGGCGCAGGCCGGCAGCGTGCAATCCTCGCCCAGGCCGAGGCGCGCGGGCGTGTCGGCTGGGTCGCCGCGCGCCAGCAGCACGAGTCGCTTCTTCATGCTCTTGCGCAGCTCCTCCGTATCGAGCCAGCGCGCGCCCGCGCCGGTTTTCGGCATGAAGCCCGGCGGCATGTCGCCGTCGAGATCGACACACAAGGGCAATGATTTGGCCAGGCTCGGCGCCGCGGCGAGCACGGCCACTTTGGTTGACCACCGGCGCGCCCAGTTCATCACCCAGCGCTGCTGGCGCGGCGAGAGTTCGTGCAAGCTCGCCGTCGCGATCAGCACCAGTTCGACATAGGCCATGGCCGGCGTGGCCGGCCGGGAACCGCGCAGGGTATCCGTCGCCGTTGCCACCGTCGCCGCCAACGGATTCTCGCGCAGGGTATCGGCGATCGGGTCCTGCGCCACGCCCAGTGCTTCCGCGCTGGAATAGAGCGCATGGGCGAAACGCCACAGCGGCGTGTCCGCCAACTGGCCGGCACGCACGAGATCGGCGTAGTCGTCCGTCAGGATTGCGAGCGCACGCTGGCAGATTGTCGCCGCCCGCGGTTTCAGGCCATCACCGCCACCGAGCAGGTTTTCCAGGCAGCGCAGGTAGCCCAGCAGCAGTTCTTGCCAGAGCTGATGCGTGATATCGATCGCCGCCTGCTCCAGCGGCGCGAGCGGCAGCGGCTTGCCCGCGAAGATGTTCGCGCTTTCGCCCTGCACGAAGCGGACCGGCACCTGCAGAGCTTCGAGCATGCCCAGCCGTAGCGTGCCCGGCAGCGTGTAGCCGTTCAGCACGCGCATCTGCTCGAGCAGCTGGGACTGGGCCAGGGTCGGGTTCAGCAGCGGCAGTCGTTTGATCCAGTCACGGCAACCGGCTTCGTCGGCGAAGTTCGGGGAGGCTTCGGTTCCGGTCGGGGGCAGGTCGATTCTCATGAAGGTTCTCCCAGTGCGGCGACGAACGCAGCGCGTAGCGCGGCGGGGTCGGGGACAGGGCGGACAGGCGCCGGTCGCGTAGCGGCGGCCCAGATCGGTGCGGGGAAGTGGCTGTCGTCGCGCCAGCGGGGAATCACATGCCAGTGCAGGTGCGGCACGACATTACCGAGGCTGGCGAGATTGACCTTGTCGGGCTGCACCGTCGCGCGCACCACAAGCTCGATGGCATTCACAACCCGCAGGAGGTGGTCACGCTGAGCGGCGGTCAGGTCGGACATCTCCGCGACATGCGCCCGCCACACGACCCGGCAAAAGCCGGGAAACGCCCTTCCCTCGTCACCCTCGACGCGGATGACGCGGCAAAACTCATCCTGCCAGAGGAGTTCTCCGCCGGGCGAATCGCACAGTGCGCACGCGTTCATGCGAAAAAGATAGCACAGCCAGGACGCGACTGCGGATGTCGTGCCACCCCGACGCTACGGCGAGCAACTTGACCTGTGCCGTGCCGAGCCCTTCGGCCAGCACCCGATCCGCCGGCGCGAGGACCAGAACATCGCCCGCGCGCAGGAAGATGTCGCCCGCGCCGTCCGTATGTGTAAGCCAGACCCGGCCGGCCACGCATTCGATGCGCAGCGCGCCCGCAAGCCACACGGGACGATCGTTTTCGAGCTTGACGATGTTCATGGCCGCCTCCTTCACAATGTGTTGCCAGTGTAGGCAGCCGGCGAATAATGGTACAGTTGCAATCAAATCTTATTGTGACCAATACAGTTGTCTTCTTGGGGAACTGTACTGGTCATGACGAATGAAATCTGTATGCGCAAGGGAAAGCGGAGATGAGCGAACTGCGTTACGAAAAGCTGGCGGACGACGTCGCCGGCCTGATCGCCGGCGGCGTGCTACGTGCCGGGGAGCGGCTCCCCTCGGTGCGGCAACTGGCGCAGGAGCGACGCGTTTCGATCTCGACGGCGGTGCAGGCCTTCCGCCAGCTCGAACAGCGCGGGCTGGTCGAGGCGCGGCCGCAATCGGGCTTTTTCGTCCGCGCCCGGGCGCAGATCCTGGTGGCTTCCGCATCGCCCGCAACACCGGAAATCCCCGTGCCGGTGGCGTTGAACCAGCGTCTCGTCGGCGTTCTCGAAGCCAACAACCAGCCGGGTATCGTGCCGCTGGGCGCAGCCCTGCCGGCCCCCGCCCTGCTGCCGATCGCCGCGCTGCACCGGCGCTACGCGAGCGTCGCGCGGCGCTTTCCGCAACTGCTGAACGGGGCCAGCCACACCGACGTCAATGATCCCCAGCTGGTCCGTCAGCTCGTGCGCCGCTCGCTGTCCTGGGGCGGGCCGCTCGATACGCACGAAATCACCGTGACCAACTCCTGCACCGAAGCGATGTACCTCTGCCTGCGCGCCGTGACGCGGCCCGGCGACACCGTCGCCGTCGAGTCGCCGGCGTATTACGTGATGCTCCAGCTGCTCGAAAGCCTCGGCCTCAAGGCGCTCGAAATTCCCTGCGAACCGGCAACCGGCCTGTCGCTTCCCGCGCTGGATCTCGCCACGCGCGACGGCCAAGTCGCGGCGGTGCTGCTGGTGGCGAATGCGAGCAATCCGCTCGGCAGCGTGATGCCCGACGCGAACAAGAAAAAGCTCGCGCAACTGATGGCGGCCCGCACGATCCCGGTGATCGAGGACGACATCTATGGCGACCTCTGCTACGCCACCCAGCGCCCGTGGCCGATCAAGGCCTTCGACAAGGCCGGCAACGTCATGCTCTGCGCCTCGTATTCCAAGTGCCTGTCGCCCTCGCTGCGCTGCGGCTTCGTCGCGGCCGGCCAATACCGCGCTGCGGTTGCCCTGCAAAAGACGCTGGTGAGTGGCGGCACGAATCCGGTCACCCAGCGCGTGCTTGCCGAGACGCTCGAGTCCGGCGCCTACGATCGGCACCTGCGCACGCTGCGACGCCAGTTCCAGGGCCAGGTCGAACAGATGATCGCGGCGGTGACGCGCGACTTCCCCGCCGGCACGCGCATCGCGCGGCCGCAGGGCGGCTTCGTGCTGTGGGTCGAGCTGCCGGAGAGCATCGACACCGCCCGGTTCTACCAGCCCGCGATCGCCGCAGGCATCGCGTTCGTGCCGGGCGACCTGTTTTCCCCGAGCGGGCTGTATCGCAACTGCCTGCGCCTGAATTGCGGCAATCCCTGGAGCGAGGCGATCGAAAATGCGGTCCGGCGACTCGGTGAACTGGCGGCACAGGCGGCGCAGGCATGAACACCGCCAGCATCGTTCGCCTGCTGATCCTGTCCGCCATCTGGGGCGCGTCGTTCATCTTCATCCGCATCGCCGTGCCGACGCTCGGGCCGGTCATGCTCATGGAACTGCGGGTGCTGCTTGCGGCACTGTTCCTCGCCGGGGTCGCCCGGTTCATGCACAGCCGCCTCGCGGCCGGCACGCACTGGAAGCATTACCTGATCCTCGGCCTCGTCAACTCCGCGCTGCCCTTCCTGCTGTTCGGCTACGCGGCGCTGACGCTGCCCGCCTCGCTGCTGGCGATCCTCAATGCCACCGCGCCGCTCTGGAGCACGCTGATCGGCACGCTCTGGCTGCGGCAGCCGCTATCGCTGAAATCGCTCGCCGGCCTGGGCTGCGGCATCGCCGGCGTGGCGCTGCTGGTCGGGCTCGATCACGCGATGCTGCAACCCGGTGCGGGACTGGCCGCCGGCGCCGCGCTGGGCGCGGCCTTCTGCTATGGCATCGCCTCGCTCTACGCCAAGCAGGCGCGCGCGGTCGAGCCCCTCGCCAATGCGCACGGCAGCATGTGGGGGGCCACGCTCTGGCTGTTGCCGGCCGCTTTATTCTTTCCGCCGCCAGCGGTGCCCGGCGGCGACCTTCTGCTCGCCGTCGTGGTGCTGGGCGTGGTGTGCAGCGGCGTCGCCTACCTGCTCTATTTCCGCCTGATCGCCGAAATCGGTGCCGCGCCCGCGTTAACCGTGACCTTCCTGATACCGCTGTTCGGCGTGTTGTGGGGCTGGCTGTTCCTCGACGAGGCGGTCGGCTGGCACACGCTGGCCGGCGGCGCCATCGTCATCGTCGGCACGGCGCTCGTCACCGGCTTTTCGCCACGCCTGCTGTTCGCTCGCAAGACCGCTGCGACGAGTTGATGCCGTCCCGCCAGCGCTGACTTTTGCGCCGCCAGGCTCTGGCATAACGTTCCATCGCTCACTTGACCGCTGCCGAAGGCCTGCCGCTGCGGGGCCCCCTGTGCCAGGCCGTCAAGTCGATTGCGGACACCCATTTCGAGGTGGCCGAGGCGCCGCATCTGCCTTTGCACGCGTGCACCCACAAGTTCCGGCTGCTGGAAGACAAGCGTAGCGGCAAAGAACAGCGCGAGGAAAACAATACCGCCTGCAATGACCGGGCGATTTGAACAGCAGCGTGTTCAGAATTCCCTGACCCGCACTTCGCCGCGCAGGCTGTGCGGCAGCGCCGCGGTGATCGTCACGTCGATGAACTGGCCGATCTGGCGTTCGCTGCCCTTGAAATTGACCACGCGATTATTCGCCGTGCGCCCCGCCAACTCCGCGGCATCCTTCCTGGCATGCCGCTCCACCAGCACGCGCTGCACCGTGCCGACCATCGCCTGAGAGATCGCGAAGGCCTGTTCCTCGATGCGCTTTTGCAGGCGCATCAGGCGCTGCGTTTTGACTTCCTGGGTCGTAGCGTCGGTCATCTCGGCCGCCGGCGTGCCGGGGCGCGGGCTGAAAAGAAAGGAGAAGCTGGCATCGAAACCGATCTCCTCGATCAGTTGCATGCTCTTCTCGAAATCCTCGGCCGTCTCGCCGGGAAAGCCGACGATGAAGTCGGTGGACAGCGACAGGTCCGGCCGTGCCGCGCGCAGCTTGCGGATCAGCGACTTGTATTCAAGCACCGTGTAACCGCGCTTCATCGCCGCCAGCACCCGGTCGGAACCCGACTGCACCGGCAGATGCAAATGCGAAGCCAGCTTCGGCGTACTGGTATACACGTCGATCAGGCGCTGCGTCATCTCGCGCGGATGCGAAGTGGTGTAGCGGATGCGCTCGATCTCGGGAATCGCGGCGAGCGTCTCGATCAGGAAGGCCAGGTCGACGGTGTCGCTGTCATGCGTCAACCCGCGATAGGCATTCACGTTCTGGCCAAGCAGCGTCACTTCCTTTACGCCCTGCGCGACCAGCGCGGCGACCTCGTTGAGGACGTCGTCGAATGGGCGCGAGACTTCCTCGCCGCGCGTGTAGGGCACGATGCAGAAAGTGCAGAACTTCGAGCAGCCTTCCATGACCGAGACGAAGGCGCTGGAGCCGGCCTCGCCTTCGATGCGCGCAGCGGGCAAGCTGTCGAATTTCTCGATTTCCGGGAAGGAGACATCCACCTGCGCCCTGCCCGAGGCACGGCGCGCCGCGATCAGCTCCGGCAGGCGATGCAAGGTTTGCGGGCCGAAGACGATATCGACGTAGGGTGCGCGTTCGATGATCGCCGCGCCTTCCTGGCTCGCCACGCAACCGCCGACGCCGATGATCAGGCCCGGCTTCGCTTCCTTGAGCTTGCGCACGCGGCCAAGGTCATGGAACACCTTTTCCTGCGGCTTTTCGCGCACCGAGCAGGTGTTGAACAGGATGATGTCCGCTTCCTCGACATGGTCGGTCTTGACGATGCCTTCCGTCGCCCCGAGCAGGTCGGTCATTTTGTCCGAGTCGTACTCGTTCATCTGGCAGCCGAAGGTGCGAATGAATACTTTCTGGGCCATGCTTGCCTGTCCGGATCAAAGGGTACGGATGTTATCAGCGTCAACCCTGTCCAGGCTTGCGGACTCACCCGCAAACCCATCCCGGATCCAGATGACCGTACCGTAGCGGGATAGAATGAATGGCGTACCTGAACAATTTCCACCCTATCGAAGGAGTCGGATCTTGGACGATCGTCCCCAATTTGATCCCAAGTACCTTGTCGGCATCGAGCAAGTAGACAAGGAGCATCAACGGCTATTCGAAATATTCTGCACCGTGCATGCCAGCCTTGGCGCCCGTGGCGCGGCAACGGAAGCCCTGACCCGCAAAGCCGTTGCCGACCTGCTCGAATACGCGGCCACCCACTTCGCCAGCGAAGAGGGTTTGATGGAAGCTGCAAGCTATCCGGGGCTGGCCGCGCATCGGGAGTTGCATCGCCAGTTGCTGTCGCAAGCGCGCGATATGGAAATGCGCGTCGAATCGGGCGATCGCTACCTACCCGCCGAACTGAGCCAGTTTCTCTACAAGTGGCTGATCAATCACATCGAAATCCACGACCGTCAGTTCGGGGATTTCATGGCCGCGCGGGTGAGTGACTGATTTGCTTGCGGCATTCGGTGCTCTCAGTGATGCCGCTTAGAGCGGCTACTGCTTGCTCTCGAATGACAGGTACCGCAACAGAATCTCAAACAACATTTCAGGCTCGACCGGTTTGCCGATATGGTCGTTCATTCCCGCTGACAGACAAACCTGGCGATCTGCGGCAAAGGCATTGGCGGTCAATGCCAGAATCGGGATGCTGCCATAGCCGGGCAGCATCCGGATCGCCCGGGTTGCCTCGACGCCATTCAGTTTCGGCATCTGCATGTCCATCAGGATCAGGGCGTAATTCGTCCGCTGAACCCTCTCGATGGCCTGTACGCCATCTTCGGCCAGATCCACCACGAGGCCGACACCTTCAAGCAGCAGGCGTGTTACTTCCTGGTTGACCGGCTCGTCCTCGACCAGCAGGATGCGGGTGCCGGCGAATTGGTCCTTCAGGTGCGCTTCCGCTGTGTCCTGCGCAAAAGTCGGCGCTGGCGGAACGGCGGCGTCAACGCCCCGCACCTTGACCAGCCGGACGGTGAACCAGAAGAGGCTGCCCACGCCAAGCTGACTGGCTACACCCATGTCGCCATCCATCAGCCGGGCCAGACGCTTGCTGATGGCCAACCCGAGGCCGGTACCCCCGTACTTGCGGGTCATTGAGCCATCTGCTTGTTCAAAGGCGGAGAACAGCCGTTGCTGATCCGCGCCGGAAATGCCGATGCCACTATCCTGAATCTCGAAGCGCAACTGCACGTCGGTCGGGCTTTCTGCTGCCTGCCGGATACGCACGGTAATGGCGCCGCATTCGGTGAACTTGACGGCATTGCCGGCGAGGTTGAGCAGAATCTGGTTGAGCCGCAGCGGGTCGCCCCGGAGCGGGAGGCGGGCAATCTCCGGTGGCACATCGAGATGCAGAACCAAGCCCTTTTCTGCAGCCTTGTGGCCGATCAGGTTGACAAGTTTCTCCAGCACCGGGCCGAGCGTGAAATCTGCCTGCTCCAGCGAAAGCCGCTCGGCTTCGATCCTGGAGATATCGAGGATGTCGTTGATGACGGCGAGCAGGTGTCTGGAAGCCGTGTCGACCTTGGTGAGCTGATCCCGCAGGCGCGGATCTTCAGCCCGCTGTAGCGCCAGGTTCGTCATGCCCATAATGGCGTTCATCGGCGTGCGCAACTCGTGGCTCATGTTGGCAAGAAAGCTACTCTTGGCACGGTTGGCGGCTTCGGCAGCCTCCTTGGCGAGGAGGAGGTCCGCGGTGCGTTCTTCCACCATCAGTTCCAGGTGGTGGCGATGCTGGTTGAGTTCGGCCTCGATCTGCTTGCGTGCCGTGATGTCGCGGGCAGAGCCTACCGTGCCGATGGTTTCACCGTTCGCATTCAGGAACGGGGCCTTGCTCACATCGAGAACAATCAATTCTCCCTTGACGTTGCCGAACTCCTCAAAAGAGGATGGCAGGCCGCGCTCCAGCGTGATCACATCGCTACCCATGCAAAGTTCGCCGAATGTATGCCACTGCGGATCGTCGGCATGACTGTCGCGCTGGCGCCGGGCAAAGAACATGTCGGTCTTGCCAACGGGCTCGTTGGTATCCGCGGCAATCAGCAATTGGTCGCAGAATGCCTTGTTGGCGAACAGGTAGTGTTGTTCCAGGTCCTTCGCCCAAATCATGTCGGGAACGTTGTCGCACATGAGACGCAGCATGGCCGCCAGTTTGCCGGAACGGTCATTCGATTCAGCCAGTTCCGCAGTCCGCAGGGAGATTCGCTCCTCAAGCTCTTTCTCGGAACGCTGCAGCGCTTCCCGGGCAATCGTTTCGGCACGCAGCGCGTCAGCCTGCGCCCGTTCCTTGCCCCGGCGCATGGCCTGAATCCGGTCGGCCAGCGCAAACGAAAATAACAGCAACTCGAATGCCGACCCAAACTGCATGCCATAAGAGGTCACCAGGTTCGTTGGCAACCAGCCCAGTGTTCTCATGGACAGCATCGCCTCACCCAGCAACAGCAGCGTCCAGGCCACGAGAAACAGGCGTGCGCCCGGTTGGCCGCGTTTGAGGGCCAGCAATCCGCTGGCGACCGCGCTAATGGTAAATAGGGTTCCCAGCAGAGCTGTGCCGATGCCTCCGATCCGGTATGACGCAAATGCCGTGATCAGTACATTGAGAATAAAGCTGAGTTGCAGAAACTGGATGAACCGGTCGAAGCCCGGCGAAACTTGTTTCGTATGGAGAAATTGCCGGGTGAAACTCGCGCCGAAATACCCGGTGAGGCTGAAACCGACAGGCAGTGCGATATTTCCCCACCAGGGCAAATCCGCCCAGATGTACTGGTTGCCCAGACCAACCAGGGAAAGCTGCGCCACCGTCATCCAGGCCACGCAGGCCACGTAGGTCAAATAGATCCGTTCGCGCAGCGAGAAATAGAGCAGCAGGTTGTAGAGGCCCAGGGCCAGCAGCATGCCGAAATAAACCGCCAGCAGGCCGTAGACACCCTGGTCATGGGCATGCAGCGCGGTCGGTGACCAAAGCGTCAGCGGCAGGGTGAGGCTGCCTTCGGAACTGACGCGGAGGTAAAGGGTCTGCGCGGTGCCGGGCGTCAGCTCGACCGGGAATACGAGATTGCGATGTTCAAATGGCCTTGCTGAAAATGGCGCCAGATCGCCCGCGCGCTGGTGTAGCAGGACGTCGCCGTGGCGCGAAAAATACTCAACAAGATCCAGCGAGGGGTAGGCAATTTCGAGCAGCCAATGCGTGGCCGCACTAGCTTCCGGTGCCAGATTCACGCGCAGCCAATAGACCGATTTTGTGAACCCGAAATTGAGATCGGTATCCCCGGTGACGCGGCCAAACTCCGCTGCAACCTCGGGGCGCTCCACATCAGCGATTCCCAGTCGCCCGGTCGGATCCTCAAGTACGTCGATATACGGCCTGAGTGGGATGGAAGCCGTGTCCGGCATTAGTCGAACAACGGACTGCGCCTCGGCAACGCCCTGGATAGAGAGGAAGCAAACTATCAACAGAAACCGCAGAACATTCATATGTAATGTTGTGCCTCGCTCAGAGGTAGCCCGGGCAATCATACGCCTAAGACTTAAGCCATAGGCAAACAGGATTGGCAAGGACCATCTTCCTCACCACTGCCGTCCCGCCAGCGCTGACTTTTAATGGAGTGCGTCCACGTTGCGCTGCAGCCAGAACTCCAGCAGCGCGAGGTGCCAGAGTTTGCTGCCCTGAATGCGCGTCAGGTGTTTATCGGGCTCCGCCAGCAGCTTGTTCGACATAGGCGCGGCGATAGATGCCACGCTGTCGGCAGGCGTGCAGAATCGAGGATGCCGTGCATGAATTCGAGAAACTCGCCGCGCACGAATTTCAGCGCCGGCAGCGGGAAGTAGCCCTTCGGCCGGTCGATCACCGCGGCCGGCAGCAGATCGCGCGCAATGCGCTTGAGGACGTGCTTGCCTCCCGAGCCCAGCTTCAGTTCCGGCGGCATCTGCGCGGCCAGTTCGACCAGATGGTGATCGAGGAAGGGCACGCGCGCCTCCAGTCCCCAGGCCATGGTCATGTTGTCGACGCGCTTGACCGGATCGTCGGTAATCATTAGCGTCGCCTCGGCGCGCAGCAGCTGGTCGATGAATTCGTCCGCGAAGGGTTCGTCCAGCTTCGCGGCGAGCAGTTCGGACGTGGCGTCACCGCACCTGATAGGGTGACTCGATCATCTGCGCGAACTCGGCATGGTCGCGATCGAAATAATGGCGCTGCAGGCGCTCGACATAAGGCCACGTCTCCGCCGCCATCTTCGGATGCCACGAATAGCCGGCGAACACTTCGTCGGCGCCCTGCCCGCTCTGCACCACCTTCACCGTCTGCGCCACCTGCTCGGACAACAGGTAGAAGGACACCACATCCTGGCTCACCATCGGCTCGGCCATCCAGTCCACCGCCTCGGGCAGCCGCTTCAGCACCTCGCGGTTGGGAATCGCGAACTTGTGATGGCGCGTGCCGAAATAATCCGCCACCGCGTCGGAATACTCGAACTCGTTGCCGCGCTCTTCGGGATGATCTTCGAAGCCGATCGAAAAAGTCATCAGGTCGGGCACGCCCAGTTCGGCCAGCAGCGCCACGAGCAGCGAGGAATCGAGCCCGCCGGAGAGCAGCACGCCCACCTTGACGTCGGCGATCTCGCTGCGCTTTTTCACGGCGGTGCGCAGCGCGGCGTGGATCGCTTCGGTCCATTGGTGTTCGTCCAGCGCATGGGCTGGGCGCTGGGCATGCAGCGTCCAGTAGCGCTTCTCCGTCGTGCGGCCAGCGGCATCGATGGTCAGCGTCGTGCCCTGTTCCAGCTTGCGGATGCCCCTGAGGATGGTGAAGGGCGGCGGCACGGCGCTGTGGAGCATGAACTGGTGATGCAGCGCCACCGCGTCAATGCCGGTGTCGATACCGCCGGCGGCAAGCAACGCCTGCGTGTTCGAGGCGAAACGGAAGAACTTGTCGGTGCGGGCGAAGTAGAGCGGCTTGATGCCGAGCCGGTCGCGGGCGAGGAAGAGATGCTGTCGGGCACTGTCCCAGATCGCGAAGGCAAACATGCCGTGCAGGCGGTTCGACGCAGGCTGCGCCCCACTGCGGCATAGGCGCGCAGGATGACTTCGGTGTCGCCGTCGGAAAAGAACTCATGGCCGAGATCGAGCAGCACCGTGCGCAGTTCGGGGTAGTTGTAGATCGTGCCGTTGAAAACCAGCGCCAGTCCGGTCGCGGCATCCACCATCGGCTGGCGCGAATGGTCGGACAGGTCGATGATCGCCAGCCGCCGATGGCCGAAGGCCACGGGACCTTCCTGCCAGAAGCCGGTGCCATCCGGGCCGCGCCGCGCGAGCCGCGCGTTCATGCGCTCAATGGCGGCCCGGTCTGGCGCCGCGCCGTCGAATCTCAGTTCACCCGCGATGCCGCACATGGGGAGGCAGCCTACGCGCCGATCAGGTGCAGCACCACCTCGCGCCGGTAGGCGCGGGCGCGGTGCTCCCAGAGAAACACGCCCTGCCAGGTGCCGAGCACGAGTTCGCCGGCGACGAGCGGAATGCCGAGCGAGGTCTGCGTCAGCGCACTGCGGATATGCGCCGACATGTCGTCCGGGCCTTCATTGTTGTGCCGCCAGCCCGGCTGGCCGTCGGGCGACAGCCGGGTGAAGAAGGCATCGAGATCGTGGCGTACATCGGGATCGGCGTTTTCCTGAATCACCAGCGAAGCCGAGGTATGACGACAGAACACGGTCAGCAGGCCGTCGCGGATGCCGCTGGCGCGCACGAAGGCGCGCAGCTCGTGGGTGAATTCGAACAGTCCGCGTCCGCTGCTGTTGACCGCCAGCGTCTTGGTCGCCTGTTGCATCAGCGCATCTTTCAACGTGACTCCACCGCCAGCCGCAGGCCAAGGCCGATGAACAGCACGCCGGTCGCCTGATCGAGACGGCGGCCAAAATTGGCGCGCCGCTGCAGCCAGCCGCCGATCAGGCCGGCAAACCAGCCGAGCACGCCGAATATCAGCGTCGTCTGCACGGCAAACGTCAGGCCGAGCACCGCCGACTGCAGGGCGGCATGTGCGCTGCCGGCCGGCACGAACTGCGGCAGGAAGGCGAGGAAGAACAGCGCGACTTTCGGGTTGATCGCATTGGCGACGAAACCGCGCCGCAGATAGACGGCGAAAGGCGTCGGATCGGCGACCGCTTTTTCATCGACCTGAAACTTGGCGCCGGGACTCTTCAGTGCCTGCCAGCCGAGCCAGCACAGGTAGGCGGCGCCCGCCAGCTTGAGCACGGTAAAGGCGGTTTCCGACGCGGCCAGCACGGCCGAGATGCCCAGGCTGGCCCACAGCGTATGCGTGAAGCAGCCAAGCGCACAGCCAAGGCCAAAGGCCATGCCGGCACGGCGGCCACGCGACATGCCGAGGCCCAGCACGGAGAGATTGTCCGGCCCCGGCGCCAGCGTGACGAGCAGCGCGGCGAGCAGAAAGCCAAGGAATTGCGTCGTGGTCATGTCGAAAATCATGGTCGCATTATCGCGCGGTTTGCCGAAAGTCAGGGCTGGCGGGACGGCACCCGGTTTGCCGGGCGGGACTAGAATCCTGCCATCACAACAATAATCCGGGAGTCATGATGAAAAACAAATTCCTGCTGGGCCTGGCCCTGAGCCTGGCCAGCTGTTCCGCATTGGCCGACATCAATGTCGGCGTTACGCTGTCCGCCACCGGGCCGGCAGCCTCGCTGGGCATTCCCGAAAAGAATACCTTCGCCTTCCTGCCGGCGACGCTCGCCGGCCAGAAGGTCAACTACCTCATTCTCGACGATGCCTCGGACACGACCACCGCCGTCAAGAACACCCGCAAGCTGCTCGCCGAGCACAAGGTTGACGTGATCATCGGCTCGACGATCACGCCGAATTCGCTGGCGATGGTCGACATCGTCGCCGAAGCGGAAACGCCGATGCTCTCGATGGCCTCGTCGGCGCGCATCGTCGAACCGATGGACGCCAAGCGGCGCTGGGTGTTCAAGAACGCGCAGAGCGACACGCACATGGCGACCGCGCTGGTCGAGCACATGAGCAACGCGGGCATCAAGAAGATCGCCTTCATCGGTTTCGCCGACGCCTATGGCGAAGGCTGGTGGAACGAGATCGGCAAGCTGGCCGAAGTACGCCACATCGCAATCGTCGCCAGCGAGCGCTTCAACCGCACCGACACTTCGGTGACGGGACAGGTGCTCAAGGTGATCGCCAGCCGCCCCGACGCGGTGATGATTGCCGGCGCCGGCACGCCGGCCGCGCTGCCGCAAAAGGCACTGCGCGAAAAAGGCTACAAGGGCCCGATCTACCAGACCCACGGCGTTGCCAACAGCGATTTCCTGCGCGTCGGCGGCAAGGACGTCGAAGGCACCTTGCTCCCCGCCGGGCCGGTGCTGGTGGCGGCGCAACTGCCCGACAGCAACCCCGTGAAGAAGGTCGCGGTCGACTACGTCATGCGCTACGAAGCCGCGCATGGCAAGGGCAGCGCCACGACCTTCGGCGCGCATTCGTGGGATGCCGGCATCCTGCTCGCCGCCACGGTGCCGCTGGCGCTCAAGAAGGGCCAGCCGGGCACGAAGGAATTTCGTGCCGCGCTGCGCGATGCGCTCGAAGGCGTGCGCGAAGTCGTCGGCGCCCATGGCGTCTACAACATGAGCGCGCAGGACCACGTCGGTCTCGACCAGCGGTCGCGCGTGATGGTGCGGATCGTTAATGGCACCTGGAAACTGGAACGCTGATACTTCAGGACGACACCATGGCCCACCTGTTCGAACCCCTCAAGCTGCGCGACCTCACCCTGTCCAACCGCATCGGCATCCCGCCGATGTGCCAGTACTCGGCGCGCGATGGCGTCGCCGCCGACTGGCATTTCGTCCATTACGGCAGCCGCGCGGTCGGCGGCGCGGCGCTGCTGATCCTCGAAGCCACCGGTGTCGTACCGGAAGGCCGCATCAGCTTTGGCGACCTCGGCCTCTGGAACGATGCTCAGATCGCGCCGCTCGCGCGCATCACGCAGTTCGCGCGCGCACAGGGTTGCATACCGGCGCTCCAACTCGCGCATGCAGGGCGCAAGGGCGGCGTCGGCCTCGGCTGGCAGAAGCAGGGCACATTGAGTGAAAGCGAAGGTGGCTGGACGCCGGTTGGTCCTTCGCCCATCGCGTTCGGCGACGGCTACGCGATACCCACCGCGCTCGACGCCGCTGGCATCCGCCACGTCATCGACAGCTTCGTCGCGACCGCTCGCCGCGCATTGGTCGCCGGCTTCGAGGTTGTCGAGATCCATGCCGCCCATGGCTACCTGCTGCACCAGTTTCTTTCGCCACTCGCCAACCAGCGCACCGACGCCTACGGTGGCAGCTTCGAGAATCGCAGCCGCCTGGTGCGCGAAGTCGTCACCGCCGTGCGCGCCGTCTGGCCGGAAAACCTGCCCCTGCTGATCCGCCTCTCCGCCACCGACTGGGCCGACGGGGGATGGCGCGCCGACGAGACCGTCGAACTCTGCCGCATCCTCAAGGGGCTCGGCGTCGACCTTGTCGATATCTCCACCGCCGGACTGGTACCGTGGGCGAAGATTCCCGTCGGCACGGGCTTCCAGACCGAATTCGCCGCGCGCGTCCGCCACGAGGCACAGATCCCCACCGCGGCCGTCGGGCTGATCACCTCGCCGGAACAGGCCGACCACATCATCCGTAGCGGACAAGCTGACATGGTGCTGCTCGGCCGCGAAGTGCTGCGCGATCCCTACTGGCCGCTGCATGCCGCGCAGGCATTGGGGCAAACGGCGGGCTGGCCGCCGCAATACCTGCGCGCCGCGCCGGCGGGCGCCACCTCACGCTAGGCCGTCGATGCAATTACCGGAGACGCTGCGCGCCTGGGGCACGCCGGATTTTCCCGCCACGCTCAAGCGCGAACTGGCCCGGCACGCGGACGAACTCCCGCTGCAGCAGGCGCTGACCGGCACCAGCGCCGTGTCTGACGAGGCCATCACGGTCGTACTGCTCGCCGCGCATGCCGATGCCGCGCAGATCCACGCGAAAGTGGGCATCTTCTTCAGCGGCATCCTCGCCGGCTGCTCCTGCGCCGACGACCCGACGCCGGTCGAGGCCCAGACCGAATACTGCGAGCTACAGCTCGGCATCGGCCAATTGAACGGCGCGACAACGATCAGGCTGATCGAGACGGTGTAAACCCGAACGGGAGGTGTTACGTTCTAATGGGGTAACCCACCTTTCCCAAAGGAACGAACTCATGATCCATCCGACTCGCCTTCTCCCACTCCTGATTGCCGGCCTGTTCGCCGCAAACAATCCCGCCTGGGCCGAAAAACCCGACTGGGCCGACGGCGGCAAGCATGGCAACAAGCACGAAAAGCGCGGCGACCGGGACGATCGCGGCGACCGCGATGACAGCAAGCAGCGGGACGACCGCTACGGCGATCGTCGCAGCGGCGGCCAGTACCGCTTCAACGACGATTCCCGTCACATCCTGTACGACTTCTACGGCGGCATGGCCCGCAGCGGCCATTGCCCGCCGGGCCTCGCGAAGAAGGGCAACGGCTGCCTGCCGCCGGGCCAGGCGAAAAAGTGGCGGCGCGGTTATGCATTGCCGGCCGACGTGCGCTACTACGCGCTTCCGCCGGAAATCCTCGTCCGCCTGCCGCCCCCGCCGCCAAGGCACCGCTACGTTCAGGTGGCCAGCGACATCCTGATGATCGCCGTCGGCACCAGCATGGTGGTCGATGCGGTCGAGGACATCATGCGCTAATCCGTTACAGCAGTACGCGCTCGATGCCGCCGGCGTTGGCGGCGTTGACGTAGCGATCGAGCCAGTCGGCACCGATGATATGGCGCGCCAGCTCGACGACGATGTAATCGGCCTCGATGGCGGCATCTTCACGGTAGCGCGACAAGCCTTGCAGGCAGCTCGGGCAGCTGGTGAGGATTTTGGTGGTTGCGGGTGCCGTCCCGCCAGCGCTGACTTTCAATTGCTCCACCCCAGCGAGAATTTCCTGCTGCTTGCGGAAACGCACCTGCGTCGATACGTCGGGACGCGTCACCGCCAGCGTGCCGGATTCGCCGCAGCAGCGATCCGACAGCAGCACCGGCTTGCCCAGCAGCGTGCTCGCCACCTTGGTCGGGTTGTGCTGCTTCATCGGCGTGTGGCAGGGATCGTGGTACAGGTACTGCACGCCTTGCACGCCTTCCAGCTTCACGCCCTTCTCCATCAGGTATTCGTGGATGTCGAGCAGGCGGCAGCCGGGGAAGATGCGCTCGAATTCGTACTTCAGCAGCTGGTCCATGCAGGTGCCGCAACTGACGATCACCGTCTTGATGTCGAGGTAGTTGAGGGTGTTGGCGACGCGATGGAACAGCACGCGGTTCTGCGTGGTGATCGCCGTGCCCTTCGCTTCGTCGCCGCCCGCGGTCTGCGGATAGCCGCAGCACAGGTAGCCGGGCGGCAGCACCGTGGTGGTGCCGACATGCCAGAGCATCGCCTGCGTGGCGAGGCCGACTTGCGAAAACAGCCGCTCGGAGCCGCAGCCGGGGAAGTAGAAGACCGCTTCGTTATCCTCGGCACCGCCATTGCTCCCATTGCTACCCACGCCACGTTTGGGATCGCGGATCACCGGGATGATCGCGGCGTCCTCGATGTCGAGCAGCGCGCGCGAGGTGCGCCGCGGCACGTTGGCCGGCAGCGGCTTGTTGAGGAAGTGGATCACCTGCGTCTTGACGTCCGGCCGCCCGAGCGAGGCCGGCGGATGGCGCACCGTGTCCTGCGTCAGGCCGAGCGCCTTGGCCAGCGCATGGCCGAGGCGCTGGGCCTGGTAGCCGAGGTCGACAATGCCGGTCTTGAGCGCCTTGATGCGCGCCGGATCGGTCGCGGAAAGGAAGGCCATCGCCAGCGCCGTGCCCGGCGCGGTCTTCTTCTTGCCCGTCTTGCGCAGGAAATTACGCATCGCGATCGACACGTCGCCGAAGTCGATATCGACCGGGCAGGGCTTGATGCACTTGTGGCAGACCGTGCAGTGGTCGGCGACATCCGAGAATTCCTCGAAGTGCTTGAGCGATATTCCTCTGCGGGTCTGCTCCTCGTAGAGGAAAGCCTCGACCAGCAGGCCGACGCCGAGGATCTTGTTGCGCGGCGAGTAAAGCAGGTTGGCGCGCGGCACGTGCGTCGAGCAGACCGGCTTGCACTTGCCGCAGCGCAGGCAATCCTTGATCATGTCGGTGATGCCACCGATCTCGGACTGCTCCATGATCAGCGATTCGACGCCGAGCAGCGCGAACGAGGGCGTGTAGGCATTGGCGAGGTTGGCACCGGGCATCAGCTTGCCCTTGTTGAAGCGTCCCGCCGGATCGATGCGCTGCTTGTAGTCGCGGAACGGCTGGATCTCGTCGTCCGACACATAGTCGAGCTTGGTGATGCCGATGCCGTGCTCGCCGGAAATCACGCCGCCAAGGTCGCGCGCGAGCGCCATGATGCGGTCGACGGTGCGGTAGGCCGTCTGCAGCATGGCGTAGTTGTCCGAGTTGACCGGAATGTTGGTATGCACGTTGCCGTCGCCGGCGTGCATGTGCAGCGCGACGAACAGGCGGCCCTTGAGCACCTTCTGATGGATCGTCTCGATACGCTCGCGGGTCGGCCCGTAGGCATCGCCGGCGAAGATTTCTTCCAGCAGCGGCTTGAGTTCGGTCTTCCACGAGACGCGCAGCGAGTAGTCCTGCAGGGTGGCGAAATGGGTATCGAGATTGTCGAGCAGCGCCTGCCAGCGGTTGCGCACCTCGGCCACGGCCACCACGGCCAGATCGCGCCGGTCGCCGATCAACGCGCGGCCGGACAGGCCCGCATCGCCGATGTGCAGCGGCAGCTCGCCGCTGAGGAACTCGGTCAGCGCGTCGCACAATTCAAGCTTGTTGCCGATCGACAGCTCGATGTTGAAGCGGTCGATGCCGTCGCAATAGTCGCCCATGCGCGGCAAGGGAATGACGACATCCTCGTTGATCTTGAAGGCGTTGGTATGGCGCGAGATCGCCGCGGTGCGCGAACGATCGAGCCAGAACTGCTTGCGCGCCTCGGGCGTCACGGCGATGAAACCCTCGCCGCCGCGCGCGTTGGCCATGCGCACGACTTCCGACGTCGCGCGCATCACCGCATCCGCGTCGCTGCCGACGATGTCGCCGAGCAGTACCATCTTCGGCCGGCCGTGACGCTTGGCCTTCGTCGCGTAGCCAACGGCGCGCACATAGCGCTCGTCGAGGTGCTCGAGGCCGGCGAGCAGCACACCGGCGGCCAGTCCGGCGCCGCCGGGCTTGAAGTAATCGGTAATCTCGACAATGCTCGGCACGGCGTCGCGCACCTGGCCGAAGAACTCAAGGCAGACGGTGCGCATCGCCGGCGGCATCTTGTGCAGGATCCACACCGCCGAAGTGATCAATCCGTCGCAGCCCTCCTTTTGCACGCCGGGCAGGCCGGCAAGAAACTTGTCGGTGACGTCCTTGCCGAGCCCGGTCTTGCGGAAGATGCGGCCCGGCACGGACAGTGTTTCCTCGCGCTCGACGCGACCGTCGTCGCTCAGATGCTTGAGCCGGAAGGTGGCGGTTTCCTGATCGTGGATCTTGCCGAGGTTATGGTTGACGCGTTCCACTTCGAGCCAGCGACCCTCGGTATCGACCATCTTCCAGGAAGCGAGATTGTCGAGCGCCGTGCCCCACAGCACGGCCTTCTTGCCGCCCGCGTTCATCGCGATGTTGCCACCGATGCAGGACGCGTCGGCCGAGGTCGGGTCGCAGGCGAACACGAGGCCGGCCCCTTCGGCACGCTCCATGACGCGGCGCGTGACGAGGCCGGCGCCGGTGCGGATCGTTGCGTAGGGTTTGTCCAGTCCGGGTAGCACGACCTCGGTCACCGGCCCCATGTCGATGAGCTTTTCGGTGTTGATGACGACCGAGCGCGGGTCGAGCGGCACGGCGCCGCCGGTGTAGCCGGTACCGCCACCGCGCGGAATGATCGTCAGTTCCAGCGCGATGCAGTCGCGCACCAGCGGGGCAATCTCTGCCTCGGTGTCCGGCGTCAGCACGACGAACGGGTACTCGACGCGCCAGTCGGTGGCATCGGTGACGTGCGACACGCGTGCCAAGCCGTCGAAGCAGATGTTGTCGCGGCGCGTGTGGCGCACAAGGCGTTGCATGACCTTGCGCCGCAAGGTCGCGGTAGCGTCGAACCACTGCTCGAAATCCGCCACGGCCTTCTCCGCGGCGGCCAGCAGTTGCGCCACGGGCTGGTTGCCGGACCGCCGCTTCTCGATCTCGGTCAGGCGATGCTTCAGCGCGCCGATCAGCGCGCCGCGCCGCTCGCGGCTGGCCAGCAGGTCGTCCTCGAGGTAGGGGTTGCGGCGCACCACCCAGATGTCGCCGAGCACCTCATAGAGCATGCGCGCCGAACGGCCGGTGACGCGCTGGCCGCGCAACTCGGCGAGGATCGCCCACATCTCGGGGCCGAGCAGGCGGATGACGATCTCGCGATCGGAGAAGGATGTGGTGTTGTAGGGAATTTCCCTGAGGCGGGCGGTCATGGGCGCTATGTGTGCTGCAAGGCGGCAAATTTTAACCGATCAGGGCAGTGCTCCGGATTCGGCAGCAGGGCCGTTGCTCGGCGCCCCCATTGCGGGGTGTCCCCTCCGCTGCAAACGGTCGCCCAACTTTCACTGTTTCGCCAGCACACCCAGTGACACCGGAAAGATGGCGGAAAAGGCAGCGATGCGTTGTAGCAGCTTGCGGGTCATGGAATGTCCTTCGTGCCAGGGAATACGCATGGGATTCTACCGCCGCGGTCAGCCCAGCAAGGGTTGCGCAACGAGCAGCAGCACGCCGTAGCGCGCGCCTTTCCCCGCCGCCATCCAGAGCAGGCAGGGCAGCCAGGGCAGGCGCAGCCAGCCGGCGGCAGCGCACAGCGCGTCGCCGATCACCGGCGCCCACGCCAGAAATAACGCGGCCGGCCCCCAGCGATCGAGCGTCGCCGCATGCCGCGCCGTGAAGTGTGCCGTCCCGCCAGCGCTGACTTTCGCGGGAATCAGCCGCCCAAGGCCATAGGTGCTCATGCCGCCGAGCGTGTTGCCAAGGGTGGCGAGCGCCAGCGCGGCGGTGCTTTCCGCGGGATGGGCCAGCACCAGCGCGACGAACAGAACCTCGGACCCGCCCGGCAACAGCGTGGCCGCGAGGAAACTGGCGAGGAACAAGCCCGTCAGGCCGGCCTCCGGCGTGAGTAGGAAATCCATGCCGCATGTTACCCTTGCGCGATTCCTGCCCCGCCTGCGCCCCCATGGATTACCTCGAAAAGATCCTCAACGCCCGCGTCTATGACGTCGCGGCAGAAACCCCGCTCGACTTCGCCCCCAACCTGTCGGCCCGAACGGCCAACCGCATCCTGCTCAAACGCGAGGACATGCAGCCGGTGTTCAGCTTCAAGCTGCGCGGCGCCTACAACAAGATCGCCCACCTGACGCCGCAGCAAAGAAAACGCGGGGTCATCTGCGCCTCGGCCGGCAATCACGCGCAGGGCGTGGCGCTCGCGGCGCAGAAGCTCGGCATCCGCACGGTGATCGTGATGCCGACGACCACGCCGCAGATCAAGATCGACGCCGTCAGGAAGCGCGGCGGAGAAGTCGTGCTGCACGGCGACGGCTACGATGCCGCCTACGCCCACGCGCTCGAACTCGAGAAGAAGCACAAACTCACCTTCGTCCATCCCTTCGACGATCCGGACGTGATCGCGGGTCAGGGCACCATCGCGATGGAGATCCTGCGCCAGCATCCTGACCCGATCGACGCAGTGTTCTGCTGCGTCGGCGGCGGCGGCCTGATTGCCGGCGTGGCGGCCTACATCAAGCGGCTGCGGCCGCAGACCAAAATCATCGGTGTCGAGGCCAAGGATGCCGATGCGATGGACCGCTCGCTCAAGGCCGGCAAGCGCGTGAAGCTCGATTCGGTTGGTCTGTTCGCCGACGGCGCGGCAGTGAAGCTGGTCGGCGAGGAGACCTTTCGCCTCTGCCAGGAATACGTCGACGAAATGGTGCTGGTCGACACCGACGCGATCTGTGCCGCGATCAAGGATGTCTTCGAGGACACGCGCTCGATCCTCGAGCCGGCCGGGGCACTCGCCGTCGCCGGTGCCAAGGAATGGGCGCGGCGCAGGAAAGCCAAGGGCAAGACGCTGGTGGCCATCGCCTCCGGCGCCAACATGAATTTCGACCGGCTGCGCTTCGTCGCCGAGCGTGCCGAGGTCGGCGAGCAGCGCGAGGCTGTGCTCGCCGTTACGCTGCCCGAGCAACCCGGCAGCTATCGGAAGTTCGTCAGCCTGATCGGCAACCACAACATCACCGAGTTCAACTACCGCTTCCACGACGCCGGCGAAGCGCACGTCTTCGTCGGCATCCAGGTACAAGATCGCGGTGAGTCCGCCCGGCTGGTCGACAGCCTGCAGAAACACGGCTACGCCACGCTCGACCTCACCGACGACGAAATGGCCAAGCTGCATGTCCGCCACCTCGTCGGCGGACATGCCCCACAGGCACAGCATGAACTACTGTATCGGTTCGAGTTCCCCGAGCGGCCGGGCGCGCTGATGAACTTCCTCGACAAGATGAGCGCCGGCTGGAACATCAGCCTGTTCCACTACCGCAACCATGGTGCCGACACCGGACGCGTGCTGGTCGGCATGCAGGTGCCGCGCGCGGAAATGCAGGAGTTTCGTGCCTTCCTGAAGAACCTCGGCTACCGCCATTGGGATGAATCGAAAAACCCCGCCTACCAGCTTTTCCTTGGCTAAGCTTTATGCCGGATTATCGGTCGCCTTGCGTAGCGCGGCAATTCCGCTAGCATATTCGGCATCCAGTTTTTCGAGCTCTTTGCCTGCTGCCTGAACCTCTCCTGCCTTGCCGTGGATCTCGATGGAATGGGCCCGGGCCGAAACAGCCGCCAGCCCAAGATAGGCACTGGACGACTTCAGGGTATGCGCATGTGCTGCCATTGCGTGGCTATCGCCGGCTGCAACAGCATGCCGCATCTGGGCAATTTCCTTCGTTGCGGACTCGATATAGGTCTGAACAAGTCTTTGGATGAACGGGTCACCCCCGAGTTTGCGCAACGAATCGATTGCAGCCATATTGAACAGGGCATTCACCGTACTCGCTGGCACTGGCGGGACATCCGCTTCCGCGAGAGGGGGTGGGCGGGATGACATGGTCCAGCGTTCGAGCATCTCCTGAAGCGCCGGCCGGTTAAACGGCTTGGAAATGAAGTCATCCATTCCGGCGGCCAGACAAACTTCACGGTTGCCCAGCATCGCGTTCGCAGTAAGGGCAATGATCGGAATACGTCGTGGCGCACGGCCTCGCGTTGTTTGCCTGGCTTCCCAGGCACGAATGCGCCGGGTCGCTTCATAGCCGTCAATATCGGGCATTTGGCAGTCCATCAGGATGATGTCCCAAGTGCTGGAAGTCGCTGCCGTCACACCTTCCTCACCGCCGCCGGCCACGACCACCCTGCAGCCAAGGCGACGCAGGGTGATGCTTGCCACCTCCTGATTCACCGGGTTGTCTTCCACCAGCAGTACGTTAAGGCCGGCAAGCGCAGAATTGTTTTCATCGCTGCCGACGTTAACGTCGGCATCCTCTGCAGCCAAGCCGAGCGCAACCCGCATCCCGCTGAATAACTGCGCCTTGCGTACCGGCTTGACAACATAGCGGTCAACGCCGGCATCAAGCGCGGCACGTGTCACCCCGACCTGATTGATGGACGTCAGCATGACGATGCGCGCATTCGCCAGCAGCGGATCGGTACGCATGCGGCGCGTCAATGCGACACCATCCATGCCGGGCATTCGCATGTCGAGCAGGACGATATCGTATGCTTGGGCGCTACTCGCGGCCTGGTGCAATTTTTCCAGCGCTTCGGCGCCATTCGCGGCGGCGTCGGCAGACATCCCCCAGCCAAATACATGCGAGAGGAGAATCGCGCGATTGGTTGCATTGTCATCCACGATCAATACCTTGCGTCCCCGCAGGCCATCGCCATCCTGGTCGGCCTCGCTCATCAACTGCGCCGGCGCAACGCCGATTCTGACCGTGAACCAGAACGTGCTGCCCACGCCAATCTGGCTGTTGAGGCCGACGTCGCCCCCCATTAACTGGCTCAAGCGCCGAATAATGGAAAGGCCAAGACCGGTCCCGCCATAACGGCGTGCCGTTCCTGTGTCACCCTGATCAAATTCCTCGAACACCGCTTTCTGCTTATGGTCCGGAATACCGCAGCCCGTATCTGTTACATCAACGTGTAGCACTACTTCATTGGCAGTCTGCTCAATGATGTTTGCTACCACGTTGATTTCACCGTGCTCGGTGAATTTGATCGCATTGCTGAGCAGGTTGGCGAGAATCTGCCGCAAGCGTCCGGAATCTGCGCGAACCCAGAGCGGAACATCCGCTGCCAGCTGGCAATGGATTTCCAGCCCCTTGCCCTGCGCGCGCTCGGCAAACAGGCCGGTCACGTCCTCGAACATGTCGCGCAGATGAAAGTCGGTCTGATCAAGCTCCAGCTTGCCGGCCTCGATTTTCGAGAAATCGAGAATGTCGTTGATCACCCCCATCAGGGCCTGCCCTGAACGCAGGGCGGTCTGTGCCAGCCGCCGCTGGTCGTCGTTCAGCGGCGAATCCAGCAGCAGCTCCGTCATGCCCAGCACACCGTTCATTGGCGTGCGGATCTCATGGCTCATGTTGGCGAGGAACATCGATTTCGAACGCGTCGCTTCCTCTGCGCGGGCCTTCGCCTCATTCGCTTCCGTCACCGCCGCTTCCAGATCGCGATTGCTGGCCGCCAACTCCCGGCCACGATCCGCCAAGAAGCTATCCCGTTGTTCGAGTTGAGTCAGCATCTCATTGAAACCCCGGGTCAACTCGCCTACCTCATCCTGATCCCCGCTCGGTACCCGAATGCTGAAGTTCTGCTCCGCGGTCACTTGTCGCACGGAACTCGCCAACCGGAATATCGGCTCAACGATCCGCCGCTGGATACGCCTTGCCGCGTAGAGCGCCAACAACCCCGCCAAATGTGTAACGACGACAATCACAATCACGCTGATCACGAGTTGCAGGTAAATACGCTGGGGACTGGCATGGAAATAGACATAGCCAATGGTTTCGTCATGCAGCACCACGGGCGCCAGATACTCGATTGCATCGATCTGAAAGCGGTAGGCCGCCC
Organism: uncultured Pseudomonadota bacterium; assembly: GCA_963840825.1. Classification (GTDB taxonomy): domain Bacteria; phylum Pseudomonadota; class Gammaproteobacteria; order Burkholderiales; family Rhodocyclaceae; genus Sulfuricystis. The sequence goes on from CAWJAK010000006.1 coordinate 778,625, forward strand.
CCCCCTGTTCGATGCTTTTGCGTAGCCAGGAACTGCCTTCCGCAACTGACGGACGAACTTCGTCCGGGAGCCCATAGCCTGCAAAAAAATTGCCTTCGCGAGAAAACACGGTAGCCGAGGAAATATCCTCCTCAGCCTTGAGGGAGGTGAGCAGTTTCGTTGCCTGGCGCGGTTCGTCGAACTCAAGCGCCGCGGTGACATTGGCGGCCACCACTTGCGCTACTACCGACAGGCGCTCGATCATCGTATTGGCGAAAGTCCACACCTGGATCAGCAGCATGACGACTGCAACCACGGCCAAGGCACCAGCAACGGTACGCCAGACCAGTTGATGTAATTTATCCTGGATCGATGTGTCGGATGAATATCGAGTGGCGTGCTGATCCATCACCCGTTACTCGACGATTGTTGCCAGTTCCAGCAAGGGCGCACCCACCTCGAGGCCACTCTCGCGAGCATTGCGCAAGTTGATTTCGAAGGTCACCTTGTTTTCGCCATGGATCAGTCCGATCATCCCGCCCCGCCGTGCAAAATCCGGTGCATCACTGACGGTCAGCACACTGCGGCCTCGCAATGCGGAAGACAGGCCGCTGCCGATCTCGCGGGTTCCGCCAGGGATATAGAGAACGTGGCACCCCTTCACATCGTTCAATGAAAGACCGCCAATCTTGCGAAACTGCGCCACCCGGTCCCGGGCCGCCTTGCCATCGACAATAGCCAGTGCTTCGCCGACCGCCGAGTCGCCCAGAGCGCAAATCTGCAACGGATCCTTGCCCGCCAACGCAGCGACCGGCCAATCGACAAACTTGACCAGTTTGAACACCAGAGCCGCCTTGATGCGGTCTTCACGCAAGGTCGTTGTTTGTGCCGGGCCACCTGTCGAGAATATCGACAGGCAGAGAACCAGCAAAGGCACGCGGAAACGCTGTCCAAACCGCGTGACCGAGGAAGGCGCCAAGAAACGCGACATTGTTGCCGGTATTCCGTTTAGAACTTCAGGCTGACCTGGCCAAATATCGAACGTTCAACCAGCATCGGCGGGACGTCGAGAATCTCCGAAGTGAACTCGGCATGGCGCTGCTTGAGCAGATTACGCCCCACCAGGCTGAGCTCGATAGCTCGCGTCGGACGCCAGGCCAGGCGCAGATCAAGCTCGGTATAGGCTGGAATCACCTGGATCGTCTCGCCGAGGTCCGGCAATTTCCCGACGTGCCGCAGCACCACATCGACGTCAGTGTCCGCCCGCGGGTTCCACGCCATCCGCAGGGAGCCTTGTTGTGTCGGCGCGCTGCCTTCCCGGTCCGTGCTGAACGCATGGCCCTCTTCGTAGATCGTCATCGAGCGCCGTGACAAGCTCAACTGGAACTTCAAGTTCGGCAGGGCACGCCAGTCGGTTGACAGTTCAATGCCTTGACTGTGGCCTGTGGCCAGATTACCGGCCTCGACACCTTGTACCACGTAGGTCTGGAAAGGAAGGAACAAGCATCCCAACGTAACCGGCAAGCCCGAGGGCATGCACACCGGAACAGCCACATTGCCAGTCCGCAACTTGTCGTAGTCGTTGTAATAAACCGCCAGGTCAAAGCTCAGGGTCGGTGTCAGGCGCTGCTTCCAGCCCGCTTCGTACGCAATCAGCGACTCCGAGCCGGCTTGGCCCAAGCTGTTGAGCAAAACCGGCACCGGCAGCGGAATCGTGAGGGGGGCGCGCATCGTGCCGGGTGGCAGGACGATCTGGTTGACCAGACCGTCCTGGTCGACACGACTGGGGGTGCGAACGGCACGGGCGATAGCGCCCCAGACCGTGGAAGCCTCGCTCGGCGTCCAGAGCAGCCGGGCATTGGGCTGGTTTTCGACACCGGTGTAATCGTTGCGCTCAAGCTTGGTGCCCAGCGTAAGGATCAGTTTTTCCGGCACGAGCGTGATGTCGTCCTGGATAAACAAGCTCAGCAGTTGCCGGTTGGTCGAATTGGGCGAAAAGCTCACGAACGGCAGGGTATTTACCGGGACCCCGGTGAAGGATGCCCCTATATTGTCGCTGCTCATCCGGTAGCCCGCGCCCAATACCAGTTCGTGTCCATTGAAGCGACGCGTCCGATACTGAAAATCCATGTCGTAGGTATCGCGCTCCTCCTTCATGTGTGCCGGCCAGTCACGATAGGTGTGATCGGCATAGCCCTGGAGCGTAAATGAGTCAGTGGCGGAAATGTCGCGCTGCCAGCGCCCGAGCAGATTCCAGCCCGACACGGCCTGGGTCGTTCCCACCAGGGCGTTGAAGGGGGGTGTCAGGAAATTGAGGGTCGAGGATTCGCCGGAGCGGCCATCGTAATAATCGCCCTGCACGGTTACCGTATCGCGCCCGCTCGCCGCAAAGTCGGTGCGAAATCCCATGCGATGTTGTCGCCAGGCATCATGGCCGGGTGCCTGGTTCGCGGCGATGACCGATTCATCCCGCTCAAAACCCTTGGCATAGACACGCCAGTGGCCGACCTCACCGAGCTTGCCGCCATACCGCATCGAGAGGGATTTGCGCTCTTCATCCCCCGCGCCGACGGTCACCATGCCGCCCTGGGTAGCCGCCGCGGATTTGGTGATGATATTGATGACACCATTGACCGCATTGGCGCCCCAGAGGGAAGCGCCCGGTCCGCGAATGATCTCGATGCGCTCGATATCCGCCAGGACGGTATCCTGGATATCCCAGTACACGCCCGAGTAGGCGGGCGTATAGACGCTACGGCCATCCATCAGCACGAGTAGTTTGTTGGTGATTCGGCCATCCAGGCCCCGCGCGCTGACCGCCCAGACGTTGGAACTGATCTGCCCCACCTGAATCCCCGGTGCCAGGCGCAGCACATCCGGAATGCTGGTGGCGCCGGAACGGCGAATGTCATCGGCAGTAATGACGAATACCGCGGCGGCGGCCTGGGAGACCGTCTGGGGTTTCTTGGAAACAGAGGTGATCTCCAGATTCAGGACCTCTTTGAGATCAAGGTCGAAAAACGGGTCATCGCTCGCCGCCCAGGACGCTTTGAGTGAGAGCGCCGATACCAGAACGAACACAATTGCGTGCTTCCGGCGTGAACAGTTGATATTTGTTTTCAAGTTTTCCTCCCAGTCCCAGCGAACCGCTTCCAGATTGAAATTCACTTGCCACCCCTCCGTATTCCCCTTTGAGCCGGGTTTTGAGTGGCAAGCCGTTCATGCACTTAATCAAATATTTGTTACTACGGCACTGTGCATAGCTTTTTTAGACGTAAGCATCCATTAAACGAAAGTATTTCTTATTGGTGGCGAAGAAAACCCAGACCAACCTTCTGCACATGCCCTGTTGTGGTGCGTAAAAGACAAGGGCCCCGATCGCTCGGGGCCCTTGTCTTTTACGTATTGGTGGTGATGGGTGGACTTGAACCACCGACCCCCGGATTATGAATCCGATGCTCTAACCGACTGAGCTACATCACCGTGTGGAGGGGCGGAATTATCCCGGCGCAGAGGCGACCTTGTCAAGATCGCCGGCAGACGCGACAATGCGCGCATGGATTACGACCTGATCATCGTGGGTGGCGGACTGGCCGGACTGGCACTGGCGGTGGCGCTGCGCCGGACCCGCCTCAAGGTGGCCGTCATCGAGGCCCGCGCGCCCGCGCAGCCCGCCGGCTGGGACGCGCGCATCTATGCGGTCAGCCCCAGCAATGCGCGCTTTCTCGACGAAATCGGCATCTGGCAGCACCTCGATCTGGCGCGTTGCATGCCGGTGCGCAAGATGTCGGTGCAGGGCGACCGCGGCGGCGACCTGGAATTTTCGGCCTACGCCAGCGGTGTCGGCGAACTGGCGTGGATCATGGAATCTTCGCTGCTGCAGCGCGAACTGTGGGAAACCGCCCGGCGGCAGGGCAACGTCGACCTGATCTGCCCGGCCGTGCCGGCGCAGCTCGACATCGGCGACCGCGAAGCGGTACTCGAGCTCGCCGACCGGCGCACGCTGACGGCAAAGCTGATCGTTGCCGCCGACGGCGCCGACTCCTGGACGCGCACCGCGGCGGGCATCGACGTCGATTTCCTGCCCTACGACCAGATGGGCGTGGTGGCCAATTTCACCATCGCGCAGCCGCATCGCGAGACCGCCTGGCAATGGTTTCGCGCCGACGGCATCCTCGCCTGGCTGCCGCTGCCCGGAGACCGGATATCGATCGTCTGGTCGACGCCGACGGAACACGCGCAGGAATTGCTCGCGCTCGATCCGGCCGAATTCTGCGAGCGCGTCTCAGCAGCAGGCAACTACCAGCTCGGCGGACTGGAACTCGTCACCCCGCCGGCCGGCTTTCCGCTGCGCCTGATGCGTGCGCCGAACACCGTGGCGCACCGCCTCGCGCTGATCGGCGACGCCGCGCATACGATCCATCCGTTGTCCGGCCACGGCATCAACCTCGGCTTCCAGGACGCGAAAAGCCTCGCTGCCGTGCTCGCCGCCTGCCCGGCACATATCGACTGCGGCGACCTGCAATGGCTGCGCCGCCACGAGCGCGCGCGGCGCGAGGAGGTGGTGGCGCTACAATCCGTCACCCATGGCCTGCAACGCCTGTTTGGCGCCCCGCAGGCGCCGTTCGCCGCCCTGCGCAATGTCGGGATGAACCTCTTCGACCGACTGCCGGTCATAAAGGACGTCCTCACCCGCTATGCGATGGGATGAACCCGCCGCCGCCCCAACCCCTACTGGAGAATCCATGAAAATCAAAGCAGTGATCGGTGCCATTGGCGCCATGAGCGCCATTGCCACCCTGTTCATCGCGCAGGCGGCCTTCGCCGGCGAGGCCGAAGTCAAAAAAGCCGTCGAGCCCGTGCTCGCCGACATGTTCGGCCCGGGTGTCAAGCCCGATGCCGTGCGCAAGCTGGGCAACTTCAACCTCTACGAAATCCAGATCGGCGGCGACCTGCTCTACACCGACGAGAAGGTCAGTTACCTGATGAACGGCGACGTCCTCGACGTCAAGGCGAAGAAAAACCTCACCGAGGAACGCAAGCAGAAGCTCTCGCAGGTCAAGTTCTCAGACCTGCCGCTCGACCTCGCCGTCAAGCAGGTCAAGGGCAACGGCAAGCGCGTGCTGGTCACCTTCGAGGATCCGAACTGCTCCTATTGCCGCAAGCTGGCGAAGGAACTGCAGAGCGTCAATGACGTGACGATCTACACCTTCCTCTACCCGATCCTGTCCCCGGATTCCGCCGAGAAATCGAAGAACATCTGGTGCGCATCCGACCGCGTCAAGGCCTGGAATGACCTGATGATCGACGGCAAGCAGCCGGCCAGCGCCAGTTGCACCCACCCGACCGAGAAGGTCGTCGCGCTCGGCCGCAAGCTCAACATCCGCGGCACGCCAGCGATGATCTTCGCCGACGGTTCGCGCGTGCCGGGCTACATGCCGGCCGCGACGCTCGAAAAATCCCTCGACAAGGGCACCGCCCAGCCCTGAGCCAATGCAGCGGGATGGCCGGTGCCGTCCCGCCAGCGCTGACTTTCATCCGCGCTCCCGCAGCAGCCTGGCGGAAGAGAGCGGGAGTCGAACCCACCCGGGACCGCATGGCAGCCCCTGCCGGTTTTGAAGACCGGCCGTCCCACCGGGGAACGTTCTCTTCCATGGTTCATGTCATCGTCCAGTCGTGGGCAGCCGCTTCGCGCCGCACGACATGGTCGTCGCGCACGCGGCGAGTGTAGCCGACGCGGTCGAAGAATTCGAGGATCTGGATCGCCACCTTGCGCCCGCCGCCGCCATCGCCGTAGATCACGTCGCGGAAGTCGGCGGCCCGCACGGCGCCGTGTTGCGCGTCGAGTGCGGCGACCCGGTGCGCGAGATCGGCCACGGCGGCGGCGGTGAAGTAATGGTCGTGCGCCACCGGATACAGCGCGCCGGCGCGGGCGAGGCGCTTGAACAACTGACGCACGGTGTCTTCGGCCATGCCCGAGGCCCGGCACACGTCGCGCACGCGCGGCGGGTTGTCGGGCGCGGCATCGAGCAGCAGCTTCAGGGTGGCGAACAGGTCGCGGTCGGCCACCGCGATGCTCGCCTGATGCGCGGGCAGGTGCAGCCAGGCGCGGGTATGCGCGATGCGGCCGGCGTCCAGCAGTTCGGTCACCAGCACGTCGAAGGCAGAGCGCGGCAGGTGGGCGAGCGTCATGCGGCGCAGCCGTTCGCGTTCGACACCGATCATGTCGGGTGCACGCGCGTGCTCGCGGGCCAGCGCGTCGAGCAGGCGTTCGGTGAGCGTCTGCCAGCTCGCGGCGGCAAAGCCGGTCGGCGTGCCTGCGCTCTGGATCACGCGTAACTGCGCTGTCTGCCAGAGCGACGCAGCCGTCGCTGCGTCGAGGTTCCAGTTGGCAGCGAAGCGGGACAGGTTGACACCAGCCGGCGACTGCGCACAGAGTAGTGCCAAGGCGGCATCCGGCGCGTCCGCGCGCAGCGCGCGCAACAATGCGAGCCGTTCCCGCGCGCGCTTGTGGCGCACGGGCGGAAAGATGTCCAGCACACGGCCGCCGGCGACGGTGCGTTGCGCGCCGGCATCGCGCAGCACGAAGCGGTCGCCGCGCACGACCAGCGTTGGCTTGTCGAGGAGGATTTCAACCAATGCCGTTTCGCCGGGGCTGACTTTAACGGCCCCCCTCGCGCGCAAACCCGGCTCGCTGCCCCCCACAGGGGGAGTATCGGCTTGGGACGGCCCGGTGCCGACCCGGTCGCAGTCAAGCAGCGCGACGCGCCCGGTGATGTCCGCCGCGCCCAGATGCACATGCACGGCCTGCATGTGCCTGACCGCCGCGAGCGTTACCGGTACGCGCAGCTCCCCGTGAAAGCGCGTACCGGAGATCGCCAGCGCCGGATCGACAAGCCACATTCCGCGCGCGATGTCCTGCTTGCCGAAGTCGCCCGACAGGGCCAGCGCGATGCGGTCGCCCGTCCGGCCACGCGTCGCTGGCCGATCCTGCACATGCAGGCTGCGCACGCGCACTTTGAGTTCCCGGCCTTGCTCCGATGGCGCGATGACCAGTGTCTCGCCCACGCCGACGGCGCCGGAATGCGCGGTACCGGTGACGACGGTGCCCGCGCCCGCGAGCGTGAAGCAGCGGTCGATGGCGAGCCGGAAGCGGCCGTCGGCGACGCGCGCCTGCCGCTGCAGCGCAACGGCTTCGAGGTGCGCGCGCAGTGCCGGAACGCCCACCCCGGTGGCTGCGGAAAGCGGGAAGACCGGCGCAGCGGCGAGCGACGTGCCCGCCAGCAGTTGTTCGATTTCTTGCCGGGCTACTTCGAGGCGCGCGGCATCGATCCGGTCGCACTTGGTCAGCGCCACCGCCCCCTGCCCGAGGCCAAGCAGGTCGATGAGCTCAAGGTGCTCGCGCGTCTGCGGCATCGGCCCGTCGTCGGCCGCGACGACGAGCAGCACGAAGTCGATGCCCGTCGCGCCGGCCAGCATGTTGTGGATCAGCTTCTCGTGGCCGGGCACATCGACGAAGCCGAGCACGGAATCGTCCGGCAGGGCCGTGTAGGCGTAGCCGAGGTCGAGCGTGATGCCGCGCGCCTTCTCCTCGGGCAGGCGATCGGCATCCACGCCGGTGAGCGCCTTCACCAACGTGGTCTTGCCGTGGTCGATGTGGCCTGCCGTGCCGACCAGCATGGTGGATCAGCAGGCCAGCCGGGCGAGGCCGGCGGAAAACTCGGCTTCCTCGTCCTCAGCCAGGCAGCGCAGGTCAAGCAGCAGGGCGCCGTCCTCGATGCGACCAATGATCGGTCGCGGCAGCTGGCGTAGGGAAGCCTCGATGCGGTTGAGCACCCCGCCCTTCTTTCCCTGCGGACGGACAGCAAAGCCCGCAGAGGGCAGGCGATCGACCGGCAGCGAGCCGGAGCCGATCTGCGACTTGAGCAGAACGATTTCGACATTCACCGGCACTGCAGCGAGGGCAGCCTGCAGACTGGGCAGCAGGCGCTCGGCGGCGGCGCGGATCGACGTTTCCGGCCGTGTGAGCTGGCGCAGTGCGGTAAGACGCTCGGCGAGCCGGTCGGGGTCGCGGTAGAGCCGCAGCACGGCTTCGAGCGCCGCCAGGGTGAGCTTGCCGACGCGCAGCGCGCGCTTGAGCGGGTTCTTCTTGAGCTTCGCGATCAGGTCCTTGCGGCCGACGAGCAGGCCGGCCTGTGGGCCGCCGAGCAGCTTGTCACCGGAAAACGTGACCAGGTCGGCGCCAGCGGCGATGGCTTCCTGCGGCGTCGGCTCGTGCGGCAAGCCGTAAGTGGCGAGATCGGTCAGCGTGCCCGAACCGAGATCGACGACGAAGGGCAGGTTGTGCGCGTGCGCGAGTTCGGCCAGTTCGTTCTCCGGCACGGCGTGGGTGAAGCCCTGGATCGCATAATTGCTCGCGTGCACCTTCATCAGCAGCGCGGCGCGCGGATTGATCGCGTCTTCGAAGTCCCTGCGGTGGGTGCGATTGGTGGTGCCGACCTCGACGAGCTTGGCGCCGGCGCGCTTCATGATGTCGGGCACGCGAAAGGCGCCGCCGATCTCGATAAGTTCGCCGCGCGAGACGATCACCTGTTTCCGCTGCGCCAGCGTGTTGAGCAGCAGGAACACCGCCGCCGCGTTGTTGTTGACCACCGTCGCGGCTTCCGCCCCGGTGAGTTCGCAGAGCAGGTCATTGACGATGGCGTCGCGGTCGCCGCGCCCGCCCGAGTCGATGTCGTATTCGAGCGCGCAGGGGTTGCGCGCGGCGCTGACGAGCGCGTTAACGGCTGCCTCGGGCAACGCGGCGCGGCCGAGGTTGGTGTGCAGCACGGTGCCGGTAAGGTTGAAGACGGCGCGGAGTTTTGGCCGGCTCAGTGCCGTCACGCCAGCGCTGACTTTCGCAATCAGCGCTTCCTCGTCAGGCAGAGCCACGCCGCCACGCACGGCATCGCGCACGGTCGCCAGTGTTTCACGGACGAGCCGGGTGACGACGGCGCGGCCATGCATGTCGATCAGGGGAACGACCGCCGGATGGGACAGCAGGCGATCGACGGCGGGAAGCTTGGCGAGTTCTGAAGATGGGTTCATGGTTTCACCCGGACCGGGCAGAAACTAAAAGTTGCAGTTTAGCCCCCGCTAGCGGGCCGCCTCGCGATAGGTTTTGAAGTCGGTTTTCAGGTAGTGCTTTTCCGTGATGAAGCGATCGAGCAGCAGGGCATCTTCCTTCGAATTGACGCGGCCGACATGGCGCGCGACTTCCTCGCCGGCACTGTTGAGGAACACCATCACCGGTCGCCACTTGCGCGAATTAAAGCGCTGGATGGTCGCATGGCGCGGGTCGTCCTCATCGAGTTGCAACTCGGTGAAATCGGCATGTACGCCGATATAGTGCTTCGAATACTTGGCCATGACTTCGGGGTTGCGCAGCACACTCACGGTGTAGCGGCAGGCCCCTCAGTTCAACTGGTCGCCGAAGAACAGCAACACATGGCGATCGGGCTGCGTCTTGGCCTGCGCCACGGCGGCCAGGTCGTCCTTGACGAGCGGCACCACGCCGTCGAGCGGGTCCGCCGCCAGCGCCGGCAGGGCGAATGCCAGCCAGGTCAGCAGCAGAAATAACAGTCGTTTCATCGGGTTCTCCAGTTCGGTCGGTTGGCCTGCGGAGTAGACGCAAGAGCGCGACAGAATATTCCATCTCCAAGGCCTATTCTCAATCGTGAGACGACGGCGCGCATTCATTTAGGGTGCGCAAGCCTCTATACTGCGGGTCGGTTCCGGACACGGAAACCCGCCCGTTCTCCCGCATTCATGGACAAGATAAAACTGACCCATCTCAGCCACGGCGGCGGTTGAGGCTGCAAGATTGCGTCGGCCGTGCTGTCGCGCATCATTGCGGAACCCGCCCTGAAGGCTTTCCCCACCGATCTGCTCGTTGGACTCGAAACCTCCGACGATGCCGCCGTCTATCGCCTCAACGACACGCAGGCGATCGTCGCCACGACGGATTTCTTCATGCCGATCGTGGATGATCCGCGCGATTTCGGCCGCATTGCCGCGACCAACGCGCTCTCGGATGTTTACGCCATGGGTGGCCAGCCCATCTTCGCGCTGGCCATCGTCGGCATGCCGCTGGGGAAACTGTCCGAAGAAACGATCCACGCCATTCTCGCAGGCGGCGCCTCCACCTGCGCGGAGGCCGGCATTCCCATCGCGGGCGGCCATTCCATCGACGCGCCCGAACCCATTTACGGACTCGTCGGCATCGGCATCGTCCATCCCGCGCATGTGAAGCGCAACTCGGGCGCCCGGCCCGGCGATGTGCTGATCCTCGGCAAGCCGCTCGGCATCGGGATCCTCTCCGCCGCGCTGAAAAAGGAGTGCCTCAGCGCAGCCGGTTATGCCGAGATGCTGCGCTGGACCACCGCGCTGAATGTCACCGGCACACGACTGGCCCCGCTGCCCGGTGTGCATGCCGTCACGGATGTCAGCGGTTTCGGCCTCGCCGGACACCTGCTCGAAATCTGCCGGGGTTCCGCGCTTGCTGCAACGGTCGACTGCGCACGGCTACCGCTGATCGACGAGGCCGTCACCCATGTGCGGGCCGGCATCGCCACTGGCGCATCGACGCGCAACTGGGAAAGCTTCGGTGAAGCCATCGACCTCGCCGCTGGCATCGAGCCCTGGCAAAAACTCATGGTGACCGACCCCCAGACCAGCGGCGGCTTGCTGGTGGCCTGCGCGCCCGAGGCCGCGGACGAGGTACTCGCGCTGTTCCGCCAGGACGGCTTCGACCGGGCAACCGTCATCGGCCGGCTGCAGGCCGGCGCGCCGACGCTCCGCTTCGACTGAATCCCCGCCGTGCCCGCGCTTTGCGGGCACGGTGCCGTCCCGCCAGCGCTGACCCGCCCTCGGGGCACAGGACGCCACGTAGTGGCGGTCCCGAGCGAAGCGAGGGATTCGACGAAGTCGAACACTTTCAGTCCGCGCGCACGGCCTTCGCCAGTTTTTCGGTTTCCGCAGCGATTGCAGGATCGATGGCTGCGACCGGCGCGGCATAGTCGAAGGCGGACGGCATGCCGGCAGACGACGCATCGGGCGATGGCAGGCCGACGGGCAGGGTGAATGCGAAGGTGCTGCCCACGCCCGGTGCGCTCTCGACCTGCAGTTGCCCGCCCATCAGTTCGACGAGCCGGACGCTGATGGTCAGGCCAAGCCCCGACCCACCATACTTGCGCGTCGTTGACGCGTCGGCCTGCGTGAATGCCTCGAAAATCGATTCGAGCTTGTCCGGCGCGATGCCAATCCCCGTGTCGCGCACCACGAAACGCAGTATCGCGGCTCCCGGACTGCGTGACACCACCGTCAGGTTCACCACAACCTCGCCCCGCTCGGTAAATTTGACGGCATTGCCAATCAGGTTAAGCAGCACCTGGCGCAGCCGCAACGGGTCGCCGATAATCTGGTCCGGCACGTCGCCGGCGATGTCGCAGCGCACATCCAGCCCCTTCTCCCGCACTGGCAGGTGCTGCATGGCGAGGGCTTCATCCAGCAGCGGCCGCGGCGCAAAAACGACCTGCTCGACGGCCAGCTTGCCTTCCTCGATCTTCGAGAAATCGAGAATGTCGTTGAGGATGCCCAACAGTACATACGTAGACGTCTGGACGATCCGCAGGTACTCGCGGCGCTCCGCCGCATCTTGCGAGTCGAGCGCAAGGTCCGTCATGCCGATGATCGCATTCATCGGCGTACGAATTTCGTGGCTCATGTTCGCCATGAAGAGGCTTTTGGCGCGACTGGATTTCTCGGCCAGGTCGCGTGCCGTCGCCAGTTTGTCGGCGAGGTCGGCCCGCTCGCGCTCGAGCCGGATGGTCGTGTGCAGCGAATCGTTGAAGTAATCGGCGCTACGCGTGACGATGAGCAGGAACAGCAGGGCCATCACGGTGAAGGCGACATGCAGCGGGTCGCCGCCCCACGCGCCGGCGATGACGGCAAGCACGATCGGCCAAGCATACAGCCGGAACGCGAGGCGGTCGGCCGCGAGGACGGGCACGGCACCGGCGGCCATGCCGGACATCACGAACGCGGTAAAGAATTGCAGGGTGCCGCTTTCCGCGGACATCAGCAGCAAGGCCCCGGCCATCCAGGTTGCCCCGCCCGCACTCGCGCCGATCAGCGCGCGGCGTCGCCAGCGTAGGGCCGCGGCCTGGCGCTCTCCCTCTGCGAGGCGCTGGTAGCGCGCGCCGTCGAGCAGGCGCGCGATGGCCACGACACAGACCAGCATGAACCAGGCGATCAGCAGGGCGTTGCTGACGCTCCCCCACGCCACCCAGACGAGGAAGCCGCCATTGATGGCGGAGACGATCTGGCCGGGCCGCAGGTTGCGGAACAGCAGATCGACTTGGCGGTTGAGGATGAAGGAATCGGTCGTGGATGACATGGCAGAAGGGCTGCGGGCCGGATCGCCCACCGGACAATCATAGCGCCAACGACCATGAAGGCACGCGATCCGCAGCGATGCCGCGGGCGATTGCGCTTACCAGAGAGTCTCGCGTTCGGGGCCGGCCGAGACCTGGTGGATGGACAGGTCGGCGCCATTGAATTCCTCCTCGGCATCGAGCCGGATGCCGACCGTCGCCTTAAGCCCGCCATAGACGGCGAAGCCGCCGATCAGCGCGACCGCGATGCCCATCAGCGTGCCGACGAGCTGGCTCATGAACGCTACGCCGCCCATGCCGCCGAGCGCCTGCGCGCCAAAGATGCCGGCGGCGATGCCACCCCAGGCACCGCACAGGCCGTGCAGCGGCCAGACGCCGAGCACGTCGTCGATGCGCCAGCGGTTCTGCGTGATGGTGAACATGATGACGAACAGGCCGCCCGCGATGCCGCCGGTGACCAGCGCGCCGAGCGGGTGCATCAGGTCGGAGCCGGCGCAGATGGCCACGAGGCCGGCGAGCGGACCGTTATGCACGAAGCCGGGGTCGTTCTTGCCCATCACGAGGGCAACCAGCGTGCCGCCGACCATCGCCATCAGCGAGTTCATCGCGACCAGGCCCGACACCTTTTCGAGCGTCTGCGCGCTCATGACGTTGAAGCCGAACCAGCCGACGATCAGGATCCACGCGCCAAGCGCGAGGAACGGGATCGACGACGGCGGGTGGCCGCCGGCGATGCCGCCGTCCTTGTGGTAGCGGCCGCGCCGCGCGCCCAGCATCAGCACGGCGGTCAGGCCGATCCAGCCCCCCATCGCATGTACGACGACCGAGCCGGCAAAGTCGTGGAACTCCGCGCCGAAAGTCGCGGCCAGCCCGGCCTGGATGCCGAAGGCCTGATTCCAGGCAATGCCTTCGAAGAAGGGATAGACGAAGCCGACCAGCAGGAAGGTGGCGCCCAGTTGCGGATTGAACTTCGCGCGCTCGGCGATGCCGCCCGAGACAATCGCCGGAATCGCCGCCGCGAAGGTCAGCAGGAAGAAGAATTTGACGAGGTCGTAGCCGCTCTTCGCCAGCAGCGTTTCCGCGCCGTGAAAGAAATTCACTCCGTAGGCAATGCCGTAGCCGATGAAGAAATAAGCCAGCGTCAACATGGAAAAATCGCAAAGGATCTTGACCAGCGCGTTGACCTGGTTCTTGCGGCGCACCGTGCCGAGTTCGAGGAAAGCGAAGCCGGCATGCATCGCCAGAATCATGATGGCGCCGAGCAGGATGAACAGCACGTCGGCGGATGTCTTGAAATTCTCCATATTGGTGCCCCGAAGTCGAAAATGGGGAACACCGGAGCAACATCCATTCCAGAGTTATTAATCCTTATATTTCATGATGATGCATTGTGCATGGCTCCACCCTGACCGAGGTCGCGCACAATTACGGCGCATGGTTTTGCACCATCATGGTGCATTCAGGGTTCGTGCCAGTGTGGCAGCAGCACCCACATCCGGCCGGGTTGCTTCATCCGGCCGGCCAGCGCGCCCGCCTCGGCGCCGCTGCCCCAATAGAAGTCGGCGCGCACCGGGCCGCGGATCGCGCCGCCAGTGTCCTGCGCCAGCATCAGGCGGTTCAGGGATTGATCGCTGGCGGGGCGGGTGGTCGCCAGCCAGACCGGGGCGCCCAGCGGCGTATGGCGCGGATCGACGGCGATCGAGCGCTCCGGCGTCAGGGGCACGCCCAGCGCCCCCGGCGGGCCATTCCCGCTGACCGGCAGTTCGCGGAAGAACACCAGGCTCGGGTTGGCATTGAGCAATTCCTGCAGCCGTTTGGGGTTCTTCTCGGCCCAAGCCTTGATGCCCTGCATCGACGCCTGCCCCGACTGGAGTTCGCCCTGCTCGATCAGCCAGGTGCCGGCCGAGCGATAGGGATGGCCGTTCTGGTCGGCGTAGCCGATGCGGACCCGGCCGCCATCGTCGAGCACGACTTGCCCCGAACCCTGGATCTGCAGGAAGAAGAAGTCGATGGGATCGGCCACCCAGAGCAGGGCATCGCCAGCGCGCCGGCGCTCTTCCGCGGTCCAGTCGGCGCGACTGAAATAGGGAACCAGCTTGCGTCCCTCGATGCGGCCGCGCAGCCGCATGTGCTTGAGCTCGGGATAAAGGTCGGCGAGTTCGACGTCGATAAGGTCGGCCGGCGGACCGAACACCGGCGTCAGGTAGGGCTTCTTTTTTGTGCGGCTGCCCCGCACCACCGGTTCGTAATAACCGGTGACCAGTCCTTCGCGCCCCGCATCGGGATTGGTCAGCGCCCAGGGCCGGAAATTTTCCTCGAACCACGCTTTTGCACCTTGGCGTGCCGTCTCGCCAGGGCTGGCTTTCAGGGCGGACTCGCAGGTCGCGAGCCACAGCGGACGCTTGGCCAGCGTCGCGCATTCGGTTCGGAACAAGGCCAGCACGGCCTCATGATCGTCGCTTTCCCAGCCGGACAGATCGGCCCAGTTTGCCGGCTGCAGCGGCTTGGCGGCCGGCTTGGGCGGTTCGGCGGCAGGGCAGGTCGGGCACGCAGGACACAGCGGGCAAGTCGCGGCGGGCGTTACCGTCGGCGTCACCGGTGTGGGGGCGGCGGGTGGCGGAACGCTCGCGCAGCCGGCCAGCCACGCTGCTGCGGCGAGGAGAAGGGTGCGGGGCATATCTGCTAAATTGCGTCGGGTCATCATGGAAGGAAGCTTACCCGATGCAAGGACTGGAATCGCTGCTGGCCCGTCTCGAAGCGCTCGTCGCGCGGGCGGAAGCCCTGCTGCCCGCCCCCGCCGCGCCGCCGGACTGGAATGCCACCGCTTATCGCTGGCGCGACCGGCTGGAGCCGGTGCGCCACCCGCACAAGATCCGGCTCGCCGACCTGCAGGGCATCGATGAGCAAAAGGCCGCCATCGAGCGCAACACACGCCAGTTCGTCACCGGCAAGCCGGCCAACAACATGCTGCTCACCGGCGCGCGCGGCACCGGCAAGTCCTCGCTCGTCAAGGGCGTGCTCACCAAATTCGCGAAACAGGGACTGCGCCTGATCGAGGTCGACCGCAACGACCTCGTCAACCTGCCCGAGATCATCGAGCTCATCGCCGGCCGGCCGGAACGCTTCATCGTCTTTTGCGACGACCTCTCCTTCGAGGCCAGCGAGCCTGGCTACAAGGCACTCAAGAGCGCGCTCGACGGCTCGATCGCCGGCACGCCGGACAACTTGCTGATCTACGCCACCTCGAACCGCCGCCACCTGATGCCGGAACGCTTCGCCGAGAACCTCGAAACGACGCATGCCGCCGACGGCGAAATCCATCCGGGCGAAACCACCGAGGAAAAAATTTCGCTCTCGGAACGCTTCGGCCTCTGGCTGTCCTTCTACCCCTTTGACCAGGATCATTACCTCGACATCTGCGTGCATTGGCTGCACCAGTTCGGCGTCGACGAAGAGTCAGCGCTGGCGGCACGGCAGGAAGCCTGCAGTGGGCGCTGCAACGCGGCTCGCGCAGCGGCCGCGTGGCCTGGCAGTTCGCACGCGATTACGCCGGTCGCACGTGCAAATGAAGATTGTCAACGTCGCCGCCGCGGTCATCTTCCGCGCGGACGCAACTGGGCAAACCGAGTATCTGCTCGGCCAGCGCGGCCCCGGCACCTTCTATCCCGGTTACTGGGAATTTCCCGGCGGCAAGGTCGAGGCCGGCGAAACACCGCACGACGCCCTCGTGCGCGAGTTGCATGAGGAACTCGGCATCGAGGTGATCGAGGCCACGCCCTGGATCGTGCGCGAGCATGTGTATGAGCACGCCCACGTGCGGCTGCACTTTTTTCGCGTCACGCAATGGCGTGGCGAATTGCGCGACCACGTGCACAGCGCGCTGCTCTGGCAGCGGCCCGCGGCACCGACGGCCGCACCGATGCTGCCCGCCAACGGTCCACTGTTCGCCGCGCTGAAATTGCCGGATTTTTACGGCATCACCCACGCCGCTCAGGTCGGCACAGCGGAACAGCTCGCGGCGCTCGACGCGGCGCTGGCGCGCGGGTTGAAGCTGGTGCAGTTGCGCGAAAGCACATTGCCCGAAATGCAGCGCGAGGCGTTTGCCGCCGCGGCCGTCGCCCGCTGCCAGCAGCAGGGCGCGCAAGTCCTGGTAAATGGCGATGCGCAACTCGCGCGCGCCATCGGCGCTGACGGCATCCACCTCCCGGCGCAACAACTGCTGCGCCTGAATCAGCGCCCCCCCTTCCCGCTCGTCGCCGCATCCTGCCACGAGCGCCGCGAACTGGAGCATGCCGCCCAGCTCGGCCTCGATTTCGCCGTGCTCGGGCCGATCAAGACCACCGCCACGCACACCGACACCGCCGGCATTGGCTGGCAACACTTCGTGGAACTCGTGGCGGGATTGCCGCTACCCGTCTATGCGATCGGCGGATTGTCGCTGGCCGACCTGCCGGATGCATTGGCCGCCGGCGCGCAGGGCATTGCCGCTATTCGTGCGGCGTGGGCTGATCCGGCAGGCTGAAATCGTCGGGTGGCGTTTCGCCGGCCACGCGATACTCGCCGGCGGCCCAGGCGCCGAGGTCGATCTGCCGGCAGCGATCCGAGCAGAACGGGCGATACGGGCTTTGCGGTCCCCAGACCAGCATGGTCCCGCAAGTCGGGCAACTGACCGATTTCGGGGAACTCACAGGTTGCAGTAAGTTAATTCGAATTCGACATCCGCTTCGGACTGCTTGGGGCGCATGTCGGTATCGGGTACCGTGAAGCGAATGTTGAGCGCATATTTGTTGGCGCTGATTTCCGGCACTACGGCCTGCTGCTTCGATACGCGCAGGCGGATCAGTTGCGCGGTACGGCCCGACAGCATCTGCTGGAAAGCCCCGCGCGTGGCCTGTTGCCGCTCGGGGCGTCCCGAGGAACGCAGCAGGCGCAACACGATGCCGAGCCCGTCGCGGATCGGCAGCAAGGGGCTGACCCAGCCAACGAGGTCACTGCGGCGTTGCGCACCGTCGCGATTGAGCCAGAAGTGGTAGGCCGGCAGGTCGAATTCGCACACGCCCCCGGGAATGCCGGCGCGGTTCTTGATGCTCATCAGCCATTCGTTCTCGCGCAGGTACTGGCCGGTTTTGCCCTGCATCGCGAGGAGTGCCGCAGAGGCCTGCTCGATTTCGTAGAGTGCGCCGGACAAGGCATCTTCGGAGATGTCGGGATTGTTGCGGAAGGAGAGCAGCGTCTGGCGCTGCCGCTCGAGTTCCTGCACCAGATCGAACTTGAGGTCGGCGCGACTCGCGACTTCGAAAATGTCGAACAGCGTCACCAGGGCGACATGGTGGGATTCCGGGTCATCCGATTCGACGAAATGCAGCGTGCGCTCGAACAGATCCTCGAGCCGCAGCAAGGTGCGGATTCGCTCGTTCAGTGGGTAATCGTAGGTGATCACGCGGCGGCTCGTCGGTGCATTCGGGGAATTTTGACCGAATTATCCCCAAATCACAACTTGAGGACGGGCAGAAAGCGCCCGCAATCATGGAGTTCGAGCTTCTGTTTCGAGCTTTTTCGCCAGCTTCAGGTAAGCAGCATGCAACACATCGACCTGCCGTTCCAGCGCCGCCAGGTCACCGGCGTTGTCGATGACGTCGTCCGCGGCAGCGCGCCGTGCCGTCCGGCTGGCCTGTGTGGCGAGGATGGCTTGCGCCTCTTCGCGCGTCAGTCCGCTGCGCGCCATGACCCGCGCAAGCTGGGTTTCCTCCGGGCAGTCGACAACGCAGACCCGGTCGACGCGATCATCGTAATTGCCAGACTCGACCAACAGCGGGACGACCAGCACGGTGTAGGGAAAGTCAGCCCCGGCGCGACGGCACCGCACCGCGCTCTCGGCACGAATGAGCGGATGCAGGATCGCCTCGAGCCGCTGCCGCGCCGCCGGATCGGCGAAAACGATGCGTCGCATAGCCACCCGGTCGAGCGCCCCCTCGGGCGTCAGCACGTCCGCGCCGAATGCCGCACGGATCAGTGCGATGCCCGCGCCGCCGGCAGCGGTCAGTGCGTGCGCGATGACATCGGTATCGACGATGGCAGCGCCCTGCGCGGCAAAACGCGCCGCCGCAGCGCTCTTGCCGCTGCCGATGCCGCCGGTCAGCCCGACAATCAAAGCCATCAGGCCGGGGGCGGTATCGGCACCGTTCCCGCCGGCAGGGGTGCGGGCGGCGACTTCAGCGCATCGGCTGGCACGATGTGCACGCTGTCCGGCGCCACCTGCTGCGTCATGCGCCCGGGCTCGCGCACCCCCCCACCAGTGCCCAGACGGCTCTGTCCCCAGAAGAACAGCAGCCCGTTGGCCAGCAGCAGGATGAGGAACGCGATCCGCATCGGGTGGCGTTAGCCCACCTTCGGCAGGTGCGCCAATGACGCCTGAATCGCCTCGGCCGGATATTCGAAGTCGCCGAGCTTGCCGGCGAAATAGCTTTCATACGATGTCATGTCGAAATGACCGTGGCCGGACAGGTTGAAAAACAGCGTCTTCGGTTCGCCCGATGCCTTGCAGCGCAGCGCCTCGTCGATACAGGCACGGATGCCGTGGCAGGATTCCGGGGCCGGGATGATGCCTTCGGCACGCGCGAACATCACGCCGGCTTCGAAGGTCGCCACCTGCGGCACGGCGACCGCCTCGATCAGCTTCTCGTGGTAGAGCTGCGAGACCAGGGGGCTTTCACCGTGGTAGCGCAGTCCGCCGGCATGAATACCGGGCGGCATGAAGTCGTGGCCGAGCGTGTACATCTTCATCAGCGGCGTGAAGCCGGTAGCGTCGCCGTAGTCATAGGCATACACGCCCTTGGTCAGCGTCGGACAGGAGGCCGGTTCGACCGCGACGCAGCGCAGCTTCTCGGCGCGTTTCTCGCCGGCGGCCTTGTCGGCAAGGAAGGGAAAGGCCGCACCGCCAAAGTTCGAGCCGCCGCCGCAGGGCGCGAAAACCATGTCGGGATAATCGCCGAATATCTCGAACTGCTTCTTCGCTTCCAGGCCAATCACGGTCTGGTGCAGCAACACGTGGTTGAGCACCGAGCCGAGTGCATACTTGCTGCCGGGCGTGGATACGCAATCCTCCACGGCTTCCGAAATGGCGATGCCCAGGCTGCCCTGATTGTTCGGGTCCTGCGCGAGCAGGTCGCGGCCGGTCTTGGTCTGGCTGGACGGGCTGGCCAGCACTTCGCCACCAAAAGTCTGCATCATCAGGCGACGGTAGGGCTTCTGGTCGTAGCTGACCTTGACCATGTAGATGCGCACCGGCAGGCCGAACATCTGGCCGGCGAGTGCGAGCGAACAGCCCCACTGGCCCGCGCCCGTTTCGGTCACGAGCCGTTGCGTGCCGGCGATCTTGTTGAAATACGCCTGCGGGATGGCGGTGTTGGGCTTGTGCGAACCGGCCGGTGAGACGCCCTCGTATTTGTAATAGATTTTCGCCGGTGTACCGAGCACCTGCTCAAGCCGCTCGGCGCGGCACAGCGGACTCGGGCGCCACAGCGCATAGATCTTGCGCACTTCGTCGGGAATGGGAATCCAGCGCTCGGTCAACATCTCCTGCTCGAGGATCGGGCCGGGAAAGATCGCCAGCATCTGCTCGGGACCGACCGGCTTGCCGTCGGGACCGAGCGGTGGCGCCAGCGGATTCTTCAGGTCGGCGGCAATGTTGTACCAGTGCGTTGGAATTTCGGATTCGTCGAGGATGACGCGCGTCTGAGCCATGGTTCCCTCCCGTAGGATTGTTGTTGGATAGGTAAAACGAAAATCTTAACAGCGGGTCGCTGCACGCGCCAGCCCTTCCAGCACGAGATTGTCAACACGCAGCAGCCGTTGCGCGAGATGCGGCGCGAGAGCTTTCGCCGCGCCGCCGGAAAGAATGACGCGAAAGTCAGTGCCGGCGGAACGGCACATGCGCTCGATCGCGCCGAGCGTTGCGTGCAGCGCGCCGCTGGCAATCGCGTCGTCGGTGTTGGTCGGGATGTCGTGGTAGCTGCCCCGCGCGTCGGGCAATCCGGCCGTATTGCGCGCCAGCGACCGGCGCATCAGTTCGAGGCCCGGCAGGATCAGTCCACCGCGAAATTGCCCCCCAGCATCGAGCACATCGATGGTCGTCGCCGTGCCGGCCATCACGACCACAACAGCGCCCGCATGCCGTCCCCATGCACCGATGAGGGCCGCCCAGCGGTCGGCGCCAAGTTGGGACGGATTGTCGTAACCGTTGATCACGCCACAACAGGCCGGGGTGCTGCGAAACCATTCGAGCGGCACCCCGAGCGTCGCTGCGAGCGCCTCGATGCGGCCGGCCACTTCGCTGCCCGCGACATTGCAGGCCAGGATGCGCTCAGCCGCGACGGGCAAGGCGCCGGCCAGCCCGGCGCTGTCGGCATGCGCACAGGCTCCCTGGCCCAGCCACGTATCGCCGGCGCGCAGCCCCCACTTCACACGCGAGTTGCCGGCATCGAGGCAGAGGATCATGTCGCCTCCCGAAGGGCCGCCCCGAGGGAGGCGAAGCCCCCTGCGGGGGCAGCGAGCAAAGCGAGGGGGGGGGGCATTATGTTGCCCTCAGGGAGATTTCGCCGGACAGGATGCGCTCGACCTTGCCTGCCGACGCGAACAGCAGAGCCCCATCGACATCCGCGCCCCGGCAAATGCCGGCGCGCGGCGGTGCGAAATCCGTCAAGAGTTGCACCGGCGCATCCTGATAGGCGTGCCGCGCCGTCCAGTCGCTGTGCAGGCCGGCGAACCCCGCGCTGGCAAAGGTTTCCAGCACCGCGCACAACTCGACCAGCAATGCCGCCAGCAGGACATTGCTGTCGATCGGTCGATCGAGCGCGGCCGACGTCGTGCGAATTTCGGGCGGCAGCGTCGTGGGCAAGCGCAGGTTGAGGCCGACGCCGATCACCGCCGCAAAATCGGCATGACTACGCGCCCCGGGTACGAGTTCGACGAGGATGCCGGCGAGCTTCCTGCCATCCAGAAGAACGTCGTTGGGCCATTTCAGTGCCGTCTCGCCAGCCCTGACTTTGGTCAGTGCCCGGACGACCGCCAGGCCTGCGGCAAGCGACAGGCCGAGCGGCAAGGTGCCCGCCGGGAAGCGCCACAGCAGCGAGAAGGTCAGGCTGTCGCCGGGGGCGGAAATCCAGGTCCGGCCGCGCCGGCCCCGCCCCGCCGTCTGCGTTGTGGCGATGACCACGCTGCCCGAGGGCGCGCCGGCCTCGGCCCGGGCGAGCAGCACCGCGTTGGTCGAATCGCAGACCGGCAGAAGATCGGCATCGAAGCGGCGGGTCTGCGCCCCGAGTTCGCGCGCAAGGGCGGCAAGATCGAGCATGGCCCGACTATACCGGATGGTCCAGCGCTGCATGGGCGCGGCGAGCGCGGGCGCCAATTGCAAGTCTTTGTAAAAAACCCGCGCCCTGCGTATATAAAGCGGGAGGGCTGCGCGTTAATAACGGGGAAGCGACGATCTGCGCCGCTTTCGCGACAAACAAAGGACAGGAAATGACAAGAAAACTGCTGCTGACGGCTCTGGCAGGCACAACGATTCTGGTCGGTGGCTGCGCGGTCTATCCCGAACGTGATCCCTATTACGATCAGCCCGTCGTGCGGGTTGCCCCGCCGCCGCCGCAATACGAATACATCGGCAACCCGCCGTTGATTGGGCAGGTCTGGATCGGTGGTTTCTGGAACTGGTATGGCGCCCGTTACGTCTGGGTACCGGGCCGCTGGGAAGCCCCGCGGCCGGGTTACTACTGGGCACCGCATCGTTGGGATCGTGACGGCGATCATTGGCGTCAACAGGGCGGTCGCTGGGAGCGTGGTGAAGCGCCTCGCATGGTCGCACCGCCGGGCCCACCGCCGCGCATCGAACACCGCGCGCCGCCCCCCGCAATGCCCGTGATGCCCGTACCGCCGGCGCCACGCTATGAACAGCGACCCCCGCCCCAGGTCGCACCGCCGCCGCACATCGAGCGGCGTGAAGTGCCACAGGCAATGCCCGCTCCCCCCGCACCGCCCGCTCCGCGCGTGGAACAACGCGAGAGCCGGCGACCGATGGAGGTCGATCCGGGCCGGACGATGGAACAACGCCGGGCCGAACCGCCCCGCGCGGAGCGCAATGACCGCGGCGTGCAACAACGCGATGAACGTCGCGAGGATCGGCGCAAACGGAATGACGACCGGGACGGCGACGGTCGTCCCGACGCCCGCTAAGTAGGGGTTACTCGATCACACCCTGGCGGGGCGGCAACTACCGTCCCGCCAGCACTGACTTTCAGTGTGGCTTCTCGTCCAGCCCGAGTTCCTGGATCTTGCGGGTGATCGTGTTGCGGCCGATGCCGAGCAGTTGCGCGGCCTCGATCCGCTTGCCGCCGGTGGCGGCCAGCGCGCGACGAATCAGTGTCGCCTCGAAGGCATTGCCCAGCGTTTCCCAGACGGTGCCCGGTGCGTGGGTCAGCAAGTCGTCCGCGGCAGCGGCCAGCAGCGTTTTCCAGTCGGCGCTCGTGCCCTCGGGTGGCAACCCGCGCATTTCCTGCGGCAGGTCGTCGATCTCGACGGTCTGGCCCGGTGCCATGACCGTCAGCCAGTGGCACAGGTTTTCGAGCTGGCGCACGTTGCCGGGCCACGACGCAGCTTGCAGGAATTTCAGCGCGGCCTCGGCCAGGCGCTTGGCATCCACGCCCAGTTGCTGCGCACTGTTGCCGAGAAAGTTGCGCGTCAGAGCCGGGATGTCCTCGCGCCGCTCGCGCAGCGGCGGCAGGCGCAGGCGGATGACGTTGAGGCGGTGGAACAGGTCTTCGCGGAACAGGCCGTCCTTGACCCGCTGCTCCAGGTTCTGGTGGGTGGCGGTGATGACGCGCACGTTGGCACGGACCGGCTGGTGGCCGCCGACGCGGTAGAACTGGCCGTCGGACAGCACCCGCAGCAGGCGCGTCTGCAATTCGGCCGGCATGTCGCCGATTTCGTCGAGGAACAGCGTTCCGCCGGCGGCTTCTTCGAAGCGGCCGCGCCGCTGCGTGTTGGCGCCGGTAAAGGCGCCCTTTTCATGGCCAAAGAGTTCGGATTCGAGCAGATCGCGCGGAATCGCCGCCGTGTTGATGGCCACGAATGTGCCCTCCTTGCGCGGGCTGTGGCGATGTAACGCGCGCGCCACCAGCTCCTTGCCGGTGCCCGACTCGCCGTTGATGAGCACCGTGGCGTTCGATTGGGACAGCCGTCCGATGGCGCGAAAGACCTCCTGCATCGCCGGCGCCTGACCGAGGATTTCCGGCGCGAGAGCCTCTGCCGGGGATGCACCAGTTTGGGGCGCCACCTGTTCGAGGGCCCGCCGGACCAGCGCCACGGCCTGGTCGACATCGAAGGGCTTGGGCAGGTATTCGAAGGCGCCACCCTGAAACGCGGCGACGGCGGAGTCGAGGTCGGAATAGGCGGTCATGATGATGACCGGCAGGTCCGGATGATCCTGCTTGACCTGGCGCAGCAGGTCGAGGCCGCTGGCGCCGGGCATGCGGATGTCGGAGATCAGCACGCGCGGCCGCTCGCCCTTGGCCAGCGCAGCCAACGCCTCGTCCGCCGAGCCGAAGCTCGCGCTGGCGATGCTCTCGCGCGCCAGCGCCTTTTCGAGCACCCAGCGGATGGAACGGTCGTCGTCGATGATCCAGACTGCGTTGATTGGGTCGTTCATGTTTTGTTCTTGTCTCCGTTTTGCAGCGGCAGGCGCAGCATGAAGCAGGTGTGGCCGGGCAGCGACTCGACCTCGATGCTGCCGTGGTGCTGCTGGACGAAACTTTGCGCCAGCGCCAGCCCCAGCCCGGTGCCCCCTTCGCGTCCCGACACCAGCGGATAGAAAATCCGGTCGCGGATGTCGGCGGGAATCCCCGGGCCGTTGTCGATGATCTGCAATTCCAGTGCCAGCCGATAGCGTTTCTTCGCCAGCGTGACCTGCCGCAGCGCGCGCGTGCGGGTGATGATCTCCCCTTCGCCCCGCATGGCCTGAGCGGCATTGCGCTCGACGTTAAGAATCGCCTGGATCAGCTGTTCGCGGTCACCGGTGATGTCGGGCAGCGAGGTGTCATAGTCGCGCTTGACCTTGACCCCGGGAAACTCGGCGAGGATCAGTCGGCGCACGCGCTCGAGAATCTCGTGGATGCTGATCTGCTGGGGCTGCATCGCGCGATGCGACGACAGCAGGCGATGCATCAGGTCCTGCAGGCGATCGGCCTCGCCGATGATGACCTGCGTGTATTCACGCAGTTCGTTGCCGTTGCTCCATGCGCGCGAGTTCGCTGTCGAGCAGTTGCGCCGAGCCGCGAATGCCGCCGAGCGGATTCTTGATCTCGTGTGCCAGGTTGCGGATCAGCTCCTGGTTGGCGCGCTGCTGCACGGCTTCACGCTCTTCGCGGGCCGCCTTCAATTGCTGGTCGATCGGCCGGAACTCGAGCAGCAGCCGGCCGTAGGTGGTTTCGATCGGCGTCACCGTGCAGTCGAGATGGACCGGATCGGCGATCGCGTCGCCCTGCTCGCGCGCCACGACGAAATCGTGGCCGGTATAGCTCCACTTGTTGGTCAGCGCGTTTTCCAGCGCGGCCATCAGCACCGGCGGCGTGCCCAGCAACTGGGAGAGCGGCATGCCGAGGCAGACGCGCTGGCTGACGGCGAACAGGTTTTCGGCGGCGGGATTGCAGTGCCGCACGCGCAACTGGTCATCGAGGATCACCACCGCCGAAGACAGCAGGTCGAGTCCGGTCAGGGCCGCCTGAACACTGTCTGTTTCACTGGGGATGGCCGGGAGTTTCATGGCGAATCCTTCGCAAGAAGTGCGCCAGCCACGGACGAACTACTTCAGGTTCGCAAGTTCCTTGCGAATCGATTCGACATTGCGCTCATGCAGTTGCACCTTGTCGCGATAGGTCTGGACGCGAGCTTCACGCTTCGCGCCCTGGATGCCGCCGCCGGCGATCCGCTCGTCGGGTGCCACGAGGTTCTGCTGCTCGGCCAGTTCCTGCTTCGCGGCGGACAGGTTCTTCTGCTCGTTGGCCAGTTCCTTTTCCAGGATCGCGCGACGATCGTTGTCGCGGGCCTTTTGCTGCTCGCCATTCACGCGCGGGAAGTCGCTGGGCGTTGCCTGCCGCGGTTTTTGTGGCGGCGCGGAGAAGGTGGATACCGGCTTGTCCTGGGAGATGATCTCGCAGTTCTTGCCCGTTTTCTGGTTGGTATAGGTCGTCCGGCCATCGGGCGTCTGGCACTTGTAGAGCGTGTCGGCCTGCGCCAAGGTGAATGTCGCGGTCGCGCAGACCAGCAATAGGATCTGTCTCGTCATGGGTGCAGTGTAGCGCGAGTTGCCGGAAACAAAAAAGGACGGGCAAGCCCGTCCTTTTTGTAACGCGTCAGCCGCGCATGGGTTACATGGTGGCTTACAGCGAGTAGTACATGTCGAATTCGACCGGGTGGGTCGTCATGCGGAATTTCTGCACTTCTTCCATCTTCAGATCAATGAAGGCATCGATGAACTCGTTGGAGAAGACGCCGCCGCGGGTGAGGAACTCGCGATCCTTGTCCAGATAATCGAGCGCCTGATCCAGCGACGAGCAGACGGTCGGGATCTTGGCATCCTCTTCCGGCGGCAGGTCATAGAGGTTTTTGTCGGCGGGCTCGCCCGGGTGGATCTTGTTCTGCACACCGTCGAGACCGGCCATCATCAGCGCGGCGAAAGCGAGGTAGGGGTTCGCGGTCGGATCCGGGAAACGGGTCTCGATGCGGCGGGCCTTGTCGCTGTGCACGAACGGGATGCGGATCGAGGCCGAGCGGTTGCGCGCCGAGTAGGCCAGCTTGACGGGGGCTTCGTAGCCAGGCACGAGGCGCTTGTAGCTGTTGGTGCCGGGGTTGGTGATGGCGTTCAGGGCGCGGGCATGCTTGATGATGCCGCCAATGTAGTACAGCGCGAACTCGCTCAGGCCGGCGTAGCCGTTGCCCGCGAACAGGTTCTTGCCGTCCTTCCAGATCGACTGGTGCACATGCATGCCGGAACCGTTGTCGCCAACGATGGGCTTGGGCATGAAGGTCGCCGTCTTGCCGTAGCTGTGGGCAACGTTATGCACGATGTACTTGAGCACTTGCGTCCAGTCGGCGCGTTGCACCAGCGTACTGAACTTGGTGCCGATCTCGCACTGGCCGGCGGTGGCGACTTCGTGGTGATGCACTTCGACGGGCACGCCGCAATCTTCCAGTGCCAGGCACATGGCAGCGCGGATGTCGTTGAGGCTATCGACCGGCGGCACGGGGAAGTAGCCGCCCTTGACGGTCGGACGGTGGCCGGTGTTGCCGCCCTCGAACTTCTCGGCGGTCGCCCAGGCAGCCTCTTCCGAGAACACCTTGACGTAGGAACCGGACATGTCGACTTTCCACTCGACGCTGTCGAAAATGAAGAACTCGGGTTCGGGACCGAAGTAGGCGGTATCGCCGACGCCGGAAGACTTCAGATAGGCCTCGGCGCGCTTGGCGATCGAACGCGGGTCGCGGTCGTAGCCCTTGCCATCGGCCGGCTCGACCACGTCGCAGGTCAGGATCAGCGTGGTCTCGTCCATGAACGGATCGATATAGGCAGTGGTGGGATCGGGCATCAGCTGCATGTCGGAGGCCTGAATGCCTTTCCAGCCAGCGATCGACGAACCGTCGAAGGCGTGGCCGTCCTCGAACTTGTCGATATCGAAATGGGAGATCGGCACGCCGACGTGCTGCTCCTTGCCGCGAATGTCGGTGAAGCGAAGGTCGACGAACTTGACTTCCTTGTCCTGGATCGTCTTGATGATTTCTTGGGGCGTCATGAGAGCTACTCCTGGTCGGTGATCTGAGATATGCGTGAAAAGACGGGGAAAAGTTTAGCAGTTAGCGTGCCAAGCGGGCATAACCGTCAGAAGATTGTGCCATCAGGGATTTGCTGCAATGCCCGCTCACCTTCCTGAATTATTATGCACTTCATTGGTGCAACTCAAGGCAATGATGCACCATCTTGGTGCTCATGCATCTCCATGCTGTCATCCTCTGGATCGAGGTGGATCAGGACTTCCAGCACTTCCGGATGCGCATCCAGCACGCGGTGCCGCGCCAGCTCGCCGATTTCGTGGCCTGCGCGCACGGTAATGCCGCCGTTGACCTGGATATGCACATCGACGAAAACGCGGTGGGCCATGCGGCGGGTACGCAATTCGTGCAGGTCTTCCACGCCCGGTGTCGCCAGCAGCGTCCGGCGGATCGCCGCCACCTCCTCGGCCGGCAGGCCGGTATCGATGAGTTCACGCATCGCCTCCCACGCGAATCCCAAACCGGCCTTGATGATCATGCCCCCCACGATGATGGCCGCCACGGCATCGGCGAAAGTGAAGCCGAGCAGCGCACCACCCACGCCGGCGGCCACGACCAGCGACGACAGGGCATCGGCACGGGCGTGCCAGGCGTTGGCGATGAGCATCGGGGAGCGAAGGCGCTCGGCAATGCCCAGCATGTAGCGGAACAAGCCTTCCTTGCCGATGAGGGTGATGATCGCCGCCCACATCGCGGCTATGCCCACAGGCGGCAAGTTGCCCATGTCCTGCAGGCGGCCCGCCGCCGAGATCAGGATGCCGGCCCCCGTTATCGTCAGCAGCAAGCCGAGCACCAGCGAGGCCGCCGTTTCGTAACGGCCATGCCCGTAGGGATGCTCGTCGTCCGCCGCTTCGGCGCCCTTGCGATTGGCCCAGAGCACGAAGACATCCGCGACGATATCGGACAGCGTATGCATGGCATCGGCCACCAGCGCCATCGAGTGCGCGAGGAAGCCGACGATGACCTGCATGATCGTCAGCACGGTATTGACCCCGACGCTCACCCAGGTGATGCGCTGCCCGGCGCGAAAGCGCTCGGGGTCGACCTGCCTGGCGGGGGAAGGCTTAATTTCGTTCAAATCGCTATACTCGACACACGATAAATAGGTTCGGGATTCTACCTTTCATGCAGATCGCTTCCCTCCAGTTTGAGCCCTTCAACGCACTTTCCGACCAGGATGCACAAGCGCGCATCGCGGCGGCGCGCGCCCGACTCGGCCAGCGTGCCGTACTGCTGTGCCACCATTACCAGCGCGCCGACGTCTACCGCCACGCCGACATCACCGGCGATTCGCTCAAGCTCTCGCGCCTCGCCTCGCAATCGGATGCCGAATACATCGTCTTCTGCGGCGTGCATTTCATGGCCGAAGTCGCCGACATCCTCTCGCGCCCCGAACAGATCGCCATCCTGCCCGACCTTGCCGCCGGCTGTTCGATGGCCGACATGGCGAACCGCGCCAAGGTCGAGCGCTGCTGGCGCGAACTCTCGACGGTGCTGAACCCGGACGAGGCGGTCACACCGGTAACCTACATTAATTCGGCCGCCGACCTCAAGGCCTTCTGCGGCGCACACGGCGGCATCGTCTGCACTTCATCGAACGCGCCGAAGATCCTCGACTGGTCGTTCGCCCGGCGCGAGAAGGTGCTGTTCTTTCCCGACCAGCACCTCGGCCGCTGGAGCGGCCACAAAATGGGTATCCCGCTGGAAAAGATGGTCATCTGGAATCCCGACCTCGAACTGGGTGGCCTCACGCCGCAGCAGATCCGTGACGCGAAGATCATTCTCTGGCACGGCTACTGTTCCGTGCACCAGATGTTCAACCCCGGCCAGATTGCGCGCTTCCGGGCGAAATATCCGGACGGCAAGGTGATCTCGCACCCCGAGTGCAGCTTCGAGGTGTGCGCCCAGTCCGACGCGATCGGCTCGACCGAGACCATCATCCGCGTCGTCAAGGAATCCGCGCCGGGCACGCACTGGCTGGTCGGCACCGAACTCAACCTCGTCGAACGCCTCGCCGATGAGGTGAAGCCCGAGGGCAAGATCGTACAGTTCATGGCCGACACAATCTGCATGTGCTCGACGATGCAACGCATCGACCCGCAACACCTCGCCTGGACGCTCGAAAATCTCGCCGCGGGCAAGGTGGTGAATCAGATCAGCGTACCCGAACACGAAGCCAGGCTCGCCAAGGTCGCGCTCGAACGAATGCTCGACGCGTCCTGACCCGCCCCCCAGTCCCTCCCTCTCGGGAAGGGAGACTTATTGCGCCCTACGCGCAAGCGATGAAAGTCAGCGCTGGCGGGACGGCAGTTAACTGGGCGCCATGCTCGCGGGCATGCGCACCGCGATCACCTGGCCCTTGGCGGTGAGCTTGCCATTGGCCGAGACGGTGATATCGACCACGACCTTCTTCTCCTTCACCTCCACCGGCTTGCCGCGCAATTCCAATTCGACGCCGAGCGGCGTCGGTGCCAGATAGGTCACCTGCAGCGAGCCGGTGACGAACCGCAGGGCCGGCGCAGTGCCCATTTCGCGTCCCGCGGCGCGGTAGGCGGCCGCCGCGGCCGTGCCGGTGCCGTGGCAATCGACCAGCGAAGCGATTAGACCCCCATAGACAAAACCGGGGATCGCCGTGTGATACGGCGTGGGCGTGAAATGCGCCACGCTCTCGTCGCCATCCCAGTAGCTCTTGATCTGGTGGCCCTGCGGGTTGTTCTTGCCGCAGCCGTAGCAATGGCTCAACTCTTCCGGATAGAAGTCCTGAAATGCCGGGGAGCCCATGCGATTCCTCCTTGTCTTTTCAGCGGATCATACGCGCCGGTGAGCGCCGGTTAGAATCGTTCCGCCATGCTCTCCATCGCCACCTGGAACATCCACAAGGGCTTCTCGCAATTCAACCGCCGCATGGTGGTGCACGAGCTGCGCGAGCGCTTGCGCGCGCTCGATGCCGACATCGTCTTCCTGCAGGAAGTGCAGGGACAGCACGAACGCCACGCCGAAGCGCATGCCGACTGGCCGGCCGAGCCGCAGCACGAATTTCTCGCCGAGGCCGTTTGGGAAAACCACGCCTATGGCCGAAACATGGTTTACGACCACGGCCATCACGGCAATGCGATCCTCGCCCGCTACCCGATCCTGTCGTCGCACAACCAGGACGTGACACGCCTGCGCTTCGAAAAACGCGGCCTGCTGCACAGTACCATCAGCGTGCCGGGCCTGCCGCTGCCGCTACATTGCGTCTGCGCGCACCTGTCGCTGTTCGGCCGCTCGCGCCGGCACCAGTACGCGGCCTTGGCCGAGTTCATCGAGAAGAACGTGCCGCCGGCCGCGCCGCTGATCATCGCTGGCGATTTCAACGACTGGCGCGGACGCGCCTGCGACCTGCTCGCGCCGCGACTGGGATTGAAAGAAGCCTTCACCAGCGGCGCCGCCCGTCCCTCGCGCAGCTTTCCGGCAGCGCTGCCGCTGTTCCGTCTCGATCGCATCTACGTGCGCGGCCTGTGCGTCGAGGACTGCGCGGTACATCATGGCCCCCCGTGGTCGTCCGTCTCCGACCACGCCGCGCTCTCCGCCCACCTGTCCTTCGCGCCCGAGGCCGTGCGCCGCGCACCGAAAACCCTCATCGCCGAGGCATGAGCGCCGACTTTCTGTCCGGCAACCGCATCGCGTTGCTGGAAACGGGAGCGCAATTCTTCCCCGCGCTGCTCGCCGCCATCAATGCGGCCGACTGCGAGATCCACCTCGAAACCTACATCTTCGCCGATGACCCGACCGGCCGGCACATCGTCATGGCCCTGCTCGCGGCGGCGCGGCGCGGCGTCGCGGTGCGCGTGCTGGTCGATGGCTTCGGTGCGCGCGAGTTTCCCGAAGGGCTGGGGCGCATCCTCGCGAACGGGGGCGTGCAGGTCGAGGTCTACCGGCCGGAAATCGAACTCTTCAAGCTGCGGCGCCACCGGCTGCGGCGGCTGCACCGCAAGCTGGCCACGATCGATGGCCGCGTCGCCTTCGTCGGCGGCATCAACATCATCGACGACCATGACATGCCGCAACTCGGGCCGCGCTTCGACTACGCCGCACGCATCGAAGGACCGCTGGTTGCCCATGTGCGCAACAGCATGGGGCACCTCTGGCGCCTGGTCGGCTGGGCGCGGCTGCGGCGCCGGCCGCCCCTGACGCCCCTGAGCCCGTGCCGGCTCGATGCGCCGGCCGGCGGCATGCAGGCGGCTTTCGTTATCCGTGACAACCTGCGCCATCGGTGCGACATTGAGGACATCTATCTCGCCACAATCGAAAACGCGCGGACGGAAGTCGTGCTCGCCAGCGCCTACTTCCTGCCGGGCCGGCGCTTTCGCCACGCCCTGCGCGAGGCCGCGGCCCGCGGCGTCAAGGTGATCATCCTGCTGCAGGGCCAGATCGAGTACGCGTTGCTGCACTATGCCACGCAGGCGCTCTACACCAGCCTGCTGAAGAGCGGCATCCGCATCCATGAATACCAGGCCGGCTTCCTGCATGCCAAGGTGGGCGTGGTGGATGATGCCTGGGCCACGGTCGGCTCGTCGAACATTGATCCGTTCAGTCTGTTGCTGGCCCGCGAGGCGAATGTCGTCGTGCAGGATGCCGGCTTCGCCACAAACCTGCGCAACAGCCTGCGCGTCGCGCTCACGGAAGACGCCGTCGAGATCACCCGCGCCGAACTCAAGCGCAGCACGCTGTTCGCCCGCGCCCTGCGCTGGGCGGCCTATGGACTCGTACGGCTCATGCTCGGCCTGACGCGCTATGGCGGCGCCGACTACCGCACGTGATTGACGTCGCGCCGGGACAGCGCAGCCTGCCGGCAAGTGGCCAGAAACGGAAGGACAACCAGCTCAAGATGAAGTCGCCTCGCTTGCTGCAAAGTACCCATGGCTACCGTTTGCGAACCCGGATGAGTGAAATACTTACATCGGGATTAAATGAAGCTCATGTTGGCATTGGCTACATTTGCTTTCGTATTGCGGGGCAACCCGCGGCGCGGCGACATGATTGTTTGCATGACATTCCGGGCAGGTGAAATTCCCGGTCATGCTCTTCACCGTACCTTTGCGAGTCCGGTAAAAATAGAAGCCAATAAACGGCGCTGCCAGAATTCCCAAAGGGACGCTAACGAAGTGAATGCCCGGCAATACAACCGAAATAATCGCCGCAACGAGCGTCACCAAGAACATCTGGAGGCCTTTGTAAAAAGCGTCTTTACTTGTGTAGCGCACTAACTGATAGCTTCCAACCGTTTCCTTGTCACTCGACTTGACCTGCATGGGATGTGGAATTTGCCCCATAAATTCATTGCTCCATAACTAATTCGACAACCTGATTCTAGAGACTCGTCCAATGTCATTGCCGCGGATAAAGCGCGGACCTGCCGTCCCGCCAGCGCTGACCAGCCCTCAGGGCGCAGGACGCCACGTAGTGGCGGTCCCGAGCGAAGCGAGGGATTCGACGAGGTCGAACACTTTCAGCCGAACAAGCGCGCATGGTCGATTTTCGGGCAGCGATCCATCACCACGTCCAGCCCTGCGTTCGAGGCGGCTTCCGCCGCCGCCGGGTTGATCACGCCGAGTTGCAGCCACAGGGATTTGGCACCGATGGCGACGGCATCGGCGGCGATGGGCGGCACGTCGGCGGCATTACGAAAGACGTCAACCATGTCCACCTTCACCGGGATGTCCCTCAAGCTGGCGTAGCAGGGCTGGCCGAGGATCTCGCGCTGGCCCGGGTTGACGGGGATCACCGTGTAGCCCTGCGCAAGCAGGTAGCGGGCGACGTGGTGGCTGGGGCGATCTTCCTTGGGTGACAGGCCCACCATGGCAATGACCTTGTGGGTTTCCAGAATGCGGCGGATGCCCGCGTCGTCAGTGATGATCATGCTTTCTCCTCCATGTTGATGGTGGCCGGCAGGCTCATGATGCGCGGCACTTTCGCCAGAGTCCAGCGCTCCCGCGCCCAGGCCCAAAAGTCAGACCCGGCGAGACGGCACCCGGGGTCCGGCAGGCTCAGGAAACCGGCGGCCGACCGCAGTGCCGGCCACGGATCGTGGCCATCGACCGGGGCGGCAAGCGTCTGCTTTGACAGTTTCTGTCCCGCCGCATCGACCGCCACCGGCAGGTGCGCGTAGACCGGCGTCGGCAGGCCGAGCAAACGTTGCAGATAAATCTGGCGCGCGGTGGAATGAATCAGGTCGGCCCCGCGCACGACATGGTCGATGCCCTGATCGGCATCGTCGACCACCACCGCGAGCTGGTAGGCGAACAGGCCATCGGCGCGCAGCAGCACGCAGTCGCCGACCTCGCGTTCCAGGTCCTGGCGCTGCGGCCCCTGCACGAGGTCGTCGAAGGCGATTTCGCCCGCGA
The DNA here is from genome assembly GCA_963840825.1 of uncultured Pseudomonadota bacterium. Classification (GTDB taxonomy): domain Bacteria; phylum Pseudomonadota; class Gammaproteobacteria; order Burkholderiales; family Rhodocyclaceae; genus Sulfuricystis. The sequence continues at coordinate 812,301 of CAWJAK010000006.1, forward strand.
CCCGCAAGCGCCAGGCGCGCGCCCGTTTGCCCGGCGGCAGTCCGGTGCGGCAGGTGCCGGGGTACACCGCCGCGCCATCGATGCCCGGCGTTGCGCCCTCCAGTTCGGCCCGCGTGCAGCCGCAGGGATAGGCCAGGCCACAGGCTTTCAGTTGTTCGAGCACCGCCGCATACCGCGCGGTGCGCGTGCTTTGCACCATGACTTCGCCATCCCATGCGAAGCCGCAGGCTTCGAGCAGGCGCAAGATGGCATCCGCATGTTCCGGCTTGCAGCGCGGCACATCGACATCTTCCATGCGCACGAGCCAGCGGCCACCCCGCGCGCGCGCTTCGAGATACGAACCGAGCGCCGCGACCAGCGAGCCGAAATGCAACGGGCCGGTGGGCGATGGCGCAAAGCGCCCAACCGGCCTGGCCGCGGCGTTCATAAGTAAATCCGTAGTAGCATGGCCGGCCTATTCTTTCATAGACGCGGACGCATTCATCATGGCCACCATTCATCTCACTTCGGAAAATTTCAAGGACACCATCAACAACCACGATATTGTGATCGTCGATTTCTGGGCGGAATGGTGCGGTCCCTGCAAATCCTTCGGGCCGACCTTCGAGGCGGCTTCGGACAAGTATCCCGGGATCGCCTTCGCCAAGGTGAATACCGAGGAAGAACGCGAGATGGCCGCCGGCTTCAACATCCGCTCGATCCCAACGCTAATGGTGTTTCGCGAGCAAGTCATTCTCTACGCCGAGGCCGGCGCCCTGCCCGCTTCCGCGCTCGACCAGCTCATCGAGCAGGTGAAGGGCCTCGACATGGCCGCCATCAAGGCCGAAATCGCCGCCGAAGAGCAGCAACAGCCGCAGTAATGCCCCGCAGGGCCGCCCCAAGGGGCATGCGCCCCCCCTGTGGGGGGGGCAGTGAGTTGGATTTGCGCGCGTGGGGGGCCAAATAGTTAGTCGAGCGCTTCGCCCCACGCGGCAAGGAAGCGCTCCGCAATCTCCGCGCGCGTCGGCTTGTGGTTCTGCCCGCCGCGGTGGGCGATCTTGATGCCGCCCATCAGCGCCGCGAGTCGCCCGGTCTTCTCCCAGGGCCAGTCGCGCGCGATGCCGTAGAGCAGGCCGGCGCGATACGCGTCGCCGCAACCCGTCGGGTCGAGCAGCTCCGCCGCGGGCACCACGGGAATGTCGATCACCGCGCCGCCGGCATAGATGCGCGAGCCGCTCGCGCCCAGCGTGACGATCAGCGCCTTCACTTCCCGCGCCAGTTCCTCGAGCGACTTGCCGGTGCGCTCGGTCAGCAGCTTTGCCTCGTAGTCGTTCACCGTGCAGTAGTCGGCAAGCCGGACAAATTCGAGCAGCTCGGAGCCATCGAACATCGGCAGGCCCTGGCCCGGGTCGAAGATGAACGGAATCTTCAATTCACGGAATTCGCGCGCATGCTGCAGCATCCCGTCACGGCCATCCGGCGCGACGATGCCGAGCGTCACCTCCCGCGCCGCGCCGATCTGGTTGTGGTGCGAGAAATTCATCGCCCCCGGGTGAAACGCCGTGATCTGGTTGTCGTCGAGGTCGGTGGTAATAAAAGCCTGCGCGGTGAAGGTGTCCGGCACCTGGCGCACATGCGTGGCCGCGAGGCCGAGCTGCTTCAACCGGGTCAGATACAAGCCGGCGTCGTCGCCAACCGCCGCCATGATCAGCGGGGAGCCGTCCAGCAGCTTGAGGTTGTAGGCAATGTTGCCGGCGCAGCCGCCATATTCGCGCCGCATGTCGGGCACCAGGAACGCGACGTTGAGGATGTGGATTTGCTCCGGCAGGATGTGGTGCTTGAAGCGATCCTTGAACACCATGATGGTGTCGTAGGCGAGCGAGCCGCAGATGAGCGTGTGCATGGTCGGTTCTCAGGGATAGAAGAGATAGAGGCGATAGCCGACGGCGGGCACCTGCTCGCTCGTCAGTGCGAGGCGGACGGCTACGTCGCCGCGGGCGGCAAAGCCGCCGGCCGGATTCTGGCCCGTGGGCAAATAATCCGCCGGGTCGAACACCTTGCGCACGAGGGCTTCGTCCTGCGTGTCGGTCAGCGTCAGTTCGAGATGCGGGTAATCCTGGGCAAAAGGCGCGCGATTTTTCAGGGTGGCCGTAAGCAACAGGTTATTGCCCTCGGGCACAAGGTCGGAGGTCTCGATGCCGACCTGCTCGGGCTTGAGCGGTCGCGGCAGCGTGCAACCGATCGCTTCGCAGCCCGCCGTCAGGACGGGGCGCAGCTCGGGCGCGACCACTGTCAGTTCGGTGCGGAAGATATAGGCCAGTTGCGCCGCGCCGATGAGCAGCAGCGCCGCTATTCCGATCACCCAGGGCCAGCGTTTCGGTACGGCCGGCGCCGCGGGAACGGGCGCCCAGTCCTGCGCGGGTTCGGCAGCAGGTTCCTCCGCTGCATCGGGGGCGGCAATCGCTAACGCCGGTTCGACAGGTTCGGGTTCAATCCCTGACACCCTCGCCGACGATGACTCAGTTTCAGATTCGGGTTCCGGCTCGGGTTCCGGCTCGGGTTCCGGCTCGGGTTCCGGCTCGGGTTCCGGCTCGGGTTCCGGCTCGGGTTCCGGCTCGGGTTCCGGCTCGGGTTCCGGCTCGGGTTCCGGCTCGGGCTCGGGCTCGGGCTCGGGCTCGGGCTCGGGCTCGGGCTCGGGCTCGGTAAATTCGAAATCGGCTTCTATCGGGGGTTCCTGATGCACGGCGATTTCCGGAACCGGTTCGGTCACGGGTTCGATGACCGATTCCAGCTCGCTTGGCGGCTCGGGCGTGGCTTCGATCCGGAAGAGGCCCTCCGCGACTTCGTTGGCGGCTGCCGGGATCGTGGCGATCTGGACAACTGTCGCCAACGTACCCGGCTTCTCGACTGGATTGCCGTCCTGCCGGGACTGACTTTCCCCCGCTTCTGCCACGACGGCCTGACGCTCGTCATGCAGCGTATCGAGGGCGTCGAAAACCGCCTGACACGCGCCGCAGCGTACCGTGCCCTGGCGCATCTTCAGTTGCTCGGCGGTGACGCGAAAGTAGGTCTGGCAATGCGGGCAGCGGGTCAGCATGCCGGCCAGTTTACTGCATGCCTTCCAGCCTGACCCAGCCTTCATGCACGGCACCGACAGTCAAAGCGAAATAAGGGGCATAGGCGGCAATCACCTGCCCGGCCTGGCTTTCGAGAACGCCGGAGAGCGCCAGCCGGCCGCCGAACCGGACCCGCGATGTGAGCAGCGGTGCCAGCAACATGAGCGGATTGGTCAGGATGTTCGCGACCACCCGGTCGAAAGTCTCGTCAAGGCGGTCGCTCGACCGCGCCAGCCGCAGCAAAACTCCGTTGCGTGCGGCATTGTCGGCGGCAGCAACCAGCGCGGTCGGGTCGATGTCGACGCCCAGCACGTCCCTGGCACCCAGCTTGAGCGCCGCAATGCCGAGAATGCCCGAGCCGCAACCGTAGTCGAGCACCGAGACGCCTGGTTGAATCTGCTGCTCAAGCCACTCGAGGCACAAGCGCGTGGTCGGGTGGCTGCCGGTGCCGAAAGCCAGTCCGGGATCGAGTTCGAGGTTGATGGCCGCCGGATCGGGCGCAACATGCCAGGAAGGCACGATCCAGAGCCGTCCGGAGATGCGGATCGGGTCGAACTGCGACTGGGTGAGCCGCACCCAGTCCTGCTCGGCGATGTCGGTGAATGCGGGTGCAGGCGGCGGGTCGATGCCGGCTGTGCGTGCGGCGGCGGCAATTCTCGCCTGCAGGTCATCCGCCGGTTCGAACAGAGCCACGACCCGGCTGTGTTCCCAGAGCGGTGTCGCCAGCGAACCGGAGGCGCCGGGCTCGCCGAACTGCGGCGTTTCAAATTCGGTGCCGGCCTGCGCATCCTCGACCGTCACCGAAATCGCGCCGGCCGCCAGCAGCGCGTCCGAGAGCGCCTCGGCATGCGCAGCCGGGGTTTCAATGGCAGCCGAAACCCACACTAACGTGGCTCCCCACGCTCGCAAATCCGGCTCGCTGCCCCCCACAGGGGGGCTGATGCTTTCTTGGGACGGCCCGGCGAAAGCATCTACTTTCTGTTGGCTTCCTCGCGCGCGGCGAGCTTCTCTTCGAGATAGTGGATGCTCGCGCCGCCCTTGATGAAGTGCTGGTCGAGCAACAGGTCCTGATGCAGCGGAATGTTTGTCTTGATGCCATCGACCATCATCTCCGACAGCGCGATGCGCATGCGGCGAATCGCCTGCTCGCGCGTATCGCCGTAGGAAATCACCTTGGCGATCATCGAGTCGTATTGCGAGGGCACCGTATAGCCGGAATAGACGTGTGAATCGACGCGGATGCCCGGGCCGCCCGGTGGGTGCCAGTTGGTGATTTTGCCGGGAGATGGCGTGAACTTGAATGGATCTTCGGCACAGATACGGCATTCGATCGAGTGTCCCTTGACCTCGATGTCGCGCTGGCGAAGCCAAAGTTTTTCGCCCGCGGCGACGCGAATCTGGGTCTGGACGATGTCGATGCCGGTCACGAACTCGGTCACGGGATGTTCGACCTGAACCCGGGTGTTCATCTCGATGAAGTAGAACTCGCCATTCTCGAAAAGAAACTCGAAAGTACCCGCGCCGCGATAACTGATCTTGCGACAGGCCTCGGCACAGCGGTCGCCGATGCGGGTAATCGCACGGCGACTCACCTCGGGGGCCGGCGCCTCCTCGATGACTTTCTGGTGCCGGCGCTGCATCGAGCAGTCACGCTCGGAGAGCCAGATGGCGTTGCGGAAATTGTCGGCCATCACCTGAATTTCGATATGGCGCGGGTTCTCGAGGAACTTCTCCATATAGACCACGGGGTTGCCGAATGCCGCCTGCGCCTCGGAACGGGTCATCGTCACCGCGTTGAGAAGAGCCGCCTCGGTATGTACCACGCGCATGCCACGACCGCCGCCGCCGCCCGCCGCCTTGATGATGACCGGGTAACCGACCGCGCGCGCAATTTTCACGATTTCCTTGGGATCTTCCGGCAACGCGCCTTCAGATCCAGGGACACAGGGCACGCCTGCTTCCTTCATCGCGTTCTTGGCAGAAACCTTGTCGCCCATCAGGCGGATGGTTTCAGCCTTCGGACCGATGAAGACGAAACCGGATTTTTCCACACGCTCGGCGAAGTCGGCGTTTTCGGACAAGAAGCCATAGCCGGGGTGGATGGCCTGGGCATCGGTGACTTCTGCCGCCGAAATGATCGCGGGAATATTGAGGTAGCTCTGGCTGGAAGCCGGCGGACCGATACAGACCGACTCGTCGGCCAGCTTGACGTACTTGGCCTCGGCGTCGGCCGTCGAATGCACGGCTACGGTACGAACGCCCAGTTCGCGGCAGGCACGCAAGACACGCAGCGCGATTTCGCCGCGGTTGGCAATAAGTATTTTCTCGAACATGGCGTTATCTTCGTCTAACTCTGAGCTTTTTTTAGCCGATCAGGAAGAGTGGTTGATCGAATTCGACCGGCTGGCCGTTTTCCACGAGAATCGCCTTGATGACCCCGTCGGCATCCGACTCGATCTCGTTCATGAGTTTCATCGCCTCGATGATGCAAAGCGTGTCACCCTTCTTCACCGTCTGGCCCACCTCGCTGAAAGACGGCGCGCCGGGGCTACCCGAGCGGTAAAACGTACCGACCATCGGCGACTTGACCTTGTGTCCTTCCGGCTCGGCCGGAGCGGCTTCGGCAACGCCTGCCGGCGCAAGCGATGCGACAGGCGCGCCCATCATTGCCGGCTGGCCCATCGGCATGCTGACCATCGTGGTAGCGGGGGCCACGGCAGGATGCTTGGCGATACGAATCTTTTCCTCCCCCTCGCTGATTTCCAGCTCCGATATTCCGGAATTCTGTACCAGGTCGATCAGGGTCTTGAGCTTTCTCAGGTCCATGCAGTTTCTCCAACCCGCAGTGAGTTAGCGGGCATTTGAACAATGAAGCGCTCCGATAGAGAGCGGTTATTTACGAATACGGACGAGTGCCGCTTCCAGTGCGAGCGCATAGCCTTGTGCGCCAAGTCCGCTGATGGTGCCGACGGCGATCTCCGAAAAGTAGGAGTTCTGCCGGAAGGATTCGCGGGCATGGACGTTGGACAGGTGCACCTCGATGAAGGGAATGCGCACGGCAGCCAGCGCATCGCGCAGTGAGACGCTGCTGTGGGTATAGCCGGCGGGATTGATGATGATGAACTCGATGCCTTCGGCGCCGGCCGCCTGTACCCGATCAATGAGGCCACCCTCGCTATTGCTCTGGAAGCTTTCGATCTGCACCCCGTCGGCATGGGCGCGCGCCTCCATCATGACATGAATGTCGGCCAGTGTCGTACTGCCATAGACATCGGGTTCGCGGGTACCCAGCAGGTTCAGATTCGGGCCATGCAGGACAAGGATGCGCACGTTGCCACTAGCGCCACTATCCATTTTGGCAGAACTTTTTTTGCGTTTTGTATTCGACATGGCTGCAAGTTTGCCGCAAATAGGGGTTATTTGTCCAGTTTATCCATTTTTCACGCTGCAGAGCGCCTCAACCGCCTCGACCCGCGCGCGGGTCCGGGTACGGCCATCACTCCCTTTATGGTTGATGCGCTCCTCGCGTGGCGGCAACACGATCAGGTTGGCGGGAATTTCGTCCTCGTCGAGCACGAACACCGCCTCGACACGATCATTTTTTGGGTTGCCATGGTGAAACTGGATGTCCTGGTCGAGCAGGAAGATTTCGACCTCCTTGGCGCTGTCGGGAAACAGCAGGATGTCGATGCGCGAGTGGCGGCCGGCGGTTCCCTCCAGCACCGAGCCGGTCAGCCAGGGCGAAAACGGCGCCAACCGGTGCATCAGCTCGACGGCCGCACAGCGCAGGGCGGCCAGTTGTTCGCCCTGCTCCTCTTCCTGGTAGAGGGCATGATAGTCACGCACCGCATCCTCGATTTCGGCATTGCCGGGCAGGGGAAAGCTCTCGGGCAGTCCGAGCTGCCGTACCGCCTTGCGCTTCGCCGCCCCATACTCCATGCCGTCCTCGGCGATCAGGCGCGCAGCGGCATGCACAAGTTCGGAGCGTAGCGCGGGGGAGTGGTGATTCTGGATGCGGCTCGGGTGGTTGCGGCGGGGCATGGCTGACTCGCTTGCTACCGTAGAATGCAGCTATTCTAAAGCCGGGCGGGACCGCCATGCACATTCATATTCTCGGGATCTGCGGTACTTTCATGGGGGGTATTGCCCTGATCGCTCGTGCCGCCGGTCACCGGGTCACCGGCTGCGACGCCAACGTTTACCCGCCGATGAGCACCCAGCTGACCGCCGAAGGCATCGACCTCATCGAAGGTTATGGCGCAGAACAACTCGCACTCGACGCCGACCTCTGGGTGGTTGGCAATGCCGTTTCACGTGGCAACCCATTGCTGGAAGCGATCCTCGATCGCGGCCTCGCCCTACATTTCCGGACCGCAATGGCTGGCCGAGCATGTGTTGCACGGCAAGTGGGTACTCGCCGTCGCGGGCACCCACGGCAAGACCACCACTGCGGCAATGCTGGCCTGGATACTCGAAGATGCCGGCCTGCAACCCGGTTATCTCATCGGCGGCGTGCCGCAGAATTTCGGAAAATCGGCTAACCATAGCGAATCGTCGTTCTTCGTCGTCGAAGCAGACGAATACGACACTGCTTTCTGTGACAAGCGCTCGAAGTTCGTTCATTACCGGCCTCGCACGGTGATCCTCAACAATCTTGAGTACGATCATGCAGACATCTTTGCTGATCTTGCTGCCATCGAAACACAATTCCATCATCTGGTGCGAACGATCCCCGGCAACGGCCTGATCGTCGCCAATGCCGCCGAACCTGCTCTCGAACGGGTGCTGACACGCGGTTGCTGGACGCCTGTCGAGCGTTTCAACAATCCGGCAGGCTGGCGCGCCACGGGCGACGATACAACCGGCTTGCTCTCAATTGCAGATAAAAAAGGTTTAACGGGCAGCATCTCATGGCAACTTTCAGGAACGCATAATCGCAACAATGCACTGGCGGCCCTTCTCGCCGCCCGCCACGCCGGCGTGCCGCTCGCGCGCGGACTGGAGGCGCTGGGCCGCTTCGAGAATGTGAAACGTCGGATGGAAGTGCGCGGCACGGTGAATGGCGTGACTGTCTATGACGACTTTGCCCATCATCCCACCGCCATCGCGACCACGCTGGCCGGCTTGCGCGGCCGCGTCGGCCGGACACCCGGTGTGCGCATCCTCGCTGTGCTGGAGCCGCGCTCGAACACCATGAAGCTGGGCACGATGAAGGCTGCCCTGCCGGGCAGCCTGATGGCGGCCGACCGTGTCTTCTGCTACGGCGCGAATCTCGGCTGGGACGCCGCCGCCACTCTGGCTTCGCTGGGCGAGAAGGCGGAGGTCAGCGACGACCTCGACGACCTCGTGCGGCGCATCGTCGCGAGCACCCGGCCCGGCGACCATGTTCTGGTAATGAGCAACGGCGGCTTTGGCGGCATCCACCAGAAGCTGCTGGACGCTTTGGCCCGCCCGTAATGTTCGTCAAGATCATCATCGTCCTGCTGCTGCTCATCGTGGCGGCCAGCCTGCTGACCCAGCGGGGTCCGGCCGCAACGCGGCGACCGAACGCCCGCAGCGGCACCCCGGTGCGCGTGCTCATGCTGCGCATCGCCATCGTGCTGCTGGCCATCGCAGGCGGCGTCGCCATGGTGCATTTCCTTTCCGGCTGCGCCCCGCCGCCGCCGGGCTTCCATGCGCAGGACATCACCGGGGCGGATTACGCGCCGCTCGCCCGGCTCGACGGCTTCACCGACCACACGGGGAGCCGTCTCGCCAGCGCTGACTTTCAGGGCAAGGCGGTCGTGGTCTTCTTCGGCTATACCCACTGCCCGGACATCTGCCCGACCACGCTGACCACGCTGAAGGAGACCATGCGCCTGCTCGGTCAGGACAGCAATCGCGTACAGGTATTGTTCGTCACGGTCGATCCCGAGCGCGATACCCAGGCCGTGCTGGCCGCCTACGTGCCGTGGTTCGACCCGCGTTTTCGCGGCCTGCGCGCCGACCCCGAGAACACGCGCCAGACGGCGACAGCGTTTCGCGTGTTCTACAGCAAGGTCGCCGGCGCCAGCGCCATGGGCTACAGCGTTGACCACACGGCCAACAGCTTTGCCTACGATCCGCAGGGACGCCTGCGGCTGTCGATCGGCCACGGTGAAACACCCGAGCATATTTCCGAGGATTTAAGTAAGCTATTGGCCGGCAAGTAGCGCAAGCAAGGAGTCCCATAGTCATCATGTTCCGCGTCTTGTTCAGCCAGCCCGGCGTGCTGGCGACCACTCTGGCGGCCGCGGGCATCCTGGCGATCACCATGGGCGCACGCCAGTCGATGGGCCTGTTCATCAGCCCGATGAACACGACGACCGGACTGGGCATCGCCACGATCAGCTTCGCGCTCGCCATCGCCCAGTTCGTCTGGGGCGCCGCCCAGCCGATCGCCGGTGCCATCGCCGACCGCTACGGGCCGCGACCGGTGCTCATTGGTGGTCTCTTCATCATGGCGCTCGGCTCGGCGGTGACCCCCTTCATGACCTCCGGGCTCGGCCTGGTTTTCGCCATCGGCCTGCTGACCGCCATTGGCTCGGGTTCCAGCAGCTTTTCCGTGCTGATGGGCGCCGCCGCGCAGCGCCTGCCGATCGAAGCGCGCGGCACGGCATCGGGGGTCATCAACGCCGGCGGCTCGTTCGGCCAGTTCGTTTTCGCCCCGATCGTGCAAAAGCTGATCCAGGGCGTCGGCTGGATGGGTGCCATGTGGGCGGTGGCGGTGATGACGCTGGCGGCGCTGCCGCTGATCAGCCGGCTGACGCGGCCGAGCGCGCATCCCGTCAGTCACGCCGAGGCCGATCACGGCGTACTGCGCACCATCGGCAACGCCATGCAGGACCGCAGCTACATCCTGCTGCATGCCGGCTTCTTCACCTGCGGCTTCCATATCGCCTTCCTCGTCACCCACCTGCCGGGCGAAGTCGACCTCTGCGGCCTGCCGCCCAGCGTGGCCAGCTGGTCGCTGGCGATTATCGGCCTGGCCAACATCTTCGGCAGCCTCTACGCCGGCTCGTGCATCGCCAAGTACCGCAGCAAGTACGTGCTGACGGCGATGTACAGCTCGCGCGCGCTGCTGATTGCCGTATACCTGATGATGCCGCGCACCGAGCTGACCTTCTATATCTTCGCCGCCGGCCTCGGCTTCACCTGGCTCGCCACCGTGCCACCGACGGCGGCCATCGTCGGCAAGTTGTTCGGCATCCGCTACCTGGCCACGCTGTTCGGGTTGACGCTGCTCTCGCACCAGGTCGGCGGCTTTTTCGGCGCCTGGCTGGGCGGACTGGCGATCACGACTTTCGGCGACTTCAGCTGGATGTGGTACGCCGACATGGCGCTGGCCGCGCTGGCGGCACTGGTCAATCTGCCGATCCGCGAGGCACCGGTCGTGCGGCCCACCGCCGCCTGAAATGCAACGGGCCGCTGTTCGCGGCCCGTCTTGATTCCGACTGCGGCAATTTACATGCGCGCGGCCAGCACACCCTTCATCTTCTGCATCGCCTTGGCTTCGATCTGACGAATGCGCTCGGCCGAAACGCCATATTCGGCAGCCAGTTCATGCAGCGTGGCAGTTTCCTCATCATCCTCGACCAGCCAGCGACGCTGGACGATGGTGCGGCTGCGTTCGTCCAGCCCCGCGAGTGCATCGCGCAAACCTGTGTATTGCAGGTTGTCGCGTTCCTTGCGTTCCAGCTGAATCGAGGGCTCGACGCTCGCATCCGCCGCCAGATAGGCGATCGGCGCATAGTGTTCGTCCTCATCATCGGTCAGCGGCTCGAGGGAGACATCCGCGCCACCCATGCGGGTTTCCATCTCCACTACTTCCTCGGGCTTGACGCCAAGCTGGCTGGCAATGGACCGGACTTCCGCCGGGCTGAGGCTGGCGAAGCCGGCTTCCGTGCTGGCTGCGTGGGCGATGGCGGACTTCATGCTGCGCAGGTTGAAGAACAGCTTGCGCTGGGCCTTGGTCGTCGCGACCTTCACCAGCCGCCAGTTTTTCAGGATATATTCGTGGATCTCGGCCTTGATCCAGTGCAGCGCGAAGGAAACGAGCCGCACGCCGCGCTCGGGGTCAAAGCGCTTCACGGCCTTCATCAGGCCGATATTGCCTTCCTGGATCAGGTCGGCATGGGGCAGGCCGTAGCCGAGGTAACCGCGCGCCACGGCGATGACCAGGCGCAAATGGGACATCACCAAGCCGCGCGCGGCAGTGAGATCGTCCTCGTCGCGAAAGCGGCGGGCAAGGCTCTTTTCCTCTTCCTCGGTCAGCAACGGCACACGATTGGCGGCAGAAATGTACGCCTCAATGCTGCCACTGGCAGACGGGACGGAAAACTGGGCAAGGGTCAATGCTTGGCTCATGTCGGGTCTCCTTTGGTTCAAATATTAGCACTCAAGCAATTAGAGTGCTAATAGTCTAACAAGTTCCAGACTAATTTACTACAGTATTCGGATTGCCAGAGTGATTGGCGTACTGCCAAGATAATGAAGGTGCTGTTCCGTGAGAAATCACGCGACTTCGGGCTTGGCTTTCCAACCCTGCGGCCGGCAGGTGGAATTCAGTCAGGTACGATTTCCTGCCTGTTGCCTAAGCCACCTGAGCAAAATCATTGAGAGTGCCGGCGGGTTAACGGGCTTTGAGACGAAATCGCTCATCCCCGCCTCGAAACAACGCGCCTTGTCTTCCGCGAATGCATTTGCCGTCATGGCGATAATCGGGGTGTCCCTGGCGATCGGTAACTGCTTGATCGCACGTGCCGCTTCCGGCCCGCCCATGCGGGGCATCTGCATGTCCATGAGGATCAGATCGTAGCGCGTAACAGTTGCCTTCTCTATCGCCTCCACGCCATCGGCTGCCACATCAACCCGCAGGCCGAGATCCCCAAGCAGTATCCGGGCAATTTCCTGGCTAATCGGTTCATCATCGACGAAGAGCACTTTCCGCCCGGCATGGTCGCGACGCAGGATCAATTCGGCTTCCTGATCATCTGAAACATCCTGGCACGCCGAAGCAAGGGAGGAGCGCTTCAACTCGGCGGTGAACCAGAAGGTACTGCCGCTCCCGGGCGTGCTGTCAACACCTGCGCCGCCCCCCATCATGCGCGCCAGTTTAAGGACGATTGACAGGCCCAGACCCGTCCCGCCATATTGACGCGTTGTCGAATTGTCAGCCTGTTCAAATTCTGCAAACAGCCGTCCCACGGCTTCTGGCGCGAGACCAATCCCCGTATCTTCGACCTCGAAGCGAAGCGTGACTTTGTCAGGCTGATCTGCAGCCACGAACGCCCGCAGTTTCACCTCGCCCGCCGGGGTAAATTTGACGGCATTGACGGCATAGTTGAGCAAGGCTTGCTGGAGGCGCAGGGGATCGCCCAACAGGCAACCCGCGATGGGGCCGGTTTCAGCGGTAACCCACAGGCCCTTCGCCTGCGCTCGCCCCTGAATCATCGAGATCACGTTGGCCATGATGCCTTCAACCGAAATCGGCATCTCCTCCAGAACAAATTTTCCGGACTCGATCTTGGCCATGTCGAGGATATCGCTGATGATCGCCAGCAGGTGACGCGCCGAGACATCGATTTTTTCCAGCCGGTCAAACTGCTCCTGCTTCATCTCGCCCCGCTGCAGCAGATGCACCATTCCGGTAATTGCATTCAGCGGCGTACGAATTTCGTGGCTCATGTTGGCCAGGAAAGCGCTCTTGGCCCGCGAGGCAGCCTCGGCTTGATCGCGGGCATCCTTCAATGCGCGGTTCGCTTCCGTGAGTTGCTGCGTGCGCTGCTCAACCAGTGCTTCAAGTTGCTGGTGGCTCTGATCCAGTTCCGCCTGCCGCTGAACCTTTTCCAGTGTGGCAGGCAACTTGTGCAGATAACCTTCATGCTTGGTAATGAAATCGTCAACGCCAAGCCGCAGCGCCTGGATTGCCACTTCTTCACTGCCCTGGCCGGAAACCAGCACGATGGGGATGGTCAGGCCGCGCTCCTGACGCAACAACTTGGTCACTTCCAGAGCGTCCAGACCCGGCAGGCGATAATCCATCAACAACACATCATATTCAGCGGGAAGATCAGGAGACGTGGGCAGATAATCGAGCACCTGGCTACAGTTGTTGACCACCGTCAGCCGGATATGGGGCGCAAACCGGGATAGATGGCGCCGGGTCAAGTCGATATCGGCTGCGTTGTGTTCGGCATACAGCACCCGCAAGGGTTTTATCCGCCGGAGACTGCCTTCCCGGAAACGCCGCACGGCATCCTGTATCACCACAGGCAATCGCGCGAAACAATCCTTATCCTTGATTATGTAGTCGTCGGCACCCGCCTTGAGCGCGCCGATTGCTGCCTCCTGGTCGCCGGAACCGGTCAGCATGACCACTGCCATGGGCAGGCTGCGCGCGCGAATCTCGGCCATCAGATCCAACCCGCTGCCGTCCGGCAATTTCAGATCCAGGAGAATCAGGTCGTAACCGCCCGGATCGGCCAGCAACACCCTGGCCTGAGCAAGGCTGGGTACCTGATCCAACACAATGTCCGCGTGCTGACGCGCCAGATGGTGCTTCGTCAGGTCAGCATCGTATCGATTGTCTTCAACCTGCAGGACGCGTAGCGGCATGGTTATCCGGGAGGGTGGTTAAGCAGGCACCAGTAAAGCTCGATCTGCGTGGCCACATCCATGAATTTCTCGAAATTGACGGGCTTGATGATGTAGGAGTTGGCATGATAGCGATAGGCGGTTTCCACATCCCGATCCTCACTTGAAGTCGTCAGGATCACGACCGGAATGGCCTGGCTGACCGGTGCCTCGCGCAAACGGCGCAGCACCTCCAGGCCATCCACCCGCGGCAGTTTCAAGTCCAGCAATATCACCAGCGGGCAGGGCTCGCCGGCTTCCCAGCGGGGAATCCACTCCAGCGCCTCCTGGCCGTCACGCGCTATCTGGATGGGATTGACCAGCTTGCGGCGCGCGAAGGCGCGCAGGGTCAGGTCGACATCCGTCGGATTGTCTTCCACCAGAAGAATGGGACGATTGCTCGGGTCAGGGTTCACTGCGGCAATTCCAGATAGAAGGTAGCGCCCTGGCCCGGCACACTATTAGCCCAAGCCCGGCCACCCATGCGCTGCATCGCCTTGCTGACAATGGCCAGCCCGACGCCGGTACCCGGGTAATCCTCCGCCCGTTGCAGACGCTGGAATACCTCAAAAATTCGATCGTGAAATTGCTTGTCAAAGCCGATCCCGTTGTCCTTGAACTCCAGAATGACCGATGAATCGTTAAGTGTAGCGCTGATCGCGAGGGTTGGCGGATGACTGTCGCGCGTAAACTTGATGGCATTGTCGATCAGATTGCGCAGCACCATGCCCAATCCATCCGGATCGGCACGGGCGGTCAGGCCCGCCAATGCCACCTCGACAACCATGCCCCGCGCCAGGATCTCATCACGCCGCTGGGCCAGCGCTTCTTCCACCTGGCGATTCAAGTCGAGCGCAAGTCCGCTGAAGCTGCGCCGCTCCATGCGCGAATAGGCCAGCAAGTCCTCGATCAACTGGCCCATCTGCTCCACGCCGTCGCGCACATTGTGCAGGAACAACCGTCCCTCTTCATCCAGCTGATTCAGGTGGTCCTCCAGCAAGAGCTGGCTGTAGCCATCGATGCCGCGCAACGGTGCCTTCAGGTCATGGGAGACCGAGTAGGAAAAAGTCTGGAGCTCCCTGTTGGCACTCGCCAGTTCGGCCGTTCGCTGCTGCACCCTGGTCTCCAACTCGACATTGAGCTGACGTATCTCGTCCTCCATGCGCTTGCGCTCGGTGATGTCGTTAATCGCGGCAAAGATAGTCGGTTCGCCGTTGTAATCCACGGTCGATGCGGAAATGAGCGCCCAGAATGCGCGGCCTTGCGAACCGCGCATGGGTACTTCGAAATCATCCACGTTGCCCCGGCTTTTCAGTAACTCGATGAAACGCGTGCGTTGCGCCGAGTCTTCGTAATATTGCGCGGCAGCCTGGCCGATTCCCTCATCGCGGTTGATGCCAAACAGGGCTTCAGCCCGGTGGTTGCCATATATCAGAGTGCCGTCAGCTACCCGGGTGAGCACGGCAGGGAAGGGCGCCTTTTCAAGCAGCGAACGATAGCGGGCCTCGCTGGCGGTCAGCGCCAGACGATCCTGATGCTGGCGGGTGATATCGCGAATCACGGCGATCACTTGCGAGCCCTCTGGCATTCGGGCCAAACGGGCCTCGAAATGTCGTGTGCCATCGAGTATCGGCAGGTCGTATTCATGACTGACCAGATCGCCCCGTGCGACAACCTCCGCCACCACGCGCTGGAATGCCGCCCCCAAGTCTGCCGGCAGGACATCCTGTATCCGCTTGCCCAGGAAGACATCGGGCGGCGCATACAGATCCCGATTTTTCTGCGCACGATAATCGCGGATCGTGCCGTCCGCGTCCATCAGGAAGAACAGGTCGGGCAGGGCCTGGAATACGGTATCCAGCACCAGTTCGCCTTGGCGGGCCTGCGCTTCGGCCAGCTTGCGTTCGGTAATGTCCTGTGCCGTTCCGCGGGCGCGGACCGGCTTGTTATCTGCATCGCAATCCAGCATGCCCCGCCCGTTGATGAATCGAATTTGTCCATCGGCGCCGACAATGCGAAATTCGAGATCGCCCGGCGCCTGCCTGGCGAGCAGGGCATCCAGCCAGCCCTGCATGGCGGGCTGGTCATCCGGGTGGATCAGGCGCAGAAAGGCTTCGAAACTGTGCTCGAAATGCTCGGGCGATACACCATGGATGCGGTAGGTCTCCTCCGACCAGATGAGTGCGCCGCTGGTCAGATCGATTTCCCAACTGCCGATATGGGCGATGCGCTGCGAGTCGGCCAGCAACTGCCGCTGTTTCTCCAGGGTGCGCTCGGCATTCTTTCGCTCGGTAATGTCGGTGATGACTGCAACCCGAGCGCTCTGTCCTTCAAAGTCCAGCTCGTGCGAACGGGCCTCGATGGCGATGATTCCGCCATCCTTTTTCACATGATGCCACTCACCCACATAGGTCAATCCAGCAATCCGGGCGATCATTTCGAGGATGCGCGGCTTTTCGTCCTCTGGATAAAGGTCGGTGATGCGCAAGGCCAGCGCCTCCGCCAGACTGTATCCATAGTGTCCGATAAAGGCCTCGTTCACAGCCAGTATCTGCAGGCTGCCGCGTGCGTAGACCAGCATGGGTGCGGGGTTGTGCTCGAACAGGAAGCGATAACGGGATTCGCTTTCCTGCAGGGCAGCTTCAGCCTGTTGTTGATCCTCCAGCAGCCCCAGAAGAGCGCGTCGCGATTGCTGGGACAGCGCCAGTTGCTGGTGGCTTTCCTGGCTGACTCGCACCACTTCGGCGGTTCGTTCGCCGATCCGCCGTTCCAGCGCATCGTGCTCCTCCTGCAACTGGGCGATGAGCTGGATGCGTTCGTCGCGCAAGCCGGACACTTCCTTGCTGCGCCGGCGCAATTCCAGCTGCGTCATCACATGCCGGCTCAGTACCCGCAGGGCCTGCTGATGTTCCGCTGACAGTTTGCGTGGCTTGCGGTCGATGATGCACAGGGTACCCAGCGCCTGCCCATCCGGGGTAAGCAGAGGTGCGCCGGCATAGAAGCGGATATGTGGCGCCTGGGTCACCAGGGGATTGTCGTGGAAGCGCTCATCCCGGGTGGCATCCTCGATGACGAACAACTCCGGCTGAAGGATTGCATGCGCGCAAAAGGCGATATTGCGCGACGTTTCGGCAACCGCCATGCCAACCCGGGATTTGAACCATTGGCGTTCTTCGTCGATCAACGAGATGAGCGCTATGGGTGCCTCGCAGATATATGCGGCAAGCTCGGTAAGGTCGTCAAAGGGCGTCTCCGGGGGGGTGTCGAGCACGTCGTATAGACGCAATGCATCCATCCTGTCGGACTCGTTCTTGGGCAACGGCGCGATTTTCATTTCAGCTTCGCCTCGCTCAGGTAACGAATTGGCCGGTCCTGCTCAGCCAGCAGCTCATTGATCTCACTTTTGAGGGCCTGAATGCGTTCCTCACGGCCAAGCACGACCTTTTGCCACCGGGTCAGCTCGTTAAGCTGCTCCCGCAGCGCCAATTCGGCCCTCTTGCGCAGGGTAACGTCACGGGAGATGCCAAAGACTCCTCGCACCTCGCCATCAATCATCAGCGGGCCTTTGGTGGTCAGGTGACTTTGATCGGCCACAGGGGTCACGACCGGTTCTTCGTAGGTTTCGGTCACCCCCGCCGTCATGATCCGCCGGTCATCGGCACGGAAGCGCTCGGCAATTTCCGCCGTAAACAAGGAGTAATCGTCGGCGCCGATGACCGTCGCGACAGGTCGGTGCAGCAGATCCGCCAACGCCTTGTTGGCGACGAGATAACGTCCTTCGCGATCCTTGACGAAGATCGCATCCGTGCTGCCTTCCACCAGAGCACTCAGGGTGGTGTGCAGGTGTTTCAACTCCTCTTCCTGCTTCTTGCGTTCGGTGATGTCGGTAAAGAAGATTGAAATGCCATCCTGGGTGGGGTAGATGCGGTTCTCGAACCACCGATTCCAGGGTGGGTAATGCTCCTCCAGGCAAATCATTTCGCCGCCGTTCATGACCCGTTCATAGGCCTGATGGAATGGCTGGCCAACCCCTTCGGGGAACACCGTCCAGATATGCTTGCCCAGCAGGGCATCGGGCGCTTGGCCAAACATCTCTCCCGCCCTGCGGTTGACGTACTGGTAATGCCATTTCCGATCCAGACTGACGAAACCGTCGCTCATGCTTTCCAGCAGGTCGACCATGCGCCGGTTGAGGGCTTCCATCGTCTGCGCCGCCTCGATGAATTCCAGAGCGAAGCCGATATCGTCGGCCACTTTGTCCAGCAGGCGCAGCTCTTCCTGGTCGAAAAAGCCGGGGCTGTCGGCATACAGGTTGAAAGCACCGCGTACCTGGCCGCCCACCCTGATCGGGAGCGCCGTGGAAGACTGATAGCCCAGCGCCAGAGCAGCATCGCGCCAGGGGGCCATGTGCGGATCGGCGGCAATGTCGTTGCAGACTATATGCTGACCGGCTTGCAGGGCGGTCGCCGTCGGACCGTTGGAGCGTTCACCTTCATCCAGCGAGATGTGGAGGTTTTCCAGGTAATGGTCTGACACGCCCGCGTGAGCCAGCGGTCGCACTACATGCTGGCCGGCATCCACCATGCCCAGCCAGGCCATGCGGAAGCCACCGATCTCGACCGCAATGCGGCAGGCCTCGTCGAACAGGGATTGGGGGTTTCTCAGACGCACGATGGCTTCGTTGATCCCGCTCAGCATCCCGTAAAGCCGATTCAAGCGGTGGATGTGCTCTTCCGCCTGTTTGCGTTCGGTGATATTTCGCGCAATCCCAAGCACGCCGAACAAGTTCCCTTTGTCGTCAAAGACCGGCGTCTTGATGGTTTCCAGGAGCTCGCGATGGCCATCGCTGGCAAAGGTGACCCATTCCTCGTTGCTCGTGGGGCCACCCATGGCGATGGCGGCCTGATCCTTTGCACGGAAGAGTTCGGCCTGCTCGGCCGGCACGAAATCGAAGTCAGTCTTGCCCTTGATCTCCGCCTTGCTGGCCCCGAACAATTTCTCGCACCGGGGATTGCAGTCCAGATAGGCGCCACGGGAATCCTTCAGCCAAACCAGGTCGGGAATGGTGTTCAGCAGTGCATGCAGACGGGCGCTTTGGCCGGCCAGTTGCTGGGCACCACGCACCAGACGATAGGCAAGACCTCCCGCCACCAGGGCCGACAGAAGCCCCATCAGGCGAAGCAAGTCGATGGCCGTGCTGCTTGGTCCCCAGCCATTGGCCGGGATGGCGGCCAACTGCCAAGCGCCACCGGGCAGCGTCACCTCCAGGGTCACGGGCCGGCTATCGAACAAGCTGGCGTCACCGAAGAAGACCGGGCCAGCCGGCCCGGTACCGTCCGTACCGCGCAGTGCCACGCGCAATTCCAGATCCGGAGCACGCAAGCCTGCCTTGTCGAACAAGGTATCGACGTCGATCACCGCCGACACCAGCCCCCAGAAGCGTTCTTCGCCTCCCGGCTGAGTCGGCGGCAGAAACACCGGCTCCCGGGCAATGATCGCGGTACCGCCCTGTTCCAATGTCAGCGGACCGGCAACCACGGTTTGACGGCTATCCCGGGCACGCAGCGCGCCTTCCCGCTGTTCGGGAAGCTTGCGGTAATCCAGCCCCAAGGCGGCCTCGTTGCCCTCCAGTGGGTACAGCATGGAGATCACCATGTCTGGCGCGGCGCCAATATGGCGCAGGGCATGGCGCTCATTCACCAGGTTGCGGGCAATCCTGCCGAAGCCCGCCTGATTCATGTCAGGCTGGGCCGCGATCACGGCCGTCAGGCCATGGACCAGAAACAAATTGGCATTGACCACGCCTTCCAGTTGGGCGCGCACCGCGGAAAGCTGGTGGAGAACACTTTGTTGTTCATCCGCCCGCTCGCGAGCCTGCACAAAATGCTCAATGACCTGCTCGATGCCAAATACCAGCAAGGCCACCAGCGCAGCAATCACTCCGGCACGCAAGCGCACGCCGGGGTTGGCTGCTACGGTGTGATGGTGCCCGCTATCCGCAGCGGGCCGTGGCGTTTCTGGATTCTGCATCGTGGCGATAGCCCGTCGATGGGCAACCCTGCCAAGTTGCCACGATACTCACTGACTTGCAAGTAGCAGCGGGTGAGCGGGAAGTCCGCGCAGTATGAGGCTGCGCCAATTGGCGGGCAAGCGCCGGCCGGCCGCCGCTGCACGCTCCTGCTCGGCAAACTCGACAAAACAGCAGGCGCCCGAGCCGGTCATGCGGGCATCCCCGAATGGACGCAACCGCTCCAGGTGCCGCGCCACCTCGGGATAGAGCGCGCAGGCAACGGGTTCCAGATCATTGTGACCGATACCCTGTCGCCAGTCGGCCGGGCGCATGGCGGGCGTATCGCGCCCGAGATCGGGCGAACGGAAGATGTCGGCCGTGGGCACATGGGCCGCCGGCAGGGTCAGGAGATACCAGGCCGCAGGTAGCGCCACATCGGTAAAGCGCTCGCCCACGCCCTCGGCGAAGCAGTTGTGCCCATGGATGAAGACCGGCACGTCGGCGCCAAGCGCAAGGCCAATCTCCTGCAGACGTTCGCGCGTCAGGCCGCAGTTCCAGAGGGCGTTGAGGGCAATCAGCGTCGTCGCGGCGTCCGAACTGCCGCCGCCCAGCCCGCCGCCCATCGGGATGCGCTTCTGGAGGTGGATGGTGACCCCAAGTGCCGTCTCGCCAGCGCTGACTTTCAGTTGTTCCGCCGCCCGCACGACCAGATCCTGCCCGGGCGGCACGCCGGGCGTCGGCGTCGCCAGCACGATGCGCCCGTCGGCGCGCGGTTCGAAGCGCAGCGTGTCGGTCAGGTCAACGAAGCGGAACACCGTCTGCAGCAGGTGGTAGCCGTCGGCGCGCCGACCGACGACATGCAGGAACAGGTTGAGCTTGGCGGGCGCCGGCCAGTCTGTCTCCCATCGCGTGTCCCCGATGCTCATCTCACGTCGATCCATTCGTCGATCTTCAGGCGCACGGTGATGTCGTCGCGCTCGAGTTCGATTACCGTCGGCAGCGCCGAAGCCACTGCGCTTTCGCGCTCGACCACCGTCACCCGCCAGCCTTCGGTTGCGCCAATGTCACCGAGCAGCCAGCGCGAGGAGGCATTCAACGGCAACGAAAAACCGAAGACCTGTTGCGACAGGGTGCTCCAGTCGCTGGCCGTGAAGTGGCGCCGGTCGGCGAGTGTCAGCCGCGCGCCGGCCGCGTCGCGCACGATTTCGGCCACGCCCTGCCCGAGCGGCGTGGTCAGCAGGATTTCGTCCGCGGTCGCGCTGTGGCGCCAGTCGACATTGACATGGTGGCGCGTCTCGCCCTGCCGCACGGCGAGGCGGCCGATGAAGGCGAATTCCCGGATCTCGGCGGGCCGCGGCGGCAACATGGGACTGGCCGCGCAGCCGGCCAGCACCCCGGCCAGCAGCCAGACCTGTACCCAGAAAATTACCGCGCGCATCAGCGGGTGAAGCGTTTGACCGTCTCCGCCAGTGCCTCGTTGGCGGGATGCGCCTTGAGCGCCGTATCCCAGGTCGCGCGCGCTTCATCCTTGCGGCCGAGCGCCCAGAGCACCTCGCCGAGGTGGGCGGCGATTTCAGGATCGGGACGCACCCGGAAGGCCTCGTTGAGTACCTCGAGCGCGGCCTGCAGCTGCCCCTGACGGAACAGCACCCAGCCCTTGCTATCGAGGATGAACGGATCGTTCGGTGCGATTTCGAGCGCGTGTTCGATCAACTTGCGTGCTTCATCGAGCCGGATGCTGCGGTCGGCCATGGAGTAGCCCAGCGCGTTCATCGCATGGGCATGGTCGGGCTTGATCTCGAGCAGGCGGCGCAACCGGCTTTCGAGCTCGTCGACGCGGCCGAGCCGTTCGGCGAGCAGCGCGGTCTCATAGATCAGTTCGGGCTGGTCGGGTTCGCGCTCGAGTGCCGCCGTGAGCGCGGCATGGGCGTCGGCGAGCCGGCCGGCCTCGCGCAGCAGTTGCGCTTCGCCGATCAGCAACTGCGCCCGCTCGCGCGGATTGGCGGCATCGGTCTCCTGCAAATGCTTCCGGGCGGCCTCGATGCGATCCTGTTTGGCCATCACGTTGGCGGCATGCAGGCGCGCCGCCAGGTAATGCTCGCCGGGACCCACCGCGCCGAACCATTTGAGCGCCTCATCCCAGCGCTTGTCCTCCTCGGCGATCTGGCCGAGGAAGTAGCGCGCCTTGTCCGCTTCGGCATGGCCGATCTCGACGAGGCGCCGCAGGTGCTTTTCTGCCACCTGCTTGTCATTGAGCTGCAGCGACAGCAGGGCGACCGCGAAGACAAGTTCGCCCTGCTTCGCCGGGTCGGCCGCACTCTGCCCCAGCAGGATGTCGAATTCGCGCCGCGCGTCGGCATAGCGCTTGTCGGCCGCCAGCGCCCGCGCATAGGCGAGGCGCGCCTCGCGGGCCTGCGGGTTGGCGGCGATGAAGATGCCCATCGCCGTCAGCGCCTCGTTACGGTCCTCGGTCAGTTGGGCACGCAGCAGCGCGGCCATTTCCCAGTCCGGCTTGAGTTCGAGCGTCTGCCGGGCTTCTTCGCGGGCCATCGGCAGATCGCGCGCCTCGAACGCGGCGACCGCGCGGGCGTAGTGCGCCTCGGCAAACTGCAGATGGGGTGCCGTCAGCTCGGCGACCACGTCCTGGATCGCCTTGCGGTCGCCGCCCCGCGCGAACAGCCGATTGAGGTTCGTCAGGTTCTGGCGCAGCCGCAGGGGCTCTTCGGTCAGCAGCTTCGCCACCAGCGGCTTGAGTTCGTCGTAGCGGCCCTGCGTTGCCAGCAGACCGATGAGCGCCTGGTGCGCCGGTATGGATTCGGGGTCGGCTTCATGCCAGAGTCGCGCCGATTCGAGCGCGGCGCCAAGATTGCGACCGTGCAGGCCGATTTCGGTCGCGCGGCGGGCAATGCGCGGGTCGTGCGTTTCCTGCGCGAGGTCGCGGTAGATCTCTGCGGAATCGGCAAGCAGGCCGCGCTGCCCGGCAATTTCCGCAAGCAGCAGGCCGTAGAGCAGTTTCGGCGTGAGCGCGACGTTCGGCAGTTTAGCGAGCGCCTTTTCCCGCTCCTCGGCTTCGGCCTTTTCTGCCTCCGCCTGAGATTGGGGCTGAGGCTCGGCCTGCGCCTGCGCCGGTTCGGGAGACGTTTTCTGAGCGAGCGGCGCGCAACCCGCGAGCAGCGCGGCGGCGAGGAAAAGGGGCAGGAGGGGGTTCATGCGATCAGCGTCTGGAGTCTGTCTACAATAATGTCATGTTAGCAGTTTCCAACTCCCCGCCTGCCTGAGCGCCATGCCTGAGCTTCCCGAGGTCGAAGTCACGCGCCGGGGTATTGAAAAGCGCGTCGGCGGCGCCCGGCTCGAGCGTGCCATTTTGCGCACGCCGGCCTTGCGTTACCCGATTCCGGCCGGCCTGGCCCGTACGCTCGCCGGCCGGCCGCTAGTGGAAGCGAAACGACGCGGCAAATACCTGCTGCTCGATCTCGATGGCGGCCACCTGCTCGTCCATCTCGGCATGTCGGGCAGCCTGCGTTTCGTCGCGCCCGGCACCGCCCCGGAGAAGCACGACCACGCCGATTTCGTGTTTGGCGATGCGGTGTTGCGCCTTACCGATCCGCGCCGCTTCGGCGCCCTGCTGTGGCTGACCGGCGATCCGCTGCAGCATCCGCTGCTGGCGAAGCTGGGCATCGAGCCGCTGGAGCGGTCCTTCACGCCGGCCTGGCTGCAGGGCGCGCTGCGGGGTAAATCGATGGCGATCAAGCCGGCCCTCATGGATGCCGGACTCGTGGTCGGCGTCGGCAACATCTACGCCGCCGAAAGCCTCTTCGACGCCGGCATCGATCCGCGCCGGGCTGCCGGGCGTGTTGCTTTGGCCCGGATCGACAAGCTGGTGCCCGCCATCAAGAAAACCCTGCAGGCCGCGATCCGCGCCGGCGGCAGCACGCTGCGCGACTTCTGCAATACCGAAGGCGGGATGGGCGATTTCCAGACCCGCCACAAAGTTTATGACCGCGCGGGGGAGCCTTGCGTCACATGTGGCACGCCCATCAAGTCAATTCGACAGGGTCAGCGTTCGACCTGCTATTGCCCCAAGTGCCAGCGGTGAAAGTCAGGGCTGGCGGGACGGCACTTAGCGGACCAGCAGCAGCGGCACCCGCGTCAGGTGCGTAACTTTCGAGGCCACCGAGCCGAGCAGCGTGCCACCCAGGCCGGTGTGGCCGCGCGTGCCAAGCAATATCTGCTCGCACTTCAGGCTGTCCGCGAAGTCGACGATGGTCTCGGCGAAGTCGCCCACGCTGACATGCAACACCGGCTCGATGCCGACCGACTTGAGCATCTGCTCGGCATCGGCCAGCGCATTGAGGCCTTCCTCGCGGTGGTAGTCGCGCACCTGCCCGGCATTGACGAACTGGCTGACGTCGCCGGAAACCGGCCGCCGCACATTGAGCAGGTGAATCGTCGGCACGGCTTTCCATTCATCGCGATGCGCGATGATCCAGGAAACGGGCTTGAGGGAAATCTCGTCGCCATCCACGGGTACGAGCCAATGGGTCATGGTCGGTCCTCCTTGGTTTCTTCCAGCAGATCGACGGGCGCCTTGCGCGCGGCCAGCCGGGCCTTCGCGGTGCGCAACGCCAGCCACTTGCCGATCGCCACGACGAAGAGCGCGCCCGCGATCGACAGCAGATATTTCGGATAGGGCACGTCCGCGAACAGCCCCGCCGGCAGCGCGGGATCGGACACGATCATGCCGCCGCCGATCCAGCCCAGCAGCGCCGCGCCGGCGGTGATGACCACCGGGTAGCGGTCCATCAACTTCAGGACGAGCTGGCTGCCCCAGACGACGATGGGGATCGAAACGAGGATGCCGAACACGACCAGCAGCATGCTGCCGTGCGCAGCGGCGGCGACGGCAATCACGTTGTCGAGGCTCATCACGGCATCCGCCACGATGATGGTCTTGATCGCCCCGGCCAGCGAAGTGGCGGCCGCGACGTCGCCATGGCCCTCCTCCTCCGGCTGCAGCAGCTTGATGCCGATCCACAACAGCAACAGCGCGCCGATGATCTTCAGCCAGGGCACTTCGAGCAACTGCAGCGCGAAGAAAATCAGCACGATGCGCAAGCCGATGGCACCGGCGACGCCCCAGAAGATGCCCCGCTTGCGCTGGGCATCGGGCAGCCTGCGACAGGCCAGCGCAATGACGACGGCGTTGTCCCCGCCGAGCAGGATGTCGATGGCGATGATCTGCAGGACGGCGATCCAGAAAACGAGTGTGGTCGGATCAGTCATGGGAAGCGCAGAAAAAACTCCGGACGCCTGCAACAGGCGTCCGGAGCGGGGTGTTACCGGACAGGGAAGCGATCAAGCGGATCGGCTGCGAAAGATCAAGCGCCGGTCAGCTTGTTGAATTTCGTCATCAACTGATCCTTCGACTCGACATGGTTCGGGTCTTCCGGGATGCAATCGACGGGGCAGACTTCGCGACACTGGGGGGTGTCGTAGTGACCGACGCATTCGGTGCACTTGTCGGGATCGATGATGTAGATCTCATCACCCTGCGTAATCGCGTTGTTCGGGCACTCGGGCTCGCACACGTCGCAGTTGATGCATTCATCGGTAATGATCAGGGCCATTGCTGTTTCCTCTCGCTTTCAAGAACGTTGCTTCAACTTCTCCGCCAGGCTTTCGGCCACCAGCGGATGCACGAATTTAGAGACATCGCCCCCCAGGCTCGCGATCTCTCTGACCATTGTCGCCGAAATGAACATGTACTGCTCGCCCGGCGTCAAAAACAGGGTTTCGATATCCGGATGCAGGCTGCGGTTCATGCCCGCCATCTGGAATTCGTACTCAAAGTCCGACACGGCGCGCAGGCCGCGCACGATCACGCGCGCATTGCACTCGCGCAGGAAATTCATCAACAGCCCGTCGAAGCCGACCACCTTGACATTGGGCATGTCGGCGCAGAGCTTTTTCGCCATCGCGACCCGCTCCTCGAGCGTGAAAATCGGGCGCTTGCCCTGGCTCGCGGCGATGCCGACCACCACATGCGCGAACAGTCGCGCGGCGCGGCGAACGAGATCCTCGTGGCCCCGCGTGAAGGGGTCGAAGGTGCCCGGATAGACAGCGATGCCGTTGTTCATGCTGCCGCCGGGCCGCCCCAAGGCAGCATGCACCCCCCCGTGGGGGGCAGCGAACGCAGTGCGCGTGGGGGGCTAATCATGTTCATGCGTGCTTCAGCTGCTCCTGCGAATACTCCAGCAAATGGTAGAAAACCTGACCGGCCTGACCCTGCTTCCGCGTCTGCCAATCACCCAACGACGCGATGCGATGCTCCGCCTCCGCATAAACCTTCATGCCGGGCCGCGCAATCGCGGAGAGCAGCGGCGCCACCTTTTCCAGCCAGCCTTGCCGGTAGGGTGGATCGAGCAGGATCAGGTCAAACACCTGTCCCCGTCGTGCTGCCATCGCGGCAAATTCTAGCGCATCCGCGCGGTGCAACCGTAGCCGGTCACAGTCGAAAATCGCGGCATTCTGCCCGAGGCGGGCGAAAGCGCCTTGATCGCGCTCAACCAGTTCGACACTCGCCGCGCCGCGCGAGGCGCACTCGAAGCCGAGGATGCCGCTGCCGGCGAACAGGTCGAGGCAATGCCAGCCCGACAGGTCCTGCCCAAGCCAGTTGAACAGCGTCTCGCGCACGCGGTCGGGCGTCGGCCGCAGGCCGGGCACCTCGACGACATGGATCAGGCGGCTGCGCCATGCGCCGCCGGTAATGCGGATGCGGCTCATGTGGATGACTGGATCAATTGCGTAGTCTCGGGACAGACCAACCGGGTAGCGGGAAGCCGGGGAGTGTATGTCAAAACTCGGCGCTGGCAGAACGGCACTTGCGGCTACGCTCCAAGGCGTTATTTTTGCCTTTTTTCCTTCTTGAGAGCGCAAAACCGTTTGACGGTATCGAGCACAAACTCTTGTTCGGCTGGCGACAAGTTACTCATCAGCGCGTTTAACGTATTGCCGTAATTCTGTTTCTCGTGCGGCGCATCATCGAACAAACGCGCCAGAGGAATGCCGAAGACGCCGGCCATCCGGTGAAGTGTAGACAGTGAAGGCAAGGTCACCCCTCTTTCGAAGCGTGACACAGTCACCGGATCGACTTCCAGGGCAAAAGCCAGTTGTTCCTGGGTCATGCCTTGAGAACCTCTCCAGCGAGCGATTGTTTTGCCAATGGCAAGGGCAAGCTCGTGGCGCACGGTAAACCTAATCTGATTGGCGAATTGCCAAGCAGAAATGATTGGGCTTCCAAGAGATTTGTGTTAGGGTGTAATATGCCTACTGATTTAATAGGCGTATTGGGTTTATAATCCGCATACTTACTAAGATTTACATTTGGGAGATTGTCGATGAAAGTTCAAACCACGGGCGCTGCTGTGGCCTTTGCGGCGATACTTGCCGGCTGCACCACGTCTTACAGCGAAGCACCGCTCGCCACCAATTTCCCCACAACAAAACAAGAGAAGGTGCAGGCGGCCGCTCACTGGAACATGATTGCCAAGGATGTCGCGACGCAGCTTTCATCCAAACTTGCGGAACGCCGCCCTTTGCATGTCGCTCAATCGCCAGGGAAGTCGGCGTTTGATCGCGCCTTCTCGAATCAACTAATTTCAGCCCTTGTCGCAAATGGCCATACCGTGATGAAACAGCCCGCCGGCGCACTAAGTGTCGAGGTGGACACACAGGCAGTGAGCTTCTCGGCCAACCGGCCGCAATACCGTCACGCCGGCACGGCCACGGCGTTGATGACCGGTGTCTGGGCTTTGCATGTCGGCGAAGCCACCGCCGGGGCCGCGCTCTACGCCACCGTCGCCGCGGCGGATGCATACAGCTGGTTCCGTTCCGAGTTCGCGACCGGTGAAACGCCGCAGACCGAAATCATCGTGACCACCAGCGTCAGCGATGGCAACCAGTATCTCTCCCGCAATACAAGCGTCTATTACGTTGCCGACTCGGACAAGGCACTTTACGAAGCTGCGGGAGCAGGGCTTGCGACGCGCAAAATCAAGGTTTCGGGAGGCGAATGATGTCAAGTTACACGCTATGGGTTGCCGCTTCCTGCGTCGCCGCTCTGTCGCTGGCCGGGTGCTCGAACTCTCCCACCGCCAAACCCGACCCGACCTGGGAACAAGCCAGCATCAACCCGCTGATTCCCGCCAACTACAAGGCTGCCGATGCCTTGTTGGCCCAGATCTCTCAAGGCTTGAGCAAATCCCAGCCTGTCATCATCGCAACGGTTGTCAATATCGACAACCTCGACCTGTCATCCACGCTCGGCAGGCTGACTTCCGAACATGTATCGGCACGCTTCACGAAGGCCGGTTATCGCATGATCGAACTCAAGTACCGCAACAGCCTTTACGTCAAACGCAGTCAGGGTGAGCTGATGCTGACGCGCGAAATCAAGGAACTGGCGCAGTCGCACGATGCTCAGGCCGTCATCATCGGCACCTATGGCCAAAGCGACGATTACGTCTTCGTCAATTTGAAGGTCATCCAGCCCGCGACGAATATCGTTCTCGCCGTGCAGGATTACGTACTGCCGCTGGACGCATCGACGAAGTCGTTGCTCAAAGGCCGCTGAAAGCGTAAGTAAAAGAAGTCGGTTTTCTTTAACTAGCCGTTCAGGCTAGTTAAAGATGCCGTTCCGCCAGCACTGACTTTCAATCCGTCGCCACGATCACCGTGACCAGGTTTTCCGGCTTCACGTGGCGCCGGAAAGCCGCCTTGACGTCGTCGCGTGTCACCGCTGCCACCTTGCGCGGAAACTGGTCGAGGTAGTCGAGTGGCAGGCCGTAAAAGCCGATCAGCGACAGGTAGCCAAGCAACTTGGCGTTGCTGTCGATGCGCAGGGCCTGGCCGTCGATGAGGTTCTTCTGCGCGGCGGCAAGTTCCTGCGTGGTCGGTCCCTCGGCGATGTATTTCGTCAGCACGTCGTCCACGACCTTGAGCGCATCCTGCGCCTGCTCGCGCTTGGTCTGCAGGCCGATCTGGAAGGGGCCGGCGAGAACGCGCGGGGCGAAGTAGGAATACACGCTATAGGCATAGCCGCGCTTCTCGCGCACCTCCTTCATCAGGCGCGAGACAAAGCCGCCGCCCCCGAGCGTGTAGTTGCCGATGAGCAGCGGGAAGTAATCGGGGTCGGTGCGCGCCAGCGCGGGCACGCCGATGTGAATGTGCGACTGCGCGGCCGGGTGGGAGACCTTGATCGTCTCGCGTTGCGGCAGCGTCACCGGCGGTAGCGGCTCGATTTCTCCGCTGCGGGTCGGCAGCGCTTCGGTGAGCTGCACGGCGATGGCCTCGGCTTCGCTCCGCGAAACGTCGCCGATGATCGACACGACCGCGCCGCGCGCGACGTAATAGGCCTTGTGGAAGCTCACCAGGTCGTCGCGGGCGATGCGGGCGATGCTCTCCGGCGTCGCCACATTGCCGTAGGGATGGCCCGGATAGAGCGCGGCGGTGAAGCGCTTGCCGGCGATCGCGTCCGGGCGGGTGTCGGCTTCCTTGAGGCTTTCGATGGTGCGGGTTTTTTCACGCGCCAGCACATTCTCGGGGAAAGTCGGCGCTGACAGGACGGCACGCATCAGCGCCAGTGCGCCGGTCTTTTCTTCGGCGGAACTCAGCGTGCGCAGGGTGGCGCTCGCCTTGTCGTGATCGGATGACGAGGACAGCAGCGCGCCGAGGTCGACCAGGCGGGCGGATATCCCTTCTTCATCCATGTCGCCGGCACCGGCCTCCAGCAGGCCGGCCGTCAGGCTCGCCACGCCGGATTTGTCGGCAGGACTACGCACCCCGCCGCCGGCGAAATCAATCTGCACGTCGAGGATCGGCAGGTCGCGGTTTTCGACGAAATAGACTTTCGCGCCGGTCGGCGCGACCCAGTGCTGGATCTGCGGGCCGGCATGTGCCAAGCTGGCGAGCAGGGAGAACAGGACGATCAGAAAACGCATGGTGACTCCCTCAATGGCGCGTGGCGACGGCGGGCTTCTTCTTCGCCCCATCCATAGTGTCGATGGGCTGCGGATCGAGCACCGCCACCGTCAGGGTATCGTCGCCGAAGTACTTCTTCGCCACGGCCTGCACTTCCTCGGCGGTCACGCCGCGGATCTTTTCCAGCAGCGTGTCGGTATCGCGCCAATGGATGCCGGAGGCTTCGGCATGGCCGATCTCCATCGCCTGCGCCATCAGCGAGTCGCGCTTGTAGATCTGCCCGGCGATGGTCTGGGTCTTGACGCGCTTGAGTTCTTCCGCGGTCACGCCCTCGTCCTGGATGCGCTTGAGCTCGGCGCGCAGGGCGGCTTCGAGCTCGACCACCGTCCTGCCCGCGGCCGGCTGGCCGGCAAGGATGAATTGCGTCTCGCCGCGCAGCGTTGCGTCGTAGCCCGCCCCGGCCGACTGGGCAATTTTTTCACCACGGACCAGCCGTTTCGGCAGGCGTGCCGCCTCGTTACCATCGAGCAGCGCGGCCAGCATTTCGAGCGCGTAAGGCTCGCGATCCTTGTCGATGTCGACGAGCTTGGGCGCCTTCCAGGCCATCAGCAGGTAGGGCAGCTGGGCGGGCGCCTTCACCGTCACGCGCCGCATGCCGTCCTGCGGCGGTTCGTTCTGCGGCTTGCGCACGGGCAGGGGCTGCGCCTTGTGCCTGCCGTAGGTCTGCTCGGCGAGCTTGAACACGGCCTGATGATCGACGTCACCCACGACGACGACGTAGGCATTGTTCGGCGCGTACCAGCTGCGATACCAGTCGCGCGCGTCCTGCCAGCTCATGTGTTGCAAGTCGTCCATCCAGCCGATGATCGGCCGGCGGTAGGGATGCGCGTTGAAGGCCGCCGCGTTGAGCGCCTCATAGACGCGCGACTGCGGGTTGTCCTCGGTGCGCAGGCGGCGCTCTTCCATGACAACCTGCACCTCGCTGGCGAACTCGTCCGGCTTGAATTGCAGGTTGGCCATGCGGTCGGCCTCCAGTCGCATCATTTCGGGCAGCGCACCCTTGGGGACGATCTGGAAGTAGGCCGTGTAATCGAGGCTGGTGAAGGCATTGTCGCGCCCGCCCGCCGCGGCGACCCGCTGGTTGAACTCGCCCGATTTCAGCGCCTTCGTGCCCTTGAACATCATGTGCTCGAGCATGTGGGCGACACCCGAAGTGCCGTCCTTCTCGTCCATGGCGCCGGCGCGGTACCAGACCATATGGACGGCGGTGGGGGCGCGATGATCCTCCTTGACGATCACGCGCAAGCCGTTGGGCAGTGTTTTCTCGAAGGTCGTTTCGGTGCTCGCGAAAGTCAGCGCTGGCAGGACGGCAGTCAGCAGCGCGCAGAAAAACAGTTTATTTTTCATGATCCTAAACAGCGTGGGGTTGGGCGTTGGATTAAAATCGGTGTCGCGCATCATAGCTTGCCACGAACTTGCCACGATGCGCGCCTCCCTTACGACACAATTCCCCATGTTTGGTTTCCTGAAGAAAGATCAAGCCGCCGGCGAGGCCGCCAAGCCGTCCTGGACCGAGCGCCTCAAGGCGGGTCTGTCGCGCACCCGCGCCACCCTCAATACGCCGCTCGGCGAATTGTTCTCGCGTGCCAAAATCGACGAGGAACTTCTCGAAGAGCTTGAATCGACCCTGCTGATGGCCGATTGCGGCATCGATGCGACGACGTGGCTGCTGAATGAATTGCGCGCACGGGTCAAGAAGGAAAAGATTGAAGCCCCAGCCGCGCTGCGCGCCACGCTGATCGACCTGCTGACGCAACTGCTGACGCCGCTCGAACAACCGCTTGACCTGAACCACCCGGACCAGAGCCAGCGCCCCTACATCATCATGATCGCCGGCGTGAATGGCGCCGGCAAGACCACCTCGATCGGCAAACTCGCCAAGCAGTTCCAGAAAGAAGGCCACGGCGTGCTGCTGGCGGCCGGCGACACTTTCCGCGCCGCAGCGCGCGAACAACTCGCCGAATGGGGCCGCCGCAACGACGTCACCGTCATCGCGCAGGAATCGGGCGACCCGGCCGCCGTGGTGTTCGATGCCATCTCCGCCGCACGCGCACGCGGCATCGACGTGATGATGGCCGACACGGCCGGCCGCCTGCCGACGCAGCTCAACCTGATGGAAGAAATCGCCAAGGTACGGCGCGTCATCCAGAAGGCCGAGCCGACCGGGCCGCACGAGGTGCTGCTGGTGCTCGACGCCAACATCGGCCAGAACGCGGTTCAGCAGGTCAAGGCCTTCGACAAGGCGATCAACGTCACCGGCCTCATCGTCACCAAACTCGACGGCACGGCCAAGGGCGGCGTGCTCGCGGCCATCGCGCGGCAATGCCCGAAGCCGGTGCGCTACATCGGCATCGGCGAAGGCATCGACGACCTGCAGCCGTTCCGGGCGCGCGAGTTCGTCGAGGCACTGTTCGGCAACTGATCCGTGCCGTCCCGCCAGCGCTGACTATTGGGACTATCGGGACTATTGGCCATGTTGCGCCTGACTGAACTGCGCCTGCCGCTCGAACACGCGCCGGAAGCGCTTACCGCCGCCGTGCTGCAGCGGCTGCAACTGCAACCCGCCGACCTGCTGGAGCTGCACATCCACAAGCGCAGCCCGGACGCGCGCAAGAAGAGCGCGCCGCAGTTCGTCTATAGCCTCGATCTGGCTTTGGCCGACGCAGCCGCTGAAGCGGCGGTGCTGGCGCGGTTTTCCGCCGATGCGCACGTCAAGCCGACACCGGACATGGCTTACCGGTTCGTGGCGCAGGCACCGGCCGGCTTGCCGCTCAGGCCCGTGGTCGTCGGCTTCGGCCCGGCGGGCATCTTCGCCGCGCTGATCCTCTCGCAATCGGGTTTTCGTCCCCTCGTGCTCGAGCGCGGCCGCAAGGTGCGCGAGCGGACCAAAGACACCTGGGACTTGTGGCGGCGGCATGAGTTGCACCCGGAATCGAACGTGCAGTTCGGCGAAGGCGGTGCCGGCACCTTCTCGGACGGCAAGCTCTACAGCCAGATCCGCGACCCGCGCCACCTCGCGCGCAAGGTGCTCACCGAATTCGTCAAGGCCGGCGCGCCGGAAGAAATACTCTACGTGAACCGGCCGCACATCGGCACCTTCCGGCTCGTCAGCATGGTCGAGAAGATGCGCGCCGAGATTGAGGGCCTGGGCGGCGAAATCCGCTTTCAGGCGCGTGTCGAGGATCTCGTTATCGAGGCGGGCCAGGTGCGCGGCGTGGTGCTGCAGAATGGCGCAACAACCGAAACCATCCGCGCCGACCACGTCGTGCTGGCGCTCGGTCACAGCGCGCGCGATACGTTTGAAATGCTGCACGCGCGCGGCGTGTTCATGGAAGCCAAACCCTTCGCCGTGGGCTTCCGCATCGAGCATCCGCAGTCGTTGATCGACAAGGCGCGCTACGGCAGCTTCGCCGGCCATGCGCTGCTCGGCGCGGCGGACTACAAGCTGGTGCATCACGCCTCAAACAAGCGCGATGTTCTACAGTTTCTGCATGTGCCCCGGCGGGCAGGTGGTCGCGGCGACGTCGGAACCCGGCTGTGTCGTCACCAACGGCATGAGCCAGTATTCGCGGGCCGAGCGCAATGCCAACGCCGGATTGGTCGTGAATGTGTCACCCGCGGATTTTGCAGATTCGGGTCCGCTCGCGGGCATTGAATTCCAGCGCCGCTGGGAGCGCCGCGCCTTCGAGCTCGGCGGCGGCACCTACGACGCGCCGGCGCAGCGTGTCGGCGACTTCCTCGCCGGACGACCCAGCGAACAATTGGGCGCGGTCCAGCCCTCCTACCAGCCGGCCGTGAAACCCGCCGATCTCGCCACGGCCCTGCCGGACTACGTGATCGCGGCGATGCGCGAGGCGATTCCCGCCTTCGACCGGCAGATTCGCGGCTTCGCCATGGACGACGCGGTGCTCACCGGCGTCGAGACGCGCACCTCCTCGCCCCTGCGCATCACGCGCGGCACGGACGGCCAGAGCCTCAACGTCAAGGGCCTGTATCCAGCCGGCGAAGGCGCGGGCTACGCCGGGGGAATCCTGTCGGCCGCGGTCGATGGCATCGAAGTAGCCGAGGCCTTGGCCCTTATTGTGCTTTCAGAAAACCGGGGGGCGATGCCAAAATTGCGTGATACACCCTGAGACCAGGAGAGCTGCATGCGCAACAACCAGCCTGTCACCGGCATCGAGCGCCAGTACCCCAACGATATCGCGATCATTTCCCACACCGACGCCAAGGGCCTGATCACCTTCATCAATGACGACTTCGTCGAGGTGAGCGGCTTCACGCAGGAAGAGCTGATCGGCCAGCCACACAACATCGTGCGCCATCCGGACATGCCGGCGGAGGCCTTCCGCGACCTTTGGGACACACTCAAAAGAGGCCGCCCCTGGGCGGGCCTGGTCAAGAACCGCTGCAAGAACGGCGACCACTACTGGGTGCGCGCCTCGGCAACGCCGAAGGTCGATGGTGGCTACATGTCGGTACGCGTCAAGCCGAGCCACGACGAAATCGCCGCCGCCGAAGCGCTCTACGCCCGCATGCGCCAGAACCCCGCGATTCGCCTGCACGAGGGCGAGGAAGCGCACGCCAGTTTCTGGTCCTGGATCGACAACATGCACATCGGCAACCGGCTGGCACTGGTCATGGCGCTGGTCATGGTTCTGCTGGTCGCCGCGCTGTTCGAAAGCCATTATTCGGCGGGCAAGTCCGAGGACGGTTATGTCGGATACATCGAAAAGGAAGGTGCCCGACGGATCGGCTTCTACAACATGTATGCGCAGGGCCTGCAGATGGGGCAGGCGACCCGCAACATCATGCTCGATCCGGACAACCCCAAGGCCTATGAAAACTACAAGAACGCCGCCAGCAGTTTCGACAAGGCAGCCGGGGTTATGCGCACGCACGATGCCGAGCACTTCAAGTCCGGACTTCCCGAACGCATCATCGGCATCCGGGCCGAACAGCAACAGCTGCACGAACGGATTTTCGAGGTGGTCAAGGCAGGTCAGGGCGATGAAGCCAAGTCGATTCTCAACAAGGAGGAAACGCCCAAGTGGCGCGAGATGCGCGGGCTGATGCTCGACGAGATCAAGCGCCTCGACGCGGCCCTCCCCACGATGCGCGCGGAATTGAAGATGCAGTCCGATGCCGCCGAACGGCGCAGCGTGATGCTCGCGATCGGCGCGGTCATCCTCGGCATATTGCTGGCTGGCATCCTGCTGGCGCGCATCGCCCGCCAGGCGAAAAACGCCGAGGCGCTCGTCTCGGCCGTCGCCGGTGGCAACCTCACACAGGTGATCCGGGCCGGCGGCAAGGATGAATTCGGCGAGATACTGACGCGCGTCGCCATGCTGCGCAATCGCCTGCACGAGGCGATCAGCCTGATCCACCAGAGCGCGCGCACACTCGACCAATCCAGCCAGCAGTTGATGGCAGCCAGCACGTCCACCGTTGAGGCGGCGGAAGCGCAATCTTCCGCCATCTCCAGCATCGCCGCCGCGGTCGAGGAACTCTCCGTCTCCACCGACGAGATGAGCAGCAATGCCCGCGACGCCCTGCAGGCTTCCGACAGATCCGCCAAGGCCACGCGCCAAAGCGCCGCGACGAGCCGCCAGGCCGCCGACCACATCAATGCCGCCGCACGCGTCGTGGCCGACTCCGAGCAGCGCATCGCCGAGCTGGCAACGATGTCGGAAGAAATCAGCCGCGTCGTTCTGGTCATCAAGGAAATCGCCGACCAGACCAACCTGCTGGCGCTCAACGCCGCCATCGAGGCCGCGCGCGCCGGCGAACAAGGCCGTGGTTTCGCCGTGGTCGCCGACGAAGTGCGCAAGCTGGCCGAACGCACCGGCAACTCGACGCAGGAAATCGCGGCAATGATCCACCGCATCCAGAACGTCAGCAGCTCGGTCGCCAATGAAGCCGCCGCCAGCAGCAAGGAGGTCGGCGACGGCGCGCAGAGCGCGGCCCAGGCCGGCAACATGGCGGCAGCCGTCGAAGCCACGGTTGACCAGACCCGCCACGCGGTGCAGTCGATCAGCGACTCGCTGTCCGAGAGCAGTGCCGCAACGCGCGAGATCGCCGGCAACATGGAGCGCATCTCGCAGACTGCCGAGAACAACGCCCAGGTCGCGCAGAACGCGTCGCACGAATCGCGACAGGTCGGCCTGCTGGCCGACAAGCTCAAGCATCTGGCCGCCCAATTCCGCGCCTGAGCGCGCAAACATGCCGTCCCGCCGGGGCTGACTTTCACAAGTTGGCACCGACGCCATTTTCATGATCCGCTTCGACCGCATCAGCAAACGCTACCCGCCCGACATCATGGCGCTCGCCGACATCAGCGCCGAGATCGCCGCCGGCGAACTGGTGACCATCGTCGGCCATTCGGGCGCCGGCAAGTTGACGCTGCTGCGCTTGATCCCCGCCATCGAGCGGCCCACGGGCGGTTCGCTGCTGGTCAACGGCCAGAACGTCGGCGGGCTGCGGCGCAGCGGCCTGCCCTATCTGCGCCGCAATATCGGCCTGGTGTTTCAGGACCAGAAGCTGCTGTTCGATCGCAGCGCCCTCGACAACGTGCTGCTGCCGCTCGAGATCGCCGGCTTTTCGCTCGGGGAAGCCCGTCGCCGCGCCGCCGCGGCGCTCGACAAGGTCGGCCTGGGGAAGCGCGCCCGCGCGCTGCCGATCGCGCTCTCCGGCGGCGAGCAACAGCGCCTGGCCATCGCGCGCGCCGTGGCCCACCGGCCGGCACTGCTGCTGGCGGACGAGCCGACCGCCTATCTCGATGCAGAGACGGCCCGCGACGTGGCGACCATTTTTCTCGAGTTCCATCGCGTCGGCGTCACCGTGCTGGCCGCGACCTACGACGAGAGCCTGTTCCCGGGTGCGCGGCGGCTCAAACTCGATCACGGCAGGATGATCGCATGAACTGGATAAATGCCCAGCAGCGTGCCGGCCTGCTCGCTATGCGACGGCTGGTGGCCACCCCGCTCAACACCCTGCTCGCCATGCTCGGCATCGGCATCGCCCTCGCCCTGCCGGCCGCGGGCTATGTGGTGCTGGGGCATGTCACGCAACTTGCTCAGGGTGCCAGTGCCACGCCGCAACTGACCGTGTTCCTGCCCGTGGAGGCCGACCGCAAGGCCGCGCAAACCGTCGAGGCACGGCTGAAGGAGCTGCCCGCCGTAGCGAAAACCCGGCTGCTGGCGCGCGAGGACACACTCGCCCGCATGAAAGCCTCGGACAAGCTCGCCGACGTCATCGGCGCCCTGCCGAAGAACCCCTTCCCCGACGCGCTCGTCGTCACCCCCGCCGACGATGCGCCGGCGGCCATCGACGCGCTGGCCGCAACACTGCGCAATGCCAAGGAGTGGCGCGAGGTCGAGCATGTGCAGGTCGATGCCGACTGGGCACAGCGCCTCGCGGCCTTCGTCCGGCTGGCGAAGACCGGCGTGCTGCTGATCGCCGGCCTGCTCGGCGCCGGGCTGCTGGCGATCGTCTTCAACACCATCCGCCTGCAGGCGCTGACGCGGCGCGACGAGGTCGTGGTCAGTCGCCTGCTCGGCGCCACCAACGGCTTCATCCGCCGGCCCTTCCTCTGGCACGGCGCGCTGCTCGGCTGCGCCGGCGGCCTGGTCGCCTGGCTGATCGTGGCCGGCGCGATTCTCTGGCTGCGCCAGCCGGTTGCCGAACTCGCCGGCCTTTACGGCATCGACCTCCTGCTGGCCCTGCCCGGGCCGCTGACCAGTGCGCTGCTGGTGGGCGGCGCTACCCTGCTCGGCTGGCTGGGCGCCTTTCTCTCGATCGGGCAGCATTTGCGACACATGGAATAGTAATGCGCCCCCCACGCTCGTCAAACCATCTCGCTGCCCCCCACAGGGGGGCGCATGCCCTCTCGGGGCTGCCCATCGAGGACATCATGACCGACTTCATCCCCGCCCACGACTCGACCCGCTGGCGCAAATATGCCGGCCGCGACGTGATCCCGCTCTGGGTCGCCGACATGGACTTCCCCGCGCCGCCGGAAGTGGTCAGCACGCTGCAACAGCGCGTCGCCAACGGGCTGTTCGGCTATGGCGAACCGTGGCCTTCGCTGGTCGAGTCCGTTGTCGCACATTGCGCGCGCGAATACGACTGGGCGATCGACCCCGACTGGCTCGTCTGGTTGCCTGGTCTGGTCGCCGGCCTGCATGTGGCCTGCCGTGCAACGGGGGCGGCCGGCGACGGCGTGTTCACGGCCACGCCCGTGTATCCGCCTTTCCTGTCAGCGCCGGTCGAGTCGGACCGGCGCCTGTTGACCCTGCCGCTGGTGCGCACCGAAGCAGGCTGGGGCTGGGATTTCGCTGCCGCCGACGCGGTGATGAAGGCCGCGCGACTGTTCCTGTTATGTCATCCGCACAACCCGGTCGGCCGCGCCTGGCGCGAAGATGAGCTCTGGCAACTCGCCGCGCTGGCCGAAAAACACGATCTGGTCGTGTGCTCGGACGAAATCCATTGCGACCTGACACTGAATGGCCGCCATCGCCCCTTCGCCACTCTCTCGCCCGAGATCGCGGCGCGCACCATTACCCTGATGGCACCCTCCAAGACCTTCAACCTCGCGGGGCTGGGCTGCGCATTCGCGCTCATCCCGAATCCGCAGCTGCGGCGGGCCTTCCGCGCCACGGCGCATGGCATCGTGCCGCACCCGAACGTCCTCGGCCTCGCGGCCTGTGAAACCGCATTCCGCGACGGCGCCGCCTGGCGCACGCAACTGCTGGACACGCTGCGGGGCAACGCGGCGCGCGTCGAGCAGGTCATCGGCACGCTGCCGGGGCTCTCGATGGAACGCGTCGAAGCGACCTTCCTCGCCTGGATCGATTGCCACGACCTCGGCGTGGAACACCCGGCGGCCCTTTTCGAGCAGGCCGGCGTCGGCCTGTCGGACGGCAGCGCCTTCGGGCCGGGACGGGCCTATGCGCAGTACGTACGGCTCAACTTCGGCACCCCGCGCGCGCTGCTCGACCGGGCACTCGAACGTATCGCGACGGCCTGCGCCGGGCTTTGAAAGTCAGACCCGGCAGGACGGCACCGCATCCGCACCTCACTGCAGCCCGAGGCTGCGTCCTGACCGGAGCATCGATTCGAATATCGCCGCCGGCACCGGTGGCGAGAAGTAATGACCCTGAATCTCCTGGCAGCCGAGGCTCTTGAGAAATTCCAGTTGCGCGCGCGTCTCCACGCCCTCGGCGATGACGCGGTGGCCGAGGCGCTGCGCCATGCTGATGATTGCGCCGGCGATGGCGCAGTCGTTGCCGTCCTGCGGAATGCCGGTGACGAAAGAGCGGTCGATCTTCAGCGTGTCGATGGGGAAGCGCTTGAGGTAGGCGAGGCTCGAATAGCCGGTGCCGAAGTCATCGAGCGACAGCGACACGCCGAGCGCCGTCAGGCTGTCCATCATGGCGATGACTGCCTCGCTGCTGTGGGTCAGCATGCCTTCGGTAATCTCGAGTTCGACGCGGTTCGGCGGCACGGCGTGCTCTTCGAGCAAGCGCTGCAGCCGTCCCGCAAGGCCGGGTGAGAAATCGCGCGCGGACAGGTTGATGGCAACCCGGATGCCGGGCAGCCCGGCTTCGTTCCAGGCCCGCGTCTGCAGCAAGGCTGCCCGCAGCACCCAGGCCGAAAGCTGGACGATCAGGCCGGACTCCTCGGCGATCGGGATGAAGGCGTCGGGCAGCATCAGGCCAAGGTCGGGATGCTGCCAGCGCACCAGTGCCTCGACGCCGACGATGTGACCCGTCGCGATATCGACCTTGGGCTGGTAGTGCAGCAGCAGTTCGTTCTGCTCGATGCCATGGCGCAGGCCGGATTCGATGCGCAGGCGCTCGAGCGCGCGCTGGTTCATCTCGCGGCTGTAGAAAGTGTAGCCGTCCTGGCCCGTTTCCTTGCTGCGGTACATCGCGATGTCCGCCATGCGCAGCAAGGTTTCGGTCTCGCCGCCGTCGCGCGGGTAGACGCTGATGCCGATGGCGACGCCGACACACAGCTCGTGCCCGTCGATGAGGAAGGGCGTGGCGAGCGCGGCGATCACCTTCTGCGCCACCATCGCCGCATGCTCGCGGCGCGCGATGTCGAAGAGCGCGATGACGAATTCGTCGCCGCCCAGCCGGGCGACGACATCCTCGGTGCGCACGACACTGCGCAGGCGCTCGGCCACTTGTTGCAGCAACCGGTCGCCGACGCCGTGGCCCAGGCTGTCGTTGATCGGCTTGAAGCGGTTGAGGTCGACGAACAGCAGTGCGCCGTGCTGCCGGTTGCGGCGCGCCGCGGCAAGCGCCTGGTCGGTCAGCCGGTAGAGCAGCGTGCGGTTGGGCAGGCCGGTCAGGCCATCGTAGCAGGCGAGGTGATGGATGCGCTCCTCGGCCACCTTGCGCTCGGTGATGTCGGTAAAGATCGAGAAGTAGTTGCAGACTTGGCCTTCGCGGTTGCGCACGAGGCTG
Source organism: uncultured Pseudomonadota bacterium (assembly GCA_963840825.1). Lineage (GTDB taxonomy): Bacteria > Pseudomonadota > Gammaproteobacteria > Burkholderiales > Rhodocyclaceae > Sulfuricystis. The sequence continues at coordinate 852,566 of CAWJAK010000006.1, forward strand.
ATCGACGCCCAGCTCGGAAAGTCTTCGCCGTTCTTACGGCGCGTCCACACTTCGCCGTGCCAGCCGCCGTCCGTTTCGACGCGCTGCCAGAGCGCCTCGTAGAAATGCAGCGGATGCCGCGCGGAGCGCAGCAGGCCCGGCACCCGGCCGATCACGTCTGCCTCGGCATAGCCGGTCATGCGGCTGAAGGCCGGATTGACCGAGAGGATGCGGCGGTCGGCATCGGTGATCAGGATGCTTTCCGCGCTGTGCTCGAAGATGCGCGCCTGCAGGCGCATGGTCTTCTCGGCCTCGATGCGCGACGTGATGTCCGAGAGGTAGCCGACGAGCCCGACCGGCTCGCCGGTTTCGTCGCGGCTCAGCGACAGTTGCAGGCTGGCCCAGAAAGTCTCGCCCGACTTGCGGCGGCGGCGCACCTCGAGTTCGCGCCCGCCCTCTTCGAGGAAGGCATCGCGGAAACCTTCGCTATCGTCGTCGCTATCGGGATCGGCGTAGAGGAACAGGATGTGCCTGCCGATGGCCTCGGCCGCGCTGTAGCCGAACAGCGCTTCGGCGCTGCGGTTCCAGCCGGTGATGTAGCCGCCGAGATCCATCGTGATGACCGATTCGTGGATCTGGTCGAGGATCCTGACCTGGCTGGCCAGCTTGCAGGCGCCGGGCAGGGCGCGCGCGATCCCGCACAGCGCGCGCGCCTGTTCGAGATCGGGTGGGGCCGGGTCGGACGTCGGGTCGTGTTGTTCGGCCATGCCCCCCCTGTCGTCAGGCTTCCTTGCTCACCATCACGGCCCAGCGCACGGCCTCGAACAGGGATGCACCCCACGCTTCGTGGCTCAGGCCGATGTCGCCCAGGGCCGTCGCCAGCGCAGCGGACGGCGGCCCCTCGCCCATGCGGACGACCTGGAGGCAGGGACCGAACGGCCCATTCCCGTCGAGCAGGGCCTGCGTCACTTCAACGCTCAAGTTGAGTGGTGCGAGGACGTCGGCCAGCGGCAGGCCGAAGAGGCTGTCGAGGAGCGAGAACATGCCGATCATGAAGGCGTGATCCCAGTCATCACGGGACATGCCCTTGCGTTTGGCGATGCTTTCCAGCAGGTTGGCGCGCATGGCAGCCTGCGGCAGCAGCGGGCTGGCCGTTTCGCAGCCGGGCGGCCGCGCGAAGAGCAGCAGCATCAGCCAGCGCTGGAGTTGGCGCCGCCCGAGCAACACGAGCGCCTGCGAAAAGCTCTCGATATGCCGGCCCGGCATGAACGCCACGGAGTTCACCAGTTTCAGCAGCTTGTAGGCGAGATTGGCATCGCGCTTGACCAGCGCCTCGATCTCCGCGGATTCGGCGTCGCGCGTCACCAGCGACAGCAGCTTGAGCAGCAGGCTGCGCGCCGTCGGGTCGCCCTTGATCATCGGCGCGGCCTTGCCGCCCGCCTGGCCCGCCAAATGACCGGCCAGCCAGTGGAACTTGCAGAATCCCGGGCAGACCGTCTCGGTCGTTCCGAGCGCCAGATGCGGCCCGGGCAGCCGGCGCAGCCAGCTGATCATGCTCTCCGGCGCCGCCTTGCCGGGGCAGGCAATGCCCAGCGCGGTGATTTCGGGCGCCAGTAGCGCATCCGCATCCGGCATGCCCGTGACCATCAGGCCGAAACCCGCCTTGCGCAGGGCTGCCAGCACTTCCCGACAGGCCGGATCGACGCCCTGCGCGAGTGGAAAGCGCAGGATCAGGCGGTCGCGCGGCAAATCGGCGGCCAGCGCGGGATCGATGCGCAGCGGATCGGCCCAGACGACGCAGGGAATTTCCGCCAGGGTGTCCGCCAGCTCAAACTCCCGCAGGACATGCGCCAGCGCCGCACCGTCGAGCGGCTGCGCCGTATCCAGCAACAGGGCGGCCCAGGCATTGCCGGCGTTGAAGGCCGGCTGCAGGGTCATCAGGGGAATGTGCGGGAGTGTTGCGTCTGTAGTCATGTGGGCAGTTCTCGACGAATGAGTATTATGTATATCTTTTGACGTAGGCCCGAAGTAAATCAGGGCCGTTTGACCCAGCGTATTCCACTTTCCGTGACAATCAGGTCGAGCGGAATGTCATGGCGTTCCGGTCGAATGTCTGCCACGGCACACAGGTCGAACCCCACTCCGATCGTCAGTGGCCGCGACTGCATGGCGGCCAGCGTGCGATCGAAATAGCCACCACCATAACCTAAACGATAGCCCGCCGCGTCGAAAGCGACAAGGGGTAATAGCATGACACTGGGGGCCGGGGACCGCGCGGTGTCCGGCACGGGGATGCCGTAGGGATCGACGGTCATCGGGGCATCCGGATGCCAGGCGCGAAATACCATCGGGGCAGCGCGCGCGACAACGGTCGGCATCGCCGCCTGCCAGCCCCTGTTGATCAGATAAACGGCCAGTTCGTGACAATCCACCTCGGCGCGGATCGGCATGCAAAAGGCGAGAACACCTGCCGGGAGGGGGAGCAGGAACTCGGTAACGTGGTGCATCACCGCCACGCTGGCCGAGCGGTGCGCGGCGGCCGGCAGCGCCTGGCGCGCCGCGATTCTTTCGCGGCGCAAGGTCGCGCGCAGGGCATCCGGATTAACGGCGGATTGGCGGGGCTGATCGGTCATGGTGTGGGATTGGCCCTATGCTAATCTGAAAAGATTGAAGTCAAACTCATTGCCATGAAACGTTTTCTCGCGATTGCCCTGCTGTTATCCCTGCCGATTTCCACGCCGGCCCAAACGCAATCTGCCCATCCGGAGGATGCGACTTTCCTCGCCGCGCGCGACGCCTTCCTGAAAGCGGACCGGGCAAAATTGGCGCGCGTGCTGCCGGCGCTGAACACCCACCCGCTGACACCCTGGGCAGGGTATTTCCAGCTCAGCCTCCAGCTCCGCGACGGCAAGGACGGTGCGGATGCCGGCGTGGCCGAATTCCTCGAACGCCATGACGGCAGCTACCTCGCTGAAAAACTGCGCGGCGAATGGCTCAAGTGGCTGGTGGATCAGCAGGACTGGACGCGCGCGCGCGCGCAGTTCGCCCACCTGCAGCGACCGGATTCCGAGGCGATCTGCCGCGGCCTCGATGCCCGCCTGAATCTCGGTGAAGCGGATGCGCTCGCCGCGGCGCGCACGCTACTCGTGTCCGCCCAGCCGCTGGCCGGAAGCTGTTTCCCGCCACTGGGCCGATTGGCCGCCCGCGGCGAACTGGCCGCAGTGAACGTCTGGGGCCGTCTGCGACAACTCTGGGCAACCGGCAAGCTGAAGGAAGCGCGCAGCGTGGCGGGCTGGCTGCCGGCCAACGAAGCGCCAGGCAGCAAGGCTGTCGAAGCCGTCGTCGACCATCCCGCCCGGCATCTGGCCCGGCTGCCCGATCACTTTGACGATACGCGGCGCGGCCGCGAGATCGCGGGACTGGCCGTGCTGCGCATGGCGCGCGCCGATGCGCGCTTCGCCGCCGCACGCTGGCAGGAAATCGAACCCCGGATTCCCGCGGAGGAACGCGGCTTCGTTTGGGGGCGGCTGGCGCTGGCCGCTGCGACGAGCCACCAGCCCGAAGCGGTCGACTGGTTTGCCCGCGCCGAAAAACTGGGGGCGAGCCTCGACGAAGAACAGCATGCCTGGCGCATGCGCGCCGCACTGCGCGCCGGTGACTGGCTGGCTGTTGCGCGGGCCTACGCCCTGCTGCCGGAAGCCCTGGCCAACCAACCTGAATGGATTTACTGGCGCGCCCGCGCCATCGCGGCGCTGGGCAAGGCCGCAGATGCGCAGGGCATGTACGAGCAGATCGCGGGACAGCCGAATTTCTACGGCATTCTCGCCGCGGAAGCCCTCGGCAAGCCGCTGAGCCTGCCCCCGCGCGCAGAGCCGCCCATCGCCGAGGAACGCCAGGTCGCCGAGACGAACCCCCTGCTCGTGCGTGGCCTCGCGTTGATCCGTGCGGACCTGCGGCTCGACGGCATCCGCGAATGGAACTGGGCCCTGAGTGGCATGACCGATCGCCAACTGCTGGCCGCCGCGGATTTCGCGCAGCGCAACGACGTCATTGACCGTGCCATCAATACTGCCGATCGCACGCAGGCCGAGCACGATTTCGTCCGCCGCTACCCGACGCCGTTCTTCGCGCAGGTCGAGCCACGCGTACGGGACGTCAACCTCGACCCCGCCTGGGTCTATGGCCTGATGCGGCAGGAAAGCCGCTTCATCATGGATGCGAAATCGAGTGCCGGCGCCAAGGGCCTGATGCAATTGATGCCGGCGACGGCCAGATGGGTCGCGAAGAGAATCGGCATGGACCACTACCATCCGGGCAAGGTCACCGACATGGATGTTAACGTGACACTCGGCACGAACTACATGCGGATGGTGATGGACGGTCTCGACGATCATCCGGTGCTGGCCTCGGCGGCCTACAACGCCGGCCCGGGCCGTGCGCGCAAATGGCGCGCCGAAACGCCGCTCGAAGGCGCGATCTACGCCGAGACCATCCCCTTCAACGAGACGCGCGACTACGTCAAGAAGGTGATGGCCAACGCCATGCACTATGCCGCCGTGATGGGCATCACCACGCCGACGCTGACCGCACGCCTCGGCACCATTCGCCCGCGCGGCTTCGGCGACACCACCGCGGAAAAGCTGCCTTGAAAACCGCCCTCCTGATCGGCGGCACCGGCTTCCTGGGTGGCGCCCTCGCGCGCCGCCTGGCGTGCCGTCCCGCCGGGTCTGACTTTCGCCTGACGCTGCCGACGCGCCGCCGCGAACGTGCCAAGCACCTGACGCTGCTGCCGACCGCCAGTGTCGTCGAGGCCGACGTGCATGACGAGGCCGTGCTTGCCGGGCTGATGGCCGGTCGAGATGTCGTCATCAGCCTCGTCGGCATCCTCAGGGGCGATTTCCAGCGTGCGCATGTCGACCTGCCCGGCAAGATCGCACGCGCGGCAGCCCGGGCCGGCGTGCCGCGCCTGCTGCACATTTCCGCGCTGGCCGCTGCTGTCGATGCGCCCTCGAACTACCTGCGCTCCAAGGCCGCCGGCGAAGCCGCGGTGAAGGCGGCCTATCCCGCGGCAACGATCTTCCAGCCCGCGGTGATCTTCGGGCGCGGCGATTCGTTTCTCACCCTGTTCGCCGGACTGCTGAAAATCGCGCCGATCGTGCCGCTCGCCTGTCCGGACGCGCGCTTCCAGCCGGTCTGGATCGAGGATGTCGTCTCCGCCGTCGTATCCAGCCTCGATCATGCGGAGAGCCAGGGAGAAACCTATCCGCTCTGCGGGCCGCGCGAATACAGCCTGCGCGAACTGGTCGCCACCACGGGCATGCTGAGCGGCCATCCGCGCCCGATCATCGGCTTGCCGCTCGCACTCTCATACCTGCAGGCGCTGATGATGGAATTCATGCCTGGCGGCCCGATGACGCGCGACAACGTGCGCTCGATGCAGGTGCCGAACGTCTGCCCGGCCGGCTGCACCCTGCCCTTCGGCCTGACCGCCACGCCGCTGGAGGCCGTGGCACCCGGCTACCTCGCGCACGAATGAAGATCTACTGCGTCGGTGGCGCGGTGCGCGATGCGCTGCTCGGCCTGCCGGTGCGGGATCGCGACTGGGTCGTCGTCGGCGCCACGCCCGAGATGATGCTGGCGCAGGGTTTCACGCCCGTCGGGCGCGACTTCCCGGTTTTCCTGCACCCCGAAACGCATGAGGAATACGCGCTGGCGCGCACCGAGCGCAAGACCGCGCCCGGCTACGCGGGCTTTGCCTTCCACGCCGCGCCAGACGTCACGCTGGAAGCCGATCTCGCCCGCCGCGACCTGACCATCAACGCAATGGCGCGGGCTCCGGAGAACGAGGGGGGCGAATTGATCGACCCCTACGGCGGTCGTGCCGATCTTGACCTGAAGCTGCTGCGTCATGTCTCGCCCGCCTTCACCGAGGATCCCGTGCGCATCCTGCGCGTCGCGCGCTTCGCGGCACGCTTCACCGGGTCCAGCCTCGCGCCGGAGACGCTCGCGCTGATGCGGCACATGGTCAACGCCGGCGAAATAGATGCGCTGGTGGCCGAGCGCGTCTGGCAGGAACTGGCGCGCGGCCTGATGGAAGCGCAGCCCTCGCGCATGTTCGAAATCCTGCGGGAATGCGGTGCGTTGCAACGCTTGCTGCCCGAACTGGATCGCCTCTGGGGCGTGCCGCAGCGTGCCGATTTCCATCCCGAGGTCGACACCGGCGTGCACGTAATGATGGTCATCGACATGGCGGCGCGGCTCGGCTTGAGCCTGCCCGCGCGCTTCGCCGCGCTGACGCACGACCTCGGCAAGGCCGAAACACCCGCCGACATCCTGCCGCGCCACATCGGCCACGAACTCAAGAGCGCCACGCTGCTCGAACCGCTCTGCGCGCGCCTGCGCGTGCCGGCCGACTGCCGCGACTTGGCACGGCTCGTTGCACGCTTTCACGGCGACATGCACAAGATCGTGCAGTTGCGCCCGGACACGCAGCTCAGGATTCTCGAGCGCTGCGACGCGTTGCGCCGCCCGGCGCGCTTCGAGGAGGTGCTCGGCGCCTGCGAAGCCGACTATCGCGGCCGGCTGGGCAAGGCAGACAAGCCCTATGACGCGGCGGACGCGTGGCGCGCCGCGCTGGCCGCCGTGCAGACGGTTGACGCCGGGGCCATCGCACAGGCCTGCGACGATCCGGGGCAGATTCCCGTGCGCATCCATGCCGCGCGCGTGGCGGCCCTCACCACGCTCGGCGCCCTCATTCCGCCTGCGGCTTCTTCAGCAGCGCCTTGAAATTGGCCAGCCGGGCATTGCCGGCGGCCTTGTCCAAAGTCAGTCCCGACGCGACGGCACTCTGCCCCTCGTGCCGGATGTCGCCATCGCCGCCATCCATCTCGGCGATGAAGCGCGAGGCGGCGCGCTCGATGACCTCGCGGCCCTGCTTGCGCCGCGCGCACCAGCTGATGTTGAGCGACAGCTGCGCGCGCGTGATGCCGACATACATCAGGCGCCGCTCTTCCTCGATGTTGCCGGCATCGATGGCTTCACGATGCGGCAGGGAACCTTCCTCGACGCCGACCAGATGCACGTGGCGGAACTCCAGACCCTTCGCGGCGTGCAGCGTCGCGAGCTGCACCGCATCGTTGTTTTCATCCTGCTTGTCGAGCAGGGTGATCAGCGCGACGGTCTGCGCCAACTCCAGCAGGTTCTTCTTCTCCTCGTCGCCCTTGTTCGAAAGCCAGCCGACGAACTCGCGCACATTGCCCCAGCGTGCCTGTGCACCACTCGTACCATTGGGCTCCAGCGCTTCGAACAGCCAGGCCTCGTAGCCGATGGCCTTGAGCAGGTCGTCGAGCACCTGTCCGGCGGGTTCGCGCTGTGCGCGCCCTTCGATGCGGTTGATGAAATTGCCGAATTCACGCAGCACCGCGAGCTGCGGCGCCTTGACGTCGTGCTCGATGCCGGGCGCGAAGATCGCCGCGAACAGGCTGATGTGGCGTCGTCCCGCCGCATGGCCGAGTGCTTCGAGCGTGGTGCCGCCGATGCCGCGCTTCGGCGTGGTCGCGGCGCGGATGAAGGCGGGATCGTCGTCCGGGTTGGCCAGCAGGCGCAGGTAGCTGGTGACGTCCTTAATCTCGCTCTTGTCGAAGAAGGACTGGCCGCCCGACAGCACATAGGGCACTTTGTGGGCACGCAGTTGCTGCTCGAACAGCCGCGCCTGAAAGTTGCCGCGATAGAGGATCGCGTAGTCGCGCCATTTGCCGCGTGTCTCGAACTTGTGCGCCATCAGCCGCGTCACCACCCACTCGGCCTCGTGCGTGTCGTCGCGGCAAGCCATGACGCGGATCGCGTCACCGTGGCCCTTGTCGGACCAGAGCCTCTTGTCGAACAGCTTGGGATTTTGCTTGATCACGCTGTTCGCCGCCTTGAGGATGCGCGTCGTCGAACGGTAGTTCTGCTCGAGTTTGACGACCTTGAGGCGCGGGAAATCCGTTTGCAGCTGGCGCAGGTTATCGACGTCGGCGCCGCGCCAGGCGTAGATCGACTGGTCGTCGTCGCCCACCGCCGTGAAGGCGGCGCGCTCGCCGGTAAGCAGGCGCAGCAGCCGGTTCTGGCAGCGGTTGGTGTCCTGGTATTCGTCGACCAGCAGGTGCCAGATGCGCGAACGCCAGCGCTGCGCCACGTCTTCATCGGCTTCGAGCAGTTGTACCGGCTTCATGATCAGGTCGTCGAAATCGACCGCCTGATAAGCCTTCAGCGTGCGTTCATACTCGACATAGACACGCGCCGCGCCGGCTTCGAGATCGTCCGCCGGTTCGACCTGCGCCGGTCCGAGCAGCGCGTTTTTCCAGAGCGAGATGCGCTGCCGGATCAGTTTCACGCGCGATTTGTCAGCGTCCTTCAGCAGTTCGTTGAACAGCGCCGTCGTATCGCTGGCGTCGAGGATCGAGAAGCCAGGCTTGAGGCCGATGGCGCGCGCCTCCATGCGCAGAAGCTTTGCACCGAGCGCGTGGAAGGTGCTGATGCTGACTTCGTTCGCCCCATTCACGCTTTGGCCGATCAGCTTTGTCGCGCGCTCGTTCATCTCGCGCGCCGCCTTGTTGGTGAAGGTGATCGCGCAGATGTGCTGCGGCGCCATGCCGCATTCGCCGATGAGATAAGCGATCTTCTGCGTGATGACGCGCGTCTTGCCGCTGCCCGCGCCGGCAAGCACCAGCAACGGGCCGTCGAGATAGCGCACCGCCTCCCGCTGGGGCGGGTTCAATCCATGCATCGTCTGATTACAGTGGACCCGGGCCGGCGGGTGCCGTCGTGCCGGGTCTGACTTTCACTTGAGCGCGCCGAATACCTTCTTCGCCAGGTTGCCGGCCGCACCGACCGGATTTTCGCGAATCGCCTTCTCTTCCTCGGCGATCATCAGGTAGAGGCCGTCGAGCGCCTTTTCGGTCACGTAGTTGTCGAGGTGGGTGTCCTTTTCCTTGACCAGTCCGAACTTGGCCCCCTTGCTGGCGAACTTCTCGTAGGTATCCTCCAGCTTGACCTTGGCGATCGCCTTCTGGACGATGGGCAGGAACTTCTGGCCCAGCGGTTCGGCGGTCTTGCGGCGGAAATACTGCGTACCGGCATCGTTGCCGCCGGTGAGGATGCCCTTGGCATCTTCGACGCTCATCTGCTTGACCGCATCGACCAGCAGCCTCTTCGCCTCAGGCACGGCCGCCTCGGCGGCGCGGTTCATCGCGGTGATCAGCTCGTCGGCCTGTTTGCCCATGCCGAGGCCACGCATCAGTCCCTCCACCTTCTGCATGCCTCCCGGCAGCGGGATCTTCACCTTCGGATTGCCGAGGAAGCCATCGCTGCGGCCGAGCAGGTTGACCGCCTTGCCGGCGCCCTGGGTCAGCGCCTCCTTCAGGCCGCCGCCGGCTTCCTGGCCCGAAATATCAGCCAGCGAAAACGCCTGCGCGCTTGCGGCAAACCAGAACGCGAAGATCAAGCCGGTCAGGTAGCGAACGTAGCTTATGTTTTTCATGGTCTTCAACACCTTGGCATATATCGGAGCGGGAATTATCGCTCTTTTCGTCACCGGCCGTTGTCACATTACTGTAACAGCAAAGTCATATCTTGCGGATCATGCAAATTCAACGACCCCTTGTTACAGGAGAATGCTCATGACCCGCATCGTTACCCGTCTTTCCCGCGCCACGACCCTGGCCGTTTCCCTGAGCTGCATCGCGCTCTCCGCTGCGGCCGCCGAAATCACCGGCGCCGGCGCTTCCTTCCCCGCGCCGATCTACGCCAAGTGGGCCGATGGCTACCGGAAAGCCACCGGCAACAAGGTCAACTACCAGTCCATCGGTTCCGGCGGCGGCATCAAGCAGATCACTGCCAAGACCGTCGATTTCGGCGCCTCCGACATGCCGCTCAAGCCGGAAGTGCTCGAGAAGGATGGCCTGATGCAGTTCCCGACGGTGATCGGCGGTGTCGTGCCGGTGGTCAACATCCCGGGCGTCAAACCGGGCGAGATGAAGCTGACCGGCGAAGTGCTGGCCGACATCTACCTCGGCAAGATCACCAAGTGGAACGACAAGGCCGTCGCCGACCTCAACCCGGGCGTTACACCTGCCGGCCAGCGATATCGCCGTGGTGCGTCGCGCCGATGGTTCCGGCACCACCTTCATCTTCACCAACTACCTGTCCAAGGTCAGCCCGACGTGGAAGGAGAAGGTCGGCGAAGGCACGGCGGTGCAGTGGCCGGCCGGCCTCGGCGGCAAGGGCAATGAGGGCGTTTCCGCCTTCCTGCAGCGCGTCCCGGACTCCATCGGCTATGTCGAATACGCCTACGCCAAGCAGAACAAGCTGGCCCACGTGCATGCTGAAGAACGCCGCCGGCAATTTCGTCGCGCCGAACGACTCCACCTTCAAGGCCGCCGCCGCCGGCGCCGACTGGACCAAGTCCGCCTTCTACGAGATCCTGACCAACCAGCCCGGCAAGGATGCCTGGCCGATCACCGGCGCGACCTTCATCCTGATGCACAAGGTGCAGGACAAGCCGGCCCAGGGCGCCGAAGCGCTCAAGTTCTTCGACTGGGCTTACAAGAACGGCGGCAAGATGGCCGACGAACTGGACTACGTGCCGCTGCCCGAGAGCCTGGTCAAGCTGATCCAGGCCTCCTGGGGCAACATCAAGGACGACTCCGGCAAGTCGGTCTGGTCCGGCAAGTAACATGCTGTTCAACCCGCCGCACGCGATCCGCCGCGCATGGCGGGGGATTGCTGCGAGCGGCAACGAGGTAAACTCCTGGCGGCAAACCAATCACGATCATGAAATCATCCATCGAAAACGCGGAAGATCGGCGACCTGCTGTTCTTCAACCTGACGCGTACCGGCGCTGCGATTACCCTTGCTGCTGCTGTTCGGCATCGTCGGTCTCGCTGATCGGAGCGGGTGGCAGTCGATCAAGGCCTTCGGTTTCGGCTTTCTCACCGGTGCGGAATGGAATCCGCCCGCCGAACGCTTCGGCGCGCTGATTCCGATGTACGGCACCTTGGTCACCTCGCTGATCGCGCTGGTCATCGCCGTGCCGGTCAGCTTCGGCATCGCCCTCTTCCTGACCGAGTTGTCGCCGGTCTGGTTGCGTCGTCCGCTGGGCATCGCCATCGAACTGCTCGCCGGCATCCCCTCCATCGTCTATGGCATGTGGGGCCTGATGGTCTTCGCGCCAATGTTCGCCCAGTACGTCCAGCCGTGGATCGCCAAGACCTTGGCCAGATTCCCCTGATCGGGAACCTGTTTACCGGCCCGCCGCTCGGCATCGGCCTGCTGACCGCCGGCATCATCCTCGCCATCATGATCATTCCCTTCATCGCGTCGGTGATGCGCGATGTGTTCGAGGTGACGCCGGCGATGCTCAAGGAATCGGCCTACGGCGTCGGCGGCACCACCTGGGAAGTGGTCTGGAACATCGTGCTGCCCTATACCAAGGTCGGCGTCATCGGCGGCATCATGCTCGGCCTCGGCCGCGCGCTGGGCGAAACGATGGCGGTCACCTTCGTCATCGGCAATGCAGCATCTTTGCCAACTTCTCTCTCTTCCAGCCCGGCAACAGCATCACCTCGGCGCTGGCCAACGAGTTCGGCGAGGCGACGCCGGGGCTGTATACCGCCGCGCTGGTCGAACTCGGCCTGATCCTGTTCCTGATCACCTTCGTCGTGCTGGCTTTCTCGCGACTGCTCCTCCATTCGCTCGACAAGAACAGCGGACACAAATAAGGAACGAACGTGAAGCGCGTCACTCGTCGCAAATTCATCAACCTGTTTGCCCTGACCCTGTCGATGGCCGCCATGGCCTTCGGCCTGTTCTGGCTGATCTGGATCCTCTGGATGGTGGTCGAGCAGGGGTTCGGCGCACTGTCGCTGCGTTTGTTCACCGAGATGACGCCGCCGCCGGGCGTTGCAGGCGGCCTGCTCAACGCCATCGTCGGCAGCATCATCATGGTTGGCCTCGCCATGCTGATGGCCACGCCGCTGGCCATCCTCGCCGGGATCTACCTCGCCGAATACGGCAAGCGCACCTGGCTGGGCCAGATGACGCGCTTCGTCAATGACATCCTGCTTTCGGCGCCTTCCATCGTCATCGGCCTGTTCGTCTATGCGCTCATCGTCGCCCAGATCGGCCAGTTTTCGGGCATGTCCGGAGCCATCGCACTGGCCCTGCTGGTGATCCCCGTCGTCGTGCGTACCACCGAGGACATGTTGTCGCTCGTCCCCAACAGCCTGCGTGAAGCCGCCTTCGCCCTCGGGGCGCCGAAATGGAAAGTCATCACGATGGTGACCTTGCGCTCCGCCAAGGCCGGCGTCGTCACCGGCATCCTGCTCGCGCTGGCACGCATCTCCGGCGAGACCGCCCCGCTGCTCTTCACCGCGCTGTCGAACCAGTTCTGGAGCGTCGACCTGTCCGAGCCGATGGCCAACCTGCCGGTCACGATCTTCAAGTTCGCCATGAGCCCGTTCAAGGACTGGCAGGAACTGGCCTGGGCCGCCGTCTTCATCATCACGCTCGGCGTGCTGACGCTCAACATCATCGCGCGGGTCGCCTTCCGGCCCCACGCCCAACGCTAATCGTACTGTCTGCCCGAGTCCCATGATGACCACCCCAACAACGCCCGAACTGGTTCCGGAAATCAGCATCCGCAATCTGAACTTCTACTACGGCGATGCGATCGCACTGAGCAACATCAACCTCGATATCTACAAGAGCAAGGTCACGGCCTTTATCGGCCCGTCCGGCTGCGGTAAGTCCACCTTGCTGCGCGCCATCAACCGCATGTACGATCTTTACCCCGGCCAGCGGGCCGAAGGGGAGTTGTTCGTCAATGGCAAGAACATCCTCGACAACAAGAAAGTCGATACCATCGAACTGCGCGCCAAGGTCGGGATGGTGTTCCAGAAACCGACGCCGTTCCCGATGACGATCTACGACAACGTCGCCTTCGGTGTCGGCATGCATGAAAAGCTGTCCCGCAGCGAAATGGACGATCGTGTCGAATGGGCGCTGACCAAGTCGGCTCTGTGGAACGAGGTCAAGGACAAGCTCAAGCAGCCCGGCACCGGACTCTCCGGTGGCCAGCAGCAGCGCCTCTGCATCGCGCGCTGCGTTGCCGTCAAGCCGCGCGTGATCCTGCTCGACGAACCGACCTCGGCGCTCGACCCGATTTCCACCACGCACATCGAAGCCCTGATCGACGAACTGAAGGCGGAATTCACCATCGCCATCGTCACCCACAACATGCAGCAGGCGGCGCGCGTTTCGGACTTCACCGCCTATATGTATCTGGGTGAAATGATCGAGTTCGGCAATACCGACGACATCTTCATCAAGCCCAAAGACAAGCGGACGGAAGATTACATTACCGGCCGCTTCGGCTAGCCCCCCAGGAGACCCTCCATGAACGAGCATCTTTCCAAGCAATTCGACACCGAACTCGACGACGTCCGCGCCCGCCTGATGCGCATGGGCGGACTGGTTGAGGAGCAGGTGCGCGCCACCACCCACGCCTTTGTGGAAAGCGATGCCGAGCTGGTCGAAAAGATCATCGCCCGCGATAGCGAAGTCGATGGCTACGAAGTGGATATCGACAATATCTGCGTCCATGTCGTCGCGCGGCGCCAGCCGACGGCGGTCGATCTGCGCATGATCATGTCGGTCAGCAAGACCGTCACCGATCTGGAACGCATCGGCGACGAGGCGAAGAAGATCGCCAAGGCGACGCGCAAGATCATCGAGCGCGGCTTCAGTGCGAACACGCCGCAGATCATGGCCGTGCGCGTCATGGGCGAGGAATGCGCCGCGATGCTGCACGATGTCCTGAATGCCTTCGTGCGCATGGATCCGGACATGGCCCTGCAGATCGTGCGCCGCGACAAGGACATCGATCAGCATTTCCGCGCCATCACGCGCGAACTGGTCACCTACATGATGGAGGATCCGCGCACGATTTCCTCGGCGCTGGACATCATCTTCATCGTCAAGTCGATGGAGCGGATCGGCGACCACTGCAAGAACATCGCCAAGGACGTGATCTACATCGTCGGGGGTCGCGACGTGCGCCACCTCAAGCTCGACGCGCTGGAACAGGAGGCGGCCAGCCGATGAGCGCCAGCCGAAGGGCCGCCCCAAGGTTGGCGCAATCAACGGTCCGGAGCCGCTTTGCGGCGAACACCCGTCACCTCCCCGTGAGGGGAGGCCGGGAGGGACGGGCAAAATGAGCGGAACACCGCGAATCCTCGTCGTCGAGGACGAAGTCGCGATCCAGGAATTGCTGCGCTATTCGCTCGAACAGGCGGCATTCGAAGTCGTGAGCGTCAACAGCGCCGAACAGGCCATCGCCGCAATCAACGACCAGTTGCCCGCCATGGTCCTGCTCGACCTCATGCTGCCCGGCATGTCCGGCGTGAACCTCGCGCAGCGCCTGCGCAGCGCGGCACGCACGCGTGATCTGCCGATCATCATGGTCACGGCGCGCGCGGAGGAGACCGACCGGGTCCGGGGCCTGGACATCGGCGCCGACGACTATGTCAGCAAACCTTTTTCGCCGAAGGAATTGATCGCACGCATCCGCGCCGTGCTGCGCCGGCGCGCCCCCCATCTCGCCGGCGACGCGGTCGAAATCGGCCCGGTCCGCCTCGATCCGGCCGCGCGCACGGTCACTTGTGCCGGGGCAGCCGTTACACTTGGTCCCACCGAGTTCGAGCTGCTGCAATTTCTGATGACGCACCCCAACCGGGCACTGACCCGCGACCAGTTGCTGAATGCCCTGCGCGGCGACCACCGCTTTCTCGAGGATCGCACCATCGACGTCTATATCCGCCGCTTGCGCGCCGGTCTCGGCCCGGTCGGCGACCAGATGATCGAGACGGTGCGCGGCATCGGCTACAAGCTGACGAGCGCCGGAGAATGAGCGCAGGCCCCTGCACGGTGTTGCAATGCCTGCTGCTGGCCATTGTCGTCGTTCTTGCCTTGTTGCTATACGGTCAACTGCGCCAGCGCAATGCCCTGCGCGACTGGCTGAATGCGCCGGAGACTCCGGTTCCGGACGGCCGCGGCGCATGGCGCGACCTGTTTTCCCGCATGCAGCGCCTGCGCAAGGAGGAAGCCCGGCAATTCACCGCCACCCGGCAGGACTTCGAGCATTTTCGCCTCGCGGCGGAAGCCTTGCCGGATGGCGTCGTGCTGCTCGACAAGGCGTGGTACATCGAATGGCTCAACCCGGCGGCCTGCCGTCATTTCTCGCTCGACCCGGAGCGGGATGTCGGCACGCTGATCGAGCAGCTGATCCGGCAAACCGAATTCCTCGATTTCGTTGCCGCATTCCGGCAGGGCACGGCGCCGGACTCTGCGCACCTCCAGCGCAGTAGTGCGCAAGGCGAGGTCACGCTGGCGCTCCAGCTGATCCCCTTCGCCGACACGGGCACGCTGCTCCTGTCACGCGACGTCACGGCACTGGCGCGCACCGAAACCATGCGACGCGATCTGGTCGCCAACGTTTCCCACGAACTGCGCACGCCGCTTACGGTGATTACCGGCTTCCTCGAGCAATTCACCTCCGACCGTCCGCCCGAGGGCGGTGCCGCCCAGACTTTTTTCCGCCTGATGGCCGACCAGACCGCGCGCATGAACCGGCTGGTCGCCGACCTGCTGACGCTCTCGCGCCTCGAGAACGACGACCAGCCGCCGCGCGACGACGAGATCAATGTCCCGGCCCTGATCGACAAACTGCTTGTCGAAGCCAGCGCCCTGTCCAACGGACAGCATGCGTTCCGGACGGGCGCCGTCGCTGCTCACCGCTTGCGCGGCAGCCTCGACGAAATCCGCAGCGTGTTCGGCAACCTCGTATCCAATGCGGTCCGTTACACCCCCGCCGGGGGCACGATAACGGTGTCCTGGACGCTTGAGTCGGGGGCGCCGACCTTCTCGGTCGCGGATACCGGCATCGGCATTCCGGCCGAACACATCCCGCGCCTGACCGAGCGTTTTTATCGCGTCGACAAGGGGCGCTCGGTCGCATCGGGCGGCACCGGGCTCGGCCTCGCCATCGTCAAGCATGTGCTGGCGCGGCATGGCGCCACCCTGGCCATTCAATCCACGCTCGGACAGGGCAGCACATTCGCTGTCCGCTTCCCCGCTTCCCGATCGGACTGAGCCGCGCTTCCCCCAGGCGGCAGGTGCCGTCTCGCCAGCCCTGACTTCCACGCGCCCCGGCGCCAGGTTCATGGGTTAAGCTGCTCGGCTTCGACCTGACTCCGGATCCATCGATGTTCAAGGCCTTGCGCATCCTCGTCCTGCTGCTGATCCTCGCCACCGTCGCGCAGACGGCCTGGCTCGCGCAATCGCGCGCAACGTCATGGGAGAACACGCTGTACGTCGGCCTCTATCCGATCGCGGCCGATACCTCGCCGCAAACGCGTCAATACGTCCAGAGCCTGAAGCCCGATACCTTCGCCGCGATCGATGAATTTTTTGACGAGGAGGCCAGGCGCTACGGTCTGAGCCTCTGGCGCCCAGTGTCCATCACGGTGGCGCCGCCGGTCGCCGCACAGCCGCCGGCACCCCCGCGCGACGCCAACGCCTTGCAGGCGATTTTCTGGAGCCTGCAGATGCGCTGGTGGGCGTGGCGCCACGACCGCATCGACGGCCCGAAACCTGCCGTGCGCCTGTTCGTCCGCTTCCACGATCCGGATGGCAACCCGCGCCTCGCGCATTCCGTCGGCGTCGCGCGCGGCATGCTGGGCGTCATCAATGCCTACGCGAGCCAGGGCATGGCCGGCTCGAACGCGATGATCGTCGCGCACGAACTCATGCACACGTTGGGGGCGACCGACAAGTACGATCCCGCCACCAACCTGCCGCGTTTTCCCGAAGGCTTTGCCGAGCCGCAACGCGAGCCGCGCTTTCCGCAGGAATTCGCCGAGATCATGGGCGGGCGCATCCCGCTGTCCCCGGCCGAGGCCGACATTCCGCGCAGCCTCGCGCTCACGCTCGTCGGCGCCGCCACGGCGCGGGAAATCGGCTGGCGGAAAAAACCCTAGTGCCGTCGCGCCAGGTCTGACTTTCGTCAGGCCACGCCTGCCCCATGCGCTTGCTGGTCGGCGTGGTAGCTCGAACGCACCAGCGGCGCGCTGGCGCAGTTCGTGAAGCCCATCGTCGCTCCTTCGTCCGCGTACATCCGGAAAACATCCGGATGTACATAACGCGTCACCGGCAGGTGGTGGCCGGAGGGTGCGAGGTACTGGCCGATGGTGAGCATCTCGACGTCGTGGGCGCGCAGGTCGCGCATGACTTGCAATATCTCGTCGTCGGTTTCGCCGAGGCCGACCATCAGGCCGGACTTGGTGGGAATAGCGGGCAGGCGCTGCCTGAATGCCTGCAACAGCTTGAGCGAATGCGCGTAGTCGGCGCCGGGGCGTGCCTGCTTGTAGAGGCGCGGCACGGTTTCGAGGTTGTGGTTCATCACGTCCGGGGGCGTTGCGGCAAGGATGTCGAGCGCGACGTCCAGCCGGCCGCGAAAGTCGGGGACGAGAATCTCGATCGTTGTGGCCGGCGAGGCGGCGCGGATCGCGCGGATGCAGTCGGCGAAGTGCTGCGCGCCGCCGTCGCGCAGGTCGTCGCGGTCGACGCTGGTGATCACCACGTATTTCAGCTGCATCGCGGCGATGGTTTCGGCGAGTTTTGCAGGTTCCTGCGGATCGGGCGGCAGCGGCACGCCGTGGCCGACGTCGCAGAAGGGGCAGCGCCGCGTGCACAGGTCGCCGAGGATCATGAAGGTGGCCGTACCCTTGCCGAAGCATTCGCCGATGTTCGGGCAGGTGGCCTCCTCGCAGACGGTGTGCAGGCCGTGCTCGCGCAGGATGGCCTTCACCTCGCCGAAGCGCGCGGCCGAATTGCCGGCACGCACGCGAATCCATTCGGGTTTCTTCAGCGGCACGGCGGGCACCACCTTGATCGGGATGCGGGCGGTCTTGGCTTCGCCCTTCTGTTTCTCGCTCACGATTCGATCCAGTTTTCGAACAAAAGACCCGGCACCCGGGAAAATTCGCGCAGATTGTTGCTGACCAGCGTCAGCCCGTGGCTGCGCGCGTGGCCGGCGATATGCAGATCATTGACGCCGATCGGCTGTCCCACCTGTTCCAGTGCAGCGCGAATGCTGCCATAGTGCCAGGCCGCCTCCATCGTGTAGGGCAAGACCGCGAGGCGGCTGAAAAAATCCTCCACCACGGCAAGGTTGCGCGCCGGGAACTGGCTTTTTTCGGCGCCATGCACCAGTTCCGCGACGGTGATCGCCGATACCGCCATGCGGCCGTGCTGGCGGTTGAAGACATCGAGCACTGCCAGCGGCCGCTGCTTGATGACATAAATGACGATATTGGTATCGAGCAGATACTTGAGCATGAACGACTAAAGAGCCTCGCGTTCGGCCTGTGTCTGCGCTGCACGTTCCGCGAGAAAATCCTCGCTGACCCCCTTATCCTCCGCCAGGAAAAAACTGTCCCAGGCGTGTTCAGCCGGCGCGATGATGCGCTCCTGCCCGACCGCCCGCACCTCGACTTTCCTGATCGAATCGGGAAAGCGCAACTCGGCCGGCAGGCGCACGGCCTGGGTGCGGTTGTTGGTGAATACGGTGCTGGCGGTCATCTCGACTCCATTCGGCAGCTGCAATATACGCGTACTATATACATGCGACCGGGATCGGTCAAATGCACTATCCGCAAAAGTCAGCGCCGGCGGGACGGCATGTTATCGCTTCCCCAAAACTACCTGCCGACCGATCATTGCTATGACTTTGTGGAGCGCATCAGGGTGATTCAGTTCGCCCCAACTGCAGTAGTCATGGTGATCAATCTGGAAATTGTCGCCGTGCTTATCGAATATCCAAACACCCTCCCGTGCCGCTAGAACCATCACATGACACTGCAAGCGCACGGCGTAGGACTTGGCCTGCAGAAATCCTTCCTCAAAATCCCGCCGCGACGACAGCTGATATTTGGACTCGATGATCATGCGGGCACTTTCGTTGCCGCGCCCGATGATTGCACCGATTGCGTAATCTGGATAGTTGCGCTCCCCCCGCCCCATGCGGATCGGCATCTGTCTGATCCGATCCTTGTCTCGATAACCCAATTGGGTCAGCAAAGGTTCGATCAAGTGAGTCTCGACATCACGTTCGTTTTCGAGATCAATGTCGAGCTGTACCGGAGGCGCCTGAATGACCGGCAGGGTCGTGCGATCCTGCCCATTCGCGACCATCATGTCGAGAATGGCTTGGTATTCCTCGAACGACAACGGTGCCTTGCTGCTGGGCCCCTGAAAATTGGCACGAACTGCCCCCTTCTGCGAAAGCAGCGGGTGCGATTTCAAGGCGGCCAGCGGAACCGCCGCTGTCTTGATCGGGGCAGCGATCCAGGCGATGCTGTGATAGTGAAAGAATGGATCGACGAATCCGTCGGAAGCCGCTCGCCAGATCGAATGGATGCAGCTTTTCGGCTTGACGAGATACATCACCAGAATGTCGCCTCGCCGCACTCCGGCATTCGCTCCCCAATGCTGGGTAGTCTCGCCCGTTGCTTGCTCGACAGTTGCGATATCCCAGGAACCGCCGGTCACCATCCAGGCCTTGGTTGGCAGCGGGAGATCGCTTGCATCCGTCGGGGTAACAAATTCCTTGGCGAAATCGTAAAGGAAAGCACCCATTTCGGCGGCGCTCAGGCCATGCAAGCGCCGAAACTCCTGCCAGGCGGCATTGATATCGAGGTAATAAAACGCACGTCCGGCCTTGTCGCCCTTGGTTGGAACCGGCGCAAGCGGGATGCCGAATTCCTGATGGACTTCCGTCAGTTGATGAAAGCGGTTGCAGAATCCGTATGGCAGGAAATACTCCGGATGGGCCTGATGCAGCCCAAGCGAGATGGCTGCTACGAAGTCATACCAGTCATCATCTTCGTCGCCAAACAGAAAAATGTCGTCGATTTCCCCTGATTTATTTTGTGCGCGAAGCGGAACGCAGTTTTTGTATAACTCGATATAGGCTTCTTCGGCTTGATCGGAAGAACTGACCTGCAGTTTCTCAGCTGCTGATCTGACCATTTCTGCAACATCACCATAGATAACGGGTTCGGCGTATTGATCGAGACACTCGTCCTTGATAAGAATCTCAATCTTCTGAAGATCGTTATCGAAGGTTTCGTTCGACGGATTGGCATGGCGCTGCAAAGCCGCTCTTCCGCGCTCGGTTTGACAGTAGTTGTCCCAGAGGAATTTGTTAAAGCGCATACGCAACCTATAGCCTTGCTTGCAGATGTTCGACCAACTTAACGCCAACCGTTTCCACGTCTGCATCAGGGATGAAAGACGAAAGCTGCGTGACGGCCAGCCCGGCATAGCCGCAGGGATTGATGGCGGCGAAGGGCGCTAGGTCCATCGCTACATTGAGCGCGAGGCCGTGGTAGCAACAGCCATTCTTCACCTTGAGGCCGAGCGCGGCGATCTTCGCGTCACCAACATAGACGCCGGGCGCGCCCGCACGCCGCTCGGCCGCGATGCCGTAGCCGGCCAGCAGGTCGATGACGGACTGCTCCATGCGGTTGACGAGCGTCTTCACGGAGAGATTGCGGCGCTTCAGGTCGAGCAGCAGGTAGCAGACGATCTGGCCGGGACCGTGATAGGTGATCTGGCCGCCGCGATCGATCTTGACGACAGGCACGCCGATGTCGCGCAGCAGGTGCTCGGGCTTGCCGGCGAGGCCCTGCGTGAAGACGGGGGGATGTTCGCAGAGCCAGAGTTCGTCCGGGGTCACGGCATCCCGCTGCGCCGTGAAGGCCTGCATCGCGCGCCAGGTCGGCTCATACTCGACCCGGCCGAGCGCTCGCACCGTCAGAGGACTATTTTCACCCACGGATGGCCGGTCAGTTCGCGGTAGAGCGCGTCGAGTTGCGGCTTGGAAGTCGCACGAATGGTGCAGGTGAGCGACAGGTAGTTGCCGGCCTTCGACGGACGCATTTCGACCTTGGCGGCATCGAAGTCGGGTGCATGCTTGAGCACCAACTCGACGATCGCCTGCGCGAAGCCTTCCCGCGTCGCACCCATGATCTTGAGCGGGAAATCACAGGGAAATTCGAGCAGCGTGTCCTGTTCTCCCGCCGCCACGTCAGTTGCCCCGCATCACCGTGTGCTTGAAGTCCTGATACCAGCCGTACATCCGCTCGAATACCGTGCCCGGCTTGCCCGCGCCGATGGGCTGGCCATCGAGCGTGACGATGGCCAGCACTTCCTTGGTCGAGGAGGTGAGCCACAACTCGTCGGCCGCGAACACCTCGGCATCAGCGATGTCGCGCACCTCGGTCGGCAGGCCATGCTTGGCCGCCAATTCGAGCACCACGTCGTAGGTGATGCCGGTGAGCATCAGGTGGTTCTTCTGCGGGGCCAGCAGCACCCCGTTCTTCACGGCGAAGATGTTGGACGCCGCGCCCTCGGAGAGGATGCCGTCGCGGAACATGAGCGTCTCGGCGCAGCCGGCGTCGAAGGCCATCTGGCGCAACAGGCAGTTGGCGAGCAGCGAAGTCGCCTTGACGTTGCAACGCAGCCAGCGGAAGTCGGCGGCGGAAACGGCCGCGACACCCTGTGCGACCTGCGCGGGCGCGGGCGTGTGGAGCGGCTCGGCAAGCCCAAACACGGTCGGTGTGACGGTCGCCGGGAAGGCATGGTTGCGCACCGCCATCGGCCCGCGCGTCACTTGCAGGTAGACCGACTGGTCCTCCCACTCGGCTGCGGCGACAAGGCGATCGACCAGCGTGCGCCAGTCGTCCGTCGACAGCGGGTTGGCGAGGCGGATCGCGTCGAGGCTGCGCTGCAGGCGGTCGAGATGTTCGTCGCGGCGAAACGCTCGGCGCGAGTAGGCGGGGATCACCTCATAGACGCCGTCGCCGAACAGGAAGCCGCGATCCATCGGCGAGACGCGCGCCGCATCGAGCGGAAGATAATCACCGTTGAGATAACAGAGGGTCATTATTTGAAGTAGAGCCGGATGGCGTCCCAGGTACGACCGAAGATGCCGGCGATCGGCACATCGGCCAGGGCGACCAGCGGTATGTCGCCGTAGGGCTTGCCATCCACGGTCAGCTTCAGGGTGGCGATGGGATCACCCTGCTTCACCGGCGCGATCAGCGGCTGTTTGCTGTGCACCTCGACCTGGATGCGATCCGGGGTGCCCGCCACGCCCTGCGGCAACGACAGGACGAAATCTTCATTGAAGCCGGCGCCGACCGTACCCTGCGCACCCTTGTAGATCTTCAGCTGCGAGAGCGCCTGGCCCTTGTCGTAGAGCTTGACGGCATCGAAGGCGCGATAGCCGTAATGCAGGAGCGCGAGGGATTCCTGCACGCGGGCCTGGTCCGAGGCGGTGCCGACCACCACCGTGGTCAGCCGGCGCACGCCATCGTGACGCGAGGCGATCAGGCAGAAGCCCGCCGTTTCAGTATGGCCGGTCTTGACGCCGTCGATGGCGTTGTCGAGCCATAGCAGGCGGTTGCGGTTCGGCTGCTTGATCTTGTTCCAGGTGAAGTCCTTGACGGCATAGCGCTTGTAGTCCTCGGGGAAATCGCGGATCAGCGCCGTGGTCAGGCGCGCCAGGTCGTTGACCGAGGTCATGTGCGCCGGGTCGGGCAGGCCGGTGGCGTTCACAAAATGGGTGTTCGCGAGGCCGAGGCGCTGTGCCTCGGCATTCATCCGGTTGGCGAAGGCCTCCTCGGTCCCGGCCACGGCTTCGGCCAGCGCAATGCTGGCGTCGTTGCCCGACTGGATGACCATCCCGGACAGCAGGTCATCGACGGTCACCTGCTGGTCGGGCGCGATGAACATGCGTGAACCGACGGCTTTCCAGGCTTTCTCGGAAACCGGCACGACCTGGTCGCGCTTGAGCTTGCCGTCGCGCAGCGCGCCATAGGCGACGTAGGAGGTCATGATCTTGGTGAGCGAGGCCGGCTCGACCTTCTGGTCGGGATTCTGCGCGGCGAGCACCTGGCCGTTGGTCTGGTCGATGAGAATCCACGCGCGGGCAGCGAGCGGCGGGGGCGGTTCATTGGCGTGGGTGAAGCCGTTCAGGCAAAGCAAAGCCAGCAGGAAGACGAATAGACGCATGGGGAGTGAGTAAGTTTAGGGAAGCGGATGACGGGAAAATTATAACGCGCGTGAAACCGCCCCCTCCGAATCAGGTCGGGAGAAGCCTCAGCGGACGAGTACGCTCGGCAGTTCGAAGGCGGCCCTCAGCTGTTCCGCGACGCGACGCGCCTCGGCGGCATCGACCCACGGGCCGAGCTGCAGGCGGTGCATGCTGCCGGCGCTGCGGATCGTCAGCCGTTCGCCGAGGTCGCCGAGCATGCGCGCAAGCTTCGCTCTGAGTGCCTCGGCATTGTCGCGGCTGCCGAAGGCGCCAAGCTGCAGGTAGTGGCCGCCGCGCTCTTGCACGTCGGGCAATATGCTCGGTGGCTCGGCGGTCGCCGGCACGGACTCCGCCACGGCCAGTTGTGTTGCGGGCGCAGGCAGGGTTGCCATGCTTGCGCCCGGCAGCACGCTCTCGACGACCACCGCGCCGCTGCCGTTGCCGACCAGGCCCAGCTTCCAGGCGGCAGTGTAGGACAGGTCGATGACCCGGTCATGCAGGAACGGCCCGCGGTCGTTGATGCGCACCAGCACCGACTTGCCGCTGTCCGGCCCGCCGCTCACCCGCGTCACGCGGGCATAGGAAGGGATCGGCAGGGTCGGGTGCGCGGCGGTCATGCCGAACATGTCGTAGGGTTCGCCGCTCGAGGTCTTCTGGCCATGGAACTTGCGGCCGTACCAGCTCGCCACGCCCTGCTGGCGGAACGACGCGCGCGCCTGCAGGGGTGCGTAATCACGGCCGAGCACGGAATACGGACGGTTGGCAAAACGGTGCAGCGGCTCGTCGCGCGGCACTGCATCGGGCACGCTGACGAGATCCACCGGAATCGCGTCGAGTGGGCCATCGTCCTGGTAGAAACCCCCGCCGCGCTTGAGCACGGGGGGTGGCTTTGTTTCCAAAGTCGGCGCTGGCGGGACGGCACCTGGTGCATCCGCGACCGGTTTGGGCGGTTGGCCACCGCACGCGGCGATGAACAACGGCAACAATGCCAACAAAATGTTGCGGGCAGCAGTGATGTTCATTTCTGGACGAGCATGCGGTTCTTGTGGATGGACATCAGGATGCCGATACCGAGGCAGAGCGTCACAAGCGCGGTGCCGCCGTAGCTGATGAACGGCAGCGGCACACCGACCACCGGCAGGATGCCGGACACCATGCCCATGTTGACAAAGGCGTAGGTAAAGAAGATCAACGTTACCGCACCGGCCAGCAGGCGGGTGAACAGCGTCGCGGCATTGGCGGCGATCAGCAGGCCCCGGCCGATCAGCAGCGCGTAGAGCACCAGCAGCACGAAGTTGCCGATCAGCCCGAACTCCTCGGAATAGACGGCGAAGATGAAGTCGGTATGGCGTTCCGGGATGAATTCGAGCTGCGCCTGGGTGCCCTGGCCCCAGCCCTTGCCGAAGATGCCGCCCGAGCCGATGGCAATCGTCAACTGGATGATGTGGAAGCCCTTGCCGAGCGGATCCTTCTCGGGATCGATCAGCGTCAGGATGCGCTGACGCTGATAGTCGTGCAGCAGATTCCAGGCGAGCGGCGCCGCGGCGCCGGCGGCGGCCACGAGGCCGACGATGACCTTCCACGGCAGGCCGGCGAAGAAGATGACGAAGAAACCCGCCGAGAAAACCAGCACGGCGGTACCCAGATCAGGCTGCCGGGCGATCAGGGCCACCGGCAGAAGCAGGATGAACGTGGCGATCGCGTAGTCGCGCAGTCGCAACTGGGCCTCGTGCTTCTGGAAATACCAGGCGAGCATCATCGGCATGGCGATCTTCATCAGTTCCGAGGGCTGGATACGCATGAAACCAAAATTGAGCCAGCGTCGGGCACCTTTGGAGATGTCGCCGAACAGCGCCACCGCGACGAGCAGCAGCACGCCGAAGATGAACAGCGGCAACGCCAGTTGCATCAAGCGCTGCGGCGGCACCTGGGCGATCACGCGCATCACGATCAGCGCGACAGCGAGGTTCTGCAACTGCGCGCCCATGCGTTCGGGTGATGCACTCCCCACCGCGACCAGCGCCACGCCGAGCAGGAGCGCAGTGAAGCCCATCAGCGGCCAGTCGATCGGGGCGACCAGCTTGAGCCAAAGGTTGCGGATCATCGCTCCGCCTCCTCCTCGTCCGCTTCCACCGCGGCCTCGTCCGCCGGTGCGGCCCCCGGTGGTACCTTGCCAAGCAGGAAGTAGTCGAGCACCTGGCGCGCGATCGGCGCGGCCGCCTGCGCGCCGAAGCCGCCATTCTCGACCAGCACCGCCAGCGCGATCTTGGGTGCATCGGCCGGTGCAAAGGCGATGAACAGCGCATGGTCGCGCAGGTGGGCCTGCATGCGTTCCGTCTTGTGTTCGACACCCTTGTACGAAAATACCTGCGCCGTGCCGGTTTTGCCCGCCGCGACATAGCCGGCGTCCTTGAAGGCACGCGCACCGGTACCCTCGGCATTGACCCCGACCATCGCGTGCTTGATGACGTCGATATGTGCCTGCTTGAGCGGCAGCGTGCGCAGCGGCTGTGGCTCGATGTGGGTCTTTTCACCCGTTTTCGTGTCGACGATGTGCCTGACCAGATGGGGACGAAATATCACGCCGTTGTTGGCCAGTGTCGCGGTTGCCTGTGCGAGCTGTATCGGCGTGTAGGCGTTGTACCCCTGGCCGATGCCGATGGAAATCGTTTCGCCGGCGTACCACTTCTGCTGCTCGGGCTTCTTGAAGCGCTTCTTTTTCCAGGCCTGTGACGGCAGCACGCCCTCCGACTCGCCCTCGATGTCGATACCGGTACGGCTGCCGAAGCCCAGCGAACCCATGAAGCTTGCAATGTTGTCGATGCCCATGTCGTTGGCGAGCATGTAGTAGTAGGTATCGCAGGACACGACGATGGACTTGTACATGTCGACCATGCCATGACCGCCCTTCTTGTCGTCGCGGAAGGTGTGGTTGCCGAAAGTGAAGAAACCCGGATCGGCGATCGCCTGTTCGGGCCGGCGCTTGCCGAGCGTCAGCGCCCCGAGCGCCATGAAGGGCTTGAAAGTCGAACCGGGCGGATAGGCACCATTGAGCGCGCGGTTGACCATCGGCTTCTCGGACGAGTTGTTAAGCACCTCCCAATCGGCCGTGCCGATGCCATCGACGAAGAGATTGGGATCGTAGTTAGGCACCGAGACGAGCGCGAGAATGCCGCCGGTGGAGGGCTCGATGGCCACCAGCGCCCCCCTGCGGTCGCCGAAGGCCTTTTCGGCGATCTCCTGGAGCTTTGCATCGAGCGTCAGTGTCAGGTTGTTGCCTGGCACGGGGGCCGTGCGCGCCAGCGTGCGCACCGGCCGGCCGCCGGCATCCACTTCGACCTGTTCGAAGCCGGAAATGCCATGCAGGTCGCGCTCGTAGTGCTGCTCCAAGCCGGTTTTGCCGAATTGGTCGGTACCACGATAGTTCACACCGGCCTCCCAATCCTCGATGCGACCGAGATCGCGCTCGGTGACGCGACCGATGTAGCCGAGCACGTGGGCGGCGAAAGCGCCGCGGGGATATTGGCGAAACAGGCGCGCCTTGATATCGACGCCCGGAAAACGGAAACGCCGGGCAACGAACTTCGCGACTTCCGCGTCACTCAGTCGCGTGCGGACCGGCAGCGACTCGAAGCGCTTGCTTTCCTCCATCAACTTCTTGAAGCGCCGGCGATCCCGGGGCTGGATGTCGATGAACTCGGCCAGGCTGTCAATGGTCGCCTCGATATCGGCTACTTGCGTCGGCGTGATCTCCAGCGTGTAGGCTGAAAAGTTGCGTGCCAGAACCTCACCGTTGCGATCGAGGATGAGGCCACGGTTGGGGACGATGGGAACGAGCGAGATGCGGTTGTCCTCGGCGCGCGTCTGGTAGTAATCATGCTGGACGACCTGCAGCCAGACGAAGCGGCCGAAGAGCGCGGCAAAGCACAGCAGCACAAACACCCCGGCAACCGCGATGCGGCGCCCGAACTGTTCCAGCCCTTGCTGGGCGTCATTGAATTCCATCAGATCGGCCGGTTGTCATCGCGCTCGACCGGCTGGTACTGCGGCATCAGCAGCACGTAGTTGAGCGGATGCCAGAGCAGGGTCGCGACGAAACTCGACAGGAAATAGAGCAGTCCGGGAAACTCTGCGCCCGTCGCCAGGCGGATCAGCAGCATCACGAACTGCGTGCCAAGCAGCATTGGCAGCACGTGCAGGGCCTGCTGACCAAGCGGAAACCAGAGCACGCGCCGCGATAACCCCCCTGCGGTAAAGGCGAGCAATACGTAGGCGAAGGCATGCTGGCCCATGACGCTGCCGTTGGCCACGTCCATCGCCAGGCCAAAGAAGAAGCCGGCCGCCATGCCCACCTTCAAGGGCTGATGGATGCACCAGAACGTCAGCACCAGCGCCACCCAGTCCGGCACGCCGGGCAGACGTCCGAGGGGAATCATGTTCAGTACGGCGGCGGCGATCAGCGAAAGATAGATGTACCAGGCGCGGGCCGGCAGCAGGATGCGGCGCGAGGAGTGCGTTGGCTGAATCATGGTTTCGTACCTCGGGTCCGCTTGCCCTTGGCAGGTTTCTTTTTTCCTTCCGGCACCGCTTCGGGCATGGGCGGCGCGACGCGCTTGCCGAGGACCAGCACTTGTCCCTGGCGCTCCACCCCGGCGAGCGGCTCGCACTCGATCTGGGCGAAAGAGAATGAGTTGTCGCGATCGATGCTCTTGACCCGGGCCACCGGCAAGCCGGGCAGGTAGATGCCATCGAGGCCCGACGTGACCAGGGTGTCGTCGGCCTGCACATCCGCATTCGAAGGCAGGAACTTGAGCTCCAGCGTGCCGTTGCCGGCGCCCGCCAGCACGGCACGCAAGCCGCTGCGGGAAACCTGCACGGGAATAGACTGGTTCTTGTCGGTCAGCAAGGTGACTTCGCTCGTCAGCGGGAACACGCGCGTCACCTGGCCGATCACACCGATGTCGTCGATAACGGCCTGTCCGGCTTCGATGTCATGCGTCAGACCACGATCGATGACGATGCGGCGCGAGAACGGATCGTTCGTCGCGTAGAGTACCTCGGCGGCTTTCGCCGTCACACCGAGGCGATCACCCATGTCGAGCAAGGCGCGCAGACGCCGGTTTTCATTGTCGAGGTGCGTCTGCCGCAGCAGCTGATTGGCCTGCGCCAGTTGGCGCTCGCGGAGTTCCAGGTTTTCCTTCTGCAACCGCGCCAGATCGGAAAAATAGCTGCCCGCCTCCCCCGCGCCCTCGACTGGCAGCATGATCGCTTTTTGCAAGGGCCAGAGCAGCGCCGCCATGGCGACGCGTGCGGGTTCGAGCGTTTTGAAGCGGAGGTCGGCGACCATCAGCACGATGGTCAGCGCGAGGAAGAAAATCAGCCGGGCGAGCGGCGCCGGTCCGCGCTTGAAGAAAGGCGGCGGCGTGTGGCCGATATGACCCGACGCGGACATCAAGGCTGCGACTCTCTCCCGCGATGCGATACGCGCGCGCTGCGCCGGACTGCGGGCGCGCCGGTTCGTACCTTACCGGGGCATCCCTTATTCGTAGGCAAAAATACTGCCGAGTTTGTCCATCTTTTCGAGGGCGAGTCCCGAGCCGCGCACCACGCAGGTGAGCGGATCGTCGGCCACCACGACGGGCAAGCCAGTCTCTTCCATCAGCAGGCGGTCGATGTCGCGCAACAGGGCGCCGCCGCCGGTGAGGACCATGCCGCGCTCGGCGATGTCAGCACCGAGTTCGGGGGGGGTCTGTTCGAGCCCGATCTTTACCGCACCGACGATCTGGTTGAGCGGGTCGGACAGCGCTTCGAGGATTTCGTTGGAGGAAATCGTGAAGCTGCGCGGAATCCCCTCGGCGAGGTTGCGGCCCTTGACCTCCATCTCCTTGACCTCGGAGCCGGGAAAGGCCGAGCCGATGGTCTTTTTGATGAGTTCGGCGGTCGCTTCGCCGATCAGCATGCCGTAGTTGCGGCGGATGTAGTTGATGATGGCGTCGTCGAATTTGTCGCCGCCGACGCGCACCGATCCGGCATAGACCATGCCGCCCAGCGAGATCACGCCGACTTCCGTCGTGCCGCCGCCGATATCGACCACCATCGAGCCGGTGGCGTCCGACACGGGAAGGCCGGCGCCAATCGCCGCAGCCATCGGCTCCTCGATCAGATAGACATTCGAGGCGCCGGCGCCGAGCGCCGATTCGCGGATGGCGCGGCGCTCGACCTGCGTCGAGCCGCAGGGTACGCAGATGATGATGCGCGGACTCGGTGACAACAAGCGGGACTCATGCACCATCTTGATGAACTGCTTGAGCATCTGCTCGGTGACGGTGAAGTCGGCGATCACGCCGTCCTTCATCGGGCGGATGGCGGTGATGTTGCCCGGCGTCTTGCCCAGCATCTGCTTGGCGGCGGCGCCGACGGCCTGGATGGTCTTCTTGGCGTTAGGGCCGCCTTCGGTGCGGATCGCGACAACCGAGGGTTCGTCCAGCACAATGCCCTTGCCGCGCACGTAGATCAGCGTGTTCGCGGTGCCAAGGTCGATGGCCAGATCGTTGGAAAAATAGGAACGGAGAAATGAGAACATCGGTATCCTGAAATGAACAAGGGGCGGGGTCGGCGCCACATGCGCCACCCTGCGGGAATAGGGTTGCCTATGATACCCTAACGCGCTTGGCTGATTTACCCGCCCAACCGCCGCATTCCTGAAAAACTTACTTTAAAACCATGTCCTTGAGCCTGGACGACGTCAGCCGCATCGCGCGCCTGGCGCGTATCGAAATCTCCGCCGCGGAAGCCGAACAGACCCGCGACCAGCTGAACAACATCCTCGCCTTCGTCGAACAGCTACAGGCCGTCAATACCGACGGCATCGAACCGATGGCCCACGCCGTCGATGTCGTGCAGCGACTGCGCCCGGACGCCGTCACCGAACCCGACCGTCGCGACGCCTTCCAGGCCATCGCCCCCGAGATTGAAGCCGGTCTCTATCTGGTCCCGCAGGTGATCGAATGAGCGACTTCATCAATGCCTCCCTGCGGGAACTCGGCGCTGCGCTTGCGCAGAAGAAGGTTTCCAGCGTCGAACTCGCGACGCTTTTTCTCGACCGCATCGAAAAGCACAATCCGCAACTCAATGCCTTCGTGACGCTCGACCGCGAGAAGACGCTCGCCGCCGCGCGCGCCGCCGATGCCCGTTTGCAAAATGAGGTCAGTGCTGACAGGACGGCACTGACCGGCATTCCGCTGGCGCACAAGGACATCTTCTGCACACAGGGCTGGCGTACCACCTGCGGCTCGCGGATGCTGGACAACTTCGTCGCGCCCTACGACGCCCATGTCGTCGAACGTTTGAACGATGCGGGCATGGTGCTGCTCGGCAAGTGCAACATGGACGAGTTCGCGATGGGCTCGTCGAACGAGACGTCCCATTTCGGCCCGGTGAAGAATCCGTGGCAACCAGACTGCGTCCCGGGTGGATCATCGGGCGGCTCGGCAGCGGCCATCGCCGCGCGGCTCGTGCCGGCCGCCACCGGCACCGACACCGGCGGGTCGATCCGCCAACCCGCCGCGCTGTGCGGCCTGACCGGCCTCAAGCCGACCTATGGCACGGTGTCGCGTTACGGCATGATCGCCTTCGCCTCCTCGCTCGACCAGGGCGGACCGATGGCCAAGTCGGCCGACGACTGCGCCCTGCTGCTCGCGGCCATGACGGGCTTCGACCCGCGCGACTCGACCAGCCTCGAACAGAGCGACGGCACGCGGTTTTTCACACAGTACGAAGCCGAACTGCTGAACGCCGACAAGGCCAAGGGCGCGCCCCTTGCCGGCCTGCGCATCGGCCTGCCGAAGGAGTTCTTCGGCGCCGGCATGGATAACGGCGTGCGCGCCGCCGTCAACACCGCATTGGCCGAATACCGCAAGCTCGGCGCCACAACCATCGAGGTGTCGCTGCCGAACTCTGGTCTGTCGGTGCCGGCCTACTACGTCATCGCGCCGGCCGAGGCGAGCTCGAACCTGTCGCGCTTCGACGGCGTGCGCTACGGCCATCGCGCTCCGAATTACGCCGATCTCAACGACATGTACGCCAAATCGCGGGCGCAGGGTTTTGGCGCCGAGGTGAAACGTCGCATCCTGATCGGCACCTATGTGCTGTCGCACGGCTACTATGACGCCTACTACCTCAAGGCCCAGAAGATCCGCCGCCTGATCGCCGCCGATTTCCAGGCCGCGTTCAAGGACTGCGACGTCATCATGGGGCCGACGGCGCCCTCCGCTGCCTTCCCGTTTGGCGCGAAGAGCGCCGACCCGGTGCAGATGTACCTGTCCGACATCTACACCATCGCGGTCAACCTCGCCGGCCTGCCCGGCATGTCGATCCCCTGCGGCTTCGACAATGCCTTGTCCAATCTGCCCGTGGGCCTGCAACTGATTGCGCCGTGGTTCGCCGAAGCCCGGATGCTCAACGCCGCGCACCAATACCAACGCGTCACCGACTGGCATCGTCGCATGCCCGCCGGACTGGAAGCCTGATGATCCCGCGTCTTTCCCTCATCGCCCTGCTGATCGCCCTACTGGCCGGTTGCGCCACGCCAACCGGCGCACCGCCGACCGCGACAACCGCGCCGACACCCGCGCCCGGCACCGCGACAAAACCTTCCGCCACCCCGGCAAAGCCGCCGCTCAGCAAGGAAACGCTTGCCCTGCTGGCCAAACGCAAGCTGTCCCCGATCAACGGCGGCGTCCAGAATGCGCAGGCCAGCTGCAGCTTCCGCGACGACAACGGCTACAGCGGCCAGTTGCAGCTCAGCGTGCGGGCCGCTCAGGTCGAGCAGCTCGAGGCCCGCGTCGATGTGCCGAAGCACGGCAGCTGTCAGTTCCGCCTTGCGGATTTCCGCCAGACCGACACCCAGCCGATCATCGTGCTCGCCGGCAAGCAGAGCAGTTGCAAGGTCAGTGTGTGGGAACAGGGCAATCAGGTCACCGTCGCCTTCCGTGACTGCCGCGCCGAATGCAGCGGCAAAGCCGCCGAATATCTCTGGCCCATCTTGGTCGACAACCAGAAGGGCAGTTGTTCATGAAGGACCTGTTATGAGTCAGTGGGAAGTGGTGATCGGGCTGGAAACCCATGCCCAGTTGCAAACGCAGTCGAAGATCTTCTCCGGTGCCAGCACCGAGTTTGGTGCCGAGCCCAATCGCCAGGCCTGCGCGGTGGATATCGCCCTGCCCGGCGTGCTGCCCGTGCTCAACCGCGAAGCAGTCGTTTGTGCGATCAAGTTCGGCCTGGCCGTCGGGGCGCAGATCGCGCCGCGTTCGATTTTCGCGCGCAAGAACTATTTCTACCCCGACCTGCCCAAGGGCTACCAGATCAGCCAGTTCGAAGCGCCCGTGGTCTCCGGCGGGAGCCTGAGCATTCATGTCGGCACCGAGGAAAAGCACGTGCGCCTGACCCGCGCGCACCTTGAAGAGGACGCGGGCAAGTCGCTGCATGAGGATTTTCATGGCAAGACCGGCATCGACCTGAATCGCGCCGGCACGCCGTTGCTCGAAATCGTTACCGAGCCGGACATGTGTTCCAGCGCGGAGGCCGTCGCTTATGCGAAAGCCCTCCATTCGCTCGTCACCTGGATCGGCATCTGCGACGGCAACATGCAGGAAGGCTCCTTCCGTTGCGACGCCAACGTTTCCGTGCGCAAACCGGGTGCCCCTCTGGGCACGCGCCGCGAGATCAAGAACCTCAATTCCTTCCGCTTCCTGCAGCAGGCGATCGACTACGAGATCCGGTGGCAGATCGCCGAGATCGAGGAAGGCCGCGCAATCCAGCAGGCAACCGTGCTGTTTAATCCCGACACCGGCGAGACGCGTGCGATGCGCAGCAAGGAAGACGCGCACGACTACCGTTATTTCCCCGATCCCGACCTGCTGCCACTGGAAATCAAGCCGGACTGGATTGCCTCAGTAAAAGCCGGTCTGCCCGAGTTGCCGCAGGCGAGGCAGGCACGTTTTCAGTCCGACTATGGACTTTCGCCCTATGACGCGGCAATGCTCACCACGCAGCGCGAAGCGGGCGATTACTTTCAGGAAGTCGTCGCGGTAGCCGGTGCGGGTAACGCAAAGCTGGTCGCCAACTGGATGCAGGGCGAACTCTCCGCGCGCCTGAATCGCGAGGAAATGGACATCGCGGCCAGCCCGGTTTCCGCCGCGCAACTGGCGGGCATGGTCAAGCGCATCGCCGACGGCACGCTGTCCTCCAAACTCGCCAAGGAAGTGTTTGACGCCTTATGGAACGGGGAAGGCGCGGATGCCGACACGATCATCGAGTCACGCGGCCTCAAGCAGGTTTCCGATGCCTCGGCCATCGCGCCGATCATCGACGCGGTACTCACCGCCAACCCGAAGTCGGTCGAGGAATTTCGCGCCGGTAAGGAGAAGGCCTTCAACGCGCTGGTCGGTCAGGTGATAAAAGCCTCAAAAGGCAAGGCCAACCCCCAGCAGGTCAACGAATTGCTACGGAAAAAGCTGCAGGCCTGATCGGTCGAAAGTCAGGCCTGGCGGGACGGCACGGCGGGCACGCCGTTATTTTTTCGCGGCCGCCTTGCCGCTGAGTTTCAGGTAACGCTGCCTGTCGTCTGCGAAGCGTGCGCGGACCGCCGCGATGTCGGCGTCCTTCTGCGTCAGCGCCTTCTGCTGCGCGGCAACCTCGGCCGCGTTGTCGTCGATCCGCTGCTTGAGGTAGGCCGGCATCGGTTTCTTCAGGTAGAACTCCTTCTCCTGATCGAACTTCTGCTGCTTGGCTTGTGCCGCCTCCAGACGATTCTTTGCCTGCTCGGCATTCTTCTCGATATCGGCGATTGCGCGGTCGCGGGCCGCATCGATCTCCCGCTCGTTGGTGTAGCTGTCGAGCAGCGCCCGATCCTTGCGCCCCTGCTCGGCCGCCTTCTGCTCCTCTTCCTTCTTGCGTGCCGCCTCGGCGTCGCGGGACGCCCGTTGCTCAACCGTCAGCGGTGCCTCGACTTCCTTGGCCACACCCCCCTGGTTGAAAACCGTCTTGGCGCGGTTGATACATTGCTGGGGCGCCGGGTCACCGCAGGTCCGCTTGCCATCCACATCGCAACAGGTGATGCGCGCAGCGGCGGGCAGGGCAAAGGCGAGGCCGAGGGTGAGCAGGGCAAGGGACTGGAGGAAAGGCTTAGACGACACCATAGGTCTCCCGATAGCGGCGCACGGCCGCGAGGTTTTGTTCGAGCGCCGGCTGGCCGGCGAGGTAATCGATCACGTCGGTGAGCCGCGCCACCGCGATCACCGGCATGCCGAGCGACTGCTCGACTTCCTGCACGGCGGACAGCGCGCCGGTACCGCGCTCCTGGCGATCGATGGCGATGGCGACGCCAGTCGGCGTCGCGCCCCCGGCGCGGATGATGTTGACCGATTCGCGCACCGAGGTGCCGGCGGAGATCACGTCATCGACAATCAGCACGCGGCCGGCCAGCGGCGCGCCAATCAGGCTGCCGCCCTCGCCATGATCCTTGGCCTCCTTGCGGTTGAAGGCAAAGGGAAAATTGTGGCCGCGCGCCGCCAGCGTCATCGAGATGGCGGCAACCAGCGGGATGCCCTTGTAGGCCGGGCCGAACAACATGTCGAAGGCGATGCCGGAAGCGAGGATCGACTGGGCGTAGAAATCGGCCAGCTGCGCCAGCGCGGCGCCATCGTTGAACAGGCCGGCATTGAAGAAGTACGGGGACAGCCGTCCCGCCTTGGTCTTGAATTCGCCGAAGCGCAGGACGCCCTTGTCGCAGGCGAAAGCGATGAAGTCGTGTCTAAAATCGGCTGCATTCATGGTCGGAGCATTCTACATGCTGAAAATCATCACACTGAATCTCAACGGCATTCGCTCCGCGGTCCGGAAGGGCTGGCTGGCGTGGCTTGCGCAGCAGAATGCCGACATCGTCTGCGTGCAGGAACTCAAGGCCCAGGCCGCCGACATTGACGAAGCAACGCGCGGGCACGGCAGCCCGCTGACCGGCCATTTTCATTACGCCGAAAAGAAAGGCTACAGCGGGGTCGGCCTGTACGCGAAACGCCCCCCGGACCGGGTCGTCGCAGGCATCGGCGTGGCCGAATTCGACGCCGAAGGACGCTATCTGCGCTGCGACTGGGCGGGTTTGTCGGTCATCTCGCTGTATGTGCCCTCCGGTTCATCCTCGCCCGAGCGCCAGGCCGCCAAGTTCCGCTTCATGGACGTGTTCCATCCCCACCTGCAGGCCCTGCACGCGGAAGCCCGGCAAACCGGGCGCGAATTCGTCATCTGCGCCGACTGGAACATCGCCCCGACCGCCCGGGACCTGAAGAACTGGAAATCGAACCAGAAGAATTCCGGCTTCCTCCTGGAGGAGCGGGAATGGATCGCCCGCGTCACCGGCGAACTGGGCTGGGTCGATGCCTATCGCCGGCTGCATCCCGACGCCGAGGGCGAGGCGTACACCTGGTGGTCGAATCGCGGCCAGGCCTGGACGAAGAACGTCGGGTGGCGCATCGACTACCAGCTCGCCACCCCGGGCTTCGCCGCACGTGCTCATGGCGCCAGCGTCTTCAAGGATGCCCGTTTTTCCGACCACGCACCCTTGACAATCGAATACCGGTGGCCATAGTGAGTAATGAGGCGTACGTCGATTGAGCTGTGCGACAATGGCACGACGAAACGTCGAAATCAATAAAAAGGAGCATTGAAATGACCGAAATGACCGATGTCAGCAAAGAAAAGCTGATTGCCGATTTCAGGGTGGTGGTTGCCGATGCCGAAGAGCTTCTCAAGGCGACGGCAAGCCAGGCGGGTGACAAGGCGACCGAGTTGCGCGCCAAGATTCAAAGCCGCCTCGCCGACGCCAAGCTGCGTCTTGCCGATGCGGAAGCGGCTGTGGTCGATCACGCCAAGCAAGTCGGGCGTGCCGCCGATACTTATGTGCATGACAATCCCTGGCGTTCCGTCGGGATCGCCGCCGGGTTCGGCTTCATCGTCGGGCTCCTGATCGGCCGCAGGTAAGCGCCCGCGGTCGAGCGCACGATGAGCGGGGCAAGCGGCCTCTATTCCTCCCTGCGCGGCTTTGCGAAGACGTCGGTCGCATTGCTGCGTACGCGGCTGGAATTGCTCAAGGTCGAGGCACAGGAAGAGATCGGCCGCATCCGCGGTGCTTTCTTCTGGGGCATCGCTGCCCTTGTCCTTGGCGTGGCGGGGGCGCTCTTCCTGGCCTTGTTCCTGACCGTCCTGTTGTGGGACAGCCATCGTCTGCTTATGCTGGGCATTTTTACTGCCTTGTTCCTCGCCGGGGCGGTCGTGTCGCTGGGCATTACCCTGCGCCTGGTGCGCCAGGAGTCGCAGCTGTTCGCCGCCAGCCTCGCGGAATTACGACGGGATGAACGCGCGCTGGACGACGCGGAGTCCCCTTCGTGAATGCTGTCGAACTGGCGCTGAAGAAGCAGTTGCTGCTACTTGAGTCTGCCGGGCAGCGGGAAGAACTCTCGCAGCATGTTGCCGGATTGCAGCCCATTTTTCATGTCGCAGACCGCACACGTGAGGGCGTACGCTGGATCAGCCGCCACCCCGAAACGGTGGCCGGCGGCGTAGCCCTCCTCGCTGCCGCACGTCCCTCGGTGCGGCGTTTCCTCTGGCGTTGGGGCAAGCGTGCCTTCATCGGCTGGCAGCTATTGCGCGAGAGCGATTTTTGGCGGCCAACGACGCCGCCACCATCAGGCCGCCTGAATTCACGATAAACAAAGGGCATTCGCTCAAAGACCGGTTTGATATATTCTTCCGGACGTTCGAAGAAAAACAAGGGGAGTCTGTTTCAATGACCCTGCAAGTCCGCTCGGTGCTCTACGTGCGCATGCCGGTCTGGAAGATTTGGCCGGGCGGTGTGGTCTATCTGGCCGATTTCATCCACAAGCAGCGCCCCGACATCCGCCAGGAAATCCTTGATCTGGCGGTCATCCCGCCGCATCAGCGCAAGGCGACGCTGGTCGCCCGCGTGCGCGAACTCCAGCCCGACGTGGTGGCCTTCTCCTGGCGCAACATGCAGACCTTCGGGCCACATCCGGAGAACGATGCGCTCGACGTGGTCATGAACTTCGACCACTCGCCGAATCTCTGGAAGCGGTTCAAGTCGGCGTGGCAGGCCGTCGGCATCATCGCCGACTATGCCGGCCAGCGGCTGCGCAACCTCGGCTACCTCAAACTGGTCCGCCAACTGTTGCCGCAAACCCGTCTGGTCGTCGGCGGCACGGCCGTCTCGATCTTCGGCCGCTACGTCGCCGAGCGCTGCCCGACCGACACAGTCGTCGTCGTCGGTGAAGGCGAGGATGCGATGCTGTCCATCGTCGATGGTCAGGCCACGCCGGCCGGTCATCACTTCTACAAGGATGGTCACGGACAGGTACATCATCACCCGGCCCAAGAAAATTTCGATCTCGGCCAATTGACTGCCGTCGAGTTTCCCTACATCGAATCGATCTTCCCGGCCTTCCGGCAGTACATGGGTCCCGATGCCTCGATCGGCGTCCACACCAAACGCGGCTGCCCCTTCCAGTGCCATTTCTGCCTCTACAACAAGATCGAAGGCGCCCAGCAGCGCTACCGCGATCCGGCCGAAGTGGCAATAGAAGTCGAAGCGCTCAACAAGCAGTACGGCGTGAAGCACATCTGGTTCACCGACGCCCAGTTCTGTTCGACCCGCCGCAGCATGACGCATGCCGAGGCGATCCTCGACGAGATGCTCGCCCGGCAGGTCAAGGTACGCTGGACCGGCTACCTGCGTCTCAACCACCTGACGCCGGCGGTCGCGCGCAAGATGCTGGACAGCGGCCTGGAAAGTCTCGACCTGTCCTTCACCGGATCGCAGGACATGATCGAGAGCCTGACGCTCGGCTATGAACTCGAACAGCAGATGAGTGCTTTCCGCCAGTTCAAGGAGGCGATGACCGGCGAACACGCCGACCTCAAGGTCAAGCTCTACCTGCCGCTCAATGCCCCGGGCGAAACGCTCCAGACCCTGCGTGCGACGCTGGCCCGCATCGATGAGTTGTATACGATGTTCGGCCGCGACAAGGTCCTGCCCTTCATCTTCTTCGTCGGGGTGCAGCCCAACACGCCAGTCGAGAAGCAGCTCATCGCCGAAGGTTACCTGCCGAAAGGCTACGACCCGCTGACACTCAACCCCTTCATCATCAAGAAGCTGCTTTACAACCCGCGGCCGCTCGGCCGCCTGATCGGCCGCGCCTACCTGCGCGCGCTCGAATATTCGAGCAAGCTCGACGACACCACCGGCGAATACGTCGGCCGCGCGACGCTCCAGATCCTCGAGCGGGAACTGCCGGCCGGTCCGGTGCCGTCCCGCCAGCGCCGACTTTTCTGGATTCTGCCCGTCGCCGAGCGCCCGGAAACCTGAGTATTACCGGCTACAGTCCCATGCAGACGTACTTGGTTTCGAGGTATTCCTCGATGCCATACCGCGAACCTTCGCGGCCGATACCCGACTGCTTGACGCCCCCGAACGGCGCCACTTCGTTGGCGATCAGCCCGACATTCACGCCGACCATCCCGTATTCGAGCGCCTCGGCGACGCGCCAGACGCGGCCGAGGTCGCGCGCGTAGAAGTAGCTGGCGAGTCCGTATTCCGTGGCATTGGCCAGCGCGATGGCCTCGGCTTCGTCCGCGAATTTGAACAGCGGTGCGACCGGCCCGAAGGTTTCCTCGCGCGCGCAGCGCATTGCCGGCGTGACGTCAACCAGCACGGTCGGCTCGAAAAAGGTGCCGCCCTTCGCATGGCGCTTGCCGCCGGTGAGTACCCGGGCACCCTGCGCGACCGCATCTGCAACATGCGCCTCGACCTTCGCCAGCGCCTGCACGTCGATCAGCGGGCCCTGGTTCACGCCCACCTCGGTGCCCGTGCCGACCTTGAGGTCAGCGACTTTCGCCGCCAGCTTTTGGGAAAATTCCTCGTAGATGCCTGCCTGTACCAGCAGCCGGTTGGCGCAGACGCAGGTCTGGCCGGCATTACGGTATTTCGAGGCCATCGCGCCATCGACCGCCGCATCGACGTCGGCATCATCGAAGACGATGAAGGGCGCGTTGCCGCCGAGTTCGAGCGAAATCTTCTTCAGCGTCGGCGCGCACTGCGCCATCAGCAGGCGGCCGACTTCCGTCGAACCGGTGAAAGACAGCTTGCGCACAGTCGGATTGCCGGTCAGTTCGGCGCCGATGAGCGGCGCGTTCACCGCCGAAGCGGTGACGAGATTGAACACGCCCGCCGGGAAGCCGGCGCGTTCGGCCAGCAGCGCGAGAGCCAGCGCGGTCAGCGGCGTCTGCTCGGCGGGCTTGACCACCACCGGGCAGCCGGCGGCCAGTGCGGGGGCGACCTTGCGCGTGATCATTGCGGCCGGGAAATTCCACGGCGTGATGGCCGCACAAACGCCCACCGGCTGCTTGAGCACGAGCAGGCGCTGGCTGGCGATGGTCTGGGGAATCACGTCGCCATAGGTGCGCTTGGCCTCCTCGGCGAACCATTCGACGAAGCTGGCGGCATACAGCACCTCGCCGCGCGCCTCGGCGAGCGGCTTGCCCTGCTCGCTGGTCATCAGCAGCGCGAGGTCGTCGGCATGGGCGACGATCAGGTCGAACCATTTCCGCAGGATCGCGCCGCGCTGCTTGGCCGTCAGCGCGCGCCAGGCCGGCCAGGCGGCATCGGCCGCCGCGATCGCCCGGCGGGTCTCGGCCGCGCCCATGTCCGGCACGGTGGCGAGCGTCGCCCCGGTCGCCGGATCGCGGATCGTCACGGTGGCGCCGCTGTCGGCGGCAACCCAGGTGCCACAGATAAATGCCTGCTGGCGCAGCAGGTTGGGATCGTGAAATTGCATGGTCTGACTTCCTTTATTTGACAGGCTGCTAAGTAGTTTACTGGAATAGGATTGCCGGATGCGCCTGCTGATCCCCTTCGCTCTCCTCCTGCTGGTCGCCGGCTGCGGCACGCTTGTCAAGCCGCCGACCACCACTGCACCGACTGCGGAAACAAGCCGGCCGGCCGATCCGCGCGCCCACGAGGTCGTCCTGTTTTCGCTCGGCCTCGTCGATACCGGCTACCGCTTCGGCGGCAAGAATCCCGACGCCGGCCTCGACTGCAGCGGCATGGTGAGTTACGTCTTCGAAAACGCCGCCGGCGTGCGCTTGAGCGGTTCCGCCGCCGACCTGGCGCAGCAGGGTCGCCCGGTCAATGGCGAAGGCCTCCGGCCCGGTGACCTCGTGTTCTTCAACACCCGCAACAAACCACGCTCGCATGTCGGCATCTACATCGGCACCGGCCGTTTCATCCACGCGCCCAGCACCAACGGGAAGGTTCGTACCGACAGCCTGACGCATGGCTGGTTCGCCACGCGCTTCGAGGAAGCGCGCACGTATTTTGACTAGGCGGTCCGACTAGACCCGGCGGCGACTCAAGGCGTTGCGCGCCACCTTGTACACGGCGCCGCAGGGCAGGCAGAAGGATCTCGGGCAGGTCAGGTCCTTGTTGCGCCAGATGGCGGAAAACCAGAACAGCCCGCCGAAGGCGGCGCCCGCGACCACGAACAGCAGCAGCAGGAAGCCGAACAGGTAGGGGCCGCCATAGAGCGGCAGGGCGCACAGCAGGCCACTGAGCGAACCGAGCAGTACGAAGCGCCAAGCGTCCCACAGGCCGCGCTTGCAGCAGTAGTAGAGCGAGGGGAAACCCACCAGCAACACGCTGACGAACACGCCCAGCGCGCCGCGCCCGGCGGCGAAGCCGGACTCTCCCGAACCGATCCAGAATATCAATGCGGCGAACAAGACCGCCTCGCCCAGCAGGGCGAGCACCACACGACGCATCCCGTTCCTCCTCCGATCGGCCGCTATTCAGTCGCCGACCGGAGGCATTGTGTCACAAAAGCCTATCGATCAATAGCTTGGCACTGCCCGCCAACCCTCGGGACAGTACTGCACGTTCGGGTAATAGGCCTGATAGCTTTCGCAGAAATACGCCATCCGTCCTGGCGGCCGCGGGGCGGGAACCACCACGACCGGCGCCGCGACGACCGGTGGCGTAGCGATCGAATACAGCACCGTGCCGACCGCAAGACCTGCCAAGCCCCACGCCAGCGGCCCGGGGCCACGATAGCGATCATAGTGCTGGTGACGCGGCGGTGGCGGTCCATAGTAATGGCCACGCGGACCGTTACGATCCGCCAGCGCGGGCAGGGAATTGACCAGCAAGACGCTGGCGAGTAAACCGGTGATGAGTTTTTTCATGATGATTGCC
Source organism: uncultured Pseudomonadota bacterium (assembly GCA_963840825.1). Classification (GTDB taxonomy): domain Bacteria; phylum Pseudomonadota; class Gammaproteobacteria; order Burkholderiales; family Rhodocyclaceae; genus Sulfuricystis. The sequence continues at coordinate 894,056 of CAWJAK010000006.1, forward strand.
TCCGTACCGAGAAAAACGCCCGGACCGGCCAGGCGCTGACAGGCCAGTTGTAAGGGTTTGTATCCCTGTTCGACGAAAGTCAGTCCCGGCGGGACGGCACCTGCAGCCTGTCCCGCAGATCGACAAGAGGCGGGCGTGGTTCAATAGCGCATGGACACGCTGCTCGCCATCGCCATCGCCGGCATCGCCACCGGCTGCGTCTATGCGCTGGTGGCGCTCGGCTTCGTGCTGATCTGGAAATGCACCGAAGTGGTGAATTTCGCCCACGGCGAGCTGCTGATGCTGGGCGGCTTCACCGGCCTCGGCCTCGTGACGCTGGGTTGGCCGTGGCCGCTGGCACTGGCGGGCGCCGCCGTGGCCTGTGCCCTGTTCGGCCTGCTGGCGGAACGGATCGTGCTGCGTCCCCTCCTCGGCCAGCCGCACATTCCCATCGTGATGACCACGCTCGGCCTCGGCTTCATGCTCAGGGGCGCGATCACCATGATCCCCGGTGCGGGCGCCGAAACCCATGCGCTACCGACGCCCTTCGCCGGGCAAGCGGTCGCATTCGCCGGCGCGACGGTCGCCGCCGACCACCTGCTGGTGATCGGAGTCACGCTGCTGCTGGGCGTGGCCCTGTTCGGCTTCTTCCGCTTCGTGCCGCTCGGCAAGGCGCTGCGGGCGACGGCGCAAAATCCTCTGGGCGCGCGCCTTGTCGGCATTCCGCTCGACCGGATGCAGGGCCTCGTCTGGGCGCTCGCCGCCGGGCTGGCCGCCGTGGCCGGTATGCTGCTGGCGCCGGTGACCTTCGTGCATGCCCACATGGGGCTGATCGGCCTGAAAGCGCTGCCGGCGGCGGTAATCGGCGGCTTCGGCAGCATCCCCGGCGCGGTGGCCGGCGGCCTGCTGCTCGGCCTGGTCGAAGCCTTCGCCGGTTTTTATGCGCCGGACGGCATCAAAGACATCGCCGCCCACCTGCTGGTGCTGACGATACTGCTCTGGCGTCCGGCCGGCCTGTTCGGCCGCCCGCAGGAAAACACCTGATGCCACAACGCATCGCCCTGATGGTCCTGCTTGCCGCGCTGCTCGCCGCCCCGGCGTTCCTGTCGCCGTGGGGGCTGTCGCAACTGACTTTCGTCGCGATCTACGTCGTCGCCGGCGCCGGCCTGATGCTCTTGGCGGGCATGGCCGGTTAACTCTCGCTCTGCCACGCCGCCTTCCTCGGCGTCGGGGCCTATGCCGAAGCCGTCCTGCAGCAACAGGGCTGGCCCCTGTTCCTCTCCCTGCCCGTCGCCGCGCTGCTCGCCGCGGCCACGGGCGTACTGGCGGCCTGGCCGGCGCGCCGGCTCGCGGGCATCTACCTCGCCATCGCCACGCTGTCGTTCGGCTTCATCGTGCAGGAAGTTTTCGTGCGCTGGGAATCCGTCACCGGCGGCAATGCCGGCCGCGTCGTGGCCACCCTCGATGCCGGAGCGCTCTACGCGCTGGCGCTCGCCTGCGCGCTGGCCGCGCTCTGGTTGCTCGGCCGGGTGCACGCGTCGCGCCTCGGCCGCGCCCTCGTTTCGCTGCGCGAAGACGCCATCGCGGCGAACGTCGTCGGCATCGCCGTGCCGCAGCTGAAGGTCGTCGCCTTCGCCCTCGCGGCGGCGCTGGGCGGGCTGGCCGGCGGGCTCTACGCCCATCAACTGCGCTTCATCAGTCCCGAACAGTTCGACTGGGTGATGTCGATCGAATTGCTGATGATGCTGGTGATCGGCGGCCTCGGCACGCGCGCCGGCATCGTGCTGGGCGCCCTCTTCCTCATCGCCCTGCCACAGGCCATCGGCCTGCTGCGCGACGGCCTGGGCTGGGCTACCCCGCCCGCCGGCATCGAGCTGTTCGCCTTCGGCTTCGTGCTGGTGCTGGTGCTGCGCTTCACCCCCGCCGGACTGGCAGGCTGGCTCGGCAAATCCACTTCCCTATAATCGCCGCCTTTGCTCCGGAGACGCCGATGCGCCAGTTCTTATTTGCCCTTGCCCTCGCCTGCCTGACCCTTACCGCTCGGGCTGGCGGCGTTACTCCCACCGAGATTCGCGTCGGCAGCCTGCAGGACCTGTCCGGCCCGATCGCCGCGCTCGGCGTGCATTTCCGCAACGGCACGCAGATGCGTTTCGACGAGGAGAACGCGAAGGGCGGCGTGCATGGCCGGCAACTGAAACTGCTGGTCGAGGACACCGGCTACGATCCGAAACGCGCCGTACTGGCGACGGAAAAACTGCTCGGTGCAAAAGGTGAAGGCGGCGTTTTCGCTGTCATTCACAACCTCGGGTCGCCGGTGGTCATGGCGACCATGCCGCGCTTTCTGGAGGCCGGCGTGTTGCACCTGTTCCCCGGCGCGCCGCTCGCGAGCGTCTACGAGCCCGTGCATCCGCTCAAGTTCGGCATGAGCCCGTCCTACACGCTCTCGGTGCCGCCCGGCGCGCGCCACCTCATCAAGGAAAACGGCTTCAAGCGCGTCGGCATCCTTTATCAGGACGACGACATGGGCCACGAAGTATTGCGCGGCATCGACGGCCTGCTCGGCGAACTGGGATTGAAGTGGTGCGAGCAGACCCGCTACAAGCGCGGCGCCACGGACTTTTCCTCGCAGATCGCCAGGCTCAAGGCCGCCGACTGCGATTTCGTCGTGCTCGCCACGGTGGTACGCGAAACCATCGGCGCCTATACCGAAGCGCGCCGCGGCGGCTGGCAGGTGCCGATGCTGGTCACGGCTTCGGGTTACACCGCACAAGTGCCGCAACTCGGCGGCGCGGCGATGGACGGGCTATACGCTGTCGCGCTGGTGCCGCAGCCGGAAGCCGACGGCGCGAACAAGGCGCTCGCCGACTGGATCACGCGCTACCGCGAAAAGTTCAAGACCGAGCCGAACACCTGGGACGTCTACACCTGGGTTGGCGCCGACCTGTTCGTCCGCGCACTCCACGCCGCCGGCCCGCAGCCGACACCGCTGAAAGTCTCAACCGCGCTGGAACAACTGCAAACGACGCGCGACTTCTTCGGCAGCCAGCCGATCGCGCTCTCCGCCAGCAACCACCTCGCGCTGGGGCAGGTACGCGTCGCGCAGATCAGGAACAGTCGCTGGGAAAACGTGACCGACTATCTGCCCATTCGGTAAGGATCGGTGCTGAAAGTCAGCGCTGGCGAGACGGCATCTGCCGCAGGTCAATTGCTGCACTTTGCGGCCGCGCCCGGTCGGCCGGGCTTTGCAGCTCCTATTCCGACAATTGACTGATGCCGGGCTAATTCTTTCCTAATTCTCCTTCGCTAACTTGCTCCCTACGCGAATGTCCGCGATTCTTGAAGGAGAAGCATCATGAAACACAAAATGTATCTGGCGAAGTTTATTGCCCTGTCTGCTGCTGCTATGGGCATTGCCCATGCGGCACAACCCGCCGAGAACGACGCTCTGGCCATTCGCGGAGCAAGTATCGACATGAGGCAGGCCGTTACCGTTGCCGAACAACATACCGGTGGCAAGGCCGCCCGAGCCGAATACGAGCAACACAAAGGCCAGTGGGTTTTCGATGTCGAAGTGGTAAATGGCAAGAAGGTCATGGACGTGAAGGTCGATCCGACCAGTGGCAAGGTCATCCTGGCCACTGAGGACAAGATCGATCATGACGACGACCATGACCACGCCGATTGACCGCTTAGCCGACGCAATGGTGCCGGGGCGGCGTAGGCCGCGCCGGCATTCCGCTTGCGTCTGAACGGACGCATGCTGCAATCCACGGGAGAAGCTCTATGAATACACTTGCGCGCGAAGACGCTCTGCAAATGCTCAACAAGGTTCCGGAAGTCACACTCTACTTCTGGATCATCAAGATCATGGCCACCACGGTTGGCGAAACCGCGGCGGACTTCCTCAATTTCGACATGAATTTCGGCCTGGCGGGGACCTCCATCGTCATGGGCTTCCTGCTGGCGATATTCCTGCTCTTGCAGATGCGCACCCGAAAATACGTGCCCTGGCTGTACTGGGTCAATGTGGTGCTGATCAGCATCGCCGGCACGCTCATCACCGATAACCTCGTGGACAACTTCGGCGTCGCACTGGAAACCACGACCATTGCATTCGGCCTGGCCCTGATGGCAACATTCTCGCTCTGGTATGCAAACGAAAAAACCCTGTCCATTCACTCCATCTTTACGGCCAGGCGCGAACTGTTCTACTGGGCAGCGATTCTGTTTACGTTTGCCTTGGGTACCGCCGCCGGCGATCTGGTCGCTGAAAAGATGAACTTGGGCTATGCCAATTCGACGCTGCTGTTCGCTGTCGCGATTGCTGCCGTGACGTTTTCTTACTACGTATTCAAGGCCAATGCCGTACTGGCATTCTGGATCGCCTATATCCTCACGCGCCCGCTGGGTGCATCGAGCGGCGATTTTCTGTCGCAGCCAATAAGCAATGGCGGCCTGGGTCTTGGTGCGGTAGGGACCACCGGCATCTTCCTCGTCACCATACTCGGCCTGGTCACCTTTCTTACCATAACCCGGCGGGATGTCATCGAGAAAACAGTTTCCGGTCGATATTGATCGCCTTGATCCGCAGGGGCTGGGTGAGACAATGAGCGTTCTGAAAAGTTGAGAGGCTCAATGCGCGTTCTGCTGGTCGAAGATGACTCCATGATAGGTGAAGCAATATCCTTGGCACTCAGGGATGCCGCCTACGCCGTGGATTGGGTCAAGGATGGCGCTACTGCCAGCGCCACCCTCGCGCATGGCGAGCACCAAGCCGTGCTGCTCGACCTGGGCCTGCCCAAACGCGACGGGCTGGAAGTGCTGCGGCGTCTGCGCCAGACAGGCAATGTGGTGCCGGTCATCGTCGTCACCGCCCGCGATGGCGTCGATGACCGGGTCAAAGGGCTCGATTACGGTGCAGACGATTACCTGGTCAAGCCCTTCGATGTCAGTGAACTCCTGGCTCGGCTGCGCGCAGTGGTGCGGCGTCAGGGCGGACAGGCGGCACCCGTCCTGAGCAATGGCAAACTCAGCCTCGATCCGGCAACCCGCCAGGCTCGCTGCGGGGATGTGTCCGAATTGCTGAGCGCACGTGAGTTCGCCCTGTTGCATGCGCTGTTGCTGCGTCCCGGCGCGATACTGTCGCGCGAGGAACTGGAAGAGCGCATCTACGGATGGAACGAGGAAGTAGAGAGCAATGCCGTCAACTTCCTGATCCACGGCGTGCGCAAGAAATTCGGTGCCGGCGTCATCAGAAACGTGCGTGGTGCCGGCTGGATGGTGGATAAATCGGCATGACGCGTTCATTGCAGCGCCACCTGAGCCTGGTGTTGGGCAGCGCCGTGCTGATTTCGGCGCTGGTCGCTGCACTGGCTTCTTTCCTCCTCGCGTACTCCGAAGCCAAGGAATTCCAGGACGATATGTTGCGGCAGGTCGCCGTGCTGAATGGCAACGTGGCGCAAGGTGGCGCACGAAGTGGCGAGGGTGTCGGCGGCGATCCGGAATCCCGCATCCAGATCCTGCACCTGCCAGGCAGCCCCCTCCCGGCATGGCTGACCTCCGATCTGAAGGTCGGTTTTCATACGCTGGATACGGCATCGGGCCGGTTGCGTGTTTATATTCATGACAATGCTGCGGGTGCTCGTACCGTGCTGGCTCAGCTCACGGATGCACGTGACGAAATTGCGGTCAACAGCGCCCTGCGTACCTTGATTCCTCTGCTACTCCTGCTACCGCTGCTGGCATGGCTGGTGGTACGCATCGTGCGGCAGGAGTTCATGCCTGTCACCAGACTCTCGGCAAGGCTGGACGCACAGGCCACGCAACGCCCGCTGCCGCTCGCGGATGACGGTCTGCCTGATGAAATCAGGCCCTTCGTGCAGGCGATCAACCGCCTGCTGGAACGCGTCAACCTGCTGGTGGCGCAGCAGACGCGCTTTATCGCCGATGCCGCCCATGAGCTGCGCAGCCCGCTCACCGCCTTGTCCGTGCAGGCGCAAAACCTAGACCGGGCCACCTCGCTGGCGGACATGCAGGCCCGCGCCGCGCCTTTGCAAGCCGGCATCGTGCGGGCGCAACGTTTGACCGACCAGCTTCTGAATTTGGCCAGGATCCAGACCGGTGGTGCCGTGGAAGCCGAAGTCGATGTACCCGCGCTGGCGCGAGCGCTGATCGCGGAATTCCTGCCCCGGGCCAAGGCCGGTGGCATCGATCTGGGCCTCGATGAAAAAGCGCGCTTTTCGCTGCCCGCAACGGAAGAATCTCTACGCCTGATCCTGGCCAACGCCCTGGCCAACGCCCTGGACAACGCCCTGGACAACGCCCTGAAATACACGCCTACTGGTGGGGAAGTGACGCTGCGCCTACTTACCGCTGGCGATGACTATCTTATCGAAGTCGTCAACACCGGGCCTGGTATTCCCGAGGACGAGCGTGACCGTGTATTCGATGCCTTTTACCGCCCGCCGGGCGCGGTTGGCTCGGGCAGTGGCCTTGGCCTGGCCATCGCCCGCGAGGCGGCCATGCGGCTGGGCGGCAGCATTGAACTGCTCACGCGCCAGGATGGCTCGGGGCTGGTGTTCAGCTACCGGCAGAAACGACCCGCGTGATCAGCGCCTTCGTTCTTTCTTACGGCTATCTGGCAGTCTTTGTCGGCACGCTGCTGGAGGGAGAAACCATCCTGCTCGCGGCTGGGTTTGCCGCGCATCGCGGTCTGCTCGACTTGCCTCTGGTAATCGTGGTGGCTATCTGCGGTGCCACGCTGGGGGATCAATTGGCCTTCCTGCTCGGTCGCTGGAAAGGCCGGGCGTTGATCGCACGCTTCCCTTCACTGGCCAGACAACAGCCGCGCGTACATGAACTGCTGGAGCGTCACGCCACCCTTTTCATTTTGACGGTGCGTTTCCTTTATGGGCTGAGAATCGCGGCGCCGGTGCTCCTCGGAACAAGCAGAGTGGCGATCCTCCGCTTTGCGGTACTGAATGTGATTGGTGCCGCGGTTTGGGCATTGACGATTGCCGGGGCGGGCTATACGTTTGGTTTGGCCATTCATGCCATGTTGGCCGACATCAAACGCTTCGAGGAGGCCGTGCTGATTGTGATAATTGCCGGCGGAGCAATGCTTTGGCTATGGCGCCGTTGGCGTGCTTGAATAATCGTCAGGCGTAGCTGCGGAAGCAGCTGTCCGCTCTACTGCCCCCCTGACAGCCGATCTGTGACACGAGGAAAAGTCAGTCTTGGCGAGACGGCACCCGCCGCCTCGCCGTGGCCTGTTTAGACGCCGTATTGCTTGAACCAGGCTTGCAGCCGTTTCCAGCCATCCTCGGCCGCGTCCTTGCGGTAGGTGGGGCGGTAGTCGGCGTTGAAGGCGTGCGGTGCATCGGGATAGACGTGGATCTGTGACTTGCCGCCGGCCTTGGCGATGGCTGACTGCATCGACTCGACGTCGTCGAGCGGGATGCCCTGGTCCTTGCCGCCATAGAGGCCCAGCACGGCGCCCTTGAGTTCGCCGGCGATGTCGAGCGGCCATTTCGTCGTGCGATCATTGACCTCGCCATCAATGCGGCCGTACCACGCCACGCCGGCCTTCACGTTGGGGTTGTGCGCGGTGTAGAGCCAGGTCTGGCGACCGCCCCAGCAGAAGCCGGTGATGCCGAGCCGCGCCGGGTCGCCGCCATTCGCCTTGGCCCAGTTGGCGCAGGCGTCGAGATCGGCCATGACCTCGCGGTCCGGCACCTTGGCAATGATGCTGCCGAGAACTTCCTGGACATTGGTCAGTTTGCGCGGATCGCCGTAGCGCGCGAACAGTTCCGGCGCGATGGCGAGATAGCCAAGCTTGGCGAGCCGGCGGCAGACATCGGCAATGTGCTCATGGACCCCGAAGATTTCGGAAACGACCAGAATCGTCGGCAGATTCTTGCCGCCTTCCGGCTGGGCGCGATAGGCAGCCAGTCCGTTGGTGTCAATCTCGCCGGCGGTGAGGCCTGTCGTGTCGGTCTTGATGACGCTCTGCGCCGCCACCGGGCCAGCGGCCATGGCAAAGCCGGCGCCGAGGGCGGTGGCGACGAAGCCGCGACGGGTGAAGCCGACGGCGGGAACCAAACTATCGAAATCGGGGTGTTGTCTCTCTGCGGTCATGGTTTTCTCCTCTTGTTGTGGTTGTTGCTACATCAGCACGATGTCGTACTGCTCCTGAGTGTAGCTGGGTTCGGGATGCAGTGAAATCTGCCGGCCGATGAAGTCGGACAGCATCGCCAGCGCCTGCGATTCTTCTTCGAGGAAGAGATCGATGACCGCCGGCGCGGCAAGCACGCGCATCTCGCGCGCCTCGAACTGACGCGCCTCGCGCAGCAGTTCGCGCAGGATTTCGTAGGCGATGGTCTGTGCCGTCTTGACCACGCCGCGCCCGCCGCAGGTCGGGCAGGGCTCGCAGAGGATCTGGGCGAGCGATTCGCGCGTGCGCTTGCGGGTCATCTCGACCAGCCCGAGCTGGGTGAAGCCATTCACGGTGATGCGCGTGTGGTCGCGCGCCAGCACCTTGTTGAGTTCGGCCAGCACGGCGTTGCGGTGGTCGGACGATTCCATGTCGATGAAATCGACAATGATGATGCCGCCGAGGTTGCGCAGGCGCAGTTGCCGGGCAATGGTCTGCGCCGCCTCGAGGTTGGTCTTGAAGATCGTGTCGTCGAAATTGCCGGAATTGCGGGTGCCGACGAAGGCGCCGGTGTTGACGTCGATGGTCGTCAGCGCCTCGGTCTGGTCGATGATCAGATAGCCGCCGGACTTGAGATCGACGCGGCGCGCCAGCGCCTTCTGGATCTCGTCCTCGACCGCATAGAGATCGAGCAGTGGCCGTTCGCCGGTGTAGTGCGTCAGCAGCGGGGCCAGTTGCGGCATGAATTCCTGCGCGAAGGCGGAGAGCTTGAGGTAGTTCTCGCGCGAGTTGACGACGATGCGGGTCGTTTCCGGCCCCGTAAGGTCGCGCAGCACGCGCTGGGCGAGCGTCAGGTCATGGTGCAGCATGTAAGGCGCCGTGGCGCCCTGCGCGCGGTGGCGGATCTCCTGCCAGAGACGGCGCAGGTAGGCAATATCGGCGGCGAGTTCCTCGTCCGAGGCATTCTCGGCCATGGTGCGCACGATGAAGCCGCCCGCTTCGGCCGGTGGCAGCAACTGCTGGATGCGCTCGCGCAGCAACTCGCGCCCGGCCTCGTCCTCGATCTTCTGCGAGATGCCGATATGCTTTTCCTGCGGCAGGTAAACCAGCAGGCGGCCGGCGAGCGAAATCTGGGTGGACAGGCGCGCACCCTTGGTGCCGATCGGGTCCTTGAGCGCCTGCACCATGAGGGTTTCGCCCTCGGCGATCAGGCGCTCGATGGGGCGTGCACCTGCCGTTCTTCTCACCGAAGATGTCGGCCACGTGGAGAAAGGCGGTGCGCGCGAGGCCGACCTCGATGAACGCCGACTGCATGCCGGGCAGCACGCGCACGACACGGCCGAGATAGATGTTGCCGACAATGCCGCGCCCGCCGGTGCGCTCGATGTGCAGTTCCTGCACCGCGCCCTGCAGCATCAGCGCGACACGGGTTTCCTGCGGTGTGAAATTGACGAGGAATTCTTCATTCATGATGCGGGCGAAAGTCAGAGCGGGCGGGACGGCATACGGGCCTGCGCGTCATGGCGTGGGACGGCGACTTTACACCGGATAGCCGCATTCGCGCAGTAGCAGGGCTGTCTCGCACAGCGGCAGGCCGACGATGCCGGAATGGCTGCCACGAATTGCCTCGACGAAGATCGCCGCGCGGCCCTGGATGCCATAGGCACCCGCCTTGTCGCGCGGCTCGCCGCTGGCGACATACGCGCGGATTTCGGCCTCGCTCAACGTGCGAAAGCGCACTTCGCTGATGGACAGGCGCGTCTCCACACGGTCCGGGTGGGCGACCGCAATCGCCGTCAGCACGCGATGGGCGCGCCCGGACAGGTGCGCGAGGATCGCGGTGGCTTCGGCGTCGTCGCGCGGCTTGCCGACAATCTCGCCATCGACGTCGAGCGTCGTATCGGCCGCCAGTACCGGGCGGGACGGCAGGCGGCGATAGGCAAGCAGGCGCAGGCCATGCTGTGCCTTCGCCTGCGCGACGCGCACCACATAGTCGTCGGGAAGTTCGCCCGGCAGCACGTCCTCGCAGGTTTCGGGATCGGCACGGCTGTCGCCGCGGAACAGCAGCAGATCGAAGCGCACGCCGATCTGCGTCAGCAGTTCGCGCCGGCGCGGGCTTTGCGAGGCGAGATAGATGCGCGGTTCGAGCGTCGTCATGGCGAACGAAGCTCAGTCCCGATGGTAGGGGTGGCCACTGCGCAAGCTGTGGGCGCGATAGAGCGCCTCGGCAAGGACCACGCGCGCGAGGCCGTGCGGCAGGGTCAGCGACGACAGGCGCATGACTTCGTGTGCCCCTTGCTTCAGCGCCGGATCAAGGCCATCCGGCCCGCCGATGAGGAAAGCGACATCATCGCCATGGTTTTGCCAGTGCTCCATGTTATCGGCCAGCGTGCGCGTATCGGGTGCCTCGCCGCGTTCGTCGAGCGCGATGCGGCGGCAGCGGGCGGGCAGTGCCGCCTCGATGCGCTTCGCCTCGGCGGCCATCATGGCTTCGACGGTCTTGCCCGTGGTGCGGGGCTCGGGCTTGATTTCGACGAGTTCCAGCGGCAATTCGCGCGGCATGCGCTTCGCGTACTCCGCGAAGCCGGCGTTCATCCAGTCCGGCAAGCGCGTGCCGACAGCGGCCACGATCAGTTTCACTCTTCTGCCGTTTTGGCCCCGGCTGCAGTAGCGCGCTTGGGCTTGACCTGCCAGAGCGATTCGAGGTCGTAGTATTTGCGCACATTGGGCTGCATGACATGCACGACGATGTCGCCGGTATCGACCAGCACCCACTCGCCGCCGTCCTCGCCCTCGACGCCGATGACCTCGCCGCCGGCCTCGCGCACCTTCTCCGCGACGTTGCGTGCCAAGGCGCGCACCTGGCGGTTCGAATCGCCGGTGGCGATGACGACGCGCGCGAACATGTCGGACAGCCGGCGCGTATTGATGACTTCGATGTTCTTGGCCTTGATGTCCTCGAGGGCATTGACCACGATGCGTTGCAGTTTTCGGATGTCCATGAATTATTTGCAATAAAGATGATGTTGGCGAATATAGTCGAGAATCGGTGCGGGCAGCAATTCGAGCAGCTGCGCGGCCGGTGCATCGGCGGCCAGAAGCGCGCGCACTTCAGTGCCCGACACCGTACCGGCGATGAGTTCGAAGGGATAAATGCCCCCGGCTGGCTGTTGTGCAAAGTCAGGTCCGGCGAGACGGCACCGGCCGAACAGATCTGCCAGCGGCGCATCCAGCGCGGCGAACGGGAAACCCGGGCGCGTTGCCACGGCGATGTGCGTGAGGCCCAGAAGCTCTTCCCAGCGGTGCCAGCTGCGTAATCCGCGCAACGCATCGGCCCCCATCAGCAATACCAGCGGCCGCTGCGGACCGAACTTGCGGCGCAGACGCTCAAGCGTATGCACGGTATAGCTGGGCGCGCTGCTTTTCGCTTCGCTGTCGTCGAGCACGAAACGCGGTTCGGCAGCGATGCTCAGCCGGACCATTGCCAGCCGGTCTGCAGGGCTAGCCTGCGGCGCTGCCCGGTGCGGCGGCTGGCCGGCCGGAATCCAGCAGACCTGTGCGAGGCGCAGCCGGTCGAGTGCGGCGCGCGCGAGCGCAAGGTGGGCAAGATGGACCGGATCGAAGGTGCCGCCGAGGATGCCCAGCGGTGCGCCGGGGCCGCCGAGGCCACCGGTGTCAGGCACTTTCATCCACGCCGGTATGGAAGATGTCGCGATAGCTGATGTAGATACTCGCGGTCAGGATCGGCGCGACGAGGAAGATGAGGATCATGCGCAGCGCCACCAGCGCCGGGCCGAGCGCCATGCCCGAGATCTGGCCGACGACGATCAGGACGAAGCCCGGCAAAATGCCCGCGACGGCAACGGCTGCCAGCGAAAACATCAGCATGGCGCGCCAGTTGCGGAAACTCGCCACGGTGCTGAAGAACAGCGACTTGAAAGGACTCACGCGGTCCCAGCCGACGAGGAAGGGCGCAAACCAGAAGGCGATGATCAGCGGCGTCGCCAGCAGCAGCACCTTCATCAGGGCATTCAGCATGGCGGCCTGCGCCGCGGTGTCCACGATCTGGGCGGCGGCGGTCGCGTCGGCGGCGGCACCGTCACCCATGTTCGGGGTTTCCGGCAGGGTCAGCGGCGTGGACAGTGGATCGGCGCCATCATTGAGCAGCATGCTCAGCAGGATCACCAGCACCGCGCCGAGCAGTTGCAGGCCGCCCAGCCGCAGCAGGGCTGTCCCGTTATCGGTGATGCCCTGCAGCAATCCCGCCTTGTCCGGTCGGCGATTCTGGTCGACCAGCCGGCAGCCGTTGGCGACGATCAGGGTCATCACGGGCAGCAGCAGCGGCAGCAGGACCGGACCGATGCCCGGCAGCAGCGCGACCAGCAACTGCACGATCAGCAGGTAGAGGAGCGTCAGCGCGGAAATCAGCGGCGGGTTGCGCCGGAACAGGCGCAAGCCCTCTAAAAGCCAGAAGGCTCCGCGAACCGCGGACAGACGACGCGCTTGCATGGCGAAACCTGGTACGTCAGAAAGTGTGGATGACCCACATCGGCACGGAGATGCCCTTGTCGCCGACGGCGGTCTCCTCCTGCATGAAGCTGCCGTTGCCCTTGCGATCGACCAGATAGTAGGGCTTGCCATGGGGTGGCGTCACCTTGACCATGTACAGCTTGCCATTCATGCGGTATTCCTCGACCTTGTCTTCGCCCTGCTTGCGGATCGTGACCTGCGGCGCCTGCGCGGGGTCATCGACGATGCCGGGCAGCGGCTGCAGGTCGGTGGGGCTCTGCTGCGCCGTCGCGGTCAGGGCGATGGCGCTGAACAACAGGGCGGACAGAAGGCGAAGTGTCTTGGGGAACATGACGTTTTCTCTTTGCATTTTCGCTTTGGGGTTAGCGTGATTCTATCTACAAATTCAACAGCAGATCGTGTTCGGCCGGGATACGCTCGAAACCACGCGTCTCGTAGTGCCGGAAGATCGCCGCGACGATGGCCTCAGGTTCGTCGAGGATCTGGATCAGGTTCATGTCCTCGGGATTGATCATGCCCTCGGCGACCAGCCGCTCGCGGAACCAGTCGAGCAGACCGTCCCAGAAGCCGTCGCCCACCAGAATCAGGGGGATGCGTGGTGACTTGCTCGTCTGGATCAGCGTCAACGCCTCGAGCAACTCGTCGAGCGTGCCGAAGCCGCCGGGCATCACCACGTAGGCGGCGGCAAAGCGCACGAACATGTACTTGCGCGCGAAAAAATGGCGAAAGCTCTGCGAGATGTCCTGATAGGGGTTGGACTGCTGTTCCATCGGCAGCTGGATGTTGAGGCCGATGCTGGGACTCTTTCCCAGGTAGGCCCCCTTGTTGGCGGCCTCCATCACGCCGGGACCACCGCCGGAGATCACCGAGAAGCCGGAATCCGACAGCAGGCGCGCGATGCGCTCGGTCAGCTGATAGTACGGCGAGTTGGGCTGGACGCGCGCGCTGCCGAAGATCGACACCGCCGGCTTCACGCCGGCCAGCCGCTCGGTCGCCTCGACGAACTCTGACATAATGCCGAACACCCGCCACGCTTCGCGTGACGACGATGCCGGCGCCGCCAGCCGCGGATCGGCGATTTTCGGCAACTTGTCCTTCGCGGTCATTTTCCTGCTCTCCCCTGAGTTATATGCTGCTTCTTGTTCAACGGGTCTTCCTATTTATACCGCGCTTTTCACGCGCTGCCCGATCTGCGCAACGCCGCAAACCAGCCGACCGGGGCGATCAAGGGCGTGCTGGCGATGTTGCGCCGCCTCGTCGCAGATTACCCCGGCGCAGACAAGCGCGCCGTCGTCTTTGACGCCAAGGGCAAGACCTTCCGCGACGACTGGTATCCCGAATACAAGGCGCACCGGCCGCCGATGCCCGACGATCTCGCCGCCCAGATCGAACCCCTGCACGAGACGATTCGCGCGCTCGGCTGGCCGCTCTTGTGCATTCCGGGCGTCGAAGCCGACGACGTGATCGGCACCCTGGCCGCGCAGGCCGCCGCGCGCGGCGAGGATTGCGTGATCTCGACCGGCGACAAGGACCTCGCCCAGCTCGTCGATTCGCACGTCACGCTGGTCAATACCATGAGCGAGGAAAAGCTGGACGCGGCGGGCGTAACCGCCAAGTTCGGCGTGCCGCCGGAACGCATCGTCGATTACCTCGCGCTGGTCGGCGATGCCGTGGATGGCGTGCCGGGCGTCGCCAAAGTCGGCCCCAAGACCGCCGTGAAGTGGCTGGCACAGTACGGCGCGCTGGATGACATCGTCGCGCACGCGGACGACATCGGCGGCGTGGTCGGCGCGAACCTGCGCCAGCATCTGGACTTCCTGCCACTGGGGAAGAAGCTGGTCACCATCGCCTGCGACCTCGATCTGCCAACCGTCGAACTGACTCCCACCACCCCCGACAAGGACAAGCTGGCCGCGCTCTACACCGGGTTCGACTTCAAGACCTGGCTGCGCGAAATAAACGGTGAAGCACCGCCGCCCAAAGTCAGCGCTGGCAGGACGGCACCCGCAGCGGCGACTGCCGTCGCATCCGCTGACGGACCCACCACCGAACCTGACCGTTCCGGCTATGAGTGCCTCCTCACCGAGGCGCAACTCGACGACTGGCTGCAACGACTGAATGCCGCTGATCTGGTCTCCCTCGACACCGAAACCACTGCGCTCGATCCGATGGCCGCAAGGCTTGTCGGCATTTCCTTCGCGCTGCTCGAACCGGATCGGCTGCGCGCCGCCTACCTGCCGCTCGGCCATCACTACGCCGGCGCGCCCGATCAACTGCCGTTCGACGCCACGCTGGCGAAACTCAAGCCCTGGCTCGAATCGGCGACACACAACAAGGTCGGCCAGCATCTCAAGTACGACCGCCACGTCTTCGCCAACCACGACATCCGCCTCGCCGGCATTGTCGCCGACACGCTGCTCGAATCCTACGTGCTGGAATCCGACCAGTCGCACGAACTCGGCGCACTGGCCGCGCGCCACTGCGGCCTGAAGACGATCAGCTACGATGACGTCACCGGCAAGGGCGTAAACCGCATCAGCTTCGCGCAGGTCGAGATCGAACGCGCCGCGCAATACGCCGCCGAAGATGCCGACGTCACGCTGCAGGTGCATCGGGCGCTCGCACCGCGCCTTGCGGTCGAAGAACAACTGGCACGCCTCTATCGCGACATCGAGCTGCCCGTCGCCGAGATCCTGTTCCGCATGGAACGGCATGGCGTACTGATCGACACGCAGGCACTGGCGCTGCAGAGCGACGCGCTCGGTCGCCGGCTGATGGAAGTCGAGGCCGAGGCCCACCAGCTCGCCGGCCAGCCCTTCAACCTCAATTCACCCAAGCAGCTCGCCGAGATTCTCTTCACGCAGCAAGGCTTGCCAGTCGTGAAGAAAACGCCCTCCGGCACACCCTCGACCGACGAGGAGGTACTGCAGAAACTCGCCGAGGACTACCCGCTGCCCAAGCGCCTGCTGGAACATCGAACGCTTGCCAAACTCAAGGGTACCTACACCGACAAGCTGCCGAAAATGGTAAATCCGTCCACGGGCCGCGTGCACACCAGCTACGCGCAGGCGGTCGCCGTGACGGGCCGGCTGGCTTCGAGCGACCCAAACCTGCAGAACATCCCGATCCGCACGGCGGAAGGCCGCCGCATCCGCGCCGCCTTCGTCGCACCCGCCGGGTGCCGTCTCGTCAGCGCTGACTATTCGCAGATCGAACTGCGGATCATGGCGCACCTTTCGGGAGACAAGGGTCTGCTCGATGCCTTCGCACGCGGCGAGGACGTGCACCGCGCCACCGCCGCCGAAGTCTTTGGCATCACCCCGCTCGAAGTGACCAACGAACAGCGCCGCGCCGCCAAGGCCATCAACTTCGGCCTGATCTACGGCATGAGCGCCTTCGGCCTCGCCAAGCAGATCGATGTCGATCGAAGTTCGGCGCAAACCTACATGGACCGCTACTTCGCCCGCTATCCCGGCGTCGCCCGCTACATGGAGGAGACGCGCAGTGCGGCGAAGGAAAAGGGCTACGTCGAGACCGTCTTCGGCCGACGCCTGTGGCTGCCGGATATCCGCTCAGCGAATGTCGGCCGCCGGCAGGGCGCCGAGCGTGCGGCGATCAACGCACCGATGCAGGGCACCGCCGCCGACCTGATCAAGCGGGCGATGATCGCCGTGCAGGACTGGCTCGACCGGGAAACACTGCGCGCCCGCCTGATCCTGCAGGTGCATGACGAGCTCGTCCTCGAAGTGCCCGACAGCGAACTTGACCGCGTCAAGCACGTGCTGCCGCCGTTGATGGCCGGCGTCGCCAAACTCGCCGTGCCGCTGCTCGCCGAAGTTGGCGACGGCCCGAACTGGGACGAAGCGCACTAAGCGCGCACTGACCGCCATGACCCCGCTTGCAATGCGCATTAATTGCGATAGCATAGATCCATGGCATACACCCTGCTCGTCGAACTTCATCCGCTGGGACTCGTCGTCCAGAACGACGAAGACGGCCGCGAACTGCTGATCGAGGGCGAAAGCCGCTGCGGGTTCAGTTACGATGAACTGAAGCAGGTTGCCCTGACCAGTCGGTGTATCGACATCGACGACACACAGCCAGATCAGTGTCGGCTCAACAAGGCCTCCATGCCTTTCAGGTAATTGCCTGTCGCCCGGCAGTCACCCGCTAGGTCTGGTCCAACGCATCGTTGAACGTCTTGACCCGATCGGCGCAACTCTCGAGAAACTCGGCCATGACCAGTTCGTCCTGCAGATCGTAAAAGGCTGCGATTTCGTCCTGCGGCGGGCGCGGCATGTCCAGGGCGAGATTGAAACCCAGGCGGGACGCACAGGTATCGGCCAGCGCGACGGCGGCCACGATGTTCTGCTGGTCCGGAATCAAACCCGCGTCGTGATGCCGTTCGGCCACGGTGGCCAGAAAGCCGGGCAAACCCCACGAAGTCATCAGCCGTGCGCCGAGGGCACGGTGGTCGAAACCAAGGACGGTGGCCTCCGTTTCGTGCAGGGAGACACTCTCCCGCAGTGCCAGCTCGAGAATGGCGTCGCGATAGCCGGTGCCCAGTTGCGCGACCAGCGCGACGCGACCGATGTCATGTAGCAGGCCGGCCATGAAGGCATCCTCGGCCAACCCCCGGCTGGCCTTTTCGACCAGCATCTGCGCCGCCACGCCGGTTGCCAGGCCATGCTGGAGCAGCGGCACCATCAGCATCATTTCCTCGGCATTCCGCATTTGCGCGCGCAGGGTGTGCGTCCAGACAGCCATGGCCAGACTGCGGATGGTTTTCGCCCCCAGCACGACAACCGCCTTGGCGACCGAAGCGATCCGGCCGCGCTGTCCGTAGAAGGGTGAATTGGCGAGCTTGAGGAGCCGCACGGCGAGCGCAGGCTCCGTTTCGACCACCACGGCGATTTCCTGCGCGGTGCAATCCTGAAATTCCAGCAGTTCGAGCAGGCGGATCGTGGTTTTCGGCATCACCGGGAGCCGGGAAGCGCCCTGGATGAAGCTGTCGATCGCGGCCGGGTCGTGCATCGGCTTATCTGCCCACGGCGAGACGTTCGGCGAACAATGCCGGCAGTCCGTGGGCGCGAATCTTCCCGGCGGTGATCGCGAACGGGTAGGCCACGCGGTGGTAGGTCAGCTTCATGCCGTCGAAGGTCACGAAGCAGGCGCGCGGGTCGCGATCCCTGGGCTGCCCGACGGAGCCGACACTGACATAGAACATCTCATCGGCGGGGACCTGGAATTCGTGGCAGTCTTCGTGCGGATGAAGAAAACCCTCGCGCGTGGCGAGGAACGGCTTGTGGTTGTGCCCGACGAAGCAAATGCGGAAATCGGTGAAGTCCCGTTCCAGCGAGGTCAAAATCCGGTCGAAGTTCGAGTGGCCCTTGCCATCGGATTCGAGGATGTATTCATTCAATGCATTGCGCGCGGACCCATGCACGAACAGGAGCTGGCCTTCCCGATGGGAGGACTTCAGCCCGGAAAAACTCTCCCGCAGGCCCGCCTGCCGAACGCGCTCCCGCGTCCAGTCAATCGCCTGCTGTGCCGCCGCATTGAAAGAAAAACCCGGGGTTTCAGTGTGCAAGACGCCGTATTCGTGATTGCCCATCAGCCGCAGGCGACAACGGCGGGCGGTCAAGGCCAGGCAGGCTTCCGGATCGGGACCGTAGCCGATGACATCCCCGAGCGAATAGATGGCGTCGACATTCAGTGCGTCGATCTGTTCCAGCACGGCCTGAAGGGCTTCCAGGTTGCTGTGCACATCCGAAATGACCGCGATCGTACCCATGAATCCGTAATGTCCAGCCGATGTGGCGTTCCATATTACTCTGCGCGCAAAGCCTCGACCGGATCGAGCCGGGCGGCACGCCGTGCCGGCATGACACCCGCGATCAGGCCGATGACGATGGCCACGACTTCGGCGAGGATGACGAAGGAGAGCGGCGTTTCGACCGGCAGCGCGGGAAACAGCAGGTGGGCGAGCTGCGCGATGCCGATGCCGAGCACGAGGCCCATCAGGCCGCCGAGCGCCGAGAGCGCGACTGCCTCCGAGAGAAAGACGCCAAGGATGGTTCGCTCTCTTGCACCCAACGCCTTCAACAGGCCGATCTCGTTGGTGCGCTCGGTCACCGCGATGGTCATGATCGTGACGATGCCGACGCCGCCGACGAGCAGCGAGATGCCGCCGAGCGCGCCGACCGCCATGGTCAGCACATTGAGGATCTTCGACAGCGTGCGCAGCATGTCTTCCTGCGTCGTCAGCGTGAAATCCTCGCGGCCGTGCCGTCCCGCCAGGACTGACTTTACGGCCGTCGCGACCGCGCCCGCCTGCAGCCCTTCACGATACGTGAGCTGGATGCGCATCAGGCCCTCGCGGTTGTAGAGTTCGAGCGCGCGGGCCGTGGGAATGAACACGGTGTCATCGAGGTCCATGCCGAGAAACTGGCCCTTCGGCGCCACCACGCCGACGATGCGGAATTGCATGCCGCCGACGCGCAGGCGCTGGCCGAGCGCATTCCCGCTGCCGAACAGTTCCTGCTTGAGCGTCGGCCCCAGCACCGCGAACGGACGCGCATGCGCGAGGTTCTCGTCCGGCAGGAAGCTGCCGCTTTGCATTGTTATCTTCAGGATGTCCAGCGACCCCGGCCCGACGCCCTGGATCGTGGTGCGCCGCAGGCGGCCGTTCGCCGCGACCTCGGAATTGCCCCAGACGCCCGGCGTCGCCGCCAGGATGCCCGGCACACGCGCGAGCGCCTCGACGTCCTCGAGCGTCAACAGCCGCACGGTCGTCTGCAGGCCGCCCGGGCCGCCACTGGCTTTGGTCTTGCCCGGCGTGATTTCGATGACGTTGGTGCCGAACTGGGTAAATTCGTTGAGCACGAAACGATGCACGCCTTCGCCAATGCTGGTGAGCAGGATCACCGCCGCGATGCCGACCGCGATGCCGAGCAGCGTGAGAAAGCTGCGCAGACGTTGCGCGGTGAGGGACCGCGTTGAAAGGGTGAACAGGTCGGCGGCGCGCATCCGGATCAGTGTTTCATCAGGGCTTGCACCGGATCGAGCCGCGCCGCGCGGCGGGCCGGCATCACGCCGAAAATGAGCCCGGTGACCAGCGCGGTGCCGAGTGCCGCGATGACCGCCCAGTCCGGCGGGTAGGCCGGCAGGACCGGCATCGCGGTCCGCAGGGCGAAGGCCCCGCCCTGCCCGAGCAGGTAGCCGGTCACGGCGCCGGCGGCCGAGAGCAGCGCCGCCTCGGCGAGGAAGGCATTGCGGATCGCCGCACCTTCCGCACCGAGCGCCTTGAGCAGGCCGATCTCGCCCGTCCGCTGCGTCACGGCGACGAGCATCACGTTCATGACGAGGATGCCGGCCACGGCCAGGCTGATCGCGGCGATGCCGGCCACGCCGTAGGTCAGCGTGCCGAGGATGCGGTCGAAGGTGGCCAGCACGGCGTCCTGGGTAATGACCGTAACGTCTTCCTCGCCATCGTGCCGGGCCTTGAGGATCGCGCTGGTCTGCGCCTTGGCCTGCTCGATCAGCGCGCGGTCCTTCGCTTCGACGAGGATGCGGAACAGCGTGTTGGTGTTGAACATCGCCTGCGCCACCGTGACGGGCAGGATCACCACTTCGTCGGCGTTCATGCCGAGGCCCTGGCCGGTGCTGCCGAGCACGCCGATGATGCGCACGCGCCGGTCGCCGATGCGCAGCACCTTGCCGATGGCCGGTTCGGTGCCGAACAGTTCGCGCTGGATCGTCGCGCCGATCACCGCCACCGCGGCATTCGGCGTGTCGACCGGCAGGAAGCGGCCCTGCGCCAGATCCATGCGCCGCAGCTTGAGGTAATCGGGCGTCGTGCCGACGATGGTGACGTCGCGCAGCTTGCCGTTGAAGACGGCTTCCGAGGTGCCGATGGTGAGCGGCGCGGTGCGCAGCACGGCCGTCGCGCGCATGATGGCCTGGCCATCCTCGACGGTGAGGTCGCGCGGCGTGCTGGTGATCGCATTCACGGGATTGAAGCCGCCCGTTTCGGAACGACCTGGCAGGACGATGACGAGGCTGCTGCCCAGCGAGGAGAACTCATTGACGACGTAGCGGCGCGCCCCGTCGCCCAGCGCGGTGAGCACCACCACGGCGGCGACGCCGATGCTCATCGCCAGGACCATCAGGAAGGTGCGCAAAGGATATCCCGTCGCGGCATGAAAGGCAAAGCGCAGGGTATCGCCGGGTTTCATGGCCCCTTGCCTTCATCGCCGATCTTGCGGCCATCCTCCATGACCACGCGCCGGCCGGCGCGCGCGCCCAGCGCCGCATCATGCGTCACCATGATCAGGGTGACGCCGTGGGCATTCAGCGTTTCGAGCAGGCGGACGACTTCCTCGCCGGTGGCACGGTCGAGGTTGCCGGTCGGCTCGTCGGCCAGAATCACTGCCGGCTGCATGATCGTCGCGCGTGCGATGGCGACACGCTGGCGCTGCCCGCCGGAAAGCTGGTCGGGGCGATGATCGGCGCGGTTGGCAAGCCCGAAGTCCTGCAGGGCCTGCGCGACGCGCCGGTTGCGCTCGGCCGGCTCGATCGCGGCCAGCATCAGCGGGAGCGCAATGTTCTCGGCGGCGGTGAGGCGCGGCACGAGGTGGAAGCTCTGGAAGACGAAGCCGATGCGCTCGCGCCGCACGCGCGCCTGCTCATCGGCGGAGAGCGTGGTGACATCGCGTCCTTCGAGCCGGTAGACGCCCGCATCCGGGCGATCGAGCAGGCCGAGCAGGTTGAGCAGCGTCGACTTGCCGGAACCCGACTGGCCCATCACCGCGACATACTCGCCGGCTTCGATGGCGAGGTCGAGCTGCGCAAGCGCATGCACCTCGCTGTCGCCGAGCTTGAAGACGCGCTCGATGCCGTGCAACTCGATCAGCGCCATTTATTCCTCTGCTGCGACGACACGCGCACCGGGCTTGACGCCCTCCTTTTCCAGCGACATGACGATGCGGTCGCCCGGGGTCAGGCCGTCCAGCACCTCGGTGTACTCCCAGTTGGCCAGCCCCGGCTTGACCTGCCGCGCTGCCAGCTTGCCGTCGATGCCGAGCAGCAGGACGCGGCTGCCTTCCTGCAGGGTCGCGGTCGGGATGCGCGTCACCTTGTCGCGGCTTTCCAGCAGGATTTCGACGTCGGCGCTGTAGCCGACGAGCAGCCCCTTCGCCTCGTCCGGCGTGACGAAATCGACTTCGATATCGACGGTGCGCGCCTGCTTCTCGACTGCCGTCACGTAGGGTGCGACGCGCTTCACCTTGCCCGCGAAAACGCGGTTCGCATAGGCGTCGAGGCGGATGCGCACGGTCTGGCCCGGATGAATCTTCGGCGCATCGAGCTCGTCCATCGGCGCCTTGACGTAGAGGCAGGAATCGTCGATCAGGTCGATCGCCGGCGGCGTCGGCACGCCGGGGGGCGAGGGCGTGGAGTATTCGCCGACCTCGCCGACGATCTTGGCCACCGTGCCGTCGAAGGGTGCGTAGAGCGCGGTGCGGCCCTGCTCGACCCGGGTGGCGGCGAGGCGTGCCTCGGACTGGCGCACGTCGGCCTTGGCGGTGGCGCAGGCGGCCTCCTTGGCCGCGGCATTGGTGCGGGTGGTATCCGCGGCCGACTCGGAAATGAAGCCACGCCTGGAGAGGTCGGCACTGCGGTCCGCCTCGCGCCGGGCATTGGCCGCCACGGTGCAGGCTTCCACCACACGCCGCCGCGAGAGTTCGACCTGCGTGTCCGCCAAAGCCTGCTGCGCCTTCTGATCATCGTTCCAGAGTTTGAGCAGCAGCTGGCCCTTCTTCACGTAATCGCCTTCCTTGACGCCGAGGTACTCGATGCGCCCGCCCATGATGGTCGACAGCTTGGTGCGCTGACAGGCCTCGATCGTGCCGGCGCGCGTGTTGGCGAGCGTCGCCTCGACCGTGCCGGCAGCCACGTCATGGAAGCGCACGGGAATGGGCTTGGGGCGGGTGAGCCAGCCGATGGCGGCGACGACGATGGCCAGGACGACGCTGGCGATGAGAATGCGGCGGAGCAGTGGGGACATGGTCGGGTGAGGCGAAGTCAGGTGTGTCGTTGTTGAAAGTCAGCGCTGGTAGGACGGCACAACGCCGGATTGGTTCAGGCGGATTGCGTGCGACCGCGCCACTCGGCGGCGAACGCGTCGGCCGGCAACGGGGTGCTGAAGTAATAGCCCTGGATCTCGTCGCAGCCGAGTGTCTTGAGGAAGGCCAGTTGGCGCTCGCTGTCGACGCCCTCGGCCACTGTCGTCAGCTCGAGGCTGCGCGCCAGTGAAATGATCGTGCGGATGATTGCTTCATCGCCCGAATTCGTGTCGATGCCGATGACAAAGGCGCGGTCGATCTTCAGCGTGTTGATCGGCAACCGCTTGAGATAGGAAAGCGATGAATAACCCGTGCCGAAATCGTCAATGGCCAGATGCACGCCCAGGTCATGGAGATTCTGCAGGATGACCAGGGAATTTTCGATGTTCATGATCACCGACTCGGTGATCTCGAGTTCCAGCGCGGCGGGTTCGAGCCCGGTTTCGGCGAGGACGGACTGCACCAGCGCGACGATGTCGACGCGCTCGATCTGCTTGACCGACAGGTTGACCGACACCTTGGGCACCCACAGACCGGCGGCGCGCCAGACTACGATCTGGCGACAGACGTTGCGCAGGATCCATTCGCCGAGCGGCACAATGATGCCGCTCTCCTCGGCGAGCGGAATGAAGCGCACCGGCGGTACGCTGCCCAGCTCGGCACTGTTCCAGCGCAGCAGCGCCTCGGCGCCGGTTGGCCGGCCATCCGGCGATACCTTGATCTGGTAATGCACCTGCAGTTCGTCGGCCTCGATCGCCCGACGCAGCAGCGCCTCGATGCGGTTGCGCTCGCGCGCAAAGGCGGTCATCTCCGGCGAGTAGAAATAGCCGCAGCCGCGACCGTTCGCCTTGGCCTGATACATCGCGGTGTCGGCGTTCCGTACCAGCGTGTCGACGTCATCCCCGTCGTCCGGGTAGAAGCAGATGCCGACACTGGCCGAGACGAACAGCTCATGTTCGAGAATATCGAAGGGTTGCGTCAGCAGTTCGATGAGCTTGTCCCCGACATGCCCGGCTTCGCCGGGACTTTTGACGTCTTCGAGCACGCAGACGAACTCGTCGCCCCCGAGGCGCGCCAGCGTGTCCGAGGTGCGCAGGTGGCCGGCGAGGCGATGCGTCACGGCAATCAGCAGCTCGTCGCCGACCGCATGGCCAAGCGTGTCGTTCACCTCCTTGAAGCGATCGAGGTCGATGAACAGAATCGCCAGTTGGCGACTTGAGCGCGACGCCAGCGCGAGGCTGTGCTTCAGGTGCTCGATGAACATCAGCCGGTTGGGCAGGCCGGTGAGCGGGTCGTGGTGTGCGAGATGATCGAGCCGGGCCTCGGCGTTGCGACGCTCGATCACCTCGGCCTCCAGTTCGCGGGTGCGCAACTGGACGCGGTGGTCGAGTTCGCGGTTGACTTCCTCGAGCGCGTCGCTTTGCTGCTCAAGGATGCTTTGCGCCCGGCGCACCACGAGCAACTGGAACAGGAACAGCAGGGTCAATGCCGCGAGGACGGCGTTGCGGACTACCTCATTCTCGAAGTAGACGCCGACGAGGCCGCTGGCCAACGCGATGAAAATGAAGGACAGCGTCGAGAAGTAGCGCGTCAGGTTGAACATTGCGCCTGCGCCGTCCGGTCAGCGCCGCTGTTCAGCGGGTCGTGAAAATCGCGTCGGCTGCCGCCACCGTCGCCGCGATGTCAGCATCGCTGTGCGCCGCTGAAACGAAGCCGGCCTCGAAGGCCGAGGGCGCCAGATAAACGCCTTTCTCGAGCATGGCGTGGAAGAAGCGGTTGAAGGCATCCTTGTCGCAGGCCATCACCTCGGTGTAGGACGTGGGCGGGGTCGCGGCGAAATAGAGGCCGAACATGCCACCGACAGATTGTGCACTGAAGGCGACACCGTGTTGTTTCGCGGCGGCCGAAAGTCCGTCAACCAACGCCTTGGTTTTCGCCGTCAGCGCTGCGTAAAAACCGGGCGCGGCGATCTTCTTCAGCGTGACGAGGCCGGCGGCAACGGACAGCGGGTTGCCCGAGAGCGTGCCGGCCTGATAGACCGGACCGAGCGGGGCGATCTTTTCCATGATGTCGCGCCGCCCGCCGAAGGCGCCGAGCGGCATGCCGCCACCGACCACCTTGCCGAAGGTTGAACAGGTCAGGTGTGATGCCATAGAGGCCCTGCGCCGAACCGGGGCCGACGCGGAAGCCGGTCATCACCTCGTCGAAGATCAGCACGGCACCATATTGCGTACACATCTCGCGCATCGCGGCGAGGAACTCGGGCTTGGGTGCGATCAGATTCATGTTGCCGGCGACCGGCTCGACGATCACGCAGGCGATGCCGTTGCCATGCTTGGCAAAGGCTTCGCGCAACTGCTGCGCATCGTTGAAATCAAGCACCAGCGTGTGCTGTGCGAGGTCGGCCGGCACGCCGGAAGACGAGGGATTGCCGAAGGTCAGCATGCCCGAACCAGCCTTGACCAGCAGGCTGTCGGCATGGCCGTGGTAGCAGCCTTCGAACTTCACGAGCGTGTCGCGTCCGGTGAAGCCGCGCGCGAGGCGGATCGCGCTCATCGTCGCTTCGGTACCGGATGAGACGAGACGCACCATCGCCATGCTCGGCACGCGCTGCGTTAGCAGCTCGGCCAGCTCGATCTCGGCCTCGGTCGGTGCGCCGAAGGACAGGCCCTGCGCGGCGGCATCCTGTACGGCGCGCACCGTATCCGGGTCGGCGTGGCCGAGAATCAGCGGCCCCCACGAGCCGACGTAGTCGATGTAGCGCTTGCCGTCGGCATCCCAGACGCAGGACCCGTCGCCGCGCACGACGAAGCGCGGCGTACCGCCGACGGAGCGGAAGGCGCGGACGGGCGAATTCACGCCGCCGGGAATGGTGCGCTGGGCACGGGAGAAAAGGTCTTCGTTGCGGGTCATGAATGATGATCCTTGAACAGCTTGTTGAATTTTTCGGCCTGCTTGCGAATGTCCATCGCGTCGAAGAGGTCCGTCAGCACGGCGATCATGTCGGCGCCCGCGCCGAGCACCTGCGCGGCATTTTTCGTCGTGATGCCACCGATGCCGACCACCGGCACCTTGAAGCGACGCTTGGCCTCGCGGATGACGTCAAGCGTGACATGCGTCGCCTGCGGCTTGGTGACGGAAGGAAACATGCTGCCGAATGCGATGTAGTCGGCACCGGCGTCGACCGCCACCTCGGCGCGCGCGAGATCGTCGTAGCAGGAAATGCCGAGGATGCGCTTCGAACCGAGCGCGTCGCGCGCGGTCTGCAGGCTGCCGCCGGGAATGTCCTCGCGGCCGAGGTGCGCCCCGTGCGCGCCGATTTCGACCGCCAGCCAGACGTCGTCGTTGATGATCAGTTTCGCACCGTAGGCATTGCAGACGCGCAGCAATTCGATCGCCTCCAGGCGACGCAAGGGCGCCGGTGCGATCTTGTTGCGGTATTGCACCCATTTCACACCGCCCTGCAGGGCGCTTTCGACCAGCGCGGACAGCCGCGGCAGCAGATTGTCGTCCGGTGTCAAGGCATAGACGCCGGTGAGCGTCGGCTTGTGCTCAGACGATGCAGGCATCGGCGACCTCCGGCGAGGTGTCTTGCGCATGGCGTTCGGTACGCCAAAAGCGGTGCGGCACGTACTGGCCCATGCCGGGCCGGAAGCCCTGCGCCAGGCTGTGCCACGTGTAGTCCTGCGCCGCGCGCACCGCCTCGGACATGGGCTGGCCCCAGGCCAGGTTGGCGGCGATCGCGGAAGCGAGCGTGCAGCCGGAGCCATGATAGCTGCCGGGCAGGCGCGTCCATTCGTCTTGCCGCACCGGGCCGTGCGAGCCATAGAGCGTGTTGGTCACGCGCGCCCCGTGCTCGTGCGTACCGGTGATCAGGACATGGGCGCTGCCGGCACCGATCAGTCGGCGCGCGCATTCCGCCAGCGTGGGCGTGGCCTCACCGGCGACACCGAGCTCCTGCGCCAGCCGCCGCGCTTCGAGGCTGTTGGGGGTCAGGATGTCGGTCAGCGGCAGCAGCAGTTCGATCATCGCATCGACGGCATCCTCGTCGGCGAAGGCATCGCCGCGGCCCGAGGCGAGCACGGGATCGAACACCACCGGCGTATCGGGATAGTCGGAGAGCACTTCGGCAACGGCGGCGATCGCCTCGACGCTGCCAAGCAGGCCGAGCTTGAAGGCCGCCACCGGAATATCTTCGAGCAGCGTGCGCGCCTGATCGACGACCCAGCCGCCCTCGAGCGTCAGCAGGTCCTCGACGCCCACGGTGTCCTGCACCGTCAGTGCCGTCACCACCGTCAGCGGATGGCAGCCGTGGGCGGCCAGCGTCAACAGGTCGGCCTGCAGACCGGCCCCGCAGGTGGGATCGGAAGCCGCAAAGCTCATGACGACGGGAGGAACGGTAGTGGGCATGGCGAATGAATATGAACGCGGCACGCGCGGGGTCCGCCGATTCTATCCGAAAGGGCCGGGCTGCAAGGCCCCTCAAGCCCTGCCGCACACAGCGGAAAAACGTGCCAGCGTCCGTTCCCGCGCGACGGCGTGGTCAACAACCGGCGCCGGGTAGCCAGCCGGCGGTACGTGCATCTTCCAGGGGGCATGGACGAACTTGTCCGGCACGTCCTGCAGTTCCGGCACGTAACGGCGGATGAAGCGGCCCTGCGGGTCGAACTTCTCCGACTGCGTCACCGGGTTGAAGATGCGGAAATACGGCTGGGCATCGCAGCCCGTCGAGGCTGCCCACTGCCAGCCGCCATTGTTGGCCGCCAGGTCGTAGTCAAGCAGCCAGTCGGCGAAATGACGCTCGCCCCTGCGCCAGTCGATGCCAAGATCCTTGGTCAGAAACGCGGCCGTCACCATGCGCATGCGGTTGTGCATCCAGCCGCTTTGCCGCAACTGGCGCATCGCCGCATCGACCAGCGGATAACCGGTGCGGCCCGCCTGCCACGCGGCGAACAGTCCCGGCGGATCGTCCCAGACCAGCCGGTCGTATTCCGGCTTGAAGGCGTGATCGACGACCGCCGGGCGGTGCCATAGGACCATCTGGTAGAACTCGCGCCAGATCAGCTCGTTGAGCCACGTCGCGGCACCCTTCCCGCCCGGGTGCAGTGCTTCCGCCTGCGCCGCGGCAACGAGTTGAACGGATTGAAATCGTGCCGAAGCGCAGATGCGGCGACAGGTAGGACGGTCCCTTCACGGCAGGAAAATCGCGCGTTTCGTGATAGCGCCCGATGCGCCCGAGAAAGTCCTCGAACAGCTGCGCGGCGCCGCGCATCCCGGTCGGCAGCCGCAGGTCGGTCGGGGCAAAACCGAGGTCCGCCAAAGTCAGACCTGGCGCGACGGCATCCGGAACGGCCAGTTGGCCGGGCCGTGGCGTGCAGTCATGGCCGGCGAGGTCGGCCGGCGTCAAGCGCGCCCGCCAGGCCCGTGCGTAGGGCGTAAAGACGGCATACGGCGTGCCGGTCTGCGTCAGCACCTCGTCGCGTTCGAAGATCACCTGGTCCTTGCCATCGACGAAGTGCCGTCCGTCCGCCGCCAGCCACGCCGCGACGGTAGCATCGCGCTTCCGGGCGATGGGTTCGTAATCGCGGTTGGCATAAACGGCCGCCACGTCGAGTTCGCGCGCCAGACGCGGAATCAGTTCGGCCGCACAGCCGTGGCGCACGATCAACCCGCCGCCCCCTTTTTCGCGCAGCGCGGCATCGAGTTCCCGCACCGCGCGCAGGATGAAATCGACGCGCCGGTCGGCCGTGAGGCCCTGTGCCAGCAGGGGCGACAGGATATCGGTGTCGAAGACGAAGGCGCAATACACCCGGTCGTGCTGACGCAGGGCCCGCGCGAGCGCGGCATGGTCAACATCGCGCAGGTCGCGGCGGAACCAGACGAGGGCGGAATCTGTCATATCTTGACGCTCAAAATAACGGGGGGCGCCCCGGGTTTTCCTGCCCCTTGCGGGGAGATCGACGCATAGCGGCGATTTCGGGGCGGGCTCAATTATTCGACGCCAAGAGATTACAATGGACACGAGACCATGAGTACCGCCAGCACCCTTGAACCTGTCAGCCTCGCGAATCACTTCCTGATCGCCATGCCGGCCATGACCGACCCGAATTTTGCGCGCAGCCTGACCTACCTTTGCGAGCACAACGCCGAGGGCGCATTGGGCATCATCATCAACAAGCCGCTCGAAATCGACCTCGGCTCGCTGTTCGAGCGTGTCAGCGTACCGCTGACGCAAGGCGAGAACCAGGCCAAGTACAGGAATCTGCCGGTGTATTTCGGCGGCCCGGTGCAAACTGACCGCGGCTTCGTGCTGCATCGTCCGGCCGGCGAGTGGCAATCGACCCTGTACGTCACGCCCGACGTCGGCCTGACCAGTTCGCGCGACATCCTGCAGTCGATGAGCGAAAGCGGCGAACCCGACAATGTGCTCGTCTCGCTCGGCTATGCCGGATGGGCGGCCGGCCAACTGGAATGGGAGTTGTCGCAAAACGCCTGGCTGACCGTCGCGGCCGATCCGGAAGTCATTTTCAGGCTGCCGCCCGAGGAAAGGCTGCCTGCCGCGATGCAGTTGCTGGGCGTCGACTTCGCCCGGCTATCCGACGTCGCCGGCCATGCCTAGCGTAACGGAAAGCGAAACCGTGATGGCCTTCGATTTCGGGGAAAAACGCGTCGGGGTCGCCATCGGCGAAACCCTGCTTGCCGCGGCGCGGCCACTCGAGACCATCGCGGCGGAAGCGAGCGAGCGACGCTTCGCCGCCATCGACAGGCTGGTCGAGACCTGGCATCCGGTACGGCTGGTCGTCGGCTTGCCCGCGCACGCCGACCGGGAAACCCCACACGCATTCGCCGCCCGTTGCGAGCGCTTCGCCCGCCAGTTGGCAGGCCGCTACCGGCTGCCCGTGGAGCTTGCCGACGAGCGCTACAGTTCAGCTGTCGCCGAGGCACAACTGTCCGGCGACAAAAGAAAAAACAAGGCGCACCTCGACGCCGAGGCCGCCGCCGTCATTCTCCAAGCCTGGTTCGACCAACGTCATGCAATCACTGCCCCCCGCCATTGAGCTGATCGATCAACTGGTCGCCCAACTGCGGCCCCACGTCACGCCAGCGACCGTCCTGGTCGGCATCCATACCGGCGGTGTCTGGGTCGCCGAAGCCCTGCACGCCGCGCTCGGGCTCACGACGCCGCTGGCGAGCATCGATACCTCATTCCATCGCGACGACCACCACCTCGGCAACGGTCTCAAGGCCGCCGGCCGCGTCTCGCACCTGCCCGCCGACGTCGAGGGTGCGCACCTGATCCTCGTTGATGACGTGCTGTACACCGGCCGCACGATCCGGGCGGCGCTCAATGAACTCTTCGACTACGGCCGCCCCGCGAAAGTGGAGCTCGCCGTGCTCGTGGATCGCGGCGGGCGCGAGTTGCCGATCGCCGCGACCTACTGCCCCTATGCCCTCTCCAAGCTGCTGCCTGCCAGCCAGAGCTTCAACCTGCAGCGCGACACAAACGGTCAACTGAGTTTCAGCCTGAGCGAAAAATGACTGCCATCCCCCCAACCCCCTTCCTCGGGAAGGGGATGACTTTGGTTCAGCCGCTTCGCGGCTTCCGATTTATTGACTTGCTGCCGCCTTGGGGCGGCCCAGCGGAGGCAGCCTGATGAACAATCCGCAACTGAACGGTCATGGCGAGCTGATCCATTTGCTCTCCCTCGAGGGTTTGACGCGCGAGATACTGCATGGCATTCTCGACCGCGCAGAACCCTTCACGGCGGTCGCCGAACGCGAGGTCAAGAAGGTTCCGCTGCTGCGCGGCAAGAGCGTCTTCAACCTGTTCTTCGAGAACTCGACGCGCACACGCACCACCTTCGAGATCGCCGCCAAACGTCTCTCGGCCGACGTCATCAACCTCAACATCAATACCTCGTCGGCGGCCAAGGGCGAGAGCCTGCTCGACACCGTCGACAACCTCTCGGCAATGCAAGCCGACATGTTCGTCGTCCGCCACGCATCGAGCGGCGCGCCCTACCTCATCGCGCAACATCTCGCCGCCACGCAGCGCGACCACATCCATGTCGTGAATGCCGGCGACGGCCGTCATGCGCACCCGACGCAGGGCCTGCTCGACATGTTCACGATCCGCCACTACAAGAAAGACTTCACGAAGCTTTCGGTGGCGGTGGTCGGCGACATCCTCCACTCGCGCGTGGCGCGCAGCCAGCTCCATGCGCTCGCGACGCTCGGGGTGCCCGACATCCGCCTCGTCGGCCCGAAGACCTTGCTGCCGACCGCCGCCGCGCAAATGATCGATAACGCGCCGCTGCGCGTCTGCCACGATCTGGCCGACGGCCTGCGCGGCGTCGATGTGGTGATGATGCTGCGCCTGCAGAACGAGCGCATGCAGGGTGCGCTGCTGCCGAGCCCGCAGGAATACTTCAAGTCCTACGGCCTGACGCCGGAAAAACTCGCCCTGGCGAAACCCGACGCGATCGTCATGCACCCCGGTCCGATGAACCGGGGCATCGAGATCGACTCCGCTGTCGCCGATGGCAATCAGGCGGTGATCCTGCCGCAGGTGACCTTCGGCATCGCGGTGCGCATGGCGGTCATGAGCATGCTGGCCGGTGGAGGAAACGCGCAATGAAGATCGAAATCAGAAACGGTCGCGTCATCGATCCGTCCAGCGGCCTGGACAAGCCCGCCAGCGTGTATGTCGCCGGCAGCAAGATCGTCGGTGTCGGCGAATCGGCCCCACGCGGTTTTCAGCCCGAGGCCGTCCTCGACGCCACGGGCTGCGTGGTCTGCCCCGGCCTCATCGACCTCGCGGCGCGCCTGCGCGAGCCAGGTTTCGAGTACAAGGCCACGCTCGAATCCGAAATGGCAGCGGCGGCGGCCGGCGGGGTAACACGCCTCGTCTGCCCACCCGACACCGATCCGCCGCTCGACGAACCGGGCCTCGTCGAGATGCTGAAATACCGTGCGCGCCAGCCGGGCTTCGCCCAAGTGCATCCGATCGGCGCGCTGACCATCGGCCTCGCCGGCCAGCGACTGACCGAAATGGCGGAACTTGCCGAAGCAGGCTGCATTGCCTTTGGCCAAGCGAACGTCAGCATCGTCGACACGCTGGTGCTGATGCGTGCGATGCAGTACGCCGCCACCTTCGATTTCCCGGTCTGGCTGCAGGCGCAGGATGCCTACCTGGCCAAGACGGGCGTCGCCCACGATGGTGCGGTGTCCGCACGGCTCGGCCTCATGGGCATTCCCGTCGTGGCCGAAACCGTCGCCTTGAATACCGCCTTGCATCTCGCCCGCGTGACGGGGGTGCGCCTGCACATCCGGCGCATTTCCTCCGCTGCCGGCCTGGCGCTGATTCGTGCAGCGCGTGCGGAAGGCCTGCCCGTCAGTTGCGACATCTCGATCAACCACCTGCACCTGTGCGACCGCGACATCGGTTTCTTCGACGCCCATGCGCGCCTCGATCCACCGCTGCGCGCGCCCTCCGATCGCGACGCACTCGCCGCGGGACTCGCGGATGGCAGCGTCGATGTGCTCTGCTCGGATCACACGCCCGTCGATGATGACGCCAAGCAATTGCCCTTCGACGAAGCGGAAGCCGGCGCCACCGGTCTCGAGCTGCTGCTGCCGCTGACGCTGAAGTGGGCCACCGAGCAGCAGATCCCGCTGCCGCGGGCGTTGGCGAAGATCACCAGCGAACCGGCGCGCATCCTCGGCCTGACCAAGGGGTGCGGCTGCATCGCCCCCGGCGCCGTCGCCGATCTCTGCGTCTTCGACCCGACGACGACGTTTACCGTGAGTCGCAGCCGGCTGAAAAGCCAGGGCAAGAACACGCCCTTCCTCGGCGCAGAATTGCGGGGCGAGGTGCGGTATACGCTGACCGAAGGCCATCTCGCCTATTCGGCCGACCGACTGTTATAGCGAGGTACAACCACATGCTTGTCGTTTTCAAGTCCGCCGCCAGCGCCGATCTCCTCTACTTCGGCGATGTAGCGGAGCACATGATGAAATTGATGGGCAAGGACGTCACGGACAAGGGTGTCATCACGGTCGAGCAACTGCCGGACGCCATTGCGCGACTCGAGGCCGCCATCGCGGGGGACCGGCCGGCGCATCACGACCATCTTCTGGCGGACGAGCCCCAGCTCGAACGCGCCGAGGACGGCAGCGAGCGTCCCCGCGTCAGCCTGACGCGGCGCGCCCTGCCGCTGCTGGAGATGTTGCGGGAAGCGCTGAAGGAAAAAGAACCCGTCGTCTGGGGTGTTTAGGCTCAGCCCACCATCACCTTAGGGCCTGTTCTCGCGCAGGGGCAGCGAGGATCAGTGCGCCCTCAGTGTGACTGCTTGCCGTCGCGGCCAATGAAATTGACCGGAAACACGACCTGCTCCTCGGCCTTGCGGGTGGGCATGCTTTCGTAGTCGGGCATCTGGACATCGATGCCGCTGCCCTGCACCAGCTTCTGGATCAGCACCTGAATCTGCTCGGCGTAGAAGTCGTCGAGCACGCGCGTCGGCAGGAAGCGCAGATCGCGCACGCTGTCGGGCACTTCCTCCGGCGTTAGGATCTCGTTGGCGGCATAGGCATTGGAGAAGAACGGACCGGCGATGAAGCGCAGCTGCCAGTCGCCACCATCGGCCTCAGGGTCGAATTCGATGACAAAGATGCGCGCGCCCTCGGCGGTCTGCTCCTCGTCGTCGGTGCGGTCACCGAACACCGGCATCGCGTAAAACGCCGCCTGCCGGCGCTGCATCACATAGGCCACGGCTTCCTTGAAGGACAGGCGGCCATCGTTTTCGTTGCTATCGGTCATTGGGGAGTCTCCTGGGGGGTCACAATAGGGGCGCGAGCCATTTTTCGGCTTCTGTGATTGTGTAATTGGAGCGTTTCGCCCAATCTTCAAGCTGGTCGCGGCCAATTTTCGTCACGGCGAAGTATTTTGCCTGCGGATGGGCGAAATAAAAGCCGGACACCGCGGCCGCAGGCATCATGGCGAAATTCTCGGTCAGTTCGATACCGGCCTGGTCGGGCGCGCCGAGCAGGGCGAACAAATCCTTCTTCGCGGTATGGTCGGGACAGGCTGGATAACCGGGCGCCGGACGGATACCTTGATATTGCTCGGCGATCATGGCGTCCAGGTCCAGCCTCTCATCCCGGCCATAGCCCCAGTCGTCGCTGCGCACGCGCTCGTGCAGCCACTCGGCGGCGGCCTCGGCGAGACGATCGGCCAGCGACTTGAGCATGATCGCGCGGTAGTCGTCGTGCTGGGCATGGAATTCGGCGAGCTTGGCCTCGATGCCGATGCCGGCGGTGACGGCAAAGGCACCAATGTAGTCGGGCTGTGCCGTCCCGCCAGCGCTGACTTTGGGTGCGATGAAGTCGGCGAGGCATAAATTCGGCTGTCCGGACGGCCGCTCGTGCTGCTGGCGCAGGCCGTGCCAGGTCATCAGCACTTTTTCGCGGGATTCATCGGCATAGAACTCGATGTCGTCGCCAACGGCATTGGCCGGGAACAGGCCGAACACGGCGTTGGCGGTCAGCCATTTTTCTTCGACGATTTTTTCCAGCATCGCCTGGGCATCGTTGAACACCGAACGCGCCTGTTCGCCGACCTTGGCATCATCCAGCAATTGCGGGTAACGGCCGGGCAAATCCCAGGTCTGAAAGAACGGGCCCCAGTCGATGTAGCGCGCCAGCGTGGCAAGGTCGATCTGGCACAGCGAACGAACACCCGGGCGGCGCGGTTTGAAGGGAGCGTAGTCGAGCGGCGCCCGGTTTGCCTGTGCGGCAGCCAATGTCAGCAGTTTCACACCTTGCTTACTGGCGTGCTGTTCACGCACTTTCGCGTAGTCGGCCGCTATCTCGTCCTTGAAACCGGCCGCGTGGTCAATCGACAGCAGCTTGGTGACGACGCCGACAGCACGCGAAGCATCCGGCACATAGACCACCGTGCCTTGATAATTCGGCGCGATCTTGATGGCGGTGTGGGCGCGGCTGGTGGTGGCGCCGCCGATCAGCAGTGGCACCGTGAAACCTTGCCGCTGCATCTCGCTGGCGACATGGCTCATTTCTTCCAGCGACGGCGTGATCAGGCCCGACAGTCCAACCACGTCGGCCTTGTGTTCCTTCGCCGCAGCGAGAATCTTGTCGGCAGCGACCATCACGCCGAGGTCGACGATCTCGTAACCGTTGCAGGCCAGCACCACGCCGACGATGTTTTTGCCGATGTCGTGCACGTCGCCCTTGACGGTGGCGAGCACGATCTTGCCTTTCGCCGCCGCGCCGGTGCGCAGTTTTTCCGCATCGATGTAGGGCACCAGATGGGCGACCGCCTGCTTCATCACGCGCGCCGACTTGACGACTTGCGGCAGGAACATCTTGCCCGCGCCGAACAGGTCGCCGACCGCGTTCATGCCGGCCATCAGCGGGCCTTCGATGACATGCAGCGGCGGCTTGCCGGCGGCGGCCAGCGCGGCGCGGCACTCTTCGGTATCGGCAACCACGTATTCGGTAATGCCGCGCACCATGGCGTGTTCAAGACGCTTCTCGACCGGCCACTCGCGCCAGGCCAGATCGACTACTTGTTCCTTCGCGGAGCCTTTGACCGAAGTGGCGAACTCGACCAGCGCATCACCCGCACCGGGCTTGCGGTTGAGCACGACATCCTCGACCTTCTCGCGCAATACCGGGTCAAGCTGGTCATAAACGCCCAACTGGCCGGCGTTCACGATACCCATCGTCAGCCCGGCCTGGATGGCGTGGTAGAGGAAAACAGTGTGGATCGCCTCGCGCACCGGCTCGTTGCCACGGAAGGAGAACGAGACGTTGGAGATACCGCCGGAGATGTGGGCGTGCGGCAGATTGGCGCGAATCCAGCGACAGGCTTCGATGAAGTCGACCGCGTAGTTGTCGTGCTCGGGGATGCCAGTGGCAATCGCAAAGACGTTGGGGTCGAAGATGATGTCCTCGGCGGGGAAGCCGTCGCCGGTCAGCAAGTCATAGGCACGTTTGCAGATCTCGATCTTGCGCTGATAGGTATCGGCCTGGCCCTGCGTGTCGAAAGCCATGACGATCACCGCCGCGCCGAGCCGGCGTGCCAGCCGCGCTTGTTCGAGGAATTTTTCTTCGCCTTCCTTCATCGAGATGGAATTGACGATGCCCTTGCCCTGCGAACATTTCAGGCCGGCTTCGATGACGTCCCATTTCGACGAGTCGAACATCAACGGCACGCGCGAAATGTCCGGTTCGCCGGCGACGAGATTGGTGAATCGCACCATCGCCGCCTGCGAGTCGAGCATCGCCTCGTCCATGTTGATGTCGACGATCTGCGCGCCGTTTTCCACCTGCTGGCGGGCGACGGTGAGCGCATCGTCGAGGCGGCCTTCGAGAATCATCTTGGCAAAGGCGCGCGAGCCGGTGACGTTGGTGCGCTCGCCGATGTTCACGAACAGTGAATCTGGCCCGATGGTGCAGGGCTCCAGTCCGGCGAGCTTCAGCGAAAAGTCGGCGCTGGGGGGGCGGCGTGGGGTGACATTTTTCAGCGCATCGGCAATCGCGCGGATGTGCTCGGGTGAGGTGCCGCAGCAACCGCCGGCGATGTTGAGCAGGCCGTCTTTCGCCCACTGCGCCAGCTCGTCGGCCAGCATCTCCGGCGTCTCGTCGTAGCCGCCGAAGGCATTCGGCAGGCCGGCGTTCGGGTGGGCCGAGACGTAGCAATCGGCGACGCGACCGATGGCTTCGACGTACTGACGTAATTCTTTCGCGCCCAACGCGCAGTTCAAGCCAAAGGAAATCGGCTGCGCATAGCGCAGCGAATTCCAGAAGGCTTCCGCCGTCTGGCCCGAGAGCGTGCGTCCGGAAGCATCGGTAATCGTGCCGGAAATCATGATCGGCCAGCGCCGGCAGGCGTTGTCGAAAAACTGCTCGATGGCGAACAGCGCCGCCTTGGCGTTGAGCGTGTCGAAGATCGTCTCGACCAGCAGGATGTCGGCGCCGCCCTCGGCCAGGCCGCGCACCGCCTCGGTGTAATCGGTCACCAGCGCATCGAAGGTGACGTTGCGAAAACCCGGATCGTTCACGTCGGGCGACAGCGAGCAGGTACGCGAAGTGGGGCCGAGCACGCCGGCGACAAACCGGGGCTTCTCCGGCGTCGAGAATTTGTCTGCGGCCGCGCGCGCCAGACGCGCACCGGCGACGTTGAGTTCGTAGGCGAGATCCCCCAATCCATACTCGGATTGCGAGACGCGCGTCGCATTGAAGGTGTTGGTCTCGATGATGTCGGCGCCGGCTTCCAGATATTCGGCATGGATGCCGCCGATGACGTCCGGCCGTTTCAGGCTGAGCAGGTCGTTGTTGCCCTTGAGGTCTGACGTGATGGTCGACGAAACGGGCGCCGCGATAGTCGGCCTCGCCGAGGCCATGCTTTTGCACCATGGTGCCCATGGCACCGTCGAGGATAAGGATGCGCCGCGCCAGCAGGTCGCGCAGTTCGCCGGAGCGGTCAGGTTGCATCGGAAAATGACGGAAGTGGTTGAAATCGAGGGAAATTCTAGCATGCGACCCGGCGCCTTTCCCCGTGGCGCGGGCGGTTCAGGCCAAGCGTCCGTCCCGGTAATCGTCCAGTGCCTGCTGGATTTCCTGCGGCGTATTCATCACGAAGGGGCCGTGCTGCACGATCGGTTCGTTCAGCGGCCGGCCGGCGACCAGGATCGCCCGCGCTTCTACCGCTGCTTCGATGACCACGCCGTCACCTGCATTGGCGAGGATCGCCATGCGCCCGGTGGGCACGGCGGTGCCGCCCACTGCCGCATCACCGCGATACACGAAGACGAAGGCGTTGCGGTCCGCCGGCAAGGGCTGCGCGAAACGGCTGCCCGCCGGCAGATGCAGGTCGAGATACAACGGCACGGTGGCCGCGCGCGTCACCGCACCCGTCACCCCGTGACTCTCGCCGGCGATCACGGTGGCGGCCACGCCTGCCGCCGTCGTGAAGCGCGGCAGATCGGCCGCCGCGAAATCCTGGTACCACGGCGCGCACATCTTTTCGCCCGCCGGCAGGTTGAGCCAGAGCTGGAAGCCTTCCATCACACCTGATTCCTGCTGCGGAATCTCGGAATGGATCACGCCACGTCCGGCGGTCATCCATTGCACGCCGCCGTTCTCGAGCAGGCCCGCATGGCCGGCACTGTCCTTATGCTGCATGCGCCCGGCGAGCATGTAGGTGATGGTCTCGAAGCCACGGTGCGGATGATCGGGAAAACCGGCGATGTAGTCGTCCGGATCGTCGCTGCCGAAGGCGTCGAGCATCAGGAAGGGATCGAGGCGACGCTGCAAGTCGTGCGTCAGCACGCGGGTGAGCCGCACCCCGGCACCGTCGGAAGTTTCCTGGCCGGTCACGAGGCGCTCGACGGTGCGCGCGGTATTGACCACGGATGCTTCAGGGCCTGGGCCATGGGGGACTCCCGCAACAGTGAATGGAACAGCATGTCGGGTTGATCGTGGAAATAGCAATCGGTTCCGCTGCTAAGATCACGGCCCATGAAACTTTCCTCTATCAAGGCTGCCCTGCGCGATCCGAAACGCTGGAAGCGCTGGGGCCTCGAAATCCTCATCCTCGCCGCCATCGTCGGCGGCATCTCCACGTGGCAGAACAGCGGCCTGGCCAGCGGCAAGGCGCCGCCGGTCGCGGGGACGCGCACCGATGGCAGCCCCGCGAAAGTCAGCGCTGGCGGGACGGCACCCGGCCCGGCGCAGCTCGTCGTGTTCTGGGCGACATGGTGCGGCGTCTGCAAATCCGAAGCAGGCAACATCGAATCCGTGGCACGCGACTGGCCGGTCGTCTCCATCGCGATGCAATCGGGCGAGCGCGACGAGATCGCCGGCTACCTCAAGGAGCGCGACCTCAAGCTGCCGGCCCTCGCCGACGACGACAGCGACATTTCAGAAGCCTGGGGCGTGCGCGTCGTCCCGGCGCATTTTGTCGTTGATTCCGCTGGCAACATCCGTTTCCGCGTGGTCGGCTACACGACGACGTGGGGCCTGCGCGCGCGCCTGTGGTGGGCGACGAACATCCCGGCATGACCCCGCCGCCACTGCGGCTGGCGTGGTCGGTCTGGGGGCTGGGCGCGCTGCTCTACCTCTTCGCCTTCTACCAGCGCGTTGCGCCGGCGGTGATGACCGACCAGCTGATGGCGGACTTCGCCATCGGCGGTGCCGCGCTCGGCAATCTGTCGGCCTTCTACTTCTACGCCTACGTCGCGATGCAGATTCCCACCGGCGTGCTCGCCGACCGCTGGGGCCCGCGCCGCGTGCTGGCCGCCGGCGCGGGCGTGGCGGCCCTCGGCAGCCTGCTGTTCGCCTTCGCGCCGAGTCTCGGCTGGGCCAGCTTCGGCCGGCTGCTGGTCGGCGCCTCGGTGGCTGTCGCCTTCGTCTCGACGCTCAAGCTCGCCAGCCACTGGTTCCCGCCGCGAAGTACGCGCTCGCTTCGGGCATGGCGCTGTTCATCGGCGTCACGGCGGCGTCATGGCCGGCGTGCCGCTGCGCCTGCTCGTCGAGCAGTTCGGCTGGCGCATGGTGATGGGCAGCGCGGGAATTTTCGCCGCCCTGTTGTGCCTCGCCATCTGGCTGATCGTGCGTGACGACCCCACCGAGCGCGGCCATGCCAGCCACCATCCGCTCGACGGCAAAAGCCACGCCCATGCGCCCGTGCTCGCGGGCATCGTCGAAGTGTTGCACCTACCGCAATATCTGGCTGCTGATGCT
Source organism: uncultured Pseudomonadota bacterium (assembly GCA_963840825.1). GTDB lineage: Bacteria > Pseudomonadota > Gammaproteobacteria > Burkholderiales > Rhodocyclaceae > Sulfuricystis. Next base: position 933,608 of record CAWJAK010000006.1, read on the forward strand.
GGCGCCGATCGGCTTTTCCGGCGCGGTGCTGACGTTCGCCGGCCTCTGGGGCGTGCCCTGGCTGCGGCAGGTGCATGGCCTCGACCCGAAGGCCGCGGCCGCCGTCACCTCGACACTGCTCGCGGCCTGGGCGCTGGGCGGTCCACTGCTGGGCAACGGGTCGCAGAAGCTGGGTCGGCGCAAGCCGCTCTACCTGATCAGCGGTGCCATCGCCACCGCCGGCTGGGCGGCGGTGATCTTCCTGCCGCTGCCGTTGTGGCTGATGATCCCGCTGCTGGTCGCGATCGGCTTCGCGTCGGGCAACATCATCATCGGCTTTGCCTGGGCGAGGGAATCGTTGCCGCTGCGCCTGATGGGTACGGCTTCGGGCGTCGTCAACATGGGGCCACTGCTCGGCGGCGTACTGCTGCAGCCGGGCATCGGCTGGCTGCTCGACCGGGGCTGGAATGGCGCCGAAGCCAATGGCGTGCGCCTCTACGACGCGGCCACCTGGCAGGGCGGATTCGCCCTGCTGTTCGCGACCGTGCTGTTCGCCCTCATCCTCGTACCCTTCATCCGCGAGACGCACTGCCGACAGGCGGGCTGATCCGGCGGCATGCCGTCCCGCCAGCCCTGACTTTCAGCGATTCAACCCGCGCCGATACTGGATCGCTTCGGCGACCTGCGGAGCACGGACGATTTCTTCCCCGGCCAGGTCGGCGATGGTGCGCGCCACCTTGAGAATGCGGTGGTAGGCGCGCGCCGACAGGCCGAGCCGCGCCATCGCCTGCTTCAGCAAGGCTGCGCCCCGCGCAATCGGGCAGGCAGTGCAGGTCGATCTCGTCGGGCGCGAGCTGCGCGTTCGGCTTGCCCTGCCGCTCGATCTGGCGCTCACGCGCGGCCGTGACGCGAGTAAGGACGACGGCCGAGGTCTCGCCTTCGCCCCGCGTCGTCAGTTCGGCTTCCGCCACCGCCGGCACCTCGATCATCAGGTCGATGCGGTCGAGCAGCGGGCCGGACAGCTTGCCGCGATAGCGCGCGACCTGGTCCGGCGTGCAACGGCATTCGTCCGCGCCGAGATGACCGCAGGGACAGGGGTTCATCGCGGCGACAAGCTGGAAGCGCGCGGGGAAATCGGCCCGCCGCGCCGCGCGCGACACGCGGATGTGGCCCGTCTCGAGCGGCTCGCGCAGGGCTTCGAGCACACGGCGTTCGAACTCGGGCAACTCGTCGAGAAACAATACGCCGTGATGCGCCAGCGAGATCTCGCCGGGGCGCGGCACGCTGCCGCCGCCGACCAGCGCGGCGCTGGAGGCCGTGTGGTGCGGCGCCTGAAAAGGTCGTCGGCCCCAGCGCGCAACATCGAATCCGCCGGCGAGCGAATGCACGGCCGCGCATTCGAGCGCTTCCTGGTCCGTCATCGGCGGCAGCAATCCCGGCAGGCGCTGCGCGAGCATCGACTTGCCCGAACCGGGCGGACCTGACATCAGCAGGCTGTGGCCGCCGGCCGCCGCGACTTCGAGGGCACGCCGGGCCGGCAACTGGCCTTTCACTTCCGCGAGGTCGGGAACGAAAGTCAGCGCTGGCGGGACGGCACCGGCATGCGGCACCAGCGGCGCGGCGCCCGTCAGATGCGCGCAGACATCGAGCAGCCCGCGCGCCGGCAGGATCGTCGCGTCATGCACCAGCGCGGCTTCGTCGGCACTCGCCGCCGGCAGCACGAAGCTGCGTCCCGCACCGGCGGCCGAAAGGCACATCGCCAGCGTACCGCGCACCGGGCGCAGTTCGCCCGACAGGGACAATTCGCCGGCGAACTCGTGCATATCCAAGGTGGGCGCCTCGATCTGGCCGGCCGCGATCAGCACGCCGAGCGCGATGGGCAGGTCGAAACGGCCGGATTCTTTCGGCAGGTCGGCCGGGGCAAGGTTGACGGTGATGCGCTTGGCGGGGAACTCGAAGCCGCTGTTCTGGATGGCGGCACGCACGCGTTCACGCGCTTCCTTGACCTCGGTTTCGGGCAGGCCGACCAGCGTGAAGGACGGCAGGCCGTTGGCCAGATGCACCTCGACGGCGACTTCGGGCGCCTGCAGTCCGGCGAGCGCCCGGCTTCTCAAGACGGCAAGCGACATGACGGCCCGCTGCGCCGCTCAGGCTTTGCGCCGCGCCTCGAGTTCGGCCAGACGCGCTTCCAAGGTAGCAAGACGGGCCTGCGCACGGGCGAGCAGATCCTTCTGCAGTTCGAAATCGTCCCGGGTCACGAGATCGAGCTTGGTCGAACTGGGCGGTCAGCACGGCGCGCAGGTTCTTTTCGATGTCGGCCGCCGGCGTCGCAGCCAGCAGGGCAGATATCCGGGCGCTGATGTCTTCGAGGAATTTCGGGTCGAGCATGGCGATAGGGGAAACAGTTTTATGACGCAGTCGAGTGTAGCACCGGGATTCGATGCCCTCGACAAATGCTGCAGAGCGGCAAATGGCGCACCACGTCTGTGCATTGACGCCAGGCAATGAAACAAAGCGGTGCGCCCATTCTTTTTGAAAGCCATCCAATAACGCAGCAGAATGAATTCATGTTTTTGTATACAAACGATATTTATCCATTGGCACGCTTAGTGCAATGTCTGGTTGCGAAACTTTTCCCTTACTGCAACCACTTTGGAGAACACTCATGAACAAAAAGCTGATCACCCTCGCAGTCGCCGGCGCTTTCGCTGCCCCGCTCGTTGCCATCGCCGCCGATGCAGCCCCGACGCCCGAGCACAGCTTTACCGGCAACATTACCCTGGCTTCCGAGTACATCTACCGCGGTATCGGCCAGACCAACCGCAAACCGGCCCTGCAGGGCGGTTTTGACTACGCGCACAGCAGCGGCCTGTATGCCGGCATCTGGGGTTCGAACATTTCCTGGCTGTCCGACCTGGGCGGCATCAGCTCCAGCCTGGAGGTTGATGTCTATGGCGGCTACAAGGGCAGCATCACTGACGATTTTAGCTACGACGTCGGCGTGCTGACCTACAACTACCCGGGTACCTTCCCGAGCGGGTTCACCAAGGCCGATACCACCGAAATCTATGGCGGCCTCGGCTGGAAGTGGCTGTCCGTCAAGTATTCGCATGTTGTCTCCAGCAATATTTTCGGCTGGGTGGGCACCAGCGGCGAAAAGACCCGCGGCAGCGGCTACCTCGAGATGAACGCCAACTTCGATCTCGGCGACGGCTGGGGTGTCAGCGGCCACGTCGGCCATCAGAAGATCAAGCATTTCAGCGATGCGTCCTACACCGACTGGAAGCTGGGCGTGACCAAGGATATCGGCTTCGGCGCGGTCGGCCTCGCCTATGTCGGCACCAATGCCAAGGGCGATGCCGGCGAACCCTACCGCAACCCCTTCAACAAGGATCTCGGCAAGGATCGTCTGCAGCTGACCTTCAGCAAGACCTTCTGATCGCATAGCGCACGCCCAACCCCATTCCCATCCAAGGAGTCATCATGAAACTCGTCACCGCCATCATCAAGCCGTTCAAGCTTGACGAAGTGCGTGAAGCTCTCGCCGCCGTCGGCGTGCAGGGCATCACCGTCACCGAAGTCAAGGGCTTCGGCCGGCAGAAGGGGCACACGGAGCTGTACCGCGGCGCCGAATACGTCGTCGACTTTCTCCCCAAGGTGAAAGTCGAAGCCGCCATCAAGTCCGAACTGCTCGACCAGACCATCGAAGCCATTGAAAAAGCCGCCAGCACCGGGAAGATCGGTGACGGCAAGATCTTCGTCTTCGACCTCGAACAGGTCGTCCGCATCCGCACCGGCGAAACCGGCACGGACGCGCTCTAAGGAGAATCGTCATGAAGAAACTGCTCGCAATCCTGCTGACGGCCATCAGCCTGTCCAGCATGTCGGGTCTGGCCCTGGCGGAGGACAAACCCGCCGAAGCCGCGACCCGCTGCGGCTGTCGCCACGGCCGATGCCCCGGCAGCCGCTGCGGCGCCGGTCGCCGCGCCCGTCCCCAACAAGGGCGACACGGCGTGGATGATGATGGCCACCGTGCTGGTCATCCTGATGACCATCCCCGGCCTGGCGCTGTTCTACGGCGGCCTCGTGCGCGCCAAGAACATGCTCTCGGTACTGATGCAGGTGTTTGTCATCTTCTCGGTGATCAGCGTGCTCTGGGCGATCTATGGCTACAGCCTGGCCTTCACCGGAGGCAGCGCCTTCTTCGGCGGCTTCGACAAGCTCTTCCTGATGGGCGTGACGCCGGATTCGGTCGGCGCGACCTTCAGCAAGGGCGTCGTCATCCCCGAACTGGTGTTCATCGCCTTCCAGGCCACCTTCGCCGGCATCACCACGGCCCTGATCGTCGGCGCCTTCGCCGAGCGCATCAAGTTCTCCGCCGTGCTGCTGTTCTCGGTGCTCTGGTTCACCTTCTCCTACCTGCCGATGGCACACATGGTGTGGTACTGGGACGGTCCGGACGCGATCACCGACGCGGCCTCGCTCGATAAGGTGCTCGCCGGTGCCGGCTTCCTGTGGGCCAAGGGCGCGCTCGACTTCGCCGGCGGCACGGTGGTGCATATCAACGCCGCCATGGCCGGCCTGGTCGGTGCCTTCCTGATCGGCAAGCGCGTCGGCTACGGCCGCGAGTCGATGACGCCGCACAGCCTGACGCTGACGATGGTCGGTGCCGCGCTGCTGTGGGTGGGCTGGTTCGGCTTCAACGCCGGTTCCAACCTCGAAGCCACCGGCATCGCCGCCCTGGCGATGGTGAACACCCTGTTCGCCACGGCTGCCGCGACGGTGTCCTGGATGCTCGCCGAGTGGATCTTCAAGGGCAAGCCCTCGATGCTGGGTGCCGCTTCCGGTGCTGTCGCCGGCCTCGTCGCGATCACCCCGGCCTGCGGCTTCGTCGGCCCGATGGGCGCGATCGTGATCGGCCTGCTGGCTGGCGTGGTCTGCCTCTGGGGCGTGAATGGCCTGAAGAAGATGCTCGGCGCGGACGACGCGCTCGACGTGTTCGGCGTGCATGGCGTCGGCGGCATCCTCGGTTCCGTGCTGACGGGCGTGTTCGCCTCCCCGGCCCTCGGCGGCACCGGCGTGTATGACTACGTCGCCAACGCCGTCGGCGAATACGACATGACAGCACAAGTCATCAGCCAGCTCTGGGGTGTCGGCACGGTCATCGTCTGGTCTGGCAGCGTCGCCTTCATCTGCTACAAGATCGTCGATGTGGTGGTCGGGCTGCGCGTACCGGAAGACGAGGAGCGCGAAGGCCTCGACATCACGGCCCACGGCGAATCGGCCTACCACTACTGATCCAACCCCTCCCGCCTCCCGGCGGGAGTCAGGGGGAAAGCTCCTTTACATCCCTGCCGCTCTCACAAAGTGGATTCGGGCACCGGCACGGTGCCCGTTTTTTTATGGGTGTGAAAGTCAGCGCTGGCGGGACGGCACGGCGCAGCAGAACTCAGCGGAAGACGACGGTCTTGTTGCCGTGGACGAGGACTCGGTCCTCGAGGTGATAGCGCAGGCCACGCGCCAGCACGGTCTTCTCGATGTCCTTGCCGTAGCGCACCATGTCGTCGGGCGAATCGGAGTGGTCGATGCGAATCACGTCCTGCTCGACGATCGGCCCCTGATCCAGTTCCGCGGTCACGTAGTGGCAGGTCGCGCCGATCAGCTTCACGCCGCGCTGGTAGGCCTGATGGTAGGGCCGAGCGCCGACGAAGCTGGGCAGGAAGCTGTGGTGGATGTTGATGATCTGTCCCGGATGCGCGGCGCACAGTTCGGGCGCGAGAATCTGCATGTAGCGCGCCAGCACCATCGTGTCGCCGCGCGATTCCTCGAACAGGCGCTGCACCTCGGCATAGGCGGCCGGCTTGTTGTCGGGCATGACCGGGACATGATGAAACGGAATGCCGTGCCACTCGACGAAGCCCTTGAACGTGTCGTGATTCGAGATCACGCAGGGGATCTCGATGTCGAGTTCCTTCGATTGCCAGCGTGCCAGCAGGTCGTAGAGGCAGTGCTCCTGCTTGCTGACGAGGACCACGACGCGCTTCTTCACCGCACTGTCGGTGATCTTCCAGTCCATCTCCAGTTCAGCCGCGATCGGCGCGAAGCGCGCGCGGAATTCCTCGGACAGGAAGGGCAGCGAATCGGCCCTGATCTCGAGGCGCATGAAGTAGCGTGCCGGCGTCCTGTCGTCACCCTGATCGGCATGGAAACTCGATTCGAGGATCCAGCCGTTGTGATCGGCGATGAAGCCGGTGACGCGCGCGATGATGCCCGTGCGATCGGGGCAGGAGGCGGCGAGGGTGTAGAAACGGTCTCTGTGCATCTCAGATGCGCGCGGACGCCTTGTCGATCTCGGCGCGCAACTCGGCGTAGTTCATCGTCACCGGGAACTGCGGGAACTCGTCGATGACGTTCTGCGGCGGATGGAACAGGATGCCGGCATGGGCCTCGGCCAGCATCGCCGTGTCGTTGTAGGAATCGCCGGCGGCGATCACCTTGAAGTTGATTTCCTTGAAGCGCTGCACCGATTCCTTCTTCTGGTTCGGCATGCGCAGGTGGTAATTGACCAGCCAGCCGTCGGCATCGGCTTCCAGCTTGTGGCAGAACAGCGTCGGCATGCCGAGCTGCGCCATCAGCGGCATGGCAAATTCGTAGAAGGTGTCGGAGAGGATGATGACCTGGAAGTCGCGGCGCAGCGCGTCGAGGAAATCCTTCGCGCCGGCCATCGGCCCCATGGCGGCGATGACCTTCTGGATGTCGGGCAGGCCGAGCTTGTGCTGTTTCAGCAAGGTCGAGCCGGTACTTCATCAGCACGTCGTAGTCGGGCTCGTCGCGCGTGGTGCGCCGCAGTTCGGGAATGCCGGTGCGCTCGGCGAATTCGATCCAGATTTCGGGGACGAGCACCCCTTCGAGGTCGAGACAGACGAGTTGCACGGCGGACTCCCGGAAAATTGAAAGGCGCGATTCTACTCTGCGCCAATGTCTTCCAGCTGTGCATGAATCTCCAGCCAGCGAGTCTCGCCGGCTTCGATGGCGGCGGCGAGTTCCGCCTGGCGCAGCTGCAGCGGATCGATCCGCGCACGGGCGTTTCCGCGTACAGTTCGGGATCGGCCAGTTGCGCTTCCACCGCGGCTTGCTCCTGCTGCCAGCCGGCGAGCTGCTGCTCCAACTTCTCGATTTCCTTCACCAGCTTGCGGCGCTCGGCCAATGCCGTCTTTTTCGCGGCGCGATCCTCGCTGCGCTGCTCGCGCTGCGCCCCCTGCGCCCGCGCCACCGGCTTCGCCGCGGCACGCCGCTGCGCCAGCCAGGCCGCGTAGTCGTCGAGGTCGCCATCGAAAGGCTGCACGCGCCATCGGCGACCAGCCAGAGTTCGTCGACCGTCGTGCGCAGCAAATGACGGTCGTGCGAGACCAGCACCACGCGGCCTCGGTTTCCTGCAGCGCCAGCGTCAGCGCCTCGCGCATTTCAAGGTCGAGGTGGTTGGTCGGCTCGTCGAGCAGCAGCAGGTTGGGGCGGGTGCGGATCATCAGCGCCAGCGCCAGCCGCGCCTTTTCGCCGCCGGAGAAATTGCCGCAGGGGGCATCGGCCATGACACCGCGGAAGTCGAAGCCGCCGAGATAGTCGCGCAACTCCTGCTCGCGGGTCAGCGGCTCCTGACGGATGAGGTGCCGCAGCGGCGACTCGTCCGGGCGCAACAGTTCCATCTGGTGCTGGGCGAAATAGCCGATCTTGAGGTGGCGGCCTTCCAGTGCGCCGTCCCGCCAGCGCCGACTTTTCACCCGCCAGCAGTTTCACCAGCGTCGACTTGCCGGCGCCGTTGCGCGCCGAGCAGACCGATGCGGCTGCCGGGACGCAGGGTCAGCTTGATGTGCTGCAGCAACGGCATGTCGCCATAGCCGACAGTCACATCGTCCAGCGCCAGCAGCGGATCGGAAAAACCCTCGGGTTCGGCGAAGCGGAACTCGAACGGCGCATCGACGTGGGCGGCGCTGATCAGCTCCATGCGCTCCAGCGCCTTGATGCGGCTCTGCGCCTGCCGCGCCTTGCTGGCCTTGGCGCGAAAGCGGTCGATGTAGGCGTGGAGGTGCGCGACCTCGCGCTCCTGCTTGACGTGCATGGCCTGCTGCAGGGCGAGGCGTCTCGGCGCGGGTGCGCTCGAAGGTCGAGTAGTTGCCGCCGTAGAGCTTCATGCCGCCGGTCTCGATGTGGAGGATCTGGCCGACCACCGCGTCGAGGAAGTCGCGGTCGTGCGAGATCATCAGCAGCGTGCCGGGGAAGGCCTTGAGCCAGCCCTCGAGCCAGAGCACGGCATCGAGGTCGAGGTGGTTGGTCGGCTCGTCGAGCAGCAGCAGGTCGGAGCGCGACACCAGCGCCCGCGCGAGGTTGAGGCGCACGCGCCAGCCGCCGGAGAAGTCGGCGACCGGCGCGGCCGTGATCGCCTTGCGCGAAGCCGAGGCCGGCGAGGATCTCGGCGGCGCGCGCCTTGGCCGCATAGCCCTCGATGTCCTGCAGCCGCGTGTGCAGCTCGGCGATGCGGTGGCCGTCGTGGGCATCCTTCGGCGTCGAGCAGGTCCGCCTCGACCGACGCGCAGCTCGGTATCGCCGTCGAGCACGAATTCGAGCGCCGGCGCCGGCAGCGCCGGCGTGTCCTGCGCAACATGGCCGATGCGCCAGCCCGGCGGGCAATTCGAGGTCGCCGGCGTCCTGGCTGCAGTTCGCCGCGCAGCAGCGCGATGAAGGAGGACTTGCCGCAGCCGTTGGCACCGGTGAGGCCGATCTTCCAGCCGGGATGGATCTGCAGCGTGGCGTCGGTGACGAGCGGCCGGCCGGCGCGGGCGAAGGCGAGCTTGCGGAGAAGGATCATTAGAATGGTTTAATCGAAAGCCGAAGCATTCTAGAGGCAGGCATGAAAATCATCAGCGCGATTCTGCTCACCCTGCTGGCGCTGCCGGCACTGGCGCAAGCGCCCGGAGAGGCGGGCACCGCCCCGGACACGGACTGGGACCCGTTGCGTGCCCAGACCACCGAGTTGCGCGCCCGGGCGAAACTGATGAGCACCCAGGCGGACAAGACGCACGCCGAGGCCGCAGCGTTGTGTCGGGAAAAACTCCTCATGGCCAGCTGCCTGCAGGATGCGCGGAAGGCACGGCAAGAAGCGGAAGGCGCGATCCAGCGCGTCGAGCGGGAAGCCGCCGAAATCGATCGCCGGCTGCGGATCCATGATCGCGAAGAACGGCTGGAGCGCCGCGCGCAGAAAAACCGGGAACTGGATAGCGAAGCCGCCCTGCGCGCGGAAGAAATTCGCCAGCAGGATGAACGCCGCCGGCTCAAGAACGAAAAACGCGCCGCCGAGGAAGCGCAGCGCCGCCAGAAAGCCGGGCGGGACTGAAAAGACCAAAAGACCTATTTGACGGCCGCGATGAAGTGCTGCCAGTTCGCCCATTCGGCCCGGCAGGCATCGGGCACCGGCAGCGTTGTGGGAATCGTCAGGCACTCGAACGGCGACATGGCCTGGGCCACCCGCACCGCGCGCGCCAGAATGTCGTACCACTGGCGGTCGACGTTACTGCGCCCGGCCGCCGCGGCCGAGACCGCTTCGGGAAATGCGAAGCGCTGCAGGTAACGCTCGGACACCCTGCTGATCTCGCAGGGGAAGATTTCGCGCTGCGCCCGCGCCTTGGAAATCGGGTCGCCGCCCCTTGCAGCGTTCGAGATAGCGCGTCATCAGCGCCGGATAGGTTTCCGCCACCGCAAGCCAGCCGATGCCGGACACCAGGCCGGTGGTGAAGGCTTCGTCGGTACGCGCGGCGGGAATCTCGTACTCCGGCAGCAGCGCGCGCATGGCGGCACCGGTGGCGACGGCGTTGAGCCAGAATGCGTGGTAGTCGAAGTCCGGGCAGGCACCCTTCTGGTAGCGCACCATCATCTCGGCGACGAACACGATGCGCTTGACGAAACTGGTGCCGAGGCGCGTGACCGCCTGCGGTACCGAGGCGGTCTTGCCGGCGGCGGCGAAGCGCGCGGCATTCGCGTAGTTGATCAGCGAGGCCGAAATCACCGGGTCGGGCTGGATGACGTTCGCCACCGCGCGGGCGTCGCCCTCTTCGGCCGCCATCGCGACCTTGCGGAAGATCAGGCCCGGCGCGGGCAGGCTGCCATGCGATTCGACCGCATCGAGGAATTCCGCCATCGGCGGCGTCATCGGATTCTGGCTGGGCTGCTCGACGAGCGCCGACAGCAATTCGATCGACGCCTCGCCGGCCGCGCCGACATCGCTGTAGAAGGAATCGATGCTGACACCGTTGCTGAAGTGCAGGAAATCGACGTGGGGTGCCGTCCCGCCGGGACTGACTTTCGCGAAGTCGGGCACCGCCCGGTTGAAGCGGCCGAAGTTGTCGATCGTCACCCAGACCGCGTCATTGACCGCTTCATCCAGTTCCACGCGCAGCCAGTCCATGGCGTGCGGCGCCAGTTCCTGAATTGTCCGGCCGGGCTCGTGGCGCGGGTCGCACGCGAGGGCAACGACCGGCGGTTCGCCGGCGGTCGCCGGCACGAAGGCGGCCACGATACCGAGCCCGGGGCCGGTGACGCCATCGGCAGCCACGGCAAGTTCGATCGTCTGGGGGTTGTGCGGATCCATTGCGGCATGCTCCTTGAAGAAGGGCCGATTCTACGTCCTCGCCTCCCGGGTAGTCAGGTCGGCTGGTGTAAGATCTTTCGTCATGGTTCCCCATCTCGCTACCGCCCTCACCGGCCCCCTGCTGGCGCTGGAGAAGCGCTTCCTCGACGCCGAAACCACCATCGAACGCTGGCTGCGCGGCCAGTGGCTTGAGCACACGCCGCCGTTCTACTGCTCGGTCGATCTGCGCAACAGCGGCTTCAAACTCGCGCCCGTCGACACCAACCTGTTTCCCGGCGGATTCAACAACCTGAATCCGGACATGCTGCCGCTGTGCGTGCAGGCGACGATGACCGCCATCGAGAAAATCTGCCCCGAGGCGAAGAACCTGCTGCTCGTGCCGGAAAACCACACGCGCAACCAGTTCTACCTGCTGAACGTCGCGCGGCTGGCGGCCATCCTGCACCACACCGGCCTCAATGTGCGCATCGGCTCGCTGCTGCCCGAGATCGACCAGCCGACCACGCTCGACCTGCCCGATGGCCAAAGCCTCCTCCTTGAGCCGTTGCGGCGTTTCGGCTCGACCGGCGCGGACGGCCTCGGCCGTCGCCTCGGCCTGGCGAACGACGCGGCTTTCGATCCCTGCGCCATCCTGCTCAACAACGACCTCTCGGCCGGGGTGCCGGCCATCCTGCAAAACCTCCACGAGCAGTTCGTCATCCCGCCCCTGCATGCCGGCTGGCACGTGCGGCGCAAGTCGCAGCATTTCGCTGCCTATCGCCGCGTGGTGCGCGAGTTCGCCGAGCTGCTCGACCTCGACCCGTGGCTGCTCGATCCCGAATTCGCCGTCTGCGGCGAGATCAACTTTCAGGAAAAGAGTGCCGAAATGCGCGGCACGGATTGCCTCGCCGCGAACGTCAACAAACTGTTGTTCCACATCCGCGCGAAATACAAGGAATACGGCATCACGTCCACGCCCTTCGTCGTCGTCAAGGCGGACGCCGGTACCTACGGCATGGGCATCATGATGGTCAAGGATGCCAGCGAGGTGAAGGAACTCAATCGCCGCCAGCGCAACAAGATGGCCGTGGGCAAGGAAGGTCTGCAGGTGGAGGAAGTCATCATCCAGGAAGGCGTGCCGACCTTCGAGACCGTCGATGCGGGCGTCGCCGAACCGGTGGTGTACATGATGGACCGCTACGTCGTGGGCGGCTTCTATCGCGTGCACACCCAGCGCGGCATCGATGAAAACCTCAACGCCCCGGGCATGCATTTCAAGCCGCTCGCCTTCGAAACGGGCTGCTCGCTGCCCGACAGCGCGCAAGGGCCGGATGCGCCGCCCAACCGCTTCTACGCCTATGGCGTGGTCGGCCGCCTGGCCCTGCTCGCCGCGTCACGCGAACTGGAGCAGAACAGCGAAACATGAAGCTGCTGCTCGCCGGTCTGCTGTCGCTCCTGCTCGCCGCCTGTGGCCGTCCCGTGCCGGTGGCCCAGGAGGCATTCGTCTTCGGCACGCGCGTCGAGGTGCAGGTTGCCGGTGTTTCCGAAGCGGAAGCGCACGCTGCGCTCGGCGAGGTGCTGCGCGAATTCGACCGGCTGCACCGCACCTATCATGCCTGGCAGCCCTCGGAACTGACTGCGCTCAACGCGGCCTTCGCGGCCGGCAAGCCGCTCGAGGTTTCCCCTGAACTTGCCCAGCTCGTCCGCACCGCGCAAGACTACGCCAAGCGCAGCGACTACCTGTTCGATCCCGCCCTCGGCCGGTTGATCGCCCTGTGGGGCTTCCATACCGATGACTTCAAGCCGGTCCTGCCCGATCCCGAGGCGCTGAAGGCGCTGATTGCAAGCAAGCCGTCGAGTGCCGATCTCGTCGTCGAAGGCAATACCATCTACTCGAAGAACGCCGCCGTGGCGCTCGATTTCGGCGGCTACTTGAAAGGAGTTGCACTCGACCGCGCGGCTGCTTTGCTGAAGGCGCGCGGCATCCGCAACGCATTGATCAACATCGGCGGCAACGTGCTGGCCCTGGGCAGCAAGGGCGACACGCCCTGGCGCGTCGGCATCCGCCATCCGCGCATCGAACTGGCCGGCGAGGGCGTGCTCGCCACGCTTGAATTGCGCGACGGCGAGGCCATCGGCACGTCGGGCGACTACCAGCGCTATTTCGAACTTGACGGCCGCCGCTACAGCCACCTGATCGATCCGCGCACGGGCGAACCGGCGCAGGGAACGCAAGCGGTGACCGTGCTGATTCCGGCCGCGCCGGATGCCGGCATGCGCTCGGATGTGCTCACCAAACCGCTGTTCATCGCCAGCGACCGCTGGCGTGAACAGGCGCGCCGGCTCGACGTCACGCAGCTGATGCGGGTTGACGCGCCCGGAAGAATCTTCATCACGCCCGCCTTGCAATCCCGCCTGCATTTCGAGCAGGAAAACCTCGACGTCAAGCTCGTGCAATAATCTTCGCCGCAATGATCGGCATCCTCCTCATCACCCACGACACGCTCGGCGAAGCGCTGCTGCAATGCGCCTGCCATGTCTTGAACAAGCGGCCCGAGCAGATCATGCAGCTCGGCGTCGCCGCCGGCGACGACCCCAACGACCTCCTGCCGCTGGCGAAGAAATTGCTCAAGCTCATCGATACTGGCGAGGGCGCGCTGGTATTGACCGACATCTACGGCGCCTCGCCGTCCAACCTGGCCGGCAAGCTGCTGCAGCCAGGCAAGGTCGAGGGTCTCGCCGGCGTCAATCTGCCGATGTTGCTGCGGGCGATCAATTATCGCGACAAGGGCATGGGCACGCTGATCTCACGCGCCACGGGCGGTGCCCGCGATGGCGTGATCAACATGCTCAAGCACTGAGCGGACCGCGCCATGCCGAGGGCGGAAGCCGCAATCATCAACAAGCTCGGGCTCCATGCCCGCGCTTCGGCCAAGCTGACCCAACTGGCGGCAAATTATCCCTGTGAAGTCTGGATGGAGCGCAACGGCCGGCGCATCAACGCCAAGAGCATCATGGGCGTGATGATGCTGGCGGCCGGCAAGGGCAGCGCCGTCGTCGTCGATACTGCGGGCGAGGGCGCCGACGCCGCGCTTGCGGCCATTGTTGCGCTCATCGCCGACCGTTTCGGAGAAGACGAATGAGCTTTACCTTGCACGGCCTCGCCGTTTCCCAGGGCATCGCAATCGGCCGCGCCCACCTGATCTCGCACGCGACGCTCGAGGTCGCCCATTACAGCGTGCGCGAACGCGACGTCCCCCGGGAGGTCGCCCGTTTCGAGGAGGCCGTGGCCACCGTGCGCGCAGAACTCGGCGTGCTGACGGCCGAAGCAGGTTCCCCGGGCTCCCCGAGCGAGATCGCCGCGCTGGTCAACGTGCATGCGATGTTCCTCGACGACCCCATGCTCGCCGAGGTGCCCAAGGCCTTGATCCGCGAGCGCCTCTGCAATGCCGAATGGGCGCTGGTGCAGCAGATGGACCAGCTCGTCGCGCAGTTCGACGAAATTGATGACAGCTATTTGCGCGAGCGCAAACAGGACATCGTGCAGGTCGTCGAACGCGTCCTGCGCGCCCTGCTCGGCCAGCCGCGCCGGATCGGCCGCCAGGGCGGCAAGGCCGGCAAGGATGCCAAGGGCGAGTTGGGGGATCTGATCATCGTCGCCCACGACCTGTCGCCGGCGGATACGATCCAGTTCAAGAACCAGAAGATCGCCGGCTTCGTGACCGACCTGGGCGGTGCGACCTCCCACACCGCGATCGTCGCGCGCAGCCTTGCCATCCCGGCCGTTGTCGGCCTGCACCATGCCCGGCCGCTGATCAGCGAGAATGACCTGATCATCATCGACGGCACCCGTGGCGTATTGATCGTCGACCCCGACGCGCGCGTGCTGGAAGAATACCGTTTGCGCAAACGCGAGCTCGAACTCGATCGCTCGAAGCTGAAGCGCCTCAAGACCGCGCGGGCGGTGACCCTGGACAATGTCGATGTCAGCCTGCAAGCCAACATCGAGCTGCCGCAGGACATCGAACAGGTCAAGGAGGTTGCCGCCGACGGCATCGGACTGTTCCGCACCGAATTCCTCTTCATGAACCGCGACACGCTGCCGAGCGAGGACGAGCAGTTCGAGGCCTATCGGCTTGTGGCCAAGGCGCTCGCCGGCAAGCCGGTGACCATCCGCACCCTTGACATCGGGGCCGACAAGGAAGCGCGCGCTCTCGCCGGTCGCGTCGAGCGTCAGGCGCCCAACCCCGCCCTCGGACTGCGCGCCATCCGTTATTGTCTCGCCGAGCCGCAGATTTTCCTGGCCCAGTTGCGCGCGATCCTGCGCGCCTCGAACTACGGCAAGGTGAAGATTCTCGTGCCCATGCTCGTGCATGTCACCGAAATCACCCAGACGCTGGCGATGATTGAACAGGCCAAGCAGCAACTGCGCGAGCGCCGCTGCAAGTTCGACGAGTCCATCGCCGTCGGCGGCATGATCGAGATTCCCGCTTCGGCCCTGGCCCTCGGTATCTTCATCAAGCGCCTGCAGTTCCTCTCGATCGGTACCAATGACCTGATTCAGTACCTGCTGGCGATCGACCGCACCGACGAAGCCGTCGCCCATCTCTACGATCCCTTGCATCCCGCCGTGTTGCGCCTGCTGGCGCAAGTCATCCAGACGGCGCGCAAGGCCGACATGCCGATCGCGGTCTGCGGCGAACTCGCCGGCGACCCGCAGATGACCCACCTGCTCCTCGGCATGGGCCTGCGACAGTTCTCCATGCATCCGACGCAGTTGCTCGAGGTCAAGCAGCGCATCGTGGTGGCGGACAGCGAACAGCTGGCGGCCAAGGTGGCGCGCCTGCTGCGCAGCGATGAGCCCGCTCGCATCCGCGAATTGGTCGAAAAGCTTTAGCCCACCCCGAAAACTTCGCTTCGCTCGGTTCTTCCCTCAAGGGGCAAGAAAACGCGGGGCGGCTCTTCATATTCTTTAGGAGTTATCCACAGGCCGGCCGTCGTGCCGTCCTGCCAGCACTGACTTTGGGGGTTTTCTGCTAGAGTGCGCGCCTTATGCGTAAATACCTTGCCGCTTTCCTGGTCGCCTCCTGCGCCTTCGCCGTGCCGGCGCATGCCGACGAAACGGCGGCGCAGTTGCCACCGATGCCCGCGGCCCAGCCCACCTTGCCTACTGCGACAGTACCGGCCGCACTGACGCCAGCGGCCGCATCACCGTCCGCGTTGCCGTCCTCGTTCATGGCGCGCGCGGCCAGCAGCATGGAAAGTACGCTCGACCGCGCACTCGATTTCATCGGCATCCGTTACAAGCGGGGCGGCAGCTCTCCCGAGACGGGTTTCGATTGCTCCGGCTTCGTCAGCTACATCTACAACGAAACCCTCGGACTGGTCCTGCCGCATAACGCCAAGGCCATCAGCGAGGAAGGCGAGCGGATCGACATGACGGACCTCAAGCCCGGCGATCTGGTGTTCTTCAACACGATGCGCCGCGCGTTTTCCCATGTCGGCATCTACCTCGGCGACAACCTGTTCGTCCATGCGCCCCGCAGCGGCGCCCGCGTGCGCATCGAGGACATGTCCGACCGCTACTGGAGCCGCCGCTTCAACGGCGCGCGCCGCGTCCAGCAATAAGTTCGCGCATGTCCGAGCGCGGCAGCATCGGCCCGGTCGAGGTGCAACAGCTCGTCTTTGACGAGCCGCTCACGCTGGCCTCGGGTCACACCCTGCCGCAGTGGGCACTGGCCTACGAAACCTACGGCACCCTCAACGCCGACAAGTCCAACGCGATCCTCGTCTGCCACGCGCTCTCGGGCCACCACCACGTCGCCGGCTGGTATGCGGACGAACCCAGGAACCTCGGCTGGTGGGACAACATGATCGGTCCCGGCAAGCCGATCGATACCCGGCGTTTCTTCGTCGTCGGCGTCAACAACCTCGGCGGCTGCCACGGCTCGACTGGTCCCTCGACAACCAACCCGGCCACCGGCCAGCCCTGGGGCGCGGATTTTCCCGTCGTCGTTGTGCAGGACTGGGTCAAGGCTCAGGCCCGTCTCGCCGACGTACTCGGCATCGAACAATGGGCCGCGATCATGGGCGGGTCACTTGGCGGCATGCAGGCCCTGCAATGGTCGATCGACCTGCCGCAGCGCGTGCGCCATGCGCTGGTGATTGCCGCCGCGCCCCGGCTGACCGCCGAGAACATCGCCTTCAACGACGTCGCCCGGCAGGCGATCCTGACCGATCCGGATTTCCACGGCGGCAACTTCTACCAGCACAACACACGGCCGGCGCGCGGCCTGCGGCTCGCGCGCATGCTCGGCCATATCACCTATCTCTCGGACGATCAGATGGCGGAGAAATTCGGTCGCAAGCGCCGGCCCGATGCCGGCAGCTACGGTTTCGGCGTCGAGTTTGAGATCGAGTCCTACCTGCGCTACCAGGGCGACAAGTTCGCCGGCTGGTTCGACGCCAATACCTACCTGCTGATGACCAAGGCGCTCGACTACTTCGATCCGGCCGAGCCTTATGGCGGCGATCTCGCCGCCGCGCTGGCCGGCGCGCGGGCGAAATATCTGGTGGTGGCCTTCAGCACCGACTGGCGTTTCTCGCCGGCCAGGAGTCGCGAGATCGTCAATGCACTGGTCAAGCGGAAGCATGCCGTCAGCTATGCCGAGATCGCCAGTCCGCACGGGCACGACGGCTTCCTGATGGACGACAGTTATTACCATGCGGTCGTGGCCGCATATGTGCGGAACATCATAACGTGACACATGCGCTGAAACGCCCCGACTTCGCGGTCATCGCCGGCTGGATGAAGGCCGGCGAGAGCGTGCTCGACCTCGGCTGTGGCGAAGGCGAACTGCTCCACCTGCTGGCCACACGCGGCCTGCGCGGCTGGGGCATCGAACGCGATCCGGGCCATGTGCTGGCGGCGGTCGAGAACGGCGTGAATGTCATTCAGAGCGACCTGGAAGCGGGGCTGGCCGGCTTCGAGGACGATGCCTTCGACCATGTCGTGCTCTCGCGCACCTTGCAGACCGTGCGCCACACGCAGCAGATCCTTGCCGAGATGCTGCGTGTCGGGCGCGAAGCCGTCATCTCCTTTCCGAACTTCGCCTACTGGCGGAACCGCATGGCGGTGCTCAACGGCCGCATGCCGGTGTCGGAAGACCTGCCCTACCAGTGGTACGACACGCCGAACGTGCGGTTCTTCACCATGCTCGATTTCGAAAGCCTGTGCGGGGGCATGGGCATCGTCATCCGCGAGCGCCAGGTGCTCGACGAGCGCGGCGCGCACGTGACCGAGGAACACAACTTCCTCGGCAGCCTCGCGGTTTATCGCATCGCCCGGGGCAACTGAACAGACGGCTGAAAAAAACAGGCGACCGTTGCCGGTCGCCTGCATTTCACTCCCTGCTTACTGGTTTGATTGGTATTGTTGTTCCTAGGCGGGTTCCGCCACGCGGTAGCTGAGCGGCCGGTCGGCCAGCAGGCGCGCGCAGGCCGGACACAGCTCGCGCTCCATGTGCAGTCCCATGTGGTAGCTCGGCATGCGGTCATGGACGAAGCGGCGATGCGCCACCGTCTGGTACTGCGCCCCGCAACTGCTGCACTTCACCAGCGGCTGTTCGCGTACCACGGTACCGGTAATGATCGTGCGGCGCACGCCGTCGGCATCCTCGATGCGGATCGCCCCGGTCGGGCAGACCTGCGCGCAGGCGCCGCAACCGATGCACAACTCCGCCGGCCGCGTGAAGTCGAAGTAGGCCAGTCGGCCGGCCGCAGTGTCGGCCATGCGCAGCGCCTCGACACCCATTTCGCTGCAGGCGAGCTGGCACAGGCCGCAGCCGATGCAGACGTCGCAGCGCAGGCAACGGCTGGCTTCGTCGTGTGCCATGCCATCGGTCAGGCCCTGCTCGACCTTGGCGTAATTGCCGTCGCCGAGGCGCTCCCCGATGTCTTTCTCCGGCATCTCGGCACGGTGAAGATAGCTGCGGTCACGCGGCGCAACTTTCAGCGGAATGACGTCGGCGCGCCGCACCGGCTTTCCGGTGGCGGCATCGATGGCCACGCCGTTCAGCCAGGCATCGATGGAATAGGCCGCGATTTTGCCCGAGCGAATCGCCTCGACCGCCGTGCGCGGGCCATGGGCAACGTCGCCGCCGGCGAACACGCCCGGCACCTTGGTCATCAGCGAGCGCGGATCGGTCACGATGAAGCCGCGCGTCGTCTCGAGTCCGCTGCCCTCGATGCTGGTCAGGTCGGTACCCTGGCCCACGGCGAAGATGATGTGATCGGCCTCGATCGTCAGCTTGCGCTCGCTGTTGAACTTCGGGCTGAAGCGGCGCTGTTCGTCGAAAACCTGTTCGCAATACTGGAAGGTCATTTCGCCTTCCTCGCCGATACCCACCGGTCCCCAGCCCGGATGCAGCAGGACGCCTTCGGCGACACACTGCTCGATCTCGTGGTGACTCGCCGGCATTTCGCGGCGCTTTTCGAGGCAGACCATATACACCTGCTTCGCGCCCTGGCGCACGGCCGTCAGCGCCACGTCGATGGCGACGTTGCCGCCACCGATGACGATGACGCGCGGACCGACCTGCACTTCCATGCCGCTGCGCACGTTGCGCAGGAAGTCAATGCCACCGAGCACGAAGGGCTGATGCACGCCCTCGACCGGGATGAAGCGCGAGGTCTGCGTGCCGAGGCCGAGGAAGACCGCGGCGTAGTCCTTGCGGAAGGCATCGAGGCTATCGACTTTGGCACTGCAGTGGATCGGGATGCCGAGCGACGCGATCTGGCCGATTTCCTTGTCAAGCAAGTCGGGCGGCATGCGATAGGCCGGAATGCCATAGCGCAACATGCCGCCGGCCTCTGCCTGCGTTTCAAACACCACCGGTTCATGACCGAGGATGCGCAGATAATAGGCGGCGGACAGGCCGGCCGGACCGGAGCCGACGATGCCGATGCGCTTGCCGGTCGGCGGCGCGAGTTCGGGCTGCGGATAACCGTCCTCGGCAAGGCAATGCTCGGCCGCCCAGGCCTTCATCGGACGGATGAACACGGCGCCATCGCTGCCGTTGCGCACGCAAGCCGATTCGCAGGGTGCCGGACAGACGAGGCCGCAGGTCAGCGGGAACGGGTTGTCGCGGGTGATCACCCCGATCGCGGATCGATAATCACCATGGCCGATATGCGCCATGAAGCTCGGAATGTCGATGTTGGCCGGACAAGTGCTGTGGCAGGGCGCGGCGTTACGCCCACCCTTCAGTTGGCAAAGCCCCTCCGGACAGGATTCATGCTGCACGTGCGTTTCCCACTGTGGACGGAAATAGCGCAGCGAACTGCCCAGCGGCCAAGCGGCTGCGAGCCCTTGTGTCGCCAGTTCGAGCACCAGTTCGTCGAGCTCGGCCAGATGCGAAGGCTGGCCGTGACCGACGGTGATTTCGGCCACCAGCCGCGCGACGCGCGCGAGCAGGGTCCGCACCGGCGCCGGTTCCTTGTCGGCCAGTTGCCAATAGCGATAGAGCGCCCGGCGCGTCTGTTCGACGAGGCAGACACCCTCGGCGAGCATCATCAGGCTGACCGGGGACGGCACGACGCCCGCAGCTGCCAGCGCCAGCGGCTGGCAGGACAGGTCGGCCTCGGAGAGCGGCAGGAAGCCGCCCATGCCGTTGTCGAACACCAGCACCGCGTCGCGGCCTTCGACCTCGACGCCACCGCCCCAGTCGTAAATCAGACGCCGCAGCATGTCGGCGCGCTTGACCTCGATCAGGCCGCGTTGCTTCATACCGCGCCGCAGGGTCAGAAGACCCGCATCGAGCGATTCGCCGCTCGCCCCGGCGAACAGCAGCGCCACGCGACACCAGGTTTCCGGTGTATGCACGAGGCGATCGCTGTTGTCGGACGCATGGCCGTCGCTCCAGCAACTGGGATGGCAGTTGCGCTTGACGTCCACCTGCAGGCGGCGCCCACCGGCGAAGCCTTTCTGGCGAATGCTGTCGAGCGCGTTGAGGAATTTCGCCTCCTGGCCCGTCAGTTCGGGCGGCAGGCGCAACTCTACCTTGGCGGTGTTGCGCAGGCCGGCGGCGATCAGCAGCGCTTCAGCCAGCAGCCACGGCGCACTGTCGAGCACGGCGGCGTTGCCACGTGCGCGTGCATCGAGACTGGCGGCATCCACCACCAAGTGCGACGCGCCATGGCCGCGGATGAATTGCCGCCACGCCTGGTAGATGGGCTCGCCGGAAAACCCGCAGCGGGTCAGCCCGGACTCCTGCAGGCGTTGCAGGCATTGCAGCGGGTTCAGCTGCTGGGCCTGGCTCAGTCCCGGCAGTGCACCCGCGAAAGTCAGCGTTGGCGGGACGGCACCCGCAAGCGCGGCGGCACCGGCATCCAGCCAGATCGGCAGTTTCTGGAGGTCGTTCATGATCCTTCCTAGGACGGGTTCATCGACTCGGCGACGATCTCGCGGGCATAACGCTCACGGCGCGGGTCGGGTGCTTCGTTGGCAACGCCGAAGGACAAGCAGCCGGTCACGCACTTGGTGACGCAGGCGGGCTCGAGTCCGGCGTCGACGCGATCCATGCAGTAGTCGCACTTGACCACCTTGCGGGTCGCCTCGTCCCACTGCGGCGTGCCCCACGGACAGGCGGCGATGCAGCTCTTGCAGCCGACGCAAAGGCTGGCCTGGACAAAGACGATGCCATCCTTCTCGCGCCGCTGCATGGCACCGGTCGGACAGGCTTTGGCACACCAGGCTTCTTCGCAATGAAAGCACGGCATGAAAACGAAACGCATGCGCGGCCGGCCATCGACGGCCACCGGACCGACAGCAATGATCTTGCAGGGCTTGGCGCCCGGGCCGAGGTTTTTGTTGGTCTTGCAGTGCACCTCGCAGGCTTCGCAGCCGATGCAGTTCGCCTCGTCGTGGCGCAGGATGTATTTGCTCATGTTATTTGGCTCCCTTGCGCTTGATGGTGACGACGGTTTCGGTCATGGCGTTGCCGCCGCCGGCCGGATCGAATTCGTAAAGCTTGCCGTGCTGCAGGCGCTGGTCGGCCACGCCCACGCCGCAGGCACGTGTCGCCAGTGGCACGGTGGCGCCATAGCCATGCAGCATGAACACGGCTTCGGGATGAATCCAGGGGGTAAGCTTGACCTTGATGAAGGGACGATAGCGACCGCCACCGCTGATCTCGACCTCGTCGCCGTCGGCAATGCCCAGCGGTTTGGCGCGCTCGGGATGCATCCACAACATCTGTTCCGGTGCGAATTCGTTGAGCAGGGGATTATTGAGCGACTGGCCATGGGTCAGCGTCGCCACCTTGCCGAACAGCAGGGTAAACCGGTCGCCGCTGAGCGCTTCGCGGGCCTCAAAGGGCGCCAGGCTGGGCAGACCGGCCTTCTTGAGGTTCTCGCTTTCGATTTCGATCTTGCCAGAAGGTGTCTTGAACTTGAGCTTGTCGCGCGGGGTGATGACGGCCGCCGGCGCCAGGCTGACGATGCCATGCTCGCGCATCTGCGCGACGGTGACACCGGTGCCTTCGAGCTGGTAGTCCCACAACTCCTCGATGGTCTCGAAATCTAGCGCCTCGGCATGCGCCAGCGGGCCCACCCGACGCAGGATCTCGCGGAAGATCCACCACGCCGGACGGCTGTCGAAGCGGGGTGCCATGGCCTGGTCGCGCATGCTGAAGTTTGGCCGCGGGCCGGCATTCTGGGCCAGAATATTGGCGCGCTCGAGATAAGCTGCCTCGGGCAGGATCACGTCGGCATACCAGGAGGTTTCCGAGTAGCGCACGTCGATCGCGACCAGCAATTTCAGCTTGTCGAAGGCACGCTTGATCGCCTCCGGGTCGGGCATGGCGGTGAAAGGATCATGACGGTAGGCGAAATAGGCGCCCACCGGGTAGGGATCGCCGGTTTCCATCGCGTTATACAACTGGTGCAGCATGCCGGCCGCCGGATCCCACTGCGGATACTTGGTGCCGGCCCCGTCGGCGCGCGGCTCCTTGACCTTGGGCGCGCGGTCGGTCAGTTTCTTCAGGCCTTTTGCCCCGACATCTTCGGGCGTCTTGGCAATAATGCAGCCACCCTTGACCTCAACCGAGCCCATCAGGGCATTGAGGATCAGCGTGGTGCGGCTCACGTAAAACGACTGCTTGTGACGGGCCACCATCCAGCCGGGGTGGAAAATCACGTTGGGCGCGTCGGCGGCGATCTCCTTGACGAAGGCACGAATCTCGGCGGCGGCAATGCCCGTATGCTGCTCCTGCCACTCGGGCGTGGTGTCCTTCACCGCTTCACGCAGGTAATCCATGCCCGAAACGAATTTCTCGACGAAGTCCTTGTCATAAACTTCAGTCTTAAGCACCTCGTGGATGATCGCGAGATTGAGGGCATAGTCGCTGTTGGGTTTGGCCTGCCAGTAACGCGTGGCCTTGCAGGCCGTGATCGTGGCACGCGGATCGATGTAGGTGCAGTGCATGCCCCTGGCCATCGCCGCCGTGAAATCCTTGGCTTCCTTGACCTTGAGCGACTCGACGATATTGCGTCCGTAAAGCACGATGTGCTTGCAGTTCTTCAGGTCGAAGGTCACCGCGGCGCGGCCGCAACCGTAGAGCGAGCGTGCGGCATTGTGCGCATTGCGGCCACAGGAGGCGTCATGGTCGCCGTAGTTCGGCGAGCCCAGTGCCTGGATGAAGGCCTTGACCAGATCGGCAAACGGGCCGCCCCGGTCGGAGAGCGCGATACCGCGCGGGCCATAGGCCTCGATCGTCTCGCGCAACTTGTCGGCGATGTAGTCGAGCGCCTCGTCCCACGAGGCGCGTCGCCACTGCCCGCTGCCGCGCGGGCCGGTACGGATGAGCGGCGTCTGCAGCCGCTCGTCGTCGTATTCGAAAGGAATGCCGCCCGCGCCGCGGGCGCACAGGCTCGCGCCCATCGCCTTGTCGTTGGGATTGCCCTGCACCCAGACGACGCGTCCGTCATCAACCGTCACCTCGATCGGGCAACGCGTCGCACACATGCCGCACATGCCAAACACCGTGCGACGACCTGGCGCGGCGACGCCACGCACGTTCGGAGCCATTCCGGAACTCATGTTTGCATCCTCAATAACATTGGCAGAAAACACTAGCCTTCACCTCCATCCGCCGGTCACCCGGACTGACAGCAGATTCTGGCAAGTTGAACAATCAGGTCAGTTGATCTGCATCAGCTGAGTTTGATAATAACCGTCCGGGCAGAGCCCGGACGGTCGTTGCGACTGACACGGAATAATCAGCTGAAGACACCGACGAGCGAGAGACCGAGAATCGTCAGACCGACGACGGCAACGCGCTTGACCCACAGCGGGTTGAGCTTCTTGGCGATCTTCGGCGCGATGAAGCCTGCCAGGATCGCAGCCGGGAACATGACCAGGAAGAAGTCCAGGTCGAAGTTGCCGAGGGCGTAGTGCTTGGTCGAACTCATCAGGGTGTTGAAAAAGATCGCCAGCAGCGAACTGCCCACCACCACGTACATGGGCAGGCCGAGCGCCACGGTCATCAGCGGCACCATGAACGGGCCACCACCGAAGCCAAACATCGACGACATCACGGCAATCAGGAAGGCACCGATGCAGCCGACGATCAGGTTGATCTTGAACTCCTGGCCCCAGAAATTGATATGCATGTAGATCATGACTTTCTCCTATGTTCGGTTTCTAAGCTCACGCCTTGCCCGTCTTGACGGCTTCGGCGGCGCGCTTCTGGAATTCCTTCATGATGGCCTGCTCCTTCTTGTTCTTCGCGAGGTAGCCCGGCGTGGTCTGCCAGAACATCAGCGCGGCAAGAATGAAGAGGATCCAGCCGAACACGAACTTGAACTGGTCGAGGGTGATCAGCTGCGTCAACGCCGGACCGATGAAGCCGCCGGCCAGCATGGCGCAACCCAGCGTGATGCCCACCTTCCAGTTGATGAACTTGATCTTCGAGTAGTTCATGATGCCGCTGCCCTGCGAGAACAACACCGTCGGGGTCACCGTGCCGGCGACGATGTTATGCGGGATCGGGAACATGCTTACCAGCAGCGGGTTGAGGATGAAGCCGCCGCCCGCGCCCATCAGCACGCCGAAAGTCGCCACTACCAAGGTCAGCAGGAACGGATAGATGATGTTCATGCTGGTACCGGCATTGTCCATGTAGATCATCGGGAATGCGATCTTGTTCTCGACCGTCACGGCCTCGCTGCGCGTGGACTTGTCCACCACCGCCGTGATGGTGTATTTCTGGTCCGGAGAGCCTTCTGGAATCTTGATCTTGGCCGTGAAGCTCCCGTCTTCCTTCTGCTCGAGCGTGGCTGAAAGCAGCTTGCCGACGCTGCGGTAGCGGCTCTTCATGATCTGCATCGAACGCTTGACACGCTCCTTGTCGTCGAGGGTCGGTAGCAGATCACCGCGCGAACCGATAATGCTTGCGCCCAGGGAAGCCTGGAACGCGTCAATACTGGCCTTGCCCGGTGCGGAATAAGCGGTATCGCCGCCAGTTTCCTTAAGTGCTGCGGAGTAGGACCAGCCCTTGCCTTCCTTCTTGAACTTGTCGAGTACTGGCTGCGCCGCGGCCGGCACCACGATCTGGTAGAAGGCCGGAATTTCCTTGGTGATATAGAGCTTGTAGGGAATCTTGCCATCCTTGTCAGGATTCTTGTCGAAGAAGGAGCCACCGACGCGGTGCTCGCTGACCACCTCAAGGAAGACCGGCTTGCCGGGATCGGCCTTGCCGCTGATAGTGATGGCGCCGCCGTTGGCCAGTTCCGCCTTGTTAACGGAAATGCTGGGCACCATGGGTGCCGCAGGTGCCTCGGTGGCTGCCGGAGCTGCCGCCGCGGGTTGCTCTTCTGCCGCCCATGCCCATCCGGAACCCAGAAGGCAGGCAGCAAACATCGTCAAAATCGGTTTGCGTAACATCTTGACCCCCATGCTTCTTCAGTTGAAATACGTTGATAGTTATATTTTTCCCGCAGCAATACCGCGCCGCACCGTAAGCTACGATTGATCGGGTCATAAATAAATCCGGTTGAGTAACTAGCCGGCTACGTACTAGTACGTATCGGGAACTTATTGGGGCATAATCGGACGGCCTCGGACTTCACCCACCGTACCCTTTCCCCGACCATGCGTTTTCCCGTGTTACGGCATTGCGGGGCTGTCTTGTTGTCGGCCCTCAGCCTGGCGGCCGTCGCCGCACCGGCCGATACGACGGTCCGCATCGGCGTGCTCGCCTACCGCAGTCCGGACGAGGCCGTGGCCAGTTGGGGCGTCCTGCCCGAGCATCTCGCGCAGGCCATTCCGGGGCATCACTTTGAAATGCGCCACCTGTCCGGCCAGGAACTCGGCGAGGCCGTCGAACAGGGGGAATTCGATTTTGTGCTGACCAACAGCAGCCAGTACGTCGCGCTCGCCGCCGCTTACGGCATCCGCCGCATCGCCACCGTGATGCTGCCCGAAGCGCTTTCACCGGACCAGGCGATCGGCTCGACGCTCATTACGCGCGGCGGCCGCAAAGACATCAATGAATTCGCCGACCTCAAGGGCAAGCGCATCGCTGCTGTGGCGAGCGATGCCTTCGGTGGCTATCTCGTTGCAGCGCGTGAACTCCAGAACGCCGGCATCGATCTCGAGGCCGGTGATGCCCAGGTCTTGTTCGTTGGCTTCCCGATGCGCCGCGCTGCCGAGGCAGTGCTGAACGGTGAGGCCGATGCGGCAATCGTCCGCACCTGCCTGCTCGAGCAGTTGTCCACCAAGGAGCTCCTGCAGTCCGATGCCTTCAAGGTGATCTCCCCCCGGCAGATCCCCGGCTTCGGCTGTGCCGTATCGACGCCGCTCTATCCCGACTGGCCGATGGCCGCGGCGCGCAACGTCGATCCGCTGCTGGCCAAACAGGTGGCCCTCGCCTTGCTCTCGATGCCGCCATCCCCGAGCGGCCTGTTCTGGGATGTTCCCGCCGACTACCAGTCGGTCAACGGGCTGTACCGCGAACTGATGATCGGCCCCTACGTCGATCTGCGCGGCACGACATTCCGCGGCATTACCAAGATCTATCGTCCCTACTTCCTGTTCCTGCTGGTCCTGATCGTCGCCACCGTGATTTACGTGATCTGGCTGCTCCACCGGCACAGGCTCGAGTTGCGCGCCGCCAAGGCGCAGGCGCGCGAGCTGCAGAAGGAGGCCGAACACATGGCGCGCCTGTCGATCCTCGGCGAGATGTCGGGCACGCTGGCGCACGAACTCAACCAGCCGCTGACCACCATCGCCGCCTATGCGCAGGGACTGGAACGGCGCGGCGCGGCAGGACAGCTCGACCCCGCCGTGGTCACCGAAGCCAACCGCGAGATCGTGGCCCAGACCGAGCGCGCCGGCAACGTGATCCGGCGCGTGCGCGCCTTCGCCAAGAAGCGCATGGCCGTGCGTGAATGCAAGCCGATCGCCACGACCATCGAAGAAGCCGTCGGTTTGTTCTCCCACCTGCTGCCCGATCTGCCGAAAGTGACCATCGACGATAGTTTGCCAATGTTTGCACAGATCGAAGCCGATCATCTTCAGCTGCAGGAAGTCATGTTGAACCTGATGAAAAACGCCGCCGACGCGATGCGCGAACTGCCGGCGGCCGAGCGCCAGATCGAGATCACGCTCGCGCGCAGGGAGGGCACCGTGGAAATCGCCGTCGCCGACCGCGGCCCGCCGGTACCGGCCGAAATTTTCACCCACCTGTTCGAAGCCTTCTACACCACCAAGCCCGACGGCCTCGGCCTCGGCCTGTCGATCTGCAAGAGCATCGCCGAGGCCCACGGTGGCCGGCTCGACGTCGAACGCCGCGACCCGCCACCCGGCCTCGTCTTCCGCATCCATCTCCCCACCGGAGGCTGCAATGGAAAGCTCCCCGACACCGCTCATCCGCGTCGTTGACGACGAAGCCTCGCTCCGGCGCGCGCTGGTTTTCCTACTCGAATCGGCCGGCTGGCAGGTTGCCGCCTACGCCTCGGCCGAGGGCTTCTTGTCCGCGTGGACGGAGCCGGCCGCACCCGGCTGCCTGATCCTCGACATTCGCATGCCACTGATGAGCGGCCTTGAGCTGCAGCGCATTCTCAACGATCGCATGATCCAGCTGCCGGTGATCTTCCTCACCGGCCATGCCGACGTGTCGATGGCCGTCCAGGCCATGAAGCAGGGCGCCTGCGAGTTTATCGAGAAGCCCTTCAAGGACCAGATCCTGCTCGACGCGGTGAGCCACGCGGTGCACGACGACCGCGTCCACCGCGACGTGGACTCGAGCCGCCAGGCCTTGCGCGAACGGCTCGACAAGCTCTCGCCGCGTGAAATGGAAGTGTCCCGCCTCATCGTCGAAGGACTGCCCAACAAGACCATCGGCCAGCGCCTCGACATCAGCGAACGCACGGTGCAGGTGCATCGCCTGCACGTGATGGAAAAACTCGACATCCATTCGGCCGCCGAACTGGCGCAACTGATGCTCAAATCCGGTGCGGAATAGCGCCCGGTGCCGCGCAGTGCCGTCCCGCCAGCGCTGACTTTGACGCGGACGGATAGAATGCGGGCAACATGCCGGGATGGTGAAATTGGTAAACACAAGGGACTTAAAATCCCTCGGCCGCGAGGCTATACGGGTTCGATTCCCGTTCCCGGCACCAGTATTATCAGCATGTTACCGATAGCAACCCGGGTCACAAGGGTGACTTCTAATACCTGAAACTGCAGGTTTCTCCGTCAAACTCCCTTTGCCAAACAGTCAGGTTTGGCGGCTCTATGTAGAGGTTCCACGTCTGCTGCTGCGTTTCATCGTAGGCATCGGGAACGTTGCGGAACGGTTCGGGCGACAGAAGCGCAAGGCAGTAGCCCCCGGGATGGCGTACTGATGCATAGCGAATGATTTCCACCGCGGCAGCCCGCGCACTTTCAGCGACGGCCTGCGTTGTGCTGTAGTCGGTGGGTGAAGTCCACAGCGCGCGATCGCTGACCAGGGGTGCTTGAGTGAGGTCGATAGCGCGACGGGTCGAGGCGCGGAACTCGAACAGCGTTACAGGAACTGAAGTCGGACGCTTTGACAGCCCTTCACTGTCGCGCCAGAGTTGTAGCCGCCAGTAGCCACATTCTGCGCTTGCGGTTTGCCGCTCTTCCGCACCATAGAAGACGCCCGGATCGGTACGGCGTCGAAAGCGCGACCCCGCCGGTTGCGGTGGCCAGTAGCGAAAGGGTGCAGCGAGCAGCCAGTGCAATCCTTTCGCATTGTTTGGAAGTACGGGCTTGGACTCCTCGAGGATGTTTTCCAGTAGCGCCTGATCGTCCACATTGCCGTGCACGAGGGCCATCGTCGCGTTTTTGTGCTGCGCCTCAACTGCACGCCAGCCGCTGCCCGTCCAAGGGCGCGCTTCAGACGCGAGCGCGCCGGGCGTCCAGATATTCGCAGGCATGGAGGAGGCCGTCAACCCGCTTGATCACTGCCATGGGCATTTGGCCATCGAAGGCACGATTCGGCGACTTCAGCCACGCACGCGCCAACTCATCATTTCCACCGACGACGGAAGAAAGCGAACGGTAGAGACGCACGAAGTGGGCTGACAGTTCCCATTCCTTTTTGCCATCGGCAAGGAGATACTTGCCGTTTAGCAGCCTGGAGGCGGTTGGCTGGCTCTTGCCAATGACCTCGGCAATGTCGCTTGGGCCAATCCCGAGCCGGTAAGCGGCTTCCACCACTGCTTGCGTCAATACTCTTTGACGTCCAGAATCAGCCGATGCCGCCAAAACAGTTGCGGTCATAACATCCTCCTCCTGTTTCACATAGTTCAATTCTACAGAATATATCTTGAAATATTCTTTAATTTGAATAGTATTTTCACTACATTCACCTCCTTACTGCACACATGGGCCTACCCTTGAAAACAACGGTCCTGCGCCCGTTCCAGCACTGCGTGGCCTTGCTGTCGTTCCTTGCCGCGTGCCACGCCCACGCCACGGTGATTCCGGAATCCTGCACGGACGGACAGGGTCGCAGCATCGCCGTCGAAGTGGACTATGCGCAGGACGCGCTCGTCCACACTGAACTGCGCCAGACCTTGCCGGTGATCCGCTACAACCCGCGCGTGCTGCCCGGGATGGCCCCCGGCCCCCGCTTGTTCTTCGTCGCCCAGGCTTGCGCGCGAGCGGCTTCCGCAACGGACACCCCGAGCCTCGCGCAGGCCCGTCGGGCAGACTGCGTGGCCTACCGCATGCTGCAGGCGAATGCGCTCATGAACGAAACCGAACTGGCGGACCTTTCGCGCCAGCTCGTCTTTACGTCAGCGGAATGGCAGAAGTTGCCCGGGCCGCCGCGCGGCTTCGATTTCACCGACTGCGCCGCGACCGGCAACGTGCTCCGGCTGCCCCTGACAACGCCGCCGTCGGCGCAACAGTCGACCTGGAACGCCTGCGCGCATGCCTGTGGCGACCGGCTCTGGCATTGCCAGCAGGGCGGTGCCCACGGCACCTGTCTTGGCAGTTACGACGCCTGCCTGAAAGGCTGCGGCGACCCACCCGCCGCGACGCGCTGAGTTTCTGCCGGCACGCTTCAGCGCCACTGCCGCTGGATGATGTCGCGGATGAGATGCAGCCTGCGGTGGAAGAAATGGTCGGCGCCGGCGATCACGGTGATCGGCAGTTCAAGTGTCTCGGCCCAGGCCAGCACGTTCGCCAGCGGCACGGTTTCGTCCTGCGCTCCGTGGATGACGATGGTGTCGGTGGGTACGGCGGCGGTTTCGTAGCGCCGCAATCCTTCGATGAAGCCGGCGGCCGTGCCGACCAGTACCAGCCGCTTGGCCGCATCGCCCGCTTCAACCAGTCGCTGCGCAAGGCGTGTGACGACATAGGCGCCGAAGGAGAAGCCGGCCAGGAATACCGGCAGGTCGGCACCGAAGCGCTGGCGGGCGTAGGCGTGCACCGCGAGCAGGTCATCCGTCTCGGCGATGCCGTGGTCGTGCGCGCCTTCCGAGCCGCCAACGCCACGGAAATTCGGCCGCAGCGTGATGCAGCCGAGATCGCGAAAGCTGCGCGCCAAGGTCGTTACCACCTTGTTGTCCGCCGTGCCACCGTAGAGCGGATGTGGATGCGCCACCAGCGCGATACCGGCGGGCGCTTCCCGCAATTCGACGAAAGCCTCGATCCTGCCGTCCGGCCCGTCGAGAAGAATCCGTTCCCGCTGGGTCATTGATTGTCGATGAGCAGCCGCTCGACGATCTTGCCGCTGACGAGGTGTGACTCGACGATCTCGTCGATGTCTTCCTGATCGACGTAGGTGTACCAGACGTCCTCGGGATAGACGACGATCACCGGTCCCTTGTCGCAGCGGTCGAGGCAGCCGGCATTGTTCACGCGCACGTTGCCGGCGATCTTGTCACCCATTGCCTTGACGCGCTCCTTGCAATAGTCGCGCATCGCCTGCGCGCCGTTGTTGTTGCAGCACATCTCGCCGGGTTCGCGCTGGTTGGTGCAGAAAAAGAGGTGGTGCTGGTAATAACTCATTGTTGTCTCCTGTTTCCTGGGGTTGGGAGTGCCAATTTAACAAAAGTCAGACCTGGCGGGACGGCAACGCCAAGGCGATAAACTGTCGGGCCGCACTTTCCGTCCGCATCTTGAATCCTCCCGCCGCCGCACCCGCCATTCCGCTCGACCCCGTGCGCGAGCGCATGCTGCTGTTCACGCTCGCCGGCATCCAGTTCGCGCACATCCTCGACTTCATGATCATGATGCCGCTCGGGCCGATCCTGATGCACGAACTGGCGATCGACGCGCACGCCTTCGGCCTGCTGGTCTCGGCCTATACCTTCACCGCCGGATTCGCCGGCGTGCTGGCGGCGATGTTCGTCGATCGCTTCGAACGCAAACGCCTGTTGCTGACAATGTTCGCCCTGTTTTCACTCGCGACGCTGGCCTGCGGCCTCGCGCCCGGTTACGCGACCCTGCTGGCGGCACGCGGCATCGCCGGCGCCTTCGGCGGCGTGCTGGGCGCGATGGTGCATACGATGGTCGGCGACCTGATTCCCTTCGAGCGGCGCGGCCGCGCCGCCGGCACGATCATGGCGGCGTTTTCGCTGTCCACCGTCGCCGGCGTGCCGCTCTCGCTGTTCCTCGCCAATCATTTCGGCTGGCGCTTCCCGTTCTATCTCATCGCCGCCTTGTCACTGCCGCTCCTGCTGGTCGGCCTGAAACAATTGCCCCAGTTGCGCGGCCACCTGCCGACGGCCGTGATCAGCGAGACGGAACGCGCCCATCCGTTCGCAGCCATGCTCGAGACGCTGCGCGACGCCAACCACCGGCGCGCACTCACCTTCATGGCGCTCCTGATGCTGGCCGGCTTCATGGTGATCCCGTTCATCACGATCTACGCCACCGCCAACGTCGGCATCCGCCAGGAAGACATTCCCTACATGTATCTGGCCGGCGGCTGCGCCACCTTCTTCACCGCGCGCTGGATCGGCCGGCTGGCCGACGCCCACGGCAAGGTACGCGTCTTCCGTTATGTCGCGTTCGCCGCGCTGGTGCCGCTGTTCGTGCAGACCCACCTGCCGCCGGTGCCGCTGTGGTTGATGGTGGCCTGTGCCACGCTGTTCTTCATTCTCGTGCCGGGACGCATGGTGCCGGCGATGGCGATCATGACTTCGGCCGTGCAGCCGCGCCTGCGCGGCACTTTCCTGTCGCTCAATGGCGCGGTGCAAAACTTCTTCTCCGGCGTTGCCGCCTATGCCGGCGGCTTGATGATCGCGATGGAGGACGGGCGACTCACCGGCTACGGCAACGTCGGCTTGCTGGCGATCGGCGCGACGCTGCTGGCCATTTACTTCGTCGGGCGCATTCGCATGCACGCATCACCGCCAGTCCCCGATTTGCCTAGCGCGGCGCCGGATACTTGAGGGCGTTCTTGGCGATCTTGTCGCGCGCGGCGACGATCAGGTCGATATCGAGCGCGTCGGCCAGCTCGACCAGATAGATCAGCGTATCGGCGACCTCGTCGCGAATCTCGGCGAGTTTTTCCGGCGCCGGCTTGAGGCTCTCCTCCGGCGTCGCCCACTGGAAATGCTCCACCAGCTCGGCCGCCTCGACGATCATCGCCATCGCGAGGTTCTTGGGCGTGTGATATTGCCGCCAGTCGCGCGCGGCGGAAAAGTCGCGCAGGGCATCGCGCAGGGTGGCGAGGTCATGAATGGGTGGGTTCATCGTTTCTCCGCGAGAGCATCAGCCAGGGCAGGGCGAGGAAGGGCCAGAGCGACGAGATCAGTCGCGTCAGGCCGTTGAAGTTGAGGAAGTGGCCTTGCCGCCAGTCGCGCAGGCTGTGCTCGAAATAGGGATTGTCGGGCATCAGGTTGACCAGCACGGTCGCGAGCATCAGTGCCATGGCGGCAAGCGCCTGCCGCTCCGGCTGCCTCAGGTTCAGGGTGCCCATCCAGAGCACGAAGCCGAGCATCAGTCCGCTGAACGCACCCGGGGTCAGCCAAGCCACCCCCCAGGGCGCCACCAGCACGCCCTTCATCAGCACCAGCAGGGCCAGACTCTTGACGAGCAGGGCCGTGCCGAAGACCGCGCCGGGCAGCAATGCCGGATGATTCGCCGCCAGCAGGCTGGCAATCAGGCCGATGGCCAGCGTATGGGCGGCCACGGACGCCATTTCGAGTTCGAGGAAATGGCCAGCATCGAAGTCGAACGCCGCCGGCAAACCCAGCAGGCCGCGCAGGTTGCCGTTGCCGAACAGGAAGGTTTCGGGATTGAGTTGCGTCAGCAGCCAGAGCGCCAGCAGCAGCAGGCCGCGATCGCCATCTACTCCGCCGAGGAAGCGGTATTCGCGCCAGGCATGCAGGCGGCCGCCGTCGAGCAGGTGCGCGCCCCAGCGCAGGCCGGCCAGCGCACCGACGCTGGCGCCCAGCGCGTTGCTGGCCAGGTCGAGGTTAGAGGGCACGCGACTGGGCAGGAAATTCTGCACGAATTCGATGCCGAAGGAGAACAGGCCGGCGCCGAGCAAAACGAGAACTAGCGCCCATGGTGCCGGCAGGCGCGCCACCAGCACCGTGGCCCACAGAAAACCCAGCGGCAGGTAGGCGAGCGCATTCGCAACGAGGTCGAAGCTGGTGAAGTAGCGCGGCCAGCCGCTGCCCAGAAAGGTGAGGGGATCGACGCCGGTATCGCGCCAGCCGGCGAACGGATACAGGCTGGCATAGAGCACCAGCAGCGCGTAGGCGACGGCCAGGTACTGCGGCAGCTTCGCGGTCGTGCGCTGCGTCACGCCGAGCGGATCAGGTGCCCTCAGGCACCCTCAGGCACCATGGGGAGTCGCCCCGCGTGCACGCAGGCGATGCAGCAGTTCGGCGGGCGCGAGGCGGGCCGGATCGAAGCGTGGCAACTCGACACCGTCGAGCGTGTTCTTCACCAGCAGGCCGAGGTCGGTATCGCCTTCCATCAACAGGCGGCGATCGAAGAACAGTGTGTCCGGGTCCTCTTCGCGCGCCAGCAGCACGAGGAAATCGCGCGCCTTGGCCGAGATGGTCAGGTCGGCCGGCGTGGCATCGAACACGGGATGGAAAGAACGGCCGTTGTAGCCGAAGCGCAGCGTCATGCCGGCATCGCGAACGCGGATCGTGAAGCGTTTGCCGATCAGCATTTCGAGCGGCTCGCGCGGAATCAGCCGGCCGAGCGCAAGATTGAGGCCGGTGACGAGCGCGAGCGTCGGCGGCAGTTGCGGCAGCTTGTCGCCGAGGCGCGCCAGCGGCGCGGGCAAAGTGAAATCCGGTAGCTTGAAGTTCTTGATCATGGTGTCGTGACCCAATCCAGACCCGGTCGATCGTACCAGAAGCCGTTGCAGTAGTCGCCGGCGGGCATATGCGCGGGCGCGCCGCCAAGCAATGCGCGGTAGGCGGCAACCAGTTCGACCATACCCTCGGATTGCGGCGAGAGACGAAGCAGATCGACGCCCACCGCGATGAGTTCCGGCAGTTCGCGCTCGAGGTGGTACAGCTTTGCCGACTGGGTCTGGATGCCGTTGAGCGTCAGGAAATCTTCGCCCTCGCGCGTTTTCATGGTCAATCCGTCGGGAAACTCGATGCAGCGAAACTCGCAGGTGTCTTTCTGCAAGCGGTAGCGCCGCGCGGTGAAACAGCGCGCCGAGTAGGCGAGCGGCAGGCGGCCATGGGCGAACACCTCGGTTTCAACGCCTTCCGGCATTGCCTTGTGCAGGCCGTTGAGTGCGGACCGGCCGATCTCCGGCGGCATCACCCAGCGCGTCGCACCGCAATCGGCGATGATCTTCAACGTATGACTGTTGAAGATGTTGAGCGCGGGGCCGGCGACGAAGCGCTGGCCACGTTCGGCGAGCTGGCGCACCGCGCCCATCTCGTTTGCCTCGACGGTCAGGCGTGAATCGTCCTGCGCCGCGTCCATCATGCGGCGCACCGCCTTGAGGTCGGACTCGGACTCGATCAGCGGCAGGGTCGACAATGCGACTTCCTTGCCGGCATCGGCCAGCACCGTCGCGGCTTCGAGATAATCGTCGAGGCGCATCTCGTGGCGGCGCGAGCAAACCGCCTCGCCGAGGTAGATGACATCGACCGGCTGCTCGGCCATCTCGGCGTAGAAATCCATCGTTCGCTGGCGCGGCCAGTAATAAAGCAGGGGGCCCAAAGCGAGTTTCATGTTCACTTCCACGGTCTGTTGTAAGCACCGAGGGTGGCGGATTGCCCCTCCGAAATCTTGTTGAGTTCGGCCATCCACGCCGGCGCCGGCTTGAAGTGCTCGATATCGCGCCGGCAGGCGTCGATCGCCGCGCGCCAGACCTGCGTCACCTGGCTGACATAGGCCGGGCTGCGCTGGCGGCCTTCAATCTTGAGGGCGCGCACGCCGGCCTTCATGAGATCGGGCAGTAGTTCCATCGTGTTGAGGCTGGCCGGTTCCTCGATGGCATAGTAAGTCTCGTCGTCAACTTCGAAGCGGCCCTTGCAGAGCGTCGGGTAGCCGGCGCGTTCGCCCTGGCCAAAACGATCGATGAGCACGCCGTTGAGCCGCGTCTCCATGCCGCGCGGAGTTTCCTCGTAGCGCACCGCCTTGCCGGGCGAGCAGGCACCCTGGCAGTTCGGCGACGTGCCCGTGGCGTAGGCCGACAGCGCGCAGCGACCTTCGACCATCACGCAGAGGCCGCCAAAGCCGAACACTTCGATCTCGACCGGCGTGTTTTTCGCCACCTGCTCGACCTGCGCGAGCGACAGCACGCGCGGCAGCACGGCGCGCTGGATGCCGAAACGCTCGTGGTAGAAGTTGATCGCCTCGTAGTTGGTCGCCGAGCCCTGCACCGAGAGATGCAGGCGCAGTTGCGGATGGGTACGGTGCGCGTATTCCATCAGGCCCGGATCGGCGAGGATCACCGCATCGACGCCGAAGGCCGCGGCCTTGTCCACGGCGGCCGTCCAGCTCGGCCAGTTGTCGGTGAGCGGGAAGGTGTTCAACGCGACCAATACCTTGACGCCGCGCTGGTGAGCGTAGGCGATGCCTTG
Organism: uncultured Pseudomonadota bacterium; assembly: GCA_963840825.1. Taxonomy (GTDB): domain Bacteria; phylum Pseudomonadota; class Gammaproteobacteria; order Burkholderiales; family Rhodocyclaceae; genus Sulfuricystis. The sequence goes on from CAWJAK010000006.1 coordinate 969,759, forward strand.
CTTCAGGCTGGCATCGTCGAAGTTCAGCCCGGTGAAGTTGCGCGCGTTGGTGGCGTCGCGGAAACCGGTGTAAACACAATCGGCACCGTTATCGACGGCGATTTTCAGCGCCGGCAGCCCGCCGGCGGGACAGACGAGTTCGAACGGAGCGCTCATGGCATGGGCTCGAAAAGTAAGCCGCTGACTATAAGTGCCCCGGGCTCAGGAGGGATTGACTTGGGTCAAACGTCCGGGAAAGTCAGGGCCGGCGGGACGGCACTGCAAGCATCAGGGCAGCGTGCGGCGTGGCTTGCGGCCGGCGCGTGCGGAAAGCAGATCATAGAGCGGCCGGGGCAGCCACTTCATCATTGCGGCGACGATGCCCATCGGCCAAGGCATCACGGCAAAACGCGATCCCGCATCGATATGCCGCGCCATGCTGGCGACCGCGCGGTCAACCGGCATCAGGAAAGGCATCGGATATGGATTCTTTGCGGTCATCGGCGTGGCGATGTAGCCCGGCGCGAGTGTGACCACCTTGACGCCGCTGCCGCGCAGTTCGATGCGCAGGCTTTCAAGATAGGTGATGGCCGCAGCCTTGGAGGCGGAGTAGGCGCTCGCTCCGGGCAGGCCACGAATGCCGGCCACCGAGGCGATGCCCACCAGCCGTCCGTCATGCACTGCGCGCATGGCCGCGACAAAGGGCTGGAAGGTTTGGACCATGCCCATCACGTTGGTGTCAAAGATGCGCCGGAAGGCCGGCAGGTCGCTGGCCGCCTCGGTCAGCGTGCCGGCCGAGACGCCGGCATTGGCGATGACAATGTCCGGCACGCCGGCCTGCGCGATGAAATCGGCGGCGGCGGCCTGCAATGCGGTGGCATCCGATACATCGAGCGGATAGCGGTGGCAGGGAACATCGAATTCGGCGGCCAGTGTATCGAGCGCCTCCCGGCGACGCGCCGCCAATCCGAGGATGGCCCCCTGCGCCGCATAGTGGCGCGCCAGCGCCGCGCCGATGCCCGACGAGGCACCGGTGATAAAAACAATGGGCCGACTCGTTGGAGTACGGCCCCTGTTTTCAGTCGCAGCGGGCTTATGTGTCGGCGACTGCGATGGCGGCACGGCGTATGCGCAGCGGGCCTTGCGGCGGCTTACTTCTTCGCCGGCTTCTGCGCCGCGGCACTTTTCTTGATCTCGGCGCGGTTCTTCGCGATCAGGAAATCGGTCACCTGCAGCATGTCGCCGTAGGAATTCAGTTCGGGTCCGGGACTGTACTTGCCACCGACGACGATCGCGGGCACGCCGCTGAAGCCGTATTCCTGGGTCATCTCGGCGGCCTTCTTGACCTTCGCATCGACGCTGAAGGATTTGTAGACATCCGCGAAGGCCTTGCGATCAAGGCCCTTGCCGGCGATCCAGTCGAGCAGGACGGTCTCGCTGCCGAGGTTGATGCGCTGGTTGAGCATGGCGTCGAACACCGCGTCGCCCAGCTTGTCGAGCTGGCCCATCGCGTCGAGCGCGTAATAGAGCCGTGCGCCCGGCGCCCAGCTGTCGCCGAGAATCGCGGGTACCTTCTTGAACGTCACGTCGCTCGGCAACTGCTTCGCCCACGGCTTGATCAGCGGTTCCAGCTTGCCGCAGTGCGAGCAGCCAAACCAGAAGAATTCGATGACCTCGACCTTGCCTGCAGCCTCGGTCGGCTGCGGCATCTGGATGCGGTTGAATTGCCGGCCTTCGACCGGATCGGCCGCCACTGCGGGGTGCAGCGCAAACGTACCTGCGGCGAGGGCCGCGAGGGCGACTTTCAGAAGTTTCATGCCAGTTCCTTTCTAGTCCTTGGCCCTGACCACCGTGGCCGGGACGCCATTCTGAGACAGCTGGTTGCGCGCGCGGTTCATTTCTTCCGGATTGGCGTAGGGACCCACGCGCACACGGTGCATCGTACCCTTGTCGGCCACTTCGGCCGCCAGTACATTGGCTTCGAAACCGAGCATCGCCAGCCGGGCCCGCAGATTGTCGGCATCGGCCTTCTTCTGGAACGCGCCGACCTGCAGGTAGCTGCCGCCACCGGCCGTCGTGGCAGGAGTCGGAGTAGGCGCCGATTCAGGCTGGGCGGACGAGGCCGACGGCGCGGGTGCGGATGCCGCACTGGGCGTCGCCTGCTTCTTGCCTTCGAGGATGTCGTAGAACTCGAACTTGCGTTCGCCCGTCTTGTCGATCGGCTTGTCGCCGGGCTTGCCCGGCAGCGGCACGGGCTGAGTGCCGTTGCTGCTACTGTTGCCGTTCGGGCGCGGTTCCGGTTTCGACACCTTCTCGACGAAAGGCAGGGGCGTCTTGTTCAGGTACCAGACCACACCGAAGGAAATCAGCACGCCGGCGAGGATGCCGAAGACCAGGCCGAGAAGCGTGCCGCCACGTTGTCGATTTTGCATGGTGCCGTCCTGCCAGCGCTGACTTTGGGCCACCATCACATTGCGTCGGGGGCGGAGACCCCGAGGATGCGCAGGCCGTTGCGAATTACCTGGCGCACCGCCACCGCCAGGGCGAGGCGGGCGCACTTTTGCGCCGCGTCGTCGACCAGCAGGCGCTCGGCGTTGTACCAGGCATGAAATTCGGCCGCCAGCTCGCGCAGCCAGAAGGCGACGGCATGCGGCGCCATGTCCCGCGCGGCGTTCTCGATCAGCTCGGGGAAGGCGGCGAGTTTCGCCGCCAGCGCCAGTTCGCGTTCGCTGGCCAGCGGCGCAAGATCGGCCTTGGTCAGCGCGGTCTCATTGCCGTCCCACTGGTTGAGCACCGAGCAGACGCGTGCATGGGCGTACTGCACGTAATAGACCGGATTGTCGTTCGACTGCGATTTCGCCAGGTCGAGGTCGAAATCGAGCGACTGGTCCTGCTTGCGCAGCAGGTAGAAGAAGCGGCAGGCATCGTTGCCGACTTCCTCGCGCAGTTCGCGCAGCGTGACATAGGAGCCGGCGCGCGTCGACATCGACACGCGTTCCGTGCCACGAAAGAGGCTGACGAACTGCACCAGGGCGACGTCAAGCGCAGCGGCGTTCAAATCTAGCGCCTGCAGCGCGCCCTTGACGCGCGGGATGTAGCCGTGATGGTCGGCGCCCCAGATATCCACGATGCGCGTGAAGCCGCGCTCGAACTTGTTGCAGTGATAGGCGATGTCCGACGCAAAATAAGTATAGAGGCCGTTCTCGCGCTGGACGACACGATCCTTCTCGTCGCCGAAATGCGTCGAGCGGAACCACTTCGCGCCATCCTGTTCGTAGAGATGGCCGCGCTGCTCCAGCTCGGCGACCGCCTTCGCCACCATGCCGGTATCGTAGAGCGAGCGCTCCGAGAACCAGCAGTCGAAATGGACGCCGTAACCTTCGAGGTCCTCGCGGCAGTCGGCCAGCTGCTCGGACAGCGCATGCTGATGGATGTAGAACCACTCCTCGCCGAGCAGATCCTTCGCGGCGGCAATCAGGCCGTCGAGGTGCGCCTCGACATCCGGTTCCGGCGGCGGCACGCAAGCCAGTATGGCGGCGGCCGGGTGCACATAGCGGTCGCCGTGGGCTTCCTTCACCTGCTCTGCCATGTCGCGCACGTAATCGCCCTGGTAGGCGTTGGGCGGGAAAGGCACGCTCTCGCCGTGGATTTCCAGGTAGCGCAGCCAGGTTGACACCGCGAGGATGTCCATCTGCCGGCCGGCGTCATTCACATAGTATTCGCGGCAGACTTCGTTGCCGGCGAAGGCCAGCAGGCTCGCGAGGCTGGCGCCGAAGGCCGCGCCCCGGCCGTGGCCGACGTGCAGCGGACCGGTCGGATTGGCCGAGACGAACTCGACCTGCAGCTTGCCGGGTTGCTTCGCCCCGCGCCCGAAATCGTCGCCCTGCGCCAGCACGGCATGCACGATGGCGGTCTTCGCGGCAGCGGCCACGGTGAAATTGATGAAGCCCGTGCCGGCCACCTCGGCCTTGAGCAGCCAGGCCGATCGCGGCAATTCATGGACGATCCGCTCGGCGATCTTGCGCGGGTTTTCCTTGAGCGACTTGGCGATCTGCAGCGCCAGATTGCTGGAAAAATCGCCATGACTGGCGTCGCGCGGCCGTTCGAGATGGATTTCCGCCAATGCAACGGAGTGGCCGGGCGCCACGCTGGCCAGCGCCGCGCGCAGCAGATCGGCGAGATGCACCTTGATGTCAGTGGGTTGGGAAGCCATGGGAAGCGATTATAGCGCCCGGCCAATCCGTGAAAGTCAGTGCTGGCGGGACGGCACGATTCCCGAACGATATTGTCTGGAATAAACGGCGGGGTGCGGGCGTTTACCTCATGCAGCAAACACTAATTACACATTCACCCCCGAGGAGGAACCCCATGATTCACAAGGCTATGCGGCTCGTCGCACTGACACTGATCTTGTTTGGATTCACCCTTGCCGCGCACGCGGAAACGAAGCAGGGCGTCGTGGTGCAAGTCAGCGATGACAATGTCGCCACCTGGAATCAGGCGCTGAATGTCGTGAAGAACATCCAGGCCGAGTATGGCAAGGACAAGGTGGATGTCGAACTGGTTGTGTTCGGTAATGGCGCCGGCCTGCTCAAGTTCGACTCGCAACTGTCGAACCGCATCGACGACACGCTGGCGGGCGGCGCGAAGGTCGTGATGTGCCAGAACACCATGAAGGGACGCAAGCTCACCGAAGCCGACATGCACACCGGCATTGGCTACGTGAAGGCGGGCGTCATCGAAATCATCGAAAAGCAGAAGCAGGGCTGGGCCGTCCTGCGGCCCTGAATCTTCAGCGGGTTAGCTTCAAACCCGCGGGCGGGGCAATGCCCCGCTCCTGCTTGCGCTACTTGCCTTACGCCGACGAGCGGATCAGGTGGTCGAAGGCCGACAGGCTCGCCTTGGCGCCTTCGCCCATGGCGATGATGATCTGCTTGTAGGGCACCGTGGTGCAGTCGCCGGCGGCGAACACGCCCGGCACGGAGGTCTGGCCGCGCGCATCGACTTCGATCTCGCCGTACTTCGACAAGTTGATCGTACCCTTGAGCCAGTCGGTGTTGGGCAACAGGCCGATCTGGACGAAGATGCCATCAAGCTCGACACGCTGGCTCTCACTCGTCGTGCGGTCGGTATAGACCAGTCCGGTGAGCTTGTCGCCATCGCCGACGACCTCGGTCGTTTGCGCGCTCTTGATCACCGTGACGTTGGGCAGGCTGTTGAGTTTGCTCTGCAGCACCGCGTCGGCGCGCAGCTTGCTGTCGAATTCGAGCAGTGTGACATGCCCGACGATGCCGGCCAGATCAATCGCCGCCTCGACGCCCGAATTGCCGCCACCGATCACCGCGACACGCTTGCCCTTGAACAGCGGGCCATCGCAGTGCGGGCAGAAGCAGACGCCCTTGGCCTTGTATTCCTGCTCGCCCGGCACGTTCATCTCGCGCCAGCGCGCGCCGGTGGCGAGGATCACGGTCTTCGCCTTGAGGCTGGCGCCGCCGGCAAGCTGGACTTCGCTGAACTGCTCGCCGGGAATCAGCTTTGCCGCGCGCTGCAGGTTCATGATGTCGACGGCGTATTCCTTGACATGCTGCTCGAGCGCCATCGCCAGTTGCGGCCCTTCGGTGTGCTTCACCGAGATGAAGTTCTCGATGGCCAGCGTGTCGAGCACCTGGCCGCCGAAACGCTCGGCCACGACGCCGGTACGAATGCCCTTGCGTGCCGCATAGATCGCGGCTGCCGCACCGGCCGGACCGCCGCCGATGATAAGTACGTCAAAAGGCGCTTTGGCATCGATCACTTCCACCGCACGTGCCGCGGCGCCCGTGTCGAGCTTGGCGACGATCTCTTCGAGCGTCATGCGGCCCTGGCCGAACACCTCGCCATTGAGATAGACGACCGGCACGGCCATGATCTGGCGCGTCTCGACTTCCTGCTGGAACAGCGCGCCGTCGATCATCGTGCTCTCGACGCCGGGGTTGAGCGCGGCCATCAGGTTCAGCGCCTGCACGACGTCCGGACAGTTGTGGCAGGACAGCGAGATGAAGGTCTCGAACTTGTAGGAGCCGGGAATGGCCTTGATCTGTTCGATCAGCGCGGCCTCGACCTTGGGCGGATACCCGCCGGTCTGCAGCAGCGCAAGGATCAGCGAAGTGAATTCGTGGCCCATCGGCAGGCCGGCAAAGCGGATGCGCGGTGCATTGTCGGGTTGGCCCGGCAGGCCGACGGAAAAGGAGGGGCGACGGTCGTGATCGCCATCGAAGCGCACGGTGACCTTGGCGGACAATTCCGCCAGGCCTTCCAGCAATGTGCGCATTTCCTGCGCGCCGGTGCCGTCGTCCAGCGAGGCCACCAGTTCGATCGGGCGTTCCAGCCGTTCGAGGTAGGCACACACCTGCTCTTTCATATTGGCATCAAGCATCGCAATCTCCTTTTCAATCGTAATTTTCTATCACACAAGTCCGAAAAAGGCGCTCCGCTTGTGGCGGGCGCCCTCTCGGTGCCTCGTTACTTGGGGTTGAGGGACTTTGTTATTTAGATCTTGCCGACCAGATCGAGGGAGGGCTTCAGGGTGGCGTCGCCTTCCTTCCACTTGGCGGGGCAGACTTCACCCGGATGCGTCTCGATGTACTGGGCGGCCTTGACCTTGCGCAGCAGCTCGGCGGCATCACGGCCAATGCCCAGGTCGTGGATCTCGATGACCTTGATCTCGCCCTTCGGGTTGATGACGAAGGTGCCGCGCAGCGCCAGGCCTTCTTCCTCGATCATGACATCGAAGTTGCGGGTAATGGCGCCGGTCGGGTCGCCGATCATCGGATACTTGATCTTCTTGATGGTGTCGGAGGCGTCATGCCAGGCCTTGTGGGTAAAGTGGGTGTCGGTGGACACCCCGTAGCACTCGACACCGATCTTCTGGAATTCGGGATAGAGGTCGGCCAGGTCGCCCAGTTCGGTCGGGCAGACGAAGGTGAAGTCGGCTGGGTAGAAGAAGAAAATATTCCACTTGCCCTTGAGCGCGGCATCGGTGACTTCGACGAACTTGCCATTGTGGAAGGCCTGCGCCTTGAACGGTTTGACGGTGGTATTGATCAAAGACATATTGAATCTCCTTGGTGGGTAATGAATGACGTTGAATTCGCTGCGTGCCCATAACCAGCACGTTGGAATGGATTTTATGTGCGGTCGCAGCATGTTTCCAATTGATTGTCACGATAATAAACATAGTCATTGACTATTGACCGGCCACCCACAATCATAGCGATTCACTATCGAGCTCTTATAGAAAAACAATTTCCGTTCCACCGGGGGGCCTTCTAATATGGATTAACCAGAGCGTCTATCGCGTTCTGCGACACATCCATAACGAGGAGACAACGATGCAACTCAAAGGCTCGAAAACCGAACAGCATCTGAAGGACGCCTTCGCGGGCGAATCCCAAGCCAATCGCCGCTACCTGTATTTCGCCAACAAGGCGGACGTTGAAGGCTACGCGGACGTCGCCGCGCTGTTCCGCTCCACCGCGGAAGGTGAAACCGGTCACGCTCATGGCCACCTTGAATACCTCGAAGCCAGCGGTGACCCGGCCACCGGCTTGCCTTTCGGCCCCACCAAGTCCAACTTGGAAGCGGCTGTCGCTGGTGAGACTCATGAGTACACCGACATGTATCCGGGCATGGCCAAGGATGCTCGTGCCGAAGGCTTCGACGAAATCGCCGACTGGTTCGAAACGCTGGCCAAGGCCGAGCGTTCGCACGCCAACCGCTACCAGAAAGCCCTGAACGAACTGGGCTGATCCACCCCGACCGACACCGGCGGCCACGTATGCCGCCGGGCGGCGCACCTCCAACCCCGATACCCCCCGAATCACTGCAGCATCGCAGAGGAGGAAGTCATGTCCGCGCCCACCGCCCGACGGGAAGGCAATCTCGAAGCGCCCACCCGTCACCCGCTCGACTGGCAGAACCCGTCGTTCTACGATGAGGCGGCGCTTCACCAGGAGATGGAACGCGTCTTCGACATCTGCCATGGCTGCCGCCGCTGCGTCAGCCTCTGCCAGTCCTTCCCCACCCTGTTCGACCTCGTCGATGAGTCGGAAACACTGGAAGTCGATGGCGTCAACAAGGCGGATTACTGGAAGGTTGTCGAACACTGCTATCTCTGCGACCTCTGCTACATGACGAAGTGCCCCTACGTGCCACCGCACGAGTGGAACCTCGATTTTCCCCACCTGATGTTGCGCGCCAAGGCCGTGCATCACCAGACCGGCACCACCAAATTCCGCGACAAGGTGCTGACCAGCACGGATCTGGTCGGCAAGTTCTGCGGCATCCCGATCGTCGCGCCGACCATCAACGCGGTGAACAAGATCGGGCCGGTGCGCAAGCTGCTCGAAGGCATTGTGGGTATCCACAGCGAAGCCTGGCTGCCCGAGTTTTCCGGAAAGTCGCTGCGCAGCCGCTTCAAGGTATTGTCCGACGCTACGCCCGCCGAACCTGCAGGCGGCACCACCGGCAAGGTCGCGCTGTTCGCCACCTGCTACATGAACCGCAACGAACCCGGCCCCGGCGAAGACCTCGTCGCGGTATTCGAACACAATGGCATCCCCGTGACCATGGCACCGAAGGAACAGTGCTGCGGCATGCCCAAGCTGGAACTCGGCGACCTGCAGTCGGTGCGCATCGCCAAGGAAAAGAACATCACGGTGCTGGCGAAGCTGGTCGATGCCGGCTGGGACCTCACCGCCCTCGTCCCCTCCTGCGTGCTGATGTTCAAGCAGGAACTGCCGCTGATGTTCCCCGATGACCCCGACGTGCTGAAGGTGAAGGCCGCCTTCTACGACCCCTTCGAGTACCTGATGCTGCGCCACAAGGCTGGCAAGTTGAAGACCGACTTCAAGAGCGGCCTCGGCAAGGTGTCATACCACGCCGCCTGCCACCAGCGCGTGCAGAACATCGGCCCGAAGACGAAGGAATGCCTGTCGCTTGTGCCGGACACTCAAGTCGACATCATCGAGCGCTGCTCGGGCCACGACGGCACCTATGCCGTGAAGCGCGAGTTCCACCAGTACGCGATGAAGATCGTCAAGCCGGTGGTGAATCGCGTGAACCAGAACGCGCCCGACCACTACGGCTCGGACTGCGCGATGGCGGGCCACCACATCGCCCACGCGCGGGCCGACGGCACGGTGCCCGAGCACCCCATCACCCTGCTCAGACAAGCCTACGGGCTTTGAAGGAAGGATCGACCATGCTCACTCACGACCAACTCTTCAGCCTCGAACAGTACGCCCGCGTCCGTCCCGAATTTCGCGCCAAGGTCATCGCGCACAAGAAGATCCGCCTCGTGCCGGTCGGACCGAACGCCACGCTGCATTTCGAGGACAAGCTGACGATGCAGTACCAGGTGCAGGAAATGCTGCGACTCGAGCGCCTGTTCGAACCCGAGGCGATCCAGGAAGAGCTTGACGTCTACAACCCGCTGATCCCGGACGGCAACAACTGGAAAGCGACCTTCATGGTCGAATTCTCCGACGAAGCCGAACGCAAGATGCAGCTCGCGAAGCTCATCGGCATCGAAAAGGCCATCTGGGTGCAGGTCGCCGACTTCGCGCGCGTCACGCCGATCGCCAACGAGGATCTCGACCGCGAAACAGCGGACAAGACTTCCTCGGTACATTTCCTGCGCTTCGAGCTGACCGCGGAGATGTGCAAGGCGGTGAAGTCCGGCGCGGCGATTCGCGTCGGCATCGACCACCCGCACTACCAGGCCGAATCCACCCTCGGTCCGGCCACGCGTGACTCCTTGGCCAACGATCTGGCCGTCGGCCCCGCCTGAGCGAAAGTCAGCGCTGGCGGGACGGCACCTACGCGGTCTTGCTCAGCGGCAGGGGAATGGCCGGCTTGATGCCGGCCTCCTCGCCCTTGGCCTCGGCGGCATTGGCCGACTTGACGTCGCCGGACAGCTCTCCGCCTTCGTGAATCACGATCTTGCCGTAGCGGATCTTGCCGCTGACCCGGCCGGTTGAATGGATGACCAGATGTTGCCGTGCCGTCAGTTCGCCGCTGAAGCGCCCGTGGATCTCGGCAACGTCGATGTTCACCTTGCCGTCGAACGATCCCTGGTCGGCAATCTGGATGAAGCGGCTGTCCATGGTCGCCTCGACCCGCCCTTCGACCAACAGCGTGTCGCAGTCCTGAATCTCGGCGCCCTTGAGCTTGACGCCGGGCCCGACGACCAGCTTGGCCACCAACGTTGCCGATTCGGCAGCAAGCTGCCCTGACGAATTGACCGGTGCAGCCTGTTCCGTGGTCGTCGCCGGTGATGATTGTTCGTTGACGGCCTTGGGCTGTGTCGAACCGATAGTACTAGTCGAACTGGATGCGGTGGTCGCGCGGTTGTTGGTGTAGATGGAACCTTTGTTGAACATTGTCTGATATCTCCTTAAGTGGTGCTGTAGCTCCCTGGCTTCTGCAAGCTTAGTCCGGAAGGGCGCACGCCTTGCCTGTCGTTGATTGACGACACTAAATGGCACGTGCCGGCAGCATGTGATTTTTATATCTCACGACACCGAACGCTTCACCCCCCTCTTGACTTTCATGTTTGCATAAAACATTATCGAAGAAACGCTTGTAGCCGGAATGGAGGAAAAATGCGCTATATCAAGAAGCTTGAGGACATCCCGCAACTGAGCGAGGCCGAGCGGGTCGCGCTCAAGCCGGTGGCCGACGCCTATGCCTTCCGCGTCAGCGACTACTACCTGAACCTGATCGACTGGAACGACCCCAACGACCCGATCCGCCAGCTGGTGATCCCGCGCGCGGACGAATTGAACGACTGGGGCCAGCTCGACGCCAGCAACGAGGCGGCGAACACCGTCGTGCGCGGCGTGCAGCACAAGTATCCCGACACTGCGCTGCTGCTGTGCAACGAGGTCTGCGGCGCCTACTGCCGCTACTGCTTCCGCAAGCGCCTGTTCATGAACGACAACGACGAGGCGAGCAAGGACCTGACGCGCCGGCATCGCTTACATCCGCGCGCATCCGGAGATCACCAACGTGCTGCTGACTGGCGGCGATCCGCTGCTGCTCAGCACGCGCCGGCTGACCGAAGTGATCGCGCAGCTGCGCGAGATCGAGCATGTGCAAGATCATTCGCATCGGCACCAAGATGACGGCGTTCAACCCCGTGCCGCGTGATCGACGATCCGGCGCTGCTGGAGATGTTCGCGAAGTATTCGACGCCCGAGAGGCGCATCTACATGATGAACCACTTCGACCACCCGCGCGAGCTGACGCCGGCGGCCATCGCCTGCCTCGACAAGCTGATTCGCGCCGGCGTGATCATGACCAACCAGTGTCCGATGATCGCCGGCATCAACGACGATCCGCAGGTGCTGTCCGACATGTTCCGCAAGCTCTCGTGGATCGGCTGTCCGCCCTACTACGTCTTCCAGGGCCGGCCCACCGCCGGCAACGATCCCTACAAGGTGTCGATCCCGCGCGGCTGGGAAATCTTCCGCGAAGCGCTGCGCCATGGGTCGGGCCTCGCGCGGCGCGCACGTTTCGTCATGTCGCACGAGACCGGCAAGATCGAAATCCTCGCGGTCGACGACAAGCACATCTACCTGCGCTACCAGCGCGCCAAGGATGCCAGCCTGCGCGGTCGCTTCCTCGTTTACAAGCGCAGCGACGACGCCTTCTGGCTCGACGACCTCGAACCCGTCGAAGGCACCGACTCGCCGCGCTTCTCGGGCGATTCCATGCTGGAAATCACTGCCGGGCCGGAATAAGCCACGAAAGTCAGCGCTGGCGGGACGGCACCCCGGTCGGTGCTACCCGCGTTCGTCGTCATTCATTGGTCAGCCGGCGGCAGGGCGTGAACAAAGTTTAGAAAACGGCCCTTGTAGGCATCCCCGTTTTCCAGGAAAAGCGGCGCCTTGAGGCTGTTGAAGCCGTAGCCGCGAGCAGTCATTTCCTTGCAAAAACGGGCGCGGTTGCCTCGGTCCGGGTCCACGATGATGATGTGGCAGCCCGGCGCCGCATGGCGGTCGATAAAGGCGGCGATGAGTGCCGGCTGTTGCCGTTCATAGAGAATGTCGCTGCCAATGATGAGATCGAAGTGGCCCAGATCCGCGTTGGGTGTTTCCCAGTTACCCATATGGTATTTCAGGGGAGCAAGCTGGTTCAGGCGAGCGTTTTCATCCAGGAAAGACTGACCGAGAGGATGCCAGTCGCTGACCGTCACGTCACCCTGCCGTTGCTGAATGATCAGGCTGGACAGGGCCAGACCGGCCCCGATTTCGAGAATGCGCTTGCCCGCGATGTTGTAATCCTGCATGGCCCGGGCAAGTACCCGGGCCGAAGGCCAGAGCTTGCCGAAAAGCGCCCAGCCGGCCGGAGGAATACCAGCGCGGATAGCTTCGCCACCGGGGTCGGCGTACTGCTGAACATCGAGCAGCGAGCGGATCAAATAGTCCGTGCTGCCGACCCGAACGGTCTCGATTTTGACGGCATAGCCAGGCATGCAGAAGTCTTCTCAGGGCGAAGGTGGGCGTGGAAATGTCCTGATCGAACCGGCACGGGTCTTCGCGAGAAGATACTTGCGGGGCCGAAAGGCACTTGTGGCTGGCGCGTGAACAAACACAGATGCGCCGGATTCAGGTTCCGCGCTCGGCATTCTCGCGCGGCCGCGCTGGCGCGAAATACAGCACGGTCCAGCCCTTGTCCGGCGTCAGCGTCTGCTCGCTGGAAAACAGCCGGAGCGTATCGTCCGGGGTGATGGTGCCCAGGGGAATCCATCCTTCGGCAGTCGCGTCGAGCCGTTCCTTCAACTGCGCCCAGCTCAGCGCTTCGCCAAGTTCGCTGACCTGGATCTTCCAGCCTTCCGCAAGGCGCTGGTTCAGCGTCTCGAAGTCCGCCTCCGCACCGAAGGCAAGGTAGCCGCGCTGCTGCAGGGTGAGGCGCCGGTGTTCGTGGCTCGATTCTTGGTGCGTGGCGAGCTGCAGGGTGCGGTGGCGGCCAAAATGCCGGCCCTGCGCCTTGCACACGAGCGCATTGTAGAAATCGTTTTCGGTCGCGCACAACAAGTGGCTGAGGTGTTGGGTTTCCAGCGTTTCTTCGGCGCGCTCGGAGAGAATCTCGCCGTAATAGACGCCGATGCCCGCCATGCGCGCGGCCTTGAGGCGGTGATAGCCGCCATCCACCAGCAGCACATCGACCTCGAGCTTCTTCAGCACCGTCGCCAGCGCAATGGTCCAGGGCGAAGCGCCGACGATCAGCACGCCGTTGGCGCCCTTGGCCGCCAGCCCGAAGCGCCGGGCAAGGCTGCCGAGGCTGAGTCCATGCGCCAGAACGGTGACAATGATGACGAGGAACACGATGGGCAGCAGCTTCTCGGCATCGGGGTAGCCGGCCGTCACCAGCGCCGGGCCAAAGATGCCCGCTGTTGCTGCGGCGACGATGCCGCGCGGCGCGACCCAGGCCAGCAGAAATTTGTCCGCCTTGCGCATCGGCGCGCCGAGCGTCGCGAGCAGGATCGTCAGGGGCCGCACGCCCAGCAGTACCGCCAGTACGAACAGAGCTATGCGCCCGTCGAGCAGTTCAAGATGGCGGGCTTCGAGCTGTGACGGAATGATGATGAACAGGATGGACAGCAGCACGACCGTAAGGTTTTCCTTGAAGCGTTGCAGATCCTCGCGCTCGACCAGCTTCATGTTGCCGACGACGAGCCCCATGACCGTGACGCTCAGCAGGCCGGCCTCGTGCTGGATGAGATTGCTCGACCAGTAGACACCGAGCACGAGCACCATCAGGACCGGGGCCTTGAGGTGTTCGGGCACCATGCCCCGGCGATACAGCCAGCCCGTGAGCCAGCCGCCCAGCCCGCCGAGTACCGCCGCGGCGGCAATGGCGGCGCCCACGGCGTAAAGAATCTGGTTGAGGCCGCTGCCGGCGAGCGTGAAGTACTGAAAGGTCAGCACCGCGAGCAGCACGCCGATCGGATCATTGACGATGCCTTCCCATTTCAGCAGCGAGGCAGATTCCTTGTTGAGGCGTGCCTGGCGCAGCAACGGAATGATGACCGTCGGTCCCGTCACCACGAGGATGGCGCCAAGCACACAGGCCACCGGCCAGCTCAGGCCGGCCAGATGGTGGGCGGCGAGGCTGCCGAACAGCCAGGCCAGCGGCGGCCCGAGGATGGTGAGCCGACCAATGCCGTGGCCGACGCGCCGCAGTTCACCGAGCTTCAGGTCCATGCCGCCTTCGAACAGGATGATCGCCACGCCCAGCCCGATCAGTTCGGCCAGTTCCTCGCGCGGCAGCGACAGGTCGATGATGCCGGTGGCGGGTCCGAGCACCAGGCCCGTGGCGATCAGGATGACGATGGCCGGCAGCTGGATGCGCCATGCCACCCACTGGCTGGTAAGGCCGGCGGACAGGACAATCAGGAGCAAGGCAGCTGTATGCATGGTTACTGGAGGAGGAGATTTCCGGCGTGCTCGGGCGACACCGCTAGAATGTGCCGTGTTTTACACCAACTCTCGCCCCTTTCAGCCCATGCTGTCCAGACTCATCGCCTGCCTGCTCCTCGCCGCCTACGGGCTGCCCGCCATGGCTGCGTCCTTGACGGACGCCACGCCGCCGGCCGGCAGCGAAATCCAGTTGTTCGTCGAAAACGACATGCTGGCCCGCACCGACCGCTATTACACCAACGGTATCAAGCTCGGTGTCGGCCTCCCCTTCGAACTGCTGCAAACACCGGCCGCCAATATGTTGCGCAGCTTCGATCCCGACAACGGCGACGATGTGCAGGTCGGCCTGTTCCTCGGCCAGAACATGTATACGCCGCGCGACATCACTATCGCGGCGGCGCAGCTGAACGACCGGCCATGGGCGGCCTGGCTCTATCTGGGCGGTGTGGCTCAGCGCGCGCGCAACAACCGGCTCGATACGGTGGAGTTCGATGTCGGCTTTGTCGGCCCGGCGGCGCTGGGCGAGGAGGTGCAGAAGGCCTGGCACCATCTGGTCGATGTCAAACAGCCGCAGGGCTGGGACAACCAGGCCTCCACCGAACCGGCCTTCATGATTTCCTATCTCCAGAAAAGGCGCTTCGGCAACGACCGCGGCGATGTGATCCTGCATGGCGGCGGCAGCCTCGGCACGGTGATGACGCACGCCCGTGCGGGACTGACGCTGCGGCTGGGTTCGCGCCTGACCGGCTACGGCCCGGACACCATCGAGCCCGGCGGCGCCATGCTGCACGGCACGCGCGCGCAGGGCGAAAAGGGTTATCAGGGCACTTCGTGGGGAGTCTTCGCCGGCGTCGATCACCGTTTGGTGGCCCACAACATCTTCCTCGACGGCCCGGTGTTCCGCGACGGACCATCCGTCGAGCGCAACCGGCATGTCCGCGACCTGTCGGCCGGGTTCGGCATCCGCATCGACAAGCTGCGGTTTTCCTGGACCCGCGTCCACCGCAGCGAGGAATTCCGCACCGCGGCCGGCGGCGGCGGAACGCAACGCTTCGATTCCCTCAATCTCGGCTACGAGTTCTAACCTCAACCTGTCGTGCCGTCCCGCCAGCGCTGACTTTCAGGCGCACGGCGTAGAATGCGCGCCTTCCCCCACGGAGCTGCCATTGTGAGTATCAGCCCAGTACAAGACATCGTCGCGGACATGCGTGCCGGCAAGATGGTCATCCTCGTCGATGAGGAGGACCGCGAGAACGAGGGCGATCTCATCCTCGCCGCCGACTACGTGACGCCCGAAGCCATCAACTTCATGGTCACCCATGCGCGCGGACTGGTCTGCCTCACGCTCAGCGAAGCACGCTGCCGCCAACTCGACCTGCCCCTGATGGTGCGCAACAACCGCACGCCGCACGGCACCGCGTTCACGGTGTCGATCGAGGCGGCCGAAGGCGTGACCACCGGCATCTCGGCCCATGACCGCGCCCGCACGGTGCGCGTTGCCGTGTCCAAGCACGCCCAGCCGGCCGACATCGTGCAGCCCGGCCACATCTTTCCGCTCATGGCGCAGAAAGGCGGCGTGCTGGTGCGCGCCGGTCATACCGAGGCGGGTTGCGACCTCGCGCAAATGGCGGGTTGCGAACCCGCTGCCGTGATCTGCGAGATCATGAACGATGACGGCTCGATGGCCCGCCTGCCGCAGTTGCTCGAATTCGCCGCCAAACACAAGTTGAAGATCGGCACGATTCGCGACCTGATCCACTACCGCGCGGAGAACGACAAGCTGATCGAGGTCGTGGCAGACAAGGAAGTCATCTGCGCGCAAGGCAGCTTCCGCCTGCGCGCCTTCGCCGACCAGACCAGCGGCGACGTGCATCTGGCCATGACCTGCGGCGACATCCAGCCCGACACCGAGACGCTGGTGCGTGTGCACGAACCCGTGTCGGTGCTCGATTTCATCGACTGCGGCAATACCCGCCACAGCTTCAGTGTCGACCAGGCCTTGCGGACCATCGCCAAGGCGGGCAACGGCGTCGTGGTGCTGCTGCACCGCCCGGAAGCCGGCAAGGACCTGCTCAACACGCTGCGCGCCAACGGCGTGCGCCCGGCACAGAAGTGGGACCCGCGCCTCTATGGCATCGGCGCGCAGATCCTGCGCGAGCTGGGCGTCGGCAAGATGCGCCTGCTCGCCAGCCCGCGCAAGATGCCCAGCATGGCCGGTTTCGGTCTGGAAGTGTGCGGCTACCTCGCCCCGGAGGGCTTGCCATGAGCTTTACGCAGAACACGAGTGCTGCCACGCCGGTCGCCGCCCGTTGCGACGACGTGCGCGAGATCGAACCCAGCCTTGCCGGTGCCGGCCTGCGCATTGGCGTCGTCATGGCACGCTTCAACAAGAGTGTCGGAGAAGGACTGCTGTCGGGATGCTGCCACGAACTGCGCCGGCTCGGCGTGACGAACGTAACGCTCGCCAGCGTGCCTGGCGCGCTGGAAATCCCGCTTGCCCTGCAGACGATGGCGCAATCGGGCAAGTACGACGCGCTGGTGGCCCTCGGTTGCGTGATTCGCGGCGAGACCTATCACTTCGAGATCGTTTCGAACGAATCGGCGCGCGGCGTCACCGACGTGCAACTGACGACCGGCATCCCGATCGCCAACGCCGTGCTGACCGTCGAGAACGACGATCAGGCGGAGGTCCGCATGACCCAGAAGGGCATGGAGGCCGCGCAATGCGCTGTCGAGATGGCACACCTGATGAAAGCGGTGAAGTGATCACATCCGCCGACAAGTCGCCACGCCCGGCGCACGCGTCCCGGACCCCCGCGAGCCCGCGCCACCGCGCGCGCGAATTCGTCGTGCAGGGTCTCTACCAGCACCTGATCGGCGGGCAGGATGCCGCGGCGATCATCGTGCAGGCCGAGTCGGTCGCTGGCTTCGACAAGGCGCATCGCGCGCTCTACGACAGCCTCCTCGACGGCGTGTTGACCGACCTGCCCGCATTGCAGGCTCTGCTCGAGCCGCACATCGAGCGTCCCTGGGCGGAAGTCTCGCCCGTCGAACGCGGCATATTGCTGATGGCGGCCTGCGAGCTGCGCGACCACCTCGAGACGCCCTATCGCGTGATCCTCAACGAGGCGATCGAGTTCGACGAAATCCTATGGGGGCACCGACGCCCACAAGTTCGTCAATGGCGTGCTCGACAAGCTGGCCCCCGAACTGCGCCCACACGAAACCGCGGCAAAGTATCCGAAGTAACAACCAAGTAATATTGGGGCATGCCCTCCGAATTTGCCCTGATCGACCGCTACTTCCGCCGCCCGGCCCGCCACACCATCCTGGGCGTCGGCGATGATGCCGCCATCGTGCGTCCCGCGCCGGGTTGCGAACTGGTGATCTCCACCGACATGCTGGTCGCGGGTACGCATTTCCTGCCCAACGCCGATCCGGCGGATCTCGGCTGGAAAACGCTGGCGGTCAATCTGTCCGACATGGCGGCGATGGGCGCGCAGCCCCGCTGGGCAGTGCTGGCCGCCGCGCTGCCGGTCGCGACCGAATCCTGGCTCGAAAAATTCACCCAGGGCTTCTTCGCCTGCGCCGAAGCGTTCGGCGTTGACATCATCGGCGGCGACACGACGAAAGGACCACGCAACCTTTGCGTGACCATCTTCGGCGAAATTCCAACCGGGCAGGCGCTGTTGCGTTCCGGCGCCCATCTCTATGAAGAAATATGGGTCTCTGGCATGCCCGGCCGCGCTGCACTGGGCCTGGCCCACCTGCAGGAGCGCATCGAATTGACGGAGCCCGCGCTGTCGGTCTGCCTCGCCGCCCTGCATCGCCCCCAGCCGCGCGTTGAACTCGGGCTCGCCTTGCGCCGGCTGGCCTCGTCGTGCATCGATGTTTCCGACGGATTGCTGGCCGACCTCGGGCACCTGCTCGAGGCATCGAGCCTCGCCGCAACATTGCAACTCGAGGCGCTGCCCGCCCCGGGCATGGAGCGCGACGCCTATCTGGCCGGCGGAGACGATTACGAACTGATCTTCACCGCACCGGCGATCAATCATGTAGACATCGTGTCGCTCTCCGAAGAACTCGACCTGCCGCTCACCTGCCTGGGCAAGACCGAGGCCGGCCCGGCCGGGCAACTGGTCGTCTTCGATGCGGGCGGACACCCGGTCGAGAGCACACAGCGCGGCTTCGACCACTTTGCCTGACCGCCCGTAATGGCCAAGGCTCCCGCGCCACCTTCCGCGTTCCTGTTTCGCCATCCGGCGCACCTGATCGCCTGCGGTTTCGGCAGCGGTCTCTCGCCCTTCGCACCCGGCACGGCGGGCACACTGTTCGCGTGGCTCACCTACCCCCTGATGCGCGGGTTCTTTCCCGACGATCCTGCGTTTGCAGTCTTCCTGCTGCTGGCCTTCGCCCTGGGTGTCACCGCCTGCCACATCACCGGGCGGGCGCTCGGCGTAGTCGATCACGGCAGCATCGTCTGGGACGAGATCGTGCCCTTCTGGGCCGTGCTGCTGCTTACGCCGGCCGGCTGGCTCTGGCAATTGGCCGCCTTCCTGTGGTTCCGCTTCTACGACATCCTGAAGCCGGCACCCGCCAATTACTTTGATGAAAAGGTGAAGAACGGTTTCGGCGTCATGATGGACGACGTGATCGCCGGCGCCTATACGGTGCTGACCCTCGCGCTGTTCAAGGCTGTCGTCGACCGATTCATCTGATGGACAGCGAACTACTCGCCTTGTCGGAAGCCGTCGGCCTTGTCTGTCGCGAGCACAAGTTGTTGATTACGACGGCAGAATCCTGCACCGGCGGGTGGGCAGCACAAGTGATCACTCACACGGCCGGAAGTTCTGCCTGGTTTGACCGCGGTTTCGTCACCTATTCAAATGCCGCAAAACAGGATATGCTTGGTGTACGTATGTTCACCATTGAGCAATTTGGCGCGGTCAGTCTCGAAACCGCCGGAGAAATGGCAGCCGGCGCACTCGAACATTCCAATGCCCTGATTTCACTGTCGATTACCGGCACTGCCGGCCCGACGGGCGGCTCGGTTGAGAAGCCGGTCGGCACCATCTGCTTCGGCTGGTGCGTCCGGGATCAGAGCGGGGAAATGAGGCCATCTTGCGAACGCCGACTTTTCTCGGGCGACCGCGAGGCGATCCGGCGTCAATCGGTGATCCATGCGCTGCGCGGCTTGATTGAGCGCGCAAGAAACATGCCATAATCCAGACAACTTCAGGCAAGGAATACACCATGGACGACAACAAGGCCAAGGCGCTGCAGGCGGCGCTGGCGCAAATCGAGAAGCAGTTCGGCAAGGGTTCCATCATGAAGATGGGCGAGGGCCTCGCCACCGACGACATTCAGACCGTCTCGACCGGCTCGCTGGGCCTCGACATCGCGCTGGGCATCGGCGGCCTCCCGCGCGGTCGAGTGGTGGAAATCTACGGGCCTGAGTCTTCCGGAAAAACCACGTTGTGCCTGCATATCGTTGCAGAAATCCAGAAAGCCGGCGGTACCGCCGCCTACATCGACGCAGAAAACGCACTTGATCCGGGTTATGCCGCCAAACTGGGCGTGAATGTACCCGACCTGCTGATCTCGCAGCCAGATACCGGCGAACAGGGGCTGGAAATCACTGACATGCTGGTGCGCTCGGGCGGCGTTGACCTGATCGTCATCGACTCGGTCGCCGCGCTGACGCCGCGTGCCGAAATCGAGGGCGAGATGGGCGACCAGTTGCCCGGCCTGCAGGCGCGCCTGATGAGCCAGGCGCTGCGCAAGCTCACCTCCAACATCAAGCGCACCAACACGCTGGTGATTTTCATCAACCAGATCCGCATGAAGATCGGCGTCATGTTCGGCAACCCCGAAACCACCACCGGCGGCAACGCGCTCAAGTTTTACGCCTCGGTGCGCATGGACATCCGCCGCACCGGCGCCATCAAGAAAGGCGACGAAGTGATCGGTAACGAGACCAAGGTCAAGGTGGTCAAGAACAAGGTGGCGCCACCCTTCCGCGAAGCGCGTTTCGACATTCTCTATGGTGAAGGCATTTCACGTCAGGGCGAAATCGTCGAACTGGGCGTCGAGCACAAATTTGTCGACAAATCCGGCGCCTGGTATGCCTACAACGGCGAGAAGATCGGCCAGGGCAAGGACAACGCCCGCGAATACCTGCGCGAACATCCCGAGGTCGCCCGCGAGATCGAGAACAAGATTCGTGATGCTTTGGGCGTAGCGGCGATGGCCGCAAGCACCAAGGCAACCGAGACCGAGTGAGCGATCTGCGCCAGAGAGCGGTGAGACTGCTGGCCCGGCGCGAACATACCCGCGCCGAACTGGACCGCAAGCTGGCGCCCCATGGCGCTTCCGAAGAAATCGAAACCGTGCTGAACGAACTTGCCCAGAGCGGCTTGCAGTCCGACGCCCGCTTTGCCGAGAGCCTCATCAGAAGCCAAGCCGGTCGGCTCGGCGTTGCCCGGTTGCGCCAAAGCCTGCTCACCAAGGGTATTTCACCCGCGGATATCGAAGCACAGGTCGCCAATCCGGCCAATGAGCTGCCGGACGAAGACGAGCGTGCCCGCGGCGTGTGGCAGAAGAAATTCGCCGTCCCGCCCGAGAATGCGCGCGACTGGGCGAAGCAGGCGCGCTTTCTTCAGGGCCGCGGCTTTTCCGTCGAGATCATCCGCAAGCTGTTGAAAGACGTCGCAGAATGACCACGCTTGCCGTCCACAACCTCTACAAGAAATTCCGCGCCCGGACTGTCGTCAAGGACGTCAGCCTGCACGTTGACGGGGGCGAGGTGGTGGGATTGTTGGGCCCGAACGGCGCCGGCAAGACCACCTGCTTCTACATGATCGTGGGCCTGATCGCCTCGGATGGTGGCGAAATCACGATTTCCGCGGACGGGCACGAGGCCCGGCTCACGCACATGCCGATCCACAGGCGCGCGCGGCTGGGACTCTCCTACCTGCCCCAGGAAAACTCCGTGTTCCGCAAGCTGACCGTGGCCGAAAACATCCGCGCCGTGCTGGAACTGCAGGATTTCGACGAGCCAACGATTGATGCACGGCTTGACGAGCTGCTCGAGGAGTTGCACGTCGGCCACTTGCGCGACCAAAAGGCCGTGGCACTGTCCGGCGGGGAGCGGCGCCGCGTCGAGATCGCGCGCGCCCTGGCCACCAATCCCCGCTTCATCCTTCTGGACGAACCCTTCGCCGGCGTCGACCCGATTGCCGTGCTGGACATCCAGAAGATCATCCGCTTCCTGAAGGAGCGCGGTATCGGTGTCCTGATCACCGACCACAATGTGCGCGAAACCCTCGGCATCTGCGACCGCGCGACCATCATCAACGCCGGGGAAGTGCTCGCGGCTGGACATCCCGCCGAGATCGTCGATAATGAAAGTGTGCGCCGAGTGTATCTCGGAGAGCACTTCCGGATGTAAATGACGTGAAGCAGACGCTCCAGCTCAGGCTTTCCCAGCACTTGGC
Source organism: uncultured Pseudomonadota bacterium (assembly GCA_963840825.1). GTDB lineage: Bacteria > Pseudomonadota > Gammaproteobacteria > Burkholderiales > Rhodocyclaceae > Sulfuricystis. The sequence goes on from CAWJAK010000006.1 coordinate 991,699, forward strand.
CCTGACGCCGCAATTGCAGCAGTCGATCCGGCTATTGCAGCTGTCGTCGCTGGAGCTCAATCAGGAAATCGAACAGGCCCTGCAGGAAAATCCGTTGCTCGAGCGCGAAGAGCCGAGCGAAACTGCCACGTTTTCGGGTGCGAGCGATGCGCTGTCGCATGTCCGTAGCGAGGAGCCGTCCGCCAGAAACGAAGAACGCTCAAACGAACCGTCCGAGTGGACGCAGGATAGTCTGGAGTGGCCCAGTGGGAATGCGAAGGGATCGCGCGACCCCAATGATGAAAACGACGCCGATGCAGGCGAGTTGCAGGCCGCAAGCACCAGCCTGTCCGATCACCTGATTGCCCAGCTTGCGTTGAGCCAGCTTGCGGGACGCGGCCGCCTGCGCGTGGCCTTCCTCGTCGAAGGGCTCGATGACGATGGTTATCTTGGCCAGACGCTCGAAGAGCTGGCCGAGGTGTTGCCGGAGGAATTCATTGATGAGCCGGATGAAGTGCTCGAGGATCTCAGCATCGCCCTCAAGCACCTGCAAAGCCTCGATCCACCGGGTGTCGGCGCGCGCAACCCGCGCGAATGCCTGCTGTTGCAACTCGACAATCTGCCGCTCGAGCCGACCCGGAATCTGGCCCGCGCCATCGTAAGCGAACATCTGGAACAGTTGGCCGGCCGCGATTACGTCCGCATCAAGAAGGCGCTCGGCTGCGAGGATGAGGCCCTGCGCGATGCCCAGGCCCTGATCCGGTCGCTGAATCCGCGTCCGGGTGCGCAGTTCACCACGCTCGACACGCGTTACATCATTCCTGACGTGGTCGTGAAGAAGCTGCGCGGCCAATGGGTCGTGCAACTCAACCAGGAAGCGATGCCCCGCCTGCGCATCAACCGCCTTTACGCCGACCTGCTGCGCAAACAGCGTGGCAGCGGGGGCGGTAATCTTTCCGGCCAGTTGCAAGAAGCCAAGTGGCTGATCAAGAACGTGCAGCAGCGCTTCGACACCATCGCCCGCGTATCGCAGGCCATCGTCGATCGCCAGCGCGCCTTCTTCGACCACGGCGAAGTGGCGATGCGCCCGCTGACCCTGCGGGAGATCGCCGACACCGTGGAGCTGCATGAATCGACCATCTCGCGCGTGACAACGCAGAAGTACCTCGCCAGTCCGCGCGGGATCTATGAACTCAAATATTTTTTCGGCAGCCACGTCGCCACCGATACGGGCGGCGCGGCTTCCTCCACCGCGATCCGGGCGCTGATCAAGCAGCTCGTGGGCGCCGAGGACGGCCACAAGCCGCTCTCCGACTCCCGCATCGCGGATATCCTCGGCGAGCAGGGGATCGTCGTCGCGCGTCGCACCATCGCGAAGTACCGCGAATCCCTGAACATCCCGCCGGTCAACCTACGCAAAACCCTCTAGAGGAGCCATCATGAACCTCAATATCACTGGACACCATATCGAAGTCACCCCGGCCCTGCGTGATTACGTTTCGGGCAAGGTGGAAAAAGTCATCCGTCATTTCGACCACGTCACCAGCGTCCATGTGATCCTGTCGGTGGAAAAACTCGTGCAGAAGGCCGAGATCACCCTGCACGTCAAGGGCAAGGACATCTTCGCCGACAGCAGCGATACCGATCTGTATGCCGCCATCGATCTCCTGATCGACAAGCTCGATCGCCAGGTACAGAAATACAAGGGCAAACAAAATGACCACGGTCATGACCGACCGACCGCCGAATAAGGAGAAAATCGTTTCCCTGGCAGGGGGCGAGGTATATACTTTGCCCCCTGTCGCCGCGATTACCCTCATCAGGCGAGCTGATCGAGTAACTGATTGACAGGGTGACCGGGCGATCCCCATTCCTGAGATGAACCTGATTGCACAACTTTTGTCCGGCGACGATGTCGTCGTTGGACTCGACGCCAGCAGCAAGAAGCGCGTATTCGAGCAGGCTGGCCTGCTCTTCGAGAACCGTCACGGCATTGCCCGCAGCGTGATCTACGATGCCCTTTTCGCCCGCGAAAAGATGGGCTCCACCGGACTCGGGCTCGGCATCGCCATCCCGCACGGGCGCATCAAGGGACTCAAGGAAGCACGCGGGGCCTTTTTCCGGCTGGCGGCGCCCGTGCCGTTCGACGCCCCCGATGGGCAGCCCGTCGACCTCGTCTTCGTGCTTCTTGTGCCGGAAGCCGCCAGCGAGCACCATCTGCAACTGCTCTCCGAACTGGCCCAGATGTTCAGTGACAAAACCTTCCGCGAGAAGCTCGCGGCCGCGCCCGATGCGGCTGCGGTTTATGCGCTGTTCGCGCAGTGGCAATCGGCCAGCTGATCGTCGCCCAGCTGTTCGAGAAGAACCGCGAACGGCTGCAGCTCTCCTGGATCGGCGGCACCCTCAACCGCCCGATCGCCGTCATTCGTGACGATGTTTCGCCGGCCGACCTGATCGGCCACCTCAACCTGATTCACCCCGAACGCGTACAGGTACTCGGTTCCCCCGAGATCATCTGGTACAAGCGCCATCTCGACGACCCCAAGGAACACATTTTCCAGCAAGTAATCGACGCGCATCCGCCGGCCATCATCGTCGCCGACGATTGCGACATCCTCGATGAGATTCGCAACGCCTGCGAGGCAACCGATACCCCGCTGTTCGCCACACCGCTTCCCACGGCCCAGGTCATCGATTCGCTGCGCGTCTACGTTTCGCGCCAGCTGGCGGAAACCGTGACCCTGCATGGGGTATTCATGGACGTGCTCGGCATCGGCGTGCTGATCACCGGCGATTCGGGCGTCGGCAAGAGCGAATTGGGCCTCGAACTGATCACGCGGGGCCACGGGCTCGTGGCCGACGACGTCGTCGAGGTGTCCCGCGTCGCGCCCGACGTGCTCGAGGGCCGCTGCCCCGAGCTGCTCAAGGATTTTATCGAAGTGCGCGGACTGGGTCTGCTGAACATACGCACCGTATTCGGCGAAACGGCCTGTCGGCGCAAGATGCGGCTGAAGCTGATCGCCCACTTGCAGCGTCCGAATCCCGGCGCGGCCGAAATGGCCCGCCTGCCCCTCGACGCGCTGACCGAGAGCGTGCTGGGCGTGCCGATCCGCAAGGTCGTGCTGCCCGTCGCGGCGGGCCGCAACCTGGCTGTGTTGCTTGAGGCGGCGGTGCGCTCGACAATCCTGCTGTTGCGCGGCATCGACAGCATGGAGGAGTTCCTCCAGCGACAGCAGCGCGCGCTGGAGCAGTCCGATTTCAATTAGCGGACGTCTGCGCTTCGGGCAGCCCGCAGCTTGCGCTATGATAGTCGGGCCCCATATGGCAGAGACCCGCAACCAAACCAACAAAGATCATGGCCGGACTCGACCGCAAGACCCCCATCCCCACTGAAATCAAACTGCACCAGAAGTCGCGCGAAATGGAAATTTCCTTCGGCGACGGCAGCAATTACCGCCTGTCCTGCGAATTCCTCCGCGTATTTTCGCCTTCCGCCGAGGTCCGCGGCCACGGCCCGGGGCAGGAAACCTTGCAGACCGGCAAGCGCAATGTCGAGATCAAGGCGCTCGAACCGGTCGGCAACTATGCCGTGCAGCCTTTCTTCTCCGACGGTCACGATACCGGCATCTATTCCTGGGACCTGCTCTATTCGCTGGGCAAGAACCATGATGAGTTGTGGGCGGACTATCTCGCCCGGCTCGAGGCTGCCGGCGCCAGCCGCGACATCGATTCGACCACCCTGCCCCCCAAGGCCGGCGGGGGCTGTGGCAAACACTGAGGACTGAGATTCATGGCGGACACCCACTTCGGTTTCGAGACCGTCGCCGAAAGCGACAAGGCGCGCCGCGTCAAGGGGGTGTTTTCCTCGGTTGCCGACAAATACGACCTGATGAACGACCTGATGTCCGCGGGCATGCACCGGCTCTGGAAGCTTTTTACGCTTCAGGTCGCGGGTGCGCGTCCGGGCGAGCGGGTGCTCGACATCGCCGGCGGCACCGGCGACCTCGCCTCGGCCTTTCGCAAGAGCGTCGGCCCGACGGGCGAAGTCTGGCTCACCGATATCAACAATGCCATGCTTACGCGCGGGCGCGACCGCCTGCTCGACGAGGGCCGACTCGGCCCGGTGGCCCAGTGCGATGCCGAGAAGTTGCCGTTCCCGAACGACCACTTCGACATCGTCACGGTGGCCTTCGGCCTGCGCAACATGACGCACAAGGACAAAGCGCTGGCTGAAATGCGCCGCGTGCTGCGGCCGGGCGGCCGCTTGCTGATACTCGAATTTTCCAAGGTCTGGGAACCCTTGACCCCCGCCTACGATTTCTATTCCTTCAAGGTATTGCCGTGGCTGGGCCAGAAGGTTGTCAATGACCCGGACAGCTACCGTTACTTGGCCGAATCGATCCGCATGCATCCCGATCAGGCCACCCTCAAGGGCATGATGGAGCAGGCCGGGCTGGCCCGTGTCGACTTCTTCAATCTGACGGCCGGCGTGGTTGCCCTGCACCGCGGCTACAAGATCTGATGTTCGACCCCGTTTTCCTCGCTGGCCTGAATCACCTGCTGAACGGCGCCCAGTGGGCCCGCGCGCGCCTCATTCCCTTCGCGGGACGGCGGGCGCGTTTCGACATGCCACCCTTCGCTTTCGGCTTCGAGATCGCGCCGGAGGGCGGGGTGATTCCCAATCCCGATTCCGATGCCGGGGTCACCGATGTCGTCATTCGCCTGCCGGCGGACACGCCCTTCCTGCTGCCGCAGGGGCTGGACAAGGTAATGGCGCAGGCAGCCGTCGAGGGCAATGCCGAATTTGCGACCGAACTGTCTTTTGTTTTTCGCAACCTGCGCTGGGATGCCGAGGAAGACCTGTCAAAGGTGGTCGGCGACATCGCCGCGCATCGCATCGTTCAGAGCGCAAATCACTTCGTTGGCTGGCAGAAGCAGGCAGCGACAAATCTCGCCGGCAACGTGGCCGAATACCTGACAATCGAGAACCCGGTCCTTGTACGGCGCGACGAATTGCTTGCCATGCGCGCGGACCTCGCCCAACTGGACGCGGCGCTGGCGCGCGCCGAAAAACGCCTCGCCGCGCTGTAGCTTTCCACCGCGGGTGCCGTCCCGCCAGCGCTGACTTTCAAACCCTTACGCCTGCGCCGCGCAATCCTCCGTCAGCACGATCAAAGCGGCAACTTCGTGGGTTTCCGGCATGCTCACGGACCGCGCAGAACATTGCATCCAACGTGTTCCCCCCGTGGGCGGCGCCACGCCGATACGGGTTTCGATCCCGTCGGCGCTTTCCGTAGCTGCAAGTACGCGCATCAGCGGATGCGCCGGCGCGGGCAAAGCCTTTCCCTCCGCATCGACCCAGAGCAGGTTCAATTCATCGAAGCGCGTACCGCGGGGGACGGTCGTACCAAACAATGTTTCGGCCGCCTGGTTCGCAATCAGCACGCGTCCTTCCTTATCAACCAGCACGATGGCGAAGGGCAACGCGGCGAACACGGCGGTAAATCCTGCGGCGATGCGCCGGCGCGCGGCATCGGCCTCGATGAAGTCCGTGATCTCTTCTTTCACCGCCATGAAATGCGTGATCTTGCCCTTGGCGTCATGTACCGGCGAGATCGAAGCCCTTTCCCAGTAAAGCGAACCGTCCTTGCGAACATTATGGAAAACACCGCGCCATTCCTTGCCGGACTTGATCGTTTTCCACAGCCGCTGGTATTCCTCGGTTGATGTCTCGCCCGACTTGAGCAATCGCGGCGTCTGACCGAGCGCCTCGTTGGCCTGATAACCGGTCGTGGACACGAACTTGGGGTTCGCATACACAATCTTCCCTTCGACGTCGGTGACGATAATCGTCGCCGGGCTTTGTTCCAGCGCATGCATCAGCAGCCGCTGGCGCTGGCTGGCGGAGGTATATTTTTCCTGCGAGAGGGCTGTCGCGACCCGCTTGGCGCTCACCTGTGCCTTGGTGCGCGCCTCGCTTTCGCGAAACCAGGCGCGTAGCGTGTTCGTCGATACGTCGAATTCACGCGCAATCTCCAGCAATGGCGTACCGCCCACCCGCATCCTGGCGGTGGCTTGTTCCTTGGCTTCCTTGCTGTGGCGCATGATCAAGTCCGAAATTCTGTCACGGCCATTCTATGACGTGCCGTCCCGCCAGCACTGACTTTCAGAATGCCAAAATAAAGGGCAGCCTCGGCTGCCCTTGTCGTTCATCGCAGTGAGCGGTTACTTGCGACGCAGCTTCTGGATCGCGGCGAGTTGGGCGATCGCCTGGGCCAGTTCCGCCTGTGCGCGCGCGTAATCCAGATCCGCGTTCTTGTCGGCCATCGCCTCCTCTGCGTGGCGCTTCGCTTCGAGTGCATGGGCTTCGTCGAGATCCTTACCGCGGATGGCGGTATCCGCCAGCACAGTGATCAGGTTCGGCTGCACTTCGAGAATGCCGCCAGCGACAAAGATCAGCTCTTCCTGCTCCTGCTGCGGGATCTTCAGGCGCACCGCGCCCGGCTTGATGCGCGTGATGCAGCGCGGTATGGCCGGGCATGATGCCGAGCTCGCCCATCTCGCCCGGCAGCACAACAAACTCCGCCAGCCCGGAAAAGATGGACTCTTCCGCGCTGACGACATCGATATGTACGCTGACTGCCATGTCGGGCTCCCTTTAATGCGTGATTACTGCAGGGTCTTGGCCTTCTCGAAGGCCTCCTCGATGCCGCCGACCATGTAGAAGGCCTGCTCGGGAAGCTGGTCGCATTCGCCATCGACGATCATCTTGAAACCCTTGATGGTGTCCTTGAGGCGTCACGTACTTGCCGTCCGAGCCGGTAAACACTTCGGCAACGAAGAAGGGCTGCGACAGGAAGCGCTGTATCTTGCGCGCGCGGGACACGGCCAGCTTGTCTTCGGGCGACAGTTCGTCCATGCCCAGAATGGCGATGATGTCGCGCAGTTCCTTGTAGCGCTGCAGCGTATTCTGCACGCGGCGCGCCACGCGTGTAGTGCTCTTCGCCAACCACCAGCGGGTCGAGCTGACGTGAGGTGGAATCGAGCGGATCGACAGCCGGGTAGATGCCCAGCGAGGCGATGTCGCGCGACAGCACGACGGTTGAGTCGAGGTGGCCGAAGGTGGTGGCAGGGCTTGGGTCGGTCAAGTCATCGGCCGGCACATACACGGCCTGGATGGAGGTGATCGAGCCGACCTTGGTCGAGGTGATGCGTTCCTGCAGGCGGCCCATTTCCTCGGCCAGCGTCGGCTGATAGCCCACGGCGGAAGGCATGCGGCCCAGCAGCGCCGACACTTCGGTACCGGCCAGGGTGAAGCGGTAGATGTTATCGACGAAGAACAGGATGTCGCGACCTTCGTCGCGGAAACGTTCAGCCATGGTCAGGCCGGTCAGTGCGACGCGCAGCCGGTTACCCGGTGGCTCGTTCATCTGGCCGAACACCATGCCAACCTTGTCGAGAACGTTCGACTCCTTCATTTCATGATAGAAGTCGTTGCCCTCGCGAGTGCGCTCGCCGACGCCGGCGAACACCGACAGGCCAGCGTGCTGCTTGGCGATGTTGTTGATCAGTTCCATCATGTTCACGGTCTTGCCGACACCGGCGCCACCGAACAGGCCGACCTTGCCGCCCTTGGCGAACGGGCAGACCAGGTCGATCACCTTGATGCCGGTTTCCAGCAGATCCACCGAGGGTGACAGGTCTTCGAAAGCGGGAGCCTTCTGGTGAATGGAGCGCTTTTCGTCGGTGACGATCGGACCGGCTTCGTCGATCGGACGGCCAAGTACGTCCATGATGCGGCCCAGTGTACCCTGGCCAACAGGAATGGAAATCGGAGCACCGGTGCTGTTAACCTTCATGCCGCGGCGCAAGCCGTCGGAGGAACCCATGGCAATGGTGCGAACAATACCGTCGCCGAGTTGCTGCTCAACCTCGAAGGTCAAGTTGGATTCCACCATGGCATGCTCCTCGGCGGCATCCAGCATCAGGGCATCATAGACCTTGGGCATCGCCTCACGCGGAAACTGGATATCCACCACCGCACCGATGCACTGAACGATAGAACCTTGATTCATCTTGGTATCCCCACAAATACGCACTAAATTCGGTTAAACAGCCGCCGCGCCTGCGACGATCTCGGAAAGTTCCTTGGTAATCGCTGCCTGACGGGTCTTGTTATAGACCAGCTGCAATTCCCCGATCACGGTCTTGGCATTGTCGGACGCGGACTTCATTGCCACCATGCGTGCCGACTGCTCGGACGCCATGTTTTCGGCAACCGCCTGATAAATCAGCGCCTCGACATAACGAGTGAGCAGGGCATCGATCACGGCCTTGGACTCCGGTTCGTAGATGTAATCCCAAATCTTGGTCGGTGTATCGACCCATTCGCCCGACAGGGGCAACAACTGCTCGACCACCGCTTCCTGCTTCATTGTGTTGATAAAGCGGGTATAGGCAATCGACAACTGATCAATCTCGCCCTTGATATAGGCATCCAGCTGCACCTTGACCGCTCCGATCAGTTTGCTCAGATGCGGTGTATCACCCAGACTCACGACCTGGGATACCACGTTGGCACCCAAACGCTGCATGAAACCTAGGCCCTTGTTGCCGATAGTCGTCACCTGGCTCGGGGCGCCGTTCGCCTCCTCTTGCTTCATGCGGGCAAGCACCATGCGTAGCACGTTGGAGTTGAGCGCGCCACACAAGCCCTTGTCCGAAGTGACGACAATCAGGCCATGACGCTTGACACTTTCGCGCTTGACCAGGAAGGGATGCTTGTATTCAGTCATGGCATGCGACAGGTGCGCGGCAACCCGGCGAATCTTTTCGCCGTAGGGTCGTGCCTGCCGCATCCTGTCCTGCGCTTTGCGCATCTTGGAGGCGGCCACCATTTCCATGGCCTTGGTGATCTTGCGCGTATTTTCTACGCTCTTGATCTTGGTGCGAATTTCCTTGCCGCTTGGCATGGGCTTCTCCTAGCGGTGGTTCAGGCCCAGGACGACTTGAATTCCTCGACCGCGGCGGCAAGTTTCTTTTCGCCATCGGCATCGAGGGTTTTAGACGTCTGCATTTCGTTCAACAGTTCGGCATACTTGGACTTGAGGAAACCAAGCAGCGATTTTTCGCACTCAAGTGCGCGCTTGACATCCACGTCGTCGAAATAGCCCTTGCTGACCGCAAACAGGGTGACACCCATCTCGGCGATACTCATCGGCGCATACTGCGGCTGCTTCATCAACTCCGTCACCAACTTGCCGCGTTCAAGCTGTTTGCGTGTAGCCTCATCCAGATCGGAGGCAAACTGGGCAAAAGCCGCCAGCTCGCGATACTGGGCGAGGGCCAGACGTACGCCACCACCGAGCTTCTTGATCAGTTTGGTCTGTGCCGCACCACCGACGCGCGACACTGACACGCCGGCGTTGATGGCTGGACGGATACCGGCGTTGAACAGGTCGGTTTCAAGGAAGATCTGTCCGTCGGTAATCGAAATCACGTTGGTCGGCACGAAAGCGGAAACGTCGCCGGCCTGCGTTTCGATTACCGGCAGGGCGGTCAGCGAACCGGTCTTGCCCTTGACGGCGCCTTTGGTCAGCTTTTCCACCCAAGCTTCGGATACACGCGCGGCACGCTCAAGCAAGCGGGAGTGCAGATAGAAGACGTCGCCCGGATAGGCTTCGCGTCCCGGCGGACGACGCAGCAGCAGCGATACCTGGCGATATGCCCAAGCCTGCTTGGTCAAGTCATCATAAATAATCAGGGCATCCTGACCACGATCGCGGAAATATTCGCCCATGGTACAGCCGGAATAGGGCGCGATGTACTGCATGGCGGCGGACTCGGAGGCGGTGGCCGCAACGACAATGGTGAACTCCATTGCGCCGTGCTCTTCCAGCTTCCGGACCACGTTCATGATCGACGACGCCTTCTGGCCGATGGCGACGTAGATACAGATCAGGTCCTTGCCCTTCTGGTTGATGATCGCATCGATGGCCACCGCCGTCTTGCCGGTTTGGCGGTCACCGATGATCAGTTCGCGCTGGCCGCGCCCGACCGGAACCATGGCGTCGATCGACTTGAGGCCGGTCTGCACCGGTTCCGACACGGACTTTCGCCAGATCACGCCCGGCGCCACCTTTTCGATGACGTCGGTTTCCTTGGCATTGACCGGACCCTTGCCGTCGATCGGTTGGCCGAGGGAGTTGACCACGCGGCCAATCAATTCGGGGCCGACCGGTACATCGAGAATGCGGCCGGTACATTTGACCGTGTCGCCTTCAGTGATGTGCTCGTAGCTGCCCAGGACCACAGCGCCGACGGAGTCACGCTCCAGGTTCAGGGCCATGCCGAAGGTATTTCCGGGGAACTCGAGCATTTCGCCCTGCATGACGTCGGCGAGACCGTGTACGCGGCAGATACCATCCGTCACCGAGACCACCGTGCCCTGCGTGCGCACTTCAGAGGTGCCTTGCAGGTTCTGGATCTTGCTCTTGATGAGTTCGCTAATTTCCGAAGGATTCAACTGCATGAATTTCTCCTAACTGTTCAGCGCCGTGCGCATGGCGTCGAGTTTGCTACGTACTGAAACATCGAGCACCTTGTCGCCTACCACCACCCGGACGCCACCGATCAGCGACGGATCAACCGTCACGACGACTTCCAGCTTGGCTTGGAATCGACCTTCAAGCTGGCGGGCCAAGGTTGCCACCTGCTCTTCGTTCAGCGGGAAAGCAGACACGATCTCCGCCTCCTTCACACCCTCTTCGCCACGCTTCATTTCTTCATAAAGCGCAGCAACCTGCGGCAAGGCAGCCAACCGGTCGTTGTCGGCCAGCATGCGAATGAAATTGCCGGTCACATCGCCCGTACCTGCACCAACCGCTGCACGAAATAACTCCACCAGCTGATTGGCTGCTACGTTCGGGTGTGTAATCAAGGCTGCCACTTCCGGACTGGCCGCCAGGCCGGCGAGTTTATCCAGCGTTTCCGACCAGGCAGGCAAGGTGCCCTGCTCGCGCGCCAAGCGAAATACCGCTTCCGCGTAGGGTCGGGCGATGGTGACGGTCTCGGCCATTTTCTACAGGTCCTGCTTAAGTGCAGCAAGCATGTCGGCATGGGCGGCGGCGTTGACTTCCCGGCTCAGGATCTTCTCTGCGCCGGTTACCGCCAACTCAGCCACGCGCTCGCGCAGCGATTGCTTGGCGCGCTGGACTTCATGCTCGATTTCGGCCTTCGCAGCGACGACGACCTTGTCAGCCTCCACCTTGGCGGCGACCTTGGCCTCTTCGACAATCTGCGCGGCGCGCTTTTCGGCCTGGACGAGCAGTTCGTTTGATTGTTCCTTGGTCTTGCGCAAGGCATCGGCGGAGTGCTTGGCGGCCAGTTCCAATTCATGCTTGCCGCGTTCCGCAGCCGCCAGACCATCGGCGATCTGAGTTTGCCGCTCAGCCATTGCCTTTTGCAGTGGCGGCCAGACGAACTTCATCGTGAACCAGATGAAGAACGCGAACATGATCGCTTGCGCGAATAGGGTTGCATTGATGTTCATGCGAAACCTTTCTTGCCGGTCACCGGGCTGATATGTTTGATCAGGCGGCTACCGCGAAGAAGACATACATAGCCAAACCGACGGCGATCATCGGCACGGCGTCGACCAGACCCATCACGACGAAGAACTGGGTGCGCAACATCGGGATCAGTTCGGGCTGGCGAGCGGCGCCTTCGAGGAAACGGCCACCCAGAACCCCGATACCCACGGCGGCTCCGAGTGCGCCCAGGCCCATCATGAGGGCGCCGGCGATGAACAGCAAGGCTTGTACTTCAGTCATGGTTTTCTCCTTTTTCCTTGAGAGGGATTCAGATTGAAACGAGTAGTCTGGGTGGTCCGGGTAATAATTAGTGGCTTTCCGTCGCCATGGCCATGTAAATAATGGACAGGGTCATGAAGATGAAGGCCTGCAGGGTGATGATCAGGATATGGAAGATCGCCCAGCCGAGCGAGAGCAGCACCTGCGTGACGAACAGTGTGCTGCTGCCAATGCCGAAACCGGCCCAGGAGGCGCCCATGATGGCGAGCAGGATGAAGATCATCTCGCCGGCGTACATGTTGCCGAACAGCCGCAGCGACAACGAGAAGGGTTTTGCGATATCTTCAATGAGGCGGAAGAGAAGGTTGATCGGCGCGAGCTTCGCGCCGAAGGGTGCGGTCAGCGCCTCATGCGCCAGGCCACCGAAGCCCTTGACCTTCAGGTTCATCCAGATCATCAACAAAAACACCGTGATCGACATCGCGAAGGTCAGGTTCGGGTCGGTGGTCGGGACAATCTTGAGATGACTTACCCCCACCGCGCCGGCCGCCAACGGCAGGAAATCGATCGGGATCAGGTCCATGAAGTTCATTGCAAACACCCAGACGAAGATGGTGATCGCCATCGGCGTGACCATTTCGCTCTTGCCATGGAAGGAACTCTTGACCTGCTGGTCGACGAAGCCGGTAATCATCTCGACGAAGTTCTGCCAGCCGGCCGGTACGCCGCTCGTGGCCCGGCGTGCCACCATGGCCATGCCACCCAGCAGCAACAGGCCTATCAGGCCGGAGATGAGAACCGTATCAAGGTGGATTGTCCAAAAGCCGTGGCCAACATGCAGGTTGGTCAGATGATGGCCAATGTAGCCACTCGCAGTCAGAGCACCTTCGGTAGAACTCATGATTTCCCCACTTCTCCAATCCATTGGTTGCGCCGCAACATGGCCAGCCAATGGACAACAAAAGTCGTTCCAAAACCAACAAACACCATCACAACGACGAGGTTCCTGTCCATCGCGAAAACCAGAGCAAACAGCCCCGTGGACACCGCGACCTTGTAAAACTCCGCCACCACCTGCCCTTTCAGCGCTTGCGCCGGATCATTCTCCGGTCGCATCGCCCGCCAGACGTAGGCCAGATTGCCGCAGAATCCGATCAATCCACCCACTGCCAGCGAGACAGCTGCCGATGTGCCGAAAACCAACCCGGCGACTCCGGCCAGCACTGCCGTCAAGACAAGCTGCCCTCCCAAAACCCAGCGCACTAAAGCGTTACGATGAAGCGCCACTTTTTTGTCAGCGCGCATACTAGCCGTAATAATGCGCCTTGCGCATTACAATATTTGATATTAACACTTAATTGCTGCGATGCACCATATTCTACATGCTTTTGCTTCGCAATCGCATCAATAGTCCATCGAGTTGATCGAGACTATTGAAGCGGATACTGATGCTTCCCGCGCCCTTGCGGTTTGCCGACAGCTTGACCGAGGCTCCCAGGCTGTCCGCTAGTTCCTCTTCCAAACGCACGAGATCGCGGCTCTTTTCGGCAGCGGGCTTGTGCGCCGGCGGATTGAGCTCGCGCGTCACGCGTTTTTCCGTTTCACGCACGGACCACCCCTTGTCGGCCACTTCGGCAGCCAGGCGTCCCTGATCGGTTGTTGGTGCCGCGAGTATGGCGCGGGCATGGCCCATTTCGATATCGCCCGCCATCAGCAAATCCTGCGCGGGTTTAGCCAACTGCAGCAGGCGCAGCAGGTTGCTGGCCGCCGACCGCGAACGGCCCACGGCGTCCGCCGCCTGCTGGTGCGTCATGCCGAACTCGTCGATGAGGCGCTGCAGACCGGCGGCTTCCTCGAGTGGATTGAGATCTTCGCGCTGGATGTTTTCGATCAGCGACATGGCCAGCGCGGCATCGTCCGGAATCTCGCGGATCAACACCGGCACTTCGGTCAGGCCGGCGATCTGCGCGGCGCGCCAGCGTCGTTCCCCGGCGATGATTTCGTAGCGGCCGTTGGCGACGGGACGCACCGAAATCGGCTGGATCAGGCCCTGCGCCTTGATCGAGGCGGCGAGATCCTCCAGCGATCCCGGGTCCATGCGCGTACGCGGCTGGTACTTGCCCGGCTGCAAGTCGCCGACCGCCAGCGTCGCCTGCCGCTGCCTGTCCGTATCCATGACATCGTCATTGCCGGCGAGCAGGGCTTCCAGCCCGCGTCCGAGTCCTTTTTTTCGTTGCGTCATGTTTGTTGCTCCTTGCTCCATTGGCCCACGCGCTCGATCATCTCGCGCGCGAAGGCCAGATAAGCTTGCGCGCCCTTGGCATTCTTGTCGAACAGAACGCCGGGCACGCCGTAGCTGGGCGCTTCCGCCAGCCGGACGTTGCGCGGCACCAGCGTCTTGAACACCTTGTCGCCGAAATGCTCCTCGAGCTGCCGCGACACCTGGTTCGACAGCGTCGAGCGCGGATCGAACATCACGCGCAGCAGGCCGATGATGCGCAATTCGCGATTGAGGTTGCGGTGCACCTGCTTGATCGTGTTGACCAGGTCGGACAGGCCTTCCAGCGCATAGTATTCGCATTGCATGGGAATGATGACGCCATGCGCGGCACACAGGCCGTTGAGCGTCAGCATCGACAACGAGGGCGGGCAATCGATCAGGACAAAGTCATATTCGTTGACGTGCCGCGCGAGCGCTTGCTTGAGCCGCTGCTCGCGCCGCTCGAGGTCGACCATCTCGACCTCGGCGCCGGCCAGTTCGCGGTTCGCCGGCAGCACCGCGTAGTGGCCGCTCGGCGAAGTCGCGCGCACCTCGGCCAGCGTCGCCAAGCCCAGCAGCATCTGATAGACGGAAGTCCCCAGCGCACGCTTGTCGATGCCGCTGCCCATGGTCGCATTGCCCTGCGGGTCGAGATCGACCAGCAGGGTGCGCTGGCCCGCCTGGGTCAGCGCTGCGGCCAGATTCACGGCCGTCGTGGTCTTGCCGACGCCGCCCTTCTGGTTTGCGATCACGAAGATGTGCATGCTCAGATTCTCCCCAGTTGCAGCAGGCAGCGTTCGGCATCGAGGCCAGGAACGCGCAACTCATGACTTGCCACGACCTGCCATCCCTGTGGCAGGGTCGCGATTTCGTCGGCAGGATACCCGCCTTTCATCGCCCAGAGGCAATTCGCGAGGTGCCCGGCATACCCGACAAAGTCGGCCAGACTGGCAAAGGCACGTGCGATCACGGCATCGAAAGTGCCCTGAAAATCTTCGATACGGCCGCAGTGAATGCTCACATTATCCAGTCTGAGCTCAATTTTGACCTGACGCTGAAAGGCCGTTTTTTTCTCGACCGCCTCCACCGATGTAACCACCCATTCCGGGCAGGCGATCGCCAGAACCAGTCCGGGAAAACCGCCGCCGCTGCCGACATCGGCAAGAGAATAGTGCCGTCCCGCCAGCGCTGACTTTTGCAGCACCGAGAGTACCGCCAGCGAATCGAGCAGGTGATGGGTGAGCATCTCGCCTGGGTTGCGGATGGATGTGAGGTTATAAAACTTGTTCCATTTCGCCAGCAGGGCAAGATAGGCAACAAGCTTATCCTGCGCACCTGCGGGCAGGGTCAGGCCCAGCGCAGCGATGCCTTCCGCAAGCGTCATCCGCGCAGCCTTTTGAGATGCACCAGCAGGACCGCGATGGCCGCCGGCGTGACGCCCTGGATGCGGCCGGCCTGGCCGACGGTCTGTGGCCGGTGCTGCGCGAGCCGCTGGCGCACTTCGATGGACAGGCCGTTGAGCTGTGCATAGTCGAGATCGGCCGGAATCGGCTGGTTCTCCTGCGCGGCCATTTTCGCGACATCCTCTTTCTGGCGTTCGATGTAGCCATGGTACTTGGCTTGGATCTCGACCTGCTCGATGACGTTGACCCCTTCGGCCGGCGCACCCGCCCCGGGCAGGGTCATCAGGCTGGCGTAGCCGACTTCCGGACGCCGCAGCAGGTCGAACAGTGAATACTCCCGCTCGATCGGCTTGCCCAGCACGCGCTCCACTGCATGCAGCGCCACCACCTTCGGGTTGATCCAACAATGCCTGAGCCGTTCGACCTCGGCCGCGACCGCGTCCCGCTTGCGATTGAAGGCGTCCCAACGATCATCCTCCACCAGGCCCAGTCGATGTCCCGCTTCCGTCAGGCGCAGATCGGCGTTGTCCTCGCGCAGGCTCAGGCGATACTCGGCACGGCTGGTAAACATCCGGTAGGGCTCGGATACCCCGCGCGTGATCAGATCGTCCACCAGCACGCCCACGTAAGCCTCATCGCGGCGCGGCCACCAGCCGTCCTTGCCCTGCGCTTGACGCGCCGCGTTGAGGCCGGCCAGCAGTCCCTGCGCGGCAGCCTCCTCGTAACCGGTCGTGCCATTGATCTGACCGGCGAAGAACAGCCCCCCGATGGACTGCGTCTCGAGTGTTGCCCGGAGGGCGCGCGGATCGAAGTAGTCGTATTCGATCGCATAGCCGGGCCGCGTAATGTGGCAGTTTTCCAGTCCGCGAATCGAATGCACGAGGTCGAGTTGCACGTCGAAGGGCAGGCTGGTCGAGATGCCTTGCGGATAGACTTCATGCGTATCGAGGCCTTCCGGTTCGAGGAAGACCTGATGCGAATCCTTGCCGGCGAAGCGGTGGATTTTGTCCTCGATCGACGGACAGTAGCGCGGTCCGATCCCCTCGATCACTCCCGTGAACATCGGCGAGCGGTCGAGGCCGCCACGAATGATGTCGTGCGTGTGGGCGTTGGTATGGGTGATCCAGCAGGGCACCTGGCGCGGATGGTCTGTGGCCTTGCCGAGATACGAAAACACCGGCACCGGCGTCGTCACCGGGCTGCTCCTGCATCACGGAGAAATCGATAGTCTGTGCCGTCGAGGCGCGGCGGCGTACCGGTCTTGAGGCGACCGACCGGCAGGTTCAGCTCGCGCAGCCGCGCAGCCAGCGATAGTGACGGTGGATCGCCGAAGCGGCCGGCACGATAGTTTCCGAGCCCGACATGGACCAGGCCGTTGAGGAAGGTGCCGGCCGTCAACACCACGGTCGACGCCTCGATGCGCACACCGAGCTGGGTGACCACTCCCGTCACACGATCACCCGCCACGGTGAGATCGTCCGCGGCCTGCTGGAACATCGTCAGGTTGGGCTGGTTTTCCAGCCGGCCGCGGATTGCCTGGCGATACAGCGCCCGGTCGGCCTGCGCTCGTGTCGCGCGCACGGCCGGCCCCTTGCGAGGCATTGAGGATGCGGAACTGAATGCCCGCCTCGTCGGTCGCCGCTGCCATCGCCCCGCCGAGCGCATCGACCTCCTTGACCAGATGCCCCTTGCCGATGCCGCCGATCGATGGATTGCAGGACATTGCGCCAAGCGTCTCGATGTTGTGCGTCAGCAGCAGGGTACGCGCACCCATCCGCGCCGCGGCGAGCGCGGCCTCGGTGCCGGCATGGCCGCCGCCGATCACGATGACGTCGTAGCGAATCGGAAACTGCATGTGAAAGTCAGAGCTGGCGCGACGGCACAGACAGGAAATACTGCGGTAAAGGGATAACGGGGGCGCAATGATACCCCGAAGAAAATCAGCGAGAAAATCTCAGCAACAATGTTTCACGTGAAACAGGCTTGCCCGCGTTTCACGTGAAACAATATCAGTGCTTGCCACCCAGACCGAGATAGCTTTCGACAACCTTGCGGGTCGTCCTCAAGTTGGTCGGAGGGGCCCTCGAGCGAGACTTCGCCGGTTTCCAGCACGTAGCCGTAATCGGCGATCTGCAGCGCTGCGCGGGCATTCTGCTCGACCAGCAGAATCGCCACGCCCGGTCTGCGCAGGTCGGCGATGATGTGGAAGATTTCGCGCACGATGAGCGGCGCCAGGCCAAGGCTCGGCTCGTCGAGCATCAGCAGCTTCGGCTTGCGCCATCAGGGCGCGGCCCACCGCCAGCATCTGCCGCTCGCCGCCGGACAGCGTGCCGGCAGTCTGCTGGCAACGTTCCTTCAGGCGCGGGAAGATCCCGAACACCTGGTCCATGAGTCTGCCGCTCGTCGCGATAACCCCAGCCGGTGGCGCATGAAGGCGCCGAGCAGCAGGTTGTCCTCGACGCTCATCTCGCCGAAGAGTTCGCGCTTCTCGGGCACCAGCGTCATGCCCCGCGCGACCATGCGCTCGACCTCGATGTCGCGCTGGACTCGCCCTGGAAGCGATCTCACCGCGACTGAACGGCAGCACGCCCATGATGGCGGAGAGCAGGGTGGTCTTGCCGGCGCCGTTGGGCCCGATCACGGTAACGATCTCGCCCGGCGCGCACCTTGAGCGAAACATGGTGCAGCGCCTCGACCTTGCCGTAGGAAACGCACAGATCCGTCACATCGAGAACAGGTTCGGCGGACTTCGATGGGGCTGCTGATTCGTTCATCACTCGACTCCACCGAGATAGGCTTCGAGTACCGCCGGATCTTGCCTGCACTTCCGCGGGCAGGCCCTCGGCGATCTTCTCGCCGAACTCCATCACCACGACGCGGTCGGCCAGACCCATGACGAAATCCATGTCGTGCTCGACCAGCAGGATGCCCATGCCCTCGGCGCGCAGCTGGCGCAGCAGCTCGGCCAGGGACTGCTTTTCCAGATAAGCGCAGGCCGGCGGCCGGCTCGTCGAGCAGCAGCAGGCAGGGGTCGGCGGCCAGCGCACGGGCGATCTCGACGATGCGCTGCTGCCCGAGCGGCAGGCTGCCGGCCGCGTCGAACAGATGTTCGCCCAGGCCGACGCGCTCGAGCTGGCGCGCGGCCTCGGCCAGCAGCGCGCGCCTCCTCGACGCGCTCGAGGTGCAGCTGGCGCCGGCGACACCCTTGCCGCCGCGCAGGTGGGCGCCGATGGCGACGTTCTCCAGCACGCTCATCGCCGGCAGCAGGCGCACATGCTGGAAGGTGCGGCTCATGCCACGCCGGGCGATTCGCGCGCGAGCCAGGCCGTCAATGCGCTGGCCGAGGAAGCGGATCTCGCCCGAGGTCGGGCGGATCGACGCCGGAGATGCAGTTGAACATGGTGCTCTTGCCGGCGCCGTTCGGTCCGATCAGCGCCAGCATTTCGCCGGCTGCAACACCGAGGTTCATGTGGTCGTTGGCGACCAGGCCGCCGAATTTCTTGACCGCGTCCTTCACTTCCAGCAGCACCGTGCCGACCGCCGGCACCGCGCGTCGCGGCAGGGACGCGACCTCGGCCTGAACGTCAGCGCTGGCGGACTGCACCCGGCTCGCGGCACCAGGCGCACCAGCCACGGCCACAGGCCGTCGCGCGCACGCTGCAGCACCACGATCATCAGCACGCCGAAGACGATCACCTCGAAGTTGCCGGTCGCGCCGAAGATCTGCGGCAGCAGGTCCTGCAACCACTGCTTGAGCACGGTGATCAAGCGCTGGCGCCGACCAGCGCGCCCCAGACATGCGCCGCGCCGCCGATCACCGCCATGAACAGGTACTCGATGCCGATGTGCAGTCCGAAGGGCGTCGGGTTGACGAAGCGCTGCAGGTGGGCGTAGAGCCAGCCCGAGAGGCAGGCAAACAGCGCGGCGATGACGAAGATGACGATCTTGGCGCGCGCCGTGTTGACGCCCATCGCTTCGGCCATCACCGCGCCGCCCTTGAGGGCGCGGATGGCGCGGCCCTCGCGCGAATCGAGCAGGTTGTGCGTCAGCCAGACGGCGCCGAGCAGCATCACCCAGATCAGGTAGTAGAACTGCGCGGCCATCACTGCAGTTCGAAGCCGAAAACTCCAGGACCGGAATGCCGGTGATGCCGGTGTGGCCGCCGAGGAACTCGAGGTTGCCGAACAGGAAATACAGCGAAATGCCCCAGGCGATGGTGCCGAGCGGCAGGTAGTGGCCCGACAGCCGCAGGGTCATGCAGTCCGAGCACCAGGGCCACCAGGGCAGTGAGCAACAGGCCGGCAAGCAGCCCAGCCAAGGGAGCCAGCAGGCCCAGCCACGGCGGCAGGTCGTGGCGGTGGTCAGCCAGGCCGTGGCGTAGGCGCCCAGGCCGACGAAGGCCGCCTGGCCGAAGGAGGTCAGGCCGCCGACGCCGGTCAGCAGCACCAGGCCCAGCGCAACCAGCGAATACAGGCCGATGTAGTTGAGCAGCGTGACGTGGAACTCGGGCAGCAGCCAGCGGCGCCAGCGCCAGCAAGGCGAGAAAGACGGCAAGCGATGCCCGCGCTGCCGGCATCATTCCTCCTCCTCGACATGGTGGGTCGTCAGCGAGCGCCACAGCAGCACCGGGATGATCAGGGTGAACACGATCACTTCCTTGAAGGCGCTGGCCCAGAAGGACGAGAAGGCTTCGAGCAGCCCGACCAGCACGGCGCCGGCCGCCGCCACCGGATAGCTCGCCAGTCCGCCGATGATGGCGCCGACGAAACCCTTGAGACCGATGAGGAAGCCGGTGTCGTAGTACACGGTGGTGATCGGCGCGATGAGGATGCCCGAGAGCGCGCCGATGATCGCCGCCAGCAGGAAGGACAGCTTGCCCGCCATCGTGGTCGAAATGCCCATCAGACGGGCGCCGACGCGATTGATGGCGGTGGCGCGCAGTGCCTTGCCGTAGAGCGTGCGCTCGAAGAATAGGTAGAGCGCGACGATCAGCACCAGCACTCGCGCCCGACCACCCAGAGCGTCTGGCCGGTGATCGTCAGGCCGCCGAGCTCGAAGTGCGCCTCGGAAAAGGCCGGGGTGCGCGAGCCCTCGGCGCCGAAGAACAGCAGGCCCAGACCGACCAGCGCCAGATGCACGGCGACCGAGACGATCAGCAGCACCAGCACCGAGGCCTCGGCCAGCGGCTGGTAGGCCAGGCGATAGATCATGCGGGCCGAGCGGCACGACGATCGCCAGGGCCAGAATGACCTGCGACGCCAGCGGCCAGGCTGGCGCGGTGCCCAGCACCAGCGCAGCAATGACAATCGGATAAACGACCTGCCAGCCGAGCAGGCTAACCAGGCGCCGCTTGCCGTAACGCAGGCTCGCCGGCGCATCGATGGCGGCAACCGCCAGGCCGAACGCCGAGCAGCAGCCACAGCGTGCCGGGCGTCTTGCCGGTCTGGAAGGCGGCCAGCGTCAGCGCGCCATAGGCGACGAACTCGCCCTGCGGAATGAAGATGACGCGCGTGACGGCGAAAACCAGCACCAGCGCCAGCGCCAGCAGCGCATAGATGGCACCATTGACGATGCCGTCCTGGCCCAGCAGCAGGGCGATTTGTAGATCCATGGACTCCCTTGAAACAACAAGGGCGCCGGAACGACCCGACGCCCTCGTCGCAGCGCAGGCGGCGATTCTTACTTCAGCAGCTTCCAGTCGCCATTCTCGATCTTGACCATCACGCGCGCGCGCTGGTCGAAACCGAGGTGGTCGTCCGTCGACATGTTGACGACGCCATGCGACACCGTGACATTCTTCAGGCCCTCGAGCGCATCGCGCAGGGCGGCACGGAACTCCTTGCTGCCCGGCTTGGCCTTCTTCAGCGCGACCGGCACCGCATTTTGCAGCAGCAGGCCGGCATCCCAGGCATGCGCGCCGAAGGTCGAGGTATTACCCTTGCCGTGCGCCGCCTCGTACTTGGCGGTGTAATCGAGCGCCACCTTCTTGATCGGGTTGTCGGTCGGGCAACTGGCTCGCCACCAGCACCGGGCCGGCGGGCAGCAGCGTGCCTTCGCAATCCTTGCCGCAGACGCGCAGGAAGTCTTTGTTGGCCACGCCGTGGGTCTGGTAATAAGCTGCCCTTGTAGCCCTTTTCCTTCAAGGCCTTCTGCGGCAGCGCGGCCGGCGTGCCGGAACCGGCGATCAGCACCGCGTCGGGCTTGGTGCACATGATCTTCAGCACCTGGCCGGTCACGGAGGTATCGGCGCGGTTGTAGCGCTCATTGGCGACGATCTTGAGCTTGCGCGCCTCGGCGATCTTGCTGAACTCCTGGTACCAGCCTTCGCCGTAGGCATCGGCAAAGCCGATGAATGCGACGGTCTTGACGCCGGCGTTGGTCATGTGCTCGATGATGGCGGTCAACATCTGCACGTCATTCTGCGGTGTCTTGAACACCCAGCGGCGCTTCGCATCGACCGGGTCGACGATGCGCGCCGAGGCGGCCATCGAGATCATCGGGGTTTCGGCTTCGGCGACGACGTCGATCATCGCCAGCGAGTTCGGGCGTAATGGTCGAACCGATGATGACATCGACCTTGTTCTCGGTCAGGAGCTTGCGCGTGTTCTTCACGGCGGTGGTGGTGTCGGACGCGTCGTCGAGGATGATGTAGTTGATCTTCTCGCCGCCGATGCTGGTCGGCATCAGGGCAAAGGTGTTCTTCTCGGGAATGCCCAGCGATGCGGCCGGGCCGGTGGCGGACACGACGACACCGACATTGATGTCGGCCAGGGCCGATCCGGCCAGGCCGACCAGCAAGGCGGCAAGCAGAGACTTGGTTTTCAGTTTGTTTGTGTGCATCAGGGCTCCTCCCGTGGATTTTTAGTGGTCGTTCATGGGTAAGCGGCGAATTTAACATCGCGCCGCCCGTTCGTCCATGCACCGGTCAGGGTTTCTACCCCCGGGCAACGAGAATATCCCAGCCGATCTTGCCGATCAGCAACACGGTCATGATCAGGAACACGGTGCGCACGAAACCGCTGCCATGCCGGATCGCCAGCTTGCTGCCGAACTGGGCACCGGCAATGTTGCAGACCGCCATGCCGAGACCGAGCGCCCAGAGGACGTGTCCGGTGGGCGCAAAGAGCAACAAGGCGCCCGCATTCGTGGCCGCATTGACGATCTTCGCGCTGGCCGATGCATGCAGGAAATCCATGCCGAAGAGTCGCACGAAGGCGAAGATCATGAAACTGCCCGCACCCGGCCCGAAGAAGCCGTCGTAGAAACCGAGGATCGTTCCGATGCCGAGCGCAACCGCGAAAGTGTGTTTCGCGGCCACCCGGGGTGGGCGCTTGCTTACGCCGAAATCCGGCTTGGTCCAAGTATAGACCGCCACCGCAAGCAGGAGGATCAGCACCAGCGGCCGCACCACCTCCTTTGGCAGCCAGGCCACCACCGCCGCGCCGGCGAAGGAAAACAGGAAGGCGGCCAGGGCAGCGGGCAGCACCAGGTTCCATGGCATCGTCACGGCGCGCACGTAACGCCGCGCCGCATTCAGTGTCCCGAAAATGGAAGCGATCTTGTTGGTGCCGAACAGCGTCGCCGGCGCCTCGTGCGGCAGGCCGGCGAACAGGGCCGGCACCTGGATCAGTCCGCCACCACCCGCTACGGCATCGACGAATCCGGCAAAGACGGCGGCCAGCAGCAGCGTCACCCAGAGCGGATCGATTTCCATCATCGGCGTGCCGTCCCGCCAGGTCTGACTTTGCTCATTTGCCGATGCAAAAGCGACCGAAGATCGTGCCGAGCAGGTCGTCGGCCGTGAACTCCCCCGTGATGCGCGATAGCGCCGTCTGGGCGAGGCGCAACTCCTCGGCGGCCAGTTCGAGCCGGCCCAGCTGCTTGGCCGCAACTTTTATGTGCGTATCCGCCTCCGTCAGTGCTTCGAGATGGCGCGCACGGGCGAGCAGGGCATCCTCCCCATGGCCGCGCCAGCCGGCGATGCGCAGCAGCTCGTCGTGAAGCAGCGGGATGCCGTCGCCGCTTTTTGCCGACAGCACGAGATGTACGCTGTCCATCACGACGACGCGTTCCGCCCCCCGCTGGTCGAGGTCGCACTTGTTCTCGATCACTACGCGCTCGATGCCCGCCGGCAGCCGTGCGGCGATGGCCTGGTCGGCTGGCGTGACGCCGCTGCGCGCATCCACGATCTGCAGGATCACGTCGGCCTTCTCGATTTCGCGCCAGGTGCGGTCGATGCCGATCCGTTCGACCACGTCGTCGGTATCCCGCAGGCCCGCCGTATCGATGACATGCAGCGGGATGCCCTCGACCTGGATGGTCTCGCGCAGGGCGTCCCGGGTCGTGCCGGCGATCTCGGTAACGATGGCCCGCTCTTCGCCAGCCAGCCGGTTGAGCAGCGAACTCTTGCCGACGTTCGGCAGCCCGGCCAGCACTACCGTAAGTCCGGCGCGCAGCACGCTGCCGTCGCGGGCCCGGGTACGCAACCGGGCCAGATCGCTGCGTCAACCTGGCCAGCCGCGGCACGATGTCGGTATCAGTGAGCGGATCGATCTCTTCGTCAGGAAAATCGAGCGTCGACTCGATCAAAGCATGCGCAGCTCGATCAAACCGTCAGTGAGCGCTCGCACAAACCGCGAAAATTCGCCCGAGAGCGAGCGCAACGCAGCGCGTGCCGCCTGCGCCGATGCTGCATCGATCAGATCGGCGATTGCTTCCGCCTGCGCCAGGTCTAGCTTGTCGTTAACGAAGGCCCGGCGCGAGAATTCGCCCGGCGTCGGCCAGCCGCGCACCCAGTTCGACGCAGCGTGCCAGCAAGGCACTGCATCACCACCGGGCCGCCGTGGCCGTGCAGTTCGAGTACATCTTCGCCGGTGAAGGAATGCGGCGCGGGGAAGTGAGCAGGATCAGGCCGCGATCGAGCGGCTGACCGTCCGAAGCGAGGAAAGTGGGCAAGGGTCGCACGACGCGGCTGCGGCGTCCTGCCGGTCAGTTGCGTAATGACGCCTTGCAGATCATGGCCCGAAACCCGCACTACACCAATGCCACCCCGCCCGGCGGGCGTGGCGATGGCGGCAATTGTGTCAGTGTGCCTTGAGGCCGGCACTTTCAATCATGCGGTTGACCTGCCACTGCTGGGCGATCGACAGCACGTTGTTCACCGTCCAGTAAAGCACCAGGCCGGCCGGGAAGAAAAGGAACATGCCGGTGAACACGATCGGCATCCACAGTACGATCTTGGCCTGAATCGGATCCGGTGGCGTCGGGTTGAGCTTGGTCTGCACGAACATCGACACGCCCATGATCAGCGGCAGGATGTAATAGGGATCCTTGATCGACAGATCGGTGATCCAGCCCAGCCAGGGCGCGCCACGCATCTCGACGGTGCCGAGCAGCACCCAGTAGAGCGCGATGAAGACGGGAATCTGTACGAGAATTGGCAGGCAGCCGCCGAGCGGATTGACCTTCTCGCGCTTGTAGAGCTCCATCATTTCCTGATTCATGCGCTGCTTGTCGTCGGCGTAGGTTTCCTTCAGCTTCACCAGCTTGGGCGTCAGCAGGCGCATCTTCGCCATCGATTTGTAGCTCGCGGCGGAAAGCGGAAAGAAGGCCGCCTTGATCAGGATCGTCAGGCCGATGATCGCCCAGCCCCAGTTGCCAACCAGCTTGTGGATCCACTCAAGGATCCAGAACAGCGGTGCGGCGATGAAGGTCAGCCAGCCATAATCGACGACCAGTTCGAGGCCCGGCGCGATCTTCTCGAGCTTGTCCTGTTCCTGCGGGCCGGCATAAAGCGGCATGTCCAGTGTATCGCCAGACATCGGCACAACCACGCCCGCGGCAAAGAGGTTGCCATCAAGCTTGCGCGTGAAATATTCGCGTTCTCCGGCGACCGGAATCCAGGCAGAGAAGAAATAGTGCTGCACTATGGCCACCCAGCCATTGTCGGCCTTGGCGGGATGCTTGTTCTTTTCGTTGAAGTCCTTGAAATCGACCTTCTTGAACTTGTCCTGATCCGTGTAGATCGCCGCACCGGTGAACGTCGCCGTCGACATTGCACCGCCCGAGCCCTCCGGTGATTTGTCGTCGCGCATCAGTTGGTAATAAGCATAGGTGCCGGCGGGAACGGGGGCATCGACGAACTTGTGCTCGACATTGACGAGATAGCTACCGCGCTTGAAGATGTAAGTCTTGACGACCTTGCCGCCACCCGCGAGCATGGCCGCGAGCGGCACGCGCAACTCATTGTCACCCGACTTGAGCTCGAGACTTTCTGCCGGCAGTTTCCAGATCGACTTGTGGTTCGGCAGGCCCGTCCCGATCAGGCCGGATTGGGCTGCATAGGCATGAGCGGGATCGAAGAGAACAAAATACGTATCGGGCTTTTCGTGGGCCCGGTGCCTTAGAAGTTCCAGCCGGACCAGATCACCACCCTGCGCCGAGACTTCGGCATTCACCAGATCGGTCCGGATCTTCAGCACCGCAGCTTGGGTTGCGGGAGCGCCTGTCACCGGCACCGCGCCAGGCGTGACTGCCGCGGTTGGCGCCGATGGCACGGCGGTACTCGCCGGGACGCTGCCCGCGGCCTGCGTTGTGCTTGCGGACTGGGTTGTCGCGGTGGGTGGCGGCAGATCCTTGCGCTGCCAGGCATCCCACAACATCACGCAGGAAAAGAAGAAGACCAGCAGCAGAATCAGGCGTTGGTTGTCCATGGTCGATTGCATCAACGGCAAGTCAAAAGAGGCGCCATTCTACGGCACGGGATCGTGTCCGCCCGGATGCCAAGGATGGCAGCGGACGATACGGCGCAGTGCCAGCCAGCCGCCCTTGAGCGTGCCGTGCTTTTCCAGCGCCGCGATGGCATAGTGCGAACAGGTTGGATGGAAGCGGCAACTCGGCGGAATGAACGGGCTGGCAATCAGTTGATAAGTACGCACCAGCCAGATGAGCGGCTTGGCAAAGAAGGCTTTCAAGCGCTGGCCTTTTCCCTGCAGCGATCGAGCAGGGCAACGATCTCGGCACGCCATGCCGAGGTATCCGACTCTACAGTCTTCTGTGTCAGGTGCAACACCAGATCCGCAGGGGGCAACGTGGTGCGCCGCAATCGGAAGATTTCACGTGCCTGGCGCTTGATGGCATTGCGCAGAACCGCCGTCGGAGCCTGTTTCTTCGGAATCACCAGGCCGAGCCGGGCGCGGTCCAGACCATTCGGGCGGTAATGCACGGCAAACGCCTTGCCGCGCAAGACTTGCCTGGCAGCGAATGCCGCTGAAAAATCGGCAGGCTTCAGGAGCCGATACAGCCGTCCAAAACCGTTGTTGCGGGCGGAATCAGCTTCGCCCAAACAGGAAATCAGACAGCCAGACGGTGGCGTCCCTTGGCCCGACGGGCACGCAGGACAGCGCGACCACCACGGGTACGGGAACGAACGAGGAAGCCGTGCGTGCGCTTGCGGCGCACAACAGAGGGTTGGTAAGTGCGTTTCATGACGGTAATCCTTAAAGGAAAAGCGCGCGATTACAACCTGTTAGGCCCTTTCTTGTCAAGCATTATTTCTCTGCGCACGTTCGAGCCGGGCCAACATTGCTTGTGGATAAATCCCCCGTTTTCGTTAGAATCCAAGGTTTCGCAATGCCGGTACCGCTTGCTGGGTATCGGCATTTCATGAGCAAGCCGGCTTGACCAACTGCCCGTCGTCGGTAATCATATTATTACGATAATTCAAATATTTGAATGAAACAATTCTGGGCTGACTGTTTGACGCGCTTCGAGAGCGAATTGCCGTCGCAACAGTTCAATGCATGGATCAAGTCGCTGCGTGTCGAAACTCACGACACGGAGCGGCGTCTGAGCCTGCTGGCTCCAAACGGCTTCATTCTGCGCTGGGTGAGGGAACGCTATCTGGACCGCGTCGAAGCCCTCTCACGCCAATTCTTTTCAGAACCGATTACCATCGATCTGGCCTTGGACGAAACGCCTATTGGTCTGTTGCGTGATACCGAAAACAGTGGTCGATCTGCCGTGGTCGAACCGGAGCTCATGAGTAACGAGGACTTGTGTCTCGATCCTCGTTCCATTTCACCGATCGATCTGCCGGAATACGGCAAGACGCGCCTCAATCCTGATTTCACTTTCAACACGCTGGTGACGGGCCGTTCAAACGATCTTGCGCGCGCAGCTGCACAGCAGGTTGCACTGAATCCTGGATCTTCCTACAACCCGCTGTTCGTCTACGGCGGCGTCGGCCTGGGCAAAACTCACCTTGTACATGCGCTCGGCAACGAGGTGCTGCGGCATGCACCGGGCAAGGTCATCCGCTACATCCATGCCGAGGACTATTACTCCGACGTCATTCGCGCATATCAGCAAAAATCCTTCGATATCTTCAAGCGTGCCTATCGTACGCTCGATGTTCTGTTGGTCGATGACATCCAGTTTTTCAATGGCAAAGCCCGTACGCAGGAAGAATTTTTCTATGTTTTCAATGCATTGGTTGAAGCAAAGAAACAGATTGTCATAACCTGCGATACCTATCCGAAGGATATCCAGGGTCTTGAGGAACGTTTGATCTCCCGCTTTGACTGGGGTCTGACCGTGCAGATCGAACCCCCGGAACTGGAAATGCGCGTCGCCATCCTGAAAAAGAAGGCCGACAGCGAAGTGATCCAGCTCGGCGACGATGTCGCGTTCCTGATCGCCAAGCATCTGCGCTCGAATGTGCGCGAACTGGAAGGCGCGCTGAAAAAAGTTCTCGCCTTTGCACGCTTCCATAATCGTGAAATCAGCCTCGAACTCGCCAAGGAAGCGCTCAAGGACATCATCGGCGCCCACAACCGACAGATCACGCTGGAGCTGATCCAGAAGACCGTAGCCGATTACTTCAAGATCAAGGTTGCCGACATGTATTCGCAGAAGCGCACCCGGGCCATTGCCCGTCCGCGCCAGGTAGCGATGTTCCTGGCCCGGGATCTCACGCCGCACAGCTTGCCGGAAATTGGTGATGCATTCGGTGGCCGCGACCACACCACAGTCCTTCATGCCTGTCGCACCATTACTGATCTGCGCGGCAAGGATACTCATCTAAACAATGACTTGCTCGTTCTTTCACAAACCATCAAGGGCTGAGCGATCCAATGAACAACATCATTAACAAGCTTGGGACAGAATGTGGATAAATTTTCAACTGCTATTGAGATCATCAACCATCCACAATTCTCCACAAAATATCCTGATTGCTGTCCCATGGGTTATCAATAACACAACCGGTTATTTTCAAAGCAATTAATCCATCTATCCACAGAAATGACGTTCCCTCATTATCATCATTAGGGGTTTATTAAGATGCTTCTATATAAAGGCTCACGCGACCAGTTTCTGATTCCCCTGCAATCGGTCTGTGGTATCGTCGAAAAACGCCATACCCTGCCGATCTTGTCGAACGTGCTGATCGAGAAGATGGGCGAACAGCTGATGCTGTTGGCAACCGACATCGAGATGCAGATCCGGACCAGCGCGATTTCGAACGGTGCAGAATCGGTCGCAATCACCGTCGCGGCACGCAAACTGCAGGACATCCTGCGTTCCTTGCCGGAAAGCGCTGAAGTCAGCCTGAACCTGGATGAGCGACGCTTGCAGCTCAAGGCAGGCAAGAGCCGCTTCAACCTGCAGACTTTGCCGGCGGAAGATTTTCCGCGCATGTCCGAAGCGACTGGCAAGACCACGGTCATCAAACTGACGCAGAAGCAGTTCAAGCGCCAGCTGGCGCTGGTGCAGTATGCGATGGCGCAGCAGGATATTCGGTATTACCTGAATGGCCTGCTGATGGTCGCGCAGGGCAGTGAACTGAAACTGGTGGCCACCGATGGCCATCGGCTGGCCTATGCGAGCGAGGACATCGGCGCAGCGCAAGAAGATCGTGTTGAAGTGATCCTGCCGCGCAAGACGGTGCTCGAGCTCTCGCGCCAACTGGCGGATAACGACGAAGCACTGGAAATTTCCCTGACGCCGACGCAGGCCCGCTTCAGTTTTGGCAATGTTGAATTCGTCAGCAAGCTAATCGACGGCAAGTTTCCCGATTATGAACGCGTCATTCCGCAGCACCAGGGCAAGATCATCCGTCTCGATCGCGCGATGCTGCAACAATCGCTGCAGCGCGCCGCGATCCTCACCAATGAAAAATTCCGCGGCGTCCGCTTGGTCCTCTCTGCCGGTAGTCTGAAGATTTTGTCGACCAATGCGGAAAATGAAGAAGCGCAGGAGGAAATCGAGATCGACTATGACGGCGATGGCCTTGACGTCGGCTTCAACGTCAACTACTTGCTCGACGTGCTTAACAACATCGTCACCCAGACCATCGAAGTACGGCTTGCCGACGGCAATTCCAGCGCGCTGATCATGTTGCCTGACAACGAGCGATTCAAGTATGTCGTGATGCCAATGCGCATTTAACGGAAAGAATGGAAAACAATGACTGAGAACACCCTGCCGCAAGGCCAGCCGAGCGATGGTTACAACGAGGATTCGATCCAGCAGCTCGAAGGCCTGGAGGCCGTGCGCAAGCGTCCGGGCATGTATATCGGCGATACCTCCGATGGCACCGGCCTGCATCACATGGTGTTCGAGGTAGTCGACAATGCTATCGACGAAGCACTGGCCGGCCATTGCGACGAAATCGTCATTACCATTCACACCGACAATTCGATCTCGGTGACCGACAACGGGCGCGGCATTCCCGTCGGCGTGAAGTTCGACGACAAGCATGAACCGAAACGTTCCGCCGCCGAAATCGTCATGTGCGTATTGCATGCCGGGGGCAAGTTCAACCAGAATTCCTACAAGGTTTCCGGCGGCCTGCATGGTGTCGGCGTGTCCTGCGTCAATGCCTTGTCGAAGTGGTTGCGGCTGACCATCCGGCGCGACGGCAAGAAATACTTCATGGAATTCAACCGTGGCCATGCCATCGATCGCATCATCAACACGCAGAATGGGGTCGAAGTCAGCCCGCTCAAGGTTCTTGGCGATACGAAGAATCGCGGTACCGAAGTGCATTTCCTCGCTGACGAGGAAATTTTCGGTACTGTCGAATTCCACTACGATATTCTCGCCAAGCGCCTGCGCGAGCTGTCCTTCCTCAACAATGGCGTCAAGATCAAGCTTGTCGACCAGCGCAACGGCAAGGAGGAAGACTTTGCCTTCTCCGGAGGCGTGCAGGGCTTCGTCGAATACATCAATCGCAGCAAAACGGTGCTGCACCCGACGGTGTTCTATTCGAGCGGGGAATCGAAGGTTGGCGACAGCGGCGTCACCATCGGCGTCGAAGTCGCCATGCAGTGGAACGACTCCTACGCAGAGCAGGTGCTGTGTTACACCAACAACATCCCGCAGGCGGACGGCGGAACCCACCTGACCGGCCTGCGTCAGGCGATGACGCGGGTCATCAACAAGTACATCGAGGAAAATGAGATCGCCAAGAAGGCCAAGGTCGATATCGCCGGTGACGACATGCGCGAAGGACTCGCCTGCGTGCTGTCGGTCAAGATGCCCGATCCAAAGTTCGCCTCGCAGACCAAGATGAAGCTGGTGTCGAGCGAAGCAATGCCGGCAGTGCAGGAAGTCGTTGCGCAAAAGCTTTCCGAGTTCCTGCTCGAAAAGCCCGGCGATGCCAAAGTCATTACCGGAAAGATCGTCGAAGCAGCTAGGGCAAGAGAGGCCGCACGCAAGGCCAGAGAAATGACGCGCCGCAAGGGCGTGCTCGACAACATCGGTCTGCCCGGCAAACTTGCCGACTGCCAAGAGAAAGACCCGGCGCTGTGCGAGCTCTACATTGTCGAGGGCGATTCGGCCGGCGGTTCGGCCAAGCAGGGCCGCGACCGCAAGTTCCAGGCGATCCTGCCGCTGCGCGGCAAGGTGCTCAACGTCGAAAAAGCGCGTCTCGACAAGGTCATCTCATCGGAACAGATCGTCACGCTGCTCACCGCGCTGGGCTGCGGCTTCGGCAAGGAGGACTACAAGCCCGAGAAGCTGCGTTACCACCGTATCATCATCATGACCGACGCGGACGTGGACGGCGCACATATCCGCACGCTGCTGCTGACTTTCTTCTATCGCCAGATGCCCGAACTTGTTGAAGGCGGGCACATCTACATCGCCCAACCGCCGCTCTACAAGATCAAGCATGGCAAGAGCGAGCGCTACATCAAGGATGACACCGAGCTCAACCAGCATCTGCTGACGCTCGCGCTTGAGGGTGCGGCACTCGAGCCGAAGGCGGGTGCAGCCACCATCGATGGCAGCGCCCTGCAAGAATTGGCGAAGAGCTACCTGACTTCCGAAGCCATCATCCGGCGCTTGTCCGATTTCATCGACGGAGAAGCGCTGCATGCCCTGATTGCCCACGACATTGCCCTTGATCTGTCGAGCGAGGCAGCGGCACAAGACGGCGCAAGCAAGCTCGGTCGTGTTCTGACCAACAAGCTGAATGTGCGCACCGTCTTCAATGACAAAACCGAGGGCTGGCAGCTGCGTCTCGAAAAGATGCATCACGGCAACTTGCGGGTCAGCACCGTCGACGAGGATTTCCTTGTTTCGGGGGACTACGCGCAGTTGCGCAAGACCGCCGGCCTGCTGGCCGGCCTGATCAGCGGCGATGCGACCGTGCGCCGTGGCGAAAAATCCCAGACCGTGACCAGTTTCGCTGCCGCGATGCAGTGGCTGCTCGGCGAGGTCGAGCGCAATCTCGGCAAGCAGCGCTACAAGGGGCTGGGCGAGATGAACCCCGAGCAGCTGTGGGAAACGACGATGGACCCGAGCGTCCGGCGCCTGCTCAAGGTGCAGATCGAGGATGCCATTGCCGCCGACGAAATCTTCACCACGCTGATGGGCGACGTGGTCGAGCCCCGCCGCAAGTTCATCGAGGACAACGCGCTGTACGCGCGCAACATCGACGTTTGATTTGTCGGCATGAGTGTTGCGAAAATCGGTCTGAAGCCTCATTCCGCCAGAGGTTGCCGTGACGCGGTGAATTCCATACAAGGAGCGTACCGAACATGAAAACCCTGCTGTCGATACTCATGCTCATCGCCGCAATTCATGGCTGGGCAGGTGAAAAGCCCGCGGCGAGCCAGGCTGCAGCCAGCATCGTAAAGGGAGAGGTCCTTGAAGTTAAGGATGCCGAAAGCTACACATACCTTCGCCTCAAGACCAAGGAAGGGGAGACGTGGGCGGCGGTGAGCAAATCCCCCGTCAAGACCGGCATGACCGTTACGCTGGAAAACGCAATAGTCATGAACAATTTTGAAAGCAGGTCATTGAAGAAGACCTTCCCGACGATTGTCTTTGGAACCTTGGCGGGGACCGGATCAGGCGTACAGGGAAGCAATGCCATCAGCACGGCGCATGCTGGCATGACCCAACCGGCGGAGACTCGGGATATCCATGTCCCGAAAGCCAGTGGCGCGAACGCCAAAACCGTGGCGGAAATCATTACGAAGGCTGCTGAACTCAAGGACAAGCCCGTCCTGGTGCGCGGGAAGATCGTGAAATACAACCCGGGGATATTGGGCAAAAACTGGATCCATTTGCGCGATGGCTCCGGTTCGGCGACAGACGGTACCAACGATGTGCTTGTCACGAGCACGAACGAAGTGAAACTCGGAGATACTGTCACGGCGAAGGGCGTTGTCCGTACCGACAGGGACTTCGGTGCCGGCTACGTCTACAAGGTGATCATCGAGGACGCGACGTTTCAGCAGTAACGGTTGGACAACATTCCTGCCAAAGCAATACGAAGGCCCTGACGGGTTGCCGGCTAGAGTCTTTCTTTTTGAGTATCAGCCTGCAGTCCGGCGGGCGAGGAAGGCACCTGCCTTCCCAATCGGCAAGGGAATCCGCACGATATGGCCATTACCCGGCGCCACATCGGCCGGAGATGCCGTCCCGTCAGGTCTGACTTTCGACATGCGCTCGATGCGGACGACGAGGTTGCCGTCCGGGTGGATCAGGTCGATCGTGTCGCCGACGGCGAAGCGATTTTTGACCTCGATCTCCGCCCAGCCTGCCGCATCGTAGCCACGGAGATCGCCGACATACTGGCTCTGTCCCATCTGCGACAGGCCGCTCAGGTAGTTCTGGTGCGCGCCGTCGGGATGGCGTTCGTAGAAGCCGGGGGTATAGCCGCGATTGGCGAGATCGGCGAGCTGGCCGACCAGTGATGCATCGAAGCCGCGACCACCGATGGCATCGTCGATCGCCTGCCGGTAGGCCTGGCAGGTCCGCGCCACATAGTAGGCCGACTTGGTGCGACCCTCGATCTTCAGCGAGTCGACGCCGATTTCGGTCAGGCGGTCGACGTATTCGATGGCGCGCAGGTCTTTCGAATTGAGGATGTAGGTGCCGTGCTCGTCTTCCTCGATCGGCATGTGTGCGCCGGGGCGGGTTTCCTCCTCGATCAGCCAGACGTCGCCGGCGGGATTCGCCGTCGCGGGCTGGACAGCGTAGGACCAGCGGCAGGAATTCGTGCAGCTGCCCTGATTCGGGTCGCGATGATTGAAGTAGCCCGAGAGCAGGCAGCGTCCGGAATAGGCGATGCACAGGGCGCCATGGACGAAGACTTCGAGCTCGATGTCCGGGCAGGCCTGGCGGATCTCGGCGATCTCGTCCAGCGAAAGTTCGCGCGAAAGGATGACCCGCCGCACGCCAACGGACTGCCAGAATCGCACGGCGGCGTGATTCACCGTATTGGCCTGCACCGAGAGGTGGATCGGCATGTCCGGCCAGGTTTCGCGCACCATCAGCATCAGCCCCGGGTCGGCCATGATCAGCGCGTCGGGCGCCAGTTCGATCACCGGGGCCATATCGGCGAGGTAGGTCTTCAGTTTGGCGTTGTGGGGAAAGATGTTGCTGACGACATAGAACTTGCCGCCGCGCCGATGTACCCCGGCGATACCCTCGGCGAACTTGTCGATATGGCTGAATTCGTTGTTGCGCACACGCAGGCTATAGCGCGGCTGGCCGGCATACACGGCCGTCGCCCCATAGGCAAGCGCTGTCTCGGCCATGCGCAGACTGCCCGCCGGCGCGAGCAGTTCGGGTGGTCGCGGCATACTCATTTGTTCGCCTTGCCGGACCGATAGGCTGTCAGCAGGGCCGCCTTGAGTTCGGGTTGACTGTCCAGGTCGGCGATGCCCATCGTCCGGGCCACCATGGCCCTGACCGCCTGCAGGTCGATCTCCGCTGCGCGATCGACGAGATACTTCGCCCAGTCGAGTTGGCCGTCGTGGCAGCTGGCCGCCGCGATTCCCGTGCCGTCGGAAAAGTGGATCTCGCAGGACGCCAGCACTTCGTAAAGATACGAGTAGGGATCGATGCCGTGCGCCTTGGCCAGGCGCAGGTGAAAATCGGGTGCGTCATCGCTCTGATCTGTGCAAGCATCGAGATCGAGGATGTGATCGAGTTCGTGGTTTTCGCCCTTGAAGGAAAAGTCCAGTCGGGCGCGAACGGTATGGCGGCTCATGGCGGTGCCGAAGAAGGATCAGCCGTCATTATCCCAGCACTCTGGTGGGCGCCGGACGAAAAAAATCCCGGCTTGCGCCGGGACTCGAAGCAGTTCTTTGCAGAACTGGAGGAGGAGCCGTTGTCCGTGTGCCGCTCAATGCGAATGCGAGTGTGGCGGCTGCGGATTCCAGGAAAACAGTGGGCGCAGCAGTTCGCTGACGCTATGCAGCACGATCAGCGACTTGCGGCCCAGCCACTTCAGCGCGATCCCGCTCTCATGCAGAAGCTCGGTGTTGATGCGCTGGATTTCATGCGTTCTCATTTCGTAGGCTTGTTCGTAGAGATCAACGTAATCTTGTTTCATGATGTGTCCTTGGTTGATGCGTTGCAACATTGACTGTTAGCAATTTAATACTTATAAATAAAAAGACAATACAGATATTGGTAACAACTTTGATGAATATTATTCAACAATACGCCGATGGATCGCGCTGCTGAAATGAACGCTTTCGTTTGCGCCGTTGAAACCGGCGGGTTTACTGCTGCGGCGCAGCAACTCGGGCTGACGCCCTCTGCCCTGTCGAAGCTGGTGACGCGGCTCGAAGACCGGCTCGGCGCCCGGTTGCTGCATCGAACCACCCGTCGCCTGCAAATCACCCCCGAGGGAGAGGCGTTCTACACGCGCGCCCGCGCCATCCTGAATGCGATGGACGAGGCCGAAGCCGAGGTTGCCGAAGCCACCGCCAGCCCGCGCGGCCTGCTGCGCTTGCATACCCGCGCCGCCTTCGGCATGCACCAGCTGACGCCCGCTATTCCGCGATTTCAGGCGCTCTACCCGAAGGTCGAACTCGACATCACGATCAGCGACCAGCCGGTCGGCAAGGAAGGCAACTTTGACTTGTCGATCTGCAACGGCCCGCTCGATGAATCGTCGCTGGTGGCGCGGCGCATCTGCAATCTCGAACGGGTGATCTGCGCCGCGCCGAGTTATCTGGCCCGGCATGGCACGCCTCGCACACCCGATGACCTGCAGCAACACAACTGCCTGTGGATCACCAGCCTGCCGGCGTTGCGCCGTTGGCCGTTCAATACCGACGAGGGGATCCGCATCGTTCCCGTCAGCGGCAATATCGTCGCCAACAACGCCGAGACCGTGCTGCAGTTGGTCCTCGCCGGCGTTGGCATCGCGCGCCTGACCGATGTGATCGTCAGCGAGGCGATCCGCAACGGACAGCTGGTGCCCATTCTGGTCGACTGGAACCATGTCGAGCCTGTTCCCCTGTATGCGACGTATCCGAGCGGCCGCAATCTTTCGCCCAAGGTGCGCGCCATGGTGGACTTTCTCATCACGAGTTTTTCCTCGGCGCCCTGGCGCAGCACGACTGCGACAGGAGTCAAGCTGAAATTGACCGCCGGCGAACGATAAAAAAAGCGGACCCATGCGGGCCCGCTTCAATTGAGCATGACATGGAGGCCTGCAGGCCTCCATGCCGCTTACCTGATTTCGGCGCCGACTTCCTTGAGCAGCACGGCGATCACCTGCTTGAGTTCATCGTCGGTCAGGTCGGCCAGGCCACCGCGCGCCGGCATGTTGCCATGGCCGCGAATGACGGTCTTGGTGACCGCGTCGAGACCCTTGGAAGCGCGCTGCGTCCAGGCGGCCTTGTTGGACAGCTTGGGCGCGCCCTGATCGCCGGTTTCATGGCACTTGTGGCAAGTAGCCTTGGCGATTTCTTCGGGATTCTTCTCGCTTGCTGCCGGCTTGGCGCCCGCGGCGGGCTCGGCGAAATTCGCGCCGGACTTGTTGGCCATGAAGACGATGGCGCGCGTCAGCTCTTCCTGCGTGGCGTCGGAGCCGCCCTTGGGCGGCATGGCACCCTTGCCGGCCAGCGCGGTCTTGGTCAGAACGTCGAGGCCGACGCCGATGCGTGGTGCCCAGGCGGCCTTGTCGCCGAACTTTGGCGCACCGGCAACGCCGGCTTCGTGACAGGCGCCGCAGACGGCCTTGTAGAGGTCTTCGCCACTCCGGCTACCGGCAGCGGCACCCGCTGCGGCGGGCGGAGCCAGCTTCACTTTCGCCAGGGGGAGGATGCGGGCATTGACGGCTTCTTCATCCGCGTTCTTCGGACGATTGCCCATGGCCAGCGCGATTGCTGGCGCGACAACAATCAGGCTGGCCAACGCCAGCCCACGCGAAAACCTCATGTTCATTGCTCTTCCCCTCATTGAATGCTATGTCAATGATACCAAATCGTCCGGAGCAATTCTCGCCAAAGGGCTAGGGGGCCGACCCGGGCGATGGTTGTTCCAATGCCGGTTCAGCCCTGCTGTCATGCACCGAGGGACAGGCAGGTGCCGTCCCGCCAGCACTGACTTTGCGCGGGGAGACCGCACCGGCCAACGGCGGCAGGAACTCGGCATGCCGGGGTGAAAGAGGACCGATAAATGACATTGAGTCTGTATTTGCAACGACTTACACTTAATCAGACAGGGATTGTTTCTTGGCCCGCCACCCGTGCGCCGAAAAAAACCGGAACGCGGAACGAAAATACAACATGACATGCCTGATCCCCTTTCGTCCGGCGCCACCGCCCTGGTGGTTGACTTTCATCGCGGGAAGATACGCAGTATGGGCAAGCCGATTTGCGCGTACTGACAAGTCGAAATCCTCGAAGTAAAGAAAATAGCGCGTATCGAATCCGCCGAGTTGGGCATACAGGGATGATCGGAAAAGCATGTAGCAACCGCTGACAAGAGGTGGATTCAAGCGAGTTTCACAGGGGTCCCAGTCACGACATTCATAGCGGTAACTACGTTTTCTGGCCCAGGTTCCCCCGGCTAAACGGGCCAGCAGGGTAATCAGGTCGGGATAGCGAAAGCAGGCAGGCCGCAATCCGCCTTCCGGTTCGATCAGCGCGGGCGCAAGCAGACCGACGTCCGGATGCGTTTCGAAGAAGGCGAGTCCGGCTGCCAGGCTGCTGGGCGAGAATTCGAGATCGGGATTGGCAACCAGAAAAAAGTCGGCGTCAGCCACGCGGCTGAAAGCATGGTTATGTCCGGCGCCAAAGCCTGGATTGGCACCTGCGTAATCGTAGACGAGGCGAGCGCGAGGACCGGCCAATTTCTGGAATGCATCAAGCCAGTTAACGGGTAATCGCTCCCGCGAGTGATCAACCAGAATGATTTCGGCTAGCCCTTGCAAGCTGTTGTGACTGTTCTCCAGCGCTTGCCCCAAGGAGCGCAGAGTCTTTTCCAGCACCAGTCGTTCCGGACAATGCAATACGATCGAAACGGCAAGACTGACGCTGTGAGCGCCGTGTTCGCGCTTGCTCATGCCCAAGTTGGGTTAATTATGGATGCGGGTGACGACGGCCGGAATCCTGGACAGAGCTGAATATGAGAGGCCGCGTCACTGCACAACTTCGAATTACCCTTCGCGGACGATCGGTACCGGTCGCAGGGTGGGACGACTGGCCGGTTGATACTCGGTTACCCAACGGCGCAAATCCCGACGTACCTCGTCGGCGCTAAGTGGCGTAGGTGACTTGAGCCACTCAAGAATATCTTCAAGCCAGGCTTCTGTTACAGGTCTGGCGCGCGCAATACGAACCTTCGGGTGATGCGTTGGCCTGGTTTGTTCATCATCCGCAAGCAACTCCTCGTAAAGCTTTTCTCCGGGACGCAGTCCGGTGTAGACGATAGGAATCTGATCTTCTCGCTGTCCGGAAAGGCGGATCATCTGTTTTGCCAGATCGGCGATGCGTATCGGCTTGCCCATGTCGAGGACAAAAATTTCCCCGCCTTCGCCTATGGCGGCTGCCTGTAAAACCAACAGGGCGGCTTCGGGAATCGACATGAAGTAACGCGTAATTTCCGGATGCGTCACGGTCACGGGCCCTCCTCGACGAATCTGGGCCTGAAACTTTGGGATCACGCTACCGGTGCTCCCGAGTACATTTCCAAACCGTACGATTTCGAAACGGGTATTCGTCTGGCGGTTTTGCAAGGCCTGGCAAACCATCTCGGCGAGACGCTTGCTGGCGCCCATGACGTTGGTCGGGTTGACGGCCTTGTCAGTCGAGATCAAGACAAATTCAGGCACCTTTGCTCTCAAGGCGGCGACAGCTACTGCGTATGTCCCAAAAACGTTATTGCGAATGGCTTGCCAAGCGTTGTGATCCTCCATCAGCGGAACATGCTTGTAGGCAGCCGCATGAAATACCACGGCAGGAGCATATTTGATAAGCAACTCAGTGAGCCAGGCCAAATCCTTGACATCACCCGCCAGTGGCAAGATGGGCATATCGGTGAAGCGTTCCGTCAACTCATCATACAAAGTGTAAAGAGCAAATTCATTGTTGTCATAGAGCAAGAGTTGGGCAGGTTTCAACAAGGAGATTTGTCTGCATAGCTCACTGCCGATGGATCCGCCGGCGCCGGTGACCATGACAACCCTGTCGGCAATCAAAGCCAGCGTTTCAGGAGACTCGATATCTACCGGCCTGCGGCCAAGCAGGTCGTTCAAATTGATCGGCCTGACATGATTGAGGCTGCCTTGTCCGGTTATCAATTGCTCAATGGATGGAACGGTGAAGGTCTCAATGCCCAGGTTCAGGCACAACTGGCTGATGCATTGACGCTGCTCTTCACTGGCAGAGGGCATAGCCAGAATCGCATGCCTGACATTGAGGCGGCGTGCGACGGATTCCAGCTTATTCACGGAGCCCAGCACTCGCCGCCCCATGATTTCACGATTCTTCTTGGCTGGATCGTCATCCAGGAAACCAACAATGTGCCACTCACCCGAGCGGCCCAATTCCTGAACCAATCGTGCTCCAGCCTTTCCCGCACCCAAGATCAGTACTGGCTGGCCTTGGCCAGACAAATTGGTATTTAAGCTATGTTCTTTCCAGATACGGTAAGCAAAACGGCCGCCGGCCATCACGACAAGCAGAAGAACGGGATACAACAAAAATATCGAACGTGAAACCCCTACTCCACCTGCGGCAAGCAGTAATGCCGAAAAGCCGACAGCTTTCATGATCCGAATCAGATCGGGAAGGCTTGAGAAAAACCAAATGCCGCGATAAAGACCGCCAAGCCTGAAAATTAGCGCTTCCACCGGGATCAGGATAAGCAAACCGAACCGCATCAGCTCTAGTTGCCCCTCGGGAAGGATAAGGTTGTTGGACAAATAGAACGCACCGACCCAAGCGATCGACACCGCAACGAGATCGAAAATAAATACTGCCAGCGAGCGCCAATTGGGAGTAATTGACTGCAATAAGTTCATGGATCTTTGAAATCAGAGAGGATTGATATCTTCAAGATTGCTACCTGAAATAAATGGCTAGCCCATCGAGCAATTTTTCTAATCTACGCTCTATCCAGTACGCCCGAGACAGGAATCAAACTGCATTTCAGTCAGCAGTTTTTAATTTTGCTTGGTCTTGGTATTGGCGCGCCCGAAACGATTCGAACGTTCGACCCCTGCCTTCGGAGGGCAGTACTCTATCCAGCTGAGCTACGGGCGCGCGGCAACTACATGCGCATTCTATCGCGCTTGACGGCTTACAGGCCGCGGGCCCAGGCTGGCCGCAGGCGAGCTGCCTGCGGGTCGGCGATCGTGGCGCGCACTTGATCCAGCAGCCTGGCCTTGTCGGCGCCCAACGTGCCCTTGAGCACGAGCCAGTTCGAAGCGTGGTCGCTGCGAAACACCGTACGCACTAGTTCGAGGTGGGACAGAAAACATTCCATTTCCAGAAACAGTTCGTGCTGTGTGAGCGGTTCCCAGCCGGGAAAGCCGGCGCGTAAACGCTCCTCGCCCTGGGGAAAGCTGACCACCAGCGTGGCAAGATATTCGGGCTGCGTGGCGTTCGCGAGGCGGGCGGAGTTTTTCGCATGCTGGGGCCACAGGGCCCGGCCGCCGAGGCCGTTGAGAATCATCACCGAACGCGTGATGCCGGCCGCCCCGAGCTTTTGCAATGCGTCGCAGGTGGTGGCGAAAGTTTCGCCCTTGCTGACGCGTTCCAGCACCGTGTCGTCGCCCGACTCGGCACCGACATAGACCAGCTTCAGACCTGCGTCGGCGAGCTCCTTGAGTTCATCCACCGATTTCTTGCGCAGGTTGCGGGGCAGGCAATAACTGGAGATGCGATGCACGGCCGGCAGGTGGGTGCGGATCGCCTGCAGCACGGCCAGCAGGCGGCGTGTCGGCAGCACCAGCGCGTCGCCGTCGGCGAGGAAGATGCGCCGTACATCGTCCCCGAAGCGTTCGCCGCAGACGCGGATGGTTTCCAGTGTCTCGGCCTCGTCGCGCGCACGGAATTTCTTCTGTGGTGCCGTGTACATCTCGCAGAAGGTGCAGTGATTCCACGAACACCCGTCGGTGACCGGCAGGATCAGCGAATCCGCCTCGCTGGGCGGACGATAGACCGGCTCGATGTAGCGGATTGGAAAACCAAAGGTCATGGCAACGGGGAAGGGAATAGGCGGGACTTCGCTGGCCGTCATTATGAATCAGCCGAGCACCCCCGATGCTAGGATGGGACGACCTTTTTCCCCGAATGTCCATGCCCCCCTGGCTCGCCGCCCTCTTCACCCGCCGCATGCTGATCTGCGTGTTCACCGGATTCGCGTCCGGCATGCCGCTCTACCTGCTGCTCAATCTGGTGCCGGCCTGGCTACGTACCGAGGGCGTGAGCCTCAAGGCGATCGGCCTCTTCGCGCTGATCCAGTTTCCCTATACGTGGAAATTCCTCTGGGCGCCGCTGCTCGACCGCTTTGTGCTGCCCATTTTTTCCATGGGGCGCCGGCGCAGCTGGATCTTCGTGACGCAGCTCGCATTGGTGGTCATCATCGCCCTGCTCGGCCGGCTGTCGCCGGCCACCGACCTCGGCGCCATCGTCTGGCTTGCCGCCCTGCTCGCCTTGATGTCGGCCACGGCCAATATCGCGCTCGACGCCTACCGCCGCGAACTGCTCGCCGACCACGAACTCGGCCTCGGCAACTCGGTGCATGTGAATGCCTATCGCATCGCCGGCCTGGTGCCGGGTTCGCTGGCGCTGATTCTTGCCGACCACCTGCCCTGGGATACGGTCTTTCTGGTCACGGCGCTGTTCATGCTGCCGGGCATGGCCATGGCACTGCTGGTGAAGGAGCCGGCCATCGCCGGCAACGCCCCGCGCACCCTGCGCGACGCCGTCGTGGAACCCTTCCGCGAGTTCCTCGGCCGCGCCGGGCTGAAGGAAGCCCTGCTGATCCTTGCCTTCATCTTCCTCTACAAGCTCGGCGATTCGATGTGCACCGCGCTGGCCACGCCCTTCTATCTCGACATGGGCTATGCCAAGTCGGACATCGGACTCGTCGCCAAGCACGCCGGGCTGTGGCCGGCGGTGATCGGTGGCTTGCTCGGCGGCTTGTGGATGGTCAATCTCGGCATTAACCGCGCGCTCTGGCTGTTCGGCGTGGTGCAAGTGCTGTCGATCTTCGGCTTTGCCTGGCTTGCCTCGCTCGGTCCGCAGGCGGGCATCGACGGCGCGGCGCTGGGGCGGCTGGCCGTGGTCATCGGTTTCGAGGCGCTCGGCGTCGGCCTTGGCACGGCGGCCTTCGTCGCCTTCATCGCCCGGGCGACCCATCCGCTCTATACCGCGACGCAATATGCGCTGTTCTCCAGCCTCGCGGCCGTGCCGCGCACTTTCGTTAACGCGACCACTGGCTGGCTGGTCGAGTGGATGGGCTGGATGTCGTTTTTCCTGCTGTGCGTCGTGCTGGCCCTGCCCGGCATGGCGCTGCTGCTGAAGGTGGCACCGTGGCGTGCGAACCACAACCCGTCGCTGTCAACAAATAAATAAGCATTGCGATCAACTTTTTTCGATATGCATCGTTAATCTGGACATGTCGCTTCGATTGGGCGGGGGGACTCGAAAATGGTGATCGTGATGGACATGAGTACGGGAAAAACGGAAACGCTGTCTGCTGAAGAAGCGGCGGCCGAGGAGTTCGGCGCATTCGTCGATGAGGTTCTCAATGCCGGCTGGCTGCCCCAGCCCGAGGCACGCCTCGAAATGCACGCCCATGCCGCGGATTCCGCCGCATCCACTGTTGAGCCCGACGAGTTTCTGCGCAACCTCTACCGCAACCAGGAATAACCCGGCCGCACGTTGCCTACGGTTGTCACCGTTGTCGTATCCCGCGCGGGGGACCCCTGCTAGAATTTCTATCTCCAAAGTGGGTCGGGGATTGAAGTGACCGGAAGTTCAAAGGAAGACAGTCGCGCGCAGCTGCTCGATGACATCGAGGCGTTTTCGCTTAACGGACCGCCGGTGCCGGTGGATACCGTGCCGAAGCCGATCTTCACGCGCGACAAGCTGACCTTTCCCGACCTGACCCAGTTGGCGCCGGAACAACCCAGGAATATTGCCCGGGCGTCTGCCGAACGCGCCGTTGGCCTGACGCATGGCCAGGCGCCGTCGCCGGGCGCTCCGGCGTCAGGCAGCCTGCTCGACCGGCTTCGGCAGGAGGCACAAACGCTGCAGCGGTCTACCGTCAAGCGCGATGCCGAAGGAGAGATGCGCGCCTTTCATCTGAGCGCCAGCCTCGAGGCGGCTTTTCATTACCTCAACGACCTCGTCAAGCAGCTCAACATCATCAAGCCGGCGGTGCCCAAGGAATTCACCTTTCCCGGCAACATCGTTTTTTCGGACATGAGCTGGGTCGAAGGCGCGGCGGATTCCCGCATGCTGCCGACCGCCACCGAGGATCGCCTCTACGAAACCGTGACCGTGCGCTTTCGCCTCGCCGCGCCGCGCCAGCTACACGCAGAACGCGATACGCTGGGTGTCGAGCCGCTGCGCAAGATGCTGCACGACTTCAATATCGTGTTCAAGACCGAGGAACGGAAGAACAAGCGTAACCAGACGGAAAGCGCGACATTCAGCTTTCCCTGCGAGGTCAAGGCCGGCTTCCAGATCAAGGCCGATTACGAATCCAACCACCTCGTCCTGCGCACCCGCAACATCGATCGTTTCGGGGTGATGGATTTCCACCTGCAGGCCGGCGACCTGACGCAGGCAGCGCTCGACGAACTGGCCCAGCTCATGCTCGGCCAGCCCAGCCACTTCCTCAAGCTGTTTCGCCGCAACGCCTGAACCCGTGGTGCCGTCCCGCCAGCGCTGACTTTCAGAGCGTATGGCTGCGGTCGCCGCGGGCGAAGCCCAGCAGCGGTATGGCGATGCCCTTGCCCAGCGCGACGGCCTTGAAGATCTCGCCCATCTCGCGCGGCGCGAGCAGCATCTGCACCGCGCCGCTGGCGCGCAGCGCCTGTTTGCCACCGGCTTCCTGGCGCGCGACCAGCAGGTCGCCAATGCCGCAATTGATCAGGAACGTGGCCTGGTTCGTGTAGCCCAGCACGTCGAGCCCGGCCTCGAACCCGGCCTCGGCGACCGCGGTGAAATCGACGTGCGTCGTGATATCCGACAATCCCGGCCACCAGAACGGATCCTCGTGTAGCCGCTGGCGGTAGTGGCAGCGCAAAGTGCCGCGATTGCGCAGCGGGTGATACAGCTCGTGGCGCGGCAGGCCGTAATCCAGCAGCAGCAGCGCGCCACGCTCGAGACGGCGGCCCCAC
Organism: uncultured Pseudomonadota bacterium; assembly: GCA_963840825.1. Taxonomy (GTDB): domain Bacteria; phylum Pseudomonadota; class Gammaproteobacteria; order Burkholderiales; family Rhodocyclaceae; genus Sulfuricystis. The sequence goes on from CAWJAK010000006.1 coordinate 1,036,270, forward strand.
TCCGCGACCCACGCGCGCGCGGCCAGCCCGACCTCGCTTTCAAACGGTGCCTCGACTGGCAGGGTCGTCATGGCCTCCGCAAGCGCACCCTGCGCGGGACGCTCGGCGGCCCAGCCGAAACCGTTTTCCGTTTCTGTCACGCCGCGCTCCATCAGGCCTTCCGCGCGCCAGGCCACCGCATGGGTCGGCAGCGCGTCGAGCAGTTCGTTGGCGATCACGCAGCCGCTGAATTTTTCCGGCAACGCGTCCAGCCAGACCACGCGTTCGGCCAGGTGCGGCACGGCTGCTGCGAGGGTTTGCTGCTGGCGCGCGCGCAATTCGCCCGAAAGTTCGAGGATTTCGTAGCGTACGGGCGGCATGCCGAGTGCGTCGAGCGCGACCAGCAGGTCGGCGGCGAGCCGACCGCTGCCGGCGCCGACTTCCAGAACGCCCGGCAAAGTCAGGGCTGGCGGGACGGCAACAGCCGGATCCGCCGCGTTGATGGAGGCGGCATTCAATATCTGCGCCACCTGCCGCGCCAGCGCCTGGCCGAACAGCGGCGTCAATTCCGGTGCGGTGACGAAGTCGCCTTCCTTACCGAACTTGTGCGAACCGCCGGCGTAGTAGCCCAGCCCCGGCAGATGCAGGGCCATCTCCATGTAATCGGCGAAAGGCAGCCAGCCGCCCGCCGTGCGGATGCAGGCGGTGATGCAGGCCGTGAGTTCACGGCTCGCGGCCTGGGCGTCGGGGGCGGGCGGGGGGAGGCTCGAATCCATGACCGATTCTAGCTGCCTCCTCTCGCCGGGATGTTCAGGTCGTGCCGTCCTTGACGGTTTCGGTCGCGCCGTTTGCCTTCACCGAGGCGATCCCGCCGTCGCGTCCCCTGGCGTCAACATACATCTGGCTTGAGCCGATGACCTGATGATTGGCGGCCTTCAGATTGAAGAACTGCTTGCCGTTCTTGGCTTCCTTGCATTCATAGCGCGCGGCGTCAGCGCAGTTTTTCTGTATGGATGCGATGCCGTTCAAAGCGGAGGCCTTGGTTTTATACAGCTCGCTCGTCAGAATCGTTTCGGCATTGCCCGCCTTGAGGACAAAACGGAATTGACCATCGCTGCTCTTGTTCAACTCGAACCAACCTGCCATGTCATACTCTCCTTCGACGTCGTGAATCAAACCAGGTGTCGCAACGGCGGCGCCCCTGTTCCGCGGGCGCCGCGAGATGCCGGACCTAGTTCTTCGGGGCAGCCGCTTCCTTGGCTTTCGTCACGGCCGCTTCAGCAGCCGCCTTGGCATCGCCCGCCGCTTCCTTGGTGGCGTCAACGGCCTTGCCCGCCATGTCCTTTGCCTTGTCGGCGGCTTCTTCCGTCTTGGCGACGGCTTCCTTGCCGACTTCCTTCACGGCTTCGCCGGTCTTGATTGCGGCATCCTTGCTGGCTTCACCAGCGGCCTTGACCGCATCGGCAGCCTGCTTGGCGGCGGTTTCGGCGGGCGTTGGCGCCGCCATTTTTGGTGCTTCCTGTTTACCGCAGGCCGTCAGCAGCGGCAGGCAAACGGCAGCGGCGAGTAATGTGCGAACAACAGAGTTCATATCGAATTTTCCTTTCAACTATTTGGGAATGCGGAGCATCTGGCCCGGGTAGATCTTGTCCGGGTGGGTCAGCATCGGCTTGTTCGCCTCGAAGATCTTCATGTAGGCGTTGGCATTGCCGTAGTACTGCTTGGCGACCTTGGACAAGGTGTCGCCCTTGACCACGGTATAGAACTGCGGCGCGTCGGCCGGCTCGGCGACGGTGAGCTTGTCCTCGACCGAAGCCACGCCCGCCACGTTGCCGCAGCACAGCAGGATTTTTTCCTTGATCTCCGCTGTGGCGGCCTTGCCTGCAACGGTGACGACGCCACTGGCGCCGTCAAACGCGATGGCCAGGCCATCGGCGGAAAGCTTCATCGCGGCGATGTAATCCTTGATGGCTTGCGCCGCCGCCGCGTTGGTGGCGGCCGGATCAGGCTGGGCCGCCTGTGCTTCCCCACGACCGAACAGTTTTTCACCCGCTTCCTTGATGAACGAGAAGAGTCCCATTGCGCAACCTCCTTGATGATGACCAGAAATGTCGGCTGCATTCACGGTAGCGAATACTTACACGCGGACCCGCGTGGAGCGCCGACCTTTGGACTCTACATGACGCTGGCTATCACTGCAAATCAGGCGGGACGACGGCGCAACCAGTGCATCAGCAGACCGATGCCCCAGCCGAACAACGGCCATTTCGACCAGGTGATCGCGCCGTGACCCATCACGTCGAAAACCACCAGTCCCGTGCAAACAATCAGAAAGACCGCCAGGTGGCGCTGCCAGTTGCCTTGACGTTGTGGGGCAGGGCTTTCCGAAGTCGTTGCCGGCGGATTGGCCGGCGCCGCACTGCCGAGGTCAATCGCGTCGATGCCCAGCGCAGCCGCCAGCGCCATGCGCGATTCCGGCGAGGCGTTGCCTTCTGCCTCGATGCGCTGCACCGTGCGGGCACTGAGCCCGGCCACTTCGGCCAGATGCTCCTGCGACCAGCCGCGCGCCTCGCGGAGTTGTCTTATTTTCAGGGCGTCGATCTTCATTTCCATGATGTGCTCTCCTTCCAGTGGGCAAAGCGCCACACTGGAGGGAAAGCCGGAATACAGCCACGACAGGAACACGCCAGGATCACGACAGACTCACGACACATCGAATAATCAGATACTTGTACGCAGATCCTGCAACACGCTACCTGCCTGTGCCAGTTCTTTTTCGTGCTCCGCTTCGCGCCAGGGTTCGCTCAGGGCGGCGGCATACCAGGCCTGCATCGGCGCGAGCGCGAGCAGTTGGTCCGCATAGTGCCGCGCTGGGGGCGACAGCGCGAGTCCGTAGGTCTGCACGCGGAAGGCCACGGGCGCGAAGAACGCATCCGCCGCCGTGAACGCGGACCCGGCGAGGAACGGGCCGCCGAAGTGGGCCAGTCCTTCGGTCCACAGCGCTTCGAGGCGGGCGATGTCGTTTTTCAACCCGGCGGGAAAAGTTGCCAACTGCACCCGCACGCCACAGTTCATGGTGCAGTTATTGCGCAGGTCGAAGAAGCCGGAATGCATCTCGGCGGCCGCGCAGCGCGCCCACGCCCGCGCCCGGACATCTGCCGGCCAGACCTGCGGGAAGCGCTCGGCCAGATACTCGGTGATGGCCAGCGAATCCCAGACCACCGTCGGGCCGTCGATCAGGCAGGGCACCTTGCCGGTCGGCGAGAAGCCGAAGAAGTCGAACAGGACCGCCGAACGGCACCAGCTTTTCCTCGAAGGGAATCCGCAACTGCTGCATCAGCACCCAGGGCCGCAGCGACCACGACGAGTAATTCTTGTTGGCGATATAGAGCTGGAGCATGGAGTTGTCCTTATCGGGTGAGCAGCCAGGCGGCCACCTGCTGCACGACATCGGCCTCGATGCCGTTGAAGCCGTGATACGCCTGCGCCTGGCAGGGATCGCCCACGTTCGAGCCGCCGGTGAACGTCAGCAACTGCTTGCGCGGCGTGCTGGTCAGCCGATCCATCAACAGCGGCATGTCCGCGAACGCGCAGATCAGGCAGCCGTCCTGCTCGTGATGCACAACCAGTACCGGAATCCGGATTTGGTCGAGTGGCATCGCCGGCAGGGCGCGACTCTTGTTGTCGGCGAGGATGCTTGATGTCAGCACGATGCCGTCCGGCCCGTCGGCGCCGGCGAGCGCCGTGGCCAGGAAACCGGCCGACTGCGTGCCGCGGCTGGTGCCGATCAGCCAGACGGGCAGTTGAGCTTGCGTCCGCAGCCAGGCGATCACCGCCTTCACGTCGGCCGCATGCTCGGCGGTCTGGCGAAAGCCGCCGAGAAACGGCGGACCCTGTCGATCCGACGGTGCGTCGATCATCACGGTGAGCAAGCCCTGAGCGGCGAACAGCTGGCGCGTCCGGACGAGGAAATTGCCCTCCCCCCACTTCATCGAACCGTTCGGAAGAATCTGCAATCCGCCATGACCGCCGGCGAAGAGCACGACCGCCGCCTTGGGCGCGTCCGGTGTCAGCACCAGCAACCGCTGCGTGATGCCCGGTCGCGTCGGGATATCGACGACGGCAGGCGTCGTCTCGCTCGCGGCCGCCAGGGGCAGGCATGCGCAGAGCAGTGCCGACAACAGTTGCATCAATCGTCTCATGGCAATCTCCCTTTCATCGAAAAGCACACCACTGTCATTATGGCCGCGCCAGCGCCTGACGCAAGCCGAAGCCGATCAGGAAGAGGCCGCAGCCCCCCTCGATGAACGGCTTGCCACGGCGATAAAGCCGGTTGGCTCGCGCGCTGGAGAGGAACAGCGCCACGCTGCCATACCAGAACGCAGAGATCATGCCGACGGCAGCGACGATGATGGCCAGCGTGGCGGGCGTGGCTCCGGCGGGCACCGCCGCCGAAAACACCGAGGCGTAGAACACCATCGCCTTCGGATTGGAGAGATTGGTCATCAGGCCCTGCCGAAAGGCGCGCCAGCGGCAGGTGGGCGACACCGGCGTCGATGCCGGCACGAGCGGCAGCCGGGCCCGGCGCAGCAACTGGATGCCGAACCACACCAGATAGGCGGCGCCCAGCAGTTTCACGGTCCAGAACAGCCAAGGGAAGAGTGCGAACAAGATGCCCAGCCCGAACAGCGCGGACGCCGACCACAGCGCGCTCATGCAGGCGATGCCGGCCACCAGCGCCAGCGCCTCGCCCCGGGGTGCCGTGACGGCGCGGTGGGTGACGGCAACGAAATTCGGGCCCGGGCTCATCACGCCGGCCAGGCAGACGAGGCCGGCCGTCAGGACGACGGAAAAGTCGACCATCTCAGCGCCCGAGCAACAGCAGGACGAACAACACCACGAGCAGCGGCTCGGCCGTCATTGCCACCCGGCAGCACAGCGCAAGCGGTGGATCGCTGAGTGCGCGGAAGCGCTGCGACCAGACGAAGCGCACCAGCGCCAGCCGCGGCGCGAGGCCGGTGCTGAGCGTGAACGTCGGCCGGCCGAGTTCATTCCACACGGCCGGATGTGCGGTTTCCAGCCGGCGCATCATCCACGCACCGTTGGCCAGCGCGAAAACCAGCATGGCAAGGAAAGCGGCGATCAACATGGCATGTTCCAGAGCAGGGATGACGGGACGATCTTACCGCCGGAGACGAAAGTCAGCGCTGGCGGGACGGCATAGTCTGCCACGCAGCCTGCAATGCAAACACCTGAAAACGGGCTACTCGATCGAATCCAGGAATTCAGCAATGGTGCCGTGTTCCTGTTTGATGCGATGTATCAGGCGGTCGAGACGGCGAATTTTGAGCAGCGAATGAATGATCAGATAGCCGCCGAGGAGCACCAAAAAACTGCAAAGGACGACCAGCGGAAGCAGGAAATGCAGGACGCCCAGCGCGTCATAGTACTTCGATGTGGCAACCAGGACGCTCAGCACCGACAGTGGCAAAGCGAAGACCGCGATGCCCGTACGCATGAGGGCCAGGGCAGTACGGCCTTCTGCCAGAAGCAGCTGTACTGCGTTCATCGCGGTTGCGTCCGTGGTGAAGACGTCATTGTCCATGTGCACCTCTCAGGGATTGACGGCGCATTCTGAGCCGACCCCTACAACAACTTCGATTGGATTCATGGGTCACCGATCCGAGAGGTGGTCTTTGTTGGCGCCCAACGACGCTGTAGAAAAAGTCTGTTCATAGCGTCATTTTGCGGTGAACCAAATGGAATAACAAGGCTCCAATAGGGTATTGAGTCCGGGGAGCCGACATGGCGCGTTACAAGCACATCGACACCAGCCCGCGCTTCATCGCGGTGGATCTTGAACGGCAACTGCTACCCGGCACGTTCGAACATGTGCTCAACCACCTGATCGACCACGAACTGGACTTATCCGGGTTCGATATTCGCTACAGGAATGATTTCACCGGTGCCGCCGCCTATGGATAGTAGGGAAGAGGTGCAGATGCGATAGCCGGCGCCGACCGACGTCGCCGGCGAAAAGTCAGCGCTGGCGAGACGGCACGCGAACAGATTCGGGCGATGAAATGAAAATGGAAAATGGCGCGATCCGATGCGCGCCATTCTTACGCCTTGCAGCGGGTGAAAAAGAGGTTTTTCTACAGCTTCAACGTAGAAGTTGAACGGCCTCGCGCGACCTTATGCGCGAGGTCCGCTCGAACGACGGGTTGGGCGTCGCTTCGCTACAGCACCACCACCTTCCTTGGGGGTGCCTGGCTCAGACAACCGCCCTGTGACGTATTTGTGCAGAACACTCGCGATCAGCGTTTGGTAAGGCACACCTTCCTCGAGCGCCTTGACTTGAATGTCGCTCAGGTCGCCGGACGATAGACGAATATTGACTCGGCGATCTTTAATAGCGGTAGCGCGTGCAATGGCCTTGAACTTCGCAAGCTCGGCCTTGGTAGCGACGGACTTGAGTTGCCCCTTCTCGTAGGCGGTCAGAACGTCGCGTTCATACTCATCAATTTTTGGCATTGGCATCACCTTGATTCAAATACTCCCGCGTAGCTTTTCGGCTCGGGATCGCGGTCTTGAGAAAGAAGGAGTCTTCCTCTTCGACGAACGGCACCAAGTAGGCGTAGTTGTCGCAGGCCACGACAAGCACACGCTGCTTGGGATATTTCGCAGGGTTCGGGTGGGCAAGGATATCGAGCAACCCGCCAGACTCAACTGCAACTACGATGTTTTCGAATGAGATGCCACGCTCTGCTCTGAGCGTTTCATTTTTCTCGGCACTCCAGCGAAATGGCTTCATGGCGAAATGTTACGCCGATGTGTGCCTTTTGTCACCACACCGGGTCCGTCATTTTGACGCCCAACGTGGAGCTAACCGACGCTGCGCGGCTTTATCGCGCAGCGTCCGTGTTGAGCGCCGGGTTGGGCGATACGCTTTGGCAGGACATGGCAAGACGGGACCCCGGAAAAAGTCGGCGCTGGCATTACGGCAACCCTGAGCCTATGCGCTGTTCCAATTGATCCACCTGATCGAGCAGTTGCGCGAACTCGCGTCCGAAGGCGGTGATGTGGTATTCAACACGCGGCGGTACCTCCGGGTAACTGGTCTTTTCCAGGATGCCGAAGCGCACCAGCTTGACCAGGCGCTCGTTGAGCACCTTGGCGCTGAGGCCGTCGATGGCGTGTTCCATAGCGCCGGGCCGGTGCACACCATGGCGCACCAAGTCGATCACGGTCAGCGACCATTTGCAGCCGATTACGCTTTCCACCATCTGATGCACGCTGGATGTTTCCATGAAAAAATATCTCCGCAGCAGAGTGAACAAGATGCACCGTTTGGTGCCTACCTCACGCTTTGGTGCCCGCTTTTCGCCGCCGCTTGCGGCCTGTAGATTTGTACTTGCATCGCCAGCAAATTCTAAATCTCATTTCGAAAAGGAGTACATCATGCGCCACATTCCTGTATTCATTCTGGCACTCATGAGCACCACGGCGGCCCTTGCCGCAGACACTGCCGCCGTCCCCTATCCACAGAACTACCGTGACTGGCATCACGTCAAGAGCATGGTCATCAATTCGGGCCACCCGCTGTACGATGCCTTTGGCGGCATCCACCACCTCTACGCCAATGCTGCCGCCGTGAAGGGCTACAAGAGCGGCGCCTGGCCCGACGGTGCGGTGATCGTGTTCGATCTGTTGGAGGCGAAATCCGCCGACAATGCCGTCACCGAGGGCGCGCGCAAGGTGGTCGGCGTGATGCACCGCGACGCGAAGAAATTTGCCGCGACCGGCGGCTGGGGCTACGAGGGCTTTAAGGGCGACAGCAAGACCGAGCGCGCGGTCGGCGCCAATGCGCTGGTGGCCTGCCACACCTGCCACACTGCACAGAAGGACAGCGGCTTCGTCTTCAGCAAGCTGCGGCCGTAAGCGGCGCACAGGACTTTGCACCGATGCCACTGCACTGGTCCCTCTGGAGCGGCGGGTTAGACAAAGTGCCCACCGAGAAAAGTCGGCGCTGGCAGGACGGCAACATGGGTAGCAATGCCATTTCAGTGGAGTAACCGAGACAAAGCAAGGGCGACAACCAAGAGCACTTGCAGCCAGATAACCGAAATGAGCACCTTAGCTGGCTTGGCATGATGCTTTTGAAACTCTTGAATCATGCCCCAGTACGACTGATGGATGTTGGAGCGGCCAACGACAAAGAACTCTCGGTAACGCGTGCCGAAATAAAGATGCACGGCTGCAGTGCAGAGGAGCAAACCGATTAGCAGCCAGTCAGTTGTGTTCATGGTTGGCGGATGAACTGTCTAACGTTACGGTGAGGGGCGCGCGCGGCTTTTGGGCGCGTCCCGCTCGACCGTAGGGTTAGAGTTCATGTTTGCTACTCGGGCAGTCTTGCCGATTGCGACGACCGTAACCGTGCAGACAACGAGACAGATGAACCGAGCGAAAGAATTCATTGTGTTTTCTCCTGGCAGTTTAAAAATGTCGAGGAAGCAAGACCCCCAACGTGCTAGCTCAGGGGCGCGCAGCCGGCTTGCCGGCGGAGCGTCCCTCTGGAGCGGCGGGTTAGGAAGCGTACGCATAAGAAACTCAGTTTTCCACCGATTTGAAGCGTAAGCACAAGAAGACGAACAATGCGAACAAGATTCCTGTTGTGACCGAACTCTTGGTAAATGCAAGCGCAGGAATAAATACCCCAAGTAGTTTGATAGGAAGACCGACCCCGAAAGCGAGAGCGAAGAACTTGCCATATGCCAACGTTCGGCGCATGCCTCGTTGGCAATGCGGGCAAGTCTGTACTTTTCCAAACGAGTGGACGGACTTGGAAAAGAAGGGAATATTCTGCTGGCAGTTGGGGCATTCCATGGGAGAGCTTCCTAACGTAGAAGTCACCGGCGCTGCGCGGCTTTATCGCGCAGCGTCCGTGTGGACTGCCGGGTTGGGCATCACTCCGCCAATTCGTCGCAGAAATGACGCGCAATTAGAAATAGCCAGGGAAGCTGGCTCCGCTGGAGCAATGACACGTTGTAGTCGCGGCTTACTTCCGCAGTAGAAACGATGCCATGCAGATCAGCAATAACGTACTGATGCGCGGCGGGATCAGGAGTTCCGGGGGCAATGCATGCGCGGATTAACGCGGAAAACACCTCAACAAAGCAGTTCGGACCTCCAAGATGCGCCCACCAATCGAGCCCTATTCGAACTGTCACGTCTACGGATATACCGTGTTCCTGAAATGCGCAGTTCCATCTGTCGGCAGGATCAATTGTGATGGCTTCCGCGCGCTTCTCTCGAATGTTTCGGAGGATATGCCAATCTTTCTTATTGGATGTCTTGGGAGTTCCGTAGAGGACGCCGTACGTAAAATCGAGCCGTGTGCGATTCGCTTCGTTGGACCACGCTCGGTAATGATTGAGAATCGCGTCAGCGAAATTCTCGCTCATTTCATCGTTCAAACAACGCGGGCCACTCTTCAGTGTCGCTAATCTTAAGAGGGCCGGCTCTGTCTTTCGTCCATCGAGGGCGGAATTGCTAGTATGCATTTCGCTTGCAACACACTCCCAGCCGTACACAGGGAGGGCGACTTCTTCCACCATGCGACCGGCCGACGTTTCCATTGAGGAAAACTGCTTTGCAGGAAGAATGTCGTTCTCGATTTCGCTGATCCGCGTGTAGCTTCTATTCCTTGCATGGATCAGTAAGACGTAAGGACTGGTATTGAATTTCTGAAACTCGGCATCGCCTTCCGGCAACGAAGTGATGTGCAAATCAACCTTTCGCCGAAACTGGTTTTCCATCGCAAGCACGCGTTGACGGCTCTCATCTGAGCTATCGACTGCGGCAAGCTGTTGAAGTAGGTCAGCCTTGGAAAGACGCCTTCCGTCGGGGCGAGGAAGGCCATTATGTCGCCGTGCCATGTTATCGAAGTCCCTTGATTTTTTTGACCGTCTTGGGCGCTCCATACGCGGCACCGCCATTTATCTCGTCAGCATCCCAAACGACTGCCTTACCGTCTTTGAACCATTGCCGAGTGCGGACGTGAGATTGAAGGTAGATGATCCGGGGTTCGGTCGGGCGCGACTGGCTACGATTGACGTCAATTTGGTTGGCGTGGCAAAGATGGTTAGCAATTACACCGCCAGCAACCATACCCAAGCGAGTCGGAACGGCGTTGCCCACCTGAGTGTACTGTTCGGCGACCGTGCCACAAAACTCCCATTCGTCTGGGAATTCTTGAATCCTTGTGTATTCGTGGATCGACAGTGCTCGCGTTTCGACTGGGTGACAAAGCGAAGTACTGGCGTGGTTAGGCATCGTTACGAGCGTTGGACAGGGAAGATCAAACGTCAGTCGCCTCCACCAGCCGGAGCGACCGCCCTTGGCATGCCAGGCTTTCCCCATAGATTCCTGCTGTAAGTCTTCCGGCAAACTTCTCCAGTTGGAGCCCGGTGGGACAAGGTCGAGGTACTTCTTCTTTCTCGGGCTGAAATCGAGAACCGTCGGGTTTCCGTCCTTTAGGGTACCGATCACGTCCCCAATGGTTTTCCACGGTAACAACCTTGCCTGTTCGAAAAGGCCACGTTGAATTTCATCGGAAAGGGCTGGGTCTTCTGGGCCGTGCGTCGGTGGAGGGAAATCAACCTGAAGCCCAAACCGGTTTCCTAGGAACAGTGCTCGCTCGCGAATCTGGGGAGCCCCGTAGTTCACAGCATTGACCTCGTAGATGTCTAGGTGATAGCCGGCCCCAGAAAGGCTAGCTAAGTCTTTCGCAAACAGCCGGACAACAGAACCGGGCTGCTCATCCTCGTCCATCGGTGGCCCACCTTTTTCCGGTCGGTCTGCGATTGGGCGGTGTTTCAAGGCCGCCGAAAGCAGTCCTCGAACGTTTTCCATCAAGAAGAACTTGGGTTGAATATGCTCAACAAAGCGCAAGAAATCCCATAGGAGGGTTCCACGAGGATCTTGCGTAGTGCCACGTTTGCCTGCCGTGCTAAACGACTGACAGGGAGGGCCACCGATGATTACGTCAATGTCTTCAGGGCGCAGGCCGATGGTGTCAAGGACATTCTGTGGCGAAAGCTGAGAGATATCAGCCTCTATGATCTTGAGGTGCTCTGGAAGCCGTCCCTTGCGTTGGTTAAGCCTTATCGTGTTGCAGAACGTTGGCACTTTTTCGATACAGGCCACGATCTCAAAAAGCCCAGTCGATTCGATGCCCAAGTCAAGGCCCATCCCACCCGAAAATAGAGATAGCACCTTGAATTTTCGTGTGCTGCTTGTCGTCACGATATTGGTCTCAGTACGGTGATGGTGGATTGTCGCATACGGCTATGTGGTGATGCCCAACGTAAAGTGGACGTCCTAAAAGACGGAATATATTGCGTCTTGCGATAAATTTTGTCTTGATAAGTACTTAGAATGTATCTTTCTTCAATATGATGCATCTTTTTAGTGCCTCCCAACATGCCTGATGAAAAAGCGCCCCCGGAGGGTGTGAAGTTGCTTGACCAAGTGCGGGGCAAGATTCGTCTCAAGCACTACAGCATTCGCACCGAGCAGGCTTATGTTGATTGGATTAAACGATTTATTCTGCATCATGACAAGCGGCATCCGCGTGAATTGGGAGCGGCGGAGGTCGAGGCGTTTCTGACGCATCTGGCGGTGGCGGGCAAGGTGGCGGCGTCGACGCAGAATCAGGCGAAAAGTGCGTTGCTGTTCCTTTATCAGGAGGTGCTCGGCACGGAGTTGCCCTGGCTCGACAACGTCGAGCGGGCCGAAGACGCCGAAGCGCCTGCCGGTGGTGCTGACGCGCGCCGAGGTGCAGGCGCTGCTGACGCGGCTCTCCGGCACGCACTGGTTGATGGCGAGCCTGCTTTACGGCGCTGGACTGCGACTGATGGAGTGCTTGCGGTTGCGTGTGAAGGATATCGATTTCGCGCGCAAGGAAATCCTGGTGCGCGACGGCAAGGGCTTCAAGGACCGCGTGACGATGTTGCCGGTGGCGCTGGCCGAACCCTTGCGCGCGCATCTGGTGCGGGTGAGCGAGCTGCATCGGCAGGATTTGGCCGAGGGTTATGGCGCGGTGTATCTGCCCGCTGCGCTGGAGCGTAAGTATCCCGGCGCGGCGCGCGATTGGGGCTGGCAGTATGTGTTTCCGTCGGCGAAGCGGGCGGTCGATCCACGTTCGGGCGAGACGCGTGCGACATCATGTGCAGGATCAGTCGTTGCAGCGCGCCATCAAGCAGGCGGTGCGCGATGCCGATCTGACCAAGCCGGCGACGCCGCACACGTTGCGGCATTCCTTCGCCACGCATTTGCTGGAAGGCGGGCAGGACATCCGCACCGTGCAGGAACTGCTCGGCCATAGCGATGTGAGCACCACGATGATCTACACCCACGTGCTGAACAAGGGCGGGCAGGGCGTGACCAGCCCGCTGGATCGGTTGTGATGGGGCCGGAGCATTCCCGCCGCTTCGGCGGCATCGACCGGCTCTACGGCGCGGGCAGCTTGGCGCGGCTGGCGGCGGCGCACGTTTGTGTGATCGGCATCGGCGGCGTCGGTTCGTGGGCAGCCGAGGCGCTGGCGCGCTCGGGCGTGGGGCGGCTGACGCTGGTCGATCTCGACCATGTGGCCGAGAGCAATGTGAACCGGCAGGTGCATGCGCTCGAAGCCACGCTCGGGCAGGCCAAGGTGCTGGCGATGGCGGAACGCATTGCCCAGATCAACCCGGCGTGCGTGGTGAATTGCATCGAGGAATTCATCACCGCGGACAACGTGACACTGCTGCTGCCGGCGTGTGATGTGGTGGTCAACTGCATCGATCAGGTGAAGGCGAAGGCGGCGCTGATCGCGCATTGCCGGCGTGGCAGCTTGCCGGTCGTGACGACGGGCGGCGCGGGCGGGCGCACCGATCCGACGCGCATCCGGATCGACGATTTGTCGCGCACCACGCAGGATGCGCTGGCGAGCAAGCTGCGCGCGCGGCTGCGCAAGGATTACGGCTTCCCGCGCGACGCGAAAAAGAAGTTCGGCGTGCCCTGCGTGTTTTCCGATGAGCAACTGTGCCGTCCCGCCGGCTCTGACTCTTGCGACGTCGATGAGCACGGCCTTCACGGCCTCAACTGCGCCGGCTACGGTTCATCGGTGGCGGTGACGGCGGGCTTCGGTTTCGCGGCGGCGGCGCATGCGCTCAAGATGCTGCTTGATAAGTGAAACGCGACGCTATACACTGTTGCCGTGATCAGGACATTCCGCCACAAAGGACTGCAAGCCTTCTTCGAGACCGGTAGCAAAGCCGGTATCCAGCCGCATCACGCGCCGCGACTGAAACGGCAATTGACGCGGCTCGATCTTGCCAGGTGTTCCGATGACATGAACGTGCCAGGCTGGAAACTGCATCCGCTGACGAACGGACATTGGTCGGTGTGGGTGAATGGCAATTGGCGCGTAACTTTTGTTTTCGAAGGCGAGGATGCCGTGCTGGTCGATTATCAGGATTACCACTAGGAGCTGCGGCAGCAGCGGGAGCAACGAACATGACACGAATCCATAACCCGTCGCACCCCGGCGAAACTCTGCGCGAGGACATCTTGCCCGCTTTGGGTCTGACCGTGACCGATGCCGCCGCGCAGCTTGGCGTAACGCGTGCGGCTCTGTCGCGCGTACTCAACAGTCGCGCAGCCATCTCGCCGGAAATGGCGCTGCGGCTGGAGGCTTGGCTGGGCGTGGAAAATGGTGGCCGGGCCGACCTGTGGATCGCGCAGCAGGCTGCCTATGATTTGTGGCAGGCGCGCAAGGCCGGTGTGCCAAAAGTGCGGCGCGCGGTACTGGCGGTCGCCTGAATGCGTGATTCGTTACCCCCGGTTGTCCTGATTACCGGCGCGGCACGGCGCGTCGGTGCGGAAATCGCGCGCACGCTGCATGCGGCCGGCGCGAATCTCGTGCTGCACTATCGGGCCTCGGCAGAACATGCCGAGGTGCTGGCGGCCGACCTGAACGCGCGCCGCGAAAAGTCAGCCCTGGCGCTACGGCACGACCTGCACGACATGGACGGCCTGGCCGACATGGTGGCCGCGGCCGTCGGCCATTTCGGCCGGCTTGATGCGCTGGTGAACAATGCGTCGAGCTTTTTCCCGACGCCGGTCGGTGCGATCGATGCGGCCGCGTGGGACGACCTGATCGGCAGCAATCTCAAGGGGCCGCTGTTCCTTTCGCAGGCTGCCGCACCGCACCTGGCCAAGACGCAGGGCTGCATCGTGAACATCACCGACATCCATGCCGAACGGCCGCTGAAGGGCTACCTGGTCTACTGCACCGCCAAGGCCGGGCTGCTCGGGTTGACGCGCGCACTGGCGCTCGAACTCGGCCCGGCGGTGCGCGTGAATGCCGTCGCGCCCGGCGCCATCGAGTGGCCCGAAAACGCCACCGACTTCCCGCCCGAGGAACAGGCGGCGATCATCGAACACACCCTGCTCAAGCGCGTCGGTTCGCCCGGCGACATCGCGCGCACAGTGAAATTCCTCATCTTCGACGCGCCCTACATTACCGGGCAGGTGATCAATGTCGATGGCGGCAGAACTGCCCATTTATGACCACGTACAAGCAAGCCCACAAGGCCGACTTCGAGGCCAACAAGCTGTCGAAGTTCCTCCACCGCATGGTCGGCAAGGCGATTGGCGACTACAACATGATCGAGAACGGCGACCGCGTGATGGTCTGCCTCTCGGGCGGCAAGGATTCGCATGCGCTGCTCGACATCCTGCTGCAGATGCGCGAAAAGGCGCCGATCGGTTTCGAGGTGATCGCGGTCAACCTCGACCAGAAGCAGCCGGGTTTTCCCGCCGACGTATTGCCGGCCTATCTCGACAAACTGGGCGTGCCTTACCGCATCGTCGAGGAAGATACCTACTCGATCGTCAAGCGCGTGGTGCCGGAGGGCAAGACGACCTGTGCCTTATGTTCGCGCCTGCGGCGCGGCGTGCTCTACCGCGTGGCGAGCGAACTGGGCGCGACCAAGATCGCGCTCGGCCACCATCGCGACGACATCCTCGCCACGCTGTTCCTCAACCTGTTCTTCGGCGGCAAGCTCAAGGCGATGCCGCCCAAGCTGGTGACCGACGACGGTCGCCACATCGTCATCCGGCCGCTGGCCTATTGCCCCGAGCGCGATCTGATCGAATGGGCGCGGCTGCGCGAATTTCCGATCATTCCGTGCAATCTCTGCGGCAGCCAGCCGAATTTGCAGCGCCAGCAGATCGGCGCGATGCTGCGCGACTGGGACAAGCGTTTCCCGGGCCGCATCGAAACCATGTTCAGGGGATTGTCGAACATCGTGCCATCGCATCTGATGGATGCGCGGCTGTACGACTTCGCCGGCCTCAGGCCGACGGGTAAACCAGAACCCGACGGCGACACGGCTTTCGATGAGGAGATAATCGAAGGCGCGTCGCCGCAGGTGATCAGCTTCAGTTCTTCAGGCAGTCGCTCATGAAGGCCTTGCGCTCAGCGCCCTTGAGCTTCTTGGTGCCGGCATCGGCGTTGCAGGTCTTCATCTTCTGCTGCTGAGTGGTGCGCTTGTCCTGCGCTTCCGCCTGGTTGCCGGAGAGACAGGACTTCATGAAGACTTTGCGCTCGTCACCCTTCTTGCCGGTGGCTTCCTTGTTGCAGTCGCCCATGCGCTGCTGCTGCGGCGTGACCGCGAGCGCGACGGGCGCAAAGGCGAACTGGCTGGCAATGACAAGAGCAGCAACGGAAATCAGGTGTTTCATGGATATTCCTTTCGTATGAATTATCCGTGGTGGTGGGGTACGTCGGGTACATGATGCGTTTCCATTGCAGCATGATGTTGTAATTCGTGCAAGGGGCGGCCCGGCACTTTGTGGCCGATCCACTGGGGCAGCAGCGAGCCGGCGACCATGCCGACCAGGGACACGGCGAGCCCGATCAACTGGGGCGGAATGCCTTCCGCGCCGATCAGCGCATAGGCATAGATGCCCGCGCTGCTCTCCTCGCCGCCGGCGATCAGTACCTCGACCAGCAACCACGACAACAGCCCGCCGAAGATGGCAGCCAGCGCGCCCTGCGAGGTGGCCCGCTTCCAGAGGATGCCGCCGACCAACGGCACGAAGGCCCCCGCGAGGGTGACCTTGTAGGCGTTTTCAACCATCTTGAAGATCGAGGCTTCCGAGTTGAGCGCGAAGACCAGCACCATGCCGGTAAAGCCGATCAGCGTGCCGCGCATGACCCACAAAAAGTGATGGTCGCCCATCTTCGGCCAGAAGCCCTTGATGACGTTCTCGGCGAAGGTGACCGAGGGTGCCAGCAGCGTTGCCGACGAGCAGCTCATGATCGCCGAAAGCACCGCGCCGAAGAACAGCACCTGCGCCACCAGCGGCGTGTGCTGCAGCACCAGCGTCGGCAGCACCAGCTGGGTGTCTTCCTCCAGCAGCTCTGGCGAACAGCGCGGGATCGATCAGCGTCGCCGAGTAGGCGATGAACATCGGCACGAAGGTGAAGCAGAAGTAGATCGAGGCGCCGAGCAGCGAGCCCCACAGCGCGATCTTCGCACTCTTCGCCGAAGTGACGCGCTGGAACACGTCCTGCTGCGGAATCGAGCCGAGCATCATGGTCATCCACGCGCCGAGGAAGGCCACCCACTTCATCAGGTTCATCTCGGGAAAGAACTGCAGCTTGCCGGCTGCACTGGCATGGCTGACGATCGCGGTCGTGCCGCCATCGACCTTGCCGCTGACGACCCAGGCGATGAACAGCAGGCCGCCCATCGACACGGTCATCTGCACGAAGTCGAGGATCGCCACCGAGAACATGCCGCCGAAGGTGGTGTAGGTCAGCACGATGGCGGCGCCGAGGATCATGCCGGTCTGCTGGCTGACCGCGCCGTCGGTGACGATGTAGAAGATCAGCCCGAGCGCCTTGATCTGCGCCGCGACCCAGCCGAGGTAGGAGGCGACGATGCAGAGCGTGGTGAGCACTTCGACCGCGCGGTTGTAGCGCATGCGGTAGAAGTCGCCGAGGGTCAGGATGTTGAGCTTGTACAGATAGCGCGAGAACAGCACGCCGGCGATGATCAGGCACAGCGACGAGCCGAAGGGGTCGGCGACCACGCCGGTCAGGCCATCCTTGACGAAGGTGGCCGAGACGCCGAACACCGCCTCGGCGCCGAACCAGGTGGCGAACACCGTGGCGGTCACGACGGGCAGCGGCAGCGAGCGGCCGGCGACGGCGTAGTCCTTGGCGCTGTGCACGCGCGTCGCGGCGAGCAGGCCGATGCCGACCGAAACCATCAGGTAGAGGATGACGAACCACAGCAGCATGATCGGTCTCCGGAAGCAGTGACTAGAAGAATTGAATGGCGGCGAGCAGCACGGCGGCAGCGGCCAGCACGAAGGCTGCGGTGGCGAGGCGACGGCTGGCGGCGGCCTCTTCGCGCAGGCGGGCGAGTTCTTTCCCGGTGCTGGTGTTGCGATCGGCGGCCTGCGTCAGCGCCTGATGGGCGAGGCGCGGCAGCTGCGGCAGCAGCGCGGCCCATTGCGGCCTTCGCGCTTCAGATGGTTGATGAGGCCGCGCCAGCCAACCTGCTCGTGCATCCAGCGTTCGAGGAAGGGCTTGGCGGTCTGCCACAGATCGAGGTCGGGATCGAGCTGGCGCCCGAGGCCCTCGATGTTGAGCAGCGTCTTCTGCAGCAGCACCAGCTGCGGCTGGATCTCGACGTTGAAGCGGCGCGAGGTCTGGAACAGGCGCAGCAGCACATGGCCGAAGGAGATTTCCTTGAGCGGGCGGTCGAAGATCGGCTCGCAGACGGCGCGCACCGCCGCTTCGAGCTCGTCGACGCGCGTGTCGGCGCGGCACCCAGCCGGATTCGACATGCGCCTCGGCGACGCGCTTGTAGTCGCGGCGGAAGAAGGCGAGGAAGTTGATGCGCCAGGTAGTTCTGGTCGACCTCGGTGAGCGTGCCCATGATGCCGAAGTCGAGCGCGATGTAGCTGCCAAAACTGTCACGGTCGGTCGAGACGAGGATGTTGCCCGGGTGCATGTCGGCGTGGAAGATGCCGTCGCGGAAGACCTGCGTGAAGAAGATCTCGACGCCGGCACGCGAGAGCTGCTTCAGGTCGACACCGGCTTCGCGCAGGCGGCCGATCTGGCTGATCGGGATGCCGTGCATGCGCTCCATGGTCATCACGTCATGCGTGCAGTAATCCCAGAAAACCTCGGGCACTTTCAGCAGCTTCGAATTGGCGAAGTTGCGGCGCAGCTGCGAGCAGTTGGCCGCTTCGCGCATCAGGTCGAGTTCGTCGGCCAGATGCTTGGCGAATTCGCGCACGACCTCGCGCGGCTTGAGGCGCTTGCCGTCGCTCCAGAAGCGTTCGAGCAGGCCGGCGAAGCTGTCGAGCAGCGCGATGTCATGGGCAATCACCGGCGCGATGGCGGGCCGCAGTACCTTGACGGCGACTTCATGACCGCCCTGTTCCGGCGGTAGCGTGGCGAAATGCACCTGCGCGACCGAGGCCGAGGCGACCGGCGTGCGTTCGAAACTGGCGTAGATCTCGCCGAGCGGCCGGCCAAAACTTTGCTCGATTTCGGCAATGGCCTGATCGGGTGGAAAAGGTGGCACGCGGTCCTGCAGCAGCGCCAGTTCGGCGGCGATGTCGTCGGGCAGCAGGTCACGGCGGGTGGACAGCACCTGGCCGAACTTGACGAAGATCGGGCCGAGCGTTTCGAGCGCCTGGCGCAGGCGCGCGCCACGCGTGGCGTCCAGTTGGCTGCGGTCGCGCCAGAAGCAGAGGACGTTCACGAGCCCCAAAGGCAGGGCGAGCCGACCGGTCGGATCGTGTTCGAGAATCAGCCGGTCGAGACCGAATTTAAGGCCGACGCGGACGATTTTGGCGAGACGGAAGAGGCGCACGGGAAAGACCGCAATCAAAGGGCGAAACTTTAGCACCGAACCCCGCCGGGCGACGGCCCCGTCCGGCGAAGCGCGGACGGGGCCTTGCCCGTCCACCCGGCGGTCCGGCCCGTGCCGTCCCGCCAGCCCTGACTTTCAGGCGATGATCCGGTAGCTCGGGTTGTCGATCAGGCCGACGGCCTGGATGATTGGTGTGGAACCGACAGTGGATACTGCAGGTCAGCTCTACTTGAAGTATCGTAGTTCCTGCTGCATATCCCGAAACTACCCTGCCGAGCCACCGATGCGCCTGCCTGCAATCGCTTTCCTCCTGTTTCTGCCGCTCTCTGCTTCCTGTTCCGGCGCGCAAACCGCCGCCGAGGCCTGCGGCCAGCCCGGCCAAGTGGGTCAATGGATGATTCCGGCGGATGTCCAGGCCCGGCCCACCGAGGCCCGCGACGTGCTGGAACGCATGGCGCGCCAGCAGGTGGTGCTGCTTGGCGAGACGCACGACAGCGCGGAGGATCACCGCTGGCAGTTGCATACCCTGACGCAGCTTTACGCCGTTCAGCCGCGCATGGCGATCGGTTTCGAGATGTTCCCGCGCCGCGTGCAGCCGGCGCTCGACCAGTGGGTCGCGGGCCGCCTCACGGAGGCGGAGTTCCTCAAACAGGCCGACTGGGACACGGTCTGGGGCTTCGATGCCGAGCTTTATCTGCCGTTTTTCCATTTCGCGCGCATGAACCGCATCCCCATGCTCGCGCTCAATGTCGAGCGCGGCGCGATCGATGCAATCGGCAAGCAGGGCTACGACGCCGTGCCCGAGGCGCAGCGGGAAGGCGTCGGCCGGCCCGCCGCGCCAACCGAGGCGTACCGCAAGCAGTTGCGCGCGGTGTTCGACCACCATCCGGCGAAGGAACGCGGGGAGGCGGCTTTCCCGCGCTTCGTCGAAGCGCAGACCTTCTGGGACCGCGCGATGGCCGAAGTCATGGCCGCTCATCTGAAGCAGGCGCCGGAAGCGCTGGTGGTCGGCATCCTGGGTGCCGGACACGTGCGGCACGGCCATGGCGTTGCGCACCAGCTCAAGGCGCTCGGCGTCGAACACACGGGCCTGCTGCTGACCTGGGAGCGCGCGGAAAATTGCACCCATCTCGGCAAGGGCTTCGCCGATGCGCTGTATCTGCTCGACCCGTCCAAGAGCAACCCGCCCCGGCTCGGCGTGGCGACCGACCAGACCAAAGAGGGCCTGCGCATTACCCAGGTCATGGCGGGTAGCGTGGCGGAAAGCGCCGGCTTCAAGAGCGGCGACATCCTCCTCGAGGTCGCCGGTTTGCCGGTCAAGAGCATCCTGACCTTGCGGACCGTCGTGCAGCGGCAGACGCCGGGCACCTGGTTGCCGTTGAAGATCCGCCGCGACGGGAAGGAAATGGAAATCGTCGCGCGCTTTCCCCCCGGTTCATGAAACGCATCCTGCTGTCGTTGCTCCTGCTGTTTGGCTTTCCCTTGGCGGCGTGGTCCATGCCGCAACTCGAACTCGACGTGCAACTCGACCCGGCGACGCGGCAGTTCAGCGCTACCGCGACGCTGACCGACGCCCAGGGCTTGACCGGATTTCGTCTCGGCCGCGCATTCGAGATCACCGCGCTCAAGCTCGATGGCCGGTCGAGTTCCGTGACGAGCCGTCCCGCCAGGTCTGACTTTCGGCTGCCGCCGGGTACGCGCAAGGTCGAGCTTGCCTATCGCGCGACGCTGCCGCCGACGCAGGCGCTCGACCACCGTCAGGTGCTCGGCCAGCATGGCGGCACCGCATCGCCCGACGGCAGCTTCGTCCCGGCTTCGGCCGGCTGGTATCCCGACCCCGGCCAACGGTTCGGCTACCGTGTGACGCTCAGATTGCCCGCGGGCCAGAAGGGTCTGGTCCCCGGCGATCTGAGAGAGGAGTCCGACACGCCCGCCGGCTATCGCGCCGCTTTCGACTTTCCGCACCCGGCCGACGGCATCGACCTGATGACCGGTCCCTATGTCATCGGTGAGCGCACACTCTCGCTCGATGCGCGCACCATACGCATCCGCACCTGGTTTCATCCCGAGCTGGCCACGCTGGCGCAGGGCTATCTCGACGATTCGGCGAAGTACATCGAACGCTATTCGCAGCTGATCGGCGCCTATCCGTTCGGGATGTTCAGCGTGGTGTCGAGCCCGACGCCGACCGGCTTCGGCATGCCGAGCCTCACCTATCTCGGCCGCGACGTGATCCGCCTGCCTTTCATCCGTGCGACTTCGCTGGGCCACGAGGTGCTGCACAACTGGTGGGGCAACGGTGTCTATCCCGACTGGCGCACCGGCAACTGGTCGGAGGGCCTGACCACTTTCCTCGCCGACTATGCCTACAAGGAGGAGGACAGCGCCGACGCCGCGCGCGAGATGCGCATGGGCTGGCTGCGCGACCTCGCGGCCGTGCCGCCGGGCGAGGCGGGCGCGCTGAAGGATTTCACGTCCCGCCACCACGGCATCGCCTCGATCATCGGCTACAACAAGGCGGCCATGGTCTTCCTCATGCTGCGCGACCAGATCGGCCGCGAGGCCTTCGAGCGTGGCCTGCGCCTGCTCTGGGAACGCAAGCGCTTCCAGACCGCAAGCTGGGCCGATCTCGAAGCGGTGTTTGCCACGGCCGCCGGCCGGCCACTCGGCGAATTCTTCACGCCATGGGTGCAGCGCGCGGGCACGCCGGCCTTCACCGGTGCCGACCCGGATTTCCGCGTCTGGCGGCGCGTCGATCCGGCCGTGTTCCCGCCGATCCTGCGCGAGGTTTTCGTTGCGCCCAGGGCGAGCGTGGTCGTGACGGAGGCCGATCTGCAACCCGCCGCGCGCGCACTGGCCGCCCGTGTGCTCGACGCGCCACCGGGTTCCGCAACCGAAAAACTGCCCGGTCGCGGGCCGGTGCTGATCGTTGGCCGCGCTGCCACGCTCGATGCCTGGCTCAAGGCACACAGCCTGTCGGCGCGGCCCTTCCCGCAGGAGGGCAGCGCGCAGGTCTGGGCCGGGCGCGATGCCGATGGACGGTCCTACGCGGTGATTTCGGCGCGCGATGCGGCGGCGCTCGCGGCACTGGAGCGCGGACTGCCGCACTACGGCAAACAAAGCTGGCTGGTCTTCGAGGGCGCGCGCGCGACCGGCAAGGGCATCTGGCCACCCCGCCAGGAGGATGCGAAATGAACCCGAATGCGCTGTTGCGCGCCATGTTCGATGCCGCCATCGAAGCGGCGCAGCCCGCGCGCTGCATTCCCCGCTTTCTTGCAACGCTGCTGCCCGAACCATCGCGCGGACGGCTCATTGTCATTGGTGCCGGCAAGGCTTCAGCGGCGATGGCGCGGGCGGTGGAAGAGCACTGGCCCGGTCCGCTCTCGGGACTGATCGTGACGCGCTACGGTTATGCGGTGCCGTGCGCACGCATCGAGATCGTCGAGGCCGCGCATCCGGTGCCCGACGCGGCCGGGATGGACGCGGCGCGCCGCATGCTGGCGCTCGTCGCGGGCCTGACGCCCGACGACACGGTGCTCTGCCTGATCTCGGGCGGCGGCTCCGCCCTGCTCCCCCTGCCGCTCGACGGCCTGACACTTGAGGACAAGCAGGCGGTAAATCGCGCGCTGCTCAAGTCGGGCGCGAGCATCGGCGAGATGAACTGCGTGCGGCGCCACCTCTCGGCGATCAAGGGCGGACGGCTCGCCGCCGCCTGTCATCCGGCGCGCGTCGTGACGCTGGCGATTTCCGACGTGCCGGGCGACCGTCCCGGCGATATCGCCTCCGGCCCGACGGTGGGCGATGCGACAAGCTGCGCCGATGCGCTCGTCATCGTGCGCCGCTACGGCATCGAACTGCCCGCGCCGGTGCGCGACGTGCTTGCCAGCGGCTGCGGCGAGTCGGTGAAGCCCGACGACTGCCGTCTCGCCAGGTCTGACTTTCATTTGATCGCCAAGCCGCAAGCCGCGCTCGAGGCCGCGGCCCGGGAGGCGGAGGCTGCGGGCTACCGCGCCCACATCCTCGGCGATAGCCTTGAGGGCGAGGCGCGCGAAGTCGGCAAGACGCTGGCCGGCATCGCGCGGCAAGTGGCGACGCGCGGCCAGCCCTTCACGGCCCCCTGCGTGCTGCTCTCGGGAGGCGAAACGACGGTGACGGTGCGCGGCCAGGGACGCGGTGGCCGCAACGTCGAATTCCTGCTTGCTCTCGGGGTCGCGCTCGATGGGCTCGCGGGCGTGCACGCGCTGGCGGGCGACACCGACGGCGTCGATGGACTGGAGGAGATTGCCGGCGCCTGCCTCGCGCCCGATTCGCTGCAACGCGCCTGGGCGCTGGGCATCAACCCGAAGGACCGCCTCGACGACAACGACGGCCATGGCTTCTTCGGCGCGCTGGGTGACGCGGTGGTGACCGGGCCGACGCTGACCAATGTCAATGACTTCCGCGCGATCCTGATCGAGTCTTGAGCCATGGCGAAGCCGTTTCCCCTGCACCCCAAGTTTCCCGAGCGCATCTGCTGGGGCTGCGACAAGTATTGCCCGGTCGAATCGCTCCAGTGCGGCAACGGCTCGGGGCGTACGCCGCATCCGGTCGAAATGCTCGGCGACGACTGGTACCTGCACGGCGACTGGGGCTTCGACCTCGAAGCGCTCGAGGGCGCCAAGTCCATCAAGCCCGACGCGAAGACGAAGTAATTATTTCTTCAGAACCACGCCGAGCGCCAGCACCATCCAGCCGAGGATGAAGGCGCCGCCGCCATAAGGCGTGACCGCGTGGAGTGCGTGGACGTCGGCGAGGCTGCGCAGGTAGAGGTTGCCGCTGAAGAGCAGCGTGCCGGCGACCATCAGCCATCCTGCCACGCTGATCCAGCGCGAGCGCAAATGCACGGCGACCAGACCGATGGCGATCAGGCCAAGCGCGTGGAACTGCTGGTACTGC
Source organism: uncultured Pseudomonadota bacterium (assembly GCA_963840825.1). Classification (GTDB taxonomy): domain Bacteria; phylum Pseudomonadota; class Gammaproteobacteria; order Burkholderiales; family Rhodocyclaceae; genus Sulfuricystis. The sequence goes on from CAWJAK010000006.1 coordinate 1,060,128, forward strand.
AGCGCGGTGCGGAACCACGCTTGCGTTAGCTCCGGCAGGTTGGCGAGGGCATGTGCACCGGCCGCACCGAGTGCGACGGAAATCGCAGCGCTCAGGGCCCCGAGAACGAGAAACGATTTGGCATGGAACGTCATGGCGTGAAAGTCAGCGCTGGCAGGACGGCAAGGATATCTTGAAACGCCTTGCATGCCGGCCGCCGAGGTCGGTACCGCTTCGGTTGCAGGCGGCCCGAGGCTGGCGATGCGGCGTTGATGGGCCGCACCGCCAGACGGGGTTTATTTCACATCAAAGCGATCGGCGTTCATTACCTTCGTCCAGGCGGCGACGAAGTCATTGACGAACTTCTCCTGGTTGTCGTCCTGCGCATAGACTTCGGCGTAGGCACGCAGCACCGAGTTCGAGCCGAACACCAGATCCACACGCGTTGCTGTCCACTTCACGGCACCGGTCTTGCGGTCGCGGATTTCATAGAGGTTTTGCCCCGCCGGTTTCCACGTGTTGGCCATGTCGGTCAGGTTGACGAAAAAGTCGTTCGTCAGCGCACCGACGCGATCGGTGAAGACGCCGTGCTTGTTGCCGCCGTGGTTGCTGCCGATCACGCGCAGGCCGCCGACCAAAGCGGTCATCTCGCAGGCCGTCAGCCGCATCAGCTGCGCGCGGTCGAGCAGCAATTCCTCGGCGCTGACGACGTAGTCCTGCTTCAGCCAGTTGCGGAAGCCGTCCGCCAAAGGTTCGAGCACATCGAAGGATTCGGCATCGGTCATCGCGTCGGTGGCGTCGCCACGACCCGGCGCGAAAGGCACGCTGACATTGAAGCCGGCGGTCTTGGCGGCCTGCTCGATGCCGACGTTGCCCGCCAGCACGATCACGTCGGCCACGCTGGCACCGGTTGCCGCGGCGATCTTTTCATGGACCGCCAGCACCTTGGCGAGCCGCACGGGTTCGTTGCCTTCCCAGTCCTTCTGCGGAGCCAGGCGAATGCGCGCGCCGTTGGCGCCGCCGCGCTTGTCCGAGCCGCGGTAGGTGCGGGCGCTGTCCCAGGCGGTGGAGACCATGTCGCCAATGCCCAGTCCGCAGGCGGCGATCTTCGCCTTCACGGCGGCCACGTCGTAGTCCGTGCGGCCGGCGGGGACCGGGTCTTGCCAGATCAGGTCTTCCTTGGGCACGTCCGGGCCGATGTAGCGGGATTTCGGGCCCATGTCGCGGTGCGTCAGTTTGAACCAGGCGCGGGCGAAGACTTCCGAGAAGTAGGCCGGATCCTTGTGGAAGCGGTCCGCGATCTTGCGGTATTCGGGGTCGAACCGCATCGCCATGTCGGCGTCGGTCATGATGGGCTTGCAGCGGATCGACGGGTCTTCGACGTCAACCGGCATATCCTCTTCCCGGATGTTGACCGGTTCCCACTGCCACGCGCCGGCCGGGGACTTCTGCAGCCACCAGTCGTAGCCGAGCAGCAGGTCGAAGTAGCCGTTGTCCCATTTCGTGGGGTGCGTTGTCCAGGCGCCTTCGATGCCGCTGGACATGGTGTCGCGACCGATGCCGCGCGTGGTGTGGTTCACCCAGCCCAGACCTTGCTCTTCCAGTTCGGCGCCTTCGGGTGCGGGGCCGAGATTCGCGGCACTGCCGTTGCCGTGCGACTTGCCAACAGTGTGGCCGCCGGCGGTGAGCGCGACCGTCTCTTCGTCATTCATCGCCATGCGGGCGAAAGTGATGCGCACGTCGTGGGCGGTCTTGAGTGGGTCGGGCTTGCCATCGACGCCTTCAGGGTTCACATAGATCAGGCCCATCATCACGGCGGCAAGCGGATTTTCCAGATCGCGCTCGCCGGAATAGCGGCTGCCTGTGCTGCCGCTGGGAGCCAGCCATTCCTTCTCCGAACCCCAGTAGGTGTCCTTCTCGGGATGCCAGATGTCCGCGCGGCCGAAAGCGAAGCCGAAGGTCTTGAGGCCCATCGACTCGTAGGCCATTGTGCCGGCCAGGAGAATCAGGTCGGCCCAGCTGATCTGGTTGCCGTACTTCTTCTTGATCGGCCAGAGCAGGCGGCGGGCCTTGTCGAGGTTGACGTTATCCGGCCAGGAATTGATCGGCGCGAAACGCTGGTTGCCGGTGCCGCCGCCACCGCGGCCATCGGCGATGCGGTAGGTGCCCGCCGAGTGCCAGGCCATGCGGATCATCAGGCCGCCGTAGTGGCCCCAGTCGGCCGGCCACCAGTCCTGGCTGTCGGTCATCAGCGCCTTGACGTCTTTCTTGAGCGCTGTGACGTCCAGCTTCTTGAGTTCCTCGCGATAGTCGAAGTCCGGACCCAGCGGGTTGGTCTTGCTGTCGTGCTGGTGCAGGATGTCGAGGTTCAGGGCCTTGGGCCACCAGTCCGTCTTCGACATGTTCGCCGCTGTCACCCCGCCGTGCATGACGGGACATTTGCCTTGGTTGCTCATGGTATTTTTCCTTTCGCTTGATCGTTTCGACATGGATTGATTGTAACTATCCATGCAGCATAGACTACGCGCGACAAACTATTAAGGCCATTGAATCCTCGCTATCGGGCCGATGTTCGGGGGCTATTGCAAATGTCGGTTCTGGCGAGACGGCAGTAATCGATTCTCCAATCCCCCAAGAATATGTTGCAGTGCACCATTATCTTCGCTATAGTAAGCACCAGTACTTTTCAATCACTTTTAGGAGTCATCCATGTCCATCAATCTTGAGCAATTCGCCGCCTCCAACAAGGCGACTGTCGATTCCCTGCTGGCCGTTGCGAATACTGCACTGGTCACTGCCGAGCGCCTTGCTGCCCTGAATCTGGGCACCGCACGCACCGCGCTGGAGGATTCTGCCTCTGCCACCAAGGCAGTCCTCGCGGTGAAGAGTCCCAAAGAAGCCGCGGCACTTCAGTCTTCTCTGGTTCAGCCGGCGGTCGATAAAGTGGCTGATTACTCGCGTGCGCTGTATGAAATCTCCAGCGACTCCCAGCAGCAGCTGGCAAGGATGCTGGAAGCCCAGTTTGCCGATTTCCAGAAGCAGGTCTCCGGCATGGTCGAGCAGGCAACCAAGTCCGCGCCCGCCGGTTCGGAAAACATCGTGGCTGCCATGCAGCAGGCCATCAATTCGGCCAATGCCACCTTCGGCAACATGACGGCAATGGCCAAGCAATTCACCGCGACCACCCAGGCGAACATCGCTGCCGCAACCAAGAAGTAAGGATGCCGGTTCGAGTCGGGTCAGGGCTTCACTTCTGCTGACCCGACGCAAACGCTGACGCGCTTTATGTGTCAGTGAATTTCCAGCGGTTCAGTCTGCCGATGGCCGCAACAGCCGGCCGCAATGGCGGTTGGCTTCAAGCGCGATCGGCAGGATGCCGGGCATGCTCTCGTCGATCCTGACGCTGGCGAAGCTGTCGCGGCTGACGTCGCGAAAGTAGGGATTGCTTTCGCGTTCCTCGCCGATGCTGCTGACGCGCCGGCCTGTCAGGCTGTGGCCGGGATAGACCAGCGTCTCGTCGGGAAAAGCGAACAGCCGGCGAATTACACTGTCATACAGGCGCGCGCTGTCGCTGCCCGGTTCGTCGGTCCGCCCGCAACTGCCGATCAGCAGGCAGTCGCCGGTAAACAGGCGGTCACGCCAGAAGAAGCTGACGCAGCCGGGTGTATGGCCCGGCGTGGTCAGCACGTCGATCGCGAGCGTGCCGCAGGCGATCTGCTCGCCGTCGGCCAGCATGCGGTCGGCGCAGTCGATACCGGCGCGGGCGCCCACGGCGACGTGTGCGCTGGTCCACTCGCGCAACGAGTCGGCGGCGCTGATGTGGTCCGCGTGCAGATGCGTTTCCAGCACCCATTCCAGTCGCAGGTCGAGCTCGCCGAGGATGCCGAGGTAGAGCGGGGTCTGGTTGACCACGGGATCGATCACCAGTGCGCTGCCCGACTCCCCGCAACCGATGAGGTAGGAGTAGGCGCCGGTCGCCTCGTCGCGCAGCTGGCGAAAGTGTTTCATGTCAGGGGGTGTCGCGCAGCGCCTTGGCCCAGCCTTCCATGGCGTCGTTGGCGGGCTTCATCGGCGCTTCGAGGAAATTGATGACAAACCGGTCGCCGCAATCGGCGATGCCGATCGAGCGCGGCCGCAAGGCGAGCACGTTCGGGTTCGGCAGTTGCAGGCCGAAGCAGAACACCAGGTTGCGCGCGGCCTTGATCTCGGGCGCGATCGCGCCGCCGAGCTTCATGGTGTGCGCATAGTGATCGAACTCGGCGATCCAGGCCACGCGCGCGTCGGCGGCAATGGCGGCCTTGAGGCGCGCGGTGATGTCGTCGACCGACTTGCACGTGGTTTCGCTCTTGTCGAGGACGAGGACGAAGACCGGATATTTTTCCTGCAGCAACATTTGTTTCAAGGGGTTCTCTTGGTGATGGGGCTTTGCCGTATTAGTGCCCGCAACCGCAGGTTTCGGTTTCTTTGGCGTGATCGTGGGGCTGGGGCGGCTTCAGGGTACCGGCGAGAAAGCCGCGCACCGCGGTGAGCGGAACTGTTTCGGCGGTCGCGACCACCCGGGTGCCCCGCCGCGCCATGCGCATCACAAAGCCGTCGCCCGAACCGGCGGTGATGAGGACGTCGCAGCCGTCGAGCGGATGCGGAAAGCGCTCGTCATGCGCGTGCATGCTCATCTCCAGCGGCAGGTCGAGACAGCCCTTTTCGGCGACCGACAGGACGTCGTCACCCTCGAAGATGATGAAGCGGCGGGCTTTGCCGGCGTGGCCGGTAATGGTGCGGAAATTCTGGCTGGTGATCGCGAAACGCATGGAGGTGATCCTCAAGCAGTTTTGTCATCTGCGCCGATCAGCAGGCGGGCTTCGGCAAGATATTGGTGCGGCGGGATTTCAAGATTGGTCGGTGCCGGCATGTTGGCGAGCACGCGGCCGGCAAGGTCGAACTGCGATCCGTGGCAGGGACAAAGGAAGCCGCCGTCCCATTCGGGTGCCATGCCCTGCGCAGCGCCCGCCTGGAACTTCTCGGTCGGCGAGCAGCCGAGGTGGGTGCAGATGCCGATGGCAACGAAGATTTCCGGCTTGATCGAGCGATTGGCGTTCGTGGCGTATTCAGGTTGCTGTGGCCGTTCGGACTGCGGATCGACGAGCCTGGGCGCGACCTGCTCCAGCGAGGCGAGCATGGCCGGCGTGCGGTTGATGATCCACACCGGCTTGCCGCGCCATTCGACGGTCATCATCTCGCCGGGGGCGAGCCGCGAAATATCGACCTCGACGGGCGCGCCGGCGGCACGCGCGCGTTCCGAGGGCGCAAAGGTCGATACGAAGGGTACGGCAACGGCCATGCCGGCGGCCACGGCGGCGGCGCTGGTCGCAAACAGCAGTCGTCGGCGCTGGGGGTCCAATTCATTGCCAGATTGGCAGGCGGTGCAGGCGGTCATGTCAGTATTTGACTTTCTCTGGGTGGCCAATGAATACACAAGGAACATGCCACCCGCCATTCATGCTGATAGATTGCAAGTCATTGAATATATGTATAAATTAATTTGTTGAAAAACTGGCCGTCACTAGAAAGGTCAGAAATGGCAGCAGACCTGTCAAAAAACATGTCAATCCTGTCTTTATCGGGCATGACAGATTTCTGCCATCCATTTGTGTTTGAGGCTTGACAATAGAAACGAAAGACGAGAACAATTCTCATCTTTCGTTTCTTGAATTCCTTCCATCATGTCTGTGCCGCAGAGGACACTTGTTTTCGGGGCAGTCTGTGTGTTCGCCCTTCAGGCAGCGTGTGCCCAAGGGGTCGATCAGGCGTCAACGCCCGATTACGCCCACCACACCCTGACCGGCGACTGGGGTGGAAGTCGCACCGACTTGTTCAGGCAGGGTTTGACCTACGAGGCGGCTTACAAACTCGACATGTTGCGCAACCTGCGGGGCGACAACGTGGGGGGTACCCGCATGCGCAATCTGGACCTCAAATTGCGTGCCGACTTCGAAAAGCTTGCGGGTTGGGAAGGTGCGACGGCCTATCTGCAACTCATCGATGATCGTGGCGCCGGCATCAATGCGCGCCATCTCGGCAGCCTGATGGGTGCCTCCAATATCGAAGTGCCGGTGCCGACCACGCGCTTGTTCCATGCCTGGATCCAGCAAACTTTTCTGGAGGAGCAGTGGTCTGTGCTGGCCGGGCTGTATCCGATCGACGCCGAGTTTTCCGTGATGGATTCCGCCGGCGTGCTGCTGCATCCGGCGTATGGGGCCTCGGCGGATCTTGCGCTGACGCGGGGCCCCTCGATCTTCAACAATTCCGCGTTCGGGGCGCGCCTCAAATGGCAATCTCCGCAACGCACCTGGTATGCGATGGGCGCGCTGCTCGATGGCATGCCGGGCGATCCGGACCAGCCCAGGGGCACGCATGTCCATTTCAGGCATGGGGATGGCAGCTTCGCGATTGCCGAGGTGGGCTGGACGCCGATAGAACTTGGCCACGTCTTCGAGCCGGTCGGTCCGGCGCGCGTGCTGGGCACCCCCGAGTTGAGATTGCACGAGAAGTACGAGGGCTACTCGAAATACGCCATAGGCGCCTGGCGCTACAGCAACCGGGTGGATGACCAATACGCCACCGACAGCGCGGGTGACCCGGAAAAGCGCCGTTCATGGGGAGCTTACCTGCTGGCTGAACGGACCTTGCTCGGACTGGGTTCCGAACCCGGGCGCCACCTGACCGGCTTTGCGCGCTATGCCTTTACCGACGGCGATTCCACGGCCATTCGTGCCCAGCTGAATTTCGGTGTCAGCCTGCATGGCCCCTTCGCCGCACGGCCGGAAGACATCCTGGCATTCGCCATGACCCGTGGCCGCCTGGCCGCGAAATACCGTGCGGCGCAATGGCGCGACCACGCCGTGGAAACGGTGTCCAACGAAGATGCCGTCGAATTGACTTATCGTGCGCTTGTCATGCCTTGGCTCAGCATCCAGCCCAACCTGCAATGGATCAGGCATCCGGGGGGTACGGCGGCCACGCCGAAAGCCAGTCTTGCCGGCATCCGGCTCGAAATCCAGCTTTGATCCATCCCGACGTCCGCGGCGCGCGGTTCAGTCGCCGGCGTCGTCCAGCGGCCAAAGTTCATGCGCGTCGAGCAGCAGCCGGTAACGCGCCTCGTTGGCATCGAGCAGTGCCTGCGTCGCGGCCAATCGGGCTTCGATGGCCTGGCGGCGGGCGGTTTGCAGTTCGCCGAACTGGCCTTCGCCCAGGTTCCAGGCTTTTTCCAGCAACCGTGCGTTGTCGTCCATGCGTGTGGCAACGTCGGTCAGGCGCTGCCATGTCGCATGGGCGCCCTGCGCCAATCCGACAGTCCGCCGCGCCTCGGCCTCGACGCGGGTCAGCACCAGTGCTTCGCGGGCGTTGGCCGCTTCGGCTTCCGCCGTGCCGGCGCGTGCGCTCGCGGCGCGTGCCGCGCCCGGCAGCGGAATCGTCAACTGCAGGCCGATGATGCGATCCTGGCCGTCGCGCTCGCTCGCCAGCTTCAGGCCAAGCGTGGGGTCGGGCAGTCGTTCGGCTTCGAGCTGCTGGGCGAGCAGCATGCCGCGCCGCGCGGCCGTCCGGGCCACGGCCAGTTCGTGGTTGTGAGCCAGAACGCGCTCGCGCCACTGTGCCGGGCTGTCCGCAATCGGCTGAGGCGCTTGCGGCACGAGGGCTTCCGGTAGCGCGATGCCGGGAAAATGCTGCGCCAGTTCGTTGGCCGCGCGCTCGCGACGCGCCTGCGCCTGCGCCTGCTGCGTTTCGGCCTGGACCAGATGGGCCTCCGACAGCAGCGCTTCAAGTCGTGCCGTCTCGCCAGCGCTGACTTTCTTCACGATGGCGGCGTGCTGCGTGCGCAAGACGTCGACCTGTGCGGCCCAGTCGCGTGCGGCGGCGCCTTCGCGCAGCCACTCGAACCAGTGTCCTCAGCAACAGGCGCGCGCTTTCGTGCAGCGCATCGCCCAGCGCGAATTCGGCCTGGGCAATGCCGGCGGCGCCGAGCGCGTCATCGCGCGCGGATTTGCCCGGCAAGCGGATGGCTCGTTCGATGCCGATTTCGTGATCGCGCGTGTTGAGGTCCGGCGTGCGTTCGTGACGCCGCTGACTGGCCAGCTTGAGCGCGAATTCGTGCGGGCCGGCACTCAGCCGGTCGCGGTTGGCGGTCTCGACGCGCACGCCGGCTTCCGCGGCGCGTACCAGCGGGTAAGCGCGCAAGGCCTGCTCGACCTGCACGGCCGGCGGCAAATCGGGGAAGTCGGCGGCCGTGGCCGCCAGCGGCAGCCAGAGTGCCAGGACAAGTTGCAATCGTCTCATGCGAGGCTCCCGGCTTCGGTCACGGGGCTCAGCCACCAGAAGACCTCGCTGCCGCGCAGATCGTCGCGCAAGCGCGCCAGCAAGTCCTGGACATGCGAGGCATTCATCAGGATCTCGATCTGCACGCGGGAGGCAGAGCCGCGCACCTGCTCGGCCGGGCTGGCGATGCTTTCCGGGTCGCCGTGGCCCTCGACGCGGTGGAGGCTGAAGGGACCGACCCAGTCCGGGTGCTGGAGCAACTGGTCGAGGATCTGCTCCTTCAGCGCCGCAGGCAGGATCAGCTTGAGGCTGGCATTCAGTTGTTTCATTCTTTGCCCCAGCGACGATAGAGGATGGGCAGCATCACCAGCGTCAGCAGGGTCGAGGTGACCAGGCCGCCGATGACGACGATGGCCAGCGGCCGCTGGATCTCCGAGCCCGGGCCGGTTGCGAACAGCAGCGGCACCAGGCCGAAGGCGGCGATCGAGGCCGTCATCAATACCGGCCGCAGGCGGCGCTTCGAACCTTCGACCACCACGCGTTCGAGCGCCATGCCCTGCGCCCGCAGCTGGTTGAAGTAGGAGATCAGCACCAGGCCGTTGAGGACCGCGATGCCGAGCAGGGCGATGAAACCGACCGAGGCCGGCACCGACAGGTATTCGCCGGCGAGCAGCAGGGCGAAGACGCCGCCGATCAGGGCGAAGGGGATGTTCACGAACACCATCGCCGCCTGCTTGACCGAACCGAAGGTGGTGAACAGGATGTGGAAGATCAGCGCCAGCGCGATCGGCACCACCAGCAGCAGGCGCTTGGCGGCACGCTGCTGGTTCTCGAACTGGCCGCCCCAGGCCAGATGCACGCCGGCGCCGAGCGGCACCTCGGCGGCGACCTTGGCCTGCGCCTCATCGACGAAGCCGACCAGGTCGCGGCCGCTGACATTGGCCTGCACGACCGCCATGCGGTTGGCGCTCTGGTGATCGATCTTGACCGGACCGGCGACGCGCTTGAGCTGCGCCAGGGCCGCCAGCGGCACGTTGCCGCCTTCGGGCAGCGCCAGCTGCATGCCGGCGAACAGGGCCGGCGAGTTGCGCATGCCTTCGCCGCCCCGGATCACCAGCGGCGTGCGGCGGTTGCCTTCGAGCACCAGGCCGACCTGCTGGCCCTCGATCTGGGCGCGCAGCGTGGCGGCGATCTCCTCGACCGACAGGCCGAAGCGGCCGGCGGCGAGGCGGTCTATCTCGACGCTGAAATACTGCACACCCTCGTTCTTGACCGTCAGCACGTCCTGCGCGCCGGGCACGGTCTTGAGTGCGGCGGCGATCTTTTCGGCGAGCGCGTTGAGCGCATCGAGGTCCGGCCCGAAGATCTTGATCGCCAGGTCGCCACGGGTGCCGGTGAGCATTTCGGAAACGCGCATTTCGATCGGCTGGGTGAAGGCGATGTCCATGCCCGGAAACTCGGCCATCACCTGGCGAATTTCGTTCGACAGCCATTCCTTGTCCGGTCTGCGCCACTGCTCGCGCGGCGCCAGTACCAGGAAGCTGTCGGTCTCGTTGAGGCCCATGGGGTCGAGGCCGAGTTCGTCCGAACCGGTGCGGGCGACGACGTCCTTGATCTCGGGCACGCGTTCGAGCAGGGCGCGTTGCACCGCCATGTCCAGCTCGGCACTCTGTTCGAGGCTGATCGAGGGCAGCTTGGCCAGTTGCAGCAGGATGTCGCCCTCGTCCATGGTCGGCATGAAGGTCTTGCCCAGCATCAGGAAGGCGGCGACCGTCGCAGCCAGCAGCGCCACGGCCGCGATGATGACCTTCCTGGCGTTGGCCAGGCTCCAGGCCAGCAGCGGTACGTAGAGCCGCATCGCCTGGCGCGGCAGCCAGGGCTCATGGTGTGACGCCGTCGGCTTGAGCAGGTAGGAGGTCAGCACCGGAATCACCGTCAGCGACAGCAGCAGCGAACCGGACAGGGCGAAGACGATGGTCAGCGCGACCGGGATGAACAGCTTGCCTTCGAGTCCCTGCAGCGTCAGCAGCGGCAGGAAGACGATGACGATGATGGCCATGCCCGCCACCACCGGCTGCGTCACTTCGCGCACGGCGCGGTTGATGCGGTGGAGGAAGGGCAGTTTGGCGCCGGCGGGGTCGGCCAACTGGCTCTCGACGTTCTCGACGACGACGACGGCGGCATCGACCAGCATGCCGATGGCGATGGCCAGGCCACCGAGGCTCATCAGGTTGGCCGACATGCCGGTGAGCCGCATCAGGATGAAGGTGACCAGCGCGGCCAGCGGCAGCACGCAGGCGACCGCGATGGCGGCGCGCAGGTTGCCGAGGAAGGCCAGCAACAGGACCAGCACCAGCACGATGGCTTCCGCCAGCGCCTTGGCTACCGTGCCGATGGCGCGATCAACCAGGGCGCCGCGGTCGTAGAAGATATTGGTCGTCACGCCCGGCGGCAGCGACGGGGCGATGGCGACAAGCTTGGCGCGTACGCCCTCGACCACGGTACGGGCATTGGCGCCGCGCAGGCCCAGCACCAGCCCCTGCACCGCCTCTTCCTTGCCGCCGCGCGTGACGAAGCCGTAGCGCGTCAGGCTGCCGATGCGCACCGTCGCCACGTCGCCGAGGCGCGTCACGCGCCCACCCTTGTCGCGATGAACGACGATGGCACGCAGGTCCTCGATGGTCTTGGCGCTGCCGTCGATGCGGATCAGCAGCGACTCCTCACCCTCGGTGAGGCGGCCGGCGCCGTCGTTGCGATTGTTGGCCTCGATGGCGCGCATCAGGTCGCTGATCTGCAAACCGCGCGCCTTCAGCGCCACCAGGATCGGTACCACCTCGAAAGTGCGCGCCATGCCGCCGAGGCTGTTGACGTCCGCGACGCCGGGCAGGGTGCGCAACTGCGGGCGGATGGTCCAGTCGAGCAGGGTGCGCTTGTCTTCGAGGCTCAGGTCGCCCTCGATGGTGAACATCAGCATCTCGCCCAGCGGCGTGGTGATTGGCGCGAGGCCGCCAGAGGCGCTCGCCGGCAAGTCCTTGAACACGCCGGCCAGGCGCTCGGCCACCTGCTGGCGCGCCCAGTAGATGTCGGTGCCGTCTTCGAAGTCGATGGTGATGTCGGCGATCGCGTACTTGGCGGTCGAACGCATCAGGCGCTGGTGGGGGATGCCCAGCAATTCGACCTCGATCGGCGTGACGATGCGCGTCTCGACTTCCTCGGGCGTCATGCCCGGCGCCTTCATGATCACCTTGACCTGCGTCGAGGAGACATCGGGGAAGGCGTCGATCGGCAAGCCGTTGAAGGCAACGACGCCGCCGCCAATGAGGATCAGCGTGGCGACCAGCACCAACAGGCGCTGGGTCAGCGAGAATTCGATCAGTCGCGCAAACATGGTGTCACTGCTCGCCCGCGCCCAGGCCCAGCCAGGCACCCTTGATGGTCGCGATGCCCTTGACAGCGATGCGGGCAGTCGCGTCGACCGGGATGGCGACGCGCGAGGACTGCGCGGATTCCTCCAGCACCTGCACCGCGACGGCCCGGAAGCCTTCCGGCACGGCGACGAAAACCCAGGTGCGCGACAAATGGCGCGTCAGCGCCCCCGCTGGCACCTGCCAGGCATAGCTGGTCGATGTTTCCTGCGGCCTCACATCGACCTGGACGTACTGGTTCGGCCGCACGCAGGGCACACGAAACGGCAGTTCCGCGCGCAAGCGCAGCGACTGGTCATGGGCGTCGACATGGGGGGTAATCGTTATGACGCGGCCGCCGGAGGGGCAGCCCGGCACGCTAACGCCATCTCCCGGCGCGAGGCCCGCAGCCTGCGCCGGCGTCGCCTGGATCTCCAGCCAGAGCGGCGTGAGGCGACCGAGCTTGAACAGCGGCGTCATCGCATCGACGCGCTGTCCCGGCTGCGCCGGCGCCTCGAGCACGACGCCGTCGAAGGGCGCGCGAATCTCGGTGGCGGCGGCCAGCGTGCCGGCCTCGCCGGGTTCGGCCAGGCCGGCCAGGCGCAGCGACTGCCGCGTCCCGGCCAGCAGCAGGGCCGCCTGCCGCTCGGCGGCGCGCGTCGCCGACAGGCGGCTCTGGGAAATGATGCCGTCGGCGAACAGGCTTTCGTCGCGACGCAGGCTTTCGCCGGCGAGGCCGGCCTGCGCGCGGGCATGGCCGAATTCGCGCTGTAGCTCAAGCAATTGCGCGCCCTGCAGGCGGACCAGCACCTGGCCCTTCTTCACCGTTTCGCCGTAGGCGACGCGCACCGCCACCACCATGGCCGGCACCGGCGCGGCGATCACCTCGATCTGCGCCGGCGGCACCACTACCTGAGCGGGCAATCGCAAGCCCCCTGTGCGCTTCATTTCGGCCACAGGCATCGTGACGATCCCGGCCTGCGCGATTTGTTCGGGAGAGAGCCGAATATCCGCTGCCGTCGCAATCAGAGGGACGAATAAAAATGGGAGTATGAATTTCTGCATGGCTTTCCATTGCCGGTAAAAGCGCAATTATCATGTTTGTACATTAACAACAGCTTAATAATGGCAGACCGAGTCCAATAAACGTGCGACAGATTGACGCACTTGGTAAATTAATCGCGCATGAGCAATCACAACCTCTCTGCCGGGCAGCACAGCCACGACTTCGGCACGGCGGATGGATAGCGTCCGGCCATGATGGACAAACCTGATTCACCCTTGAGCCTGCGCCTCGACAAATGGTTATGGGCGGCACGCTTCTTCAAGACGCGCACGCTTGCGGCCGATGCCATCGAGGGCAGCAAGGTGCACTGGCAGGGGCAGCATGCCAAGCCCGCGCGCGAAGTGAAGGTCGGCGACGAACTCGACATTTTTCTCAGCGACTTGCGCTGGACGGTCATCGTGCGCGCCATCAATGCCCGGCGGCGCCCGGCGCCGGAAGCAAAACTGCTTTACGAGGAAACCGCCGCGAGCTTCGTGCGGCGCGCGCAGGTACTTGAATTGCGCAAGCTCGCGCCCAGCCCCGGCGTTACACTCAAGGGCCGCCCGACCAAGCGCGACGGCCGCCGCATCCGCGGATTCACTGACGGCTGATGCCGTCCCGCCAGCGCTGACTTTCCGTCGGCTGGGTCAGCGGGTTCTTCTGCGCCGCAAGGCCGCCAGCCCGGCCAGGCCGATCCCGATCAATGCCAGCGAGGCCGGTTCGGGGACCTGCGCGCCAGTGAGGAAGCCGCGAATTTCGCCGGCGGGAAACTGGCTGGTATGGATGTTGAAATAGGCTTTGCCGGCATCCAGACCAGCCAGCAGCACATCTTCGGCAAGGTCGCCCGTGCCGCCCGCACTGGTCAGGAAAGCTGCATTCCAGCTCGACGCCTGCAGCAAATCGAAGGTCATGTCATAGCTTCCGCTCGTGACACCCGACGGAAAACCTGGAAACGTCGGTGTTGGTGTGGCGACGCCCACCGTGCCGGTTTCCGCGCTGGCGGTGCAGCAGTGAATGTGGGCTGCCGTGACTGGCGCGAACAGACCGGTGAAATTGGCCTGCACGCGCAGCGTATGTGCAAGGTCATCCCAGGTCACGGTAGCGAACCCCGACCCGGGGGAGGCGTTGGGTGGGGCTTCGGAAGGGCCGTCCAATATGCCCGAGTAGGTAAAAGTGGCAGCGCTGGCGAGGCTGGTGCAGAGGCCGAGCAGGCCAGTGGCGAAGCCGCGGTTGAATCTGGATGAGGATAAAGACATGTCAAACCCTCCTGCGTCGATCGGCTACGCAAATGCGCACCCGATCACGATAGACAAGCAATAAACCTTCCACGCCAAACGCAGTTGCAACCCCTCCGCGATTTGTGTCGACTCGTCAGAGACTTGAGTGTGCCAGGCATGGGATGCTGCGCTGTTGAATGACAACAATGTCATCAGGGGATGTAAGCCGGACCGTCACCTTGCGGACTGATTTCATTTGCTGTCGCCGGGTCGGAATGAGCCCGCATGTCATTGTCAATAAAGGGGTTTTTATCCGGCACATTGAAGTGTACGATGGCTGGACCCCTCTCTGCGCGTGAGGGTTCAGGCAATGCGTGGATCGCTGTTGTCTGCACAAAATATCGACAAGGAAAGAGACCATGGCCAACGTGAATACCGACAAATATCTGGAGAACAACAAGCTGTACGCCAAGGGGCAAGCGGTGCACAAGCCCGGCCATCCCGGCAAGCAGCCGATCGCCCCCGCCAAGCACGTCGCTGTCGTGGCCTGCATGGACGCCCGCATCGATGTCGAGGACCTGCTCGGTTTGCAAACCGGGGATGCCCATATCATTCGCAATGCCGGTGGCGTGGTGACCGACGACACGATCCGCTGCCTGATCATTTCGCATCACCTGCTGAATACCAACGAGATCATCCTGATCCACCACACCCGCTGCGGCATGCTCGCCTTCACGGATGACCTGCTCAAGGCGGGCCTCGAAGGCGATCCGGCCGCCGAGAAGCTGCTCGGCCAGGCAACCGGGCGAGCCTTCACCAGTTGCGGAACCGCGTCGGCGACGCCCACCGCGTTTCATGCCTTCCGCGGGCCGCTCGAACCGCTTGACGCACCGTGTGATGCAAAGCAGAAAGAGCGCCTGCAATGGGATGTGCGCCGTGGCCTGTCGGCGATCGTGAATCATCCCTGGATTCCGACCGAAGGCCCCGACGCCATCACCGTGCGCGGCTTCATCTACGATGTCGACACCGGCCTGCTGGACGAGGTCAGCTTCCCCGGGCCAATGGGTTCCATCGGCTGAACCCCGGCTTGTGCGGGCAAAGTGCGGTCTGCGGCACAATGCAGGGATTGAATCGCCTCCGGAGATCCTGCCATGATCGCATTTGCGCCCCGCTTCGGTCCCATGGCCTGCGCCAGCCTGCTGCTGTCGCTAGCCCTCGGCCTTGCCAGCCTGCCGGCAAGCGCCGAACCAGCGACCGCAGTGGCGACCCCGGCGGCGCCGACCTACACCATGCAGCCCATCGGCTGGGTCAGGAAATCCGCGGGCAAGACCTTCATCGAGATCGAGCCGCGTTACCAGCCGGCACTACTTGGCGTGGACAAGCTCCAGTCGCTCTGGGTGCTCTGGTGGTTCGACCGCAATGACACGCCGGCGAAGCGCGCCATCCTGCAGGTGCATCCGCGTGGCGACACCGACCGGCCGCTGCGCGGCGTCTTCGCCACGCGCTCGCCCTTCCGGCCGAACCTCATCGCCCTGTCCGAGGTGGACGTCGTTGCCGTGCGGGGCAACGTTATCGAGATCGACGGCATCGATGCCTTCGCCGATACGCCGGTGCTCGACCTCAAACCGTGACGGGTGCCGTCCCGCCAGCACTGACTTTCGAACAGACCACCATGCTGCGCTGCAACTTGACCGGGTGAGTGAAAGGTTTAGAGTGCGGGTTGTCATGTATATCGTATACGATTAAACGATTAGCCGAATAATCCAATGTTCGAACAACTCAGCCTTCCGCCCGCCGCATTGCGCAGCACGTCCGACTTCGTTGCCGAGGTCGTGCGCGAAGCCATCGTATCGGGGCAACTACCCGCAGAAACCGAATTGCGGCAGGACGACATCGCGGCCCGGTTCCGGGTCAGCAAGATTCCCGTGCGCGAGGCGCTGAAGCGGCTGGAAGCCGAAGGTCTGGTGACCTTCGTGCGCAACAAGGGCGCCATCGTCGCCTCGATGTCGCCGGAAGAAATCTGGGAGTACGTCGAAATCCGCGCCATGCTCGAAGCGCGGGCGGCGGAGCTGGCCGCGTCCCGGATCAGCGACGCCCACCTGGCCCAGGCCCGCAAGGCCCTGGAAACCTTTGGCGAGGAAACCAATCCCGCGCGCTGGGGGCTGCTGAACTGGCAACTGCATTCCATCCTGTATGCGGATGCCGCCCGCCCGGTGCTGCTGGCGGAGATCCGCTCCCTGTACGACAAGGTCGAGCGCTACGTGCGCGCCTTGCTCGCCGTGACCGACGAAATGCCCAAGACGCAGCGCGAGCACGCTGCCATTCTCGAAGCCTTCGCTGCCCGCGATGCCGCAGCCGCGGCGGCGCTGACCCGCGCCCATGTCCTCGACGGCGGCGCGGCCTTGCTGAAATACCTCTCGGACCACCGAGTCGATCAACCCAGTCCACCCATCACCTGAGGAGAACCAGATGCATAAAAAACTGCTTGCCGCTGCTTTCATGGCCGCCTTTGCCGGCGCTGCCGCTGCCGATACCCTCGTCGCCATCGCTGGCCCGATGACTGGCCAATACGCTTCCGCCGGCGACCAGATCAGGAAGGGCGCCGAAATGGCGATTGCCGACATCAACGCCAAGGGCGGTGTGCTCGGCCAGAAGTTGCAACTCGAAGTTGGCGACGACGCCTGTGATCCGAAGCAGGCCGTGGCCGTCGCCAACCAGATGGTGAACAAGAAGATTGCCTTCATGCACGGCCACTGGTGCTCCTCCTCGACGATTCCCGCGTCGGACGTCTATAACGAGTCGCAGATCCTGATGGCCACGGTGTCGACCAACCCGCAGGTCACCGAGCGCGGCCTGAAGAACATCTTCCGCATCATGGGGCGCGACGACCAGCAGGGCCTCGTGGCCGGCAACTATCTGGCCGATACCTTCAAGGGCAAGAAAATCGCCGTGGTCGATGACAAGAGCGCCTACGGCAAGGGCTTGGCCGACGAAATTGCCAAGGCCATGGACGCCAGGGGCGCCAAGCCCGCGCTGCGCGAATCGGTTACCGCCGGCGAGAAGGACTACTCCGGCCTCATCAGCAAGCTCAAGGCGGCCGGCGTCGAAGTGATGGCCTATGGCGGCTACCACACCGAAGTCGCGTTGATCCTGCGCCAGGCCCAGCAGGCCGGCCTCAAGCTCACGGTGATGGGCGGCGACACGATGACCAACACCGAGCTCGTCACCGCCGCCGGCGCCGCTGCCGACAACGTGATCTTCACCTTCTCGCCCGACCCGCGCAAGAACCCCGACGCGGCGGATGTCGTCAAGCGGTTCCGCGACGCCAAGGTCGAGCCGGAAGGCTATGTGATGTACGCCTACGCGGCGATGCAGCTCTTTGCCCAGGCCGCCACGCAGGCCAAGAGCACCAAGTACGCCGATCTGGAGAAGGCCGTGCGCGGCGGCAACTTCGATACGGTCATCGGCAAGCTCGGCTTCGACGCCAAGGGCGACAACAAGCTGCCCGGCTTCAGGGTCTATCGCTGGCAGGGCGGCAAGTACGACTACGTCAAGTAAGCGTGAAGTAATCGCTTGATGTTTCAGCGCCACCCCCGGACGACGCGCAGCGTTGTCCGGGGGTGGGCTGAACTCAGCCGCGCGAAGGCAAAACCATGAAACCGCATGAATCCCTCCCGACGGCGGAACGCCGCCGCCGGATCCACGAATACCTGCACTGCGATGAGGAGAAGCTCCTCGACGATCTGATTGCCAGGGCGCGCTTCACCGATTTCGAACGCCAGCGCATCAGCGAACGCGCCACGCCACTGATCAAAAAGGTGCGCGCCGAGCGCACCAAACGGGGTGGCATCGACGCCTTCATGAACACCTACGACCTCTCGAGCCGCGAGGGGATCGTATTGATGTGTCTCGCCGAGGCGCTGCTGCGCATTCCCGACGCCGAGACGCAGGATCTGCTGATCAAGGACAAGATTGGTCCGGCCGAGTGGGAAAAGCGGCTCGGCAGTTCGCATTCGCTGTTCGTCAATGCCTCGACCTGGGGGCTGATGCTCACCGGGCGCATGGTCAACCTTGATAGCGAGGAGAAGAGTTTTGGCGGCGTGCTCAAGCGCCTGATCGCCCGGCTCGGCGAGCCGGTCATCCGCCAGGCGGTACTGGCCAGCATGCGCATTCTCGGCCGGCAGTTCGTCATGGGACGCAGCATCGCGGAGGCGCTCGAACGCGCGCGCGAAGCCGAGAAGGCGGGTTACCGCCATTCCTACGACATGCTCGGCGAGGCGGCGCGCACCACGCGCGATGCCCTGCGCTACTTCGAGTCCTACACGCGCGCCATCGCAACGCTCGGCAAGGCGGTGGAAGGCCGCTCGCCCCTGGTGGCACCCTCGATCTCGATCAAGCTCTCGGCCCTGCACCCGCGCTATGAGGTTTCCCAGCGCGACCGCGTGTTCGCCGAACTCGTGCCGGCGGTGAAGAAATTGGCCCTGCAGGCCAAGCAGGCGGGGATCGGCTTCACCATCGACGCCGAAGAAATGGACCGGCTCGAACTCTCGCTCGACCTGATCGAAGTGCTGGCGCTCGATCCCGAACTGGCCGGCTGGAACGGCCTCGGTCTGGCCGTGCAGTCCTATGCCAAGCGTGCCCTGCCGGTGATCGACTGGCTGGCGGACCTCGCGCGCCGCGCCAACCGGCGGCTGCCGGTGCGGCTGGTCAAGGGCGCGTACTGGGATGCGGAAATCAAGCTGGCGCAGGAGCGCGGCCTCTCCGACTACCCGGTGTTTACCCGCAAGGCGTTCGACCGACGTGTCCTATCTGGCCTGCGCCAGATGCCTGCTCGCCGACCCGGTCGCCTTCTACCCGGCCTTCGCGACGCACAATGCCCACACGCTGGCTGCCGTCGCGGAGATCGCCGTGGCGGTGGGTGGCAACGACGAATGGGAATACCAGCGTCTGCACGGCATGGGCGAAGAGCTTTACGACCAGGTGGTCGGCCCCGACCACTGGCAGCAGGCCTGCCGTGTTTACGCGCCGGTCGGTTCGCACGAGGATCTGCTCGCCTATCTGGTGCGCCGCCTGCTCGAAAACGGCGCGAATACCTCCTTCGTGAACCGCATTGCCGACGCCGATCTGCCGATCGAGACACTGCTCGCCGACCCGGTCGAGGCCACGGCGCAACTGCCAAGCAAGCGCGCGGCGCGGATTCCCCTGCCGCGCAATCTTTTCCGCGCCCATGCGCAAACTCATGCGCAAACCTATTCGCCAACGATTGACGCGCAACTCGCCGATGTCCGCGACAACAGCCAGGGAATGAACATGTCCGATCAAGCGGTATTGCAGCAACTGGCCGAGGCCATCGCGCTTTCGCGCAAGCAGGACTATCTGGCCGCGCCGACCGTCGCCGGCCGCAGCGTCGATCCGGGCCAGCGTGCCGCCGTGCGCAATCCGGCCGATCGCCGCGAAGTGATCGGCTATGTGGTCAGTGCGACGGCAGCGGATGTTGCCGCCGCGATGCAGGATGCCGCGGCCGCGCACCGTGGCTGGGACGCGACGCCGGCCGGCGAGCGCGCCGCGAAGCTGGAACGCGCGGCCGACCTGATGGAACAGCGCATGGCCGAGCTGACCGCGCTGATCGTGCGCGAAGGCGGCCGCACCCAGGGCGACAGCGTCGCCGAGGTGCGCGAAGCGATCGATTTCCTGCGCTACTACGCGCAGGAAGCCCGACAGAAATTCAGCGACCCCATCACGCTGCCCGGACCCACCGGCGAAAAGAACACCCTCACGCTGCATGGTCGCGGCGTCTTTGCCTGCATCTCGCCGTGGAATTTTCCGCTCGCCATCTTCACCGGCCAGATCGCGGCCGCACTGGCCGCCGGCAACTGCGCGATCGCCAAGCCGGCCGAGCAGACGCCGATCATCGGCGCGGTCGCCGTCAGCATCCTGCACGAGGCCGGCGTGCCGGCCAATGTGCTGCACTTCCTGCCCGGCGACGGCAGGATTGGCGCCGCGCTGGTGGCCGATCCGCAGTGCGGCGGCGTGGCCTTCACCGGTTCGACCGAAGTGGCCCGGCTGATCGCCCTGGCGCTGGCGACCAAGCCCGGCCCCCTCGTGCCGCTGATCGCCGAGACCGGCGGCCAGAACGCGCTGATCGCAGATTCCTCGGCGCTGCCTGAGCAACTCGTGCGCGATGTCGTCGCCTCGGCCTTCAATTCCGCCGGCCAGCGTTGTTCGGCGCTGCGTGTCCTGTTCGTGCAGGCTGATATCGCCGACAAAGTGATCTCGATGCTCGCCGGGGCGATGCAGGAACTGCGGCTCGGTGACCCGGGCAGCATCCGTACCGACGTCGGGCCGGTCATCGACGAGGACGCGCGCGGCCTGCTGGAAGCACACGCCCGCAAGCTCGATGCCTTTGCCACGCGCATCCACGTGCTCGATGCCGACGTTCCGGTGCATGGCACCTACTTTGCGCCGCGTGCCTACGAGATCGACAGCATCGCGCGGCTGGAGCGCGAAGTGTTCGGCCCGATCCTGCACGTGGTGCGCTGGTCTGCCCATGAGCTCGACAAGGTGTGCGACGCCATCAACGCCACCGGTTACGGCCTCACGCTCGGCATCCACAGCCGCATCGACGAGACGGTCAGGGCCATCACCGCGCGCTTGCGCGTGGGCAATACCTACGTGAATCGCAACATGATCGGTGCCGTCGTCGGCGTCCAGCCCTTCGGCGGCGAAGGACTGTCGGGCACCGGTCCGAAAGCGGGTGGTCCGCATTACCTGTATCGTTTCGCCTGCGAACGGACGATTTCGGTGGATACGACGGCTGCGGGCGGCAATGCCAGCCTGATGGCGGTCGGCGAATAAGGCGACAGGATATTCATGGCGCATGCGCTGCAGCAGCTGATCAACGGCCTCACCCTCGGCGCGGTCTATGGCCTGATCGCCATTGGCTACACGATGGTCTACGGCATCATCGGCATGATCAACTTCGCGCATGGCGACATCTACATGGTGTCGGCCTTCATCGCGGTCACGGCCTTCACCATCCTCGCCGCCGCCGGCGTGACCTCGGTGCCCCTGGCGTTGACCCTCGTGCTGATCGTCACCATCCTGCTGACTTCCGCCTTCGGCTGGTCGGTCGAGCGCACCGCCTACCGGCCCCTGCGCGGTTCGACCCGGCTGGCGCCGCTGATCTCGGCGATCGGCATGTCGATCTTCCTGCAGAACATGGTGCAGGTGACGCAGGGTGCGCGCGTCAAGCCGATTCCGCCGGTGCTCACGGGGGGCTTCGAGCTGATGCGCAGCGGCAACTTCACCGTCAACGTTTCCTACGCGCAACTGCTGATCATCGTCGTCACCGTCAGCCTGATGATCGCCTTCACCTGGCTGATTACCCGCACCTCGTTCGGACGCCAGCAGCGTGCCTGCGAACAGGATCGCACCATGAGCGCGCTGCTCGGTGTCGATGTCGATCGCACGATTTCGCTGACCTTCATGCTCGGGGCCGCGCTGGCCGCCGTGGCGGGCGTCATGGTGACCGTGTATTACGGCGTGGTCGACTTCTTCATCGGCTTCGTCGCGGGCATCAAGGCATTCACCGCGGCCGTGCTGGGCGGCATCGGCTCGTTGCCTGGGGCAATGCTCGGCGGGCTGCTGATCGGCCTGATCGAGGCGTTCTGGGCCGCCTATCTGTCGGCCGAGTACAAGGACGTGGCCACCTTCGCGATCCTGATCCTCGTGCTGATGTTCCGGCCTTCGGGCCTGCTCGGCCGGCCGGAAGTGGAAAAGGTCTGATGCCGACGGCCATGCAGCGCGCCTACACGCCGTCGCTGCCGGAACGGTTGAAGGATGCGGCATGGATCGCATTCGTCGCGCTGATCCTCGGCATTCCGATGATCGGGCTGACGACGGTCGATGAAGGCGGCAAGCTGGTTGTCCACACACGCTGGGCCTTGCTCGGTTACTTCATCGCAGCGAGCTTTTTCGGTCGGCTGGCGCTGCGCGCACTGCTCGATGTGCTCCGCCGGCGCCGGCAGGCCAGGTCGGTCGCGCAGGCTGCAAGCGCGAACCGCAGTCGTCGCTTCGAAATCCCGGTGCTGCTGGGCTGGCTGCTGCTGGGCGTGTCGGTCGCCCTGCCGGTCATCTTTGCGGACAACCGTTACGTCGTCGACACGGCCACCACCGTGCTGATTTACGTGATGCTCGGCTGGGGTCTCAACGTGGTGGTCGGCCTCGCCGGCCTGCTCGACCTGGGTTATGTCGCCTTCTACGCCGTCGGCGCCTATACCTATGCGCTGCTGTCCACACAGCTCGGTTGGGGCTTCTGGACGGCGCTGCCGGTCGCCGGTGCGACCGCTGCCCTCTTTGGCGTCGTGCTCGGCTGGCCGACGCTGCGCTTGCGCGGCGATTACCTCGCCATCGTGACGCTCGGTTTCGGCGAGATCATCCGCATCATCCTTGTGAACTGGACCGAACTGACCGGCGGCCCGAACGGCATTGCCTCGATCCCACGGCCGACCTTCTTCGGCCTGCACTTCAAGCCGCCGAGCGACGCCGGCCCGGCCACCTTCGCCCAGTACTTCGGCATCGAGTTCGTACCCGAACACCGCCTGATCTTTCTCTATTACCTGATCCTGGCGCTGGCCCTGCTGACCAACCTCTTCGTTTCGCGCTTGCGGCGGCTGCCGATCGGCCGTGCCTGGGAAGCCGTGCGCGAAGACGAAATCGCCTGCAAGGCACTCGGCATGAACGTCACCAACGTCAAGCTGTCGGCCTTCGCGATCGGGGCGATGCTCGGCGGTTTCGCCGGCGTCTTCTTCGCCTCGCGGCAGGGCTTCATCTCGCCCGAATCCTTCGTCTTCACCGAGTCGGCGATCATCATCGCGATCGTGGTGCTGGGCGGCATGGGCAGCCAGCTCGGCGTCGTGCTTGCCTCACTGGTGCTGGTGCTGCTGCCCGAGATTGGTCGCGACTTCGCCGAGTACCGCATGCTGCTGTTCGGCCTGGCGATGATCCTGATCATGATCTGGAAGCCCGGCGGCCTGCTCGCCCACCGTGCGCCGACGCTGCGCGCACCGGCACGGGAGGAGGCGGCGTGACGCAAGGCCACATCCTCGAAGTCGACCGGCTGACCATGCGCTTCGGCGGCCTGACCGCCATCGACGATCTGTCGTTTGCTGCGCCGGGCCGGGCCATCACCTCGATCATCGGTCCCAACGGCGCGGGCAAGACGACGCTGTTCAACTGCATCACCGGCTTCTACAAGCCGAGCGTCGGCACGGTCCGGCTGAACCATCCGGTGCAGGGAACGACGCAGCTCGAAGCATTGCCCTCGCACCGGGTGGCGCGCGATGCGCAGGTGGTGCGCACCTTCCAGAACATCCGGCTGTTTCCGAAAATGACGGTGCTCGAAAACCTCATCGTCGCCCAGCACAATGTGCTGCAGGGCGCGTCGATGTTTTCACTGGGCGGGCTGTTCAAGCTGGCGACTTACCGGCGGGCCGAGACCGCCGCGCTCGAGAAGGCGATGCACTGGCTCGACCGCCTTAATCTGACTGAATTCGCCGATACCGCCGCCGGCGCACTGCCCTACGGCACGCAGCGGCGCATCGAGATCGCCCGTGCGCTGTGCGTCGACCCGGTGCTGCTTTGTCTCGACGAACCGGCCGCCGGCCTCAACCCGCGCGAGTCGGCCGCGCTCAACGACCTGCTGATCCATCTGTCGCGCGACGAGGACGTGGCCGTGCTGCTGATCGAGCACGACATGAGCGTGGTGATGAAGGTTTCGGATCATATCGTGGTGCTCAACTACGGCCGCAAGATCGCGGAAGGGACGCCGACCGCGATCCAGAACGACCCGCACGTGATCAAGGCCTACCTCGGCGAGGACGAGACGGCGGAACCGCCGGTGGGCGTGATGGCATGAGCCTGCTGCGACTCGCCGGCGTGCATGCCCACTACGGCCACATCCACGCGCTCAAGGGCATCGACCTGGAGGTGAATGCCGGCGAGATTGTCACGCTGATCGGCGCCAACGGTGCCGGCAAGTCGACACTGATGATGACGCTGTTCGGCGCGCCGCACGCCTCCGCCGGCCGCATCATCTTCGACGGCGAGGACATCACACGCTTGGCGCCGCATGAGATCGCGCGGCGCGGCATCGCACTGGTGCCAGAGGGACGCCGCGTCTTCCCGCGCATGACCGTGCGGGAGAACCTGCAAATGGGCGCCGGCTTCGGCGATGCCGCCAATTTCGCCGCCGACCTGCGGCGCATGTTCGCGCTGTTCCCGATCCTCGAGGAGCGGCTCGATCAGCGTGCCGGCACGCTGTCGGGTGGCGAGCAGCAGATGCTGGCGATCGCCCGCGGGCTGATGAGCCGGCCCAAGCTGCTCATGCTCGACGAGCCATCGCTCGGCCTCGCGCCGCTCTACATCCGGCGCGTCTTCGAAATCATCCGCACCCTCAATCGCGACCACGGCATGACCATTCTGCTGGTCGAGCAAAACGCGCACCATGCGCTGCGCAGCGCCCATCGCGGCCTGGTGCTGCAGCACGGCGAAGTCGTGCTCGCCGGCACCGGCGCGGAACTGCTCGCCAGCCCGGAAGTGCGCGCCGCCTATCTCGAAGCCGGACACGCATCCTGAAAGCAGCGCACTTTCCTCGCTGGCTGCCCTTCGTCGTCCTCGGCACCGGGTTGGTGGCGATCTCCTTCGGCGGCATCCTTGCCCGGCTGGCGCAGGCGGCCAGCGTGCCGTCGCTGTCGATCGCCGCGTGGCGCCTGGGGTTTGCCGCACTCGTCGCCACGCCCTTCGTGCTGTGGCTGTTGCTGCGCCGCGCGCCGCAGGCGACGACGCCACCCTATTCGCGGCGCCAGCTGGGCCTGGGGCTGGCGGCCGGCCTCTGCCTCGCCGCGCATTTCGGCACCTGGATCACATCGCTCGAATTCACCTCGGTCGCTTCGTCGACGGCGCTGGTGACGACCAACCCGCTCTGGATCGGCCTGGCCAGCTTCGTGCTGTTCGGCGAACGGCCCAACCGCCTCCTGCTGGCCGGCATCGCGCTATCGCTCGGCGGCTCCTTCCTGATTTTCCTCAGCGACAGCCAGCAGGCGGCGATGGGCAGCAACAGCCTGCTCGGCAATGCCCTCGCGTTGATCGGCTCGTGGTGTTTCTCGGCCTACCTGATGATCGGCCGCCGCCTGCGGGCCGGGCTGACACTCACGCTCTACATCTGGTTCACCTACGGCATCGCCGCGCTCCTTTTGTTTGCTGCCGCCGGCGGCAGCGGCCTGCCCCTGAGCGGTTTCGCCACGGCCGGCTGGCTAGCGCTCGCGGGCATGGCGCTCGGCCCGCAGCTGATCGGCCACACCAGCTACAACTGGTCGCTGAAACATGTCTCGGCGACCTTCGTCGCCGTGGTCACCCTCGGCGAGCCGGTCGGCAGCGCGTTGCTGGCCTGGCTCATTTTCGGCGAGACGCTGGCGCCGCTGCAGGCCGTCGGCTTCGGCCTGCTCCTCTTCGGCATCTTTCTCGCGGCGCAGGGCGAGCGGCGCTGAGCGGCATGACGACAATTCGCCCTTACACAGCACAGGATTGGCCCGCCCTCTGGCCTTTCCTGCACGCCACGTTCGCGGCGGGCGAAACCTACGCTTATGCGCCGCACAGCACGGAAGCCGAGATTCACCGGGCCTGGATCGAGGCGCCCGCGGCAAGCTATGTCGCCTGCGCGGACGACGGCCGCGTGGTCGGCACGTATTACATCAAGCCGAACCAGCCCGGCCTGGGCGACCATGTCTGCAACTGCGGCTATATCGTCGCGCCCGCCGCACAGGGGCAGGGCATCGCCGCGGCGATGTGCGTGCATTCGCAGCAGGTGGCCGTGGCGCTGGGGTTTCGTGCCATGCAGTTCAACCTGGTCGTGGCGACGAACCAACGCGCCGTGCGGCTCTGGCAGCGCCTGGGTTTCGCGGTGATCGGCACGCTGCCGGGCGCTTTCCGGCATGCGCGCCTCGGCGATGTTGACGCTTTGGTCATGTTCAAGTCACTGGCAAACCGGGCGGCCGCGCCGCCCGGGACTTCAAGCATCCCGTGCCGCTGATTCGTGCCGTCCCGCCAGCGCTGACTTTCATCAGAGGCGACGCAAGCAGCCACAGTGTTCCAGAATATCGACCGCATTCACCTGCCCCGTGCAGCCCATCAAGACCCACAACCCGGAAAACCAAACCATGCGCCTCCTCCACACCATGCTCCGCACCGGCGACCTCGACCGGTCGATCGATTTCTACACCCAGGTTCTCGGCATGCAACTCCTGCGCCGCAAGGACTACCCGGAAGGCAAGTTCACCCTCGCCTTCATCGGCTACGGCGAAGAAAAAGACAACACCGTCATCGAGCTGACCTACAATTGGGGCGTTGACACCTACGAACTCGGCACGGCCTATGGCCATATCGCCATCGAAGTCGATGACGTCCATGCCGCCTGCGAGGCGATCCGCCAGAAAGGTGGCAAGATCCTCCGCCCGGCCGGCCCGATGAACGCCGGGACGACGATCATCGCCTTCGTCGCCGACCCTGACGGGTACTCCATTGAGCTGATCGGCAAGCGGTAGCAATCACAGGTCCGGGAATCACGGTCATGAAAATTCATCAGTTGCCCATGGGCGCCCGCTTCGAATACGCGGGGCAGGTCTATGAAAAGACCGGCCCGCTTGTCGCCACCGGCGCAGGCGGCCAGCGCCTGATCCCGAAGTATGCCGTGCTGAAAGTGCTGGATGGCAGCGCGCCCGCGCCTGCAGCGCAGTCGACGCCCCTGACCCGGGAAAGCGTGCTGGCCGCCTTCGAGAACTACCACGCAGCGTGCGTGGCGCTGATTTCGCAGGAACACCGGCCGACGCTTGAAGATGCGCGGGCGTCCTTCATCAAGGCGATCGAATAAACCCGGCGCAGGGATGGTGGGTATCGGCCAGAAGTGACAATTCAGACTTGTTTAGCTATGCGTCCGCGGAAGTCCAGAGCCGATTAGCTGACCGTCAGTTCAGGGCTGCGGATTCAACCGATAGTCGCCGGTCAATATTGGTAGGATGCAAACAATCTCTTGATACGTCCATAGCCCATGCAGCAACTAACCCCTGCATCCCACCTTCGAGTAGACAAATCGAAAGTCGTTGAGTATCTATTAAGCATCTCAAATGGCCACGGCAAGGCCACATTTTTTCTCGGATTTGGATTTCACTCTGAAACGTGGGAGGTAATGGCCGAGGCATTGAAACAACAGGCGCGAAGCAACCTTGTGGCCAGCGCAGTTGATTCCCCTTACGGTACCCGCTACAGTGTTGACGGAGAGTTGGAGACACCGAGCGGCAGACGGCCCAAAGTGCGAACTGTCTGGATATGTGAAACCGATTCCGATGAGCTGCGGTTGATTACAGCTCACCCGATCTAGGAGGCACCATGATCACTCAACATGCTTCAGTTGTATTGACCGAAAACATTCCAGCATCCGGCCTAGAGGCTGGGGATGTGGGTGTTGTCGTGCATGTCCATCGTGAGGGTAAAGCCTACGAGGTTGAATTCATGTCCCTTGACGGCGGGACGGTTGCCATTCAGACGCTTGAAGCCCGGCAAGTACGGGAAGCTCGAAGCCGCGATATTCCGCATGTGCGGGAACTGCTGGCAGCTTGATCTGGCGCAGTCCTGGCGCCCGTAAAACGGTCGGCGAATAAAGGCCAAAGTAACTCCAGACGGCAGTTCCCCTCTGGGAGCAGTCGTTGTCATCATGTCAACAAAGGTTGACTCGGGGTCGTTACCGATCTCTTGAACAAGACCAAAGTGCCGTCCCGCCAGCGCTGACTTTGCGAACCCGCAAATATGCCCTTAGCCTCGCCGCAGATCGAGCGTGCAGGGATACTCGGGGTTGATCTCCTCGATCGGCGGCATCATCGGGCCGGGTTTCGTACCCTCGGGGATGAAGCGGTCGAGCGCATTCACCCACGGTGGCGGGGTGTAGCTGCCGATGGTGTGACCATCACCGCGGAAGCGGATGTGGCGGCGCGCCTCGGCTTCGTAGGCATTCACCGGGAAGTGCTCGTAGCTGCGGCCGCCCGGATGCATGACGTGATAGGTGCAGCCGCCAACCGCGCTGTCGTTCCACAGATCGACGATGTCGAAGACCAGCGGTGCATGCACGCCGATGGTCGGGTGCAGCGCCGAGGGCGGCTGCCAGGCGCGGTAGCGGACGCCGGCGACGTACTCGCCCTGCGTGCCGGTCGATTGCGCAGCGGTACGCGCCGGCCGTTGCAGGCGAGCGCGTAGCGGCCGTCGGTGAGCCCGGTGAGCTTGACCTGCACGCGTTCGACCGAGGAGTCGACGAAGCGCGCGGTGCCGAGGCCGGTCGCCTCTTCGCCGAGCACATGCCAGGGCTCGATGGCGGCGCGCATCTCGAGTTCGATGTCGCCGAGCTGGATGCTGCCGTAGCGCGGGAAGCGGAATTCGAGGAAGGGTGCGAACCAGTCGAGCTGGAAGGGAAAGCCGGCGTCGTTGAGTTCGCCGACGACCTGCTTGAGGTCGGTCCACGAGATGGTGCGGCAGCATCCAGCGGTCGTGCAGCGCGGTGCCCCAGCGCACCAGCGGCTTGGCGTAGGGCGTCGGCCCAGAAGCGCGCGACCAGCGCGCGCAGCAGCAGCATCTGCGCCAGGCTCATGCGCGCGTGCGGCGGCATCTCGAAGCCGCGGAACTCGACCAGCCCCTGCCGTCCCGCGGCGCTGTCGGGCGAATAGAGCTTGTCGATGCAGAACTCGGCGCGGTGCGTGTTGCCGGTGATGTCGGTGAGCAGGTGGCGGAACAGGCGGTCGACCAGCCACGGCTGCGGCACTTCTCCGGCGGGCATCTGCTGGAAGGCGATTTCGAGTTCGTAGAGCCGTTCGGCGCGACCTTCGTCGACGCGCGGCGCCTGGCTGGTGGGGCCGACGAACAGGCCGCTGAACAGATAGGACAGGCTCGGGTGGTGCTGCCAGTAGGTGATGATGCTGCGCAGCAGGTCGGGCCGGCGCAGGAAGGGACTGTCGGCCGGCGTGGCGCCGCCGAGGGTGACGTGGTTGCCGCCACCGGTGCCGCTGTGGCGACCGTCGAGCATGAATTTCTCGGTGCCGAGGCGCGACTGGCGTGCTTCTTCGTAGAGCGTGGTGGTGATGTGTTCCAGTTCTTCCCAGTTGTGCCGCCGGCTGCACGTTGACCTCGATGACGCCGGGGTCGGGCGTGACCAGCAGCTTGATGCAGGCGGCCGTCGGACGGCGGCGCATAGCCTTCGAGAATCACCGGCAGCTTGAGGGCAGCGCAGCTGTGCTCGACGGCGGCGACCAGGTCGAGCGCGTGCTCGAGCCGCTGCATCGGCGGCAGGAAAACATGCAGGCAGCCGTCGCGCGCCTCGATGCGCGAGGGCGGTGTGCGGTACCTCCACCGCTGTCTTCGGACGATCGCCAAGCGGTTGCGGATGGCCCCCGGGTTGCCCTGACGTTCCGGGTGCGTCTCGCCAGCGCTGACTTTGCTGACGGCGCTATAGCGCGTGGCGACCTCGCCGTGAAAATCAGCGAGCGGCGCCTGTGGCGCGAAGGGGTCGACTTCGCCGACGAGTTCAACTTCATCTTCGGCCACCCAGGGCAATGAATCGAGCGGCAGGCGCAGACCGAGCGGCGAATCGCCGGGCGCGAGGTAGAGCCGCTCGCGGCGGAATTCCCAGGGCGCCGAATACCAGCCGCCGGCGCCTCCGCCCTCTTTCCAGCTCAGGGCAGGACGAAACCGGTGGGCGTGTTCAGGCCGCGCGACAGGGCGTTGGCGAGGTTGCGGCGGTCGAGGCTGTCGTTCGAGCTTGGCGCGCGCGGCATCGAGGTTGATCGGGACTTCGGCCTCCTGCCGCAGCGCGGCGAGCGCATCCTCGTAGGCGGGCTGCAGCGTAGCGCGGCGCGAGCCCGAGGTGGCGCGCCAGGGTTTCGGCAAAGCGGCGCGCGTCATCGACCGTGTGCCCGTAGTCCTGTTCGGCTCGGCCAGCCATTGCGGCGTCGCACCAGACCGGCACGCCGTCCTTGCGCCAGAAGATGCCCAGCGCCCAGCGCGGCAGCGGCTCGCCCGGATACCACTTGCCCTGTGCCGGTGTGCAGCAGCGCGCCCGGTGCAAACTTCGCCTTCAGCCGCCGCGCCAGCACCTCGGCGAGCTCGCGCTTGTGTTCGCCGAGCGCGGCGGTGTTCCATTCCGGCGCCTTCCATGTCGTCGATCGAGACGAAGGTCGGCTCGCCGCCCTGCGTCAGGCGCACGTCCATCGCCTGTCAGTTTTTCATCGACCAGGCGGCCGAGGGCGCGGATGTGCGCCCACTGTTCCTCGCTGTAGGGCTTGGTGACGCGCGGGTCTTCCTTGAAGCGCGTGACGGTGTTGCTGAAATCGAACGTCGACCTCGCACTTGTCGGTGAGGCCGTCGATCGGCGCCGCCGACGAGGGATGCGGCGTGCAGGCGAGCGGGATGTGGCCCTCGCCGGCGAACAGGCCGGAGGTCGGGTCGAGGCCGATCCAGCCGGCGCCGGGGATGAAGACCTCGGCCCAGGCGTGCAGGTCGGTGAAGTCGTGCTCGCGGTGCCGGAGGGGCCGTCGAGCGATTTCTCGTCGGCGGTCAGTTGCACGAGATAGCCCGAGACGAAGCGCGCGGCCAGGCCCAGATGACGCAGGATCTGCACCAGCAGCCAGCCGGTGTCGCGGCAGGAACCGAGCTTGCGTTGCAGCGTTTCCTCGCAGCTTTGCACGCCGGGTTCCAGCCGGATCGTGTAGGCGACGGTTTGTTGCAGCGTCTGGTTGAGCGCGACCAGGAAGTCGACGATGGTTTGCGGTGCGCGCGGAATGGCGGCCAGATAGGCTTCGAGCAGCGGCCCCGGCGTTTCCTTTTCGAGATAGGGCGTGAGTTCCTTCGCCAGCGCGGTCGGATAGGCGAAGGGCCATTCGTGCGCGTAGTCTTCGACGAAAAAGTCGAAGGGATTGATGACGGTGAGGTCGGCGATCACTTCGACATCGATCAGCAGTTCCGTCGTCCGTTCGGGAAACACCAGCCGCGCGAGGTAGTTGCCGAAGGGATCCTGCTGCCAGTTGATGAAGTGCTTTTCCGGCTTGATCTTCAGGCTGTAGGACAGGATCGGCGTGCGGCTGTGGGCGGCCGGCTTGAGCCGCACCACATGCGGGCCCAGCGCGACGGGGCGGTCGAAGCGGTAATGCGTGGTGTGGCGCAGGGCGACATGGATGGACATGAGTGTTGATCTTGCTTGAAGAGGATGTCACACCCATGCAACGAACGTGCCGCATGACGCGCGGCACGCTAACGCGAGTTGCGTTCAGGCGCTGGAGGGAAAGTTTACGACGTGACCGTCGCCCCGTTCTTTCTTCTGATCTGCTTCCCAGTCGAAGCGGGGCAGGTTCTGCAGGGCCATCAGCAGCCCCTCGTTCCATTTTTCCGACATCTGGGCGGCAAAGGGATCGTCTTCGCGGAAAACGATGCGCTTGCCTTCGTCGAAGCTGTCGCGGCGGTAGATCAGCATCTCCACGGGGGGGCCGACGGTGACATTGCTGCGGATCGTCGAGTTCATCGACACCAGCGCGCAACGCGCGGCACGCTCGATGAGGACGTCGCGCTTGATGACGCGATCGAGGATCGGCTTGCCGTATTTGAATTCACCGATCTGCAGGAAGGGGTGCTCGGGCGATTCGTGGATGTAGTTGCCCTGCGGGTAGATCATGAAGGTTTCGGGCGTTTGGTCGATGATCTGGCCGCCGAGGATGAAGGTGGCCTCGAAATTGGTGCCGCCGGTATCGCGACTCGCATGCGTCTTCTGCAATTGCGT
Organism: uncultured Pseudomonadota bacterium; assembly: GCA_963840825.1. Lineage (GTDB taxonomy): Bacteria > Pseudomonadota > Gammaproteobacteria > Burkholderiales > Rhodocyclaceae > Sulfuricystis. Next base: position 1,091,946 of record CAWJAK010000006.1, read on the forward strand.
GCTGACCATGCCGATATAGTCGGCGGCCTCCTGCATCGTGGCGACGGTCGACAGATTGGGTACCATGCCGGCTGGAATGTCGCTGTGCAGCTTCTTTACCACCGCCTGAGTGGTGGCGAGATTGCCGGCGGACAGCAGGGTGAAGAAACGCACCCCGGGCCAGGCGAAGGTGAACATCTTGGAGTAGACGCTGACATTGTCGGTCCCCGCGTTGGTGCGCGAATCCGAACACAGGACGAGACCTTCGTTAACGTTGATGGCGAGGCAATAAGTCATGACAGTAATTGGGTGCGGGATACTGAATTGTATGGGCTCATGGCAAGAATAGCAGCAACGGATGAATTCGGAGAATTGATCGCTCTGGCGCGTTTGTTGCGTAATTTGGATCAAATGACAGGTCGGCGGCCTGTCGAGGCACAATACAACAGACCATAGCCATGCCCATCCAGCTGCAAAACTATCCACAGGCCGATGCCTACGACGAGTTGATCGGCAACGACATGCTGCCGCGCGTGGCCGCGCGCGCGCTGTTCGATTACCTCGGCCGGCTCGGCACCGCCGAACTGGTGGCCCGCCGCGAGAGCGTCGACGCCGCCATCATGGCCATGGGCATCACCTTCACCGTGTATAGCGAGGCGGGCAATATCGACCGCGCCTGGCCCTTCGACATCATTCCGCGCACGATGTCGGAGCAAGGAATGGGACGCGCATCGACGCCGGCCTCAAGCAGCGCCTGACCGCGCTCAACCTGTTCATCGACGACCTGTACAACGAACAGCACATCGTCAAGGACGGCGTCTTTCCGCTGGAAGTGCTGGCCGGATCGAAGAACTTCCGCCCACAATGCCGGGGCATGACGCCCCGTTTTGGCGTGTGGGCGCATATCTGTGGCACCGATCTGGTGCGCGACAAGGACGGCACGGTCTATGTGCTCGAGGACAACCTGCGCGTGCCCTCCGGCGTCTCCTACATGCTGGAAAACCGCCAGATTGATGAAGCGGCTGTTTCCGGAGTTGTTCAAGTCGAGCGACATCCTGCCGGTCGACGACTACCCGACACAGCTTTACGACACCCTGGCAGCGCTGTCGCCGCGCGCCGGCGATCGGCCGGCCATCGTCGTGCTGACGCCGGGCATCTACAACTCGGCCTATTTCGAGCACAGCTATCTGGCGCAGAAGATGGGCGCCATTCTGGTCGAAGGGTCCGACCTGGTCGTGCCGGCCGACGATTGCGTCTACATGAAGACCATCTCCGGCCTGCGCGCGTGTCGATGTGATCTACCGCCGCATCGACGACGACTTCCTCGATCCCGAAGCCTTCCGGCCCGATTCGGCGCTGGGCGTGCCCGGCCTGATGCGCGCCTGGCGCGCCGGCAAGGTCGGCATCGCCAATGCGCCGGGCGCGGGCGTGGCCGACGACAAGGTGGTCTATACCTTCGTGCCGCAGATCATCAAGTACTACCTCGACCAGGACCCGATCCTGCCCAACGTGCCGAGCTGGCTGTGCATGGATCGCCGAGCAGCGCGAGCATGTGCTCGCCAACCTGGACAAGCTGGTGGTCAAGCCGGCCAACGAATCCGGCGGCTACGGCATGCTGATCGGCCCGCGCGCCAGCGCCGAGGAACGCGCGCAAGTTCGCCGACCTGATCCGCGCCAATCCGCGCAACTACATGGCGCAGCCGACGCTGTCGATTTCCACCGCGCCGACGCTGATCGGCGACAAGCTGGCGCCGCGCCACCTCGACCTGCGGCCCTTCGTGCTGCAGTCGGACCGGCTGTATGCCACCACCGGCGGCCTGACGCGCGTGGCGCTGCGCGAGGGCTCGCTGGTGGTCAACTCCTCCCAGGGCGGCGGCAGCAAGGACACCTGGATCGTGAATGACCCGGGAGGCATGATGCTGTCGCGCGTTGCCGAAAACCTCTACTGGATGGGCCGCTATCTCGAGCGCGGCGAAAATACCGCGCGCCTGATCAACAGCACGACGCAGGTGCTGCTCGACCTGCCGCGCGATGCCTCGCTTCGGCTGGGATGTGCTGATCAAGGTCGCCGGCCTCGACCGACTGTTCGCCAAGCGCTACCCGACCAGCTGGCCGACGAGGACACCATCATCCGCTTCCTGATCGAGGACGACCGGACAACCCGAGCTCGATCCTCGCCAGCATCCACAATGCGCGCGAAAACGCCCGCACCGTGCGCGAAGTGCTTGCCGATGGAATTGTGGGAGCGCATCAACAGCCTCTACCTCTACATCCGCGATAACGCCGGCGCGCGCAATAATCGGCCGCGGCCCGCGCAGCGAGGTGTTGCAAGGCGTGATCGGCCGCCGCGAGTCGATCATCGGCCTGCTCACCGGCTCGATGAGCCGACGACGCGGCCTACCAGTTCATCAAGCTCGGCCGCAACCTCGAACGCGCCGACATGACCACGCGCATCATCGACGTCAATTCGGCGGTGCATGCCTGCCGGCGGACTCGGCGTTGGTGGCGGTGACCACGGAGCGCATCTGGATGTGCACCCTCAACGCCCTGTCGGCCCTGCAGATGTATCGCCAGCATGTCGGCGTGCATGTGCGCAGCAACGACGTGGTGAACTTCCTGCTCAAGGATGCCCACTTTCCGCGCACGGTGCTGCATTGCCTGGCCGAAGTCGAGGGCTGTCTGTCGGCACTGCCCGACCACAAGCAGGCGATGAAGCTGGTACGCCAGACCTGGCGACGCGTCGAGGCCATGCAGCTCAACGACCTCAAGCCGACCGTGCTGCACGAGTATCTCGACCAGATCCAGACCGATCTTGGCGCCGTGCATCGCGCCGTGGCCAAGCAGTACTTCCATCTGCACCAGCAGGCGCAGGAACAGTAAAGTCAGCGCTGGCGGGACGGCAGCGCAGGGCCGCAATTACGGCTTGAGCATGCGCTCGACGTAGCGGGCGATCAGGTCGACTTCAAGATTGACTTTTGCGCCGGCATGCAGGCGCTTGAGCGTCGTCACTTCAACCGTGTGCGGGATCAGGTTGATCGAGAACGTGCGTCCCTTCACCTTGTTGGTGGTCAGCGAGACGCCATCGACGGTAACCGAGCCCTTGCGCGCGATGTACTTGGCCAGCGCCTTCGGTGCCTTGATGACGAGTTCGTGCGATTCACCAATCGGCGCGAACTTCACGACTTCGCCGACGCCGTTGACGTGGCCGGAGACGAGGTGGCCGCCGATGAAGTCGGAGAGTCGCATCGCTTTTTCAAGATTCACTTCGGTGTCGAGCGCGTCGAGGCCGACGGTGCAGTTCAGCGTCTCCCGCGAGACGTTGACCTGGTAGGCGCCCTTCTTCTTGGCGATGACGGTCAGGCAGACGCCGCCGTGCGCGATCGAATCGCCGAGGGCGACATCCCTGAGGTTGAGGCCGGGAGCCGCGACGGTCAGGCGCAGGCCTTCCGCGAGGGGTTGCAGGTGGGTGATCTTGCCGGTAGTGGCGACGATGCCGGTGAACATGGAAGGTGTCCTTTGATCTCAAGTCATTGCAGTGAATAGGCCGGTAGTTTCGTCGTCGCGCGCCCGGGTGTCAAACATCGGGGCAGCGGAAACTGTCGTTGACTGACGACAGTAGCGCATGTCCGCCAGCTTGAGCGACCATTCGCCCATCCGTGTAATGAAGGGGCAAGCAATGCAACGCAAGATGAATGTTCTGATGGCCGCCCTGGCGGTCCTCACCCTGACCGCCTGTACCTCGAACCCGAGCAAGCAGGATGTCGGCATGGTGACCGGCGCCGTCGTCGGCGGGGTCGTCGGCTCGTCGCTGACCTACGGCAGTACGGCGGGGACGGTCGCCGGCGCGGTGGCCGGCGGCTATGTCGGCAAGCTGGTCGGCAAGGAAATGGAGCGCAGGTAGGCGCTCTATTTAATCGCCCGGTCCAGCACCGCCATGAATTGCGCCGCGGGCTGGTAGCCGACGACGCGCAGGCCGGTGTTCTCCTGGCCTGACTTGTCGAAGAAAATGATGCCGGGCGGGCCGAACAGGCCGAAGCGTTTGAGCAGGGCCTTGTCGTCCGCGTTGTTGGCGGTGACGTCGGCCTGCAGCAGCGTGAATTGCCGCATCTTCGCGGCGACCTGCGGGTCGGCGAAGGTGAACTTCTCCATTTCCTTGCAGCTCACGCACCAGTCGGCATAGAAGTCGAGCAGGACGGGCTTTTGTGCGCTGGCGAGGCGGGCGTCGAGTTCGGCACTCGATTTGATGCGCTCGAAGCGCACGTGTTCGGCTGCGGTAGCACCACTGCCGCCGCGCAGGAAGTCGAGCGGCTGCAGCGGGTCGCGACTGCCGCCCAGCAGGCCGGCCAGCATCGCCGTGCCGGCCAGCAGCATGATGAGGCCGATACCTTTCCAGAAGCGCTGCCCGTTCTTTGCATGCGGGGGGAGCGGGTCGAGGGCATGCAGGAACATCGCCGGCACGATCAGCAGCGCCGCCCAGCCGAGCAAGAGGGCCCAGGACGGCAGCACCGGCGAGACGAGCCACAGCGCGGTGGCCAGTAGCACGACGCCGAAGAACTTCTTCACCGCTTCCATCCACGGACCGGCCTTGGGCAGCAGCGAGCGCGAGAACACGCCGACGGCCAGCAGGGGCAGGCCCATGCCGAGCGCCATCGTAAACAGTGCCGCGCCGCCGAGCACCGCATCTTTCGTCTGGGCGATATAGAGCAACGCGCCGGCCAGCGGTGCGGCGACGCAGGGACCGACAATGAGGGCGGAGAGCGCGCCCATCAGCGCGATGGCGGGCAGCGAGCCGCCCTGGTGGTTTGCCGTGTCCGAGAGCTTTGATTGCAGCGCGGTCGGCAACTGCAGCTCGTAGAAGCCGAACATCGAGAACGACAGCACGACGAAGACCAGCGCGAAGGCGCCGAGTACCCAGACATTCTGCAACGCGGCGGAGAGCAGCGTGCCGGAGAAGCCCGCCGCGATGCCGACGGCGGCGTAGGTGACGGCCATGCCCAGCACGTAGGACGAGCGACAGGATGAAGGCGCGGACGTGGGTGACGGCGTGGCCGTGGTTGACGATGATGCCGGAGAGGATCGGGATCATCGGGAAGACGCAGGGCGTGAAGGACAGCAGCAGGCCGAAGCCGAAGAAGCTGGCGATCGCGACCCAGAACCCGCTGCCCTTGAGCAGTTGGGCGATGCGGCCGCTCTCGTCGCCCGTGTTCTCCGTGTTCCCCACGTTCCCCGCGTCGTTTGCAGTGCTCCCGGTACTGGCGGGCGCCGCGTTGAAAGTCAGCGCTGGCGAGACGGCACCTGGCGCGGGTGTGCTGCTGCCCAGCGCCGCCAGCGTGATCTTCGCCTCCTGCGTCAGCGGCGGGTAGCAGATGCCTTCGTCCCAGCAGCCCTGCGATTCGGCCTTGAGCAAGAGGCTGCCGCTGCCTTCGACGACCGGGATGCGAATCACCAGCTCGCCGCGGTAGGTCTCCACCTTGCCGAAGAACTCGTCGTCCTTCTCCTTGCCCTTGGGCAGTTCGACGTCACCGAACCGGGCACCGGCGGCGCTGAAGGCGATCTTGTGGCGGTACAGGTAGTAATCGGGCTGGATGTCCCAGCGCACCTCGATGGTTTTTTCGTCCAGCGCACGCGCCGAGAAGCGGTAGGCCAGTTCGGGATCGAGCGGTTCGGCGGCCGGGGCCAGGCCGGGAAAGAGTCCGGCTATGAGCAGCCAGAGGAGGGCGAGCAGTCGGATCGGCATGGGGCGGTCAGCAGGTGGCGGGTACGGTGGTTGCAGCGTCAACCCACTGCAAATAGGCGGGCAGGCCGTGAGCGATTGGGACCGCGACGATTTCGGGAAGTTCATAGGGGTGGTGCGCGCAGATCGCGGCTTCGAGCGCCGCATAGCGCGCCGTCGTGGTCTTGATCAGCAGGTGCACCTCCGTGGCGACTTCCCGCTTGCCTTCCCAGCGATAGACCGAGCGGCAGGGCGCGAGGATGTTGACGCAGGCGGCGAGACGGCCGTCGAACGAGCGCGTCGGCCAGCGCTTGCGCGCTCTCCGCGTCGGGCAGGTTGGTGATCACCAGCAGGGCAGTCATGCTGCTATTCTAGCGTCCGCCGCCTTACCGGAAGACCCCATGACGCTCCAGATGACGCCCAGCCAGATCGTCGGATTCCTCGACCAGCACGTGGTCGGCCAGGACGATGCCAAGAAGCAGCTCGCGGTCGCGGTCTATACGCACTACCAGAAGATCGAGATTGCGCAGGCGGCCAGCCACGAGATCGTCAAGAGCAACGTCCTGCTCGTCGGCCCGACGGGCACCGGCAAGACGCTGCTGTGCGAGACGCTGTCGAAAGCGCTCGACGTGCCCTTCGTCACCGCCAACGCGACCTCGCTGGCCCAGAGCGAATTCGTGAACGAGGAGATCGAGGCGATCCTGCTGCGCCTGATCGAAAAGGCCGGCGGCGACATCGACCGCGCCCAGCGCGGCATCGTCTTCATCGACGAGATCGACAAGCTCAAGGCCCCCCCCGAGGAGGGCGGCAGGCGCACCCCCGCCGGCGAACGCGTCCAGCATGCGCTGCTCAAGATCATGGAAGGCGCGCCGATCAAGCTCAAGGCCGGCGGCGGCCACATCGACTCGACGCAAATCCTTTTCATCTGCGGCGGCGCCTTCGTCGGCATCGACGAGATCCTCGCGCAGACGCACACCTTCGGCTTCATTTCGACCGGCGAGGACGACAACCAGAAAGTGCTCGACCGCCTCAACGCGCGCATCAAGCCGACTGACCTGTTCAAGTACGGCCTGATTCCCGAGTTCGCCGGGCGCCTGCCGATCGTCGCGCGCGTCAGGCCGCTGACGCGCGAAATGATGGTGCGCATCATGGTCGAGCCGCGCAATGCCATCTACAAGCAGTTTCACGAAATCCTCAAGCGCGCGAACGTCGAGCTGAAGATCGAGCCACAGGTGTTCGAGCAGATCGCCGACCTGGCGATGGAATACAAGGCCGGCGCGCGCAGCCTGCGCGGCATCTTCGAGGAACTGCTCATGCCGGCGCTCTATCTCGTGCCGGACCACCCCGAGGTGAAGCAGGTCGTGTTCGCCTCGCTCTACGACGACCCGCGCTACCTCGGCGCGAAGCCCGCCTGACGCCTGCGGGTGCCATCCCGCCAGCGCTGACTTTTGCTGACGCTCATGTGCGGGCGGAATAATTGCCGCTGATTTTGCGTATACCCGGTTAGAGGAACACCGACCGGAGGCCATCCTGAACCCGAACCGCATTGCCCCAGCCTACCGGCCAGCCTGTGGATAACCAGACACTGCTGGCCGAACTGCCGCGCCTGCGCCGCTACGCGCGGGCGCTGGTCGGCGCGCACGCGGCGGCCGACGACCTCGTGCAGGACACCCTGGAGCGCGCCTGGACACGGGCCGCGCAGTGGCGACCCGGCAGCGACCTGCGCGCGTGGCTGTTCGGCATCATGCACAACCTGCGCGTCGATCAGCTACGCCGGCCGGGCATTGCATCCCGGGCGCTGGAGGACGGCGATATCGACATTCCGCTGCGTGCCACCCAGACCGACCGGCTCGAAGTCCGCGATCTCGATGCAGCCCTCGCGCGGCTGCCGGAGGAGCAGCGGGTCGTGTTGCTGCTCGTCGGGCTGGAAGAGATGCGCTACGAAGAGGTGGCCGTGACCCTCGGCATCCCGATCGGCACCGTCATGTCGCGGCTGGCCCGCGGCCGCGAGCGCCTGCGCAAACTGCTGGCCGAACCTGCCCCCGCGCTTAACCTGAGAGTCGTCAAATGAGCCTTTCTCCCATCACCGAAATCGACCTGCATGCCTACGTCAACGGCCAGTTGCCGGCGGACCGGCAGGCCGAGGTCGAGGCCTGGCTGGCCGACCATCCGGACGATGCCGCGCGCCTGCACGCCTACCGCGCGCAGAACCATGCCCTGCGGGAGCGCTTCGCCCCGGTGCTTGGCGAGCCGCTGCCGGCCGCATTGCGCACGCTTGCGGCGCCGCCCGCCCGGCAGAAAACGGCGTGGCTGCCGCGCGGATCGCTGCAACGCATGGCGGCCGGTTTCGCCATCGCCATCATCAGCGGGCTGGCCGGGTGGATGGCCCATGATCAGTACCCTCGGGAAGCACGCGTGGCGCAGGGCATGACCCTGCCGCGGCAGGCTGCGGTCGCACACGCCGTCTTCAGTCCCGATGTGCGCCGGCCGGTCGAGGTCAGCGCCGAGCAGGAAGACCAACTCGTCACCTGGCTGTCCAAGCGACTGGGCACGCCGGTACGCCCCCCCAAACTGGGGGCGGTCGGTTTCGAACTGATCGGCGGGCGGTTGCTGCCCGGCAACAGCGGCCCGGTCGCGCAATTCATGTATCAGGATGCGTCCGGCCAGCGACTCACGCTTTATGTCAGCACCGAAAACGCCACCCACCGCGACGCCGCCTTCCGCTTTGCCCAGGAAGGCAAGGTCAATGTCTTCTACTGGGTCGATGGGCAGTTCGGCTACGCCCTGTCGTCCGGGATTGCCAAGAACGACCTTGCCCGCGTGGCGACGGCGGTTTACCAGCAACTCGAAAAGAACTGACCGGGCAGACAGGCGTTTCGGCCGGGCCGGTGGTGTGCGTGAAGGCCGGGAATCGCGACATGGGGCAGAGCATGTCGCCGTCCTGCTTAGTGCACGATCGGCTGGAAGCCTGGATCGTCGAAATACTTTCCGTAATTGTCGAGTGCCCCGATCGTCTTGACCGCGCCATCCATGCGTTTGACCGGCTTCACCTTGCCCGCCATCTGTTCCGCGCCAGCGAGCAGATCGGCGATGATGATATGCAGTTGCGCGTCGGCCTTTGTGCCGAGCTTGCACTGGGTGATCATGGCGTTCACAGCGGCTTCTACCTTGCCCGCGAGAGTGCCGTAACCTTTGGCCGACAGTCGGTTTTCGTGAATGGTGTGCAACGCGGCTGCCATCGCCTGGCGGATGTCGCCCATGGCTTTACGCAACGCCGCGTCGGTCTCCCATTTCTTGCCAGCGTTCAGCTCTAGTGTGGCGGGTGCTTCGCTGTGGGCATGGCCCTGATCATGGGCCGCATTGTTCGCGGCTAAGGCAGGTGTTGCCGCCGCCAGAAAAATTATTGCCAGGGCGGCGAGGATATTACGTTTCATGTGTGATCTTCTCCATGAGAATGGGTAGTGCATAGGTGTGAGTTTATTGTCTCATGACAGCGAAAGTTGACCGTCGCCCAGGGTCGCGCTGACTGCCGTCCCGCCAGCGCTGACTTTCAGGCCAGCGCCGCCGTCACGATCTGCTGCGCTTCGGCGACGATCTGCTTGAGGTGCAGCTCGCTCTTGAAACTCTCGGCATAGAGCTTGTAGATGTCCTCGGTGCCGGAGGGACGCGCGGCGAACCAGCCGTTCTCCGTCGTCACCTTGAGGCCGCCGATCGACGCATCGTTGCCCGGCGCGCGCGTCATGCGCGCGGTGATCGGTTCGCCGGCCAGCATCGTGGCCGTGACGCGCTCGGGTGTGAGCTTCTTGAACGCAGCCTTCTGCGCGGTGCTCACGGGCGTGTCGATGCGGAGGTAGTGGGGCGCGCCGTATTTTGCTGCGAGTTCCTGATAGTGCTGCCCGGGTCCTTGCCGGTGACGGCGGTGATCTCGGCCGCCAGCAGGCCGAGGATGATGCCGTCCTTGTCGGTCACCCACGCCGAGCCGTCCTGCTTGAGGAAGCTCGCGCCGGCACTCTCTTCGCCGCCGAAACAGATCGTGCCGTCGAGCAGGCCCTGCGAGAACCACTTGAAGCCGACCGGCACTTCGAGCAGCTTGCGCTGCAGGCCATTCACGACGCGGTCGATCATGCCGCTCGAAACCAGCGTCTTGCCGACCGCCGCGGTTTGCGGCCAGCGCGGCCGATGCGTGAGCAGGTAATTGATCGCGACGGCGAGGTAGTGGTTCGGGTTCATCAGGCCGACCGAAGGCGTGACGATGCCGTGGCGATCGACGTCGGCATCATTGCCCCAGGCGATGTCGTACTGGTCCTTGAGCTTCACGAGGCTCGCCATCGCGTAGGGGCTCGAGCAGTCCATGCGGATCTTGCCGTCGTGGTCGAGCGTCATGAAGCCGAAGGCCGGGTCGACGCGGGTATTCACCACCTCAATATCCAGGCCGTAATGTGCGGCGATCGGTTGCCAGTAATGCACGGCCGCGCCGCCCATCGGATCGACACCGATTTTCAGCTTGGCGTTGCGGATGGCGTCCATGTCGATCACTTCGCCCAGCGCCGCGATGTAGGGCGTCATGAGGTCGACGGCGTGGGTGGTCGGTACCGCGAGCGCCGCATCGTAGGGTAGGCGCTTCACGGCGCGGTTGCCGTCTTCGATCAGCGCGTTCGCGCGCTGCTCGATCCAGCCGGTGACGTCGGTGTCGGCCGGGCCGCCATGCGGCGGGTTGTACTTGATGCCGCCATCCTGCGGCGGGTTGTGCGAGGGCGTGATCACGATGCCGTCAGCACTGCCGTCCCGCCGGGACTGACTTTCATTGTGCGCAAGGATGGCGCGCGAGATCACCGGCGTCGGCGTGTAACCATCGTTTTCCTGCAGATGAACCGTTACGCCGTTGCCGGCGAGCACTTCGAGCACGCTGCGCTGCGCGGGCGTCGACAGGGCATGCGTGTCCTTGCCGAGGAAGAGCGGGCCGGTGATGCCGGCCTGCACGCGGTATTCGCAGACGGCCTGCGCGATGGCGAGGATGTGCGCCTCGTTGAAGCTCTTGTTGAAGGCGCTGCCGCGATGGCCGCTGGTGCCGAAGGCGACGCGCTGCGTCGGCACATCAAGATTCGGCAGCTCGGCGTAGGCGTCGAGCAGGGCGGTGATGTCGGTCAGGCTGTCGGCGGGGGCCGGCTGGCCGGCGAGCGGGTGTGCCATCTCTGTTTCCTCTCAAGCAGATCGTCCTGCTATTCTAGTCCGGTGACATCCTTCCCCTTGATTCCGCGCGTGCTGTCCGTCATTCCACCGATGACGCAGCTCAATACGCCTTACCCATCGACAGCCTATCTGACCGGCTTTTTGCGTTCCCGGGGCGTGGCCGCGGTGCAGGAAGATCTCGCGCTCGCGCTGGTGCTGCGCCTGTTTTCGGCGGCCGGCCTGCGCGACATGCGTGACAGCATCGCCGCGCTGCCGAAGTCGCGGCGCAGTCCCGCCATCAAGGCCTTCGAGCGGCAGTTCGCGCGCTACGTCGCCACCATCGAGCCGGCTGTCGCCTTCCTGCAGGGGCGCGATCCCAGCCTCGCGTGGCGCATCGCCGGCCGCGACTTCCTGCCCGAGGGGCCGCGCTTCGCCGCGCTCGACGAATATGTCGACGCTGAAGGGGGCGACCCGCTGGCGTGGGCCTTCGGGTCATTGGGCATTCAGGATCGCGCGCGGCACTTCGCCACGCTGTACCTCAACGATGTCGCCGACGTGCTGCGCGAAGCAGTCGACCCGCGCTTCGAATTCGTCCGCTATGCCGAATCGCTGGCCCTGAGCCAGCCGGGCTTCGATCCGCTCGCCGCCGCGCTGGCGGCGCCGCCGACGCGGGTCGACGCGGCCCTCCATGAACTGACGCTGGCCGCGCTGGTGCGCCACCAGCCGCAAGTCGTGCTGGTCTCGGCGCCCTTCCCCGGCAACGTCTATGGCGCCTTCCGCATCGCGCAGTGCATCAAGCGGCACGATCCGGCCATCGTCACCGTCCTCGGCGGCGGCTTCGCCAATACCGAGCTGCGCGAACTCGCCGAGCCGCGCGTCTTCGACTACTTCGATTACGTCACGCTCGACGACGGCGAGCGTCCGCTGCTCGCGCTGCTCGAACACCTGCACGGCGAACGTACTCGGGAACGACTGGTGCGCAGCTTTATCCGGCAGGACGACACCGTGCGCTATATCGATTGTCGTGAGCCTGACATTCCCTTCGCCGAGGTCGGCACGCCGACCTGGGAAGGCCTGCCGCTCGACCGCTATCTCAGCGTGCTGGACATGCTCAACCCCATGCACCGGCTCTGGTCGGACGGACGCTGGAACAAGCTCACCGTCGCGCATGGCTGCTACTGGAAGAAGTGCAGTTTCTGCGATGTTTCGCTCGACTACATTGCACGCTACGACGCAGCCAGCGCGGCCACGCTGGTCGACCGCATCGAGGCCGTCATCGCCGAAACCGGGCAGACCGGCTTCCATTTCGTCGACGAAGCCGCGCCGCCCAAGGCGCTTGCCGCGCTCGCCGACGAGCTGCAGAAGCGCAACCGCGCGATCTCGTGGTGGGGCAACATCCGCTTCGAAAAATCCTTCACGCCGGAACTCTGCCAGCGGCTTTCCGCCAGCGGCTGCATCGCCGTTTCCGGCGGGCTCGAAGTCGCCTCCGACCGTCTGCTCAAACTGATGCAGAAGGGTGTGTCGGTCGAACAGGTGGCGCGCGTCACCCACGCCTTTTCCGAGGCCGGCATCCTGGTCCACGCCTACCTGATGTACGGCTTCCCGACCCAGACCGTGCAAGACACCGTCGATGCTCTCGACTACGTGCGGCAGCTATTCGCTGCCGGCTGCATCCAGTCCGGCTTCTTCCACCGCTTCGCCTGCACCGTGCACTCGCCCGTGGGCCTGCACCCCGAACAGTTCAGCGTGACGCTCAAGCCGCTGCCGAAAATCACGTTCGCGAAGAACGACGTGCAGTTCATCGACCCGACCGGCGTCGACCATGCCGCGCTCGGCGTTGCGCTCAACAAGGCGCTCTACAACTACATGCACGGCCTCGGGTTGGACGAGGATGTGCGCCACTGGTTCGATGTGCCAGTGCCCAAGACCCACGTGCCGCGCCACTTCATCGAACGCGCGCTGCAATCCCGCTAATTCGCCGTCCTGCCAGCGCCGACTTTTGAATTACCTTTCCGCCGTGTGGCCGTAGCCGGCTTCGCGCTGGCTGCGCACGGCGAGGATGAAAACGGTATCGACTTCGGCGACGTAGCGGTACAGGGCCAGGTAGCCATGCGCGCGGCGGCCGATGACCAGTTCGCGCTTGCCGTTGTTCGCGGGGCGGCCGATCAGGGGGTTGTATTCGAGGACGTCGAGCGCCGCGATAATCTCGCGGATGCGCAGAGCCGGATGCTCGACCTGGTAGCGGGCGAGATGGTCGAGGATGCGCCCGAAGTCGCCCATGACCTCCGGCGCCAGTTCGACGCGCGACATGTTCAGCGCGCGAGCTTGCGTGCCACCGGACGCCGTGCCGTCTTGCCGGCAAGGCGCTCCTCCAGATAGCCGCGCATTTCCTGCCACGGGATCGTCTTGCCGGTGGCGACGATGCGGGCGTAGCGCTCCTCGGCAGCGGCATCGAAATCGGCGCGCAATTCCTCCTGCGCCGCCTTTTCCGCGATGGCTTCGAGAATGAAGCCGTGCGCGGTCGTGCCGGCGCGTTTGGCCGCCGCCGTGACGCGGGCTTTCAGGTCTTCCGGCAGGCGTATGGTCGTGGTGGTCATGGCGGACTCCCGAGTGTGGATTGCATGTGCCCACTGTAGCACATGGGTGCTACATTTTATTCTCTGCCGTCCCGCCAACGCCGACTTTTCAGCCCGGCAGTTGCAAGGGAAATAATCCGTCGTGACGAAGATCGAAGCCGCGGCTAAACTCATGACGCCGTGTTTAACCACCAAGGAGGAGGCACCGCGACAGGAAGCCATCGCGGTGCCGAAAGACATCATGAGCAATAGCCGCTGGACTAACGAACAACTCAAACTCGCCTTTCACCTTTACTGCCAGTTGCCGTTCGGCAAGCTCCATAGCCGCAACCCGGAAATTGTCGAACTGGCGAAGCTGATCGGACGCACGTCTTCAGCCGTAGCCATGAAACTGGTCAACTTCGCCAGCCTCGACCCTGCGATTACATCCACCGGCCGCTCGGGTTTGGGCAATGCATCCTCGCTCGATCGGGAAATCTGGGACGAGTTCCATGCCGATTGGGAAGGGCTGGCAGTCGAATGTAATCGCCTGAAAACCGCCTTGTTGGAGTCGCAAGACATCGCGCCTAGGACAGAGATTCTTGAGCAAGACGAAGTTGCAGGATTGGAAGACTTTACTGGCGAGACGCGACGCGTCGTCACAGAGCAACGCATCAAGCAGCACTTTTTCCGGCGCGCGGTATTGAGCAGCTATCGGGGAAGGTGTTGCATGTCAGGCGTATCCGAGCCACGCCTGCTTGTCGCCAGCCATATCGTGCCTTGGAGCAAGGACAAGATGAATCGACTGAATCCAAGCAACGGACTTTGCCTGTCGGCCATCCATGACAAGGCATTCGACAAGGGTCTCATTGCTTTGTCGGATGATTTTCGGGTGCTTGTTTCAAACGAACTGCTGCGTAGCAAGGATGCTTTTATTAAGGGCGTGATTCTGCCGCTGAACGGTCGCCCCATTGAACTGCCAGAGAGGTTCATTCCTGACGTGGTTCTTATCGGCCGCCATCGCGCGGAAGAATTTGTCGATAGCAGGCGTGGCGGCTAAACAATGGATGACTTGACCCCCTACCGCATCCTTCACGAAGACACGTTTTACGAGTATTTCGAACCTTACCTCCACGCCGAAGCGCAGTTCAACAATGTTTGGGGCGGAATCGGTCTCGAAACTTTCGGAAAAGACCTCGAAATTGTCCGCAAAATTGAGCCTGAGTATCTCTGGACGGTTGTCGATGATGGTGATGGCCCGGATCAATGGATCTCTACCGGGTACCACTATGTGAATCGTGTTTGCTATCTCGTCACTCGGAGACCGCATAACTGGGTTCATGTCGAATTCCGCGCCCCATACCGAATGAGATCGCTGACACCAATTGGTTTGCGGCGTCAGATAACGGTATTGAAACGACAGATTGCTGCGACCTCACCTGATTAGGTAGCAACACCCGCCGTCCCGCCAGCGCCGACTTTTGAAAGCCATTCATGAGCAAGAAAAACATTTCTGTTGACACCCCTGAAAACCATCTGGTTGTATTTCAGGAGCAAAACATCCGCCGCGCGTGGCATAACGACGAGTGGTGGTTTTCGGTTGTCGATGTTTGTGGCGTGCTGACCGAAAGCGCCGATCCCGGTGCGTATTGGCGCAAGCTTAAACAACGGCTTGGCGCGGAAGGCAGCGAAGTCGTGACGTTTTGTCACGGGTTGAAACTGGAGGCGCCGGACGGCAAGCAGCGCGCGACGGACTGCGCCAACACCGAGGGCCTCTTCCGCATCGTCCAGTCCATCCCCTCGCCGCGCGCCGAGCCGTTCAAGCGCTGGCTGGCGCAGGTGGGCTACGAGCGCGTGAAGGAGATCGAAAACCCGGAACTGGCCAGCGCCCGCGCCCGCGCGCTGTATCAGGCTAAGGGCTATCCGCAGGCGTGGATCGAGAAGCGGCTGCGCTCGATCGCCGTGCGCGGCGAGTTGACCGACGAATGGAAGGCGCGCGGCGTTGCCGAGGGCAAGGAATACGCGATCCTCACCGCCGAGATCGCGCGGGCGACTTTCGGTGTGACGCCGGGCGCGCATACCCGGCTGAAGGGGCTGAACAAGGTCAAGACCGGCAACCAGTTGCGTGACCACATGACCGATCTGGAGCTTATCTTCACGATGCTCGGCGAGGCCAGCACGACGGAGATCGCCCGCCGCAAGGATGCACTCGGGTTCGGCGCAAACCGCGACGCGGCGAAGCAGGGCGGCGCGGTGGCCGGCAATGCGCGCAAGGAACTGGAAGCGAAAACCGGCAAGCCGGTGGTCAGCCGCGCGAACTACCTCGCGTCTGGGGATGCGCTGGACACCGGCGTGAAGAAACTGCCCGACGGCAGGAAATAAGTCGCCGTCCCGCCAGCGCCGAGTTTCATGAAATTACGGCTTCCGGAGCGAGCCCGCCCGGCCCGAAGGGTGAATCGCCCCGGAGGGATTCAATTCGCTGCGCCCACCCTTCGGGTCGGTATCATTCGAATCCGTCGAACTCAGGTTCGCCGATGACCATGCCGCAGCACATTACCTGGACCGAGGCCGGCGAAGCGCGCTCCGCCTTGTGGCGCTCCGAAGCGGCATTGTCGCCGCCGAAACGTGTGATCGTCGCCGACGATGCGCTCACCGCCGATGCCGCCTACCGCTACGCTTGCGAAGGCACCGCGATACTGTGGCGGGGCGACTTCCAGAACGCGCGCCAGTTGCTGTCGGCAATGGCGCGCCGTGTTGACCGCAAGCCGCGCAAACCGGTCAGGAACAACGATCCTGCCGCCGCACCGGCCGACAGCTTTCATCGCCATCGTCTCGCGCAGTCGCAACGCGCCCGCGTGCTGGGCATGCTGCTGCTGCCTTTCGAGGGCAATTACACCGTACCCTTGCGGCGCGCGCCCGATGTGAAGCTGGCTTGCGCCGAAGCCTATGGTCCCGGCGGCGAGCCTTTCGTCGCCTCGCTGCGCGAGTTGCTTGGCCTGATCGGCGCGTACGAGTGGCGCAAGAACGGTGTCGCCGTGCCGGTGCTGGACGCACGCATCCATCCGCACTACGGCGTATTCGCGCCGGTGCGCAGCGAATACCTGAAGCTGGTGGCGCAGGCCCCCTTGCCCGCGGACACGCTCGCCTTCGACATCGGCACGGGCACGGGCGTGCTCGCCGCGTTACTGGCGAAGCGCGGCGTCAAACGCATCGTCGCGACCGACCTCGATCCGCGTGCGCTCGACTGCGCTCGCGAGAACCTCGACCGCCTGGGCCTGCTGGCGCAGGTCGAACTCGCCCAACAGGATCTGTTCCCGAATGGTCGCGCGCCTTTGGTCGTGTGCAATCCGCCCTGGGTGCCGGCACGCGCCAGCGCGCCCATTGAGCGCGCCATTTTCGATCCCGAAAGTCGTATGCTGCGCGGTTTTCTCGCCGGCCTCACCGCTCATCTCGAAGCGGACGGCGAAGGCTGGCTTATCCTCTCCAACCTCGCCGAGCACCTCGGGCTGCGTTCGCGCCCTGAATTGCTGGCCATGATCGACGCCGCCGGCCTCACGGTGCTCGACCGACTCGACATTCGCCCCGAGCACCCAAAAGCCAGCGACGCCAGCGATCCTCTGCACGCCGCCCGCGCCGCCGAGATCACCTCGCTGTGGCGACTTTCAAACGTGAATCGCGTGGCCCAGCGCGCGTAACGCCGCCTCCTGCACGGCTTCGCCGAGCGTCGGATGCGCGTGGATGGTGCCGGCGATGTCTTCGAGGCAGACGCCAATTTCGATGGATTGCGAAAACGCCGCCGCGAGTTCGGCGACGCCACGCCCGACCGCCTGCCAGCCGAGAATCAGGTGGTTGTCGCGACGCGCGACGACGCGCACGAAGCCGTTGCCCGCTTCGAGCGTGAGCGCGCGGCCGTTGGCAGCGAAGGGGAACAGCGCATGGAGGCAGTCGATGCCGGCGGCTTCCGCTTCCTGCGGCGAGGGGCCGACGACGACGATCTCGGGGTCGGTGTAGCAGACCGCCGGGATCGTGGCGGGGATGAACTGTCGCCGCTTGCCGGCGATGATCTCGGCGACCATTTCGCCCTGCGCCATCGCGCGATGGGCGAGCATCGGCTCGCCGGTCAGGTCGCCGATGGCCCAGACGTTGCGCATCGAGCTGCGGCATTCCGCGTCGATCTGCACGGCACGGCCATGCATTTCCAGGCCGAGTGTTTCCAGCCCCCAGCCTGCGCTGCGCGGCTGGCGGCCGATGGCGACCAGCACGCGGTCGGCCGGCAGTTCGCGTTCTTCACCGGACAGGTTGCGGATGCGCACGGCATTGCCCGCCGCATTCATGCCGCGCACCGCGCAGCCCAGATGCACCTCGACGCCGAGCTGGCGCAGCGAAGCGGCGACCGGCTTGGTGAGTTCTTCGTCGTAGGTCGGCAGGATGCGCGACTGTAGCTCGACGACGGCGACGTCGACGCCCAGCTTGCGATAGACGCTGCCGAGTTCGAGGCCGATATAGCCGGCGCCGACGACCACGAGCCGCTTGGGCAAGGTGGTCGGCGAGAGCGCTTCCGTCGAGGAAATTACGTTGCCGCCGAAGGGCATGTTCGGTAGCGGCGTAGCAACCGAACCGACGGCGAGCAGCAGGTGTTCGCAGCCGATGCGCCAAGGGTCGCCGCCGTCGGCGGGGCGGACTTCGACCGTCTTGCCGTCGATGATGCGTGCCCGGCCCTTGACGACGCGCGCGCCGGCTTTCTTCAGCAGCGCCGCCACGCCGCCGGTCAGTTTGGTAACGACGCCGTCCTTCCAGTGCACTGCCTGCGCGATGTCGATGGACGGCGACTGGACCTTGATGCCCAGCGGTGAAGCCCCGGCGAAGTGCCGCGTTTTCTCGAACTCGTCGGCAACGTGGATGAGTGCTTTCGAGGGGATGCAGCCGACGTTGAGGCAGGTGCCGCCGAGGTATTCGCCCTCGACCAGCACGGTGGAGATGCCCAGTTGCGCGGCGCGGATGGCGGCGACATAGCCGCCGGGACCGCCGCCGATGACCAGCAGGGTGGTGGTTTCTGTGAGCATGGCTTACTCCACGAAAAGCGTCGCGGGGAATTCGAGATAGCCGCGCACGCACTGGATGAACTGCGCCGCGTCCATGCCATCGACGACGCGGTGGTCGAAGGACGAGGACAGGTTCATCATCTGGCGCGCGACAATTTGGCTGGACCGGATTACTGGTCGCTCGACCATGCGGTTGACGCCGACGATGGCGACTTCCGGATAGTTGATGACCGGCGTCGAGACGATGCCGCCGAGCGCACCGAGGCTGGTGATCGTCAGCGTCGAGCCGGCGAGTTCGTCGCGCGTCGCCTTGCCCGTGCGTGCGGCTTCGGACAGGCGGCCCACTTCGGCTGCGGCCGACCAGAAATCGTGTGTCTCGGCATGATGCAGCACCGGGACCATCAGGCCGCCCTCGGTTTGCGTGGCGATGCCCAGATGCACCGCGCCGTAGCGCGTGACGACATCGGCGGTGTCGTCGTAACGCGCATTAACCTGCGGAAACTCACGTACGGCCAGCACGATGGCGCGCATCAGCAGCGGCAGCAGCGTCAGCTTGCCGCGTGTCGCCGCATATTTCTCGTTGAGCCGGACGCGCAACGCCTCGCATTCGGTCATGTCGATTTCCTCGACGTAGGCGAAGTGCGGAATCTGGCGTTTCGCTTCCTGCATCTTCTGCGCGATCTTGCGGCGCAGGCCGATGACCGGGATGGCTTCCTCCCAGTCCAGCGCGGCGAAACGTGCGGACTGTCCCGGCGCGGCGCGCTGCCCGGCGATCCAGGCATCAACGTCCTCGCGCAGGATGCGCCCGGCCGGGCCGCTGCCATGCACGAGTTGCAGCTCGATGCCGCGATCCCAGGCGTACTGGCGTACGGCCGGCGAGGCCAGCGGCTTCTCGCCGGGCTGCCGCGCTTGCGGCACGTGCCGTCCCGCCAGCGCCGACTTTTGCGGTGGCGGGGCGGCCTTACAGGTCGCCGGAGCGGGGGCGACAACGGCAACCGGTGGCGGCGCGGCAACCGCAATTGCAGGGGCGGCGGTTTCGCGCAGGTTGCCTGCGCCCGCGACCTCGAGGCGGATCAGTTCGGTGCCAACCGCCAGCACGTCGCCGGCCTTGCCGCCGAGCGCAATCACCTTGCCTGCGACAGGCGAGGGAATTTCCACGGTGGCCTTGTCGGTCATGACATCGGCGAGCGACTGGTCCTCGACCACCGTGTCGCCGGGTTGCACGTTCCACGCCGCGAGTTCGACCTCGGCAATGCCTTCGCCGATGTCCGGCATCTTGATGATGTGAATGCCCATGATCAGCTTTTCTCCATGGCGCGCTTGAAGCCTTCGGCGACACGCGCCGGGCCGGGAAAGTAGTCCCATTCCTGCGCGTGCGGGTAGGGCGTGTCCCAGCCGGTAACGCGCTCGATCGGCGCTTCGAGGTGATAGAAGCAGTGTTCCTGCACCAGCGCGACGAGTTCCGCGCCGAAGCCGCTGGTGCGCGTGGCCTCATGCACCACCGCGCAGCGGCCGGTCTTCTTCACCGAATTGACGATGGTGTCGAGGTCGAGCGGCCACAAGCTGCGCAGGTCGATGATCTCGGCATCGATGCCGGTTTCCTGCGCTGCGGCTTCGGCCACATAGACCATCGTCCCGTAGGTAATCACCGTCAGTTCGCTACCGGGACGATACACGGCGGCCGATTCGAGCGGCACCGTGTAGTAACCCTCCGGCACCTCGCCTAGCGGATGTTTCGACCATGGCGCTACCGGCCGGTCGTGGTGGCCGTCGAAGGGGCCGTTATAGAGCCGCTTGGGTTCGAGGAAGATCACCGGGTCGTCATTCTCGATCGACGCGATCAGCAGGCCCTTGGCGTCGTAGGGGTTGGACGGCATCACCGTGCGCAGCCCGCAGACGTGGGTGAAAAAAGCTTCCGGGCTCTGGCTGTGCGTCTGGCCCCCGTAGATGCCACCGCCGCAGGGCATGCGGATGGTCAGCGGCGCGATGAATTCGCCGGCCGAGCGGTAGCGCAGGCGTGCCGCTTCGGAAACGATCTGGTCGGTGGCTGGATAGAAGTAGTCGGCGAACTGGATCTCGGCAACCGGCCGCAGGCCATAGGCGCCCATGCCAACCGCAGCACCGACGATGCCGCTTTCGGAAATCGGGGCATCGAATACGCGCGAGGTGCCGTATTTCTTCTGCAGGCCCTCGGTGCAGCGGAACACGCCGCCGAAATAGCCGACGTCCTCGCCGAAGACCACCACATTGGGGTCGCGTTCGAGCATGACATCCATCGCCGAGCGCAGGGCCTGAATCATGGTCATCGATGTTGTTTTCTTTTCTTCGATCATGTTCAGACCCCCAATTCCTGGCGCTGCCGCAGCAGGTGCGCGGGCATGTCCTTATATACGTCCTCGAACATCGCGGCCGCGCTGTGCACATGGCCATCAGCCAGCGAACCATGGCTTTCTGCCTCTTTCTGTGCTGCCGCGACTTCGGCTTCCAGTGCCTTTTGTGCCGCCTCATGGTCGGCATCCGACCATTCGCCCAAACCGATCAGGTGCTGCTTGAGTCGTGCGACCGGATCGCCGAGCGGATATTTATCCCAGTCATCGGCGGGACGGTATTTGGTCGGATCGTCGGAGGTGGAGTGTGCGCCGGCGCGGTAGGTGACCCACTCGATCAGGGTCGGACCGAGATTGCCGCGCGCGCGCTCGGCGGCCCAGCGCGAAGCGGCGTAAACCGCGAGGAAATCGTTGCCATCGACACGCAGCGACGCAATGCCGGCACCGATGCCGCGCGCTGCGAAGGTGGTGCCTTCGCCACCGGCGATGGCCTGGAAGGTCGAGATTGCCCACTGGTTGTTGACGACGTTGATGATCACGGGCGCGCGATAGACGTGGGCGAAGGTCAGCGCGGTGTGGAAGTCGGCCTCGGCGGTCGAGCCGTCGCCGATCCAGCCGGAAGCGATCCGGGTATCGCCCTTGATCGCCGAGGCCATGCCCCAGCCGACGGCCTGGATCATCTGCGTCGCCAAATTGCCGGAGACGGTGAAGAAGCCGGCGTCGCGCACCGAATACAACACCGGTAGCTGGCGGCCCTTGAGCGGGTCGCGTTCATTGGATAGCAGCTGGCAGATCAGGTCGACCAGCGGTACCTCGCGCGCCATCAGCAGGCCCTGCTGGCGATAGGTCGGGAAGCACATGTCCCCCGCTTCCAGCGCCAGCGCATGCGCGACGCTGATCGCCTCTTCGCCAAGGCTCTGCATGTAGAACGATATTTTTTTCTGGCGTTGCGCCGTCTGCATGCGGGCATCGAAGATGCGCGTCTGCATCATCGCGCGCAGGCCAAAGCGCAACCGTTCCGGCGGCAGATCCGGCACCCAGGGACCGACAGCTCGGCCGGTGTCGTCGAGCACGCGCACGAGGGCGAAGGCGATGTCGCTGGTTTCGGCCGGCTGGGTATCAACAGGCGGTCAACGTGCCGCACCGGCGGGCGAGATGTGCAGGTAGGAAAAATCGGTATGTTGCCCCGGGCGTGCCGTCGGTTCAGGCACATGCAGCCGCAGGGGTGCACGCGGTGGTGCAGTCTGGCTCATGGTGAACTCCTCGCTTGATCGTGTCACGCGTCTGGTTGTATGAACGGTGCGGTGGTGGCGGGTAAGCCGGGCCGACCGAATAATGCAGTTCGGAAGGGGTCGCCATCCGGGCCGCTGGACGCAAGTATCCTCGTCTGCGCGAACGGCGTCAAACAGGAAAACTGCCGGATTAATTGAGCAGCCGGCGCCGCGCCAGCACCACGGCGACCCAGAAGGCGACCAGGGTGATTCCCAGCAAGACGGCGATATTCAGCAGGGGATTGACGGGAATTTCGCCGAAGATGAGTGGTCGGATCAGCGCGACGGAGTGCGACAGCGGCAACCAGGCTGCTGCCGTCTGCACGGCGGCGGGCAGCTGGTCCATCGGGAAGAACACGCCGCACAGCAGCACCATCGGCGTGATGAACAGCGTGAAGTAGTACATGAAGAAATCGTAGGAGGGCGAAACGGCCGTGATGACCAGCCCGAGCGCGGCGAAGCACAGGCCGGTGAGAAAAATGGCCGGCAACGCCCACAGTGCGAGCGGGCCGTCGACGAAGCCGAGCACCCCGATGACCGCGAGGATCGCCACGCCGGAGAGGCTAGCCTTGGCGGCGGCCCACAGGCATTCGCCGGCGATTACATCATCGAGCGAGACGGGCGCGTTCATGATCGCCTCCCAGGTGCGCTGCACGTGCATGCGCGAGAAACCGGAGTAGAGCGCCTCGAAGGAAGCCGCATTCATCGTCGAGGCGCAAACGGTGCCGGCGGCGAGGAAGGCGATATAGGAGACGCCGCCGACTTGCGGCAGCAGTCCGCCGAGTCCGTAGCCGAGGCCGAACAGGTAGATCATGGGGTCGGCGAGGTTGCCGAGCAGCGAGGGCAGGGCCAGTTTGCGCCAGACGAGGAAATTGCGGCGCCAGACTGCCAGTGCGCGCGGCGAGAAATCGGGGAAGGTAAGGCGAGCGTGGGGGGGCATAATTTTCAATCCCGCAACTCGCGGCCGGTGAGCTTGAGGAACACGTCCTCAAGGGTGGCCGGCCGGTGCAGTGCCTTCAGTTGCGGCCTTTCAGCCAGATGTGCCAGCAGCGGCGCGGCATCTGCGACGTAGCAGAAGGCGGTTTCCCCGCTGACTTCGCAACGTCGGCTGAAGCGGCTCGCTTCCGCCTTTGCCCAAGCCTCGGCGCCCTCGCCGTAAACCTCCACCACCTGCGGCTCGATGCGTTCAGCGATCAGCGTGCGTGGCGCTCCCTCGACGATCAGCCGGCCGCCATCGACGATGGCCAGCCGGTCGCAGAGGCGCTCGGCCTCGTCCATGAAGTGCGTCGTCAGCAGGATGGTCTTGCCGGCGGCGAGCAGGCGCTTGAGCCGATCCCAGATGAGGTGGCGCGCCTGCGGATCAAGGCCGGTGGTCGGTTCGTCGAGCACCAGCAGATCCGGATCATTGACCAGCGCGCGCGCCAGTGTCAGGCGACGCTTCATGCCACCGGACAGAGTCCGGATGGCGGCGTTGCCCTTGCCCGTGAGACCCGCGAATTCGAGCAGTTCCGGGATGCGGCTGCGGATCATCGCATCCTCCAGCCCGAAGTAGCGGCCATAGACGAGAAAGTTTTCGGCGATGCTGAAGTCCGGGTCGAGGTTGTCGAATTGCGGCACCACGCCGATGCGGGCGCGCGCCTCGCGGCCGCGAGGCGGGACGGATTCGCCCAGCACCCGGATCGTCCCGCTGTCGGGGGCGGTCAGCCCGAGGCAGCAGCGCAGCGTGGTCGTTTTGCCAGCGCCGTTCGGGCCGAGCAGGCCGTAGCACTCGCCGCACTCGATATGGAACGAGAGGCCATCGACCGCGGTTTTGTCGCCGTAACGCTTGACGAGCCGATCGACGCTCAGGGGAAAATCGGGCGGTGCTATTTTGTGATCCTGAACCCGGCCACGCATTGGTCGAGGGATTCCGCCGTGCCCGACATCGCCTGGGCACGTTGCGTACCATCCTGTGCGGCGTCGCGGATCTGGCCGATCAGTTCGGCGATGCGCGTGATGCTTTCCCCCACCTGGCGCACATTGCCCTGCTGCCGGTCGGTGGCCTGTGCGATTTCGTCGATCAGGCGCGTGACCTCGGCGGAACCGGAGACGATTTCGCCCAAGGCGCTGCCAGCTTCGCGGGCCTTGTCGACACCGGCGGCGGCTGTATGCGCGCCGTCGCCGATGGTTTTCACCGTCTGGTCGATCATGTGATGGATGTCGCCGATCATCGTGCTGATTTCCCCGGTGGCCAAGGTCGTGCGCTCGGCGAGCTTGCGTACCTCGTCGGCAACCACGGCGAATCCGCGCCCCTGTTCGCCGGCGCGCGCGGCCTCGATGGCGGCGTTCAGCGCCAGCAGGTTGGTTTGATCGGCAATGTCGTGGATGGTGCGCACGATGGCATCGATCTGCTTGCTGCGGGAGCGCAGGCTTTCCACCGCCTTGGCAGCCTCGGCGACACGATCGCTGATCTGTTCCATGCCGCCGATGGTGGCCTGGACGATGCGATTGCCCGCGCTCGCCTGTTCCGCCGCCGCGCGGCCGCGCGCCGCGGTGTCGCTGGCATGGGTGGCGATGTCGCCGACCGTGTCGGCCAGTTCGCCGATGGTGCCCCGGATGGCGTCGACCTGCCGCGATTGTTCGGTGAGCTGGCCGGCGACACCGTCGAAAAAGTGGTGGATGTCCCGCGAATCGCGGCTGACGGTGTTGGACAGTTTGCCGGTCTCGCCGATCAGGCCGCGCAGATTGTCCGACATGGCATTGAAGCTGGTGATGATTTCGCCGATGGTGTCGTTACTGCGCATCAGGCAGCTGTGCGTCAGATCCTTCTGCGAAATCTGGTTCGCCACCTCGGCGATGCGGCGCAATTTCCGGAGGAGGATGATGTTAAGGAGGTAATAATTGGCCACACCGATCGACAGGCCGGCGACCACGCAACCGGCGACGAACCACGGCAGCATGCCGGGCTTCCATTCGACGAAGACGTTCGCATAGAAGGGGAAGATGATGGCCACGCCCAGGCCGAAACCGAGAAACGAAAACAACAGGTTTCGCAGGATCGACGGACCGCCTGCATTGCTTGCACGCATGAATGAGCCCTCAGACTGGTGATGTTTACTTCTTGTTTGAGGCTGCACGATACGCACCACGGGGTACCTTCGTCAATATTAGAAAGCGCTGTAATATTGGGCCATTCTTGTGCCCTATGAAAATGCCATGGAATATTTCATCCTGCCGGTCACGCCGTTTGAGCAAAACTGTACCCTGCTGTGGGATCCGGCTACCCGCCAGGCCGCCGTTGTGGACCCCGGCGGCGACGTCGCGGAGATTCTCGACGCAGTGCGTGCCCGGCAACTGCACGTCGAGAAGGTGCTGCTGACCCACGGCCATATCGACCATGTCGGCGGCGCGGCGGCACTGGCCGCCCAACTGGGGGTGCCGATCGAGGGTCCGCAACGCGAAGAGGCCTTCTGGCTCGACCAGTTGCCCGAGCAATGCCGCATGTTCGGCTTTCCCCCGACACCGGCGTTGGCACCTGACCGCTGGCTGGACGAGGGGGATGTCGTGACGGTGGGCGGGCAGACGCTGGATGTCGTGCATACGCCGGGACATACGCCCGGCCATGTCTGCTTCATCCACAAGCCTTCGAAGCTGGCCCTCGTCGGCGATGTCCTGTTCGCCGGCTCGATCGGGCGCACCGACTTCCCGCGCGGAAATCACGCGGCCCTGATTCGCGTCATCCGGGAAAAGCTGTTTCCGCTCGGCGACGACTTCGCATTCATTCCCGGGCATGGGCCGATGTCCACCTTCGGCGAGGAGCGGCGCAACAACCCGTTCGTCGCCGACGCTTGACGCCTGACCCACAAGAAACACCCGGGCCGCCCATGGGCGGCCCGGGTGTTTCCTGGCCCCTTGAGGGGAGGCCGGGAGGGGTGGGCTGAGCCTACTTCTTCAGCGAATCGCGAATTTCGCGCAGCAGCACGACGTCTTCGGGCGTCGGGGGCGGCTCGGCGGGGGCGGCTGCCGGCTCTTCGCGCTTGAGGCGATTGACCTGCTTGACCATCATGAAGATGATGAAGGCGAGAATGATGAAGTTGAGCAGGATAGTGATGAAGCTGCCGTAGGCGATAACGGGCACGCCGGCTTTTTTCACTTCCGCGAGCGTCATGACGACGCCCTCCGGCACCTTGTTGAGGGCGATGAAATAGTTGCTGAAATCCAGTCCGCCGAAAATCCTGCCGACAATCGGCATGATCACGTCACCCACCAACGAATCGACGATTTTGCCGAAAGCACCGCCGATGATCACGCCGACCGCCAAGTCCATCACGTTGCCCTTCGAGACAAATTCCTTGAATTCCTGAACGAATCCGCTCATGGTAGTTCCTCCTGTGGGTTGCATAAAAATGGTAAATGTATATCAATTAATGAGGAATGCAAGCCTGGCCCCGGAAACCCCGGCGGCACAGCGCATCGGCGTGGCGAAACGGGATTATGATATGAACCATGCCAGTCGATCCGATTACCTCCGCCATCGTCAGCGCCGTCATCGGTTCTGCCGTTCAGGGCTTGCTGGCGCCGGAACCGAGCGCTCCGGCCATGGGCATCATCCGCAACCTGCCCGCCGAATCGAAGCTGGGCATGATGAACCCCCCATGGAACGGCCAGGTGCAGATCGACGGGCAGGTTTACCTGATGTCGCCGGGCGTCGTGATCCGCAACGAGTTGAACATGGCGATTCCGCCGATGCTGGTGCAGGCGGCCGCGCCCGTGCGCTACCAGACGGACGCCTTCGGGGCGGTGTACCGCATCTGGATTCTCTCGGCCGCCGAGACGACGCTGCCCGGCAATCGCTGATTGCGCAACAGTCATAAGTCAGCGCTGGCGAGACGGCATGATTGAAACCCGCTTGAAAAGCAAAAGCCTGGCAATTGAGCTGCAACCGCTCGACAACGATCGATTGGCGAACCTGTGCGGTGCGCTCGACGAGAATCTTCGCCAGATCGAGATGGCCTACGACGTGACGCTCAACCGGCGCGGCGAGCATTGCCGCATCGATGGCGACCCCGCGCAGGCGCGGCTGGCCGCAGGCGCGCTGCGGCATTTCTACGGCCGCGCGGAAGTGCCGCTGTCGATCGATGACATCCAGCTCGGCCTCGTCGAGCTGCGCAATCGCGGCCAGGCGACGCCACCCGCGGCCGGCCTGCTGACGAAGAAAAGCGACTTGCACGGCCGCACGCCGCACCAGGTGCAGTATCTGCGCCAGATTCAGGAACACGACATCACTTTCGGCATTGGCCCCGCCGGTACCGGCAAGACCTATCTGGCCGTGGCGAGTGCCGTCGATGCGTTCGAACGCGACCAGGTGCAGCGCATCGTGCTGACGCGCCCCGCCGTCGAGGCGGGGGAGCGGCTCGGTTTCCTGCCCGGCGACCTCGCGCAGAAGGTCGATCCCTACCTGCGGCCGCTCTACGACGCGCTCTATGACCTGATGGGTTTCGACAAGGTGGCGCGCATGTTCGAGAAGCAGAGCATTGAGGTCGCGCCGCTCGCGTACATGCGCGGGCGCACGCTCAACCATGCCTTCATCATCCTCGACGAGGCGCAGAACACCACACCCGAGCAGATGAAGATGTTCCTCACGCGCATCGGCATCGGCGCCAAGGCGGTCGTTACCGGTGACATCACGCAGATGGACCTGCCGAAGAACCAGAAATCCGGCCTGATCGAGGCGCGGCGCATCCTGGCGAAGGTGCGCGGGCTGGCCTTCACTGATTTCGATGCCGCCGATGTCGTGCGCCATCCGCTGGTCGCGCGCATCGTCGCGGCGTATGAGAGCGAGGTTGCGTCACAGGATAATGTCAACCGCAGCCGGAAGCATGCCAAAAAAGAAGGCGCCTGAGCTGTCGCTGGCGGTGCAATACGCCTGTCACGATGACGCGCTACCCGCGCGGCCGCAAGTCAGGCGCTGGGTCAAGGCGACGCTTGAAACATCCGCACAGGTGGCCGTGCGCTTCGTCGCTGCGCGGGAAGGGCGGGCGCTCAACCGTGATTTCCGCGCCAAGGATTACGCGACCAACGTGCTGACATTCGTATACGAACCCCGACCCGTGACGGGCGATCTGGTGATCTGCCTGCCCGTGGTGCTGCGTGAAGCGAAGGCACAGGGCAAACCCTTCAAGGCGCACCTGGCCCATATGGTGGTGCATGGTATGCTTCATCTACAGGGGTACGATCACGAAACCGGCGTCGCCGACGCAACGCGCATGGAAGCGCGCGAACGCGAAGTCCTCGCCCGTTTCGGGATTCCCGATCCTTACCAGTGAATATGGACCCATCCCGAAGTCAACCCAACCGTAAGCCCCTGCTTGAAAGACTCTCGCTCCTCCTGCTGGGCGAGCCCGAAGACCGCGAACAGCTGCTGCAGCTCCTGCGCGGCGCGCACGATCGCAACCTCATGGATGCCGATGCCCTTTCGATCATCGAGGGCGCGCTGGCCGTATCCGAGATGCAGGTGCGCGATATCATGGTGCCGCGCGCGCAGATGGACGTCGTTTCGATCATGGACCCGTTCGAGAAGATCGTCGACTTCGCACTCGACACCGCGCACTCGCGCTTTCCTGCCGTGAGCGAGAGCAAGGACGACGTGATCGGCATCCTGCTGGCGAAGGACCTGCTGCGCCACTACGCGGGCCGGGAGTTCGATTTGCGCGACAGCCTGCGGCCGGCGGTGTTCATCCCCGAAGCGAAGCGGCTGAACGTGCTGCTGCGCGAGTTCCGTGCCTCGCGCAACCACATGGCCATCGTCGTCGATGAATACGGCGGCGTCGCCGGCCTCGTCACCATCGAGGATGTGCTTGAGCAGATCGTCGGCGACATCGAGGATGAATACGATTTCGACGAGGCCGCCGGCAACATCGTGCTCGACAACGCCGGCCGTTATCGCGTCAAGGCCACGACCGAGATCGAGGACTTCAATACGGCCTTCGACACGCAGTTCTCCGACGAGAACTTCGATACCGTCGGCGGACTGGTGATCCACAGCCTCGGCCGCCTGCCGAAACGCAACGAGATCGTCGTCGTCGAAGGACTGCGGCTGCAGGTGTTGCGTGCCGACAGCCGCCGCGTGCATACCCTGCTGGTCGATCCGCAGAAACGGCTGGCCCTTGAAACGCAGGGAGCGCAGGAAACGCCGGCGACATGAGCTTGTTGCCGTCCCCATCGGCCGCCGCGCTGATCGCGTTGGCGCTGGGGGCAGCCAGCGTCTTGGGCTTTGCGCCATTCGGCATCTTCGCCCTGCCAATTGTTACCCTCGCGCTGCTGTTCCGCCTCTGGCAGCGTAGCGCGTCACCGGGTGGCGCGGCATGGCTCGGCTTCTGCTACGGGCTGGGTTTCTTTCTGGCCGGCGTGTCGTGGGTCTATGTCAGCCTGCACGATGTGGGCGGCATGGCCGCTCCGCTCGCCCTCGCCGCCACCATGCTGTTCTGCGCCTACCTCGCGCTGTTTCCCGCGCTGGCCGGCTATGCCTATTGCCGTCTCGCCACGACTGACTTTCGCAAGAATGTATTGCTGGCGGCCGGCCTCTGGATGCTGACCGAATGGCTGCGCGGCTGGCTGTTCACCGGCTTTCCCTGGTTGGCGCTGGG
The DNA here is from genome assembly GCA_963840825.1 of uncultured Pseudomonadota bacterium. Classification (GTDB taxonomy): domain Bacteria; phylum Pseudomonadota; class Gammaproteobacteria; order Burkholderiales; family Rhodocyclaceae; genus Sulfuricystis. The sequence continues at coordinate 1,121,627 of CAWJAK010000006.1, forward strand.
TTATTCGCAAACACCTCCGAGTCCGCTTGCGGGCTATGCCGCCGTGCTCGGCAGCTACGGCATCGGCTTCTTTGTGGCATTGATCGCGGCGCTGTTTGCCTGCGGGACTGCGACATGGCGGCGTGGCATGGCCGCCGTGGCGGTCGCTGCCGGTATCGTCGCGACCGGCGGGCTGCTGCGCGCGATGGACTGGACGCAGCCGGCCGGCAAACCGATTTCCGTCAGCCTCCTGCAGGGCAATATCCCGCAAAGCCTCAAGTGGGTACCCGAACGCCTGCCGCTGTCGATCGACACCTATGTCGAGCTTGCCCAGAAGCATCCGGCCGCCTTGACCATCCTGCCGGAAACCTCGATTCCGCTATTCTTCGACGAGTTGCCGCGCGACGTGCTGAATGCGCTGACGCAACACGGCGACGCGTTGCTCGGCATCGCGGTTCGTCATCGCGCGGGCGGTTACGTGAATGGCGCGGTCGCCGCAGTGAAAAGTGCCGTCCCCATTTCACGCGGCGAGCCGTTGGATGCCGTCCCGCCAGCCCTGACTTTCGCCAGCTATGCCAAGCAGCATCTCGTGCCCTTCGGCGAATACATCCCGCCGGGTTTCGACTGGTTCTTCAAGCTGGTCAATATCCCGATGGCGGATTTTTCGGCCGGTCCGCGCGTGCAGCCGCCACTGACCATTGCCGGCCAGCCGGAAGTAAAAATTGCGCCGAACATCTGCTACGAAGACCTGTTCGGCGAGGAGATCATCCGCGCCCTGCCGCAGGCGACGCTGCTGGTCAATCTGTCGAATACCGCCTGGTTTGGCGATTCGCTCGCCCAGCCGCAGCATCTGCAGATCGCCCGCCTGCGCGCCATGGAAACCGGCCGCAGCATGCTGCGTGCCACCAATACCGGCATCACGGCGGCCATTGCCCCGGACGGCCGCGTGCTCGGCCAGCTGCCAGCTTTCACCCCCGGCGCGCTGCGCATCGAAGCGCAGGGTTTTTCCGGGATGACGCCCTATGCCCGCTGGGGCAACGTGCTGGCCCTGCTGATCGCGATCTGCGCGTGTTTGCCGGCGTTCTTGGCCGCTTATCGGCGGCGCCAGAACAACCAGACCCGGTAGAATCGGCTTTTCTCGAATTCGCTCCATTTCAAGATGAAACCGACGTTTCAAGAGATCATCCTGCGCCTCCAGGAATTCTGGAACCAGCAGGGCTGTGCGCTGCTGCAGCCCTACGACATGGAGGTCGGTGCCGGCACTTCGCATACCGCCACCTTCCTGCGCGCGCTCGGCCCCGAGCCGTGGAAAGCCGCCTACGTCCAGCCCTCGCGTCGCCCCAAGGACGGCCGCTACGGCGAGAATCCCAACCGCATGCAGCACTACTACCAGTATCAGGTGGTGCTCAAACCCGCGCCGGCGAACATCCTCGAGCTCTATCTCGGCTCGCTCGAGGCGCTCGGCTTCGACCTCAAGCAAAACGACGTGCGCTTTGTCGAGGACGACTGGGAGAACCCGACGCTTGGCGCCTGGGGCCTCGGTTGGGAAGTGTGGATGAACGGCATGGAAGTCACGCAGTTCACTTATTTCCAGCAGGTCGGCGGCATCGACTGCAAACCGCTCACCGGCGAGATTACCTACGGCCTCGAACGGCTGGCGATATACCTGCAAGGCGTCGAGAACGTCTTCGACCTCGTCTACGCGCCGGGCCTCAAATATGGTGACGTTTTCCATCAGAACGAGGTGGAGCAGAGTGCCTACAACTTCGAGTACAGCGACGTCGAATTTTTGCTCGATGCCTTTTCCGCACACGAGAAGCAGGCGAAGCACCTGATGGAGCAGCAACTCGCGCTGCCGGCCTACGAACAGGTGCTCAAGGCCGCGCACACCTTCAACCTGCTCGATGCGCGCGGGGCGATCTCCGTCACCGAGCGCGCCGCCTACATCGGCCGCATCCGCAACCTCGCCCGTAGCGTGGCGCAAGCCTATCTCGACAGCCGTGCGCGGCTGGGCTTCCCGATGGCGCCCCGCGCCCACGCCGAGGAAGTATTGGCGCAACTCGCAGCGAAGAAGGCGGCCTGAGATGAAGAACCTGCTCGTTGAATTGTTCGTCGAAGAACTGCCGCCCAAGGCGTTGAAGAAACTCGGTGAAGCCTTTGCCTCGACACTGGCGAATACGCTCAAGTCGCGCGGCCTGACCGGCGCTGATGCTGCCATCACATCCTTCGCCTCGCCGCGCCGCCTCGCCGTGCATGTGACGAATGTCGCCGCCAAGGCCACCGACAAGCCGGTGCAGCAGAAGCTGATGCCGGTCGCTGTCGGTCTTGGCGCCAGCGGTAACGCTACACCCGCATTGCTCAAGAAGCTTGCCGCACTTGGGGCGGATGCCGCCGTAGTACCCACACTCAAGCGCCAGCAGGATGGCAAGGCCGAAGCCCTGTTCCTCGACAGCATCATCCCCGGCGCCACGCTCGCCGAAGGCCTGCAGGCCGCGCTCGAAGCCGCGCTCGCCGGGCTGCCGATCCCGAAGGTGATGAGTTACCAGTTGCAGGATGGATGGACGAGCGTGAACTTCGTGCGTCCGGCGCACCAGCTCGTTGCCCTGCATGGTGCGGACATCGTGCCCATTTCGGTACTCGGCTTGACGGCTGGCCGCGAGACGCAAGGCCATCGTTTCGAGGCGAAGCACCCGGTCGTGTCGATCAGGGATGCCGACAGCTACGCGCAGCAGATGGAGAATGAAGGTGCAGTGATCGCCGGTTTCGCCGCGCGCCGCACCGAGATCGAAAGGCAGCTCGCTGCTGCTGCCGCGAAGGAAGGCTTGCAACCGATCGAGGACGACGCGCTGCTCGACGAGGTAACGGCGCTGGTCGAACGGCCAAACGTGCTGACCTGCCAGTTCGAGCCGGAATTCCTCGATGTACCGCAGGAATGCCTGATCCTGACGATGAAAGCCAACCAGAAATACTTCCCGCTGCTCAAGGATGGCCAACTGACGAACAAGTTTCTCGTCGTCAGCAACATCCGGCCGGACGACGCATCCGCCGTCATCGGCGGCAACGAGCGCGTGGTGCGCCCGCGCCTTGCCGACGCGAAGTTCTTTTTCGATCAGGATCGCAAGAAGTCGCTGGCCGACCGCATTCCCGGCCTCGCCAAGGTGGTCTATCACAACAAGCTCGGTACACAGGGCGAACGCGCGCAACGTGTTGCCGCCATCGCCAGCGCCATCGGCATGCAACTCGGTGGCGAAAAACTCGCGCAGCAAGCCGATCAGGCGGCGCTGCTCGCGAAAGCCGACCTGCTCACCGACATGGTCGGCGAGTTCCCCGAGCTGCAGGGCATCATGGGACGCTACTACGCGCTGCACGATGGACTGCCCGCCGAGATCGCCGATGCGGTCGAGGACCACTACAAGCCGCGTTTCGCCGGCGACGAATTGCCGCGCGGCAACGCGGGTATCTGCGTCGCACTCGCCGACAAGCTGGAGACGCTGGCCGGCATGTTCGGTATCGGCCAGTTGCCGACCGGCGACAAGGATCCCTTCGCGTTGCGCCGCCATGCACTTGGCGTGATCCGCATGCTCAGCGAGCGCGATCTGTCGCTCGACCTCGCGTGGCTCTTCAAGGCCGCGCAGGTGAACGACGAGAAAGTGGCGGTGCAACTCGCCGACTTCATCTATGAGCGCCTTGGCGGCAGCTTGCGTGAGCAGGGCTACTCGACGCTGGAGGTCGATGCGGTCGTCAGCCTGCGTCCGCAGCGCCTCGGCGATATCCCGAAGCGCCTCGCCGCGGTGCGCGCCTTTGTGGCCTTGCCCGAGGCGGCCAGCCTCGCCGCCGCAAACAAGCGGATCGGCAACATTCTCAAGAAAGCCGAAGCTGCAGTGACGGCGCGCGTCGATGCCGCGTTGCTCAAGGAGGAAGCCGAGCTTGCGCTGAAGGCGGCGCTCGATGCCGTGAAGCCGCAGGCCGACGCTGCTTTCGACAAGGGTGACTACACGGCTTCGCTGCAATCGCTCGCCGCGCTCAAGACGCCGGTGGATGCCTTCTTCGACCAGGTGATGGTGAATGCAGACGATTTGGCGCTGCGGAACAACCGCCTCGGCCTGCTGGCGATCCTGCATCAGGCGATGAATCGCGTCGCCGACCTTTCCCGACTGAGTGCCTGACCGCCATCATGCCCGGAACCAAACTGATCATCCTCGACCGCGACGGCGTCATCAATCAGGACTCCGACCTCTACATCAAGTCGCCGGAGGAGTGGATTCCACTACCCGGCAGCCTGGAGGCCATTGCCCGGCTCAACCAGTGGGGCTATCGCGTGGTCGTTTGCACCAACCAGTCGGGCATCGGCCGCGGCCTGTTCGGCATGGATACCTTGAACGCGATCCACGAGAAGATGATCAAGGCGGTAGCCCATGCGGGTGGCACGATCGATGCGGTGTTCTTCTGCCCGCATACCAACGCCGACAACTGCGATTGCCGCAAGCCGAAGCCGGGCATGCTCAAGGAGGTCGCTTCGCGCTACAACGTCGACCTGGCCGGCGTGCCGGTGGTGGGCGATAGCCTGCGCGACCTCGAATCGGCCGTCGCTGTCGGCGCGCAGCCGATCCTCGTGCTGACCGGCAAGGGCAAGAAAACGGAAGCGGATGCCGCCCTGCCGAGCCATACCTTCATCTTCCCCGATCTGGCCTCCGCCGTGGCGCACCTGACCACATGATTTTCGTCCGATCCTTCCTTTTCATGTTCGTCATGGCGGTCACGACCGTACTGATCGTGATGGGTCTGCTGCTGGTATTCTGGCTGCCGGCTCGCCAGCGCCGGCTCTTTGTCATGCCCTGGATCCATTTCGTGATGTGGCTGATCGAGCACCTGCTCGGCATCCGGACGCGCGTGCTGGGCGCCGAAAACATCCCGGCCGTGCCCTGCGTGATTCTCAGCAAGCACCAGTCGGCGTGGGAAACTTTCGCGTTGCAGACGATCTTCACACTGACCTCCTTTGTTTACAAGAAGGAACTGCACTGGCTGCCGTTCTTTGGCTGGGGCTTGAAGCTGATGCCTTTCGTTGGCATTGACCGCACTGCCGGCAAGGCGGCGCTCAACCAGGTGGCCGAACGCGGCAAGCAACGGCTCGCCGAAGGCTACAGTGTCATCGTTTTCCCCGAGGGCACGCGCGTGCCGCCGGGCCAGAAGCGCCGCTACAAGGTCGGCGGCGCCTACCTGGCCATCGCGGCTGGCGCGCCGGTGGTGCCGGTGGCACTGAATTCCGGCGAATGCTGGCGCCGCCAGGCCTTCCTCAAGACGCCCGGCACGGTGACCGTGAGCATCGGCCCGGCCATCGATCCGGTGGGCAAGGGTGCCGAGGAAGTGAATGCACTCGCCGAGCGCTGGATCGAAACCGAGATGCACAACGTCAGTCCGCATCTCTACCGCCATGCCGACGCAGACCCCGCAACTGAACCTGCGGCTTGATGCCGCCCGCGACCCGGACACGCCCTGGCGCACGGGCGGTGCGATTGTTTATCTCGGCGCGCCGCTGACGCTGGTCCTCGATACCGCGGCGCGCGAACCGATTCGGATCGATAGCGAACTGCACTTGCCGTTACCGCCGGCAGCGACGCCGCGCCAGATCCGCGACGCGGCGGAAAGCTGGCTGCGCGATGAAGCGCTGCGCATGTTTACGCAAAAGTCAGCGCTGGCGGGACGGCACGCCCCGCGCGTCGTGCTGGCGTTCGGCAAGCGCGGCGACTGGGCGAAGTACGAGGGTGAGGAGGGCGTGGGCGTGCTGCGCTGCCACTGGCGGCTGATCGAACAGGCGCCGGCGGTCATCGAGCAGGTGCTCGGCCGCGAACTGTCGCACGCCCGATCGGCCAGGGCCAGCGATGACCTGTTCTCCCTTGTCTGATGCCTGACCAGCTCGAGCTGTTCCGCCTGGCACCGCCGTCGGGCAGCCAGGCCATTCGGCCCCACCACATCGTGCTCGGCGGACGCATCGTCGGCTACACGCTGCGCCGGGACCGGCGCCGTCTCGCGATGCGCATCGACGAGCGGGGTCTCGCCGTGGGCGCGCCGCGCCAGGTCGGCATGGCCGAGATCGAGGCGTTCCTGTGCAGCCATGCCGAGTGGGTGGTCGCAAAGCTCGACGAATTCGTTGGCAAGGCCGTGCAGCGTCACCTGCCGATCCATGAGGGCGCGCGGCTGCCCGTGCTGGGTGCCGAGGTGTGTGTGCGGGTCACGACCGGCGGCAACCGGGGCTATTGGAGCGTCGCTGCGCAGGGCGGTGAACTCTGGCTCGCAGCCCGGCCAACCGCCGATCTGGCGCAGCTGGCACGGCGCGCGCTGCAGCGGCGCGCCCTGGAACATTTTCATCCGCGACTCTCCACCATGGCGCTGCACATCGGTCGTGACGTCCCCCCGCTGGGACTGAGTTCGGCGCGCACGCGCTGGGGGAGCTGCAGCGCACGGAGCGGCATCCGCCTCAACTGGCGCCTGATCCATCTCGCCCCGCCGACCATCGATTACGTGATCGCGCACGAGGTTGCCCATCTCGTCGAGATGAACCATGGCCCGCGCTTCTGGCGGGTGGTGGAGCGACTGTATCCGGACTGGCGTGCTGCCCGGGCGGCGCTCAAACGCGACGGTGCGACGCTGCCTCTGATCTAGCCCCCAACTGGGTCGCGAAACTGGTCGAGGATGGCGGGGACGGCTTCGCACCGGGCAAGGTGACGACGTTCATGGCGATTTCCACAAAGCGATTATCCGATGCTCGCGGATGCGGTTCAGAGGGACAGGTTGGGAGTCAGCCGGGTTGCCAGGAAGCGCTCGAGGTGGCGGTCGGTGATACTGATGTGGCTGATGAACCAGTCCAGCAGCAGGAACTTGCAGCGGAAGGCGAGCCGCAGCGTGAACGTCTGGCCGTCCCGAATGTCGGCGAACAGCGTGTCGAGGAACTCGCGGAACTTGATGTGCTGCTGGCAATGCTCGGCGCGCGGCGAATGCGGATAGCCATGCGCATCCATGAGGCGCTCCTCGACGTCGAAGTGCTCCGTCGTGACTTCGACCAGTTGCGCTATGAACTGTTCCGCCTTGCCCGTGGCGTCTTCCTGCAGCGCTTCCGCCAGCGCGACGATTTGGCCGAAGATCACCTGATGCATTTCGTCCAGACCGGCGAAGCCGATCAGGTATTCGGAGTGCCACTGGGCGAGGTTGTCGCTCTCGCCTGATTCGACCAGATGGTTGCGGTTGGCCTGGCGGCAACGCTGCCAGTAGACGGCAGCGGGTGTATCGCCGGGATTGTGCTCGAGGCAGTCGCTGAACAGCGTCAGCGCTGCGTCCATGCGGCGGAAGTGATAGTGGGCCAGCGCATCCTCGAAGGTGTCCCGGCTCGCGAGCTTGGCCGCCTTGAGCGGCGCCGGGTCGGCGTCGAATACCTCGTAGATCGATTGGGCCAGGTGTTTGCCCCGCACCCGCACGCGATCGATGAAGCGGATCGAGAAATCGGCCGGGTCGCGGATACTGTTCAGGGTGTGCTGGGTGAGCAGGACCGGCGTCTGGTAGGTCTTGGTCAGCGTCTCGACGCGTGAAGCCAGGTTCACCGCGTCGCTGATCACGGTGACTTCCATGCGGTTGCTGCCGCCGATGACCCCGAGCATCAGCAGACCCGAATTCAGGCCGATGCCGATGCGGATGTCGCTGCCGCTGCGCCGCTCCGGGTGGTCAATCGGCAGTTCGGACAACAGGATCGAGCGTTGCGCATTGAAGTTGTTGAGTTCGGCGAGCATCCCGAGCGAGGCGTGCAGTGCATCGTCCCCGCGGGAAGGGAACAGCGCCATCACTGAGTCGCCGATGTACTTGTCGATGAACCCCCCGTGGGCGAGGACCACCGGCTCCATGAAGCTGAGGTAGGCATTGATGAAGTCGAAGCACTGCTGCGGCGACATCCGTTCCGACAGCGACGCAAAGCCGCGGATGTCGGAAAACAGGATGGTCATCTTCTTCTCGGCTTGGTTGCCCCAGTCGACGTCGAGAATGCTTTCCTTGCCCAGCAGTTCGATCAGTTGGGGCGGGACGAAACGGGAGTAGGCCGTCTGCAATTTGGCCAGGCGCTTTTCCACCCCCTGACGCGTGGCGATTTCGGTATCGAGCCGCGCGCGCAACCTGCGCACCTCGTCTTCGGTGCTCGTAGCTGGAAGCGGTGGGGGGGCATTACCCGGCTTGGCCATATAGCCCATTGTAGTAACAATGTGGTACTAAAGGGCCGGCACGTTAACCTGCCCCCTGTAGTCGTACCGATCATCGGGTAGGAAGTCCGGTTGCTGATGTGCTTGGTTTTTCCGGGCCATAGGCAATGTTAGTTTTCGGCATCTACGGATACTGGTGGCTAGGGTTGGAATCGTGGGCCCGCTCCGAAGTCAGTTTTTCAGTCCGAGTACTTGACGTGAAAAAAGCCCGCATCGCTGCGAGCTCTTTTTTTGGTGGGCCCGCTGGGACTCGAACCCAGGACCAAAGGATTATGAGTCCTCTGCTCTAACCGACTGAGCTACAGGCCCGTCGTGCCGCACATGGCTTTGTCAACTGCGCCTCGCCGTGCTACTCGCACTGTCTTCGGCTTGTCTTCGCGCCCTGCGCGGCCCGGGTGAACTTTACTCGCTGCCGTCGAGGAAGCTGCGGAGCTTTTCCGAACGCGACGGGTGGCGCAGCTTACGCAGTGCCTTGGCTTCGATCTGGCGGATGCGTTCGCGTGTGACGTCGAACTGCTTGCCGACCTCTTCCAGCGTATGGTCGGTGTTCATCTCGATACCGAAGCGCATGCGCAGGACCTTGGCCTCGCGCGGCGTCAGGCTGTCGAGCACGTCCTTGGTGATCTCGCGCAAAGAGGCGAACAAGGCAGCATCCGCCGGTGCCAGCGTCGACTGGTCCTCGATGAAGTCGCCCAAGTGGGAATCGTCGTCGTCGCCGATTGGCGTTTCCATCGAGATCGGTTCCTTGCTGATCTTGAGGATCTTGCGGATCTTGTCCTCGGGCATTTCCATCTTGACCGACAGCGTGGCCGGATCGGGCTCCAGACCGGTTTCCTGGAGGATCTGGCGGCTGATGCGGTTCATCTTGTTGATCGTTTCGATCATGTGCACCGGGATGCGGATGGTGCGCGCCTGGTCGGCGATGGAGCGGGTAATCGCCTGGCGGATCCACCACGTCGCATAGGTTGAGAACTTGTAGCCGCGGCGGTATTCGAACTTGTCTACCGCCTTCATCAGGCCGATGTTGCCTTCCTGGATCAGGTCGAGGAACTGCAGGCCGCGGTTGGTGTATTTCTTGGCGATCGAGATCACGAGCCGCAGGTTGGCCTCGGTCATTTCGCGCTTGGCGCGGCGTGCCTTGGCTTCGCCGGTGGACATCTGCTTGTTGATGTCCTTGAGTTCCTTGAGCGGGATGCCGATGCGATCCTGCAGGTTGATCAGGCTTTGCTGCTCCTCCAGCACGGCGGGTGCGGCACGCATCAGCGGCGCGGCGTAGGGCTTGCCGGACTGCACTTCGTGCTTGAGCCACTCCATGTTGGTTTCGTGGCCCGGGAACACCTTGATGAAGTGCTGGCGGGGCATGTGCGCCTTGTCGACACAGAGGTGCAGGATCTTGCGCTCGTGATTGCGTACCGCTTCGACCATGCCGCGCACCGAGTCGCACAGGCGTTCGATGGTGCGGGCGGTGAAGCGGATGTTCATCAGTTCGGCGGAAATCAGCTTCTGGGCGCGCAGATAGCCTTTGTCCTGCGAGCCCTTCTTGCTGAGCGCGGCCATCATCTTGCCGTAAAGTTGATGGATGATCGTAAAGCGCTCCAGCGCTGCCTGCTTGAGCAGGAGCAGGGAGGCCGACACACGCGCTTCGGCGGCCTCCTCGTCATCTTCCTCTTCAACCTCGTCGAGCGCTTCATCATCGATGTCGTCGTCGCTGGCGGCGGCTCCGATGGCTTGTTCGGTCGCGTTGGGGTCGATCAGTCCGTCGATCAGTTCGTCGATGCGCATCTCTTCGAGGGCGACCTTGTTCGCCATCTCGAGGATTTCGGTAATCGTCGTCGGGCAGGCCGAAATCGCCAGCACCATGTGCTTGAGGCCGTCTTCGATGCGCTTGGCGATCTCGATTTCGCCTTCGCGCGTCAAGAGTTCGACGGTACCCATCTCGCGCATGTACATGCGCACGGGGTCGGTGGTGCGGCCGAATTCAGAGTTGACGGAGTTCAGCGCCTGCTCGGCCTCTTCTTCGGCCTCGTCGGCATCGACTTGCGAACTGCTTTGCTCGGAAAGCAGCATTTCCTCCGGCGTGGGTGCCTGGTCGAAGACCTGGATTCCCATGTCATTGAAGGTGCTGATGATCGCTTCGATCTGCTCGGCATCGACAATGTCATCCGGCAGATGATCGTTGATCTCGGAATACGTCAGGTAGCCGCGCTCCTTGCCGAGGGTGATCAGGCTCTTGAGGCGGGTGCGGCGTGATTCGAGATCAGCCGTGGTCAGCGGCACCTGTTCGAGGGCCGCAAGCATTTGTTTGTCCTTGAGTTTCTTGGCTCTGGCGGTGAGCTTGGGTGCTGCTGCAACCTGGGCTTCAACGGGTGCGGCCGGCGTCGGACCCGGTACGACCGCCACGGTCTTTTCGATCTTGGCCGGCTTGGCCGGTGCCGCCGCCTTGACCTTGGTGGCTGGCGTCTTCGGCGCCGGTTTGCTTGCGGGTTTGGCGGCCGCCTTGGGCGCTGCCGCTTTGGCCGCCGGTTTTGCCACGACTTTCTTCGGATTCGGTTTCGCCACCGGCGCCGGTTTCGCCACCTTCTTGGCTACCGTTTTGGCGGCGGACTTGGCAACGGGCTTGGCGACCGGCTTCGCAGACTTGCTTGCGGGCTTGGCGGTCGTCTTGTGGGCAGGGGACTTGGTCTGCTTCGCGGCGGTTTTGGACATGGGCTCGACTCGAATCGCAGGAAAACCATCAATTATACACTTTATAGATCAAGAACTTTTACGTGCAAGGAGCTCCGCCAAACTGCGTCGGTCGTCGGCAGAGAGCGTCCCGGTTCGTGCCTTCACATTGAGCACGTCGATCCGCCGCCGCAAGTCATGGGCACGGAGTCGCTCGATTGCATCGGCGAAGACGGCTTCCTGTTCGCCCTCGTCGTTGGCCGCCATTTCGATTTGTGCGGCCAGCGGCGCGATGATGGCCTCATGTGGGCTGCCGCGAAAATGCTCGAGCAGCAGGCCGAGATTGTTGCCCGACAGGGCGGCATGCTCGACGGCATCGGCCACAGCCAGCAGGGCTTCGCCCTCGGCCGTCTCGCGGGCGATCAGTTCGAGGGGCAGGCGCGCGGCGCGTTCCGGGCGCCGCAGTACCGTCATCAGCAAGGCATGCTCCAGTGCATTGGGGGCGGGCCGCTGCCGGCTGGGCGACGGCGCATATTGACCGAATGAGCGGCTGCGGGCTAGAGATTTGAGTCCGCATTGCCCCTCGAGTTCCGCTTGCGAAAGCTGGGCGTGCCGGGCGATTTCCTTGGTGATCTGCACGCGCAGGACAGGCGCGGAAATCTTTTGTAACAAGGGCTTGGCTTCGCTGACCAGCTTGGCGCGACCTTCGGCTGACCGGGTATTGTTTTCCTGAATCAGCTTGCGCACCAGAAAATCGCTGAGGCGGGCCGCGTTCCGGGTTTGCTGGACGAAGGCTTCCCTGCCATGCTCCCGGACAAACTCGTCGGGATCCTGGTTGCCGTCCATGTAAAGGAACTCGATACTCTTTCCGTCGATGAGGTATTCGAGACTGACTTCCATGGCGCGCTTGGCCGCGCGCTCCCCCGCGGTGTCGCGGTCGAAACAGAACACGACGCGATCGGCCAGCCGGATCAGGCGCTGGATATTGATGCCGGTAGCCGCCGTGCCGAGGGTGGCGACCGCATTCTCGACACCGCTTTGCGCGAGGCCGACGACATCCATGTAGCCCTCGACGACGACAACCATGTCCTGATCCTGAATGGCCTTGCGCGCCTGCGGCAGGCCGTAAAGTTCTTCGCCCTTGTGGAATAACGGTGTTTCGGGCGAGTTGAGGTACTTGGGCTCGCCTTGCCCAAGTACCCGGCCGCCGAAGCCGATGATGTTGCCGCGCTGATCCTGGATCGGGAACATGATGCGATCCCGGAACCGGTCGTAGCGCCTGCCCTGCTCGTTCTCAATGATGAGCCCGCATTCGACCATGGCGGGATCGGTGTAATCGTCGAATACCTTTTCCAGGCCCTGCCAGTCGTCCGGCGCGTAGCCGAGGCCGTAGCGTGCGGCGATCTCGCCGGTCAGCCCGCGACCCTTCAGGTAGTCGATGGCCTTGGGGCTGGCCTTGAGTTGGTCCCTGTAGAAGCGAGCGGCGAGTGCCATGCGTTCGGTCAGCGGTTGCTGCCTGACCTTTTCCTGCGCGCGGGCGCTCATTTGGGTGCCAACCTCGCGTGGCACCGGCATGCCCAATTGGCCGGCAAGGTCTTCGACGGCTTCGATGAAGCCGAGGCCGGCATACTGCATGACGAAACCGATGGCGCTGCCATGTGCCCCACAGCCGAAGCAGTGATAGAACTGCTTGGACTGGCTGACCGTGAAGGACGGTGTCTTTTCGGCGTGGAAGGGGCAGCAGGCCTGATAGTTGGCACCTGCTTTCTTGAGCGTGATGTAGCGCTCGATCACGTCGATGATGTCAACGCGGGCGAGCAGTTCCTGGATGAAGGACTCGGGGATCACGGAGGCATTATGCCCCGCTGAGCTTGGCCTTGACGAGTTTCGAGACTTCGCCCATGTCGGCGCGGCCGGCGATCTGCGGCTTGACCAGCGCCATCACCTTGCCCATGTCGGCAGGGCCCTTGGCGCCCGATTCGGCGACCGCCGCGGCGATGATGGCCACGACTTCGTCTGCCGACAGGCCGGCCGGCATGTAGGCGGTCAGCACCTCGACTTCGAACTTCTCGGCATCGGCCAGATCCTGGCGCTTGGCGGCCTCGTACTGGGTGATCGAATCCTTGCGCTGCTTGAGCATCTTCTCGATGACGGCGATCACCTGCGCATCGTCGAGGGTCGATGCGCTCGTCGACTTCGCGTTGCTTGATCGCGGCCAGCAGCAGGCGGATCGCGCCAAGACGCGCGGTTTCCCGCGCCTTCATGGCGGCCTTCATGTCTTCGGTGATGCGGATCTTTCAGTGCATAAGATTTCCTCCACATACGCCGCCGCTGGAGGCGGAGCAACAACAAAACCGCCCGGAGGCGGTTTGCGCTGACGAACAACAGAAGCGAGCTTAGTACAGCTTGGGCGGCAACAGCTGGCTGCGGATGCGCTTGTGATGGCGCTTCACGGCGGCAGACAGCTTGCGCTTGCGCTCGGAGGTGGGCTTCTCGTAGAACTCGCGCGCGCGCAGTTCGGTGCAGCGTGCCGGCCTTTTCGATGGTGCGCTTGAAGCGGCGAATGGCGACTTCGAAAGGCTCGTTTTCCTTGACGCGAATACCGGGCATGCGGGCTTCCTAACGGGTTGAAGTTACAAAGAGCCGCGCATTTTAGCGATTTACGGGTGCTTGTCAAAGTAAAATTTGCCGCAATGCTGATACTGGGCATTGAATCTTCCTGCGACGAAACCGGCCTCGCCCTGTACGACAGCGCGCGCGGTTTGCTCGCCCATGCGGTGCATTCGCAGGTGGCGATGCACGAGGATTACGGCGGCGTCGTTCCCGAGCTGGCTTCGCGCGATCACATCCGCCGGCTTGCCCCCTTGTTGCAGCAGGTGCTGGCCGAGGCCGGCAGCGCCAAGACCGACATCGATGCCGTTGCCTACACCGCCGGGCCGGGGCTGGCCGGCGCACTGCTTACCGGCGCGAGCTTCGCCGCGGGGCTGGCCATGGCGCTGGGCGTGCCGGCACTGCCCGTGCACCATCTCGAAGGTCACCTGCTGTCGCCCCTGCTTGCGCAAGATCCGGCGCAATTTCCCTTCATCGCCCTGCTGGTATCGGGCGGGCACACCCAGATCATGTGCGTGACGCGCGTGGGGTGCTACGAACTGCATGGGCGAATCACTCGACGATGCCGCCGGCGAGGCCTTCGACAAGACCGCCCAGCTGCTCGGCTTGGGCTATCCCGGCGGCCCGGCGGTGGCGCAACTGGCCGGGCAGGGGACACCGGGAAAATTCAAGTTGCCGCGGCCGATGCTGAACAGCGGCGATTTCAGTTTCAGCTTTTCCGGCCTCAAGACGGCGGTACTGACCGCCGTGCGCGAGCGCCCACTCTCGGCGCAGGACAAGGCCGATCTGGCTGCGGAGTTCCAGGAAGCGGCAACCGAGGTGCTGGTGACCAAGGCGCTGGCGGCCTGTCGTCAGCGCCGGCTGTCAATCCTGGTCGTCGCCGGCGGCGTGGGCGCGAACCAGCGTCTCAGGGAACGGCTCGACGTGGCGGCGAACAAGCAGGGGGTACGCGTGTGCTACCCGGAAATGGCGTTGTGTACCGACAACGGCGCGATGATCGCCTTCGCGGGCGCGCAGCGCTTGCTGGCCGGCGGGGCTGAAATTGGAAATGGCGCTTTCGCCATCAGGCCGCGCTGGCCGCTGGCAACCAACTAGGTTTTCTTTTTTCCGATGCGGTTCTCGGTGCCCGCGATCAGGCGGCCGAGGTTGCCGCGGTGCCGCCAGATCAGCAGCAGGCACATCAGCGCGACGACGACGGCAACCGCGCCGGGGCCATGCCAGGCCAGTGCCAGCGTGGGTGCCACACTGGCGGCGGCGATCGCGGCGAGCGACGAGTAACGTGAAACGATTGCCGTCGCCAGCCAGACCAGCGCCGCGCCGAAAGCGATCCAGCCGTCCAGCCCGATCAGTACGCCGATGGCGGTGGCGACCCCCTTGCCGCCCTTGAATTTGAGGAATACCGGATAGAGGTGGCCGAGGAAGGCAGCAAGACCGGTGAATGCGACGGCCGCCCCCATGTTGGCGGTGGATCCGGCGAGTGCCGTCCCGCCAGCGCTGACTTTTGACACCAGCCACATCGCCAGCCAGCCCTTGGCTCCATCGCCCAGCAGGGTCAGGGCAGCGGCGGCCTTGTTGCCGCTGCGCAGCACGTTGGTCGCGCCGGGATTGCCTGAGCCGAAGCTGCGCGGGTCGGCGAGGCCGAACAGCTTCGAGACGATCACCGCGAACGGCAGCGAGCCGATCAGGTAGCCCAAGATTAGGTAAAGGATCAAGGTTTCCATAGAATGCCGGCTATTCTAACCAGCTTGGAAATGCCACGAATTCGTCGCGAGCAACGCAGTATTGCCAAGCGCAGCAGGATTCACATGGACTTCATCTTCATCGAGGAAATGCGCGTCGAGGCGCACGTCGGCATCTACGAACGCGAACGCGCCGCGCCGCAGACGCTCGACCTGTCGCTCACCTTCGGCGTGCCCGACGAGGCCGCGCAGGACGACGACATCGCCAAGACCATTGACTACGCGGTGGTGATCACGCGCATCCGTGCCGAGCTGGCAGCGCGCCATTTCAACCTGCTGGAAACGCTCGGTGAGTTCGTTATCGGCCTGCTACTCGACGAGTTTCGCGCACCCTGGGTCAAGGTATCGATCGCCAAGGTTGGCATCGCGCGCGGCGTCAAGCGCGTCGGCGTACAGATCGAGCGGGCCAGACAAGAGAAGAAGTGAGTACGACCTCCACGCTGATCTACGCTGTCGGCATGGCGGCGGTGGCGGTCAATGCCGCGTCGGCGGTGCTCGAGACCGAGGACAAGCGCATGGACCTGGTGGGCGCGACTATCGTCGGACTGGTGACCAGCCTCGGCGGCGGCACCCTGCGTGATGTGCTGCTCGGCCGGCCGGTATTCTGGCTGGCGAACGTCGACTTCCTCATCTGCGGCCTGCTCGCGGTGGGCTGTACTTTCCTGCTGGCGCGCCGCGTGCGCATCCGTCCCGGCCTGTTCGTCATCCCCGACGCGGTCGGCCTGGCGCTGTTCACCGTGGTCGGAACGCAGATCGCGCTGTCCTTCGGCGTGCATTGGCTGCCGGCCTCGATGCTGGGCGTGATCACGGGTGCCTTCGGCGGCATGCTGCGCGACATCCTCGTCAATGAAGTGCCGCTGGTGATGCGACCCGGCACGCTGTATGTCACGGCATCCTGGCTGGGCGCGCTGGTGCTGGCCGGTGGCTTCCACCTCGGTTATGGCGAAGCGGTCAGCGCGCTGGCCGGCGGCCTGCTGGTGCTGATCCTGCGCCTGCTGGCAATCCGCTACCGGATCGGCCTGCCGACCTACAAGTCCCGCTGAAAGTCAGCGCTGGCGGGACGGCATGATCAAGGCCGTCAGGCCTGCAAGGCGCTGCTTTCTTCACGCCCAGCAGGCACGTCAGTGCAAATGGATTATGATAACTGCCCCCTTTGGAAGAGTCAGTCCATCCCGTCTTCTTGCCGATGACCTTAGACAAAAGCAGTCAATCCACGATTGACCCCATCTATGTAACGCGGCCATTTTTGCCTTCACTCGAAGAGTTTTTTCCGTTGCTTGAGCAAATCTGGGCGAACAGGGTGCTCACCAACTGCGGGCCGTTTCATCAGCAGCTCGAGAAAGATCTGGGCGCTTACCTCGGCGTAGAGCATGTTGCGCTATTTGCGAACGGGACGCTGGCTCTGGTCACAGCACTGCAATCGATGCGCATTGCTGGCGAGGTCATTACTACACCGTACTCATTTGTCGCGACATCGCACTCCCTGCTCTGGAACGGTATCAAGCCGGTGTTCGTTGATATCGATCCGGAAACATTGAATCTTGACCCAGCGGGAATCGAGGCGGCAATTACGCCGCAAACCACTGCCATCATGCCCGTACATTGCTATGGGCACCCCTGCGCAGTGATGGAGATACAGCGCATCGCCGATATCTATAACCTGAAAGTCATCTACGATGCTGCGCACGCTTTCGGCGTCAAGGACGACGGTGGCAGCATATTGCGGCACGGCGATTTATCCGTTCTGAGTTTCCATGCAACCAAGGTATTCAACACGTTTGAAGGCGGCGCAATCGTATGCCCGGATGAAAAGACGAAAATCCGCATTGAATACTTGAAGAACTTCGGTCACGCGGGCGAGGTTAATGTCATCGCACCGGGAATCAACGGAAAGATGAGCGAATTCAACGCCGCGTTGGGGGTGCTGCAACTCAAGCATATCAACGAGGCAATCCAGAGTCGCAAAGTAATCGATACAGCATACAGAAGCGGTCTGCGGGATGTGCGGGGAATCCGGTGTCTGGGCCACACCATTGAAACAGTCGCGAACTACGCCTATTTCTCTATTCTGGTAAATGACGAATATCCGATCAGTCGTGATGACCTATACCAGATGCTCAAGGACCACAATATCCACCCGCGGCGCTATTTTTATCCCCTCATTTCCGAGTTTCCGATGTACCGAGGCCTGCCTTCAGCGCACTGCGAAAATCTTCCCCATGCGTTCACGGCTTCGCGCCAGGTGTTATGCCTGCCGATCTATCCAGATCTCAAGTTGTCAGATGTTGAAAGAATCACCGCACTGATTGCTGCACAGTAAAGGTGGTAGCCATGCGCCAACAGACCTTGCGCCAAGGATAGGTATATGAAGGCCGCCATCATGCAACCGTATTTCCTGCCCTACATCGGCTATTATCAGTTGATTGCCGCAGTCAACACGTTCGTCATCTACGACAATATCAAATACACCAAGAAAGGCTGGATCAATCGCAACCGTATGCTGCTGAACGGTACGGATGCCATGTTTTCGTTGCCGTTGAAGAAAGATTCTGATTCGCTCGATGTCGTCGAACGCGAACTGGCAGACAGCTTTGATCGCGACAAACTGCTCAACCAGTTTCAGGGCGCTTACGCGCGTGCGCCGTATTTTGCCCAGACCTTTCCGCTACTTGAACGCATCGTGCGCTGTGAAGAGTGCAACTTATTCCAATATATTTACTACTCTATTGCCCAGATCTGCGCGCACCTCGGCATTGCCACCGAAATTCGCATCTCGTCAGAAATCACTATTGACCACGAACTGAGAGGCCAAGACAAGGTAATCGCTTTATGCCGTACTCTGGGAGCAAACACCTATATCAATACCAGCGGTGGAGTAGGGCTGTACTCAATTGAAGCTTTTCGTGAGTGCGGAATCGAATTGCGATTTATCAGGCCAATACTTTCCGAATATTTACAACATGGCAATGGTTTCGTACCTTGGTTGTCAATTATTGATGTGATGATGTTCAATCCAGTCTATATAGTTCAAGCACAATTAACCCAGTTTGACCTTGCATGATCGGCAAATGAATATGTCGTTACTTACCCGACTAAGTGCTTGAACGTAAGAATAAGACCAAGAAATCAGCCAACTTTCAGGTAGGACTTGAGAATGGCGTGGATAGTGTGAAGCTGTCGATGACAATGGGGACCCAAGCTGGCTTCTCATTTCCAACGCCGTTATTTATATATATGCCTCAATTCAAGGATAGCCATCAATACGCTTTGTCGTGGGCTCAATCCGTAAGCAGCGTCTTATGAATAACGAACTAGCATTAAGTTCTTGTGGGGTGCTTATGAACGAAAAGGAAGTAGCGCATCTTGAGTCAATCAATCCCTTTTACGCGAAGGGGGACTACATGGATGAGTTGATGATCGAGCGTGAGATTGAACTCATCAGGAGATACAATCTTGAGGGGAAAAGTGCACTCGAGGTAGGGTGCGGAAGCGGATTCTCAACTGAGCGGCTATGTGGGCTATTCGAAGACATAGAGGTCATTGAGCCTTCTGCTAAGAATATCGAATTGTTAAGGCGCCGAGTGCCTGGCATTACATGCCACAACGTTCTACTTGAAGGCTTCGAGTCAATTCGCAAATATGATTTCGTATTCTTCTTGAATGTAATCGAGCATGTCGAGGACCCGATTTCCTCTTTGCAGGCTTTGACCCATCTTGTGAAAGATGAAGGGCTGATTTTTATTTCGGCACCAAACTGCATGTCATTGAATCGTCGCGCTGGATACAAGATGGGACTCTTAAAGAGTTACGATCAAATGGCGCCAAAGGATTACGAAGTCGGCCACCGGCGGCTCTATACCGTAAACATGCTTATTGATCATTGCGGCCAGGCTGGACTAAAAGTGCTTGCAATGAAAGGGATTTACCTGAAACCACTTTCCGAAACGCAAATGCTAAGACTGGGTGATGAAGTGGTAAGGGCATTTTATGCTTTGGGAGAGGAGGATCCGCATTTGTGCGCCTGCCTCTTGGCCGTGGCGACAAAAAAATACTATTGACTGTAGCGCGACTGTCCTGGTTATAAGGCAATGTTCAAGTGGGAAAAACTGGGTCGGATATTCGTCCCGCAGGATGTGCCGAACCGAGCTTGGCTTAAAGAGTACGCCCAAGCCCCGGCCGCCTTGGTGTTTGACAAGTTTGTCAGGGTGTATTTTTCCTGCAGACCGCTTCCGGATGCGAACGGGCAATATGTAAGTTACTCGTCATTTGTGGATTTCGACCGGCAGGATTTGACGAAAATCGTCAATATCGCGAATGCGCCTATTCTGAAACTAGGCCAGGTTGGCACATTTGATGAATTCGGTATTTACCCAGTTTCGGTAATCAGAAACGGAACTGACATCATGGCTTACTACGGAGGGTGGACCCGGTGTGAGTCCATCCCTTTTACGGTATCAATTGGAGCCGCGGTAAGTCACGATGATGGGACAACATTCACCAGACTCGGCGTAGGCCCCCTGCTGACAAGCAACGTTAGCGACCCATTTGTGTTGAGCGGACCAAAAATCAGGGCGTTCGCAGATAAGTGGTATCTGTGGTACGTGGCGGGCACGAAATGGCAAAGGGATAATGGCCGATCCGAGGCGGTATACAAAATACGCATGGCAACCTCGGCTGATGGACTGAACTGGAATCGAAATGGCCAAAACATTATCGAGGACAAACTGGAGGTAAACGAGTGCCAGGCAAGTCCTGATGTCTTTTTCTATGAAAATAGCTACCACATGTTTTTTTGCTACAAACATGGGCTGAATTTCAGAAACAATGACAGGGGATATCGGATCGGCTACGCGTCTTCCGATGATCTGGCGAACTGGGTTCGTGATGATACAAAGGCAGGCATCGATATATCGGACCAAGGCTGGGACAGTCAGTCAGTATCGTATCCACATGTTTTTGAGGTTGATGGACATCTCTATCTGCTTTATCTCGGCAATGAGTTCGGTCGTTACGGCTTTGGTTTGGCAAGGCTAATGGGCTATTCCAACTAATCAAAAATACCGGCCGATTCAAGATATTGAAATCAGGTTTTTCACGTCGCCTCGGCCCCTGGAAAATAAATTCCAATAGAAACTGCTATCGGTATGAAATGGATAAAACTTGGTCGAATCTTTAACCCGACAGAGCATGCATTACCGAATGGCTGCTTTGAGTTCGCTCAGTCCCCGCAAACCTTGGTGATTGGTGACCTTGTCAGAGTGTATTTTTCGACAAGATCCATTGACAACAATGGGAAGTATTTAAGCCATGTTGCATTTGCTGACTTTGACAAGGACTTCAAGCGGATCATAAGGATTTCTGAAAACACTGTCATACCGTTGGGCGAATTGGGGTGTTTCGATGAACACGGGATATTCCCGTTCAATGTGGTGGAGCATGGGCAACAGGTTTATGCCTATACGACGGGCTGGAATCGGCGAGTATCAGTATCGACCGATGCCGCAATTGGATTGGCAATCAGTGAAGATAGTGGTTTGACCTTTAATAAGATTGGACAGGGGCCTGTGATGTCGGCCTCGCTGCATGAACCCTTTCTGGTTGGAGATGCCTTCGTCAGGATATTCGATGGCACTTTTCACATGTGGTATATCCACGGCGTAGAGTGGGTAACGCCCCCAGACAGCGGTCCACCTGATCGTGTTTATAAGATTGCTCATGCGACTTCTGTTGATGGCACCTCCTGGCAGAGAGAGAGGAGGCAGATAATCGCCAATAAGCTCAATGATTCGGAATGTCAGGCACTGCCTTCTTTGATAAAGATCGGGAATGTGTACCACATGTTCTTTTGCTACAGGTATGCATCTGACTTCAGGAAAAACAGGGATAGAGGCTACAGGATAGGCTATGCCTATTCAGAAAATCTGGTCAACTGGATTAGGGATGATGACAAGGCTGGAATCGATGTGTCATCAGAGGGTTGGGATTCCGATATGCAGTGCTACCCGCATGTTTTCGAATTGGATGGAAGCATATATTTGCTGTACAACGGAAACGAATTTGGAAGATATGGCTTTGGCTTGGCCAAACTTGAAGTATGAACAAGCAAGTTCGAAAGGAGCGAGAATGCATATCAAAGGAAAAATTCTGACATTGAGGGCCATCGAGGATAAGGATCTTGAATTATTGCAACTGTGGGCAAACGATCCAGTTACACAGGACGGAATTGGAGAATTGCATTTTCCGAGTTCCATGGATTTCCATAAAACCTGGTTCCAAGGCCTGAAAAATGACAGGCTTAATCAAAAGTTCGTCGTAGATGTTCCGGAAATCGGCGTTATCGGTATATCGAGCATCATGAACATCGATTGGCGCAATAGCCACGCATGGCATGGGTTAGTACTGGGTAATAGTAATCAACGTGGTAAAGGGTACGGCGTTGACGCCATCATGGCCACGATGAGGTATGTCTTTGAGGAGATGAACCTTGAAAGGCTAGATGGCTCGATGATTGAGTACAACAAGCTTTCCATTGCCACATATTGTGGCAAGCGACTAGGCTGGAAAGAAGAGGGTAGGAGACGAAATTACTACTTTAGAAAGGGTAGATATTGGGATCAGATACTGGTGGGCGTCACAAAACAGGACTACCTCGATCTGATTGAAAAGACCAATTATTGGGAATGAGTGCCTTGAATACGAGCCGGGAGTACAACCGCGAATTGGATGATGGGAGCAACGCGAGCAACGAAAAATATGCCTACGGCTTTGATTTTGACGTGATGCATCCGTACATGATTCGCACGTTCGAACCATTCTTCAGGCCCGGCAGCCTATTGGAACTGGGCAGTTACCAGGGAAAATTCACCCGCCGCTTCCTCCAGTATTTCGACGACGTCACCTGTATCGAAGCCTCCAACGAAGCCATGACCGAGGCGAGACGAAATCTTGGTGATCAGGTGCAGTATGTGAATGCGCTGTTCGAGGAAGTGGCGTTACCGCATCGCTACGACAACATTGTCATGACCCATGTGCTGGAGCACCTCGATGATCCGGTAAAGGTACTCAAGCGCATCAATTATGAATGGCTTGCAGAGGGTGGGCGATTCTTTTTGGTATGCCCCAACGCCAATGCGCCATCCCGGCAAATTGCAGTAAAGATGGGCCTGATTTCGCACAATGCTGCGGTGACTCCTGCCGAAGCCGAACACGGTCACCGAATCACCTATTCATTGGATACACTGGAACGCGATGTTGTGGCGGCTGGACTGAAAGTGACTTACCGTTCCGGCATTTTCTTCAAGGCGCTGGCCAACTTCCAGTGGGATCGCTTACTGCAGACCGATATTGTCTCAGGCGAATATCTGGAAGGGTGCTACCAATTGGGACAGCAGTATCCAGATTTGTGTGCCAGCATATTCCTGTTATGCGAGAAGGGCGTGTCACATGGCTAAGCCCGTTTTGATTTTCCCGGCAGGCATGCCGCGCTCGCTGGCCTACCTTGAACATGCTCTGGCTGAGGGGCGGAGTGTGATCGGTTCGTCTTCTCTGGGCCACGATCCGGCGCGGGGGTGCTACCCGGAATGGGTGCATCTGCCCTATGTCGGAGATGCGGGTTTTGATGAGGCCTTGCGTAAAGCCATGCGCGATTTTGATATCGAGAGCATCTTCACCCCGAATCCCGTGGTGTGGGATTATCTCAATCGCCGGCTAGCGGACAGCTTTCCCGGTCTGAAGCTGGTGAACCCCTCGCCGGTGGCCGACGAGATGGCGCCCTACCGCAAAGCCATTCAATTCGGCATGACGGCACATGCGCAACCACTTGAATTGGCTATTTCTGCCACCGAAAAATCACCCATGTCCGTGCTGGAAACTGCCTCCATGTTTCTTCATGCTGAATCCATACCTGGCATGTGTGATCACGAGAAGATGCGTGCCTTGAGCGAGGTATTTCGAAGCGCGCCGGCCGGTGATGTGGTGGAGATTGGCAGTTGGTGGGGCAAGTCGGCCTTTCTATTGACGCGGCTGACAGATTATTTCGATATTGGCAGGCTACTGTGCGTGGATCCCTGGTCGAATGCGCACCTGGCGCAAAATGATGAAAAAGGACTGCTGGATCACATAGAGGTCGATGCTGACGAGGCGCTGAAAGTATTCCAGCTCAACCTGCTCCCGTATGCTCATGGCGCGGTGAACTATTTGCGCCTGTCATCGGTCAACGCGGCGGCGCAGTATCGACACAAACGGACGATTACGACAGTGGCTTTTGGTACAACAACCTACAGTGGACATATTGCCGTTCTGCACATAGATGGCAACCATAGCTACGCCAGTGTTCGGTCTGATGTGGCGGCATGGGCTGATTTGATCGTGCCGGGAGGCTGGATGATCGTCGATGACTATCGCTGGCCTTATGGCGACGGTCCCCGGCGGGTTGGCGATGAATTTCTGTTTGCGCAGCAGGAAGCGGTGGAAGCTGCTTTCGTCATGGGTGGGGCATTATTCCTTCGTTTGGCCTGATCATTTTTCACACCACGACTGCCACATATGCCGAAAGGCTGATTCGAGGTGGCGGGTGATGGTGGCCGGATCGCAATGCGCGGCATTCATCCTGTCACGCAGGGATTGGCGTATGAGCGCGAGACGTGGCAGATCGTTCGCCAACGCGATGGTTTTCTCCATGTACTCATCTTCGCTCGTGGTGATGAGGTTCTCCAGGCCGGCCAGCGCGAGGGCCGAAGCCCCGACCCGGGACACCGGGGTATTACCGGCCAGAGTGACGACCGGCACCCCCATCCACAAGGAATGAACCGTCGTGGTCCCCCCGTTGTACGGGAACGGATCAAGCGCCAGGTCGATAGTCTGATGCAACGCCAGGTAATCCAGCAAGGGCATCCGCTCCTGCAGTATGAGGCGTTCTGGCCCGACCCCGGCATTCCTGAACAGTTCGAGAAGCCGCGCCGCGATGCTTGACTCGGCCGCATTACCCAGCATCAGCCGGGCGTGCGGAAGGGCCTGCAGTATTTTTGCCCAGACATCCGCGACCCGCTGGTTGATCTTGATGACATTATTCAACGAAGCCAGCATCAGTTGGCCGGACGACAAGGCCGGTAATGGGGTCACGTCCGGGCATCCCGTTACCGGTTGATAGGCGGCGCCTATATCCGGCAACCTGACGAGCTTTTCGGTATGGAAGCGCTCCGTCAGGCCGGGCGGGTCCATGTGGCTGTCGGTCAGGCGGTAGTCCATCGCGTCCAGTCCGGTGGTACCCGCATTGCCGATCCAGGTTACCTGCACCGGTGCCGGCTTGCGGGCAAAGACCGGCAGGCGGTTATGCCCGGTGTGACCGGACAGATCCACGAGAATGTCGATCCCGTCCTCGCCGATCCGCTTAGCCAGTTCCGCATCGCTCATTCCCGCGCACGCCAGCCAGTGGTCGGCGTGCGTCATCAATCGTTCGGTCGTACTGTCGTGGTAGGGATTGTTGTAGTAGCAATACACCTCGACCTGCGACTTGTCGTGCTGCGCAAGAATCGGCTCGATGAAAACACATACCGTGTGATTGTAGAAGTCGCCGGAGACATACCCGATCTTCAGTCGGCGTGCCACTTCACGGGGATTGCGGTGCGTCGGCCAATCCTGCCTGAAGGGGCCTTCGAACTGATCCGCGTACCGACGATGCTCGCGGAACAACGCTTCCGGGGTAACCCCCGGGGCATATTGCAGTGCAAAGAGCAGGCTGCTGAAGATGGCGGGAAGGTCGGGTTTGACATCCAGAACCCTCCGGTAGTTCGCAATGGCTTCAACGACATTTCCCTGCATCATGAATGCGTAGCCAAGGTGGGCAAGAGCATCCAGCGAATCAGGCTTGATTGCCAGTGCTTTCTCCAGATACCCCATGGCCTCCGACGGTTTGCCAAGTGAGGCAAGCGCCACACCCAACATCAAGTTCGCTTCGGCATACTTCGGCTTGATTGCCAGTGCGCGTCGATACATCTCGATCGAATCAGATAAACGATGCTGGGAGCGATACGCATTACCCAGATTGCAATATGCATCGGCAAATTGTGGATCGATGGCCAGCGCTTTTTGTAAATGAAAAACCGCCTTGGCATAATCGCACCTTTCCAACAGGATGGCCCCCAGGTTCGAGTGTGCCTCGGTCAGGTCGGGTTGAACGGCTAAAGCCTGCTCAAAATGCAACTTGGCTTCGTTTTTTCGTCCTTGCGCGTTCAACAATATCCCCAGATTACATAAAGCCTCGGGAAACGACGGTGCCAGTTGCAAGGCGTGTTCATAGCAGGTGATCGCCTCAACAATCCTTTGCTGATCCTGAAGAACAAGCCCCAGGTTGTAGTGAAACGCGGCGATATCGGGATTGGCTGAAATTGCCTTGTGAATCAACGATTCCGCTTGTTGGGTACGCCCGGTCTGGTTTGCGATGATGCCTAGCTGGTGCAGGCTGTCGGCGTGGGCGGGGTCCAGGGCCAGTATTTCTCCATATAGCTTTTCCGCCTCTCCTGATCTTCCGTATTCAAGCTGTGCTTCTGCGCGCGCTACCAGGTCAGAGATTATTGCTTCCCGAGACGTTTGGTTCGCCCCTGCCAGGTGTTCTGCCAATGCGTCTACCGCGGGGCCGGATAGTCCGCGTTGCTGTCCCTGTGACAGGATTGATCGTGCTTCGCCGGTTTGTCCCGCCGCCATCAGGACCTCAATGTAGCTCAGCCAGTATTGAGCTTCCTGAGGTGCCGCCTCGAGCGCGGTCCTTAACAGAGGAAGCGCTGCAGCCATATCTCCTGTGGCTGCCATCAGCATGCCGAGGTTGTAACTGGCGTCCGGTTGCCGTGGGTCTGCCGCTATAACGTGCCTGTACAGGCTTTCGGCTTCATTCAGCCGACCGTCATTGTGTGCTGTCATCGCTTGCTGTAGCTGGCGCTTTACAGCACTTGCGCTATTCACGGCCTGATCTTCCGATGGTTCCTGGGTCATGGTTCCGATATGTTCCGAGAGTGCGATTGCATCGTCGGGCCGACACTGTCATTTTTCACACCACGACTGCCACATATGCCGAAAGGCTGATTCGAGGTGGCGGGTGATGGTGGCCGGATCGCAATGCGCGGCATTCATCCTGTCACGCAGGGATTGGCGTATGAGCGCGAGACGTGGCAGATCGTTCGCCAACGCGATGGTTTTCTCCATGTACTCATCTTCGCTCGTGGTGATGAGGTTCTCCAGGCCGGCCAGCGCGAGGGCCGAAGCCCCGACCCGGGACACCGGGGTATTACCGGCCAGAGTGACGACCGGCACCCCCATCCACAAGGAATGAACCGTCGTGGTCCCCCCGTTGTACGGGAACGGATCAAGCGCCAGGTCGATAGTCTGATGCAACGCCAGGTAATCCAGCAAGGGCATCCGCTCCTGCAGTATGAGGCGTTCTGGCCCGACCCCGGCATTCCTGAACAGTTCGAGAAGCCGCGCCGCGATGCTTGACTCGGCCGCATTACCCAGCATCAGCCGGGCGTGCGGAAGGGCCTGCAGTATTTTTGCCCAGACATCCGCGACCCGCTGGTTGATCTTGATGACATTATTCAACGAAGCCAGCATCAGTTGGCCGGACGACAAGGCCGGTAATGGGGTCACGTCCGGGCATCCCGTTACCGGTTGATAGGCGGCGCCTATATCCGGCAACCTGACGAGCTTTTCGGTATGGAAGCGCTCCGTCAGGCCGGGCGGGTCCATGTGGCTGTCGGTCAGGCGGTAGTCCATCGCGTCCAGTCCGGTGGTACCCGCATTGCCGATCCAGGTTACCTGCACCGGTGCCGGCTTGCGGGCAAAGACCGGCAGGCGGTTATGCCCGGTGTGACCGGACAGATCCACGAGAATGTCGATCCCGTCCTCGCCGATCCGCTTAGCCAGTTCCGCATCGCTCATTCCCGCGCACGCCAGCCAGTGGTCGGCGTGCGTCATCAATCGTTCGGTCGTACTGTCGTGGTAGGGATTGTTGTAGTAGCAATACACCTCGACCTGCGACTTGTCGTGCTGCGCAAGAATCGGCTCGATGAAAACACATACCGGATGAAGACCACAGAAGTCGCCGGAGACATACCCGATCTTCAGTCGGCGTGCCACTTCACGGGGATTGTGGTGCGTCGGCCAATCCTGCCTGAAGGGGCCTTCGAACTGATCCGCGTACCGACGATGTTCACGGAACAGATCCTCCGGCGTAACCCCCGGGGCATATTGCAGCGCAAAGAGCAGGTTGCTGAAGATATACGGTAGGTCAGGCTTGATGCCCAGGATTTTCCGGTAGTTCGCGATGGCTTCAACGACATTTCCCTGCCGCATGAATGCGTAGCCAAGGTGGGCAAGAGCATCCAGCGAATCAGGCTTGATTGCCAGTGCTTTCTCCAGATACCCCATGGCTTCCGACGGCCTGACCATCGAGGCGAGCGCTGTCCCCAGCATCAAATAGGTTTCTTCATTATCAGGGCGGATTGTCGCTGCCTGCTTCAAGAGCACAACCGCCCTTTCCAACTTGCCCTGGACGATTAAAACCTTGCCCAGATTCACGAGCGCTTCCGCACAGACTGGGTCTATTGCCAGCGCGCGTTCCAGACGCTGACATGCTTCCGCCAGTCTGCATAAACCATTTAATACGGCCCCACTATTGGATAGCGCTTCCGCCGAGTTCGGATTGATCGCCAAGGCTGCGTCATAGCGCGATAATGCCTCTGGTAGCTTGTTCTGCTCTCTGAGAACATTCCCGAGGTTTGACAGTGCTTTGTCTGATTTCGGGTTGATGGCAATTGCCTTTTTGTAGCAGGTGATCGCTTCGTCCGACTTTCCGGTTGCCTGAAGGATATTGCCCAGGCAGTTGTGATAAGCGGCGTTCTTGCCATTCCATCGAATGGCCTTGCGGACCCATGTTTCTGCGTCTTGGTAGTGCCCGGTCTGATATGCCACCACGCCCAGCAGGTGATGGGCCTCGACATGGTTTGGGTCCAGCGCAAGTAGTCGAAGGTACAAATCTTCGGCTTCCTCTATCGCGCCCGCGTTATGGCGCATGACCGCCTGCTGCATCAACTGACGCTTTGTTGATTCGAGAATGAGTGACATGCCTTGTTGTATTTACGAGATGAACGAAATCTGCCAGTTATTACGAGTGCAGCAACTTGCTGCGGTGGCGCTGGGTGAAAGTCAGCGCTGGCGGGACGGCAGGTTCAGGCCTGTCTGCATCCGCCGAGTTTCCATTGCGGCATGCGGACAGAATGGCTTGCTCGTCGAATGCATCCCTCAAAGTCGTTCGGAGCGATCTTCATTCTGTCTGGCGTGTGTGAAAGTACACCGGTGACCCTGAATCCCCTTCACTCATTGACGCTCGATCGCAGGGGAGGCGGGGCGGGCCGACTGCGTATCGGTGGATGGGGGCGGATAGAGGGGACGCCCTTTGGCATCCATCTCATTCATCTTGTCGATGGAACCATCGAACCGTCCGGGCTGCATACACCAGAGCCCCCCCCGCGACGTATTGCCATAGACATTACTGGCCCCGCAATCGATCAGTTCCTTGACGTCACCCATTTTTCTGCGCAATTCGTCCGACAGTGCCTTCGCCTGGTTCATGTTATTGGCGACGCGGGGAGTAATCAGCAGAACCAACTCGGTGCGTGTGCTGTTCCTCGATTGTTTGCCGAACAGTCCACCGAGAACTGGAATGCTCGACAGGATAGGGAGGCCGGTGTTGTCTTTCATGCTGCGCTCCGAGATCAATCCCCCCATGACGATGGTTTCACCCGATTGAACTGTCAAGGCGGTTTGAGCTGATCGACGGCTGATGGTGGGTGAATTCAAGCCTGAAGTCGTTGTTGCAGCGGCGGTACTGACCTCTTGGGCGATGTCCAGATTGACCAGGCCACCGGCGTTGATCCGCGGCGTGACTGACAGGATCACCCCGGTATCGAGATACTGTACCGAAGAGACCACGACCCCGGTTCCCGATACTGTCTGTGGGCCAGCCGTCGGCACACTGTCGCCGACCTGGATTTTGGCCGTTTGATTGTCGGCCACCATGATATGAGGCGAAGAAAGAATATTCAGCCTGTTATCGGAAGCCAGCATGTTGAGAACCGACTTTATTGTGTCGCCGGATGCCGACGTGATGGCGTAGGAAAATCCGGGGACGAGGGCACTGAGCCCCTCGCTTCCCAGGTCGAGTTTGCCAGAACGGCGTGCGCCATTCGTGAACAGCCACTCGATGCCATAGCTTAGTTCATCCTTCAGCGTTACCTCGGCAATCATCACTTCGATCAGCACTTGCCGCGGCGAGGTATCCAGCTTTTTCAAAGCAGCTTCGATCTTCTGGTAGCCCGAAGCATTTGCCAGGATCAACAGGGCATTTTTTTGTGGGTCGGCGACGACGCGGACCTCTTCAGCCGTACCGCCATCATCAGCAATTCTCAAGGTGGAACCGGATACGGCCAATTGCGCTGCGGAGGATGTGGCCGGTTTGGCAGAAGCAGCCGGTGCAGTCGTTGAAGTGCCGAATGCACCGAGTCCTTGTGTTTGATTGGATAAAAGTGACGACGGACGCGAAGCAAACGGCGAGTTCAACTCCGTGCCGGTCAGGCCGGGGGCCAAACTCTGCATGGGCGTGGTGCGCGTGGCGGCTTGATTTTTCTGGCTGCCAAATGTCTGGTTAAGCAATTCGGCAATATGCTCCGCTTTGCCATTCTGTACGTGATAGACGAAAAGCCGGGTTCCGCCGGTACCGCTCACGTGATCGAGACGCTCAAGCCAGAGCTTGGCCTGCTCGAGATATTTAGGCTGGGGTGTGATGATCACAAAGGCGTTCAAGCGATCGATGGGGATAAAGCGGACCACGCCCGCAAAAGGATCGCCACCACCCTTTTCGTTGAAGACACTCTTCAAATCCTGATGAACGGACTTGACGTCGGCATTTTGAAGTATGAAGAGTCCGACCGACATGCCGCTCATCCAATCCACATCGAACATCTCGATCGTATCCAGCATGTGACGCATCTCATTCTGCGTGCCGGCCAGAATGAGCAGATTGCGCAGTTCGTCGGCCTTCACCAGCGTCGGGTCGGCTGCGACGCTTTCGAGAATCTTCGCCATTTCGCGTGCGCCGATGAAACCGAGCGGTACGACCTGCATCGAGAATCCGGCCACGTTGCCCATTTGCGGCGACAGGGAGCCCCTCGCGGCAGCGGCAGGCATGATCTTGAAGACCCCATTTTCCTTGATGACCACAATGCCATTCATGCGCAGCACGGTTTCGAGAGTCGGCATGAGCGCTTCACGCGGCAGCGGACGGGTTGTCCGCAGGCTGATCGTCCCCTGGACTTTCGGATCGACGATGTAGTTCTCCTTGAGAATTTCCGCGAGTACCGTTTTTGCGATATCGCGCACATCGGCGCCCTCGAAGTTGAGGTTGACGTTCGATGCCGATGCCGCCTGCCTTTCGGGCGCCGGTTTTTTCACCATGACGCCGCTGCCCAGGATAATTCGCGCATCCGCTTCCTTCTTGTCCTCTTTTGCCTGGGCGACTTCCTTAATCGGCGCGACGGGAGGTCTGGCATCAATCACCGCATCCTGGCCGAGCTGCACCTCGGGGGGAGGATTAGAGGATGGCATGCCGGTGCAGCCAAGAAGGACAAGCGCAGAAAGATATGCCGCTAAACGGCGCAATACAAAAATCTGTTTGATCGGCGTCATGTTGCTACCCGGCAATAAAGATGTGTGGGCCAGCTGAATGGCAAGGCATCCAGGAATAGAAATACGGACACTCTTACTCTGGTCGTCATGGTTGCGGTACAGCCTGTGGCGCAGGCGCTACCGGCGCGGCAACGGTGGGCGGCGCGGATGGGGGGGGATTTTGCATATTTGATGACGTTCCGACCGGCGATTTCACTGGCTGCAGCACGACGATTTCGGTTTCGTCATTCTGGGTGAGCGTAACGCGGGTAGGATCAACCCGCTTGACAATAAGCCCGTTGATTTCCTTGCCCTCGGCGACGACGCGCGCTTTTGCGCCAGTTTTTTCGATCAGGTGGGCAAATTTTACCTCCCCGACGATAGTGGTGCCAGTCAGGATGAACTGTCCCTTTTTCATCGTCTGCCGCGGGGTATCGGGCAGCGGGGGCGCCGGGCGCCGCGTGGGAATGAGCAAGGGCCTCAGAGCGATTTCGATGAAGGCATCTGGCGGAAGCAATGTAAAGGGCGTCGTCAGCCGGGGGCTGTCGAAAGGCGCGGGCGAAGTCTCCTTCTGAGCCAGCGGCCAGATCCAGCGCTGGCCCCAGTCTGTCACGTAGCCGATCCCGGTCAATAAACCGCCCAGCAACAGCAGCCAGAGGGCTGCCTCCATGCGGGCACTGGTCATAACCCGCTCCATCATGGTATTGCCTTCTCCGGCAGAGCATAACCAGAAACCGTCAGCTGAACCCCGAACTCGGGTTGTACGCCGGGCTCCGGCCGGTAGGCGCGCCCGTGATTGGACGCCAGGACCACTCTGTCAATGTACAGATAGGGTACATTGGATTCGATGGCATGCAGGATCAGTTGCAGCGGTACGATCGAAGCTGTCAGCTGAATATAAAGGGTGACCTTGCGCGGTTCATCCGCTTGGGGTTCATCTTTCTGGGCCAGAACCTGGCTGCTGGTGATGTGGCCTTTATTGCCTTCCACCAAGCGTGTCAACAGCCCCTGCAGTTCTGCAGCAGCGAGAGTCGACGAGTTTGCGTGCAGATAGAACTTCCGTCCGTCGCGCTTCAGCACCTCGTCCGTTGCTGCCTCGATGGTTGGTCTGAGGGCGGCGACGCGCCGATAACGTTCCAGTCGATCGGCATAATCATCCAGAAATGCGTCATAGTGCTTGTGCAGCCACAGCGTCGGAGCGACAAAAAGCGCTACGACGAGGGCGACGGTGACTGCCAGCAGTACGCTGGCAGCAAAACGACTCTGCAAGGGTGTCAGGCGGATGTTCATGGCTTGCCTGGCTCCGCGCTGGCCGGTGGCTTGGGTAGCCCCTCGGCGCTGAGTTCGAGCCCGATGTGGAAGCGGTCATAGCCGCCCTGCATCTTGGTTAGCGGCGACCTGAAGGCTACATTGTGAAACAGGGGAGAGATTTCCAGCGCCTCAACCAATTCAGCCGCCGAACCGGATTCGCCCTGCAAGGCCACCGAATTGCCTTCGAAGCTGAGGTTCGAAACGTAGGTGTCATCCTTGAGACGCTTGCTCAGTTCATCGAGGATCATCAGCACCGAAGGGCTGGACCATTTCTTGTCGGATAACGCGTTATGTTCTGCTGCAAGCTTGCCCAGTCGCTCGCGAAGTTTGTCCGTCTCCTGTGCCGCCAGCTTGGCCTCGGCCAGTGGTGCCAGCAGGGCGATCGCCGCGCTGCGTTTTTGCCAGATTGGAATAGCCAGAAGGACGACCAGCAGCAGGACCGCCAGCATACCTAGACCGATACGCCAACGGACACGGTTCGTTGCCCCGTTGGCGTCAATTGCGGCCGATTCTATTGGTCGACCACCGCCCAGAACCTCGCCATCGAAAGCCAGACCCTGGATGTTCAGGCCGTGCGCGGCAGCAATGCGCAACAAATCATCGACGACGGTTCGCTTGGCAGTCGCCAGTTCAACTTCGATCAGGCGGCGCGATTCGTCGCGGTTGCTAATGCGGAAATCGAAATACGACTGATCCGGCTTGAAGGGCGTGTAGCGATCTAGTTCAAAAGACAGCGTTTGCCCGAGGTTCTCTTCTGTCGCCAGCGGGAGGCTCACTGTGCGCCGCATGGACAGGCTGGGCGGCAGGGAAAGCAGCAGTCGAAAGTGGGTGCCGACATGTTGCGATAGCTGTCGCATCACTGCGACGCCCTGCATATCCGGCGCCTCCCGGTCGAGCTCGGTAGCGAAGAGTCGCTCGCGTTTTCCAGCGGTTGCACGCTCGAAAATGATGCGTTGTTCATCGAGCTGCATCAGCACCCAGGGTCCGCTGCTGGAGCACCAGGTGCGCAGTCGCATAGGCAGCAAGCCTGCCAACTCTGTGCCCCACCAATGGAAAAAGCGCACAAACATGCGCGCGACAGGACTTGCCTGAAAATGGGAAGAATTTCCGGAACTCACCATTTCAGGGCGCGCTGACTGAATTGATAGTCTGCTGGGCATCTGGCCAGAGTGCGCGCCAAGCGAGAACAAGAAAAGGGGAGGAGGCGTTGTTAGGGAGCCACACGACGGCTTCTCGCCAAAAGCTGGCATTATCGCCTAAATTGGCCTGTGCTTGAATCGAATAGTAATTCAGGCTGCTGCTGCTCCCAGGGGCCAAGGCGAAAGGGGGCGGCGGCAGGCCACGCTCCTGCAGGCGGCGCCGTTGCTCGACATAGGCATCGACCTGAGAGGGCGTCGCACCCGGGAGCGCCAACAGAACCGTGCGGTCTGCCGTGGCGGCGTTGATTGTCGGACTTTGCGAGTGGACGGTCACGAAGCGCCTGACGGCGCGGAAGATTTCTTCATTCATGCCCAGCACCAGCCGCAACTCCTCCACCGAGTCGAAGGAAGCGTTTGCAGGACCATAAGCCTTCCCGGCCGCGGTATATTCTCCGCGCTCCGCACCGTGCAGGCTGCGCAAGTCGTCCGGGTCGCGCCAGTCGATCACTGCGTCTGCCAGTGCCTCCGCATGGCTGTCAGAAAGACCGGCAGCACGAAATAATCCGGCGAACAGTGTTGCCGGCGCGTTATTCAGATCCACCTTGGCGCTTTCGTCACGAATAAGCACCCGCACACTGGCTTCACCAAATGTCCATTGGCGCTCCAGGCCATCGCTTTGCCAGCGCTGTGGATCTACAACAGCTGCGGGCACGGTCGTCAGCAGCATGGCTATCGCGCGGTGGATGGCCGCATCGGCAGCAGCCTCGGCCTGTGCCTGCGCGACCAGATTGCTTGCCACCTGGGCCTCCGTGCGCGCCGTCAGCGCGATGCCGCTGGCAATTATGGTCAGGAGCATCAGCATCCACAGCACGATCACCAGCGCGACGCCGCGATCATTCCGGTACGCGGCTCCGGAACGGCAGGCTGGAACGGGGTTATGCCACACGCTCATGACGGAGGGCCCGCCGTAATGCGCACCAGCGCATTCCGGTCGGCGCTGATCGTCGTCGCGACAACGAGGTCAACGGGGTCACCCGCGTTGAGCGCAAACTGCATGTGTATCAATGCCGGCAGCTCATTGGCGTTTTCCCAGACATCGTGCCACTGGACCTGTTCGCCCGGCCGCATCGCGCCGAAATAGCGAAACCGGGCGCGCCGCATGTCGTCAATCAGGGTACGACCGCGAACATCATCTATCAGCTTGGGCAGGCGCATGGCATCAAAAAGAGGCGGACTATCGCGCAGAATCAGTCGTTGCATCGATGCTTGCCCTCCCCCCTGCGGTTCGATAGCCAGATCGATCGTGCGCAGACCGACCTGTTCGGTGAGCGAAGCCACCATCACCAGTCGATTGGGCCCTCCCGCGAACACCAGCGGCTGGCCAGCCAACCGCTTCTGCCGCAGCGGTTCCACCGTGCCAAGCAAACGCCGCAATACGGCCAGCGCAGCGTACTTCTCGCTATCGCGCTGCACATGTGTCTCGACGGTGTCCCAGCTACGGATAGCCAGTTGGAATCCCCCGAACAGCAAGGCAAGCATGAATCCGAGCAGCGTCAGGCCGATCAGCAGTTCCAGCAGGGTGAAGCCGCCCACGCGTTTCACGGCGCCCCCTGCTTTGCTGCCCGCAGTGTTGACAGCGTTACGGTTCTTGCGGTGGCCTGCAGGCTGTCGCGCCATGACACCCGGACGGAAATATCCCACAGCGCCACTACTGGCGTGCCTGCGCGCGGCACATCCCGATTCGGCTCGACGTGTGCCATCACCATTTGCCATTCCATCTGCTCGCCGTGACGTCCGGCCGCCTCGCCCGACGCGAACGGTGTCTCGACGCCCGCCCCCGCGAGCAGCGATTGCGCGAGCACGAGCGCTTCCGTCTGCTCACGCGAAACGGCCGTGTTGTTCAGTGCGCCCGAGAAAATTCTCATCAGCACACTCAGCGACAGTGCAAGGATCGAGAATGCGACCAGCACCTCGAGCAGGGAAAAACCGCGCTGGGACATTGCTGCCTAAATCAGCGTCGCCCGGCCGGTCAGCCAGTTCAACATCTACGCTCTGGCTGCCGCCACCCGCGGTGCTCACCGTGACGCGGCCGCCGGTCGAACTGCCATCGGGAAAGAAGCGGATGCTGCCCAGCCGTCCGGCGAAGACCTCCGACTGCGCCGTATACAGGCGGTAGTTCAAGGGTTGCGGCAGGGTATAGACCCGCGTATCGCCTGAGACCGAAAACGTCCGGGATTCCATGTCAAGCATCAGCAGCGCTTCACGACGCTGGGTAATGGCTGTGCTGCGCGCCTTGCGCAGCCCGGCCGCGATTTGGTGCGTGGCGGCACGCATCTCGGTGCCGGCGGACCCTTCGCCGAGCAACGGCCCAGTCAGCCCGTAAGCCAAGCCGAGCAGCACCAGCACCAGCACCAGCTCCAGCAGCGTGAAACCGCGCTGGGAGCCGATTCTCGTACTCTGGCGACAAGACGGATAACGCAACCGAGTCAAGCCCTCGAAGTCATTCCCAACTGGCAACGTCCTTGTCCTCGCCTTCGCCTCCCTCGCGGCCATCCGCACCGAGCGAAACGATGTCATAAGGGCCGTGCTTGCCCGGCGTGACATACAGATAAGCATTGCCCCAGGGATCCTTGGGAACGTTTTTCTTTTTCAGGTATGGGCCATGCCAGCGATCAGCGCCCGGGCCGGTAGGTGCCTGCACCAGTGCCTGCAGCCCATCCTGCCCGGCGGGATAGCGCCCCACGTCCAGCTTGAACAGATCGAGGCTCGCTCCGAATTCCTCGATTTGCAGCTTCGCGGTTTTGGACTTGGATTCGCCCAGATAGTTCATGACCTGTGGTCCGGCCAACCCGGCCAGCAGGCCAAGGATGAAGAGCACCACCAGCAGCTCGATCAGGGTGAAGCCCCGGACAAGACGATAACGACGGGGAAAATTCATGACAATTGCCTCCAGAAAAGTATCTTTGGAACTGCCGCTCAGCCGACCAGACTGTTGACCCTGAGAATGGCCAGCAGGATCGACAGGATGATGCCACCGATGATCAGGCCGAGGCCGAGGATCATTGCCGGCTCCAGCAGCGCCAGCATCCGTTTGACCGCCAGACTCACCTCGCGATCATATACGTCGGCGATGCGACCGAGCATCTCGTCGAGGCGGCCGGTCTCTTCACCGACGCCAATCATGTGGATCGCGAGGGGTGGAAAAATATTCTGTGCCAAGAGCGGCCGACTCAGCCCCAGTCCTGCCTGCAATTGCTCTCGGGCCGCCGCCAGGCTCACCGCTACCTTGCTGTTCGACACCGTCTCCCTGACGATATCCAATGCCGGCAGCAGCGGTATCCCATTGGCCAGCAACGTCGCCAGTGTGCGCGTAAAGCGCGCCACCGCGACCTTGATCATCAGGTCACCGGCCAGCGGCAAACGCAGCAGCCGACTATCCCAGACCAGCTTGCGTTCGGGCCGGCGCATCTGCATCGCGAAATACCGCTGGACCAGCAGCGCGCCGAGCGGAACAAGCCACCAGTACTTGCGCAACCATTCACCTGCGCTGATTACGACTTGGGTCGGCAACGGAAGTGCCTTCCCGGATTGCTCGAACATCTGCGAAAACTGCGGAACCACAAACACCAGCAGCAGCATGACCGACGTCACCGATGCCAGCACCAGGATGCTCGGGTAGATGAGTGCCGAAACCACCGTCTCGCGCAACTCCTTCGAGCGCTCCATGAACTCGGAAATGCGCTCGAGTACACTTCCCAGCATGCCGCCAGCCTCCCCGGCGCGCACCATGCCGACGTAAAACTGACCGAACACCCGCGGATGTGCCTCCAGCGCCTTCGACAGGGCCGCACCGCCACGCACGTCGTCGCGCAACTGTTCGAGCAGCGCCTTCATGCCGGGAGTGGCGGCCATGCCGATCAGAAGCTCCAGCGCACGGTCGAGGGGCAGGCCGGAGCGTAGCAGCGTCGCCAGCTCGCGGGTCATCGCGCCGAGCTGGTCATGGCTCATCGCGCGACGCGCGAACAGGCCGCGACGTGCCAGTGAGGCCGTATCCGCCGAACCGGTTGCGACTCGGATCGGGATCAGTCCGGTTTCCTGCAGTCGGGCGACTGCCGCGGCTTCGTCGCGCGCCTCCAGTTCGCCGGTTTCGACCTCGCCGCTCGGGAGTGCCGCTTTGTAGTGGAACTGTGGCATCGCCGTCAGGCTTCGCGCGTCACGCGCAGCACTTCCTCAAGCGTGGTCGCGCCCGCCAGCACCTTGCGCAGGCCGTGCTCGTACATTGTCGTCATGCCAGTTGCCACTGCGGCCTTGTGAATGTCGCCTGACGTCGCATGACGCATTACCAGGCCACGGATATCGTCAGTCATGGGCATGATCTCTATGATCGCCACGCGGCCGGTGAAGCCCGTGTGCGCGCAGGTCGCGCAGCCGACCGGCGCGTAAAGCATCACTTCGGTACCTGGCGCAACCATGCGTGCCAGACCCGTCTCCGTCATCAACTCTGGCAGGGGACGATACGGCTCGCGACATTCGCGGCACAAGGTGCGCACCAGGCGCTGTGCCTGGATGCCGATCACCGTCGTCGTCAACAGATAGTCTTCCACACCCATGTCGAGCAGGCGGTTAATCGTGCTTGCCGCATCGTTGGTGTGGAGTGTTGAACAGCACCAGGTGACCGGTCAGCGCCGACTGCACGGCGATCTGTGCCGTCTCCAGGTCGCGAATTTCGCCGATCATGATCACATCGGGATCCTGACGCACAATGGAGCGCAGCGCGTTGGCGAAAGTCAGGTCGATCTGTGGCTTCACCTGGATCTGGTTGACCCCCTCAAGCTGGTACTCGACCGGGTCCTCCACGGTGAGAATCTTTACGTCCGGCTTGTTGAGCAGAGACAGCGCGGTGTATAGCGTTGTTGTTTTGCCGCTGCCGGTGGGTCCGGTCACCAGCAGAATGCCGTGCGGCCGAATCAGCAGATCCATGAAGTGATGCCGTACATCCTCTTCGAAGCCCAGTGCCGCGAAATCCAGCGGCACGCCGCCCTTGTCGAGGATGCGCATCACCACGCTTTCGCCGTGCATGGTCGGCACGGTAGAGACGCGCAAGTCCACTTCCTTGCCCTGCATGCGCAGCTTGATGCGCCCGTCCTGGGGCAGGCGGCGCTCGGCGATGTCGAGGCTGGACATGATCTTCACGCGCGAAATCACGGCAGCGGCCAGTCGGCGTGGCGGCGATTCCGCCTCGTGCATTACGCCGTCGATGCGATAGCGAACGATCAGGCGTCCCTCGAAAGGTTCGATGTGAATATCGGAAGCGCGAGTCTCCAGTGCGCGGCGAATGATCAGGCTCACCAGTCGCACCACCGGCGCCTCGCTGGCCATGTCCTTCAGGTGCTGCACGTCCTCGCCGTCGAGGTCGTGGATTTCCCCCGTCTCGAGGTCATCCACGATCTGTCCCATGGCGCTGCGTCCCGAACCGTACAGACGCTCCAGCGCCGCCGCGATATCGTCGGTCGTGGCCAAACGCACGATCACGTTACGTCCCGTCAGCACGCGAAACGCATCCGTGACGAAAGTATTTGCAGGATCATCCAGCGCCACTATCACGGATTCCGCATCCTCGGACAGCGGCAGGGCGTGCACTTCGCGCAAAAAACGCGCCGACACCTGCTCTTCGAACACAGGAAAGGCAGGAAAGGCATCTGCAGTCGCGATCTCCAGGCCGGTCTGGTGCGCCAAAGCCAGCGCCACGTCAGCCTGCCCGATCATGCCCAAGCGTAGCAGGATTGCGCCCACGCGCGTACCCGGCTCGGCAGCCTGGAGCGCCAGTGCACGGTCCAGATCCGCCGGGGCAATCCTGCCGGCTTCCACGAGAATTTCGCCGAACCGTTTTGCCAAGCTCTTGACCTCACATAGGATGTTGATCGGCCGAAGATTCTAACAGCGCCTCACGTACTCACTGCACAGGGCTAGAATAGAAGATCATTTCAATTCCAGAGGAACTGAATCAACGTGACTATCAAGACAACACCTCGCAATACCCTGGGCCGCCTGGCCATGGCGGTCTTGTCTGGCATCGTGCTCTCCGGCTGTGCCGGCTTGCCGGCCTCCGGCCCGGAAGACACGGTGAGCGCTCGCGCTCAGGCGCGTTGGGATGCCGTGGTCGCCGGCGACTGGGAAAAGGCCTATGGTTATGCCACGCCCACCTATCGTGCCACCGTGGATCTTTACCGCTTCCGCGTCAATAATGATGCCCTCATCAAGTTCCGCAACGCATCCGTCTTTGGCGTCGCCTGCGAAGACAGCGCGGTATGCAAGGTCAAGATGAAAGTTACTTTCACGCCGCCGCAGGACAGGCCGTCACCCGATCTGACTACGGTGATCGAGGAGCGTTGGGTGATCGAAGGTGGTGAGTGGTGGCGTTATACAGAATATTGAATCGTTTGATTTGTAATCCTTGAGACCCGCCTGATCAAGGCAAGGGTGATGAATAAATGCCGTAATGCACCAGGACTCGGAGCCTAATCGGAGCAATCAGCTTTTACACGTTCAGTATCGTCGAATCTGTGCAACATGGAGGTGTATTGCACATACCCGCTAAGAACAGCGGGTATTGTCGGGGGAAGGACAGGGTAAGTTTCTGCCTGCTGGCAACTCCGGTCACGTTATTATATTGAGTCAACATCCTTATCTAGATAGGAGCTACAAATATGAAGCAAAAGCTTATCGCCCTGAGCATCGCTGCTACGCTGGGCCTGACTGCGGGTGTCGCGACTGCGGCGACCCAAGTCAAGGTAAACGGCGTCGGCACGGTCAACGTCATTCCCTACTTCAGCACGCAAGGCAGCAACGCCACCCAGATCTCCATCACCAACACCGACATGGTGAACGGCAAGGTCGTCAAGGTGCGTTTCCGCGGCGCTGAGTGGTCGGACGACATTTTCGACTTCCAGGTATTCCTTTCCCCCGGTGACGTCTTCACCGGCGCGGTGACCAACAACGGCAGCAACGTCTCGAAGTTCGAGACCGCCGACGGCACCTGCACGCTGCCGACCAGCGTGAACCAGGACTTCCCGACCATCCGTCTGCACAACACGGCGACGGGCACGCTGGAAGGCTATGTCGAAGTCATCACGATGGCCAACATCGACCCCACCGGCACCGTTGCGCCGACGGGCACGTCCGCTGCCGGCTACAGCCTCTTCACCGCCACCAAGCACGTCAGTGGCGTGGCCCCCTGCAAGACCGCCGGCTCCAACGCGGAAAAGGCGCTCACGACCCTCAAGCAGGACAACTTCATTACTGCGGCTGTTGCTGCCGATGCAGTGACCGGCCAGCAATCTAACTGGATGGTTGCTCCGACCACCGGCCTGACCTCCTGGGCCCGCGTGATCAACATCAGCGCCGTCAAGGCCTATGGCGTGCCGGCCACGGCAGTCGATTTCACCGCGCCGAAGAAGGCCTATTTCCGTCAGGCCAACGAGACGATCGCGCTCGCCGCAGCCGTCGACCAGATGACCAGCGACCGCATCTTCTTCGCGAACGACACCGCCGTTGTGGCCGGTCCCCCGACCCCCATGACCGCTGCTCTGCTTGGCACGCCAATCACCGCGATGTATCAGTTCGACATGCCTGACCTGTCGACCGCCATGGATGCCCCGGCTACCGCGATCCTCCAGCGTAACGCTCTCTCGGCCGCATTGACCAAGACTGCCGTTGCCAGCGAGTACTCGACGATTACCGCGGTGCAGGCCGCCACCGATCTCGCGATCACCCAGCCGACCCGTCGTTACTACTACAACTACGGTGCCTACACGCCTGCGGCTGGCTACACGCCGGTCATGGGTACCGACTATAGCCGTACCGTCGGTGGTGCTACCAAGTACTACGTGATCAAGGGTGATGCTGCTACAGCCTACGCGAACCTCGACCTGCAGAACCGCGTTGGTCTGGCCGATCTGGATGCGGCGATTGGCAAGCCTATCGGCTATACCGCGACTCCGGCACTCTTCTTCGACCGCGAAGAGCAGTACAAGGCTGCGGTTACCGACATCGTGATCTCCCCGAACCCCCCGGCAGCCGGCTACACGCTGTCGCTCAAGGGTGAAGCCTCGGTTATCAGTTTCAACCGTGGCGCGGGCGCGACCGAGACCGGTGCGCTGGGTGCCAAGCTGACGATGAACGACATCACCATCGTCGGTGGCTACCAGTCCGGCTGGGTGCTGCTGAGCACGATCGCCAAGACGAACCTCAACGCGATCCCGCTGATCGGCTTTGGTGCCACCAACGTCGCTGGCGCGCAGAACTACGGCACGACCCTGCCGCTGCGTTACTTCGGCGCAACTGGCCTTATCGCCCAGTAAGCTGTACCCTACGGCCGACCTGTTCGCAGGTCGGCCGCGCAGTAACAACAAAGGCGGCTTGTCCGCCTTTGTTCATTGTTGACAAGGAATTTTGCCTAATAGGCGACCATGCCGTTGCAAACGGGGTTACCATTAATGCGTTTCCAGTGTCCTGCTAGTTCAGCATATTAAGATATCGTTGCATCTGCGCAACAAACTTGCTCGTTGCGCATACCTGTTAGGCAATGCGGGTTTTCACGGGGGGTGGATGTGGTAAATTCCCGCCAACGTAAATCCGGTTACGTTACGTTTTGATTGAAATCCTTATCTAGATAGGAGCTACAAATATGAAGCAAAAGCTTATCGCCCTGAGCATCGCTGCTACGCTGGGCCTGACTGCGGGTGTCGCGACTGCGGCGACCCAAGTCAAGGTAAACGGCGTCGGCACGGTCAACGTCATTCCCTACTTCAGCACGCAAGGCAGCAACGCCACCCAGATCTCCATCACCAACACCGACATGGTGAACGGCAAGGTCGTCAAGGTGCGTTTCCGCGGCGCTGAGTGGTCGGACGACATTTTCGACTTCCAGGTATTCCTTTCCCCCGGTGACGTCTTCACCGGCGCGGTGACCAACAACGGCAGCAACGTCTCGAAGTTCGAGACCGCCGACGGCACCTGCACGCTGCCGACCAGCGTGAACCAGGACTTCCCGACCATCCGTCTGCACAACACGGCGACGGGCACGCTGGAAGGCTATGTCGAAGTCATCACGATGGCCAACATCGACCCCACCGGCACCGTTGCGCCGACGGGCACGTCCGCTGCCGGCTACAGCCTCTTCACCGCCACCAAGCACGTCAGTGGCGTGGCCCCCTGCAAGACCGCCGGCTCCAACGCGGAAAAGGCGCTCACGACCCTCAAGCAGGACAACTTCATTACTGCGGCTGTTGCTGCCGATGCAGTGACCGGCCAGCAATCTAACTGGATGGTTGCTCCGACCACCGGCCTGACCTCCTGGGCCCGCGTGATCAACATCAGCGCCGTCAAGGCCTATGGCGTGCCGGCCACGGCAGTCGATTTCACCGCGCCGAAGAAGGCCTATTTCCGTCAGGCCAACGAGACGATCGCGCTCGCCGCAGCCGTCGACCAGATGACCAGCGACCGCATCTTCTTCGCGAACGACACCGCCGTTGTGGCCGGTCCCCCGACCCCCATGACCGCTGCTCTGCTTGGCACGCCAATCACCGCGATGTATCAGTTCGACATGCCTGACCTGTCGACCGCCATGGATGCCCCGGCTACCGCGATCCTCCAGCGTAACGCTCTCTCGGCCGCATTGACCAAGACTGCCGTTGCCAGCGAGTACTCGACGATTACCGCGGTGCAGGCCGCCACCGATCTCGCGATCACCCAGCCGACCCGTCGTTACTACTACAACTACGGTGCCTACACGCCTGCGGCTGGCTACACGCCGGTCATGGGTA
Organism: uncultured Pseudomonadota bacterium; assembly: GCA_963840825.1. Taxonomy (GTDB): domain Bacteria; phylum Pseudomonadota; class Gammaproteobacteria; order Burkholderiales; family Rhodocyclaceae; genus Sulfuricystis. The sequence continues at coordinate 1,164,841 of CAWJAK010000006.1, forward strand.
CCGACTATAGCCGTACCGTCGGTGGTGCTACCAAGTACTACGTGATCAAGGGTGATGCTGCTACAGCCTACGCGAACCTCGACCTGCAGAACCGCGTTGGTCTGGCCGATCTGGATGCGGCGATTGGCAAGCCTATCGGCTATACCGCGACTCCGGCACTCTTCTTCGACCGCGAAGAGCAGTACAAGGCTGCGGTTACCGACATCGTGATCTCCCCGAACCCCCCGGCAGCCGGCTACACGCTGTCGCTCAAGGGTGAAGCCTCGGTTATCAGTTTCAACCGTGGCGCGGGCGCGACCGAGACCGGTGCGCTGGGTGCCAAGCTGACGATGAACGACATCACCATCGTCGGTGGCTACCAGTCCGGCTGGGTGCTGCTGAGCACGATCGCCAAGACGAACCTCAACGCGATCCCGCTGATCGGCTTTGGTGCCACCAACGTCGCTGGCGCGCAGAACTACGGCACGACCCTGCCGCTGCGTTACTTCGGCGCAACTGGCCTTATCGCCCAGTAAGCTGTACCCTACGGCCGACCTGTTCGCAGGTCGGCCGCGCAGTAACAACAAAGGCGGCTTGTCCGCCTTTGTTCATTTCAGCGTGATAATTCTCTTGGACGGTGCTGTACCTATGATCTCACTCAAACAGTCAATTATTTTCGTCTGCTCTTTGTCCATTATGCTTTCGGGTGTGATGTCGTCGTCGGTTGCGGCGGCCGATGCGCCAGCAAGCGCACCGGCATTGCCGGCCGGCGCCGTTGCCGTGCTTGAGGGCATCCGCCTGATCCCCGCCGACATCCAGGCGGCCACGGTTGGGGTAGTGGAGGAACGCCTCGCCGTGTTGCGCGAACTGGCGACTGCCCGCGAGAATCTGGCCACCGACCTGCTGTTGCGCCGCGCGATCGCCGAGCGCGCCCGTCAGGCCGGCGCTGACCGCGATGCTGGAATTGCGGCCCGCCTGAAGATTGCCGAGGAAAAACTGCTGGCCGAGCTTTACCTGGACAAGATTGAACTCGCTGCCATAGACGACAAGAAACTCGAACTTATCGCGCGCGAGGAATACCGCGCCTACCCCGAGCGCTTCCGCAAGGAAGAACTGCTCGCCCGGCACATTCTCGTCAAGACCCAGCCGTCTTGCGGTCGCGGCGCACCGCAGATCGTCGAGGAGTTGCAGGCAAAGTTGAAAGCTGGCGAATCATTCGAAGATCTGGCAAAACAGTATTCCGACGATCCCGGTTCCGCCGCCAAGGGCGGCGACCTTGGCGCGATCGTCAAGGGCCGGACCGTGCCAGAATTCGAGGAAGCCGTGTTCGGCATGACGCAACCCGGCAGCGTTTCTGCGCCGGTGGAAACCAAGTTTGGATTGCACCTGATTCAATTGGTGGAGCGCAAGCCCACCGTTCTGATGCCATTCGAGGAGGTGAAAACCGGGATCATGGAACGTCTGCGCAACAAGCAGCGCCAGGAACTGCGGAACAGGCTCCTTGCAGAGTTGAATCCCCCCGGCGCCTTGCGCCTGGATGATGCTGCCATCAGCGCTGCGGTGCCTCCGGCGCCGGTATCGGCAACGGGTACGCCAGCGCCGAACAAATAGGCTATCTTGGCTGATCCGTCGCGCAATGCCTGGCTGGATTTTTGCCGGGCATTGGCCATCCTGCTGGTGCTGCTGAGCCACGGCCGATTTTTCCTGCGCGATCAATTCCCCGCTGCCGAGGCACTGCGCTTCGGCGGTTTTTTGGGTGTGGAGCTGTTTTTTGCGCTCAGCGGTTTTCTGATCGGCGGCATTTTGCTCAAGCTGATGCACGGCGCCGAAAGTCAGCCCTGGCGGAACGGCTTCTACGCACGCCGCTGGCTGCGCACGCTGCCAAACTATTACCTTTTCCTTGCCCTGAATCTGCTGCTGCTGTGGAGCGGCATTCGTCCGGCCGAACCCGAGTGGCGGTTTTGGCCTTACCTGTTGTTCTTGCAGAACCTTGCTTACCCCTCGCCCGCCTTTTTCACGGAATCGTGGAGCCTGGCGGTGGAGGAGCTGTTCTATCTGGGCTTTCCGTTGCTGATCCTCGCATTGGCCCGGATGCTGCGCGGCGATGCCGATCGCGCGATGGTCGTAGCGGCCTTGCTGATCATCGGCGGCGCCCTGGCGGGGCGGATGCTCGTGGCTGACGGCGCATCCTCCTGGGATGAGCAGGTACGCAAGGTGGCGATGTTGCGGCTGGATGCGCTGATGTTCGGCGTGCTGCTGGCCTGGTTGCTGCGGCGCGGCCATCCGTTGCTGGCGCGACGCGGCCTGCTGTGGGGTGGTGTGTTGATCTTCCTGGCCTGCACTGCCTACGCCATTCTCCGCAGTCCGGCCGCGCTGGATGGCTCGTGGTTCGCCAAGACGTTTTACCTGAGCCTGACGCCGCTGGGCTGTGCCGCCGTGGTCGCCGTCGGATTGCGCTGGCGTTTGCCGGTTATGATGGCGACTGTGGCGGGCTTTCTGGCCCGCGTTTCTTATTCTGCCTATCTGGTGAATATCCCGGTGGCGATGGTTCTCCTCTATTTTTCGCGCGCGCATGCGACTCACCCGTGGGTGGCCGGCCTGTCCTGGGGTCTGTTCATGGCGGCGACGCTGCTGGCCGCCTGGTGTTTGTACCGCTGGGTCGAACAGCCGTTTTTGCGTTTTCGCGATGCCCGTTATCCCGGCCCGGGGGCGGTGCCCGCATGAATGCCGTAGCGCCAGCTCTGACTTCCAGCGTGCTCGATGCCGGGGCGTCCGGGGATTGCGTGATCCGTGTCGAGGGGGTGTCGAAGTGTTTTCCCATTTTCGCCAGGCCCAGCGACCGGCTCAAACAGTTTGTCGTGCCGCGCCTGCAGCGTCTGGCCGGCGGGGCACCACGGCAGTATTACCGTGAATTCTGGGCGCTTCGCGATGCCAGTCTGGAGGTCCGGCGCGGCGATTCGATCGGTCTGATCGGACGCAATGGTTCGGGCAAGAGCACGCTGCTGCAACTGATTGCCGGGACGCAGTCGCCGACGAGCGGCGAGATTACCGTGCGCGGGCGGGTTTCCGCCCTGCTGGAGCTGGGGAGCGGCTTCAACCTGGAGTTCACGGGGCGGGAGAATATTTACCTCAACGCGGCGATTCTCGGTCTCGACCGGGCGATGATCGAAGACCGGCTGGACGAGATTCTGGCTTTCGCGGACATCGGCGAGTTTGTCGATCAACCGCTGAAAACGTACTCCAGCGGGATGATCATGCGCCTGGCGTTTTCCGTGGCCGTGTGCATCGAGCCGGAGATATTGATCGTGGACGAGGCGCTGGCGGTGGGTGACGCCGCATTTCAGTACAAGTGCCTGGCACGCATCAGGAAAATGATCGATGCGGGCATGACTTTCCTGTTCGTATCGCATGATCTGGCCATGGTGCGTACCTTTTGCGAACGTGCCGTGTATCTTTGTCGGGGTCAGGTTGCTTACGACGGTACCGCCTTCGACGCAGGGGAGGCTTATCTGCAGGAGTTGCGTGCAGCGCAGCGCATGTCCGATGGTGCTGCTGATTCTGCCCAGGTGGCGCCGAAAGCCCCCTTGCCGGGGAGTACGGGTTCTGCCTTCGGCACGCGGCTTGGCAATATTCGCGAGGCCTGCTTCGCAGGGTGTAGCGGACGCCATGCGGTCTTTCAGTTTGGCGCTCCCGTCGAGGTGACGATCGAGGTCGAGTACGGCCCGGAAGTCCTTTCCCCCTGCGTGGCGCTGGCGATCACGGACAGTCGCCATGTGAATATCGGCGGCCGCTACAGCCAGCCCCTCGCCATCTGTCCGCCCGGGGCGGCGGTGCAACGCACAACCCTGTGCTTTCGCTTCGAGGCGCGCCTTGCCGGTGGCCAATACCATATGACCGTGGTGCTGGAGGATCGCGCTTCGCCACAGCAGTCCCTGCTGGTCGACAAGCAGGGGGGCGTGCTGAGCTTCGAGATGTTGCCGCAGCCGGCCGATTTGATCGGCACCTGCGATCTGGGGGTGTCGATCGAAACCCACGCGACCTGCGTCATTGGCAAGGCCGTAGGCGAGACGCGCCCGACTGCGGAAAACGAACATGCAGCCTAGCCAGAAAATCATTGCCGTGATCGGCATGCATCGCAGCGGGACCAGCGCCATGACGCGGGCGCTCGGGTTCGCCGGCGCGGCGCTGGGGGGGGATTTCATCGAGACCCTGCCCGAGGTGAATGCGAAGGGTTTCTGGGAGGATGCGACGCTCAACGCAATCAACATCGAGGTGCTGCGGGCACTCGGTATGGATTGGCTGAGCAACCGCGTCATTGCTCCGCATCGTTTCGACGAAGAGGCGCTCGTACCGCTCATGGAGAAGGCGGCGGGAATCCTGCGGGCTAAAGCCGCAGGCCCCGGCATGTTCGCCTTCAAGGACCCCCGCACGTCGATCCTGCTGCCGTTCTGGCAGCGGGTCTTCACCCTTGCCGGGGTCGAGGCGGCCTATTTGATTGCGCTGCGTCACCCGTCGAGTGTGGCCGATTCCCTGCACGCCCGGAATGGTTTCGAGCGGATCAAGAGCGACATTCTCTGGCTGCGCTACACCGTGGAGTCGATCATCCGGTCGGCGGGAGCGCCGCGCGTACTGGTCGATTACGATTTATTGATGGACCATCCGGTCGAAGAGTTGCGTCGCATTGCAACGGCTTTGGGTCTGGAAGCGCCCGCGCCAGAGGCCGAGGCCGAATTCGCCAGCCGCTTCCTGGCGCCGGAACTGCGGCACAGCCTCCATCAGGCAGACGGCGCGACACTCGCTCAGACCGGCACCCTGTACTCGGCACTACGGATGGCGGTAAAGAATCGGGATAGCCCGGATGATGCAGCCATCGCCACCGCCGTGACTGGCGCGAGCCGATTTTTGGGCGACCTGGCACCCGTGCTCGACTATCTCGACCAACTGGAGTACGCCGTTGCTTCGGCCCCTGACCTCCTGGACTGCGAACTACCCTGCTTGCCTACGTTGCGCGCATCCTTCGGCAAGACTGCCGAGCCAAGCCCATTTGTGAGCGCGCTGCCCGTGGGTGAACCGCGTCATTGGCTGGCCAGGCTGTTGCGGCCGCGCGGGTAGGCGAAGCCGAGGCAGCGCGGGTGGGGGCCAGGACATTCGGATCGCTGTTGACGGAGGATGCGCGCCATTTTCCGGTATTGACCGGCTTGCGTGGCTGCGCAGCACTCTGGGTGTATCTCTTTCACGTTTGGTTTCAGGCGGGCAAGCCTGATTTTGTCTGGTCCATCGCGGGCTTGCGCCTCGATCTGACGCCACCCATCGCCATCGGCTTTGCCGGCGTTCCGATTTTCTTCATCTTGTCCGGTTTCCTGCTCGCGCTGCCGTTTGCACAATGGCAGGCTGGCCTACGCGAGCGTCCAGCCGCCGGCAGGTATCTGATCCACCGTGTCTTGCGGGTGTTTCCGGCTTATTACGCGCAGCTTGCGCTCCTGATTGCCATCGCAGTATTGAGTGGCAACATGGAGAAGGTGCCGGACGCGGGGGGATTGCTGCGGCATCTGGGGATGCTATTCGTGCCACCCCCTGTGGGCACGGCTGCGCTCAATGGCGTCTGGTGGACGCTACCGGTGGAGTTTTCCTTTTACCTGGCTTTGCCTTTGCTGGTGGTTCTACTGAAGCCGGGCCGCTGGTGGCTGCTGCTTGCGGCAAGCCTGGGATCGATGTGGCTCTGGCGCCACGCGGTGGTGTTGCATCTGGCAGAGGCGCCGATTTCCCTGCGCGTCATTGCGTCCTGGCAGTTGCCGGGGGTTATGGACATGTTCGGTACCGGCATGCTGGCGGCCGTGATCCATGTCAATCGTTCAAGTCTGCCAGCGTTTGCCGGCCGCATTCTTGCCCACCCGGGGCTGCCTGTCGTTGCCCTGATCGTGCTTCTGGGTTCGACGTATTGGCTGGCGGGCGATCGCCAGCATTTCTGGGCGGACTACCCGATCTTTTATTTATGGACGCCCGTGGTCTGTGCGGCAACCGCCGCATTGATCTTGAGCGGTGTCGGCGGCAACCGGACAGTCGGTCTGCTGTTTGCCAACCGGCCGATCGTACTCGTCGGGGTGATCAGCTATAGTTTTTACTTGTGGCATTTGCCGGTGATTGATGGATTGCTCGGCCTGACGTGGCTGCAGGACTGGATCGGGCAGGGGTTCTTCGGAAAACTGGTGGTTTCGCTGGTTGCGACCTTATGTTTGTCCGTGCTGTCCTACCTTGCGGTGGAGCGCCCCGCAATGCGCTGGCGATGGTAATCCTTATGCCTTACCCGCATCTCGCGGGTGTGCAATGAAGAGTTCGAGCGGTCCGAGGGTAAAGTATTCACCACATTTGGCTGGCTGAAAGCGGATGCGACCAACTTCTTTCTGGCCGCGCGTACCGATCCGGATTTGGTCGCGCGTCATGAGGTTCATCGGCGCGCGCGATTTGACTGTTTCGTCGAGACGCCAGGTGGAAGTCTCTGTGCCGTTGACGAAGAGAATGCGCTTGTAATAGTGATCACGGAATGACGACAGGTTCGCGCTGCGCACATTGAGACAAGCCAGCGCATCAAGTGGCAGGGGCGTGGGCAGATCGTATTCCACCCAGGGATCATCGGTTGTCGCACGCTGCAGGGTTGCACCATGATCGAGGGTTTCAATGCTTGTCGCCCCGTGGATTGCAGTGGCAGGCAGTTCGAGTCGGCTGAGCGATACGCGCTTGCGCAGGTCGGTGGCAAAGGAAGCGGAATTGGTTTCGTTGCGCAGATTTCGGCCGGACAGTTGCGGTAACAAAGAGTTGTCGCAGGGCGTCGGGTGTGGATCAAATTCACAAGCAGAGGCTAGGCGGGCAAAGCTGGCGCAATCGTGCAGCCAGCGATGGCCGGAAAATCGCATGCCCATGTTGATGGCGTCGACTTCGCTGGCGACGCCGAAGGTATCGTGCAGGAAGCCACCGGGGCGGGCGTCCCGCTCGCGGACCCTTTCAACCAGACGGGTATAACTGGGCATCAGGACGCGCGCGACTGCGTCGGGCTTCAGGATGATGTTGAGATTGCAGAGCAGGTAAGCCTGCTCGGCGATGTAGAAGTGCTCGAGCACATCTTCGGAAAATGCACCGTCGAAGCTTTCCTGGCACCCTTCGAGGGGCCAAGGGTCAAGAAAATCCCAGTCGAGTACGCGCCGGTCGCTCGGCCGGAAGTCGATGTTCGACGAAATCATCGAGGATGTTTTCGCCACAACCCCAATGCAGCCAGCGGGGTGCATTGGGGGGTATCGGCACGTTCCTTGACCAGAGAAACTGGTCGGCGAGGGGCAGGTTCTGCCGCTGGAGTGATCGCAGGGAGAATGGCTCCGGTTTCGGTGACCCCAGACCCATTCGCAGCAGGCGAGTCAACATCGCATTCACGGTGCAGTCATTGGCACGTGTTGCTCACAGCACATCCGCAAACCCTTTTCGGGTCGTCTGAAACCAGGCGAAACCCAGTCCTGCGACGAGGAGGGCGAGAACGACGTTCAGCCCGTAAGCGGCTGGATCCGGCAATCGTCCCCAGATCAATACGTCGCGCGCGCTCTCGATGATGAAGGCGAGCGGATTGAGGGCAGCGAAAGTCCGGACGCCTTCCGGCAAGGCTTCCAACGGGTAGAAAACTGGCGACAGGAACATTAGGACCGTGGTTGCCAAGCCCACGGTTTGGGTCACATCGCGCACATAGACGGCCAGGGCACTCAGGAACCAGCACAGCCCCAGGGTCAAGAGTGCCAGTGGCAGCAATACCAGCGGCAGCACTACCGCGGTGATGGGCACGCTTCGGCCGACGATCGCGCAAAAGAGCAAAAGTACGACCAGGCTGATGGCTGCGTGGAACAGGGCGGAACCGAGTACCGCCCAAGGGATGATGTCCAGGGGGAAGATAACTTTCTTGACATAGTTGGGATTGCCGATCACCAATCCGGGGGCGCGATTGATGCACTCGGAAAAGATTCCGAAAACAATCATGCCGGCGAACAGAAGAATCGCGAATTCGGTCTTGCTGTCTGAACCGCTGTGCCAACGCGCCTTGAAGACGACGCTAAAGACAAACGTGTAGATGGCAAGCATGAGCACCGGATTGAAGAAAGACCAGACGATTCCCAGAATCGAGCCGTGGTAGCGGCCCATGACCTCTCGATACATGAGCTGAAGCGCGAGCATCCGGTGGCGCCAGACATTGGCAACCATCTCGACGGGGGAGGTACTGAAACGGTTCATCGAATACAATTCGTGTGGAAAACCAAACAACTGGAGCAGCCTGCGCGTACGTCCATCGAACGATGGCGTCCGAGACCTGCTGGAATTTGCCGATCCTGCAATTCTTTGTCAGCCTAGAGTAGCCAATGATTTTATTCGATAACGTGTTGAGGGCGGCATACGTTCGTCAGGCCGTTTGTTGTACCGCCGCGGAACGGGTCCAATGATTGATGTCGTGGTGCCGGTGTTCGCCGGTTTGTACGAAACGGTTCGTTGTATCGACTCAGCCCTCGCCAGCAGGGTTAATTTGCGGACAGAATTTGAACTGATCGTTATCGACGACTGTAGTACTGACCCAGGCATAAAGCGGTATCTCGCGGAATTGCGTGGCCGTGCGGGCGTGATGGTTCTTGAGAATCCGCGCAACCTCGGCTTTGTCGTTTCCGCGAATCGCGGTTTGTCCCTTCATGCCGACAGGGATGTCGTGCTGTTGAACAGCGATACGGAAGTGGGTAACGACTGGTTGGACCGACTGCATGCCTGCGCTTATCGAGACCGGGATATCGGCACAGTCACCCCATTTTCGAACAACGCCACGATATGCAGTTTTCCGGTGAGCTGCAGCGACAATCCGCTGCCAGAGCGGATGTCCGTGGGAGAACTCGATGCGGTATTCGCTCGTGTCAATGCAGCACAATCCATTGATATGCCTACTGCGGTAGGTTTCTGCATGTATGTTCGTCGCGATTGCATCAGTGCCGTTGGCCTGTTCAACGAGCAGCGTTTCGGGCGAGGTTACGGGGAGGAGAACGATTTCTGCAGGCGAGCGCTGAAGGCGGGTTTTCGCAATGTGCTTGCTGCAGATGTTTTCGTGTTTCATGCGGGAGGCGTCAGTTTCCGTAGTGAGCGTGAAATCCTGATGCGGGAGGCCGATGCGACGCTGGCCAGCCTTCATCCGGATTATCAAGATGATGTGCGTGCCTTCGTGCGCCAGGATCCGGCTGAACCGTTCCGGCGCGCAGTCGAGATAGCGCTGGCCCGCGTGAATTCCGGCTTCCCTGTCGATGATGAACGTCCGGCCGTTGCAGGCCAGCCCGGGGGCAAGGTTGCCTCCCCCGTTGTCCAGTTGCACGTCATGCATGATCTCGGCGGCGGCATCGAGCGTTGGTGCCGCGATTACTGCGGGGCTGACCGGACGCGGATCAATTTGATCCTGAAACCGCTCAGCCGTAACGACGCCGTGACCGAAGGGCTCATGCTTTTCGCCCATGGTGGTGCTGCAGAACCGATCGGGTTCTGGCGGTTCGAGAACCCAGTCGATGTGACTGCCGTGACGCATCCCGAGTATGCGCGAGTGATCAATAAGGTGATCACAGACCATCGTGTTTCCGCCGTTTTGGTGTCTTCCCTCATTGGTCATTCACTCGATGCGCTCGCCACCGGCGTGCCCACGGTGATGGTCATGCACGATTTCTTTCCTGCTTGTCCGGCGATCAATATTTACTACGATGGTATCTGCAGGCGCTGTGATGATGCGCGCATAGCCGATTGCAACAACGGTAATCCCCATTACAATCCATTCACCCGCTTTGCCGTTCCGGAACGGCAGGCGGTTCGTGGCCGCCTCCTGGAGCTGATGGGCAAACGGCGAGTCACGCTGGCAATACCGAGTCGTAGTGTGCGTGACCATTTCGTCGAGTTGTTCCCGGAATCGAATGCTGCTCCGTGGGTCACCCTTCCCCACGGTATTGATGAATATCTCATGCCGATTGCTTTTCCTGAAGTGGTCCCCGGCGAGAGATTGAGGCTGGTGGTTCTCGGGATGCTGTCTGCCAGCAAGGGTATGCAGCTGTTGCTCGATGCATTGGACAGCGTGACCGGGTTCGCCGACATCTATCTGGTTGGGGTTCAGGAGGTCGGTGAGTTTTTTTGCGACAAGCCGAATGTGTTTCTCGTGGAACGTTATGCGCTAAATGAGCTGCAGGAGCTGATGCAAAGCATCCGTCCCCACGCTGGATTGTTGCTGAGCGTTTGGCCGGAAACCTACAGCTACACGCTCACCGAACTTATGCGCATGGCAATACCCCCCGTAGTGACACGAGTCGGCGCATTCTCTGAACGCGTGCTTGATGGCGAAACGGGGTTTCTCGCTGAACCTGATTCTCAGTCACTGGTTGCGATGCTGCAAAGAATTGACGCCGATCGCGCCGCTCTCAACCGAGTAAGCGCCAACCTGGCCCGGTTGCCCCGGCGAAGTGTCGAGGACATGGTCGCCGACTACCACAACCTGTTGCCGGTGACGTTTCCTGCTCAAGAAACCGGTGCCTGCACATTGCCAATAATTCAGCCCTGCAATAGCAGTCCGGAAATTCGGCAAGCTGTCACCATCGCCAACATGTCCAAACAGGTCAAGCGGCTGGAATTGCAGCTGGCGATTGTTCGTGAGGCAAGGCCGCGTCCGTTGAAGCCGCTTCAATTGGCCGAGGTTCAGAGGGTGACGGCGGAACGACAGCGCGCCGTGGCGGAACAGCAGCGCGCCGTGGCGGAGCAACAGCGTGCCTTGGCTGCAGACCTGTTTGAACGCGAACGGCAACGGCTGACGGAGCAGCTCAACGCGGCACTCGATGCGCAGCGGGCAATTGCCGGAGACTTGGCTAAACGTGATGCGCATATTCATGCCCTTGAGTCTCATCGGGACGGCTTGAATCGGCAAATTGCAGAGATGCATTCATCCACCAGCTGGCGAATATCGCGGCCGATCCGGATGTTGGGTACGCTGGTTCGGAGGAGTCGCATCATCGCCAATCTAGCCCTTGGCTTGCTCGCAGATCCGCCTACATTGCCGAGGCATGTTTCGATGTTGTATGAAGCCTTGCGTTCAGGGGGCATCCAGCCCTTCAAGGCCACCATTCGCAATCTGGAGGCTGCCTTGGCGCATCAGAATGCATGGAAAAACTTTCGCCAGACATTCCAGCGCGATGTGGCGCCCCAGATTACACAGGCGGTTGCAACGATGGCGAGACGACCATTGATTTCGGTAATTGTCCCAACCTACAATACAGAGCGAACAATGTTGGCACAAATGCTGGACTCGGTTGCGAAACAACTGTATCCAGACTGGGAATTGTGTATCGCTGACGATTGTTCGACCGAACCGCACGTGGCGGAAATGTTGCGCGGGGCCTCTCAGCGCGATTCCCGTATCAAAATCCATCTTTCCTCTGAAAACCATGGCGTGGCGCATGCCTCCAATCGTGCGCTCGATCTGGTCAGCGGTAACTTTGTGGTTCTTCTGGACCATGACGACATCCTGGAGCCCCAAGCTTTGTATCGGGTAGCCCGGTCGCTGACCGCCGAGGATCCAGACATGATCTATTCGGACGAGATCATGGTCTCGGCCAATCTGAAAAAGGTATTGCAATACGCACTACGACCAGCCTTTTCACCGGAGTTTCTGCGCGCTCACCCCTATTTTGTTCATATGGTGGGTTTCCGTACCCGCTTGCTTCGCGAGATCGGAGGCTTTGACGAAACCCTGGCGATTTCCCAAGATTATGATTTGATGTTGCGCGCTGCGGAAAGGGCGCAAGTGGTTACTCATATTCCGGAAATCCTCTACCAGTGGCGTATTCATACGGGATCGTCCGGAACTCGCAAGATGGCGGACGTCATGGCAACATCGAAGGGGATTCTGCGTCGGCATCTTGATCGATGTGGCGTGGTCGGAGAAGTTCATGATGGTGCGCGTTTTAATCTGTTCGATATCCGCTATCCGCTGAGTGAGCATTTGCGTGTGGCAATCGTCATCCCGACCAAAAACCACGGCAAGCTGGTCATGCAATGTGTGGACAGCATTCGCGCCACCGTCAAGGCTGTTGATTACGATATTGTCATAATAGACCATGAGTCGGATGATCCGGAGACGCTCGCCTATCTGGCATCGATCAACAAGCAGGTTACTGTCCTGCATTACAGCGGGCCGTTCAATTTCTCCGCGATCAACAACTGGGCCATCCGGGAATTGGGTGGCGACTATACGCATTACCTGCTCTGCAACAACGACATCGAGGCGACCCATTCGGGCTGGCTCGAAAGAATGCTCGAACAGGGTCAGCGCGAGGATGTGGGGATTGTGGGCGCCCAGTTATTGTATCCAGACGGCATGACAATCCAGCATGCTGGTGTTTGCGTTGGCGCATTTGGTGCTGCCGAACACTATGCAAAGTTCATTCGCGTACCTGATATCCCTTTATATCTGGGATTTTCCGAAATACTGGCAAGCACTCATGAGGTTTCGGCCGTTACTGCTGCCTGCCTCTTGATTCGAAAAGACGCTTTTATGGCCGTGGGTGGGTTTGATGAGGCGCTTGCCGTGGGCTTCGGCGATGTCGATTTATGTCTGAGGGTTGGCCAGCAGGGGTGTCGTGTCTTGTATTGTCCCCATGCCGAGTTATTGCATCATGAGTCATTCACGCGGGGCAAAGCCACCGGCGTGGATCCGCACCCCGAGGACTCCGCGCTATTTCAGACCCGTTGGGCGGGGTTTCTCCGAAACGGAGACCCCTATTTCCATCCCGGTCTGAACCAGAACAGTACTGCTTGGCAGATCCGAAACCCATTGCCATGCGATGTTGAAGTGCGAAGAAGGGTATATCGATGTATCGATAGCAACCGGATGCGACAGCGCTTTTCATTTGAACCGGACTGACGGCCATGTTTCGGCTCTCAAGAACTTCAATGCAGGCGATGTATCAGTCGCATATACAGGGCCGGATCCCGACGTTACTTCTGGTGCTGACGGTCATTGTCATATCGATGTGGCTGCGCGCGAACTATCCGGTATTCGGGATTTGGGCGTCCCATGATGATGCGCTTTTCTTAAAGCTTGCAAGGAAGCTGCAGACCTTCAAATGGCTGGGGTCCTATGATCAGCTGACCCTCGCAAAGGGCGCTTTCTTTCCTTTCTTTCTCGCAGTCTTCGGGGGTGTGGGTTTTCCCGTCAAGTTGTTGGAACATTTCTTGTACTTGTTGGCCGTTCTGCTGTTGTCGCAAGTGGCCAGGCGTCTGACTGGAAGCCGCTTGGTGTTTGTTGTTGTGTTCTGTGTCCTCGCGTTCAGTCCTTTGCCATGGATGTTCGAAGGAGGAGCCCGGGTAACCCGCGAACCGCTTTACCAAATACTGACGCTCCTGGTCTTTGCCTATGCCGCAATGGTTTTCCTCAAGGGGGACACTCGAATTTCGACGGGCAGGGTACTGGGGGTTGTGGCTGCTTTTTTCTGGTTGACGCGCGAAGAGGGTGTCTGGTTGCTGCCGGCGATCGCCGTACTTGCGCTGCCCTGGCTATTGCGGTTGGTACGGGGAATCCGCGCACATGACAGGCTGTTGGTGATGCGGGAAGCAAAAGTACTTGTGCCACCATTCGCTACCTTTTTGCTGATCGTATTCCTTGTCAATTCGATCAACTGGGTCAAATATGGCGTGTTCAGAAACAATGATTTTCGCGCCGGCCCGTTCGCGGAGGCCTACGGGGCTCTTGCGCGCATCGAGACGAAGGAATGGCAACGTTACGTGGTATTCCCGAATGAGGCACGTCAGTTGGCTTACACGGTCAGTCCTGCAGCACAAGAACTCGCATCGTATCTGGAAGGGAGCCAGGGGAAGGCATGGGCCAAGTCGAGTCATGGTTATCCCGCACCATGGGGCTGCGTCATCCAGCCTGAATCATGTAACGAGGAGATTCTGTCAGCATGGTTTGTTTGGGCTCTCAGGGATGCCGTGTCGGCGGCGGGCCATTATCGATCGGCAAGTGATGCTGACCTCTTTTACCGCAGACTCTCACAAGAAATTAACCAGGCTTGTGAGCGACAAGTCATTCCTTGTCGAGAAATGCGTGCTTCGCTCATTCCCCCTTGGCGGGATCATTATTTTCCGGATACTCTCGAATCAAGTCTTAATGTTTTTCGTACGCTTGCTTCTCTCAATCGGGGTAGCGTCGGCGTACCCCCCAGCATCCTGACAGAAGAGCAGGAACGTTTTTTTACCCGGGCAATTCACGAACCCTTGTCGGGAAAGACCGAACAATCCAACAAGAACAATGAACTGCGTGTTTCAATTACAAAATACATCGCGCATCTGTATGCAACTGTTTCCCTGTCCATGTTTTGGGGTGCGTTGGGCGTATATTTTATTATGCTATTGCTGCCCGCAGCAGCACGGTCAAGTTTTGTCCCTGCGAACGCCTTGTACTTTCTTTCTGCCTTGCTTGCGGCAATTTCGGCACGTGTCGTTTTATTGGGGTTCTTGGAGGCGACAGCCATACCCAGCAACAATTTGCAGTATCTCATTCCAGCGGTTCCCTTGTATCTTGGTTTCGTGGTGATGAGTATTTCCTTGGGCGTTTGCTTGATCGCAGGATACGTTCGTCGTTGGTGGGAGGCTTTCAAATGAAGAGTCTGGATCGATTGCTGAGGGCATGGCGAACCCGTGTAGCCTTGAAGGTAGCGCCTGCCGGCATGAAGTCTGTCCTTGACATCGGTTGTGGTGACGACGGTTACTTGCTTCGTCACCTTGAAGCTGATCGTCGCGATGGCCTCGATCCAATGCTGAAGGCGGAGCATCAGGAACCAGGCTTGCATCTGGCGAGAGGCCTGTTCCCCGACGATATGACAAGTGTCGGAATGCATGGCCCTTACCATGCCATATTTGCGCTTGCCGTCTTCGAGCATCTCGATGAAAATGCCCTGTCATCCGCACGTGCCGCCCTTCCTGATCTGCTTTGTCCCGGGGGGCGACTCATCGTTACCGTTCCACACCCGTTCGTTGATCGCATTCTCGATTTATTGATGTTCTTTCGCCTGATCGACGGCCAAGCGGTGGATGAGCATCATGGTTTTGATCCAAGCCATCTTACCGAGCTTTGCTCAGAGCGGATGCGACTCGTTTCCCGGACCACGTTCCAGTTGGGCCTGAATAATCTATTTGTTTTCGAAAGGACGGGTGGTTGATGCAACTGACGATTCTGATGCCCTGTTTGAATGAAGCTGAAACGCTCGGAACATGCATTCGGAAGGCGAATGCATGGATTGCGCGCGCCGGGATGGAGGCAGAGGTCCTGATTGCCGACAATGGCAGTACCGATGGTTCGCAAGCACTTGCAGAGTCGCTTGGCGCAAGGGTGGTCAGCGTCAGCGAGCGCGGTTATGGCTCGGCGCTGTTCCATGGCAGCCTGGCAGCTCAGGGCGAGTGGATCATCATGGGTGATTCAGATGATTCTTACGATTTCAGCGCACTTGACCCCTTCGTTGCCAAATTGCGCGAGGGTTACGATTTGGTGATGGGCAATCGTTTTCTTGGTGGCATCGCTCCGGGGGCAATGCCTTGGAAGAATCGCTACATAGGCAATCCGGTATTAACATGGATCGGCCGCGTCCTATTCAAGTGCCCCGCAAGAGACTTTCATTGCGGCTTGCGCGGATTTCGTAAAGATTCTTTTCTGCGCATGGATTTGCGTACCACCGGTATGGAATATGCGTCTGAGATGGTGATCAAAGCCACGCTCATCGATATGCGGATATGTGAAGTGCCGACCACGTTATCCCCGGACGGACGAACTCGCGCACCACATCTGCGACCATGGCGAGATGGCTGGCGTCATCTGCGCTTCATGTTCCTTTTCAGTCCGCGTTGGCTGTTTCTCATTCCTGGCGCAGTGTTGTTATTGACGAGCCTGATTGCTTACGTGAGCCTGCTTTTCGAACCCGTATCCATTCGCGGAGTTGTATTCGATATCCACACGCTTCTGTTTGCCCATGCAGGAGTTGTCCTAGGCAGTCTTGCATTGTCAACTGGCATCGCCGTTCGTCTTTTTGGAATGCGCGAAGGGTTGCTGCAGAAACACCATCTCCTCGATTGGATTCGCCGCTCCCCTGCTCTGGAAGTGGGGGGAGTTCTGGGAATGATGTTGCTGCTATCCGGCCTATTCATGGGGTGGCTCGCCTTTTCTCACTGGGTAACCAGTGGTTTTGGGCAACTCACTCCGGGTGATCTTGTCCGTCAGGTTAGTTTTTCAACCCTTCTCTTTATTGAGGGCGGAGTACTACTAACACTCTCCTTGCTGATCGGTTTTCTCTCCTTACCCATTCGCAGAGAAGCCTCATGAATGGACCGCTACTCTTGATTTTTTGCATTTGCCTTACAGCTGCAGCATCCTACTTCCTTAAATTGGCAGCGGTTGCTGAGGCGGGGCGAGGTGGTTTGATCGCCATAGCGACTAACCACTTCACGATAATCGGCGCGTT
This sequence comes from uncultured Pseudomonadota bacterium, assembly GCA_963840825.1. GTDB lineage: Bacteria > Pseudomonadota > Gammaproteobacteria > Burkholderiales > Rhodocyclaceae > Sulfuricystis. The sequence goes on from CAWJAK010000006.1 coordinate 1,181,361, forward strand.
GTGCTATGCGGCAACCTTTGCTGCATATGCCATTGCGCTGCAGAAGGTGCCGCTATCATTGGCTCAACCTGTCATTACAGGGGGGGCGTCTGTCGTCACGGCGATACTTTCGGTTCTGTTGATGAAGGAAGTCCTGAATTTGTCGAACTGGCTTGGCCTTTTTTTTGTTTGCGTTGGCATATATTTGATGTTCGTGGGCCGAACCTAGCATTCTCAACTTAGTGCAAATTTATGTGCCCGATCAAGGTTTCGGTGATTATCGTCAATTGGCACTCGGAAAAGCTGCTGATGCGTGTGCTTGGCGCTTTGAATGAGCAAACGCGAATACCTGACGAAGTTATTGTCGTCAACAATGGCAGTAGTGACAGAATTCCAATAGAAGTTTTTAACAAAAACCCTGTAAGTGTGATGAATATGGGGGAAAACAAGGGGTTTGCAGTAGCCAATAATCGGGCTATCGAACAACTGATTTCGACGGATTGGGTTGCCTTGCTGAATCCGGATGCCATTCCAGACAAGGATTGGCTGAGGCAATTGATGGCCGCGGTTGAAAGTTATCCGGAAGCAAGTGCCTTCGGTTCAAAGCAACTGATGGGCAATAATCCTGCCTTGATTGATGGTTTGGGCGATGTATATCATGTCAGCGGGGCAGCTTGGCGCGCATGCCATGGCCAACCCGACGAATCGACATCGACTGCAGTCCGCGAAATATTTGCGCCATGTGCAGCCGCAGCCATTTACAAGCGTACGGCATTGCTTGAGGTAGGGGGGTTTGATGAGGACTTCTTTTGCTATTTTGAGGATGTCAACCTTGGGTTTCGGCTGCGCTTGCTTGGCCACAAGCTCATGTTAGCGCCCGCGGCTATTGTTTACCACATAGGCGGGGCGACTTCTGGCGGGGATCAGAGCGATTTCGCTGTCTACCATGGGCAGCGGAATCTGATCTGGACCTATTTCAAAAATATGCCAAAGAAATATATCCTATTCCGTCTTGTCGAGCATCTCCTGTTCAATCTGGCATCAATAGTCTTTTTTACTATCAAGGGTAAAGGTAGAGTTGTATTGAGGGCCAAATGGAATGCTCTGCAAGGCTTGCCTAAAATGCTAAGAAAAAGATTCGCTATCCAATCGAATACTTCAGTATCGCAAGACAGGGTTTACGCAGCCATGAATAAAGGATTCTTGGCGCCGTATCGTCGTAAGCTCGCCGTTCATTCAGGGAATGGCAGGAGTGGTCACGACTGATCCTGACCGCACGCCACGACCTTCGGCTGCAGCGCACGCAGGAGGTCATGCGGATGCACGCCAACGAGATAGCCGCGCTGGCCGCCGTTGATGTAGATCAGCGGCAGGTCGAGAATGCTTTTTTCCAGGCAGACCGGTAGTTGCTTTTTCGTACCGAAGGGCGAGCAGCCGCCGACGAGGTAGCCGGTGTGGCGGTGCGCATCTTCCGGCGTGCAGGGCGCCACCTTCTTGACGCCCAGCTGGCGTGCCAGTTCCTTGGCCGACACCTTGCGGTCGCCGTGCATCAGCACGATGAACGGCTTCCCGTTTTCGTCCTCCATTACCAGCGTTTTCACCACGGCGTGTTCGGCGACGTTGAGCTCGCGCGAGGAGACACGCGTGCCGCCATGCTCCTCGTAGGCGTAGAGGTGGTTCGAATGCGCGATGTGGCTCTTGTGCAGGAACTGCGTTGCGGGAGTTTCGGGCGGTCGGTCATTGGTTTTCATGTCAGCCTCGCGGGTGATGTTGTGCGTGCAGCTCTTTCAACCGTGCACGCGCAACATGAGTATAAATCTGCGTCGTCGAGATGTCGGCATGGCCGAGCAGGAGTTGTACCACGCGCAGGTCGGCACCATGGTTGAGCAGATGCGTGGCGAAGGCGTGGCGCAGCACATGCGGCGAGATCTTTTCGCGCGGGATACCGGCGGTTATCGCATGCTTCTTGACCAGCGTCCAGGCCATCTGGCGGGTCATTCCCGTGCCACGGTGGGTAACAAAGACGTGATCTGCGGCGCGGCCCTTGAGCAGTGCGGGCCGGCCTTCGTTAATCCAGCGCGTCAGCCAGTCGGCGGCGACTTCACCGAGCGGGACAAGCCTTTCCTTGCCACCCTTGCCGAAGGTTCGGACGACCCGGTCATCGAGACTCAGTGCAAACAGCTTCAGGCCAACCAGTTCCGATACCCGCAGGCCTGTGGCGTAGAGCAGTTCGAAGAGTGCCCGGTCGCGCAGCCCGAGCGGTGTGCCGACATCCGGCGCGGCGAGGAGGTCTTCGACGTTCCTTTCCGAGAGCGTCTTGGGAAAGCGCTCGGCCATCACCGGCGGCTGGATGTTCAGCAGCGGATCGGCGGTGAGGCGGCCCTGCTCGATCAGCCAGCGATAGAAGCGCCGCAGCGCGGCCTGCAGCCGGCGCAAGCTCGTCGGCCGCGGTTTAGGCGTGCGCGTATGCAGGTGGGCGAGGTAGGCATCGATGTCCGCTTCGCGGGCCTCAGGCAGCGCGACATGGCGGGCTGCGAGCCAGCCGGCGAACAGGGACAGGTCTGAACGATAGGCGGCGAGGGTGTTCTTTGCGAGCCCGTCGGCGAGCCAGAGTGCGTCGACGAACTCGTCCAGCAACTGGCTATCGATTTCCCTCATGCTGTAATAGCCAGCGTTTCACGTCGAGCAGGAAACCACCACGCTGGCGTGCGAAGCCGCCCAGCCCGTGGTTGGCCGCGATGACGCGATGGCAGGGCACGACCAGCGGATAGGGATTGGCGCCGCAGGCGTTGCCCACCGCGCGTGGTGCGCTGCCGATGGTCTGCGCCAGTTCGCCGTAGCTGCGCGTCTTGCCCGGCTTGATGGCGGCGATGCCCTTCCATACCTTGCGCTGGAAAGGCGTGCCGGCCGGTGCAAGTGGCAGGCTGAAGACGTATTTCGGGTCTTTCAGGTAAGCGTGCAATTGACGCACGGCCGCTTGTGCCAGCGGCTGACGTCCCTCGCGCTCGTCACAAGGCTCGAGAAAATCGATGGCGACGATGGCCTCGTCGTCGCTGCAGATGCCGACGGAAAATCCCGGGAAACTAACGATGGCATCGTAGTCCGCCGCGCCAGGATGGGCCATGTTCATTTCGCTCATGCTCTTACCTCGCCATTACCGAAGACGATCCATTTCTGCGATGTGAGCCCCTCGAGGCCGACCGGACCGCGCGCGTGGAACTTGTCGGTCGAGATGCCGATCTCCGCGCCGAGTCCGTATTCGAAGCCGTCCGCGAAGCGCGTCGAGGCATTCACCATCACGCTTGCCGAATCCACCTCGCGTAGGAAGCGCAGCGCCCGTGTGTAGTCCTCGGTGACGATCGCCTCGGTGTGTGCCGACGAATACTGGTTGATGTGGGCGATGGCCGCATCGACGTCCGCCACCACTTTGCAGGAGATGATCGCGGCGAGATACTCGGTGTAGTAGTCCTCCTCGGTCGCGGCCTTGGCCTGCGGCACGAGAGCCTGCGTCTCGGCGCAACCACGGATTTCGACGCCCTTCGATACCAGCATTGCGGCGAGTCGGGGCAGCAGCGTCGCAGCAACCGGGCGCGCGACGAGCAGCGATTCGGCCGTGTTGCAGGTGCCGAGGCGCTGAGTCTTGGCGTTCTCGAGGATATTCAGCGCCTTGTCGGGATCGGCGGACGCATCGACAAAGATATGGCAGTTGCCGTCCAGGTGCTTGATGACCGGCACCTTTGCTTCGCGGCTGATGCGCTCGATCAGGCCCTTGCCGCCGCGCGGCACGATGACATCGACGAACTCGGGCATGGCGACGAGGTGACCGACCGCCGCCCGGTCGGTGGTTTCGATCACCTGCACCGCCGTCTCGGGCAGGCCGGCAGCCTTGAGTCCCGCACGCACGCAGGCGGCGATGGCCTGGTTGCAGCGGATCGCTTCCTTGCCGCCGCGCAGGATCGCGGCGTTGCCCGACTTCAGGCAGAGTGCGGCGGCGTCGGCGGTGACGTTGGGGCGTGCCTCATAAATGATGCCGACGACGCCCAGCGGTACGCGCATCTTGCCGACCTGGATGCCGGTGGGGCGCAACTTCATGTCGGTGATTTCGCCGATCGGGTCGGGCAGCGCAGCCACCTGTTCGAGGCCCTGCGCCATCGACTCGATGCTCTTCGCGGTAATGGTGAGCCGGTCGAGCAGCGCGGGTTCGAGGCCGTTGGCCCTGGCTTCGGCGACGTCGGCCGCATTGGCGGCGAGCAAGTCTTCGCGGTGCATGCGGATCGCCGCGGCCATCGCCAGCAATGCGGCATTCTTGGCAGCGGTGCTGGTCCTGGCCAGCGCGCGCGATGCAACGCGCGCCTGCCGGCCGAGGGTGTGCATGGTGGTGGTGATGTCGATTGGCGTGTTCATGCGGTGGCTTTGGTCAGTCGCAAGGCGAGCTGGAGGCATTCGTCCCAGAAATCGCCGGTGGTCAGGCCCTTGATGATGCGATCAATCCGCGCCGCGTGCAAGAGGGCGGCGCGGTGCATGCGCTGGCGTCCCTCGTTGGCGAGCACCCAGAGCACCAGCGGCGGGGCGGCGGCTTCGGCCTTCAGGCCTTCGAGCGTGCGCGCGCAGCGGGCGGGATCGCGCGTCTGCAGGGCGTTCTTCAGGTCGTCGATGTCGTAGCGCGCGACGTTGAGCACCGCGGCGGAGACTTGCTGGAGCGTCAAGGCCCCCTGCGGGTACAGCAAGCCGAGCTTCTGGATTTCCTGATGTGCGGCGAGCAGGTTGCCCTCGACGTGCAGCGCGATGAATTCGAGCGCGTCAGCCGGCGCGGTCTGCTGCTGGACGGCGAGCCGGCGGTTGATCCACTGGGGCAGTTGTGCCAGCGGTGGGGCATTGCATTCGATGCTGACGCCGGCGTCAGCCAGGGCAGCGAACCAGGCGGCCTTCTTGGCGCGCCAGTCCATTTCGGGCAGGGTAATCAGCGTCAGTACGTCCGAAGGCGGGGCCTTGGCGTAGCGCTGCAGCGCGTCGCCGCCGTCGCGGCCCGGCTTGCCGGTGGGAATGCGCAGGTCGACCAGCGTGCGGCCGCCGAATAGCGACAGGTTGCCGGCGGCGTGGAACAGTTCTTCCCAGCGAAAAACCGGTGTCACGACGAGCACCGCGCGCTCATCGAACCCCTGCTTGCACGCGGTGGCGCGCAGCGCATCGCCGGCTTCGACGGTCAGCAGCGGATCGTCGCCATGCAGGAGGTACAGCGGTGCGAGGGGTTTGTCGAGATGGGCGGCGAGCTGCTCGGGGCGCAGTTGCATGAGAATTTCTAGCCCTTGGCCGGGCGACTGGCGGCGGCGAGCCGGCGCAGCAATTGCTGCACCATGTCCTGCTGCATCTCGCGCCAGATCATTGCTTCTTCGGACTCCTTCGCGAAGATGCGTTCGTCGTCGAAGGTCATGTCGCGCTGCAGGATGATCTGGCTGGCCGGAAGCAGTTCCTTGCCGCTGGCGTCCTGCACGCGGTACATGAAGGTGCGGGTGAGCTGGAACTCACGCACGAGGCCCTTGCCGGAAAGCGAGAGGATGCTCTTGAGTTGCTCGTTGCGCAGGATGACGAGCGAGGCGCTGGCCTGCTTGGCGTCGGTGACAACCTTGGTCAGCGTGCCGGCCTCGACGCCGTGCTTGATCTGGAAGTAAAGCTCGCTGTTTTCCGGCAGGCTGATATGCAACGTTTCCCAAGGCAGGTTGTAGGTGCCCCGCAGCTGGAAGCCGCAGGCCGACAGGGTAAACGCGAGGAGAAGGATGAGTGTGCGCATCAGACGACAATATTAACCAAGCGGCCGGGCACGACGACAACTTTCTTCGCCGGCTTGCCTTCCATGAACTTCTGCGCGGCTTCGCTGGCGAGTGCCGCAGCCTCGATTGCCGTCCTGTCGGCGCTGACTTTCATCTTGATATTGCCGCGCAGCTTGCCATTCACCTGCAACACGAGTTCCTGTTCGTCCTGCACCAACGCTTCCTCGAGCGGTTCAGGCCAGGTGGCTTGGAGAATATCCATGCCGTAGTTCAGCTCGATCCACAGCGCATGGGTGATATGCGGCGCGATTGGTGAGAGTACACGCAGCAGGATGCCGAAGCCTTCCCGGGCATGTGGATCGGCGGGCGCCTTCTCCAGTGCGTTGAGCATCTTCATGCAGGCCGAAGCGACGGTGTTGAACTGCAGCTTGGATAGATCATAGTTGGCCTGCTTGAGCAGCAGGTGAATCTCGCGCCGGAGCGCTGTAGACGCTCCGGGCATGGCGCTGGCTGTCTTGATTTGGTGACCAAACGCCCAGACGCGCTTCATGAAGCGGTAGGCACCCTCGACGCCGCTGTCCGACCACTCCAGTGTCTGCTCGGGGGGCGACGCGAACATCATGAAGAAGCGGGCGGTGTCGGCGCCATACTGCTCGATCAGCGCTTGCGGGTTGACGCCGTTGCGCTTCGATTTCGACATGGTGCCGACGCCGCCGTAGTCGATGGTCGAGCCGTCGGATTTGAGCGTCGCGCCGGTGACATGCCCGGCCTCATTGCGCACGAGATCGATTTCCTCGGGGGCGAAGTACTCGATGCCGCCCTTCTCGGTGCGGCGGCTGAAAATGTGGTTGAGCACCATGCCCTGCGTCAGCAGGTTGGCAAAGGGTTCATCCTGCTGGACGAGGCCAACATCGCGCATCACCTTGGTCCAGAAGCGCGAGTAGAGCAGGTGCAGGATCGCATGCTCGATGCCGCCGATGTACTGGTTGACCGGCATCCAGTACTGGGTACCGGCGTCGACCATCGCGGTGTTCTTCTCACGCGTCGCGGCATCGGCGCCGTAGCGCGCGTAGTACCAGCTCGAATCGACGAAAGTATCCATCGTGTCGGTTTCGCGTCTTGCCGGCTTGCCGCATTGCGGGCAGGCGCAGTTCAGGAAATCGGTGCGCTTGTTGAGCGGGTTGCCGGAACCGTCCGGCACGCAATCGGTGGGCAGCACCACCGGCAACTGGTCGTCGGGGACAGGAACAGAACCGCAGCCTGCGGTAGCGCCATCCCCGTCGCAGTGGATGATCGGGATCGGGCAGCCCCAGTAACGCTGGCGGGAGACGCCCCAGTCGCGCAGGCGGAACTGCACCTTCTTTTCGCCGAGACCCTGGGCGGCGAGATCGGTGGCGATGGCGTTGACGGCGGATGCGTAGTCAAGTCCGTCGTACTTGCCTGAATTGACGCAGACACCGCGCTGTTTGTCGGCATACCATTCCTGCCAGCCGTCGAGCGAAAAAGCTTCGCCGGGAACGGAGATTACCTGCGTGATCGTCAACCCGTACTTTTTGGCAAAGGCGAAGTCGCGCTCGTCGTGGGAAGGCACGCCCATCACTGCACCGTCGCCGTAGCTCATCAACACGTAGTTGCCGACCCAGACCTCGACCTTGGCGCCGGTCAGCGGATGTTCGACGAAGATGCCGGTCGGCATGCCCTTTTTTTCCATGGTTGCCATGTCGGCTTCCATCACCGAACCGTGCTTGCATTCGTCGATGAAGGTGGCGAGCTGCGGGTTGTTTCTTGCGGCATGGGTCGCCAGCGGATGCTCGGCGGCGACGGCGCAGAAGGTCACACCCATGATGGTATCGGCGCGGGTGGTGAAGACCCACATCCGGTCACGCTTGCCGTCGAGTTCGTAGGGGAAGGCAAAGCGCACGCCGGTGCTCTTGCCGATCCAGTTGGCCTGCATCGTCTTGACGCGCTCCGGCCAGCCGGGCAGGGTATCGAGTGCACTCAGCAATTCGTCGGCGTACTGCGTGATGCCGAGGTAGTAACCGGGAATCTCGCGCTTCTCGACCAGCGCGCCGGTGCGCCAGCCGCGGCCCTCGATGACCTGTTCGTTGGCGAGCACGGTCTGGTCGACCGGGTCCCAGTTCACCGTCTGCGTCTTCTTGTAGGCGATGCCCTTTTCCAGCATGCGCAGGAACAGCCACTGGTTCCACTTGTAATACTCGGGCTTGCAGGTCGCCAGCTCGCGTTCCCAGTCGAGGCCGAAACCCAGCGACTGGAGCTGCTGCTTCATGTAGGCGATGTTGTCATCGGTCCATTGGGCTGGCGGCACCTTGTTCTGGATCGCCGCGTTCTCGGCGGGCAGGCCGAAGGCATCCCAGCCCATCGGCTGCAAGACATTGAAGCCGCGCATCTTGTGCGAGCGCGCCAGCACGTCGCCGATCGTGTAGTTGCGCACATGGCCCATGTGCAGCTTGCCCGACGGATAGGGGAACATCGACAAGCAGTAGTACTTGGGCTTCAATGGATCCTGGGCGACATTGAACGCGCGCGTGGCGGTCCAGTGGATCTGGGTGGCCTGCTCGATCTCGGCGGGGCTGTATTTTTCCTGCATGGGCGTGACGTTGCGCGTGATTCGACGAAAGGCCGAATTATACGCGCCGCCCCGCTTTCAGCCGAGTTGCACGGGGCGCAGGGTGCGCCAGCCGCGCACGTTGTTAAGTACAAGTGCGTCGAGGATGGCCAATGGCGCCGCCCAGGTCCGATTGTTCAGGCGCGACCAGTGGCGCCAGCCGAAGGCGGCGGCGTCTTCGTGCAGGCTTTCGGCGGCCACTCCTTCGAGCAACCGGTCCATCGCCGCGCTCCAGTAGGCCGGCGTTTCCGTTTGTCCGGTCACTGTCTCGGCATGGCAAAGGGCGGCCTGCCACAGGGCTTCGGCACGGGCAAGGGGTATGCCGGCCTTGTGGGCCAGCCAGGGCAGAATCTTCGGCAAGTGAGGTGTCGTTTTCATGAACGGCTCCTTTGAGGTTGTGTTGCAGTGCAACATTAGAACATGAGATCGTGATGGAAGCGAAAAGTTCAAGTCCCAGCGTGTAGACTGCTGTTCTGACAACGAAAGTGTAAGCCATTGAATTTACTGGAAAGACTCAACGAGCCGCAGTTGGTGGCTGTGACCCTGCCGCCCCTGCACGCCCTGATTTTGGCCGGCGCCGGCTCGGGCAAGACCCGCGTGCTGACGACCCGCCTCGCCTGGCTGATTTCGACCGGACAGGTCTCGCCGCAGGGGGTGCTGGCCGTGACCTTCACCAACAAGGCCGCGAAGGAGATGCTCGCGCGCCTGTCGGCCATGCTGCCGATCAACGTGAAGGGGATGTGGGTGGGCACCTTCCACGGCCTGTGCAATCGCATGTTGCGCGCCCACTATCGCGACGCGGGCCTGCCCCAGTTGTTCCAGATCCTCGACTCGGCCGACCAGTTGTCGGCGGTGAAAAGATTGTTGAAATCGCTCAACGTCGATGACGAGAAGTTTCCGCCGCGCGAACTGACGTGGTTCATCAACGCGCAGAAGGAAGCCGGCTTGCGTGCCGCCGCCGTGGCAGCCTCATTTGCGTACAGTGACGACTTGACGCAGAAGCGCATCGAGCTCTACGCGGCCTACGAAGCGCAGTGCCAGAAGGAGGGTGTCGTCGATTTTGCCGAGTTGCTGCTGCGCTGTTACGAACTGCTGGAGCGCAATGAACCGCTGCGCCGGCATTACCAGGAGCGCTTTCGCCACATCCTCGTCGACGAGTTCCAGGACACCAACAAGTTGCAATACCGCTGGCTGAAACTGCTGGCCGGCGAGGGCGCCAGCCTGTTTTGCGTCGGTGACGACGACCAGTCGATCTATGCGTTCAGGGGCGCCGACGTCGGCAACATGCGCGACTTCGAGCGCGAGTTCAAGGTCACGAACCTGATCCGCCTTGAGCAGAACTACCGCTCGCACGGCAACATCCTCGACGCCGCCAACGCCATCATCCAGAACAATCCCGCGCGCCTTGGCAAGAACCTCTGGACCGAGGCGGGTGCCGGCGAGCCGATCCGCGTGCATGAGTCCTACTCCGATGGCGACGAGGCGCGCTTCATCGTCGAAGAAGTGAAGGCGCTCGCCAACGACGGCCATGCGCGCGCCGAGATCGCGCTGCTCTACCGCAGCAACGCGCAATCGCGGGCGCTGGAACACGCGCTGTTCAACGCCGGCATTCCCTATCGTGTCTATGGCGGGTTGCGCTTCTTTGAGCGTGCCGAGATCAAGCATGCGCTCGCCTACCTGCGCCTGATCGCCAATAGCGACGACGACACCGCCTTCACCCGGGTGGTGAATTTCCCCACGCGCGGCATCGGGGCGCGCAGCATCGAGCAGTTGAACGACGCGGCACGGGGTGCGGGCAGTAGCCTGCATGCCGCGATTCCCCTCGTCGCCGGTGCCGGAGGCGCGAAACTCGCCGCCTTCGCCGTGCTCATCGCCCGCTTGCGCGAGGCGGCTGATTTACCGCTGCCGGAACTGGTCGAGCATGTGCTCGATTTATCCGGTCTGCGCGCGCACTATCAGAACGAAAAGGAAGGCCAGGATCGCCTGGAAAACCTCGCCGAGCTGGTCAATGCCGCCGCCGGCTTCGTCGCCGAGGAGGGCACTGTCGGTGAAGAAGGCGAACTGTCGTCAGACCTGGCCTCTTTCCTCTCACACGCCGCGCTCGAAGCCGGCGAGCATCAGGCCGGCGAAGGCGACGCCGCGCTGCAACTGATGACAGTGCACTCCGCCAAGGGGCTGGAATTCAATATCGTCTTCATCTGCGGGCTGGAGGAAGACCTGTTTCCGCATGAAAATGCGCGCAAAGAAGATAAAGGGCTGGAAGAGGAACGCCGCCTGATGTACGTCGCCGTCACCCGTGCGCGCCAGCGTCTCTACCTGTGCCACGCGCAGACGCGCATGCTGCACGGCCAGATGCGTTACAACCCGCCCTCGCGCTTTATTGACGAGATTCCCGCCGCGCTGCTCAAATTCCTGACCGCGCGGGCCGGAAAATCAGCCTATGGTGCCGTCTCGTCAGGTCTGACTTTCGAACCGGCGCCACGCCGGCGCGCGGGTAGTGGCGATGGCAGCGGTTTTCGCATCGGCCAGACGGTGATGCACGCCAAGTTCGGCCTCGGCGTGATCGTCAATGCCGAAGGCGGCGGCAACGATGCGCGTGTGCAGATCAACTTCGGCAACGCCGGCATGAAATGGCTGGCGCTGTCGGTCGCCAAGCTGGAGCCCGCCTGAGACGATGAGCGGGTTCGGCCTGCTGATGGGCCTTGTCCTTGCCCTTCTCGCGTTGCTGTGGACAGCCCGCTGGGCGATCCGGCGCGGTCTTACCGCGCCGCGCGTGGCGGAGCAGCGCGACCCCGGCGACCTCGGCCTGCCTTTTCGCACGGTGGAATTTCCGACCGCGAACGGCCTCAGCTTGCGCGGCTGGTTCATCCCCGCGAGCGACGAGAATGCCGCGGCGATAGCGGTGCTGCATGGCTGGGGCGGCAACGCCGAGACGATGCTGCCCCTCGCGGCTCCGCTGCATCGGCAGGGCCATGCCATACTGCTCTTCGATGCGCGTTGTCACGGCATGAGTGACGACGACAGCTTCGCGTCGTTGCCGCGCTTCGCCGAGGACCTTGAGCACGCACTCGACTGGCTACGCGCGCAGCCGGGGATCGATGCGCAACGCATTGCGGCGATCGGCCATTCGGTCGGCGCGGGTGCGGCCCTGTTGATTGCGTCGCGCGCGCCGCAGTTGGCGGCCGTGGTGAGCATCGCCGCCTTCGCGCATCCCGACGCGATGATGCGCCGCTGGCTCGCCTGGCGCCGCATTCCCTATTGGCCAGTTGGCTGGGCCATCCTCGAATATGTGCAGCACGTGATCGGCACGCGCTTCGAGTCGATTGCGCCGGTCAATACAATCCGTAGCGTGCGCTGCCCGGTGCTGATCGCCCACGGTACGGAGGACATGACCGTGCCGGTCGCCGAGGCGCGGGAGATTTACGCGCAGCGGGCGCACGACGGGGTAGAGTTGCTGCTGATGCAGGGCAGCCACGACGAATATGCCGAGATGGACATCGGCATCGACGCGGTGCTGGCGTTCCTGTCGCGGCACCTGTCGGTGCAAGGGAGAGGGGGGAGCGATTCATGAAAGTTAGCGCCAACGGCATCGACATCCACTACGAAATCTCAGGCCAGGCTGCGCAGCGTCCGTGGGTCACGCTCGCGCACTCACTCGCTACCGACCTGACGCTGTGGGATGAGGTCACTGCCGCGCTGGAGCCACTTTTCACGGTGCTGCGCTACGACGCGCGGGGCCACGGCCAAACCAGCGCGCCGGATGAACCCTACAACTTCGGGCAACTCGTGGGCGACCTCATCGGCCTGCTCGACGCGCTGAAGATCAAGCGCACGCATTTTGTCGGCCTATCGATGGGCGGCATGCTCGGCCAGCATTTCGCGCTGGCCGCGCCCGAACGGCTCGACCGGCTGGCGCTCGTCAGTTCGGCCAGCCGCGTGCCGCCCGAAGGCAAGGCGATGTGGGATGAACGCGTCGCGGTCGCGCGTGCGCAGGGCATGCAGGCGCATGTCGAAGCGATGCTGGCGCGCTGGTTTACCGCCCCCTGGCGGGCGGCGCATCCCGCGGTGATGGCGCGCATCGGCGCGCTGATCGCGGCGACGTCGGTGGCTGGTTTCGCCGGCTGGGGTGCGGCGATCTGCACGCTCGATGTCACGGCGCAATTGGGCGCGGTACGCGCGCCGACGCTGGTGATGGTCGGTGCCGACGATCCCGGCACGCCGCCGGCGGCAAGCCAGGCGATCGCCACCGCGATTCCCGGTGCGCGGCTGGAGATCGTCCCGCACGCCTCGCACCAGCTGGTGATCGAGCAGGCGGAAACTTTCGATCGCCTGCTGCTGGACTTCCTCGCCGGCTGAAAGTCAGCGCTGGCGGGACGGCACCTGGACTACTTCTTCTGCCGCGCGCCCTTGCGTTTGCCCTGCAACGTGTCGTACAGGCGCTCGAACTCGCTCGTCACCTTGTGGCGTGCATCGAGGTGGATCATCGGTTTCGCCTGCTGGTGCGATTCCTTGATCTTTACCGAGGCCGACAGGAAAGGCTCGAGCACGGGCAGCTTCTCGTCGCGCAGTTCCTGCACCACCTGCTGCGGGAGCGTCGCGCGCGACTGGAACTGATTGACGACAATGCCTTCGACTTCAAGGTCGGCATTGTGGTCGGCACGGATTTCGGCAACGTTGTCGAGCAGCGTGTAGAGCGCGCGGCGCGCGAACTCGTCGCAGTCGAAGGGAATCAGGCAGCGGTCGGCAGCGATCAGCGCCGAGCGCGTGTAGAAATGCAGCGCGGGCGGCGTGTCGATCCAGATTTCGTCGAACTGGTCGCCCAGCGCGTCGAGTGCTTCCTTGAGCTTGTAGATCTTGTAGCGCGATTCGAGCTTGGCCTGCAGCTCCTCGAGCGCGGCGTCGGCTGGCATGACCGAGAGGTTGGCGAAGGGCGTGGCGTGGATGAACGCTTCCGTCGCCTTGGGCCGCAGCTTGAAATTGAGCATCTGGTCGAAGAATTCAGTAACCGTTGACTCCAAAGCGTCAGCGGCGGCGCCGAGTAGATAACGGGTCGAGTTGGCCTGTGGATCGAGATCGACCACCAGGGTACGCTGGCCGCGCGCGGCGGCGATGGCGGCGAGGTTGCAGGCGATCGTGCTCTTGCCGACGCCGCCTTTCTGATTGAAAACAACGCGTTTCATGATGATTTACTGATGAAGGGATGACCGATTTTCGCATACCCGCCGCAAGGCGATCGTTCGCGGCCGGAGTAAGATTGCTGACTTCCAATAACAAAGCAAAGACCATGAGCGGAGAACATCACGAGACGTGCGAGGAAGGCAAGGATCTCACCGCTGCCGCTCTCGAATACCATTCCAGCCCGACGCCCGGCAAGATCTCGGTCGTTCCGACCAAGGGACTGACCAACCAGCGCGATCTCGCGCTCGCGTATTCGCCGGGTGTCGCCGCTGCCTGCAATGCCATCGTCGCCGATGCACGCGAGGCGAGCCGGCTGACCTCGCGCGCCAACCTGGTCGGCGTCGTCACCAACGGCACGGCCGTGTTGGGACTCGGCAACATCGGTCCGCTGGCCGCCAAGCCGGTGATGGAAGGCAAGGGTGTGCTGTTCAAGAAATTTGCCGGCATCGATGTGTTCGACCTCGAACTGGCCGAGCCCGATCCCGACAAGCTGATCGACATGATCGCCGCCATGGAGCCAACTTTTGGCGGCATCAACCTCGAGGACATCAAGGCGCCCGAGTGTTTCTATATCGAGGCCAGGCTGCGCGAGCGCATGAGTATCCCCGTGTTCCACGACGACCAGCACGGTACCGCCATCGTCGTCGGCGCGGCGGTGCTCAACGGGCTCAAGCTCGTCGGCAAGAAGATCGAGGAGATCAAGCTCGTCACGTCGGGCGCTGGGGCCGCCGCGCTCGCCTGCCTCGACTTGCTGGTCAATCTGGGCGTCAGGATCGAAAATATCTGGATCACCGATATCCACGGCGTCGTCTATGAAGGCCGCAAGGAGGAGATGGACCCGATCAAGGCGCGCTACGCCAAGCCGACGGACGCGCGCACGCTCGGTGAAGTGATCGACGGTGCCGATGTCTTCCTCGGGCTGTCGGCCGGTGGTGTGCTGAAGAAGGAAATGGCCGCCAAGATGGCCGCCCAGCCGCTGATTCTGGCGCTGGCGAACCCGACGCCTGAAATTGCGCCGGAAGAGGTGAAGGCGGTGCGCGACGACGCGATCATCGCGACCGGGCGCTCGGACTATCCGAACCAGGTGAACAACGTGTTGTGCTTCCCTTTCATCTTTCGCGGCGCGCTCGATGCCGGCGCGACGACGATCACCGAAGACATGAAGCTGGCCGCCGTGCGCGCCATCGCCGAACTGGCGCAGGCCGAAGCCTCGGACGTCGTGGCCATGGCCTACGGCGGCGAATCAGTCAGCTTCGGTCCCGAATATCTGATTCCCAAGCCGTTCGACCCGCGCCTGATCGTCAAGATCGCGCCCGCCGTGGCGCAGGCGGCCGCGGATTCGGGCGTGGCGATGCGGCCGATTCCCGACATGGCGGCTTACCGCGACCAGCTCAACAGCTTCGTCTATCACTCCGGCTTCGTCATGAAGCCGGTGTTCGCCGCCGCCAAGCAGAGCCCGAAGCGGGTCGTCTACTGTGACGGCGAGGACGAGCGCGTGCTGCGCGCAGTGCAGGCAGTGCGCGACGAGGGCCTGGCCCAGCCGGTGCTGATCGGCCGACCGGATGTGATCGAGATGCGGATTCAGCGCGCCGGCCTGCGCATCCGCCCCGGCATCGATTTCGAGATCATCAATCCGGAAGCGGATGCGCGCTATCGCGACCTGTGGATGGACTATCTCCAGCTGATGGGCCGCAAGGGCGTGACGCAGGAGATGGCCAAGCAGCTGCTGCGGTCCGACACCACGTTGATCGGCGCCATGCTGCTGCGCCGCCGCGAAGTCGATGCGATGCTGTGCGGCATGGTCGGGCGCCATGCCCAGCACTTGCACCATATCCGCGACGTCATCGGCCTCAAGCCGCGCGCCCACTGCTTCGCGGCGATGAACCTGCTGCTGCTGCCGCGCCATACCCTGTTCATCTGCGACACCTACGTGAACGAAGACCCGAATGCCGGGCTGCTCGCCGACATCGCGCTGATGGCGGCCGAGGAAGTGCGCCGCTTCGGCGTCGCGCCGAAGGTGGCGCTGCTGTCGCATTCGAATTTCGGCAGCGAGCCCTCGGACGCCACGCGCGAAGATGAGCCACGCGCTCGAGATCATCATGGCGCGTGCGCCGGACCTCGAGGTCGATGGCGAGATGCACGGCGACGCCGCGCTCAACGAGGACATCCGCAACCGCATCTATCCGGACAGCCGCCTCAAGGGCGAGGCCAACCTGCTGATCATGCCCAACGTCGATGCCGCCAACATCGCCTTCAACCTGCTGAAGGAAACCAATGGCGAGGGCATCACCGTCGGCCCGATCCTGCTCGGCGCGGCCAAGCCGGTGCATATCCTGACCCCGACGGCCACGGTGCGGCGGCTGGTGAACATGACCGCGCTCGTGGTGGTCGACGCGAATCATCTGCACGCATAAAGAGGAGGGAGTGATATGACGACCCACGCAATCCGCATCCATGCCACCGGCGGTCCCGACGTGATGTGCTGGGAGGAAGTCAGCGCTGACGAAACGGCACCTCTTGCACCCGGGGAGGCGCGGGTGCGCCATGCGGCCGTCGGCCTCAATTTCATCGACGTCTATTTCCGCAGCGGCCGCTATCCGCTGCAACTGCCGAGCGGCCTCGGCCTGGAAGGCGCGGGCGTGGTCGAGGCAGTCGGCAGTGCGGTGACGGATATTCAGGTCGGCGATCGTGTTGCTTATGCCGGCGGTCCCCCCGGTGCCTACGCCGAGGTGCGCGACCTCCCCGCCGACCGGCTGGTGAAATTGCCGGACAGCATCGACTTCAAGACGGCCGCCGCGATGATGCTGCAGGGCATGACCGCGCAATACCTGTTGCGCCGCACGTATCGGGTACAGGCGGGTGACACGATCCTGATCCAGGCCGCTGCCGGCGGGGTGGGTCTGATCGTCTGCCAGTGGGCGAAAGCGCTGGGTGCGACGGTCATCGGCACCGTGAGCTCGGACGAAAAAGCCGCGTTGGCGAAGGCGCATGGTTGCGACCATCCGATCATTTACACGCGCGAGAATTTCGTCGCCCGCGTCAAGGAGATTACCCACAGCGAAGGTGTGCCGGTCGTCTACGATTCGGTTGGCGCCGACACCTTCATGAAATCGCTGGACTGCCTGCGGCCGCTTGGGATGATGGTCACCTTCGGCCAGTCGGCCGGGCCGGTGGCGCCTGTCGACACGCAGGAACTTTCGAAGCGTGGTTCCCTGTTCCTGACCCGGCCGACACTATTTACCTATATCGCCAAACGTGCCGACCTGCTCGCCAGCGCGCAGGAACTGTTCGACGTCGTCATGTCCGGGAAGGTGAAGATCGCGGTCAACCAGACCTACGCGCTGAAGGATGCGGCGCAGGCGCACATCGATCTCGAAAACCGCCGCACGACCGGTTCCACCATCCTGCTGCCGTAACGCCATGCGCAGCTGCCTCATCGCGAACCCCAAGGGTGGCGTCGGCAAGAGCACGCTGGCGACCAATCTGGCCGGCGGCCTGGCCCGGCAGGGCAGGCGTGTCATGCTGGGCGACATCGATCGCCAGCAATCGGCCCGCGCCTGGCTGCAATTGCGTTCGCCGGGTTTGCCGCACATCGCCGCGTGGGATATCCGGCCGGATGAGCCCGCGCGGCCGCCCCATGGCACGGAGCACGTCATCCTCGACACGCCGGCCGGCCTGCATGGCAAGAAACTCGTGCACCTGCTGAAGCTGGTCGACCGTGTCATCGTGCCGTTGGCCCCCTCGTTGTTCGACATTCTGGCGACACGTCATTTTCTCGACGAGATGCTCGAAGAAAAGGTGCTGCGCAAGCATCCGGTCGAGATCGTCGTGGTCGGCATGCGCGTCAACGCGCGGACCCGCGCGGCGGCCGAGCTGGAGCGCTTCCTGCAGGACACGGGATTGCCGGTGATCGCCCACCTGCGCGATACGCAGAACTATGTGCAGGCGGCGGCACATGGCCTGACGATTTTCGACTTGTCGGCCTCGCGGGCCGCTCAGGACTGGGCGCAGTGGGCGCCGATCCTGCACTGGGCCGATCCTTCCTGAAGGCTGCCGGACTTCAGAACAGGCCGTGTACCATCTTGGCGAGCAGCAGCAGGATGACGCCGGCAAAGATCTTCTTCAGTGTCCCGACCGGCAGGCTGTGTGCGGCCCTGGCGCCAAACGGCGCGGTCAGCATGCTGGCGACGACGCAACCCGCCAGCGCGGGCAGGTAGACGAAGCCAAAGCTCCCGTCGGGCAGGGATGTCGCACCCAGGCCGGCGATCAGATAGCCGATCGTACCGGCAACCGCGATGGGGAGGCCGATCGCCGCGGACGTGCCGATGGCATCGTGCATCTTGACGTTACACCAGGTCATGAACGGCACCGACAGCGAGCCACCGCCGATGGCAACGAGCGCCGAGATCGCCCCGATGCCACTGCCGACGACGAACATGCCGAGCGATCCGGGCAGCTGGCGCGAAGGTTTCGGCTTGATGTTCGCCAGCATCTGGAAGGCGACGTAGCTCATGAACACGGTGAAGAAGATCGCGAGCGGTCGCGTCGGGATGAGGCTGGCCCCTTGCGCGCCGAGAAAGGTGCCGACAAGGATGCCTGGCGTAATGATCCGGACGATCGGCCAGCGTACGGCGCCATGGCTGTGGTGCGCGCGCAGCGAGGAAATCGAGGTGAACACAATGGCCGCCATCGAGGTGCCGAGCGCCAGGTGCATCAGGTGCGTTTCGGGAAAGCCTTGTGCGGCGAACATCAATGCCAGCACCGGCACCATGATCGCGCCGCCGCCGACACCTAGCAGGCCGGCGAAAAAGCCGGCGACCGCGCCCAGCGCGACATAACCCAACAGCCAGACCGTCATTTCATGAGCTCCTGCACGATGAAATTCCATTCCGCCGGATCGACCGGCGTGATCGACAGCCGGTTGCCGCGCTGGAGTGTGCGCATGCGGGCGAGTTCGGGATGGGCGCGGAGTTCGTCGAGGCCGACGAGCCGTGTCTTGTTGACGATGCGCACGTCGAACATTCACCCAGCGCGGATTTTCGGGCGTCGATTTCGGATCGTAGTAGGGGCTGGACGGGTCGAACTGGGTGCGGTCGGGATAAGCGAGTTTGGCAACCTCGGCAAGCCCCGCGATGCCGGGTTCCGGACAGGACGAATGATAGAAAAACACGCCATCGCCGACCTTCATCTGGTCGCGCATGAAGTTGCGCGCCTGATAGTTGCGCACCCCCCACCAGTCGACCGTCCGGTTCGGCAGGGCGAGGACGTCGTCGATGCCGACGACGGCGGGCTCGCTTTTCATCAGCCAGTAACGCAAGGCGGCCTCAGCGCCGGGCGGGCATCTCCGGCGGCAGGAGCTCCGGTCTGGCCTTCAGGGCATCGGCGAATATCCTGTTCTTGTCGATCGCCAGCGCCATCTCGCCGTCGGGAGGACAGGTCGCCAGCGGGTCGAACTCGGCGGTCTCTTCCTGTTTGGCGAGCGCCTCGGTCTCCAGAGGGCGCAGGCCCAACTGTTCAAGGAGCTTGCCCATGCCGGCCTGGGTTCGCACATAGGAATGCGACAGATCGTGCAAGGCGTTTGAGTAGGCGCGCCGAGAGTCGAACAATTCGTTCTCGGTGTCGAGCAGGTCGAGCAGGGTACGCTGGCCGATATCGAACTGCTTGCGATAGGCGTCGCGTGCCTTTTCGATCGCCAACTGGTGCTGGTCCAGATAACCGATCTGCTCGGTCAGTTTCTTGATGTCGTTGAAGCCGATCGTCACGATCTGGCGAATGTCGCGACAGGTCTTGTCGCGCAGATCCTTGGCGATATTGACGCGTTCGGCGTATTGTCGCAGCTTCGCGCTGTCGGCACCGCCGTTGTACAGGTTCATGTTGAGCAGCAGGCCGTAGCTGGTTGTGACGTTTTTGCCATCCAAGCCGTCCACGTTGTGGCCAAGGTCGCGGCGCGCTTGGAAATACAGTTTGGGCATGAAGGCGGCATTGATGCCACGCGCCTCGGCGATCGCCGCAACGATGTTTTCCTGCGTGGCCAGCAGGCTGGCGTTTTTCTGGTAGCCGGTGGACACCGCCGTCAACTTGCTGACGGGGATTTCCTTGTTGAGTGGCTGCGGTTCGCTCATGTCCGCCGGCGGCGCAATACCGACGATGCGCTGGAAACGGGCGCTGACATCATGAAGATTGCTCGCTTCGACGAGCAGGTTGGACTCGGCGAGTGCCAGACGGCCACTGGCCTGTTCCAGGTCGACCTGCCGGCCGATGCCGGCTTTCACGCGCCGGGAAATCTGCTCGAAGATGGCGCGGTGCTGGATGTAGTTTTCCTCGGCCAACTGATACAGTTTGCGATAGCGCAACACGTCGTTATAGGCCTGCGCCGTATCCAGTGCGGTCGCTTCGGATGCCTGTAGAAACTCGTAGTAGCGCACGCGCTGGGCGTAGTTGAAGCGTTCGACCTCGCTCTTCGTCGCGAAACCGTCGAACAGCATCTGGGTCAGGTACAAGGAAGTGCCGTGCGTGGTGTATTCCAGGTCGATGGTATCTGGCACGCCGGGTTTCTCCAGATGCTCGCGCTTGAGATTCATGCTGAGATCGAGCTTCGGCAGATAGCCGCCCTGGGCGACGTCGATGCTTTCGCTGGCCTCGCGGAAGGCGTGCCATTTGGCCACCACTTCCGGGTTGTGCAGAACGGCTTCCTGGGCGGCCGTCTTCAGGTCGTAGGCGAGCGCCGGTACGGCGCTGCCCAACCATGCGGCCAGCGTGGCAAGCACCAGGCGACGGATACGGATTTTTTTCATTATCATTCACTCCCAACCGGAACTCGGCAAACGACAAACGACAAACGACAAACGACAAAGACAAACGATAATCCCCGGATTTCCCGGGAATATCACAAAGTCCGGTAGGTTATCACCAGTGAATATCCAGCGCAATTTTGACGTTCTATCGCCGCCTGGCCTAGCCGCAGAATGAAAATGCGCAGGATGCTTCCGGTGCTGCTGGCCTGCGCGGTCGTGGTCGGCGTGGCGGCGCCGGATGTCGAACAAGATGCTGCAGATCGCCGCCGCCCGGTATGGTGCAGGGGCCGAGCAGACCGTCAGGGCCTGGCAGGCCATGATGCAGGCGGCGGTTGTGTTGAGCGAGAAGGAGAAAATTAGGCGCGTCAACGAGTTCTTCAACCGCCGGATCCAGAATGGCGATGACCAGACGCTTTGGGGCAGTAGCGACTACTGGGCGACGCCGCTGGAAACGCTGGGGCGCGGCAGCGGTGATTGCGAGGATTTTGCCATCGGCAAGTATTTCAGCCTGCGCAGCCTGAATGTGCCCAATGAACGCTTGCGCATCACCTATGTCAAGGCGCGCATCGGCGGTCCCCACAGCGATATCGTCCAGGCGCACATGGTGCTGGCCTATTACGAGGATCCGACGGGTGAACCACTCATCCTCGACAGCCTGATTACCGAGTTGCGTCCTGCTTCACGGCGCGGCGACCTGCTGCCGGTGTTCAGCTTCAACAGCGACGGCGTCTGGACGGGCAGCGGGAACGCAGAGAACAAGGCAGCGGGCACGACCACGGCCCGACTGTCCCGCTGGCGCGACCTGATCACCCGCATGCAGGCGGAGGGGTACGAATGATCCCGCTCGCCAATCCAACTATCCTGACTTTCAGCAAGGACTAAATCATGTCCCTCTTCAGACGTATCTGGCTCACCATTATCGGCTTGACGCTGGCGGTCTTCATTGGCAGCCTGTTGGTAAACACGCTTACCGCGCGCAGCTATCTGGAAAAACAACTCGATATCAAGAACAAGGACAATGCTACTGCGTTGGCGCTGGCGATGTCGCAGCAGTCGGACAAGGATCCGGTCACAATGGAACTGTTGCTTTCCGCCCTGTTCGACAACGGCCACTATCAGGAGATCCGGTTGACCGATCCGGCCGGCAAACTGGTGGTCGAGCGCAAGGCGCCCGCCAATCTCGACCTGGGTGCCCCGGCATGGTTCGTCGCGCTGCTGCCGATCCGGGTGTCCCCTGGCGTGGCCCACATCGCCAATGGCTGGAAACAGTATGGAAGTATTTCCCTGACCAGCCATAGCAAGTTTGCTTATCGCGACTTGTGGACGGGCACGCTCGACCTCGTCGGCTGGTTTGTCCTCAGCGGCGTGGTGGCCGGAATCCTGGGGACGCTACTGTTGCGCCTCATCACCCGGCCGCTCGATCAGGTGGTCGATCAGGCGCGCGCGATTTCCGACCGCCGGTTCGTGAATATCGCCGCAACGCATGTGCCGGAACTGGATAGTGTGGTCAATGCCATGAACGGCATGGTCAACCGGCTGAAACAGATTTTCGCCGAGGAGGCATCCCGGCTGGATGTTCTGCGCAAGAAGATCAACCATGACAAGGTTACCGGACTACCCAATCGCGATTATTTCCTCGGCCGGCTGCGTGAGGCGCTGGAAAGCGAAGATGCCGCTGCTGCCGGTGTATTTCTGATGCTGCGCATCAAGGATCTGGCTGCGATTAACCGGCTGTTGGGACATGCCGAAACCGACCGCCTTTTGTGTGGGGTGGCAAGGGCGCTGCGCGAGGCATGCGTAACACGCAACGACTGTTTGCCTGCCCGCCTGAACGGCCAGGATTTCGCATTGCTCGCACAAAATCAGGGCGACGCGCTCGCGCTCGCGGATGGTGTACGCCTCGCCATGCTTAGGCTGCGTGACGCGAGTTTCTCCCAATGCGGAGAGCTTTTTTATGTCAGCGCTACCCGCTACAAGCGGGGGGACTCGCCTGGCAACGTTCTCGCCTGCTGCGACCAGTTGCTGGCACGGGCCGAGGGACAGGAGGCGAATACCTGTGCCACCTCAGAGGATCATGGCGACACTACAGCCTTTCATCCGGCCGAGGCGTGGCGCGCCATTATCGTGCGCGCTATCGAGGCAGGACGCATCAAACTGGATAGTTATCCCGTCATGGGCACACGGAGCCGTCAGCTGCTCCACCGTGAATGCGTGGTTCGTCTGCAGATTGACGACGCTGGTCCCTGGCACCCTGCGGGTGATTTCATCCCGTTCGCGATCCGTTTCAGGCAGACACCTGTCATCGATGCCCGTGTTGCCCGCCTGGCGCTGGACGAATTGAAACTGGTGGCGGGCAACCTCGCGATTAATCTGTCCGCCGAAACAGTTGCCGATCTCGATGCCCGCCAGCAGTTCATCGAAATACTGGAGCACAGCAAAGAGCTTTGCCCGCGACTGTGGGTGGAGGTGCCCGTGATCGGCGTGACCAGTCATTTCGAGGCATTCCACGAACTGAGTCGCAGCCTCAATCGACTGGGCTGCAAGGTCGGCATCGAGAACTTCGGTCGCCGGTTGAACGAAATGAATCGGCTGGCCGGTCTTTGCGTCGATTACGTCAAGGTCAACAGCAATTTCGTGCAGGGGATCGACGCCAATGAAGGGAACCAGGAATTCCTTGCCGGATTGTGCAAGATGGCGCATGGAGTCGGCATGCAGGTGATTGCCGTCGGCGTGCAATCCACGCGGGAAATCGATACGCTCGCGGCGCTGGACTTCGATGGCGTGACTGGCCCCGCGGTAAGCGAAGCGGAATGAGCTGAAACGCTTTCAGATCAGGGTCTGGTCATCGTCCTGCAACAGTCGCAAGCCATTCATTGAGCGTCGCAGCGTGCGGCGTTCCAGCAGCTTGGCCTGCGCTGCTTCCGGCAGATCCGTGAAGTGGATCAGGTTCTTGCCGATCAGCGTTTCAACCAGATCCTCGATGACGCGGATCAGGGTCTGGTCGGAAGAGGACAGGCGGTCCAGTACTTCCGGTGCCTGCAGGTCTTGCAGGGATGCATCAATATCTTTGTTCGACATGGGCTTGATGATAGGGTGCCGTCTCGCCAAGACTGACTTTCGCGCCGGACGGGCAGGAGAATCCTTGACCGTCCGGCGGGAGCAGGTCAGTCGGTAATCAGATTGCCGCTGGCTTTCATCTTCAGGATCAGATCGGCTGCGTTAGCGGCGCCGAACTCGGCCTGCAACGAAGTCAGGCTATAGGTGTCGAACACGATCTTCTGGTCGACGCCGGTACCGCCGGTGTTGACGCTTAACACGGCATGCCCCGCCTCCTCGCCAAAACTGAGTGTCGAGCTGTTGCCGAGCAAGTCGGCCAGATCCAGACGGTCTCCCTCGCCCCGGTTGAAGTCGCCAATGTGATCCACCGCCGGCGTCACCACCGTGCCACGGTCCGCCAATTGCCAGACGAAGGTATCGGCACCCAGGTCGCCGAACAGCGTATCGTTTCCCGTACCTCCGACGAGCACATCGTTACCGCTTCCACCGTGGAGGGTATCGTTACCGGCATAGCCGGAGAGCATCTCGTTTGCGCCGGTGCCTGTCAGGGTGTTGTTTCCGGATGTACCGTCAAGACTCTGGTAGCCGCCGAGATTGATGCTCACCGTATTTGTGGCGATATCGCCATCCTGGTCGGTGATGCTGTAGGTGTATTGCACGGTCCGGCTATCGCCCGTGTTGATGACGTCCTTGGTGGCGCGGTTGAGTTCGAAGCTGTAGCTGCCATCCGCATGACCAGTGAAAGTGCCATATTGATTGTTGCTGCTGATGACCGTCGCATCCCAGACGACCTGGCTGATTGAACCATCGGCACCGGCTGCGGCCACCACATTGCCGTTGACCACCGGCAGCGGATCGATCGAGACGATGCTGGCGTACACACCGAAAGTATTGCCAATGCTTGCGTTTTCGTCGGTATAGATCGTGTTGACGAGATTGCCGTTATGGTCCTGGAAACCGAGCAGGTTAACCTGATAGTCTTGTCCGCCGATCGCCACGTTGATCGTCTGCGTCGGCAGCGTGATGATGTCGCGCGAAGCGACCGGATCGCTGGTGTTGGGTGTTTCCGTATGCGTCATATGGACAGTAATCGTCACGGGTGTGGTAACCCCGTTGATGACGACATTCATAGTAGTACGCATATCGGTCGAGCTGAGCGTGGAACTGTTCGCGTAGATCGGGTAGTTCGTGTGCGTGAAATCGCCTAGGCGAACGAGATGGCCAGCGCCAATTACAACAGGCGTGGCCGACGTATAGGCTGTGTTATCCAGCAGATCGTAGCCCGAGCGTCCCGCCGATGTGGCAGCACTGCCCCAGCGCAGGCGATCGATGAAGGCGTCAGCGTCGTTGTTGGTCTCGGTGGGTGGTGTCGATGTCGGGTAAAGGTAGGTACTGTTGACGAAGCCGGCTTGCAGGTTGCCAATCGCAACTTGGTCGACGCCCAGATAAATGTTGTGGCTCGCGGCATGTGCGGTGGGCGAATCATCCTCGATGGTGACGGAAAGCGTGGATGACGCGGCACTTGTTCCGTCGGAAACGCCGACCCCGAAAACGAGTGTGAGCTGATCCTCTATCCCCGCTACCGGATGATCGACAGGACCGGACAAGCTCACGGTATAGGCACCGGTATTGTCGATGTGCACTCTAATAATCTCGTTGCCGCCTGCAGAACCTACTAGATCGGCTCCTGGCGCGCCACCTGACCAAGTCAATGGTGCGCCATGCGAGGCAAGCAAAGTTCCCGGCGCGGACAAAGTGATCTGGAAGGTACTGCTATCAGGATCGCTGATTGACAAGTTGCCATTCACTGTGCGTGAGTTGGTCGTGTCCGAACTACCCGACGTGTCTGGAATACCGTTGATTAAGCCTTCCTCGGAAACGCGTTCAGAAGCAGCGCTAACCAGCGGCGGGTCATTGACGGGGGTGACGGTGATGATCTGGTTGGCGGTCGCGGTGCCGCCCTGGCCGTCGCTGATCGTGTAGGGGAAGCTGACGCTGCCGCTGTAGTCCGGTGCCGGGGTGAAGGTGATGACGCCGGCGGCGGAGACATTGACGGTGCCGTTGGTGACGGCGATGACCTGGGCGGTGCCCGGGGTCAGCAGCGTGCCGTTGATGCTGGTGATGGACAGGGTGCCGCCGTCCGGATCGGAATCGCCGGTGAGCGGGGTCAGGGTGATGGCGGTGCCATCCTCGGCCATGGTGTAGCTGTCATTGACGGCGACGGGCGGGTCATTGACGGGGGTGACGGTGATGATCTGGTTGGCGGTCGCGGTGCCGCCCTGGCCGTCGCTGATCGTGTAGGGGAAGCTGACGCTGCCGCTGTAGTCCGGTGCCGGGGTGAAGGTGATGACGCCGGCGGCGGAGACATTGACGGTGCCGTTGGTGACGGCGATGACCTGGGCGGTGCCCGGGGTCAGCAGCGTGCCGTTGATGCTGGTGATGGACAGGGTGCCGCCGTCCGGATCGGAATCGCCGGTGAGCGGGGTCAGGGTGATGGCGGTGCCATCCTCGGCCATGGTGTAGCTGTCATTGACGGCGACGGGCGGGTCATTGACGGGGGTGACGGTGATGATCTGGTTGGCGGTCGCGGTGCCGCCCTGGCCGTCGCTGATCGTGTAGGGGAAGCTGACGCTGCCGCTGTAGTCCGGTGCCGGGGTGAAGGTGATGACGCCGGCGGCGGAGACATTGACGGTGCCGTTGGTGACGGCGATGACCTGGGCGGTGCCCGGGGTCAGCAGCGTGCCGTTGATGCTGGTGATGGACAGGGTGCCGCCGTCCGGATCGGAATCGCCGGTGAGCGGGGTCAGGGTGATGGCGGTGCCATCCTCGGCCATGGTGTAGCTGTCATTGACGGCGACGGGCGGGTCATTGACGGGGGTGACGGTGATGATCTGGTTGGCGGTCGCGGTGCCGCCCTGGCCGTCGCTGATCGTGTAGGGGAAGCTGACGCTGCCGCTGTAGTCCGGTGCCGGGGTGAAGGTGATGACGCCGGCGGCGGAGACATTGACGGTGCCGTTGGTGACGGCGATGACCTGGGCGGTGCCCGGGGTCAGCAGCGTGCCGTTGATGCTGGTGATGGACAGGGTGCCGCCGTCCGGATCGGAATCGCCGGTGAGCGGGGTCAGGGTGATGGCGGTGCCATCCTCGGCCATGGTGTAGCTGTCATTGACGGCGACGGGCGGGTCATTGACGGGGGTGACGGTGATGATCTGGTTGGCGGTCGCGGTGCCGCCCTGGCCGTCGCTGATCGTGTAGGGGAAGCTGACGCTGCCGCTGTAGTCCGGTGCCGGGGTGAAGGTGATGACGCCGGCGGCGGAGACATTGACGGTGCCGTTGGTGACGGCGATGACCTGGGCGGTGCCCGGGGTCAGCAGCGTGCCGTTGATGCTGGTGATGGACAGGGTGCCGCCGTCCGGATCGGAATCGCCGGTGAGCGGGGTCAGGGTGATGGCGGTGCCATCCTCGGCCATGGTGTAGCTGTCATTGACGGCGACGGGCGGGTCATTGACGGGGGTGACGGTGATGATCTGGTTGGCGGTCGCGGTGCCGCCCTGGCCGTCGCTGATCGATGTAGGGGAAGCTGACGCTGCCGCTGTAGTCCGGTGCCGGGGTGAAGGTGATGACGCCGGCGGCGGAGACATTGACGGTGCCGTTGGTGACGGCGATGACCTGGGCGGTGCCCGGGGTCAGCAGCGTGCCGTTGATGCTGGTGATGGACAGGGTGCCGCCGTCCGGATCGGAATCGCCGGTGAGCGGGGTCAGGGCGATGGCGGTGCCATCCTCGGCCATGGTGTAGCTGTCATTGACGGCGACGGGCGGGTCATTGACGGGGGTGACGGTGATGATCTGGTTGGCGGTCGCGGTGCCGCCCTGGCCGTCGCTGATCGTGTAGGGGAAGCTGACGCTGCCGCTGTAGTCCGGTGCCGGGGTGAAGGTGATGACGCCGGCGGCGGAGACATTGACGGTGCCGTTGGTGACGGCGATGACCTGGGCGGTGCCCGGGGTCAGCAGCGTGCCGTTGATGCTGGTGATGGACAGGGTGCCGCTGTCGGATCGGAATCGCCGGTGAGCGGGGTCAGGGTGATGGCGGTGCCATCCTCGGCCATGGTGTAGCTGTCATTGACGGCGACGGGCGGGTCATTGACGGGGGTGACGGTGATGATCTGGTTGGCGGTCGCGGTGCCGCCCTGGCCGTCGCTGATCGTGTAGGGGAAGCTGACGCTGCCGCTGTAGTCCGGTGCCGGGGTGAAGGTGATGACGCCGGCGGCGGAGACATTGACGGTGCCGTTGGTGACGGCGATGACCTGGGCGGTGCCCGGGGTCAGCAGCGTGCCGTTGATGCTGGTGATGGACAGGGTGCCGCCGTCCGGATCGGAATCGCCGGTGAGCGGGGTCAGGGTGATGGCGGTGCCATCCTCGGCCATGGTGTAGCTGTCATTGACGGCGACGGGCGGGTCATTGACGGGGGTGACGGTGATGATCTGGTTGGCGGTCGCGGTGCCGCCCTGGCCGTCGCTGATCGTGTAGGGGAAGCTGACGCTGCCGCTGTAGTCCGGTGCCGGGGTGAAGGTGATGACGCCGGCGGCGGAGACATTGACGGTGCCGTTGGTGACGGCGATGACCTGGGCGGTGCCCGGGGTCAGCAGCGTGCCGTTGATGCTGGTGATGGACAGGGTGCCGCCGTCCGGATCGGAATCGCCGGTGAGCGGGGTCAGGGTGATGGCGGTGCCATCCTCGGCCATGGTGTAGCTGTCATTGACGGCGACGGGCGGGTCATTGACGGGGGTGACGGTGATGATCTGGTTGGCGGTCGCGGTGCCGCCCTGGCCGTCGCTGATCGTGTAGGGGAAGCTGACGCTGCCGCTGTAGTCCGGTGCCGGGGTGAAGGTGATGACGCCGGCGGCGGAGACATTGACGGTGCCGTTGGTGACGGCGATGACCTGGGCGGTGCCCGGGGTCAGCAGCGTGCCGTTGATGCTGGTGATGGACAGGGTGCCGCCGTCCGGATCGGAATCGCCGGTGAGCGGGGTCAGGGTGATGGCGGTGCCATCCTCGGCCATGGTGTAGCTGTCATTGACGGCGACGGGCGGGTCATTGACGGGGGTGACGGTGATGATCTGGTTGGCGGTCGCGGTGCCGCCCTGGCCGTCGCTGATCGTGTAGGGGAAGCTGACGCTGCCGCTGTAGTCCGGTGCCGGGGTGAAGGTGATGACGCCGGCGGCGGAGACATTGACGGTGCCGTTGGTGACGGCGATGACCTGGGCGGTGCCCGGGGTCAGCAGCGTGCCGTTGATGCTGGTGATGGACAGGGTGCCGCCGTCCGGATCGGAATCGCCGGTGAGCGGGGTCAGGGTGATGGCGGTGCCATCCTCGGCCATGGTGTAGCTGTCATTGACGGCGACGGGCGGGTCATTGACGGGGGTGACGGTGATGATCTGGTTGGCGGTCGCGGTGCCGCCCTGGCCGTCGCTGATCGTGTAGGGGAAGCTGACGCTGCCGCTGTAGTCCGGTGCCGGGGTGAAGGTGATGACGCCGGCGGCGGAGACATTGACGGTGCCGTTGGTGACGGCGATGACCTGGGCGGTGCCCGGGGTCAGCAGCGTGCCGTTGATGCTGGTGATGGACAGGGTGCCGCCGTCCGGATCGGAATCGCCGGTGAGCGGGGTCAGGGTGATGGCGTGCCATCCTCGGCCATGGTGTAGCTGTCATTGACGGCGACGGGCGGGTCATTGACGGGGGTGACGGTGATGATCTGGTTGGCGGTCGCGGTGCCGCCCTGGCCGTCGCTGATCGTGTAGGGGAAGCTGACGCTGCCGCTGTAGTCCGGTGCCGGGGTGAAGGTGATGACGCCGGCGGCGGAGACATTGACGGTGCCGTTGGTGACGGCGATGACCTGGGCGGTGCCCGGGGTCAGCAGCGTGCCGTTGATGCTGGTGATGGACAGGGTGCCGCCGTCCGGATCGGAATCGCCGGTGAGCGGGGTCAGGGTGATGGCGGTGCCATCCTCGGCCATGGTGTAGCTGTCATTGACGGCGACGGGCGGGTCATTGACGGGGGTGACGGTGATGATCTGGTTGGCGGTCGCGGTGCCGCCCTGGCCGTCGCTGATCGTGTAGGGGAAGCTGACGCTGCCGCTGTAGTCCGGTGCCGGGGTGAAGGTGATGACGCCGGCGGCGGAGACATTGACGGTGCCGTTGGTGACGGCGATGACCTGGGCGGTGCCCGGGGTCAGCAGCGTGCCGTTGATGCTGGTGATGGACAGGGTGCCGCCGTCCGGATCGGAATCGCCGGTGAGCGGGGTCAGGGTGATGGCGGTGCCATCCTCGGCCACGGCGTAGCTGTCATTGACGGCGACGGGCGGGTCATTGACGGGGGTGACGGTGATGATCTGGTTGGCGGTCGCGGTGCCGCCCTGGCCGTC